>OZ240215.1:0-3429519 GCA_965197585.1 Dehalococcoidia bacterium
TGACCGTCCTGCCAGTCCTTCCTCCCGACCTGAGACCGATGGTCCAGCTGGACGGCGGCAGATTCGCCACTAGCGACCTTAACGATCTCTACCGCAGGGTCATCAACCGTAACAACCGGCTGAAGAGGCTCCTGGAACTGGGCGCACCGGAGATTATCATCCGTAACGAAAAGCGCATGCTCCAGGAAGCGGTGGATGCGCTCATAGACAACGGGCGCCGGGGCCGAGCAATAGCCGGGAGCCACAACCACAAGCTGAAGTCGCTATCGGACATGCTCAGAGGGAAGCAGGGACGGTTCCGGCAGAACCTCCTGGGCAAGAGGGTCGACTACAGTGGGCGATCCGTGATCGTCGTGGGCCCGAACCTGCGGCTGGACCAGTGCGGTCTGCCGAAGAGGATGGCCCTGGAGTTGTTCAAGCCATTTGTGATGCAGCGGCTGGTCATGAAGGGGCTGTCTCACAACATAAAGAGCGCCAAGCGGATGGTGGAGCGCACCAGGCCCGAGGTCTGGGACGTTCTGGAAGAGGTGACCAAGGAGAGGCCCGTGCTGCTGAACCGGGCCCCGACCCTGCACAGGCTCGGGATACAGGCCTTCTGGCCCGTGCTCATAGACGGGAGCGCCATTCAGCTCCACCCACTTGTCTGCACCGCTTTTAACGCGGACTTCGACGGCGACCAGATGGCCGTGCATCTGCCCCTGTCCCGCGCTGCGGTGATAGAGGCCAAGCACGCGATGCTCAGCACCAGGAACATGCTGTCGCCCAGCTCTCGGGAGCCGATTACCGCTCCCACCCTGGACATCGTGCTCGGGTGCTACTACATGACGCTGATAAAGCCCGTACCCGAAGGCGAAAGAAGGCTGTTCCGCAGTGAGGAAGACACCAAGCTGGCCTACGATCTGGACCAGATTCAGCTCCAGCAGGAAATAGAGGTGTCCCTGGGCAAAGGCGAGCGCCTGGCCACGACCGTTGGGCGCATCCTGTTCAACGACATCCTGCCCGAGGAGGTCGAGTACCGCAACGAGGTTGTCGACAGAAAGGTCCTCAAGGACATTGTTGCGGAGTGCTACCAGCTCATTGGGTCAGAGGCCACGGCCGTCGTGCTTGACGACATCAAGCGGCTCGGGTTCAGCTTCGCGACAAAGTCCGGCATGAGCATTGCGGCCACCGACCTGAAAGTGCCGGAAGCCAAGGCCGGCGTGTTGAGCGAGGCCGACGAGCGCGTCGCCGAGGAGAAGGCCCAGTACGACATGGGCCTCATCACCGAGGACGAGCTCTACAAGAACTCCGTAGAGGTATGGAGCCAGGCAGACGCCAAGGTCCAGGCTCTAATCCAGGAGGTCCTGCCCTCTTACGGCTCGATCTACATGATGGCCGACTCGGGGGCGAAGGGTAACATCTCCCAGGTCAAGCAAATGGCGGGCATGAGGGGTCTGATGACCGACCCACGGGGCCGGATTATGGACCTGCCCATCCGGTCAAGCTTTAAGGAAGGGCTGACGGTGCTGGAGTACTTCATCTCCACCCACGGGGCCCGGAAAGGGTTGGCGGACACTGCGCTGCGCACGGCAGACAGCGGCTACCTGACCCGCCGGCTTATAGACGTGTCCCAGGAAGTCATCATCACGGAAGAGGACTGCGAGACAACCTCCGGGATCTGGATCAACTACGACCGGGAGACGACAATCCTAGGCTCCTTGTCCGAATGGATCGTGTCCCGGTTCACCGCGGCCCCCGTCTATCACCCTGAGACCCAGGAGATGCTTATAGACAACAGGGTAGAGATTGACGAGCCAACCGCAAAGGAGATCGAGGATGCGGGAGTGACCCGCGTGTTCGTGCGCACGCCCCTGGGGTGCGAGGCCAAGCGTGGCCTCTGTAAGGTCTGCTATGGCTGGAGCCCGGCGAGAGGCGAGACGGTGGAGAAAGGCGAGGCGGTGGGAGTTATCGCTGCGCAGAGCATCGGGGAGCCGGGAACGCAGCTGACGATGAGAACGTTCCACACCGGCGGAGTGGCCGGCGGCCTGGACATAACCAGTGGACTGCCGAGGGTTGAGGAGCTGTTCGAGGTAAGGGCCCCCAAGGGGCAGTCGATCCTCGCTGAGATGGACAGCATAGCCCAGGTCGAGCAGGACGAAGAGACTCGAAAGATAGTCACCGTAAGCACCGAGCAGTACACGGAAGAGTACCCCCTCCCGGAAGGATATAAACCGCTGGTACAGTCGGGGCAGCACGTGGAGTCGGAGACGCCGCTGGCTCAACAGCAGTCAGTGGATGATCCCGACACCGTTCTTCCGGACAAGGTTATCCTCGCCCGGACGCCCGGGATGGTAGAGCTGGAAGAAGACCGGATAGTAGTAACGTACGAAGAGCAGGACCGTCGGGAGTACCCGGTTCCGGCGACTACCAGGTTGCTGGTGGCAGAGGGAGAAGCGGTTACTGCCGGACAGCAGCTCACTGAGGGCCCCATCAATCCCCAGGACATTCTAAGGATCATGGGCACCGACGCGGTACAGCAGTACCTGGTGCGAGAGGTGCAGAAGGTCTACAAGTCCCAGGGCGTGAACATCAACGACAAGCACATTGAGGTGATAGTCCGGCAGATGCTGCGGAAGGTCAGGATCGACTCCCAGGGGGACACTCAGCTCCTTCCCGGCGAGCTGGTCGATAGGCTGGTCTACCATGACAGCAACGCCAAGGTCCTGGCCGAGGGCGGAGAGCCCGCCATCGCTAACCCGATACTTCTGGGCGTTACCAAGGCGTCCCTCAACACGGACAGCTTCCTGGCAGCGGCCTCCTTCCAGGAGACGACGAAGATACTGACCGAGGCTGCGCTAAGGGGCAGCAAAGACCGCCTGCTGGGCCTGAAGGAGAACGTGATAATAGGTCGGCTGATCCCGGCCCGGTTGAACATACCGGAGCTGCTTGAGCTGGAGAAGACACCCATCCCCGAGCTGGGCGAGGGCCTGCAGATGCCTCCGGGCATGGACGACGGCCAGGACTTCTTCGATTCCTTCGGGTTTACCAACGGGTTCTCCGACAACTAGATGAGGACAGCCGTAAAACTGGACCTTTCGGTCAATCTGGCGCCTCTGCATCCGCGGGGCCTGGTCATCAGCAATCCAGTGATCGGGGCCTCGGGGACGGTTGCCTACGGCAAGGAGCTGGGAGAGGTCTCGGACCTGTCCCGTATCGGGGCGATAGTGTGCAAGGGGATCACCCGATACCCGCGCGCCGGAAACCCACAGCCTCGCCTGGCCGAGACCTCTGCCGGACTGCTTAACACTATCGGCCTTCAGAACGTCGGTGCGGAGGCCGCGGCGGACACTCTCGCTCCACAGTGGGCAACGTGGCCGATCAAAGTCATAGCTAACATATCCGGAGAGACCGCGACCGAGTTCGGTGAGATTGCCCGAATACTGGATGGCCGGCCGGGCATCAGCGGTCTCGAAGTTAATATAGGGTGCCCGAATGTGGAGCGGGGGGGTCTGGAGTTTGGTGTCGATGCACGGGCGGCGGCTCTGGTGACCGAGGCAGTCAAGAAAAACACCTCGCTCCCAGTCATGGTCAAGCTCACCCCCAACGTGACCGACATTGCCGAGATATCCAGGGCTGTGGTTGATAGTGGGGCGGACTGCATATCCCTGGTGAACACCTACGTAGGGCTCACTATAGACGTGCCCAAACGCAGACCTACGCTGAGCACGGTGACGGGCGGGCTTTCGGGGCCGGCAATCAAACCGTTGGCCCTGGCTATGGTATACAAGGCCGCGGGTGCGGTAGACGTGCCGGTGGTCGGGATGGGGGGCATAAGCAACGCACAGGATGCCCTGGAATTCATAATGGCAGGCGCTACTGCAGTCCAGGTGGGGACAGCCAACTTCACCAATCCCCGGGCCTGCATGGACGTGGCGGAGGGGTTGAGGGAGTACATGGAACAGCAGGGCGTAGACACCTTGTCCAGTATCGTGGGGGCGGCCAGGGCCTAGGGTCGGGGCCGGCCGGGATGATCGTCCCTCCAAAACTGCGTTATGATAGAATATCTTCCGTTATCATAATGAGAATTTCGCACTTGACGGAATCCCGTCGCAAAGGACCAAGGAGGGGCTAAGATGGACAAGGGGACATGGAAAGTAAAGGCGGGACTGGCGCAGATGCTGAAGGGCGGGGTGATCATGGACGTGGTAACCGCGGAGCAGGCCAAGATCGCTGAGGACGCGGGTGCATGCGCGGTTATGGCCCTCGAACGGGTCCCCGCGGACATCAGGAGGGACGGCGGCGTTGCCCGGATGTCGGACCCCGAGATAATCAAAGCCATCAAGGACGCGGTCACGATTCCGGTCATGGCGAAATGCCGCATCGGCCACTTCGCAGAGGCCCAGGTGCTTGAGGCAATCGCTGTCGACTACATCGACGAGTCGGAGGTCCTTACGCCTGCCGACGAGAAATATCACGTCTGGAAGCACAATTTCAATGTCCCCTTCGTATGTGGGTGCCGTAACCTGGGCGAGGCCCTCCGGCGCATCGACGAAGGCGCGGCGATGATCAGGACTAAGGGCGAGGCCGGTACCGGAGACATCGTAGAGGCCGTCAACCACCTGCGTACTGTTACGGAGGGTATCGAAGGGCTGCGTGAGCTGGATGACGACCAGCTGACCATCGCAGCCGAGGAGATGCGTGCATCCCGTGAGCTAGTCGCCGAGGTCAGGGAAAGCGGCAAGTTGCCGGTGGTGAACTTCTGCGCAGGCGGCATAGCGACCCCTGCTGATGCTGCCCTGGTCATGCAGCTTGGCGCCGAGGGTGTGTTCGTGGGCTCCGGCATCTTCAAGTCCGATGACCCTGCCCCGAGGGCCCGGGCGATAGTCGAGGCGACGACCCATTACAAGGACGCGGACATCGTGGCTCGAGTCTCGGAGGGCCTGGGAACGCCGATGAAGGGGATGTCTGCAAAGGACCTGCCGCCGGAGGCTCTCCTGGCCTCCAGGGGCTGGTAGACTCGCGGAGGTGTCCCTTCTCTGATGGAGAAGGTAGGAGTCCTGGCGATCCAGGGAGACTTCGCCGAGCACTGTAAGATATTCAGTGACCTGGGTGTCGAGACCTCGGAAGTCCGGTTGCCGCGGCAACTTGACGAACTCGACGGCTTGGTAATTCCCGGCGGCGAAAGCACTACCATCACGAAGCTCATGGAAATTTACGGGCTCGTGGAGCCCGTGAAGCAGTTTGCAGAGTCCGGTAAGCCTTTGTGGGGTACGTGCGCGGGCATGATCGTTTCCTCTCGCCGCGTGATTGGGGATGTTCTGGTGCCGATGGGTCTTATAGACCTGGACGTGAGACGGAATGCGTTCGGGTCTCAAATAGACAGCTTCGAGGCGGACCTCCCTGTCCCAGCATTAGGTGGAAGTCCATTTCATGCGGTGTTCATCAGGGCGCCCTGGATAGAACGGATGGGGCCGGGAGTCGATCTCATCACCCAGCTGGAAAACGGTACGCCGGTGGCGGCGCGCCAGGATAACGTCCTGGTAACCTCATTCCATCCCGAACTCACCGACGATTCCCGGTTCCACAAGTTGTTCCTGGAGATGGGCCGCCGTTGACGGGGCCCGGTTCGGAGTACACACATATACGGATGACGGGCGGGCAGACTCGGGGACTATGATAAGGACCATCAGCCCTTTCGATCTGGTCAGGCTGGTCTTTTCCGGCATGGGAAAGCTGCCCAACCAAGCAAAACCCCACAGGAAGCTGGGCTCGGACCGTCTGTCCATGCTGGACGTAATCTCCCCCAAGCCCTTGCTGGGCCTCGCTCCCCGTAGGCACACCTGCGTCCTGACCAGGGGATTCAAGGTGAAGGGGCTGGCCCTGGCCCAGAACATGGGAAGCCCTACGGTTTGGGAGGTGAGTTCCCTGGCCCTTTCCCCGGACCTGGAGCATTCGCTTATGGACCTGCTCAATGGTCTTATCCTCAACGCAGGCCGGCGGGGAGTCGACAGGTTGTTTATAAGGGTTGCGGAAGATAGCCCGTGCCGGGACGGGGTCCGGGCCGTGGGATTCACCTTTTACCTGCGAGAGAGCCTTTTCCGTCGGGACACACGTTCCGCAACGGAAACTGCGGGCAGTGGAACGGACGCTGAACTGCAACCGGTGACGCAATCCAACGAGTTCACTGTGTTCCAGCTCTACAACGCCGTGTATCCTTTCCACGTGAGAGTGGTGGAGGGCCAGACCCTTGATTACTGGAGGCAGACCCGGGCAGGAAACTGGACAGGACGAAACTCCGGGCAGTTTTTTGTTGTGGAGAAGGGTCTGACGGTAGGATGGGTGGGCACTCGGGTGCAGGGGAGGGCGGGCTACTTCAGTATTATGATCAGGCCCGGGGCCTCGATATCCCCCGACGACATCCTGTACCTGGTGGAGAGTCGGATGGCTCACCTGGAGACTGTGTACTGTATGGCCACAGAGTTCGAAACGCCACTTATGCAGGCCCTGGAGGCCCGAGGGTACACATTGGTGCAGAAGTATTCCAGGGGCGTGCGAAACGTCACGGCCAAGATCAAGCGGCCTTCGCTGGTGCCCATAGGTGCGGAATAGCAGCAATAGGCGGTTAAACGGGAATGGAAAAACAGATAACGGACGATCTGGGGGCGCTGCTCCAGACTCTGCCGTCTCACCTGCAGGAGCGGCTGCGGGAACGGCAGGACGGGAAGGAGCTTTTGGAAGTGGTCATGGACCTGGGTCGGAAGCCCGAGGCCCGCTTCCCTGACGGCGAGGCATACCTTCAGGACACCGAGGTGACTCAGGAGGAACTGGACTTCGTCGCGGAGCGTATAGGCAGCTTCGGGGATGACAACCGGGCGGGAATCGAAAGGACGCTGCACCGCATATCTGCGTTAAGGAACCGGAAGGGGAATATCGTAGGACTGACGTGCCGGGTGGGTCGGGCAGTCTACGGCACGATACGGGTTATTGATGACCTGGTAAAGTCGGGCAAGAGCATTCTCCTTCTGGGGAGGCCGGGTGTTGGGAAGACGACGATGCTGCGGGAGGTGGCTCGGGTGCTGGCTGACGACATGCGGAAGCGGGTCGTCATCGTGGACACTTCCAACGAGATAGCCGGAGACGGAGACATTCCCCATCCGGCCATCGGCCGGGCACGCCGGATGCAGGTCCCGACCCCCGCCTTTCAACATGCCGTGATGATTGAGGCCGTGGAGAACCACATGCCCCAGGTGATCATCATCGACGAGATCGGCACGGAGCTTGAGGCAACCGCCGCCCGAACAATAGGGGAGCGGGGTGTGCAGCTGGTGGCCACGGCCCACGGGAACAACCTGGACAACCTGATCCAGAACCCCACGCTTTCGGACCTGATCGGGGGCATTCAGTCAGTGACGCTGGGTGATGACGAGGCGCGGCGAAGAGGAACGCAGAAGTCCATTCTGGAGCGGAAGGCCCCCCCGACATTCGACATAGTGGTAGAGATACAGAGCTGGGACAAGGTGGCAGTACACACGGACGTGTCGACGACGGTGGACTTGACGTTGCGGCAGAGATCCGCGCCCCCGGAAGAGCGCTGGCTGGACGAGGAAGGTAACGTCAGCAAGAATGTAGCGACTCGGACTCCGGCGCCTGGCCCATCCGTCGAGCCCAGGCCCAAGATGCTGGCAGGGATTTCCCGCATCTACTCTTTTGGCGTAAATCGTGGTCGGATGGAAAGCGTAATCAAGAAGCTGAAACTCCCCGTAAGCCTTGTGGAGGGATTCCGGGACGCCGACCTTGTGATAACCACGAAGACCTTCTACCGGAAGAGACCCCAGGCCCTCCGGGCCGCGGAATCCGAGGGCGTGCCCGTCTTCGTGCTGCGCCACAGCAGCGTGAGCCAGATTGAGCAGTACCTGATGGCGGTGTTCGGTCTGGAGAAGAAGGGCGACCCGTTAAACTCGGCGATAAAGGAGGCTGAGGACGCTGTACGGCAAGTGGAGACGGGAGAGGACTCGGTGGCGTTGAGCCCCCAGAGCAGCTTTATCCGACGGCTTCAGCACCAGACGGCGGAGCGTTCCAACCTGGAGTCTTTTAGTGTGGGGACGGACCCGATGCGGCACGTTAACATCTCGCGGCCCGGCGGTCAGCCGACCAGAAGGAACCCAGCCCCCTATTAGGCGGGGCTGTCACACTCTATGGGACTTTTCATAACCTTCGAAGGCGGCGAGGGGACGGGCAAGACTTCTCAGGCCCGACAACTGTGGGATAGACTGAGGACGGAAGGCTACGTTTGCTCGCTGGTGAGGGAACCGGGGGGAACGGCCCTCGGAGAAAAGCTCAGGCCGCTGCTCAAGGGCCTGACCCCCCCGACACCAATTGCGGAGCTTCTCCTTTTCTCGGCGGCGAGGGCGGAACTGGTAACCAGGCACATCGGGCCCGAGTTGGAACGGGGGTCTATCGTCATAGCGGACCGTTACGTGCACTCCACCATCGCTTACCAGGGCTACGGTTACGAGGGCCGGAAGGGTGGGCCGACACAAAAGCAGATCCAGGCCGTCAACCTGATCGCTACCAAAGATGTCATGCCCGACCTTACGATACTGCTGGACATGGAGCCCGAGGAGGCCTTGAAACGGATTGCTGCCCTTACACCGGAGCTTTCGGTAGGAGAGAACACCGGGCAGGGCGGTCGGATGGACAAAGAAGGCCGAAAGTTCGAGGATGAGAACATCACATTCCACAAGAGGGTCCGGGAAGGTTATTTGAAGCAGGCCAGGCGGGACCCGGAAAGATGGCTTGTTGTGGATGCCGCCCAGGGGCCTGAGGCCGTGTCCACAGTGATCTGGGCAAGAGTGAAGCCGCTCTTGCCCTCAAAAGTGACTAAAGCTTCGGTAACCCTGTCTGGAGAGAAGAGAAGAAGGCTGATTTGAGTCCAAGTAAACGATCTAGAACAGCAAGGCCTGGAAAGCAAAACCCCGATTCCCGCACAGGAATATTCAGCCCGCTGAGGCGCTCCGACACTGAGCTGTTGGGGTGGGCGCTCGGTGGGCTGATAGTCGGCGTGGTCATCGGGGTGACGACGTTAGTGGCGTTCCTGATCATGATAATCTTGTTGGCGGCAATAGCGCGGCTTTACCTGGAGAAGACGGAGAGGAACATCCGCCCGAGTCTCGGGATGGTGCCGGTGTTTATTGGGACGTACAGTATCGGGCTCTTCTTACGGGCCCTGGGAGGGTGAGTGTACCCAATACTCCCCTGTTCCTATGAGAATGGACACGAATAAGCGGTTGGCTTAGCCAACCGCTTATTTATACGGCAGATTTTCTTGACGTTGAGGGTGTGGGATTGGTATATTGCTATTCCGATCTCGCTTGGCCGCCGGGCGGAAAAGCACCTCCGATTTTGGCATTGTTATGAAGGGCTGTAAGCGCGACTAAAAGGGATTTGCTCAGGGCCCAGCCCAGGGCCCTAGATAACGAATAAGGCACGTGCCGGAACAGTACTCTCTCGAATACACCGCCGTTCTTATCGCCGTCATTGCGGGCACCCTGATGGTGCTTTTCGCGTTCCTTGGATCAATGCTCCTCGCTCCGAAGAGCAAGTCCGAGGCGAAAGACATCCCCTACGAGTGCGGCATCCCTCCCGTGGGCCGATTCTGGTCCCAGATCCACATCCGCTACTACATCTTCGCCATCCTCTTCCTCATTTTCGACGTCGAAGCCGCCTTCCTGTTTCCCTGGGCAGTGATATTCAAGAGCAACGGCCCTGTCATCTTCTACGAGATGATGCTGTTCATCGCCATTCTGCTATTCGGTTTGCTGTACAGCTGGCGCAAAGGGATGCTCCGGTGGAAGTAAATCCCGGCGACCGGCGCAACTGGCCGGGGAAGAGCCTGTTCAAGAGCGCAGCCCCGGGGATCATCACCGCCAAGGCCGACCAGATATTTGCCATGGCGCGCAAATCTTCACTTTGGCCGTTGCAGTTCGGGCTTGCGTGCTGTGCCATCGAGATGATAAGCACGTTCATGTCTCACCATGACCTGGACAGGTTCGGGATAGTCCCGTGGCCATCGCCCCGGCAATCGGACCTGATGATCGTGGCGGGGACGGTGGTGAAGAAGATGGAGGAGCCCATCAAGCTTCTCTATGAGCAGATGCCATCTCCGAAGTGGGTGATTGCAATGGGCAGCTGCGCCAGCGCCGGGGGACCTTACCAGAAGTCCTACTCGGTGGTGATGGGAGTGGACAAAATCATCCCCGTTGACGTGTATGTGCCTGGCTGTCCCCCCCGCCCCGAGGCGCTGATGGACGGCATCCTGAAACTGCAGGAAAAGATCATGCGCGAGCGCGGCGAGGTCGGGACCTAGGTATGCCGCCCAAGGGGAAAAAGGGCCCCCCGCCCCCCAAGCCGGACCCCAAAGCGCTGGCGACTCTCGATATGCTAAAAGAAGTCTTCTCCGACAGGGAACCGACCCTTAACCTTAATCAGGTGGAGATGTCGATAGAGCCGGAACAGGCAGATGACATCTGCCGCACGGCCAAGGAAGACCCGAGGCTCCGGTTCGACTTCCTGAGCTGCCTCTCAGTAGTCGAATACGACGACGTGTTTCAGACCGTCTACCATCTATACTCCACGAGCCTCGGGCATGGGGCCGTGTTCAAGGCCAGCGCTCCCAGGGACAATCCGGTCTTTGCCTCCGTGTCACTGGTATGGGCGGCCGCGGAATGGTTCGAAAGAGAGGGCGCGGAGCTATTCGGGGTAGCGTACACGGGACACCCTGACCCCCGGCCTTTACTGCTTTGGGAGGGGTTCGAAGGGTTCCCGGGCCGCAAGGAGTATCCCTTCGCCGAGATACAGATACCGGACGACATCGAGGTGCCCCAGTGACCATCGATCAGCCGCTCGACACTGTCGACATGATGCTGAACATGGGGCCTCAGCACCCCAGCACTCATGGTGTGTTCCGCATGGTGCTGACCGTTGACGGCGAGAACATAGTCGACGTCGTGCCGCACATCGGGTATCTGCACCGGGGGTCGGAGAAGCTGTGCGAGGCGGAGGACTACCGCCAGATCATCGACCTCTTCGACAGGCTCGACTACGTATCTTCTTTCAACAACGAGCTTCCCTACGTGATGGCGGTTGAGAAGCTGATGGGGCTCGAGGTCCCGGAGCGGGCCCAGTACATCCGATTGATAATGTGCGAGCTGAACCGGATAGCGAGCCACCTGCTCTTCTACGGCGCATTCGGCGCAGACTGCGGGGCCATCACCCCGTTCCTGTACGGGTTCCGGGAGAGGGAGCAGATGCAGGCCCTCTTCGAGTCGGTGAGCGGCGCCCGGATGATGCACGGCTATTTCCGCGTGGGAGGTGTATTCCGGGACCTGCCGGACGACTTCAACCAGAGGCTCGACGCCCTCCTCCCGGTGCTCGAAAAGGGCATCACTGAGTGTGAAGACCTGTTGTCGAAGAACGAGCTTTTCCTGGAGCGCACCATCGGCGTAGGCGTCATCGACGCGGAGACGGCTATCGACTTCGGGGTGACGGGCCCCAACTTACGGGCCTCGGGGCTGGCCTACGACCTGCGTAAAGACGATCCTTACCTCCTCTACCCGAGATTCGACTTCAATGTACCCATCGGCGCCAGCGGTGACTGTTTCGACCGGTACATGGTGCGGATGGAGGAGATGTGGGAGTCGATAAAGATAGTGAAGCAGGCCGTGGCGCAGATGCCCCAGGGCCCGACAATGGCCAAGACCCCCCGCACCCTCCGCCCGCCCAAGGGCGACGTGTACGTGCGGACGGAGAATCCCCGGGGTGAGATGGGCGTCTACCTGGTGAGCGAGGGCAAGGACAAGCCCCACAGGATAAAGATGAGGACGCCGTCCTTCTGCAACCTGGTGGCGCTTAGACATATGCTCATAGGGTCCTACCTGGCGGACTCGGTGGTGATACTGGGCTCGATAGACATAGTGCTGGGAGACGTGGACCGTTGAGCTGGCTGGACGTGCTCTTCACTGTCCTGAAGGTGCTCGCCATCATCGGGCTGATCACGGTGGTGGTGTTGCTGCTCACGTACCTCGAGCGCAAGGTCCTGGGTCGTTTCCAGATGAGGATGGGCCCGATGCGGACCGGCTTTCACGGCATCTTCCAGCCTATCGCCGACGCCCTGAAGCTGCTCCTGAAGGAGGATATAACACCCTCCGTTCGGGACAGGTCTGCCTTCTGGATCGCGCCGATTATCGTCTTTGTACCAGCGTTCATATTGTGGGTCACCATACCCTTCACCGAGGACCTAGTCGTCAGGAACCTGGAGTACGGGATCCTCTACATCATCGCGGTGACCGTGGTGTCGATTGTTGGGATCATCATGGCGAGCTGGGGGTCGAACAACAAATACGCACTGCTGGGCGGGGCCCGAGCCGCTGCGCAACTCATAAGCTACGAGCTGCCGATAATCCTGGTGATACTTGCGGTTGTGATGCTGTCAGGCACCCTCGACATGCGTGAGATAGTCCAGGGACAGGGAAGCTATCCCTACGTTTATCTGCAGCCCCTGGGCCTGGTTGTCTTCCTGGTGGCGGGGCTGGCGGAGCTTGGACGCACGCCCTTCGACATAGCGACTGCGGAGTCGGAGATCGTGGGTGGGCCGTACGTCGAGTACAGCGGCATGCACTGGTCCATATTCTTCCTCGCCGAGTATGCCAACACCTTCGCCATCGGGGCGCTGGCCACGGTGCTGTTCCTGGGAGGCTGGAGCGGGCCTCTGCTCCCGGGGGTGATCTGGTTCGCCATCAAGACCACTGCGATAATAATGGCGATATTCTGGCTGCGGGCGACACTGCCCCGCTTCCGCATAGACCAGCTCATGACCATTTGCTGGCAGTTCCTGATTCCCCTGACCTTCGCCAACATCCTGGTTACGGGCATATACGCATTCTACGGGTGGCCCTCGTGGTCGATGTTCCTGATGTCTATGGCGCTGTTGGCAGTGAGCGGGGTGGTGGTCAGGATTCGGCAAAAATCACGGACGGCGAAGTTCGAAGAGGCCTTGAGAGTCCGTAAGGAGAAGCTGGCGGCATGATAGGCGTAATCAAGGGTCTCGCCACGACAATCAAGACGTTGCTCAGGCCACCGGTAACAGTGCAATACCCGAAGGAGCATCTGCCGGTTTCCGACAGATTTATGGGCTTTCCGGGGCTGCTGTGGGACGACGTGATTGGGGAGTCCAAGTGTGTCGGGTGCCAGGTCTGCGCCCGATACTGCCCGACTGACTGCATGTACGTCACCATGAAGCCGAATGAGAACTACGAAGCGGGTACCAGCAAGCGTAAGAAGATGGTCGAGGACTTCAAGCTGGACCTGTCCCGGTGCATCGTCTGCGGTATCTGCGTGGAGGTGTGCAACTTCGATGCGATAGTGATGACCCAGGAGCACGAGATAGGACAGTATGGCCGCAGGGGCCTTTGGGCCGACCTGGACGCCCTCCACGCCCTCGGGCAGGACTACGAAGAAAAGCACGGCCCGGCGTACCCGGAGGCCGTGCCGGCAGGGGAGGTCGAAGAAGAGTAGTGACCACTGTACTGGTCTTCTTCTTCATCCTGGCCGCGATGACCATGATCGGGGCTGTGGGCACGGTTGCGGCACGTAACGTGGTTCATGCGGCCCTGTTTCTTATTCTGTCCCTGCTGGCGGTGTCGGGACTGTTTGTCCTTCTGCTCGCCGAGTTCCTGGCCATAGTCCAGGTCCTTATATACGGCGGTGCAATCACGATATTGCTGCTGTTCGCTCTCATGCTGACCCGGGCCCGGGAGTCGGCGCTGAAGCTGGACAACAACCAGCGGGTATTGGCCTTCCTGGCTACCGGCGCCGTGTTTGCAGCGCTGACGGTGATATTCCTGATGTCGGACTGGCCGGGCCCCGTGGAGGACCCTCAGCGTCCGGGATTCACCGGGATATCGGAAGTGTTGTTCCAGCAGTGGGCCATACCGTTCGAAATTGCGTCGATAGTGCTGCTGGTGGCCCTGATTGGGGCGATAGTGATCTCGCGGCCGGGGCCCGAGGAATAGGAGCCTAGCCTTTGATAGAGATCGAATACTATCTCATTCTGGCCGCCGCTCTCTTTGCCGTGGGCGCGTACGGGGTCCTGGTTCGCAGGAACGCCGTCCTTATCCTCATGTCCATCGAGCTTATGCTCCAGGCCGTGAACATTAACCTTATTGCCTTTTCGACGTACCTGGTACCGAGGGGCGAGACTGAAAAACACCTGGGCTTCATATTCGCAATCTTCGTCATAACCATAGCTGCCGCAGAGGTCGGGCTGGCACTGGGCATAGTGCTCAGGTTGTACAGGAACCGGTCCTCGGTGAACGTGGACGAACTTAACCGGATGAAATGGTGACCCCGGCTTCATGAACGGAACCGAAGCAATTGGGCTGCACTGGGCCTGGCTGGCTCCCGCAGCCTGCGTGGGTGCATTCACGGCGTTGGCCCTTTTCGGGAAATATCTCCCGTGGAAGGGCCCGTACATTGCCATCGGAGCTATAGGCTTCGGTTTTGTGCTGTTCTGGTTCCTTCTTAACGACCTGCTTAATGGTGCAGGGCGCGAATTCTCGGCTACGTGGTTCGAGGCGGGGGGTGGGGTGTTCGATTTGGGTATGACGATCGACCCCGTTGCGATAGTGATGATGGGAGTTATCACCTTCGTATCCCTGCTGGTCCAGATATATTCCCTTGGCTACATGCGCGGGGAGTCGAGACTCGCGTGGTATTTCGCCGTCCACTCCCTCTTTGTCGCCTCGATGCTAGGTCTGGTGCTTTCGAACAACCTTCTGGTGCTGTACGTGGGCTGGGAGCTGGTCGGCATATGCTCATACCTGCTGATAGGTTTCTGGTACGAGCGGAGGTCGGCGGCGGAGGCGGCGAAGAAGGCGTTCATCACGACGCGCATCGGAGACGTTGGGCTGCTGGTGGGGATACTGCTCCTGTACAACAAATTGGGCACTTTCCATATCCCGACCATTCTGGAGGCGGTCGAGGCCGGGGAGTTGAGCAGCGGCATTATGACCCTGAGCGCCATCCTGATCTTCCTCGGCGCTATGGGGAAGTCGGCGCAGTTCCCGCTCCACGTCTGGCTCCCCGACGCCATGGAAGGCCCGACTCCCGTGAGTGCCCTGATACACGCCGCTACGATGGTTGTGGCAGGGGTCTATCTGGTAGCGAGGATGCTGCCCCTTTTCGAGGCTGCGCCGGGTGCAGGGGAACTCGTCATTGCCATCGGGCTCATCACGGCGGTGATGGGGGCCACAATGGCCTTGTCGTCGACGGACCTGAAACGGATCTTGGCATACTCCACGGTTAGCCAGATCGGGTTCATGATGCTCGCGCTGGGCCACGGCGCCCTCGCCGCTGCTATGTTCCACCTGGCTACCCACGCGCTGTTCAAGGCGCTCTTGTTCCTGGGCGCGGGGAACGTATTGCACGCGGTCGGGGAGCATTCGGACGTGGACATCCGTCGGTTGGGAGGGCTGAGGTCTCGGATGCCGGTGACGAGCGTCGTATTTGTTATCGCCGCCCTCGCTCTGTCCGGTATCCCGCCCCTCAGCGGCTTCTGGAGCAAGGACGAGATCCTGCAGGGCATATGGAAGGACGGAAACCCCGCTACCCTTGTTATTACCATAGGAGCGTTCTTCCTCAGTGCCCTGTACATGACCCGCCTCTGCTGGCTGGTCTTCTTTGGGAAGCTGAAACCCGAGAATGAGTCCGCGCACGAAGCACCCTTCGTGATGACCAGCCCGATAGCCCTGCTCGGTGTCCTAACTTTGGTCTTCGGCTTCACCGCCCCCGACTGGTTGGACAACGTGTTCGGCCTTCCGGGTGAGGCCACGGGATTCGGAAGCTTCGTGCTGGACAAGGCTGACAGCTTCCACGAACACGTCGTTCTGGCAGCGATATCTTCGGTCGTTGCCCTTGTCGGTATAGCATCGGGCCTCGCTCTGTACAGACAGGGCATGAAGCTGCCCCAAGGCGTGGACCGCGCCCTGTCTACCGTCCGTACCGTCGTAGCCAACAAGTACTACCTGGATGATGCCTACCAGTGGACTATCGATAGGGTGGTCCTCGCAATAGGCGGTGCAACGGCGTGGTTCGACCGGCACGTTGTGAACGACGCGGGGGTCGATGGTACGGGACTGTTCACTGTGAAGATGAGCCGGATATTGCGTCGGCACCAGACGGGTCAGGTCTCGAACTACGTTCTGGGGATCACTGTGGGCACATTGATATTCGTGGTAGCCATCACTCTGGCGGCCTAAGGAGACGGACCTGGACGGCAACGTACTCATAGCGCTCCTGTTCCTCCCCGCTGCGGGTGGAGTGATCGCGGTCCTCCTTCCCGAGAGCAAGCGCGAGCTGATGAAGTGGTCTATGGCGGCGATTGCTGCTGTGACCCTTGCCCTCTCCATCTACGTTTTCGTCGCCTACGACAACGACGTGGGTGGCTACCAGTTCATGACGGAAAAGTACCACTGGTTGCCGGGCCTCGGAGTGACCTTCCACTTGGCCGTCGACGGTATCGCCACGCCCATGGTGCTTCTCACGGGCATCGTGATGGTTACTGCGGTGTTCATGGCGTGGAACACCGCGCCTCGGGCCAAGGACTTCTTTGCCCTGTTCATGGCCCTGGTCTGCGGGGTGTACGGAGTCTTCCTGTCCCTTGACCTCTTCTTCCTGTTCTTCTTCTACGAGCTGGCCGTAGTGCCGATGTACCTGCTTATCGGGGTCTGGGGAAGCACGCGTAAGGAGTACGGGGCGCTGAAACTGGTCCTTTATCTTGTAGCGAGCAGCGTGCTGGTGTGGGTCGGGTTAATAGCGATCTACGTCCATGCTGGTCTTGGGACCTTCAACCTTCTGGAACTGGAACAGGCCGGCTTCGATGCAACCTTCCAGAGAGTGGTGTTCCCACTCCTGATGTTCGGGTTCGGAGTGTTAGCCGGCCTGTGGCCCTTCCATACGTGGTCCCCGGACGGCCACGCTGCAGCCCCGACTTCCGTGAGCATGCTTCACGCCGGCGTCCTGATGAAGCTGGGTGCGTTCGGAATAATCCGTGTCGGGCTGGATCTGCTGCCCCAGGGCGCCGAGGACTGGCAGCTTGTATTGGTCGGGCTGGCGACAGTGAATGTGGTGTATGGCGCGATGTCGGCGTTGGCGCAGAAGGACATGAAGTTCATCATCGGCTATTCCAGCGTGAGCCACATGGGCTACGTGCTTATGGGCATCGCCACCCTGGACCCGAAGGGCTTGACCGGCGCGGTCTACCAGATGTTCTCCCACGGGATAATGACGGCCCTCTTCTTCGCCCTGGTCGGTGTGGTATACGACCGGGCCCACACGCGGGACATCTCGATATTCCAGGGACTCTCCAAGCGCATGGGGGTGACCGCAGCGTTCTTCGCGGTGGCGGGACTGACGTCGCTGGGGCTGCCGGGATTAAGCGGGTTCATCGCCGAGTTCCTGGTCTTCGTGGGGCTGTTCAATACGTATCCTGCATTGGCGGTGCTCGGCATCATCGGGGCGGCGATTACTGCGGTGTACATACTGAGGCTGCTGGCAAAGGTCTTCTTCGGGCCGCTGGACGAGCGATGGGAGAAGCTCCCCGATGCCTCGAACCTTGAGAAAGTCTCAATGCTGGCCCTGGTGGCTGTGCTGATTTTCGGCGGGGTATACCCGCAACCCTTCACCCGCATGATCGACGTAGGCATCGCCCCTATTCTGGCTAGGATTGCAGCGGCATGAACATCGACTTCGCACTCCTGGTCCCCGAGTTCCTGCTTGTCGGGCTGGCCTTTGTACTATTCGGGGTGGACCTGTTCATTCCCGAAAACAAGAAAGGTGTACTGCCCTTCCTCGCCGTTGCGGGACTGCTGGCGGTCATGGGGTCGGCGTTCACGCTGCTCGGAAATGAAGGTGAGCTGTACGCGGGCATCTACGTCGTCGACAACTATGCCATCTTCTTCAAGGTGTTCCTGCCGATAGTCGGGGCGGTGATGGTGCTCGCTTCCAGGGACTTCGTGAGGAAGCACCTGGAGAACCCGGGGGAATTCTACAGCCTGATAATGTTGTCGGTGCTGGGAATGATGATGATGGTCTCGGCCAACGAGCTTTTGACGGCCTACATCTCCCTGGAGCTCCTGAGCTTCTGCCTCTACGTGATGGCGGCCTACGCCAAGCGGGAAGCCCGCTCCAACGAGGCCGGAGTAAAGTACATCCTGATCGGGGCATTCTCCTCCGCGGTGCTGCTGTACGGCATGAGCCTGATCTACGGCTCCCTGGGCACGACCACCTTCGAGGGGATGGGAGAGGTCCTGCGTTCGGGAGAACAACTGCAACTGGCGTTCCTTGCAGGTCTGACTCTTCTCATTGCCGGGTTCGGGTTCAAGGTCGTGGCTGTGCCCTTCCACATGTGGGCGCCCGACGTATACGAAGGGGCCCCGGTCCCCGTTACGGCCTACCTATCCGTCGCTTCCAAGGCGGCGAGCTTCGCTTTGCTGCTGCGCCTATTCGCCGTCGGGTTCCAGCCGGTTATCGACGACTGGAAGCCGATAGTCGCTGTAATCGCGGCTCTGACTATGACCGTGGGGAACGTCATAGCGATTTCGCAAAGCAACATAAAACGACTGCTGGCCTATTCGAGTATCGGCCATGCGGGATTCTTGCTGGTGGGGATCGCGGCACTTTCGGAGATGGCGTCGACTGCGCTGGTGCTGTACCTCGTTGGGTATGCAGCCACGACCTTCGCAGCCTTCAGCTGCGTGATCATCTACTTCAACCTGACAGGCAGTGAGAAGATCGAGGAGTATGCGGGGCTGGCCAAGCGGTCGCCGGTGCTCGCCCTGGCATTGACCGTGAGCCTGTTCTCGCTGGCCGGGTTGCCTTTCTTCGCAGGTTTCACCATCAAGTTCTACATATTCACTGCGGCGGCGAAGGAAGGGTTGCTGTGGCTGGTGGCTATCGCCGTGGCGAACAGCCTGATATCTGTTTACTACTACCTGATGGTAATCAGGCAGATGTACATCAAACCCGCGCCGGTTGGCTCGAAATCCCTGACCATGCCGAAGATAGCCGGGGGAGTGCTGCTCACGCTGGTCGGAGTGGTCTTCCTGATCGGCATCTACCCGCAGTCGATAACCGGGCTGATAGAGAAGGCGACCCCAGGGTTGTTCGGGTAGGGGGCTCAGGAGGTTTTGCGACACGGCCCTTGGTGTTTGCACCCGCTTGACCCCCTCCCCACCCCCCGTTAACATTCCGAACGTCCCACGGCGCATTTGTTCATCTTCGGGGAGGAAAGATTATGGCTGAGTCCCGGTCCACTTTGCTGGAAGTCAAGCAGTACTACGGGAGGTTGCAGAACTATATCAATGGAGAGTGGGTCGACTCATCGACAGACAACTGGCTGGACGTCCAGGAGCCGGCCAGCGGTCGAGTGATAGCCGAGGTACCGCTTTCGACGGCGGCGGAAGTTAATGCGGCAGTCGCAGCTGCGCAGTCGGCGTTCAAGTCGTGGCGAGATACTCCGCCCCCGGACCGGGTGCAGCTGCTTTGGAACTACAAGAACCTGCTGGAAGAGAACCGGGAAGAGCTGTCGCGTATCGTGAGCCACGAGAACGGGAAGTCGATCGGCGACGCCCGCGGCGAGGTCCGGCGCGCGATACAGAACGTCGAGGTGCCCTCAGGGATCAGCTCCCTGATGATGGGCTACAACCTGGAAGACATAGCGCGCAACATCGACGAGGATTGCGTGAGACAGCCGCTTGGAGTGTGCGCGGGCATCGTGCCGTTCAACTTCCCAGCCATGGTGTCGCACTGGTTCATGCCCTACGCCATCGCTTGTGGGAACACCTACGTGCTGAAGCCGTCGGAGCAGGTGCCGCTCAGCATGTCGTACTGCATCGGCCTGATGGACCGAGCGGGGTTCCCGAATGGGGTCATCAATCTGGTTAACGGAGCGAAGGAAGCGGTGGATGCCCTGCTGGATAACTCCGACGTGCGTGCCATTTCCTTCGTAGGCTCGACTGCCATTGCGAAATATGTCTACCAGCGAGCCACGACTAACGGGAAGCGGGCTCAGTGCCAGGGCGGGGCCAAGAACTTCATGGTAGCCATGCCCGACGCCGACGTGGACAAGACGATAGACAACATGATCGGATCGTTGTACGGCGGTGCGGGACAGCGGTGTCTCGCGGGGTCGGTTGTACTTACGGTGGGCGAAGCCTACGAGCCGATTAAAGACAAGCTCATGGAGGCGGCGAAGGCAATTAAAGTCGGGAACCCGCTCGATGAGTCGTCTGACATGGGGCCGGTTATCTCATCGAAGCACCGGGAGAAGGTGATCGGATACATCGACCAGGGAGTGAAGGAAGGGGCAAAACTGATACTGGATGGTCGCAGCGTGTCGGTGGAGGGGTTCCCGGAGGGGTCATTCGTCGGACCGACCATCTTCGATGACGTGGATCCGGGAATGACGATAGCCCAGGAAGAGATATTCGGGCCCGTGGCCTCGATAGTGCAGGTAGACAGCCTTGAGCAGGCGATGGACATCATAGAGGCGAACCGCTACGGAAACGCTGCGAGCATCTTCACGTCCAGCGGGCGCTCGGCAAGGGACTTCAAGCATCGGGTGCGGGCGGGCAACGTCGGGATCAACGTGGGAGTAGCCGCGCCGATGGCCTTCTTCCCGTTCAGCGGGATGAAGGAGTCGTTCTTCGGAGACCTGCATGGGCAGGGTCGGGACGCCGTAGATTTCTTCACCGAGAAGAAGGTGGTGATAACGAGGTGGTTTTAGGGGATTAGCCCTAAGACACCCAGATCGTAAAAGAAAAAAGGCGGGATGCGCCACGCGCATCCCGCCTTTTTTTGTTGCGCTAAGCTACCCTGCGACAGGGATGAGGGCGGGTTTGGTTATAGGTACATCCTCGACGATGAGGGAACGGCCTACAGCCCTAAGTGCTCTTTCAACTTGGGTGAAGTGGGTCCGGTAGTTGGGGTCGAGGAGCTTCCGGATAGCGTCTTCTTCAAGGCCAAGCTTTTTGCCCAGAGCCTCTTTGGTGATCCCCTTTTCTCGCATAGCGGAATTGATAGTGAGTTTCGCGGCTACCAAAGGAGGTACGGGTATGAGGACTTGGCCCTCGGTGGGGAGGCTGGGGTTGGGTATGTAACCCTCGTGCACGCAATAGTGAGCGAGACAAAGTCCAAGGACATCCTCGGCCATTTCTACGGCTTCGTCCCAGGACCAACCGCATGTGATGGCTTCCGGCAAATCTGGGAAAGTTACGTTGTAAGCCTCCCTTCCCGTTAGGTTTGCCTCCTCTTCGTCTCGTTTTATATTGCAAGGGTAGACATATCTCATTGATCAAAACTCCTTGCGGTCTATACCAAGCTGCCTAAACATGTCGGCCAATGTTCCTGGGGCTATTTCCCCATTTGGTATATGCGTGAAACGATTGCCGACGGTTAGCTTTGCGTGGCTCCCCTTGCCGCTCTTAGTATCAAGAATGAAATCCAACCGATTCTTTCGTGCGTATCGCCTAGCCTTCTTCACAAATTCTCGGTTCGTCACTCATACATGTTAGCATTTGTGTAGCATTACTGTCTGGCAATCGGTAAGAGGATAGGATCGGTTGCCGGTGTATCTTCGACTAAAAGTGGGCAATCCTTGCTCCAGTACCTCTTTCTTCTTCATCTGGGACTATGTTGTACGGGCGAACGTACTGCTTAGCTCGAACACCAGACCCACAACCTGTCTCATATTAGCACACACACTAATCACCGCCGAAATCCCCAACTGGTACAATAGCCCAAGCTACGGGGATGTGATGTTGGGATCAGGTTGAAGTAGTAGAGTTGCAGGGGGAGTTATATGGTTGGTTCGAAGAACGGCGGAGATTTTGATGCGGTAGTGATCGGGGCGGGGTTCTCGGGGATGGGGATGCTTAGACGGCTGAGAGACGAGATGGGAATGTCTGTCCAGGTCTACGAGGCGGGCAGCGGGGTGGGGGGAACGTGGTACTGGAACCGGTATCCCGGCGCCCGATGCGACTCCGAGAGCTACACCTATTGTTTCACCTTCTCGAAGGAGCTGCTCCAGGAATGGAGCTGGAGTGGCAGATACCCCGAGCAGCCCGAGATTCTGACCTACCTCAACCACGTCGCCGACCGGTTCGACTTCCGGCGCAACATCCAGTTCAACACCAAGGTCACCTCGGCCACATTCCTTGAAGACAGCAACCTGTGGGAGATAAGCACGGACCAGGGGGACCGGGTCACGGCTCGGCATCTGATCACGGGTATCGGGTGCATATCCACGGGCAACATCCCCAAGATTAAAGGGCTGGATTCCTTCGAAGGGGACTGGTATCACACCGGCAATTGGCCCCACCACCCCGTGGACTTCTCCG
The DNA here is from genome assembly GCA_965197585.1 of Dehalococcoidia bacterium. GTDB lineage: Bacteria > Chloroflexota > Dehalococcoidia > Plut-88900 > Plut-88900 > Plut-88900. Next base: position 22,431 of record OZ240215.1, read on the forward strand.
GCAAACAGGTTGCGGTCATAGGTACGGGGTCGAGCGGCGTGCAGTCGATACCCGTGATCGCTGAGCAGGCCGGGCATCTCACGGTGTTCCAGCGGACGCCCCAGTACACCGTACCGGCAAGGCACGGCAGCATAGACCGGAGGTTCATTGAGGAAGAGGTCAAACCCAACTACGACGCCATCATTGAAAAGGGAAAATGGACCAGTGGGGGCTCACCTATGACTCCCGAATCCGGCTCAGCCTTGGCTCTTACCGAAGAGGAACGCAACAGCATATTTGAGAAGTTCTGGGAGATAGGCGGTAACTACTTCATCTATGGATCCTTTGATGACACTTTGAGCGACAAGAAAGCCAATGATATCGTCGCCGAGTTCATCCGCTCCAAGATTCGGGAGACGGTCAAGGACCCCGAGACCAGCCAAAAGCTCCTGCCATTGGACCACCCTTACGGCTCGAAGCGGGCTCTTATGGATACCAACTACTTCGAGACTTACAACCGGGAGAACGTCCATCTCGTAGATCTGCGCCAGACGCCTATCCAGGAGATTACCGCAAAGGGAATACGGACTTCTGAGGAGGATTTCGAGTTCGACATCATAGTCTTCGCTACGGGGTTCGACGCCATGACCGGCACATTCATGAAAATCGACATCCGGGGCCGGCACGGATTGACCCTTAAGGCGAAATGGTCCGAGGGCCCGAAGACCTACCTGGGCCTGCAGACCGCGGGATTCCCCAACATGTTCATGATCACTGGCCCCGGGAGTCCCTCCGTGCTTTGCAACATGCCCGTGTGCATCGAGCAGCACATAGACTGGGTTGGAGACTTAATAGGCTGGATGCGCGAGCGGGACATTGAAACCGCCGAGGCCGACACACGCGCCGAGGAAGAGTGGTGCGACCACGTCAACGAGGAAGCCAACAAGACCCTATTTGTATATGCTAACTCCTGGTATCTGGGAGCTAACATTCCCGGAAAACCCCGGGTCTTCATGCCATACGCGGGCGGACAGGGCGCCTATCGTAAGCGATGCAATGAAGTAGCGGAGAACGGGTATGAGGGATTCGTGCTGGGGACGGGTGGCGATCGACTTCCTCACGTAGAAAAAGGCGGTGATAACGCGGTGGTTGTAACTTCCTAGCCCGTCCTAACCCTGCATTACTGGAAATGAACCGGGGAAGTGCTTTGCGCTTCCCCGGTTTCCTGTCTTCAGGACTAAGCGCCTAACCCCCGCCGAAATCCATTGCTGGTACAATAAGGCCGGTTATGTGGGAAGGGGAAGAAGGCAAGGCTGAAGTTGTAGAGTTGCAGGGGGAGTCATATGGCTAGCTTGAAGAACGGCGGCGATTTCGATGCGGTGGTGATCGGGGCGGGGTTTTCGGGGTTGGGGATGCTGTGGCGGCTGAGGGACGACATGGGGATGTCTGTCCAGGTCTACGAGGCGGGGACCGGGGTTGGTGGGACCTGGTACTGGAACCGGTATCCCGGCGCCCGATGCGACTCCGAGAGCTACACCTACTGCTTCACCTTCTCCAAAGAGCTGCTCCAGGAATGGGAATGGAGCGGCAAATACCCCGAGCAACCCGAGATTCTGACCTACCTCAACCACGTCGCCGACCGGTTCGACATGCGGCGCAACATCCAGTTCGAGACCCGTGTTACCTCCGCCACTTTCCTTGAAGACCGAAACCTCTGGGAGATCGAGACGGACCAGGGCGATCGGGTCACGGCCCAGCACCTGGTAACGGGAATCGGGTGCATATCCACGGGCAACATCCCCAAGATCAAGGGGCTGGACTCCTTCGAAGGGGACTGGTATCACACCGGCAATTGGCCTCACCACCCCGTGGACTTTTCCGGGAAGCGGGTTGCGGTGGTAGGTACGGGCTCGAGCGGCGTGCAGTCGATACCCGTGATCGCCAAACAGGCCGGGCATGTCACTGTGTTCCAGCGGACACCCCAGTACACCGTACCGGCTAGGCACGGCAGCATAGACAAGAGGTTCATTGAGGAAGAGGTCAAGCCGAACTACGACGAGATCATCGAAAAAGCGAAATGGACCCACGGCGGCACACCTCAAACCCCGGTGGCCCGGTCGGCGTTTGACGTTACGATGGAGGAACGTAGGAAGATTTTCGAACAGGCCTGGAGTGTCGGCGGGAACGACTTCATCTATGGCTCCTTCGAAGACATCATGATCGACAAGGAGGCCAACGACACCGCTTCCGAGTTCATACGCTCCAAGATTCGGGAGATGGTCAATGATCCCGAGACCTGCCAGAAACTCCTGCCATTGGACCACCCTTTCGGCTCCAAAAGAGCTCTTATCGACACCAACTACTTCGAGACCTACAACCGTGAGAACATCGACCTGGTAGACCTGCGCCAGACGCCTATCCAGGAGATCAACGCCAAGGGGATAAGGACCTCCGAGAAGGACTTCGAGTTCGACGCGATAGTCTTCGCCACGGGATTCGACGCCATGACCGGGACCTTTATGAAGATGGACATCCGAGGTCGGGATGGACTGACACTGAGTGAGAAATGGGCCGAGGGCCCGAAGACCTACCTTGGCCTGCAGGTCGCTGGATTCCCCAACATGTTCATGCTGACAGGCCCCGGGAGCCCTTCCGTATTGACCAATATGCCCGTCGCCATCGAGCAGCATATAGAGTGGGTAGCCGACTTCATAGGCTGGATGCGTAATTACGGTCTCGAAACCGCTGAAGCCGACGCACAGGCCGAAAAGGACTGGGATGCCCACGTCCAGGAAGAAGCCAACAAGACCCTATATATGCAAGCCAACTCTTGGTACCTCGGCGCAAACATACCGGGCAAGCCCCGGGTCTTCATGCCCTACACCGGCGGCATGGGTACATATCGCAAAAGGTGCCACGAGATTGCAGAGAACGGCTACGAGGGGTTTGTGCTCGATGCAGCGCCTACCAAAAGCGCGGCCGTCGGATAAAAGGCGGTGAAAGAGCGAGAGTTCAGAAACCAGGAGATGGCGGGGAGACATCCCTCGGCCTGCACGTGCGTTCGTTGCAGCCAACAGAGGTTGCAGAACGTACGACAGGGTGGCAACCCCCTGAAGAAAATACTGGACTTCCTGTTGCGCAGGCGTAGATAATGCCTGGCCTATGAACGACTCCGTAATCCGCACCCAAGGTCTGACCAAGAAATACGGTTCACTCGTGGCCGTGGACGGCCTGTCGATGGAAGTGCCCCGGGGCCGGATTTTCGGGCTGCTGGGGCCCAATGGCTCGGGTAAGACCACAACCCTCAGCATTCTTCTCGGCCTTACGAGGCAGACCTCCGGCAACTTCAGTCTGTTTGGAGGGGGAGGCTCCCACACCGAGGCCTTGCACCGCATCGGCGCAATCGTGGAAACTCCGGCTTTCTACCCTTATCTGTCGGGCCGAAGGAACTTGGCCTATTTTCAGGGAATAACGGGAAAGGGCAACCGGGCCGAGCTGGATTCGCTTCTGGACACCGTGGGCCTGGGCACTAGGGCCAACGACAAGTTCCAGAACTATTCCCTCGGCATGAAGCAGCGCCTGGGCCTCGCCTACGCCCTCCTCGGCGACCCCGAGATCCTTATTCTCGACGAACCGACCAACGGCATGGACCCAGCCGGAATGGCCGAGATCCGGGACCTCGTCCGCAGGCTCGGCACCGGTGGCCGCACTGTCCTTCTCTCCAGCCACCTCCTCCACGAGGTTGAGGCAGTCTGTGACAGCGTGGCGATCCTCTCCAGAGGCAAGCTCATCGCGCAGGGAGATGTTTCAGAGCTGGTGAAGTCGGGTGAACAGGTGCAACTCAAGACGACGGATGACGCCAAGGCCAAAGAGGTTCTTTCGATGGTGGACTGGGTCAGTGAGGTGGAGGAGGAAGAAGGATACCTGGTGGCCTCTGCCCCGAGCAGCAGGTCGGGGGAGCTGACGGCGGCGTTGAGCGGCGCAGGCGTGTACGTCACCGAGATGAGGCCTAGAGCCAAGAGCCTGGAGCAATACTTCCTGGAAGTGACCGGGGGAGCAAACGGAGAATCGGTTTGATACTGCACCTTCTGTCGCTGATGAGGTGGGAGTGGTTCAAGCTGCGGCATCGGTGGTTCCCCTGGGTGTTGCTGGTTATCTTCACTCTGTTTACCCAGATGCTTGTCTGGATCGGCTATCTGGTACATCGCGGCGAAGGAGAGGTTGGAGCAGCCGAGTTATTCCTCCTGCCGGGCAGCGTGACCCTGGGTCTCAGATCGATGTTTGGACTGGCAATAGTGCTGATTGTGACACTATCGTCGTCAATGATGGGAACGGAGTACGGTTGGGGCACACTGCGTACGGCTCTGGCACGGGGCCCGGGGCGGTGGCAGCTTCTTGTGGCAAAGTTCGGGATCTCCGCCCTGGCGGGACTTGGCGGCCTGATTATCGCTGCTGTTTTCATCGGGATTAGCAGCCTGGTTACCGCCGGACTTGCGGAAAACAGTACCGAATTGACGTCGTCCGGCGAGTGGTCGGAAGCTATTTTGACAATTGTCAAAGCGGCTTTTACGTTGATACCATACGCACTCTTGGCCGCAGCCCTGACTATCTTGACGTCTTCCGCGACTGTCGGACTGGCAATAACTGTGGGTTACCACATAGCGGAGCAGATAGTCGTTCCTATCCTTACGGTGTTCGTCGACGGGTTCGATAAAATAGCGGGATTCACCCTTGGAATCAGTGCCCACGCCCTGATTAGCGAGGAGGGCGCTCAGGACTTTATCTTCCTTGTCACCACCCTTGGCGATGGTGAATTACCAAATACGATGCAGGCGTTTCTGGTCCTGCTGGGTTACAGCATAATATTTGGCGGCGCGGCACTGTTCATGTTCCAGAGACGGGACATCACCGGGGCCAAGGGCACTTAGCAATAGGCGTCTAAGCCGAGACCGACGCCTTCGCCGCCTCCGAGCCTGCGATCCGCCCGAACACCGATCCCGCCATCAGCCCCGACCCACCGGCGTAGTTGTAGTAGAAGAGCCCGCCCACAAGTTCCCCCGCCGCGTAGAGGCCCGGTATTGGCGCGTCCTCCGTGTCCAGGACACGGGCGTCGGGGTTGATCTTGAGACCTCCGAAGGTGAAGGTAATGCCGCAAGTCACGGCGTAGCCGATGAATGGCGGAGAATCGAGCCTCTGGGCCCAGTTGGACTTGGGCGGCTCGATTCCTGTGGTCCCCTTGCCGTCGAGAACGGCGGGGTTGAACTCCCCCTCTGTGACGGCGGCATTGAAGCTCTGTACGGTGTCGATGAATTTCTGCTTGTCTATGCCGAGGGCGTCCGCAAGGCCCGGAATGGTGTCCGACTCCGCTTTCGTGGCACGGGCAATGTAATACTCGTCCCGAAGTTTCCCGGAGACCTTGGCATCGAAGATCTGGAAAGCTGCGCGGTGGGGCTGCTTCAATATCTCTCGTCCGTACTTGGCATAGGTGTAGTTGCGTAAGTCAGCACCCTCGTCTAGGAAGCGCTTGCCCTCAACGTTGACTACGATGCCGAGGGGGTAGGAGTGCTTCTGAAATAGGTCGGCGACGTTGCGGTCGCCGAAAGTGGGTGCGTTGAGGTCCCAGGCGACCGCGTGGCAGGAACTCCAGTGGCCGTGGGACTGTGCCCCCGCGTCCAGGGCGATGCGGATGCCGTCTCCCGTGTTATACCGAGTGCCGCGCACCTTGGCCAGCTCCCACCCGGGGCCCAGGTAGCGGGTCCGCATCTCCGGGTTCGACTCGAAGCCGCCGCAGGCTAGGACCACCGCGCCTGCCTCGAAGTCACGGCTTCCTTCAGGTGTGCGTGCCGATACCCCGGTCACGTGTCCTATATCGTCGGTCAGGAGGCCCGTGACCTTGGCCCCGTAGGCGATGTCGATGCCTCGGGCCTGGGCAGCGTCGAACAGGGAGTCTACCAGGCCCTTGCCACCCCCCACCGCCTCCGTTATCAGGCCACCGTAGAAATGCTGCTTCCCCCCGACTTCAAAAGACTGGCGGCCGTACATCAACACCCAGTGGAGCCCTTGTTCCCTCATCCATTGTACGGTCGGATAGGCGCGGGTGACGAGGGTCTCGATGAGGTCGGCATCGGAGAGGCCCTCTGTGACGCGCATGATGTCGTCGTACATTTGGGACTGGGGATAAGAGCCGATTTCGATGGAGTTGGCCTCCTCGTCGGCCATCTCGGGGATTAGGCCCCGGATGTCCTCCAGACCTTCGTAGGGGAAACGGAATCCGCCGCCGGTGAAATAGGAGTTGCCGCCGCGCATGTGCTCGGGGGCCTTTTCCAGCACCAGCACCCGAGCCCCGTTCTCCCGGGCGGATAGGGCGGCGCAAAGAGCCGCGTTGCCTGCCCCAACCACAATTACGTCGGCTATATTCAAGACTCACTCTCCTATGAATTACTACGCCGCTCCGTGTTCACGGAGCGGCGCGGCAATTGCGGTCTTATGGTGTCGGGGCTACTGCCGAGGCAGGCCCAGGCCCCGGGTGGCGATGATGTTGCGCTGAATCTCCGAAGTTCCGCTCTGTATGGTATCCGAGACGCTCTTCAGATAGTTGGTCTCGACCCAGCCGTGCAGGGGGGTGCGGGAGGAGGAAGGGGTGAGCTGACCATAGAGGCCCAGGATGCGCATCGCCATCTGCATGATGTGCTGCTCGACCTCCGTGCCGAAGCTCTTGCCCATGGACGCTTCCTTGTTCGGCACCTCTCCCTTGCTCTGTATGTAGGCAATCTGGTAGGAGAGCATGTAGGAGACTTCGACGTTGACGGCCATCTCTGAAATGGTGTTACGGACCATGGGTAGGTCTATGAGGGACTTGCCGTTATATTTGGTCTCGCTGGCGAACTTCCGGGTCTCGTCAAGGGCCCGGCGGGCGACTGCGGCGTACTCGACACCGGAGCGCTCGAAGTCAAGCAGGGTCATTCCGGCATACCAGCCCCGGTTGACCTCGGCGACTACGTTGCCCTTGGGTACTCGGACGTTGTCGAAGAAAGTCTCGTTGAAGTGGTGGCCGCCGGTCATGTCGACAATGGGCCTGACGGAAACGCCGGGAGTCCTCATGTCGGCGAGGAACATGGTAATGCCCCGGTGCTTGGGGGCATTGGGGTCGGTGCGTGCCAGTAGGAGGATCCAGTCGGCGACGTGGGCCTGGGAGGTCCAGATCTTCTGTCCGTTTATGACCCACTCGTCACCTTCGAGGACGGCGCGAGTCTGGAGGGACGCGAGGTCGGAACCCGACTCGGGCTCCGAATAACCTTGTGCCCAGACAACTTCACCGCGCGCTATGCCGCCGATGTGCTCTTTCTTCTGCTCCTCGGTCCCGTGCACCATTATGGCCGGGCCGATATAGCCGATACCCTCGCCATCGCGGCCTGGTGCGTGGGCGTAGGACCATTCGTCGGTGAAGATGACCTGCTGCATTACGGAGGCGTCGGAGCCGCCGTACTCTTCCGGCCAGGAGAGGGCCAGCCAGCCCTTGTCGGCCAGCTTCTTGCGCATGCCCATTTCCACGGCATGTGCCTCTGCACTGCCGGGTACGAGGTCGTGGTCCTCTGTCCATTCCGTAGCAAGGAAGTCCTTGACCTCCTGCCTGAATGCCTGCTCTTCCGGGGTGAAGTTAAATCGCATGTGGTTCCTCCTGGCTCGCGTGGCCGGTGACAATGATACCGGCATAGGAGAGGAGGGACAAGTCCAAAGACGAGAATGAGGGAGGGCAAAGACGCATGTTTTCGAGAGATTGCGACTCGCACTAAACGCGGGCGACGAGTATCATTCGCGGCGTCCGGGCCACGGGGCCCGAGCGGCTTGATGGCAGTATCGGTGGAGGCTTGGTGATTGGCTATGACCGCAGTGATAATCAATGGCCGCTGGATAGCCGAGAACATCCGATTGGGCGTGAAGTACGCGGTGGAGGAGCTTAGCTCGCAGACGGGTGTGGTGCCCGGGCTGGCGGTGGTGCTTGTATCGGATGACCCGGCTTCTGGGAGATACGTAGCCGCGAAGGAGAAGGCGGCGCAGGAGTCGGCCATCTACTCCCAGACCTTCAGGCTGCCCGGCAACACAACCGAGGCCGAACTGCTCAGGAAGATCGATCAGTTGAACTCGGACGATAGGTTCCACGGCATCCTGGTCCAGTTCCCAGTGCCCCGCGGCATCGACATGCTAAAGGTCATACACGCCGTCGATCCCCTTAAGGACATTGAGGGGTTGCACCCGCTTGACGTGGGCTGGCTGATGGCGGGGGAGCCGCGCTTTGTGCCGTGCACGCCGGCAGGGATACACCGGATGCTCGTGTCGGTGGGGCACCACCCGGAGGGGAAACACGTGGTGTTGGTCGGGGGCAGCCTGATAGTGGGCCGACCATTGGCTGCGCTGCTGCTCCAGGAGAAGCCGTGGGCCAACGCGACGGTGACGATATGCCACCTCGGGACCAGGAACCTGCCCAGCATCACCCGAATGGCCGACATCCTTGTCGTCGCGACAGGCAACCCCCAGGGCATAACGGGGGACATGGTGAGGCCGGGGGTGGTGGTGGTAGACGTCGGGATCCACGCCATACCGGACCCTACCAAGAAAAGAGGCTACCGGCTTGTGGGCGACGTAGACTTCGATTCAGTCAAGGAGAAGGCCCAAGCCATAACTCCCGTACCGGGTGGGGTCGGGGTGATGACCGTGGCCATGCTTATGGTCAACACCCTCAAGGCGGCAAGGCTGACCACCAACCCGTTGATGCCTCCCTTCAGGGTGGAAGACTACATGCACCTGCACGCCGACGAGTCACACGTCGCAGACCCGGACAGGCGGACCGCTACCAGCCGATAGCGTAGCCGTCCCGACGAGGGTCAGCCGCCCCGAAGAGGGCCCCGGTTGACGGGTCCCGGCGAATCATAACCTCGCTGCCGGAAGCTCCCCAGTCGGGGAGAATTTGAAGCGTGTGCCCCCTGGCCTCGAGGCTGGACCTCGTTTCCTCGGAGAAGCGCCCTTCCATCTGGAGCCGGTCGGCGAACTTACGGGGTTCGGTGGACTCGGTCTGATTTTGCAGGTGTCTCCACCTGGGCGCTTCTACTGCCTCGGAAACGTTAAGGCCGAAATCCAGTACGTGAGTTATGACCTGCATGTTGGTCTGCACCTGGGTGTCGGCGCCGGGGGTGCCGCAGGCCAGGACGAGCTCTCCGTTGGCAGCAGCGTCATCCTCGCCTGCGAAGACCATTACGGGGTTCATGGTGTGACGGACCCGGTGGCCGGGTGTCAGGCAGTTGATGTGACCGGGGTCGAGATGCCAATATGTCATGCGATTATTGAGCAGAATCCCCGTTCCATCAACCACCACCCTCGACCCGAATGCGCTCTGCTGGCTCTGCAGCTGGCTCACGGCATTCCCCCACCGGTCGACGACGACGAAGCAGGTGGTATCCCCGCCTTTTTCGGAGCCGTGAGTCTTCTTTGGGGAACGCGGTGGGGCAGGGTCGTCCTGGTAGAGATAGGGGTTGCTAGGGGCCACATTCGGGTTGACCCTTTGCCTGTCGATGAGGGAGGCTCGTTCCCAGGCGTACATCTTGGAAAGCATGCCTACCATGGGGATGTCGAGGAAGTCGGGGTCTGCGACATAGGCCTCGCGGTCGGCGAAGGCGAGTTTCTTGGCCTCGACCATCACGTGTATGGCCTCCGGGGTGTTGCACCCGAGCCCCTGAATGTCGAACTGCTCGATGATGTTCAACTCCTGGAGTAAAACGTGGCCGCTGGAGTTTGGCGGCGCCTCAAAGACGGTATGACCGCGATATGTGGTGGATATGGGGTCCTGCCACTCACCGTGGAACCGACCAAGGTCTTCAAGGGAGAGTAGGCCTCCGTTCACACGGTGATAGCGGGCAATAGCTGCGGCAATCTCGCCGCGGTAGAAGACTTCTGCGCCTCCGACGGCGATTTGTTCAAAGGTGTCGGCGAGGTCGCGCTGGCACAGGATTTCCCCGGGGCCCAGGGCCCGGCCCCCCGGTGCGAATATCGGCCCCGAGGCCGGGTGGTTGCACAGGAAAGTGTCGGCGGCGATATCCCCCGACAGCTTCCGGCTCACCGGAAAACCGTCCCGAGCGAGCCCAATCGCCGGAGCTAGGACCTTAGCAAGGGGTAGGTTGCCGTACTTCTCGTGGGCCGAGAGCCATGCGTCCAGGAGACCTGGGACCGAGACGGATAGTAGGCCCTTTTCGGGGATGCCGGTGTCGGCGTAGCGTTCCCGGGTCGCCGCAAGGGGCGCGGGGCCCGTGCCATTGGCAACCTCGATCTTGCCGAGGTCCCGCCGGTAGACCATGATGAACCCATCGCCCCCTATACCGGACATCTGGGGTTCCACAACGTTGACGGCGGCGGCCACGGCTATGGCAGCGTCGATTGCGTTGCCGCCCTGCTGAAGAATTGAGATGCCTGCTTGGGAACCCAGCGGATGTCCGGAGGCGACCATGCCGTTGCGGCCCATGATATCGGGCCTGTGGGACGTAAACTGAACGCCGTGAGGTGAGCTGGGCATGGGGGCCTCCGAGAGGGCAGAGATTGAGAGGATTATAGCGGATGCACGGGCTCGGATTGCGTAGCATCCATGTCGGGGATAGACTGTTTGGGTCTCGGGGCAGCTTTCAGTAATTTTGGAGGATATCCATGCAACTTCCATTCGGGGTGATAGACGCGGACGGACACATCATTGAAGACCAGGCCCGGATCAGGGAGTACATGACTCCCCCGTACAACGAGTTCCTGATGGACAACCTCCCCGACGCCCAGGGCAGGGTCGGGCACGGGAGTGCGATCACCAACCGGGCATTTGCGGACTCGACCCTTGGGGGGAGGATGGGGGGTCTCGGGCCTGCGGGCTATCCGTTTCCCAAGGACTGGCTCGACGCCCTTGAATGGGGCGGCATGGAGATGACCTTCCTCTTCCCGACGACGCTGCTGACCTACGGGACCATCTGGGACCCGGACTATCTGAAGGCCGTTACCAGCGCCTACAACCGTTGGATGGCCGACGAGTGGATGAGCGTTAGCCCTAAACTGAAGGCCGTGTCCCTGGTCCCGCTAACCGACGTGGACGCCGGAACGAAGGAGATGCGCAGGACGGTGACGGAGGCGGGCTTCTCGGGGGTGATGCTGCCGGCGGTTGGGTTTGGCGGTTTCGGGGAGCGGAAATTCGACCCGTTCTTCGAAGAAGCGCAGTCCCTCGGATGCCTGGTGGCGGTACACGGCGGCACCTCCGAATACATGAAGTACACCAAGTTCATCCAGCGCCACACGACCGCATTTCCGATATCCAACATGCTGCAGTCGGTGCACATGGTTTACGGCGGTGTCTTCGAAAGGTTCCCGGACTTGAAAGTCGGATACCTGGAGACGGGGTGCACGTGGGTGCCCTTCTTCCTGGATAGGATGGACGAGGAATGGGAGAAGCGGGGCTGGCTCGAAACACCGGACTGCACTCGCAAGCCCAGCGAGTACCTGAAGGGCGACAAGGTATGGTTCCACGCCGAGCCAAGCGAGACCCTGGTTCCCCAGGTGATCGACATCCTTGGCGAGGATTCCCTGTTCTACGCCTCGGACTGGCCGCACTGGGACAACGAATACCCGGAGAGCGTCGGGAACTTTTGGAATCGGGAGGATCTCTCGGAAGACGTGAAGAAGAAGATCCTGCGCGACAACTGCCTGGCTATGTACGGGGTAAACGGGGCATAGCCCGCCCAGTTATTCGTCCGACCCCAGCCTCTCCAGTATCCACTGGTTGAACTTGTGTGGCAGGTGTTCCTGGGCGGAGTAGACCCCCTGCCGGTGCGCCCGAGACCTGAGCGCCTTCTGCACTTCTTCGCAGATGTCATAGTCCTGCTTTAAGACCCGGTCTAGGAAACCGACAGTGTCTGATGGGTCGAAGTCCGGGGACTCGATCACCGATTTCTCGAAAAGCCAGTCGACTGTGAGGCGGCAAGTGGTTGAAGAGACGGGCCACTTGTAGAAGACGAAGACTTGGTCCGGGAGCAGGCCGAAGAAAAGGTTGGGGTAGATGGTGACACTGCGGAACTTGGCTACGTCTTCCTGTGAGAGGGTGCTGATGATGGGCCGGGGCCCGAAACCCGTTTCCGAATAGGTCGTCGCTCCGTTGATAAGAGGTGCACCGTCCAGGGCCTCCTGGCCTATTGCGCCGTCCCTGAATGTAGGGTGGATTTCACAGAGCTCGGGGTGGACGCCGGGGCAATGATAGCACTCGACGTTGTTTTCCAGTACCAGCTTCCAGTTGGCTTTAATGTCGTAGACGTTCCGATGGCCGATTCGGAGATTGGCCAGGTTGTACTTGGGAAGCTTATCCGCAAGGACGCCGAGCTCCGGGACGAATGTTTCAGGATCACGAGACAAGTTCAAGAATATAAAACCTTCCCACAGTTGCACGACGACGGGATACAGGGAGAGTGGATCGCCATTCAGGGAGGGCCGTGCGGTCATGTTGGGCGTGGCGACGAGGTCGCCGTCCAGGTTGTAGGTCCAGCCGTGGTAGCCGCAAACGAAGGCCTTGCCCCTGGCCTTCCCCGACTCGGTGGAGCAGAGACGGTTGCCGCGGTGTCGGCAGACGTTGTAGAAGGCCTTGATCTCACCGCTCTTAGACCTGACGACGATAATGCTTTCGTCGGCAATCTCACGGCGTAGGTAGTCACCCTCGCTGGGGAGTTCCTCGACTCGCGCGGCGCAGATCCAGGAGCGGTAAAAGATGCGCTCTTTCTCCTGCTCGTAGATGCCGGGATCGTAGTAGTAGGGGCTCGGGAGGGTGCGATTGAGGGCCGAGACCGCGGTGAGCTCTGCAACCATGGCGACGCTCCTATCTCCAATGGGACCTGTGCTGTTCAGGAACCCCCGAATTTCTCCCCTTATGGCATGCACCCAAGCCATTCAGTTTGAGCCAATTCAAGGCCCTGGAAACGGCTTGGGTGCTTCAATGCGCCCAACTGAGCGTACCTCGTATTTGCCTACGTTACGGTCACTGTGTTCCGATGTGTTTGATTCGTGCGTCTGGTATGCGGGAGTCCACGCTTGGCTGTCTTTGCGGGTGGGATTCGGGGTGCAGTAGTTCTCGATCGGTTCCCTTGGCGAACCGGCACGGATGCTTGCTGCAATTTCGCACTTTATCAACCGAGCGGGACCGGGACCCTCGTCGCGCGTATGCCTCGGGAGCTAGCCCTACTTCTCCCAGGGAAAGGGCAAGTTGCGAAGGGTTAAGGTTCCGAAGAGTCCAATGGCTCCGAAGAGGACGAGCAGGAAGCTCAACTCGTTACCGAAGCCGGGTTCGCCGGCCAGTAGAGATCCGCGATCCGGATCGGAGTCTACCATCCATCCACTGAATGATATGACGGCCCCGGCGATTATCATGCCGACGAACAAGACTTTAAGCGCCTGTCCAAGCACATTCATGGTTACCTCTCCTTGTCTATGCTGTAGTCACATTTGTAGAGGATGGTAAGGCTACCGGTAACCAGTGTCAAATCCTCTCGGTGAATGATGGAGGGTTATGCTATTGCGGGTTGGCGATGGCGGGACGACGCCGGTCCGTCTGGCAACCTTCCAGGGCCTTTGCGGCCCTGAGCAGGGTGTGCTCGTCGAAGTGCCGGGCCACGAGCTGCACGCCAATGGGCAGGCCCTCTTCGCTCCAGCCGAAGGGAACGTTCATGGCGGGGGAGCCAGTAAGGTCCCAGGGGACGGTGGCCCGGAGGCTGTGCCTTGCGCCCATGGTCTTGCCGTCAATAACGAACTCTTCCCGACCTGCCTCGTAGGCGGGCATGGGTACTGTGGGGCAGAGGAAGATGTCGTAGCGGGTGAAGTACTCGCCGACCTCCCACTTCAGCGACTCCCAGTTGAAGCTCGCCTCTAAGTACTCGTCGAACGTCTTGGCCGGGGCGTCGATGTAGCGCTTACGCAGCAACGGTGTCAGCTCCGACTCCCGTCCCCTGATTACGTCCATTAGAAACGCTTTTCCTTCCACCGTGTAAACCGCTGATGAGATCACTTGCGCATCATTTGTCCCCAGCCCTGGTATTTCCACCGGATCCACCTCCATCCCCAGCCCCGAGAGCGCGTCTGCCGCCTTTGCCACCACCTTCTGCACTTCCTCTTCTACCGGCGTCCCGCCCGTCGGGCTCCACCCGATCCGTAGCTTGGGCAAAGGACCATCCAGGTCGGTGTAATCGGGGACGGGGACGGGTGGGGCGTAGATGTCCTCGCCGTCGGCGCCGGCCATTATGGACAGGGCCAGGGCCACGTCCTGGACGTTTCGAGCCATGGGCCCGACGTGAATGGCCCGAAATAGTGTCTGTGGCACGACCCGCGTGTAGGGAACCCGGCCCAGAGTGGGCTTGAGGCCCGCCAAACCGCAGAAGCTGGACGGCTGCCGTATGGACCCCCCGAGGTCGGTCCCAACTCCCAGGGGTGACATTCCGGTCGCCAGGGACGCACCCTCCCCACCGCTGGAACCACCGGGGGTGTAGCCGAGTTTCCAAGGGTTTTGGGTCGCCCCGAAGAGGAGGTTGTTGGTCTCCCACCAGAGGGCAAACTCGGGAAGATTGGTCTTGCCGAGGAGGATTCCACCCGCGCCCTTCAGCCGACTGTAAACGGTGGAATCGCCAGTGGAGATGTTGTCCGCAAGAATCTTGGAGCCCTGCGTGGCCAGCAGTCCAGCTACTTCAACGCAGTCCTTTAGGGTGAACGGCACTCCGTGCAAGGGCCCGAGCTCATCGCCGCGGGCGATTGCGGCGTCGGCTTCCTTGGCTAAGGTCAGGGGGTCTGGCGCGAACGTGACGATGGCGTTGAGAGTCGGGTTGAGGGCCGCAATGCGGTCCAGGTGCGCCTGCACGACCTCCTGCGAAGAGAACTTCTTGCCTCGAATGCCTTCAGCCAACTCCGTCGCCGAGAGCCAGCAGATGTCTTGGGTCATGGTCGGGCCTCCTGGGTAAGTCTTGTTGTTATACTCTGCACAGAATATGTTACCAATGGCAATCCGGCAATCCGGCGGGCCTTAGGCGGCACACTGAATTCCCGGGGCAAGCTCTTTTGCTGGCATTGGTAGTTCCGCGTCGTGGGGAGGCACCGTGTTATCGAAGAAAGCTTGGTTGGTATTAGGGCTCTTGGCTTTAGGCATCGTACTAGCTGCATGTGCCTCTGACCTGGAAGCCCCTCCCCCCACCCAGGACGTTGATGCTGCGGTGCGTACCGCCATAGCGGAAGCGCTTCCGACCCCCACCCCAACTCCAGTCCCAGATATCAGCGCCACCGTACAGGCGGAAGGTGAGGCGACTATAGCCGCCCAACCCACCCCGACTCCCATACCCGCGCCAACTCCCATACCCGCGCCAACTCCCGCTCCCACTCCTACACCACTCCCCACTCCAACACCTACCCCCACTCCCACCCCACTGGCCACTCCAACACCTGCTCCCACCCCTACTCCCACCGCGACACCCACTCCAACCCCGACTCCGTTTCCCACTCCGACTCCCATCCCCACCCCTGAACCCTCCACACCGCGCCCCCGTTCCCAGTGGACTCCCGATAACCCTGCCACCAGAGAAGAGATAGAGATCGAGCTGCAGAAATACCGGGGCGAAAGCCTTGTGTTCAGCTCCTGGGGCGGTGCATATCAGCTAGCTCAGCGACAGGCTTACGCAATTCCATTCGAGGACCAATTTGGAATACAGATTGTCGACGTTTCTTCACCAACTCTCGGTAAGGTCAGGTCCATACAGGAGTCCGGGAATGTCACATGGCACATTATCGATACAAGGGCTGGCTCTCTCCGCGACCTCGGCAGGAGCGGTCATCTCGAAAGCCTGAACTTCGGCATTATTGATAATCGAGACTTCCTGGACGTATTGAAGTCACCATACATAGGGGGTGGTGGGGTCACCTGGTCCGAGGTCTGGGCCTACAACACCGACCTGTTTCCAGAAGCTCGGAGACCACGCTCGATGGCCGACATATACAACACAGCTAAGTTCCCGGGAAGCCGGGGTTGGGCCCATTACCCTGATGCTGAGATGATATTCGTACTCCTGTCGGAGAATCCCAGCCTCTTGAACACGGAGGAAGGACGGGCGAGTCTGTCTGCCTTAACTCCTGCTCAGGCGGATCGCGCATTCGAACTATTTGATGAGTATCGGGACCAGGTATCCATGATTTGGCAAAACAACACAGACTGTCCTTGGCGTCTCTCTAGGGGAGATTTGGCCTTGTGCAGTGGGTTCAATGACAGCATCTACGATGACGCCATTGAAGGGAACCCTATCCGGATTTGCTGGGAGTGTGGTCACGTCGTAAACACTGACGGTTGGAGCATCATAAGGGGTCTCAGGCGCCAGGACCCCCAAACCTTCGAGCTTGCCCAGCTCTATATGGCCTGGACAGGCCTACCCGAGAACAACGCCCGAGTGGCTCAATTCATCGCCTACGGCCCCGTGAACCTGAGGTCACTGCCGCATCTGAATGGACCTGAATACAACGCAGTGCGCAATGACCTGCCTACCTCGCCTTCCAACCTGCCTTATGCCATCTTCAAGGATGAGGTCCACGTAGGGCGGTATACCGATACATGGCGTGAGCGCTGGATTTCATTCCAGCAGTCTATTCAGTAGGGCCACCAGCACTTTTCGTGCCCGGTGTCAAGGAGATGGGCCTGTACAGTGCCTTCTCCCGATCTTGATAAGAAGTAGTTCCCTAGCCCTAATGCAGCGCCGCCGACGAAGCCGCACCCTTCTCATTTACCAGCCTGCCGTCCTTGAAGCGGTCTAACGAGAACGGCTTTATCAGGTCCGGCGTGTCCCCGGTGTCGATTAGCTCCGCCATCATCTTCCCGGAAATGGGCGCGGCCTTGAATCCGTAGGTGCCCCAGCCGCAGTCGAGCAGGAATCCGTCCAGCCCCGAGACCGGCCCCATGATGGGCGCGTAGTCGGGGGTCATGTCACATATGCCGGTCCACTGCCGGAGGATGTTCACGTCTTTCAGGAAGGGGAACATTCTCAGCGCCCCGGCGGAAAGCTCCTCCATCATCGGGAAAGTCGACTTCTGAGAGTAGCTGGTGTAATGGTCGACGGCACCGCCCATGACGAGCTCACCGCGGTCGGTCTGGTAGACGTAGACGTGGAAATTGGTTGACGAGACACCGAGCTTTAGGATCGGTTTGAGGGGCTCGGTGACCATGGCCTGCAAGGGGTGAGTGATCATCGGAAGGTCAAGCCCGACCATCGCGGCGATGGTCGAACTCCAAGCGGCGGTGCAGTTGATGACCAGGTCGGTCTGGATGGGGCCCCGGTTGGTCTCGACCCCCGTGACCCGGCCATTGCTCTGGTTTATGGCGGTTATCTCGGTGAAGGGGTGAATCTCTGCGCCCCGGCGGTCGGCGGCACGGGCGTAGGCCCAGATCACGGCGTCATGGCGGATGACACCGGCGGGCGGATGGTAGAGCCCCGCCAGAACTGGGAGATCGTTACCCTCGCGCATGTCGAGAACGGGTACGAGCTCGCGGATATCGTCGGTGCCGATAATCTTGCTGTCGACACCCAGGGCGGCGTTGGCCTCCGCGCGGAGGCGGAGGGCATAGACCGAGGACTCGGTGTGGGCAAGCTCAAGTCGGCCCGTCTGGCTGAAGAGCAGGTTGTATCCCAGGTCCTGCGAGAGGTCTTCGTAGAGCTTGACGCTTTCGTAGAAGAATGGGATGCCCTCGGGCGTCACGTAGTTGGCCCTGATGATGGCCGTAGAGCGGGCACTGGCCCCACCCCCCAGATACCCCTTGTCCAGGACGGCGACGTTGGTAATACCCCGCTGCCCGAGGTAATAGGCGATTGCAAGGCCGTGCACCCCGGCCCCGGCTATGACAATGTCATACTGGGGCTTGAGGTGCGGGTCCCGCCACATCCGCTCCTTTTTGAATAGCTGGAACATCAGAGGGGCACCACCCGCAGAGACCTCTCCTGGGCAGTCAGTGACTCCCAACCGGTCTCGGTGACAAGGACGGTCTCGCTGAAGCCGACACCCCGCTTCCCTGGCACATGGATTGTGAGGGGCGTGTGGAAGGTCATGCCCGGCAGTAAGGGCTCGTCCACACCCTCTGCGATGAAGATCAGGTCCTCTCCCCAGATCGAGGGCACGCCTATGCCCACGGAATAGCCGAAGTTCTCTATGAAAAACGCCTCCTCGGCGACGGACCCGACAGCCTTCTTCGCCTCCATCGCAACGTCGTGGCATGTGCGGCCTGGCCTGATGTTGGAGGTCAGCACGTCGAATGTGCGAAGCATGGCGTCGGTCATTCTTAGGGTGAGGTCGTCTGGCGGGCCGAGCGATGCGGAGCGCATCATCAGGGCGTCGTAGCGCTTGTAGGACGCTCCGAGCTCCATGTATACCAGGTCACCGGGTGCAATGGGGAACCGTGCATGGAAGGAGTGGTGAAAGCCGGTGCGATGCCCGGTCATGATGTTCTGCCACTTGGTGAAATACTCGCTTCCGGCGCGGATCATGGCCTCGTGGCAGGCGGCAGAGAGGTCGTTGTCCGTTTTGCCGGGGGCGATCTCGGCCATCGCCGCCTCGATGCCCAGGACGGTTAGCCGCCCAGCCTCCCGCATGTACTCTATCTCCGCCGCAGACTTTGTCTTGCGGACCTGGTAGACGAGCCGGGAGGCGTCGATGAAAGAGGCGTTGGGAAGGGTCTCGGTCAGGCGTCGGTGTTGGTTGACGTGCAGCCCCGACACCCCAGTCTCGACGCCGATGGCCTTGGAATCGAGGCCCTTCTCCTTGAGAATTCCACCAAGCAGGTCCATGGCCCATGCGGCGTCGTAATAGTGATATAGCTCGACGTCCCGGATCCAGCCGGTGGCGAACACTGCGCCAAGCTCGACGTCTGCAATGTGAATCGTCGGCGAGCCCTCGATGGGAAGGATGAGACAGGCGTAGCGGTTGGGGATGATGGTGTTATAGCCGGTGAGATAGTAGAGGTTGGGGAGATGGGTGATGAGAAGAACCTCGACGCCCGCGTCGGCCATTAGAGAACGCACCTTGGCAATGCGGCCCTGGAACTCGGCCTCGGGGAAGGGGGTCTCTGAGGGCGTCGGATTTTCCTGTAAAAATTTTAGTGGGTCCATATTCTCAATTCCGTTACCAGGGTATTCCTGGGTTGTCCGAGGAAATCTGTTCAAAGGCCCCGATTCCGATGGGTGACACGCCGACACCCTTACCCGCATGGACCAGGG
Organism: Dehalococcoidia bacterium; assembly: GCA_965197585.1. Lineage (GTDB taxonomy): Bacteria > Chloroflexota > Dehalococcoidia > Plut-88900 > Plut-88900 > Plut-88900. The sequence goes on from OZ240215.1 coordinate 41,699, forward strand.
CGTCCCACACGTATTCTCCATAGTCGCGGGTAACGTACAGTTGGCAGGCGTAGTGCCCCGAGACGTCGCCGCGAACAAGGAGAGAGTGGACCTCGGCTGTCTTGGCTTGCGCACATGCGCCATCGAGGAACCTGTCGGGGTCCAAGTCCAGCTCGACGAGCTTTGCAAGGGCTTCCCGGCTGCGAGGCCCCATGATCCCGATACCCGCCCACGCAGAGGTCAGGTCGATCATGTGGGCGCAGCCTGAAAGCGCCTCTTCAAGGGCCTCGGCGATGGAGTCCCGTGACCCGGGAGAAGTCAGCACCAGCGCCTCATCATAGGTGAGAGCCGCTACCGTGACCGACTCTCGGCTGTCCTCGCTGGCCGTCGGGCTCGGGCATCTTATGGCTCTGCCAACGGTGAGGGACTCCGGGAAGGCAAGGGCGCGCGGCAGTTCAGTCAACACGTCTGCGCCCTGAAAAGATAGCTTGCCAATCGGACTGATATCGAATATCCCGCCGCCGTTGATGGCCCGGGACACCTCATCGTCGCTGGAGGAGTAGTGAGAGGGCAGCTTCCATCCGTCTCGATATAGGAACTCGGCGCCCAACACCTGGTGGGCCCCGTGCATCGCGGTGAGCTTGGCTAGCGCTGCCGTAGTTGAATCCATAAAAGTCGCCTTACTCCCTCAGGCGTACGCCTTCAGGATCGTAGACGGGTGCATGGCGGACTCGGGCGTAGGCGACCCCGCCTGGCACCCGAATCTCGATTCGCTGACCCTCAGCGGCGAGCCGGTCGGGGACCCAGGCCAGCCCGAATCCCTTGCCGATGGACGGGCTGAACCGCGAGCTTGTTACCTTGCCCACCGGCCACCCGTGCTCCAGGACTGGGCTCCCGTCTTCGGCCACCGCTCCGTTTTCCATTACGAACCCGACCATCCGGTTGCGGTAACCGCGTTCGGAGACCTGCTTGAGGGCCTCTCGGCCTATGAAATCGTCCTTTTCGAACTTGACGGCCCACGCCATGTCGGCTTCAAGTGGGTTGGACATGACGTCGGTGTCCTGACCGGGTATCAGGTGCTTCTTCTCCAGCCGGAGGACACGCTGGGCCTCCACCCCGAAGGGCAAGATGCCAAACTCCTCCCCGGCTTCCAGCAGGGCCTCCCAGACGTGCTCACCGGCCTCGGCGGGGAAGTGAAGCTCCCAACCCGCCTCCCCGACGAACCCGACGCGAAGGAGAAGGGTCGGTACTCCGGCAACCTGGCCCTTGGCGCTGCGCATGTATCTAAACTTGTCCTTGGACAGATCAACATCGGTGAGCTTCTGAAGGGTGTCTCGGGCCCGGGGCCCGGCGACGTTCACTGCGGCGAACCCGGGGGTCACGTTGGCGATGTGGGCACACATATCCGTGCCGACCAACCACCACCTGAACCACTCCTCGATAAGGTCTATGTTGCCGGTCCCGGTGGTGACATAATAACGGTCGTCGGCGAGCCGCGTGACAGTGCCGTCGTCCATGATGATTCCGCTGTCCGAGCAGATAATCCCATACCGGATCCACCCGACTCTCAGGTTGGAGAAATAGTGAGTGTAGATATGGTCAAGTAGCGCCGGTGCGTCCTTCCCGACTACGTCCAGCTTGCCAAGGGTGCTCACGTCGATGATGCCGACGCGGTTTCGGACTGCCTCGATCTCCTCCATGGGATCCCGGTAGGAGTGGGGTCTCTTCCATTGCCCGACCTCGGCGATCTTTCCACCGGCCCTTACGTGAGCGTAGTGGATGGGGGTCATCCTGAAGGGCATGTGCCCCGGCCCGGCTATTGCGCCGAGGGGTGTGGGTCGGAAGGGAGGCCGGGAGGTCGTCCCACCCACAGCGTCAAGGCTCCGCCCCGTGGCTTGCGAGATGACCTTCGTGTAGCTCTTGTGGCACATCTTCCCCTGGCAGGGCCCCATTGAGACAGTGCTATAACGCTTGAGCGACTGGACATCGGCGAAGCCCTCGTCTATGGCTTGCCGGACGTCCTTCTCGGTTACGTCTTCACATATACATACAAATTTCTTGGCACGGGCGGCCTTCTTGCCGGAGATTCCTCCCGTGATGCGGGGTGGGGTGGAGGATAGCTCGTCCCGGTAGGCCTTTTCACGGCGGTCAAGCTCGGCCTTCAGACTCGAAAGAGCCTCCGAGTCTGCGTTGCCTGCGCCCGATGCCTCCGCAGCCTCGAGGCCCGCAACCCGACCCTGCACCATATTGATTTCGGAGTCATGGATGCCTGTTACGTCACCGGCGGCATATATGGAGTCAGGCAGACTCACAGGAACGGACGCGACTAGGGTTTCGTCGTAGGTCAGCTTTGCGTCGGCGTGGGAAAGGAGGGCGGTGACGGGGTCGGGGTTGGGGGCCAGGCAGAGGAAACCGCACTCAAGACGATGTTCGCCGCTCCCAGCGTTGCTTTCGAGAAGCACTGCTTCTATCTTCCTTACGCCCTCCGCCTTTACCACTCTCCATCCATTGAGCAGACCGACTCCTCGCCCCCGGAGGTCCCTAGCTAAGGGGGTATCGCGGTGGGGCCGGTAATCTACTACGGCGCTTACGTTTACGCCCGCGTCCGTCAATTGAACGGCAGCTTTTAGGCCTTCGTCGCTGTCCGTTACTATCACGCCCCGGCCCCCGGGGCTCACGCCGTACAGATTGGCCAGCCGCAGTGCGCCACTGCTGAGCATGATTCCGGGAAGGTCGTTGTTGGGGAATACGGCAGGCGATTCCTGGGCTCCGGCGGCTACCACAACTTGACCCGCTCTCAGCTTAACTATGCGCTCGCTCTGGTGGACGGTAACCATGTTGCCTTGGTAGACGGCCATTGCGGAGGCGTCAGATAGGACTTGGATTCGGCTATTTGCGTGGACGGATTCGGCGAGGCGTCTGGCGAGTTCATAACCGAGAACAGGAGAATTACCCTGCCTTTCTCCCGTCTGGGGAGAGGGGAGGATGTTGTAACGCAGATGTCCCCCGAGGGAGGGTTGGTCATCTACGAGTGTGACCCGCACTCCGGCCTCCGCGGTCGCAAGTGCTGCGCTCAAACCGGCGGGCCCGCCACCGATTACCGCTACGTCGGTATAGGCGTTGACGTGCTCATACTCGGTGTCCGGGATTCGACTCGTATCCACGGTGCCGAGCCCGGCGACCCGCCTGATTACCGGCTCGGCGAGATGCCAAGCGACCTTGGGCCGGATCAGGGTCTTGTAGTAGAAACCGACCGGCATCAGCCGGTCGAAGTACTGCAAGGCGGAAAGGGCGTCGTTCTCGACGGAAGGCCAGGCGTTCTGCCCCGCTACATCCATGCCGTCGGCCGCGGCGCAAGCGCAGGCACGGACGTTAGGAGCGCCGTCCACGTTCATCATGCAGTTCGGGCATCGGCCCGACACGCAAAGGAGCCCCCTCGGCCGGTGGTATTTGAAACTGCGGCCGAAGATATCTATGCCGGACGCGTAGAGCGCCGAGGCAACAGTGTCACCGGGATAGGCGAGTATGCGCTTGCCTTCGTGGTTGAAATAGACGTTGCGTGACCGGTCTATGATCTGGGATGGGTGGGCTGGGAGCCTGCGTTGCCTCAACTCAACCCTCATTCCCGGCAGGTAAACTCGGGCCCTGCCCCGGCCAGTAGGTGGCCGATACCCGGTTGTTCAGTGTATTGCGCTGGGCATGAAACCAGCGTCGGCAGCCGTACTTGTGATACCACCACTCCTGCTGAAGACCGGCAACATTCTTGCTCAGGTAAAAATAGGCTGACCATGTCTCCTCTGGGTCGCCGGGGGAGGGGCGGGCTGAGACCTCGCCGCCGAAACGGAAGTCGTTGACAGACCTGGGGCCGCAGTTCGGGCAGCTTAAAAGGAAGGACATGGCGCTATGACGGGAGGCGCGGGCTCATGTGGCGGGGGTTGCAGAGCTTGAGTTTGATTGCCTTGGAACGCAAGAGTACAGATTGACCGGGGCCTCTAGAACATGGTGAGGTACCGGTCCACCTCCCATTGACTCACCTGCCGGTGATAGTCGACCCACTCTGCCTCTTTCACCTTCATAAACTCGTCGTAGATAGGCCCAAGGGCCTCCCGCACGACCTGATCGTTTTTCAGCTCGTTTAGGGCCTCGGGGAGGCTCTGTGGGAGGACCCGGATGCCGCGCCTGTTGATCTCCTCCATACCGAGGGCGTAGGTGTTTTCGAAGTTCGCCGCGCCGGGATCCATCTCGTTCTTGACGCCGTCCATTCCGGCCAGGACGTATGCTGAGAAGGCGAGATAGGGGTTGCACCCCGAGGACATCGTCCGGTCCTCCAGGTGTCCGGGCCCCGCGGTACGGATCATCTGCGTTCGGTTGTTGTCGCCGTAAGAGATAAAGGCGGGCGTCCATGTAAAGCCCGACCGCGAACCGGTGAGAGCAGAACCCATCTGGAGCCGCTTGTAGCAGTTCACCGTCGGCGAGTTGATGGCGCAGAGGGCCGGCGCGTGTTTCAGAATACCGCCGATGAAGTGGTACGCCATCTTGGACAGCCCGAGACCCTGGGGGTCGGAATTGTCTATCAAGACGTTCTCCCCCGTCTTGGCGTCGGCTACGTGGAAGTGGATGTGGCCGGCGCTGCCGGTCCTGTCTCCGAAGGGCTTGGCCATGTGGGTGGCGATTGCACCATGCTTTCGGGCTACCTGGCTGGTCATCATCTTGAAGAAGGTGTAGCGGTCGGCGGTGGTGAGGGCGTCGGAATAATCGAAGTTGATCTCGTACTGGCCGCTGCCGTCCTCATGGTCGGACTGGTAGACGCCCCACCCGAGGCCGTTCAGGCCGTCGGTCATCTCCTTCAGATAGCCGAGGACGCCGGATATGCCCTTGTAGTCGTAACAGGGCTTTTCGAGGTTGTCGACGTCAGCCGGGTCGAAGATCTTAATCTTGCCTTTCCTTTTGCCTTTCTTTTTGCGTTTTACAAGAAAGTGCTCGGGTTCAATCCCGACGTTAAATACGAAACCCTGGTCCCGCAGCTCTCCCAGCACCTTCTTCATGTGCTGCCGGGGGCAGTAGGGGTGAGGCTCGCCGTCTACGAACAGATCGGAAGCGAAGCGCGCGGTATCGGGGTCCCAGGGGAGGGGAGTGTAGGAGTCGATGTCGATACGGGCGGCCATGTCGTGGGCGTTGGGGCCCTGGCCCATGCCGTGGAGCGAACCCCCGGCGAAGCCCGCGCCATCGTCGACAACGTTATCAAATGTGGAAGCGGGGACAAGCTTGACCTTGGCGGCCCCATGAATGTCGACGAACTGGGTGAGGATGTACTTGATCCCGTCCCGGGTCATCCGCTCCCGTATCTGCTCTCTGTTGGCCATGCTCTGCTCCGGTTGAGGCTCTAGCCTGTTCGAGATGCGTTCGGGCGGCTAGTCAAACCCGAACACCTTGTCGGTGCCTACCAGCGGGATGCGGGCCATGGCGGAGGCTTCGATTGTCAGGGCCGCCAGGTCCTCGGGCTCGAGACTGTGAACGTCGCTCTTGCCGAGGGACCGGGTGATGAGTGCCAGCTCCATCGTCATGGCGTTGAGGAAGTTAGCGACGCGTGCGCCGCCCTCTTCGGGGTCGAGCCTCTTCTCAAGCTCCGGGTCCTGCGTGGCGATGCCCACTGGGCACTTGCCCGTCTGACAGTGGTGACACATCCCTGCAGGAACTCCGACCTCTTCTTCGAAGTTGGCTTCCGGGATGTCCCGGTTGCAGTTGAGTGCGATGAGAGCGGAGATGCCAATGGCTACTGCGTCGGCGCCGAGGGCCAGGGCCTTGGCCACGTCCACCCCGCTCCTGATTCCTCCCGAGGCTATGAGGGTCACCTTCCCGTACATCCCGATCTCCCGCAGCGCCTCGCGGGCAAGGACAATGGCTGGTACGGTGGGAATGCCTGAGTGATCGAGGAGGATTTCGGAGGAAGCGCCCGTGCCAGCTAACATGCTGTCAATGACTATGGCGTCAGCGCCGGCCTTGGCGGCCAGCTTAACGTCGTCCTTGACTCGGCAGGCCCCCAGCTTGATGCTGATGGGAACGCGCCAGTCCGTGGCTTCCCTCAGCTGTTCTATCTTGATGGGAAGGTCGTCCGGCCCGAGCCAGTCGGGGTGTCGAGTGGGACTGCGCTGGTCGATACCCGTGGGCAGGTCCCGCATCTCGGCGATGTGGTCCAGCACCTTGACGCCCATGAGCATGCCACCGGTGCCGGGCTTCGCGCCCTGCCCGACGCAGATTTCAATGGCGTCGGCCATCATGATGTGGTGAGGATTGACGCCGTAGCGGCTGGGCAGAATCTGATATATGAGCTTGTCGGAGGCTTCCCGCTCGGCCATGAGCATTCCGCCGTCGCCGGTGCAGGTGGCGGTGCCCACCTCCGAGGCCCCCTTCCCGAGGGATACCTTGGCATTGCGGGACAGAGCGCCGTAGCTCATCCCCGTGATGTATATGGGTGTTTCCAGCACCAGGGGGTTCTTGGCGTTTCCTTCTCCAATCACCGTGCGGGTGCTGCACTTCTCCTTGTAGCCTTCCAGTGGGATTCGGGTGAGGCCCGTGGAGAGGAAGGTCAGATCGTCGAAGTGGGTTACCTTCTGAAAGGTAGAGAAGCCGCGGATGCGGTAACGGCCAAGGTCGGCCTTGGCGTGGATGTCTTCCATGACCCAGGGGGAGTAGATCTGGCTGCTGTTCATTACCATGGCAGAATCCTTAGACGACCCTTTTCTCGAAGCGCTCAAGCGCGTCGAAGTGGTAGAGCTTCTTGGCGGAGACCACCTTCTTGAACTGGAAGCGTTCGCTTATACCGAAGCTCTGGAGCGTTTCCCAAATTTCCAGTAGTTCGTCCTCGGAGGCAGTCTCCTCCTTGGCGTCGCTCCCGAGCGAGCCAATGTTACCGGCGACGTATATCTCGCCCTCGTACATAGAGTCCCCGACCGCGTCTCCGACATCGCCGCAGATGATAATGCGGCCTTTCTGCATCATATAGCCGGTTAGGAATCCGGCGTTGCCCCGGATGATTAGGTCTCCGCCCTTCATGGAGATGCCTGCCCGTGCCCCGGCGTCCCCCCCAACGAACATTTGTCCACCCCTGAGGGTCGCGGCAACTGATGCGCCCGCGCTGCGGGTCAGGGTTATGCGGCCACTCATCATGTTCTCGCCCAGGGCCCATCCGGCGTTGCCGTTGATAGTAACCTCAGGGCCGTCCAGGAGGCTGGCACACAGGTACCCAACGCTTCCCTCGACTGTTATCTTGCATTCCTTCAGCACCCCGATAACCAGGTTGTGCCGCGCCTGGGGGTCGATAATGTGAACCTCTTCCCCTGCGTTCACCAGCTCCTTGACCCGGGTGTTGATCTCCCGGATGGTCATGTCTCTGGCGTTTATATCAACCAAGTCATGACCTCGTTCTGCTGGGGCTCGACCCGCTCTATCTCCTCGTCGAACACGGAGCGGAGGGCGACTTCCTCGGAGGCGAGGGCTACCACGTCGTCGGTCTCCATGAGGACCAGGGGCTTGAGGGCGAGGGAGTCCTTGGCGGATCCCATGCCCTGGTCGGTAGAGACCAGGTAGGTGAATGAACCGTCCAGATCATCCAGTGAGGCGTAGAGGGCGTCTTCGAGGGCCGCGCCGCGGGCAAGCTTCTCGGCCAGGTAGACGGCGATAAGCTCGGAGTCATTCCCGGTCTGGAAGCGATGACCTTCGTCCTCGTACTTGCGCTTCATCTTGTGATAGTTGGTCAGCTGGCCGTTGTGTACGACGGTAACGTCAGGGAAGGGGTAGGCCCAGAAGGGGTGGGAGTGGGTGATGTCGACCCGGCTCTCGGTGGCTAGGCGCACGTGCCCGATGCCGTGCGTCCCTTTCATAGTGCCAATGCCGTGCTTGTCGTCGAGTTCCACGCCCGTGCCCACGTCCTTCACGACCTCGGAGTTCTGGCCGATGCTGTGGATAGTCACGCCGGGCAGCTCGTATAACGAGGCCGCGAGGGAGTTGAGGTCACCTTCATAGTTGACGTTGAGGCGTAGAAATTCGTCCGTCGACTGCCGGTTTCTTACAACCCCGCCTTTGGCAACCACCGCCTCTTCGACCGCTCTGAAGCGGCCCCGGTAGTCGGCGTCGGGATCGGACCAGACCCTGACAATGAAGTCGGAATTGGAGTCTTCCCCGGCCACGGTGATGCCCGTGGAGTCGATTCCCCGGTGCTTCATGGCATCCAGCATACGGACGAGCTCTTCGCCTATGGGAGCCAGGGCGGAGGCTCCCGCATGCTTATGCATTATTCCGCTAATACCACACATCTCTTTACTCCCTAGAGATCATGTCAAAGGAATTTGGGCCTGCATAACTGTCAGCATCCCAGCCTAGACAACCGCACCATTATATATGTGGGTGTATGAGTGGGCAAGGAAGAACGGGCCTCCCTCAGGGGCGTAAGGCCCTTCTGGGAGGCCTTTCGAAGACGCGGAACTCAACGTCTATGGAGGTCGGGTAAAGGGTCAGCATGGCCACTGACCCCGGCATCATGAAGTCCGGGTAACCGGGGCCAGGATTCACGATAAGCGTATCGCCGACGTAGTGTTCGACACGTTCGTGCGTGTGCCCGTAGAGGATGACGTCCTGGGCGCCCAGCTCTTGCAGAATGCGGTCCTCTATCCCGTCGGGTTCCATGCCCCACCAGGGATGAATGATTCCGAACCTCCACTGCCCGATTGCGAAGAACTGCTTGTCGGGTAGGATGCGCCGGGTCTCGTCCTTATCGGTGTTCCCGAATACTCCTACAAACTTGGGGTGGTCCTCTATCAGCTGATGGACCAGGGTGGGGCCTGTAAAGTCGCCGGTGTGGACGACCCAGTCGGCCTCTTTGAGCGCTTCCTTCACGACGGGGTGAAGCTCATCCTTTTCCCGAACGTGGGTGTCGGAGAAGTGAAGGAGTTTGATGGGTGCGTGACGCATGAAGGTAGTATAGCCTAGCGGGTCTCGTGTGAGTACAATGAATATGGAGGTGGGTAAATGGGTCTTTTTCGCACGGCATTAGAAGTAGGCAATCCGACGGATGGAATATTCGTTGAAATAGAGCCGATTGTCGATACTGGCGCTACCTACTCTATGCTGCCGACCTCCTTGTTGAAGGAAAAGCTAGGTCTGTCTCCGTTGGAGGAGATGACGTTCACTCTGGCCGACGGAAGTCGGCAGGCTTACGGCCTGGGAGAGGCCCGGTTCAAGCATGAAGGCCGGGAGCGGACTAGCCCTGTGATATTCGGGCCCGAAGACTTGTACCTTCTCGGGGCGGTGTCCCTTCAGAGTCTCGGCCTGATCGCCGACACAACGCACCACCAACTCATCCCATCTCCTGAACTCTATCTGGTAGGCATTCAGCAGGGCTAAGGCGTATCTGGCTTAGCCGCAGAATTAAGAAATTAACCTCGTTCCTTTGGCTCTGCTAGTTGGACGAGGTTTTGTTTAGGATGCGAGGAAGCAAGCGCCGACGCCAGCACCCGTTCCAGGAATGCCATCTGTGCAGGCGTGAAGGGCACGAGTCTTGGTGAGGGGCACGCGTCGAGAGCCTCTTTCATGGCCAGGCTGACCCGGGCCTGGATTTCGTTATTCTCGGGTTGAGCGGTCAAGAGCGGCCTCCTTGGACGGGTCTCTGCATTCTTCGATTGAAACCTCGATTTGGCGGTCCCGATACATGGGGATAGCTGAAATGTAGTCTTCGTCATCACCGGCCCTCTGCATACCCGGAGGCAGGTCGCCGACCACCGCACCCGGAACCCCCATCACCACCTTTCGCGCCGCCACCTCTGCCTTTGGGGCCACTACCGAGCCCGCTGCCACCACCACCCCATCCCCGAGACGCACCCCGTCTAGGACTACGGCGTTCATCGCCACCAGGACCCCCTCTCCCAGGACTGAGCCGTGGACTACCGCCCCGTGTCCCATGCGGCACTTGGGCCCGAGCACCGTCTTGCCGTGGATCACGCAGTTGTCCTGCACATCCGACCCGTCCTCGATTCTGATGCTGTGGTCGTCACCTCGTATCGTGGCGTTGGGCCCTATCCAGCAGTTCTCGCCAATCGTCACGTCGCCGATGATTACGGCGGTCGGGTGGATGTAAGCGGATCGGGCAATGGTCGGACGTTTGCCGTCCAGTTCGTAGATGGGCATGGTCTGTGCATCCTGCCTTCTGGGTTTAGCGTTCGGGCATTGTATAACAGTAAGGCGGCGGAGGGGATGTATAATAATCTAAAGAATATTTTTAGGTTAGGGTGGGACTATGAAATGGGCTTCAGCCATATCAGAGCAGCATACCTTGAAGGCCGCGGTGCAGGAGGCGGCCGAGCGCGTTAAGGCGGACCTCGGCGGGGGTACGCCTGACCTCCTTATGGTCTTCGTATCCAACACACACCGCGCTGAATACGACCAAGTCCCGGACATAATTTCCGAAATCAGCCCCGTCGAGAACCTGATCGGCTGCTCGGGCGGAGGCGTCATCGGGGAGGGTAAGGAGGTCGAGAACCGGCCGGCGGTCTCCATCACCGGCGCTATCCTCCCGGATGTTCACCTGAACTTCTTCCACGTTGATGATGCCGACTTGCCGACACCCGATGATGGACCCGCGTCTTGGGAGCAAATTGTAGGCGTCAATGCCGACCAAAAGCCTCACTTCGTAGTCCTGCCGGACCCGTTCACCATCCACGCCGATAGCCTGGTCGCCGGACTGGACTTTGCGTTCAATGAAGGTGTGAAGATTGGTGGGTTGGCCAGCGGGGGAATGAGCGCCGGGGCCAATGCCCTCTTCCTTGGCAAGGACGTCTATCACTCGGGAGCGGTGGGGATGGCGATGTACGGGAACGTGAAGGTGGACACGATTGTCGCGCAGGGGTGCCGACCCATCGGGCAGTCGGGCGTGATTACCAAGTGCCAGGGGAACCTGCTGGTGGAGTTGGACGGACAGAGCCCGATGGAAGCCCTTCGCAAGGTCTTCAATGAGTCGGACAGCCACGACAGGAGACTCATAAATTCAGCGCTGCACCTGGGCGTCGTGATGGACCCCCTCAAAGACCAGTTCAGGCCCGGCGATTTCCTGATCCGCAACGTGATGGGCCTCCACCAGGAAACCGGGGCCCTGGTCATAGGGGAAATGCTGAGCGAAGGTCAGGTCGTGCAGTTCCACGTTCGGGACGCCGAGACGGCCAGGCAGGACCTGGAGGCCGTGATGGACCGCTACGTGGAGGACAACGACTATTCAGGCACGTCCGGGGCGCTGCTCTTCTCCTGCCTCGGCAGAGGCGAGCACCTCTTCGGGCGTCCCAACCATGACAGCGACATTTTCCTGAATCGCATTTCCCGTGCGCCGCTGGCCGGGTTCTTCTGCAACGGAGAGATCGGGCAGGTGGGCGGATCGACCTTCCTGCACGGTTTCACAAGCTCCTTTGCGATGTTCAGCGAAGGGCCGGGTACCGGGTGACGGGTCCCGCAATCTGATATATTGCTTCTGAGGCCGTTTCACCGACCCTTATAAGCGAAAGAGGTGGGTATATGGCAATGGCACAAGCCCAGGATATGGCAGGGGAACCCTCGGCCCCGATAGTAGTCAGCGTACAACACCCCGAGAAGCTGTCCCGGCTGCACCTTCTACTGAAGACGTTCTTTGGCTTTATTTACGTGGGCATCCCTCATGGGATCATCTTGTGGGCCTTGAGCATCGCGGCCTGGGTGGTCTCCCTGGCTGCCTTCGTGGTTATCCTATTCACGGGTCGATACCCGAAGAGCCTATTCGACTTCGCCGTCGCGTATCAACGGTGGAACCTGAGGGTTCTGGCGTACGCAGGCCCTTTCTTGGGCAACTTCATGGTGGACAAGTACCCGCCCTTCTCCTTCGAGGAGGACCCCGACGACCCGGTGATCCTCAGGGTGGAGTACCCGGAGACCCTGTCCAGGCCCCACGCCGTACTCAAGCTGCTGTTGGGCTGGCTCTATGTGGGCATACCCCACGGGTTCATCCTCCTCTTCTACGGCATCGCGTTGATGATTGCCCTTTTCTTTGTGTGGTTCATAATACTGTTCACCGGCAAGTTCCCCGAGGCGGTTTTCAGGTTCGCGGAGGGGTACATGCGCTGGGGCACGAGAGTGAACCTCTACCTGGCCTTCGCCACGGACAAATACCCCAAGTTCAGCCCCAGCCCCTAGACCCTAGTCAAGAAACAGATGGTAAAGAAAAGCGTCGGCGCACCGCGCCGACGCTTTACATTCCCCAGTTACCCGGCCCTAGATCACCACGCCCGCCTCTTTGAACCCGACAATCTCCTCCCAGGTGTACCCCAGTTCCAGCAGCACGTTCCTGGTGGACCCGCCGAACTCAGGAGCCGAGACCTTTGAAGCAAAGCTCTCGTTGCCGATGCGGAATGGGGAGGCCAGCTCTTTGAGGGAACCGTGCTGCGGATGTTCCACCTCTACAATCGAGCCCGTAGCCTCCAGTTGAGGACTCAGCCCAACTTCATCGACGCTGGAAATAGGCTCCCACGGCAAGCCCGCTTCGTCCAGCCGTGCAGCCCAGTAGTCCCGAGGCTGTGTTTGGAAGTGCGCCTCCAGGATGGCCGTGAGCTCCTCGCTGTGAACCGCCCTGTCTTGGAGCGACCCATATTTAGGCTCTTCCGCTAGGTCGGGCCTTGCAATGGCTGCACAGAAGGGGAGCCACGCTCGGTCGCTCTGGAGCAGGCACAGTTGGGCCCATTTGCCGTCGCCGCACTGGTAGTACTTGACCAGTGGGTTGATGCTAATGAATTCGGCAAGGGACTTAAGAGGCCTGCCGGAGATCAGCGTAGACCAGATTGATTCGGCGCTGCCCCAGATGCCAGCGTTGTATAGGGAGGTATCAACCACGGCGCCTTTGCCCGTCCGCTCCCGCGTATAAAGCGCCATCATTATGGCCCCGAAAAGGAAAGTTCCGGTGTTTACGTCTCCTAGCGAACACGGTAGGTCGACAGGCGGCCCGTCCACCGGACTGATCGCCGACATCAAGCCGGAACGCGCCCAATAGCTCAGCATGTCGTAACCGGGACGGTCTTTGTCAGGCCCATCTATTCCATAGGCGGTGAGCCTCCCGTAAACGAGGGCAGGATTGATCGCACTTAAACTCTCATAGTCGATACCAAGCGCCGCCGCCGTCCCAACCCGCAAGTTGGTAACCATTACGTCCGAGTACTTGATAAGCCTTGCGAATATCTCCTTCCCCTTTTCGGAACCGAGATTCAGCGCCAGGCTGCGCTTACCTCGGTTGATCTGCTCGAAGACGTAGTTGACCAGGTCGGGCGTAGGGTCGATGTTGGGTATCCAGCCCCTTGTCGGGTCGCCACCCGACTTCAGATGTTCAACCTTGATTACCTCGGCCCCGTAATCGGCCAGCATAACGCCGCAGGTCGGGCCCGACACCCAGTTGGATACCTCTACGACTTTGACACCCTCTAACGGCTTGAGACTCAAGACTTAAACCTCCTATAGGAGACCTTTGCAAATCTTTGACGAAGAAGGGCTGAAGGCGAGGGTCAGCCCCTCTCCCTCGACGAGACCTTGTCGTAACCTTAGCGGAGAGGGCAAGCCGTGGTGTCCTACCCCCTCTCCCTCGATGGGAGAGGGTTGGGGTGAGGGTGAAACGCATACCCGCAATGCACCTATGTACAGACCTCCCCACCTAATTCCAGCCAACCCGTCATTCCGAGGCTCCGCGAGGAATCTGGGGCGGGGTTTCGGCATCCACCCTACATCATCCCCATTTTGCGTACATCTTTTAGCGACTCCTTCATCGCATCCACTATCGTGTCCACGTCCTCATCACTGTGCGCTGTAGACGTGAATCCCAAGTGTATCCCCGGCACGATAACCCCGCGGTCTAGCAGATGGAGGTAGAACTGTATCTCCGCGTCATGCAGTGATGAATCGATGTCCCGAGAGCTGTTTATCGGGGCACGCTGGAAGCGCAAGTAGAACAACGACTGGGCGCTCATCATCTGGACGGGCAGCTCCTCGGCCATGCAGAAGGAGTTGATCTCCTCTGAGAGCCGAGCCCCGCGCTCCTCAAGCTGTGAATACAGCTCCGGGTGATTCTTCAGGTGGTTAACCGCCGCGTGACCTGCGATCATGCTGATGGGGTTGCCGCTGAACGTCCCTCCGGAGAAGATCCGCCGAGGCCCGGACTTGTCCCCTTCCCGGGACCCCGAGAACACCCCCATGATGTCTTCCGACCCTGCCAATGCCCCGATCGGCGTCCCACCCCCGATTATCTTTCCGTAGGCCGCCAGGTCCGGCACGACGTCGAAATACTCCTGAGCGCCTCCGTACCCAAGCCTGAATCCGGTAATGACCTCATCAATGAGGAACAGGACTTCGCATTCGCGGCAGACCTGCTGCAATTGCCTGAGGAAGTCTCCGTGGTCCAGCCTCGGGTTGGAGCTTTGCACCCCTTCGATCATTACGACTGCAAGCTCGTCCTTGTGCTCACGGATAATCTCGAATGCCTCATCCTCCCGGTAGGGAAGCAGGATGACGTTCTCCGTGGTCTGTAGAGTTATTCCCCCGCCCAACCCCCGGGCTATGGGCCGATTGCGAGGGCTTTCACGCCGGGCCCCGGCCAGTACCTGGTCATGCGCACCGTGATAGCCGCCGTCGAACATGCCAATCTTGTTCTTGCCTGTATAGGATCTCGCGACGCGGACGCCGTACATGGTGGCCTCAGTGCCGGAGTTTGCGAAGACGACCTTGTCGGCGCAGGGCGCACCCTCTACCATTAGTGCTGCCAGTGGCTCCTGGTACGGGTTGTGAAGCCCGAACTGCAGCCCCCGAGACACGGCCTCGGTCACCGCTTCCACTACGACGTCGGGGGCGTGGCCCAGGATGTGAGGCCCGAACCCCATCGTCATGTCGATATACTCGTTACCGTCTACGTCGGTGATCCGGGATCCCTTTGCCTCCTTGATATAAAGGGGATAGGGCATGTCGACGGTTCCCACCACCTCCTGCGCCACGACCTCCCGGGTGCGCTTGAACACCTCCTGGGATTTACGCGTCCTGCTCTCCAACCGCTCGAGTACGCTCACCATGGACTGCCTCCCATATCCCGAAACTGCGTGACCTTAACCCCGGCCCCGATTGCCCAATGGTATGGCGCGGCGCATGACTAGTCAACGAAATGTCCATCACTGATGCCCTGCTCTTTAGGACTGTCAGACAATAACTGGACTAATTCCTCTACTGTGACTATGTTGTGGCGTGATGATACTGTGGCACTGTCTGGTCGGCGGTGTTTCAATGATTTCGGGGAGGTTTGTCTAACATGTTCAACATAGCGCTGTCCTGGCCCGTTAACCAAGACGAACTGCGAAAACTCCAGGGTTATGTTTCCGATGTTTGCCGGATACTTTCGCCCAGGTCCTACCATATCCAGGACCTGCTGACCGTGGCCCCCGACGCCCATGCCATCGTAGGCGGATACATACCGGAGCAGATGATCGAACGAGCCCCTAATGTGCAGCTGGTACAGGTACTCCACTCCGGCGTAACCCACCGCTCGATAGTCGGTGCGGACCTCGGTTTCTCATTCAACACCCTGAGAGTACGGAACATATTGCTCGGCAACATAGCCGGGGCCAACGCTGTCGCCGTGGCGGAGATGGCTTTCGCACAGACAATGGCCCTGGCCAAGCGGGTCCTCCCCGCCCACCGAGCCATAGCCCAAGGCTCCTGGTACCCCTACACCCGAGATACCATGGGCTGCGAGCTGGCTGGCAAGACTATGGGAATCGTTGGCCTGGGCGCTATCGGGGTGGAACTCGCGAAGAGGGCCGGCGCCTTCGGGATGCGGATTCTGGCTACCAAGCGGACCCCGGCCCCCGACCTCGTTGAAGAGTTGGGGCTCGACTTCCTGGGCGGCCCCGAAGACCTCTCCCGCGTCCTGGAAGAATCGGACTTCGTCGAGCTTTGCATCCCTTGGATGCCCACCACAGACAAGCTCATCGGCGATGCCGCCCTGAAATCCATGAAACCAACGGCTTATCTCGTCAACATCGCCCGGGCCCGCATCGTCGACGAAGAGGCCCTCTACAGGGCCCTGACCGAGAACTGGATCGCAGGCTTCGGAACAGACGTGTGGTGGGACTACGATATGATGCCCGGCCCCTCGGATGCCGTACCTTTCATCCATTGGGGTGTTGCAAATCCCATTGTCTCCCGCATGGGCATCCACAAGCTGGACAACGTTGTCATGACCGGTGACCGTGCCGCCTACAACCCCGAGACCCTTGAAAACTTCCTCAAAGTGGGTATGGAGAACGTAGACATGCTCGCCCGAGGCCAAACACCCCTCCACCTCGTCGACCTCGGGACTCAGGGGTGAATGGCGCCAGCAGGTTTAACCCCTAAGGCACAGCCTCCTCCGAAGAAAACCGCTTCAGCACGTTACCCGTGACCCGAGAAACCGTGTTGTCGTATTCGTTGTAAGAGAGGCTTCCGCACCAGCTGATCGAGCCCACGGAGAACACCGCGCCGTTCCTCGGATAGCGCAGGTACACCATGTCCGCCTTCACCAGCGGGTTTGTGGTCCCGCCCTGCTTTGAGGTTGATTGATCGACCTCCTCCACGACATGCTGGTAGGAGTCGGAGAAGCCCGTGGCTGTGGCAAGGTGGATGGTGTGGGGCGGCGTCCCGAACCGGGGCTCCATCCTGTCGAGCTCAAAACCCGCGGCCCCATAGTCCATCACGAGAGATGGGAAGTCCCCGATAAGCTCGTCATCCCCGACGCCCTCGAATATAAAGGCGGTCCGCGGGTCCCGGCTGCCGGGTTCCCGGCGGTACGGCGCGTTGACGTCGTTGCCCTGGGAGGTGAACCCGATGCCGAGCATCCGCTGGGGCGCGCGGCCCCTGTCCCGCCAGATGCCCCCGGGCTCACCCGTAAAGCTGATACGTGCCTCGCCCGCGTCGGCTCGCCAGGTCTGGGTGCCGCCCCAGCGCCGGATCTCGATCGTGTGCCCCGACTCTGGGTCGAGAGCCGTCACCCAGTAAAAGCCGTTGCCGCCCAGGTACATGAGCCTGCCGCCGTCCCGCAGGTAGGTCTCCATCGCGTCGAGCATGGCGGCGGACCAGTACTCGGGGTGTGAGCCGGTGACTATCACCTTATAGGACTTCAGAAGGGCGAGCCCATCCTTGTGCAGGTCGTGGTCGGTTATGACATCGTAGGGGTGCTCCTCGGCTTCCAGCCAGTCGACGAGATGGAGGTCGGCGCTGAGCTGATGTGGGCTGCCTTTGCCGGAGGCCAGCCCGACCGAATAGTACCCGGGACGCATGTTGACTATTGGCCTGAGCCACGACGAATGGCAACCCCCCGAGCCGTCGGTGTGAGAGTTGTAGAGGCTGACCAGCCCGTTATCGACGATGTAGTGGTCTTCCGGTTTGACCGGATACTTGAAGCCGGGAACGAAATAGTCGGAGAAGTTGCCGGCGGTATCCTCGGTATGCTGGCCGTTGCCGTAGGCCATGTAGCTGAAGGTGGGTACGAGGAAGGCGGTGGGGGCGGTGGGAGCGCCGGTCTCGGGGCGGACGAAGAATGGTACGTGGTCGACAGCGTCCCCGGCCTGGAGCCGAGCAGCGTAGACCCCGCTCTTCATCCCCTCTGGTACGGTGAACTCGAAATCCACGTCCCAACCGGCGTTGTCCAGATCGTCGTCGTGGAAGTGGATCGCGCCGTATTCCTCGGGACGCAGAGGAAAGGCGTTGTCCCGACCCGTCCAGTTGTGGCCGGTCATGCCCCTGGCCGGTCTATTGACCGTGCGGCCATGAAGCGCATGCACCGAGTTATCCGTGGCCCGAGTCGAGCCGATGTCCTTCGAAAAGTCCCAATCCCCGATCAGGCTCCCCCCGAAGGACGAGGGTTGCGCCCCCCGCTTGAGCGATGATAAATCGGCGGCGTACAAGCCGGAATCGAAGAGCCTCGGGCCGTCGATCTTGCCATTGTAATAACCAGCTATTTGCAGTTTGCCATCGACGGTCCCGTTGGAATAGGCGGCCATGATCAGAGGGGCGTTGGTCGGCCCGGGCCCCGAGGCCACACTTATCCAACGGGTGACGTTATGCAGGCCTTGGTCGGGCCAGGGAGGGACGGGTTCCTGGGATAGGACTACCGTCTTGGAGTCCGCGTCGAAACTGGCCGCCACGAAATACCATACCCAGCGATGGAGGGGAACTTCGGAGCTCACCTCGACAATCGAGCCCTCCCCATCCCCGAGCTTGAAACTTAAACAACCTTCTTCGTCGATGAAGAGCCCGTACCCCCGTGACTCGGCCCCCGACCACTTGGTCACGATGCCCTGCAATCCCTTGTCGGGGGTGGTGGGCCAAATCCAGGCCTGAATGCACACCGACTTTGGATTGCGTATCAGGGGATTGTCGGGAACAACGACGTAGGAGCCCTTCGTTATTACCTGCTCCCGACCCTCGTATTCCCTGTTCACATCTGCCTCGAATACCTCTTCCCTGAGCCCCGGCCCGGTGGGGTTGGGGTCCCCATGTATCAGCCTGACAATATCCGCCCGGTACGTCCCCCTCCGAGAGCTCACCATGAACTTCACGGTCTCCCCAACCTTCACACTCGGCCTATCCGTATAACCAACTACGTCCATGTTATTACCCCCGCCGGACTGATGAGCCTGTTTACCCGAGGGCTATCGCTTCTTTAGTCTTCGACGTTTGTTTCGACGAGGGGAGGGAGGGTGGCCACGGGGTTTCCTCTACGACTAGATTGCGGCCAAGGAGACGCAGTGCTCTCTCTATAGTGCTAAGGTGGGAGTACGTGTCGGGGTTGCAGAGCTTTTGGACTGCAGGCGTAGTCAACCCCATTTTCTCGGCAAGATTCTCGATAGTAACGCCTTGCCTTCTCATGGCTGTGTTCAAAGCTACTTTGGCAGCGGCGATGGGAGGAAGTGGAATCGGGACCTGCCCGTCGGCAATGGGGCTGGGCAGAGGAATGTCCTCCTGCTGACGATAGTAGGCGCCTAGTGCGGCAACCAGGGCATCCTCGGCATTGCCCAAGGCCTCTTCCCACGACCATCCTCCCGTCGAGGCCCCGTATACATCGGGGAATGTGACCACGTAGGCTTCCCAGTCCGCCTCCTCATCAAGGACTATGTTGCAGGGATAGACATACTTCACAATTAGAAGTCCTCTCGCCTGATTCTCAGGTCCCTCAGCATGGAAAGGAAAGTCCCAGGGCCGATCTCGCCGTATTGTACCGGCGTTCTGCGCGCTCCGATATAGATGAGTTGGTGGCTCCCCTTCCCTCGACGGCTATCGAGATAAAAGTCCAAGCCATTCCTCCGGGCATACCGTCTCGCGCGCCTCACAAACTCCCTGCCGTTCACTCACCTATGTTCGCACGCGATACGGCTATTATAAAGCCCTGTAGCTGGAGTGTGTGCCGTTCACCCATCTCGGCATCCGGCATTGTCACGGTAGTTGATTCGTCTTGAAGTTACATGAATAACCTGAGTTAGTAACCGCTGCAGGGTCAGGTAGACATTGCAGCACTTGGGGCGGCATTGTCGATCGTGTTTCAACTCCCACCCCTTGACAGACTTGTGATTCTAAATTAGCGTAGTAATTGAACGGCTCCTCCTTAGCGCTCCTGAGGACACCCTTGGTTCATCTCCAAGCTTCTCCCAGCGGCATTGAGGACACCCCGTTGCAACGGCCCCCAGAGGATGACTGGGGGCCGTTTTTTGCACCTTGTATCACCTGTGGCTTGAAGAGGAGGGGAGTAGACGTAGGTAGATGTTTCAGTCAGTTTGGTTGGCAAATGGTTGTTAAGATGGGTCCCATTCCTCTACCTCTGAGTCGGAAAAGGCTTTGAAGAAAACTACTCTTTTGCCTCTCACGGTCTGTGTTGCAGAACGCCAATCCACCTCGATGTCAGGTCGCTGCCCGTCTCCCATTGATCTCTGCACATTCACACCCGATATGCGATCCTTCCAAGAGTTGCCGCTGTGGCAAAAGCCCACTCTCCCCGACCACCTACCAAGTTCGGCATAAGACCACATATTGCCGTCATAGAGAAAGCCGAGAACACTGGTTTGATATCCTCTTTGGTTCTTTATGTTCCTTGGAGATTCAGGAATCAAGAGAACCTCAAATGAGGAGTCTCTCACCGCATCTTCATATTTCGTTAACTCAGAGAAATCCTGAACCTCTTCCCATTGCAATGACCCTTTACACTCAACGTAGACAGAGGTCTCCCCTTTCAGAAGAAAGTCTGGCAGCCATCCTCCCAAGGGATGTCTCGGTCTTTCCCATCTCCACCCATATCTTTCAAAAAGGGCCGAGCAGGTAGCTTCATGTTCACTGTCGAACTCATTGTTGTTGAAAGTCGTTTTTGGCATAACTGTCCTCGTTTACTTCTCTCTATCCGGACCCAAGCTCTTGTACGGTTGCTTGTTCCAACTAAATAGCGTACTGAAAGACTGTACCATAAGCTTTGAGATTGGTGCCCAACTCCACCCTCCAAACCGGGACAGGGTTTCCCCCATCGGCTTTTGAGACCACCGTCTCTGCCTATTCCCCCACTTCGGCCCTAACTCTCCGTTGCGCGGGCTAAGAAGTTGGAGGCGCGGCGGGCGCGGGCGAAGTCCTCGTCCGTCCATTCCCAAGTATCGGGGTCCCTGGCGATGCCGGAGTTGATTGCAGTCTCCTCACCGTACTCGGCCTCAATCTGGGCAAAGGTCATATCGCTAGCGACGATTTCCTGGAAGGAGAGCTTGGGCTTGTTCGGGTCTCCGAATTCGGCGGCGCCCCGCTCGCCCATGACCTGCGCGTATTCCTCAAAGGGAAGGCTGTCTATATCGGCCTCTTCGTAATGGTTCATAGTTGGTCCCAAAAGGATACGCTGGTGCCGAAGCCCGGACTCGAACCGGGACAGGGTTTCCCCCAGTGGTTTTTGAGACCACCGCGTCTGCCTATTCCGCCACTTCGGCCCTGGATCGCTCGGTGGGGGTGGGTAGTGGTGCCGAGGGCCAGACTTGAACTGGCGACACACGGATTTTCAGTCCGTTGCTCTACCAACTGAGCTACCTCGGCGTCAGCGATATATGTTAACACACCCCTTTTCACCGTCAATCGAGCCCAATCCTAATGTGACACGAACCCCTTGACTCACGCAAAACATATGTACTATATTACCCCCACAGGCCCCGACCTTGTACGTCGGCCCTAATCAAGGAAAGGTGGAACATCCGCCCAGCTGAAAGTCCGCCTTTGGCGGAGCGGAACCAAGGAGTCCCATGAGTCGCACCAGCCTAATCAGGCCCCGTCGACCCCGAGCGGTATGCCGCCGCCCGGCCAACGGCACGCGCCTCCTCCCTAGTCCTCCGCACCTCAACACCCACTACAAGCGCTGCCCAAAGGCCCTACGCCTACGCCTTCGCAGCGATCAATCAACGTCCCTCCCGGTCTACGTGACCGGCTATGGAAGGTCCCCGGACAAAAACTGGCTTGCCCTCTCCAGGGGCCACTGCCAAGTGCGCGCCCCACTCACCCGGCGCATCCCTTTCGCCGCCTCAGGCGACGCCCCGGAGCACGGCGTCATAGTGCTCCCCTGGGCCATAGCGCCCTTCTCGGACTCCGCCGTCGCAGCCCTTGCCGGCGAGTCCGAACAGTCGGATGAGCGCCGACTCAAAACCAACGCACCATTTAAGGATTCCGCCGTCGCAGCCCTTGCCGGCCAGTCCGAACAGTCGGAAGAGCGCCGACTCAAAACCAACGCACCCTTTACGGATTCCACCGTCGTCACCATCGGACAACTCCGGTCTACGAACGCCGGTCACGGGTCCACGCTCCCATCCCTCAGGGTGGTCGAGCACTTCCGGTGGTTCAGGCTGCCCCACACCGAGATTTCCTCGCGTCTCCTCCACGTCCTCTCAGAAGCACGGGGCTGTCGCAGAGCCGTCGCCGATGTGGAACATCCGCCTCGGAGGATAGAACATCCGCTGTGGCGGACAATATGCATCCGTACAGGCGTCGACGCCTTCCTGCGCAACCGTCCGGGACCTTCCATCCCCTCCCACATGCCCCCACCACCCTCCCCCTCTTCACCGGCTCACGCTGCTGAGAGTCCGCCTCAGGTGGGAGCAGCGTCGAAGGATCGAGCGCATCGAAGCGCGCACAAAACCCCCCCACCCGCGAAAGGGACCGCCTATTAGCCCACGCCTCCCTAAAGTCCCATCCCTTCCCCATCACCTGCGCCGCCATCCCAAGGATATGGCGGAAAATTTTCCCGCAGAACAATCATACAGGCACGGATTCAATCAGAAACAACCAAAGCCCCCCATGAGACCTTTCGGCAAACCATGCGCCATGAAGTGGGGCAGAGGTGTATCAAACCCCCTGTGCTATAATCCTCACGCCTAAAACCACGTTAAATTCCAGGCGCTTTGCCGCCTTCCTCAAGCCTAGGAGGAGCGAGTGTCCAAGTACTTAAACGTTGTCTCTCTGTCCCCCGGAGACGGTAAGTCCTCCCTGATCGCCGCCCTCGCTCACCGATGGCAGGGAATGGGCAAGACGGTCGAATCCGGTTCGGCCCCAGCAGAGACGGATGCCGACATAGTCCTTATTGAAGGAACGACAGGACAATCCGCCGACCCCTCGGTGCTGATCGTCGCCTTCTCCCGAGACTTGGACCCCGGCTCCGTCAAATCCGCCGCCGAGTCACTGGGCGACTCCCTCGTAGGTGTGATCGTCAACCGGGTTCCGACGCTTGGCAACCGTGTAGCGGAGCGAGAACTGAAGCCCGCCCTCGAAGCGGCTGGCCTCCGGGTCCTGGGCCTCGTTCCCGAAGGCCGAGCCCTGTACGGCATCACCGTCGACGACCTCGTGGCCCGGCTCGAAGGCCGGTACGCCCTCGAGGCAGAGGGTCGGGACCTGCTGGTCGAGCACGTGATGGTCGGGGCAAACCTCCTGGACGCCGAGGACTTCCCCGCAGGCCCCGAATACTTCGGTCAGCGGGACAAGAAGGCGGTTATCGCCAAAGGTGACCGCCCCGACTTCCAGTGGGCCGCCATGAACACACCGACCCAGTGTCTCATCCTGACCGGTGACTTCGAGCCGATTCCCTACGTCCTGGAGCGGGCCAAGGAGCTGCAAGTAACCATCGCCGTCGTCGAGAAGGATACCCTCGACACCCTGGACGCCATCGAGGAGATCCTCTCGGGACCCGGGCTGGACGGTGATGCCAAGCTCCAGCAGTTCACCGCTCTCGTCGAAAGCTCCATCGACACCGCAGCCCTGGACCAGGCTCTGGGCGTCGGATAGCCTCCACGGTTGTCAGAACCCGCCGCGATTTATATAATTCGTGGTCTGCGCGAGCAAATCCAAAATGGGGGGCGGGTGATTGAATGTCCTGGGTAACCACTTACTGCTGGAGTTGAAGAATTGTGACAGCGTCCTCCTGGACGATCTGTCTTTCGTAAGAGAAGCCCTTATGTCCGCGGCGCAGGAGATGGGGGCCCGAATCCTCGGAGAGTCCTTCCACAAGTTCCATCCCCAGGGCGTGACCGGCGTTGTGCCCATCTCCGAGTCCCACCTTTGCGTTCACACCTGGCCCGAGCACCGATACGCCGCCGTAGATGTTTTCACCTGCGGCCAGAGTTTCGACCCCAACAGGGTCGCCGAGCTTCTGATAGAGAAGTTCAGGTGCGAAGACCCGTCCCTGATGGTAGTCAAGAGGGGCATCCTTACCCGCAGCCCCGTATCTGTCGGCTCCTAGCCGCGTTGACTTCAGGCTAAGGCGGACGTAATCATGACCCGGGACCCCAGCACCTGGTTCAGGGAGTCGGTCTCCGAGAACCTCTACCAGGAATGCAAAATCTCCGGTGTGGTCTACTCGGGGCAGAGCGGGTACCAGACCATCGAGATAGTCGACACCCTTGCCTTTGGTCGCGTCCTGGTCCTCGACGGCAAGACCCAGTCCGCCGAGTCGGACGAGTTCATTTACCACGAGATGCTCGTCCATCCTGCCATAGTCACACACCCGGCCCCCGAGCGTGTGTTCATCGCCGGCGGCGGCGAAGGCGCCACCCTCAGGGAAGTCCTGTATCACAAGAGCGTTAAGCAAGCCGTAATGGTCGATATCGACCGTGACGTAATTGAAGCATCTCGCCGCTATCTCCCCGCCTGGCACGACGGCGCATTCGATGATCCGCGCACTACCCTCCTCCACCAGGACGCAAAGGACTACCTGGAAAATACCGACGACACGTTCGACGTTATCTTCATCGATCTCTCCGACCCCGTGGAAGGCAACCCGTCCGCTCTTCTCTTCACCGAGCGCTTCTATAAGGTGGTGCGGGACAGACTGGCTCCCGGTGGCATCATGGCAATCCAGGCCGAGACCGTAGACTTTCGCCGGAGCGCAGCATTCACGGCCATCTGCCACACATTGTCCGAGGTATTCGACAAGGTGGTGCCCTACCACGCCGTCGTACCGAGCTTCAGCGGCGATTGGGGCTTCGCCACCGCCAGCTCTGGCCTCGACCCCTCAACTCTCTCAATAGCCGACGTGGACTCTGCTATTGCCACCCGCATTTCCAAACCCTGCCGCGCCTACGATGGCCTCACGCACCAGGGCCTCTTCCTCCTCCCCCGCCTCCTCCGCGAAGAACTCGCCGCCGAGACTCACATCCTCACCGAAGACAACCTATTGGTCGTGCCCTAGCCAAGTCGCCATACAGTCGCTGTCCTAAAGGGGTGGTGGGAGGGTTCAGTCCCCTCTTCCTCGATGGGAGAGGGCTAGGGTGAGGGTGAAAGTGATCCCACAATCACGCAGGGAGGATGTCCTGCTCACGGTAGGCTCCCCCTAGATCCCCACCCCAAAATACCGCTCGCTCCTCGCCCGTATGTACCTCTCACTTAAATGATTGAGAGCGCGCCGAGCCAGCGTGAAGTTCTCCGATAGCGTAGCCATCACATCCCCGAGTTCCGGCACGTCTAACTCCCTGGCGGCGAGACCGTAGAAGGTGCTGCCCTCCCGTTCGTAATCGGCGAGGGTTCGCCGATGGGCGAAGCGCCGACGCCGCGGGCTTCGGATGGCTTGGTGAGGATATACCCCGGTCATGAACAGCGCTATGTCCGCAATGCGGCGGTAGTAGTCGGGGCGCTCTGCGGGGTCGGCGTGGCGGGCGGCGTATATCATGTCGTCCATGTCCATGCTGCTGAAGCGGCGTTTTCTCAGCCGACCACGCTCCAGGGAGTAGACCACGGTGGACTGGGTCTTGGAGAAGGAAGACATCATGTCCGCGAGATAGTCTCGAGGCGGCTCCTCGTCGAGAAGATCGGCCACTTTGGAAGACTCGAATACGGGTATGACCTCGCCCCGATCGCCTATCTCGTTGATGTAGGGCTGGTTGTCCAGGTCCCGACGCGTCTGGCGTAGCAGTATTGTGAACAACAGCCGGGGCGAAATATGCACGACCGCCTCCTCGTCGTCCAGCACCCTCTCAACGAGGCGCGCATCCCCGATCATGGCGTCCAGGATGTCGGGCTTATCGCGTACGGATTCAGATACCCTGGCACGGTCTCGCATGTCCGGGTAGAGGGTCTCGACGATGAATTTTAGATCGGCGTCTGAGAGTATGAACATGGGGGTGGGGGGTGGAGCGGGCGAAGGGATTCGAACCCTCGACCTCCTGCTTGGGAAGCAGACACTCTACCACTGAGTTACGCCCGCGCCTGACTTAACTTTACGATGATGGGGCGGAAGGCGTCAAATTGGCCTCTGGTACTACCGCAACCGCCCGATCGCGTAGAACACCCCCACCCCCAGGAACAGCAGCAGATACACGTCCACCGATATCACATACCGAGCAAAAGTCTGCCCCGATAGGTCATAGAAGAACGCCGCCTGGATAGCCTTACCGACAAAGCTGCTCGCTATCACACTCACTGCGGCGATAACCTGCAGCCCGAGGCCCCGCTTCCTGTTCGCAACCCTCGAAATCCCCTCCCCTATCGCCAGCCCCACTACTATCGAGGTGATGATGGAGGCAAACGGCACCCCGCGCAGCAGGGCCCACACGACTCCCCCGGCCAACGCCAACCCGAGCCCCGCGCCCGCGGCCTTAACGTAGAAGAGGGCGCTAACCTCGTAGATAGGGGAACGGCGGACGTTGGCGCACTCCTTGCACCGCGCCCCGACAGGCGTGTGGACCAGACACCTGGGGCATATGGGCTTATCGCACTTGCCGCAGGAAAGAAGTGTCTCCGTATTAGGGTGAGTAGCGCACTGCATGTGAGATTAATGAGCAGGGCCAGGTGTCGAGCCTACCCCAAATCGCCGAGAGCAAATGTGAGCTCTCCGGCCGCCACAGTCTTCCCGTCTACCTCGGCCTTCGCCTTCGCCTTGCCCACCGGCCCCCGCATCCGCTCCAGGGACACCTCCATGCGGAGTACGTCACCGGGCTGTACAGGCTTGCGGAACCGAAACGAGTCGATCCCTGCGAAATAGCCAACCTTGCCCCGGTTCTCCTCCAAGCTTAGTAGCGCCACGGACCCGACCTGCGCCAGGGCCTCCACGATGAGGACTCCGGGCATGATGGGGTAACCGGGAAAGTGGCCCTGGAAGAATGGCTCGTTGATGCTGACGTTCTTCAGTCCCACGGCTCGGGACCCTGGTTCCAGCTCTATAATCCGGTCGACCATCAGGAAGGGCCACCGGTGAGGCAGAAGTTCCTGGATCTGTTGGGCCGACAGCACCGTTTCGCTCATGCTATCCGCCTTTCGAATCCCCGATTCCCAAAAGCCTGACAACCGAGGACTCGGGAACGTCCACGTCTCCCAGGTCTACGTCGGGCCCGAGACCCGGCCCGTGGTAGTCGCTGCCACCGCAGGGGACTAATTCGTGCATGTCGGCTAGGCGTTTGAGTCGTGCGACCTGGTCGGGTGTATACCTGGCGTAGTACACCTCCATCCCGGCGAGCCCGTCGGCCTTCATGCTAGGTAGCAGGGACTCGACGTTCCGGGTGAAGCTCGGGTGCGCCAGCACCGCCCGCCCCCCGACTGACTGGATCAGCTTGATCGCGTCGGCGGGAGTTAACTTCACCCTGCCGACGTACGCGGGCCCGTCTCGGCCTATATACATATCAAAGGCTTCTTGCACCGACTTAACGTGACCCCGTTCAACCATAGCTTGGGCAACGTGGGGCCTGCCAATCGCTCCGTCTCCCGCGATCTCCTTGACCCTCTCCCAGTCGATCTCCAGCCCAATCTCACTCAGCTTTTTGACCATGCTCTCGGCCCGACCCACGCGTCCCTCACGGAATCTCTCCATCTCGCTCTGAAAGGCCGGGGCCTCGTAAGAATCGAGATAGCCCAGTATGTGGACTTCGCCCTCGGGCACGTCTGCGCTGAGCTCGACGCCCGGGATGATGGTGAGGGATGGGTGCCTCTCAGCGCGTTCGAAGGCGCGGGCGAGGCCGCCAGTTGTGTCGTGGTCGGTAATGGCCAGGAAGCGGACACCTTTACTAGCGGCGTGGTCGACAAGCTCTTCCGGAGATAGGACGCCGTCGGAGATAGTGGTGTGAGTGTGGAGGTCTACGTGCACGGGTCAGTCCAGAAACCTGTCTACGCGTTGTATGGCCGTGGCCTTCCCGGTGGAGGCGTCGATATCGATTAGCGCCGAGCTGAAGCGCACAGGGCCCTTGGCCACCGACATTCGGTGGTTCATCTGGGTAAGGAAGCGCTCGATAATTGGCTCGGGATCATCGCCGATAATGGACTGCGACGGGCCGACCATGCCGAGGTCGGTGACGTAGGCCGTTCCCCCGGGTAGTACCATGGTGTCGATGGTGCCGACGTGGGTGTGAGTCCCAACTACGGCGCTGACCCGGCCGTTCAAGTACCAGCCCATAGCGCCCTTTTCGGAAGTGGCCTCGCCGTGGAAGTCGACCAAAGTGACCCGGGGCCGGTCTCGAGTGCCTTTCAGCAGACCGTCCATGGCCCTGAATGGACAATCATAGTCCTTCATGAACACGCGCCCGATGATATTGACTACCAGGACGTCCTGGAAAATGAGGTAGCCGCGGCCCGGCAGGCCGGGTGGGAAGTTGAGGGGCCGCAGGACGGGAGCCTCCGAGTCCAGATACTCAATGATCTCCTGCTGGTCCCAGACGTGGTTCCCGGTGGTGATCACGTCCACTCCCGCATCCAGAAGCTCATCCGATGTGCTGGGAGTAAGCCCGAATCCCCCGGCACTGTTCTCGGCGTTGGCGACAACCAGGTCAACCCCGAACTCGTTTTTGATGCCCGGAAGAAGGGTGCGCACGGCGCGCCTGCCCGGCTTGCCGACTATGTCGCCGATCATCAGTACTCGCACTTAGGCGCTCCCACAATCGTCCGTGACCGAACGTCCGGCAAGGTTATGCGCCCAAGTTTCCGAGCTGGGCCGGGAAGAGAGATGGGTACGTGCGGTAATGGAAATCAGCGCGCGGTCCCCAGGGCCCTGGTCTCCCGGATGATGGTTACCTTGATCTCGCCGGGATAGACCAGCTCAGCCTCGATCTTCTTCGAGACCTCTCGGGCCAGCCGGGATGCCCCGATGTCGTCGATAATTTCGGGCTTGACCATGATGCGGATCTCACGGCCTGCCTGAATGGCGAAGGACTTCTGCACACCGTTGAAGCTGTTTGCCACCTCTTCAAGGGCGCGAAGGCGTTTGATGTAGTGCTCTACGCTATCGCGCCGGGCCCCGGGCCTGGCGCCACTTATGGCGTCGGCTGCAGCGACTATGAAAGCCTCGACGTTGACCCGGTCCTCTTCGTGGTGCTCCTCGACGGCCTTAACAACCTCGGCGCGGATGTGGTACTTGCGAGCAATGTCCGCCCCGATCTCGGCGTGGCCGCCCTGCACCTCGTGAGTCAGGGCCTTGCCGATGTCATGGAGGAGACCGGCCTTCTTGGCGATGTCCACGTTGGCGCCGATCTCGGCGGCTATCATACCCGCCAGATGGGCCACTTCCACAGAGTGTTTCAGGATGTTGTGGCCGTAGCTGTACCTGAACTTGAGCTGGCCGACCAGCTTGACGAGATCCGGGTGGAAGCCGGTGATGCCCAGCTCGTACAGGGCTTCCTTGCCTGAGGTCCTCATGCCTTCTTCGACCTCTGCCTGGGTCTTCTGGACTATGTCCTCGATCCGGGCGGGGTGAATTCGGCCGTCGCCGACAAGCTTGGTCACGGCGACCTTTGCAACCTCGCGGCGCACGGGATCGAATGTGGAGACGGTGACGGCCTCGGGGGTGTCGTCGATTATGAGGTCGACGCCCGTGGCCCTTTCGAGGGCCCTGATGTTGCGGCCCTCACGCCCGATTAGCCTCCCCTTCATGTCATCGCTGGGGAGAGGTATGACGGCGGATGTAGTCTCGGAAACTACGTCGGAGGTCAGGCGTTGAATGGAAAGTGCGATGGCCTTGCGGGCCTTCATGTCCGCATCTTCCTTCATCCGAAGCTCAAGCTCGTATGTGCGGCGGTCAATCTCGCCTTGCGCGGCTTCTATGGCCTCACCAATGACCTTGTCGCGGGCCTCCTCTACGGTGAGGCTGGAGATGGTCTCCAGCTTCTGGAGCTGGAGCTCCTTCAGTTCTTCTGCTTCGGCTACCTTTCGCTCTAACGCCTCCTCTTTGTCACTAAGGTTCTGGAGCCTGCGGTCAACGGATTCCACCTTGCGGTCGAGAGTTTCCTCTTTTTGGGTTAAGCGTTTTTCCTGACGTCTGACTTCGTTTCTTCTTTCTTTGTACTCGTTCTCTGCCGACCTGCGAATCTGGAGCACTTCCTCTCTAGCTTCGAGAAGTAGCGCCTTCTGCTTGCCTTCGGCTTCAGTAAGAAGAGCTGCCGCTTGTGCCTCTGCCTGTCTCTTTTGCTTGGCCAGTATCAAGTGACGAGAGAAGAAACCTATTAACCCACCTAGAAGAATGCCCCCAACGGCGCACAAGATGGCTACTAGAATAGCC
Organism: Dehalococcoidia bacterium; assembly: GCA_965197585.1. Lineage (GTDB taxonomy): Bacteria > Chloroflexota > Dehalococcoidia > Plut-88900 > Plut-88900 > Plut-88900. The sequence goes on from OZ240215.1 coordinate 71,718, forward strand.
ATCCGTACCTCACTTTCATTGTGCTTATGTGTTAAGTGCCCTTAAGAAATGGGGGGCCATTTAACAATTTATGATAGGGAGTCGGCGCGATGGTGTCAAGAAAAAGCAGGTTCATGGGACGGCACCCCACCCCACCCACTCCCCCACAAGGGCACGGCATCGAGGTGGTATTAAACGGGTGTCTAAATTCTGTTTTGGGCTCGAAAGCCCTACCCGCAGACGTCCAGCGCGATGAGAGCCATCACCTTGGCGCAGGTCTCCATCTCGCTGATGGAGGTCCAGAAGTTGTCCTCTCCCTCGGCGGAGTTGAACCCGCCTGAAGGACCGTATTCCAGGCAGGGGATCCCAGCTTTCCAAAGCCATGTGACGTCGCCCGCGGAGTAAGAGAAGGGATATATGGGGCCCACGGCCTGAGGCGGCGTCCCAGTCACGGTCTCGTGGCTCCGGGTCACGATATCGACGATCTCCTGACCGTCGGGCAGGTCGAAGGGCTCCATCACGAGCCTCCGCCGTCCCTCGAAAGAGGCGGGCGGTGGCACTTCTATCTCGTATCTCAGTTCCGAGTCTTGCGCGGCCAGGGGGTCGAGGACGTTGCGGATGTCGGCGATTATCGTGTCCAGGGTCTGGCCTGGGACAAAGTGGACGTCGATGAGAATCGTGCAGAGGTCGGGGACGTAGGGGGGCTCTATCAGGACGTAGCTCTCACCCCGCCCCCCGATAATGCTCCCCACGTTGATGCGGGGCATTGCCGGCAGCTTCGCGCTCGGGGTGTGGGTGAACTTCATGCTCTCCAGCACGTTGATGACCTTGGTCATCTTGCTAACTGCGTTAATCGTATGTTCCTGGACGCTTATGTGGCCCGTGACGCCGTAGGTGTGAATGGCTAGGTGGGCGATGCCCGCGTGTACCGTGGCTATGTTGCCGACCCCCGTCGGCTCCGGGGAAACGGCCACGTCCGTTCTCAGGCCGCTTTCCATAAGAAAGTTGGTGCCCTCGCCGCCTTGCGTCTCCCCGACCACGCAGGCAAGTACCAGGTCGCCTCTAAGCTCTACGGACGAGAGTCGCACCGCCTCGGCAGCGGCGATCATGCTGGCGAGACCGCCCTTCATGTTCTCGACGCCCTGCCCGTATAACCGGTCTCCCTCAACGATGGGGACCGTCGGGTCCCGTTTCGCGCCTCGGCGCAGGGAGTTGATGTCGGTGTGGCCGTTGAGCATCAGGCTCTTGCCGCCGCCGCTGCCCTTGAGCGTGGCGATGGCCTGGAGCCGACCCGGCTCAACCTCCTGAAGCTCGACCTCGTAGCCCCTTTCCCGGAAGTAGTCGTCGAGGAAGCGGGCTACGGGAGTTTCGTTGGGCTTGAAGCTGGGTATGCTGATCAGCCGCTTGGCCAGGTCGAGCATCGCGGCCCGGTCAACGTGAGCGAGGACTTGGTCCTTCTGAGTATCGTCCACGGGAGAATGCCTCCTCTAAGGCCTAGGGCCCCGTGAGGTGAGGGGCGGCGACGTCGGGGTTGATGGCCCTGTCCATGAAATCGTTCATCTGCGGTTCATAAAGTCCCCAGAGCCGACGCAGTTCCGTAATGGGCGCATCATGCCAGTCGACCCTGAGGTCGATGATGGGGAACGGGTACCTATCATGTACGACGAGGGCCGCTGAGTGCTCGTTCTTACCCACCTCTCCACCCGCGGCCTTGCCGGCCTCCAACGCCCTCACCAGCCGTTCCGCCAGGTGGAGGTCCGGATCGGCCTCAAATCCCTGCCCGATGGCAACCGCGACAGCCTCCGAGAAAAGCAGGTTCCCGACTGCAACCACGCCGTCCCCCAGGTATTCGTTGTTCTCCATATAGACTTGACTTCCCGTGTGAGCCGCCGTGCCCCCGACGATGTCCACAACACCGATCTGCCGGTACTGGGGATAGGCTCCAGCCTTGACCAGCTCGTCCACAACGGCTTTGGCCGAGTAGCCTCGGCGGAGCAGGTCCAGACCCAGCTTGCCGAGCCGCGGGTCGGTGAGGTTCTGCGAGGCCACCGCCCCAACTCCCGTCTCAACCCAGACACAGCGTGCCCCGACACAGATGCTGCTGGTGGATACGGCCATCCCGACCATACCGGTCCTCTTGCAGTGTCCAACCAATGAGAAAGTCATCGTATTCTCCTTTTGTCGCTGTAAGGGTCCGGGCCTACTTCTCCTTCATTACCTCATGGGAGAGGTCGGCGGCCTTCCTGACCAGGTTTTTCATAGGCGCAGGATCGAAGTTGAAATACAGGGCCAGGAGGTTGGCATAGGGAGGGCTCTGCGCGAACAGCTGGAAGGCCAGCTTGTGCCCCGCCATTGAGGAGTCGACCATGTCACGGGTAAAGTGGAGCAGCTTTATGCGGTCCTCCATGCTCCAGTCCCCGACAGCATAGTATTTTTCGAGGTATTTGCGGATCTCGGGGTTCTTCCATGCGGCGGTGTCGGGGGTGAGCTCTAGCTGACCTCCTGCCAGCTCCCTTACTATACCCACCATGGCCGGCAGGTTGCTGGATGCGTAGATACGGCCTGCGTAGATGATGGCCTGGTTGGGCATGGTCAGGCCACCGGGGCTCGGTTCTGCGCAGTGGACGGCAGCGTGAAGGTGGGCGTTGATGGTCTCCCGGTAGCACATCAGTTGCGTCAGCTTCTCCCGAACCTGTGGCACATTTTGAAGACCGGTCTGCTCGATGTTGAGAAAGGCTGTTCCCAGCAGGTAGTCGGCCCTGAACAGCGTCCTCAGAACGAAGGGAAAAACAACGTACCGGTGTAACGTGCCCCGGATGTAGGCAGCGGCCTGGGGTTCCCGGCAAAACAGCACGTTCTCCCAGGGCACGAGAACGTTGTCGAAAATTAGCAGCGTGTCGATCTCGTCGAAGCGGGTTGCTATCGGATAGTCCTTGGGGTCTTTGCCGACCGCGAACCCCGTACGGCATATCAGCTTGAGCCCCGGGCTGTTCATATCCGTGATGAAACCGACAGCGTAGTCCTTCAGCCCTTCCCCCCATTGAGCGATGGTCGGCTTTACAAAACCCTGGTTCGCATAACAGGCAGCGGTCTCGTACTTGGCGCCCCGGACGATTATCCCCTTGTCGGTCTCATCGACGACGTGCAGGAGCATGTCGGGGTCCTGTTCCTGCGGTGGGCGGCTGCGGTCTCCCTTGGGGTCAGTGTTGCCGCTCACGTGGAACAGGTCCAGTTCCTGGAGCCGGTTAACGTGCCGCTCAACGTTCTCTGCGAACATGGGGTTGAACTTGCGCAGCGTCTCCCGGGCATCGTACATCGACCAAAGCTCACCCGCAGTGTCGTCCCCGACTCGCTCGACTATCCCGCCAATCTCGGTGAGGACAGTCTCTACGTAGCGTCTCTGGGCGGCGAGATCGTCGACGGAAGTGGGTGGTTTCAAGGAACGTGCCGCCGGCTCGCCGTTGAAATCAAAAGTGGTGGCGTCCTGGAAGACCGCCTCGTTCTGCATGTCGTACATGCGGGATCGGACGTCGATGATTGGCTTGAAGGCGGGGTGCGTGGTGATGTCCTTAACCAGCTCACCGTCGTAGTAAACCTCGCGTCCGTCCCTAATCGATTCCCGGTATTCTTCACCTGTACGTAGTCCCATTTGCTACCTCGGTTGTGTGGGCCGGATACACCGGGCCCAAGAGTGCGCTTCGGAGCCCGACGAGTCAAAGAGTGGTCGCCTTATCCCCCAAAGGCAATGATTATCCTAACTTAGCGCTTTCACCTTTGGCAACTTGGCGCGGTTGCCCAGTGGATTGAGTCGGCTAGCAACCGTACCGCCCGTCAATCGACCCTGCGAATGCCACCGATTGGCCGGGCTCCAGACCTAGTTCGGCGGCCTCGCCGGCGTTGATTTCCAGCACGTATTGCATGTCGTCTTGAGGGCTTATGCGCGCAAGGTCTGAGTCCTCGGTGCCAGGGGGAGGGGGCGGGACGTCTCGGGTGATTTCACCTATCGTGCAATCTGCCCCTATCCACACGAAATCCAGCGGGAATTGCATTCGCTTCATCCAGAATTGCAGTGGCATCGGCGATTCGAAGATGAAGAGCATCCCTGCGCCCGAGGCAAGGGATGGCCTACCCGAGAGCCCCTGCTGACGCTGCTCAGCAGTCACTGCCACTTCAACCGGGAACGCCACGATACCAATGACCACGGTAGGACTTGTGTAGAGAGGAGTTGGGGTTGGGGCCGGCTGTGTAGGGGTTGGTTCAGGCGTGACAGTCGGGACTTTGGTGGGCATAGGTGGAGGAGTTGGGTGAGATGTCGCCGTTAGTATGGGTCTGGCCGTGGCGGGCGGAAGTGTGGGCGCTGGCTGGAGTAGTGCGGTTGGCGTAGGGGAGGCGGGAAGATGTGTGGGCTCAGGAGTTGGGACCGAGGAAGGCGTCAGTGGTGGGGATGAGGTTGATGTGCAGGCCGACACCGAGGCAAGGAAGACCGCTGCTAGTGTCAGGACAACTGCTATCTTCAAGGGTTGCTCCCGTCAAGTCGGGGCAAATAGTATCCCGAGCTCTTTGCTCGACACAACAGGAGAAGGCTCCCGCTGTGGGAACTTTGAGCTGTTCGGGGGCTAACCTGTAACGTGGGCCCGCCACGCCGAGCCTTCAGTCCGTTCCAGAAACTCGGCATGGATTTGAGCGTTGGTGGCGATGATGCTCGGCTTATGAAATTCTGCATGCCCACCTGATCCCGAGGTTATGACTCCCCCAGCCTCCCGTACCAGGAGCAGGCCGCACATTACGTCCCAGGGGGCCAGGGAGTGATGAAAGTACAGGTCCACCCTGCCGCAGGCGGCCCAAGCCAGGCCCAGCGCCGCCGACCCCATGATCCGTATGGTCTGCATACCGGGCCAGAGATTGGCGAGCAATTCCAGGCCTAGGCGGGCCATCTCCTCGTCGTAGCCCATTTCGGTGGCGAGTACTGAGGCGGCTATGGTCTCCTGTTGAGACACCGATATAGGCGCCCCGTTAAGGAATGCGCCGGCCCCCTTGATGGCGTGAAAAAGCTCCTTACGCAGTGGATCTAACGTGAGGGCGAGGAGCATGTCACCCTCGTAGGCCAGGCCGAGATTCACGGCAAAGTGTGGGTTCTCCGAGGCGAAGTTACGGCTGCCGTCCAGCGGATCTATTATCCAGGTGTAGCCTGCAGAGCCCTCGATAGCGCCCTTTTCTTCGGATAGGATGGAGAAGTCGGGGAACTCCCGATGGAGGTGGTCTATAACGCGGGCCTCGGCGCGGTAGTCGGTGTCGGTTACCACATTGCCGCGACCCTTGAAGTAGACCTGCTTCTGTCTTCGGAATCCCCTGACCAGGGTGCGGCCTGCGAGGGCGACCGCTTCTCGAGCTACCTGTTCGGCGGTCTTGCCGGTTGCGGATAAGGGGACTTCGCTCACCAGTCCTTGGCCTTGAGGCCCATCTTCTCCCTGACCTCTTCCAAGGTCTCGCGGGCAATGACGCTCGCCCTGCGGGCCCCATCGTCGAGGACCTCTCTGAGGTAGGCGGGCTTCTCAGCGAGCTGACGTCTGCGTTCCCGGAACGGCTCCAGGTCATCGTTGATGCCATCGGACAGCATACGCTTGCAGTCGACACACCCTCGCTGGGCGGTGCGGCACTGCTCGGCGATATCTTCTATTTTGTCGGGGTTGAACTGCTTGTGCAGAGAGAAGACGTTGCAGACCTCCGGGCGTCCGGGGTCACTGCGCCGCTGGCGCTGAGGGTCTGTTACCGCTCCCATTACTTTTTTCCGCGTTTCATCCGGCGAGGCTGCTAGTTCGACGTGGTTGTCGAGGCTCTTGCTCATCTTGTGACTACCGTCCAGCCCGACAATGAGGGGGGCCTCGGTGAACTTTGGCTGGGGTTCCGGGAAGGTGGGCCCAAAGATATTGTTGAACCGCCTCACTATCTCGCGGGCGAGCTCCAGGTGAGCGACCTGGTCCTCCCCGACGGGCACGGTGTCGGCCTTGTACATCACGATGTCAGCGGTCATCAGGACGGGATAGCCGACAAGCCCGTAGTTAATGTTGTCCGGCTGATTGCGGGCCATCTCCTTGAAGGTAGGGACTCGGGTCAGCCACCCGTGGGGCGTGACCATGCTGAGGAGGGTGTGCAGGGTGAGGACTTCTGGGACATGGGACTGGACGAAGAGGATGGACTTGTCGGGGTCGAGGCCCGCGGCTAGCCAGTCGAGGAGCATCTCCTTGATATTGTCCTGCATCTGGGAGGTGTTCTCCAGGGTGGTCAGGGCATGAATGTCGACGGCGCAGTAAATACAGTCGTAGTCGTCCTGAAGGGCGACGTAGTTCTGGATTGCGCCGAGGTAGTTGCCGAGGTGCTGCCGGCCCGTGGGCCGTGCCCCGGAGAACACCCTGCCTTTTTTGCCGCTGGTCATGCGTTTCGTGGGTGGGGTCGGGGGGGTTGGGATCGGTTGCAGTTTAGCATACCTGTGGTAAATTTCACACGGTCGTCACCTGGCCGCCAACTCATCCCCGTTCCGCATCTTTAGGAGTGAAACAAGATGTCAATCCGCTCATTCGAGGGCAAGACTCCCCGCATCCACCCCTCCGCCTACGTTGACCAGGATGCGGTGCTCATTGGGGACGTGGAGGTCGGGGAGGAGTGCATGATCCTGCCCGGAGCAGTCATCCGCGCCGACCACGGCACAACCAGGATAGGCAACCGCAGCAACGTGCAGGATAACGTGGTCATCCACACCGGGGGAGTCGATATCGGGGAGGACGTAACCATCGGGCACGCGGCAGTTGTGGAAGCGAGAAAGATCGGCCACCATTCCCTGATAGGCATCAACGCCACCCTTCTCGCCGACTCCGAGATCGGAGAGTTCTGTCTGGTGGCCGCGGGTGCGGTAGTGAAAGAAGGCGCCCGTGTCCCGCCCTACTCCTTCGTCGCTGGAGTCCCGGCCCAGGTAAGGCCTCTCAAGAAAGAGCTGGCCGACCACCTAAAAACCGCCAGCGAACTCTACACCTGCATGATCCCAAGATATAAGGTGGGTTTGGGGTAGGGGATTACGGAGAATGCCTGGTCTAGCTGTCCGACTGCGCGGTGCCGGCCGAGGCTAGATCAGAGATAGCCTCCTCGAAGCCTTGCTGGTCTCGGTTGGTGCGTAATAACTCCGCTAACCGGTCTACAATGGTCTCCTCCTCAGGCCCGACGGAATCCATGAACGGCAACCGTAGTATGCGTATCGCCCCCTCCGGATCTCGATAATGGATGTCTTGTAGATCGAAGAAAATCTGTACGTCCGGGTTGGTGAGATCATCCAACATCCACGGTTTCCTCGTCAGTTCCAGGAGGAAATCAGGGGCGCGATCGGCAAGGGTGAGCATATCCAGGATGATTGACCTCTCGAATTCTTCTGGGTCCGGGTTGATGCTTCCAGAGTTTCGCGGGGGAACATAGGTTAAGCCGTCTTGGACCCAGGCCATCGCATTAATGGCAGCGGCGATGTCGGGCGCGGTCTCTTCCAGATCGAGAATTAGGACGTAGATGGCCTGCTCGTTTGTTATGCCACCCCCGCCAGAGTGATTGTCCAGGATGTAGTTAAGGGTGTCGGGGTCGTTCTTGGCGAGATCGAGGAACCGGGTCAGAGTCTGGTGGTCGACCCACTCAATTGTATCCATGAAGGGCATGTCGGCAATTAGGATCACGGCATCCTCATTAATGGCAGCAATTTCGACGAGCCGCTCAAGAGCCGAGTCGTCCATGTCCGTCTGCGGCGGCAACCAGGCCCGGTCTGAGTCCAGGAAGTGTCTGAAAGTTCTCTTGGAAACCCTTGCCAGCTTTTGAAGCAGGGTGAGCCCCTCATGTTCGTGAAGGTATAGGCCGTCTTCTACCCAGTCTAAGGATGACGGTTCCGCAGCCGCGCCCGGGTCAACCGATTGCAGATAGACGAGGGGAATATGCGTTTCTTGATTAACTCCAGTGACTGATTCATGGCCGAGCAGGGAGGCAAGGCCTTCGGGATCAGACCAGGTTAGATCAACCATGAACTGTACAATGTCCGAGTCCCCCCACTCTATGGCATCCAGAAACGGCAACTGGATGGCTTTGTACGCTGCGGCCTTGTCCCGAAAGGCTAAGGTATTCAGAAATCTCAGGACAAGCGGTTCAACGTGATGCGGATCGTTGTCGGGATCCCTTAGCCAGGGTTTCTTCACTATCTCGCAATAGACCTCTGGATGAAACTCTGCCAGGCTTCTGAGAGCATCCCCCTTGTACGGGTCGGTCATTGAAGCTTCGTCCACGGCGCAGGGGAGGGCAAGGGCAGGGTAAGTGGGAGCAGTGGTCGCCGAGGGCGCTATCACGACGGCAGTAGCCTGGGTCGGCGCTTGCGCAATTTCGAGTTCCGGCGGCACAGTCGGTATCGGGGTGCCGGTGGGTACGGGCGACAGTCCTACATTGGCTGGCGTTGGGTCAGGAATAGGGGTTACTGGTGCCAGCCCACAGGCCCAAACCAAGGATAGAGTTGCCACGGACAAAACGGCTAACCTTAGCCGTCTGCCTACTAGTCTCGGCCCCTCGCTCTCCAACGACCAACCTTTCCGGTAATTGCCTATCGCCTAAGTTTCTATTCAATTCTTCGTAAATGCCAACTAGCCAAAGGTCGCAGAGACGGAGAGAGAACACAAGTGTTTGGGTATGGGGATGGGGTCATTGCGACTCCCCGTAGTACCACCGGTCTATAATCCCTCCGGCGGTATCGGCAAACCCGGGTGAGGCATCCTCAACGAAGGCCTTTCGCGCATAGCAAAGACCTCTTTCGACTCCGAAGCACTCATCATTGTGTTCTTCATTCCGCATCTTTAGGTACAGCCCGCCGAATCCTCTCCGGAACTCTTCGCCGCCCAGGCTGTTGTACAAGTCCGCATACAACCCCAGTCCCATCGTGTAACTGCACCGCGACCACCAAACCGTATCTTCATCAAGGCCTGGTCCGTACGTTAATTGGTCTAGTTCTCCCAGAGTCTTGGCCAGGCTACATCCCGTCTCACTCAGCGAATTCGCTGCTTGGTCAAGCTCGCCAATCACTATTTTAGCCATCAGCTCGGCTGCACCTTCTCGAATCCATGGAGGATAAAAGTTCCAATAGGTATGGCCAGCCTCATGGGCGATAAGCTCCGTGTCCTCCACGTATTCAGGATGGACATAGATGATCCCGCTGGGACCTCCCCCTCCCCTCGGCCCCTGCCCTTCTATCGCAACTATGGCTGCCACGTTACTGGGGTAGGCCACTTTCATAAAGGTCTCGTATTGGCGGACGACATCCTCCAGTATGGCTAGGGTGCGGAAAGTACCGGGCATACTGCGGAGTGTCGCTACCGTCATTTCACCGGCAAGCGGGAGCGTTATATTGCGTTCTTCCCGGTAAATTTGTTCTGGGTCCAGCAGTGAAGTCAACTTTTCTGGTGCCTTTTCTGCCACCGTAGCCAGTACCGCAATGACTAGGGCGTCCTCATCAACAATGCCTTCGCTCAGAGATGGGTGGTTCAATACCTGTTGCAAGTGACCCCCGTCTCCGTCATGGTGCAGACTCGCCAACGCGGATACTGCTGCTGCATCCAGTGGATCAAACGCATCCAAAAACGGCATAGCCACTATTCTCAAAGTTGTGTCTACGTCCCGCTGGCTCCATGACTGTCCGGATATGGATATCAGTCTGGAAATCGCATGTGCTTCTCCTTGGGTAATTCCATCCCATACCCAACGCTTTTCTATTATTGCCATAAAGACGGCATCGGTTTCTAAGGCCAGTTCAGTCAATGCCCAAACGGCATTGCCCTCAGATGCACCAAGCCCATCCTGGATCCAGGGCAGGGCCTCTATCGCTTTGTATTCTTCAGGTTGTCGTACCTTTACCTCCAGTAGTTGCACTGCTGAAATATTGTCATTTGAAATTCCTCCCGCCAGTGCCGGATCTGACAAAAATTCACGAAGCGATACTCCACTGTATTGTTCCAACTCGGCCAGTGTCCAAAGAACTTCTGAGTCATATGGGTCAATCTTGTCCAGGAACGGCATGTTCAGAAGTTGGACAGTCACTTGCGGATAGCTGCTGGTGAGGTTAAATAATGGGCCCATTGCGCTCAATTCCACGCTGCTCACGCCGTCTCGTACCCAGGACTTGGCTGTTAGTGCCAAAATAACCTCCGGGGCCCGAGTGCCCATTTCGATCAAGCTATCCACAATGCTTGTCTCATGTTCTGTCGGGTCTGGATTGGCGCTTCCCCAATCCCTTGGTGGCACGTAAGTAATCCCGTCCTGTACCCATGGCAGGCCGCTAATGGCAGTGCCTATCTCAGGGTTGGTCTGCTCAAGCTATAGAAGCGATACCTGGATAACAAGTTGATCTGTGATCCCATCCGCTAGAGTCGGGTGTGAGAGGACTTTTTGTAAGCTCTCTGGATTGTTTTGGGCCAATTCCTGTAAACGGCGCACGGTCTCCAGGTCTCCAAATTCAATGGTCTCCATGAATGGCATCGAGACCAAACAAATGACCGTGTTTTCATCGGACTTACTCCAGTCGACCAATCTCTCAAGCGTTGCGTTGTCGGCCCCTGTCTGCAAAGGTATCCAGGCGAGTTCACTGTCCATTAGGTGCCTGAATAATCCGTTTGAAGCAATGGCTGCTTGTACAAGAAGCCGCACGGTACCGTGCTCAAACTGATGGAGCCCATCCATGACCCAAGCTTGGGCAGCAATTTCGCTGGCCGCAGCTGGATTATTGAGTTCAAGGTAGATCAGTGGTATCGGCTTACTGTCTCCGGATTGCACCGAATCGTGAGTGAGGAATTCCACGAAACTCACCGGGTCCGACTGGGATAAGCCCGCCATGAATTGCATAGCGTCCTGGTCACTCCACTCAATGGTATCCAGGAACGGCAGACTCACCACTTTAATCGCTGCTGCCTCGTCCGGGATAATCATCCGATCCAGGTAAAGCAATACTACGGGCTCAATGCCGCCTCGGTCGTCCCCTCCTTCCGTTATCCATGGCCGCTTCACCAGTTCACAATATGCCCAGGGGAACCGATGCCATAGCGTAGCGAGGACGCCCTCTTTATAGGGATGCGGGTCTGCTATTGCTACCTGTGCCGGGTTGCAAGGTGGGACAGGTGTAGGTATGGCGGTTGGTGTAGGTATTTGCGTCGGAGTAGCTGTCGGGGCAGGAATAGGTGTTGAAGTAGGAACAGCGGTGCTTGTGGGAATCGGCACAGGCGTAACCTCCGACACCGGAGATGCCTCAGGTGTCAGGCCGGCTTCCAATGTCGGCGTTGGGTCTTCGGTCGATGGCACTCTCTCAGTAGGTGACGGTGCTGTCGTAGTCGCTGTCGTAGTCGAGTCCGGGGTTGGAGTGCCTCGCGATGGAGCGCAAGCCCATATCAAAGCCAAGACAAGCAAAACTACCGATCCACTCCACACAATGCGGGGCCAGAATCCCGCCCTTCCACTCCCCTTCATCTCGTCTCCCCGGCAATCGCCTGCCTGCCTACGCGTCTATCCAAATCTTGCCACCAATCCCTAACCATCCAAAGCCCCCAACCCCCCCTGCCTTACATCTGCTCGGGCGCCGACATGCCCATCAGCCTCAGGCACCGAGCCAGGACGGTTCGGGAGGCGGAGACCAGCTTGAGCCGAGCCTTGGAAAGCGGCAGGTCATCGCTGAGGACGCGGCACTTTTCGTAGAAGGAATGGAACAGGGCGGCCAGCTCCTGGGAATAGTGGGGCAGGTGCTGGGGCTCCAGTGTCTTGGCTATTAACTCCACCGTTTCGGGGAGCTTGAGCATCTGCCTGATTAGCATCATCTCCGACTCTTCGCCCAGCAAAGTGACATCCGCTTCCGAGAAGTCGATGCCCCGCTCATCGGCAATGCGTAGAATGCTGCACATGCGGGCGTGGGCGTACTGAAGGTAGTAGGCAGGATTATCGAGCGACTGGCTTTTCGCAAGCTCCAGGTCGAACTCCATCTGGCTGTCGGGGGAGCGTGAGAGGAAGAAGAAGCGGCACGGGTCTGCACCGACCTCCTCCACCACCTCTCGCAGCGTTACGATTGTCCCCCCGCGCTTGGACACCTTGTCGACTTGGCCGCCCCGTTTGAGGGAGACCATCTGGGATAGGAGGATGTCCAGATGGGAAGGATCGACACCCAGGGCCCCGACCGCCGCCTTCATCCGGGAGACGTGACCCTGGTGGTCGGCGCCCCAGATGTTTATCACCCGGTCGAAACCCCTGGTGACGAACTTGTCGTAGTGATAGGCGATGTCGGAGGCGAAATAGGTCGGGTTGCCGCTTCCCCGGACGAGAACGTTGTCCTTGTCCTCGCCGAGAGCGGTGGAGACGAACCACGTTGCGCCATCCTTGTCCCGGGTGTGGCCCTCGGAGGCGAGTCTTGCCATCGTCTCTCCGTACCGGCCTGAGTCGAAGAGGCTCTGCTCGCTGAACCAGACGTCGTGGTGTACACCCACCTCTTCAAGATCCGTCCGTATGGAGTCCAGCATCTTTCGCAGGCCCAGGGCTCCCAACTCCCGTAAGGCGTCCTCCTCGACCATGTCCCGGAACTTGTCGCCTTCTTCGGAAATCAATTCCTTGGCGAGATCTATGACGTATGCACCCACGTATCCGCCCGAGGGCATTTCGGCTTCTATGCCGAACTCCTGGAGGTAGCGGGCATAGAGGGAGCGGTAGAAGAGGGTCATCTGGGTGCCGGCGTCGTTGATGTAGTATTCTTGCTCGACAGAGCTGCCGGCGGCCTGCAGTATTCGGGCAAGCGCACTTCCGAGCACCGCCCCCCGCCCGTGCCCCACGTGGAGCGGTCCGGTGGGATTGACGCTGACGTACTCCACCTGCACCCGGGCCCCTCGCCCCGCGTCAATGTTCCCGTATGAGTCCCCAGCTTCGACTATGGCGTTGATCTGGGCCTTTAGCCAGTCTGCTTTCAGCAGAAAGTTGATGAATCCCGGCCGGGCCAGGGTCACGCTCTCTATCTCCTCCGAGGAATCGAGATTGTCGAGGAGGTGCTGTGCGATAACCAGGGGACTCATGCCCGCACCCCGTGCCAGCTTCAGTGGAGCGGTGACGGCATAGTCGCCGTGCTCTGGCTTTTGGGGTCTTTCAACGACAGTTTCCGGGAGTGTGATCTGGGGCAGGACACCCTTGTCCTGGGCCTTCTGGGAGGCCTCTCTGATCATCGCGTCTATTTTGTCTCTGATAGTCATTCGAGCCGCCTCTGCTGCTAGGAAACCGAGATTATACCCTAAGCCTCGGTTCCGCCAATTGCCCACGTGGGCCCGAGCCGCTCCAGTTCGGCCGCCAATGTCTTGTGCTCGGGCAGTTCCAGGTACGGGTCCCGACCCATAGCCTGCTCGGCTTCCAGCCTCGCCATTTCCAGTAGAGCGGTGTCGCTCAGTCGAGCCATGCGGAGGTCGGGGAGGCCGCTCTGACGCGTGCCGAAGAACTCGCCGGGGCCCCGCAGCCGAAGGTCCTCCTCGGCAAGCACGAAGCCATCCAGGGTTCGGGTCATAAGATCGAGACGCTCCCGGGCCTCTTCTGAAGGCTGATCGGACAGGAGCAGGCAATAGCTCTGGTCGGGGCCCCGACCTACGCGGCCCCGGAACTGGTGCAACTGGGACAATCCGAAACGTTCAGCGCCCTCTATCATCATCACCGAGGCATTCGGCACGTCGATCCCGACCTCTACAACGGCAGTCGAGACAAGTATGTCCAGTTCGCCCCGGCGAAAGGAGTCCATTACCTCGTCCTTGTCGGCTGGGTTCATGCGGCCGTGAAGCAATCCAAGGCGAAGTTCCCGAAATACGTCCTCGGACAGCCACTCGTACTCCTTGGTAGCGGCCCGGGTCTGGAGCGCCTCCGACTCCTCGACCAATGGACAAATGACAAACGCCTGCCGTTCCTTCTGCACCTGCTGTCTAACAAAATCGTAAGCTAGGTTCCTCTGGTGGGGCTTGACCCACTTGGTCTCTATCGGGAGCCTGCCGGGGGGCATCTCGTCTAGGATAGTCAGGTCAAGATCGCCATACAGGGTGAGAGCGAGTGTACGAGGGATGGGGGTGGCTGTCATGACCAGGAGGTGAGGGCTCGCTCCCTTCTGTCGGAGGGCGGCGCGCTGCATTACGCCGAAGCGGTGCTGCTCGTCTACGACGATGAGGGCCAGGTCCCTAAACTCGACCCCCTTCTGGATCAGGGCCTGAGTCCCGACCACTATGTCTATGTGGCCCTCCTCTATCATCCTGTGCACTTCCCGCTTGGCCCCCTGCCGGATGTCCCCGATGAGAAGCCCAACCCTGATTGGCCTATCGAAAAACGAGTCGAAGGACTGGACCACTTCGTTTCCCCAGCCGAGACCTGGCTCCTTGCCCAGCAGCCCGCAAATGGTGCGGAAGTGCTGTTCGGCGAGTATCTCCGTGGGGACCATGATCGCACCCTGGGCCCCGTTAGCAACGGCCTGGAGTAATGCGCCCGTAGCTACAACGGTTTTCCCACTCCCAACATCTCCCTGGAGAAGGCGCGCCATTGGCCGAGGGCCTTGCATGTCCCCGGTGACCTGCTCCAGGGCGCTTGACTGGGCGTTGGTCAGGGGAAATGGTAAGGAATCGACGAAGCTTTGCGTGAGGGCGGAGTCTATAGGAATGGGTCTGGCCTCTTGGCCGAGTTGCCAATCTCGCTTTTTTGTGAGTACGCGCAGCTGAATGAGGAAGAGCTCGTCGAAGGCGAGGCGCGTACGCGCTCTCTCCTTTGACTCTTCGTCGTCCGGGTAGTGGGCCTGGGTGAGCGCCTCTCGGATGCCGAGTAAGTCTCGGCGGCGCATGAGGTCCTCATGCAGGACTTCGGACACCTTGCTCAGGGATAGATCGAGGGCTCGGCGGACAAGGCTTCGGACGGACCTCTGGTAAAGGCCGTCGGAGAGCGGGTAGATGGGTACCATGCGGCCCGTATGAGTGCGGTTATTCTCCGAAATTATTTCATGCTCAGGGTTCTCGAAGACCTTCCGGCCTCGGAATACCTTCACCTTGCCCCCGACTGCGATGCGCTGGTTCGGCTTAAGGGATCGGGCTAACCAGGTGTTGTTGAACCAGACGGCCTTGATGTTGCCGGTGTCGTCCCCGATGATCACCTCGGTTCCCTGCGCCCGGGGCCCGAGCCTGACCAGAGAAGCCTCCCAAATGAATCCCGTGGCCGTCTGGTCTTCGCCCGGGACCAGGTTGGCAATGGGGCTGGTGGTACGGAAGTCGAGGTGCCGGTTGGGGAAGTGATAGATAAGGTCCCTCACCGTCGTCACTCCCAGCTTCGCGAACCTCTTGGCGGTCGCGTCCTGGACTCCCTTGAGGACGGTTATCGGAGAGCCGAGTTGCGGAGTCTCCTCTTTGGGAGCGGGCTTTGGTTGACTGGACTTCGCTTTGGCTGCAGGAGTTCTAGCCCTAGCCTTGCTTGGTGGCCGTTCCGGGGACGGTGTGGGCGACCCCGATAATTTTGCCAGGGTGGCCTCAATCCAACGCTTACGCTCCGACTGTTCCAAGCCTTCGTAGCTGTCGGGTAGAGAGAACTCACACGGACCGTCTCCGCGCCATTTGTCCAGGAAGGCGTCTAGCCCACCGACAACGGCTTTATCGGTGAAGCCGCGTTGGCGCTCCAATGCCAATACCTTCTTCAGGGTCTCCAGTCCCTGCTGCATGGTCCGGCTATTGCGCCGTCAAGGACCTCTCTAGCCCGTGGTGAATACCAGGCCCAGCGCACCGGGCCCAATGTGAGTGCCGAGGACCGGGCCGAATCGGGAGAGAACGAGGTTGTCGGGGCTTACGAGAGGTCGCAGGCTCTCCAATACGGACTCGGCTTCCTGGCGGTTGGTGCTGTAGGCAACTCCCGCCATTGTAATGTCGGACGCACTACTGGCTTCAGTGATGAGCCGGTCGAGCCCCTTTTGCCGGGTGCGGACGCGGGTGAGTGGGTGGACCTCTCCGCCTCTGACCTCTACGATGGGAATGACTTTGAAGATGGCGAGGGGTCGGAGAGAGTTTCCGAGATAAGCCTGTACCTTGCCGATCCTGCCACCCTTCGCCAAGTACTCTAAAGTCTCAAGAAGGGCGAAGGTACGGGTCTCCGGCATCATCTTGGACACCAGTTGCTGCAGGTCTTCCATGGAAGCGCCGTCCCTCGCGGCCCGGGCGGCTGCCATGGCTATGCATCCCAGGCCCATGGACACCTGTAGAGAGTCCACAACCTGAATATTGCAACTCCCATCCATCTCAGACGCAGCCAACCGGGCCGAGTTGTAGGTCTGGCTCAGCTTGCCTGAGATATGGATCGAGAGTATCTCATCGGTGTCTTTCGCCACTTCCTTGTAGGCCTCGGCGAAAGCGCCTGCGGAGGGCTGGGAAGTAGTTGGCAGCTTGTCTGATGCTATGAGCTTTTTGTAGAACTCGTCAGTGCTCAGGTCGACTCCGTCCCTGTACCCCGTATCGCCGAAATTAACGGTCAGGGGCACGACGGTGATGTCCAAATCCCGGCAGATCTCAGGCGGGAGGTCGGAGGTGCTGTCGGTAACGATTCTTACGCTCATTTTCTACCCTGCCCTTGATTTATTGGAACCAAGGGAAAGCCTCGCTTCCCCTGCTATTCCAGCGAAACAATGAACTGGTAGTGGGGTTGTCCCCCATACATCATGTCCACTTCCAGGAAAGATGCGGCCTCTTCGAAGGCCATTACTAGCCGGGCCTGCTGGTCTTCCGTAACGCCTTCACCGCAGTATACGGTGGCCAGGGAGAGGTCCATCGACTCTAACCTCGTCGCAAGCATGCGGACCACGTCTTCCGGCTCGGGGCACGCTACAGTCAGTTCCCCGTCAAGAATGCCGATTGCGTCTCCCTTGCGGACGGGGATGCCGTCGACGGAGGTGGACCTTACGGCACGGGAAATCTCCAGCGAGTATACACCGTCCAGCGCCTGCTGCATCGACTCCACGTTGTCATCCAAAGGCTCGGTGACGTTAAACGCGAGGACCCCCGCGACCCCCTGAGGGACGTTGGTTGTGGGTACTACCTCAACTTGCTTGGAAGACACCTCTGCGGCTTTGCGTGCGGTCAGCACTACATTCTTGTTGTTAGGCAGCACTATGACTGACTCCGCATGTAGAGACTCGACTGCCTCAAGTATCTGCCCGACACTCGGGTTCATCGATTGCCCACCCGGCACAAAGGCCCCAACGCCCAGGCTGGAAAATACTTCCTCAATCCCGGGCCCAGGTACTACGGCAACAATTCCAATGTCCGGTGCTATCTCCTTTGAAGGGGCCCGAAGCCAATCGGCGTGCTGCTCGTCCATGTCCTGAACGCTTACCTGGGACACCTCCCCGAAGGCCATGCACAGCTCTACCACCTCATCTGGGGCGAAGCTGTGTGTGTGGACGCGGACCAGTTCTCGTTCTCCCACCACCACGGTCGACTGGCCTACCCTGCCGACCGCCGCCCTGATTTGCGCCGAGTCCAGCCCCTGACCCCGAATAATGAACTGTGTGCAGTTGCCGTAGACCTGCTCCGTGGGTGCACTGCTCGCCACTACAGACACCCTGGCTATTGCATCCCCATTCAGGGCGGCGGGCGCTTCCCCCAGGGGTTGGTTGGTGAGGCCTTTCAATGCTCCTTCCAGGATAAGGAACACTCCCTGGCCGCCGGCATCGACGACACCGGCCTCCTTGAGTACGGGAAGTAGGTCGGGGGTGCGCAGAACGGAAGCCTCGGCCTCCCGGACTGCGTCGCCGAGCACGTCTTCGAGATTGCTGCCCGCGTTGGCAGCGGTCTCCGCTGCCCGCGCCGTATCCTTGATAACCGTCAACATAGTCCCCTCGACCGGGCTCTCGACGCCCTTGTACGCGGACTCGGTTGCCAACGCAAGGCTGCGGGCAAGAGTCTGCCCGTCCAGCTCGCCGGCCCCGTCGATCCCATCGGCGAAGCCTCGGAGAATCTGGGACAATATAACCCCGCTGTTGCCCCGGGCCTCCATAAGGGCGCCCCAGGCGAGGGCGCGGGCCTGGGGGCCGAGGGTGGGGTCGGGGCACTCCTCGGCGGCCTTGTAGGCTGCCCGAAGGGTAAAGAGCATGTTAGTGCCTGTGTCGCCGTCGGGGACTGGAAAGACGTTCAGAGAGTCGACGTAAGGTGCGTTAGCCGCAAGCCAGCGCGTTGCGGCATCAAACATCCTGAGGAGAGGGGATGCGTCGTCCACGCCTGAGTCTCGGCGGGCGCTTTTGGTCTTATTGGAGGAGGTCATCTGCGCTTGGGCAAGGGCTTTCAGATTGAAAATCTGGGACATTTATGCTAACGTGATGGGTACTGATTCTACACTAAAGGCGATTAAATTGGCGAAGTGCGAAATATGTAACAAGATTCCCCGCTTCGGCAGGAACGTAAGCCACTCCAAAAGGCACACGCCCCGGATGTACAGGCCGAACGTTCACCCCGTGCGGCTGATGATAAATGGCAAGCGGCAGCGGATGAAGGTCTGCACCCGTTGCCTCAGGACCCAGTACAAGCAAGCATCTTGACTTTGTCTGCCCTCCTCCGCCGACGCACGGTTGCGCCTGCTGTGGCGTTGTTCTTCTGCGCGCTTGTCGTTGGAGCTGCTTGGGCCTGCGGCGGATCAACCGATTCTCCCGACCCCACTGCCACCCAGGCCCCGTCTGCCACCACCGCGCCGGATGCCGACCCTGACCCCACATCCGAGCCCGCTGCCACACCGACTGCCTTATCGGTGATCACTCTTGACCCTGATGGCAGGGGATGGAATGTCCTCGGCTCGGCGGACGCGTCAGTCACCGTCCTGGACTATAGTGACTTCCAATGACCCGGCTGTAGGCGCTGGGCCCTTGGAACGGCCCAGGAGATCAAATCGACCTACGTGGACGACGGCAGGGTCAAGGTGGAATACCGCCATTACGCCGTCCTGGGTCCCGAATCGCGCCTGATGGCTCAAGGCACCGAGTGTGCGGGTGAGCAGGGTGAATTCTGGAAATATCACGACGCGATATTCCAGGAGCGGACCAGGGAGATAGGCGTCCAGGGGCAAATAGCTCGTGCCAATACCATCGGCTTGGACATTCCCAAGTTCACCGCCTGCATGGAAAACGAGACCTATGAGCACATTGTCGACGGGGACTTGGCTCAGGCTCGAGAGGATGGCGTAACCACCCAGCCCACCATCTTCATCCTGAGCGGCGACCAGATGACGAAGTTCGTCGGGGCACGCGCCTTCGACGTGGTTTCCGCAGTCATAGACGAATACCTGGGCTCCGCGTACTAGTGACCCGAGCGCCAATGCTGGGACACGGGTCTTCTCAAATGTCCATTCTCCCCCGACGCCTGACATTCACCCGACTTGGCATCCTCCTATTTTGTGTAACCGTCCTTGCTATGGTTTCATGGGCCTGCTCGTCGAGCCCTGAGATAGTTGATCCTACATCTACCGGCGCGCCGGTCCCCACTAACACCCTCGTCCCTCCATCGACTTCAGCTCCCTCCGACGCTCCTCCCACCGACACCCCTCCACCCGATTCTACGCCGGGCGCACCTCCAACGACCCGGGACTGGAATGTCCTCGGGTCGCCGGACGCCTCCGTGTCCATCGCCGATTTCGGCGACTTCCTCTGACCCGGTTGCAAGCATTGGGCCCGTGGTGCGGCCCTCGAAGTGAAGAAAGCCTACATCGAGACTGGGTTGGTGAACCTGAACTACTTCCATTTCCCTCATATCAACGATGATTCTTACTTGGCGGCCCACGCCACCGAGTGTGCGGGAGAACAGGGCTCTTTCTGGCAGTACCATGACACTCTTTACGAAAAACAGGGCGAGGGCGGCAGAGGGGTGGAAAGACTCGAAGGGTTCGCCGAAGACCTTGGCCTCGACACGGGACGCTTCTCGGCTTGCATGGAAGCCAGAACCTACGACGGCGTTATTCAAAGAGACATAAATCTGGCCCTGCGGAACGAAGTCTCGGTCACCCCCACCATCTTCGTCCTGTCCACCGACCCCAACCAAACTGGAACAAAATTCGACGGTTCGCCTTCCTTCGAAACCATTTCCGCAGTAATTGATGAGTTGCTGATGACGCAGCAACCGGCCCCTGCCCCAACACCCACCGTAACCCTAGTCCCGACATCCACTTCCGCCCCTGCTCCCGTTGCAAGTTCCACGCCTGCTCCGACGCCTACGGCGGCATCTTTGGCGCCATCCCCAACACCAATAGTCAGTCCCGTCCCTACACCTGCCCCGACTCCCTCTCCCACCCCCGTCCCAACTGCAGTCCCGACACCCTCTCCAACTCCCAATCCAACCGCCACGTCTGTGCCGGAACCCGTCGGCAGAGTATGGAATGTTCTAGGTTCCCTGGATGCGCCCGTCACATTGGAGGAATTCAGCGACTTTCAATGAGGCGTTTGCAGGAATTGGGCCCTTGGACCGGCCCAGGAGATAAAGCGACAATACATAGACCAAGGTCAGGTAAAGCTGGTGCTCCGCCACCGGACCACTTTCGGTCCCGCCTCGAGAATCATGTCCTTGGGAACGGAGTGCGCCGGTGAGCAAGATAAGTTTTGGGAGTTTCATGACGCCCGAATTCGAAGCGGCTCCGGGAGCGTCCAAGGCCAGATCAGCTTGGCACAGACTCTGGGTCTGAACGTGCCCCAATTTACCGCTTGCATGGAAGAGCAGAGGTACCAGAAATTCTTGGAAGAAGACCGAGCCGCCGCTCAAGCCAACGGCATCTTCACTCAGCCCGCCTTCATCATTAGTAGTGGTGGACAGTCAATCAAGCGGATTGGATCGCTGACCGCTGGACAGCTCGGGCCGATAATCGACGAATTGCTAAACTAGGCAGTCTAAGCCTGCCCGAGGCTCTCCCGAATTCTGGCAATTGACCCGGCCACCGTGTCCCGATCGTTAAACACCGCCGACCCAGCCACAAGCACCCTCGCCCCGGCCTCCACAGCCTTCGACGCCGTCTCTGCATTGATGCCACCGTCCACCTCCAACTCCGCCCCCGACCCCGCCTCATCCAGCATCTGCCGCACCTTTGCTATCTTGCTCGTCACGCTGTGAATGTACTTCTGCCCCCCGAAACCCGGATTCACCGTCATCACCAGTACTAGGTCAACATCCCCTATCACTGGCTCGAGCGCGGAAGCAGGAGTCCCGGGGTTGAGCGATATCCCTGCTTTCACGCCCAGGTCCTTGATCTGATAGATCACCCTGTGCAGATGGCGGCAAGCCTCCGGGTGGACGGTGAGTATGTTTGCGCCCGCCTTGGCGAAGTCGGGGATCAACCTATCCGGCTCTTCTATCATCAGGTGAACGTCCAGGGGCAGTTCGGTCCATGGCCGAATCCCCGATACGATGATCGGCCCGATCGTGAGATTGGGCACGAAGTGGCCGTCCATGATGTCGACGTGAATGTAGTCGGCCCCCGACTCCGACGCCTCGGCAACCTGCTCGCCTAGGCGCCCAAAGTCTGCAGATAGAATAGAAGGTGAGATTTTTATCTCGGGGGAATCAGGCATGTTAAGACCTCAGTGCCTCGCGGGCCTGCAATAGCGCTTCTTTCACCCTATCGGGTGCCGTGCCACCCTGGCTGGCCCGAGCCGCTAGGGACGATTCCACGGTAATTGCGAAGGCATCCTCATCGAATAGAGAAGAAAAGCGCCGGTATTCCTCCAGGCTCAGCTCGTTGAGGGCCGTGCTCTTCTCGGCGGCATAGATGACAAGAGATTTGGTAGCTCCGTGTGCCTCCCGGAAAGGCAGCCCCTTCGCCACGAGGTAGTCCGCGAGGTCCGTGGCTAGTATTCCTGAATAAACACCGGCCTCCGCAGCCCTCCGCGTCCTCTCTCGGTTGATGGTCATGGTCTCGACCATCCCCGCAAATGCATCCAGTGTCGAGTTCAGGGTGTCCACGGTGTCGAACAGGCCCTCCTTGTCCTCTTGCATGTCCTTATTGTAGGCGAGTGGCAGGGCCTTTAGGGTAGTGAGCAGGGCCATCAGGTTCCCGTAGACCCGACCCGTCTTTCCCCGGCCTAGCTCGGCCACGTCCGGGTTTCGCTTCTGGGGCATTATGCTGCTTCCCGTCGTGTATTCGGGGGTGAGGGAGGCGAACCCGAACTCCTCGGAGGTCCAGAGTATCATCTCCTCGGCCAGGCGGGAGAGGTGCATCATGACGATAGCCGCCGCTGCATGGAACTCCACGAGGAAGTCCCGGTCGGAGACGGCATCCATACTGTTTCGAGCCACGCCATCGAACCCCAGTTCCCTTGCCACGAACTCCCGGTCAATCGGGTAGGTGACGCCCGCCAGCGCCCCCGCCCCTAGGGGTAATACGTTCACGCGTCGGCGGCAGTCCTTGAATCGTGCAATGTCCCGCTGCGCCATCTCAAAGTAGGCGAGCAGGTGATGTGCGACAAGAACGGGCTGGGCGCGTTGCAGGTGCGTGTAGCCGGGCATGATCGCGTCGGCGTTGGCCTCGGCTTGCGAGAGAAGAGCGTTCTGAAACGAGCGAATCCCCGCTATGGCGTCGTCGATGGCTTCCCTCAGGAACAGACGTACATCCAGGGCTACTTGGTCGTTACGGGAACGGGCGGTGTGAAGCCTGCCTGCCGGTTCCCCGATGAGCTCGGCCAGCCGGGTCTCGACGTTCATGTGAATGTCTTCCAGCTCTTCCCGAAAGGGGAAGAGCCCTGACTCTATCTCGACCTGTATCGCATCGAGGCCCTCACAAATAGCCTCGACTTCCGACTCAGGCACAATCCCCTGCCGCCCGAGCATCCGCGCATGCGCCTTTGACCCGGCGATATCGTGCTTATAAAGCCTCTGATCGAAGGCTATGGATGTGGTGTAGGGGTGGGGGATGGGAGAGGACATGCCTATCTGCAAAGGTTTGGAAGGTATGTCATTTTCGTTGTCATCCTACAAATTTTGGGTAGTTTATCCAGACTTTAGGGACTTATATATCTGTGAGCACAAGAAAAGTCTCTAGAGCACGAAAGAATGATTACTCACAAGGTGCTTCAGCTAGAAGGTCTAGTAACTGAACGGAAGTCATTTCTAAGTTAGTCAAACTCGGAGTCTCTGCTACAGTCTCAGAATCGAACTTCCTATACTCTCTCACATAGTCTTTCGCTTCGATTAGCTGGTCTGTCCATGAGCTTTTATTAGCACAGATAGCACCAGCTTCGATACCGACTATCTGGCCGTCAGCTAAAAACCCACCAAGTTCTTTGGCAATCCAATCTACGTGTTCCCAATATTCCCATTGCTGTATCCACATTTGATGCTCAATTTCATTTATCGCTGTAGCTGTTGGTCTAGGTCTTGCTGTAGCTGTAGCTCTTGTGCGTTGTACAGGTCTCGATGTAGCGGTAGCCATAATACGTTGTGTAGGCGTTGATGTTGAGGTTACTGTTGGTCGTCGTGTAGGCTTTTCTTCATCATCCACAACAGCCACACAAACACTTACAACAATAAGCAACGGAATGCCGACTATGATGCCTCTTATAATCCACTTACACCAATTATTCCCTTGAGGAACAGTAGGTATATTAGATTGTAGTTGTGGCCTGCCTACTTTTCCATATAACTGTGAGTATTGCTCACTTTCCGCAACTTGCTTTGTCTCACTTGATGAAAAGTCAGTAGGCTCCGATTTGTGCGTTGTCCTTTTACCCCCACCTTTCTTGCTTTCTGGCACAAACTCAAAAGGTCCTTTTTTGCATACAAGCTGGGGACTAGGTGTACGAGATGGATACCATGCGTGTCCACAATTCTTGCATCGAACGCGATCACTAGCCGAAGGCGGTGAGCTCATCACTCCTTCAGATCCACATCGTTGGCACTTTAAGGTGTAAGACTCTTCAGGTATTTAGCTGGGTGTTTCAAAACTCTTTCTTAGGTCGTGTCCACATCCCGAGCAAAAGGCGGCCCCTTCAGCAACTTTGCGACCACAATGAGAGCAAAACACTATTGACTTATCGCGATAAACTTTCGAGGCCTGACTCTTTTTGGAATCTGGTAAAGCTCGGTCCCACTCCTGTCCACAACTACTGCATCGAATACGAGTAATGCCTAATCCGAGGAACCCGAACCCAATTTTGCCTTCATGTCCACAGCGCTTACATTTGTATGTAGCCGGTGGTGGACGCATTAGAGATGGACGCATTAATGGTATGTCCCGTCCACAATCAGAACAAAGTCCGGCCCCTTCTGCTACGGGTGACCGACAATGCGGACATCTCAATGCTGACAAACCCTGGCAGATACCTTTCCGCTATGCGAGATTAATGCTCAACTTAACTTTAACCTCGTAAGCCCGCTATCCCGTCCCGTTACCCCGCTTAGGTATCATCACCCGACGCCGCAGCGTGAGAATAGTCTCATCTCTTTGATTCCACGCCCGGGTCTCGACGTAGAGGATGCCGCGATCGTTCTTGCTCTTGGACTCGCGCTTCTCCAGGATTTCCGTCTCGGCGTAGATGGTGTCGCCGTGGAAGGTCGGGCTGAGGTGCTTGATGGTCTCGTATTCCAGGTTGGCGATGGCCTTGCCGCTGATCTCCCTGACCGTCATGCCAACGACCAGGCTGATGACGAATAGTCCGTTCACCAGCCTCTGCCCGAACTGGCTCCCACTCATGTAGTGCTCGTCGATGTGAAGGGGAGCATGGTTCATGGTGATCATGCTGAAAAGGGTGTCGTCGTACTCGTTGACGGTGCGGCCGGGCCAGTGCTTGTAGATGTCACCGACCGTGTAGTCGTCGTACCAGCTCCCGAAGGCTTCTCGTCCGTCGTGGTCCATAATGCGCTCCTGTTGGTAGGGTCTCGTCCTGTTAAATCTGGTGCTTCTTGAGCAGGTTACGGGCAATTACGAGCTTCTGGATTTCGTTCGTGCCCTCGCCGATCATCATGAGGGGCGCGTCACGGAAGTAGCGCTCGACGGGGAACTCCTCTGTGTAGCCGTAGCCGCCGTGGATGCGCATGGCCTCCATCGTGACCTCGTGGGCGGTCTCGCTGGCAAACAGCTTGGCCATGCCGGCCTCAAGGTCCGACCTTTCGCCCCGGTCCTTCTTGGCTGCGGCGGACAGGGTCAGGAGCCGGGCTGCCTCTATCTTTGTAGCCATATCGGCGAGTTTTAGCTGGATGGCTTGGTGCTCGGCGATGGGCTTCCCAAAAGTCACCCTCTGCTGTGCGTAGGTTATGGCGGCGTCGAACGCGGCTTGGGAGACACCCACGGCACGGGCCGCGATGTTCACCCTGCCACCCTCCAACCCCGACATGATGTGCTTGAACCCCTGCCCCTCGACCCCCCCCAAGAGGTTGGTTATCGGCACCCGGAAGTCGTCGAAGGCGAACTCCGTGGTGTCGATGCCCCGGTACCCGAGCTTCTTGATCTTCTTGCCGACGGTGAAGCCTTCACCGCCTTTTTCGATTATGAATAGACTTATGCCTCGGTAGCCCGGCTTGGCGTTCGGGTCCGTCTTGGTCAAGAGTGCAAAGGTGTTGCCCTGGATGCCGTTTGTGACGAACATCTTGGAGCCGTTAATAACGTAGTCGTCGCCATCCTTCACGGCCATGGTCTGGATGGACTGGAGGTCGCTGCCGCCGCCCGGCTCCGTGAGCCCGATGCCTCCGCGCTTTTCGCCCGTTACGATTTTGGGCAGAAAGCGGTGCTTCTGCTCCTCCGTGCCGAACTTGACGATGGCGTAGGTCATGATCGAATGGCTGCCGATGGTTCCGCTGAGGCTCATCCAACCCTTGCAAAGCTCTTCGATGATGAGTGCGAAGGTCACGTTGTCGAGCCCCAGGCCCCCGTACTCCTTCGGGACGACGGCCCCGAACAGGCCCATCTCCTTCATCTTCTCCACCATCTCGTGGGGATATTCGTCGGCGTGCTCAAGCTCTGAGACGTAGGGCTTCACGTCCCGGTTGACGAACTCCCGGATGGTGGAAACCATCTGCTTCTGCTCTTCCGTCAGGACAATGCTCATCCGGTCCTCCCTAAGGGCTATATAATCGTGGCTTGGATGATCGGCTACTAAGTGGTGGGCCCCGTGATCCCGAGGGCCCCGCCCGGCTGCTCCAGCAGCTGGATTCGGGCCTGGGTCCTGACCGGCAGCCCAAAGATGTCTATGAATCCCTTCGACGCACTCTGGTCGAAGGTGTCTCCCTGGTCGTAAGTCGCGAGCTCGAACTGGTAGAGTGCCTGCGGGGCCTTGCGCCCGACCACCGTGCACTGGCCCTTGTGCAGTTTGACTCGAATTGTGCCGGTGACGTGCCGCTGGGTGCTCTGCACGTAGGAGGCCAGGTCCTGGTGCAGGGCCGTGAACCAGAGGCCGTTATAGATCAGGTCGGCGTACTCCTGGGCTACCCTATCCTTGAATCGGGCCTGTTCCTTGCTGAGGGTCATGTCTTCCAGGGCCCGGTGGGCGGTGGTGAGGACAATGCCTGCTGGAGCTTCATATATCTCCCGGGACTTGATCCCGACCAGCCGGTTCTCAACGTGGTCGATTCTCCCCACCCCGTGCGCCCCTGCTGCCTTGTTCAGCATGTCGATCAGCTCCACACCGCTGACGTCCCGACCATCCAGCCGAATTGGAATACCCGTCTCGAATTCGATCTCGTGGTATGCCGGTTCGTCGGGTGCGTTAGCCGAGGATACGGTCCACTGGTAAACGTCCTCCGGAGGCTCGACCCACGGGTCTTCCAGCACCCCTGTCTCTATGCTCCGGCCCCATAAGTTCTCATCGATGGAGTAGGGGTTGGCCTTGGTCAGCGGCACGGGGATGCTGTGCTCCTTGGCGTAGTCGATCTCCTGCTCCCGGGTCATACCCCACTCGCGGGCCGGGGCGATGATCTCGAGGCTGGGGGCAAGGGCCCCGACGCTCACGTCGAACCGGACCTGGTCGTTCCCTTTGCCGGTGCAGCCGTGGGCAACGGCATAGGCGCCCGTCTCCAGGGCCACGTCCACGAGGAGTTTGGCCATGAGAGGTCGGGCGAGGGCAGTGGCCAGGGGGTATTTTCCTTCGTATACGGCGCCCGCTTGCAGGGCGGGCCAAACGAAGAACTTTACGAAGTCTTCACGGGCGTTGAGCACCTCGGCCTGAACGGCTCCCGTGCCCAGGGCCCGCTGCCGCACCTTTTCCAAGTCTATCTCGCCGCCCACGTCTACGGTAAGAGTCACGATCTCGGCGTTGTAGCGGTCGGAAAGCCATTTGATGGCTACGGAGGTGTCGAGCCCCCCGCTATATGCAAGGACGATCTTTTGGGTCACGGTATTCCTCTGTAAGTCTAGCCTTGGGCCACGGCCCCGAGGGCCGCATCCAGTATTTCGATTGCCTTGTCCGCCTCATCATCGGAAAGAATCAGGGGTGGGATGAGTCGGAGGGCATTGGGCTTTACGGGGTTTACGAGCAGGCCGCGCTCGCGGCACTCGTTGACGAGGGCGCCCGAGACATTCTCGCTGAGGGCCAGGGCAAGGAGCAGCCCGACTCCCCGCACTCCCACGGCCAGGTCGTGCTTGCCGGTCAGCCCTTCAAGGCCGGCCCGTAGCCGCTCCCCGACCCTTCGGGCATTACCAACAACGTCGTTCTCAAGGATGTAGCGCATGTTGGCTGCGCCGACCGCGGTGCCCAAGGGGTTTCCGCTGAAGGTGGAGCCGTGGTCGCCGGGTTCAAATACGGACGCCGCCTTCTTGGCCATGACTGCGCCTATGGGGAACCCCCCACCTAGGGCCTTGGCCAGGGTAATCACGTCGGGCTCCACCCCGAAATGCTGGTAGGCGAACAGGTTGCCCGTCCTCCCGATGCCCGTCTGGACCTCGTCGAAGATAAGGAGCAGGTTCTGCTGGTCGCACCAGTCCCGGACCTGCTGGAGATACTCGCGGGAGGGGACATTGACGCCGCCCTCGCCCTGGATGGGTTCCAGCATCACTGCGCAGGTGCTCTCAGATGTGGCTGATATAACGGCTTCGATGTCGTCGAAGGGGACGTTGGTGAAGCCTTGGGGGAGGGGGGTGAAGGTGGCCTGGTGGTCGGGCTGGCCCGTGGCTGCGACCATTGCGAACGTGCGCCCGTGGAATGAGTTCATCGCCGAGATGACCTCGTAAGCTCCATTCAGGTTGACCTTGCCGTGCTTTCGGGCGATTTTTATGGCCGCTTCGTTGGCTTCCGCTCCGCTGTTTTGGAAGAACACCTCATCACAGCAGGAGTTTTCGACCAGGAGCTGGGCCAACTCTACCTGGGGAATCGTGTAGTAAAGATTGGAGACATGCCAGAGAGTCTGGCTCTGTTTCTGTAGCGCCTCGACCAAGACAGGGTGGCAGTGCCCCAGCCCCGTGACCGCGATCCCGCCCACGAAGTCCAGGTACTCCTTCCCGTCTTCATCCCAGACCCTGACGCCCTCGCCCCTGACCAGGGTCAAGGGCTGGCGGCGGCCCGTCTTCATAAAATACTTGGCTTCCAGCTCCTGCCAATTCACCATATCTTTTTCCTTTCTAAAGACCCGATAACATTGTCATCTCGATGCCCCATATTTCTGTCATCCCGAGGCCCCGCGAGGGATCTAAGGCGCATGCAGGCGGCCCGCTTATGATTCGCTTTCCACGATATTGCCAATGGGGCCCGTGGGTTGAGGTTTCCAATCCCCTCTCCCATCTAGGGAGAGGGCTAGGGTTGAAGACTCGCTGAGGCGAGTGAGGGTGTTTCTTTTTCCTTACTAATGTCAGCTAACTATTCTCCCCCGAACCACGTCCCAGGCCCCTTGCCCTCGACCGCATCCAGCAAGGCGTGCGGCCGACGCCCGTCAGTTATCACGGCCCTTACCGACGCCTCTGAGGCTTTTAGGCAAGCCTCGACCTTGGGAATCATACCCGAGTTGATAACTCCGGATTCGATCATGTTCTGCACGTCGTCTCTCGAAAGGGAGGATGCACAGGTGCCGGTCTCGTCCAAAATCCCTTCCACGTCGGTGAGAAAAACAAGGGTTGAGACATGAATCTCGGAGGCCAGGGCGCCGGCCACGGTGTCGGCGTTGACGTTCAGGATGCCCCTCCAGTCTGCGCTGCCGTTTCGCCGTTGGGAGGCTATGGGCGACAGGACGGGGAGAAAACCGCTCTTAACAAGGGCCTCTAAAGGCGTGGGGTCCACCCCCGTGACCCGACCCACATACCCCAGCTCCGAGTCCCGCACCTCCGCCTGGATAATTCCTCCGTCCACACCGCTCAGACCGACGGCTCGACCCCCGCACCCGGCTATCGAGGCAACCAGTTCCTTATTTACGAGACCTGCCAGGACGGCCGTGGCGACTTCAAGTGCTGGACCGTCGGTGACTCGCAGCCCGCGGACGAATCGCGCCTCGACCCCGTGACGCCGCTGCCAGTCCGACACAACATTGCCGCCGCCGTGAACGACGATAATCTCGACTCCGTCGCGCTGGAGGGCAGCCAGGTCTGAGAATAGGGTGTCGGACGCGCCGAGGGCCCCTCCCCCAATCTTGACTACTGCCTGACGCATCCCCTTCACCTTGACCCGGGCCTAGGTAGTGTACTCGCTGTTGAAGGTGACGTACTCCTCGGAGAGGTCACACGTCCAGGCCGTCGCCGACGCTTCTCCAACATTCAAGACCAGCTTGATCGAGACCTCTTCCTGGTCCAGTGAACGAGAGACCGCGTCTTCGTAATAGGGGACGGGGGTGCCGTTGTTGAGCATGAAGATATCGTTGATGAAGAGGTCGGTCTTCGACTCCTCGATATACGCGCCCGTCCGACCCAACGCAGCCATGAGGCGTCCCCAGTTGGGGTCGTTCCCGTGTATCGCGCTCTTGACCAGCATAGAGGTCGATATGATTCGAGCGGCGTTACGGGCCTCATCCAGGGAGAGGGCCTTTTCGATGATGATTTCGATTATCTTGGTAGCGCCCTCACCGTCCCGTGCTATCTGCTTGGCCAGGAAGGTGCAGACCTGTTTCAGCGCCTCCGTAAAGGTCTCCCCCTCGGCCCCGTCTCCCGAGATCGGCGCATTCCCTGCCAGCCCGTTGGCCAGCACGGTGACTGTATCGCTGGTACTGGTGTCTCCATCGATGCTGATCATGTTGAAAGAGTCACCCACGGCATTCTCAAGAGCAGTCTGTAGAAAAGCAGGATCGACCGCCGCGTCCGTAGCGATAAACGAGAGCATAGTAGCCATGTCCGGGTGTACCATTCCCGCGCCCTTGGCTATCCCCCCGACCACCGCCTGGGTCCCGCCACCCGTGTCAAAAGAGACCGCGATCTCCTTGGGGTGGGTGTCGGTGGTCATGATGGCCCGTGCCATGAACGGCCCTCCATCATCAGTGACCTCAATTTCCTCTATCCCCGCCCGTATTCGGGCCATCGGCAGCTCGACGCCTATGACGCCGGTACTGGCGATCAGCACGTCCTCTGCCGCAACTCCGAGCTTATTCCCCGCCAACACTGACATCTCTACCGCATCGATCCGCCCCTGCTCCCCGACCGACACGTTGGCGATGCCGCTGTTTACTACAACGGCTTGAGCATATGGGTCTTTCAGGTAGTCCCTGTTGACCAGAATCGCGGGTGCCGTTACCCGGTTCTTGGTGAAGACGGCTGCAGCAGCGGCGCGGGCCTCCGAGTAGATAAGCCCGAGGTCCAGTTTGTCGACGCCGTAGGGTTTGACTCCGCAGTAAACACCGCCGGCGCTGAACCCTTTGGGGCTGGTAACGGTGCCGCCTTCAATCCGTTCTATAGAGCCTTTCATTGCTGCCTTTCCGTGCCTCGATCCTCCCTGGACAGGCGTCGTGAAGTATATCACTTTTGGTCTTGGAGGCATGAGACTCGGTGTTCATTGAAACGGGAAAAGCCGACGGGAGTATCCCGTCGGCTTTTCCACCGAGCCTGGTTTCTTATGAAATCGTCTAGCTCGGCAGGAGTTAGGACATCCTGCCGTTCGTGAGGATGTCCACAATCTGGGGCAGGGCGTCCTTGGCCCGTGCCTTCAGGTCGTCATCCGCTAGGCTGCCGATGGGGTGCTTGACCACCACAAAGGGGTAGTCAGGGAGGCCGCGGGTGCGGGCGATGGCCTGCACTCCGGGTATGAACTGGTCGCTGATTATGACAGCGGTGGGTACGCCCCGGTCTTCGAGGGAGATCGCGTCGTGCATACAGCACGTACTGCAGGAGCCTCAGTCCCCGATCGCAATCAGGGTGGCATCCGCCTTCTCCGCTAGCTCGTCGAGTAGCTCGGGGGGTGATACGTCGGAGACGTTTGGCCTGGCGACGAACGTGACGTCGGAGATCTCATACTCCGACTTGATGAGATCGGTGACCATCCAGAGGAGCTTGTCCCCGTTGAGCCTCCGGTCATGCAAGAGCCCGATGCGCTTGCCGTTGAGGCTGTCGATCTTGGGGGCCATATCGATGTGCTCTTCGAGCATCTCGTCGCCCCTCGGGTCTAGGGCGATCATAGTTTTCAGCATGTCGCTGACCATGGGTGCCTCCTTTGCTGACGTTAGTGGAACCAGTATACCACGCAGTGTGTCAATTCAGGCTGTCATTCCAAACGAAACTTCTAGGCGCTTGATTTAGCGTACCTTAAACTAAAGGTTGAGAGTGGTCTGAGGCATCGATGTTCAGAGTTGGCTTCCAGCCACCTTCCCGGCGACTGCCCCAAGTGTAGGCGAGGAAAGCAGGGTATGTAATTGAGAGCGGTTACATGGAATGTCGAGTGGGCGACCGCTAGATCACGGCGTACCCCTGAAATACTGAGACGTATTGACGGTCACGCCCCCGAAATCGTCTGTCTCACCGAGACGGATGTAAGGTTGCTGTCTCAACGCGGGTACACCATCTGCTCAGAGCCCGACGCCGGTTACGGAATCAAGATGAGCCGGCGTAAGGTCATACTCTGGTCGCGAGAGCCTTGGGACGAAGTAGATGACGTGGGGCTCGATTCGATGCCACCGGGCCGTTTTGTGGCTGGAGTCACGCAGACTTCCTTGGGCGAAGGCACAGTCGTTGGAGTCTGCATTCCCTGGTTCGGATCCCGGACCGAGGCTAGGCGCAAGGCGGAACGCAAGGAGCGGTGGGCAGACTATGAGCAGTATCTGGTCGGTCTCACTGAAATTCTCGGACGAGCGACTGCGAAGCGTCTGATAGTGATGGGGGACTTCAATCAAGTTATAGGAACAGGTAGCCGAGCACCTGTCGACCTGCGGTTGGCGCTTAAAGAGGCCTTCCTGCCGAGCATGAAAATCGCTACATCAGATCTTGCCTTCCAGGGCCGCAAAAGCATCGACCACATTGCTCTGAGTAATGATTGCGCAATTGGATCCCTGGAAGTAATCAGCAACATCCACGAAGAGAGAAAACTCTCAGACCATTTCGGAATAGTCGCCGACCTGACTGCCCAGCAATTGCCTTAGCATATGGCTGTTCTTGTGAGGGTGGACCACTCGGAAGGAAGCGTGGCTCCACGCAGATCACTTCGTGCTTAGAAGAGGTTGGGCGGGCCTACTTCCAATTCTGCTGCAACAACGGCTGATAAGTAATCCCCGTGGTCACACTCAGACCCGCGTCCACGGGTAGGGTAACTCCCGTGACCCACCGAGCCTCGTCGCTCGCAAGGAACACCGCCGCCCACCCCACATCCCATCCCGTCCCCTCCGTCCCGAGAGGCGCCGCCGCCATCCGCCTCTCCCGCATCCCCTCTTCCATCCGGGGCGCGACCATCGGCGTGTAGACCAGGCCCGGCGCTATGGCGTTGACACGTATGTTGTCCGGGCCGTGGTCTGCAGCCATGGAGAACGTCAGACCAATAACCGCCGCCTTGGAAGTGGTGTAGGGAGTGCTGTGATGTGCCCTGAGCCCCGCTGTCGAAGCAATATTGATTATCGACCCACCGCCGTCCTCTTTCATCCGTGGCACGATGTGACGGCTGCACAGCATCATGCTCTTCACGTTGACGGCCATTACCCGGTCCCACTCCTCAGGCGTCACATCCAGCACCGACCCTCGCTTGGATATGCCCACGTTGTTCACCAGCACGTCGATGCGGCCGTAGCGTTCGATGGCCGTCTCAG
This sequence comes from Dehalococcoidia bacterium, assembly GCA_965197585.1. Classification (GTDB taxonomy): domain Bacteria; phylum Chloroflexota; class Dehalococcoidia; order Plut-88900; family Plut-88900; genus Plut-88900. The sequence continues at coordinate 104,864 of OZ240215.1, forward strand.
CGAGACGGCTGGCGTCCTCTTCGACAGTGACGTCAACCTCGATGGTGGATGCCACTCCTCCCTCCGCCTCTATCGTGGCGAGGGTCTCGCGGGCACGGTCCTCGTGCAGGTCCGCAAGCAATACCCTCGCTCCCTCCTGAGCGAAAAGAATAGCCGTGGCCTTCCCATTCCCCATGCCCGGCCCGCTGGACCCGGCCCCCGTAATTATGGCTGTCTTTCCCGCTAGTCTTCCTTCGGTGTTGGGCATTACTACCCCTTCCTATCTGACCCGCTGAAAGCAATCAGTGGGCTGGATTGCCCTTTCCCCTGTGCTTTTCTCAATCTACCTATGTTTGCCGTCTCGAATAAACGCGACCTTGGGATTCCCAGAATCCCTCCCACCGCCAGCAGGACGAGTCCCCACCGATGAACCCTTCGGTTGCCCTGAAATAGCCTAGCACCTAATCATAGCTATGATATTTGCAGCTTATCCCTTGAATGTCTGTTAGTCTAATCAGCGCGTATTACAAACATAAGGAGGGAATCTTTAGCATGCCAATCCAGAGCGCTCTACCACCAAAACCAGCGATAACTGAAGACAATACACGATACACCCACGAATATTTGCGTGCGTGCGCCATCAAAGAGGAAAGGAGCATGTTAGGGATGGGCGCACCCAAAGAGCATGCCAGCAATTACCCCTCCCGGGAGATTCAGGCGCACCTAAACAGGCGAGCCTCAGAAGGCTTGAGGTTGGCATTCATGGAGCCACATTGGTACTACGGGCGGGAATATATCAGCGCGGCTATGTCTATCACGAGGCCACTTGCGATCATTGGGTGGTATCTGACTTTTGAGAGGGCCTAATGAGGTCTGCTCGTTATTCTATTTCGCCGGTCTCGAAGATATGCGGCCCGAGGATTCCCAGCAATCCACTCGCAGCCAAATGCACCGTCCGACCCGTCGGGTCTAGAGGCGGGGCCACTTCACAAATGTCTATTGCCTTGATGATGTCGTAGCTGGAAAGGGCTTCCATCATTTCCAGGAACTCCACGCCGGTGATTCCCGTGAATATCGGTGCCCCCGTCCCTGGTGACTCCGACCCATCCACCACGTCGATGTCTATCGTCACGTAGACAGCGTCCACACTGTGCCCCACCACTTCCATCGCACTCCTCACAATTTCCGCCGGTCCCTGCTCCCGGATCATCTTGGCCGTGGTGACCTGCATGCCCCCCGACCTGAATATTCGGTGCTGCGCCGGATCGATTACCGATCCGTTTAGCCCGACCCACGCCATGTTGGTATAGGAGATGTGGGTGTCCTCGCTGAGCCGCCGGGCCTGCGTCCCGTGAGTGTACTTCCCCCCGACGCCGTGAACGTCCCGGAAGTCAGGGTGACTGTCGATATGCAGATACCCGAGCCTCGGGGACCCGCCCCGCTCCGACATCCCTTTCGAGAAGCCTGCAAATCCCGGGTAGGCCACGTAATGGTCGCCGCCAAGGAGTACTGGTACACCCCCTCTCTTCACAACATCGGCGACGCCCTTGATAACGATTTCGGTCGTGTCCCGCATGTCCGTGGGGTTGATGTCGAAATCACCAATGTCGATGAGGGGTGGAGAGGCTACGGGCTTTCGCCAGATGCCGGTTTCCACGTCCATAAGGGTGTTCTCTGCTGAAACCTCGTAAGCCCCCCGATGCTGCATGGAGGCCTCACGGATGCCGCGGGGGCCGTACCGAGCCCCGGGCCGCCCTGTGACTACCCCCTGGTCTATCGGCACTCCCGCCACGACCAATGTTCCTTCCTCAACGTCCTCCACGCCCGCGATCTTGCCGCTGAAGAAAGAGGGGAAACCTGTGTATGACGTGTACAGCTTGCCTGCCATCGGTTGACCTCCGGGACTGGGTTAGTTTTGGTTGTGGTCTTTCGAATAGGACCTAGGGCTCTACAATCGACTCGATAACCGACGTACTCGAATGTCCATGAGAGAATATAGGCACCATCGCCGAGACCGCACCTCCCGTACCCCCCGCCACGTACAGGTGCAATTGCTCGGGTAACGTGGGAACGGATCGCTCCTCACTGACCGGGTCTTCGAACGGTGTGACGCCGCCCAGCTCATATGCCCGCTCGGCGTCGAATACCAGCCCCGGGCTCATTTCGTTCACGCGCTCTGCTATATATTCCTTGATCTCGGCCTTTGTCATGCCCGCGGGCGCTATATTGAAAAGATGCTCGCCGCTGATGATTAACACCAACTCGCCGTGGCAATTGATGTTCGCGGCTATGGCATGGCTGATCGTGTCCAGGATCGCCTTGGGCGAGTTGTCGGCGTAGTTGAACACCGGGATTGGGGGCAGAGCGGGGAAAAGGCTTACTGTACTCGTCGATGGATCGAAACCCTTCTCGACATGATACGGTTCCCAGATGCTGCTCTCCTCATCCTCCGCGATGCAGCAGGTGTAACGCGCCGGGCTCCCGAACGCCGACTTGTCCGTCACGCCCGGTATCTCCCCGCAAACGTTCATCAATATCAGCCGCAGCGTCCGCCCGATAGTTGAGTTCGCCCGCCACCCGGGCCCGAACAGGTTCCACCCGGAGTTGATGTCCAGCTTCTTCCGGATGGGCCCATTCACCACGATCATCGGCGCCGACATTCCGGATGTCGTCTCGCTTATGCCTGAGAGGTTGAACTCCGGCTTTAGCATCGCCCTCACAGCGGCCGCAACTACCGGAGCGTACTCAGCCTTGCAGCCGGCCATTATGGCGTTGACGGCAACCTTCTGAGCGGTGACGATCCAGTTCCGGCTCTCCCGTGTCCCGAGCACCTCATCAGGCGAGAGCCCCCCGGCTTCGAGGAATGCCTGCACGGCCTCCGCGGTGGGGGGCACGACGGGCAGGCCATCAGTCAAGCCCTGTTCGAAGAAATACTCGATTGCCTGGATAGTATCGGGAAGCTCTGTGCCCTTGGTCGTCATGATCTCTTTCTAGGCCGCGGATACGGGTTCAAGTACGCTTTTACTCAGAACGCCCTGTCCCCACAACGGAATAATCGTGGAATGTCCGCCGCCCTCTCCACCTGCGACCAGCAGGGTAATGCCTTCAGGAGTGGTGGAAATGCCCGAGTCGTCCGGGTCATCGGTGCCCGGGTACCAGGTCCCGCCCAGCGCCCCGATCCGCTCCCGTTCGTAGGCGAACTGAGGCTGAAACTCGTTGGCTCGCTTGGCCAGGTATTCCTTGACGTCCTGCTTGCTCCATCCCGCCGGCCCGATGTTCTGCGCGTGCTCGGGGCTCATTATGAGCATTACTGGCCCGTGGCAGACCAGGTTGGCGGCGATGGTGTGGCTCAGCGTGTCGAGAATCTGCTCCGGGATCGGGTCCGACTGGTTGAACACCTCCATTGGATGACAGACAGGGAAAAGGCCCACCGCACTCGACTCAAGCGCCATCCCCCGCTCGACGTGATACGGCTCCCATGGGCTCGCTTCTTCGTTCTCAGCTATGCAGAAGGTGTACCGCCCCGGGTGCCCGAACGTCGACTTATCTGTCACACCCGGAATTTCCCTGCATACGTTCATCAGCACGAGCCTGAGAGTACGGCCGATGGTAGCGTTGGCCCGCCACCCGGGCCCGAACAGGTTCCATCCCCCGTTGACGTTTAGTTCCTTGCGGATTGGGCCGTTCACTACGATAAGTGGCGCCGAGGTCCCTGCCGTCTCCGCGATGGCGGATGCGTTGAACTCGGGCTTCAGTAGAGCCCGTATGGACGCAAGCACAACTGGTGCGTATTCGGCCTTGCAGCCCGCCATCACAGCGTTGACCGCCACTTTCTGAGCGGTCACGACCCAGTTACGGCTCGCCCGAGTCCCTATCACCTCCCCGGGCTCCGTACCCCCAGCCTCCAAAAACGCGCCCACGGTTTCCGCCGTAGGAGGCACGACAGGGAGGCCGTCTGTCATTCCCTGCTCGTAGAAATACTCAATCGCCTCGACGGTATCCGGTAATTGAATTCCGGCGGATTCGCTCAAGATGACCTCCCGGTCTCCGTGTGTGTTGTCCGATCCCCTCTCCCTGGATGAGACCTTTGCGTAACCTCGATGGGAAGGGTAAGGGTCGGTGTCCTATACCCTCTCCCTTGATGGGAGAGGGCTAGGGTGAGGGTGAAAGAACATTCTCCCAGAACAACCTTGCATACGTATTCACGCCTCAGGCGTGGCAACCCCTAATTCCGGAAATGAGGCATGATCTCTTCACTGAACTTACGCATCATGCCTATCTTGTCGAAGATCGTGAAGAGGACGGTGGAGATGGTGGTAACGCCCATGTTGCCCAATTCCTCGATCTGCTGCCTGATCCCCTCCGACGGACCTGTGAGGTGGTAGGTGTCGATCATCCTTTGGGTGACGAGCTTGGCATGAGGCGCGTCAACGTGTTCATGGAAATACTCGTTGTAGGCCTTGGCCGCGTTCGCCGAGTCACTCATCAGCTCTTCCACTATCCCCGGCTCCCGATGCTCCATCCGCCTCCGAAGATCATGAATCTCCGGTACGTCCCGGCTGAAGAACTGGTGCATTTTGATGTACATCGTCGGGTACGACGAAACCTCTTTACGCGCCTCCTCCTTGGTATCGGAAATGTAGGTCATGTTGCGGCACCAGATGTCTATCTCCCCCGGGTCCCGACCCGCCTCTTCCGCTCCCTGGTGTATCAACTCCACCCGCCACTTCGCCATCTCCGGATGCACCCCAATGAAAATGGCCCCGTCGGCTATCTTTCCCGCCAGCTTGCACAGCTTCGGCCCGTCCACTGCCAGGTAAATGGGAACCTTGGACTTTGACCACTCCGAGTGCATCTTGGCCCCCTGCCACTCCACCTCTTCCCCGGCCATGTAACCCCGCAGAAAATTAATAGCCTTTTCTACCTCCTTGGTGGTACGGGGCCGCATCGATTTACCGAACCGCCCCCCCGCCCCCAGCCCCAGAATCGCCCTCCCCCCCGACACTTCGTTCAGGGTGGCATGGCCCGTCGCAGTGACCGACGGGTGGTAGGTTATCGGGTCCGTGACCGCGGACATCAACCCGATACGTTTAGTGCTCAGCGCCGCTATGGTCAGGCTGGAATACATGTCCCGGGACAGGTTCGGCTGGTCTACCCACCCCATCATGGAAAAACCACACTCCTCGGCTGCCCTGGCGTGGGCCGGGATGTCGTAGGCAGGTATATTCCGCCCCATCCCGACAGTGAAATTCATCTTCATGCTTGGCGTATCTCCTTAATTGATCTCTGCATAATCCCAACAAATCGTGCTGTGGGTGGTGTCCAGTCCCCTCTCCCTTGATGAGAGAGGGCTAGGGTGAGGGTGATTTAAGTATTGCAACACCAGCTACTCAGATGTCTGGTGGGCATTATAGGCTTTGTCGGTTTCGGTCCGTAGACACATTGGCCTAGTGCGGCATCTTCCTCGCGGCTGCCCGGTACCGGCAGAACTCGCACCTGCGGGCCGAGGGCGGAGGCTCGGGGAGGTCAAGCAAGGTGACAACTTCGCTGAGAAAGGCATCGAACGCGGCATCGTCACGGGGCATCTCCTTCCACTCCACATTGCCGCTATAGGATATCCGGCCTTGGGCGTCCCTAACAAGCGCGTCGGGTTCCACGCAGACGAGACCAAGCCGGGTGATGGGAGAGAGGGCCAAATTGCCGGGCGCGGCGCGCTCCAGCGCATAGGCGTAGGCGTGGAGCTGCCGTGTGTAGAGAGGCAGGTGACCGCTCTGTGTAGACGTGGTCTTGAAGTCGATAATTCCGTAGCTGCCGTCCTCAAACTCCAGCACCGAGTCAAAACGCCCGCGGATAAAACACGTGGACGCCCGGCCTGGCAGTGCAATGGGCCTGGACTCGACCCAACTCTCTCCGTACTTCACCAACCCCGGCGGCAGTGTGTCCGAAATCTCCGCATTCGGCCTGTCGTTGAAGTATTCGTTCATCAGCCGGTCGATGACGCTGAAGATACCGGGGAAAGGAGTTCGGGGTCGGTAGAAGCCTCGAGCGACCTTAAGATAGAAGCAACGCTTGCACTCCTCCCAGAGAAAAGCGAAGTCCGAGGGGCTGAGTTTCCAACTTTTTGTCGAAGTGGTCATAAAGTGGGAGTGGCGAACAGGGGCGCGACACCCCAATGCTCGGCAATCTTGCCCTGCTCCACGCGGATGGTGTGTACTCCGGCCGAGACGGGACTCGGGCCTCCGCCGCACTCCTCCAGAATCAAGGCTACAATACCTTCCCGGGCCCGTAACTCCGATATAGCGTAGTCCGATCCGCTCCCAAACAGACGTCGGGAGGCCAGAGACTGCTTCAACACCTCTCGGTCGGAGGGAAGCCCCGGAGGGCCCGCGTGTTCTCTAAAATCGGCGGACACCAGATCGTCAATGAGAATCATGCAGCTTTGGTTGGCAACTTCCTCCACCAACCGCCGCACTACCTCGCAGTCCGCCGAGGCCTTCATCATTTCCCTCGACAGAACCCTTTGAAGTATGTCATTCCTGTAAGTGTTAGGTAATTCGTTGACAGATTGGTATAAGAGGCCAACACCAATCTGGAGGCGAGAATGCGAGACAATAGCAAGGACCTCACCCTTGAACGTAACTACATTCAGAAGTGGCGGTTCCTCATCCATGAGTATCAACTGGTCAAGGCAGGGAAGCATCCCCGTTTCCGCTTCGCCCAGGACTTCTACTCCTTCCACGGCACTAGCCGTCAGACCTTTGCCAAGTACTACAACCGGTTCCTCCTCTCCCCCTCCGACAACGCCTTCCTCCCCCGTAAGCGGGGTCCCGGGTGGAAGTCCCGCCGCACCCTGCCCTACATTGAGCAGAAGGTCATCAACGAGCGCCTTAACGGTACCAACCGTTACGAGATCTATGCCATACTCAAACCCATCCTTAAACACAACACCCCTAAGCCCTCCACCATCTACGCCATCACCAGACGCCACGGTTTCAATAGGCTCACAAAGCCGATGCAGCAGTCGAAGCGCAAGATCATCAAGACCCGGGCAGGAGAGCTGGGCCACCTGGACAGCCACTACCTCAGCCGGGATACCATCGTGGGCACCAAGCACCGCTACTACCTGGTGGGCCTCATCGACGCCTACACCCGTCTGGCCTGGGCCGAAGTGGTCGGAGACATCAAGAGTCTCTCCGTTATGTTTGCTACTCTGAAGTCCATCAATTTCCTTAACGTGGAGTACGGCATCCAATTCGAGGCCATCCTCACCGACAACGGCCCCGAGATGGCCTCCCCAAGGAACACCGAGGGCCACCCCATGGAACGGATGCTCAATGAGCTGGGCATAAAGCACCGCTACACCCGCCCTTATAGGCCCCAGACCAACGGGAAGATAGAGCGGTTCTGGAGAACCTTGAACGAGGACCTGCTGGAGGGGACAACCTTCGAATCGGTCTCGGAACTGAAGGACGAGCTTCAGCAATACCTGATCTACTACAATACTCAGAGACCCCACCAGGCAATGGACGGAAAGACCCCTTTGGAGACCCTTAAATCCACCTAATTCTGTCAACGAATTACCTGACATCCACAATTCCGATGCCCCGCGAGGAACCTGGGGCGGGGTCCTGTCCCCTCTCCCTTGACGGGAGAGGGCTAGGGTGAGGGTGATGTCCCGAAATTCACCCCGACACGGCCACCGCAGACGGCTTACCCTTCCACTTCCAGAATCTTTAGAATCTGGGGAACGGCCGCCTGCGCCCGAGCCTTCAGATCCGTCGGGGTCAGCCGTCCGATCGGGTGATGAATTATGACGAATGGATAATCGGGGATGCCCTGTATCTCGGCGATGGCCTTAGCCTGGTTTACAAACTCGTCCGTGATGAGCACCGCAGAGGGTACGCCCAGTTTTTCGAGCTCAATTCCGTCGTGCAAACTGCACTGAGAGCAGGAGCCTCAGTCCCCGATCGCTACTACGGCGAAATCGCTCTCCTTTGCCAGCTCGGCCACCGTGTTAACCGGCGCCGGTCGAGACGCGTCAGCCTTGCTGGAAGCCTTCACGTTCTTCAACTCGAACTGCTCACCCAGCAGGTCTCCGACCATTTCCAGAAGCTCGGTGGCGTTATGCTTGCTGTTGGATAGCAGCCCGAGAACCTTTCCTTCAAGCTTGCCGGGCCTCGGGGCCATCTCCGCCTCGGCGTGGAGGGACTGGGCCCTGGGGTCCATCACAGTGATGCCCCCGTTCTTGGTCTCGGTTGTCATGGCGCGCTCCTTTCCCGTGTGTTGGGACTCTACATACCGGGTATTTGCTTGGTTACCGACTTGGTTCCCTTGCCGCCGCCCCAGGGCATAATCGTGCAGAAAAACCCTCCCGCCGTGCCCCCGGCCACGAGCACCATCAGGTTGTCGGGGCTTTCGACGGCAGCAACGACTTCAGAATCGTCGTGCGATCCTTCCTCGGGGTCCCAGCCCCGGTCCATGCCGCTCCAGAAGGAATAAGGGCGTTTCGTCGCTTCGAAAAGATAGTTCTTTACGTAGTCCTTGGACAACCCTTCCTCACGAATGTGGAGCAGTACCTCAGGGCTGATTACTACCATGAGTTCCCCACCGTTCGGCATCCCGTTGGCCAGGATTCCCCCGGCCAGGGAGTTGAGAATGCCCTCGGCGGTGTGGCTGCCGTGGTCGCTGCCTTGGATGGGAGCATTCCCCGCGTAGACCGTTACCGCGCTCGATTCCAGCGCCAGCCCGCGCTCCACGTGGAGCGGAGCCCAGGGGCTGAGCTCTTCGTTTTCGGCGAAGCAGTAGCTGTACTTACCCGGGTGCCCGAACGTCGACTTGTCCAGTATCCCCGGCACCGAGCCACACACGTTCATAATGATGAGCCGGATCGCCCTGCCTATTGTGGCGTTGGACCTCTTGGTAGGGCCGAACAGGTTGTTGGCGTAGTTGATGTCCAGTTCCTTCACGATTGGCCCATGTACCAGGACCATGTGGCCCGTGCCCGCCGTGCTCGCCGAGGTTCCGTGAAGGTTGAACTTCTCTTCGCACATCGCCGAGATGGCGGTGGCGACGACGGGCATGTATTCGGGTTTGCACCCGGCCATGATGGCGTTGATGGCCACCTTCCCGGCGGTGATCTCCCGCTTGCGGGTCGGTATCGTGCCGAGCACGTCCCCAGGAGCCTTGCCGATTGCGTCCAGGAATCGCGTCACCATATCGGGCGTAGGAGGCACGACGGGCAGGCCGTCGGTCAACCCCTGCTCGAAATAGAACTCGATAGCCTCAACGGTATCCGGTACTTGGAAAGTCTGAGAAACTGACTCGCTTTGCGCCATATGGGAGAACCCCCGAAAAATCAGATGAGAAGCGATGGAATCTTATCACAACCTCACTCCCTAGGGGGGAGCCTGCCCGCCTTCGGCGAATCATTCCCGCACCCTATCGGGAATCCATCCCACTCCCCCCAGTACTGAATTAGAGGCCCATGTGCGTGCCTTGCACGCACATGGGCCTCTATTCTTATCTCCCCCTCTCCCTTAATGGCCCTAAGGGAGAGGGGGACCAAGGGGGTGAGGGTTCCCCGGTGAGGCCGGGGCGATGTCCCCCTAAAAGTGACACGAACCCCTTGACTCGAGCCGTACACATGTACTATATTCACCCCCGATTGGCCCATCACTCACCCTAAACCCAAGGAGGAACCACAACCCAGGGGGGAACCCCAGCCCCGGCCCCGAGGACTCAACGTCCCAGCCCATCCCAAAGGGCGGCCCACACGCCGCCCCACGGCTCAAGCGAAAGCGGAACGTCCGCCTACGGAGGACCGCCATCTCCTCATACCAAAGGCCCCGGCTCTCCCTTCCCCCGCAACCCAGGCGATGGAAGGTCCCACAGACTTGTTCGGCAGGCCCCGTCCAACGACGCCCCTGCCGATTCAACGCTTACCGTCATTGGAAGCCGTTTACCCCGGCCCATTGCGTGCCGGTTTCCCCGGCAGGTCAACCGACCCCCGGTTTAGCAAGGCCCTCGTGCCTTGTTTGTCCCGCCGTCCCTGCCACCCGTCTACCCGGCGGATGGACCGGGACGCCGGTTATGAAAGTCCGCCTCAGGCGGCATCTTCCCCGTCAGCGGTCCGGTCAAGTGCCGCTGACGGTGGGATCGGCCCCACACAACCCTGACCGCAGCCGACAACATGTGGGGATAATCCAGCCCGGCGCCGACGGCACGGCAACCCCCGGCCTGGTTTCTAGTCACCGGACCCTCCATCGCCTGCCCCTCCAAAACACACATAAACCCACAAACCCCACCCACAATCGAAGATGGAACATCCGCCTCTGGAGGATCCGCCTCAGGAGGACTCAATGTCCCCGGACGCTGGCAGACATGCCCCCCCGCTTGCGTGATACACTTCTCGTGACCCAGTCCCCCACCCCGAGGCCCTGATGGAAGACTCGCAACCCGGCGCACCCAAAAGCGCTTTCGCCCAACTGATGGCCCCTCCTCACCGGGACATCGATCTGTCTCGTGCGGCCCTCCTGATTGCCCAGGGGGAATACCCTGACCTGGACATACCCTACTATCTGCATATTCTGGAGCGCCTCGGGCGGAGAGTTCGGTCCCGCTCCAAGGATGCATCGCCCAAGGCCGCCATTGAAGCCCTAAACCGCGTATTGTTTGAAGAGGAGGACTTCCGGGGCAACGAGGAAGAGTACTACGACCCCCGCAACAGCTATCTCAACGAAGTGATCGATAGGCGAATCGGCATCCCCATCACCCTCTCGGTCGTATATATCGAGGTCGCCCGGCACGCGGGCATCGAGATAAAAGGGGTCGGGTTTCCGGGCCACTTCATCGTCAAGCACGAAAGTGAGGACGGCCCGATCTACATCGACCCCTTCTATAAGGGCCTGATACTCGATACGGAACACCTTGCCCAGAGGCTCCGCCTCACGGGTGGCGGATTCATGCCCTTCCGGGAGCATCACTTGGCCGCATGTACAGAGGCCCAGCTCGTCACCCGGATGCTGAACAACCTCAAGGGCATACACGCCTCCCGACGCGACTACGGAAAAGCCCTCACGGTCATCGAAATGATGATCGATGTATCGCCCTGGGACCTCGACGAGGTTAGAGACCGGGGCAAAGTGCGTCTCCAGCTGAAGGACTATTCCATGGCCCTAGTAGACCTGGAGACTTACCTCAACTTCCGCCCAGATGCCGAAGACGCCGAGGTCATAGGAAGAAGCGTGCAATATCTAAAGGGCCTGGCTCCCAGGGGCCCCGCCAAGGAGTTTTGAGCGTGACCCTGATCATCCGCGAAGAAGAGGTAATGCAACTCCTGACAATGGAGGAGACCCTTGACGCGGTCGAAGGCGCGTTTCGCAGTCAGGGTGAAGGGACGTCCTTAAATCGTGCCCGACGCCGCTTCCACGTTCCCGGCAGGGGCAGCATGCAACTCATGTCCGGCGTCTGCTACTACCGCAAGGCTATGGGCCTGAAGGTGTATACCTCCTACCGCACCGGCACCCGATTCATGGTCCTCCTCTTCAGCGCCGAGACCGGAGACCTTCTCGCCATCGTCCAGGCCGACCATCTTGGCAGGATGCGCACGGGAGCGGCTTCCGGTGTCGGCGCCAAATATCTCGCAAAAGAAGGGGCGAAGGTTGTGGGGATGATCGGCTCCGGGGGCCAGGCCGTAACGCAGCTTGAGGCTGTATGCGCGGTTCGAAATATTGAGACCGCCAAGGTCTACAGCCGCCGCCCCGAACCCCTCGCCGCGTTCTGTGACAGCATGTCCCAAAAGCTCGGCATCGACGTATCCCCCGCCCCCACCCCCGAGGACGCTATCACCGGAGCGGATGTGGTAGTGACGATCACCAACGCCCGTGACCCGGTGGTCAAGGGAGAATGGATCGCCGAAGGTGCCCACATCAACGCTGCGGGCAGCAACTCACTGATACGCAAGGAGATTGACGGTGAAGCCGTCCGTAAATGTGGCCTCATCACCGTCGACTCCCGGGAGCAGGCCCAACTCGAATGCGGCGACCTCCTCGTTCCCGCCGAGCGCGGCGTGGTTAAATGGGAGACCCTGACAGAACTCGGCGACGTGGTGTCGGGCAAAGCGCCAGGCAGAACATCGGACTCACAAATCACCCTCTTCGAGTCCCAGGGCCTCGCAATCCAGGACATTGCAACAGCCATGAGAATCTACGAATTGGCCCGCAAGCAAAACCTAGGCCAGGAAATCGACATTTTCTAAAGAACAGTCCCCTCCCATATCCCTTGACGTGACCTTTGCATAACCCATGTCGGAGGGGCCGGGGCCGCTCGTGCTGAGCCCCGTCGAAGTATGAGCGGTGGGAGGGGAATGGCGATTAGAATAGCAAAGAATGGCTTGCCTTGCGGTTACACAAAGGTCTCTTGACGGGAGGGGGCTAGGGTCGGAGACTCGCTGAGGAGAGTGAGGGTGTTGTCCCGAAATACTGCAAGATTAGTTGTGTAAGACTCAGGATCAATAGGAGGAAATCATGGAATACCAAGTCTGGCTAAACGGCGAGTTCATGCCTAGAAGCGAGGCCAAGCTCGGCCTGACCGACAGGGGCCTGAGGCTCGGTGACGTGGTCTTCGATACCTCTCGCACCTTCAATGGCAAGGTCTTTCGCCTCGAAGACCACATCGACCGCCTCTACCGCTCCCTCACCTACGTCCGCATCGACCCCGGCATGACCAAGGATGAGATGATCGACATCACCCTCGACGTCGTTCAGCGCAACGAGTCCATCCGCGAGACCGGGGACGACTACATGGTCACCCAGTTCATCACCCGCGGCGAGGGCGGACGCTCTGCCTTGGCTCTGAAGCCCAACATTGCCATCTGGATAGATCCGTTGGACCACGCCCGAATGGCGCCCCACTACAGCGACGGTGCCCACGTAGTCATTCCCAAGATCAGGAGCTATCCCTCAGACGCCCTTGACCCGAAGATCAAGCACTACAGCCGGCTCAACTTCGTACTTGCTGAATTGGAGGCCACGGACATCGATCCCGAGGCCTTCCCCGTCCTCACTGATGCCCGTGGCAACCTCACCGAAAGCATAGGCTCTAACTTCTTCATCGTCACCGACGGCAAGATAAGGACCGCCGGGGACTCGGCCATACTCCAGGGCGTCACCCGGAAGGTCATCGGCGAGTTGGCGGAGCAGTTGGGCATCCCCTTCATCGAAGAGGAAATCCAGCCCTACGACGCCTACACCGCCGACGAGGCATTCCTCGCCACCACTCCCTACTGCGTCGTGCCTGTAGGAAGAGTCGACACCCGCACCGTCGGCCAAGAGGTTCCGGGCCCTATCACCCAGCAACTAATGGCTGCCTTCTCAGAGCTGGCCGGGTTCGATATCGTCGAGCAGTCCATCAACCGGGCTCGCGCCGTAACTGCTGCCCGTTGACTCCGCCATTCCTGTCGAAGGTCCGCCCCTGGCGGGAGGTCCTCAAAGTATGAACGATGGGCGTCTTGTCCCCTTTCCCCGTCAAGGGAGAAGACTGGAGCCAGCCCTGTGCAGACTAAAGGTGTGCGGTAGGGCTCTGGATCCCTTGTCCCATTCAAATAACCCCGTATGACCGTCTTTCCTGCGGAGGCAGGCCGAAGGTGCGCCATAGCGTGAATCCAGGGGTAATGCGAGGTAGGGGTACTCCCTGTAGGGTTAAATCTCGGTGGCTCCTCTGGGTGGGGTCGCTCGTGCTGAGGCTCTCGAAGTATGAGCGAGGGGCGGCCCACGGCGGAGCAAACGGCAGGATGGTCCCAGGCTGGACTCCTACGCGCGAGTCCTCACCTTGGCCCCGAACAACCCCGGGTCCAGGTCCGAGTCCCACGTCGCCTCGAGCAGCGTCAGCGCGCCCAGCCTCCCGATCTCGTCCCCCGACTTTGCCGCAAGTCCGTTGCCGCCTGTTGCCACGCCTATGCGCTCGTCCACCATATCTATGTAGGGCAATTCCGTAGGCGTCTTGCTCACGGCGCACGTGCCCAGGGTCACGCGTTCGTCCGGGAGAGCTTGCAGGTAGGGAATCGTGGCCCGGATCTTGGCCCATAGGCGGGCTCGCTCCGCCGGGGTGCCCGACCCCCTGAACCACGCCTTGATCGCCTCCATGCTCCCCAGGCTCCCGTGCCCTTCTGACCCCCCGATCTTCATCCGGTACTTACCGTCCCTGTACTGCACGGGTGGGACGATGTAGCTGCTATCGTTGGGTCGGCCGGTCATGTAGATCATGCTGGGCAGGTCCGACAGGTCTCCCGCCTCCGACTCCGTAAGCTCGATGTAGACCACGTTGACTGCCAGCACGTCTACGTCCAGCGTCCGTGGCACCAGCCCCGAGTCCCTCGTGAATCCCCCCGCTGCCACCAAAACCCTGTCCGACCGGTATACCCCGCCCCCCGACGTCCTCACCTCAACCCCGCCCGCCCCACTCTCCGCCGAGACCGCCTCCTCGCTGATAACGTCGGCGCCGTGCCCCTTGGCCAGGGCCGTCTCCGCCTCCACGATGCCGCGGGCACTTATGTGTCCGGCATCGGATGACTGGTACAACCCCGAGCATTGTGACTCGAAACAGAGCTTCGGAAACCGTGACTCTAGGGTCTCCGGCCCCAGTTTCTCAAACCCTTCGTTAAGGTCGAGCATTACCTGCTCGGAATTGGGCACGTATTCGGAGACTGCCCGGTCAAGCGGCCCCACGGACATCTGCCCGACCTCGTGGTAGAACGGTATGCCAGATCGAGATTCCATGTCTCGATACCGCCTGATCGACTCCCGGGCCAGCTTTGCCCAAACAAGATGCGGATCTAGAATCCGTGTTATCCGACCCTCGTCGTAGTGGTCCCCGAACACACCGTCGTGACTTGACGGGTCCCGAGGCTCGTCGGGGCCTATCAGCGCCACCCCTTCCGTCCGCTCCGCCAGGTGCCGCGCCGCCGCCGACCCGATCATCCCTTTTCCTATGACTATGTATTTGTAGCTAGCGTCTGCCATTCAACCCAATGCCTCGAATACCCATATCTGAAAATCTACGTCAGGCTCCCGCAAAGGGATGGCCGCAAAAGGCTCAGTCACCTCCACAAACCGCCATCGTCCCGCCTGCTCTAACTCGGCATGCTTCTGCGGGAAGTCCGAGCCCCGGTAGTAGTCGGGCCGCAGGGTGTACATTAAATGGCCCCCGGGCCTCGTGACCCGGACCAGTTCGTCCAGGGAGTCGGCTGAGGCGTGGCTAATGGTCAATGCGCCCACACTGACTACGGCGTCGAACGCCCCATCTTCGAAGGCCAGCGGAGCCCCTAGCTTCATCTTGTAAAGGCCGCTGTAAGCAGACTTGCCCTTCGCCACTTCCAGCATCCCCGACGACAGGTCTATCCCAACGATGTTCTGAAATCCCGCCCGGCGAAGCGCTGAACCCGTAAGTCCGGTCCCCGCGCCCGCATCCAGGAGCAGAGAATCACGGGTTGCATAGCGGCTGCAGACATCGGCCATGTGGCCCGGGGCCGGCCATCCGTAATCCCCCGTGATGTCGTTATCGTAGTCCTCTGCCCACGCGTCGTACTTCCGCCCCACCTCCCCGATGTCCCGAGACGCGTACACGTCATACAGACGCATGTTGGGCTCGTTGCCGCCGCCCTCGCTACTCAAAACGCCACCCGACCCTAAATGACCTGCTTGTCCTTCAGGCCGATTACCTCGTCCCACGAGTAGTCCAGTAGCTCCGTCAGCAGCTCCTCGGTGTGCTGTCCCAGCTCCGGAGCGCCACTCCTCACTTTGCCGGGAGTCTCGCTGAATTGAATGGGCAGACCCAGCATTTTCACCTTGCCGGCGTTCGGGTGGTCTATCTCCACGACGTATTCATTGGCGATTGCCTGTTCGTCCGAAAGGGCCTCCATGTAGTCCTGTACCGGGGCCCAGAGGACGTCGGTGGCGTCCAGGATTTCCCGCCACTCTTCCCGGGTCTTCTTGGCGAAGGTCTCTTCCAGTATGCCTATTAACGTATCGCTGTGGGCAAAGACCCTGTCCTGCCCCGATATAAACCGCGGGTCCTCCATCATCCATTCCAGGTCCAGGGCCCGACACGTGGCTTCCCAGTCCCGCTCCATGTCCAGCACGGAGAGGCACAGCCATTTTTCATCCTTCGTCTTGTAGACGTTCCAGAATGGGCTCAGCGCCCGACGTCTGTATTCCCCGGGCACATTCCCTGAGAATAGCGTTCCCTGGGCCATCAATGCCCCCACTGCCAGCTGCGTCCCGAACAACGACTCCTCTACCTTCTGCCCGATGCCCGTTCGTTCCCGGGTAAGCAGACCCATAGTAGTGCCCAGGCACAGCATGAATGCCCCGGTCTGGTCTGCCATCCCGCCCCATACCTGCATCGGCGCCGAGGTCTGGATCTGGCTCATGATTCCGCCCCGGGCCTGCGCCGCCAGGTCCGCCGACGGCCTCGCCGAGTCCGGTCCCTTTGGCCCGAATCCGTACCCCGCCGAGTACACCAGCTTCGGATTGATCGCATGCACCGACTCGTAATCGAATCCCAACCTCTTTAGAGAGGGCTCTCGGAAGTTGGACACGAATGCATCGGCCTTCTTGATCAGCCGGATCATCACCTCTTTGCCTTCGGGGGTCTTCAGGTCGATGGCCAGGCTCTTTTTATTCCGGTTGTTGTTCTCGAAGTAGTAATTCAGATCAGCCCCCGAGTTTTTCCCGAAATTCCAGGTCGACAGATACCGCCCCGGGTCCCCCGACACCCGCTCCTCCACCTTTATAACCTCGGCACCCATGTCCGCCAGCATCGCCGTGGACACCGGCCCGTGCTGCCATATGGTCATGTCGATTATTAGTAGGCCTTCTAATGCCATCATGGGCCGTTTACCTCCTGAAAAAGCCGCAGTACAGGAACGCGGCTAACATAGGCTTGCACTTATAGGTTGTCAAGCAGACTCGATCCTACTGAACTCCGCCTCCCTCCCCAACGCCCTTTCGTACTCCTCCGGCGTGTTCATGTCCAGGTAGATGAGCGATGACGACACCTCCACGTTCCCCACCCGACCCCCATCCTGCCTCACTACCTGCTTTAGCCCTAACCCTTCCTCCGTGATCGCCAGCATCTCGTCCCTTAAGCTGCCGTCAAAGACCGTCGGGTGACCCCTGCACCCCTTGTGGACGGGTATAGTGATCTGTGATCCTCCGAGAAGGTGCACGTTAACTACCTCATCAATTAACCACGAGGGACGAGGCTGGTCCACGTTCAGTAACAGTAGCGCCTTGGAGTTGATCGCGGCTTCCCTCACCCCAGCCATCACCGACGATGCCCGCCCCTGCTGATAGTCATGGTTCTCCACAACCTTCACGCCCTTCCTCTCCACCACCCGCGCCCTGATAGCCTCCGCCTCATGCCCGACAACCAGTATCACCCCGGACACTCGGCTCGCCGCCATCTGCTCCAGCTGATATTCGACTAACGTCGTCCCCATCCAAGGGAGCAGCGCCTTGGGCTGACCCATTCGCGTGGAAAGCCCCGCGGCAAGCAATATCGCTGAGACACCGGTGCCAGTTGGTGAGTTTGTGGACATTAGCCCGTGCCTAGAGACTTGTCCCCTCTCCCTTGATGAGACCTTTGCATAACCAGTGTTGGAGGGGCGTGGGGCCGCTCGTGCTGAGGCTCTCGAAGTATGAGCGGGGGGCGGAGGTTAAGTGATCTGGATGGTACAAGGGGAATCACCTCTAGTCATGCAAGGGTCTCTCGACAGGTTGCGGATATGCCTCTGACGTTAGAGGGCTAGGGCCTGCCCTCAGATTGTCGAAGAGGTGAGGGTGAAGTTAATCCTGCACGGTCAGCTACGAAAGAGTCGCGTAAGGCTTGACCTACGCGGCCCCGGCAAGCGGTCTAAGCCGGGACTCCGGCCTTCTCCCGCGCCTTGAGCACCAGCTTCTCCTCCATCTTCATCGAAGAGCCGTCCCCGCCGTGCCTCACCATCTCGATCTCCGCCATGACGCTCAGGGCTATCGACTCCGGCGTCCGCCCCCCGAGGTTCAGGCCCACGGGAGTTCGGATTTCGCTCACCCTCTCCAGCGGCACGCCGGATGAGAGCAAAGTCGGGAAAATCAGGAGCGCCTTTCGCCTGCTGCCCAGCAGCCCGATGAACTTGGCCTGAGACCTAGCCGCCTCCAGCAGGGCCATGTCGTCGTACTTGTGCCCCCGAGTCGCCACGACCACGAAGGAGTTGGCCGTTATGCCGATGCGTCGAATCCCGGCGTCATAGTCGTCTACGACGAGGGCGTCGGCGTCCGGGAACCGTTCGGGATTGGCGAACTCTTGCCGGTCGTCGACTACTCGGGTCCGATACCCGAGGAACGTCGCCAGTTTGTAGATGGAGTTGGAGACGTGACCACCCCCGACCAGCACTACGGTGGCAGGGCTGGTGAAAGCTTCCACGTATATCTCCGTCCCGTCCTTCGACGAGATGAAGTCCTGCCGGCCGAAGTCCATGGCCTTGTGGCCGACTTCCGACGCTGCATCGTCCAGCGAGGTGTCTCCCAGGGACCCTACCCTGGCCCCGTCCTCCCGGATGAGCAGCTTCGTCCCCACCGGCCCCGAGAGCGCGCCCTTCTGCGTGACGGTCGCCAGTGCGACCCCACCCTCGCCCCGATACGCTGCGTTTATCTCACGCGTGTAGGTGTCGAACAAAGGGTTCTTCTGGGGCTGGTCGATCATGATGTACATGGTGCCGCCGCAGACTAGGCCGTCCTGTGCCGCGAGGTCATCGTTCAGCGTGAAACCCTGAACATCTGCGGGGGTGTTCTCGACAATGGCCAACTTGGATGCGGTGTATGCGTCCGCCTCTATGCAGCCGCCCCCGAGGGTCCCCGCGAAGGACCCGTCCTCCCGCACCAGCATCTTGGCCCCGGGCTTCTGGGGCGTGGACCCCTTGGTTCTGACTACCGTGGCCAGCGCAAAGGGCTTGCTCTTCTTAATCAGGCCGCCGACTTCCTCGAATATCTCTCGCATGATAGTGCTCCCTGCCGGCTTCGGCTGCTTCTCGTGACTAGCCGATTATACATCGAAAGCCCGTGGCTTTACGAGAATCTACCTCCCGTTAGGACGTAGGCGAGGCCGACGCCGACGGCGCTGGCGAAGGCGTAAGCACCCTCGCATGGGGCCTCGTCTTGTGGAATGAGGCGACTACTGCTCCGAAGAAGAGGACGCCCATTACCATGAGGGTGGCGACCCGGAAGCCGTCGAAATAGTGGGCCTGGGCCTGAGCCTCGGTGAGGTCGTTGACCAGGGCGGGTATGAACATCGACAGGGCAGTCGCAGACGCTGTCGCCCCAAGGGCGTGGCCGATCTCGCGTGTGGTCTCCAGCAGGCCGGATGCTACACCTCTGTGCTCCAGGGGCAGCGCACTCATAACTGTCGCATTGTTGATCGGGTTGAATATGGCTGTGC
This sequence comes from Dehalococcoidia bacterium, assembly GCA_965197585.1. Classification (GTDB taxonomy): domain Bacteria; phylum Chloroflexota; class Dehalococcoidia; order Plut-88900; family Plut-88900; genus Plut-88900. The sequence continues at coordinate 124,313 of OZ240215.1, forward strand.
CCATGGTGATTGGCAGCATGAGGAAGGGCACGATCCACCAGCTGATGTTGGGGGCCAACAGTCCCAATGCAAGGAACCCTAAGGCTATGGTTGCCATGGCCGCTGGGCGGAAGAGTCGGGACCCGTGCTTATCGTAGAGCCAGCCGGCGACCATGGGCATGAACAGCCCGACCCCCTGGTTCGGTATGAGGACGATCATGACGAAGATGGGTGAGAGGCCGAAGCCCTGCTCCATGAGTATCGGGACGAGGGTCATGGCCGCGAGCATCGAGAAGTGGAAAGCAGTGTTGGAGACCAGGGAAAGTGTGAAATACTTTTGCTGGAAGTGGCGGAAATCAACGATTGGGTTTCTGACCTTGTGCTCGACGAAGGCAAAGATGACAACGAGACCCAGGAACAGGAATTGCATGGGGAGGTGGTAGGTGAGAGCCTCGGAGGAAGTGAAGGACTCCTCGCCCCCGTGCAGGTGGTTCGTGGAGAGGATCAGGACGGAGGCGCTGGCAACGATAAAGCCCGCGCCTATGAAGTCGATAGGGCCCGTGTCGCGCTTCTCTTTGTCTTCGACTTCGGTCTGGGAACCCCGGATGAGGCCCAGTGAGGCGATAACGGCCAGGATGCCGATGGGTAGGAAAGTGGCGAAGGCGATGCGCCATGTGGCGAATTGCAGGGAGAGGCCGAAGCTGGCGAGGCCCAGCAGTGTGCCCAGGCGGGAGCCCATGATTGGCACCGCAAAGGCGCGGCCTCGCTCGTTGATCGGAAAGGCTGAGGCGAGTATGGCATTGGCGTTGCCGATCATCAGCGCCGCCCCCACGCCCGACACCGCCCTGAACGCCATGACCTCCCAAAGGCTTTGCGCGACGACTATAAGTCCCGCACCAAGGGTCGAGGAGATGACGCCAAGGACGTAAACGCGACTATGTCCGTACCTGTCACCAAGCCGGGCCCCGAGGAGTGCGCCACTGCCGAGTGCGAGGAGGTAGACGATGACAATCCAGGCCGCCTCGTCGATGCCTACGGAGAATTCCTTGGCCAGGGTGCCGACGGAGAGGGCCACGGGAAGGCTGGACATCTGGGTCAGAATGTGGCCGGCGGCAAGCGCGAGCAACACCTGACGGCGTCGTTTCGTTGCCAGCAGAACGGAGAGGGACGCCGGGAGTCTCACCATTCACCTGCTACGGGCGAATGGCGTCGAGCCTTATGTGCGCGGGTACATATGGTCTCCACCAAGGAACAATATATCACAACCCTTCCCATCCCTTCCGTCATTCTCGTGCCCAGACACGGGAATCCAGACTCCCAACCCACGGTCCTGCCCCGCTCATCCTGAGCGCCGTCGAAGGGTCGAGCGGATACGCACGCCAGACTCCCACGATTCCTCCGCAGGAGCGCCTACTGTGCTCGCCCCCCATCCCACCCCTGGCATGTCATCCCGAGGCTCCGCGAGGGATCTAGGATTTGCCCACTCACACTCCATACCCTCGTCATCCCCAAGCACCCACGCCCCGCCTCGCTCATGCTGAGCTTATCTAAGGGTCGAGCGGATGCAAACATCTGCCCCTCTCTATGGCACGCATCCTTGTCTTATGAGAAACGATTAATGAAGAAGCGTCTCCCAAGCACAAGCTCAACCAGAAAATCAAAAGCTAGGGGCAAAGAAGCATGAGTTTCCTCCTACCGTCGGCAAGGCTAACTTTGCCCCTCACTCATTGGGGGTTGTTTGCTCGTCTGCGCCCGAGCCGGTCAAATGCACCAAGTTTTAGCTCATTGACACTGCCGAGGCCCTTTTGCACAATACCCCTAACACAATCACGTTATGTGCCGACCGCAGAATGAACCCTCGTGCCGCGGGACCTCAAAAACAAGATGCTATTCTTCAGCGGCTTTACCCTAAGGTTCACTATTCCCATTTTCGCTTTAGCTGCTACCACCAAGAGGAATAGCTACTAGAAAGGGCTCTTCAATTTGGATCTCCAGAATGCCGTCTTGTCAGTTGGGCTCCTCATTGTAGCTGCCAAGCTGCTCGAGGGCTTATTCAAACGGTTCAACCTGAATTCAATCATCGCCTATGCAACTACTGGAGTTGTCCTTGGTCCCCTAAGCGGAGTCGTTAAAACCAGCCCAGGCCTCGAAGTTTTTTTGGGCATCGGTATATTTGTCTTCTTTTTCCTAATAGGCTTGGAGGAGCTGGACATTAGGGGATTTTTTGCGGCCATTCGTGGCCGTCTCTTCCTTGCCTCCGTATTGTCTGTGACCATATCGCTATTGGTGTCCCTGGCAGTCACCAGCGATCACCTTTTTGATCTCCATCTAGGGCTAGACTTTACCGGAGCTTTGGGATTGGCTGGAGTGCTGTCCCTGTCCAGCCTTGGCCTCGTGGCCAGGGTGCTGATTGATGAAGGCCGACTGAGAGAGCCTGTGGGAGTCCAAATCTTCACCGCTGCAATAATCGCCGAGCTAATCGCTTTGTTTGTTGTGGGATTCACCATAAGCGAACACTTTGACCCTGTGGGACGTGGCCACAGCCTGGACTGGATCAGCGTGCTGACCCTGGTGGGGCAAATTCTCGGATTTGCAGTTGCTACATGGTTCGTCTCCACCAAGTTGCTGCCCAGGGTGATCGTTCTGTTGCATCGATTCTTAAGAGTGCCGCAACTTTCTTTTGGGCTGTTGCTGGGCGGGCTTTTCTTGGTAGTGGCCTTGGCCGAGCAGGTTGGACTTCACGGGTCCCTTGGTGCTCTGCTTTTTGGTGCCGCTCTCTCCACGTTGCCGTACCAGGTTCGGCGCGACATCATGCCGGGTATGAAAGGCACCGCCGAAGGGTTGTTCGTTCCCCTGTTCTTCGCCTCCGCAGGACTACATTTGAGCCTGGAGTTCCTACAGCTGCCCTTGGAGACTGTACTCGCGCTAACGCTTGTGCCTCTAGCCGGCAAATTCGTTGCAGCGTTTATCAGCGTATACATTACCCGCCTTCATGCTCCCTTCGCCACTGCCATGGGCCTGATGGCCAAGGGAGTGGCCGAAATCGCCCTTCTTCTCTTGCTCCTACAGACCGGTACCATTGACAAGGGAGTCTTTTCTTTGCTGGTTCTAGTCATGTTCGGATATATCCTTCTGACCCCCATGGGAATCAGTTTTGCAATTGGAAGACTTAAACATTCCGAAACTGTTATCCCCCGGGGACAAATGCCTCCCTCGTTGGATCGCTTTGCCCTGGAGGGCATCACGATAAAGGATATCCTGGACCGTTCTCGAAGCTACCCAGAGCAATCACTTACGTTAAAAGCGTTCGTTGACAGTTGGATTCTGCCGCAACAGAACGACTACGTGGTTGTAGATAAGGGGAAATTCGCTGGCATAGTGTCGTTGAGCATGTTGCGCTACCTTCCGCGCAGCGAGTGGGGGCACACTCACCTTGGCCGAGTGCTGCGCCGACATACGCCCAATGCTAATTCGGAGGAATTGGTGGAAGATGCTCTCCAGCGAATGACTGAAAATTCGCTAACAGTGCTACCGGTACTGGACAAAAATACAGGTGAGTTCATCGGCACTGTTGCAAGCCATGAAATACTGGAATTGGTGATGTTTACGGTTTGAGGTCACGATAACTGAGGCATCCTGCTTTGACGCTAGATTCTATGACTATCCCCCCACTCCCGCTCATCCTGAGCCCTGTCGAAGAGTCGAGTGGATACCCGTATCAACCCCCACACTCCTCACCAAAGTGACGCGGGCCCCTTGTGCCACCGACCCGCCATCCTTATCCTTTATCCATGACGAAATTCGACGCCATCGTCACATATATTCCACACCTTCTTCACACACTTATTCCGTGACAAGCAGGCGAAGGTAACGCCTGAATCTCGAATTCAATCAATACTCGTGCCTGATAATGCAAAACAATCAGAAGTCCCCGGCCTCCCGGACCGCTACAAGAGTGTTAAGACGAAACAGCGTGCTATAATCGTCCATCTCTCAGACTAGACATAACACCTTGGAAGATCACATGGCCCCAGACCTGTCAGTCACCATCTATTCCGACTACATATGACCTTGGTGCTACATCACGTCGGTACGGCTGGACAAGGTCAAAGATGCACTCGGCCCTCGGGTGGAGTTCCAATGGAAGAGCTATGCCCTCCTCATGGGCCGCGCCGACTCCCGCCTTGTCACACCCCACGGCAGGACCTCCCGTGCCGCGGCCGCAGAAGCTGAACCTCAGGCCCGTTTCGAGCCCTGGGCCACTGACAAGTCCTACATCTCCTCCAGTCTTCCCGCTTTGGAAGCCGCCAAGTGTGCCGCCGCCCAGGGACCCCAAGCTTTCGAGTCCTACCACCGTGCCCTGTTCCGGGCAATCTTCGTCGAGAGCATTGACGTCAGCGACTATTCGCAGCTAACGGCCCTCGCCGCCCGTGAAGGCCTGGACGCCGAGAGATTCAAAAGGGATCTGGATGGCGGTCAACAGAAAGTGGCGGTCATCGGCGAGCATCTGGAGATGGTGATGGACTACGGAGAAGCGCCGGCGGGACTGCCGCTGGTGCTCATCGAAGGTCGGGAGCCGATAGTCGGGGCCGCACCAGCCGACCTTTACCGCAGGATATTGGAGCGAGCCATTGAGAAGCGAGGGGTGGTGTAACCGGACATGGCAGTGATGAGGCTATCCACGTTCACTCCGAAGCCCGGCAATGAGGAGCGAATCGCAAACCTCCTCGAAGCCCTGGACACGGCTTTCTCTCTCCAGCAGGGCTACGTGCTCGGGCTACGATTTACGGGCCGCGCCGGCTCTAACGAGATGGGCCGCATATTCGTCTGGGAATCCCCTGAGGCAGCCGACACCGCAGAATCCTCTCCCGAGGCTTCCCCACTCTCAAGGCGCATTGAGGCGTTATCCGAAGATGCGCGCCTGGACCGTACCTTCGACCTCCAGGGCTATGCCCTGCGCCCGAGCTAGTCGGGCACTACGGCAATCACGTCCACTTCCAGAAGTAGGTCCGGCCTCGCAAGCCCGGCCACAACCACTGAAGTTATAGCTCGAAGCTTCACTTCGCCTAAGGCAGCCTTCCGTGCGCGGCTCATCCCCGCGAAGTTTTCTTTACCCACCACGAACTGGAATACCTTCACTATGTCGTCCATGCTCGCCCCGACCGAGGTGAGAATAGTCTCGATATGTCTCCAGATGGCTAGGCCTTGGGCCTCGACATCGCTTCCTCCCTCCGCCTCCCCGTTCAACCCCCGAGCCGTCTGCCCCGAGATGTGAATCGTATTGCCGACCCTTATCGCGTGACTGATCTTCTGGTGCTCAGGAAATGACCAGATGCCGGGTACCGTATAGCTGGTCCAGTGTTTTGACCCTGTCTCTGCCGAGCTCATTGGCCTATCTCCGCAATCACGTCCACTTCCAGCAGAAGCTCGGGTTTTACCAGCCCCGAGACTACTATCGCCGTGATGGCCCTCAAGGGCGCCTCTCCTAATACTTTGCGCCGTGACCTGGACATCCCCGCGAAGTTATCCGCCCCGACTACGAACTGGAACACCTTGACTACGTCGTCCATCGACGCCCCGGCCGCCTCCAGCACCTTACCAATGTTCTCCCAGATCAGGTCTCCCTGCGCCTCTACGTCTCCCTCGCCCACCACGTTCCCGTCAACATCCAGTGCTACCTGCCCCGAGATGTACACGGTGTTGCCCGTCCTCACCGCATGGGCAATCTTCAAATTGTCTTTGTACGAAAATATGCCGTCGACGTTGAACTCTTGCCAGTGATGCATCTTTGGTCCTCTTTCCTTCTCGGTTACGGGGCCCGAGCCCCGATTTCAGGAGGGGATGATATGCCTGCCGCGCCTGGGTGTCAAAGATGAGAGTTTGGAAACCTTCTATTCCTGCTGCAACGTTAGACCAATTGGTCGACTGTTGGGATGAGGGGATATAATCCTATTGTGAACAGGCTCAGAAATATAACCAAAGTTCTATGGGCCTCGAACGGACGGCCAAGGCTCTTCGAACACAGGGCAGTTCTATCCTTAAGGCACTCTGATCGATCCGATGAGAGCACCAATTCGTGCGCCGGGTTGCGCAGCGCAAAACGAGACTAAAGAGGACGTATTCACAGACGAAGGCCTAAGATAAATTCAAGATAAACCACAGTCACCGGCACATTGTTTGGGCTGTTATGTCTGAAGAACAAAGGCCGGAAAACCCTGATTTAATACTTAGATGACTAAATCGAAGCACTGGTAGGCCAGTGTCCGCATTGAAGAATCTCGAGTTAGTTGCATGAAATACGCCTTAGGCGGCATTCTCATTGCCATCGTCATCCTCACGATTGGGATTGGCTATACGATGCGTGCCAATGCTCAAGAGTCTTTGGAGTGCACGTACTACTACTACGACGAAGACGGCGAGAGCAACCATGCCACTACCAGTTGCGATAGCAGCGGTCTGCCTATACCCCCTTCCGATCCGTCTATCAATGTGACGACATGTGCCGTCAGCAGTGGAGGCGCGGAATGCCAGTTCCCCTGTGGAAGCGACCCCAGATCATGGTGCAGTCTCCTTGATGGTGACCCCCCTCCGCCACCACCGCCGCCGCCACCTCCACCACCTCCGCCACCTCCACCACCTCCACCGCCTCCCACTGCTACGCCAACGCCCACTCCTCGCCCTATACCAACCTCAACTCCACGGCCCAGGCCAACTGCCACTCCCCTTCCTACGTCTACACCCACTCCGACACCGATGCCAACTCCCACCCCAACTCCGACGCCGCCACCCACTCCGATTCCCACGCCCACGCCAACCCCAACGCCCACGCCAACCCCAACGCCCACGCCAACCCCAACGCCCACGCCAACCCCAACGCCCACGCCAACCCCAAAGCCCACGCCAACCCCCACCCCAACGCCCACGCCAACCCCCACCCCCACCCCAACACCGACTCCGGTTCCCACTCCCGTTCCCGCTCCGACACCTACTTCGGCCCCCACACCCACACCCACCGCCATCCCTACTGCCGCGCCGCTATCTACTCCCGGGGGAGAATCGACGCCTCAAACCGACTTGCAAGATTTGGAGCAGCCTGCGGCACCCGTAATCGGCGACGCCATACCGCGCATCCGCAACACGTTGGGGGGTATTGCTTCCAGCCCGCGGAGACGGACCACCCTAATAGTTATTCAGGCTGTCACCAGTGCCTTCGCCCTTGGCGTATTCTCCTACCTGATAGCGCGGAAACGCTAAGGGTAAAGACGAGATGCCGAACAGGGAATGTGTGGCATAAGGGCCTGTTAGACAGACCCTTGCAACAGACTTTCTTCCATCTCAGGCACAGAAGGGCTGTCTGTCGTAATTGGTAGCGTCATGATGAACTCGGCGTATTCACCGAATACAGTGTCCACGGATAGATCACCCCCGAACCTGCGGGCCACGTCGGCCGCTAGAGGAAGACCTAACCCTGCCCCTGCTGCTCCGTCCCGTGTCGAGAAGAACGGGTTGAATATACGTCCAAGCACATCATCGGATATTCCGGTGCCGTTGTCCCGCACTCGTATCTCCACCATATCACCGACCCGACGACTTGAAACGGCCAGAACTGGTTCATAGCCTTCCGAGATCTGCCGTTTCTGGTCCATGGCATAGAAAGCATTCGAAACCAGATTTAGCAGCGCCTCGGAGAAATCTCTTTCGACCAACGTCGTCTCACCTACAGATTTATCCAGGTCAAGAACTGGTTCCACTGAGAAGTCCTGCCACTGGGCATTAAAGGTGTTGCACCCCGAATTCACCGCCTCCCGCAATACTTCATTCAAGCCGACCACAACGGGGTCTCCGCCCGTGACACCCAACCCCCGCATCCGTTCGACAATTGCCAGGGCACGCCCACCGTTGGAAAGGACGCGATTGAGGCTTGCGGTCATCTCCTGGGTGATGTCATCCAGTAAGGCGGTATCGTCCTTTGACATTCTATCCCTGTAGTTGTCCAGCATCTCCGTTAGTTCACTGTACAGTTCGAGAGAGCCTTCGGAGAAGTTATTGACGAAGTTCAACGGATTACTGATCTCATGCGCCACCCCCGACACCAGCTCACCCAAAGCCGCCAGTTTCTCCTGGGCCACCAGCCGGGCCTGGACCCGTTTCAGTTCTGCGTTGGTCACACGCAGCTCTTCGTATAGCTTCTCGACCAAATTCAAACGCTGGACTTCCAGGGCTTGCTGTCTGAAGACTTCCAGGGCGTTGGCCAATTCTCCAATCTCGTCGCGGCCCACTTCTGGCACCGGAGTCTCCAGGTCTCCGTCGGCCATCTTCCTCATGCGATCAGACATGCGGGAAAGCCGCCTGACCATACCGTTGCCTACCCAGATCCAGGCTGCCAAAGTCGCCGCAATCACGCTGATTACGCTGATACCTGCCAACAGCGTTCGGCCTTCGTCAAAACTGCTCACGGCAAGTCCCAGCGCTTCTGAGGAATGCTCGCTGGATGCAGTCAGCAGCGCCGTCACTGAGCTTTCTAATGCGGCACTCGACCCGTCGAAGGATGCTGCCAGCTCCCTGATGTTGGTTTCCAGTACCAGCTGTTGGCCGCGGATGTAGAAGACCCCCGCACCTTCGCCCAAAGATGACACCGCTGGGTCTATGCCGGTTGCATGTATGCCTAAAAACCTCTCCAGCATCCCCTGAAGGGATGGATCATCCGGAGCTTGCAATGCCTGCCGCAGCACCGACAGTGCAGCCTCTGACTCCCCGATATCCGAGGAGGTTGTTGCCAGGCGTAACCGGTAATCGAATGCGAGGTCGTTTGCCGTCAGCAAGGCATCGCGGGCTAGTACTAGACTGTCTATAACCTCGGCCAGGTCATAGGCCGTATCGCTGACGGCCTGGGCTTCGGTTGCTAGGGTCGGCACACCGCTCACGCTTTCCAAGGCGGTCTCCAACCTTTGTAGAGACCTGGCGATGGCTTCAGTATCCTGGCGTTGGAAGCCGGATTCAGCGTCGGCCACCACCTCGAGCCCCAGAATCCGTAAGCGTTCCGCCTCACGAGCGGCTATCCAGGACGACTCCAAAGCCGGCACCGACTCCGATTGGACCCGGTAGTTATGGTCTCCGCTCTGCTCGAAGTAGTAGACGGCAACCCCACCGGAGATTAGCGTCAGTGCCACAGCAAATCCCAAAGCTAGATACAGTCGTGTGCCGATGCGCCGCCATCTATCTATGAAGAATCGCATGCAGAAAACGGCTCCTGGAATCGTCTGGAACTTCCAGAAATTGCCTTTGAAAATTCTCTAGTAGCTAGGATATCACAGCCGGTATGGGCTAGTGACCAAGGCTTAATTTATGAGAGCCGAAGCGCTGTAGAAGAAGGGAGTTCTGCTAAAATCCGTATCAATTACAGTGTACATTTCTACTGTACGTTGTCACCGATAATCGACTGCTGGACGAAACCGGTGATATAGGACAGACCTGCAGATAGGTCAATGGACGTACCATCCATTCCCGGCGTGCTCAAGGCCCAGGCCTGTTGGCCCCTCCCGATTTGTGTTACAACTAGCGAGGTTGCATCAGTATGTTTAGGAAGAGTGTGAATCTTACGCCCGCTGCATAAATGGAAAGTCATTAACGCTCGTGACTCCTTCCAAATTATTCAGGATTCACATCGGACAAGGGCTGGGTTTGTATCTCGGTCCTACAGGTACGCCTAAACTGGGGATTTCTACCGTCTAACGGAAGCCTTATGGACATTAACGACATCTTCACCAAGGGACTGGACCTTAATGAGGCCTTAGATTTGCTGTGGCCGGTCTCGATTTACGTTCTGGGCATGGCTGCCTATGCAATCTTTGTCTTCAAGTTCTATCGGTTTGTGGCTGCTCGGGATGTGTTTGACCTGGACCTGTCCAGGTATGAAGAGTCGAGTCACCGATGGATACGATCTTCGCTCCACTTTACTTTGTACGTGGCGAAATATCTCATTCTGTTTCCGGTATTCGCATTCTTCTGGTTCGCAGTCCTCACTCTTGTATTGGCCTTCCTCTCTAAAGAGCAAACCTTCGCGGATACGCTGTTGATAGCCCTTGCCACGGTCAGTGCAATCCGAGTCGCAGCCTATTACAAGGAGGACCTATCCCGAGACCTCGCCAAGATGCTGCCCTTCGCAGTCCTCGGTGTATTCCTCATCGATGCGTCATTCTTCTCCGTCTCCGATTCCCTTGACTCTCTCAAAGGGGCAGGAGACTACACCGAAAACATCTTGTACTACCTTTTGTTCCTCATTGGCCTGGAATTTGTGTTGCGGCTTCTGATGGGGATCATAAAACTCATAGTAGGCTTAAGAAATCGGATTCGGAAACAGCGTGCCCCCACTGTGGATGTTGAGTCCTCTCCTTTGAAGGAAGAAGCGACAACTGAACAGGAATCAGAGCGTGGAAGTCCAACAGAAGACCATCAACCCGAGCCGGCCTCCTGCGGCGCAGAGGATGGAGAATCCTCCAGCCCGACGAAAAATCCCTAGAACATCGCCTTATTCGTGCGCAACAAATATCTGCTATCAGAGAGACGTAGTCTGGCTGAACAGACTGCGGAAGGCACTAGGAACTACGAAATAAAGGTGATCTGGGACAATAACGAGCAGGAGTGGGAATAGTGTTGGTGGGTCAGAGTTGGACGTGAGGGAATGGGCATTATCGTGTAATGCCCTCCTTCATCTAATGAGTACATAAGGGTGTCAGTGCGCGGATTAGCGGCGACCGTCATCCCGACCATCTACTCGGCACAACTCTTTAACACGCCCCTCCTGTGAATACCCACCAAGAGGCACTGGTTTGCCGTCCACCCCTTCCGCCTCAACAGCTAGATCCCCACAACCTACATAGGACCTTCATTACTCTCGACCACCCTCGGGATTTTAGCCTTCAAATGCGGCGGCGCGCTAGACATGAACTCATCGTGAGGCATCATCCCCAAGTCGATGTGGCTATCAGGCGATATGACCCTGCAGGTCATTCATCGTATCCTGCCGTTCTCAGGCAGGATACGATGAAGCCAAGCCGGTTGTGTCCGATGTCAACAGCTTCTACTTATTCTAGTTTGGACCTGCTCTTTGCTACTGGGTTGCGGTGATATACATCTCCTCAGCCCAGTCCAGAATTTCTCCCAAATAGACCTCATCCAGGATGATTCCGTAGGGGGCGTTTGCCGCCGAGGTGGGCAGCTCGTCTCGTACATCGTCAAAGGCAGGGTCGTCCAACAATGGTATGGCTTTCCGGTTGACCGGCCCATATGAGATGTATTTGGACATCTGAACGTTGATCTCGGCGAAGGTTACCCAGGCGATGACCAGGTTGCCCAACTCGTACCTTTCGGGATGCAACTCCTTCATGCCGTTGACCATGTCCCATCCGCTTATATTAATGATGTGGCCGCATTCCCAGCAGATGCCCAAGGGAGCGCCTTCACCTTCCACCGCATCAAAGATTCGACCGTTCCAGGCAGAGCACATGTCGACCTCTCCGGCGATAAGCATCTGGGGACAGTCTGAGCCACTGCTCCAATACACTATGTCGCTGTCTTCGTCGTCAACCCAATCGGCAAACCAGGCGAAATCTTCCTCTATTTGCTCTCTGCTCGGTGTGTTGGCAGGATTCGAACCCCTGACCCCCTCAATGCCATTGAGGTGCTCTCCCAGCTGAGCTACAGCCCCACTTGAGCGAATCGCGGACTAAGAAGATAGCAGATTGGGTAGTAGCTATCAACAGAGGGGACTCTGCCGCTCCCAATGGACTAGCTGATGCAGAGTGTTAGCGAGAGTTAAGTACCTTCTGCATCGTGATCCCGATTTCAGCAGGACTATAGGCAATCGTGGCACCCGCGTCACTGAGAGCCTGTGCCTTAGCCTTGGCGGTGCCACTCTCGCCAGTGATGATGGCCCCGGCGTGACCCATCCGACGCCCGGGAGGTGCGGTAGCGCCTCCGATAAACGAGACCACCGGCTTGGTCATATTGCTCTTGATAAACGCCGCTGCCTCCTGCTCCCGAGACCCGCCTATCTCTCCTATCATCACTATAGCTTCGGTTTCGTCGTCCTCTTGGAAAAGACCGAGAATCTCCACGAAGTCAGACCCGATTATCGGGTCTCCACCAATGCCCACACACGTTGACTGACCAATCCCGAGCTCGGTCAACTGAGCGACGGCCTCGTAGGTGAGGGTGCCGCTCCGGGAGACGATGCCGACTCGACCGGCCATGTGTATGTTGCCCGGCATGATTCCCACCTTGGCCTTGGATCCGGGGGATATCGCTCCTGGGCAGTTGGGGCCGATCAGGCGGACGGGCTTGTCCTTCAGATACTTGCCCACATTGACCATGTCCAGCACGGGTAGCCCCTCGGTGATGGCGATGATCAGGGGCACTCCTGCATCGGCGGACTCTAGGATAGCGTCCGCAGCGAAAGGGGCGGGAACGAAAATCAGGGCGACATTTGCATCCGTCTCGGCAACGGCCTGGGACACGGAGTTGTATACCGGCACCCCCTCCACGTCCGTTCCCCCTTTGCCCGGAGTCACCCCGGCGACCAGGTTCGTGCCGTAGTCTCGGCAGCGCATGGCGTGAAAGCTGCCGTCTCTGCCGGTGATGCCCTGGACCATCAGCCGTGTATTGTCGTCTACTAGAATGCTCATTTGTATAATTCCTTAGCGGGAGTTCTGGGCTGCAACTATCCTCTGGGCGGCGCCTTGGAGGTCGGGGACGAAGGCGATGTTCAGCCCCGAATCTTCGAGAATCTGCCGTCCCTCATCGACGTTCGTTCCCCTCATCCTCACCACCACCGGCATGTCCACGTCGACCTCCCTGGCCGCTGCCACAATGCCCCGGGCAGCCACATCGCAACGAAGGATGCCGCCGAAGATGTTTACCAGCACCTTCTTCACTTTGGGGTCCGACACCAGGAGCTTGAAGGCCTGGGCGATCTTCTCTTCATTGGCGCCACCGCCCACGTCCAAAAAGTTGGCCGGCGCAGCCCCGAGAAGCTGGATAATGTCCATGGTAGCCATCGCGAGACCCGCCCCATTGACCATGCACCCCACGTCGCCGTCGAGCTTGATGTAGTTGATGTCATATTCGTTGGCTTGTACGTCCAGGGGGTCTTCTTGGGAATCATCTCGCAGGTCTTGTACGTCCCGGTGACGGAAAAGGCCGTCGTCATCGAAATCCACCTTGGCGTCCAGTGCCATCAGCGACCCGTCTCCGGTCAGGATCAACGGGTTAATCTCGACAAGCGAGCATCCCTTCTCCCGCATTAGCCGGTACAGCCCCGCGAATATGGCCCCGGCTGGGCGGACCTGCTTGTCCCCAAGCCCAAGACCATAGGCTAGGCGCCGGCCCTGGAAGGGCTGAAGCCCGATAGTTGGGTCGACCCGCTCCTTGAGTATCTTCTCAGGGGTGGCCGCAGCGACCTCCTCTATCTCCATGCCTCCCGCTTCGCTGGCCATGATTACCGGCACGCCTGCTGATCCGTCGATGACGATTCCGACGTACAGCTCCTTGCCCTCCGGCGCAGCCTTTTCGACAAGCACTTTCCCGATGGGTACGCCTTCCGCAGTGGTCTGATGGGTGACGAGCCGGGTCCCTAGCAGCGATTTTGCGTGGGCCGCGGCCTCCTCCGGCGTATCGGCTACCTTTATGCCCCCCGCCTTGCCCCGGCCCCCGGCGTGGACTTGCGCTTTGACGACGACTCGTCCGCCCAATTCGCGGGCGATCTCGGCGGCTTGCTCCGGGGTCTCAGTAGCGCGACCTTCGGGTACAGGGACTTTGTACTGGGCCAGCAGGATCTTGGCCTGATATTCGTGAATTTTCATTTTAGGCTCCTTTAACGAGCGGCGATTATGATATCTGACAGGCTATGACCTGTCCATTAAGTCGGAATGAGGCGTATGTTTCCTGCTAGCCCTTTTCCAGCTTGGGAGAGGGCATCGATAGAAGGGGCCGGTCCCGGATCGCGAGTACAGCTATATACCCGACTACCGAGAGGATTAATGCCAAGAGCCAAACATCTTGATAGTCGCCGCTATTGTCGAACATTAGCCCGCCTATGAAGGCGCCCAACCCCCCCGACATCTGGTGCACCATGTTGGCTGTTCCCGTAAGCGCTCCCAGATTCCTGACGCCGAAACCCCGAGCCAGGTATATCGGGGCGAGTGGAGCGGTCATAAGGAATGTAAACCCGTAAAGAAGGCCGAAGACGATAACAGCCGCGGGGGAGGTGGAAGTCACAACTAGGGCGAAGATCACGATTCTTATTAGGAAGCACACCCCGGAGGGCTTGCCAGGCCCAAAGGCATCGGAAAGGTACCCCGAGACCAGCACTCCGAACATTCCCATTACTCCCATAATCGCCAGCAAATTGCCGGCCAGAAAAGGGGTGAGTCCCTGATCGGTTGCAAAGGCGACGATATGCGTGCTGACAAGGAAGTCCTGGAAGCCGCAGATGGATAACATGAATATCAGCGTGAGGAACTTCCGGGAGGTTACAACCTGTTTGTAGGCGATGCCGGTTTCAGGAGTTCGACTCTCCGCACTCTGGTTTGCTTTCTCTACCGACCCGGTGGCCTCTTGCACTTTGGGACGGGAGCGGATGAAGGCCAAGGTCATCGGCACACTGAGGGTGGGTATCATCAACCCAATGATCATGTATGAGGTCCTCCAGCCCCAGTCGAGCAGAACGGACGACAATAGCGAGATTATTACCAGCTGTCCTATGGCGCCGCCGGTAATTGCGGTGCTATTGGCCTTGCCCGGATTGTTCGGGAACCAGCGGCTCACGAGGACGATCATGACGCCCAGGTTCGAGCCTCCGCTCCCGACCGCAAATACCACCCCGTAGAGCAGGAAAAGCTGCCACGGGGCTTTCACGAATCCGGTGAATCCGGCGCCCGCGGCCATGACCAGAACAAAGGCCGCAATGATCAGCCGAAAGCCGTACCTGTCTGCGAAACGCCCCGCCAGCGGCATAGTAAGTGCCGAGACCACCATATAAGTGGTCTGTACCAGGGAAAGGGGGCCCCGACTCCAGCCCAAGTCCGCCTCAAGAGGCTTGAGTACTACACCGAAAGCCATCCGAGACCCGCTGTTGAAGAAGATAACCACGAAGGCAGTGGCTAGCACTAGCCAACTACGATCTATCCTACGGGCCCAATTCAGCATGTTCTTCGAGTGTTGTTGGAGCCGGAAGATCTAGGGAAGCTCTGAACAACTCACTGTAAACCAGCTTAGGTTGTCTTGCATGGAGTTTTGGGGAGAGGTTGGGTCGTAATGTTGCGTCCCGGTGGCTTATTTGCATCCTATGTTCTGGCCTGTCAGGGCATCCAGTCACCATCAACCCGGATTTGACCACACTGCTCCTCCGTCACACCGCTAAGTGGCGCTCGGCCCTTACCAAGTTGGCCAGCCCCAGCAGCATCGCCACCCGTTGCGTGTTCTTGTACAGGCCCCTGTAGCGGACCTTGGCGTAGCCGAAGTGCCGTTTCACGTACAGGAACGGATGCTCCACCTTAGCCCTGATGGATGATTTGCTCTTCTCCGCCAAGGCCTCGCAGCTCCCCGCCCTCAGTTTCCGACGCCGTCCAGGTCTCATCGCCACCCGCCACTCCACATCCATATCCCGATTCTCCGCCCGCTTCTCCACTCCCTGATATCCCGCATCTCCCCACACTCGCCTCTCCCCTCCATGCAGCAGCCGGTGCGCCTCCGTCACGTCATGCACGTTCGCAGCTGTCGTACTCATACTGTGCACCACCCCCGTGTCAGCGTCTGCACCAATGTGCACTTTCATACCGAAGTGCCACTCCTTCCCCTTCTTCACCTGGTGCATATCGGGGTCTCGCTCTCCAGCACGGTTCTTCGTAGACGCCGGCGCCTCGATGATGCTCGCATCCACAATCGTACCCTCCCTGAGCCTCAGTCCCCGAGACTCCAGATGACGGTTGATCTCCTCGAACAGCCCCCGACCCAACTCCTGCTCTTCCAGCAGATGGCGGAAGTTCAGTATCGTAGTCTCGTCAGGCAAGGGGCCGGACAGCCTCAGACCTGTGAACCGCCTCACCGACTCCACCTCGTAGAGCATGTCCTCCATGCCCGGATCGCTCAGGTTGTAGAACAGCTGCACGCAGTGTATCCGCAGCATCACCGACAACTCGTAGGGCCTCCGTCCACGGCCTGCCCTGCAATAGTAGGGCCGGATTCGCTCCTCTAACTTTCCCCATGGAACCAGGTCCTCCATCCGCTCCAGAAATATCTCCCGGCGGGTCTTTCGCTTCTTGCCCTCGTATTCCAAGTCTGCAAATGTCGGCTGCTTCATCAAATCTCACCTCAGCTTTGGCCTTACTCTCCTTATCTTACTATTACCTATGCCCCTATACTTGTTCAGAGGTTTCCTAGGTCACGCGCTCCAGAAAGCGCCGATACGCCTGCATCAGCTCCCGCGCCCGATCCCAAGCCTCAGACGGGTGAATGCTGGGACAGTCGTAGTCTAATAGGTCTTTCAGCCGGCCACGGGTCTCCTCTAAATATAGAGCAGTCCCGTCTCCCTGCACTTCGGAGATGCCGAATACGGGCAGAGCCGCTCGCCCGATCCTTTCCGCCTCCCCCCGAGATAACTCCTCAGGAAGGGCCAGTTCTGCGCCATCTGTCCCAAGCCTGACTGGATAATCGCCTGGCAGCCCAAGAGGTGAATTTACAGTCATAAGCTCCCGGCTGTCCTGAGCAATTGCAAGGGCATTCTTTACCGCCGAGGCCGCGGGGGTTGGGAACAGGGGTGGATAGCCTTCGACGGGGAAGAAACGGCTTCGCATGGCCGCCTCGATGAGCGATTTCGGGTCGTAGTTCGATGTGACGTCTTTACCGTCTACCGAGAGCTTGAGAAAGTAGGGCATCTTGCTGGGTCCAGCATGGAGCATGGCGCTGCCGCCGCTAACAAGGAAGACCTGAACGGCGTCTGCGGTGCACTCGTGCTCTGCGGCGACGGTACGGCGTATCTCGTAGGCCAAATGCTCGCAGTTTCCCGCCCCGCACACCGCCCCGAGCCCCGCGCTCCAGAGCATCGGGTTTACAACGTCGGCAAAGGATACGTTGACGACCGGCGTATCGGGTGTGGCGCTGTCCCGAGCCTTCATCACGTTGTAGGCGGGAGCTAGGTGCCAGGGCAGCTGTGCCCCGATGGTCAGGGCCGCCCGGGCCTGCTCTCCGGCCTCACCCGGGACTCGGGATAGCTGCTCGGTAACGGACCTGGGAGAAAGCAGAGATGATATGTTGATCACCACGTCCGGCTTGACGTCGGCGAGGACTGCTGCGGTCTGAGACACATTGCTTAGATTGACAGGGTGGAATGCGAAGGACTTGTCATGGCCGTTCATTGACGCGCCGATGGCAGCGAGATTGGTGCGGTATCGCCCCCAGTCGGCGCGTAGGTCGGCAACGGCTATGGCGCCTACACCAGGCTCCCGAGCCAGGAACTCCAGTGCCCAGGCGCCCACGTCGCCCAGCCCGATGATCAGTACTGTGGTGCTCAAGGCATAATCCCCAAATCGATGCTATAAACCTGACTCTCGTAGCGTGGATGGCGGAGGGAGTGGGATTTAGCTATAAAATTACGGCTTCCGACTATGACTTCCCACATTTGTTACCACCCCATCAGCGCAAATGATTAGTACGAGTGCACGTTGGTGGCCAAGGGAGACTGTACCAGAACCTTTTAATTCGTTGTAGAGTTGCGAGTTTCCAGTAGTGGAACACCAGATATAGAAAAAGTGGAGCCTTTGGGATAACACCCTTTACATGGTCGCCCGTAATACTAACTTATTCAGAGAAGCTGCGCAGGGTTCGATTCCACCTAGGTGGGCCTGAGTTGACCGCAGGCAGTACCACGTTCGAGTTGACGGTGGCGTTCCTGCCCAACCAAGTGGAGACACGAGCCCGAGGGTACAGTTGCGCCGCTGGCCCACCAGCCTTTCGCTTTGATTGGGTGCCCACCCGAGGCCGGCTCCCAACTCTGTCTAACCCATCCCATGAGGCTCGAACTGCCCATTTGGCTCGTGATGCCGAGGGGGGAGACGACGGGTCCCCCTCAAGAACGATAGCAGCCCCCACGAATGGTGTCGTCCGACTACGTGCTGGCCTCAAGTCCACCGCCCACGAGTACCTGAGTATTTCGTGTCTATTCTGTACCGTGAATGTTCACGGCTGTTTCGCAATAGACATCAAACTCTGCACTACTCCTGGGCAGCAGAACTGAATTCCACTTCGGAAATCTAGCTGACCGAGGATTCATTTTTTAGTCTTGGCGATTGTTAGTTCGCAAGTTATTGGCATCGGGAAACACATACAGCATTCTTCTCTCCAAGAGAGGTGAAATTGGGAGGGGTAATTGCAGACTCACACATGATCATATTGTAGGATAGGCCCTACCAATTCAGGTTTGGAGGAATGCCTTGGAAGCGTATTGTGTGAAGTGCAGGTCCAAGAGGGAGATGAACAACTCCCAGTCCGTTACGATGAAGAATGGGCGCCCGGCCACTCAGGGTGTATGCCCAGTCTGCTCCACAAAGATGTTCCGGATCGGTAAAGCCGAATAGTCCGGCAGTCTCCAGCAAGCCAGAGGGTCCTGCTTCAGCAGGTGCCTCTGGCTTCTGGCTTCTCCCTCGGCTACCGGTTGGCCTGCTCCGTCGGTTCTTGGTGGTTTCCCCCGATGTGGCAGGATAGGATTCCGACTACAAGTTCAGAACACATATCAATGCGAAAGTTCTTGATTTTGTCCAGTTTGTTGAACTGTGTTTGACTGTAGGCATTACCATTTCCGAGTTTCGCCTGAAGCTGTCATGACAAGCAAGTCGCTTGGATACATCGCCACCACCGCAAATAATCACTCGGAGATTGTCACACAGAATCTAGCTTGAGACCTCCTTCGGATGCAGATTACCTATTCACGTATGCGTCAAACGAGGGTATCTGCGGTGAGCTCCGCGGCGTAACCAAAGGACACGTGCTGCAACGTCACTTCAGTCACTATCTGTGGCATCCGACATTCCTCTTATTACGTACCCCAAGATAACTACACTCAATACGACAGAACATTACAGGACTTGTAGTAAACAAAGACAGTGTGCTAGCATCCCGCTAGGCCGTGGGCAGGATGCCAGGAGGTGTATGTGGTCTTCACTTATTTGTCCCTCACCTAATTCCTTGCTGGCCTATCGTTTCCGTGATCTTGCCTCTACTGCCCTAACCTTCTCCCTCCCACTTCCTCCTCGGATGCATCACACCGGAAACGCTCCAATTGCTTCAGCGCGATGCAGTTACCGTCCATTGTGACCCGTATTGCTTACCGATACCGAATAGGAGTCTTTTATGTGCCGTTCTAAGGTCTGCCCATCACAATCCTTGGGGCAGTTGGGGCCGTTGTTTATGAGGAGGATCCAGTGAAACAATTCGTGGCTAATCGGAAGGGACCTTGGCAAAAGCGGCTCCTGTACATCGGGATTCTAAGCATCACGTTGCTGGCCCTGCTGGTATTCGCAACATGCGGTGACGATGATCCAGAAGAAATTCCCGGTACGGCTACTTCCGTCGCGGTAGCTCCCACGCCCGAAGCGCCTGGCACTACCCTGAGGCCGAGGAGTGAGTGGACCGAGGAGGCTCCTGCTACCAGGGCCGAGATAGAAGCTGAACTGGGGAAGTACAGGGGTAAGAGCATCAGCGTCCTAGACGGCGGCGGCGCTTGGCAAGCCGCCCACCGCAAGGCTTATTACATTCCCTTCCAGGAGCAGTTCGGCATCGAGATCATCGAGGACACCGCCTCCTCCATCGTCGGCCAGATCCGCGGCATGTCGGAGACCGGCAACATCACCGTGGACATCGGTGTCTGGGGCATTGACGTCGCCATCCAGCTTGGCCGCTCGGGCCACGCCGCAGAACTCGACTACTCCGTCATCGACCTGCGAGACCACTTCCCCGATCTGGTGGAGGCCGGTAAACCCTACATCGCCGGCGGGGGAGACATTTTCTCCACAGTAGTTGCCTACAGCACCGAGTCCTTCCCCGATTCCGGCCCCCAGCCCTCCACTATGGCTGACTTCTTCGACTTGGAAGAATTCCCCGGCAAGCGGGGTATGTGGAGCTTCTGGCAGATCAACCCCCACCTCGCCTACATTGCCCAGCACCCCGAGGTCTTCGATAACCCTGGTGCCCTTGCTTCGCTCTCCAGCCTCACCGACGCCCAGATGGAGGAGGCCTGGACCTACCTCGACGATTTCGTCGCGAGAGCAGGCAGCGACTTCATCACCTGGGACAGCGGCTCCGACTGCCCAGCCCTCTTGATAGCTGGTGAACTGGATCTCTGCACCACCTGGAACGGTCGTATCTACGACGCCGTAGTCGCAGACGATGCGCCCATCAACATCTGCTGGGAATGCGGTCACGTCATGGACGCCGACTACTACTTCGTCCCCAACGGGCTGAAAGAACTTGACGCCGAGAGATGGGAGATGGCCCAACTCTTCCTGGCATGGATGTCCTTCCCGGACATCAACGCCCAGGAGTCCCTGTACATCCCCTATGGACCCGTGAACCAGAAGGCCCTGCCACTCCTCGATGACCCGGCCTGGGATCACATCAGGGATGCCCTGCCCACTGCCCCCGACAACGCCCAGTACGGCCTCTTCCTCGACTCCTCCTGGGCCGGGGCCACCGCAGATGCTGCCCAGGAACGTTGGTCTTCTATCCTGCTGAGACAAGAACAACCTGAAGCACCTGGCACGACGCTGAGGCCCAGGAACGAGTGGACCGAAGACGCCCCTGCTACCAGGGCCGAGATCGAGGCCGAGCTAGGCAAGTACAGGGGCAAAAGCATCAGCGTCCTGGACGGCGGCGGCGCTTGGCAAGCGGCCCACCGCAAGGCCTATTACATCCCCTTCCAGGAAGAATTTGGCATCGAGATCGTCGAGGACACTACATCATCCATCGTCGGTCAGATTCGCGGCATGTCCGAGACAGGCAACATCACCGTAGACATAGGGGTATGGGGCATTGACGTTGCAATCCAGCTAGGCCGTTCGGGCCACGCTGCAGAGCTCGATTACTCCGTCATCGACCTACGAGACCACTTCCCCGATTTGGTAGAGGCTGGTAAACCCTACATCGCCGGTGGCGGAGACATCTTCTCCACCGTAGTCGCTTACAGCACCGAGTCCTTCCCCGATTCCGGCCCTCAACCCTCCACAATGGCCGACTTTTTCGACCTGGAAGAATTCCCTGGCAAGCGGGGTATGTGGAGCTTCTGGCAGATCAACCCGCACCTCGCCTACATAGCCCAGCACCCCGAGGTCTTCGAAAACCCTGGTGCCCTTGCTTCGCTCTCCAGCCTCACCGACGCCCAGATGGAGGAGGCTTGGACCTACCTCGACGACTTCGTATCGAGAGCCGGCAGCGACTTCATCACCTGGGACAGCGGATCCGACTGCCCAGCCCTCTTGATAGCCGGTGAATTGGATCTCTGCACCACCTGGAACGGCCGCATCTACGACGCGGTAGTGGCCGACGATGCGCCCATCAACATCTGCTGGGAGTGCGGCCACGTCATGGACGCCGACTACTACTTCGTCCCCAATGGGCTGAAAGAACTCGATGCAGAGAGATGGGAGATGGCCCAACTCTTCCTAGCTTGGATGTCCTTCCCGGACGTCAATGCCAGGGAGTCCCTGTACATTCCCTATGGGCCCGTGAACCAGAAGGCCCTGCCACTCCTCGATGACCCGGCCTGGGATCACATCAGGGATGCCCTGCCCACTGCCCCCGACAACGCCCAGTACGGCCTCTTCCTCGACTCCTCCTGGGCCGGGGCCACCGCAGATGCCGCCCAGGAACGCTGGTCTACAATCCTACAAACCAGATAAGCTTGAAATACAAATAGGCGTGCCAAAGCAGAAGTGATAAAACGTTGTAGCACGGGTCCCGGTATCAGCTAGACCGGGACCCGTGCCCAACGTGCCTTTGGCATTCAATTCCTGGACAAACCACCACTGAACGGGGCTGCAAGTCTCTGGGAACGCGTAGCCCTATGAACGACCCATCCGGAGTAGAACGTTGGCAAAGAGGCTAAAGTCGGTCAGAGAATTGAGTGAACCTCTTAAGGAATTCATCAAGCGACCCAACCCTGCCGTTCTGGGCACGCTACGAAAAGACGGCACTTCTCATCTGACCGTCGTTTGGTACGAATATGACGAAGGCGATGACTTGGTCCGCATAAGCCTCACCGATACCCGGGTCAAGTATAAAAACGCCCGTCGAGACCCGCGCGTCTCATTGGCCATCGTCGCCACCGAAGACGCCCGCTGGTTGACGAAAGACGACGCCTCTAAAGTAGCTTACAAGGAGGTTGTTCTGGAAGGTTCGGCCCAGTTCACCGATGAGGGAGCCGATGAAGTAGACCGTCGAATAGCCGTCAATTACTACGGGTACGAGGAAGGAACCAAGTACGCCGAATATACTCTGGCGGCAACTTCCGAGAATCGCATAGTGATGTACTTCAGGCCCGACAGGATAATGGCCTGGGACTTTGAAGTGGAGGATGACGACCACCGGCCATGGAAGGTCGAAGCCGATATCCCATCGGAAAAATAATGGACATATCGCCACCAGAAAAGCAAGATTTGCTCGATGCCGCGTCCAAGAACTACCTTGACCTGACAGAAGAGGAGTTGGACGGGTTTAACCTCCTGCTCCAAGGGATATTCAGTGAGTTGGAGGCCCTTGACAGGCTGTCTTCAGCCGTCCCAGCACCAGTTACGGGACCCCGGGACTTCGGGCAAAGGCCCGGCCCTGGCAAAGATCCCTACAATGCTATCCTACGCCGATGTATGGTCAAAGGCTCCGGGTCAGGCAAGCTGTCCGGAGTCAGGGTTGGCGTGAAGGACAACATTTCGGTATCCCGTATGCCTATGACCTGCGGGTCCCATTTTCTTTCGGACTATATTCCCGACACCGATGCGACGGTAGTACAGCGAATTCTAGACGAGGGCGGAAACATCGTCGCCATGCTGAACATGGACGACTTTGCCTGGTCGGGCAGCGGTGAGACAAGCGTGTTCGGCCCGGTACGGAACCCGCACAGCACTGAGTATTTGGCAGGCGGCTCCTCTGCTGGTTCAGGCGCCGCCCTTTTCTACAACGACATCGACGTCACCTTGGGCTGCGATCAGGGTGGTTCGATCAGGATACCGGCGGCTTGGTGTGGGGTAGTGGGACTCAAACCCACCTTTGGTCTCGTCCCCTACACGGGAATAGTATCCGGAGAGACCACCTTCGACCACGTAGGGCCCATGGCCCGTTCCGTCGATAAAGTTGCCCTGATGTTGGACGTTATCGCTGGTAAAGATCCCTTGGACCAGAGGCAAGGTCACGTTCCCCGGCAAAACTATACCGATTTTCTAGGCCAGGATGTAGCCGGGATGCGGATAGGCATTGTAAAGGAGGGTTTCGGCGCGGAAGACTCGGAAGAGGAGGTTGACGAAGCCGTTCGCAGCGCATTGGCGGATGTAGCCAGCTTGGGAATCGAGACCACGGATGTCTCCATACCGTATCACTTGAGCTCACTGGCTATTTACCGAGGGGTGATCCCTGAAGGTGCGACCGCTCTGCTTCAGACGTGGGGGCTCGGATACAACCACCTGGGCTACTATGACTCTGGGCTGGGCACTGCGATAAGGGATGGACTAGAGTCCAGGGCGAACAGTCTTCCGCCTGATGTAAAGTTGACCCTGCTATTGGGCAGCTACCTCCGTGAGCGTTACGGAGGCTGGGCCTACGCCAAATCTCAGAACCTCAGACCCGCTTTGAGGAAGGCATATGACGACATGCTTTCGGAGGTGGACATTCTTGCAATGCCTACGGTGCCAACCCTGCCCTTCAAGTACGACCCCGACCAGGATTGGATAACCAGGATTGACCGTGGTGCGGTCGTGTCCAAGAACTGCGCCCCGTTTAATGCCTCGGGGCATCCTGCCATCTCGCTTCCATGTGCAAAGGTCAACGGACTGCCCGTGGGGTTGATGCTCGTGGCCAAACATTTTGACGACGGGTTGTTAATCAAGGTTGCTGATGCACTACAGAGGGAGATGGGGTGGGATTAGGGATTGAGACTTCTAGACATCTGGCGGAAAACTTCATTCTAAATTGACTACTTGACCAGAGAGGAGAGCCGTGGCCAAGAAAGAAGCCGTACATTCGAAAGTCGCACCGAACAGCAGCCATCATTTCAACTGGGGGCTCATAGTTTCTGATTTTTCCGAGATGTTCGTGCTCACGGGAAGGGTGGACGGCGATGCCGAAGACAACTGTCTACATCCCGGAGACCCGGTAGGACAGACCAGGGGCATATTCGAACAAGCCAAGGCCCTACTGGAGCAAAAAGGATGGAGCCTATCGGATGTCATTAGGATCGACATCTGCGTTACCAAAGACGCCGACTATGCAAAGAATGAAGCGGGCATCATGCAGGTCTGGGAAGAATTCTTCAAGGATGTAGACCCTCGGCCCGCGGCGGGCACCCTGAAAATTGTAGATGGGCTCTTCAGGCCCGAATTTCTCGTGGAGTTGGAGTTCCTGGCAGCCCGTTGAGGATGGTTCCGTAGTTGGAAAGAAGCTATGAGACTGGAAGGCAAAGTTGCGATCATTACCGGCGCCACCTTTGGCATCGGACGGGCTACTGCCCAGTTATTCGCTCGCGAGGGTGCAAAGGTTGTGGCTGCCGGCCGCACCGCCGAAGCTGGAGAGTCTCTGATTGAAGAGATTCGATCAGAGGGAGGACAGGCCACCTTTGTCCGGACTGATGTCTCCGATTCTGGAGACGTCCAACGAATGATCGGCACGGCTGTCGATTCCTACGGCAAGCTGGACGTGCTTTTCAACAATGCCGGTATCGTTACTTGGGGCAAATTGGTCGACGAACCGGAAGAGGAGTGGGACCGCTGCATAGACATCAACCTCAAGGGAGTTTTTCTGGGCATTAAATATGCGGTTCCCGTCATGATCAAGAACGGTGGCGGCTCCATCATCAACAACTCGTCGATCTGGGGTGTGGCTGCCAGCCACCGGGGAGGGGTGGCGTACCACGCCTCCAAGGGTGGCGTGATAATGCTTACCAAAAAAGCCGCGTTGGACTACGGTAGTGAGAGCATTCGGGTCAATAGCATAGTCCCCGGAGACATAGCCATGATTGGCGACGCCCCGGACGAATACTGGCGGCAGCCTGACGTCATCAGTGACCGGCTGCGCCGCCAACCTCTTCCCAGAATTGGCATGCCTATGGATGTCGCCCCGATGGTGGTTTTCCTAGCTTCGGACGAGGCAAGCTTCGTCACGGGAGCTACATTCATGGTTGATGGCGGCAACACCATGACCGAGTACGGAGCGTTGAATGGTCCCGGATAGCCTATGCTCCCGAATCACTGGTTGATCACCTGTTGTTCAGGTCTACCGGAACTCTTTTGATGAACCTTCCATTGCCAGGCCTCCCCAGAAACTTGTCATCCGCGACTATTGTCTCTCCCCGAAGAAAAACCGTTTTCACCGCGCCGGTAATTTCGAAGCCTTCATATGGGTTGTAGTCAACTTGCATGTGATGGGTATCACTGCTTATCAGTTTTTGCTTGGTTGGGTCGAAGATAACCAGGTCGGCGTCACTGCCGGCCTGTATGGTTCCCTTCCGCGGATAAAGACCAAACATCTTGGCGGGCGTCGTGGCCAGTACGTCGACCAGACGGGTCAAGCTCATCCTGCCCTCGTTGAGCGCTCCGTGGTGCATCAACTCAAGTCTGTTTTCGATGCCTGGCGCCCCGAAAGGTATGCTGGAAAAGTTGTCTAGGCCCAGCCTCTTGCCCCGAGGATCATGGAAACAGAATGAAGAATGGTCTGTTGAAACAATTTGCAGGTCATCACTGGCAAGACCTTTCCAAAGCTCCCCTTCGTTCCCTGGGGGGCGAAGCGGTGGGGCCATAACGTATTTTGCGCCATCAAAGCCGGGCCGCTCGTACTCTCTCTCAGAGAGAAATAGGTACTGGGGGCAGGTCTCGGCATATACGGGCAGGCCGCGTGCTCGGGCCTCCCTGACCTCCTTTAGAGCGCCCGCCGCCGAGAGGTGGACGATGTAGATGGGCACTGCAGCTATCTCCGCAAGCAGAATTGCCCTGCGCGTAGCTTCTACTTCGGTGCTCATCGGTCTGGTAACGGCGTGATATTTCGGTTCGAAGTGACCGTCGGCCAGGGCCTGATTTACAAGGACATCAATTATGCCGCCGTTTTCCGCATGTATACAGACCAGTGCCCCGGTTTCCTTGGTCTGGAGCAGCATCTTGAGGATAGCCGCATCGTCCAGCATGAAGGTCCCGGGATATGCCATAAACAGCTTGAAGCTCGTCACGCCTTCGTTTGATACCAACCCGTTCACATCGCCGAGCTGGTTCTGTGAAAGCTCACTAACAATAAGATGGAATGCATAGTCTATGGCCGCTCGGGATTCCGCCTTCTCGTGCCATGCATCCAGTCCCTCTTGAAGTCTCTGTCCCCTTAGTTGTGTCGCAAAGTCAATAATGGTCGTAGTTCCGCCCCAGGCCGCAGCGATAGTCCCACTTTCGAAGTCGTCCGAGGTTCGAAGGCCATCGTAAGCATCGTCGAGGTGGGTGTGGACGTCGATACAGCCCGGAAGCACGAGACAGCTTTCGGCAGATACCACTTCCGCACCTTCAACGGACAGGCCGGGGCCGACGGCTGTGATTTTTTCGCCCGTGATCCCGACATCAGCCTTGAAGGTGTCGCTGGCAGACACTACAACTCCGTCCTTGACTATTCGTTCAAATTCCAATGCCCACTCCTCTTTGTTTCCGCGGGTAAGAGCCTGGCTATCGCCTCGCCTATCCCCCCGGCTCCTCGGGTGACTATTGCCACCTTACCCTCCATTCTCACGGTTCATAACCCCCTTTTCCATCGTCTGTCAGGCGAAATCCGAGCCCGTGCCGCCACTGTGACTCCGCCATATTTGACTCGTCCACTGCCCCGTCTGGTCTATCAGATTTCCTCAACCCCCTGTACGCCAGTCCTAAGAGAGGATCGGTAATGTCATATGGCACAGCGGCAGACGGTAAACTAATTTCCGAAGCGGAAGAGTTTTGCGGCGGTTGAGTATACGAACTTAGTCTGCTCGTCTGCCGGAATATCTTTCAGGATCTCGCCCAGGACCTGCTGGGAACGGGGCCAGGTCGACTCTCTGTGGGGATAGTCGGAGCCCCACATGATGTTGTCGACGCCAATCAAGTCTCGGTGGGTCATTCCGATGAGGTCCTCGGTGAAGTTTACAAACTGTGGATTCACATTTGAAGTGCAACACGCTTTCCAAAAAGATCTCTGGCGGAGTCCTGTAGCCCAGGCACTTGCGCGGGGTATTGTTGTAGGCCTGAATCATCTGCGTAAACCGCTCCTGGGGCAACGTCGCCAAGTCCGTCTTGCGGGGCAGAGTTCGCCGCAACCGGCCTATAGCGTTCTCCACCCCGCCCTTCTGCCAGGGGGAGTGGGTATCGCAGAAGAAGGTCTCGATGCCCAGTTCGTGGAGCCGGTAATGGAGTGCAAACTCGGTCCCGTTATCGAAGGTCACCGTCCGGTGCCATTCAGGCGGCATCTGACCGAGCACCTGCGACATGGCCCCTGCGATGGGCCTGGATGCCTTGCCAGGGGGCCTGAGCGCTATGAGGATGCGGGAATAGCGTTCGTGCATGGTCAGCACCGCATGTCCATAGGTACTGAACAGCATCAGATCCGCCTCCCAATGCCCGGGAGTGCGGCGGTCAGCAGCACTCTGCGGACGCTCGGCAATCGGGCGCCGCATAGCCATGAAGGAGGCAGGACTGACCCCTTTGCGCCCTCGCCAGCCCCGCTTCGACTTGGCTCGAGGAAGGTAGTGTCTCCACCCATAGTTCTTCTTCCGAGCCATCTGGCCATATATGAATCGGTAGATGCTCTCATGGGAGATGACCCTCTTGCCTGACTCCATCGCCAGCCGACCCGCCACCTGCTCCGGAGACCAACCCTGCTTGAGCCGACAGAGCACCTGCTCCCGCAGACCCCTGTCCCGCTCCAACCGGGACCCGCTCCATCGCCGGGCATGCGCCTGTTGGTACGCATACCTGGGCTCGTATCCCTGGGTTCTTGAACCATTGCGCTTCAGATCCCGAGCAACTGTCGATGGCGAGCGATCCAGACTTGCCGCGATTTGGCGGACTGAGTATCCCGCGGCTTGTAGTCGGGCCACTTCACATCGCTCTTCAATGGTGACATGTCCATAACTCTTTCCCATGACAACACCTTAACCAAGTGTTGCACTTCGTTTGTGAGTTTAGACCATGGTCGACGGGTCCAGGTAGAGAGTCTTGACGCCAGATGTCGGATGGGTTTGCACCAGCGTGTGGGTTAGGTAGGCGTCTGTGCCAGAATTTCTTCGCAGGGTACGCACTCGTCTTCTCGAACAAACAAACGTGATCTCGTATACGCCCCCTATCCTCATGGTGTTGCCCGACCTGGCGAACGTGACTAGGCGCGTTCAAGCGGAGTTGCGGGAACACAAAACGAGGCTGGGTGTCCCAGAGGGAATGCTTGCGGCCTTATGCGTGAACCCGGAGACTGAGGTCTATAAGTATCTGGCCGATCTCATCAATGATAGCGACGGACTGAAGCATACCTGCCTCACATGCCTGACATGCAGATTCAAGGGCCCATAAAGAGAGGCCAGAGGCCCGGCGACTAATTGGAAGACTAGTACTTTGGCGCTACAAATCAGAGTATATGAAGAGGTGATGACAATGCATGACAGACTGCTGAGGCGTCGACAGGTTGAGGAAATCACGGGCATGGGCCGCTCGTCGATCTATCGGCTGATGAAGGACGGTGAATTTCCCCGGGCCGTAAGGATCGGCCCTTCCGCCGTCAGATGGAAGGCAAGCGATATCACGGCCTGGATGGAGTCCCGGCCGGTGGCCAGGAATGAATTTGACCCGCCGGGTGCGGGCTGGATACGGCCTTCATAAGCGGAGCCGGTGCTCGGAATGGCTGTTCCGACTTCCTTGAGATTAGCCGGTCAGGTAGTCCGCCCACTGCTTCATGAGTGTGCGCCGCCGCTCGAAGAGGTCGGACCTGGCGTAGGCCTGCTCAGTGGAATTGCTCAGGGTGTGGGCATGGGCCGTCTCTGAGACGGCCCACGGGGTGTCCGTTTGCTCCAGCGTCCAGTTCTTGAAGCTGCTGCGGAACCCGTGGACAGTGGCACGATCCGCCAGGCCGACCGAGCGGAGCACCTTCGTCAACGTCATGTCGGACATCGGCGTCCCCGGCTTCAGCGGGGACGGGAACACTAGACCGGTGTCTTCACGCAGTGTAGAGGCTTCACCAAGCAGGTCGAGTGCCTGTCCGCTGAGGGGGATCCGATGCTCCATGCCTGCCTTCATCCGTTCAGACGGTATCCGCCAAACCTGGTCTTGGAGGTCGATCTCGTCCCAGATTGCGCCCCTGGCTTCACCGGAGCGCGCCGCCGTGAGAACCAGGAATCGGAAGCACAACTTGGCGGACATCGAAGCTTGGGACGCTGCAACCGTCTCGAGCGCTGCCCCGGCTTCCTGATAGGGCAGCGCTCTGAAGTGTGCCTTCACCTTCGGCATAGTGGGCAAAGCGCCGTCGACAGCTTCGCCCGCCGGATTGGACTCCATGAACCCGTATGATATTGCCCATTTGAAGACGGTCCTCATACGCTGACGGACCCGACGGGCCGTCTCCGGACGAGTTGTCCATATCGGGGTGAGGACTTGCAGCACATCCCCGCGGTCTATCCGGTCCAGGGGCGTGTTTCCCAGAACCGGCATTGCATGACGCTCCAGGGTCTGAATCCAGCCTGCAGCGTGCCTGGGATTGCGCCAGCGGGGCTTGTTGGCCTCATGGACGGCATAGGCGGCTTCCCTGAAGGTCGGCATCGCAGGCGCGTGCTTTTCGGCCACAGGATCCCTACCTTCCGCAATGGCGGCGCGGTAGTCCGCCGCCTTCTCGCGAGCAAGAGCCAGACTTACGGACGGGTATCCGCCCAGGCCGATATCTCGTCGGCGTCCGTCTACGGTAATGCGCAGGACCCATGACTTGTGTCCCGCTTTGCAGATATAAAGATGCAAGCCTCCGCCATCGGAGTATCGCCCCGGCTCCTCAGGGCCTTCACCCGCGTCGTCGATAACGTCACAGATCTCCCTCTCTGTCCCGAGCTGTTCCCACATCTGAGATGGGAGACATCAGGAACCGGGAAGCGCGCCTAGATGCACGATGAGGGTTGATCAGCCATGCAATAAGGGTGTCTTGGGACAATAAGGGCCAAGGAAATAAGGGATAGTGGCGGAGGGAGTGGGATTAGGAGTTAGCTACGGAATACCTGCAATTTAGTGCCCATTCCCACAACGCTTACCACACTTATAGGTCGAAGGTAACGCTCCCTGAAGATCACCTCGCAATGTATGGTAACACGCCTTCTCCTATGACTATGACCGGAGTGACTGAATCTGGCTTGCGGAACGCATTTAAGTGTCGGTCGCGTAGGGCCTTGATTAGAGGTTCGGGTCTGGTCAGGTACATCTAAGCGTATTGTACTGCGAACTTTTCGGTGGGTCGTGTCAATCTAAGTAGCCGCCTCATAGGCCGCAAACGGTTATTGCCGGTAGACAGACCCATCTTCGAGATGTGGCTGGCCTGATGAAGCTACAAGAATCTGATGTAGATATTATGGTCAAGCCGCATAATGACGGCTATGCCTACTACGTACAGGGGAGAGCCCATTAACCAGGAGTGGCCTTGCATGAACTCTTCGGTGTAGTTCGCAGATCATCAAGACACTGAGTTGGGATGCTAAGCGGAGTGAGCCTATTATTAGGCTGTGCTCCGGAGTATTCCCGAAGGCTCACTTCCGTGCCGGCCATTTCATGGTGGGAGGTCAGGGTATCACTCACCACAAGGTAAATGAACTAATGGAACTGCAGGACTACCTACTAATGTTTGTAGTCCGGCAGTGGGTCTTCCTGACCAAAATTGCTGTAAACTGTCGATCCGCCATCTACCGGGAGCAAGGCCCCAGTCACAAAAGAGGATTCCTCACAGGCTAAGAACAGTGCAGCATTGGCTATGTCCGTCGGTACGCCCACCCTGCGGATGGGTTGTCTTCTCGACAAGTCTTGTTGCACTTCGGCGTAAGCGATGGTCTCATCAGGAGTTCCCGCCATTTCTGTAGCGATGACTCCTGGCAGAATACAATTAACTCTAATGTTAAACCTGGCATAGTCCACCGCGGTCTTTTTTGTAAGGCCGACTATTCCTGCTTTGGACGCTGTATAGGAGGCTCCGTCAAAGGTGGCTGCCAAAGTTGCCACACATGAAGAGATGTTAATAATTGAACCGCCACCTACTTTTAACATCTCAGGGATAGCATACTTCGTGCACAGAAATAACCCCTTTAGGTTGACATCTATGACTTCGTCCCACATCTCTTCCGTTTCGTCTGCGAGCGGGCCTGAATAAAAGATAGCCGCATTGTTCACCAATATATCCAGCTTGCCATATTCTTGTATCGCGGCCCCGATGACATTTCTTACGTCAGCATTCTTGGATTGGTCCGTTTGGACATATATCGCACGTCCTCCCCGCTCAACAATGTCCTTTGCCGCCTCCTGGCCGGACGATTGGGTGCGTGCTGCTAACACTACTGCCGCTCCCTCCTCGGCGAAGCGAATGGCGATACCTCTACCAATACCCTTGCTGCTGCCCGTTACCAACGCCACCTTGTCCTTCAATCTCATATACCCCTCCTCTAAGCGACAATTGTATACACGCGGACAAATTATACCAGAAGGCAACTGCTAATCATTGAGGACTAATATTATATGTAGAACAATAACATAAGCACATGTCGTTTATACACACCAGACCCACACGCTTCAAATCGGGAGACCGCAAATTTGCAAATCAGGATCTAAAGAGGTTCTACAATTGCCATGCCAAACTTTGTTAATGGTGCTAGATAATGTTCGCTAATATTACCTAGTAGGAGCGGAGGCTCTAGATTAGTTACACTAGCGGCTGGATCTCGTGTTTCCCAGGCGAGGATCTAGCAGATCTCTTAGGCCATCTCCAAAAACCTGCACACCGAAGACAAAGAGGCTGATTGCAAAGCCGGGAAAGATTACCAGCCAAGGTGCCTGACGCATCTTGTTTAGGGAGTCACCAAGCATACCTCCCCAAGATGGAAATGGAGGGGGAACACCGAACCCGAGAAAGCTTAGGGCTGCCTCTAAGAGTACGGCCCAGGCTACGCTTAGGGTAGCTAGGATGATAATGGTGGGCATAATGTTTGGAAGGATATAGAACATCATTATCCTGAAGTCGGAACATCCAACTGCCTTTGCCGCCTCTACGTATTGTAGCTCTTTAGTAGCCAAAACCGCCCCTCTTACAACCCGTGACAACCATATTGTGAAGAGTATCCCCAAGACCACAATCACCTTAAACATTCCTCCTTCAGGACCCCTCCATACATCCTGGAAAATACCGACGACCATTAGCGCAAATAGCAAGAATGGAAAAGCCATCAAGCCATCTACTAGGCGTTGTGCTGCAATATCAACCTTCCCGCCGATGTAACCGGACAGAGTGCCTACAATAACGGCCCCTCCAACCCCTATGGCCGTGGCACACAACCCCACGATCACGGATACCACTGCCCCTTTAACTATTCTGCTATATTGATCCCGGCCAAGGGCATCGGTACCAAACCAGAATTCCGCACTGGGAGCTTTGAGGCTGTTGCTGGCATCCTC
This sequence comes from Dehalococcoidia bacterium, assembly GCA_965197585.1. GTDB lineage: Bacteria > Chloroflexota > Dehalococcoidia > Plut-88900 > Plut-88900 > Plut-88900. The sequence continues at coordinate 157,219 of OZ240215.1, forward strand.
AGGGAGTTCATTGATGCCTTCTCGAGCTATCACAGAGGAAGAGAGAGCTATAGCAAGCCACATTACTACAATAAGAAAACCCACCCTGGCTAGAGGCTTCTCCTTGAACATGCGAACCAGAAGCCTCACCAAAGGGTGTTTAGTAATGGGGATTAAAGTCGTTCTAATACCGCTTTCCAGCACTGAATTCTCGGCCAGCTAACCTTGAATTCCAATGGTATAGCCTGCCCCCTTCGCGAAAATTCTGTCAGTAACCAATTGGCAAGAGGGGAAACGCATATTGATCCGCTATTGACGAATTCTAGGGTCCAGATAGGTATAAAGAAGGTCTACTCCGAGATTAACAAACACTATGAAGAACCCCATGGTCAGTGCCACTCCTTGAAGTGTGGAAAAGTCTCGGAGCTTAACACTATCAAACCCAAGGCGTCCCAACCCAGGCACACCAAATATCTGCTCGATAACCACTAGTTCACCTGCTGTGGCCGCAAATTCAATTCCCATAACACTGACCACGGGTATCATGGCGTTCTTAAGCAGATGACGCCTAACTATTACTGTTTCCCTAAGGCCCTTGGCCCAAGCAGTTCGAATGTAATCTTGGCGAGCTATCTCTAGGGCCATTGCCCGGGTTATTCGCATAATGCCAGCCATTAAGGGTATAGCGGCAATGGCGGCCGGTATTGCTATATAGCCGAGATTGGCAAAGGGGTTGTCGGCGAAGCTTATGTAAGCCAATGGGGGAGTCCAATTAAAAAGAATGGACGGAATAATGATTACGAGAGTAGCTGACCAGAAAGTGGGCACTGCCAACCCACCTACAGCTACAATCCGGCCAGCATAGTCTCCCACGGTGTCCTGACGTAGCGCTGACAAAACCCCGATAGGAACTCCCACTAGTGACGCCATCAATACGGCCAATAGCCCCAACTCAAAAGTTATCGGGGCGGCTCTAGTTAATTGGTCTATTACCGGTGTGCCTACAGCAGTGGTCACTGATTTCCCTAAATTCCCTCCAACGACGCCCCACTGCCATTCAACTTTTGTCCCTATGGCGTGGGCTGTAGTGCCAGTCATAAGGACTTCCCCGAGGGCTTTTGTTGTATTGCTTTCAACCTCTACCCAGTGGATTCCACCGTCTATGCTTCTGAGGATGGTGCCATTATCGCCTACTGCCAGACCGCTATTGGCGTCGCTAAATGCTACTGAAAGCAGTTCAACGTCCGTATCCAGCAACTGTGCAACCCAGTGGATCCCTCCATCACTGGTAGTAAGAATAGTCCCTTTGTCTCCCACTATGTATCCCTGCAGCGGGTTGATGAAAACGATATCATTAAGTCGGTGCGCTGATGTGCTCTCCTTGATAACCCATGTAATACCTCCATCAAGAGTGTGAACGATGACTCCATGATCCCCAACTGCCCAGCCTTGCTTAGCACTTATGAAGTGAAAATCAGATATCTCTGAGTCTGTGCCAAAGACGGATGTTGTCCATACATAACCACCATCAGTTGTGAAGAGAAGCTGGTTGTTCTCGGTCAAAATCCAACCGTTGTTGGCATCGATAAAAAGAACCTCCAGCAAGTTCTCAGTATTGTCAACCGATTGCTGTACCCATGGTTCTATTGTGCCATTTTCTCCCATGAGCATCTGGTGCAGAATTTTATCTACATCATCATCGGTCAGGTTCTCAGTCCGGTCTCGGAAGGGAGCTGCCTTGATAAATGAGGCGACTTCCTCCCTGGGAAATAAAGAGTCTTCATTCGCAGCCTTTTGAAGTAGCTGCTTTATCTGCTGTGTTTCGTTCAAATATTCAGCTATATCCCTTATTGCCTTATTGACAAAGAAAACAACACCATTATCTCCCACGATCCATCCGGTATCCTTGTCGATAAAGGATAACGCAGTAATGTCCACTTCTTTGCTTCTAGCAAAAAAGGTCCATTGGAGACCTCCGCTAGAGAGTTCGAAAACTCTGTTGTTCCTCCCTAGTCCCCAGCCATTGTTTTGATCTACAAAAGTCATACTCCTTCCTTTATTATTGCTAATCGGCTTAATGTTTCTCCACGTCGCACCACCGTCGGTACTTTTCAATCCCTCGGTCACAAATATAGGCCACCCTATCAACCATTGGACATATTGCTGAAAGGGATTGGCACTAAGTCCCAGCCTCTCCTTCAACAATTCCACGCCCTCCTCGCTAATGGAGCCTGAGCGTCCCGCTATTATATCCAGTGAGCTGGCAGGCACTACTCTTATCACCGCAAAGACAAGGATGGTTACGATTAATAGCGTAGGGAAGACAAGGAGAAGTCTTCTAATGACATATGTCCCCACTTAAATGACCTCTAGAACTTTTGCTTCAAAGCCGCCAAGACGGATATTCAATTGGGAGCGGCTGCGAACCGCAGCCGCTCCCAATTGTGTGAGTAGCTTCTATTAATCCTCGTGCCTATTTCCGACCCGGTGCATCCTCCGCTAACCAAGCCTCCAACAGCCACGCGCCTATTTCGAACTCTTCCTTAAATCCTACGTTATTTACCCAGCCATGCCAGCCGCTATCGGCAGATGGGCTAGAACTGCAGATGTAGTAGAATTTATCGGAAAGATACCGGTAGATATCGTCCCACAGCGCCTTTCTTTGCACAGGGTCAAGTTCAGCCCTTTGGGCCAGCAGCATGTCCGTGAGAACAGGGTCATCCACGTGGCTTGAATTGAAGGGCGAACCCGGCAGATACCAGATGGCAGTTGCCCCCTCGGGATCATTCCATAGCAACTGCGAGTACAAGGCCATGCCTTCAAAGTCACCAACTGGAACCGAGCTGACGTAGGCGCCATACTCCAAGCTCACTATCTCTACTTGGATATCTATCAAAGACAAAGAACTGGCGATGAATTCTGCTTCCTGGACCAGCGTGGGGCCATAATCCGCAGTGGCGACCAAGGTGATATCGAATCCATCCTGGTATCCCGCTTGAACCATTAGCTCCTTGGCCAACTCTTGGTCAAACTCGTAGAACTTGAGGACATCAGGGTTAAGCTCGCTATCAGGCAGCCACCACTTTATGAACCCTGGGGAGATCTCTCCCCGTCCGACCTCCGCATGCCCTCCATATACTGTGTCCACAATGGTACGGCTATTCAAAACTGACCGTATAGCTTGCCTCACCCGAACATCGTCTAAAGGAGGACGGTCCGTCCGCATCAGGATGGGGTCGGTGCACTGAGGGAAAGGATGAGAGTTGTAGACTACGCCGGGCACCTGTGACAGGGCACTACGATCACCTCCGGCTATGGTGAAGTAATTGCTGTAATTGACTGAGACAAAGTCAAGGTCCCCAGCCTGGAACGATGCAAAGGCCGTATTGATGTCTGGGACAACCTTCCACACCACCTCATCAAGATAAGGCAGTGGGGTCCTATAGTAGTCGGGGTTTCTTTCGAACACTACCTCGACTCCAGGGTTGTGACTTTTGAGAATGAAGGGACCTGTGCCAATGACTGCCTCAGCGGTTTCTAGGGTGCCGAACTCCTCCAGGACCTCGGGTGCGTACATGGGGTACTGGTTCGCAGCCAGGATTTGGGGTAGGGCAACATATGGTTCCGAGAGATTAATCACCACTGTTAGGGCATCCCTACATTCCACAGAGTCAATGGGACCCAAGAGATAACTAACAGGCGACTCTGGGTCCAAGTAACGGTTTATGCTGAATTGAACGTCGGAACACGCAAATTGACGTCCGTTAAGAGGAGGCAGATTTTGCCATTTGACTCCCTCTCTCAAGTCGATCCTCAACCGGGTAGGTGTTTCAAACTCGTAGTCTCTTGCAAGGTCACCCTGGAATTCATAGTTGAGCACATACTCAACAGAGTTAGGATCTGCAAAGTTCGGCCCATTGAAGTATCTGAACAACCTGCTGTGGGTCATGGAATTGGAGTTCATAGTCCCGAAATCCGCTACCCTACTGGCATCAAAACCAAAAGGATCCGCGTACACAGGCATTGTCACTGTTCCACCAGGAATCGGCCCTTCCATTGAAGTGGCGGCTTCAGTGGGGGCAGCAGATGGTGATGTGGGAGTAGCTTGGGTTGTCGGACTTGTGGCTGTGGGATCAACCGTCTCCTCTTCTCCACCTCCACATGCCACCACTAACAACACGATTGCTGCCACTAACCCTACGGCCAAGATCAGGTTCATTCGTCTCTTCGGCCTGTAGGCAAACATACGCTTTCTCCTCCTTAATGTCCCTATATCCAGTGCTTATTTGTAGAAGCGTGCAGCTTATTGTTGAGTTAGTGTATGTCTCCTACAACGATTGTCAGCCTTACCAAAATCTAGCATTGATGCCGATAAGGCCTGGCGCAATGAGTGAATGGTACTTTCCAATAGCCTAGGAGGCACATAACCCGTCCTTTAGAGGGACATCGTTTGCCGAGGCAACGGAAATGACTTTTGTCCGTTGGGTATCGTGCCTGTTGCATCAGCAGGACATGCGGCCACACCTACGCCAGAGCTATTGTCTAGGTACGGACCTTCCAATTCACGCAGGCGGTGATCCATATCGCGATTTTGTATCTAGAACTCCAAAGAACAGTAGGGTTGTTTTCGGTCGGATAAACACAAGGTGGGCGCATAGCCCAGCAAGGCTCAGATGGGACTCCTTTTAGGGGCTTCCTCGGTCAGCACGGTCACACAGCAGTCAAACAAGCAGCCCAATCCTATAGGTTATATGTCTTTATCCCGTTTTCCGATAGGACCTTCCTTTGGTCCTCCTCCGACAAGGGTGCTATCAAAGCCTTTACTTTGTTGAGGACTCCAGGATATCCATCGTGGTGTGGAAAGTCAGTAGCCCAGAAGAACCTGTCTGCTCCCCACCGATTTATTACATGGGGTATTAGTTCCTCTTCTGGCTCAAAGGAGATCCAACACTGCCGCTGGAAATATTCACTAGGCTGTAGACTGAATTGGACAGTAACTTGTTCTCGCTCCCATCTATCGTCCATCCGCTCAAGCCAATAAGCTATCCAGGTGGCGCCAGTTTCCAGAAGCACAAACTTAAGCTCAGGGAAGCGGTCGAACGCACCCCTGCTTGTCATACTGAGGAGCGCTAAGTGGGATTGAAACGCTACTGTCTGGGTGGTCCACCAGAAATTGGAGAACAAGAAATCCATGGAATCGTTGACTTCTTCGTATGGGTCCATACCCATATAGTTCAGGTCTGTGGTGGGGTGGGGTGCAACAGGTAAGCCCGTTTCTTGGACTTCTTTAAAAAGGGAATTGAAATATGGGTCACCCCAGTGGCGATCATTGGGGCAAGCGCTATAGATCATAAATCCCTTTACTCCCAGATCGGCGGTTCTCTTCACTTCTTTCACTGCCTCTTGCACATCCATGGTCGGAATATGAGCTATGGGAAAGAGCCGGTCTGGATAGGGTTTGCAGAAGTCCATTAACCAGTCGTTGTAAGCACGGCAATATGCGGCGGCCGCTTTAGGGTCATCACACTCAGCTTCCCAGTAGAGCCCTAGGGAGGGGTAGTGCAGAGCGATGTCAACTCCTTCTGCATCCATCCATTCAATTCTAGCGTGAGGGTCGTGTGCCGCGGGAATCATACCGTCGTAATAGTCCACACCTCCAGGGGTGAAGAAGGGCAGCAGCTCCTCTGGGGTCGCACCGAACCCTTTGCCGGCCTCAAGACCTAGGCCCGCCCCACCCTGAAGCATAATAGACTTCTTGCCGTTGATCTCCACATACTCCAGACCCCTTTCATCTTTTAACAAGCGCAAGGGGCGATCCTTAAATGCCGGATCAAGGTACTCGTCCATGATTAGAGTTATGGGCTCGGCCACATGAGCGTCAATATCCACAGTTTTGAAGGCCATCGTAAATACCTGCCTTTCTGGTCAATATCTCCTAGAGATGTTACCCGCCCACCGCATAGTCATAGCTACGAAGTAGTTTACCCGGCAAGGCGCCGGTACATTGATTGTCATCTTCGAATGTTACTACTCCGTTTACAAGCGTGTAGCGATATCCTTCGGCCTTTTGGATTAGGCGCCGGTCCCCACCCGGCAAATCATTAGTGAAAATGGGAGAGTCATACTTAACACGCAGCTTGTCAAAGTCATAGACTATGATATCGGCTGCCATTCCCTCACGTAGCATGCCACGGTCTCGGTATCCAGCGATCCAGGCTGGCAAAGCGCTCAGCTTGTAGTGAGCCTTTTCCAGACTCATGATCCCTCTATCACGTACCCAAGTGCTCAGAAGATCGGTGGGCCAGAAGGCCATCTGGACGAAGCTGAAGTGCGCTCCGCCATCAGATATAGCTGGATGCGTACCCGGATGATTGAGAATCTCAGCGGTTGCGTTCGGCTCGGAATTAACGAAACATGGGAACGCCAACTCAGTGAGCAAGTCTTCATCAAGAGCCAGATCAAGCAGGGCGTCCACCGGGTGCTTGCCCATCATATTGGCAACCTCACCTACACTAAGACCGTCATATTTACGGTTGCGGTCCCTGGCGGTCTTTACAACCATGACTCTGTTCCAGTTGTTGTGGAAGTCTCCTGTCCGGCCTTCATCAACATCCTTCTTCATCGCTTCCCTTACTTCAGGCTTGCGGAGTTTAGCCATACGCTCTTCAGCCGTGCCCACCAGAGGTTGGACCCAACTAGGAATGTGATCGAAGAAGTTAAAGTCGACCAGGCGGAACTGCATATCCAAGGATATAGAACTGGTCTGAGCATAGATGGGAAGCCCTAATGTATGGTTTTCTTCAGTCCACTCAAGAAGCTCTTTCCACTCGTCTTGGTCGCCTTCCTTATGCTGTATGATTCCGAGCCACTGCACTGGTCTCCCACTGACTCGGGTCAACTCCCTGATAAATTCCTCCCCTTCTTTGGGTGTTCCCTCCATTTCACCTCTTGTCCAGAAGATGTGTCCTATCCCATACTCACCCAATATCTCTGCCAGCGCTAGATATTCCTCATTTGAACCTAAGTGGGTGGGTAGATAGCCCCCATCTCCTGCTCGGTCCTCTAGGCTCTTGTGACCCGAGAAACCCCAAGCACCTGCTTCCATACCAAGGCGGAACAATGCCTTCATCTCCTCCAGTTCCGTATCCGTCATCGAAGTTCTTTGCCTTGACTCATCCGGACCCATAACGTGGGCCCTTAAAGGTGAGAAAGGAACGAGAGAGGCCACGTTTACACCCAGTCCCTGCTTATCTATGCTGTCTAAGTATTCTGGAAAAGTAACCCAATCCCAACGCATCCATTTCCGCAGCGACTCTACAGGGAGTGACATTACCCGGCTCAGCATCGCCAGGTAGGCGTCTCTGTTTTCCGGTTTGCAGGGCGCCCATCCAAATCCACACCCCCCGATGGTGACGGTGGTCACTCCATGCCAACCTGATGAGGTGCAGTATGGATCCCACTGAATTTGAGCGTCGTAGTGGCCGTGTATCTCTACGGCCCCTGGCGCTACAATACATCCTGTGGCATCGATTTCCCTTTTGCTGTTCGTATTTATTCGACCGCTGATTTGGGCAATTGTGCCATTCTTGATACCCAAATCTGCTTTGTAGGCAGGCAGTCCGCTACCATCTACTATTGTTCCATTGCGAATTACTGTATCAAAATCGGACATGCTCAGCCTCCTCGTAAACGATAGCCTCACAGTTGACCCTCAATGAAATGCTGGAAGACTGATTAAAAGCCATTTCCGACATTACAACTTAGGCTTAAGTTCATTGAGGGTAACAGTACGCCCATGGCCAAAGAGGGTCAAGGATACGCGGCTCAATAGCTAGTGTCAAGAGTTGTATCGACTCCCCGCGGCTCATAGCCGTTTAGGGAAATAGATTCACTCCGGCTAACGGGAATTTGGAATACAACACGGTACAGAAGTGGGGCATCCAACATTGGCATATCACATGTATGCGCTCGTCCAATCGGACCAGCACTCTCTTGGGCTCGTACGTAGTCTCAACGCCAGGTGACGTCAGCATGGCTGATCCTCTTTGGTTGATAAGACGTTATCAACGGCAGCATGCAGGCATGGGGTTGGACCATATAATTGCACTACGGTTCCCAACTTTTGGGCAAGGATTGAAATTAGTGGAACTCCTACGGGTAGTACCATAGGTAATCGTCCCGGCTGCCTATGGCTAGTAGAGGTGGCAGGCGACGGAGTGGCCCTGGGTGGTCTGCTTTAAGACGGGAGTGATTTCCCGGCAGACGTCCATGGCGAAGGGGCAACGGGGGTGGAAGGAGCAGCCTTTTGGGGGGTCGATGGGGCTGGGTACGTCGCCGGTGAGGATAATTCGCTCGCGGGAGGCCTCGACTACGGGGTCGGGGATGGGGACGGCGGAGAGAAGGGCACGGGTGTAAGGGTGCTTGGGGTCTCGGTAGAGTTCGTCCCTGCCGGTAATCTCGACGATCTTGCCCAAGTACATGACCGCGACCCTGTCGGAGATGTGCCTCACGACAGAGAGGTCGTGGGCGATGAAGAGATAGGTTAGGTCGAAGCGCTCCTGGAGGGAACGGAGCAGGTTGATGACCTGGGCCTGAATCGAAACGTCGAGGGCGGAGACGGGTTCGTCGCAGACGATGAAGGTTGGGTTTACGGCGAGGGCTCGTGCGATGCCGATCCTCTGGCGCTGGCCACCACTGAACTCGTAGGGGTAGCGGTCCATCATGTTGGGATTGAGGCCCACAACCTCGAACAGCTCCTGCACCCTGTTCCTTCGCTCGTTTCGGTCGCCAATCTTGTGGATGATGAGGGGTTCTTCGACTATAGCGCCGACGGTCATGCGGGGGTTCAAGGAGCCGTAGGGGTCCTGGAAGATGACCTGAAGTTCTTTCCTGAGGGGACGCATTTCCTTGCCGGAGAGCTGGGTAAGGTCCTCGCCCCGGAAGCGGACTTCACCGCCGGTGGGTTTGAGGAGCTGGAGGATGCACCTGCCGATGGTGGTCTTGCCACAGCCGCTTTCGCCGACGAGGCCGAGGGTCTCTCCGCGCATGATCTGGAAGGATACGCCGTCGACGGCCTTGATTTCGCCCACCTTGGACTGGAAAATGACGCCCTTGCTTACGGGGAAGTGCATCTGCAGGTCACGAACGTCCAGGAGGATGTAGGGGTCGGGAATCATCATAAGGCGGGCTCCGGGGTGCGACGGGTGACGTCTACGAGGCATGCTGCGGAGTGTCCGGGCCGCTTTAGCTCCAGGAGCGGGTCAGTGTGAGCGCAAGCGTCTATGGCAAAGGCGCATCGTGGGTGGAAAGAGCATCCCGCAGGTCGGTGGGCCAGGTCGGGGGGTGCGCCCTCGATGGGGACGAGTTGCTCCCTGATAGACTCGTCTAGGCGAGGGACGGAGGCGAGGAGGCCGAGGGTGTAGGGGTGGCGGGGAGTCCCGTAGACGTTGTGAGCGGAGGAACTTTCGACGATTCTGCCGGCGTACATGACGTTGACGGAATCGGCGTAACGGGCCACGACGCCGAGGTTGTGGGTGATGATGACTACTGCGGTGCCGCGCTCCTTGGAGAGCCGGCTGATGAGCTCGAGGAGTTGGGCCTGTATGGTGACGTCGACGGCTGTGGTGGGTTCGTCGGCAAGGAGCACTTTAGGCTCGCAACTGAGGGCCATGGCCACCATGACGCGTTGCCTCATGCCACCGCTCATGCGGTGGGGGTAGTCGTCGAGCCTGCGTCCGGGGTCGGCTAAACCGACCTCTTCGAGGAGCTCACCGGCGCGGGTGTTGGCGGCTCTTCCGGAGAGGCCGAGGTGCACTTCGAGGGCCTCCGTCATTTGACGGCCGATGGTGAGGACGGGGTTGAGGGAGGTCATGGGCTCCTGGAAGATAATGGCGATGTCCTTGCCGCGCCGGCGTCTCATCTGGTCGTTGCTGAGCTTGAGCAGGTCTTGGCCGTCGAGAAGGACCTCACCTTCGACGATCTCGCCCGGGGGTGAAGGGATGAGGCGCATCAGGGAGAGAGCGCTGACGGTTTTGCCGCACCCGCTCTCGCCGACAAGGCCCATTGTTTCCCCGGCCCTGAGAGAGTAGGAGATGCCGTCGACGGCCTTGACCACACCGTCCTCGGTGTAGAAGTAGGTCTTAAGGTTTTTGACCTGTAGGAGCGGTGGCATGGTTTGTTATTTGTGGCGGGGGACTTGGGGTGGGGTGGGAATCACTAATGACAAGTTTACCAGTGAAGGGGATGGAATCGGCAAGCAGGGGAAGGTAATGGGCGATCAGGCTTTGGGATCTACTCGTGAAGTAGGAGGTGAATTCCCTCACCAAGGTGGAGAAATCTCACCACAACCTGCTGGAAATGGTGCTGCCGGGAATCGACTAGTTCGAACTGATGAAGCGCATCGTGCGGATCACCATTGCGCCGGCGGCCTTCCTTCGTTCCGGGACGGGAATCAGAACATCGCTCGGGCCTTCGAAAAGGGGGCCGACGACTACATCATGAAGCACTTTTCCTCCACAGAACTGGTGGCGGAGAGTCAAGGCGTCCCTGCACAGGCGAGGGGTCGCATGGAGTGTGCCTCTCGAACCCTATGTGCTGAGGGACCTGACCATCAATTATGGAAACGTCTAGTGACTGGAGGGGGCCGCTCGGTGAAGCTGATCCCGACCGAATAGAAGCTTCTATTCGAGCTTTCGGTTCACGCCGGACGAGCATTGACCAACGATCAGCTACTGCGACGGGTCTTAGTACAGAGAGAGCCGGGCGATCCACAGGTGGTACGCGCCTAAGTGGGACGTCTCAGCGGCAGGCCGAGAGACCACGCCTACAGCCCAGACTACACCTTCAACGAGTCCCGGGTGGACTATCGCATGGCCAAGGGCGAGACGCAGGAACGGGAGGAGCCGTGTCCTTTGGGGCGCTGAATGGCCGAAGACTCCCAAACCGAACACCCCCGCTGCCCTGCGGCGGCATCTGAGGCAACCCGCCAGTCAACGGTAGGCTTTCACCTGACCATGTATGTCCAGCACCAGTTTACAAGGCCAAGACGAATACCAAAGTGAAAGTTCTTGATTTTGTCCAGTTTGGTGGGGAGTGAACAAGCCCACGAACCCCACTACACCCGCCAGGGACACCGCGGCGCCTGCCAACACCCCCGCGGAGGACAACGCTACTAATCGGGTAGTTTTGGGGCTGGCCCCCAGCTGCCAGGCAAGCCGGTCGCCTAGTACTAGAAGGTTCAGCCGCCCTGCCGCCAGGACTGCGAGGCCTAGTCCGAGAGCAAGGTAAGGAATCGCCGGCGTGACGTCTTCCCAACCTCGGTTGGACAAACTCCCGCTGAACAGGGACAACGCTTGCAGGCTGAAAACTCGTGCGTGAGTGAGGATGGCTGCGGCGATTGCCAGAGTCAGAGCCCCTATGGATACTCCAACTAAAGCGAGTCGAGTCGGGGTCAGGCTTTCCCGTGAAGCCAACAGGAATATGAGAAGGGCGCCGATAAGTCCCGCGGCAACCGAAAGGGAGGTTAGTCCCCAGGCCCCCACTGTAATCGCCCCGGATAAGGCCAAGGCCTGGACGATGGATGCCCCACCGCCCAACCCAAAGATCTGGGGGTCTCCCAGTGGGTTTCGGGTAGCGCTTTGAATCAGCGATCCCGCAGCGCCCAGACACGCACCTGCCACCAGCGCTGCTACGACCCTGGGAATGCGTAGGGAACGAACTATTACCTCGGCGGTGGGGTCTCCACTGTCGGTGAAGAGGGCCTTAAGGAGTGTTGAGGCGTCCAGGTTCGCACTGCCGAAAGCGATCCCGACAATGCAGCCTCCCAGTAAGGCAACGGCGAGGCCAGTCAGAACCAGGATCGGGCGTCGCAACTATGGGGCGCTTCCTACAATTTCGGCCATGGCTTCCACGGCCTCGGCTATGCGCGGCCCCTGGTTGCGCAGGAAGATCACGACGTCGAGTTCATGCAACTGGCCACTTGTAATTGCCCGTAGGCTCGAGAATCCGGGTATGCGAGGCAGCATCACCGAGAGTCGGGGCGCGGGTTCCGGCGCAGGTGTGATCGTGAACAGGAAGTCCGGGTCCATAGTGAGCAACTGCTCAGCCGAAATCTGGGCGAAACCCGGAAACGTCCCGCTGTCGGGCAAGTCGGCCGCCGGGTTTGACAGTTGCAGCATCGAAGTTATGGCCCCGGGGTACGATTGTGGCTTGGCGACATACAGGTTTCTGTCCGCGTCCGAGATCAGGACCAGCGCACTAGTGCCGACGCTCGTATTCCCGATCGCCGACTCCACCCGTGCCTCTATCTCCCTAGCCGCCAGCTGAGCCCCTTCCTCCTTCCCAATAATCTGCCCCAAAAGCTTGATTCCCATCGTCACGTCCTCCAGCGAGGCCGCACGAACCGCCACCACTGGCGGTCCCAGCTGTGATAGCGGCCCTAGGAACCGTGCCTGGGTCAGTGCCTCAATTAGTATCAGGTCCGGGCGTTGGGCCGCAATCGCCTCGAAACTGGGCGAGTAGGCGCCTCCCAACTCCGGAAGGCCGAGCACCTCGTCAGGAAAAGTCGAGCTCGAGTCCCGTGCCACTGCCATACCGCCTGCAACGTAAAGCATCTCCGTCGCCGTTGGGCTGATGCTCGCTATCCGCACTGGCTTGGCTGCAATCTCCACGGGCCTGCCCATCATGTCCGTAATCTGCAATGGGTAGGGTCCCGGCATGGCCTCAGGGGTCGACGTCGGTTCAGGTTCAGGCTCGGGTGTGGCCTGGTCGGCCGGAGCCGGAGTTGGGGTGGGCACATGGGTTGGAGCAACCGTGGGCAATGGGGTCGGGGCTACGGTGGGCACGGGTGTCGGAAGCGGTGAACTCTCAGTGGGAGCCACCGTGGCAGTGGGTCGCACGGTATCATCGCTCCATGGTCCCAAGTTTAGACACGGGGGTATGATCAGAACCAATGCCAGCGTGAAAAATAAGGATACAGCCAATACTCTAGTTCGTGTAATGATGTTCAACTTAATCACTTACTAGACCTCTCTTATGTCTTCGCGCGGCATCAAGCGCTGAATTATCCCTGTCCCGGCCCGCTACTTCACTGACGACAAAACGACCTGGTTTCTTATGGTCCCCACGGTAAATGGTCATGGTCCATGCCGTGAAAGGATTGCCACCTGCCCAGTCCTTGAGACGGCTGCCAAGAATCAGAAGGCGGGGTGTACCGCGGTTATCTTTCGTTCCGGCGATCTTGCTTCTCCCCGACCCACTCCCTTGTATTTGAAGCCCATCTTGGCCAACTCGTCAGGGTCCAGGACGTTTCTGCCATCGAAGATGAACTTGGGTGGCAGCATATTGCGGGATATCGACCCCCAGTCAGCGCGTGAGAACTCATCCCATTCGGTCAGAAGCGCCACCGCATGAGCTCCGAGGCAGGCCTGTTCTACAGAATCCATGAACAGCACCGAAGGTGGAAGCACGGCGCGCGCCGCTTCTGTGGCTCGGGGGTCAAACGCCTGCACCCGCGCTCCCCGCCGGATCAACTCATCGATTGCTGTTAGGGATGCTGCCCCGCGGACGTCGTCAGTGTTCGGCTTGAAAGCCAGCCCCAGGACCCCGATGGTGACACCCGATAGGTCACCCCCGAATCGGGCCGCAAGGGCCTCAACCGGCAATCTGCGCTGCCGATCGTTCACCTGCGCCACCGACTTCAGCAGCTTGAGTTCAACGCCGCTGGACACCGCGAGGTGGTTTAGTGCGCGAATGTCCTTGGGGAAGCAGGATCCGCCGTACCCTACTCCCGCCTTCACCATGCTTCCTGTCCTGGCATCCATGAAGATTCCCCTGGTCACTGCGTCTATCGAACCCCCGACCTCGTCGCACAAAGCAGCGATCTCATTCATAAACGAGATCCGAGTGGCCAGAAAGGCATTGCTGGCGTACTTGATCATCTCTGCGCTAGTGACGTTTGTGACCAGGAATGGCGCATCGATACCCGTGTGCATCTCCTTCACCACCTTCACGGAACGACCATCAGGCGTCTCCGCACCGATGACTATGCGGTACGGAGACTGCCAGTCTTCCAGGGCTTGTCCTTCCCGCAGAAATTCGGGATTGGAAACGTAGCTCGCACCAGTCCCCCTCAACACCCGCTCCATGATGATACGGCCCGTTCCGGGCGGCACCGTACTCTTCATAATCACCACAACTCCCCTTAGGTCGAAGCGCTTAATCCAACCAAGTGCTGACCAGACCTGTCGAAGGTCCGGGGCGCCGTTGTTCATCGGCGGAGTCCCCGTGGCGATCAGGACTATGTCGCCGATCATTCCCTTCATCTCATCCTGGTGAATGAATCGCAGGTTACCCTTCTGCAGGCCCCACTTGATCCAGGCACTGAGCCCCGGCTCATACATGAACAACCTCTGCGATTTGAGCATTTGAACGCGTTGCCGGTCAACGTCCACGCCATTGACTTGATGTCCCGTTATGGCCAGCCCTGCGGCTGCCGCCATTCCCAGATGTCCGAGCCCCAATACTGTAATTCTCACCTGTCGTGCCTCCCGATCCTTCGGTATCCGGCTAACGCCGGGAATTCCCTGTCAGCGGTCTTCGGCGGCCGAGCGCCAGCCCCGCCGGAGCATTTCCAGAAATTGATTTGGATTACCTTACTACGGGTATTGACAAATGGCAATATAGCAGTAATATCACCACAACTTTCACAATTAGGTAACACATAAATCATAAACATGCAACTACCTATTATCTGAGCTACTGATGCAGCACAATGCAATTTCGCCTGACGAACAGGCCGCGATGCACACCCCTCCTCCAGGCCCTGGCGCCAAGGATAGTCCCCGCGCAGGAGGTCTATTCTCTCTTTCTCCAATACGGATCATTGTTGCAATTACTCTTGTGGTTGCGGTTGCCATGGTAGTGGTCTTCTTCGCGGACAGGGGTCACCTGGAGGCCGCATTTTCGGGATTTAGGGCCAGACCCCTTTGGCTGCTGCTTTTCCTGGTTGCCTATACGGCAGCCTTCTTGCTGCGAGCCGTTGCGTGGAGAGTCTTGTTGGGGCCCGGTGGTGGCATTTACCGCCTTTTCGTCGCCATACAGGCTGCTTTGTTGGCAAATCACCTCCTTCCCTTCAAGCTGGGGGAGTTGGTCCGGCCTATAGTGGCCCACAGATCAGGGGTCCCACTGGTGCAGGCCACCGCAACTACCGCAGTAGCGCGGATGTTGGACCTCGCCGCCCTCGTGGTGATCGCCGGCCTTGTCGGGCCCTTCGTTTCCCTTTCCACCGGCGACGACTTCTGGATGCAGGCTATGGCCTTCCCGGCATTGGCACTGCTTGCGGCGGTAGTATTGCTCGAGGTCATCCGAAGGTGGGGGTTGGAGACCCGGCTCCCGGCACCTGTTTTGCGCCGCTTCACCGAGTTCAGGTCACAACTCAAGCAGGTCTCCGCTGCAAGAATCGTCCACGCTGCCCTGTGGACTCTCCCGAGCTGGGTCCTGGAAGCTTCAGTTCTATTTGCGGTGGCGAGGGTGCTTGGAATCGAGCTATCTATCACAGCAGCGATAGCGATTACCGCCTTCACAATCCTGTTCCAGATATTCCACCTGACACCCGGCGGCATCGGCGTCTATGAAGGGGTGATGTCCGGTGCCCTGTATGCCCACGGAATTCCATTTGAGGAAGGACTTGCCCTGGCGGCCCTTACCCACGCCCTGAAATTCGCCTACTCCTACACCGTATCGCTGGCATTCACCCTTACAGCCGCGCGCCACCTGCCCGAGCTGAACCCTCTGAGCAAATTGCGAGGTTCCTCGGATGGCGCAAAGGCTGCCTCACGCTTCGAGGTCATTGCCGCCCGGCTCTGGAACGTCCTCAACGAAGGCAAGCCCTTCACACCCGTGTTCGTCCTCGGTGTCCTGGGGCTGATAAGCCTCCTCCACGTGACTGACGCCTCATACTGGCCTAAGGCCGGTATTGCTCTCCTTGCCCTGATACCCCTCTCACTGGTCTTCTACCGTTTCGACTTTCCCCTCAAGCTGCGCGTCGCACTGTGGGTATTCCTGGGCATCTTCTTCGGCGTGTTCCGCTTCGTAGACCCGGTAGCCGCGGCGATTACCGTGGGGCTCTATATTGCTTTTACCGTCTTCCTTTGGGGTTCCGTCTACTACCACCTCCGCATCGGAACGCCGTGGACCAACTTCACCAGGTTCTGGCGGCTGGTCCTGGAAAACCCTGACCCTACCAGCGGCAATTTCTTGGAGCAGGTCCCCAAGGCCCTGCTGTTGGTCTTGTCGTTCCAATTGATGGTCCAGCAGCCCGGACTGAGTACGGCCCTAGGATTGGAGTTCTTCTTCCTGGGCATTGGGGTGGTCGCGCTTCTGGCCCACCAGTGGTTCTTCACCTGGCCCCCGGCCCATTCGCTGGCGGCTACCCGTGCGCCATACGGCGGTCAGAGCAGTCGAGGCAAACGGTTTATAGCCATCGTCATCGATGGGTGCCGCGCCGACCGGCTGCTCGAAGCGGACACGCCGTTCATCGACCGCCTCCGGCGTGAAGGAGCAGACTATACAAACACCGCGACGGTATATCCCGCTCGGACGGTGACGGGCTTCAGTTCCATGCTCACAGGCGCCCCGCCCAAACTCCATGGAATGCGCAGTAACTTCGTTCCCAACCTGGGAGTGAAGTGCGAATCCATATTCGACTCTTTGCGGGCTGCCGGGATGACCGGAAAGCTGGTGGGCATTGCTCACTTGGTGGATGCCTTTGGCCATAAGGACGTCGAGACCGTCACAGCCGTCACCCACAACGACGAAATCGACAACGCCCTCGTGGCCCGGGCAAAGGCCGTCATGGATCGAGAAAACCCCGATTTGCTGGTCCTTCAACTACTGAGTGTAGACCAGACCGGCCACGCCCGTGGCAGCTACAACACCGAGTACCTCGAGAAAATAGAGATAACCGATCGCATAATCGAGGACTTCCTCGCATGGTGCCGGGAATCCGGCTACCTCGAAGATGCCACCGTGCTTATCACTTCCGACCACGGCCAAGGCATAGGCATAGGCGGCCACGGTCACATGAGCCCATCAGAGGTCCATGTCCCATGCATTATGTGGGGGGCCGGGGTGGAGCAGACCGGAGCGTTTGATAGACCCCGGTCTGTCATGGACGTAGCGCCAACCATCGCTCACTTCCTCGGTGCAGACCCTCCATCTCAGTCGGTGGGTCAGGTCCTGGGTGTCGCTGACCAATGTGAGAGTGCGAAGCCGTTGGCTGTGATAATTCCTGCCCACAACGAAGCGGAAAACCTGCCCGAGACACTCTCATCAATTCCCAGGACCCAACTGTCCAACCTCCGAATCATCGTCGTGGACGATGGGTCTACGGATGGAACCGGACAGGTCGCTCGATCGCACGGGGCCGACCTCGTGGTACGGCACGACAAAAACCGCGGGTTGGGCGCTGCCTTGAGGACAGGAATGGAAACTGCCCGGCAACTGGACGCTCGGGCCGCGGTCTACATCGACGCTGACGGAGAATACCCGCCTTCCCAAATACCCGACCTCCTAGCCCCCATCAATGCCAGGGAGGCTGACTACGTGCTTGGCTCCCGCTACATGGGCGGCATAAAGGGCCAGTCCATCGTGCGTCGGATGGGCAACTTTTGCTTCACCGCCCTGCTGTCCCTCGCCGCCGGCCGGCGCATCACTGACGGTCAGACCGGCTTCAGAGCTTTCTCCCGCCGCGCCCTGGAATGCGCTGAGATCATCCATGACTACAACTACGCACAGGTCCTCACCCTGGATCTACTCAAGAAAGGGATGAAGATGAAGGAAGTTCCCATCTCTTACCAGCCCCGATCCAGAGGCAAGTCCTTCATAAGCCTCAAGTATTTATGGCGGGTACCGGTCGCCATGTTCAGACAGATGCTGAATACGTAATGCCACGCTGCGGGCCGGGCGAACAAACTTAACGGCTCAAGAAGAAGAGTTCCCGCAAAAGTAACAGGAGGGATTTGAAAATGGCCACTAGGGACAGAATCAGGCCTAGAGGCGTCAAGGGCTACGTCTTGGTCGCCGGTTTGGCGATTCTCTTGGCGCTGCTGCTCATTGCAGCCTGTAGCGACGACGCCGGAGAAGATCGCCCCGGCATCCAGGTAATTGACAGCGAGAGCGGCTCCGTTAGCGCATCCGCAAGCGGGTCCGTCAGTGGCACCGGAACGACGACCGGCTCAGGAACAGGGACCGTTTCGGCTACTGGAACCGGCACAGGAACAGTTTCGGCCACCGGGACCGGTATGACGTCCGGATCTGGAGAGGGTCGAGGCCTCTGGATTCCCGTCGGTCAGGAGCCCGAGACCGAAGGGCCCACGAAGTCAGACGGTTACTACACCCCCACCACCAACCGGGAGATTTACCAGAAGATCTCCTCCGACTACCAGGAGATAGTCAATCTCACCAACGTAATCAAAGAGGGTAATCCCTTGCCCGCAGCGGAGATATGGCTTATGTACGAAGCGGGTACGCATACCCGCATAGGCGCACAGAGCCGCACGCTTCGGTCCTTTGCGGCCGGCACGACGCCGGGGACGTATTTCCCGGACTCGGTGGAGTTCTACGGCTCAGCCCGCTTCCTTGACTCTCCGATATCAAATGCCATACGCGGGCGCGGAGAAGCGGAGAACTACTCCGATGCTCAGAAACGACAGGCGATAAATAAGTCCGCCCTCAGAATCGTCTACCACTGGGCCAAGTTCTACATGATCATTGGCGGCGAGCAGATGAGGTCCGGTTTGGTCGATGAGGCTTGGGCCATCTACGTGGGCGAGGAAGTGGACGGGGCATACCCGAACTCACTGGCGGCCACCGCCCAAAGTCGGGAGGGCAACTTCGGCCGGGAAGGCACGATCGACATTCCCCTGCGCCAGGCCATGGACAGGGCAAGACAGGCAGCTGATGAGATGGACGCCGCAGCCTATGAGGCTGCAGCTCAGGAGGTCTACTCACGCTTTAACGCCATCTTCTACCTCGCCACGGTCAGGTACATCGGCAGCGTATCGAATGATGCGGAAGCCGGCGACCACGACAGCTTGGGGACGCACCAGGTCGAAGCGTTGGCCTTCTACCGGTCCATTCAACCCGAGGTCGCAAAGACTGACGCGGCTGCCGACGAGACCATCGTCGCCTACCTCGTAGCCGAGCCAGACCAGATCACTACTGCGGCCCGTGACGAGGCCCTTGCTGCCCTCAACCGGACTTCATCGGCACTCCTTCTGACTGAAGATGACCTTGAAACCAGCTACGAGTGATAATCTCCATAACCTCATAACAATGCCAAGGTCAAGAAAATGAAAACAGAGTTAAGTAAGAGCCAGATTGTAAAGATGCTGATTGCCGCCACCCTAGTGGTGGCGGCAATCAGCGCTTCCCTGGCATGTGGGGGCGGCGATAATACCTTGACCGTCTACTCGGGCCGGTCTCAAAACCTGGTGCATCCACTCCTGGAGGAGTTCATCGAGCAGAGCGGCATAAATGTGCGCGTCAAGTATGCGGGCAGTTCCTCCATCGCAGCCACCGTGTTGGAGGAGGGGGAAAACACCCCGGCAGACGTGGTGTTCATGCAGGATCCCGGCACTCTCGGCGCCCTCGCCGATGCCGGTAGGCTCGAAGAGTTGCCTGAAGAACTACTTGCCAAGGTGGATCCGAACTTCAGGTCTCCTGACGACCTGTGGATAGGCACATCCGGCCGAGCTCGGACCCTGGTCTACAACACCAAGGCCATTGACCCCGAAGTTGACCTTCCCGCATCCATAAGGGACTTCACTAAACCCGAGTGGCGAGGCCGTATAGGCTGGGCGCCCCAGAACGCATCCTTCCAGACCTTCGTCACTGCCTTTCGCGTAAAGTGGGGAGAGCAGGCAGCTCGGGAGTGGCTGGAGGGCATCCATGCCAACGAACCGCGCCAATACCCCAACAACGTCACCACGGTAGCCGGAACGGCCAGGGGAGAGGTGGACGTAGGTTTCGTGAACCACTACTACCTGCAGAGATTCCTCGAGGAAGAAGGGCCCGACTTCCAGGCCCGTAACCACTTCCTCGGCGATGGCGATCCGGGTAGCCTCATTCTGGTAGCCGGGGCAGGGATCATTAAGGAGTCCGAAAACAAGAAAGCTGCAGAGCAATTCATCGAGTTTCTGCTTTCCGACATCGCCCAGAACTACTTCTCCGAGAGCACCAAGGAATATCCCTTGGCATCGGGTGTAGCTCCTGATGCAGGGCTTCCTCCCCTGGACGCTTTGGACCCCGTACAAATTGACCTTGGGTCTCTAAGCGACCTCCAGGGCACACTTGATTTGCTTCGGGAGGTAGGCCTCATCCCGTGACCCAAGTATCAAGCTTCATTCGCCGGCGAGGGCTGCCGCTCAGCGCGGCAGCCCTCTTTCTCTTGCTGCTCGGCGCCTACATGTTCTCGATAGACATACGAGCGAGTCGGGGCGCGTCAATAACAGGCGATGAGCCCTTTTACCTTCTCACTACCCAGAGCCTGATCCAGGACGGTGACCTGGACCTCACCAACCAGTACGACGCCAGATCTTACGAGAGTTTCTTTGATCACCCAGATGGGCTCTGGCAGCAATCTGTGCGCTCCCCGGACGGGCGTCTGCTAAGTCCCCACAACCCGGGACTTTCATTGCTTCTGATCCCGGGATTTGCATTGGGTGGCCTTGTGGGTGCGCAATGCCAGTTGCTTCTAATCAGCGCTGCGGCCTTGACCCTCGCCTACCTACTGGCTAACCGTCTTTCCAAGAGTCGACGCCTCAGCTGGACCCTGACCATGGTTGTGGGTCTCTCAGCCACACCGTTCATCTACTCTACCGAGATCTATCCAGAGTTTCCTGCAGCACTTGCCTTGCTTGTCTGCCTCTTGATGGTTACCCGGCAAAAGAAGCTCTCCGCGGATGATGGGTTGTACATGGCAGTCGCGCTGACTGCGCTATGCTGGCTCGGAGTCAAGTATGCGCCCTTGGCCGCGCTTGTTGCGGCTTACTTTCTCTACAGGTCAGACAAATGCGGGAAGTTTACTTTATTGACGTCCGGGGCAGTGTCAGGGGCGTACTTCATCTGGTTCCACCTCTCTACTTTCGACAGCCTTACCCCGTACAACGTTAACGTGGTCTACGCCGGCCAGTCCTCCTTCGAGTTGATTGACAGTCACGTATCGTTTATCGACCGGTTCTACAGGCTATGGGGCCTTTTCATGGACCGGCGCTTCGGGATCGGCAGATGGACCCCCATTTTCTTGGTTGCGGTACCCGCCATGATTCTATTGCTCCCACGAGACGGGAATCGACGGCTCCTTCTCGGTCTCGTAGTCATCCAATTGCTTATCGCCACCTTCGTGGCCATAACAATGATGGGTTGGTGGTTTCCCGGCAGAACCATGCTGACCGTTTTGCCATTGTTCGTAGTCCCGCTCACCTTGATCGCCTCCAGGATGGGTCGACGATTAAGATGGATGATGGTGGGCTTGGCCACCTACAGCATTGCGGTCACTGGAGGTCTCGCATACGCCGGTCATACACGAGAAGTCACCATAGCAGTGGACCCGTTTGACATGGAATTCCCCCTGTTTAGGGGACTGTCGTGGGCCTTTCCCCAATACACCTACTGGAATTGGGAAACCTGGACGCTGACGGTCATATGGCTGGCCATTGCTGCTATAGCGATTGGAGTAACTGCAAGACACATCTTTGGTAACGCTAGCATGAAACCCTCAGCCACCGACGGAGACTTAGAACCTACTTGAGATCCCGCGCCCATTCCCGATTCTCCATATACCAGTCCACAACCCGTCCGATCCCCTCTTCTACACCAATTGTCGGTCTCCACTTCAATAGCATGCCGGCACGGGTGACATCCGCCCACGTGACTAGTGGGTCGGTGCGATGCCTCTCCCGAAATGCGATCCGAGCCTTCCTGTCGACCCTCTTCTGTATGATGTTGATGACCTCATTGATGGATACGGGACTCTCATTGCCGAGGTTGACTGTCTCATATCCCTCAAGACCCAGCGCCGCCACTGTACCCCGGGCGACGTCAGTCACGTAGGTGAAATCCCTCCGCTGGGTTCCATCTCCATAGACTGTTATAGGTTCACCCTCGACGATGCCCCTTACGAAACGGAAAATGCTCATGTCAGGCCGACCCGCTGGCCCATACACTGTGAAGTAGCGCAAGACCGATGCATCGATCCCGTACAGATGATGGTAGGAATACAGAAGGGTTTCCGCGGCTATTTTGGATGCGGCATAGGGAGACAATGGTCGGCTCGATTGCGCATCCTCGCTGACCGGCCCCTTAATTTCAGAGCCGTATACGCTCGACGTGGAGGCAAGAATAAATTTTCCGATATCGAGCTCCTTGCACATTTCCAGCAGGTTAACGCACCCTAGGACATTTGCCTCATAGTAGGCTCGGGGCTCTTCCACGCTACCTCCGACCCCAGCCCGGGCAGCGAAATTAATGATCACCGTTATTGGATTGACTTTATGTTCCTGCCGGATCGTGGATTTCAACGAATCAAGGTCGGAAATATCCAGCTTCTTAAAGGTGAATCCTGGGTTCGCAGTGAGACTGTCAAGTCGCCACTTTTGCAGCCGAGCGTCGTTCCCACCGTGCAGGTTATCGATTCCAAGCACCCTATGACCCTCTTCAAGCAGAAGCTTGGCCACGTTGGACCCTATGAAACCCGCACAGCCTGTGACAAGGACGTTCAAATAAGTCACGTCTTCCTGATCAATTCCATTGCCGCTTTCGGTTGCCAGAAAACTCCGACATTCCTACCTTCAGAGGGCTAATCCAGGCAAGTACAGTCCAGTTACTGGACGGCCTTTTTGCATCAGTAGCCGTTTACTCTCCCAGGTCATTCGTCCCACACCTGATAGCAGGATAGAATCGGGCCGGGTCCAAGACCGATTCTATCCTACACCGGATACGGCTACCGCAAACTACAGATTGATTGAGAAACTTTTCCGTTAATGTGCTTACAAATGCTCCATATTAGTATTGACATTGAAGCTTGTCTTGTCTAGACTACCGACAATCTGTGCATAGCCTATAGCAATGAGGAAGCCCCCACTATGTTACTATGTGTGTGCAAAGGCATAAGGGTCTCTGAGGCAGTCGATGCGGCCAGATCGGGCAACAGGTCACCTGCGTCATTAATCAACAGGTTTGGGCTCGAAGACGATGATTGTTGCGGCAGGTGTGCGAGTGACATCGTCCGGCTGACCAGCCTTGTGAACGGGGAACTCGCCAGAGCAGATGCGAGGCACAGCTCCGTCCAGTATAATAGCCCCAGGGTACCTGCTACCGTCTCGATCTAGTAGAGGAAGGCACATTTGAGGGCTAAAGAAGGCGTAGTTGAACGCCTGAATAACATACTGACGATTGACCTGACGGCCATAAACCAGTACTTCATCCATTCGGAGATGTGCAAGAACTGGGGTTTTAACCGGATGGCCCACAGCCTCCGGTCCAACAGCTTCGAGGAGATGAAGGATGCCCAGAACCTGATCCAACACGTCCTCTATCTGGAGGGAATCCCTAACCTGCAAAGGCTCAATCAGGTAAAAGTTGGGGAGTCGGTCCTGGAGGACCTACAGCTGGATCTTCAGTCGGAGAAAGAGGCGGTTGAGATCCTAACGGAAGCGATCACACACTGCGTACGGGTGGAAGACTATACGACCCGAGGCCTGCTCGAAGGGATGGTGCGCTCAGAGGAAGAGCACATCGACTGGCTTGAGACCCAGTTGGAAACCATAAATACCATAGGACTGGAACTGTACCTCAACCAGCAGATCCACGAAGACGACTGACAAGCCTGCCCCAACATTAGTGTCACAATCTTAGGTTACCGTTAGCGCTCGAGCCATTGTTGCTCGGGCGCTGGTTTTTGGCCTCTACTCACCCAGTTTACTGAGAAACTCGGCATTTATCCTCTTTACATCTTTACGGAACCGGCAAAGAGGATTCGTATGGGAAAACCCAAAATCACTGTGGAAAACGTGCGTAGCAACGTGGAACGCACCGGAGGGGACCCTGCTATAAGCCAGTACGTCTGATTTATTGGTCCTGGTTGGCTTATTGAATGGAAGAGGGTTTAGCGTGTGACTCGGGCTCCCTTGATATTCTGCGAAATCAACCATAAACATTCGCTAGAAAACAAGACCTATACAATTCCAGTCGAAGCTGGACAGAACCGACGCAGCGTTCACAGCGCAAGTCTATACCTAAGTAAAAGAGTTCTCGATTTTGTCAAGTTTGTTGGCCCCAACCGCATAAATGACAGAACCTTTTCGGTGAGGTTCAGGATAGGCCTTCAGTGGTCGGAGCATATATTCCGCCAAGTGAGTCGAATCCACGTTGGTGGACTATATGATCCCGTACTGTGGGTGTTGTCCTTGAATGTGTCGCTCTGGGTGGACACGCCAGACTCTTTAGATTGTTCGGCATGCCTGAGGCTTCACCTTCTCAGTCCTTGAGTTCATTGGACTTCTGGACCGCCATCCCCCCGCAGTCCCGAGGCATCACACCAATTGCGAGGTCAAATCGGATATTCTATAGATCTGCACGATTGGCCTGCAATGTCCACCTGGGCCTGTCGGATAGATTCGATCAATCCTAGGTATCAGGCTCTGGTTAATGGCATCAACCGGAAGAGACGCTTACGCCCCCTCTACCCTGTAACCTTTCCATAACTATCCATATATCCGGACTCGCACCCCATCCCGAGGCTTGAGTGATACTGCCTAGTCTTTGAGACTACTCGTACCCTTAATGGTCTTTTCATCCCCCACAACGAACGCGGAGGACCTCGCCACTTTTGCACGCCTCTTCCATCTCGGGGTGCTATATCCCCGTAATTGCCCTCGAACGACTTAAATTTGTTGGGCAATTAACTGTTGACACTTAACAAAAGTTAGTCTAATCTGCCTTCCGCGATTAGGTTAGGCCACCCTAAATATTGTTATGTGTAAGCCAGAATATATGGGTTAGTCTTACCTAGCTGTGGCACTTGTCACGATATAGTTCATTAGAGTGGCAATCCTAAGCTAATATAGGATCCTCAACAATGTCGGCTTGAGAAACGGTAACTAATGCCCCCCACTCACTTGCCAATTACTCTCTTGGCTATACTCGCAGATTTGCGCTACGTCAGCTGCAGATCCGATCCACCTCCAACTTCTCCCTCACCGACCACCGCCCCGCCTCTCCCCACTCCAACCAAACCCTTGAATTCCGCTACCACAGAGGCTCTCGCTCAGAATCCAACCTCTAGCCCTGTTCCCGCATTTCGGTTTGCATGAAATTCGGCTTGCTCCCACATTATGGAGGCGAAGATGTAATTGTAGGCGCGAAGCAAGACCAACGAAAGGTGTCCTTGAAGGAGTCCCGGATATACAAAAGAAGATTAGGAGGAAAAGTATGCTCAGAATGGCATTAGTGTTGCTGGTCATATCCGCCTTGGCCTTCGCCATGGCCTGCGGCGGGGGCGGAGCCAGCGACGACCTTAAGACCCAGGTAGTCGACAATTATGCCGCGGGTGCCCACGCGTCTTATGCCCGAAGCCTCGCTTCCGCAAGAGCGATGGATTCCGCCATTGATAGCTTCCTAGCTGCCCCGTCCCAGCACCGTCTGGATGCCGCCAAGTACGCCTGGCTACTGGGCCGCGACGACTACGGAGTCACCGAGATTTACCGCTTCTACGATGGCCCAATCGACAACGAAGAGGACGGCCCTGAGGGCCTCATCAATGCCTGGCCTCTGGACGAGTCCTACATAGACTACGTCGAAGGCGCCCCGAGCGCCGGCATCATAAACAACCCCGAGGAATTCCCGACCATCGACGCTGATTTGCTGGTATCTCTTAACGAGGTAGGCGGTGAAGAGAACGTCTCTACCGGTTGGCACGCCATCGAGTTCCTGCTGTGGGGTCAGGACCTCAACGCCGACGGCCCCGGCTACCGCCCGGTTGAAGACTACACGGTCAATGAGAACGCAGACCGCAGGGCTGCCTACCTTCGCGTGGCTTCAGACGTCCTGCTGGGCCACATGCAGGACATGGTCGACGCCTGGGCCCCGGGCGAGGGCAACTACCGCGCGCAGTTCGTGTCCAAGGACTCCGACGAGGCTATAACGGACATAATCACCGGTATCGGAGAGATGAGCCGGGGTGAACTTGCGGGCGAGCGCATGACCGTAGCTTACGAGGAGAGGTCGCAGGAAGATGAGCATTCCTGCTTCTCCGACAATACCACCGCCGACATCATTGCCAACGCAGTCGGCGTCCAGCGGGTCTACTTCGGAGACTACGGCGACGTTAGCGGCCCCGGCATCATGGACCTGATCGCCGCCGAGGACGAGGCTCTCGCCGAGACCCTGGCAAACGAGATCAACCGTTCCGTCGCATTGGCAAGGTCTATTCCTATTCCTTTCGACAGACACCTTGCCGAGGGCCTCGCGGACTCCGACCAGGGGCGCAAGGCGGTGCTTGCAACAATTGAAGCTCTGGAAGACCAGACCGATACGATTGTCCAGGCAGCCGAGAACGTTGGCATTACCATCAGCGTAAGCTGATTTAGCATGCACCATTCCGGGTTGGTGATTAGGTTGTGGTCACGGCCGCTGACAGCAGTGCTTCTCGTGGTCGTGATCACAACTGCCATCGCCTGTGGGCAGGATGAATCGGACGTTGATCTGGATGAGGTCTACAACGTCCTTCTCGGCGGAGAGACCACTGCCTTCAGTGCCGGTACGAACGCCTTCGAACTCTCCGCCCGAAACCTGACCAACGAGCTCCGACGCACCTTTGAAGTGGGCGACAGCTTCTTTAATCAGAATTGGGTTGCCGCGCCCGCAAGCACCGTGGCCCGGGACGGTCTCGGCCCCACCCACAACGCCCTGTCCTGCTCCTCCTGCCACAGCCACGACGGTCGTGGCAAACCACCTGATGGCCCCGACGACCCGGAACGGGGCCTCCTCATCAGGCTGAGCATCCCGGGCCCCGACGGTCCCATAGACGATCCTGTATACGGAGGCCAGTTGCAGGACAGGGCTATTCTCCTCGTGCCACCCGAGGGTCGCGTGCTAATCACGTACGAAGAAATGCCGGGAACGTATCCGGACGGCACGGAATACAGCCTCAGACTTCCAGTCTATACTTTCGAGGGCCTTGCCTTCGGCCCATTGCATTCTGAGATCATGACCTCGCCGAGGGTGGCGCCCGCCGTCATAGGAATGGGGCTCCTGGAGGCCATCCCGGAAGAGGACATACTTGCGCTCTCTGATCCCGACGACGCCGATGAGGACGGCATTTCCGGACGCCCGAATAACGTTTGGGACATCCGCCGCGGCGAGAAGGTGGTCGGCCGTTTCGGTTGGAAAGCGGGACAACCTACTGCAGAGCAGCAGGCTGCCGGTGCATTCTTGGGAGACATAGGAATAACTTCCACACTATTCCCAGACGATAACTGCCCGACTGTCCAAGAAGCATGTCTGGCTGCACCCGATGGCGGCGAACCGGAGATCCCCGACGAACGTCTGCAAAAGGTTGCAGTTTACCTCCAGACCCTGGCCGTTCCGGCCATGCGCAACACGGAGGATGAGACGGTTCAGCAGGGCGCCACGCTATTCGTACGCTCCCAGTGTGCCGCATGCCATACCACTCGCTACGAGACCGGAGATACGCACCCCGTCGAGCCGCTCCGCAGCCAGGTCATATTTCCCTTCACAGACCTCCTATTGCACGACATGGGCTCCGGCCTAGCAGATAACCGGCCCGAGGCTGATGCAACCGGTAGCGAATGGCGTACACCCCCCCTGTGGGGTATCGGATTGGTCGAGACTGTAAACGGGCATACAATGTTTCTGCACGACGGCCGCGCCCGAAGCTTGGAAGAGGCCATCCTCTGGCACGACGGCGAGGCAGCCGGGTCCCGTGACCTCTTCATGAGCCTGACCGCAGAAGAACGTGAAGCGCTCATCAAGTTCCTGGAGTCACTGTAAGTGCGGTACAAACTGAGCAAGATATTCCCGGTATCGATTGTCATCGTCCTTCTAGTTGTGGCGTGCGGTTCGGGTGGCCCTTCCGACAAGGACGTGATGATAAGTCTCACGGATAACGTAGTGATTCCCGCCTATGAAACAGTTGCTGAGGATGCTTCCCAGCTGGACCGAGACGTACAGACCCTGTGCGGTGCTCCAGATGATGGATCATTGCGGGCTGCCCGGGAGTCCTGGCGCAAAGCAGTAAGGTCCTGGAGTTACTCTGAGGCGATGTGGTTCGGGCCCGTAATGGACCGGCGGTCGCTGCGACTTCTCGACTGGTCCCCTACCGACACCGCCGCTATCGATGAACTCCTCGCCAAAAGATCATCTATCTCCATTGATGAGGTCAGGGAGGTGCTGGCTTCCAACCAGCGCGGGTTCGGGGCTATCGAATACGCATTATTCGACAACCTTGCCTTGCCGAATCTCAGCGGTTCCCCCATTTATTGTGCTTATCTAACTGCCCTGACCCTGGTTGTGCAACAGGAGACTGCAGCCATTCTTTCCGATTGGGCGACCGGGTCTGATCGCGCTCCATACAAGGACTACTTTACCGACCGCGCCGATATCACCCTTGTTCCCAGTGACGCCGTAGCAGAGGTAATTCGTACTCAAGTCTTTCTAATTCGCAGCATGGTGGACATGCGGTTGGCCTCGGCCCTGGGCCTCCGGGACACCTCCCCCGACCTGACGGCCATTCCCGGAAACGCCGCCGACAACGGTCTGCAAGACCTCCGCAACGAGATCCTCGGAATGCAGGCCGTATACGAGGGGGTGGGGCAGGATAAATTGGGTATTTCAGCCCTTGTTGCCCATCTATCCGAAGATACCGATACTCGGATGCGAGGCCAGTTCACCGCTGCCATTGAAGCTATAGACTCAGTGGAGGGCTCGCTTCGACAGACCCTCTCCAAAAACCCCACGCGTATCCGTGCTGTCTACGACCGCCTGTCCGATGTCCAGCGTACCATTTCCACTGAAGTAGTCAGCTTGCTTGGCGTCTCCGTCGGTGTCAGTGAATCCGACGGAGACAGCCTGCGCTAGAACGCCTCAATGTCTTTCTTAGGCAGTGTCGGTGCGCACCATGTAGGCACAGTACGCCCGAGGATTGGCGCCTGGGGCTTGGCCGACAAAGTGATCCGTGCCGGGTCTGAGCCCGTCTCCCCTGCATCGGCGGCCATCTTTCGTATCATACTCGGTGTTGTTGGTGTTTTTGCAGTCTTACGGATCGCCGCCAAAGGCTGGATCTCGGAACTGTACATAGAGCCTGCCCACCACTTTAGCTACTACGGTTTCGGCTGGATCCAACCTTGGCCCGGGTGGGGTATGTACCTCCACTTTGCCCTTCTCGGACTGGCGAGTCTCGGTGTGGCCCTGGGCTACCGCTACCGGCTGTCGATAACCGCTTTCTTCCTTCTCTTCACCTATATCGAGTTGATCGATAAGACCACTTACCTGAATCACTATTATTTCATTAGCCTGGCCAGTTTCATCATGATTTTCTTGCCCCTTCATCGCGCCTTTTCTTTGGATGCCCGGATAGGGACGGAGAACGAAAGACCGTCGATTATCCCCGGGGCAACTCTCTGGATGCTCAGGGCGCAGGTCGGTGTAGTCTACTTCTTCGCGGGCGTTGCCAAGCTGAATCCCGATTGGCTTTTCCACGCCGAGCCCCTCGGTATCTGGCTTTACAACAGCTCCGACACTGTACTTATCGGCCCGTTCCTCAGGGAGTCGTGGGTCGCCTATGGTATGAGTTGGGCCGGGGCCTTCTTTGACTTGACCGTAGTCGGCTGGCTCTTGTGGTCCAAGTCTCGTCCTTTCGCCTACGCTGTCCTCATATTATTCCACCTTTTGACGGCACTCATATTCCCTACCATTGGCGTATTCCCCTTGATAATGACCGGGTCTGCCTTAATTTTCTTCAGTCCTGACTGGCCTGTTCGATTGGTCAGACGTTTACGTTCTCTTCCGGATGAGCCAGGAACCCCCGGTCATCTCACAGCAACCGGCGCGCGGACAGTCTCCTGGCTGGCCCGAGCGGCCCTCCTCCTCGCTGTTGTCTTTTTCACAGTCCAGGTCGCCATTCCTCTGCGACATTTTGCTTACCCCGGCAACGTCCGATGGACCGAGGAGGGTTATCGCTTCTCTTGGAGGGTGCTCGTTACCGAAAAGACGGGGTTGGTCAAGTTCCGAGTTACCCCGGAGGGTGCTGGGGAAGAATGGTTCGTCTACCCGGAGCAATACTTGACGCCTCTTCAAGTCGAGCGGATGGCCTACCAGCCGGACATGATACTGGCCACCGCCCACATCATTCGAGACGGCTACGGCTATAAGGGGTACGAAGGCGTTGAAGTCCGTGCCGACGCCTTCGTCACGTACAACAGACGTCCTTCAACCCGCCTGATAGATCCGAACGCCAATCTGGCCAGCGTAGAAGCAGGTATTGGGCCCAAGCGTTGGATTCTTCCCCCTCCAAACGGGCCGCCCCTAAACTAGTGTTCGGATATTCTGCCTCGGCTGACGAGGCTGCGCCCAAAGAGAAATGGCCAAGTCAGACTATCCTTCACTCTCTATCCAATAGCGCTCTTTGCCGCTCTCGATCGGAGCTGCCTGGCAAATCTTCACGCCGGTTACGCAATAAGCACCAAACTCTGCACTACTCCTGGGCAACAGAACTGAACTCCCCTTCGGAGAGCTAGCTGACCGAGGGTTCACTTCTTAAGCCTTGGCGAATGCTAGTTCGAAGGTTGTAGGCATGCGGAGATACATACAGCATCTTTCTCTCAAAGAGAGGTGAGATTGAGAGGGGTAATCGCAGACTCACGCATGATCATATTGTAGGATAGGCCCTGCCAATTTAAGCTCGGAGGAATCCCATGGAAGCGTATTGTGTGAAGTGCCGGTCCAAGAGGGAGATGAGTAGCCAACAGGCCATTACGATGAAGAATGGGCGCCCGGCCACACGGGGTGTCTGCCCAGTCTGCTCCACAAGGATGTTCCGGATTGGCAAAACCGCATAGTCCAGCGGTCTGCAACTGACGAGATATATCCGCTTTAGCAGGGACCTCTTGCTACTATCTGAGCTACCGGTTGTCCTGCTCAGTCGGTTCTTGGTGGGTTTCGCACGACGTGGGAGGACAGGAGTTTGACTACAGGTCCAGCACGAACCTCAAGGAGAAGGTTATCCAATTCGTCCAGTTGTTGGCCTCTTTGATCACCGCTCACACACGACGCCATCCCCGTCCCTGGAGCTGGGAACCATCTCCTTAGGAAATCCCCTCCCTCCACCCTCACTCCCCTCCACTCTTGACTCGCCGGCATTCTCCGCTTCCTCGCACGACTCGTATACCCCGCCTTCGCTTTCAGGTTCCGGCTGCGGCCTGGGGACGCCCTCCGCTCTTGCTGCCTCTACCTCGACGGGTTTTTCGCAGGTGTCCAGCATCGCGATGAGCGCCTCCGCCTCCCCCTGGGTCAATAGTGCTTGTGTACTTGCGCTGTTTTTGGGAACAGGTTGCATGGTGGCCGGTATATGGATGGGATAATGTCGATAAATTCAAAACACATCCCGTCAACTGCTGACCCGACCCATTGACACTCCCTCTCTCTCTTGGGAACCTTCTGCCGTGGGCAAATCAAGGGAGTTCTCAACCAGCGAAATGCCCCCTATCTCTGCTTGTCTTTGATGAACGATGCACACCACTCAATCGCGTCTCCAGTCAATGTGGTGATAATAAGAATTGCTGGTATCGTGATAGCAAACAAACCGATAGCAGCAGCAGGCGCTAACAATGGGAAAGGCTCCCCGTTAGTCTGGTCAAGAAGTAGATTCCATGTAGCCAATAAAGCTAATAACGCACCAGCAAGGCGTGTTAACCACGGCGCTATTCTGGTAAAGATTTGGGCGTTGCCATTTGGGAGCAGTTCGTAGAACAGTGCAACTGCGCCCCCAAATGCAAACATCACTCCCTTGACGCCATAGCTGTAATCGGCATCCAGTCCGTCTCCGAATTGTAGCCTCAAGGCCATGACTATCCCGAGGAAAGAGACTAGGACTTTTACCATAGGCAACATCACGCTAGTCAGCCATCGGGTAGGTTGTTGTTGAGTCTGTTCTTCTGATTTTGCAAACTGTCCTGTCATGGTCAATTTCCTTGGGGTGGCTTTCCTTCCATCATATCCAAAGTTCGAATTCGTTCTTAACCAGCGAAATTTCCCGTCCCCGTTTTCCCTGCCTTTCAGCCCCCAAACCCCCTTCTTTCACGCCTATACTTGACAGAACCATCATTATGCACCTTCCTCAGCCCCACGGAGGCCATAGGACAACGCCGGTCCAGGGCATTAGAACGCGGGGTGCGGGCCGGAGTTCCACGGAATGAATAGAGGAAATAAGTCTACAAAGTCTCCCCTGAAAGAAAGCCTCAGCCCTACACACTAAGCACAAAACTCAGCGTGAAAGTTCTCTATTTTCCTCAGGGGTTTTGGGCCTAATTGGAGAGTAGCCAGTACCGCCTTCGAGGTGTGGTTCGCCTTGCCGGGCTAGCCACGTCTTGTAGCTGCCCGGTCGAGAGAACGTCCTGCCACAATGGCATGTGCCGGCGACAACTACGCCGTTGCTAGAACGAAAATCTCCGTCCCGGGCCCCGGGCCGTCCGCATTGCCGTTAAGCCAGTCGCCCAGTTTTAAGGATAAAGACCTGGTGCATTACTTTTCCTCCCTCTCCCAACCAGAACTCAATCTCTTGGCATCAATGCAACCGGGGAGCCCCGCTTTCTCGAGGCGATCGCTAACACGCTCGCCCAACCAGCGAGTTTCTTCGGCCCAAATGCGGTGCTCCCCGTCGACATCTCGTATCAGGACTCTAGCTGTTCCATGAGGGTCTACCACGATCTTTGCGGCGGACTGGCTTTTCGCCGGGATTTTCAAAGTAATCTCGACTAGACTTTCTTCGCTAATCGATATCGTCTCTATCGGATCGTTGAATGCTGCACACAGTTGGCGAATTACCGGCTCCGAATGCCAGCCGGCCGCTGCTATTTCCACATTCTGGTCATGACCGTCACCACGTCTTTCGATTGCATCTCGCACCGCGCCCTGCAGTGCTGTCACACCTGAATACTCAGTTGTGAGTTCATCTAAATTGCCAGGTGGGTCATCGGCAGCGTACGGATGAGGTGAGTAGCGAGGCGAACTAGGCTCTCGAATGGGCAACAGCGACGTAAACTTCCGCGGGAGTGGATCTTCCGGCTCCGTAGATACGACTTGTGGAATAACCTGGGCGGGTTAGCCTCGGAGATGCCCTCTCATAGTTCCAAGCAGGGCAGGCGAGGCGGCTAGGTCCACAGTCTCTTCCTCATCAGGAGGCTCTTCTTCCGCAAGGACCGCAAATCGGTATTCCCGCTGATCCTTGTACTTGATGTCTTTTACAAATATGGACTTCATCACGAACTGGAGGTCAGACGGAGAGTTGGCGATTACTCGATACGGGTCCTCAGAATAGACGACGGGGCCGTGATAAACAATTTGTTGCTTGTGGATGGTGCGGATCTTGTGTTCACCATTAAATGTATGTGTCATTTCATCTTCTTTGCCTCGTGGCCCAAGCTGCTCAGCCACCATCGAAGCTAGAGCGAGAGCAAACTCTCGTGGACGATAAATGTACGAGACATGATCATAGTCAGACTGCATAGACCTCCACCATGCCGATTCCTCGTTATCATCTCGCGGCTCCAAGGAAGCGCAGGACATCCACCCGTACTTATGGAAAGATAGCCACCTTCTATTTGTGTGCGTTCTCTTTGTACTATTGGTGGTTATCGAATCCTTCAAGCCCAAGAGTCTTGCTGCCTTGTTAATTTCGTCATTGAGGACGCGTTTCCCAGTTAGATGACGTGGGTCGTTGACGATCACGACTTCCGGCTGGGTATGTGTTGCGTATCCTTCTCCGCAATCCCGAATGAGCCCTTCTCCATATTCCCAGAAACGCGATGGCTTGGAAATGCGAACCTTCTTGAGAAGGTCAATGGCATGTTCCTTACGGCACCCTTTGGCCAAGACTGTCACTGGGATGAGGTCTTCTGAAGCGCGGAGATCAACGTACATTGTCGAAATGAGGTTGCCGAAACTGTCGATATGTAATCCTTCATTCAGTAGAAAAGGTCTAGTCATATGTCGCTCCAGTTGAATCATTGAGTTCATTGTACATTCCTTGCCATCTAGCTTTCAGTCGTTGTTTCTACGGAGGAATGACCGGCTTGTGCTTCTTCAGCATGTCTGGCTCCAAGCCCCTAGTCTGCACTTGGCTCAGCCGGACCCGAGGGCGACAACCCTACCGCAACGGGCAGTCGATCTACAGGACTGCTCGTGGGTAGGGCATAGACGGCTCACTCTTCCCGAGCGCCTACAGCACAGCGCAACCGGGAATCCGGTAGGGCCTTGTAGGGGCGTACATGTGTACGCCCCTACAAGGCCCACCAGCCTGAATTCGAACCACCGACCTTACTATCCGCTCCGACGGCTAAAGGGCTAGACCAGAACTCATAGAAAAGGTTCTGCCTTTAATACGGTCGGGGTCACCTGCCCGGATTCGAAACGAAAAGAACGCCTCGCCATTTATGGCAACGTTGCCTAGATTGACACAACCCGTCGAAAGGTTCTCTCTGCCGTACCGTTTGGCATGCCGACGGGCAGGAAGTTCAATGGGCGGCGACAGGGTGCATCTCAGGGACGGAGAGCAAGTTTCCCGCCTAAGCCCCAGTTATCAGTTTGAGCACTTCCAGCCGAGCAGGACGATATTGAGCGTTAGCGTAACTATGGAAGCGAATTCGGAAGGTCAAGAAAGTCCAATGAAATGGAACAAGATCATGCCGGAAGTCGCCCAATGGCGACCTCCCGTCAACAAGAATCCTTCGTCAAAAGGTGATTTGTCGATCACGCGGCGCCACCCCGCGCAAGAGTTGCCCGGAAGGGCCGGCTCTCGTTGTATCCGTCCGCCGGTGGGCATGGCAAGCTTGAAGGCCGAGGACCGGTGGCGTAGGATTAGCGCGAGTGTTGGCGTAGAACCGTGAGGTTCCTTTAGCCGGGGTGGCCGGCATTCGCTGTTCAATACTAGTCGATTCGGTATTTCTTGATAAGGCTAGGAGGCTAATTATGAGCACTACCGTGGAAAACAAGGCGGTGCAGGTAGTCCATGGCACTCAGGACCCAACTACCACGAGCCAAACCCGGGGCATGATCAGAAAGCCCGGTATTGACTCCAACACCGTTGGCGCCGGCAAGATCTGGCTAGGCCACGTGACTTGTACGCCTAATACCTTGGGACCGCCACACCATCATGGGGAGGCGGAGACCGCAGCCTTCGTGTTGAGCGGCCAGATTCGGGTCTATTTCGGAGAGAATCTCGAAGAATACGTGGACGCTGGCCCAGGAGACTTTATCTTCGTGCCGGCTCATACGCCCCATATCGAAGGGAACGTAACCGACGAACCTGCTGAGGCGGTGCTCTCGAGGGGGCCGGACAACATAGTGATTAACCTGGAGGAGTGAGCACTCCCAGGTTTGCTATGGCTGGGCTTCTAGGCGAAGGCCGCTCACACCGCCTCTGATTAATGACAATCCCACCTCACCCTGGTGTCCCATGGCCCATCGAACTAAACAATGCCGAGGGCCTCAATGCCAAGGTATAGCTGCGGACCTGCAATTGAGGACCGACACGTAGTGAGAAAGACGGCAGAACCCGAATGTAAGGGTTCCTCCCCTGGCTATTCCTGGCATTTCTCCTGGTCCTAGCCGCCTATTCGATTGAAATACCGCCTCCTGAGGAGACCCCATTATCTGTCCCGGCAATGCTGGGCCCCACTTCCACGGCGCAAGTTCCGGAGGACATCACGCCGACATCTCGGGCCACCATAGAGTCCGCGGCCGCGACCGGCAATCCGTCACCTGGCTCCTTAAAGAGAACATCCTGCCCGATACCAACCCAGGTGCGAGCTGCGCCTCCAGAAACCCCGGTGCCGGGCTTGGCCGCCGCCTTCCCGATAACCGTGGAGCCAGGCACCGCGGAAATATAGAGAGGGCGATCTACTCACCCGTCCCGGGCGACCAGTTGTATATCTTTTCAAGCGTTCCGCCCATTAGCGCGGAGCGCTCCGAATCCGAAAGCTGGTCAGCAACCCGGAATGCTTCAACACCTTGCTTATAGGTCAACAGTTTAACTGCCCGGGTCCAGTCAGTACCCCACATGCATCGATCGAAGCCGAACGCATCGAACACCTTGCCCAGATGCCCCCAGATGTCCGCGTACGGAAATGGCTCGTGGGAGAGGGTACAGGCTCCGGAAATCTTGATGGCCACGTTGTCATATTCGGCCAGTGAAAACACATCGGCCAGGTCAGCAAACGGTTCCGGAGGTGGGGGTGGCTTGAAGGGTTGGACCAGGCCCACATGATCGATCACCACCTGAGTGTTTGGATGGCGGCGAGCCAGCTCGCCCATTAAGGGTAGCTTTCCCCAACACAAGACGTTCACCGGAACGCCCACGAGAGCACCGGCAGCGAGGATGCGATTTAGACCCGGGTCGTCCGCTTCGAATGGCCGGTACGCAAGCATGATGCGGGCGCCGACCACGCCAGGCAAACCGGTCCACTCCACCATCTCGTCAGCCGTCGCTTCGGACTGCGGATCGAATGGCTTGATCAGGCCGAAACTGCCGGGATGTTTCGCGTATACCTCGAGAGCGTAGCTGGCATCGTAGCCATACATGGAGAACGGCGAAACCAACAAGGCCCCATCGACGCCTACCGAGTCCATCGCGGCCACCATATCGTCGCCAGTCACCTCATCGGGGCCCTCCAAAAAGCCACTCCAGGGGCGCTCAGGGCGGTTACGCTCGTACGCATGGACCTGCGAGTCAATTGTGGGAGTGCGAGTCGTCATCGCCTTCCTCCTTTTCATTCATGGATTTCGGGTGGTTGCATGAGGCTCTGCGCCAGAGTGCCCCTGAGCTATAAACCGATACATGTCAGACCTATATTCTTCATTGCAA
Organism: Dehalococcoidia bacterium; assembly: GCA_965197585.1. Lineage (GTDB taxonomy): Bacteria > Chloroflexota > Dehalococcoidia > Plut-88900 > Plut-88900 > Plut-88900. Next base: position 194,351 of record OZ240215.1, read on the forward strand.
CTGCCCGGCGAGACATTCGCCGCACGGTACGTGTAGCCCTACCAACACTGCCGGGCCGACAATTCATCCAATACGCTTCATGTTTTGTAGTGCGCCTGTCAATATACCCGAGTGCTGTTGTCGCGCCACATGGGTGGTGCATTAAAGTATGGCCAATTGTTCCCGGACATCTTGGTCTTGTAGCCATGGTCGGCGCTTCTGGAATCAGATTCCTGCCATCTGTTGGCGCTGGATGCGCCTGCTTGTCCTTAAGGACAAACAGACTGCCAAAGAAAGCGTAGTGATGTATTATGCAACGAGCCCCCCTAGACTGCCTTTCCTCCAACGACTCCGTAAGGTTTACCTGAACCCCTTCTGCTAAGTGCATATGTATCTATCCCCTATGTTACAAACGAACCTTTTCACAGGAACCGTACAGCGTAGACTACTTTTGTTGAGGCTTTGATTTGGAGATGACTGTACGAAATGCGGTTGTTCAGTCCCGACGCGCGGTCGGGCGTACTGGTATTGACTACCTGCGCTTCGGACTGAGGATTTCAGTATGGTTCCGATGGTTCGCTGTAATTGCGTGGTTGGCCCAGCTGCACCATCAAGTCTCCTTCGCGCACCCCGGCTATATCGCCCAGATGCTGTTCGGGGTGTTGCTGTTGGCACTGAACGGCTACGTCCTCTACCGTATCGAAACGAAACGGACGGCGTCGTGGCGGTGGGTCTTGGCACTGAGTGCGATGGACGTAGTGATGCTCACGGGCGGGCTGGTGGTCTCAAGCGGATCCGGGGACGACTTCTTCGTGCTGTATTACGCAGCACTTGCCATGTTCGCCGCCGTGTGTGCGTCCATCAGGGTCAGCTTCGCGGGCGCCACGGCTATATCAGCAATGTACATTGCTCTGAGTCTGACGTCAGAGCCGGGCGGCGGCTTCGAATTCGAAGAAGAGGAGGTCCTGCTCTCTAGGATTATCGCCATGTACGCTGTGGTAGCAGCAGTTGGTCTCGTGGCAAGGTTCGAGAGAATCAGATCGAGTTACGATCGAGCCAGAAGACGGAAGGCGGTGGAACGGGAACGCGAGCTCCTGCAGGAGCGGATCGAACTATCACAGACCATCCATGACACTATAGCCCAATCGGCGTACCTGATTGGGCTTGGACTGGAGTCAGCTATTGAGATGGCCGAGGCCCGAAGAAACGAAAACCGTAGAGAGCTTATAGCCAAATTGGAGGCCACCCTGGCCCTGTCAAAGTCCGCCATGTGGGAACTGAGGCATCCCATCGACATAGGAGCGATATTCGAAGGGCAAGGCCTGAGCTGGGTGCTGCAGTCCCACGCTTCTACATTCACCACCGTCACTTCGATTCCTACTGAAGTGCTCCAGTCTGGAAAGGAGCCGGAACTTCCTACGGCCACGCGGAGAGCGCTATTCTCAATAGCCCACAACGCCCTGACGAACGCATTTCGCCACTCAAGAGCCAGCAAAATTATTATCAAGCTGGACTTTGAGGATGATTGGCTTCGAATGTCCATATTGGACGACGGTATTGGGCTACCCGACGACTTTTCTGACCGAGGCCAGGGCTTCAGGAACATGAGGGCCGACGTGGAGCGTATGAGCGGCAGTATGGTGGCCGGCCCAGGCGAATCCGGACAAGGCACTACCGTATCGTGCACTATTCCATACCACCCAGATAAAGAGGGGTTGGTGCATTGACCCCAGAAGCACAAACCCGATTGATGCTCGTGGACGATCACGAGATTATGCGGGACGGTCTCCGCGAAGTCCTTGAGCATTCGGGTGAATTCCGAGTTGTTGGCGAAGCCGGAGACGGCGACGAAGCGGTGACGGTCGCGCTGAATATCAAGCCCGATGTCATCATCATGGATGTGATGATGCCGGTAAAGAACGGCATCGAAGCGTGCCGTGAGATAACGGCGATTCTGCCTGACACCAGAGTTCTTGTTCTGACAGCATCCCGGCAAGAATACGCTGTTATGGAAGCATTCGCCGCGGGCGCAACGGGATACCTCCAGAAGTATTCGGGCAAAGAGCAGTTGCTGCGCACCGTCCGGGACGTTGCGAATGGAGAATACCGAATGCCTGCCGACGCCATTAGACGCGCTTTCGCCGGAGTAAAGGCCACGTCGAATCAGATTGGCGCCCCAATGCCGGGAAGATTAACCCAGCGAGAGCGAGAGATACTGACGCTGTTCAGCCAGGGGCTGTCATATATTGATATTGCCAAAATCAGGGGCAACAAGTGGGTGACAATCCGCAACGCAATCTACGGTATCCAGGACAAGTTGGGAATTAATACGAAACAGGAACTAGCGGTCTGGGCAGTGCGAAACGGTCTACTTGATGACTACTAGCCAGATAAACAGCGCTGGGATACACAGCTTCGTGCAGCATCTGGTTGCCAAGGAATAAGCCTGCCGCAGTTTACGATTCTTGGACTGTTACCTTTTGTCCTGAAGTGGTTAGCAGTGAAGTTCTGAGTGGCGGAGTTGAGGGATGGGAACATGAACATTGTCGATGGCTGGCCTCGGCCAGCCATGCTGGCCCTGAAGTCGGCGGTGGGCATGCTCGCCCTGATAGCAATACTGGCTTGCGGTGATTCTGCCGACGAGTTGTCGCCGACCGCGACCCCGCCGTCAATTCAATTCGCCACCCCTCCAGGCGCTACATCCACGAGTGCCGACGACCAATCCGGCTCCGATATCGACATTCAACTTGACGGGACGCCAACTCCCTACCCGACGGCAACTCCTTACCCTACTGCCACTCCATATCCCACGGCCACGCCGTATGTCGTGGATGCTGGCACGGACGGAAAGACGGCCACTGAATCGACTGCTGGTGACTCAACAGAATCTTCTACATCCGGGCCAACAACCGGTATCACGATACCGAAGAAGACCGACTTGGAACGTCCCAAGGTGGGTTCGAAGCTAGATGGCCTGATTGCGAAGGTGGAGGCGGGAGAAATATCGCCACGGGAAGCCGCAAGAGAAGCGCCCCTGCACTTAGGAGAGTCGGTGGGCGTAACCATCTGGCTCTCCGGCAACGTGGACGGTGTCGTGCGCTTCTTGGAAAACAATGGGGCCACCAACATAGCCGCTGGCGAGGACTACATCGAAGCTTACGTACCGGTATTGCTGCTGGTGGAAACATCCCAGCAAGCAGGCGTGCTGCAAATCAGGCTCATCCAACCCCCAGGAGAGACAGGAAGCACTTTTCAGATCGCCGGCAATGGCCCCGGAGTGCATGGCTCGGCGGCCTGGAACCAGGCGGGATATAGCGGGCAAGGCATCAAAGTAGGGGTGATAGACATCGGGTTCTCTGGGCTTCAGGAAGTCCTGGGCACCGAAGTGCCGGCGAACGTACAGGCCAGGTGTTACACGGTTTTGGGACTGCACACTCGGAATTTGTCTGATTGTGGCGGGGGTACCCACGGCACTGAGGTTTCCGAGTCGGTCGTTGACATTGCTCCGGAAGTAACGCTGTACATTTCGGACCCCAGGTCTCGAACGGAATTGCAGGACGCCGTCGACTGGATGATCTCGGAGGGCGTATCGGTAATCAACCACTCGAGACTATGGCCATTCGACGGCCCGGGAGACGGCACTTCCCCTTTTTCCATTAGCCCGCTGAACACTATTGATACAGCGGTGTCGGCGGGCATCGTCTGGGTTAACGCGGCTGGAAACCAGGCCCGGGGCGTGTGGTTTCAACGCGGTCCTTTCGAGTACACAACCATAAATGTGGATGGTGAGGACGTGAAGTTTCTCAGATTTTCGGGATCTGAATTCAAGAATACGGGTTCCTACGTCGGGGGCAAGCTAGAGTTGCGATGGGAGGACGACTGGGGCAGGGCTAATACCGACCTGGACCTTTTTGCCCTGGCGCGAGGAACAGACGATATAGCGCTGCAGAGCATTGATCTCCAGTCGGGTGGGGAGGGTCACTACCCCTACGAAACGGTGGGCGGCCTGGCCACATTTGACATCCTGGTTGCGCACCGCGGCGGCTCGGAGCCCGATTGGATCCAGTTGATCGGCTGGGGCCCGACTCGGCTAACGGTGAACTCGTCCGGAGCCGGTAGCATTATCAACCCGGCAGAGAGCGCCAGCCCCGGTCTGCTGGCAGTGGGCGCCGCCCCCTGGTACAGCGCAAGCACCATAGAGGGTTTCAGCAGCCGCGGGCCCACTCCGGACGGGAGAATCAAGCCGGATATAGTAGCCGCGGACTGCGGCCAAACGGCAACTGGCGACAGGGGATTTTGCGGCACCAGCCAGGCATCCCCTCACGTGGCCGGCATGGTCGCCTTGGTTCGTCAGCGGTTTCCCCAGTATACCCCGGCTCAAGTTGTCTCCTATCTGAAGGAGAACGCCCAACAGCGGATTACCAGCCCTGACCCCAACAACACATGGGGCCACGGATTTCTCGTCCTTCCCCCAATCACCGGAATAACCACTACGATAGCGCCAGCGGCACCGACCGCATTAATCGCCTCGGCGGACGGCCAGACTCAGATCATTCTGTCGTGGAGAGCGCCGTCTGATGATGGTGGCACGCCCATCACCGGCTACCGGATCGAAGCCTCGACCAACGGCTCCGCCTGGAGCGATTTGGTGGCCAATACCCGCTCCACCGCCACCAACTACTCCCACACCGGCCTGACGGCGGGCAGCACCCGCCACTACCGAGTGTCGGCCATTAACTCCGCCGGCGCGGGCACGGCGTCCAACGTCGCCAATGACACTACTGACGTCGCATCCGTATCGGACCTCTTGGTGGACTCGCCCACGGTGAGCGATAGCGCTCCGGCAGCACGAGCGCGGTTCACGCTGAACGCCACAGTGCGTAACGAGGGCAACGGCCCATCAGCGTTCACTACGCTGCGGTACTATCAATCCAGCGACGCAACCATCACAAGTTCTGACACCCCCGTTGGTACGGACTCCGTGTCCCGCCTAGATGCATCGGAGAGCGGAGACGAGTGGATTAGCCTAACAGCTCCTTCCACACACGGGACGTATTACTATGGGGCCTGTGTGGACTCGGTATCAGATGAGTCCAATATGACCAACAACTGCTCACCCGCGGTGGCCGTATTTGTCGGTGTTGCACCTGCGCCCGACCTTGTAGTGGATACGCCCACGGTGGACGCCAGCGCTCCGGCAGCGGGAGCGCGGTTCTCACTGAGTGCTAAGGTGCGCAACGAGGGCAACGGCTCTTCGGCGTTCACCACGCTGCGCTACTACCAATCCAGCGACTCAAGAATCACAAGTTCTGACACGTCCGTTGGCACAGACTCAGTGTCCAGCCTCGACGCATTGGAGAGCGGAGACGAGTCGATCAGCCTGGTCGCTCCGTCCACACCCGGAACCTACTACTATGGTGCGTGCGTGGACTCGCTATCAGATGAGCTCGATGCCCAGAATAACTGCTCGTCCGCGGTGACCGTAACGGTTGGCGTAGCTCCCGCACCTGACCTGGTGTTGGACACGCCCACGGTCAGCGAGAGCGTACCGGCAGCAGGAGCGCGGTTCACGCTGAACGCCACGGTGAGGAACCAGGGTAACGGCTCATCGACGTTCACGACGCTGCGCTATTACCGGTCCACCGATTCCGCCATAACAACTTCCGATAATCCCGTCGGCACGGACCTATTATTCCGGCTTGACGACTCGGAGGCCGGAGACGAATGGATCAGCCTGACCGCTCCCTCGGACCCCGGCACCTACTACTATGGAGCGTGCGTGGACTCGGTAACAGATGAACTGGACACGACCAACAACTGCTCGTCCGCGGTAACCGTAACGGTTGGTGTTGCTCCCGCACCTGACCTGGTGATGGACACACCCACGGTCAGCGAGAGCGCACCGGCAGCAGGAGCGCGTTTCACGCTGAACGTCACGGTGCGCAACCAGGGCAATGGGCCGTCGGACTCGACTACTCTGCGCTACTACCGCTCCACTGACTCTACGATCACGACCGGCGACGCGGAGGCAGGCACGGACTCCGTGTTCCGGCTTGGGGTATCTGCCAACGGAGACGAGTGGATCAGCCTGACGGCTCCCTCGGACCCCGGCACGTACTATTACGGAGCGTGCGTGGACGCGGTATCAGATGAGCTGGACACGACCAACAACTGCTCCGCTGCCGTGACCGTTAATGTGGGAAGAGCGCCCGCTCCCGACTTGGTCGTTGGCCCCCTCAATCTAGGGGGCAGCATCCCGCTAGCAGGAAAGTCCTTCCTTTTGAACGGCGGCGCGGAGAACCAGGGCGACGCCCCATCAGCCAGTACCACCTTGCGCTACTATCTTTCGACCGACACTACAATCACTACGAGTGATACGGAAATAGGCAATGCATCGGTTATCCCACTCGGTCCGTCGGGAGGTTACAGAGCCGGTATCAGGCCCACTGCTCCCTCTACTCCCGGAACTTACTACTACGGTGCGTGTGTGGACTCGGTATCCGGGGAGTTGGACACTACCAACAATTGCTCCACTGCGTTGGAAGTCGTAGTTGGGGCAGCCCCGGTTCCCGACCTGGTCGTAGACACGCCCACGGTCAGCGAGAGTGCACCGGCTGCAGGAGCCCGGTTCACCCTGAGCGCCACGGTGCGTAACCAGGGCAATGACCGGTCAGACTCAACCACCCTGCGCTACTACCGGTCCACCGACTCGACCATCACAGCTTCCGATACTGCCGCAGGTACGGACTTCGTGTCCCGGCTTGACGGATTGGAGACCGGCGATGAGTTCATCAGCGTAACTGCTCCTTCTGATCCGGGCACCTACTACTACGGAGCGTGCGTGGACTCGGTAACCGAAGAGTCTGACACGACCAACAACTGCTCCTCGGCAGTGACAGTATCAGTCGGAGCAGCCCCTGCACCTGACCTGTTCGTAGACACACCCACGGTCAGCGAGAGGGCTCCGGCTGCAGGAGCCCTCTTCACCCTGAGCGCCACGGTGCGTAACCAGGGCAATGACCGGTCAGACTCAACCACCCTGCGCTACTATTGGTCCACAGACTCGACCATCACAACTTCCGATACTGCCGCAGGCACGGACTCGGTATCTGGACTTAGCTCGAACGGGACCAGCGATGAGTCGATCAGCGTAACTGCTCCTTCTGATCCGGGCACCTACTACTATGGGGCCTGCGTGGACGGGGTAACCGATGAGTCTGACACGACCAACAACTGCTCCACTGCAGTGACCGTTAATGTGGGAAGAGCGCCCGCTCCCGACTTGGTCGTTGGCCCCCTCAATCTAGGGGGCAGCATCCCGCTAGCAGGAAAGTCCTTCCTTTTGAACAGCGGCGCGGAGAACCAGGGCGACGCCCCATCAGCCAGTACCACCTTGCGCTACTATCTTTCGACCGACACTACAATCACTACGAGTGATACGGAAATAGGCAATGCATCGGTTGTCCCACTCGGTCCGTCGGGAGGTTACAGAGCCGGTATCAGGCCCACTGCTCCCTCTACTCCCGGAACTTACTACTACGGTGCGTGTGTGGACTCGGTATCCGGGGAGTTGGACACTACCAACAATTGCTCCACTGCGTTGGAAGTCGTAGTTGGGGCAGCCCCGGTTCCCGACCTAGTCGTAGACACGCCCACGGTCAGCGAGAGTGCACCGGCAGCAGAAGCGCGGTTCACGCTGAACGCCACGGTGAGGAACCGGAGTAACGGCTCATCGACGTTCACGACGCTGCGCTATTACCGCTCCACTGATTCGACTATTACAAGTTCTGACACGTCCGTGGGCACGGACTTGGTATCCGGGCTTAGCTCGTCCGGGAGCAGCGATGAGTCGATCAGCCTGACTGCGCCTTCTACACCCGGGACCTACTATTACGGGGCCTGCGTGGACTCGGTAACCGATGAGTCTGACACGACCAACAACTGCTCCGTAGCGGTGACAGTGGTCGTGGGTGCAGCACCTGCGCCCGACTTGGTAGTTGCCATGCCCACAGTTAGCGATAACAGCCCGACTGCCGGAGCGTCCTTCACACTGAACGCCACGGTGCGCAACCAGGGCAACGGCTCATCGACGTTCACGACGCTGCGCTATTACCGCTCCACCGATTCGACTATTACAAGTTCTGACACGTCCGTGGGCACGGACTTCGTGTCCCGCCTAGATGCAGCAGAGACCGGAGATGAGTCTATCAGCCTGACGGCTCCCTCAGACCCGGGCACCTACTATTACGGAGCGTGCGTGGACTCGGTAACAGATGAGCTGGACACGACCAACAATTGCTCGTCCGCGGTGACCGTAACGGTTGGTGCAGCTCCCGCACCTGACCTGGTGATGGACACGCCCACGGTCAGCGAGAGCGCACCGGCTGCAGGAGCCTCCTTCACCCTAAACGCGACGGTGCGGAACCAGGGCAACGGCTCATCGGCGTTCACTACGCTGCGCTACTACCAATCCAGCGACCCAACCATCACAAGTTCTGACACGTCCGTGGGCACGGACTCGGTATCCGGGCTTAGCTCGTCCGGGAGCAGCGATGAGTCGATCAGCCTGACTGCTCCCTCGGACCCCGGCACCTACTACTATGGGGCCTGCGTGGACGAAGTATCCGACGAGTTGGACACCGCCAACAATTGCTCCTCTGCCGCGTCTGTCACTGTCGGCGCAGCGCCCGCTCCCGACCTGGTCGTTGGCCCCCTCAATCTAGGGGGCAGCATCCCGCTAGCAGGAAAGTCCTTCCTTTTGAACGGCGGCGCGGAGAACCAGGGCGACGCCCCATCGGCCAGTACCACCTTGCGCTACTATCTTTCGACCGACACTACAATCACTACGAGTGATACGGAAATAGGCAATGCATCGGTTAACCCACTCGGTCCGTCGGGAGGTTACAGAGCCGGTATCAGGCCCACTGCTCCCTCTACTCCCGGAACTTACTATTACGGCGCCTGCGTGGACTCGGTATCCAGGGAGTTGGACACTACCAACAATTGCTCCACTGTGTTGGAAGTCGTAGTTGGGGCGGCCCCGGTCCCCGACCTGGTCGTAGACGCGTCCACGGTCAGCGAGAGCGCTCCGGCGGCAGGAGCCCGGTTCACCCTGAGCGCAATGGTGCGCAACCAGGGCGATGACCGGTCAGACTCAACCACTCTGCGCTACTACCGGTCCACCGACGCAACAATTACGACTTCAGACACATCCGTGGGCACCGACTCGGTGAACGGGCTGAATGCATCCGGGAGCAGTCCCGAGTCGATCAGTCTGACTGCACCGTCAACACCCGGTACCTACTACTACGGCGCCTGCGTGGACTCGGTCACCGGGGAGTCTGACACGACGAACAACTGCTCCGTAGCGGTGACAGTGGTCGTGGGTGCCGCACCTGCCCCTGACCTGGTAGTCGGAGTGCCTAATCTAGGAGGCAGTGTTCCGACCGCAGGAAATACCTTCATTCTGAACGCCTCTGTGCGCAACCAAGGCAGTGCCCCTTCGGCCAGCACCACCTTGCGCTACTATCTCTCAACTGACTCAACCATCACCACTGGTGACACACAACTCGGCACAGTCTCGGTGATCCCACTAGGGGCGCCGGGAGGTTCCGTAGGCAATATCAGGCCGACTGCGCCGTCGACACCCGGGACCTACTATTACGGGGCCTGCGTGGACTCGCTATCAGATGAGTCCGATACGACGAACAACTGCTCCAGTAGCCTTATCGTGACGATTTATCCTCCGGACCTCGTTGTCGACACGCCTACAGTCAGAGTCAGCAGACCGCGTGCCGGAGCGACCTTCACGCTGAACGCCACGGTCCGCAACGACGGCGAAGGTTCATCAATTGCTACCACCCTGCGCTACTACCGCTCCACCGATTCTACTATCACAAATTCTGACATGTCCGTGGGCACGGACTCAATATCCGGGCTTTCCTCGTACCTGAGTAGCTATGAATCGATCAGTGTGACTGCACCGTCGACACCCGGTACCTACTACTACGGCGCTTGCGTGGACTCGGTCACCGGAGAGTCCGACACGACGAACAACTGCTCCATTGCGGTAACCGTGGGCGTGGGTGCTGCGCCTGCGCCCGACCTTGCAGTGGACACGCCCACGGTTAGCAACAGCAGCCCGACTGCAGGAGCGTCCTTCACTCTGAGCGCCACGGTGCGCAACCAGGGCAGCAGTTCATCAACTTCTACCACTTTGCGCTACTACCGCTCTACCGATTCGACTATCACAAGCTCTGATACATCCGTTGGCACGGACTCGGTATCCGGGCTTAACTCGTCCGGGAGCGGCGATGAATCGATCAGTCTGACTGCACCGTCGACACCCGGTACCTACTACTATGGCGCGTGCGTGGAATCGGTATCCGGCGAGTCCGATACGACCAACAACTGCTCCGCGGCGGTGGCTGTAATTATCGCCGCAGTCAGTGTTCCGAGTTCCCCCTCTGGATTGACAGCAACCGCGAACGGTTCGACACAGATCGACCTGTCGTGGACGGCACCCTCGGATAACGGTGGTGCTAACATTGCCGGCTACAAGATAGAAGTCTCCACCGACGGGTCGTCGTGGAGCGACCTTGTAGCCAACACCAATGCCACCGGCACCAGTTACAGCCACACAGGTCTCACGGCGGGAAGCACCCGGCACTATCGGGTCTCGGCCATCAACTCTGCTGGGACGGGCTCGGTATCAAATGTCGGCATGGCCACTACAGTCTCCCAGCCCAACAGAGCACCGGTTGCTGTCGGTACGATCCCGGACTGGGTTAGTGTACCGGACGGTTGGGAATGGCTAGACGTTTCCTCCTACTTCAGTGATCCGGACGACGACACGCTTTCCTACAGTGCAGTATCAAGCGACACCGCCGTGGCGATTTCGGATGGCGTGCTCGGCAGCCGGGTATTGATCAGCGCGCTCAAACTCGGAACCGCGACGATGACGGTCACCGCCCGTGATCCCGGCGGACGGGAAGCCACGCAGACTATCAGCGTAACAGTCAAGTATCCCAACCGACGACCGGAGAGAGTTGGAACAATTCCCAACCAGTCCATCGTGGTTGGCCAGACCACCATGGTGGATGTTTCCTCCTACTTCCGCGATCAAGATGGGGACCTGTTGTCCTACGGGGTCGAGACCTCAAACGTAAACGCAGTCACGGTCTCCGTATCCGGAAGTACGGTGACTATCAGGGGCGTAAGCGCGGCCCCGCTCACGTGGGTGTGGGTGATCGCTCGCGATCCGGACGGTAACGAGGCCAGACAGCAATTCAGCGTGGGGGTCCGGGAGCCGGTCACGTTGCGCATTACACAATGCTTCATCTTTGAGAATCAACATTTTGCCAGGTTTAAAGTTACGGCGCGCGTTTCCGTGTCCTCCCTAATCGTCAAGACGTACGCAGTCGACTCCAGAAACAACGAGCAACATATTATGGAGACCACAAATATAGGTGACCTCTCCGCTGGTAATTCCCACGAAGAACTAACAACGAGGTACTTCCCAGCACACTTGGCCAGATTCCTCACAACTTGTGGTGTAAGTGCGACTGCGACTAGCAATTGATTGCGACAAGAGTAGAGATCAACTGACCTAAACATATGGGAGCAAGAGTTGCTTCTGAGGAGGTGAGACGTGAATCATCTTGAGGGCTTACACCGAGCTTTAAGACCGTGTTTGACACTGATAGTGGGCACTCTGGCCCTGCTGACGATGTTTGCCTGCAGCGGCTCAGAAATGATGCCCGAGCCCACCGTCCCATCCGAAGCGCCGCCCACGGCTATTTCTGCAAATGAAACAGAGAGCCCGACGCTGCCCCCGAAAGAGCAAGAACTCTACGATGCTATCTGGAAAAGCAGTGTCTCCCCGGATGAGTTGCGTGCGCTCATTTCCCAGGACAACCTGGTAAATGCCAACGACGAAGATGGCGACCCATTCCTGTATACAGCCATCTGGCGGGCCAACCCTGAGAAGGTGCAAATCCTGGTGGACGCCGGTGCGGAAGTGAACGCCAAGGATTCCTCTGGCGAACCGATGCTATACACAGCCATCTGGCGTGACAGGATTGAAGCGTTGAAGATTCTAGTAGACTCGGGTGCGGACGTGAATGCTCAGGATTCGGACAATGATCCGCTCTTGTACACCGCGGTGTGGCGGGACAAACAAGAGGCTCTGAAAATCCTGATAGAAGCAGGCGCTGACGTAAACGCACGAAGGGCCAACGGCGAGTCGTTGTTGTACGTAGCTCGCTGGCGGGGGAATGCGGAGATCGAGCAGATTCTCCTTGCCGCAGGGGCCACGGAATAGTTACGGGCGGCCGTCCGGGGTCGGCTTCGGTCGATATGTGTCGGAGGAAGTGAAGCATGAACGATACACCCAACAGGAGTCTAATTTCCAGCCGGTCCATGAAATTGGTCGCCGGTGGGGTGTCTCTCCTGGCACTGGCCCTCTTGGCGATGCTCGCGGTCGGCTTATTTGCCGCCGATCCAGAGCCGACTGTCACCAATTCCGCATCGGCCGCCCGGGATAACGAAGATTCTTCCCCCGAGGGCCGGGCCCTTCATACAGCCATTGCCGGGGGTGATAGCGAGACCGTTCGGATTCTGGTTGAGGGAGGCGCCGACGTAGGTGCTACAAACGACTTCGGCGATCCGGCCTTGCATGCCGCCATTGACGGAGAAAACCGCGAAATTGTCAGAATACTCGTGACGGCCGGCGCCGATGTTGACGCCAAGAACAGCTTTGGGGAGGCGGCCCTTCATAGCGCCATTGTGAAGGGAGACAGCGAATCGGTTCGGATTCTGGTGGAGGCAGGGGCGGACGTCAACATCACCAATGCCTTCGGTGATTCGGCCTTGAGCCGGGCGGTCCACGAAGGCAACAAGGAGATTCTGCAGATTCTAGCCAACGCCGGAAACAACTAACAATGTCATATTGGTACAATGATACGGTGGACGGGGGCCTTTACAGGTAGACTGACTGGAGAAAACGAGCAAATTTTGGAGAGCAACGCCGGGCGTAGGACACTGAAAATACTCTTGAAGATCGCAGTTGGCACGCTGGTGTTGCTGGCAATAATTGCCTGCAACGGCCCTGATGAGGGCTCAGCGTCTTCACCCACACCTCCTACCGGTATGTTCTCCACCCTGCCCACAACGGAACCTCCCATAGAGGGTGACCAGCCGCCCACCGTCGAGCTGAACACGCCCCAGCCAACGCTCACACCTAATCCCACCTACACCCCAGTGCCGACTCCCACTCCCAATCCGACGGGCACTCCAGAACCCACACCCACCCCCAACCCGACAGGCACTCCCGTGCCGACGCCAGAGCCAACACCTGATCCTACGCCCGTGCCAACACCCGAGCCCACGCCTCAGCCAACACCCGTACCTACGCCGACTCTCAACCCCACTGCCACTTCCAATCCCACAGCCACACCCGACGGAAATAATAGTGGAACTAATACGGCCGGTGACGGGGCACTACACAGAGCGGTTGGCAATTGCAATTTAGAACTTGTCAAGATCCTCATTGCAGCAGGTGCAGATGTTAATTCGAGAGATGAATGGCCCACTGAAGATATGCCCCTCCATAAGGCTCTTAAGAGAAATTGTGATTCTGCCATGGTGCAGTTCCTCGTAGAGTCGGGCGCGGACCTTAACGAGTTATCGGACTGGCCAGGAGAATACACCCCCCTCCAATTGGCAGTATGGGAAACGATAATTGCTGACAACAGTGCCGATAGGGATGCAATGCTGATTGTGGTACAGGTTCTTGTCGACTTGGGGGCTGACATCAACGCAGGCGCATTCTCGCCCCTTGAAAACGCGGTAGCAAATGAGGACTCTGCTCTGGTGCGAATCTTGACTGGTGATTCCAACTAATCCAATTTATTGTCCGCTCACATCCCGCAAATCGGTCACTGGCAATTCCTCCGTTACACAAGCCAGGGATTCATCGCAACCGTAATACATCCATTCTTTGAGATATTCACGGAACCGAGTCACGTCCCTTCTGGCGAAGACGTGATAAGGCTAGCCACCGCCATCCACACGCACTGCCTCCAGAGCGTGTGCTGGTGTCCAGCCCTTGAGCTCTCCACCCGGAAGGGCGACCTGCAACCAGCCGTGGCGTGAGTCGACCAGGCGCACCTGGGCTCCGCTGTGGAGAGCGAATACCTCCTCGTATTGCTGACCGGGACCGCTCAGTACCTCAACGGTGTCTTCAGTTACCACGCCCGTGTTCTTGTAGGGATTGGAGTAGAGCATACTCAACAACAGAACCAGGCATATCAGCATGGCGGCAAAGCTGGCGGCGGATCCACCCCTGAGAATGTTTCTTCGTTGCATATCCGTTCGGATTATTAGTGTGCCTACTGCCGCGGCACCCGCTGCCCAGAGTAGTAGTGCCGCCGCGCCGAACTCTCCTGTAGTGGCCCATCGGCGCCCAAAATCCGATATGCTCGCGACGAGGGAGTCTCCTTCGGCCTCTAACTGGTCCACCGTCCTGCCGCGAGCGAGTTCAAGATTAGCGAGTATGTCCGGGTCGCGGGGCGACAACTCCTCGGCCCGCAGGTAGTTCAGGATTGCACGTCCCAGGTCGCCGCTCTCCAGGTAGGCGTTGCCGAGGTTGTAATGTACGCCGGCGTCCCGGTATCCCCGCCCGATCAGGGCTTCATACTGCTGTACGGCTTCTGCGTACTCTTCACGGTCGTAGTGGACGTTGGCTCTGGCCATCAACTCTACCGGAGACGGCTCTTGGGCGATAACGCCTCCGGCCAGCGCCGCAAGCAGCCCTAGCGCCGCCACCGGAACGATCAAGAGTTTCCACAACGCTGTCATTGGCCGATAGCCCCCTCGAGTTCGGACAATAGCTGCGCCGCCCGATTGGCGTAATCCCCGGCCTCAATGGAACTATCAGACGGCGGGGAATAGCTTACAGCCTCGCCCGCAGACAGGCTTTCTTCAACCCGCCGTTCCAAATCAGAACCGACCCCAGCGTCCCGAATCCGCTCCAGGAGCCCCTGGCGTGTGAGGCCGCTCACCGGCGTTTCAAGCCGAGCCGAGAGGTAAGACACCACTGCCTGGGCGGTGGCGGCCCTCGGGTCAACCCCTGTGGTTAGGGCGCGCGACAATGCCTCCTGAGCATCGGGCAGTGCGTTTCGCTTAAGGGCCTCGGCGCGTGCAGTTTCCAACCTCGCTCGTCTGCGCCGCCAGAGCACCGCGCCCACAATAGCCAGCGCCGGTAGGCTCCATACGGCCCAGTACAATGTGCTGCCAATGAACTCTCTCCCGGCCTGGCTGAGAGACGGAGGCGCTGGTTTGATGGATTTCATCTCAGGGCCCTCCTCCCCTGTCGCCGGGTCGGGGAGGGGCGGGACCTCAGGCAGTCTTTCGGCTCCGACAACGGAAATGACAATAGGAGCAGTCCCGGCCTCAACGTACTGCTCCAACCCCGGGTCGAAATGGGTATACCCGATTTCGGGGATAGTCAGTTCTCCGGCCTGTTCCGGGACCAGGACAATTCCGTAAGTGCGGCTTCCGGTGATCTGGCCCGCGACTACTTGACTGTCCGTATCGGCTGGGGATTCGATGACGCGCCAGCCGGCGAACTCAGGCCATGCAGGGTCCGGGAGCGCCTCGATATTCCCCTCCCCCGAAACCGTTACCCTGAGTTGCACAGGTTCATTCACTTGCCCGGCAGCTGAATCCGCCTCGGCGAAGATGTCGAACCTGCCGACCGCACCGGTGAATCCACCCGGGGATCCCGAAGGGAGTGGCCGCACCTGGACTGTCACGGGAGGGGCCTCCAATTTGCCCTGTCCTCCGGGGGTCCCGTCTGGGATTGTCAAGGCAGCGGCCTTAATGGCAACCGTTCCCTGGACAGTGGGGAACAACACCGTTCGCAGTTCGATGACCTGGTATTCGTTGGAATCTATGGTCTCGGTATACTCATCCTGCTCCACCGATTGGCTGTTCCAGAATCCTGCGAAATCCGGCGACTCATACCGCACTTCTCCGGACGGCAGGGTGACACCTGACTTTTGGTAGAGCTTGAATATATATGTTATCTGTTGTCCCAAGTAGGGCCGATCATTATCCACTGAAGCCCTGACGAACAGAGAAGCATCTGGGGGAGACTGAGCGTGAGCGGATGGAAGGATCACCAACGACATCGTTACTACTACGATGGATGTGACGGTCAAAATCCGGAGAAACTTTCTTAAGTCTGACACTTGCGGGCCTACCAGTCGAACTCACTGGGGGGTTTAGGAGATACCAGCGTCTGACCCCGCCGCTCCTGGAGCGTTTGAGCGCTTTCGCCAACAGACTCCAGTATCTGTCGGGCTTGCGCTTCAGTTATGGGGTTCTCTTGCTCTTGTTTCTCTTGCTCTTGTTTCTCTTGCTCTTGTTCCTCTTGCTGCTGGTCCTCCTCCTCTTCCTCCTGTTGTTCGTCCTGTTCCTGTTCTTCCTCCTCTTGTTCCTCTTGTTGCTGGTCCTGCTCCTCTTCCGGCGGCGGTAGCTGGTTCAACGCCAGTTCCAGATTATGCTTGGCGTCTTCGTCATCCGGGTTCATCCGCAACACTTCCTTATAGGCTTCGACCGCCTGGCGATATTGCTGCTGCTGAAATAAGGCGTTGCCCCGGTTAAAAAACCCACTGGACCGCAACTCACCCTGAGCGTGCTTTAGAGACTCGTCGAAATCCTGAACCGAGTCCTCATACTCTCCCGTGCGATACAGAACGTTCCCGGAGTTGTAGAACGGTTCTCCCGACTTGGAGGAGCGTTCCTGCGCGAATTGATACGCCTCAAGGGCGGCGAGATAATCGCCGCTGAGGTACAGGTCATGGCCCGAGTTGTTAACCTCCGCCGATGTAGTCCCGCATGCCATCAGGCAGATTGCGAGAACTGCAGTGGCAGCTAGGATTCCCCGACTAAACATCTCCCGCCCTTTCTGGGGCCTCCCACCGACTTCTTCTCCGCCGAAGTAATAGACTGTCGGCCATCACCTCGACCAAGACCAGGCAAAGAGCGCCTGCGAGAAGGAACAGCTGGAACCGCTCTACCTTTCTCTGACTGAACTCGCTCTGAAGAGCCTCGTCCTGGAACGATCGAATCTCGTCTGCCAAGTCCGCCATTGCCCCGCGCTCGGCTGCCCGGAAGTAACGTCCCCCGCCGCTGTCAGCAATCTGCTGTAGAGCGATCTCATCTATTCTTGAGATAAGGGCAAGGCCTTGGACATCCTGACGGAACCCGGTGATGTTGCCTTGGTCGCCGAATTCGGGGACAGGCCCTCCGTCCGGTGAACCGAACCCCACGGTATATATCACCACTCCTTCTTCTGCGGCACGCCTCGCCGCGGCAATGGGATCATCCTCGTGGTTCTCGCCGTCGGTCATTATGACTATTATTCTCTGGCTCTCCCGTTCATTGCTGAAGCCGACCATCGCGGTGTCAATGGCCTCGGCAATCACGGTGCCCTGTCTGCTGATGGCATTGGGGCTGGCATGATTCAGGTAGGTCCGGGCAGTGGCGTAATCGGAAGTCAACGGAAACTGGATGAAGCTGGCGCCGGAGAACAGGACGATACCGACCTCGTCACCTTCCAGACGCGAAATCAGGCTGGATATTTCGAGCTTCGCCCGGTCGAGGCGGTTGGGTTTGATATCCTGGACCAACATACTGCGCGATATGTCCAGGGCCACCATGACCTGCACACCCCCCTGCTCAACAATTTCGATCTCACTGCCCCATTGGGGCCGAGCCAGAGCAACAATAAGGAGGGTGACAGCCACGAACCATAGAGTGAACCGAAGAATGCGCATCTTGCCGTTCGCCGCCGGGCTCAGCCGCCCCACGAGGGCGGGATCCCCGATGCGCTGTACCAAAGCCGTACGCCGTGACAATGCCCAGCGCAAGAACAAGACCAATACAGGCAGCGCAGCCAGGAGGTAGAGGGATTGTGGCATGCCAAAGGACATTATTAACCTACGGCAGCCTTCTGAATACGGTCTGAGAGAGAACCAAGTCCAGCAGCAGGAGTGCAAGAGCCGGGGCCAGCAACCAGACCAGGACCTCTCGATAGCGGGTAAATACCAAAACCTCCACCTCAGACTTCTCAAGGGCGTTGATCTCGGCGTAGATGTCGCGCAGTCCCTCCGTGTCCGTAGCCAGATAGAACTTGGCGTCTGTAATGTTCGCTATCTCCCGCAGGGTCTCCTCATCCAGCGGACTTTCCTGTGAACCTCCACCTTCCCCAGAGCCTCCGGGCTGGCTTGTCCCAACTCCTACGGTGTACAGCTTGATGCCCAAGGCCTCGGATGCGGTGGCAACGGTGATCGGGTCCAGTTGGCCGGCGTTGTTAACTCCATCCGTAATCAGGGTCACCAGCTTGCTCTCTGAGGTAGAGTCCTTCAGCATATTGGCGGCCGTAGCCATGCCAATTCCCATTGCCGTTCCATCTTCAATCCCCAGCTGGTCTGCCAGATGTACGTCGGTCAGCAGCCGAAGCAGGACACCATGGTCAAGAGTAGGCGGACTCTGGATGAACGCCTCCTGTGAGAATACGACCAACCCAATGCGATCATATTTACGCTCCTCGATGAATTCCGCCACAATCTGCTTTGCCGCTCCCAGCCTGTTCGGAGCAAAGTCTGTCTGTCCCATGCTCCCGGAAATGTCCAGTGCGATGGCTATGTCCACCCCCTCGCCGCGAATGACCTCCCGAGCCTCAGCCACCTGGGGGCGGGCAACGGCGACAATCAACAATGCCAGCGCCAGGAACCGCAACACCGGGACGAAGGGCATTATCCGAAGGCGGAGGGACCGGCTGCCGGAAGTCAGCCGGGTGTCTGCGTACCTCATTGTTGCGGGAGCCATGCGTTTTCTCCACATGTAGGGCATCGCTGCGAGTATGGGCACCCCTATCAGCAGAATAAGCAGCCATGGAGAGGCGAAGCTCAACTCACTCACGTCGCCCCCCCAATCGTTGCAGGGGAGCCGTACTGCAGTGTCGCTTGTTCAAGAGCTGGTCTGGTTGCATCGACGAAGTGTCGGATCTGCCTAACAACCTCATTGGCCCGGCCAGCGGGTGGTGAATTATTGGCGAACTTTACCAGGTCAGCCTCCTGGAGCAGTTCAATTACCTCTAGCGAGTTACGGGAATCAAGCGACGACAGCGATATCGCTGCCTTGATTTCTTCCGTGGACATATCGAGCCCGCCCGCCTGCCCCTCTTTTTTAAGATATGTCGCCCCTAGATAGGTCCGCAGGGTTCCGGCGACGAGGGTGTAGTGCTCTTTAAAGTCGCCACGCTCCGGTAGATCAAGCCGGCCGATGCGGGTTAGTTCCTGATGCGCCACTTCCCAGGGCTTCCGGGAGTCAGTTTCCTGGACTACCACACTGACTAGTGCGCGTGACCGACGGTATACATAGAAGCCAACCGCTACGGACATCCCTACAACGACCAGGCCAGCAATAACTAGAACGGCTGGCCGTTTCCAGAGGGGAGTCGAGAGGTCGGCAGGAGGACGTATGTCCTTCAACTCCTCATCCGGGCCTGCCAATACCGAATTTACGGTCATCTCCACCGGGTCAGGATATACTTGCTCTATGCTGCCATCCGAGTTGCGGATGGAAATTGGCAGGTCGGGAGTCTCAAAAGCGCCCGGGGAGAACAGGGCTACCTGAATCTGTTTGGCGATGGTCTTTACGCCGTCACTAAGGGATATGGTCTGGACCGAGGTCTGAGCCTGAACCTCGAATGGGCCCCATTCGCGTTCGAGCCTTGGTAATACCACGACAAGATTATCTGGATGAGAGACCACAAGGCTCAATATAGCCACATCGCCCACGGTCATCTCAGGACGGTCGACGGTGAAGGATATGTGGACGGCCGACGACGAGGCTGTCTGGGCCGCTGCGGTGTCAACGGTGTCCATTACCAGCGACACGGCAAGGAGGAAGGGAAGCAAGATTCGGACTATCAGCCCATTGCTGCCCCTACGATTCGCAAGAGACCTCCAGTCAGGCACGGTGCACAATATCATCGTCTCAGCCTGCGAAGCCGGTCTTTGAAGAACGCTCCCACCTCTGCGACATAATCTCTCTCTGTGGTGACGCTGATCCGGTCAACTCCAGCCGAAGAGAAGACATCGCGTTTTCCTTCTTTCAGTCGGGTTACCTCATCGGCAAACTCCTGCCGCCAATCCCTACTGCCGGTATCCACCCAGCGGCGCTCTCCGGTCTCGGCGTCTTCCAGCGAGAGGATGCCCACGTCTGCCATTTGGTGTTCCAGCGGATCGCTCAGGTCGAAAGCAATCACATCGTGGCGCCGGTTGGTTATCATCATCGCCTGGCGGTAGGACTCCGGGTCCGCGAGGAAGTCGGAGAGTAGGAATACGATGCTGCGGCGCTTTAGCATCTGATGGACGGTGTTAAGCGCCAGCGTGATGTCGGTGCCCGAACCTGTGGGATGGAACACCAGCAGGTCCCGAACCATCCTTAGAACGTGGCTTCTTCCCTTGCGGGGCGGTACCATCGACTCGACGCGATCAGTAAATAGGAGAAGACCGACCTTGTCGTTGTTGGTGGTGGCTGCAAAGGACATGACGGCAGCCAACTCGACAGCCAACTCCCGCTTGAACCGATTCCTGGTGCCGAAGTCCCCGGAACCGCTAACGTCAACGACCAGCATGGCTGTCAGTTCCCGCTCCTCGATGAAGCTCTTCACATACGGTTCCCCGGTGCGGGCCGTGACGTTCCAGTCAATGGTACGCACGTCGTCCCCGGGATGATACTGACGGACCTCGTCGAACTCCATGCCACGGCCCTTGAAGACCGACTGGTACTCTCCGGCAAAGCTATCAGTGACCAGCTTCCGGGTTGTTATTTCGATTCGTCTTATTCTGGCAATCAGGTCGCCGGTCAGCATGTCAGGGGACTTCCACGTTATCCAGTATGCGCTGAACTATCTGTTCGGAAGTTACATCCTGGGCTTCCGCCTCGAACGTAGTGATGATTCGGTGCCGGAGAACGTCTGGGGCCAGTTGCTTTACATCGTCGGGAACGACGTAGCCGCGTCCCTTTATGAAGGCATACGCCCGCGTCGCCATGATGAGGAAGATTCCCGCGCGGGGCGATGCGCCAAATGAAATCAGGTTCGCCAAATCGCCAAGCCCGGCCGTGCTGGGGTTCCTTGTGGCGATCACGAGATTCAGGACGTAGTCCTTTATCTTCTCGTCTACATAAACTTGATGCACAATTTCCCGGGCGTTTAGGATGTATTGTGAGTCCACCACCGGACGCACGTCCGGCGGACTGCCGGACGTCATCCGGTCGATTATCTCTCGCTCTTCCGTCGGCTCCGGATAGTCCACAACCACCTTCAGCATGAACCGGTCTACTTGTGCTTCCGGCAGGGGGTACGTACCCTCTTGTTCAATGGGGTTCTGAGTCGCCAGGACCAGGAATGGGGCCTCCAACGGAAACGTATCGTTTCCGATAGTGACCTGCTTTTCCTGCATCGCCTCCAGAAGTGCGCTCTGCACCTTGGCCGGAGCTCGGTTGACTTCGTCGGCGAGAATCAGGTTTGAGAAGACAGGCCCCTTCTGGACGCTGAATTCCCCGGTGCGGGGATTGTAGACTCGCGTGCCGATGAGGTCCGCGGGCAATAGATCAGGCGTGAACTGGATGCGCGAAAACCCGGCTTGAATCGCTTGGCCGATGGTCTTGATCAGCAGTGTTTTTGCCAGCCCCGGCACGCCTTCCAGCAGAATGTGCCCATCGGCCAGCAGGGCCACCAGAGCCCGTTCCACCAGCCGGTCCTGGCCAATGATCGCCTTGCGGATCTCGGCATCGAGAGATTGAACGAATCGCGCCTCCCTCTCTACCATCTCGTTTATCTGTCGGAAGCCTGCTAGAGTCGACATATCAATCCTCGGGCTCCTTTAGCGAGCGATGTGCAATGTTTTGGACTGTTCCTTGCGACCGAGTTCCAAGTATCCGGTTGCAGACCGATCGGATGTATGCGCCTCAACGGATAGGCTACGTCCTTCGCGCTGACGTTACCCTCTCCAAGGCAATGCTGTAAGGTTCGTTAGCACCTGTTGAGACAGATACAACTGTAACTGCCGCGTGAGTATAAAGGAATACTGTTGCTGTAACTCAACGGAGCGGTCCGCAAAATCCAAGCTTGGATCTGGAAACTCACTGTGGCAGAGTCCGGGAGCATTTAGGTAGGAGTTGGGGGATGATGGTCCTGCAGGCTGGCAAGAAACTGGATTGCGGACCTCATGGCTTCCTGCATTCTCAAGTATGTAGCCTGCAGCTATCGCATCCGGACGGGGCGCTAAGCGCAAAGATGGCCCTTCGGAGTACTACTACAGTTTTCGGCCAAGCTGTTTTTGCCGCGACCCATTCAATTTGTGACCTGAGGTGTAAGGCGGCCGGCTCTCCTACCTCGCTTGGAATCACCTGCATGCCGACTTTCCCATCATGCCTTTAAAACCATCCGGCGCCAGCCTATCCAACGCCTTCACGCCTGTTGCGCAATAGACACCAGACTCTGCACTACTCTTGGGCAGCAGAACTGAATTCCAATTCCGAGAGCTAACTGACCGAGAATCTATCCGTAAAAGCCTTGGCGGTTGCTAGGTCGAAAGTTATTGGCAGGGGTGAATACTTACAGTGCCCTTCTCTCCAAGAGAGCTGAAATTGAGAGGGGTAATCGCAGACTCACGCATGATCATATTGTAGGATAGGCCCTGCCAATTTAAGCTCGGAGGAATCCTATGGAAGCATATTGTCTGAAGTGACGGTCCAAGAGGGAGATGAGTAGCCAACAGGCCATTACGATGAAGAATGGGCGCCCGGCCACCCGAGGCATCTGCCCAGTCTGCTCCACAAAGATGTTCCGGATTGGCAAAACCGCATAGTCCAGCGGTCTGCAACTGACGAGAGACCTCCGCTTTAGCAGGGACCTCTTGCTACTATCTGAGCTACCGGTTGTCCTGCTCAGTCGGTTCTTGGTGGGTTTCGCACGACGTGGGAGGACAGGAGTTTGACTACAGGTCCAGCACGAACCTCAAGGAGAAGGTTCTCCAATTCGTCCAGTTGGGCGGCATCTTTAGAGAGCGATGAAACAGAGCTGAGCAGGGTTGTTGTAAGGTTGCGTCCCAGGCAGGCCGATGTCGATCTTTCTCTAGCCAAGGGACTTAAGGAAGTCGAGAAATATCCCGTTGGTGGCCATTGGCCGTTCAATGGACGGGCAATGGCCAACGTTCTCAAGCCAGCGGGCCTGGGCACCGGGTATCTTGTCGAGCAGCACCCGAGATTTCTCCGCATAGGCGTCCTCATCACCGCACATTACACAGGTGGGGACATCTATCTTTCCTAGCTCCGCTTCAACGTCGAAGCTGTTGCACGCCTCGAAGTCCCCGATCTGTGAGTCTAAAGGGGTGGTCTTGTTATTCCATTCGTGCAGCTCGCGGATGGACCGGGGCGTACTTCCAGCAAAGTTCACCTCCATGCCTTCCGTGACGGCTCGGTTGAAATCGGTTTTGTAGAGGTCCACGAAATCTTGGGGTATGAACCAGCTGGCTCCCGCCCCGACTAGTATCAAAGCCTCGGCTCCGGAGTAGTGCAGAGCGTAGTCGAGGGCTACGGACCCACCCATAGAGTGGCCGGCTAGAACGAACGAGTCCAGACCGAGGGCATTGACCATGCCTTTAAGGAATTCGCGATATTCGGAGACGTCGGTTGAGCCGGGTCCTTCGGAGTCGCCGTGGCCCGGGAGGTCGATTGCTATGGGGGTATGGTCTCTGGCCAGTGCCCGGAGCTGGGGCAACCATATCAGGCGATTGCCCCTGGCGCCGTGGACTAGGACCACCGCCTTCCCCCGCTTTTCTCCGTTGGCAATATCCCGTGGACAAGCGTAAAAGGCCGTCTTACCGTTCACCTGTACATGAGCCATTCCTCGCCTCCGATACTAGTTCTGCTACAGGGGTCTAACGCGTTCCATGATCCCGTGGGAAATGATAGAGCCGAGCGGCGTTCCTTCCCACGATTTTGCGGGTCTCGTCATCTGGGACGTCTGCGAAAGTGTGTTCGATTACTTCCTTTGAGTGGGGGAAGGTGCCTTCGTCATGGGGATAGTCACTACCCCAAATCAGCCCATCGACCCCGGTTACAGAGCGATTTGTCAGGCCCACGGCATCATCCCCGAAGGTGGCATAGCCTTGGCGCTTGAAATATTCGCTGGATTTCATGGGCAGCTTGGGGTCGGCCCACATGTGGCGCTTGATCTGCATCTCGTCCATCAACTGCAATACCCAGGCAAGCCAACCAATCCCTCCTTCGACCAGGACGAACCTGAGACCTGGGTGGCGGTCCAAAACCCCCGAGGCTATCAGCAGAGTCAGGGGACTCATGGCATTGGCCATCAGGGTCACAGTGAAGGCCATGTTGTCCCCGGGCCCTTCCGGCTGGTATTCGATTTCTGCCTTACCCGTCGTTCCATAGGTAAAGACGTGAAATGCAACCGGGACCTGCAACTCCTCCACCGTTGCCCAGAAGGGTTCGTAGGCAGGGTTGTTATAGGGGAGCAACGGTATGGCCTGGGGCACGGACAAAGAGCGACAGCCCTTTCGGGCCGCCCTTCTGGCCTCATCCATTGCCGTAGATATATCGACCATGGGCAGAAGGGCTGACACCGCGAACCTATCGGGAAGCCCGCCAAAAATCTCGTGATACCAATCGTTGTACAGGCTGGTCAGCGCTCGCTGGTAGCCCGTGTCCGGCGAGGCGAAGGCCTTGAAGATGCCTTGGGGATAGATCACCTCGGCGGCGACCCCGTCCTCTTCCAGATCAGCCAGGCGGAGAGGAATGTCTATGCCGCCTCCCCGATTGCTGGGACCGCTCATAGGAAGCTCTCCCTCCTGGGTAGTCTCTCTAAAGAAGCGGCGCATGTCTTCCTGGTTCAGAGGGTTGGGGGCGTCCAGGGGCATGTCCTGCTGCCCCTCCACGTATAGGTATCTTCGGCCATTCTTGAGGATGATGTGCGGAGCCGGGGGCCTGTATTCCCGAGGCAGACGCTGGTAGAGCTCCTCGGGCTCCTCGGCATGAGAATCGGCAGAAATGATCAGCACTTAACACACCTCCTCTTTCCCTCTCCCTCAGACGACGATCCTGCCGCCGTCGATGGGCAGCTCGATCCCGGTCACGAAAGAAGACTGGTCCGAGGCCAGGTATAGGGCGCCTTCGGCTATCTCCTCGGGCCGGCCCATTCTGCCCATGGGCAGGTCGTGGAGTGTCCTCGTGCCTGGCATACCGGTGTCGATTGGGCCAGGGTGAATGGAGTTTGCGCGTATGTTGTACCTGCCGTACTGGGCGGCCGTGGCCTTCGTCAGTATCCTCAGTGCGCCCTTGGAGGCCGTGTATGCAGCGGCCTCGTAGGTTGCCACAATGCCGAAGGCGGAGGACATGTTTACAATCGATCAGCCGCCGGCCTTCTTCATTTCCGGTATAGCCAGCTTGGTCCCGATGAAGGGACCGGTGGCATGGACCGCCATCGACTGTTCCCAGGTCTCAAGGCTGGTCTCGTCTACGATTTCGGGGCTGTAAATGCCGGCGTTGTTGACCAGGACGTTCAGCTTGCCGAACTCCTTGACCGTGGCATCGATGGCGGCCCGCCAGTCCTCCTCCTTGGTCACGTCAAGGGCCACAAATAGGGCCCGTCCTCCAGCGTCGGCTATCTCCCCGGCTACCCTCCGGCTCTGCTCGACGAGAATATCGCCGATGGTGACGCAGGCACCCTCCTCGGCGAAGAGCCTGGCTATCGCCTCGCCGATTCCCCTGGCTCCCCCGGTGACTAAGGCCACCTTGTCCTCCATTCTCACGGTCAATCACCCCCTTTTCCATCGTCTGCTAGGCGAAATCCGAGCCCGTGCCGCCACTTGTGACTCCACCTTATTTGATTCGTCCACTGCCCCGTCTGGTCTATCAGATTTACTCAACCCTCTGTACGCCAGTCCTAAGAGAGG
Organism: Dehalococcoidia bacterium; assembly: GCA_965197585.1. Taxonomy (GTDB): domain Bacteria; phylum Chloroflexota; class Dehalococcoidia; order Plut-88900; family Plut-88900; genus Plut-88900. Next base: position 220,387 of record OZ240215.1, read on the forward strand.
ATCGGTAATGTCATATGGCGCAGAGGCAGGGGGGTAAACTAATTTCCGAACCGGAAGAGTTTTGCGGCGTTTGAGTATACGAACTTAGTCTGCTCATCTGCGGGAATATCTTTCAGGATCTCGCCCAGGACCTGCTGGGAACGGGGCCAGGTCGACTCTCTGTGGGGATAGTCGGAGCCCCACATGATGTTGTCGACGCCAATCAAGTCTCGGTGGGTCATTCCGATGAGGTCCTCGGTGAAGTTTACAAACACGTTGGAATGCCAGAAGTCGCTGGGCTTCTTCCCATCCTTGAAGTGGGCCTCTTGCGTGTAGCGCAGGTCGCTGTAATTCCTGTCCATGCGTTCCAGGTAGTAGGGCGCCCATCCCATTTCGAACTCTATGAGCGCCAGTTTGACCCCCGGATAGCGTTCGAATACCCGGCCGAAAATCATGGCGGAAATTGACCGCAAAGCCCAGTCGACCGGGTCGAACCCCGAGGCGGCTCCCTGCACCCCAAAGCTTGTCCGGGCGAAAACGGTTGGCGGGCTGCCCGGCCCGTGGCGCTGCGTGGTGGTGTGAATGACCAAGGGTCTTCCTGCATCCTGCGCTCTCTCCCACAGCGGTTTATATTCCGGCTGGTAATATTGCTTCTCTTCGCCCGGGAATGATGTGATTAGCACCGACTCCAATCCCATATCGAGGCACCGTTCGTATTCCCCAACGCCATCTTCAACGTCGTCTACGTTGATCGATCCCAGGCCTTTCAATACGTCGGGATACGGCCTGCAGAAATCTGCCATCCAGTCGTTCATGGTCCTGAAGCAGGCGGAGAGGAACTCGGCGTCTAGGGGAAGGCTGTAGAATCTTGTTGATACCGTGGGGATAACTACTTCCCCAACCACGCCATCTACTTCCAGGTCCTTCAGGCGGGCGTGAGGGTCGTAGGCCCCTCTCCGGACTCCCTCAAAGCTGGAATCTATGCTCATAGAGTCCGGATCATCGTACCTCTTGCCCGCTTCGGAGAGGACCTCACCCCCAGGCCCCGCCGGGGTATCTCCATCGACGAACCAGGTATGAGTATTGCCCGTCCACACCAGCCTCGGGGCCCGGTCTCTGAACTCCGGGTCTATCCTCTCCGTCCAGATATCCGGCGGCTCGATCACATGAGAATCGGCCGATATCAGCTTGTTCAGTGCCATCACACCCTCCTGTTTTTGCCAATCCCACATAAGGCTGGTCCTACTCTGTGGACTCCTAAGAACAGCTGCTTGGAAGCAATTCCTATCGGCAGCGCTGATGAATACAGCCAAAGGTCCAGTCAATCAGCTCCAGGTCAGAGACTGTACGATAGGCTGGGTACAACCCTGATCCAGCGCTGAGCCCATCGTGAACCTAGAAGCTCCTATTCCACCACGGAGCCCGGCAATTCCGGAGCGCCAGCGCATGCAAGTTACCCATATGCCGGGTCTGGGTGGGCATTCTTAAGGATCTTGGTCTTCGCCTTCAATATAACGGGCGCGCCAGTCAACGACAACCGGATCTCCCGGAGGCTGTCGAGGCAGGAATTCAGGGATTACAGGCAGTCAGCACCACTCCATTGGGGCTTCCCTCATGGATACTCCCCTACCCAGGCCCCGCTCCACGTGCATCTGGGGGTCGTACTGTATCTCCGTATACACGACATTCTGGGACTTTTACTTCAACAGGAATGCGCAGGTCAGATCGTAGAAGTCCCGCTCCGTCTTCAGCACTTTATCAGCCTCGCATCAGATGTCGAACCACATCATGATGTCGGGGTAGACATAAGTGGCCGCTATCTCATCCGACGTGGCGTACGGCAAATCCACTTCGGTGCACCTGGCAAGCTCCAACCGCAGGGCAGGCTCCATAGTGGACTCCAGATGAACGTGGAGCTCCGCCTTGGGCATGCGCCGGATGAACGTTGTCACATCCAATGGTTCAGTACGTCCTTCAGATCGTTCGATGGAACTGCGGGTCGAGCGATAGTTGGATTTTCCTCGAAAACAAGGGGATCGTCCACTCGGCAATGTGTAGGGAAGCAAGATGGTGGACCAAGTTGGGCTATACCGCTGACTTCTCTGTGCAGGATTTCCGTTTGGGAATCACCCCAGAAGTCATGTAACACCCTGCCGGTTCGAATTCGGCTGGGTAGACCTTACTTGACCGGACCCAGTGGCATTTCCGAAATGTATGTTGACCCGCAGCTATAGCCAGGCTCAGGTTAGTGGACTTCGCAGGTTGACCCAGACCTTCTTGTTCCGACAGGAGCAAGTTGCAGGAGTGTCGCGAGGGGCGGATACTGGACTGCGAGCGGGCGACCTGAAGACAACCCCAGACTGGCTGGAGATGATCATGGCCTTCGCAAATCCGGAGTTCCTCGTTTCGACCGATTGGTTGGCGGAACACCTGGGGGACGACGATGTCCGCGTCTTCGAGACGATCGTCTTCCTCCATCCCCGCGACGGCGGCGGCTATCGCGTCGAGTCGGGACGAAGCGAGTACGAGTCGGGACACATTCCCGGAGCGGGATTCCTGGACCTGCAGGGCGACTTCTCCGATAACGACCAACGCTTCCGTTTCATGATGCCCTCGGCCGAAGCGTTTGCCGAGGCGGCCGGAATGCACGGAATCTCGGAGTCGTCGAAGCTGGTCCTCTACGACCGGTCAGGTTCGATGTGGGCTGCGAGGCTGTGGTGGATGTTTCGGTCAATGGGCTGTCATGGTGCGGTGGTGCTGGACGGAGGCTGGCGTCGCTGGGTCGCTGAGGGCAGGCCCGTGTCGACTGGTCCACCGACGCACCAACCAACGGCCTTCACGCCGACTATCGATGCAGCCAGGTTCGCCGACTTGGACGAGGTCATGGCGTTTGTCGAGTCCGGCGGTGTGGATGGCAGCTGCCTGATAAACGCACTGGGTCGGGAGCAACACTCGGGGGCGGATGGGGGGAGAATCTACGGGCGTCCCGGGCATATCCCCGGCTCGGCCAACGTACCGGCGGCGGAGCTTACCGATGCTGAGACCGGCCTATACCGCCCGGCGGAGGAGCTGGCGCCATTGTTTGAAGAGGCGGGTGCGGACAGGACTCGGCGCGTGGTCACCTACTGCGGCGGGGGCATCGCAGCATCCAACGACGCCTTCGTACTCTCGCTACTGGGATACGAGGACATCGCGGTATACGACGCCTCAATGTCGGAGTACGCCGCCGATCCGTCTCTGCCACTGGAACTCGCCTGAGCGCAGTGCATCACCGGCAAGTGTCCCAGGCACTTCCACAACCAGGACGCGGAGCTTGCGCGGTGCGAGGGCGTGCTGCGGGTTAGACGGGCTGAGCCGACTCGCGGCCAAGGCCCGCAGGACGAGTGGGGAGCGCCTCCGCCAGCACTGGGAACAGGAGGGGCACATGTGGCCTTTGAGTGACCTTGCCTCCTAAAGGCCTGTCACACTTACGTCCGCGTCACGTAGCATCTCAAACTTCGCCCAGTGACCCATATCTTCCAAGGGCCGGTAGTCCTATCTCGCCTGGCGAACGATGCGTGCCAGGTGATGATCTGCATTTCGCCTGCCGGCTACAACGGCCCAGTAATGACCGCGGGATTCTTCGCACCACCCTCGTGAGCCCCATGGTCTCGGCTACGGTCATACCTGAGAAGCAATAGGAACGAAATGTTGCGCTACTCGTGGGAGCCGGATCTGGAATCCATCTTAATGCGCGATCAGCTGTTAGATTATAGTTCGAGCCCCCGTAGGTGGGGAGAAGGAGGTTCGGGTCGACAACGACCTCCTGTCCCGGATGACTGGCCATTACGTTGGCAATGCGTGCCTCAGGGTTATTCCCCCGCCTATGGAATACTGTCCTCAACGTCATAGTCCATGCTACAGTCCAAAGTCATGCGTCGCACTGCCGCTTGGATGTCTGTTTCGGCGCGTGAGGACCCTTTTCAGCAGGAGACCTGGCCCAGCCCCGAGAATCCCGCCACGTTTGTAGACACTAGGCCGTCAGCGACAATCGAACGCTAGAGGGGGTAGAAAAACCCGAGAGATGCTCAAACACGCCGTAGCCGGTTCCGCCTCCGGCAAGCCCAACACGAAATAGGGGTAAACAACCGAAATGAGCGGATACGCAGAGAGAATACGCTGGCTCGCATTCGTGACAGTTCTGACCGTCTCGGTCGTCCTGAGCGCCTGCAGCGACAGTCCCGCGCCCACGTCAGGGCCAACGGCAACCCCCACGCCCACCATGACACTCACTCAGACCCCGGTTCCCACCGCTACGCCCTCACCTGTTCCTTCAGCGACACCCTCTCAGACCCCGGTTCCCACCGCCACGCCCTCACCTGTTCCTTCAGCGACACCCTCTCAGACTCCGACGCCTATCGCCGCGCCGACGCCGACCCAAACGGCAACCACCACTCCCACCATGACACCCACTCAGACTCCGGTTCCCACCGCCACGCCCTCACCTGTTTCTACAGCGACACCAACTCAGACTCCGACGCCTATCGCCACGCTGACGCCGACACCCACACCCGTCACGGACTTTACGAAGCCACAAATATACAACGATAACGTGTACGTCATGCCGGTTACGGAGAATCTCGCAGGCGGCGAGCCACCGCTAAAGGACTATGCGGTGCACTTCTACGAGCGCTTTGACGATGAGTTCGACTTCCTTATGTTCGTTTCGAATGTGGGCCCGGATCAGCATGAACCCGGCGCTTACGCGGGAGCGTACCACGTGGGTGTGCAGAACGATGTGAAGGGCATTGGCATGGAGACTTTTGCCAACAACGAAGACTGGGGATCGGCAGGTAGACTCCAGGGAGCAAGTTTCTTTGGGAGCTATTCGATCTATCACGACCACGATCTGAGCATCTTTGCCGAAGGGCCGACCTTACACGAGCTTATGCATCAATGGGCAAACTTTGTCGTTCCGTCAGCCTGGGGTAGCCATTGGGGCTTCAGTAGCGCCGACGGCAACCTGGGAGGGTTTGACATTGCCGACCTCGTGAACCATGGTGGCGGCCGGTACTCCGCTGGGGGGTTCACGGTGGCAGGCGCAGCTGACAACATCGTTCCCTACAGTCCTATCGAGCTTTACTTGGCGGGTTTCGCACCTCCGGACCAAGTCCCCGACCTTTGGGTTGCCGAAGATGGAGAGTGGCTGCTCGATGAGGAAGGCGAGCACGTCAGCGCCCCTGACGGGTCTTGGATGTTCACCGCAAGTCATATCAGGACCTACACCATCGAGGAGATCATCGCCGAGCATGGCGCGCGCGTTCCCGACTCTTCGCAAGCTCAGACGGATTTTCGCGCGGCGGTGATTCTGTTGGTTGATCAAGATCACCCAGCCACCCGAGAAGTCTTGGAGACACTGAGCGCCGACGTTTCTTGGTTCAGCCGCCCCGGTGACGACGAAACCTATCGATTCAACTTCTACGAAGCAACAGGTGGCCGGGGTACGATCATCATGGACAGCCTGTCGGAGTTCCTGAAAGATAGTGAATAGCAGGTGCAGTAGGCCGGGAGGTCGTATTGATCGACACCCGCTAGCGGGTACGCTCGCTATGTGTCCAGGGGTGACGAATCGCGAACTGGTTGTCGTGGAGCCACAGCAACGTCAGATTGGAAAGGTGGCCCCGCTCCGGCGGTATCTCCCCGCTCAACTCGTTGGCGCTGAGGAGCAGCCATTTAAGGTTGGAGAGGCTGCCCAGCTCTGGCGGAATCTCGCCCGTTTACTGTTTGGAGACGAGATCCAGACGAATAACTCAGCCGTTGCTATCCGTGGTGACGCCGTGCCACTCGCCAATGGGCCTGTCGCTCAGCCGTCCGCCCGGTCAATCATCCAGCAGCCCGTTCTGCGCAGCCCACACCACGATCTCCTGCTTCGAGTCAACGCCCAGCTTTACCTGAATGGTGTAGATGGCGTTTCGGATGGTGACCGCTTTGACTTCCCTCGCCGCCGCAATCGCAACGTATGACATGCCCCGGCAGAACGACACAAGTATCTCCTTCTCCCTCTGGGTCAGGTTGACCTCCTTTGATTTCGCTCCGCGCCGAATCCTGTCGAAGACCCGCCTCACCACCTCGGTAGGCAGACGCCCCTCGCCTGCAGCCGCGCTCTTCATCATGCCCAGGACCTGGTCCATTCCGGCCACCTTCTGAAGATAGCCGGCCGCACCGGCGGCCACCGCCTCTATCACGGCGTTCGCCTCCGTGGATGCGGTCAGCATGATGACCCGTGTCTTGGGCAGAGACTCCATGATCTCCCGGCACGCCTCCACGCCGTCCTTCCTGGGCATCATGACGTCCATGACGATCAAGTCGGGCGACAGCTCGGAGGCCGCCTTCACCGCCTCCACTCCGTCCCTGGCCTGGCCCACCACCTCGAACTCCTCAGACCGCTCCAGAATCACCTGAAGACCTTCCCGAGTGACCGCATGGTCGTCGGCGAGCAGCACCCTTATGCGACGAGACTCTGTTGACAATTTATCCCTCCTGTTGTCCGCCACCGGACAATGGCATCACGCAGGTCACGCTGGCGCCCCCGGCCGGTCCCGTGGGCTCGACGATAAGGCGTCCGCTCAGACGCCCGGCGTACACCCGCATGTTTGCGAAGCCGTGGCCCCGCTCCTCGTAGTCGTCGGGAAGGCCCACCCCGTCGTCCGACACCGACAGCCTGAGCTCATCCCGTCCGAAGTCGAGATCGACCAGCACCCGGCTCGCCCCGGCATGGCGAAGGGCGTTGGCGAGGGCGTTGTGGGCTAAGGAGAACAGGAGGCTCCTGACCTCTACCGAGAGTGGCGGCTCCACACCGTTCTGCGTCAGCTCCGCCGACACCGACGTGATGGACTTGAACGTCGCGACGTGCGAGTCCAGGGTCCAGCCCAACTCACCGCCCTCGAATATGCGGCCCATGTCAATCGGGTGTCTCAGCTGCCAGACGGCGGTCTTGGAAAGCCGTGAGGTGGCATCGAGCCGTGCGGTGAGCTCCTCGTTGGAGTCTCCGGCAACCTGTTGGGCGGCGTCTATCCCCAGGCCGATCATGAAGGCGGTCTGGGCGGCCGTATCGTGAATGGCCTGGGAGAGCTCGATCCGCTCCCGCTGAAGCGTCCGCTCCCGCTCCACTGCGGCTCTCCACCTGCTCCGCTCGAAGTTGGAGATCAGGTTGACCGTTGCGGCCACCGCATACATGACGAAGATCCTGGCGAGCAGGGACTTCTCGTCCCTTGCCCCCATGTCGATTCCTTCCCCCACCGTGAGGCTTATCGCCAGATAGAGGACGGACACAACTGTCACACAGACCATGGTCAGCCTGAAGGAGGTGAGAACCAACGCATACCCGGCCAGCGGGGGGTAGTACAGCAGGTGCAAGAAGTAGTGGTCGAAGCCTCCCCCTATCACCGTGGCGACCGAGACCATTGTTACATCCATGGCCGCGAACGCAAGAATCCAGCGCCATGTGATGGGCCTTTTCGTCGCAAGCCGGTACTGCGTCATTCCATTGAACGCCACTAGCAGAATGAATAGCGGCGCATACACGACGTAGCGCTCCGGCCAACCCACAGGCCGGTACGCCAGCTGCACCAAATTGAAGGCGACCACGAACCAGTGTGCCCAGACCAGTATGGTCGCTATGTATCTCAGCCCATCCGGGTCGAGCCGCATGAGCGTCGAGTTTTTAATTCGAAAGACGCCAGCGGCCTTACTGATTGGACGGAAGCCCCGGCTCTGCTGAGGTGCCTGAGACATCTCCTCTCCTGTATGCGCGTGAAACCAAGGAATGTTTGGTGGTCACGACAGTGCGTAGGTGACCGCTAATCTAGCCACTTTCGTTTATGTCCACAAGAGTGAAATGTTGCAGAAACACACTCTCTCAGAGCCAACACTATTGCTGTCCTAAGAGTGTGATTAGGCACTTACCAAACCGACGAAGAGGCTCTATTTTCCTTGCTGGTAGAAACCGGACGATAGTTGGGGTCACAGGCCGCCACGTCAGCTGTGGAAGTCGGAGGAGGTCGTAGGTTCCGCTGGCTTCGCCTGTGCCGGGGAGGCTCTCACGTGGTGCTCGACAGGCCAGTCCATCCACCTCGGACCGCGGACGGAACTGCGGCGCCCGCAGTCGCTGCGCCGCTCGCCCCTGGGGTTCGCCGCCTACGGCGAGCTAGCACAGACGTCCTCCCCGAATTTTCGGACTCGGCTAGCCGGGGGTAAGTTATGACCACCTCCCGGCGTCTTGCGACGCTCCCACTGCTGCTCATCGGACTGGCGGTCATCGCCGCCCTGCTTCTCACTCCTGGGGCCCAGGCCCAGAGCCGGGACTCCGGCAGCGATTTCACCCTGGACGCCGCCAACGGCTACCCGACCGGCATCTGGTCGGACGGGACCACCATGTGGGTCGCGGACTTCGAGGATCACAAGCTGTACGCCTACCGGATGTCGGACCGGAGCCGGGACTCGGGCAAGGACTTCACTCTGGACGCCGACAACGGCTCTCCGGTGGGCATCTGGTCGGACGGGACCACCATGTGGGCGTCGGACTTCACCGACGCCAAGCTGTACGCCTACCGGATGTCGGACCGGAGCCGGGACTCGGGCAAGGACTTCAACACGCTTTCTGCAGCCGGCAACCTCTTTCCCGAGGGCATCTGGTCGGACGGGACCACGATGTGGGTGGCGGACACCGGCAACGACACGGTGTTCGCCTACGACCTGTCGACCAGGGCCTGGGACTTCGAGAAGGACATCACGCTGGGCCCCGGCCACGGCTCTCCGATGGGCGTCTGGTCGAACGGATCCACGATGTGGGTTTCGGACTGGCGGGACACCAAGCTGTACGCCTACCGGATGTCGGACCAGACGCGGGACTCCGGCAAGGACTTCGCGCTGGACGCCGACGATGAATCTTACGAGGGCATCTGGTCGGTCGGGTCCACGATGTGGGTAGCGTCCCGCGACGACGACAGGCTCTACGCATACGACTGGAACAATCCTGCGACGGGAGCGCCGACGATAACCGGCGCGGTCCGAGTGGGCCAGACGCTGGCGGCGGGCACCCGCTCCATCGCCGACGCGGACGGGCTGGACGCCGCCATCTTCGAATATCAATGGGTTTCGAACGGCGGGAACGCCGACACGGACATCGCGGGCGCTACCGATTCGACCTACACCATCGTCCCCGGCGACCGGGGCAGGGCCGTCAAGGTCAGGGTGTCCTTCACCGACGGCGCCGGCAACAGAGAGTCGTTGACCAGCGAGCCGACGGGTCAGGTCGGGACCCCGGGCATCTGCGACCGGACGCCTGCGGTGATGGCGGCCATCGTCGCCGGGATGACCGGCGTCGGCGACTGCTCCGAGGCTTCCGAAACGAGGCTCAGGACTTGGACCGGCTCTCAGCACTTCGGCCCCGGCGTCACGCCCGGGCTGTACCTGCAGGGGAGGGGACTGTCGGCCCTGCAGGCCGGAGACTTCCGGGACCTGTACACGCTGCGCGCCCTGGACCTGAACCGGAACTTCCTCGAGACCGTCCCGGACGGGCTCTTCGAAGACCTACGCGCCGTGGACGAGCTCTATCTGTCGGGAAACTTCATAGACGAACTGCCGGACGGGGTGTTCGACGGTCCAGGGGAAGAACTGAGCCTGCTGGACCTGTCGGCGAACGGCCTTGAGACGCTGCCGGAGGGCGTGCTGCGAAATCTGGCCGGACTCGTCTCGCTGTCGCTCTCGGGCAACGGGCTCTCGGACCTTCCGGCGGGCCTTTTCGACGGCCTGGTCGAACTCGAGGAGCTGGACCTGTCCGCCAACTCGATAGACGAGCTGCCGGACGGGGTGTTTGACCGCAATCTCGAGCTGCGCGGCCTGGACCTGTCGATCAACGAGATCTCCGAGCTGCCGGAAGGGGTCTTCGGCGGTCTCGGCGACCTGCAGAGCCTCTCCCTCGCGGGGAACGACCTGAAGAGCCTGCCGGAGGACGTGTTCGCCGACCTCGGGAGTCTCGCTGAGCTGGACCTTTCGGGAAACAAGCTCAAGGACCTGCCTACCGGCCTCTTCGAAGGTCTGTCGGGGCTGACCGACCTCGACGCGAGCGACAATCCTGGCGCACCCTTCACGTTCACCGCAGAGCTGGAGCGACGGGGAGACGATACGGTCGTGGTCCGATTGGCCGAGGGCGCGACGCCGTTTGATCTTCAGATCGAACTGTCGGCCCGTAACGGAGACCTGTCCGCCGAGACCGTCACCATCGCATCAGGCAGTTCCTATTCGGACGTTGTCGAGGTTCGTGCGCACGGGCATCATCCCGTCACGGTGGAGATCGACTCAGTTGCTTTCCTGTTGCCTTCCGGGGGTTCAGCGTCGGGAATCCACGCCGACCGCGGCAGCGCCATGCTTATGTGGGTCGGCAGACCATTGGTCCAAAGGGAATGGATCCAGGATGGACCCTTTGCCCTGCATCCGGAGAACGCGGACCCGAAGAGCATATGGTCGGACGGCGAGACGCTTTGGGTGGGCGACGAGAGTGCCCGGAAGGTCTTCGCCTACAAGCTGTGGGACAATCCCGGCACTGCAGTCAGCGAGTACGGGACCCGAGACCCCGGCAGGGACCTTCCGAGCCTCGGCGACGAGGACTTCTACGTCACCGGCCACGGCCTCCGATTGTACGTCGCCGAAGAGTCCCTTGACGGCGCCAGCCGGGACGTCTTCGGCTACGACCTGACGAGTTTCACGCGTGCGGAGGACCGGGACTTCGTCTACGGGGGCTTGAACGTCGCGGGGGGCGTGTTCATAGTGCGCGGCACGGCTACGGACGGCCGTCACATGTGGATCACGAACACCACGTCGCATGCGCACGCCTTCCGTCTGTTCGACGACCCTGAGACGCCGGAGGACGAATACGGGAAGCCGGACACGTCCCGGAAACTGACGATCCCCGGCTTGGGCCAGCTGAGCGGCCTCTTCACCGACGGGCGGACGATGTGGGGCGTCAGGTTCGCCTCGAACGACGCCTCGGTGCGGAGCGTGAAACTGTCCGACGGAACCGATGCGGGGTACGACTTTCCGCTCCACGAGGACAACGACCACGCCTACGGCATCTGGTCGAACGGGGAGACCTTCTACGTCGTTGACGCCGACGATGACATGATCTACACCTATCATGGCGTCGGCGGCGTCGTACGGCCCTCCGTCGAAGACGCGGAGACCGCCGCCCCGCTGGTCGGCAACACGGGGCAGCCCGGCGACGCCGGCCATGACCTGGGCTTGGCCGGCGCAAAGAGGGCCCAGGCGTTCACCACCGGGACCAGCAGAGCCGGGTATTCGCTGGCGTCCGTCGGGATCGAGTTCGGCGACGTCTCGGACACGTCGTCCGCGCCGTCCGACCTCGAGGTGACGCTCAACGCGGACGGCGGCGGCGTCCCGGGCGACGCTCTCTGCACGCTGATCGCCCCGGCGAGCCTGTTCGAGCGGAGCGTGAACACCTTCGCCGCTCCGGCCTCGGGGACGACCTGCCCGGTTCTCGAGAAAGAGACGACCTACTTCGTGGTCGTCGAAAGGGTCCGCGTCACCGGTTCCGGCGCCATCGCTGTCAGTGGAACGGTGAGCGGCTCCGAAGACACGGGAGCCGCGGAGGGGTGGTCCATCGCGGACGGAAGCGCGACATATTCTCCTCAGGCCGCCGCTCAGGGATGGGTCTACGACGCGTTTTCCTACAAGATCGAGGTGCGCGGCTCCTTCATCAACAACCCGGCTACCGGCGAGCCGACGATCGCGGGCACGCCGCAGGTTAAGCGAACCCTCGCCGTGGCGGTCTCCGACGTGTCGGATGAGGACGGGCTGTCCAACGTTTCTTACAGCTACCAGTGGATTGCCGGAGGGTTGGACATCGCCGGAGCCACCGGCTCCAGCTACACGCTCACGTCCAACGAGCAGGGCAAGCGGATCAAGGTGCAGGTGGCGTTCGTCGACGACCGTGGCAATCATGAAACGCTGACCAGCGAGGCCACGCCATCGGTCCAGGCGCCGGATCGGCCCGGAACCGTTTCGCTCTTTCCGGCGCGGCCGAGGGTCGGGATGGTGGTCAGCGCCGCGCTGAGCGATCCCGACGGCCTCCAGGGCGGCGGTTCGGGCCCTGCGGCATCTTCGGGCGCGGTTTCGTGGAGCTGGGCCAGGTCTCCTGATGGAAACGACTGGACCCGCATCGAGGCCTACGGCGAAGGAGACAGCTACGTTCCAACCGAAGAAGACGAAGGGATGCTGCTCAAGGCCGAGGCGTCGTACACCGACGGGCACGGCTCAGGCAAGTCCGCTCAGGCCGTTTCGTCCGCTGGCGTGGGTGCCCGCGAACCGGTTCCGGAGTTGACGGTGACGGTAATCGTCACGGGCCTGTCCCACCCCTGGGGCATCGATTTCACCCCCGACGGGACGATGCTGTTCACCCAGCGCGCCGGCGTGCTGAACGCGAGGCTGACCGACGGCACCGTCAAGCGGGTCGACGCGGATCTCGGAGATCTGCTCGTCGACGGGTTCGCCGGCCTGCAGGCGCTGGCCGTGGACCCGGACTTTACGACCAACCGGCGGTTCTACACGCTCCAGGGGCGCGCCGGACGCGAGATGCAGGTGATCGCCTGGACGATCGATGCGGACTACGACGAGGCCACACGCGTCGTCGATCCCCTGGTAAAGGGAATACCGATCGGGCCCGGGCCCTGGCACTCGGGAGGCCGGCTGCTATTCGGTCCGGAGGGATATCTATGGATCGCGACCGGCGACGGGCGGGTGGTAACGGGCGCGCAGGACCTGACGTCCCTGGGCGGCAAGGTCCTGCGCGTAGACCCGCGGACGGGCGCTGGGGCGCCTGGCAATCCGTTCGTATCTTCCGAACTGGTGTATGCCTACGGCTTCCGCAACCCCCAGGGCCTGGCTCTGCGCCCGGGCACGGACCAGATGTGGCTGGTGGAGCACGGCCCGAAACACGACGACGAGATCAACCTGCTGAAAGCAGGCGGCAACTTCGGCTGGGATCCGGACCCGGCCGGCGGATCGTCGGGCTCCTACCACGAGGCCGGCGTCCCCATGACCGACCTGGAGAAGTACCCATCCGCCCGCCAGGCCAGATGGTCCTCGGGATTCCCCACCCTGGCAACCAGCGGGGCCGTTTTCCTGGATGGCCCCCAATGGGGGGAGTGGGAAGGGCGACTCGCGGTGGCTACGCTCAATGCGAAGTCGCTGCGGGTCTTCGAGTTCACCGAACAGGGCGATTTCGCGGGTCAGATCGTCGTTCCGGAGCTCGATGGCAGCCACGGCCAGTTGCGGACCCCGGTGCTCGGCCCCGACGGGGCGCTGTACATCGCCACCTCCAACGCACCCGGCGTCGACAGGATTCTCAGGGTGGCCGCCAACAGTGCCGCGACGGGAGCGCCCGTCATCAGCGGCACCGTTGAAGTCGGCGAATCGCTGACGGCGGTCGTGTCCGGGATCGCCGACCCCGACGGGCTCGACGATGCTGCGTTCAGTTTCCAGTGGGCCCGCAGCCACTACGGGAGCAATTTCTCCGACATCGAAGGAGCGACGGCTTCGACCTACACCCTGGTTATGGCTGACCTTGGCAAGACTATCAACGTGCGGGTGTCGTTCTATGACGACGGAGGCAGCCTGGAGGCGCTGACCAGTCAGAGGACGGTCAAGGTATCAGTCGTGGCATGTACGGTCGGCGAGCATGCCCCTGCGGCAACGGCGGTAGAGGTAGAAGCCGTTCCCGCTATCGTCGAGTCCACCACCGAGGAATACTTCGTGCTCTACGTGCGGCCCGCCCTGAGCTCCGAACGAGAGTTCCCGATCTCGGTGACCCTGGGCGAAGACGGCACAACAACGCTGACCGAGCAGCTGTCCCCGCTCCCCAAGGAGCATTACCGGGTGGAGAAGTTCCTCATCGCCGACCCGGCCGACATCGACAACGACTGCATCGACGACATCACCGAATTGGGGGACCCGGTGGGGATGAACCCGCTGAACCCCGCGCGGGCGGTCCCTTTTCGTGATGGCGCTGTGGCCATTCCAGACCGTGAGACATTCGAGGCGCTTTCCTACAAGGGCAGAGACGTTCCCTATCACCGTCATCTCCAGGACCTGGAGTTTGTCAAGTTCTACATTATCGGCTCGTCTGCCGAGAACATGGGTGTCTATTTCATTAACACCGAGACCCACCGAATACATCCCGATTTCGGGGATGCAATCGGTCTCTGGAACGATCCGCTCTGGGGACAGGGGTACATGGGCGGCGAGATCATATACCATCCCAATGTGGTTGCTCCCGATGGTTCCCTGGGCGTCTACCGCTATCAGTTCCAGCCTATGGACGTATACTCCTTCGGCGCTGTGGCCCGTTCGTATGAGGCGCTTGCTGCCAGCATGCCGCTGCTTGATAACAACTTTGCCTACTATCCGATGCCGAGGAGAGCCCTGCCGCTCTATCACAGAGAACGGGCCCTCTACGATGATTCCCGGATCAATGTGGTGTTGAGAGAGGACATCCTGCCAGATGTTCCATTTATCCCCCTCAACGTTGGGGAGGGGTACGGTTTCCTCAGGCTCATGTCGTTGGAGGAACGCCCCGACCCGCGCGACGTGGTGATCTACGAGACTATCCCCAACGAGCTTTCCCGGGTCGTCGGCCTCATCACCACCGTACCCCAGACACCGCTTTCCCACGTCAACCTGCGGGCCGTCCAGGACGGTGTCCCCAACGCCTTCATTCGCGACGCTCTCGACGAGGGCGACATCAATGATCTCATCGGCAGATATGTCCACTACAGCATCACGGCGGACGGCTACTCCATCCGCGCCGCCACTCCCGCCGAAGTCGAGGCCTACTTCGCCGCTTCGCGCCCTCTCGGAACCCAGACGCCGGAACGGGACCTCACAGTCACCCAGATCACCGACCTGGACGACATCGGCTTCGACGACTGGAACGCTTTCGGCGTAAAGGCGGCCAACGTGGCCGTGCTGCGGACGCTGGGTTTTCCTGACGGAACCGTCCCCCACGGGTTCGCGGTGCCCTTCTACTTCTACGACGAGTTCATGAAATACAACGGGTTCTATGACGACGTGGAGGAGATGCTGGCCGACCCGGAGTTCCAGTCGGACTATGACACCCAGGAGAAAGAACTCAAGAAACTGCGCAAGAAGATCAAGAAGGGGGAAACGCCCGACTGGATCATCACAGCACTGGAGGAGATGCACGCCACCTACGCCGAAGGGCAATCCCTGCGCTACCGGTCGAGCACAAACAACGAGGATCTGCCGGGCTTCAGTGGCGCTGGGCTGTACGACTCAAAGACCCAGGACCCGGAGGAGACGGAGGAGGACGGTATCGACAAGTCCATCAAAGGGGTGTGGGCCAGCCTGTGGAACTTCCGGGCATTCACTGAACGCGAGTTCCACCGCATCGACCACATAGAGACGGCCATGGGGGTCCTGGTGCATCCCAACTACTCGGACGAGCTGGCCAACGGCGTGGCCGTCAGCTTCGACCCTATCTACGGAACGGAGGGGAGCTACTACGTCAACACGCAACTCGGGGAGGACCTGGTCACCAATCCCGACGCACACTCGGTGCCCGAGGAAATCCTGTTGGACCTGTCCGGTTCATACACCACCCTGGTGACCTCCAACCAGGTGGCAGGAGGACAACTCCTCATGAGCGATGCTCAAATTGGCCAGTTGAGCCGGCATCTCCAGGACATCCATGACCATTTCGAGGGTCTGTACAACCCCGGACCCGACGAACCCTTTGCAATGGAGATCGAGTTCAAGATCACCAGCGACGACGTCCTGTCCATCAAACAGGCCCGCCCCTGGGTGTTTGACGCAACTAACGCCGGACCACCGCAGGAAGAGCCGATATGGTCCGCGACCCTTACGGTGGGGACCGCAGAGAACTTCGCCGGCTACACGACATTCGTGGCCTCGCCGGAAACCAACACCCTGGGCGCACTCTCGTCGGACACCATCACTCTGGATGGTGTCAGCTACACCGTGAAGGCCCTGGCGGTTCGGGACGGCGAGTTGATCCTCTCCGTGACGCCAAAGCTGGCTGCAGGTTTTGTGCTGGTTGCGGGGACATCTGAATTCGCCTCCACCGATGCATCTACCCTGGAAACGGACTCTCTCTTGCAGTTCTACTGGAATAACCCAGGACTGGACTGGTCCGAGGAGGAAGAGGTCGCTGTCAGACTAACTGAGCCGAACGATAACGACCCGGCCACGGGAGCGCCCACGATCACTGGAACTTCGCAGGTGGACCAGACGTTGACGACGGACACCTGGGCCATTACCGACGAAGACGGGCTGACCAACGTTTCCTACAGCTACCAGTGGATCAGGAGCGACGGCAACACCGACACCGACATAGCGGGAGAGACGGACTCGACCTACACGCTGGTCCGCGCCGACGAGGGCAAGACCATCAAGGTGCGGGTGAGCTTCACCGACGACGCCGACAATGCCGAGACGCTGACCAGCGCGGCGACGGGGGTGGTTGAGGCCAAGCCCAACACCCTGGCCACGGGAACGCCCACGATCACTGGAACGGCCCAGGTGGGAGAGACGCTGACGGTCCTCACCAACGGGATCGCCGACGAAGACGGGCTGACCAATGTTCTCTACAGCTACCAGTGGATCAGGAGCGACGGCAACGCCGACACCGACATAGCGGGAGAGACGGACTCGACCTATACGCTGGTCCGCGCCGACGAGGGCAAGACCATCAAGGTGGGGGTGAACTTCACCGACGACGCCGATAACGCCGAGACGCTGACCAGCGCAGCGACGGGGGTGGTTGAGGCCAAGCCCAACACCCCGGCGACGGGAGCGCCCACGATCACTGGAACTTCGCAGGTGGACCAGACGTTGACGGCGGACACCTGGGCCATTGCCGACGAAGACGGGCTGACCAACGTTTCCTACAGCTACCAGTGGATCAGGAGCGACGGCAACACCGACACCGACATAGCGGGAGAGACGGACTCGACCTACACGCTGGTCCGCGCCGACGAGGGCAAGACCATCAAGGTAGGGGTGAGCTTCACCGACGACGCCGACAATGCCGAGACGCTGACCAGCGCGGCGACGGGGGTGGTTGAGGCCAAGCCCAACACCCTGGCCACGGGAACGCCCACGATCACTGGAACGGCCCAGGTGGGAGAGACGCTGACGGTCCTCACCAACGGGATCGCCGACGAAGACGGGCTGACCAATGTTCTCTACAGCTACCAGTGGATCAGGAGCGACGGCAACGCCGACACCGACATAGCGGGAGAGACGGACTCGACCTATACGCTGGTCCGCGCCGACGAGGGCAAGACCATCAAGGTGGGGGTGAACTTCACCGACGACGCCGATAACGCCGAGACGCTGATTAGCGCGGCGACGGGGGTGGCGTCCCGCTCCGACAAGCCGGTGGCGGATGGGTCGACCCCGGTGTGGTCGGCGGACATGTCTGTGGTGGATCTCGGTAACGGCTCCATTGGCGCCGTCAGCGCCAATCTCTTTTCGAACCAAGAAGGCAGTGCGGGTCTTCAGGCAAAGTGGCTGTGGTACTACAGCCCGGGGCGTTATATACGCCTGTCATTTACGGATGTTGTACCCAGTGGGGAGGAACTGACGCTAGAGATCGGAGATGTGGCCCTGACGTTGCAGGCGGGAGATTCGGCCTTCACCTGGGAGGAGGTCGACGTCGATTGGGAGGACGGTCAGGTCATTCCAGTGCGCATCGTCCCGACGTCGGAGACAGCGGTGTCCCAGCCCAACACCCCGGCGACAGGAGGGCCGACCATCAGTGGAACGGCCCAGGTGGACCAGACGCTGTCCGTGGACACGTCTAACATCGCCGACCAGGACGGGCTGAACAACGTTTCCTACAGCTACCAGTGGATCAGGAGCGACGGCAACACCGACACCGACATAGCGGAAGAGACGGACCCGACCTACATCCTAGTCCCCGCCGACGAGGGCAAGACCATCAAGGTGCGGGTGAGCTTCACCGACGAAGCAGACCACGAGGAGACGCTGACCGGCAATCCGACCAGGCCAGTGACTGCGGCACCCAACCGTCACGCGACGGGCAAGCCCACCATTGGCGGGACGCCCCAGGTGGACCAGACGCTGACCGCGGACACGTCTAACATCGCCGACCATGACGGGCTGAACAACGTCTCTTACAGCTACCAGTGGATCGCCGGAGGTACGGACATTGATGGGGCCACCGGGTCCACCTACACCCTGACTGCCAGTGAGCAGGGGCAGACCATCCGGGTTCGTGTGACGTTCACCGACGACCGGGACAACGCCGAGACCCTGACCAGCGTGGCGACTGTGGCCGTTGTTGCAGCGCCCAACCGCGAGGCCACGGGCCACCCCGCCATCGGCGGGACGCCCCAGGTGGACCAGACGCTGACCGCGGACACGTCTAACATCGCCGACCAGGACGGGCTGAACAACGTCTCTTACAGCTACCAATGGATGGCCGGAGGTTCGGACATTGATGGGGCCACCGGGTCCACCTACACCCTGACTGCCAGCGAGCAGGGGCAGACCGTACAGGTGAAGGTGACGTTCACTGACGACCGGAACAACGCCGAGACCCTGACCAGCGTGGCGACTGTGGCCGTTGCTGTAGCGCCCAACCGAGAGGCCACGGGCCAGCCCACCATCGACGGGACGCCCCAGGTGGGAGAGACACTAACGGCGGATACGGCAAACATCGCCGACCAGGACGGGCTGAATAACGTGTCCTACAGCTACCAGTGGATCGCTGGAGGTACGGACATCGTCGGGGCCACCGGCTCGAGCTACGAGCTTACGTCCAGCGAGCAGGGGCAGCCCATCCAGGTCCGGGTGACTTTCACCGACGATGCCGATAACGAGGAGACGCTTATAAGCGCTGCAACGGAGGTGGTGCAGCAGGGTGGTAACGCCTGGTCCGCCACTATCACCGTGGGGACAAGAGATGGATACACAGGGTATTCGTACTGGGGCGATCCCGGCCTGGGGTCCCTGTCGGCCACCGAGGCCGAATGGGACGGCAAGACCCACTACGTCAGGTACATCTTTCTCAAGGATGGAGAGCTCTGGCTTGGCCTGAACAACGAGATGTTCTCCACCGGCTTCGTGCTGTCGGTTGGGGACGAGGAGTTCGGTTCGGCGGACGCCTTGGTGGATAGGAGTGGCGGTGCGTCCTACAGATTCCGGTGGGATGACCGGGGATTGGGCTGGTCGGATGGGGAGGAAGTGTCGGTGAACCTCCTGCAGTCCGACCAGAATACCCCGGCCCTGGGCGCGCCGACCATCAGCGGAACGGCACAGGTGGACGAGACACTGACTGCGGATACCTCTGGCGTTGAGGACGCGGACGGGTTGACCAACGTGTCGTACAGCTACCAGTGGATGGCTGACGGCGTGGACATTCAGGACGCGACCAGTTCCACCCACAAGCTCGTATTCCCCGACCGGGGCAAGAGCATCAAGGTGAAGGTGTCCTTCACCGACGACCGGGACAACGCCGATACCCTTACCAGCGCGGCGACTGTGGTCGTTGTTGCAGCGCCCAACCGCGAGGCCATGGGATATCCCACCATCACCGGAATGCCCCAGGTGGGACAGACCCTGACGGCGGACACTTCGCCAATCGCCGACCGCGACGGGCTGAACAACGTCTCTTACAGCTACCAGTGGATCGGCGGAGGGTCGGACATCGATGAGGCCACAGGCTCTAACTACGAGCTTGCGTCCAGCGAGCAGGGACAGACCATCCAGGTTCGGGTGACTTTCACCGACGACCGGGACAACGCCGAGACCCTTACCAGCGCGGCAACTGTGGCCGTTGTTGCAGCGCCCGACCGTCAGGCCACGGGCCTGCCCACCATCAGCGGTACGCTCCAGGTAGGAGAGACCCTAATGGCGGGCACGTCGGGTATTACCGACGCCGACGGGCTCACCAACGTTTCCTTCGAGTACCAGTGGATCAGGGGCGACAGCGGTGCCGGAGCGGACATAGACGGAGCGACGGACGCCACCTACACTCTGACCGCCGGCGACCAGGGGAAGACCATCAAGGTGAAGGTGTCCTTCACCGACGACGCAGACCACGAGGAGAAGCTGACCAGCGCGGCGACGGGAGTGGTTGCGGCCAAGCCCAACACTCCGGCCATGGGAGCGCCCACCATTGATGGAACGGCCCAGGTGGGAGAGACGCTTACGGTCCTCACCAACGGCATCACCGACGAAGACGGGCTGACCAACCCAACGTACAGCTACCAGTGGATTCGGAACGACGGAACCAATGACGCGCACATAGGAGGTAAGACAGGTTCGACCTACACCCTGAACGATGACGACGTGGGGAAGAGCATCAAGATGCGGGTGAGCTTCACCGACGACGCCGACCACGAGGAGACCCTGACCAGCGCGGCGACGGGGGTGGTTACAGCCAAGCCCAACTCTCCAGCCACGGGAGCGCCCACCATTGATGGCACGGCCCAGGTGGGAGAGACGTTCACTGCCCTCACCAACGGCATCACCGACGAAGACGGGCTGACCAACCCAACGTACAGCTACCAGTGGATCAGGAGCGACAACGGCACCGACGCCGATATAGCAGGGCAGACAGACTCCACCTACACGCTAGTGGCCGCCGACCAAGGCAAGACCATCATGGTGCGGGTGACCTTCACCGACGACGCCGATAACGAGGAGACCCTGACCAGCGCGGCAACGGAGGTGGTGCAGCAGGGTAGCAACGCTTGGTCCGCCACGATGACCGTGGGGACAAGAGATGGGTTCACCGGGTATTCGTACTGGAGCAATCCACACCTGGGGTCCCTGTCGGCCACCGAGGTCGAATGGGACGGCAAGACCCACTATGTCAGGTTCCTTTTTCTCAAGGACGGCGAGCTCCGGCTCGGCCTGAACGAAGAGATGTTCTCCACCGGCTTCGTGCTGTCGGTTGGGGACGAGGAGTTCGGCTCGGCGGACGCCATGGTGGATCATGGCGGTGCGTCCTACAGATTCCGGTGGGATGACCGGGGATTGGGCTGGTCGGATGGGAACGAGGTGTCGCTAAACCTCGTGCTGTCCGACCAGAATACCCCGGCCCTGGGCGCGCCGACCATCAGCGGTACGGACCAAGTGGATGAGACGCTGACTGCGGACATCTCCGGTGTTGAGGACGCGGACGGGCTGGACAACGTGTTGTACAGCTACCAGTGGATGGCTGACGGCGTGGATATTCAGGACGCGACCAGTTCCACCTACAAGCCAGTATTCCCCGACCAGGGCAAGACCATCAAGGTGCGGGTGACCTTCACCGACGACCGGGACAACACCGAGACCCTTGGCAGCGAGGCGACGGGTGCAGTAGCGGCGGCGCCCAACCGTGATGCCACGGGAGCTCCCACCATCACAGAAATGCCCCAAGTGGGACAGACGCTGACGGCGGACACGTCTAACATCGCCGACCAGGACGGGCTGACCAACGTCTCTTACAGCTACCAGTGGATCGCCGGAGGGTCGGACATCGATGGGGCCACCAGCTTCAGCTACGAGCTCACGTCTAGCGAACAGGGTCGGACCATCCAGGTCCGGGTGACCTTCACCGACGACCGGGACAACGCCGAGACCCTTACCAGCGAGGCGACTGTGGCCGTTGTTGCAGCGCCCAACCGCGAGGCCACCGGCCTGCCGGCCATCAGCGGCACGCCGCAGGTGGGGGAGACCCTCACCGCATCAACCTCGTCCATAGCCGACGGGGACGGGCTGAACAACGTGTCCTACCGTTACCAGTGGATCGCCGGAGGTACGGACATCGATGGGGCCACCGGCTCCAGTTACGAGCTCACGTCCAGCGAGCAGGGGCAGACCATCCAGGTCCGTGTGACTTTCACAGACGACCGCGACAATGAGGAAACTCTGACCAGCGCGGCTACTGTCGAAGTGGCGGCGGCGCCAGTTCCGCTCACCGTCCGACTGAAGGTCGCCGCCCCGACCTCCCACGACGGCTCGTCTGAGTTTACCTTCGAAATCGAGTTCAGCGAGGAGTTCGGCCTGAGCTACGTGACCCTGAAGAACCATGCCTTCAATGCAGCCGGCGGATCCGTGGAGAGGGCGCAGAGAACGAACAAGCCCAGCAACATCTCCTGGAGCATCATGGTAAAGCCCACCTCCACCGGGGACGTGACGATCGAACTCCGGGCAACCACGGACTGCGGAGCTACCGGAGCCATCTGCACCGGCGACGACAGGAAACTGTCCAACTCGCTGAGCTTCACCGTCTTTGGGCCGGGGGGCTAGGAGCGGCGCTATAGAGGGTTCCGGGCCGAAAAGATAGACCGGGCAGTGCATAGCGCTTGTTTTTCCGGTCAACAAGAAAAGCCCGCGTATGCGGATGGCCGGAGGCCAGCGGCCTCTCCCGGCCCGGATGCGTACCGGTGGCGTGTGCCTGACTTTCGTCGATACTAGCAAGAGCAAAACGTTGCAGAAACACTCTCTCTAAAAGCTAACGACATTGCTGCCGAGAAAGTGTGATTAGGCACTTACCAAATCGACGAAGAGGCTCTATTTTCTTGCTGGTAGAAACCGGACGATAGTTGGAGTCACAGGCCACCATATCGGCTGTGGAAGTCGGAGGAGGTCGTAGGTTCCGCTGGCTTCGCCTGTGCCGGGGAGGCTCTCACATGGTGCTCGACAGGCCAGTCCATCCACCTCCGACCGCGGACGGAACTGCGGCCCCCACAGTCGCTGCACCGCTCGCCCCTGGGTTCGCCGCCTACGGCGAGCCGGCACAGACGTCCTCCCGGAATTTTCGGACTCGGCTAGCCGGAGGTAAGTCATGACCACCTCCCGGCGTCTTGCGCCGCTCCCCACTGCTGCTCATTGGGCTGGCGGCCCTCTGCGCCGCCCTGGTGCTCATCCCCTGGGTTGTCCAGGCCCAGAACCAGGAGGTGACCGCCACCGCGGCCGCCACCGGCGCCAACCCCCCGGCCCAGCCCACGAACCTCCAGGCCTCGGCGGTACACGATTCGGTCACCCTCACCTGGACGGCCTCGACGGACCAGACGGTCACCCACTACGCCATCCTCCGCCGCAACCCGGACACCGACGCATCGCAGGTCTTCCACGTCATCCTCCGACCGTCGAAGCGGTTCGGGGAGGCGGTAGGCTTTCTCGCGGCCAGTGTTGGATCTGTCCATCGAGACAGGTTTACACAGTTCGATGAAAACGGCAGCCATGACGATGAAGTATACGGTGAAGAGAAAACTAAAGTGCTAGGAGGAGATAATGACGCCTGGACCGGAACAAGACCGATTTGGCGAGATGTTGGAACAGTTCAACAGGGGTCTTGATGACCTGGAGAGTAAGCGCCGACGATGGGCTAGCACGGGAGATCATCCTTACCACGAGCTCTTTTCCAACTTATTGCGCTACCAGCTTGACATGATAGTTCTGCTCGAAAACCGGATGCGCAAGCTGGAAGACCAATAAGGAGAATGCCGTTCAGTCCAGGATAGACAACCTCGGCCATCCATCTGCTTACATCAGTGTGGAGACACGAGAGGAGTTATTGGCATGCGACTCGTGATATCCCGGAATCGATAAGAAATTTATTGTCACCGGTATCAGCTCTGAACAGGCCTTACACCCGGCGGGTGCACTTAGGTTTTTTGGGCAAACGGCATTGAGCCGCAACCCCCTCAAGATGAAGGGTAGCCTCCGAAAATGCAGCTCAAGGTCACAGGAAGGGTGTGCCTCCCTGAAGTTAAGAAGAGACAAATTAATCGATCCCAATGACACCCGGAATGTATGCATCGGGTTGGAGAAGCAAGAAGGATGGTCGAGATTCGGCTGCGGCCTTGGCGCAAGCTCACGGATGGTCTTCAGAAATGGTATGAATCGGGCTGCGCCGGCTTGACTATCAATGCAAAAGAATGTGTGCCGAGGGTGGCAATATGCCGATGGACCTGATGTGGCATGAAGGGCTCCCCCAGACAGCGCACTCACGTATTCAAAGTAGGAACAAGGATAACCCTCACAAACAGACGCCGACCCGCCATTCCGTTTGCCACCCCAAGGAGTATTGCGTGCGGTGCAATTTCTGATATCGAACGACTTCTAACGACAACTGCTGTGTGTGTGATGTTTCCGACCTACGCCCGGTGCTCAAGAGATAGCCACAAACGATACGCCATCCCGGCTGAGATGGTGGAAGTCTATCGGGTTCAATGGCTAGTGACCCTTGTCGGAGTCTGCTGGCGGTTGAAGGATAGTCTTTCGGATAGTGACGTTGTCCGTCGCTGGGGCGAAGCGATACGAATGGGAGCGACAATATCTGATTCTTACTGACGATGGCCGTGGTTCGGTTTGGCGCAGCCTTCTCCTGTTCCGGGCAGGAGGGGGCTGCGCCAAACCCATCCGCCGAGGCTCCGGACTCCACGTCAAACACCTGGTCATGGCGCTGGTCATCATGTTCGTCTGCATACTACTCGCGAATATGATCCCGAACGGTCCCGTAGGCCATTTAGCGTATGCGCAGACGGCCGACTCTTCCCTTCTTCACCCTCCTGCTCGGCCCCAAGACCGCCGGCCAGGCCCAGGAGACCGTAGAGCGCCTCGCCCTTGATGCCATCGCTTTCCTGGTCCTTGGTCCTCAGCTCGGGCGTGGTGGGTTGGGACTTTTCCTGTTTCGCGTCGGTGAAGAAGTTCATCTCCTCCATCCGGCCCGGCCGAGTGGACAGCACAGGCACGTAGGGGTCCCAGAAAAGTTTGGGTTTCGCTCCGACACCGGAGCCCCCGCCAAATCCAAGCTGCTTGCCCCCGGCGAAACATTGCTCGCAGATCTCCGTGCCTTCCACGTGCGGCATCCGGTCCCTCAGGTGGTCCGGGGCGCTGGGGGTGAACAGGTCCGCGGGCAGCCACGGTATGTCCACGCGGCAGTCCCCAGAGATTACCTTCCCCGTGTAACCCACGGTGTTCCCCCGCAGAAAACTCTAAGTTATGCCGATGGGAGTGGCGCGGCATATGGGCTTGTCTGCGCAAAGTCCAACCTCTTCTTCCCCTCCCCGGACAAGTCCCTCCGCCTACCCAATGCCTTTGCCCTTCCTACCGTCTCGTCCACTATCCTCATCATGACACCATTCCAGGTGTCACCTGTCTTTCCGAACGAGAACGGATGGTTGACAGGTTAAGACGGATGGAGCACGATACCAGTAAGACCCGTTAACAAGAGGTGCACATGCCACGTACGACCAAGACCATCACCTTCTCATTGCCACCGGATATGGCCGATAGGGTGAACGAGGTGATGAAGCAGCAGGGGAGGTCGAGGAGTGAGTTCCTTCGGGAAGCGCTGCTCCGCTACATCGAAGAGTGTGAGTGGAGACAGCTGACGCAGTACGGGGAAAGGAAGGCCAGGGAACGGGGCATCGGCCCGGAGGACGTCGCTTCTCTGGTGGATGAGTACAGGGCGGAGACCGGTTCGTCCTCGACATGAGGGTGGTCCTCGACACCAACGTCATCGTCTCCGGCCTGAACTTCCCGGGAAACGAGCGCCTCGTCCTGGAATTGGCTCTCAGGGGACGGTTCCAGATGTACCTGTCTCCCTTCATCCTTGAGGAAGTTGAGGGGGTGCTGGGGAGCAAGTTCGGCTGGATACCAGGGCCGGGTCTAGGGGCTGGGACAGCTCTTTCGTAACCCGGGGAGGGAGGCTGTCCCAGAGAAGGTCCAGTTCCCTGTCACCCATCGGGGTGGTGTCGGGCCGGACGCCGTTCGTGCTGCCGTTCCTGTGCGTTCCGTTCGTCATGATGTGTCTCCTTTGCGATGCTCTTCTGGCTCTTCCAATGGACCGGGGCGGGCCTGCGATGGGGTCCGTGAGCGGCGTCCGTACCGGTGTGGCCGGTACAGGCGCCGCCATGGCACGGGCATGGGGATTCCCGCGTGGGGGCGCGCAAGGGCGCGGGCCGAGAGGGGGTTGTGGGGGAGGGGCTATGGGAAGGGGTGGGATGGGGGTTGATGAGGGGGTGATTAAGCAGGTGGGGTTGGGGGAGGATTGGGGCCTTGGCACGGTGCGGGGTAGGGGTGGCCCCCTACCGGGCGGCTCTTGCCGCCCGCTCCAGCAGGCGCAGGAACAGGTCCCTTCCGGAGGCGTGGGCCGCAAGCTCGCCCACGTCGCCGACGCCCTGGGGAAGGGTGACGGCGGCGGCCCTGCGTCCGAGCAGGTTACTGAGCCGCTCCGTCGCCACCCGGCCCGCGTCGTCTGAGTCGAAGGCGAGGAAGACCCGGTGACAACCCCGGAGGGCGGAGGCGACCCGCTCGACCCCCTGGGCGCCCAGGGCGGCCACCGCCGGAATGCCCCATCCTGTGAGGGCGAGCCAGTCGAACAGGCCTTCGGCCACGACGGCAAGGGGCGGAGCGGGGCCGAGTCTCCCGAGTCCGAGCACCGGCTTGGGGCCGGGAAGGGCCTGGAACCGGGGCCTCAGCTCCGGGTTCAGGGCCCGGCCCGCGAGCCATCGGACGAGGCCGCCGGCGACGTCGGGGACGACGACCATGCCGGCGAACCGCTCCCCGCCCCATGAGGAGCCCCGAGTCCTGGATGCGCTTATCCGGGAAGCCGCGGAACTCGAGGGCCCGCCGCAGCCCGCCGCCCGGCGAGTAGCCGAGGCATAGGCGGGCTGCGGCGGCCGGGCCCACGCCCCGGGAGGCCAGGTATTCCCGCCCCTCGGAGCGGTGGCGCAGCTGCCTGGCGTAGAACTGGGCGGCCTCCGTCAGCAGGGCGGGGTAGCGGGGAGGCAGAGCGGAGGAGCTGGGACGCCGCGTTCCGGCTGGACGGGATGCGGCCCCGGGCGCAGGACCCGGGCTGCCATCCAGACGGCGGATCGCCTCCGGCAGCGTGAGACCCTCGGCCCGCTGGACGAAGTCCAGCACGTCCCCTCCGAGGCCGCAGCCGAAGCAGTAGAACCGCTCAGAGTCTGCGTAGACCGTGAAGCTGCCCTCGGCCTCATCGTGGAAGGGGCAGACGCCCTGCCGTACCCGGCCCCTTCCCCTGAGGCCTACGCCCGAGGCCTCCACCGTGTCACCCAGCGGGTGCCGGGCTTTCAGCGCGGGGATGTCGACGCTGGCCGCGTCCATCACGCACCCCCTTTCGCCAGGGGCCGGAGGCCCCGCAGGCTGCGCCCCGAGACGACCTTGCCGGGCCGCCAGCGCATCCCCAGCACGGCCACGACCTCCATGGAGCCGTCGACCCGCGGCGCCAGAGCCGCGGCCCTGCCCGTGTCCTGGCTGTAGACCGCCACGTCGCGGCCCCCGAACCTCCGCCTGACCATCTGCTTCCACTCGGCGAAGGCCCACCGGGCCTCCCAGGGCGCCGCCCTCGCCGCGTCCACCCCGCCGAGCACCGTCAGTGCGGCGTCCACGTCCCCCGCCTGCCTGAGCCGCCTCGCCTCGTGGATGGTCCGCGTCGCGCTGGGCGCCGCCTCCACAGTCTCCTCCCCGAACAGCGCCGCTATTAGCCGGTCCACCAGCTCTTCGAGGCTCCGCCGGGGCCGCACCGCCGTCTCCATCGTCCGATTGCCAGCTGCCAATGTTGCCGTCGTCACGTTGCACCTCCTTAGTGCCTATGCCTTGTTTCCGTCGCCTCTAGCGCCCCCTTGGGGGCAAAGAAGAAGGGCCGCCTCCGGTGGGAGGCGACCCTTGCGTTGCATATGTTTCGGGACCCGAACCGTCAGCGCCTGGACCGCCGCACAGTGCGCCTAATGAGGAGCCGCCTGAGCAGCAGCGCGCCGATGCCCAGCCCGAGCAGATTGAGCGCCGCCTCCTCAAGTCCCAGGCCCAGCAGCAGCGGCGCCGCAATGACCAGCGCCGCAACCCCTGCCAGTGCGATCCGCCTCCTCGTCCACCGCTTCTTCCTGGGGGCGTTTGCCGCGGCGCCGCTCCCCGGTTCCCAGGCCGTTCGGATGGGCAGCCCGATGAGGGCCTCCAGCCGGGCGAGGATCACGCCGGGTATGCATCCCCCGGAGTGGCACCGTACGTCGATGCCGCCCCCGTCCGGCCTCTGCCTGAACGCCAGCCCGTCGGAGCGGCCGCCATGGCAGATGGCCGTGGTGGTCCGGAACCAGCCCCGCTCGATGCTTACCCGGTGGGGCACCAGCTCCGCTATCCGCGACGCGCTGGGTCCAACGTACCGCCCCGTCCCGTCTACTGTCCGTGAATTGTTCATCCTTTCGCTACCTCCTTCGCTATGTGTCCTATTTCCATGTCCGATTGCCGAAGACGCAGCTCGACCCGGTGCGGATTCAGTCCATCGGGGTGGCTGCAAGACGTGAAGCGGCCAGCCTGGCTCGCGGTGGCAGACCGGCGCGTGCAAGAGTTGCGGCCCGGCGGGGTTGCCGTCACGCCGCAGACGTGAGGATCCGGCCGGAGCGGCGTATGCACTTCGGCCTAGGGGTCGAGGACGAGGCGCCGGATGCGCTGCGTCCCTTGCGTCCAACGGCGTGAGCGAGTGAGCCCAACCGCAAGAGCGTGCCCGGCGAAAGAAACGACCAACTGCGAACGCCGGACTGGACCGAGGACGAAGGGATTCATCGACTCCGTCGTTACGGCCCGCGCTGCTTGCGGAGAACCAGGTCGAATCCGCAGCGGCAGCATTCCCTCGTGGGCTACCAGTCAGGAGAGCGAATCATCCTCTGGTCGGACCCGGGCAACAGGGATCGCGCCCCCAGGTTTCTGTGGCGGGAAACCTTGGTTGAAAGCCAAACATCGAGAATATGATCGCTGAGCGTGGTCACGCGGGTAAGGGCCTGCAGGACCCCCCTCGAAAAGTGTTCACAAAAGTTCACAGCGAATGGCGGGCGCCCCGGGTACCGCCACCACAGTCCGAAGGTGCAGACCCGCCTGACCCGCCGGAGGAGCTCGCGTCTGGCCCTCGCTCTCCGCGTGTCCGACAGCGCGGTCCTCCGCCAGTTGACCTGGCCGTTGCGGTCGAAGCCCCGCAGAGGAAACTTCGCCGGGGGAAGCGTCAGGCCGTGCTCCTCCAACAGGGTCAGCTCTGCCGTCAGGAACCGCTCCTCGGCCAGCAGCCACTGAAGGCCCCTGCCACTGTTGGGATGGGTCGCCTTCAGCTCCCGCCACTCGACGATCAGCGGCCATGCGTCGCCGAAGGCCTCCTCGTCGCCCGGGGCCGGCTCAAGGGTCACCAGATCGGGGTACTCACGCCGCAGGGGAGCCTTCCCCTCAGGCTGCACCCCGCCGTCCCTCCCGCTCGTGTCGTTCGGCCCGCCATCGGCGGCGCCCTGCGCCTTCAGGCCGGCCATCGCCCGCTCCATCACCCGGTGCGCCTGGGAATGCTCCTCCCGGACGGCACTCGTCGCCTCCTCGCAGGCCCTGCGTCCGGCGCTCGTCTCATTGGCGACCATCTCGATGCGGCTCTCCAGGTCGTCCAGCCGGTCTGACAGCTTGTCGTTGCGGTCCCGTTGCTCTGCGGCTGCCGAGCCCAGCCCGTACTGAAGGGCCTTGTCCAACGCACCCCGGATGCGCCTCGACAGCACGCCCTCGTCCAGGCTGGCGTCCAGCGTCCGGCGGTCGACGCCCAGGAGTGCAGCCGCTTTCTTGCGCCCGTGGTCGCGCTCAAGCTCCTGCAGCAGCGCCATGAACCGCAGGTGTTGCATGTCCCTTACGCTCCTGCTCTTCTCGAACACGTCGTTCTTCGTATCCATCAGCCCTCCTGCTCCTCACCGGCCACAGTCCAGTGCCCCGCCCACTCCGCCGGACCGCATTGCCACCGGCTGCCTCATGTGGACCACCTGTAGGGGGTCTTGCACGATTTAGGCCCGCTGGGCGGTTTCGCCATGTGGCCCACCAGGGCCTGCGATGTATCGCCGGGCCGGAATGGGGACTTGCGCCAAAGTGTTCACAACTTTTGTTCCTTTTCGCCGTCATTTGTTCCTCTTTCAGCTTGTCCACGACAGGACCTAAAACTGTGCAACTAAAGTCGAATTCCAGTACACCCCCATTACTTCATAAGAGGCGCCGTCTGAACAGGTGGCAAATGGGGGAACGCAAATGTAGGAGCCGCCATAGGAGGTTATTTAGAACTTTTCGCTTGTTCACACTCTTTTGCAGACGCTGCGATTCCATGAATCGTACAAAACCGCAGGGAGGTGAATGCGTTGGCGCTGAAATCGAGATATCGGTCGGTCAGGCAACTTTTGCCGCTGGTAAGCACCCTGCTTTTGGCGGCGCTTCTGGCAATTGCATCAAGTGGCATCGTTCTGGCCCAGGCCCCCGGCCTCACCTTCGTCAACGAGGACCGTGAGGTTGTGGAACGAAAGAAGGACGGCAGGTTCATTGCCCGTCCCGTCTTCAGCCGGGAGCTGGACGTCCTCTACTACGCCGTCCGCGATGCGGACAACGGCGACTGGTTGACCCTGATGTATCGGGTGCAGGGCGGCGAGAAGAAGCTGAAGGACGGCTGGGAGTATTCCTGGGAGTACCCGGCCCTGTCCGAGCAGCCCGACCTGGACCCCGGGAAGGCCTACCTGCTGGTGATCGGCGTCCCCGCCGACGCCCAGGGCGGCCCCTACGTCTTCCACGCCCTTGTACCCGTGTACCAGCCCAGCGGGATTTTCGACCGGATCCTGGCGGCCCTCAACCCCGCCAGGTGGGCAAAGGCCTTCGCCCGCTGGGTGATAGAGGGCGTCCACGGCGGCCTGTGTGGGGTCGTTGAGCGGGCCACAAGGACCGAGATCGACAACTGCGGCTAAGGACTCTATATGCCATGAACGACATCCTCACCGGAACTCCCCCCGAGCTGACCTACCTGCACCCCATGGTGCGGGAGGCCTGGATGGTGGTCTGGGGCATCACCTCCGGGGCCCTCATCGTCATCCTGGGCTGGATGGGCCTGAGCCTCATCATGCAGAACCTCCTGGGCCATACCAGCACCGGATGGCGGGAGACGGTCCCCCGGCTGGTGCTGGGCCTTGTGGCCGCCGCCACCTCCTACTGGTGGTGCGCCCTGGTCATCGACGTGGCCCACGTCGTCTCCAAGTACATCGCCGCGGAACTGGACGTAACCCCCGGCGACCTGCTGAGAGCGCCCCTGGAGACGTTCCTCAGGACGGTGGAGGCGGGGAGCGTGGGCATGGCCCAGTTGGTGGCCCTGCTCTACGTGGTCTACGGGTTCTTCGTCCTCTACGTCCTGGTGCAGCTGGTCTTGAGGCTGGCCCTTATCGACATCCTGCTGGCCCTTGCGCCCATAGCGTTGGGCCTCTGGATACTGCCCCATACGGCGGGCTGGGGACGTCACTGGCTGAAGCTCTTCCTGACCACGGTGTTCCAGCAGTCGATCCAGCTGATAGCCCTGGCCCTGGGGTTTGGGTTCCTGAGGCAGTACGCCGCCATAGAGGCCTTCGAGCCGGCCCAGGACCTGGTGTGGAAGCTGCTGATGTCGGTGGCCTTCGTCTACATGGCGACGAGAGTGCCCTCGATCCTGGGCAACGCCGGTACCTTCGACTCCTGGGTGAGCACCCTCTACTTCGGCCTCAACCTGCCGGGGACCCTGATGCGCTCTGCCAAGACGATTGGGCTGCTCTCCGGGGGAATGGGTGGGGGGCCTGCAGGAGCAGCAGTGGGGGCGGTGGCTGCCACGGCGGCGGGGACCGGCGCGGGTGCGGCCTCGGGCCTTCGCTCGGCTGCGGAAGGTGCAACCGCCGGTGGAGATGCGACCGGGGCCGGGCCTGCCCCGAGGAGCAGCGGCGAGTGAGCCCACTTATTTCGATAGACGGGACTTCGACAGATACACGAAACGAACAGATAGACGAGAAGGCACGAGGAGGTCAAGAGATGTGCAGCTAGGCAAGCGAGAACGACGCGACCCCTGGACCAGGGATAAAGACTCCCAAACAGCAACGGAAACAGGAGAAAGCGAATGGAACAGTTGACCCAGACCATATCGAACATCGTGGGGATCATGATGGGGGTGGTGGGTGCGGTGGGCGTGGCCTACTTCGTCTACGGGGCCTTCCTGTACATGACGGCAGGCGGCGGGCCGCAGCAGATGGACCGGGGGAAGAGCGCCATGCTCACCTCCCTGGCGGGTGTCGTGCTGGCGCTGCTGGCCTACGTGGTCGTTGAGGTGGTGACCGGTGCAATCGTCGCCCCGGGCGTCGATGTGGATATCCCCGAGCCCGGCACCCCCACGCCAACACCAGACGGGGGATAGGCAAAGCAGAAGTGGAGGAAGAGTCATGAGAGAACACGAGGTGCCAACCCACCTGCAGGCCGAGGACCGGGTGCTGCTGTGGTTCACCTTCCAACAGCTGGTGGCCATCACCGCCGTGGCCGCCCTGTCCTACGGGGCGTACCGCTACGCACCCGTGGGCCCCTCCGAGGTGAGGATAGTGCTGGCCGTCCTCCTGGGGCTGGCGGGAATGACGATGATCGTGGGAAAGGTGGGAGGCCGGCGGCTGCCCCTGGTGGCCGCCGACCTCCTCCGGTTCCGGCTGGGTCCCCGGCGCTACGCCGGACCCCTGCCCAGCTGGTGCGCCCCGAAGCGCCGACGCCGGTCAGGACTGCGCCGAGCCCTCTAACCCTATTGGTCAGGAAGGCCAGACGGATCATCATGCGCCGCCGCAACGGTAGGATGCCCCTCCGTCCCCGCGGCCGTTCCGGCAAGGACCGCCGCAGGCGCCGGGGGAAGCGCAAGTACCCAAAGCAGGACAGGAAGAAGACCGGGAGAAGCAGGGGCCGGAGGAACCTGCTGGCCGTCCTGGCCGTCGCCCTTACGGCGGCGGCCGGGGCGGTGTCCCCCGTTGCCCTGGCTGACGACCATCATCCCGAGGGGATCGGCTTCGAGCTGAGGGAGCCCGTCCCCGGAAGAAGGATATACGTCGAGAGATTGCATGTGTCGGGCGACTCCGCCGGGGTAACCGTCAGGGCCGCCGCTGACATCGACCTGCAGGTGAGAGGCTACGGCGGACCCGAGGGCCGGATATCCGTGTTCCGGGCGACGGCCAGGCTGCAGGGGGGAGAGACCAGGAGCTACACATTCCCACTCTCCGGTGACTCGCCTTCCCTCACCCTCTCCTGGCGGGACGGGCTGGGGCAGGCGGGCGCTCTCAGCCTGAAGGGAGACCAGATCCCGCACCCCCTGCCCTTTGTTGAGGGAGAGCTTTGCGACCTGGAGCTCGATTACCTGCTTTGGACGCCCGGACGGGTGGATGGAGCCATAGATTCCAGCTGCGAGGACTCCGTCGAAGAACCGGTGGCCCTTACGACGGTGTCCGGGCACGAGAGCGTGACGGTGACGGCGCTGATGGATGCGGATGTCACTGCAGTTGCCGGGACCGTAATAGTCACCGTCGGCGGGGCCCAGGGACCAGTCCCCTTCGTTCCGAACGGGTTCACTGACTTCCGGGTCAATGTGCCCGCTGGCGAGGCGGTCCACAAGGTCACCTTGCAAGCCGCCCTGGAAGGGGCCCTGCGGATCGATCTCCCTCCCCTGGTTGCCCTGACCCACCACCCCAAGAGGGACGAGGAGATAACCACGAGAGTCAAGCTGTACCGTCCCGGAACTAGCAGGACGGTCTCCGAGACGGTGACTGTCTCCCACCCCGACGGGACAACCACCCAGCACGTCATCTCGGCCACCCTGTCCGTACGCGGCACAACGGTGGCCAGGGACGTGACCGTCACCGTGGAACATGAGGAGCACGTGAGGGCTGAGGTCATGGAACGGGCGCCCCTGGCCCGAACGAGGATAGAGGCCCTGGACATGGCGTCGACCATCGGCGCCGACGACAGCTTCGAGCTCCTCACCCTGCCCGAGCCGGAGCCCACCCCCGAGCCCGCCGAGCAGACCCCGGCGGACACCGAAGAGCTGAGGCGCCTGTTCGAGCTGCTGGGCTGGAGGTGGCCGTGGTGATACGCGTTCTGTGGGTAGTCTTAATGGTGGGTGCGGCGTTTGCCTCCTTGGGCGCGGGGACAGACATCGAGAAGGGGAACATGCTGCTCAAGTTCGTCGAGGTGGTGGACGCGATGGCCTATGCCGCGGTGGAACTCTGCCTATTTGCCGTCGTCTGGGCCGGGTTCCTTCTCATGGCCGAGGGAGCCGAAGAGCGGAGCTCGGGCAGGGCCAGGAGCGCAGTGGCCCTGGCTATCACGGGCCTAGTCCTCACGCTCTCGGCCAAAGGGATAGCCCTGGCCTTGCTGAAGGTCACCCCAACGCTCCCATAGCGGCAAGAAAAGGACAACGATTTGAAATCTATATTTAAGAGATTCAACAGGACGATTCCCATGCACGGGAGAACGGGGGCCACTGCGGCCCCGAAGAAGAATGCCGCCCCGGCCAAACCGCCCGTCCCCTTGCCATCGTTCTACATGCTGTCCCACCTGGAGGAGGAAGGTCCCGTGAGGCTGGACGGGGTCAAGCTGGGCGTCTGCGAGGTGATGGGCCTGGAGCTGGACGAGCCGAGGCTCGGCTCCTTCGCCGGGGCCCTGAACGCTCTGGACTTCCCCGTCCAGCTTCTTGTCAGGCAGCACCCGCCGGTGCTGGACAGCTTGAGGGAGACCCTCAGGGAGGCCCAGCCGGAGGACCTGCCGCCGAAGACCGAAGAAGCCGCAAATTCCCTCAGGGGCCTGCTCAGGGACCTCGAGACCCGGGAGGGGGTGCTGGACCGGCGGTTCTACGTAGTCTGCAAACACGACCGGGCCGACGACGTGGCGTCTCTCCTCTCGCGAGTCGGCCTCTTCGTCCAGCCCCTCAGTGGCCGGACCCTCAGGATGTTCATCCTCGCATGCGCACTTGGCGGCTCTCCCAGGGACATGGACGAGGACAAGCCGGTGGAGGTGGAGATCAACCGTCGGGAACTGCGCATCGGCGACAGGCTCACCCGCTCCCTCCACCTGGGCCGCTGGCCCCGCACCCTTGTTCCCGGGTTCCTGCAGGCCCTCATGAACTCGGGCATCCCCATGGACATATCCGTCCACCTCGCTCCCATCACGGCTGACCAGGCGGCCCGCACACTGGAGTGGCAGAAGGTGCGCTTCGAATCGGCCCGCTCCATGTCCTTCCGCAAGGGCCGCAGCCTCTCCCCGGAGGCGGAGATAGCCCTGGAGGACGTCACCCGCCTCAGAGACGACGTTCAGCGGGGCAGGGAGCGTCTCTTCCACTCCTCCCTTTCCCTGACCCTTCATGCAGACGATCAGAAGAGCTTGAAGGAGATGACCCAGAGGACCAGGGCCCACTTCGCCGCCACCCTGGGCAAGCTGGACACCCTCCCCTTCCGCCAGAGGGAGGGGCTCCTCTCAACGCTGCCCATCAACCTCAACGCCGTGGCAATGTGGAGGAACCTGGACACCTCCTCCCTGGCCCGGCTGTTCCCCTTCTCTCCCCCCGACATGGACACCCGCAGCGGCACTCTCTACGGCCTGGACCTGAGGGCCCGGGCGCCCATCGTCTACGACCCGTGGGACGGCACCCATCTGAACGCCAACACCGCCGTCCTGGCCCGCTCGGGCAGCGGAAAATCCTTCGCCACCAAGCTGGGAGTATTGCGGGGTATATGCCGGGGCATCACCGCCTACGTCATAGACCCCGAGGGGGAGTACGCCGACATGGCCAGGGCCGCAGGGGGCAGGGTGCTGTCGCCGGGCGTACCGGGCCAGGGCATGAACCCCTTCGTAATGGACCGGAGGGACTCGGAGGAGCTGCTCCGGCGCATCGGCAGCCTGAGGAGGCTGATAGAGGTGATGGTGGGTGAGAAGCTCGGTGCGGAGCGTCGCGCTGACCTGGACCACGCCCTGGCCGGCTACTACGCCGAGCCCCGGGAGCGCACCGGGTTCCGTGACTTCTACGGCTATCTGCAGAGCGGGGAGAACGATGAGGCCGACCTCGACTCGGGGCAGGCCTTGGCCAGGCTGCTGCGGCCCTTCGCCACGGGCAGCCTCCGCCACATACTCTCCGACGAGGGCGACGACCTGCTGCACAACGAGGCCCTGGTCACGGTGTTCGACCTGAGGCTCCTTGAGCCCGAGCTCCGGCCCGCCGCCGCCATGGTCTGCACCGAGACGGTGTGGGCCGCTGCCGCACAGGACCCCAAGCCGAGACTGCTGGTGGTGGACGAGGTGTGGAGCGTCATGCAGCACCCCGAGGGAGCGGCGTTCATGGTCTCCATGGCCAAGAGGGCCCGCAAGCACCGGCTGGGACTCCAGTTCATAACCCAAGACGTCCAGGACCTGCTCAGCGAGGACACCTCCCGCACCATCACCGGTCACTCGGGCAGGGCGCTGCTGCAGAACGCCGCCTTCAAGCTGCTGCTCCAGCAGGACGCCGCGGCCATATCCACGGTGGGTGAGGCCTTCGACCTGCCCCAGGACCTTCAGAAATGGCTTCTGTCCTGTCCCAGGGTGACGGGCTCCTGCTGGCCAGGGGCAACCGGTTCCCGGTGCGCATAGAGGCAACGGCGGAGGAGGCGGAGATCATCGAGTGGAGGCCAGGACGCCACCAGAGAAAGGACCATCATCTATGAGACTGAAACCGAAGAAAATCCCGTTTGAGAACGCCAAAGACGAGAAAGGCCCCATCCTGCTGGCGGTGACGCCGCCTCGCACTGGTGAGCGCACCCTGCTGGGTGTTGAGAACCTGCTCCAGTCCATCGCCGTTCCCGAGCCCTTCTCGCTGGAACTGGCGGGGGACATGGACGGCGTGACGCTTATGGCCCGCTGCTTCGATGACCAGGTGGTGCGCGGTCAACTGTCCGCCCACTATCCCCAGGCCCGCATCCGGAATGTGCACACCGGCGACGACCCGCTGCACCTCAACGAGGGGGAGCAGGCGTGGTCGATCACGCTGCGGGCCAACGGCCCCGAATACCTCCCGCTGCGCACCTTCCGCGACGACGACCTGCTCGACCCCGGCTCCGATCCCCTGATAGCCCTGATGGGCGCTCTCTCCGAGTTGGAGCACGGGGAGCGCGTAGTGGCGCGTCTATTGCTGCGGTCCCTCGGACCCGACTGGTCGCAGGCCCACATGGACAAGGCCCAAAATAAGCCCGGCTACGGGCCGAGGGAGTCCTCCCAGACCTATCAGGGCGGAACGTTGCAGATCGACGGCGTGACGATGGCCTTCCTGAGCATCGGCGCGCTAGCCGCCCTCAAGGGTTACATGTGGGTGCAGGACGGCGAGATATGGAAGACCGCGCTCCTGGGCGTCGGCACGGTCCTGGGGATGGCCGCAGGTGGCTGGGCGTGGCAGCGGTGGAAGAAAGCACGAAGCGGCGCCGATGACCCGACCCTGGTAAGGGAGAAGGTCTCCCGAATCGCCTTCGAGGCGGAACTGCAGATCGTCGCCGTGCTGCCCGAGGACACCCGGGCCCAGCGGGCGAAAGAGCTCCTTGGGCCGGTGGCCGCCGCCTACCGCCACTTCGACAACCCCGCAGGAGCGCGGTTCAAGGTCGGCAAGGTCAGGCCCTCGATACCCGACACGGCGACACTGCATCCGGCGGGCCCCGGCCTGCTCGGCAGGCGCAGCGTCCTGGGCGTCCGCGAAGTGGCTTGCCTGTGGCACCCGCCCGGGGCAGGGGACGAGACGCCCCTGGTGGAGCGATCCGGCGCCAGGGCGCTCCTGCCATCGGCCAAGGGCGTCAGGGGCGGCGCTCTAGTTGGGGACACCACGGCCGGCAAGCCCAGGCCCATCCGCTTCCCCGACGACCTGCTGAGGCGTCACCACCTCTACGTGGCGAGAACGCGCATGGGCAAGTCCACTCTCATGCACCACATCGTCGTCCATAAGATGCGGGAGAAGGCCGAGGGCAGGGACGGCGACGCCATAGTTGTCGTAGATCCCCACGCCGACCTGGTGGCGGGGCTGATGGAGCACGTCCCGGAGTCTCTCATTGACCGCGTGCGACTCATCGACCTTGCCGACTACACGAGGGTGCCGGGCATCAATCTGCTGGACACCCGCATCTTCTCCGACCGCGACCGCACCGCCGACTCGGTGGTGCGGGTTGCGAGAGGCCTGTGGGAGCAGTGGGGGCCGAGGATGCAGTCCATCCTCGAGCAGACCGTCAAGACCCTGCACGAGGCCAACGAGCACCCCTCAACCGACGTGGGCAGCCAGCACACCGTCCTCGACGGGCTGAAGCTCCTGTCCGATAGGAAGTTCCGGTCCGAGGTCCTCAAGAAGGTCGAGGATCCGTACCTGCTTGAGTGGTGGGCCAGGGACTTTGGAAGCTGGCACCACCAGTACCGTGCCGAGGCCCTTGCCCCGGTCCAGACCAGGCTCTCCTACTACGCAACCTCCAAGCGGGCGCGAGCCATCCTCGGGCAGCGCCGCTCAACCATCGACATGCGGGAGACTATCCTGAACGGCGGTGTCCTGCTGGTGTCCACCGCTCAGGGTGTGGTGGGCAAGGATGTGGCGGCCCTGGTGGGCGCGTCCCTTCTCAATCTGGTCGATTCGGTCATCCGCGAACAAGGAGGCATAGCCATCAGGGAGCGGCGGGGAGCGCTGGTGGTCGTCGACGAGATGCAGTCGATGCCCGGCGTGGACTACGAGTCGATGCTCAGCGAGCTGGGCAAGTTCGGGGCTTCCTTCATCCTGGCCACCCAGAGCCTGGCCAAGCTGGACGACCTTTCCCGCACCATGCAGGACACCCTTCTGGCCAACGTCGGCTGTCTGGCCGTCTTCCAGGTGGCAGGCAACGACGCACGCCAGCTGGTGTGGGAGCTGGACAAGGACCGCGTGTCCGAGGGCGACATCGTGTCCTTGCCGGTGCACCACTGCTACGTGCGCGCCACCGTCGGCAAGGAGCGGATGCCCGCCTTCTCGATGATGGTCAGAAAGCCGGAGCCGGGAGAGCCCGGCGTCGCACTCCGTATCCGCGAGGCGGTGGCCGCCTACACCCTGTCTGCCCAGGACATCCATTTCACCGAAGCCCCCGCCCAGAAGAAGGTGCGGGACTTCAGGGACCGGGCCGAGGACCTGGAGAGCAACGAGGCGGAGCAGGAGGTGGAACAGTGAGAACCGAAGGATGTGAGGCCGACCTGCTCCGCGCCCTAGCGTCGATGCCCTTCCTGGACCGGACGGAGATGGTTGCCGTCTCCGGCTGGTCTAGGGGGGCGGTCTACGAAGCCGTGGAAAAGCTGGATAGGGGCGGCTTCTGCGACGCCGTGACTCACACCGCCGACTTCTCTTCCCCGACCGAGAGGTACTACCTCACGGCAGAGGGGTTGAAGCGGCTCGCCGGGGAAGAGGACATGTCTCTCGATGAAATCCTGCGCTCCCGCCCTGTCTCTGCGCAGTGGCGGCGCAGCCTGATGGAGCGTCTCGACGCCCTGGCAACCGTTTACCTTCTGGCCGGCGCCCTCGCCGCAGTCGCATATCCCATACGGTTCCGCTGGTACCGGTCCTCGTCCCTCGACGCTGCGGTCGCCCTTCCGGATGGGCGCACCGTCGGAATCGTCCGGCGAGGAAACACGTCCGACAGGTCGGCATTCTCCAATCGCATGTGGAGGCTGCGCGGTACTGCACTTCCAGGAGCCGTGCTGATCCTCATGCCCGACCCCGTGCGGCTGAGACACTCCCGCAGGATGCTGGAGGGCTTCCCCGTGCCAGCCTTCCTCGCCGTGGAGAGCGAGGTGGTGGCGGCGCCGGACGGACCGGTGTGGAGCCCCCACGCCGTGCGGGCCGACATCGACCTGCGCTCGGCCCTGGAAGGGATAGATAAGATGGGGCCCCTTCCGGAAGAGGCAGCGGTGGAGCGGGCATCGCTACCCTCTGACTTCAACGTCCAGGGGCGGGGATGGGACATATCCGACTACATGCTGCCAGTCATACTAAAGGCCACCGAGAAGCGGGCCGTCGAGCTGGTGGCCGACTGGCCCTGGATCGCTCTCTCGGAACTCGCCGGGCTGATGGGTGTCTCCCATCAGAGGGCCTCCCAGCTTGTTATCCCCCTGGAATTCTACAAGCTTGTGGTCCGCCCACGCGATGCGGGCGGACGCCTGGCCCCTACCGACCGGGGACTGGCCCTCCTAGCCCGCAGAGACCGCACCTCCGTCGGCCTGGCCAAGAGGCGGTGGAGCGCCGCCCCTCTGTTCACCGCCGACAGTTATGAGTGGACAGGCGTCACCGGCAGAAGGACACGCCAACTGCTCTGGAACATCGAACACACTGCCGCCGTCCACGACTTCCTTGCCCACCTCACAGCCCAGGCGGCTTTGTTAGGCTGGCAGGCCTCCCAGCTCGACCCACCCAAGAGGGCCTCCCGCTACTTCAAGCACGGCGACGGGATCCGCTCGGTACATCCGGATGCCTTCGGCATCCTCAGAAAAGGAGAGACAACCTGGTCTTTCTTCCTGGAGTGGGAGAGGCGAGCCGTGCGCCCGACAACCATGTCGGAGCGGCTCGCCCCCTATCTGCGCTACTACTCATCTCACAGGCCCACCGACGACCACGGCACTCGGCCCGACGTCCTGGTTGTCTTCGACGACGAGATCGCAGCGACCCACTTCCTGCGCGTGGCAAGGGAGGAGATGCAGGCGAAAGGTACGACCGTACCCCTTTGGGTCTCCCACAGGGTCGCCACAGAGGAGCTGGGGCCGCTGGGATGCGCCTGGCGTGCCCCCGGTGACTGGGACTCACCCAGGGCCATGCCGCCGCAGTGACCAATTAGTGACGGAGGAGAATGTCGTATAGTCCTGCGCCCTCGTTCTGCGAGGGCGAGGGAATAGCCATGCGTTCGCGAAACACCGACAAGCGAAAAAGTCCCCGGAAGCGTGGAGGACGGACTGTTGTCCGGCTCGATACGGCGGCCCTCTGGAGGCGGCTCACCCTGTTGAACCGTTCCCAGAACTGGCTCGCCAGGGAGGTCGGGGTCAGCCCCGGATACATGTCGATGCTGGTCAATGGGGGGCGCTCACCCTCCGGGCGCATCCGCCGCCGGATGCAAATGGCTCTCGGCGTGAACGACTTCAACCAACTGTTTACTTTGGAGGTGACGGATGAACAGCTCTAACACAAAATTATGCTTCGATGGCCACACGCACCGAAGCGCCGCTGATGGCAGCGACCTGTCCTACCTGGGCGGCGTTCTGCCTCAGGACTTCCCGGAGCGCCTCGAAGGACTAAAGGAGGCCAGCGGCCTCTCCTGGGGTGCGATGGCCAGGTCCATCGGAGTGGACCGCAAGCAGCTGATGAGGTGGCGCAAGAAGGGCACTGAACCGTGCGGAGGGGCGATGCACGCCATCTTCCGCTTCGCAATCCGGATGCCCGACGGCCTGGCCATCCTCATGAGCGAGAGATTCGAGAAAACCCTCTTTAGGGAGGGACGCTAGATGCACGGCCCTGCCGGGCGCATGGCGCAACGGCGGCACGGCGGGGCCGGTTAGAGACGGCTACCGGGCATTCACCCCATCCGTCGGTGCCCGGGGCCAAGCACAGACTTTTGACCTGGGCCAAAGGCCTGACGAGTTACTAAAAGACCAATACTTTGCTACCACGAATCGGAGGACATGAAGAAATGATGACAATACATGACAGACTGCTGAGGCGTCGACAGGTTGAGGAAATCACGGGCATGAGCCGCTCGTCGATCTATCGGCTGATGCAGGACGGTGAATTCCCCCGGCCCGTAAGGATCGGCCCTGCCGCCGTCAGGTGGAGGTCGAGCGATATCACGGCATGGTTGGAGTCACGGCCGGTTACCAGGAGTGAATTTGACCCGCCGAATTCGGCCTGGAAGCGGCCTTCATAACCGAATACCCAGTTTGGCAGAGATGCTCCGGTGTTCTTGAGATCAGCCGGCGAGGTAGTCCGCCCACATTTGCATCAGCGCTCGACGGCGTTCGAACAGATCTGACCTCGCGTAGGCCTGCTCGGTCGAGTTACCCAGGCTGTGGGCAAGAGCTGCCTCGGATACGACCCAGGGGGTGTC
Source organism: Dehalococcoidia bacterium (assembly GCA_965197585.1). Classification (GTDB taxonomy): domain Bacteria; phylum Chloroflexota; class Dehalococcoidia; order Plut-88900; family Plut-88900; genus Plut-88900. The sequence continues at coordinate 262,359 of OZ240215.1, forward strand.
CGTTTGCTCCAGCGTCCAGTTCTTGAAGCTGCTGCGGAACCCGTGTACGGTGGCATGCTCCGCCAGGCCGACGGAACGGAGGATCTTGGTCAGCGTCATGTCGGACATCGGAGCTCCCTGTTTCAGCGGTGAAGGGAACACCACACCTGAGTCCTCCCGCAGAGCAGATGCTTCTCCGAGAGCTTCGAGGGCTTGGTCACTAAGAGGCACCCGGTGTTCCACTCCCGCTTTCATCCGATCAGCGGGAATCCGCCACACCAGGTCCCCGGGGTCGATCTCGTCCCAGGTAGCGCCCCTGGCTTCACCGGAGCGCGCCGCCGTGAGAACCAGGAATCGGAAGCACAACTTGGCGGACATTGAGGCCTGGGATGCCGCAACCGTCTCAAGTGCTGACCCGACTTCCTGATAGGGCAACGCCCTGAAGTGTGCCTTCACCTTTGGCATAGGAGGCAAGGCGCCGTCGATGGCTTCGCCCGCCGGATTGGAATCAATGAAGCCGTGCGCCATAGCCCACCTGAAGACGGTCCTCATCCGTTGACGGACCCGACGGGCCGTCTCCGGCCGGGTCGTCCATATCGGGGTGAGGACCTGCAGCACATCTCCGCGGCCTATCCGATCCAAGGATGTGTTGTTCAACGACGGCATAGCGTGACGTTCCAAAGTCTGAATCCAGCCTGCAGCGTGCCTGGGATTGTGCCAGCGGGGTTTGTTAGCCTCATGGACGGTATATGCGGCTTCCCTGAAGGTCGGCATCGCGGGCGCGTGCTTTTCGGCCACGGGGTCCCGTCCCTCTTTGAAAGCTGTTCGATATTCCGCTGCCTTTTCCCGGGCTCGAGCCAGGCTCACGGACGGGTATCCTCCCAGGCCAATATCTCGTCGTCGGCCGTCAACGGTGATGCGCAGCACCCACGATTTTCGCCCCGCTTTACTGATGAAGAGGTGGAGCCCACCACCATCGGAGTACCGCCCCGGTGCGTTCAGTGCCTTGACCCGTGTTGCCGAAAGTGTCAAATATGCCTCCGTTTCTCATTAAATGTTCCCACAAATATTACCACACTTGAGGCGAGACACCAAAGGAAAAATGCGGTGTTACTGGGTACCTGAAAGGTGCATATTAGCTACGATACAGGTGGGATATGGGTAAACTGGGGTCAAGCATATAAGTGATATTGGCGGAGGGAGTGGGATTCGAACCCACGGTACGCTGACGCGCACGCCGGTTTTCAAGACCGGTGCCTTAAACCACTCGACCATCCCTCCGGCAACGCATGGACTATATGATACGCCGTTTTGGATGGGTCAGGGCTATCGGACCCATTCTTGAAAGTAGTTCTCGAACTTCTCTTCAAGCGAGTAACGATTCTCGTCGAGCCATTTCTCGTCGAGGAAGACGGCAGTTTGTAGAGCTTGAGGCGAGTTAGGGAGAGCGGAGAACTTATTTGGCGGAATGGTTTGTTGGACGATGGGGATGGCGAGCCGGTTCAGAGGACCGAAGGCAGTGAACTCGGCAATGCGGGCGTTAATGTGCGGATACCCAGTCTAGGCGATGAACAGCTCAGCGAGCTCCTTGTCGTAGATGCCCTGAGGTATAGTGAAAACACTTGTCTGGATTATATGGCCGCACTCGTAACAATAGTGAATAGACTCTCCGACGACTTCCTGTTGGGCGTTCCAAATCCGGTGGTTCCACGTTGCACAGATATCTAGTTCGCCACTAATGAGCATCTTGGGACACTCATCGACGGTATTCTGCCAAATATCGATGTCAGTGGAGATTTCTTCTAGCTTGGCGAAGGATTGGTCTATCTGTTCTTCGCCTAGGCTTGCGTAGGCCTGGCGAGACTCAGGAGTGGCTAGGATATCGGGGTTGAGAGCGAACTGGGCGAAGAAAAGAGCCTCATCTCCACCGGAGCGCAAGTCAAGGCTTCGGTTTCCGGGGAATCGGTCGATGTTCCAGAAGTCGGCCCAAGAAGAGGGCTTTTGGCCGTCCCAGAGGTCGTCGATAGCGCCGAGGTTGTAAGCGAGTCCGGTGGAATAGACAATGCCGCCCCCGCCGCTCCAAGAGTTCCTGGCAACTTCCGGGAAGCCTAATATGTATCCGTTGTGGATGGCAGGGTTGAGTTCTTCTATGTCCCCTTTGTTACCATGCTGGTGAATATATTCTCCTCCAGGCTCCGTAAAGTGGTAGGGTGTGGGGGTAGGTCTAGGCGTGATTCCGGCCCGCGGAATGTATTCGTTGATAGTTATTCGAAACTTCTCCTGGAAGGGGAGGAAGTAGGCTTGACGTTGAGCGCGGCCGTAGGAACCGCCCCACGCCAAATAGGTTAGGCTCTCCCCTCGATATTTCCCCAAAGCCAGCTCTATCTCCTCAAAGGTAGCAGGGTTCTTCGCCGTCCATTGGGGAATGTCCCGTGGTACAGGAGTGGGAGTAGGTGTGGGAATGGGAACGGGTGTGGGGAGCGGGTCAGTTGCAGTGGGAACGGGTGTGGGGAATGGGACAGTTGGAGTGGGGGCAACGGTGTTTGTGGAAGGTAGCGGAGTTGGATTGGGTTCCTCTGTGCAGGACACGGCTATAAATAGCGCAGCGACCACGATGAGTCCTGCCATGATCCAGCGCCCGGCACGGTGCGGCCTGGGCCAATTCATGCTTGGAATATGCAACCTTCCCTCTCAGCTAGGTTAACGAAAAAGTCGAGCATTGGATATGTCAGGGAAGAAGGAAGATGCCGTTGGGACGGCGGAATGACGAAGGATGGGAAGGGGTTAGGGAATAGGGATAATGTCGAACCCAGTGTAAGACTGCAACACCTCTGGTATACGCACCGACCCGTCAGCCTGCTGGTAAGTCTCGAGCACCGAGATCAACACTCTCGGCAGCCCCAGCCCCGAGCCGTTGAGTGTGTGCACGTACCGGGGCCGTGCCCCCTCCTTCGGTCGGTAGCGGATATTGGCTCTGCGGGCCTGGAAATCGAGACAGTTGCTGCATGAACTGACCTCCAGCCACTCTTCGCAGCCCGGCGCCCACACCTCCACGTCATAAGACTTGGCGGAGTGGAACCCGAGGTCGCCTGTGCAGAGTTCAAGGACGCGGTGGGAGAGACCAAGTGCCTGGGCGACACCCTCGGCGTGGGAGAGCATGGACTGGAGTGCCTCTTCGGAGTCCTCAGGTGCGACGTACTTGTACATCTCCACCTTGTCGAACTGATGGCCTCGCTTGATGCCTCTAGTATCCCTGCCCGCCGACATCTTCTCCCGGCGGAAGCAGGGCGTGTAGGCAACGTAGTTGATGGGTAGATCGGTAGCGTCGAGAATTTCGTCCCTGTGCATGTTGGTCAGCGGCACCTCAGCAGTGGGGACTAACCAAAGGTCGTCCTGCTCGTCGTGGTAGACGTTATCGGCGAACTTTGGCAGCTGAGCGCTCCCGACCAGCGCCTCCCGTTTGACCACGAAGGGCGGGTAGATCTCCGTGTACCCGTTCTGGGACTGGTGAAAGTCCACCATCCAGGAAATGAGCGCCCTTTGGAGCCGAGCCCCGCGCCCCTTGAGGACATAAAATCGGGAGCCTGATATCTTCACTCCCCTCTCAAAGTCCAGGATGCCCAGGTTCTCGCCGATCTCCCAGTGCGGCCGAGGTTGAAAGTTGAAAGTCGGTGCCGTTCCCACGGTCTTTATGAGCACGTTGCCGCTCTCGTCGACGCCCGAAGGCACATCCTGTAGGGGTATGTTCGGTATTTGGAGCAGTAGCAGATCTAGCTCTTCATCCAGCTCCTTGAGGTCGGTTTCGAGCGTCTTTATCTCCGACCCGACCTGACGCATCTCCCCTATCACCTCAGGCGGCTTTTCCTTCATCTTGGACAGCTCTTTGCTTACCTGGTTGCGGCGTGCCCGAAGGGCCTCCGACGAGGAGAGAATCACTCGACGTCTTTCGTCGAGTTCGATGATTCGGTCAAGGGGCGCATGGTCCTCGTCCCGGCGGTCCAGGGCCTCCCGGACGACGTTCGGGTTTTCGCGTATTAGGTTGATGGACAACATGAATGGAACTCTCGGCTCTGGATGTTTCGGAACAGTATAAGACAGTGAGAACGAGGGTGGAGCTTGGGGAGGATCATTGCGGGTCGCGACGCTCGACGGAGCGTAGCTGCGGGAACAGTATGACCTCCCGGATGGACTGCTGGTCCGTTAGCAGCATCACCAGCCGGTCGATGCCCATGCCGAGTCCGCCGGTCGGCGGCATCCCGTGCTCCATGGCCAGAAGGAAGTCTTCGTCCAGCCGGTCGACCTCCTCGTCTCCGAATTCAAACCTGAACTTCTCCTGCTCGGCGAAGCGTTCTCGCTGGTCTATCGGGTCGTTAAGTTCCGTGAAGGCATTGGCGATTTCCATCCCCGCGGCAAACCCCTCGAACCTCTCGACAAAACGGGGATCGTCGGGCTTGCGCTTCGATAGAGGAGACATCTCGACCGGATGGTCGATGACGTAAGTAGGCTGGACGATGTATGGTTCGACGAAGGTGGAGAGCAGCTTGTCATAAAGTTGTGCAGGACTGAGCCCCTCGACTCGCTGGCCCACGGCCTCCGCATCCTTTCGTAATACGTTGATGTCGGAGTACTTTGGGTCGGCAATGTCCAGACCGCTCCGCCCGAGGATCGCATCCCGGACGGAAACCCGGGGCCAGGGTGGCGTGAAATCCAGCGTGTGACCGGCGTACTGGACCGTCCGGGTCCCGAGAACCTCCTGCGTGATATAGGCCAACATATCCTCAACCATGCGCATAACGTCGTTGTAGTCGGCGTAGGCCTCGTAGCTCTCCATGGTTGTGAACTCGGGGTTGTGCTTGGTGTCGATCCCCTCGTTGCGGAATATCCGCCCGATCTCGTACACCTTGTCGATACCTCCGACTATGAGGCGCTTCAGATACAGTTCCGTGGCGATTCGCAGGTAGAGCGTACGCTCCAGGGCGTTGTGCTCGGTCACGAAGGGCCGAGCCATGGCCCCTGCGGCTACGGGGAGCAGGATGGGCGTCTCTACTTCGGCGAAGCCCCGGTCGTCCATGAAGCGGCGCATGGATGAGATGAACCGGGCGCGAATGTCGAAGATTCGACGAGCGTCGTCGTTGGATATAAGGTCCAGGTAGCGGTGCCGGTGCCGCTTCTCGACGTCCGTGAGACCATGCCATTTTTCAGGCAGTGGACGGAGCGCCTTGGTGAGCAGGGTTAGGGACTGGGCACGGACTGAAATCTCGCCGGTACGGGTGCGGAACATGGGCCCCTCGGCAGCGATGGAATCCCCGGTGTCCAACTCCGACAGTACGATCTGCTGCTCGGGCTGCAGGTCCGATCCTCGGATGAAGAGCTGGACAGACCCCGTGCCGTCCCGGATGTCGGCGAAGGAGACCCGGCCCATGCCCCGGAGAGCCATAAGCCTCCCAGCCACCGCAACCGAGCGCCGCGGCACGCGCCCCGAATCTTCGATTGCTCTGAAGTAGGCTAAGGCGTCGGCTACGGTGTGGGTGCGGTTGAGACGGGCGGGATAAGGGTCGATGCCCTGGGCGCGTAGACGCTCAACTTTGGAGAGCCGTTGCTGGAAAAGGTCTTCGCCTCTATCGGCCATGCGAAAAAGATTGAGGGCCTAATGGAAGGTCCCTCTGGCTATTCAATGCTCTTGATGGTCAGCTTTAGGACTCTGGCCGGCGCTATTACCCGGACGTCGTCACCGACTTTGCTGCCGAGGAGCGCCTTGCCCACGGGGCTTTCGTTGGAGATTTTGCCGGCCTTGGGGTCCGCTTCGTCGCTGCCTACTATCAGGTAATTCATGGTGCGCCCCGACTCGTTCTGAACGGTCACCTTGGCCCCAATGTCTACAAAGGCTGACTTCCGGTGCTCGTCGGGGATTACGGTGGCATTGTGCAGCATATTGTCCAGGGTCATGATCCGCCCCTCGATGAACGCCTGCTCATTCTTGGCGTCGTCGAACTCGGCGTTGTCGTCGGTGCCGCCGAAGTCCTTGGCATGGAGTATGCGGTCGGCTATCTTGTGGCGCTTTTCAGTGCGGAGTTGGTGAAGCTCCAGCTTAAGCTCCTCAAATCGCCTGTGTGTAAGGTATGTCTTCTTAAGGGCCATGGCGTTGGCAAGGAGGAGAATAAAAAGACCCCTTGGGAGAAGGAGTGGGAACGAGGTCATTTTATGTTGTGCTGAGAGATTTGTAAAGTAGGATGGCCGTGGCCGACTTCGCATCGCCGATTTGGCTGGCGTTTACCATGTCCACGGCCTCGGAAAGCGTGACGGGCACTAGAGAGATATCCTCGTCGGCGTCGGGCTCAAGCGGATCGTAAGAGAGGCCCGTGGCCAGGAAGAGGTGGTTGAACTCGGTGCAGAATCCGGGAGAGCTGTAGACCGATCCGAGTAGCCTGAAGTTTTCGGCCCGGTAGCCGGTCTCCTCCCTGAGCTCGCGCTGAGCGGCGGCCTCGATATCCTCGCCGGGCTCTATGCCGCCGGCTGGTGTCTCCAATAGCTCCATACCTGCCGCGGCCCGGTACTGCCTCACCAATAGTAGGTTGCCATCATCGTCGACCGGCAGGATATGCACCACATCCACATGCTCGACTATTTCCATTCTGGCTTCCCTGCCATCTGGGAGATGGAAAGCGTCTATGCGGAGGTTGACCACCTTGCCGTCGTAGATGCGGGTGCTCTTTGTTTCGGGTTTGTCGTTCATGAGGGGATGGGGCTTATTCCATTCTGGTCAGCCTTTCGGTAACCGTGGAATAGAAGCGGCCGGGGGGTTGGAATCGCAGGAAGCGGGCGGAGTTTGGGCTTATGGTAGCGGAGACGGTGTAACCGTCCTCGAGGTCGGCTTCTATCTGGCCGTCTACGCTCATTATCACCTCGTGGTCCGTGCTCACGGTGAGGTCTATCACGGATGTTGGCGGCAGTACTAGGGCGTTGGATATAGTGAGATGAGAAGTCACGGGGTTAAGTACGAACTCGTCTGTAAGAGGATTGAGAATCGGGCCGCCCGCAGCCATGGAATAGCTGGTACTGCCAGTGGCCGTGGCGATAATGACACCGTCACCCTTGTAGACGGTGAAGAGATCACCATCGATACGGGCCTCGATGCGTATGACCCGAGCCACGCGCCCCCGCGCTACAACTACGTCGTTCAGTGCGAAGTAAGTCCTGCGCCCCGCGCCCTCACCATCGGCTGTCGTGGCGGGAGGCACGACCTCAGCCTGGAGCGTGGCCCGACGCTCGATCCTCCCCCCGTCAGCAAGGAGCTGCGGGAGGTCTTGGAGGGCCTCGGCGGGGTTGAGTTCGTTCATAAACCCCACTTTACCCATGTTGATGCCAAGGACGGGGATCTCGGAGGACAGGGCAAGATGGGACACCCGCAGCATGGTGCCGTCCCCCCCAACGCTGATCAGCAGGTCCCGGTCGCCGACACTGTCTGAGGTTATCTCTTCGTCCCACGCCGAACGCGCCCATCCCCTGACGCCGGTTTTGCCGAGGATGTCCAGCAGGTCATCGGCGAGGACCCGGGCTGCGGGGAGCCGCGGATGGTAGAATACGGCTACCCGTCTTATGTTTTGATCTTCGGACAAGTTGGCCTCTCTCGGGTCTCGGGCCTGTGGGAAGGTACGCTGTTGAAGGCGCAAGTATAAAACGCAGCCGGAATCCAAGTCGAGACTCCCACTGCTGATGGACGGTCTGATATTGCCGAGATTAGGTCTGATGGAGGTACGCAGGTGAGAATAATTGTCATAGGTCAAGCGCCCTTTGGGGCCGGAGTCCTGGAAAAGCTCGTGGAACGGGGAGATGATGAGGTGGTGGGAGTCTTCGCACCCCCGGAGAGGCGCGGTAGACCTGACCCCCTGTCTGCGAAGGCGGAGGAGCTTGGCATCCCCCTGATAACGGTAACGTCCATGAAGACCGACGAGATCTACGACACTATCGCGGGAATGAAGCCCGACATCGGGGTTATGGCCTTCGTGACGCTTCTCGTGCCGGAGAGGGTATTGAATGCGCCGACTCTGGGCACCATCCAGTACCACCCGTCCCTGCTGCCGAAACACCGGGGCGCGAGCGCCATCAACTGGGCCATCATCAACGGAGATGACAAGACGGGCCTTACGATCTTCTGGCCCGACAAAGGCCTGGACACGGGCCCCGTCCTTATGCAGAAGGAAGCGGCTATCGGACCCGACGACACCGTCGGCTCCGTCTACTTCAACCACCTCTTCCCGGATGGCGTAGCCGCTATGTTAGAGTCGGTGGACCTGGTGAAGGCCGGCAATGCCCCGAGAATCGTGCAGGACGAGTCTCAGGCCACCTACGAAGGTATCTGCCGCCCCGAAAACGCGGAGGTTGACTGGCAGAAGGACGCCCAGACCGTATACAACCTCATTCGGGGCACTAACCCTCAGCCTGGCGCATGGGGAGTCCTGAAGGGCCAGAAAGTCAAGGTCTTCGATTCGGAGTTGAGCTCTGATTCCGGGGCTGCAGGTGAAGTGCTGGCCATAGCAGAGGACGGTTTCGCGGTGGGCACCGGGGGTGGGGGCTCGGTGAAGATAAAGCGAGTGCAGCCACCCGAGTCCCGGAAGATACCCGCAGCCGAATACATCGAACAATCGGGCCTGGCGGTCGGAGACCGGTTCGGGGCGTAGAGTCCTCTATTAGGGTACTGCCTTAGCGCAGTCTTGGATAATCGAATTTACCACGCGATCTTGCTACAGCCGCCTCAATGGTGTATGCTTGGTGTATGACACGTACCAACATAGATATAGATGATCGGGTGGTCGCCGAAGTGATGGCACGCTACCGTATTACAACCAAGCGCGAGGCGGTTAACTTCGCCCTCCGAATGGTTGCGGCTGAGTCATTGTCCCTGGACGAGGCCCGTGCCCTCCGCGGCGCCGGCTGGGACGGTGACCTTGAGGCAATGCGCTCCGGCCGTTCGTTGTGATCCTAATCGACACTTCGGCCTGGATAGAATTCCTTCGCGACACCGGCTCTCCGGTCTGCCTTCTCGTAGATGAACTGCTGTCGGAAGAAATCGCCGTATGCGACGCCGTGCGTATGGAAGTGCTGGCCGGTGCCCGAGACGAATTCCATTTATTGGACCTGCGCAGACTCCTGGCCCGTGCGGTGATGCTTCCGACCGACCCTACTGACTACGAGGATGCGGCTGCCCTATACCGCCGTTGCCGTCGAAATGGAGAAACCGTCCGCAAGCTCATCGACTGCCTCATCGCCTCAGTAGCCATAAGCGCGGGGGCCTCAGTTCTACACCAAGACGCCGATTTTGACGCGCTCGCGCGCCACACTGGTTTGCTGACATACAGAACTGAAGGGCGTCAGGCGCTCTATTAGACCGAACAGCCGAGGCTGAATCAGCCCAGCGTCGTCACCGCAGTCCCCACCAGGTCCATAACGTAGTTGGGCACTATTCCCATGAACAGCACCCCGAGTACCGTTATGGCCATAGCGGCATTCAGGGGCAATGTAGTGGGGACGGGCTCTTCCCTCCGGGAGGGGGCCAGGTACATCGCCTTTATCACCCGGAGGTAGAAGTAGGCCGAGATGACGCTGTTTACCATCCCGACCACCGCCAGCCACACCAGGTCGGTCTCGACGGCGGCTTTGAAGACGTTCAGTTTGGCCCAGAAGCCGGCGGTTGGCGGGATTCCCATGAGGGATATGAGGGATATTGCCATACCCAGTGCCAACACCGGGTTCCGGCGTGCGAGCCCCGCGTAGTCCTGAATTAGCTCGCTCTTGATGACACCGGATATGGCGATCACCCCAAAGAATGCAGCCAGATTGGTAGCCGCATAGGCGACCAGGTAGAACATCAGGCTCTCGACCCCCGGGCCGAGGGCCGAGCCGTCCTTCCCGATGGCCGCCAGCCCCACCATGATGAACCCGGCATGGGCGATAGTGCTGTAGCCCAGCATCCGCTTGATATTCGACTGGGCTATGGCTACCAGGTTTCCGATAAACATCGATACGGCTGCCAGGATGGCGAATAGCAGCGCCCACTCCTCGGTGACTGAGCCGAAGGCCAGGAAGAAGACCCGGACTATGACGGCAAACCCTGCTGCCTTACTGGCCACTGAGAGGTAAGCCGCCACGGGCGTAGGTGCCCCTTCGTACACGTCTGGCACCCACATCTGGAAGGGTACCGAGGAGATCTTGAACCCGAACCCGGCGACGATGAAGATGACTCCGAGTAACAGGGCTGGCTGCTCGATTAGCTGGCTGAAGGGCGTCAGCCTGTCGGCGATGTCCAAGAGCCTAGTGCGGCCCGTGAGCCCGAGGATCATGGCAAACCCGAACAGCATTATTCCCGAGCTGATAGCGCTCAGCACCAGGAACTTCAGGGCAGCCTCCGTGGAGCGATTGTCCTTGTTGAGAGCTATCAGGGCCACGGTAGCCAGTGCGCTCAACTCCAGGGATACGTAGATGGATATCAACTCGGTGGAAGCGGCCAGGAGCATCAGGCCCCCGGAGGCCATCATAATCAGGGCGAAATACTCGGCTCGATAGGCCCGCAAGCCTGTGGCGCTATGGGAGGCCATTATGACTAAGGCAGTCGCGCCGAGGATCAGGAACTTGAAGAACAGCGCATAGTGGTCTACGACAAGGAAGCCGTTGAACCCGGTCAATGCGTTGGACTCTAACCCGTCGACCTTGAGCCAGAGCACCAGGGATAGGGCCGCCGAAGCGGCAATACCTGCCAGGCTCAGGGGAGCCAGTACATCCTTCTTCTTGAGAACCAGGTCCAGAAGGATGATGATGCCCGCGGCCCCGCCCAGGACCAGCTCGGGCATTAGGAGATATAGGTCGTCAGGATACATTAGCGTGTGCCTGGACTAGCCGCCGTATAGGGCGCTGATAGGCGCTACTCCTTCCCTGAGCATGTCGGTGATAAAGGACGGATAGACCCCGACTATCAGAATCGGGGCGATTAGCAGAATGGCTCCGGCCTTGTCCACAATCCCCGCATCCCCGACGTGCTGGAACCGAGTCGTTGGGGTTCCGTACATGGTGCGTTGCAGGGTCCACAGAATATAGCCCGCTGAGAGAAAGATTCCGAGCACACCAAGGACCGTGGCTGTTCGCCATTCCTGGAAAGTGCCTAAGAATATTGTCAGCTCTGCCACAAAACCGCTGGTTGCCGGAAGACCCAGAGACGCCAATCCTCCGATGAGGAAGGCCGCAGCTATGAATGGCATTCGGTTCGCCAACCCCCCGAGGTCCGGGATGTGCCGAGTGTGGACCCGGTCGTATACAAGACCAACGAGGAAGAAGAGGAGGCCGGTAATCGTGCCGTGGGTGAACATCTGCAGCGCGGCTCCGGTCAGGCCAACCTCGTCCAGGGAGGCGACGCCCAACAGCACGAATCCCATGTGGCTGACACTACTGAACGCCACTAGCCGCTTCAGGTCGGTCTGCTGGAACGTTACGAAGGCTCCGTACAGAATGTTGACTACCCCCAGGACCGCCAGCCAGATTGCCAGCTTATCTGTGACTTCGGGGAAGAGGCTGATGGAGATGCGGAGGATGCCGTAGCCCCCCATCTTGAGTAGCACACCGGCCAGCATAACGCTGACAGCGGTTGGGGCGTCGGTGTGGGCATCGGGGAGCCACGTATGGAAAGGCCAGATGGGTAGCTTAACGGCGAATGCGGCCATTATCAGAAGGAACGCGAGCTCGGCGGAGATGAACAGGTTTGGTATCCAGTCCGACCCCGTCTTGGCCAACTCGATCATGTTGAACGAACCTGCCGCAAACCCGACCGCCAGAATCCCGACCAGCATCAGCGCACTCGCCCCAACCGTGTAGATCAGGAACTTCATCGCCGAGTACTCTCGCCGGCCGCTTCCCCAGATGGAAATGAGCAGGTACATTGGGACCAGTTCCACTTCCCAGAACAGGAAGAACTGGACAAGGTCCAGAGACGTGAACACCCCCATGACGCCCGTTTCCAGGACGAGCATCCAGATGAAGTACTCCTTGGTCCGATAGTTGATCTTCCAGGAAGCCAAAATCGCCGCAACGGAAAGGAGGGCGGTCAGGACCACCATCGGCATCGATAGGCCGTCCACGCCGAAGAAGTACTCGACGTTGATAAACGGGATCCACTGGTACTGCTCGACAAACTGTGGATCGGAGATGGAGGTGTCGAAGCGAATCGCAGTGATGATAGCCAGTACGAGGGTGGCCAAGGTTACGCCAAGGGCCACTTGGCGGCTTCGCCCTCCCTCGGCCCGAGGTAGCAGGAGAATCACCACCACCCCGGCCAGGGGCAGGAACACTATTAAGCTGAGTATGCCGGTAAACAAAGCTTTACAGCCCGGTCGCGAACCAGAATATGGCCATAATGACTATCAGACCGACAAATATGCCGACCCCGTAGGCCTGCACCTGGCCCGTCTGCAGCTTGGCAATGCCGCCCCCGAAGTTTCGGCCCAGGGAACCCACTACGTTGACGATACGGTCCACTACGTTCCTGTCGAATATGTCCCCACCCCGTGCCACGATACCCAGGCCCACCTTGCGTACAATCCCCGTCTCGTAGATCTCGTCCATGTAGTACTTCCGGGCGAGAATCTGGTGGATGGGACTGAAGGTGGCCATGATCTTCTCGGGGGAGATGATGCGCCGGACATAGATGGCATAGGCCACGCCAATGCCTAGCGCAGCAACGAGCGAGGACGAGATCGCGATGCCCGTGGGAAAAGGCTCCCCGTGGCCCGTGAGCAAATCGGACATCCAGCTCTCGGGGATGCCCAGAATCGAGAAGCCGGGAAGGTTGGCGAGCCCCGCGGCAATCGCCCCCGCAGCGAGAATGAGCATTGGAACAACCATGATGACAGGGGACTCGTGGGGTTCGTCTGGTACGTGTTCGCCGTGCTGCGGGGCCTCGCCGCCGCGGTATTTGCCCAGGAATGTGATGAAGATAAGCCTGAATATGTAGACTGAGGTAAGAAAGGCGGCAAGGATGCCGAGAATATAGACCCCTTTATCCCCGTGCCACGCGGCGGCCAATATCTCGTCCTTGCTCCAGAACCCTGAGAAGGGAGGTATGCCGGCTATGGAGAGTCCCCCTATGGCGAAGGTGGCAAATGTCCAGGGCATCGGCTTTGCCAGCCCACCCATGCGCCGTATGTCATAGGTCCCCGTGGCATGGTTGACGCTCCCCGAGCCCAGGAAGAGCAAAGCCTTGAAAAACGCGTGGGTGAACAGGTGGAAAATGGCCGCTGGCACCGCCCCGACTCCCAGGGCGAACATCATGAACCCCAGTTGGCTCACCGTTGAATAGGCGAGCACCCTCTTGATGTCCGTCATCACCAAACCCATGGTGGCCGCGAACAGGGCGGTCCCCGCCCCGATGTAAGCAACGGTGGTCATTGCCGTGGTGGAGGCCTCGAAGAGGGGGAACATTCGGGCGACCAGGAATACCCCGGCGGCCACCATTGTGGCAGCATGAATAAGGGCGCTGACCGGGGTCGGGCCTTCCATCGCGTCTGGAAGCCAGGTGTGAAGGGGGAACTGCCCCGACTTCCCGACCGCACCCGAGAAAATGCCCAGAGCAACCAGCGTGAGGGCTATGCCTGCTAGTGGGCCTCCTGCGGCATCGTTCAAGAAGGCGATGTCCAGCCCATCGGCGCCGAGGGTCATGTACACGCCCAGGATGGCAATTAGGAAACCCAGGTCGCCGAATCGAGTCACGATAAACGCCTTCTTGGCGGCGGCCGCCGCGCTTGGTCTATCGTGCCAGAAGCCTATCAACAGGTAGGAGGATAGGCCCACCAGCTCCCAGAATACGAAGAGCATTATCAGGTTGTCGGCCATAACCAGCCCGAGCATCGAGCACGTGAACAGCGACATGTATGCGAAGAACCGGGCTATCGAGGCATCGTGCTTCATGTAGCCCAATGAATACAGCTGCACCATGAGGCTAACGCCCGTAACCACAATGAGCATGATCGCTGTCAGGGAGTCCATCAGGATTCCCATCTTGATCTGCAAGACGCCTATATCCATCCATCCATGGCTCGAATAGTCCTGCAGATGGCCCGGCGTATCGATAACCGATGCCAGGGCCCAGATGGACAGTACAAAAGATCCGCCGATAGATAGTACGGCCACGAAGCCAGCCACAATGGCCGCAGACCCGAACAGGGGACGCACAACAAAGACAATTAGAAGGAACGAGATCAGGGGAAGGAATAGGATCAGCCAGCTTGCCGCTTCGGGGATCATCTATATCTTCCTGAGAATCTCATCGGCGACATGCTCGCGGCCCTTTGGAACGTAGACTATGAACGGCACGCCCTCAGCCCAGGAGAGGATATCGCCCTCGGGGAGAATGCGGGTGGGAAGTCCCTCGCCCTCGAATAGGTCTTTCCACATCTCGGCGACCATGAGAGTTGGGACTCGTTTGAATTCCATCCAGCTCATAAGTGTAGTGGAGCCTAGCCTTTCAGTATCCCTACCTCGCCGACCTCAACGGTCTGTCGGCTTCGGAATACGGCAATGACAATGGCCAGCCCGAGCGACACCTCGGCGGCAGCGACGGCAATAACGAAGATTGCGAACACGTGGCCCGTCAATAACGTCGGGGAATTGTATCGCGAGAAAGCTATGAAGGCGATGTTCACCCCATTGAACATAATCTCGATGCACATCAGGATCGCGACGATGTTCCGCTTGGAGAGTGCCCCCCAAAGGCCGATACAGAACATGATGGCCGACAGGACCAGGAAGTGTTCAAGGTTAATCATTGCCGTCGGCCTCTTTCGGTCGGGCGATGACTATCGCTCCGATCATGGCGGCCAATAGCAAAACGGAAGCAACCTCGAAGGGGAGGACGAAACGGTTGAACAGGGCGTCGGCAAGGAGGTTGGTCGTCGAGTCGGGTGGGGTCTCCGACGATAAAGGCCAGTCGGTCGTGAAGATGGCGACGATGATGGCTGAGAAGATAACTCCGGCTAGGAAAGCCCCGGGCGCCGAGAGCCGGTTGGATGGATTGCCCTGCTGTGTGTCCCTGGTAAGCATGATGGCGAATATCAGAAGCACCGATATCGCGCCGACATATATCAGGACTTGGGCAACTGCCAGGAAGTCGGCCTGCAGGATTATGTATATGCCTGCAACTGCCAGGAAGGACAATATGAGGAATAGGGACGCACGGAAGATATCCCGCAGAAGGACCACCGCTGCAGAGGAAATCACCGCAAGGGAGGCGAGAATCCAGAAGGCTATGGCTATGCCGACTTCCATGCGCTGGCTTCTCTATCTCTCTCCGCTTTCGGGGGATTGGGGTGTGGGCTCACCGTCGTTGGCCCAGCGGCCCTTCCAGGAGCGCCCTGCGCCGTCGGAAGGGAGGGAATACTCTGGCAGATATCGGGTGCCGTCCAGGTTGGGACGGAAGAAAGCGCTTGGCCTTTTGTCTCGTTCTCGTAGATCGTCCACGTGGACTACCATGTCGGTGCGGGTGTAGACGGCCCGCTCGAACCCCGAGCCCATGAACAGGGCGTCGTAGGGGCACGCCTCGACGCACAACCCGCAAAACATGCAGCGTCCGGTGTCTATGTCGAAAACGTCTATAGCGTAGTCCAGACCCTGCTTCCGATCACCCTCGGGGTGAGTCACTATCTTGATGGTGCCCAATGGGCAGTATTTGGCACAAGAAGCGCAGCCTGTGCAGCGGTCTTCGTACCAGGTGAACTCGTATCCGCGGAACCGGGTGCCGCGCGTGACCATCTCTTCGGGGTACTGGACGGTGAAGGGCTTCCTGAAGAGGTGCTTGAAGGTAACGATCATCCCTTTTGCAATTCCCAAGCCGTACATTATTCACTACCTCCGGCTACAGGCCTGGACAGGGCTGCGAGCCGTTCGGAGCCTCCGGACACTACCTGGCGAGTCTGGCCTTGGAAGCCGATGAGCTTGTGCAGCATTGCGACCAGGCCTATCGCAATGACAATGTTCACTGGTATTAGCCACGGGGGAAGGCCGTCCGACCAGACGACCACCTGCACCGCAGTAATGGCCGCGTTAAGCAGGGCGAGTGGGAACAGGAACTTCCATGCGAAGGTCATAACCTGGTCTACTCGGAGTCTCGGCAGCGTGGCCCGAGTCCATACGAAGATGCCGAATATGAAGAATATCTTGACCAGCAGCCAGAGGTACCCCGGCAGACCCGGCCCCTCCCAGCCGCTCAGGTATAACGTGGCCATCACAGCGGAGTAACCGACAAGGGAGATGCCCTCTGCAGTCAGGAACATGACGAACTTCACGCCACTGTACTCGGTGTGAATCCCCGCTATGATTTCCGACTCGGCCTCCATCAGGTCGAACGGCGAGCGGTTGAGCTCGGCGGAGACCGCCATGAAGAAGATGATGAATCCCAGCGGTTGGAACAGAATGAGCGGCCAACTGCTCTGGACTCCAACGATGTCGTTTAGCGCCATGGAACCGGCGATGAGCACGACTCCCATGACGGAGATGACCAGCGGAATTTCGTAGCTGACCAGTTGGGCCACAGCCCGCATCGCTCCAAAGAGGGCGTATTTGTTGTTCGATGCCCACCCGGCCATGAAGACCCCTATGGTTTCCATGGCCGTTACGGCGACTATAAAAAGAATGCCGACATTCAGATTGGTGAGATAGGTCTCCCCGCCGAACGGTATTACGGTGAACATGAGCAGGGCAGGTACCATCACGGCCACGGGAGCGAGGGTGAATACCAGCTTATCCGCCCCCCTGGGGATGATGTCCTCTTTGGTCATGATCTTTATGGCGTCGGCTATGGGCTGTAGAACGCCAAATGGCCCGACTCGGTTGGGCCCGACCCGGTTTTGGAACCTGCCAAGTAGGCGCCTCTCCAGAAAGATGAGAATGGGGACGAGCACCATCGGAATGTTGACGAGCACCAATATGCTGAGCAGCCCGAGCACCAGGTAGGTAACCCAGCCCTCCGCTGATTCGGGCACGACGGCCTCGATCCACCCGCGAATTACTTCGCCCAGCTCTCTCCAGAACTCGTAGAACCAGTCCACTAGCGGTCCACCTCGCCCATGTTGATATCTATGCTGCCAAGGATGACGATGAGGTCGGCCAGTTTCCAGCCTATTGATAATTCTCGCAGGACGGTTAGGTTAATGAAAGAAGGGGCCCTGATCTTGCAGCGATATGGGGAGATTGCACCGTCGCTCACTAGGTAAAACCCGAGCTCACCCTTGGGGGCTTCCACGTGGGCGTAGGCCTCGCCGACCGGAGGTCTGATTAGAGCCGGGGCCGTTGCCCGGAACCTGCCCCCGGGTATCTGCTCCATCGCCTGCTTCACGATGCGAACGCTCTCCCGCATCTCCTCCAACCGGACGAGGAAACGATCGTAGGTGTCTCCGGTAGCGCCTACGGGCACGTCGAAGTCGAAACGGTCGTAGACTTCATACGGATCGGATTTGCGGAGGTCCCAGTTCACCCCCGAGGCCCGCAGCATCGGCCCCGAGATCGAGGAGTTGATTGCCAGTTCTGGTGGGAGGATGGCTATGTCCTTGGTTCGGGAGACGATAATCTCGTTCTCCCGCAAAAGGGCCTCGTACTCGTCGATATATCCCGGCATCTCGTTGATGAACTTCGTGAGCGCGGGCGTGAACTCCGGTGGGAGGTCCCCGCTGACCCCGCCGATGCGCATGTAAGAGTAGGTTATCCGTGCCCCGCATACCATCTCAAAGAGGTCCAGAATCTTCTCCCGCTCCCGGAACATGTACATCAAGGGTGTCGCTAGAGCCCCGAGATCGTTGATGAAGAAACCGAGGGCCATGCAATGGCTGGCGATACGCATCAGCTCTGCCATGATGACCCGGATGTACATCGCCCGTTCCGGCGGCTCGATGCCCGCAAGCTTTTCGGCTGCCAGGACGTATGCGAGGTTGTTAGACATGGAGGCCAGGTAGTCCAGCCTATCGGTTAGGGTGATTATCTGGGTGTAGGTGCGCTCCTCGGCCAGCTTCTCGGTGCCGCGGTGCAGGTACCCGAATACGGGCTCCAGGTCGGTAACTACCTCGCCGTCGAAGGTGACACGCATCCTGAACACACCGTGGGTGCTCGGGTGCTGCGGCCCGATGTTGACCATCACCTCTTCGGTCTTAAGGGTCACCGTGTCCTCAATTCATTCATGGTGGTTGGAACCATCACCGCCGACAGAAATATTGCGGCTATGCGTTGGTAAAGTCCTTGCGGTGAGGATGGCCCGGGAAGCCCTCCCACAGCATTATACGTTTCAGATCGGGATGTCCTTCGAAAGCGATGCCCATCAGGTCGTAAACTTCCCGCTCCTGGAGCAGGGCGCCGTGCCAGATGTCTGTCACCGAAGGCACGGACGGTGACTCCCTCGTAAAGGCCCGAGTCTTCAGGACAACCGAGTGATTGTGCTTTATCGATAAGAGATGGTACACGACCTCGAAGTGGTCTATGTAGTCCACCCCCGTGACGCCAACAAGGAAATCGAATGCCAGATCGGGGTCCTCATAACAGTGACGGGCCACCTTGGCGAGGGTGTCGGTGGATACGACCAGCGCGTTCCCGCCAGCTTCCATCACCGAGCCGGGGAAACGGTCCTGAATACTCCGGGCGAGGTCTTGGGCATTAAGCTCGGTGGTCACTTTAGGCTAGCTCTTCGTCTTGGCAATGCTATATTTCTTGATCTTTGCCTGCAGCTGCATCAGGCCGTACAGGAGGGCGTCCGGGCGGGGTGGACAGCCGGGTACATAGACGTCCACCGGGAC
Source organism: Dehalococcoidia bacterium (assembly GCA_965197585.1). Classification (GTDB taxonomy): domain Bacteria; phylum Chloroflexota; class Dehalococcoidia; order Plut-88900; family Plut-88900; genus Plut-88900. The sequence continues at coordinate 281,150 of OZ240215.1, forward strand.
AATGCGGTTGACTCCGGGCACCACCGAATAGGACTCGTAGTAGGGCCCGCCTGAGGTGGCGCACACGCCCATGGATATGACCCACTTGGGATCGGCCATCTGCTCGTATATGCGCTTGACGGGAACTGCCATCTTCCAAGTGAGGGTGCCCGCGACGATCATGAGATCGGCCTGCCGAGGCGTCGCCCGGAAAGCCTCCGACCCGAAACGTGCGATGTCATATCGGGACATGGCCGCGCCGATCATTTCGAAAGAGCAGCACGCAAGACCAAAAGTGAGAGGCCAAACGGCGTTTCGCCGACCCCAGTTCAGTATGTAATCGACGCTCGTGACAAGTATGCTGCGCTTCAGGTCGGCCGGCACCTCAATCACAGGGTCCGGGTTCGGGAACTGAGACGCCGCCTTGAGGGCGTTGACCTCTTCGCCTTCAGCAAGATCAAGGGCCTGAACGTCGATTGAGGTGCCTAGAATGGGAAGATTCCCCTTGTTGCCTTGCATGACTTTAGCTCCACTCCAGGGCTTTCTTCCGCCATGCGTAGGCGTAGCCGATAAGCAGGATGACGATGAAAATTCCCATCTCTATGAGTCCGAATACCTTCAGCTGGTCAAGGTGGACAGCCCAGGGGAATAAAAAGATAACCTCCACGTCGAATATGACGAAGAGAAGAGCGATGAAGTAGTAACGGAAGTTGAACCGGATCCAGGATCCCCCGACCGTCCGCATCCCCGACTCATAGGTATCGAGCTTCACGGGGGTCGGATTGCTAGGTCTGATCCTGACCAGGGACAATGCCCAGGGCAACAGGATCATCGAGATTGGGATAAAGGTTGCTAGAAGAAGGAAGAGACCTATATAGCCGTAGTCGGCCAGCACCTAAAGCCTCCCCGGAAAAGTTGGCCCGAATATAGCATAGGGGCCATGTCGGTGCAAGTGAAAAGCCGCACAATAGCCTATTACCTCAGGGGTCGGGAACACATAATCAGGTAGCTGTTGACTACCCCCCGACCCACCAGTTAGATTGACCCCCAATCCCGCACAAAGGAGCCGCCTTAAGCAATGATCCTCAGAGTCGTGGTGGTCGGGCCATACCAGGAGAACACCTACATAATCGGGTCGGACGAGACCCAGGAAGCCGCAATCGTAGATGCGGGCGCCGAGTGGCGTTCGATTATGAGTGCCGTGGAGGACTCGGGGCTGAAGGTTAAATACCTTCTCACCACCCACGGCCACGAGGACCACATCGGCGCCGTGGCCGACATGGTGGACGCCACCAACGCTCCCTTCGCCATCCACGAAAATGACGTCTACATGCTCGAAAAGCCCCCCGACTCCGCCTCCATAATTCCCGGCTTCCGCAACCCGCCCGAACCCGACCTCTACCTGAAAGAAGGCGACACAGTCGAGATTGGAGACCTCTCCTTTTCGGTAATCGAGACTCACGGGCATACTCCTGGGGGGATTTCGTACTACGGTCACGGGTTGGTCTTCACCGGCGACACCCTGTTCAGGGGCAGCGTCGGTCGCACCGACTTCGAAGGGGGAGATTGGGAGCAGCTGATCGAGAGTATAAAGACAAAGCTGTTGACCCTTCCTCCGGACACAGTAGTCCTTCCCGGCCACGGGCCCCACTCGAGCGTCGGAGCGGAGGCCGAGTGGAACCCATTCTTGAAATAGGCCCCAAATCCCCCAACCCCAAGGGTGCAGTGGGGAGTCCCGTCCCCTCTCCCTCGATGGGAGAGGGCTAGGGCCGTAGGCTCGCCTAGGTGAGTGAGGGTGATAGTAGTTCGCTAAAATACATGACGCACAGTTATCCAACGCTCTCTGGCACGGGAGAAACAGAATGGAATTTGGCTTAAACCTCAGAAACTTCATGGCCGACCCCAATCGGCCTATGCACGATCAGATCGAAGAGACCGCCAAGCTGCTGAGCCTTGGAGAGGAGCTAGGCTTCTGGGGTGCCTACGCCCCCGAGCATTGGGTCTCCCACCCGACCAGGTGGGTCTCTCCCATGCCTCTACTGGGTCGGCTGGCTGCCGCCGGATCCAAGATCAGGCTGATCACCGGTGTGCTCCTTATGCCCCTCCACAACCCCGTCGATATCGCAGAACAGACCATAGCGTTGGACCAGATTTCCAACGGGAGATTCATCCTAGGCCTGGGGCTCGGGTACCGGGAGAAGGAGCTTGAGATAGTCGGCTCTAACCGCTCGGAGAGAGTAGGCAGGCTCGAAGAATCCATAGAACTGATGAAGATGCTGTGGTCGGGGGAAGAGGTGACGTATCGCGGGCGCTATTTCAGGGCGACGGGTGCTCAAATGGGAATAAGGCCCGTGCATTCTCCGCGCCCGCCCATCTGGCTGGCTTGCCAGGGCCGCCGAGCCGCGAGCAGAGCGGCCCGCATCGCCGACGCCTGTCTTGTCGGTCCCTACGTCAGCTGGGCCGACCACGAGTCCCTCGCCACCATATACTGGGAGGAACTTCAGCAGCAGGGAAAAGAAGCCGATGGGTTCTATGCCGGTCACCGTTGTATCAGCTTCGACTCAGACCGTGAGTCGGCTATCAGGTCTGCGAAAGAATCGGCGGAGGCAACGGCGGCGGTCTACGGAGGCTGGGGAATGCAGGAGCGCACCGCCGTAGACCTCGGCTTGGACAAGATGCGCAACCTCGATGAGTGGGCCATAGTCGGCAATGCCGAGCAGTGTGCAGAGCAGATCGCCGAACATCGAGACAAGTCCTGCTCAGGCTACATGGCCTTCACATTCCTGAACCTGCCCGCAGACCTTCCTGCTCGGCGTGAATATCTGCAGAGGGCATGGGAAGAAGTGCTGCAAGACCTGACCTAGAAGGGACATCCTCAACTTCCCAATGCATTCACAATTTGACGAGCCACAAGATATATGTCTCCTGTTGGTTCATGGATGATCTTTTGGTCAATTCCAACTGGAATCCTCTGCCCAACCCAATACCGATGTCCGGCTGAAAGGAGCATGGGGATGTCCCCGCTCGAATCCCCCACGGCGGCCACGTTCCTCATATTAACGCCGAGATTGTCAGCCAGTCTTGCCAGCCAATGCGCCTTGTCTTTAGGCCAGAATGGGGTTACCAGCCCGCTAGATGAAAGCCCTGTCCCAACTGAAAAATCCGCTCCAAACTTGTCGGCAAACCACTCCACTGCGAACTCCCACGTGAGCGACACAATGGCTATCTTGAAGCCTCGGTCACGGAGCAAAGTAAAACTCTCAACTACTCCGGGCGCAACGCGGATTGTGGGGAGATGCTTGCGCAGATCATCGAACGAGAACTGGGAATACCATTCTGCAATCTCCTCCCTCGCCGCCGTTATCTCCTCAACCTGCTCGGAAGTCAACTGCTCTAATTCGCGCATCCGCTGGATACGTCCAATGCCCTTTGCGATGGCCTCGCAGACGGTCTGTCCCCATAGCAAAGTTCCATCCAGATCAAAGGCTGCCAGCCTTATGGGGCGATTTTCTTCCACGGCGTCGGTCATGAGTTTCCTGGGCGCTTAACTACTGTTTACCTAACTCATCGGAAACCCGTACAGCTTTGCCGCGTTCTCCCCGACAATCTTCCGCGTCTCTTCCTCCGGCAGCTCACTGAATGTCCGATCTATAACTTCCCTGGAATGCGGGAAGGTTCCTTCGTCGTGGGGATAGTCGCTGCCCCACATCAGGCAGTCCACCCCGGTAATGTCCCGGTTCCTCAAACCAACCTCATCATCCCCGAACGTCACGTATCCTTGCCTCTTCCAATACTCACTCGGCTTCAGAGACAGTTTGGGCTGCTGCCACATGTGCCTCTTGTCGTAGAGTTCATCCAGCACGTTTAGGTACCACGCCAGCCAGCCTATCCCACACTCAACCAGTACGAAATTCAATTCTGGATGCCTCTCCAGCACCCCCGATGCCGTTAGCATTGTCAACGGAGCCATCGCTACCGTCATCCCCAGTCCTATGTAGATCAGGCCCGCCCCGTGGGAGTTCTCCTCCCCCATGTCCTCCGGTATCGGGTCTGTCCCGGTAAATACGTGAAAGCTCAGGGGGACTTTCACGTCGTCCATCGCATCCCAGAACTTTTCGTAGTCGGGCCTGTTGTATGGCAGGTTGGACAGAAGCACCGGCAGGGAGAACGACCTGTATCCGAGCTTGGCCGTGCGCCGTGCTTCCTTCACGGATCCTTCAATGTCTCCCATGGGAATCATCGCGGAGGGTACGAACCTGTTCATGTTGTCGGCGAAGACCTCGTGGTACCAATCGTTGTAGAGGCGGCTGAATGCCACCTGGTACCCGGGGTCCGGAGAGGCCAGGGCATTGAATATGCCATTGGGATATATGACCTCCGCACTCACCCCGTCCTCTTCCAGGTCGGCTATCCTCAGCGGCAGATCGGTGCCCGCCTCCCTCCCCTGCCCCGCCCCTTCATCGCTCCTGAACTCCCGCCGCTTGTCTTCCTCGGTGAGCTGTGATATTGCGATGTCCTGCCTTAGCGGCCTTTGCCCGTCCTGGATATAGTAAATGCCTCCGTTCCTCTCCTCCGTCCGGGGCGCGCGCCTTCGGTACTCCTCCGGCAGCTGCTCGAACAGGCTTGACGGCTCCGATGCATGTGAGTCCGCCGAAATTATCATCAGGTCCGACATGTGGATCTCCCCCTTGAATTACCTGGTCCCGTGAGTATCTCATATTACCGAATACAGGTGCGCATTGCAGGTTAATTGTATACGCCGAGGCATAGCTGGTAGCAGCGCACGCAACCTTTCCGTACCTGCCTCCTGATTCTTGTACAATGCCGGAGACGACTGCGTTCAAGCCTCAGCGCATCCCGACTCTGCTCAGTAAGCACTAATAAAGAGGGCCTGATACATGAAGGTGGAACTGATCAATCCCCCCGGACTCGACACGTCGGGCGCCCTCTCCCAAGGCACGAGAGCCGGTGACTGGATATTCGTCTCGGGGCAAAGGGCCCGGGACACGAATGGAAACACCGTCGGGATTGGTGATTTCGAAGCCCAGGCCGACCGTGCATTTCAATGTGTGGCTCAAGTCCTGGCGGAAGCCGGTGGCGACCTTTCCGACGTAGTCAAACTCACGGCCTACCTGGTCAATCCCCTCCATGTCCAGACCTTCCACAATATGTGCGCCCGCATGTTCCCCACCCATCCCCGCTCCGGCACTACGGCGGTTGTCGCATCCCTCTCCTCCCCCGATGCCCTGATCGAAATCGAAGCATGCGCCCGACTCGGCCAAAATACCGAACGACTGCCACAGAGGACCGGACCTTTTGCTGCAGGGGTGAAGTCCGGCAACACCATCTTCATCTCGGGCCAAACCGCGGCATGTCGGCAGGGCCAGGAACCTCCAACCGACTTCCCCTCCCAACTCCACGCCGTCTATCAAAACCTTGATGCCTCTCTCACCGACTTCGGAGCGGGCTTTAGCGACCTCGTGAAGATCAACTACTTCATCTCCAATCCCCTCTACTACCGAGAGCTGTATCGCATTCGAGAGGGGGGCTTCGAAGTGGACTGGCCCGGCGACTCCGTGGTCTCCATCCGTGCCCTCGATGACCCTCATGCCCTTGTCGAAACCGACGCTGTTGCCCTCGCCCCCCCGTCGAAGGCCGAGTTCGTAAACTCCCCTGAACTGCCGCCTCCCTTCAACTTCAGCAACGTGGTCGTCGCCGACGGACTGGCCTATGTATCCGGCCAGGTGGCCCGGGACAAGGACAAAAACCTGGTACTTCCGGGAGACTTTGACGCCCAGTTTCGACAGGCCCTCAAGAACGTTGAAATAGCTCTCAACTCCGTAGGATGTAGCTTCGCGAATGCAGTGAAAGTCTCCTGCTTCATCAGTCACGCCGGTTACTTCGAACAATCGCTGGCAATAAGGAGTGAGGTCTTCCAGGGTCGACCCCCGGCGGTAACGAGCGTGGCCGTCGACAGCATGGGAGGCTTCCCCGAAGCCCTCTGCGAAATAGACGCCATCGCCGCTATTCCCTGACCTAAAAACTACTACCCCATCTCCCTAGATGAACCCTTTGCATCACCGCCATTCCTGTGTAAGCAAACTAACGAAATATGGCACATCCATCCCCAAGGGCGGGGCATTCCGCTCGCCCTGAGCTTAGTCGAAGGGTCTCAAGAGCGGAATGGGGGTCCCGACCCCTGCCCGGAGTTACGCAAAGGTCTCTCGAAGGGGGAGGGCTAGGGCCGTAGGCTCGCTGAGGAGAGTGAGGGTGATTCTGTCGGGAAGTTCCGGGAAAATGTCACCTCAATAAACCGCATGGACTGGATAGCCCACTACAATGAAAGCGCCGTGTCACCCGAGGAGGCCGTCCGCATCGTCAACTCCGGAGACCGAGTCTACTTAGACCCGGCAGTAAACAACTTTATCCCCAACGCTCTGGCCGCAAGGAGCACCGAGCTTTCAGACGTGAGGATAATGTTCCAGGGCCCCTTCGAGTACCAGGACTGGTTGGGTGGGGGATATCAGGACAGCTTCAATCTGGTCGCCCATTTCTATCTTGGCGCCTTCTCCCGTCCTGCCCACGACAAGAAGTTGATCGACTACTACCCCATGGTCCTCTCCCACGAGTTCAAACCGTACCATGAGAAGCGCGAGCCCCGATTCGTGGCAGACGTCGCTATTGTTCGGATGTCTACCCCGAATGAACTTGGTTACTGCAGCTTCGGGGCGGGCATGTGGGACAACCGGAGTTGGGCCAAAGGCGCAAGGAAAGTCATCGCCCAGCACGATCCGACCTTCATACGCACCTACGGGGACAACTACATCCACCTTTCGGAAATCGACAGGTCGGTGCACTACACCCCACCCGAGATCACCGTGGAAGAAGCGAGGGCGATCATAGATGGTGTGGAAGACGAGAAGGTGAAGTCGGAACTCCTCGGGTTCATACTCCATATGTCGGGAATCGAGCGCCAACAATGGGTGCCGAGCCTTTGTGACAAAAGCCTTGTTGAAGTGCGGGCGCTGGCTGGCGATTTCGGTTGGAGCAACCCTCCGCAAGCGGACAAGCCCTTCGCAGACCATGTGGCGGAAATCGTCCCTGATGGCAGCACCATCCAGATAGGAGTCGGAAGTCCGGGCCGGTATCTGGCCCGGCTGGGCGCCTTCGACTCCAAGAAAGACCTGGGTTGGCACTCGGAGATGGCCACGCCCGGCGTCCTCGATCTCGTGCGGGATGGCATCCTGAACGGCAGCCGAAAGACCATTCACCGGGACAAGCTGGTCGGGACCAGCGTTGACGGCTCCAGCCCAAAGGAGATCGAGTGGGCCCACAACAACCCCCTCATAGAGCTCTACGACGCCGAATACGTGGTGAACATCCGCACCGTGTCCGCCCACGAAAACTACTACGCAATCAACAACGCCATATCCATCGACCTGACCGGTCAGATTAACTCAGAGACCATCGGGACCCGGATGTGGAACGGGACCGGGGGCCAGACCGAGCTGCACATGGGAGCCGTTCTCTCGAAGGGTGGCATGGCCATCACCCTGCTTCGGTCAACTGCGGCCAGAGGCACGATATCTAGGAAACCTCTGAACAAGTATAGGGGCATAGGTAATAGTAAGATAAGGGGACTAACGCCAAAGCTGGGGAGAGATTTGATGGAGCAGCCCACATTTGCAGACTTGGAATACGAGGGCAAGAAGCGAAAGACCCGCCGGGAGATATTTCTGGAGCGGATGGAGGACCTGGTTCCATGGGGAAAGTTGGAGGAGCGAATCCGGCCCTACTATTCCAGGGCGGGCCGTGGACGGAGGCCCTACGAGTTATCCGTGATGCTGCGGATACACTGCGTGCAGTTGTTCTACAACCTGAGCGATCCGGGCATGGAGGACATGCTCTACGAGGTGGAGTCGGTGAGGCGGTTCACAGGTCTGAGGCTGTCCGGCCCCTTGCCTGACGAGACTACGATACTGAACTTCCGCCATCTGCTGGAAGAGCAGGAGTTGGGTCGGGGGCTGTTCGAGGAGATCAACCGTCATCTGGAGTCTCGGGGACTGAGGCTCAGGGAGGGTACGATTGTGGATGCGAGCATCATCGAGGCGCCGGCGTCTACGAAGAACCGTACTGGAGAGCGAGACCCCGATATGCACCAGGTGAAGAAGGGGAAGGAGTGGCACTTCGGGATGAAAGTGCACATTGGTGCAGACGCTGACACGGGGGTAGTGCACAGTATGAGTACGACAGCTGCGAACGTGCATGACGTGACGGAGGCGCACCGGCTGCTGCATGGAGGGGAGAGGCGAGTGTGGGGAGATGCGGGATATCAGGGAGTGGAGAAGCGGGCGGAGAATCGGGATATGGATGTGGAGTGGCGGGTGGCGATGAGACCCGGACAGCGTCGGAAACTGAGGGCGGGGAGCTGCGAAGCCTTGGCGGAGAAGAGCAAATCATCCATCAGGGCTAAGGTGGAGCATCCGTTCCTGTACGTGAAACGGCACTTCGGCTACGCCAAGGTCCGCTACAGGGGCCTGTACAAGAACACGCAACGGGTGGCGATGCTGCTGGGGCTGGCCAACTTGGTAAGGGCCGAGCGCCACTTAGCGGTGTGACGGGGAAGCAGTGTGCCCAAATCCAGGTTGATGGTGACTGGATGCCCTGACAGGCCAGAACATAGGATGCAAATAAGCCTCCGGGACGCAACATTACGACCCAACCTCTCCTCAAAACTCCATGCAAGACAACTTAAGCTGGTTTACAGTGAGTTGTTCAGAGGTTCCCTAGAATCGTCCCTCAACTCCCCGAGGGTGGGGTCGTCACCATACCTCGCACCTTCGCTGACACGATAGTCACTGAGTACGGCGTCGCCCGACTCCTCGGCAAGTCCCTGAGAGAACGGGCGGAGGAACTCATCTCCGTAGCCCACCCCGACTTCCGAAGCGACCTCCGTAAAGCCGCCCAAAAACTCTTCTATCCTTGATATTGCCCCCCACGTATGAGAGACCCTCGGTTAAGCTAGGTCAAGCGAGCCTTTGCACTCCAGATGGAAGGAGAAGCGCCAATGAGTTCTTCCGAGAAAAGCCTGATAGACGCCAACCCGGAGCCATTCAGAATGAACCTCGAGTTCTACGACGATATCCGAACAAGGGTTTTCGAGCGCAAGCTGCTGCAAAGATCAATAATTCCACCTGACAATGGGAGAGGATTCAGGGTAGACAAGGGTCAAACTTTTAGAATCATCCAGGAAGAAGGACCACAAGTTGTAGACGTATGTCTCTGGAACGCCGACTGTCCTCAGCGGGAGTCGCTAAGCCTGAATCGCACCCTTCTTGCAGATGGGTTGTTCATCACGACCAATGCCAGGCTTTGGTCCGACCTCCCCATGTATCGACCCATTGCCACCTGTATCGCGGACACAGTGGAAACCGGCCCGGCCGACGAGGGATGGCACGCGCATTTCTCGGGGAGTCATTGCGCTTCAGAGGTCTGGGAGCTGACGTTCGGCGTGCCCGGTTTAAACGGATGTCACCTCAATCTTTTGCAGGGCGCGGAATCTATGGGCCTTACCGAGGAAGACGTAATCGGCGACAACATCAACCTCTTCATGAAGATGCGCATTGATGGTTTGACGGGCCGTCGATACTTCAGCAAGACCGACGCGAAGAAAGGCGACCACATAGAGTTTTACGCAGAAATCGACCTGCTGATATCCGTCTCAGTCTGCCCCGACGGCGATAGCAGCTTGATCCCCGAAACTTTCCACAAGCTCCCAATCGCCGTCGAAATCTATGAAACAGGCATTACTCCAAAGGAGTTCGCAAAGTGGACGGATTGGCGCCCCGACTGGAAGGGAAGCTGGGAAGCGTCCAGAGCATAGTGCTCTTCGGTAGGCCAAGCAACACCGTAGCCGGGACGTTCCGGCGGGTGGTGTCAATTTGGATCATGGTCAGAGGCATAGCCCCTTGATCCCTACCCCCGACATCCTCGAAAACCATTTCATCGTAGGGTGAGCCCTCGTCCTTAAGCGCCGTCAGAGAGACTTGTATTCCCCGACCCACGATCTTCGCCATCATCTCCACGAACCCGAACATCGCCCTGTGTATCTCTACGGATGCCTTCTCCACCTCGAACAGACGCCTGCGGGTTATCCGTAAGATGTGCTTGCCCGGCGAGGGAGACGTAAGCTCCGCCTCGTCCCCGGCCATGTCCGTGAGATGCTTCATGAAGGTGGCCAGTGCACCGGCATCCGAGCCCTTGATACCCAGCTCATCTAGCAACCGTCTGCCGTATTGGATGGCAATGCCCCGATAAGATTTCTCTACAATCCCGACAACCGTGGGGGCGTCCAGAACTTCGACGAGGGACAATATGCTCACCTCCACGTACCCCCGCCCGAAATTGCGCTTGGACTTGGCTATCCGGTCCGGGGGCCAGACCTCGGGATCGAGCTTCGGTGCAGTCTCGGGGTCAAACGGCGGCATGGTTTCAGAAGGGTCGAACCTGAAGCGCTCCTCCTCCGTGAGTTCATGGTCGTACTCCAGGAAGTAGCCTTCGGCGTAGGGCTCACCGTCCGCGAAACCTCTGCACAGAACGAAGCCCAGGCGGGGTTTGTTAAGCCGGACTCCGTTGTAAGGATGCCAGCCTTCGAACGGCGCCCGACCCACGCTCGGCGGATTGGCGAGCCACCCCGTCCCGTCAGGCACATAGGGTCCGTTATACCGGATCCACGCCTTCTTGGGAGACTCCACCACCATCTCCAAATCGATCCCTCCCAGGCCGTTGGAGAAATAGTGGTATTTCGCCGCAACTACCGCCGCAGGTTCCTTGTCTGGGTCGATTCCCAGCTTCTTCAGCCCGTCGATGAAGTGGCCTTGGGAATGCCTGTTAAGCATAGTAAAACGCCACTTCACAACCGCCTCTTCTCCATGCTTAAAGAGCGTAACTACCGTCATCCCCCCGACCCAAAGCCAGTACAGCCGGGAGATAAAGTCACACTGGCCCTCTAATGACCACTTATCGGGGGACATCGTAGCGTCGGCTGCCATCAGTTCCATCTCCTTCGGAGAACACTTGCTTTAGTCTGTACGCAGAGGGTGGAGAGAAAAGCCAGATTTCAAGCGCGCTTGTCTCACCTTAACTTTTAGGTGCGGAAGCCTCGCCCCTCTCGGTGCGGTGCCACTAGACCGGCGGCCTGGTGACCATCAGCCCCGCTTCCGCCAACAGGTCTGCATGTGCCGTCCCCATGCTCAGCAGGTCTGTAACCACATACCCGTTGTGCTCGCCCAGCGTGGGTGCAGGCCTGTGCAGCACTATTGGTGTCCTGGAAAGCTGGATTGGGGCCCCTAGAAATTGCATGGTTTCAGCCTTGGAGAGAGGTACGTCCCATATGTAGCCCCGCTCCCTCAGATGAGGGTCTTCCGCCACGTCCTGGTTCGTAAACACCGCTCCGGCAGCTATCCCCCTCGACTGAAGAGAATGCATCACTTCTTTATAGTCCTTGTCGGCTGTCCACAGGGAGATGTTGGCATCCAGCTCCTCCCAGTTGTCCCGACGCCCTTCCTGGTCCGCAAACTTCTCGCTTCGCGTCCACTCGGGACTGCCTACGACTTCGCAAAATAACGTCCATTCCTCGTCGTTCGCCACCGAGATTGCCACCCACTTGTCGTCTCCCCTGCACCTGTAGCACCCGTTTGGAGCAAAAACGAGATGCCTGTTTCCCATCCTCTCCGGCTCCTCCCTGTTCATGCTGTAGGCCATTAAGTGCTCGCCTATCAGCCCTATCATGGATTCGCTTTGAGAGAGGTCTACATATTGCCCTTTGCCTGTACGCCTCCGGTGAAAGAGTGCTGTGACCATGGCCGAAGCCGCATGTACGCCGGCGCTCGGATCGGCGTACGCCTCGCCATGCCGCATGGGCCCCGTTCCCGCGTACCCCATCAAGTGTGTGATCCCTGCGTTCGGTTCTATATCGCTTCCGTAGCTCACGAAGTGCCCCTGGGGCCCATACGTCCCGAAACCCGGCATTGAGACCATGATTATGGATGGGTTCAGTTTCTTGAGGGAGGGATAGTCAAATCCGAAGTTCCTCATTACCCTCGCGCTGTAGTTCTCCAGGACCACGTCAGAGATGAGGACCAGGTTGCGGAATATCTCCTTGCACTCCTCCGAGGTCAGGTCCAGGGTCAGGCTCAGTTTGTTGCGGTGGTATTCGTTGAAGGGCGCATAGCGATTGTAAGGTTCATCGCCGGGGTCGTTGTTGGGATAAGGGGCATGAACTACCCGCATGTATTTCAAGGGTTGGGGAGGGTCCACGTTGGCCGGCCCCCGACCCGCCGGAGCCTCGATCTTGATTACCTCAGCCCCGAAGTCTGCCAGGAAACGGCCCCCGATTGGGCCTGCCCAGCCCCGGGTCAGGTCCAGGACCCGCACACCCTTTAGAGACGATTGTTTTGATGCGTCCTTCATATATGGTATGGCTCTTTCCGCCTCTGACGGATTAAATTACTTTCGCTTCCCTCAGTCGAGCCATCTCCTTCGGACTCAAGCCCAGGTTGTTCACGTAGATATCCTCATTATGCTCTCCGAGAAGCGGAGCCCGACTCAGTTGAAAGGGCGTATCGGTCATCTTGAACGGAGCGCCGGGATAGGTCTGCCGCCCCGCGTGTGGATGTTCGACGTCCACCCAGAAGTCCCTTGCGGCCAGCTGGACGTCGCTCATCAGTTGCTCACAGTTGTTGAGCCTCCCTGACGGTATCCTCAACTCTTGGGCTCGCCTGACTATTTCGTCGGCAGTGTGTTCCATTAACCACGGCAGCAGGATATCGTCAAATTCATCCGCGATGTTCCAGCGGTCGTGACGGTCTGCATATCTGGGCTCATCCAGCAGGTCGGGCCTCTCTATCAAGAGCATCAGGTTGTCGTACTGGTCGGGTGTGGCTATGCTGATCGAAACATATCCGTCCATGCATGGATACAACGCCAGGGGATGTATCCCGACCGGATGGCGGTTGCCTGCTCTTTCATTCTGAATGCCCACGTGAGTCCAGACCACTATGGCGAATTCATGGAAATAGGCCATTGCCTCCATCACGGAAACGTCGATGTACTGCCCCTCCCCGCTCTCCTCCCGCCAGTAAAGCGCTGCGGCAATTGCATTGTAAGCTTGCACCGCAGTCTCGTATTCCGGGATATGGCCGCTGCCCGTTAACGGTTCCCTGTCGGGCTCGCCGTTCATATACATCAGCCCCGTGACTGCGTAGCTGATCATCGAGTTAGCTTTGTAGTCCCGATAAGGGCCCGTCTGCCCGAAACCCGTGATCGAGGTCATCACTAGACCCGGGTTGATGCCTTCCAAGGTGCCATAGCCCAGCCCCATCTCAGCCATCGACCCGGGCGGTAAGTCCTCCACTACCACGTCCGCCTTTGCAATCAGTTTCTTGAAAGTCTCCACACCCGAGGCGGTTTTGAGGTCGAGAGTAATGCTCTTCTTGCCCGTGTTCAGGTACAAGAAGGGAGCGCTGGTCTCCTGGTGGGGAACGTGGTCAAGGAAAGGGCCCGTCCTCCTGAAGCTATCGCCTCCGGAAGGGTTCTCTATCTTGATAACCTCCGCCCCGAATGAGGCCATCATCTTGGTGCAATAGGGAGCGGCCAACCCCTGACCCAGTTCCAGCACCTTTATCCCGTCCAGCGCCCCTTGAGTACTTGTCATAATGCCTTCAGTTAACGGGGACGCTGGCCTTGCCCACTATCACCTTGTCCCCATCCTGATTTTCCAGCCAGATGTCCAAATATACGTGGTCGGCAGCATCCCCTTCCGCCGGGTCTCTGACGACACCCTTGGCCGTTAGCTCATCTCCCCCGCAAACCCAGTTGATGAAAGTGCAAGATAAGTTGCCGCCTTTGAGCCAACGCTCACCAAATGAATTAAAGAGCATTTCCCAGCCCACCCTCATAGTGTCGACGCCCCCGGCCACGACATCCCGTGCCCCGAGCGAGTGGGCGGTTTCAGTGTCGTTATGAATGTTCTTTCCCGCGAACGATTGTCCCCACAGCGACTCCCTCCCCCTGCTGTTGGATATTATGTCCTCGGCTGAAATCTTCCTGGTCAATGAAGGGAGGCTAAACCCCGGTACCAACTCCCCCGCTGCGACTGTCATACTTTATCCCTTTCCTTTCGACGCCCATTCCAATAAGACTAACGCTCACTTTTTGTGGCATGCGTCATAGGCTTAAGAGCAGCGTATTCTTGCTTTTGACTATCTCCCGCCCGTCCTCGTCGCAAGTGGTCGTTTCAAATACCAGGAAGTCCTTGCCCCTCTTGATGAATTTGTCGGAGACCGCTCCGGTTACGATCAGATCCTTGCCGATCATGGGTGGGTTGATGTAATGATTTTCGGCCTTGGTGTGGATGGCGTCCCCCACGTTGTATTGGATCATGAATGCTAGGGAATAGTCGTTGTCCGTAAGGGCGCTCGGTGCGATAGGGCTGTCCCCTGAATACCGAGAACTGCTCAGCATCTCCTTGGAGGCGGCAAACGCCACCATCTCCCGGGTCACCCTGTAACGATAGGGCCCTATCGTTTCCCCCACCTGCGCATCTTCCAACTTAAGCTTTTCTGCCATAAAACATCCTTTGCAGCTATCTTGCTCGCCTGATTATCCACTAAGCGCTCTTACCTGGCATCGGTCGGTCTTGTACGACTCATTTTGTCGTAACTCTACCGTCCAGTCTCCATCCCTGCATACAGGTCTTGTACTGGGTGACATCTGCGTTCCCGATGTCGATCAAAGGGCGACGGTACTAGACTCGACACACGGGTCGCTCTCCATCTGGCAAAGTTGACCGAAGTTGGGGCAGGGAATGACCCTACTTGGCCTTTGCCCCATAAAAAGAAAGCGGTGAGGCCGGGCGACATTCTCATGACACCCGACCTCACCAATTCTACTAATGACCTAAGACCAGCTCTCTACAGCTTTAGCTACCCGTAGTTTGCCAGGTGACGTAACGCTCAGTTTGCTCGGCGGTGACGCCGGTCTGCCATACTTCGTCCACTAGCCAGCCGTATTGGGCGTTAGCGGGTGAGGTGGGCAGGAACTGCCGCGCTTCGTCGAATTCCGGACCGGCAAGAAGCTCCCAGGATGCCTGGTTGATGGGGGAGTACTGGATGTAGCGGGAAATCTGGTTGTTTATCTCCGGGAAGGAGAGGTATGCCATGATGAGCTGGGTAAGCTCAAACTTCTCCGGCTCGGCATCTCTCAAGCCGATGGGAATCACTTGGGCGAATGTGGTCATGAGGTGCCCGGCTTCCCAGGACATCTGCAGAGGATCGCCGTTAAGGATGGCTGCTCCGAAACGGCCATTGCCCGTGAGGCACATGTCCACCTCGCCTACGATCAGGAAGGTGGGGCAGTCGGAGGATCCGGCGGCATAGACGTTGATATGGGGCTTCAGCTCGTCCAGGTACGTGTAGGCTTCATCGATCTGTTCGAGGCTAAGGGTGCCGTCGGTTGTGCCTATGTGCTCGGGGTTTTCGCTCCAGTAGGCGGCCGTCACATAGCGCAGCCACGTCCATCCACGACTGTCCAGAGCGCGGACGCCGGGGAAGGTCTCCACGTCAAAGAAGTCCTTCATGGACTTGGGCCGAGTCTCTTCGGTGTAAGTGTTCGTGCTGTATGCCAGCGGTTCGGAGGCTATTCCTCCTACGCCGGCGAAGTAGGCGTGGTCCCTCAGGATACCCGCAAAGCTCCGGTTGTCGACCACGCTCTTGTCCAGGGGTTCCAGGAGCCCGATCTCACCAAGTTCGGCGAAGACCGGAGTAGTCCCCAGGGCGAAGGTCCAGTCGAAGTTGCCGGTCTCGGCTATCAGTCGCAGCTTCGTATTCGGGTTGGTAGTCCCGTCCGCAATTACTTCAATGCCAAACTGTTCAGCAATGGGATCGAAATATGCCACTTGCTCTGCGGAAGTATAGGCGCCGCCCCAAGTTCCGTAGGTTATGGTCTGGCCTCTGTAATTTTCCAGTTCCGCCTCTATCTCCTCGCGCGTCGCTGGATTTTCTATTGTCCAATCAGACGGGGGCCTTATAAGGCTCTCAGGCTCGGGCATCGCAGTGGGTTCCGGCATGGCGGTGGGCTCGGGCATTGCCGTGGGAACAGGTGTCGCCGTGGGCAACGGTGCCTCACCGGCGGCGGGGCCCTGTGGGCCTTGCGGGCCGGCGGGTCCGGCATCGCCTGTGGCGCCGGCTGCGCCGGCAACTCCGGAGGGACCGGCAGGACCTGGAGGGCCGGCAGGACCTGCACAGGCCGCTGCCACCAGTAGGACTATCAGCAGAATGCCCATAACCCCCAGGATGACGCGGCCCCTTGTCATTTTCTTAGCTGTTTTTCCGATCTTGACCATTTTTCCTCCCATATCCTAAAAAGCGCCTCTTCTGTGGGCGCAAGTTCGAATTCTAGGTGTCCTAGGTTAACCCGTCAAGCCTGTCAGAAGCGGGGCGCCACTCTCATCACCTTGGCAATACTGTTGACGCAACTTCCTTTTGACATTACCTTTGTACAATCAAACGGTATACTCCACATTCTTTGGAACAACTCAGGAGATGAATTATGGGCAAGTCTTTTCCAAAAACGGGCTCCAACTGGGACGAGCTAAAAGACCAACTCACCGAGGCGCGACAAGGAGATATAAACTGGCGCACCGGTAAAATCTCAGGTCTGCTCTATTACGCCGGCGACGATGTTATACAGGTCGCCCACGACGCGTACGCTATGTTCTTCAACGAGAACGCAGTCTATCCAAAGGTCTACCCGAGCCTCGCCAAAATGGAGGAAGAGGTTATAGACCTGAGCCTCGGGCTGCTTCACGGCGGAGAGAACGCTGCCGGCAGCATGACGACGGGAGGCACCGAAAGCATCTTCCTCGCCATAAAGTCCGCCCGAGACTGGGCCCGAGCCAATAGACCTATCGATGGCGCTCCTGAGATATTGACCTCGCGCACGGCGCATCCTGCGTTTGACCGCGCCGCCGAGCTCCTGGACATGAAAGTCGTAAGGGTAAACCCGGGCCCCGACTTCCGCGCTGACGTCGACGCCATGTCCGACGCCATCACCGATAACACCATCATGATGGTCGGCTCAGCCCCGGAGTACCCGCATGGGGTTGTCGACCCCATCGGCGACTTGGGAGAACTCGCCCAGTCCAGAGACCTCTGGCTCCACGTGGACTGTTGCATAGGCGGATTTATCGCGCCCTTTGTCAGGAAGCTGGGCTATCCCATCCCCGACTTCGATTTCGCCATCCCCGGCGTCAGGTCCATCTCCGCGGATATACACAAGAACGGCTATGCGGCAAAGGGTGCATCCACGGTCCTCTACAGTGACGCCCAGTACCTGGAATACCAGGGATTCGTCTTCGACCAATGGTCTAAAGGCCTCTACTCGACCCAAACATTCGTCGGCAGCCGACCCGGTGGGGCCATAGCCTCCGCATGGGCGGTAATGAACTATCTGGGCGAAGAGGGGTATATGCGGATTGCGCAGGAAGTCATCCACATCAGGGAAGCGTTAATGGACGGCGTTAATCGCATTGATGGCCTGGAGACATACGGAGACCCGCAGCTGACCATTTTCACCTACGGTTCCAGTGAATTCGATATTTTCGCCGTCGCAGACGGCATGTCCGACTCAGGCTGGTACACGAGCCGCATCCAGGAACCCAACGCCATACACATGATGCTGTCCCTAATCCAGAAGCCGGTTGTCGAAGAATACATCAGCGATCTCTCTTACATTGTTAACAAGGTCAAAGAAGGCAAAATCGTGGCGGCTGACACGAAAGTAGCCTACTAGCGCCATCGCCCGTAGATAGGTCTGGTGCAGAAAAAGTGCCTGAAGCCTAAGCCCTAGCCTAGCTGCACGGCCCTCCGACCCAAATCCCGGCTGCGTACTGAGTTACTTTAGGAAGTCGGGGCCTGTTTATGGGCCCGCTTTCTCGCTGCCTCTGATACGTTCGCGAAGCGGGCCGGGCCGCCGACACTGCCCGCAAGCATCTCAGCTGCCATCCTCTCTCAGTTGTTCTTGCCCACTCAAGAGCAGACCAAAATTAACCCCTCACCCGGTCACGAGGTGATGCGTCTCCACTACGCAATGTCTAGCCGCGCGCCCTTATGCCAAACCAGACATGAGTGCAGGGTAGTCTCGGAAAGGTTGGGCTAGCTTCAATAGGAAGGGGTTCTGGTAGACCAAGCGGTACTGTAGACAGAACTTTTCAGTGGGTAGTGCCACTTTAGGAAGTGCAGTCGTAAAGGGCGAGGAAATTTTCACGGTTCAAATCCGGCTAGGTGACCCCGACCGTATAAAAGGCAGAACCTTTACGATGAATTTTGGATTGGCACTTTGAGGAACAGTGCCAGTAGGTCGCTGCTTGGTTCGAGTCCAGTTAGGTGGGCCTGGCTTGACGGTAGACAGAACTCCGCCGTTCAGGGCCATGTCCTCGGTTCTCTTCCCCGGTATGGGGCTGTCGTCCGGCATGGGCACCGTATACCGGACGACAGCCTTGCCGGGCATGACGACGATCTCCTTGACGAAGGTCTCGATGAAGGCCCTGCGCTCGGTCAGCTCGCTGTCCTTCAGGAACTCGCTCATGTCCTGGGCGTAGGTAGTGATGGTCTCCACGTCGTCCAGGACCTCCCTGCGCTGGGAGAGAATCGCCCTTGCCTCTTCCGCCGAAGCCTCAAGACGCCGCTGCCGCTCCCGGTGCTCTTTGATGCGGTCTGAGGCGTCGGCCATGTCGGTGTCGGTGGTCTCCACCAAGTGCCAGATGCGGCCCAGCTTGCGCTTCACGTCCTCAAGCTCATCCTCGATGGTCTCCAGCCGCTTGCGCTGCTCGGCGGCAACGCCGTCCATCCGTTCGTCCACCACCTTTACCAGGGCGCGGATGTTGCCGTCGGTGAGGATGTTGGAGCGAATGTTGCCGACGATCATCTCCTCGAATCGCCGGGCGTTGATCCTCGGCGAATCGCAGGCTTCCTTGCCGCGCTTCATGATGGACTGGCAGACGTAGTAGGAGAACTGGCCGCTCTTGGCCTCCTGCCCGCTGAACGCCCGGTCGCACTCCTTGCACTTGACCAGACCGCTGAGCAGGTAGGTGCTCCCGACGCGGCGGGGGTGAGTCCTCTTGGGCGCCCTTGAGCGCATCAGCCGTTTCACGCGGCGGAATTGGGCCTTGGAGACGATGCTGGGGAACGCCTTCTCGACGCGCACCGGGTCGGCCTTGTCCTTGGCGTTCGTGCCCCAGACCAGAGCGCCTGTGTAGGCTTCGTTTCTGAGTAGGAGATGGACGCCGTTCTTGGACCAGAGCTTTCCTGCGG
Source organism: Dehalococcoidia bacterium (assembly GCA_965197585.1). Taxonomy (GTDB): domain Bacteria; phylum Chloroflexota; class Dehalococcoidia; order Plut-88900; family Plut-88900; genus Plut-88900. The sequence goes on from OZ240215.1 coordinate 300,499, forward strand.
GGCTGGCGATGCCCTCGTCGTTGAGGGCGCGGGCGATGTCCAGCATCCCCCTACCGGCCTCGGCCATGTCAAAGGCGCTCTTGACGACACGGGCCGCATCCTCGTCGGGTTCCAGGGTGGGGCGCTTCTTGGGTCCGTCCTGGACGTAGACCTTGCGGAAGCCGTAGGGCACCCTGCTGGCGACCCAGAAGCCGCGAGACGCCGCCTCGCGCATCCCCCGCGTGACCTCCTGGGCCAAATTTTCGCTGTAGAATTCGTCCACGCTCTCGATGATGCCCTCAAGCAACCTGCCGGTGGCGGTGTCCTCGGCTTGCTCGGTTATGGAGACGACGCGGACGCCCTTGCGCCTGAGCATGGACTTGAAGGCGACGGCGTGCTCTCGCTTGCGTGTGAACCGGCTGAATTTCCAGACCAAAATCTCCTGAAAGGGAGCATTGGGCTTGGCGGCCTCGTCGATCATCTTGCGGAACTCGGGGCGGTCGGCGATGCGCCCGCTCTCGGCCTCGTCCACGTACTCGCGGGCGACGATGTAGCCGTTCTTCTCGGCGTAGTCCCTCAGCGCCCTGAGCTGGGCGGAGACGGAGAGGTCCACGTCCTGGCGGTCGCTGGACACCCTGGCGTAGAGCGCTGCGGGGGTGTAGTCGGTCTTATCATTCATGGGTGCGTCCTCCTTGCTCATTCCTGGTCGTTCCTGCGGGCCTCGGCCCGTTGGCGGCGCTCCTGCCGCAGCCACTCCCGCTCCTCCATGTACAGCCGGATGGCCTCGCGGAGGAACTCGCTCATGGTGCGGTCATCCTCCTTGAGCATCTGCTGCACCTGCTCCGCCAACTCCGGGGGCATGGAGAAGCTGATGACCTTCGTGGTCCTGGGCATATTTTTTACCCTTTGCAGTAATACCTAGTCATACTCTTATCATGAACGAACCGGGCCGCCGTTGTCAAGGGGGGACAGCATGAAGAACGGGGGCAGCTCGGGCGGGAGCTTGGGAGCAGCCTCGGTCGTTCCGCCAGGTTCCGTGGGGAGTCCGCCCTCCGGCGTCTCCCCTCCGCGTTTCGTGATTCGTTCAAGCAGCTTCTTCAATTCGCTCGTTTCCTTTTCTCTAGGGGGTTGGGAAGTCCACGAGGCCGCTGCTGAGCAGCGCGGCCACGCCCTTGGCCGACAGGGCCAGAACCAGCCCGACCACCGCCATGACGACGGCGGTCTTGGCCTTGCCCCCGCCCCGCTCCTCGCCCCCCTCGGCCATCAGGATGAAGCCGGCCCAGACGATGGCGAAGAGGCAGAGGCCGGCGGCGGCGTAGACCATCGCCGTGAGCACGCGGTCGAACTGGCGGAGCATCTCCTGCTCCTCCGGCGGGGCCGCGCCGGTGGTCGCCAGCGCAGCCCCGGCCAGAATCGTCATTGCCAATACCCGCCTCACCAGGGCCACTCCCATCCCAGCAGGTCGAACCACTGGCGCAGGCCGTCTGCGGGCTCCTGCTCGGCAGGCGGGTCCTCCGGCTCCGGCTGGGGCAGGACCAGCGCCTCGAAGGGGTCGTCGCTGCCGACGCCGGACGACGCAAGGGCGAGGGACTCGTCCCTGCTCCCCGTGACGGCCGCCCGCTCCACCACCTCGGCCTTCACGTGCTCGGGGTGGACGATGGTGAGCGTGACCTGCTTGTCGATCGTCCTGGCCGGCACGTATGCGTAGGCGTAGGCGGAGACGGTGTGTTCCGTCGTGGTGCCGTCGTCGTGGGTGACGGTGATGGTGTCGCTGTCGCTGTCGGAGTCGCTGGCCCCCGGGCGGTACAGGCTCACCGTCTCGGTGCGCTCCTCCGTCCGCTCCGGGTGGTGGGTGAGCACGGTCAACGGGGGGATGGGTATGCTGAGGCTCGCCTCCAGGCTCACGTCCACGCTCACGGCGTGAATCGCCTGACCATTCCCGATGGGCAGCCGGAAGCGGGTCTCGCCGTCGGGGATGAAGGCGACGCTTGTGCTCGACGCTCCCGTCGAGGCGGTGACGGTTCCAGTGACCGCCGTCACCTGGGCGTCCATCAGGGACGTCTGGGTGACGCTCTCGTGCCCGGCCACCGTCTGGAGCTCGACCGGGTGCTCGATGGACGTGACGCACTCGGCCGTGATGACGCCGCTGACTGCTCCCGGCGTCCAGCCCAGGGACGAGAGCCTGACGTCGCAAAGCTCCCCGTCGATTTCAGGGAGCGGGTACGGGATCTGGTCATGCTCGACGGTCAGCGCCCCGGCCTGGCCGAGGGTGTCCTCCCAGGACACCGTGAAGGACGGCGCGGGTCCGTGCAGGGGGAGGGAGTAGTCGATGCGCTCCCCCTCGGCGAGCGTTGCCGAGCCCCAGAAGCGCAGCCACGTTCCCTGCGGCCCGCCGAATGCCCGCACCCGGATGTCCAGGGCGGTGGCGGCCCGAAGGGTGACGGCGGCACGGTCGCCGGAGACGGTGAGCCCCTCGACGAATATCCGGCGTCCCTCCACAGGCTCGGTCAACTCGAAGTCGATCTCGTCCCGCCAGGGCTCGTGGTCGTCGGCCAGGGCAGACTCCGGGACGGCCACGACCGCCGCCATGAGGACGGCCAGGGCCACGACCGGAATCCAGCCCATGCGGGGCTTCCTGCGTCTGCTCTGCAAGGTCTCGGCTTTATGCCCTTGTCCGCGCCCGTTCCCGGCGTCCTTGTTCCTGCGCTTGCCGAACCAGCGCATCCGCCCGTTGCGGCGCTCCTTGTTCTTGCGGGTCTTCCTGTTCTTGCGCAGCCTCGCCAGGGCGCGTCCGGCGCGTTTCGCCATCAGGCTCAGCGGGCAGGGGCCGCTCCTGACCGGCTGCGGGGGCGCGGGCGGCTCGCTCCTCACCAGCTGGGAGACCGGCCCTGCGTAGAGCCGCGCCCCCAGCCGGTACTTCAGCAGGTCGGCGGCCACCAACGGCAGCCGCCGACCGCCAATCTTCCCGACGACCATGACGATGCCGACCAGTCCGAAGAGGACGGCCAGGGCCATCCGCACCTCGGACGGGCCGACCGGGGCGTAGCGGTATGCGCCGTAGGACAGGGCGCACACCGCCGTCACCGCCACGACCTGCGGGAAGGTGAATCCCAGCAGCACCCGGTCCTCGGCCTGAACGTGAGTCGGTACCTCGTGTTCTCTCATGTCTTTCTTTCCTCCCTTCTCACGCCGGCCTAGCCGGTGGGGGTGCTGCTGGTGCCGCCGCCGGGGGCTTCCGGCTCGGGCAGCACGTCGTCGATGTCGATTCCGGGGTCCACCACGGCGTTCATCACCAGCTCCACGACGCCGTAGGCGACCAGGGCCAGGACGATGCCCGCCAGGGCGGTCATCATTGCGCTCTTGCCGCGCTCCATCTGGTGGGGCGCTCCGCTGGCCGTCAGGTACAAGTACGCGCCGTAGATGAAGAATCCGACGCCCACCGCGCCGACGATCCCCAGCAGGATGCCCACCAGGTTCGATATGGTCTGTGTAAGGTCTTCCATTCCTTGCTCCTCTCTGTTATCGAGCGTTCCGCTCGTCTCTATCGGTCGAAGTCCGTAAGCTCCGTTAGCTGCACATCTCTCCGCCTCCGTCGTGGTATTGGTCGGCGCTCTGTCGTCCGCGCCTGTGTGATTTCGTTGTCTCGGTCGGGCTACTCCCCGCTGCTCCTGGGCGCTCCGCCGCCGTCTCCCCCTGCCGATGGGGTCGCCATCGAGGCCGCCGAGCTCAGGCCGCTGGCTGCCGCCGACACCCCCGCGCTGGCCGCAATCGCTCCGACGGCCATGCCGCCCGGCCCTCCCGCCGCCCCGCTCATAAGCCCGATGGTCCGGGCCGAGCGCATCAGCGACGACGGCAGGTTCATGCCGAAATAGAGCATCGAGAGCCAGGAGTCGAAGGTCCCGGCGTTGCCCATCATTGAGGGCACCCGGGTCGCCATGTAGACGAAGGCCAACGACATGAGCAGCTTCCAGATCAGGTCCTGCACCGGCTCGAAGGCGGCGACCGACGCGAACTCGTTGAGGAAGCCGATTCCCAGGGCCAGGGCGATGAGCTGCACCGCCTGCTGGAACACCGTCGTCATGAACAGCCGCAGCCAGTGCCGTCCCCAGCCCGCCGTGTGGGGCAATATCCACAGCCCCAGCGCAATCGGGGCCAGGGCCAGCAGGATGTCTATGAGGGCCAGGCGCAGCACCATCTGCACGATCACGTAGAGGACGAAGAAGCCGTAGACCAGGTAGAGCAGGGCCAGGAGTTGCGCCATGCCCACGCTCCCGGCCTGGACGGCTCTGAGGAACGTGTCGAGGGGAGCCCTGAGCAGGTCTCCGGGGGTGACGCCCAGGGAGACGGCTATGAAGCCGGACACGGCGTCGGCCACGTCGAGGACCAGGGCGCACCACCACAGGGAAGACGCGGCGGCCACGAGGCCGAGCACGAGGCGGGGCACCATCTCCCGCCAGCCCGTCTGCTGGCGTCCAAGGTGCTCGCTCACGATGAAGCTCAGGCCCATCCAGCCGAGGATGACCACCAGGGCGCCGGTTGTTATGGCCCAGACGACCATCCACGCCTGGCGGACCAGCTCGTGGGCGTAGGTGAGGTCGGGAGGGGTGCCGGTGAGGATGTCGCTCATCGGCTACCCGCCCCCGCAGTTGTCGGCGTCCTCGCCGGACGCTCTTTCAACGACGCCGCAGAGGGTGCCGTGGACTCCCTCGACCACCCAGCCGGCGAAGGCCCTCGCCCAGCGCGCCGGGTTGAGGGCGGAGAGGATCTTGTCCCAGATGCGGCCCGGCTCGTGGAAGGGAATGACGCTGTAGAACTCGCCCCGCTTGCCGTCCTCGGCGACGGCCAGCATCACCAACAGGTACGCCCTGTCGCGGTCGAGGTCGGGCTGCTCGTCCAGGTCGGGGTACTCCCACGAGTACTCCCAGCCGTCGCTGCGCTCCTTCTCGCCCCCCTTGACCCGGTACATGGCGCTTATCCAGTCGCCGGTGTCGGCGTCGCGGACGGCGTAGAAGAGGTCCGCGATCTCGCGGTCGAAGACGGGCCGGGCGACGAACTCGCCGCCCTTCTTGCGCTCGACGAACTCCCGGTCGGCGTTGACGAGGGTTATCTCGTCGCCGGGCGGGGTCTGGGCCAGGGCGATGTTGCTTGCGGGGATCGCCAGGAGCGCCGCCAATAGCAGCGCGGATGCCAGGGGAATAAACCGACTGAAAGACCGGAGTTTCGATTTCAGCGCCAAGATGTTCACCTCCCTGCCTATTGCCGCGAATCAGCGATTCGCCGCTGTCCCGAAAGAGTGTGGACAACCGGGACGCCCTGCATAACTACTTGAAGGGGTACTCATATGAGCGCCCCTATAGGCCCTTGGTTTGGACACCCCTTCCGTGATGTCATTGGGGTGTACAGAGAAAGGACTTTGGCGACAATTTGTCGTGGGTCGTGGTTTCGTAGCTAAAACAGGGGGAAATCCCCCCCTACAGGACGTAAAAAGTGAACACTTTGTCGTAAGGGCACGTTCCGCCCGCAGGGTGCAAAACGGGCCATAGTGGTGAACAAATCGCAGCCAGGAAAATCGGCGAAATCGAGCAAAACCACCCACACTGGTTGACAAGACGCAGCCCGTGGAAATTGGGGCCGGCGTCTGGGGCCGGGCCGGGGTCGAAAGTCTGGAATGGAGGCGTGTCGATGGAAGCGAGGAAGCCGGTCTTCGGCAAGAGCAACAGCGTGGAGGACATGCAGCACGTGCGGCTCATGGCGCTGCTGCAAGAGCTGGAACGGGAGCACGGGCGCAAGGGAGCGGCGGCGGTCCTGGGGCTCGACCACCGGACGCTGGGCGCCAGCCTGGACGAGGGCGTGCTGTCCCGGCGGGTCCGGGGCGCGTTGGAGCGGGCGTTGCAGGAGGGCATCGGCTCCGCCGCCGACCGGCAGCGGGAGCGCAACGACGGTCTGGAGAAGCGGTTGGAGGAGCTGGAGGGCGTCGTCGAGGCGCAGGGGAAGGAGATGCGGGTGGGACGCAGGGCGTTGGAGGACGCAATGCGGGCCGGGCGGGAGGAGCAGGCCAGGGCGCTCAGGGAGTTGGAGACAAGGCTGGCGCAGCCCCAGGCCGACGGGTCAGCCCGGGGAGAAGCGGCGACGCCCAGGCCCGGCCAGCCCAGGGGGAGGGTCACGCTCAGGCGGGAGTTCCCCGATCTCGTGACCCGCGAGCCCGCCGAGGACGACGAGGAGGTGTTCGCCGACGCCTGGGCGCTGATCGTCGAGTGGCGGGAGCTGAAGGCCGCGCACCCCAGCCGGGGCAGGGGTCCGTCGTGGCTTGCGACCCAGGAGCGGCTGCTGACGGTGGAGCTGACGCTGCTGGAAGAGCACGGGATGACGCTGCCCCCGGAGACGTACCCGCTGCGGGGCTTCGCACGGGACGGGCAGACCGGCTGGCGAAGGACCGCGCTCTACGACACGCGTAGAGCGCGGGCAAGGTGGGAGCTTCTCCGGCGCGTGCTCACCCTGTGGCTCTGGCGGAAGTAGCAGGCTCCGAGTGCGGGGAGTCGCGGTCAACTTTTGTGAACACTTTGGCCGCAATCTGCGGAAGGGGGCCTGCAGGCCCTCTCATCGCGGTGGCGGGCCGGGTGATAATGACTGCGCTGTTTGGCTTTCTCCAAGGTTTCCGACCATAGAAACCTGGGTGCGTGGTCCCTGTTGCACGGGCATGACCGGAGGATGATTCGCTCTCCCCCGGTCGCCCACGAGGGAATGCTGCCGAAGCGGAGTTGACGCTGGTCCTTCGCAGGCAGCGCGGGCCGAAACGACGGAGTTGGCTTAGCCCTTCGTCCTCGGTCCAGTCCGGCGGTTGGAGTGATAAGCCCTTCGCCCGTTGGACACCCGTCCGGTGGTTGGGAGTTGATCGCTTCCGTCGCTGGACACCGGTCTGGCGTTGGGAGTCGATCGCTCTCGCCGTTGGATTGCCGGGACGGAGCGCGCCCCTTGCGCCTCGTCTTCACTTGGTCGGTCGGAGTGCGCCTGCCTGTTGCAGACAGGTTTGTCACCCCGGCTGGCTCCTCATGCTCTGCGGCATGGCTGACACGCAGCCGGGCCGCAGCTTCGACATGCGCCGGTCTGCCGATGAAAGCAGGCTGGCCGCTTCCCGTCTCGCAGCTTCCCCACTGACGGTATCCACCCTGGGCAAGCTGCGCCTTTCTCCCATGCGCTGGCCTCCGATGAAGTCGTAGAACAGCCGCTTCCCCCATAGCAGTTCCCCCGGAGTCGATTCCCCGACGAATCACCCCCGTATCAAGTACGGGGCAGGCTCTGGGGCGAGCTGCGTTTTCTTCACCCCCGCTCCGTCTCCCGCGTCCGGCATCCGACCGTGGGCGGAGTGCGTCCAGCGTCAACCCATCACCACCGACTCCCGCCGTGGATGCCGCGCGGGTGTCAACAACCGAAAGGAGGCGTCTATGCACGTCAACGAGGTCCATCGCCGCTGACGGCGGGGCCTCCGGCTCTCACCACACATCCCCATCCACAAGGGTCGTCTCGTTCGTTCGAGGCGGCCCTTCTTCTTTGCCCGCAGGCGGGCGCAGGCCAAAGGCAACACAACACAACAGAAGGAGGACGGACCGATGACGACGGCAACACAGACGACTGGCACTCGGACGACGGAGACGACGACGAGGACGGCGGAGAGCGAGCTGCGGGCGGCTGCGAGGCGGCGGGGGGTCACCATGAAGGAACTCGCGGCCATGATGGGCGTGAGTGCGGGCTACCTGTCGCAGTTTGCGAACGGGCGCAGGCCGTGGACGCCGAAGATGCGCCAGAAGGTTATGGCGGTCCTGGGAGAGGTTCCCGGCCAGGGGACCGTCTACCGACAGGGCGGCGTGGTGACCGGCGAGAGCAGCTTCATCCGGGAGCGCGCCCGCGAGATGGGATTGACCATGCGGGACCTGGCCGACCGCGCCGGGGTGTCCTACGGATACATGACCCACGTCGCCCGCGGCCACGGCAACATGGGCGTCAAGGTCCAGACCCGGATCGAGTCGGCGCTCAAGGCCCCGGCGAAGGTTGCCCCGGCGCAGTGCGCCAACCGCCCGGCGAGCGTGGTGAGCGGGCAGAGCAGCTACGTCCGGGAGCGCGCCCGCGCCCTGGGCATGACCATGCGGGAGCTGGCCGAGCGGGTCGGCGTGTCCGCCAGCTACATGTCAATGGTGTCCCGGGGCCGCAGCAACATGGGCGTGAGGGTCCAGGCGCTGGTCGAGGCGGCGCTGGAGGCCGAGGCGACGGTCGCGTCAGCGCAGCTTGCCTGCGTCGACGCGAAGGCCGTGTGGGACCGCATGGACGCTCACGGGTTCAGCCAGAACGAGGTCGCCCGGCGCGCCGGCATCAGCTCCTCGTACCTCTCCCTCATCATGAACGGCAAGTCCACTCCGTCGGCGGGCGTCCTGAAGAGGCTGCACGCCGTGCTGTTCAAGCACACGAAGTCGGAGGAGCAGGTCATGCCCGCCGAGGTGAAGGTGCTGGGCTGGCGGAAGGGCGAGCGGAGCGGCATGGTGGTGCACGGCGCGGGTGGGCCGGGGCGCAGCGGCAGGCTCGGCGGTCCCGCCGTCCGGGTCGGCGGCCGGGTGCCCTGGGGCGCGAAGGCGGAGTACGCCTACCGCGCCGGGTACGACGGCGCGGGCCGGGTGTCGATGACGCCCGTCCTGATGCCGGGCTACTCCGCCATGCTCAAGCAGCCGGAGCCGGCAGCGGCCTAGAGACCTACGGGGGAAGGACACCGAATTGCGGTGTCCTTCCCCCGGCACGCCAATGTATGCTGCCTTTTTTTGCGTTTCAGCCCCTGCGGTCGCGGCCGCCCCGCCGATGCGCCGCCTTTCGCTCTGGGCTCTTGCATCGCGGCGGCGCCGCCGGTCTGAGGACCCTGGCGGAACTGCGCTCGCCCCCGGCGGAGCCGGGCGTCCCATTCCCCGTTTCCCGCCGGATGCTCCAGTCGGTGAACAGATGGCCCAGGCCCAGGTCGTCGGCCAGGTCCAGCAGCGCCATCTGGTGCCGGAAATGGGGCCGCACCCCCTCCTTCCACCACCGCTTCACGGTGTGGGGATAGGTCCCGAGACGGCGGGCGATCTCCGCCCACGGCAGGTCCGACTCCTCCTTGAAGCGCACCAGGCGCTGCGGGAAGTCGTCGGGGAAGACGTAGGTCCTTCTGCTGTGATGTGTCCGCTGTCTCGGCATGGACGCCGGTCCTTCCGCAGGAACCCCATCGGGGTCCTTTCCGGCGGGAGCGCCCATGCCGTCCCGTATCCGGTCCGCGGGGCGGAACGAGAATCGCACGCTTCCGCCGCCTGTCTGCCCCCGATACCTGGGACAATCCGTTGCGAGCGGTACACTGCCCCGGCCCTAAGGCGTCGGGTTGACGTAGTTGGACCAGCCGCTCAGGCCCGCCGCATTGATGGCCTTCACCCGGTACACGTGCTTGACCCCCGCGGTGACGCCGGTGTCGGTGAAGGTCGTCGCCGTGCTCTCGGTGTCCGCCACGTACACCAGCAGGGCGCTCTCGCCCTCACTGGGGCGACGCCGCAGGACCTGGTAGCCCGTGATCGAGTCGTCATTGGGGGCCGTCCAGCTCAGCACGATGTGCCCGTCCGCGTTGACCGTCGCCGTCAGGCTCGTGGGCGCGGGCGGAGGGCTTTCGGGCGTCTGCTGGTCGTCTCCGGCCTCTTCCTGCTCCTCTTCCTCCGGCCCGGGGAGGGTGACCTGCACCCCTCCGGACAGCGTTGTCCCGCCCTCCGTGCAGATTCCGCCCGAACCGCACGCCTGGCCGGTCACGAGGCTGAACACGATGTCGTCGGAGCCGTCGGGGTCCAGGAAGAAGATCCAGGCGTTCTCCAGCCCGTCCTCCTCGTGCTGTCTCACGCTCCTCACCGCGGCGCCGGTCAACGACAGCGAGGGCGTCGTCTTCTCGAACGATGCCACCGCCATGCTGAAGGTGACTATCACCTGGGGCCGGTCGTCTGCGCCATTGTGGCGAGCCGATTGGAACCGGCTGTCCGGCCGTGATGCCGTGAGCGGCACCGGCGCCGCCGTCACCTCGGCAGTCGCCGCGCTGGTCAGGGTCTCCTCGTTATCGGCGTCGTCGGTGAAGGTGACCCGCACCTGGATGGTCTTTCCCTGCTCGCTGGCGGTCAGGGTGTAGGTGGAGCCGGTGGCCCCGCCGATGTCCGACCCCCCTGCGATCCACTGGTAGCTGTAGGAGACGCTAGTCAGTCCGTCCTGGTCGGCAATGTTCGACGTATCCACCGTAAGGGTCTCTTCCACCTGGGGCGTCCCGCCGATGGTGGGCTTGCCCGTGGCCTCTCGGTTGGGCGCCGCCGTAACGGCCACGGTAGCCGCACTGGTCAGGGTCTCCTCGTTATCGGCGTCGTCGGTGAAGGTCACCCGTACCTGGATGGTCTGTCCCTGCTCGCTGGCGGTGAGCGTGTAAGTCGAGCCGGTGGCCCCCGCGATGTCCGACCCTCCGGCCAACCACTGGTAGCTGTAGGAAACGTTGGTCAGGCCGTCCTCGTCTGTGATCGAGGACGTGTCCGCGGTGAGGGTCTGCTCAACCTGGGGAGTGCCGCTGATCGTGGGCGCGCCTGCGGCTGACGTGTTGGTGGGCGGCGCCTCGGCGGGCCCCGTTACGGTCGCAGTGGGACTGTTGGTCAGCTGCCGCGGGCTGTCTTCCCTGGTGCAGATTGCTCCTGTGGTGGTGCAGGACCGGTTGGCGGGGAGGGTGATGCCAACGTCGCTATTGTCGTCGGGTTCGACGGTGATCTCCCAAAGGTCGTTGCGTCCGTCGACTCTGCGTGCCCCGGTGACGTCGCCTTCAGAGAGGCTGAAAGCATCGTCGCGCATGTTCACGTAGCTGACGCCGACATCTTCACTGAAGAGGACGCGGAAGGTGAAGGCTGTGGAGCCGTCGTGGCTGTCGGGCAGGCCCTGGAATGCGGCCGTGAGGAGCGCCTGAGCCGCCGCCGCCACCGCCTCAGTGGCCTCGCTGGTCAGGGATTCCTGGTTGTCCGCATCGTCGGTGAAGCTCACCTGCACCTGGAAGGTGTAGCCCTCGTCCGTCGGGGCGAGTGTGTAGGTCGAGCTCGTCTCTCCCAGTAATACAAGGATGACGCCCGACTTGCTGGCTAACCACTGGTATCTGAAGACGGCGTTCTCCAGCCCGTCCTCGTCGTCAATGGCCGACGTGTCCGCCGTCAGCGTCTGGCCCACCTGCGGCGTGCCCGTGATGGCGGGCAGGCCCGTCGGCTCGGAATTCGGCCTGGCCGCCACGATCACCGTACTGCGGCTGGTCAGGGACTCGGTGGTACCGCGGTCGTCGGTGAAGGAGACCCTGACCGCGAAGGTCCGTCCCTTGTCGGCTGGGGCCAGTGTGTAGGTCGAGCCGGTCTCTCCCGGCATTTCGACGTTGATGTAGTAGCTGGTCCCGGTGTTTGCGTCGACGACCGACTGGTTGTGGAGCCACTGGTACTCGAAGGTTGCGTTGGTCAGCCCGTCGGCGTCATCGATGGCCGACGTGTCCGCCGTCAGCGTCTCGCCGACCTGGGGCGTCCCCGTGACGGCCGGAAGGCCCGTCGGCTCGGTGTTCGGCGGGGGCGCCACGGCCACCGTGGCCTCGCTGGTCAATGTCTGCTCGTAGTCGGCGTCGTCGGTGAAAGTCACCCTGACCTGGAAGGTGGAGCCCTCGTCATCTGGGATAAGCGTGTAGGTCTGGCCCGTCTCTCCCGGTATTTCAATGCTGAGGATGTTGCTGGTTCCGGTTACGTCGTCGATGACCGTCTGGCTGGAAATCCACTGGTAGCGGTAGGCCACGCTGGTCAGCCCGTCGGGGTCGTCAATCGCCGAGGTGTCCGCCGTGAGCGTCTCGCCGACCCGGGGCGTGCCGTTGACGGAGGGAAGGCCCGTGGGCTCGGAATTCGGGGCGGCGGCCGCCACCGCCTCCGTGGCCGGGCTGGTCAGCGTCTCGCTGTACCCGCGGTCGTCGGTGAAGGAGACCTCCACGTGGAAGGTGTGGCCCTCGTCCGCCGGGACAAGCTTGTAGGTCGAGTCCGTCTCTCCCGCATATTCATACGTGGTGGACGACTTCGTGGCGAACCACTGGTACCTGAAGACGGCGTTCTCCATCCCGTCGGCGTCCTCGATGGCCGAGGCGTCCACGGTCAGCGTCCGGCGCACCTGGGGCGTCCCGCCGATGGTGGGCTCCCCGGTTGCCAAGGTGTTTGGCGGGGGCGCCACCGCCTCCGTCGGCGCGCTGGTGCGGCTCTCCTGGTTGTGCGCATCGTCGGTGAAGGAGACCTTGATCTTTATGGTCTTGCCTTCGTCCGCGAGACCCAGGGTGTACGTGGAGTCCGTCTGGTCCGCTATCTTGGAGTTATTCCGGATCCACTGGTACAGGTAGGTGTAGGACGCGTGGGTCAACCCGTCGGCGTCGGAGATACCCGACGTGTCAACGGTCAGGGTCTGGCCCACCTGGGGCGTCCCGCCGATGGTGGGACTGCCGGTGGCCCTGGTGTTGGCCGGGGTGGTCCTCACGTTGTAGGTGTCGCGCAGGATCAGCCATGCGGCGGCGGATGCGCCGTAGTCGTCGCCCGTGGCGACGTGCCGGAGGAGCACCCAGCGGTCGACGTAGTTGGCGTCCTCCGTGCTGGTGATCGTCACCGTCTGGGGCGTGTTCCAGTTGTCTGCGGTGAAGGTCAGGCTGGCGGGACTCACCGTCGCCCGGCCCGTCGGACGTTGGCCGATGGCCACGGTGACGTCGTCCGCCGGCTGGGACGCCAGCGCCACGGTGTATGTGCCGCTCTCGCCTTCATCGATCTTAAGGTCGGTCCGGCTCAGGGCCAGCCCCCCGTCGGGGCGGTCCACGTCGGCAAGGGTGGACCCGTTGGTCGCCGGCTGCCCGGTGAACGTGAGCAGATTATTGCCATATAGGTCCTCTAAGATGGACTCACCCGTCTCGACGAAGAGGTTGTCGTAGGACACGGCCACCGTCTGCCCCTGGGTGACCGGCTCCGCCATCGTCAAGGTGACCGTGTCTCCGGACACCGCGGCGTCGCTGCGCGCCGCCACTTCCCCGTCCACCCGGACGTCCAGCGCCAGGCTCTGGAGGAGGCTGGTCTGCACGCCGAAGGCTCTCAGGATGGCCGGGGACTTGATGCTCTCGTTGAAGGTGACCGCCACCTGCGCGCCGTCGGTCGAGACCTGGGCGCTGGCGAACTCGGGGCTGACCGCGTCCACCCGGTGGGCGGTGCTGCCGAGCCCAATGTGGTCCAGCACGGCGTCCCGACCCTCGGAGTCCCGTATCCAGCTGTCCCGTACCCAGTTCTTGGTCCCGGTCTGGGTCTCGGTGACCTTTACATCCAACCTCAGGCTGCTGGGCGGGAGCAGCAGCGCGAAGGTTTCTTCGTCGCCCGGCACCACCGTGTATTCGAGGATGACCTTGTTGCCGTCGGTCCTCGCGTAGTGGGCCGTCCTGGTCTGGCCGCCCAGCTCCAGGTCCACCTCGGCGGCGTGCTTCTTTGAACTGTTGTAACTGACCGTCACGTCGTCGCTGAAGGCGACGGTCACCTGGATGGTGTCGCCAAGGCCGTAGACCCGGTCGGTGCCCGGGTTGGAGGTGAAATCGACGGACGTAACGGTGGTCGGAACGTATTGCCTCTGGCGAGTATCTCCGTCACCGCCTTCCCCGCCGGCCCTCGCCGTGGCGGGCTGTGGCGGGGCCAGCATGTGCGCGCTCATGGCGGCGTGGTTTGCCAGGTCCAGGTGTTTTCGTTGAAATTCCTTGTACGTGCGCTCCCATGTGAAGGTGACGTCGCGGCCTGATTGGGAGCGCGCGATGCCGTTGGCCGCTCTGAGCGGGAGCGTGTAGGTGGCTTCGCCCTTTCCTTTGCCGTCAACGTTGTAGATCCACCTGAGGAACAGCGTGTGGAAATCGTCGAACTGCCCTTCCCAATAGCCCTGCCAGGCCCGGGCGGCGGCCCCGGAGCCGTGGGTTCTGAATGTGGCCGTGATCCAGACCGGGTCCGTGTCTCCGGTCTTATCGGTCGTTACGTTCAGACGCCGCAGCTCCCACCCGTCTGCTGGGCCGAACTTGTCGGGTTCGTGGTCGTAGCTAAAGTGGGTCTTCCCGTAGACGATGTTGCCGTTATCATCTACTGAGGTGTATCTTCTTGATTTGAATTTCACCTCGCCTGCCCGCTCCTCTTCCCCAGCGGTCTGGCCAACCCGGTTCTGCACCTCGTCGTTGCGGATGGAGACCAATACCTGGTCCCCGGCGCTCCAGCCCGGAGCGTGGGTAAATTGCCATACCCACGGAGTAGTAGCATGCGCAAGCTGCGCGTCCGCGAAGGGCAGCTCCACACCACCGCCAAGCGTCAGCGTCCATCCGGCAACCTCGTCAGCGCTGGGGTAGGCATTTCGATCAAATGATATTTGCGTTTGGGTGGTAATGTCAGAGATCTGCTCAATCTCATACCCGATCCAGGGGTACCGGGGCTGGCCTGGAGTCCCGATTGTTACAGTTTCATCCCGCCCGGTCACGATCAGGTTGTTGGTTAAATCGCCGGCATGGCTCGCAGTAGCACGGTTGTATCCGACAAAAGCAGTGCTTCCTATTGTGTCCGTCGTCATCAGCGCCGTCCAGATGGTCCGGTAGCCGTAAGCGTTCGGCAGTGGGGGGCCGACGAGTTTCACTGAGACGGAGTCGTCCTCCGCCCAGGTCAGCCCGTGGTTGCTCCATGAGGAACGGGTGACGTTCCTGAAGAGGTCTATGCTTTGGTTGGCCTCGCTGAGGAGGAATCTCTGCCCACCGAGTTCCAGTGCGAGGTCTGGCTCGAATGTGGTTGGGAATAGCGGGGCAATTGTGAAGTTGAGGGAATCGATTGTGAGCGAGCCGGTGTCAATCTGTGCCCTGGCGAGGTTGACTACCGAGTACCTTGTTCCACGGTAAGTAAATTCGTTTGACCCAAGAGTTCCCGTGTCGGGATTGAAGCCGATTATTGTTACGGTATTTCCCGAAACGGTCACTTGGGACCTACCCACCGTCATGGTCGTTGACAGGAAGGAGCGATCCCCGCCGGCGATGGTGTCGTACGTTGGGCAGTGTTCGGCCGGCGGGGCGGAGCACGTGACGGTGTAGCCGTCGCCGAACGTGAAGGGCACGAAGGGGCCCTCCGTCTCCGGCTCCGTGTCGTCGGTCGCAAAGGGCGACTTCGTGTTGGTCTCGGTGTACACCGCGATCTCCAGCGAGTTGCCTGTGATGATGTCATTCGTGTGCGGGGACAGGCTATCCAGGTCGGCTCCCAGGTAGAACACGTCCCCGATGCTGGAGCCCGTAGCCGCGCCCGAGTCCTCGCCGTTGCTCGCGGTCCGCTGCAATCGGTGGGTCGTGCCTCTCACGTATCTCCAGACCATCACGTAGTTGGTTTCCGGCGCCAGGTGCGTTCCCGGCGGCGCCTCAAAGAAGTTGTGGCCCGGCGCGAAATCGGTGGGGCTGACCAGGTCGAACAGCTTCCTGCCCGGCCGGGAACGGGCGTCCTCGTGCACGGCCACCGACACGGAGGCCGGATTGTCGGGATAGTCGCCGTGGCCGCCTTCGATGTTGACGCCGATGCCCTGCAGGCGGTAGCCGAAATCGTTGGAGCCGGTCGTGAACTCCTGCGACACCACCCTGTTGGTGGCGCCGACGGAGACGGAGCCGTTGTCGGTCTGCCCAAGGTTCTGCACCATCGCGTTGAGTGGCTCGCCGAGCACGGCCATGTACGGATAGTTCAGAGCTACATCCCCCTTTGCGCCGGTGAAGCTCACGCCCGCCGCCGCCGGGTCGTCAACGCCATCGACAAAGGCGCCTGCAACGCGTTCTAAGGTGGCCTCTCGTCTCCGTGTCCTTTCGGGGCCAGTATCTTGGCCAACAGGATGGTCGAAGACGTATTCCTGGCCGCCTGAGGCTCCTGTCACGGTTGCGCCTTGCGGGGCCGTCCATACCGGCAGGCCGGGCGCCTTACGTGTATTGGTCAGGCTGAACTGCTTGGTCCCCGTCCGGGAACCCGAGCGCAGGTCGAAGGGGTTGGTAAATCCGCTGCCGCTTGGGTTTGTGTCGTCCATGTTGAAAGAAACACCGCGGATGAGGTAGCGGTCCGCTGCTCCGAGTTCGATCCCGAAACCAATTTCGTCGCCGACCGATATGATCTCTTGAGGAGGACCCGCGACGTCGTCAGAAGTGTCTTCAGTGCCCTTATCATTGATGGGGCTTTGCGTGTAGTTTGAAGCCAGGATGCCGCGAACTCGCTTCGAGCCCTCGACGGCCAGGCGCAGCACGTTGGCGCGGTCGTCGGAAATCACCCAGTGTCCAGTGTCGCTCAACGCCCGGACGGCCGCGTCGTCGTAGATGACGGCCCCCGTCTCGCCGCCCGCATCCTCGTTGTTTGAGGTCGTCTCCTTGATCGACAGCGTGGAGCCGAAACCCGACAGCACGACGAAATAGTTGACGTTCGGGTACGCGAACGCGCCCGCCGGGGCCATGAACTTGTTCAGGCCGGCCGTGAAGGAGCGCGGGTTCTCAAAGTCGAATAGCTTGTACGCGCTATTGGGTTGAAAGCCCCCTTCAACGCCGCCGCTCCACAGGGAGACGGTCAGGCGGGACGGGGCCGCGGCGAGGTCGATGGAGACGCTGGAGATTTCGTAGCCCTGGCCGTGATCCCCCAGCCTGAAGCCCAGGGCGTACCGCTTGGTGATGTTCGCCGTGGTCGACGACTGGCCCGTGTTGCTGACCAGCGTCGACGCGGGCAGCGGGTCCGGTTCGACGATCGGGCCGAAGGGCAGGCTGTTCACGGTCTCCGAGAAGTTGCCCCTGTCCGTGTACGAGACTCTCACCATGATCCGCTTGCCGACATCGGCGGCGACAGGCTGGTAACTGGCCGAGTTGCCGCCCACGTTGGTCCTGGTGTTGCCGTCGACCCGGACCCACTGGTAGGTCCAGGTGAAGAAGACCCAAGTATTGCTCGTGTCAATGGGGAGCCCGTTAGCGTCGGCGATGTTCTCAGTGTCGGCGAACAGGATGCCGGCGCCCTCCGCGGAAGCCAGGACCACCGGCCGGCCGGTGGCGCGAGTGTTCGCCGTCGTTTCATAGCCATTGACGGTGATCTGGATGGCCTCGTTGCTCCCGCTCTTGTGCTCCCAGTCGCCGCTGACCTTGACATCGTACTTGTTCTTGATGCTCCACCCCGTTAGGCCGGTGGAATCCTCTCTTCCGGAGGTGGTCGAGTCGAGCGTGACGTACTGGGAGCCGATCTGCTTGATTACTACGGTGTAGTCGGTGTTCGCCTCGAGGAAAAGGCCGGGGTGCGTGAACTTCAGGTTCCCGGCCGTGAAGCTCCCCGGCCGCGTAAGGGCCGTGCAGCGCGAGGTTGGAAACCCGCTGGAAGACACCTCGCAGATGTCGACATCGAAGTCGTCGCCCTGGGTGTCCTCTGAGACCACGATCACGCTGGTCAGCGTGTAGCCGTGCGTGGCGCCGGCCGTGTGGAAGAGCTGCGCATGGGCGTTGCCGCTGGTGCTGACGCTATCATCGGCGCCTCGCCCGACGTTGCTCACGAGGATGCGCGTCGTGGTTTGCGCCTCCGTAGGCGCTGACCAGAGGAGCACGCCGCCCAGCGCCAGCAGGGCGATGAGCAGCAGCGTGAGCGGCGCAAAGCGACGGGGGGTGGTGAGGACTAGGGGAGAGGAAGGGAGGGACTTACCGGACGGGGAGAACCGGCTGGACGTGAGCCGCCGGGTCGTGCGCAGAAGAGACGCCAGCAGTGGAAGCGCCGTAAGACGCCGGTAGGCGGTCATGACCTACCCCCGGCCAGCCGAGTCCAAAAATCGGGGGGGGGGGGGTGAACATTTGAGCTACGCCGCTATGGGCGGCGAAGCCCGAGGCGAGCGGCGCAGCGACGGCAGGGGCCGTCATGCTGCACGCCGCCTCACGTGCCTGGACCGGTCTGTCGAACGCCATGTGAATGCCTCCCTCGCAACGTTTCGGATAAGAGGGACCTACGACCCTCCTCGGCTGTCCGGGCGTAGCGTGGAAGCCTGTGATTCCACCTACCTTGTCACTCTTCTTACGCACATTCCCATGAAAACGGTAGCGGCTCTCTATCGGTTTGGTAAGTGCCTAATCACACTTTCTCGGCAGCAATTTTGTTAGCTTTTAGAGAGTGTGTTTTTGCAACTTTTTTGCTCTTTAGGCGACCGTGTGTTTGCTCTGAAAGGAATTGCACACTCTTGCGGCGACAATGTGGTTGCTCTAAGGGGGGGTGTCTCTGCAATAGGAGGAACAAGGCCACGGCTTCGCAAGCATGTGGGCGTACGCCGAGCGGCTGGGTGGACGCCTCATCGTCGAGCCTACGGGACCGGTCGGGGGCGCCAGCGTGACCGGAGCGGCCCGGCTACCTTCAGAAGGTGGCCGGGATGGACCAGGTCCTGGGCATGATGAAGAGCGCGGCTGCGGGCGAGATGCGTCTGCCGACAGAGGTGGTAAGGCGGGTCTTCGACAGGATTCGGAGCGGGGCGAGAGCGAAGGACGTCAACCTGACCCAGAGGGAGAGGGAGATACTCGTGTCGTTCTGCCGGGGCATGTCATACGTTGCGATCGCGGCGGCAAGGGGAGTCAAGGTGGTCACCATCCGAAACGCCATCTACACCATCCAGGTCAAGCTGGGCGTCGACTCGAAGCAGGAGATCGTGGTGTGGGCTGCGCAGAACGGGCTGCTGGATGACTGAGGCGGCGGGCGGCTTGCGAGGGAGCGGAGCGGGGCCAGAGCGCGCCACGTCTAGTCCCAACGGCCATACATTTTTCTACCCAGTTGAGACTGAATTCATAGCTGTTGGGC
This sequence comes from Dehalococcoidia bacterium, assembly GCA_965197585.1. Classification (GTDB taxonomy): domain Bacteria; phylum Chloroflexota; class Dehalococcoidia; order Plut-88900; family Plut-88900; genus Plut-88900. The sequence goes on from OZ240215.1 coordinate 319,368, forward strand.
CTAGCAAGGGTTGTCCTGCTGGGCGGAGGCTTGCCGTGAGGGCCGCCGAGCATGTGTTGGCTCTCGGAGTCGCTCGTGGGGTATCGGGTATCACTAACCCTTACCCAAGGACAGTAATCGCTCGTGAGATGCCGCAACCCCAAGGGGTGCATTGGGTGGGAATTGGTGAATCAGGACAGATCGGAGATATTAAGCTCGATGGAGCGGCACGGCGCGGAACGGGTGCTGAATCAAGAAATAGTCGAAAGATCAATGGTAATCTGGCGAATCAGGCCCCACGAAGAGATTTCGGAGACCTACGTTCGATTGGAGGAGTTTACGGCTAGCTCAGCGCGCTATGCACGGAGCGCCCTCAGGGTCATAGATCGCATTAGGAATCTTGGCAATGGGGACGACCAAGACCTTATTGCAGCGTTGAAGAAGTATGTGGAGGTTTCCGTGGTACAGATGAAGAAGGCTGATATGCACCAACTTGTCATGTTCCTAGGATCGCTATGACGGTCACAGCGATAACCTCAGTGCGGATGACATTCAGCCGGCGTCCTCTGGAGGATGAGTGTGAAGCTTTAGGTCCAGATGAACGCCTGGAAGTTCCTCGTTCTGGGCTACTGCATTACCACGCCACCTTTCGGTAACGGTCTGCACGAAATGGAAGGCTGATCCCCAGCCAGTGGTTGCGGCCATGGTGAGCACTCTCATCAGCTCCTCGACGGTCATGGTTACAGTGTAGGAGTCGAGTGGTGAGTCTGGGTCGATCACATCAGATGGCCCTATCGATATGTCTACCTCGACGTTGTTGTCTAGTCCTGGTTCTGGGATACCCATTGTGAGACGTATAGTTGTGTTGGGCTCTAGCATGGCCCCCCCTTTGTGGCAAGGTTTCGTCACGTTACCATTGGAGTAGTGGGTTGACAAGTGTTCGCTATTCTGTGAGGTGGACCCGGAATTTCGGACAGATAGGCAAGTGAGAGGACAGCTCCTATAGGAGCGATGTCCGGCAAGCCCAAAAGAGTACTCATACCAAACTAGAGGCGTTCACAAAACTCTTCTCGCCCTTCCTCGCCTTCCGTCGTAGGTGTTGGCAAACACTTGGAGCCGGTCAATCTCCATGACCCATTTGTTTCCGAACTTCGTGGCAGTTAGCTTGCCCTCTCGTATCAGGCGTTTCACCGTCTCTGGGTGAACATCCAGAATCTTGGAAGCCTCAATGACGTCGATGTAGTTCTCAAGCATCGGCCCAGCCTAGTATAATTGTTGTACTACGACATTATCATACCATGACGTGGCGACTACACATACTGGGAGCGCGACGGCGGCTCTGGCGATGGGAAGACCGTGAATAGGGCGAACGAGAGCTAGAGGCACTCATGCCAATGTCCAAACGGCGGTTGCGACGGGAGCACCGTGCAATGCAGCGTCATCTGGCCCTGCTGCGCGGGCTGATATTACTGACCGAACTTCGGCTCAGCGAGCATGATGCGGTGAAGAAGGAACTCGGCATTACGACGGTTGAGGGTAGAGAGCCGCTCCATGCCCTCCGAACCTTGCTACAGACCAAGTACATGCCAGGAGACGCGAAGGCTCGAATGCTCTTCGATGAGTTTCAGGAAATTGACCTGTACGTCACCGGTCCTCTCGAACTGTACTATTGCCTGGCGCAAGCGATGGTCGAGAGGTACCGATATCTGACGGCGGATGATCCGACTCTGTGTCATCCTGACCTCGACAGCTATCTCATCGCAAATGCACCGGCGTTCGACGCCGTGGTGAACTTGCGCGACTGGGTACTGCATCCTGGTTACTCACGCCAGTCGGATAAGGCCGTATCGATGCTCTGGGGTGAAAACGGTGAGCCCGTGGGGGATCACCCGTATACGATGGTCGCTCGCCTATTCCAGATGTTCAGCGAGTTTATGGAGAATCTCGATGAGTTCGCTCGACGAGCTTAAGGCCGTAAACCGGTCTTTGGACTCATTCAAGGCGTTGCGCGACGGAATAGGGTACTTGCGCTCCATTAGCGTCTGTTTTGAGCCGGATGAGGAATCTCAGTCTAGACTTTCCAGTCTAATGGCTGCACATGCCATGGCTGCTGACGGCACGTTCGACGCTGGTGAGGCTGATAAGTTGTCGCGCTCCTATTTTCGGATGATCGTGGCGTTACTTTACGGTCTCTTGTACGCCGCGCTTGAACACTATGAAGACTTAATTCAAACCAATTCCCAACTTAAGCACGAAGAGTTGGAGGCAACTCTGCATGATATGCATGAATGCGGTCTATTTGAAGCCCTGAGACGGGTGCGGAACGCTGTCTTCCACGTCAAGCCTAACGAGAGCATTGACAATCTCGTCGAAGAAGTGCGGAGGCTCTCTACTGAGCACCAGATCGTGATACGTAAGGTCGAGGACTTGCTCTACGAGAGCACGGAGCAAGTTTTCCGCGGAACAGAAATCTACCGCCAACCGCGCGAGACCTTGGAGCAGGCGTATGAAGAAGCACTTGCTTACTATCGAGAACATCTGGCCGATGAGGACTGACTCGGTCAGTCATGCGACTGCAAGTGTCTGGTTCAACCCCGGCTACGGAATCTCAGAACTCTGGAAAGCCACTCAGCGAATGGCGAGTAGGCCAGACTTCGAAGAACTGATCGACTGCCCATTGACGACATCGCACGCATCCGCGAGCATGATCTATCACGAGGTCGAGGAAACCGATGGCAACTCACCTGGCGACCGAGAAACACGTTACCATCCAGATCGACGGCGTGCGTGCTGGCAATCCGGGCTCTGGGCGGCTTGAAGGGGGCTGATACTCGGGGAGCATCGCCGCAGGCTCTGCGTTAGCTACCGTCGCACGACCAACAACCCCATGGTGAAGGCTTGGTCTACGACAGCCTCTCCCCCCCAGATCGGGCAGTAACAGACCTTGGTGGTCTCATAGGGTGCTTCTGCGGGTAGGTGAACGGCAGGTATACTGATGGTTGACTCTGCGGTACAACATTGCGTCGAGAGGAGGGACGGCATTGGCATGAGACAGCACCCTTCTGTCCGCATACGGCGTTTCTGGGGGCTACGTTTACATGGCAGCGGCTAGCAGAGTGGGGCGCTATCGCACCGGCATAGCGAACCTACTTTCAAAGTTGGTAGCGGTGGTGGGTGAGTCTGAACGGCGCCTGGATGTCACTATTGAAGGAGACGAGGCTTCTGCACGAGCAGTTCTTGAAGACGATCCGACCAATGCTATTCGCATCATGTGCGGCCTGTTGCTCCGCAAATCAAGACTGCACATGATGGCAATGCTCCGTGCCAACGAAACCGGCAACGTGCATTCGCTGGCTGTTCAGATGCGTCCCGTTCTCGAGTGCGCTGGACAGGTTGTACTCATCTTCCATAATCTGATAATCGATCCGGAACGAGGTGCGAGTGTAGTCAGTGGCTACATAAACGCAGACTACTACAGAACGGTCAAGAGGCTCACGAGGGGTGACCTCAGCCACAAAGAGCTACTCACTAGGATCTCGGAGGCAAGCGGGATGTCGGAAGAGGAGTTAGTCAAGGGCAGAGGTCTTAAGCAAGCGGATAAAGTAGCACCGCTGGAGGGGGGCGAGGGCTGGTATGGATACCTGAGCGAGCGCTTCTGTCACGGGAGGGCGAACTGGAAAGGACATTCGTGGCAGGGAGGCGTCAGTACGATGAACAGGGTTCAGGACGAGTATACCTTTGCTGGTTTGATGGACTACTTGGTGAACCAAGTAGCAGTCATGAATGCGCACGCGGCGCTGTGCCCTGTGACAGGAGAGGTGGCACAAGAGCGCGTAGAATCCGCCCTGGCTGAATTGAGGGAGGTGCGTGCCGCGACTAAGGCGTTGCGGGACGGTGCGGGCGGGGCTGAATGATCTCGGGAGGGAGGAAAAGGCAAGGAAGATATGACGACTAGGGAGAGCGATCAGCGCACGCGGTGCGAACGGTATCGCGACCTACTCGGTGAGCTCGCTCGTATCCACCTGGAGATTGACGAGCCGACCCGCAAGATGCAGGAAAATGAACCTGATTGGATCGGCCGCCTACGAAAGATTTGCCTTCATGTGAGGGCGATCAATGGCTGGGAAATCGGGCCCGACGTTGAGCACGTGATGGCCACAGAGATTCGGGCAGCGTACGAACAAATGGATGTCGTATGGAAGCGCTTGCCCACCACGGTCCGGCTAGACGAGATAGACGACGACTGGTGGGCCAGGGAGGCTAGCAGCGGGATGCTCGCTACGTACGATCATCCAACGCCGCAGAGCTTGATGCTTACGGCTGGGCGTGGCGGTTTCCGCAATGACGACAGCAACATTAAACATATACAGCTTGCCTTGTGGCTAGGCCAACTCGGTCTGGGGTATGGGCTTGCTCTCGTTCACCTATCGCAGGTGCTGGGCGGCGAAGGGGACATCATGGCTCGCGTGACCGCCGTGGCGAGCAAGTTTGCGGGGTAACCGTATTGGCGGTACGTACGGCGATTAGTGACAAGACTCCTTGCCTACTAATTCGATCTCTAAGGGGAGCCAAGCTGAAACTACACCGAATCTGGCGCCACTATCGCTAAGGAGGCCAGAGCGGAGTCGGTTTCATGGGCATGAGTAGCGGCGATGGTAGTTCTCGTTATGCTCGCGGAAGCCCAGCCCTTGGTCAGACTGTCAAGCTGAACCACATCTCGAAGATGGTTCTGTCTATCGTCAAGTTTGGTGGGCCGGGTAAGACTGAATTGCGAACTTTTCGGTGCGAGGTTTCTATCTGAGGACCGCCAATCCCAGCCCAACTGAGGGAGCTCCGCGTAGGTGTGGCCCCGGAGCGTGTACAGCAGGGTCCAGTCAGTCGGATCTGCAAATGACTTTCCGAACGTCGACTGCGCTTTCCGGCAGTGTGCAGAGCTACCGAAATTCCTCCCTGAGCATCTCAGCCGCCAGGGACTCATTCCTGAGCTTCAAGTACGCCTCGTCGAGCGGGATATCGGCAGCGCTTCCCGGCGCGAAACCGCAGTCGGGGTGCAGCAGTACCCGCTCAGGCGCGACGTATTGGACGGCCCGCCTGACGCGGGCGGCAATCTCGTCTGGCGTGTCTATGTGGCTGCTGCGGCAGTCGACGCATCCCAGACCGATATCGAAGCGTTCTGGTATGTCGCGCAATACGGCGAAGTCGCCCGCCGCCGGTATCGCAAACTCCAACATGAGAATATTGACCTTGAGACCGGCCAAGGCTTGGAGAATCGGCTCGTATCCGCCTTCGCCGACCCATCCTGCGCGACCCTTATTGCGCCGGCACAGGTGGACCGCCAACCGGACTCCGTCTACTCCCTTGACGACGCGGTTCAGTAAGTCGACGCAGTACGCCATCTCGGCCTGCGGGTCGTCGTAGTCCGCCCGCACCTTCGGGTCCACGAACAGGCACAGGTGAGGGTCGTCAATTTGCGCCACCGCTACCCCTTCGTCGCCTAGGGCTTTGAGCTCTTGCCGAAGCACGGGCACGAGCGCCTCTGTGAAGTCACGTCGAGTGGGATACGCGGCTATTGACAGTTCGGGGTCCCACATCCGCTCACCTATCAGGTATGGCGATGGTATGGCGACCTTGACATCGCGTCCTGTATGCAGTTTGAGGAACCCTGCCTCCCTCGCTAGCAGGCCGGGGTTTGCGACTTCGATTTTCGAAGTGACGACGTGCCACGTCTGGCGCTGTCCGAGGACTTCCTTGATGGATAGATCGAACCCGCTGCAGATATCGGCTATCACCCCAACATATGACTTTCTGCGCCATTCCCCGTCGGATATGATGTCGATGCCGGCAAGCTCCTGCATCTGCGCGACGTATGGTATGGCGGAGTCCATCATCCGCCGAAAGTCGCCCGAAGAGCCGCCCCCTTCGACCTGTGATTCAATCAGGTCTCGCACGTATCGAGGGCGCGGCATGGAGCCGATGACGGTGGTTGGGAACAGGTCTCTTTCCATTTGGCTTTCAGGCAAGATGTCGTGCGGTTTCTCTGCTCTTGGTCGGACGTGGCTCAGGAACAGGTTAGATCGCGAACCGCATCCAGTCGGCGGTGGCTAGATGGTAGTCCTGGATGGTGTCGACCTCATGGTAGTCACCGGGTACTGCGACGCAGTGTACCGGAATCCCATCTCGGATCATCCGGTCGAGTAGATGAATCACATACGCCATGCGGAAGGGTCTGCCATCTGCGATGACTTGCTCATCGCCGAGTTCGGCGTGGAGTTCGTCGTAGAATTGCAGGAACTGAGAAGCGCCCTCGGCCGTCATCTTGATCACGCCCGAATACTCTCCGGATGCCTCGTGCGGCTTGATCGTCCGTGAGACCTCCACCACGCGGACGCCGTCCACGAGAATCTTCTCGGCGTCCGACTCCGGGTGCATACTCCGAAACACATACCTTTCACGCCAACGAGTGTCCATGACGAGCGTGATGTCGTGTGGCGAATCCTGAAGCGCCTTCACTGCGTCGCCGAGGTACAGCGTGTCGGTGTATGTCGCATAGAAGCCGCGAGCCATGTGTTCACGGGCACAGACCAGGGAAGCGAGGATGTTGGTCGTGGGCCAAGTGGGATTTTCCACATAGGAGAGATTTGGGTAGGCGTCCTGAACCACGTCCATGAGATACCCGCCTACGAAGACAAACCGATCCAGACCATTCTGTCGAAACGCACTTAGCGTCCAATCGAGAATTCTGGCGCCCGCTACTTCAGTAAAGCACTTTGGTTGCGACGCGGTGAAGGGCATAAGGCGTTTGCCCCGTCCGGCCCCGAGGAGGATGACGTTCATGCCTTTGTGTCGCTCCGTACCGCTAGTTCCCGCTCAGACTACCGAGAAATCGAGGCGGGCGCAAATCGGACCGTCACGGGGTCGAGCGTCCGCTTCTCAGACGGGCTGATGCCGAAGGACGGCGCAGCCTGCACCGTCCGCTCAGGACGGGGTAGCGATGCCCGCTTTCGACTCGTCGACTCCGTGCGTGGCGCTCCGTCGGGGCTGCCTTGAGAGCTCACGGTCTCCAGCGAGCGGTACGAGAGTTCGAACACCCACGTCGGTTCACACCAGAGGCGAAGGTCCCTGCTTGCGAGCGGGCCCTGGACTCCACGGCGACAGAGCGGTCGCTGAGATTCCGTTCAACGCAGAACCTCCCCGTCCGAACAGCTCCCAGACGCTGGAGGTGAGGATCAGAACGGTGTCAGGACGACGCCTGTAGTCATACTCCGCTATGGGCTCTCAGCCGGTTCGTAGAGTGACCGGCGCCGTCGGGCCAGACCTTGGCGGACCACGCCGAACCTGCGACCGTCGTGGAGGGGTGATGGTGGGCCTAAGAAGACTGAATTGCGAATTTTTCGGTGGGAGGTCCTCATATAAGAGTCGGTCAGCCGACTCCAGATAAGTCCCCACGAGCCTCTGCTGGCGCAGGGCTGGACCGCGACTGCAGTGGGTGAGGCCCTGAGCAAGCATGCTCATCCCGTTGGCTGGTGGGCCACTGATTCGTTGAGGTCAGCGTTCCGGTCAACGCGCCACTTAATGTTTTCTATTTCGTAAGACAACATCGAACTCATAGGTAACCAATTGAAACCGTCTGAGGCGCTCTCCAAGTTGACCCATTGTGAATCTAAGTACTGGCGGAATGCTTCCGCCCTCGCCAATCGGTCATTTATATAGGCCACATCCGAAATTTTATCCCGCCATTCCCTTGCAACGATAGGTGTGTCTACCACTACCGCGTCAACATAAGTAAATTTGCCAATAAGTTTTTGGTAGTAATAGGAGCCTATTGTAGTGATCCTGTAGCGGCGCGGTTGAAAGTCGAACCGTTCCCCGACAACGTCCTTGGTTTCTGTTTCTACCAATTTCTGAGCGAGCAATTTTTCTAGTACGCCTGCTATTTGGATAGGTTGAAAACCGAGGGATTGGGCATACGCGTAGATCTCCTCAGCGTCGACGTATCCGCTGTTAGCCGGTGGCCTTGCTTCCGATCCGATGAACGCCAAAGCGATCGGTCCCAAGAAATGTTCCCTACCGTCCGGAGACCGTATGTCGAACAAATTCGCGATTTCGGATGCCCTTGGATCGTAATCTCGTTGATCACCATAGATCACTGCCCGCAAAAATTCATGCAAGGGTACTGTGTACGAGCCAGAATCGCGGTAAATTTCCAATATCTTACCCGTGTCGACGTTTCCACTGCCCACAAACACCCGGATGAAATCTAACGCCAGCCGGATGTTGCCTCCGCAAACGTTATCTACGAATTCGATCAATTCGACATTCTTGTCAAATGACAATTTAGTAACGCTCAGAAAATCCGATAAATCGTCGAGATTGACCGACATGCCCACGCCTTCAATCGATTGTCCGATCTGTCCAAGTGCCAAGAGATTGATTGCATATTGCAATCTTTTCTGTATCACTCTATCGACCCTAGGTGGACTAATCGTAAACGCTTTGACATGGTACGCACTCAACGCCCCTCCAGCTTTTGATTTGTGAAAGGTTTCGGGGCGCAAAGAAACAAACACCATGGCTGGCCAAAGTTCGGCCATACTTTGACCGATCAAAAACGCTTTCTGCTGAAAATCGTCAGTGCGTTGGTCGACGTTGTCCAGAAATATCACGATCTGCTGTTTTCGCCCTTTGTGGATGTGTTCCAGGCACCGCTTAAGGTGTTCCTGCGTGTTGCTTATCTTGGATTCTAGAAGCGCAATTCTTTTCAGCTCGTATTCTGGTCGATTCAACTCGCGAAGGGACCCGTAGATGCCTTTATCAAACGATTGTAGATCGACGTTGTAGACGCCATGGACAAAATTGCGGTCAGTAATGTCGATGGAGTACAACTCGTCTAACTGCCGCGAAATTTCTTCTTGGAGATAATGGTCTAACTCCGCTTCTAACGTTGGTTTGACACCCAAGTCTAGATACAGAATGATTGCGTCTTTGAGTATGTCCGCGGCCTCCACGTTGATGAAGTAGCGAACGAACATGGTCTTACCGACACCAACGTCACCGATCAGTAATACAGGCCGACGAGTGGCACTCTGGGCCAACATCTCTGCAGTAATGACGGACTTCCCGCCTTTCTCTGTCGCCGGAGACAGCGATGGACCAGATAAAGACTCTTGGAATGCTACAGAATATCTGGTTTGGAGAATGGATTTGCTGATCAGTGCGTATTGCGAAAGGGCACCGCTGTCGGCATAACAAGCGGTCAAAAACTCTTTCTCGTTCGGTGGAAGTTTACCCACGTCTTCGATGATCAGATCGCCAAAAATCTGTAGGTTTGATTGAAGTTCGTTGCGGACCTGATGTCTGGGGTAGTTATGTACTCGAACTGATAGCTTGTCCGGCGGAGGTCGATCGCCAGTGTTCTGGAGACGTGAGGCTAAGCCTCTAGCGGATACACCGTGATGAGACAAGCAATCCCACAAGTCTCGGAATCCGTCGCGCATGTGGACCAGAGACGGTAACACCAAAGCTTGGCCTTTCATTGGTGCGATGCTGTCGGTGCGGCTCGCCAAGAACCCAACTATTTGATGACCATTGCAAACTGCACCGAAAGGAACTCCCCTTGTTTGACAATATGCCATCGCTTGCTCGACAGCTTTGAATACGTCGGGCGCTTCTCTCCGGAATCTTTCGAGCGGGTAGAAAAGGCCGTCAAACCCGGCAGGGATCGAAAAGTATACGTCCTCTTTCTTGGCTTCAACGATAAGGGTTACGGAAGGTTTTCCGAGAGAGTAATCGGTATATGTGCCTTCGTGATTGTCCTCATTGGCGCAGTCCCATTTGTCCCACCCGAGGCACTCAAACAGTAAGCGATCAATAAACTGAAGCCTCGTCGTCGCCTCATTCCTGTACGCTTCGTCAACCTCGGCAACTTCTGTAATGAGGTTGTCGAGGTTTTTTAGTGATTCCAAGTAATCAACTGCCATTGTTGGCCCCTCGATTTGTAGGTTCTACGCCGCTCCCGCGAGCCAAACCCTTAGAATATGCTGCCCAGAGGTAAGGCACAATCCACGATACATCGCACGCGCATCTAGGTCAACGAAACTGATTGTACCGGCCTCTTCCCGGCTTTGATCGCTATTCCAATTCCAAGCTGAACGGCGAATCGAACGGTGACGCGGTAGCGGCTGCTGCCCAAGGCAGACCATTGGCTTCATTGGAACATCGGATATCAACTCTGCCCAATAGAACAGAGACTTCGCGGTCGGCGGGTTATGAATTCAGTCTTGTTAGGTCGAAGAAAGTGGGCTAGAGGGGACTGTACTGCGAACTTTTTGTTGGGAAGTGTCGCTGTAGGGAAGCGGAGTTGGTCAAGCGAGACTCTTCCAGGAGAAGGGCCGGTAGGCCTGCGGGGCCTGCGATGCCCACCTTGAGACGGGCTCCCGGGCATTCACCCTCCAGGACTTTGCCGGCCAGTATGTCGGCTATGTCTGTCCGCCGTGCCATCCCAACCGCAAGTGGATGAACACCCTGTGGCGCAGCGTCCTCGGAGATGACTGGGCCATCCAGCAGAGTCAGCAGACCCTGTCCGTCAACATTTTGACGCGCACAGTCCATTAGATGATCTGGTCGACCTGCTCGTCAGAGAGGAAGTCCAGCGCAGCTTGCAGGTCTGATTTCTCCTGTCCGGGCGGCTGGGAGGGCAGCATCTCAAACCATGGCTCAGCAAGGTCATCGCGCACCCGCAAGAGGGGGGACCTCAGGAGGCTCAGAGTCGAAGAGGGCTGGAGCAGGCGGCCACCAGGGGTCATCTCGTAGGCGAAATGCAGCATAGGAGTGCCTCTCCAGCCGGGATAGGTCACGGTCGGCTTGGGTGTCACTCTGACACCGGAACTAGAAGCAGCTCGACCAATAATGTAGCTTAGAGTTCCATGAACAAGTCGTGCTGCTTCCTCATTGGCGTTCGTGCTATCGCCTAATAGACAGTCAATGACCTCTCTGGTCTCTCCGCTCACCTCTTTCCTCTCTTCAGACAGGAACTGTCGCATCTCATGCTTGTCTCTTCGGCCGTAACGCGACTCGACCGTAAGGATGAGAAGCCACGGCTGGTGCGCATCCAAGCGGTCATCGTTAAATAGGCGGTACAGAGCGTTGGCCCTATTCCGCACTACTCGGCCGCCCCTCTCGTAGGGTAGAAACTTCCCAAAGTAGTCCAAATAGACGACATCAAAATCCCAGATGTACCCCACACCGCGTTGATAGCTGTTCGAAACATGCCTCGGTGAGGGCCCCTTGCCCTTGTTCGTTAGTATGACGCGGTCGACGTCCCCTAGATGGGCTCTGGGCCGTAGGTGCCCATACTCAGTGCTAAGGACATGTTGCAGTCTCCTAAAGTTCCCGTGGCAAAACTCGACGGCGGCTACATACTCGCAAAGGTCACCCCAACTCTTTAGGTCTAGTGCCTGTACTCCGGGCAGCCCGAAGTACCGGATCGGGCCTCTCTTTCGGCGATGGGCGGCTTGGACTAATGGAAGGTCGTACTTTTCTCGAACTAGGTCCTTGGCTCTGCTGGACTGATAGCGCCCCATCGGCCGTACTTTAGATCTCTCTTTCTTCAGCTACAGAGTCGGCAATGGCACGCAGGACCGCCTCATACGCTTCGCCTCTTCCTCCAAGTCCTGCAACCAGCCCCCGATCAATTGCCCTGACAAGGCTCTCCTCATCAGCCTCCAAGTTGACTCCCTGCTGCACAAGGGCCTCCTCCAGCGAAACCGGTGCCTCCGCGGACCATCCCACAGCAACCCTCAGCTCCTTCCGGCAGGTTTCCACATCAGAATCCAGTTCGATACCGTCCGCCTTCAGCTCATCGAGAACGCCGACAGCCCGAGCCATCGCAACTGACTTCACGTGTGGCTGCAGCTCTGCCACCGCTCCCTTGAGTCGAGGCTCGCCAGAGTCCTCTGATAGCGCCTCAACCGCCTCTAGAGTCCTGCGGAGTAGATCAGATTGGGGCGGGGGCTGCTTTGTCTGCTGCTTCTGCTTCTCGGTTCTCTGGTGCGCAGACCTCTTCACCTGATTCAGCTGCGCCATCCAACCTTCTAGCCCCTTGAGAGCGTCCTCCAGTGCCTCCTGTTGGGCTACATCGAACCTCGGCTTCGGGCGACCCCTGGTCGCCCTCATATGCCTCTCAATCTCTGCGTGTACATTTTCTAGTCCGCCGTGATGGGTTACAGCTTTCCTGTACACTTCAAAGGGGTCTGCGTCTGGAGCATCCTTCTCGATTCTCAGCTGCGCAACTATCCCTTCCATGTTGTCCAGGAGGCGCTCAGCACGTGCGCTTGCCTGCATGGCTCGTGCCTTACGGCTCATGGGATAGAAGAAGTCAGAGAGCTGTTTCTCGAAGAGTTGTTTACCGGGGTTGCTTTCCAAGTCGTCTCGAGCCGCGTTGGGATAGAGCCTTCCTGAGTCCAGAAGATGGACCTCGCCTGTATAGTGATGGTATAGGCTTCGTCCTCCAGTGGCAGGCCAGAGCGGCTTGAGCAGGTCTCGTCTACCCAAGGTGAACCCTTTCATCTTCAGAAGGAATCCGCTTACCATAGCCCCTTCGTCCTGAGAAGGGATCTGTCGCCCGTTTGTGGATAGGGCATACCAGACAAACGCCATCGGAGTACCATCTGGATGGTTGATCCAACCAATCTCGGGGCGGTAGACAGCTGCAGCCACGGGCGGCAAGACGTTTATCTCAACCTCTTCTGCGATTCTCAGGGTGACCCGGACCGGATTCAACTCCACATGGTCGACGAGCCATCCGTTGACCGTGCCTCCATAGCCCTCTGTACCAAACGCAACAGGGACCGTATTCAGCAGGTAATTGTTTACCTCTGAAGCATCATTCAGCTGAGCACGATACTCTTCATCGATCCCTTCAAGCTCCACAACAGTGAAATGGTCGTCAGGGCTACCTCTGTAGGGCTCCTCAAATAGTTCTGTGTATTCAAGCATGAGACCCGGCAGTCCAATCCCCTGCCTGATATCAAAGCTCTTGTCGGATTCAAGCAGGCGGCGCATCTCACCAAACCGAAATCTCCAGCCGACCAGGCCGGACATGCCCTCCTGGCGGCTTGAAATGGTCATCTCATCGCAGATACCGAATGCCGAGTAGATTCCTATACCGCGAAACCCTACCGCCTGCATAGGGCTCTTGGCAGATAACCCAAATCTTCGCGCGTCTCGCATCTCATTGAGGTCCATCCCCGTCCCATCATCTCTGATGACCGCCCGAGAGCCATCCACAGTGATAATGATGTTCCGAGCCTTGGCATCCACGCCATTCTGAACATACTCTCTCAGCGCGTCCTTCGCGTCGGAGTACAGGCCGCGAGACAGAATGTCGAGCAGCTCACCTCCAACCTCCCAGCTTTGAAACTGGACAGTCTGAGTCTTACGCTCACTTTGGGTCATGGATTGTACCTCCGTGTCCACATCACACCTACGGTGCGCCGATCGTCTGCTCGCGTTCGACCCTGGCCACCGCACTCCTCAACCGATAGTTGTCTTACGCCGCCCACAGAAATCAGATAGTTCGCCTCTCGATGACTGTCTTCACACATGCCATGGGCTATTGCGGTGGAGGGCGACGTCAGCAACACGCTTCGTGATCCTGGGAGGATAGTCCGCTGGGGCACGCTCGTCAAGGTTGACGAATGCAAGCGACGGTTTGTACAGATAAGTGCATTGTCAACACGGAGAATGAGGCTCAAAGCCCCGGTTCATGGCAGCCCCTCAATTAACCGCATCTACCGTCCACGCTGCCTGTTAATGCGTTCAATGGACTGCTGGATCTTTCCAACCTCGTATAGGCACTTGTCCTGCTGCTCAGGGGACATTCGCTCCAGGTCGGCCATGAACTCAGAGACCTGCAGTTCGCCTCTGAATCGCTTGAACCGGCGCAGCCAAATGTTTTTGACGCCACGGTCTTGAGCACTCTCGAATGCCCTATCAAATGTCTTGTCGCCGGACAGGAGGATCTTGGTAGGCTCTGACCCCACTTTTGCCACGTCGAGGAGTTTGACCAGCTTGTTTCTGACATCCACAGCGGCTGGAATTTCCCTGTGCTTAATCTTTACAACAACAATGTCATCAAGCGCCGGGTTTTCCCGACGAGCCTTTCTCACTATGTTGGACTTCAAGTACTCATCGTAGTAACTCCACCGTGTAACGCTGGTCTCATCGTGTTCAACCATGAACTTGTATGTGCTGATTAGGTGGTTCACCGTTCTCACCGGTATTCCCATCTCGCTTGCCATACTCTCGGCACTGACCCCATGGGTGACATTCCTGCGGTATAGGTACCCCGCCTGTTCGTAGGGAGCCCAGTCCTTTCTGCCGATGATATGGTATTCACCGAGCAGCGCAAACACGAGCTTCTCGCTGATGTCAGAAGGCAGCAATCGAACTTTGGCCTTGCCCCAGTTTATGGCGTCGTTTCTAGCAAGCTCGCGGTACGCGGCAAGCCGGCTGTTTCCTTCAAGCACTACGAGGTCGCCATCCTTCACAAGCATGGGGTCGGTCAGTCCTCCGTTTGCCCTGATCGACTGAATTAGTTGCTTGACGTGGTCCAACCCCTTCAGACGATTGAATATCTCATCCTGGGACGGTTCAACACCCGGCCTTTGGATTAGCGAATAAATCCTTGGGTTCTCTGAATAAAAGCTGAGGTCGTGGACTGGAAGATACCCGCTCCGAACCGGTATCTCCTGACCACCAAGTGTAAGGGTGTCGTTTACCCACGTAGAATCAGCCATTATCCGTGTCTCCCGATTGGTCTATGCATCCAATATGGCTCGCAGGATGCCCCCAAATTCGTAGGACATCTCCTTTTGATAAGTCTCCCTGTCGATGTCTCCCTGTGCGAGCTGTGCTGCGACCCGTTTGGAGTGAAGCAGCGCCTCAACCCATTCGTCTATCGAATCGCGCATAATCAGGTTGTGAACGTGGCAGACCCTGTCCTGGGATATCCGATGTATCCTGTCCTGCGCCTGCAGATAGTCGTCCAGACTGAACAGCCGGTCGTAGAAGATAACGTGGTTCGCTACGGTAAGTGTCAGACCTTCCTTGGCGGAGCCTGGAGTCGCAATGAACACCTTGGCACTCGGATCATCGAGAAATGTGCGAATCGCAACGGTCTGGTCCCTTGTGCTCAACATGCCGTGGACCAGCTGAGGATTGTGCCTGCGCAGAATTCTTGCCAGCCACTCAACGTTGTCAACGAACGACGTCCAGACTATGCACTTTTCCCCATTTCCGACTATCGATGAGACGAGCTCAAGCAGGGTCTCCAGCTTCCCGGGCTCGACCTGGTAGCTTGAGTCAATGAGGTTGGGATTCGACGTAATCTGTACCAGCCTGAGCAGGCGTTTCAACACCACGTCCGACTCATCGGCCATGAGCTGCCCGTCTTGGAAGATGATAGCCCGCAGAGATTCCCTGACCTGCCTGTACAGGTCCTGCTGACGAGGTTCCCATTCGGTCACCACGGAGTGAACAACCTTGTCAGGAAGGCTTATCTCGGCGCTTGCCTTGGTCTCCCTTACGGCAAACCCCGATATGGATTGGAAGATGCGCCGTAGCTGAATCTCCAGGGCCTTCTGCCGGCTTTCAACACCCGCCATGTCATTCGACAGGTCCACTGATCGTTTAAATGCCCCAAAATCATTTCCAAGCGACGACCCGCCGTCGAGGAACTTGATCTGCGACCAGATGTCATGTGGTCGATTGGAAACTGGAGTCCCGGACATAATCACTCGCCTAGTGAATAGAGGAGCGAGATCAAAGAATGTCTTGGTGAGAGCCGTGTCGGGGTTCTTGATCTTAGTTGACTCGTCGAGAATCACCCCGACATTTCTAGTCCTTAGAAATAGATGCATTCGCTCCTTCTCGGCCCTCACGGCCTCGTAGTGAGCGAGCATAATCCGGGCGGGGCTGTTGAAGACGTAGAAGTTTCCCCCACGGTTATTGGTCAGGACACGAGGAGTGAGTCGAGAGTGGGAAGAAAGTTCCCTCTGCCAGTTGTCAAGGAGTCCCTTCTTGACAACGATCAAAGCGGTGTCCAATAGCCGATTAGACAACCAGTAGACAATGAGGTCTATAGCAACCTTCGTCTTTCCCAACCCCTGTTCATGGAATATGGCGGCATACCTGAGGTCCTTGACCGCATTGACAGCTTCCAGTTGGTATGCGAAAGCCTCGTGCTTCAGGGTGAGGTCTGGCTCTCTCTTTAGTGTCAGCTTTTGCAATGGGTCGACCTTCCTGACGTGGTCACCGTACCGGTCCGATTTGCCTCCGAAAGAACTACGGTTTCAGCGTGAGGCAATCCCTCTCTGACCTGGAGATTCGTTAGTAATGCCCTGGCCAGTCTCTCAATAGGCCATGGAACCGCCAGTATGAGGGCCGAGCCTTCCACCATCCCGCATCTTCTCAGGAATGCCGTGACCTGAGATTCTGTATGCGAGTTCTCCAGATCCCTCATGCTCTTGGCTTCGCCTATGACTACTCTTCCCTGTTGGTTGAGCATGACATAGGCGTCCGGCACGTACCCTTCAATAGATGGTGGGCGAGTACGCGATTCACTGCTGACGGAGTCGGTAAAGACGCGTTCCCGTTGACCCTCGCAGAATCTATCCGCGATGTAGCTGTGGAGTATGGCAACCAAATTTGAGTGTTCCTCTGACTCAGGCACCAGTAGGAGAGGGTGAGGCAATGTCCCTGCAGAGTTCAGCCAACTGATCCCTGGCCTCTGTTAGGGTATGATTTTCCGGAGTGTCTAGGTCTTCACGAAGACGACGCAGGTCGGTGTAGCTCATTTTGTCTATGCGGTCCAGGAGCGCATTGGCGAGCTGGGCAAGTGTGGCGTCCTCCAGTGCCTCTACCGTAGAGGGACTGTCAAGAACCTTTTCCGCCTCGCGAGCTCCATGTGACAGAAATACTTTTCTGGACTCCGGATTTGCGAGGATAGGCGGGAGCCTTCTGACTCGGTCGGATGGATACATAAGCTGGTTGTTGACCCAACTGGCGAAATCTGTCTTAGTGTAACCCGAGGTTACGAGAGCTTCCTGCACCCGCGGTGCTTGCATTTCGAGGAAAGCGCTGAACCGCGTTTGGTCAAACTGGTCATCACTAGTAAGGAGTGGGCGGTAATGATCCTCCATGTCGTTGTAAGCGTCGATGAATCGGTGCACCTCCGTCCTCTGCCCGCCGCAGAAATCGATGATCTGATCAGTTGTCAGGTGCTCCGAGTTGCTTAGATAGTCCAGGTACTTGGCCTTCGAGTAAGGGTCCCATTGTCTTGGGCCGACCAGGTGAGCCTGTAGCCGAATGGCATCGATTTCCTTTTCGTCGAGTTGGTCGTACACGATTGCGGGAATTTCGTCCCATCTGCCACTATCATCGTCACTCCTGAACTGGCGGTAGATAAGGGCACGGGTATTTCCCTCAATGACGACAAGCCTGTTTTGATTCTCCCTGTTGACCAAGATGGGATGGATAAGACCTCCATGAGTCCTTATCGATGCCCTCAGACTCTGGAAAGTGGTTGTGTTCTCACCTTGCTGGTAGTTGGCGGCGCCGAGAGCCAGGCTCATCTGGTCATCGGTTACATCGCCGCCGTACATCTCAATATAACGCGCCACCCGGGGATTGGACGTATCGAGCACTAGCGTCTCGACCGGAAGCATCGCGAATTGACCGTTTTTTGCAACCATACTGTTTCTCTCCAGCGGCACATCAACCGAGCGTGTCACTACCTCGTCATTAGTGTCCCTGTATCATCCAGAGCCAGCCGGGCCTGGGAGTAATTTCCGATCCTTCTGTCTGGGTTTATGTCGGAGCTGTTTTGCCCGACCCTGGACGCTTCTGCGAACACCATTTCAATCAACTCTCTAGCGGTGCCCGGTGAGTGCGCGAGAGTCGCCAAAGCACCAAACACCCTCTGGTAGACGACAACCTCCGAGGAAGGTATGTCGCCGAGCCACTGCAGCTCCGTCTCAACTGAAAAGTTGTTCAATTTGCCTTCCGCATTATCGAGCCTCTCAAGAGTGTGCTTATCGATATTGTCATTACCGATGCTCTCGCGAACCTCCTCGACCTCCCGCAGCGCCTCCTGAACCAGGTCGGCCGAGTCCTCTGCAGTTAGGTAACCGGACGTTGCCAGGGCATAGAGGTCCTCGATATTGCACAGTACCGTGAGAGCCTTCCTTGCATGGTTTCGAGCCGCGGACTCTCGCCTACACCGCGTGCTTAAGTTGCGTATCACGGGGGTCAGCTGGTTTTCGAGGTTTCGCAGGTGGGGTCCAGGTTCAAAGTAATCACGCCTGGCGTTGGGAATGATTCGTGAGTCCAGGATATTCAGCTCCCCCACACACCATCGGTTGAAGCGTTCTTCTGTAAAGAGGTCGTCGAATACCGCCTCGCCACCAATCTGTATATTACCCATCCTGGCCCTGATGCCACGCACCCGCTGCTCTTTTGGGATCGCGCCCAGGTAGGACGAGTGCGCGATCCAACCAAGGACCGCCTCGCCGTTTCCGTCGACGCTCGGCATGCGGACCACCTCGAACTCCGTGAATTCGGCCTCCTTGTTTGCCGAGACTCGGATTGATGCCCCGTAAGGTCTTTCTACCGGTTTTGGATCTCCTTCCAGCAGAACTTCCAATGTTAGCGGCGCCTCAATGCCATAGAACAGTCCCTCGACTTTCTCGGCAAAGGGAAACTCTGAACTCATAGGCACTGGGCACACTTCGCCAACATAGTCGCGGACCGCGTCACGATTCAGTAGCAGTCCTGCGGAGTGACGCGCCACGTCTCCGACTTCGACTTCGAAGAAATGATCAGGATGATCAGAATCTGGCAGGGCCTCCACATCGACGCGGTCAAGAATGGCCTCCTCAAGCTCCGACTCCGTGGAGGCCAGCTCGGTAAGCCGGTCGCTATGCCATGTGATTCGGGTTACCGCCTGATCCTCGTCGGCACGTGTGGTGAATGAGACTGTCTTTGCAAAGGCAAGTCCGGCGAGCCGTCCGACGCCACGGAAGCCCCTATCGATTCCCAGTGCCTTGTCACTGCGGCCAATGGGCAGTAGCCGTTCAAGTGCTTCCTTGCGGGACAGTCCAGGGCCGTAGTCTCGAATCCTGACTCGGCGTTCACTAACATCAATCGCGATATCTACCCTTGCTTTTCCAGGAAACCCGCTTCTCGTAACCGCGTCAGCTGCATTCTGTATGTACTCCCGGTATATGGACAGCGGGTTGCCGTACATCCCTGTTGTTACTAGCCCGAGAAGTCCCGCACCCGAGAGCCCCGGTGTCTCGTGACGGTCTAGCATACTATTCATATCGGCACTCAAACGAGCTGCGTACCCTTGATTGCGAGTGCTTCATCATGGTCGAAGAGACCGGCATCTTCAACAATTTCGTCCTCTTCTAGGTAAGGACCATTAGCAGTCATTTCCGACATGAGCCCAGAACCGTGCGCCTTAGCGTCTTCCCTGGTGTCCAGCCCGTGGAATATCATCAGCTGTCGGATTTTCTGGTCGACCGTTTGGTCACCCGCCAACTCCCGGAAATGGTTCGGCCCCATTCCATTCCCGTTAGATGGAGTAGCCAGCAGATACATTAGTTCATTCTCCTGGGACTCTGAAAGGCTTCTACGAAGGGATTCGTACTCCTCCCTGTGGGCTCGCCCCTCTCCATCCTCAAAATGCTCACGATGGAATATGAAGGCATGCGGTAGCCTAAGCAGCCGCTCGAACTCCTCAGCATTTTCGCCATAGGCTCTAAGGAAGAATGACGGACTGCCGCTCACAACTCCCTTGGTTGCCTGGAGCATGAGTTGGAATGAACGGAGGTAGTAGCGATTCCAATTCTTCCCCACGTGCGACCGGTCCTTCAATGTCACGGGCTGGTAACGCATTGGGAAGGACCAGATACGGATCCCCAGCTCTTCATTGAGGTCGATGTTGAGCCGCATTCGCTGGTAGAGGTCTTTTGGAGTGTCCTTAAAGTTGTACAGCATGTAATTTGACAGGGATGTGATCTGGTTGTCAGCCGCCATACGAATAGACTGCTCGTAGACTTTTCTAACGCCGATGTGATCGAAGGCAATTCGCAGCGGGCTGATGCAGATGGTGGACATTTCCCGTAGGAACATCTCTGACTTGGCGAGGATTCGTGCATCCACCCCCTGGTTGAAGTCCACCCGTCGCTTGACTGGCCTGTTACCATCCCGTGTCAGTTTCGCCCCAGGCGTGAAGCCCAGATCACGTATCTCGGCAATCACCTCCTTGTAGCGGGCTGATGCGGTTATATTATTGTCCATAAGCACGAGGTCCTTCTTCTCCCCGTGCCTTTCTGTCACCCCTTCAACAAGATTGGTAAGAGGAGGCATTTCGCGTTGCGCACCCTCCAGCTTTGGTACGCCACAGAATGAGCACTTCCTCACGCATCCACGAGACGCGTAGCCGAAGTACGCATCATTGACCGGGTAGCTGTAGTCGATATGGTCGAGGATGTCATAGTTAGGGACTAATTCCTCAATAGGTATGCCGGTCAGGTCGTCAGAACCAAACTCATAGTTCTCCGCCGACAGTGCTAGAGCCGCTGCCGGGGGGCCATCCAACAACCCTTTGATAAAACGAACGCCTGCCCATCTGGGCTCGTTCAAAAAGGCTTCGTGCATGAGAGAGACTGCAATGCCGCCGGCAAACACGCGCTCCGGCTGATTGCCTGCCGCGCGTATAGCGAAATCGATAGCAGATGCCGTGCGCTTCCACTCGAAACTGAATAACGTGGTGACATACACCCTGTCCCACGCTCGATTCAACACTTCCTTGTCTTCGCCTTTTATAAATGTGACACGGTCTCCTCGACCAAAGGAGCCGTGATAAGTGGCAAGTTTCATCAGGCCCAGCGGCGGATACTTGTTTGGGTAGCCGGGCTCAATAAGAAGAATATCCCTCGACGGCATCAGGACCTCCTAGGAAGCGACCGTGCATTAGATTCGGAGGCTATTCTATGCCAATAACAGGTTGGTTGCATTCCTTTGTGTAAATTGGCTCGCACCGAATGTGCGATTGCACTTTTGAATGCTTTCAAGGGCAGAAAAATACTTTGGCTCGATTTATTGATGTATCGATACTTCCATGATTTACGGTCTTCAAGATCGAAAGTCGCGTCTGAATTCTGCTCAGTCTTGATGAAGCTCTGAATCTTCCTCGCCTTTCACCATGCGGTATCCGACGCGGCGCTCGGTGAAAATGTAGGCGGGATGGTCAGGGTCGTAGCTCAGCTTGCGCCGGAGCTGCTTCGCCGCAGTGCGGACCCGCTGCAAGTCGCCGAAGCAGTCCGTTCCGCACCGCCCAGACCACCACCGCCGCCTCCCCGTCCCTGGCGTGCCCGGCCACCTCGAACTCCCCGTACCCCTCCAGTATGAGCCACAGACTGCCCCTCATGACAGGGCAAGGCATAGACAAATGCCTATAAGCAGTATGGTTCATACCCCCTTGATGCCTTCAGTTCCTTGGACTAAAGTTCAGGAAATAAATGAATGCTGGACGGGTATTTCCACCTGGCCGGTTTGCCTACTTAGACCCCCTCATTTCGAGGCTGAGCCCACCGCACCAGGTAGAGGGACATATCGCATTCCAGCCGGAATCTGACGGAATCCAGTCCGATGGAGACGAGTCCTGAATCCAGTGACCACAGTGGCCAGCGGGTTCCCCGCCTTCCTGCGGAGCTTCGACCTGCCGGAGCCGGGGGAACTGCGCCGCGTGGCCAGGGTCTATGTATGGGGACGCTGGTTCGTCCTGTCTATTGCCGCGTTCGCCTGGCTGTATCCGCTCAACGTCGACGAGGTGGTGTATGGGCCGAACGTCGCCCTTGCCATAGTGCTGTTCGCCTCCAACGGATATCTGCACTACCGGCTCGTCACGGAAAGGAGCGTGTCCTGGAGATGGATGCTTACGCTGAGCGCACTGGACCTGGCGATGCTGAGCGGAGGGGTTGCGGCGCACCGCGAGTTCGAGTCACCCTTCTTCGTGGGG
Source organism: Dehalococcoidia bacterium (assembly GCA_965197585.1). GTDB lineage: Bacteria > Chloroflexota > Dehalococcoidia > Plut-88900 > Plut-88900 > Plut-88900. Next base: position 341,431 of record OZ240215.1, read on the forward strand.
TACTACCCATCCCTCGCCCTGTTCGCGGTGGTCTTCGGATCGGTCAGGCTCACCCTCGTCTGGGTGACGATGGCGGCGGCCGTCTACGCGGCGCTCTGTCTCGCAGTCGAGCCCGGGGTGGACTTCTCGGCGAATGATGAGGAGATACTGCTTATAAGGATAGCCGGGATGTACACGGTGGTGGTTGTGGTCAACCTGATCTCCAGGGTGGAGCGGATCAGGCGGATGGAGGCGGTGGAGAGGGAGCGGGCGCTTCAGCGGGAGCGCATCGAGCTCTCCCACGCCATCCACAACACGATGGCCCAGTCCGCCTACATGATCGGGATGGGCATCGAGCGGGCGAAGGGGCTTGCCGACCGGTCGAACGAGGACCTGATGTCCACGCTCGACGAGACCTCGGCCATGTCGCGGTCGGCGATGTGGGAGATGAGGCACCCGATGGAGATCGGGGAGATCTTCGAGGGGATGGAGCTTGGCGGGGTGCTGGAGTCGCTGGCGGCGACCTTCTCGACCATCTCCTCCATACCCGCCGACCTGGTGCAGACAGGCGTGGAGCCGCCCCTGCCAATCGCAACGAGGGGAGCGCTGTTCTCCATCGCCTTCAACGCCCTGACCAATGCTCTCCGACACTCCAATGCGAGTCACGTCCGCGTCGGCCTCGACTTCGAGGGGGACGGGCTGCGGATGTCGATTGCCGACGACGGGACCGGTCTCCCCGACGACTACGCGACGCGGGGCCAGGGCTTCAGGAACATGAGGGAGGAGGCCGAACGCATGGGCGGCAGGCTCGTCGTGGAGACGAGCGGGTCCCAATGGAGGACCGCGGTGACCTGCGTGCTTCCCTATAGGCATATGAGAGGAGGGAGCTGAAATGGCTTCAACCCCGGTCAGAGTCTTGCTGGTGGATGATCACCCGGTGATGCGCGACGGTCTCCAGCAGCTGCTGGAGCGGACCGGCGAGTTCGAGGTGGTGGGACACGCGGGCGACGGCGAGGAGGCGGAGCGGGTGGCGAAGGAGATGGTCCCGGACCTGGTCATCATGGACGTCGCCGGAGGGGAATACCGGATGCCCCGGGACGTGATGAGACGGGTGTTCAGGCGGCTGCGCCACATGCCGGAGGAGATCGATTCGCCACGGCGGAAGGAGCTGACATCGAGGGAGAAGGAGATACTCACCCAGTTCGCGCAGGGGATGTCGTACGCCGCCATCGCCGAGACCAGGGGCAACCGCTCATCGACAGTCCGCAACACCATCTCCCACATACAGGACAAGCTGGGCTTCGGCAGCAAGCAGGAGGTCGTCGTCTGGGCCGTGCGAAACGGACTGGTGGACTGAAATCCGAGTCAGTCACCATCTCAGACTCGGCCCAAGATCATCATTCGTAGGGAAATTCTGGTCCCCCACGACCCTGTGCCTCTGCTCTCAATCAGGACTCGGTCAGGCGCTGAGGATGTCATTCAAGCTCAGCTGAATTTCTTCCACACTGATCCCCTAAAGACTCGATAATCCCCAGCGTCCCACGGTAAGGCAGACCTCCAACCTGCGCGTGCGAACGACGCCATCCGACTCGGTTAGGACGCAGTCTCGCAGCATTTGCTCCGCAAGCCTCCTGCCTTGCCTCGCTGGCGATCCGCCAGGAAACGACGAAGCAGGCCGACAGGTAACGGAGCGAGCAGCGACGAGGCCCCTGCTGTAACGGCGGGGGCCTTTGGCTTGTTTTAGGCCGCTGCAGCGTTTCCGACTCTCACGGCTACGCTCCGCCCGCTCCCCGCCATTCCCCGACCGTTACCGATGGGAGTCCCGTTGAGCGTCCACGTCGCTTCCTGAGCACGCTGGGCTGAGACCTGCCGCGATATGGGCATAGGCCACTAGTAGTCATTTGCCCACGCGACCTTTGTAGACAAATGCCTAATGCAAATTAGGCGTCTGATCCTTATATCCGGCTTGGAAGCTCACTACGATTTACGTCGGCGAGGGCTGCTTTACAGGCAGCCAGACGTGCTGTGGGCGGCGATAAGCCCAGGCAATCATACGACGTTCGGGAAGAGGAGCGATGACCCGCACTGGTGGACGAAGAATCCCAATCCTCGACGGAGACAACCGCCGCGGCGACTGTCTGCACCACCGCGACGACCGCCTTCGAGGCCGTCCTCCACACGACGGGCACATCTGGCCTGTGACAGGTCGAGGGATGCCCTGCTGACAAGTTTAAGGAAAGGACATGAAAGCAATGTCGAAGTCCATCAGACTGCTGGTAAGCGCCGCAGTACTCGCCGTACTGCTAACCGGGTGTTCTGATGAGCCAGATCCCATTCCTTCAAACGGGACCGATTCCAGTCCTACTACCTCATCAGAGCAGGGGGTCAATCCGGAACCAACACATGCTCCCACATCGGCTCTGACAAACACCGCGGTGCCGGAAGCTGCAACGCCCACGCCTACCGCTCTCCCGACCCCCACACCCACGGCGACCGCAGCGGCGACTCTCACGCCGACTCCTACCGCCACGCCTGATCTTACCCAAGGGATTGCGCCGCCTGAACATATTGCATTTATCTGGTGGGCGTGGAACCCAGGCGAACGTGAGAGAGGATTCAAGGAACTCGAAGTCGCGTTCACGATTCACATCGACCCAGTGGGTCTGCCAGACGGAAACGGGTTCTACTTCATGGTCTGCTACGGCAAAATAGCCGAAATCGCGTTCTACTTCGGTTTGCAGACAGATGAACGCGGGAAGCGGGCGATATTCTCCCGGTGGGGTGAACGGGATCTGAGTCGTGCGCGAGTTTCTACACAGGACGGGTGGACCCAATCATCGGGTCACGAAGGGGACTTCATCGGGGTGCGGCGCCATTTGGCTTGGGGGGCCGGGGACTACATCGCCCGGCTGGCCCCAGACGGCGCTGACGAAGAAGGTGAGTGGTACGGGGTGTGGATCACCGACGTTGGCACCAAGGTCACGACATGGATAGGGTCTCTGTGGTTCCCCAACAAGGATGGTTCGGTCAGAATCGAAGGTTCGGTGTACTCGACCCTAGAGATCTACGGCTTCCCAGCGATTCGACCCATAGACATCCCTGAGTGGCACGTGACTGTCGGACGCCCGGCTGGCGACGGGCAGCCAGCGCACTGGGGAAACGCTGGATACTCAGGGTTCGGCTACCAGTACATCCCCAACTCCAATATCCGCTACGACCGCGGACTGGACGCGGTGGATATCAGTGTGGGCGGGCTCACTGAAGGCACGACAGCGGCTTGGGACATGTGGTTCGACCGATGAAGGAGAAAAAGGACGCCTTTGGGCGGGTGCCTTTTTTGTGCAGCCGCCCAACTTATTGTGTAGAACCGAATTAGTGTGCAAAGCCGTTACGACTCGTTGACCACCTTGAAGGTGCCCGATTCCGTGGTTATTCGGAACGCGCCCTTGAGCTGGATTTCCCTATCGAAGTAGGCATGCAGCTTAACGGCTTCCTCATCGGATAGGTGCGTATAGGACATCACATATTCAACCAGTGGCGCTACCTCGGTCATGAACACCTCGGCGCGGCCGAGCTACTTGCTCACCACGACGATGTTCTGTCCGGGTTGGAGGGCAGCGCCGGCTTGGAAGTCCCGCAGGCTGGGCACCGGCATGCCCTGATGGCCCAGCAGCCATTCCCCGGCCGTCAGCCGATGGTGGTCCCGTTGAGCGTCCACGCCGCTTCCTGAACACGCTGGGCTGAGACCTGCCGCGATAAGAGCGTAGGCATTAAATAGGTACCCAGTACCTATGCGTCTATACAACCCCATAGCTATATGCCTAGTACAAAACTCTATCATCCGGCCTGGAGGCTCACTACTATTTACGTTGGCGAGGGCTGCTATACGGGCGGCAAGTCTTGTCATGGGCAACGAAAAGTCCAGGCAATCATCCGGCGTTAGGCGATAGGAGCGATGACCAGTACCGGTAGACGAGGAATACCAATCCTCGACGGAGCAGCGACAGAGGTCGCAGCGGCCCGTGTTAACGTGGTCTCCGCGACCCGGTCCGTCCTCCGTCGCGGTCTAGCACAGACGTTCACCCCCCCCCCCCGATTTTCCCTCCGCTCTGGCCCCCTCGCCGCCTCCGGCTCATACCGGCAGGCCCGATCCTCTCCCATCGCCGCTCTCTCTGAGCGCGCGCCCGAAGCAACCGGAGTCCCCGAAAGACGCCTTGCGGCGGGCTTCGCACGTCCCGCACTCACCCGAAACAGCCTTCGACCATGCAACGCCCGACGCCCGCGTCCTCCGCGTCCGCTGACGCCTGGGGACGGGACGGGCTGCGTCCCGTATCCCCGCACAAGCACAAGGAGGAGCCATGATGACTCGCACCGATAGACGACGATTCCCCATCCTGATTGCCGCCATAGCGGCGCTGGCCCTGGCGATGACCCTGCTGTTCTCTCCGGTCCAGGCCCAGGAGGGCTCGGCGCCCGACAAGCCCACGGGCCTCTCCGCCACGGCGACCCACGACCAGGTGGTCCTCACCTGGGACGACCCGGGCGACGCCAGCATCACCGGCTACGTCATCCTGCGGCGCGTGCGCGTGAACAATACCGGGGGCGAGTTCAGTGAGCTCGTGGCGGACACGGGGACGGCGGCGACCACCTACACCGACGCTACCGTAAAGGCCAATACTACCTACACCTACCGCATCAAGGCGACCAACGAGCACGGTGTGAGCGAGCGTTCCCGCTGGTTCCACATCAACGTCCCGGCAGCCCCTGAGCCGGAGGAGGAGCAGGCCCCCGAACCGCCCGACCAGCCCACGGGCCTCGATGCCACGGCGACCCACGACTCGGTGACCCTCACCTGGGACGACCCCAATGACGACTCAATAACCGGCTACGTGATCCTGCGCCGCATTCCCGGGGTCGACCCGGAGGGCCAGTTCAGTGAGCTGGTCTCGAACACGGGAACGGACGCGACCACCTACACCGACGACACTGTGGCGGCTGAGACTCGCTACACCTACCGCATCAAGGCGATCAACGAGCACGGTGTGAGCGAGCGTTCCCGCTGGTTCCACATCAACGTCCCGGCAGCCCCTGAGCCGGAGGAGGAGCAGGCCCCCGAACCGCCCGACCAGCCCACGGGCCTCGATGCCACGGCGACCCACGACTCGGTGACCCTCACCTGGGACGACCCGGGCGACGACACCATCACCGGATACGTCATCCTCAGGCGCGTCCGCGTGAACAATACCGGGGGCGAGTTCAGTGAGCTCGTGGCGGACACGGGCACAGCGGCGACCACCTATACCGACGACAGCGTACAGGCCAATACTACCTACACCTACCGCATCAAGGCGACCAACGAGCACGGTGTGAGCGAGCGTTCCCGCTGGTTCCACATCGACACGCCGGCCGCTCCCGAGGCCGTCGAAGGCGACGACCTGGACGGGGAGGACGACGACGGCGCGCCCGGCGGTCCCGGCAAGCGGGCCAACGTCTCCGAGCCCGATGGAGGCGACTGTCCCGGCCTCAACACCACCACTTGCGAGGTGGACGTGGGCGGCTCGGTCACGGGCGACATCGAAACCGGGACGGACCGGGACTATTTCCGCGTCGTCCTGGAGGCGGGCACGAGATACCAGATCGATCTTGAAGGTGCGGATACCAGCCGCGGTACCCTACCGGACCCGAGGATGGGTCTCTACGATGGTAGCAACACACTTGTCGGTTCTTTGAGCAACGACGAGGGCGTGGGCAATAACAGCCGGCGGATTTACACGCCGACCGCGGCCGGCGCCTACTACGTGCGGGCACAGAATGCCAATGGGTCAGATACCGGCACCTACACGCTGTCGGTTATCCTGCTGGGCGCGAACGGCGCCTCGGAGGCCGACACGGACTTTTCCGGCACCAACATTAGCACTGTCGACGTCGGGGCCTCGGTCACGGGGACGATCAGCACCCCAAACGATACGGACTGGTTCGATGTCGCTCTGGAGGTGGGCAAGATCTACCAGTTCGACCTGGAAGGATCGCATAACGGCCGCGGCACCCTGGAGGATCCGTACCTCAAACTCTACCGATTCGCAACGGTCCTGGAGGTCAACGGCGACATCAACTCCACGAACAAAAACAGTCAGATAGTCTACACGCCGACCACGACCGGCACCCACTCCTTGGAAGCGACTACGATAGGTACCGCTACAGGCACCTACACGCTGTCGGTGCGTGACATCTCGCCGTGCACGCTGAACACCGGCGACATCTGGTGCGGCGTGGTGACGGTGGCAGAGATCAAGACCAGCCCCGGCGACGCGCTTGTCGGACACGGTTTTGCTGATGGAGCCGGCCTCAGCGCGGGCAGCCTTGCCGGCAACCCGGACGACACGATGTTCTCGGTCGGGGACAACGACTACATGATCGGGGCCGCTTATATCCAAGTCCCAACTGGGTCCACCGTCACGGGCACCCTGTACGTCTTGCTCAGCGCCGATCTCACCGAGGATGACAAGGCGGGCCTGGTGCTCACGGTCGACGACACCAACCTCACGTTCGCGTTCAGCGGCGCCACGAAAGGCACCACCGGCCTCTATTCTTGGGGTCTGTCGGGCCTGACCTGGTCTGCGGGGGACACGGTTACGGTTCGTCTGCCGGGGCCGCCGACGTCCGACGACTTTCCCGCCGACGCCACCACCACCGGCAAGGTCGACGTCGGCGGCTCGGCCACGGGCAACATCGAGTCCGTCGGCGACGCGGACTGGTTCCTCGTCGAGCTGGAGGCGGACACGAGATACCAGTTCGACGTGGAGGGTGCGCCTACCGTCCGCGGCACAGTATCGGACCCGACTATCAACGCAGTGCGTGATGCGGGGGGCAATACGATCACGGGCACGCAGAACGATGACAGCGGCGTGGGGAACAACGCCCGGACGATCTTCACGGCGACCGCGAGCGGCGCTCACTACGTAGTCGCCGCCGCGTACCAATCGACGGGCACCTACACGCTGTCGGTGATCGTGCTGGGCGCGAACGGCGCCTCGGAGGCCCACGCGGACTTTCCCGACACGACCTCCACCTCTGGCCGGGTCGACGTCGGGGCCTCGGTCACGGGCAACATCGCCAGCGCAGGGGACATAGATTTGTTCGCCGTCAGATTGGTGGTGGGCAGGACCTACCAGTTCGACCTGGAAGGATCGCATAACGGCCGCGGCACCCTGGAAGACCCGTACTTGACGCTCTCAGACGGATCCCTCGCCTTCATTGCGGAAAACGGCGACATCAACGCCACGAACCTCAACAGCCAGTTCATCTACACGGCGACCGCGGCCGGCACCTACTATTTAGAGGCTGTAGAGCTTAGTGGTAACTCTACGGGCACCTACACGCTGTCGGTGCGCGACATCACGCCGCCGCCCGACGATTCCGCCGACCCGCCAGCCGATTCCACCAACGTCTCGGAGCCCGACGGCGAAGACCTGCCCGAAGGCATCACCACCACCGGTAGAGTTGAGGTCGGCGGTTCGGTCACGGGCGAAATCGCCCCAGCTCTCGACGTCGACTGGTTCGCGGTCGAGCTGAAGAAGGGCAAGCGATACCAGTTCGACGTGGAGGGGGCGGATACCGGCCGAGGCAACTTGGCGGATCCGCATCTTTGGGGGTTGCAGGATGCGGGAGGACAGGCGGTCTCCGGTGCGAGGAGTAACGACGGCGGTGTGGGGAAGAACGGCCGGGTCATCAACACGCCCGACGCGGAAGGCACCTACTACATAGCTGTGGCCGGCGCAGACAGCACGACGGGCACCTACACGCTGTCGGTGATCGTGCTGGGCGCGAACGGCGTCTCGGAGGCCGACACGGACTTTCCCAGAGACACCACCACCACCGGCCGGGTCGAGGTCGGGGCCTCGGCCACGGGCAACATCGACCCTGGCGAGGATTTGGACGGGTTCCGTGTCGATCTGGAGGCGGGCAAGCGATACCGGTTCGACCTGGAGGGCGCGGACACCGGCCGCGGCTCCCAGGCGGACCCGATCCTGGCGCTCTACGGCGACTCCTTCAACGTCTCCCACTACATTGATGAGGACGACGACGGCGGCGAGGGACTTAACAGCCGACTGACCTACACGGCGACCGCGACCGGCATCTACCACCTGGAAGTAGCGGGCTTGGACCCAGGCACCTACACGCTGTCGGTGCGTGAAATTTTGCTGGCAGTTGCCGTTCCGCCCGGTGGTCTGGGCCCCTCGGAGATCCCGGGCGCGGTCCGCAATGTGGAGGTGTCCTACTCGGGCATCGGCAGCATTGGGCAAATCGTGTGGTGGGACGCGCCGGACGAGACCGGAACCGGCGCGCAATGGATCACGGAGTTCCGCATCTACGGCTCAGCCAGCGAGGGCTGCGGCGGCTACCTGCTGGACGAATACGAGGTGGAGCACCCTGGATCCACCACGCCACCAGAGCACCCCGACGGCGTCCCGACGGGTTTCAAATACTTCAAGATCGTCTATGTGGGACCCGTCACATTCGGTGTGGCGGCGGTCAACGAACTCGGTGAGGGGCCATGCGAGGAAGGGCCCGATCCTCCGCCGGATACGGATAATTCCTGATGGCATGTGGCGTCGGGAGGAGAGGAAGGTCCGCGCGGGTGTACGCGTACCCGCGCGGACCCCGCCCGCAGGAAGGGCAACGAAAAAAGCCCGCACACATGGATGAAGCTGGGGGAGGCCGCCCCAGCCCTTCGGCAAGCAGAGCAGCGGCCTCCCCCAGGACTCCGGGACGGGCTGACCGCGTGAACTTGCGTTCCGCATACCGTCCTGGCTGGGGATATCGGACGGCCCCGGACATCCCCGTAGGAGGGAGCTTGCAGCCGTCTTCCGGAAGGACCGATGCCGAGACAGCGCATTCATCACAGCAGAAGACCCCCTGGCTTCCCAGCCGACTTTCCTGAGCGGCTGGTGCGGTTCAAGGTGGAGTCGGGCCTGTCGTGGTCGGAGATCGCCCGACGGCTGGGGACGTATCGCCACACCGTATGGCGCTGGGCTGAAGGCAAGGTCCGGCCCAACTATCAGCACCGCAGGGCGCTCATGGCGTTGGCCGACAGCATGGGACTCGGCCACCTGTTCACGGAATAAGACGGCCGAAAACGCAAAAATAGCCACACACATGGCTGTGCGGGGGAAGCCGTCGCCTTGCGACGGCTTCCCCCGTAACTCTGCGCTCTCGCGTCCCTCAGCGACCTGCTCCCGTATCCGCCGGCCCTTAGAACAACCTCAGCGTCTCGGGTTGCTGCTGCTCCGTCTCACCCTCGGTGGCCTCAGCCTGCGCCGTCCCCTGCCCGCTGCGGTTCCGACGCCTGGCCGGGGGAGCGGGTCTGACGTGAGCCGGGTACTTGGGTTCGTCCTCCCACCTGGCCTTGGCCCTTTCGATCACAGCCGAGACCTCCTGCGTCAGCCCGGACTCGTCCAGGTCATCGAACGACTCGATGTGCGGGTCCGACGAGGTCCGCTGCACCCCGATGGTGGCCCGGCCGCCCTTGATGGTCAAGACGACCTTCAGGTCCTCTGCCGCAACGGTCTCCTCTCCGGCGGCCTGCTCCCCGGCGTCATCGGAGCCCTGGCCGTCCTGCGCGGCCTCCTTGCCGGTGTCCTGCGCATCCGGGACCGCATCGTTGGGGTCTTCCTCTTGGACAACCGGGGCAGCCTTGTCGCCCGCCGCGTCGCCGAAGAGACTCTCGTCTGCGCTCGGAGCGTCCGAGCGTGTTGCTTCCGTTCCAACTTCGTGAGGCATGGTATCTCCTTCCTCTATTCCTTCTCTGGTTGCCTCGATGACCGCTATCGCTAGGCCGCGATCCCCGACGACTCTCTCCTGATCTCGCCGATGGTCATCGGCTCCCAGTACAGGTCGCGCTCCACGGCGGGGACGCCGCCGAAAACGGTGACTTCCGAGAGTTCCGTGAGATCAAAGTATCCAAGCTCGGTCTCGAACCCCTCGACGAGGCCGAAGCACAATCCGGTCTCCGAGTCCCACTCCGTGATGTACCAGCGCCAGCCGTTGTAGGGGCTGAAAAGTTTCACCCTGGCGACGACGGCGTCGGAGTCCTCCGCGCCGTCATTCGCGTACAGGGGCGGGATGGTGTCGGCGAGCTCCTTCGTCATGAGCTTGTGCCTGCGGAGCCCGCTGTGGTTGTCCTGCCAGATCGTGGCGTTTGCCTTTTGGTCAAGCATTGGTTTCTCCTCTCCTTGTTTCTTCTCTAGGTACGTTAATGAGCGCTGATCGCTAGGCGGCTATCTCCAGCTCGGAGTCGGGCCCCACCACCCGCTCCACCGCCTCCGGTGTGACGTAGCTCGGCGTTACGGTGCCCTGCTCCATGTCGAGGTAGAGGCCCATGAAGGGGCAGGTGCCCGCTACCATGCGGCGGACCACTTGTAGCACCAGCGACGCCATCATCTGGTTGATGGTGGGGTCCTGATCGGTGAGGTCGAGGGCAGCAGCGCAGTCCACGTCCGGCGGCCTTGTAGACACCGCCGTCAGCAGGTCGGGGCGCTGGAGCGTGGGCGCGGGCAGCAGGTGGCAGGTCTCGCCGACGAAGGCGGGTTCGTCCCACGTAACCTCTTCGGCGACATTGCCCACCAGGACCTGTCCCCAGTTGGTGTCGTTGCCCGCGTCGATGAGCCAGCGGCGCGGGTCGCCCGGCAGGGTCTCCGCCATCGCCCGCCTTGCGGCGGCGTTGTCGGCGCAACCGATGATCAGGCTGTCGCCGTAGGCGGGCAGGCCGGGGTAACAGTTTCCGTGGGGGCGTGTGTCACCCTCCCGGAACGGGTACACTGAGTAGCCGACGGGGCGCCGGAAGGCCCTGGCCAGCCGGTCGGCCAGGGCCTGGCTCTTGAATTTCCCGATGTCCTCCGCGTAGAAGTTCTGGCGGAGCAGGTTGTGGGGCTCCACCCGGTCGTGGTCGACCAGGACGATGGTGGCCTCCCGCCCCTGGAAGAGGCGGCAGAGGCCCTCGGCCACGAACCCGCCGGTGCCACCGCAGCCGACCACGGTGACCCACGGGTTGTCGAGCAGGAATGCGTTGTCCAGGTAGTAGGGCATTGGCAGTTACCTCCTTATGGTTCAGTAAGTGTTTTGCATCGATTCAGGCTCCTCGACTATCTGCCGGACACTCCGATCCGGCCGGCTATCACCTGCGACCAGTCCACCGGGGCGAAGTGGCCGTAGACGCCCAGCCGGAGGCTCAGCTCGGGCCGGGGGGTATTGAGGCGTCCGACGACGCCGTAGATGCGGAAGCCCTGCTCGTCCCGGTCGTCGGTATCAGAGAAGAACGCGCGGGAGGTTCCGTGAGAGTGGAACTCGGCGACCACCCCGGTGGGCGGCCGGTAGGTGAGGGATGTAGCGGTCCCGGCCTGCGGGGGCACCACCAGCCGGTAAACCTGCCCGTCCCAGCGCACTGCGAAGAACCGCTCGGTGTCCGGGGCTATCCGGAACCAGCGTAGACCCAGCTCTAAGACCTCAGCCGGGATCGGGCCGTGACCCAACACCACCTTCTCGGCCACGGGAGCGAGCCCCCGCACCTCGCAGGGGGCGACCAGAACCCGTGCCGCCAGATGGGGGCTCTCGGACTGGACGTAGACGCCTCCGGCTCCGAGCACGTAGTCATAGCCGATTCCCTGGACGCCGGAGAGTCCGGCGGGGTGGTTGACCAGGTAGCCTACCGGCTCCGGTCTTGCCCTAGCGGTAGCGGTAGCCAAGTCTCCCCTCGGAGACTGCCATGGCGTGGGACACGGTACACTGGGGAACAAGGTCCTCGGTTGGGTACTCAGTCTTTCCATCGATTTCCTCCCATAGCGATAGCAGGTTAGCGGGGTGCTTCTTCGAGCGGTCCCGGGAGTCCCCGGTGAGCGAGAAGTAGGACTGGAAGAAGGACTCCGGTATCAGCCCCACCTCCTCGGGGAACCGGTGGCTTCCGGGGCAGACCCTCCCGTCCCCGAAGACGTTGAAGGCCGGGGCCCGGAAGAGCTGCTGCTCGGCGTCGCTGGGCCGGTCCTTTGCGGCGTAGACCAAGGGCGCCCGGCCCGGCGAGCAGATGAAGACCAGGCCGGGCATGGGGAGCCTGAGCCTTGCGGGAGGCTTGAACGCCTCCCGCTGCAGGGCCACCGGCCGCACCTGCGGCGGCCGCCAGAGGGCCACCACCTGCCCGGTCTCGCCCTGGTTCCACCAGAGGGTTGCCTCCGGCAGCAGCCCCGAGGAGAACCCCAGGTGCCGGGTGAACACGTTAGCGATCTCGTCCGCCGAGACGGTCCTGACCCAGGCGGAGTCGCCGTCGAAGCCCCTCAGCAGGATGGTCTCGCCGTACACCTCCAGCTGCAATTTGAGGTTGTCTTTAGGGGCGTCCGTGACGCCCGGCAGGGACCACCGGGTCGTGTCGGGTTCATTAGTCATGGTCGTTGTCCTCCCTGTCTTGTTGTTGTTCGGATAGCCGCGCCAGAAGGAAGTCCAGCATCTCGGCGAAGCGGCCGGGCAGGTCATCCTCCAGCCAGTCGGTCAACCGGCTCACCGCCTCCATGAGGGCCGTGGCCTTGCGCCACTCCTCCGTGCCCTCGGCGATGATGTCGTCGTCCCAGGGGTCGGCGAACCCGTCGTACATGCCATCGTCGTAAGAGTGGTCTAGGAAGAAGTTGCCGGTCTCGGCCCAGACCCAGGAGGCGGCCTTGGCCGCTCCCTCGAACTTTGTTTCCTTGAGCGTCTCGGTGAGGGTTTCGAGAGGTATGCCGTCCTGGGGAATCCTCTCCAGGGTCTCCTGCGGTATGCGCTCGGCGGCCGACTCAAGCCAGGCCACCCGCAGCCCGTCGGGTTCCTCGTAGTAGACGTCCGGGGGCTTGACCAGGAGGGCCATGGCCGAGAGCCCGTCCCGGTAGCCGTCCCACATCTCGTGGAGGCCGTCGTAGCCGAAGCCCATAAGCTCGAAGGGGATGCCCCTTCTCAGCCAGGACCAGGGAGGTTCGTCCCCTTCTTCCATGTACCAGTCGAAGAACGGGGCGTAGAGGGGGAAGTGGCGCTCCCCGAAGAGCTGACCGAAGCGCTCCACCCTTTTGGCTGCGTCGGGGCCGGCCAGCACCGACTCCGCGTCCCGGGGAAAGAGGCGGCGCACCAGCCCCGCGAACCAGGCGTAGTCGCCTGAGTATCCGACCAGCGTCACCAGCTCCCGCAGCGACGGCGGACGCCGCAGGAGCAGTTTTGCCAGGCCGTTCAGTAGCGGCGGGGCCGGAGCATGCATCTCAGGGCCTCCGCCATGCGGCCCGTGGCCGCGGCGTAGTCCTGCGCCTGGGCGCAGGCCATCTCCACGTCTGCCTGCCGTGCGGCCGCGGCGTCCAGGTCGAGGGAGCCGTCGGGCCGTGTGAGCTCCGCCGTGAGCTCAAGGATGCTGAGGTCTGCAGGTGGCGTTGCCGCCAGCAGGCCCGTAAGGGTGCGGGTGTCCATCGGAGTCCCTCCTCTAGCTCTGGGCGTGGGTGAAGGCGCCCTTGGTGCCCACCCGCCGCTGGAACTCGTAGATGGTGTCTTCTCCCCTCTTGGTCTCCTTCACCGAGGCGTTGGCTATCTCCCCGTAGAAGTCGCTCAGGGTTGCCTTCACCTGGTCGACGCTCATCTGGGGGTCTGGGTCCGGGAACTCTCTGTCGGCGTATACGAAGATTCTTGCCATCGTATTTCTCCTTTCGACTCGTTGCTGTCTCTCTGCGTTTCCATGTGCGGAGAGGCCGTTGCCTCATTGGCAACGGCCTCTGCCGTGCCTCTGCGGTCTAGCGTCCGGCGCCGACCGGCTCTTTCTCGCGCTGCTGTTCCTGCGTCATTGCCCACTCGAACATCGATAGGGTCTCGGACTGGGGTTTGCTCTTGCGGCCCCTGGACCCGACAGGTTCCTCGACCAGGAACTCCGCCCAGGAGAACAGCGATCCGCCACTGGCGGACGGCTCCGATGCCTTGTTGTCCTGATGGCCGTTGCCGTTGGCGCCATTTCCGTTTGCGGGTGCGTGCCGGTTGGCCGGGAACAAATCCACCGTCGGCCCGATGCCGATGGCGTCGTGGCGGCCGTTCCCGTTGACCAAGACCGTCTCCGGCTCGGCTTTGACGGCCTTCCACCCGTCGTCTACCAGGTACTCCTCCGAGTTGGTCTCGGCGTCCCTGGCTTTGGCAAAGACCTCCTCCACCGGCTCGGCCTCGTCCTCCCCGTCTCCGCTGACGATCCTGCGGGCCAGGGCCATCATCAGGTCGTCCCCGTCGTCGCCGTATGCGGCCAGGCCGTCCTCCGGCAGCTCGCCCTCCACCGCAAGCGATGATTGAAGCTTCTTGGCCACCAGCTTCAGGGCGTCGGCCTGCAGCGTGTTCCGGTAGGACATGAACACGACTTTCACCGGGCGGGTCTGCCCGATGCGCCACGAACGGCGGGAAGCCTGCCGCATGACGTAGACGCTGTAATCCGTCTCGTACCAGCAGATGGTGGGGAAGTCGATGAGGTCGAGGCCGGTCTGCACCAGCCTGGGGTGGCAGATGAGGACGTCGATGCCCTGCTTCACCTTCTCCGCCACCCACGCTTCCCTGCGGTCCGGGGCCACGGCGTCTGCCTTCATCACCGCAACCCGGAACCCGTGCCGGGTGAGGATGGCGTCCATCCGCCCGGTGATGTCCCTGGTCCCCGTGTGGGTGGCGTAGACCAGCACCCTGCGGCCCTCCAGCCGTTCGGCGGCAACCAGGTCGACCAGCGCCTTCTCCTTCGGGTAGAGCCTCTCCTCGGACAGTGGCGGCACCTGGACCAGGGGGTTGCCGGTCTGTGGGTCGAATACGGTCTCCCCCCTGGTGCAGCCGTCGGGGTAGGCCAGCAGGGTCTGCAGGTATGTGGACAGCAGCTTCTTGGAGCCCTTCTTGAGCGCATCGGCCAGGGCCTTGCGGAGCTTCTCGAACACCGCGACGTAGGCGCTGCGCTGGGAGTAGCCCGTGGAGTCCTCCTCGGAGTCCATGGAGGAGAGGAGGATCTGCTCGTCGTAGCCGGGCAGCCCCGATGCCACGTCGGAGAGACGGAGGAAAACCGAGTTGCCGATAAGGTGGAAGAGGGCGGCAGGGGCGAGGCCCGGCCTCTCCCTGGTCACCTTGCGGTAAGCCTTTCTCCTGCTGAACCTGCCGTCCTCCGTGGAGTCGTCGTCGGGCTTCCCCATGGAGTGTTCGAGGAACCCGTACCGCTGTATCCACCTTCCCTCCTCGGAGCGCCCGAACTCCGTCCTGATCTCCGGGCTGAACCGGTAGAGAAGGTGGAAGATGGTAGAGGAGTAGCCGCCGAGCAGCGTGCCCGTCAGGCTGAGGGACTTACCGCAGGCGTCGGCCAGGACCCCGGCGGCGATGCCCTGGGCCGAGCCCCGCCCCTTGTACTCGTGAATCTCGTCGCCGATGAGCAGGTCGAAGAAGCCCCTCATCCGGTGCTTCACGTAGTCGCTGAGGGGGTATCTCCTGGGCCCCGAGTTATCGGCCTGCCAGAGGGGAGAGCCGCAGCTCTCGCAGGTGAGCTTCCTGCGGCTCAGCCCTGCGTCGGTGAGGGGAACGCCGTCCTTGTCGACGATCTGCGCCGTGCAGTCGGGGCAGCAGGGGACCCGGAAGGGCTCCCCCGTCTCCTCGTCCCGCACCAGCCTTCCCGCCGCCGAGGCCCACCTCTCTACGACGGCGGCCTTCCACCGGTAGGAGAGCTTGGCCCGCTCCCTGGACATGATGGCGAAGAGGGGCCCGATGCCGGTTGAGAGGCGGAGCCGCCCCATGTCGGTGATGGAGGACACTATCGCCGCCCTTGCGAAGGGCACCGTCTCCTCCACCTCCCGCTTCCACTTCCGGGTCAGGTGGGGAGGGCAGAGGACCAGCACTCGCCTGAACCCCGCCATGTGGGCGGCCGCGGCCCCGATGAACGTCTTGCCGGTGCCCATCTCGCCGACCACGGTGGTGCCGCGGTGGGTCCTGAGGGAGAGGGCCGCGCCCCTGATGGCGTCCTCCTGGGCACCCAGGGGCGTGCGGAGCAACTGGGGAAGCCGTTGTCCGTTCTCCGAGGGCCTGTAGAGGGGAGGGTATGACTCCACCACCCTTTGGGCGATGGCCTCCCTGTAGCTGTCGATGAACTCTCCTAGGTTCATTCTGGCGTCTCCTTCCCTTTGATTGGCGGGGACGCCGGGACCCGGAACGCACCACGCCCCCCGGTGGGGACGTTTCCGAGCTTCGGGTTCCTGGAAGCGTCCCCAGGCGATTGCTTGAATGTGCGAGAACCGCGCGGTTGACGGGCCTCGTGAGTGTGGCTCGGTGCGAGCCGTCCATGCGGCCTGGCGGTCCGGTTCCGCGCCGTCCCTACGGGACAGGCGGGGCCGAGTACCGTTTTTGATGACCGGGCAGGGTCCCGTCTCGGTATTGGTCATGCCCCTTCCGCAGGGTAGAACTCCACCATGACGGGGTGGTTCAGGCAGTACCGGGTAACGCAGGCGCTGTGCGATCTCCCTTTGTATGCGTTGAGGTCGCAGTTCCCGGAGGACAGATCGACGTCGCAGAGTATCACTTCGCCGCCGTCCGTCTTGAACTCCGCTCTCCGAGCGAACGGGAGATACCCGAGGATCTCTCCCTTATGGATGCGTTCACCGTAGATTCTTCGTTGCGTAGTCATTGACTCTTCTCCTCTCGCTTGACATTGCCCTCCAAACCGGGAGGTGAGACAGGCAAGACGACTTGCCGGCAAGCCCTGCAGGGGTCGCGGCGTTTGGTCGCGGCGTCTAAGCGGCTTTCAGGGAGGCCCTGAGAGCGTCGATCTCGGCGCGGGACCGCGCCCTGGCGTCTTCGTAGCAGCGCCCCGTCAGGTGGTATGCGTTCACCGGGGAGGAGACCGCCCTGCCGCCCACGATGTCCACCGAGGCTGTCTGCATGGCCGGTTCGCCGGGGAGTAAGTGTTGCCCGCACCGGCAGCAGGGTTCGAGGGTCATGGTCGTCTGCATCTTCTTACCTCTCTTTCTTTATTGGACTGTTGCGTTGCGTCCGAAACAAAGCGAGGCCCCGCCGGTTCCCTGTAGAGGGACGACGGGGCTTCGTGGTTCTGCCTGTGCGTTGCACGCAGACTGGTGCGGCCCAGGGTGAGCCGGTCTAAGCTGCGATGTCGGCTATTTCGCCGTCATCCAGGTCGAGGGCCGTAACGGTGGTGTTCAGCCGCTCGCGGTGGACTTCCTTTTGAGGCGTGTCCTCCACCAGGACCATCTCCTTGGAGGTGCGTCCCTTGACCAGGATGCGCCTGCCTTGGGCTTCAAGTACGAGGTTGTCCAGGAACCCCGCCGCCACCAGCATTGCCATGTGCCCCCTGCGGAGGGGCATGAGGGGCCGGGTGCGGTTATCCTTAGCAGGCCAGAGAGAGTCGGTGATTGCCTTGCTGACCCACAGCCCCGACGCCCGGGCCTCCCTGGCGGCCGCCACGGGATCCACAAGGCGTGTGGCGAAGAGAATGTCGCCCGCTGCTGTTATGGAGGGTGAGTAGACCGGGTAGTCATCGGCGTACAGCTCCTCGGGCTCACCCTGGGCCCACTCCCTGACCCTGGACTCGGCGTAGGTGTTGGGGGATGGGTCCGCCTTCCGGTACGCCATCAACACGACCTGGTCGAAGACCTCCCTCTCGGGACTGGGGAAGGCCCAGCAGCGGAGATTGCCGTAGTGGGTGGCCAGGTAGCGGGCCGATACAGCCAGCCGCGACCTGGGCACTATGAAGACCAGGAGGCCGTCCTCGGCCAGGTAGCGGGTGCAGTGGGTGAGGAAGCGGTGCTCCACCCTCCTCTCGTCGCCGGAGTCCCAGTCGTAAGGAGGATTGAGGTAGAGGAGGCCGAAGGCCCCGTTGGCCATGGAGGTGTTGAAGAGGTCGCAGGCGAGGGCGTGGTCCAGGCGGGCCCCGGCTTCCTCGGCCCGGTCCTTGTGCAGTTCTACTCCGAAGGTCTCGATGGGCACGGGGACGGATGAGTTGCCCGCCATGGCCTCGGCCAGCCGGGACACGGCCTCCCCGGCTCCGCAGCAGGGGTCGAGGATGCGCAGGGCCTTCCCCCTGCTGTAGTAGGAAAGCCTAGGCGTCTCCACCAGGGTGGCCAGCATGTCCACCACCCGGTCGGGGGTGGGATAGAAGCCCCCCTTGGCCTGTGCTGCCAGTCTCATGTCGTATCTCCTTTCTCTTTCGTGTCGATGCCCCGCACCTCGCCCGTGGCAAGGGTGGCGTGGAAACAGAGTTCCTCGTCTATCCTCTTGCCTTCGGCGCAGTAGGTGCAGAGGGCCGTTGAGATCGCGGTTTCCGGTGCGGCGACGACCCGCCGGACCAACGTGAAGCCGCCCCGGGGGAGGTCGCACCTGTAGAGTGGAACCGTCCGGTCCCTGACGTCCCCTTCCGTCGCTTTCTCGTAGAAATGGGGTTGGCCGAACTCGCAGGTGTGACTGTAGGGGCCGTGAAGGCAGAGGAGGCAGACCTCGCCGTCCAGGCAGTAACGCCGCCAGGCCCTGTTCTCCTCCTCGCTCCACTGCTCGGCGGTTTTGAGGGAGCTATCCATCGTAGGGTTCCTCCTTTAGGGCGAGAGTTCCCATGGCCACGGCGTCCGACAGGTCGTACCGGAGCTTCTCCGAGTTGGGGCAGCAGACCCAGGCCGATATCCCGGAGGACTGGAGGGGTGCGATCTCGCCGTTGCGCAGCCCCCGGCGCCAGAGCCAGGGGGCCCAGGAGCGGTGCAGGGGCAGGGGGCTGCGCCGGTCCAGGAACCGGTGGTGCAGGGCTGGGGCATCCTCCGTGGAGCGGGCCAGCAGGAGAAAGTCGTCCCGCTCGAAGGAGTACTCCGCCAGTCTCGTGTAGACCATCGCGTGCCAACCGCCCGTGGTGGGAAGACGGGATATCTTGGTGGTCCAGGTGCCGATGGTCTGGTTGGGTATGGAGCAGCGGAGGTAGTCCCCGGTGAGCTCCCCTCCGTCCACACCCCGAATGACGTGGGCCGCCTCGGGGGGCTGCTTGAGCAGGGAGGCCCAGATGGCCTTCAGGGCGGTCTGGGGACCGACCATGGAGAGGAACCAGAGCTCGCGGCTGTCGGGGTTGCGGGCGAAGGCGTCGGCGGTGGCGGAGAACCCGGCGGCGGATACGGTGTACAGCTCACCGGGGTTCACGGGCTCGGTCACGGTTTGTGTTGTGGCCATGTCGGCCTCCTTTCTTATTCTCAGTGGGCGATATGGAAGCCATTACACGGGAAAGCAGCCCAGCTCCTTGAGGCTTACGGCCTTGTCGTGTCCGATGACCACGTGGTCCAGCAGGTCGATGTCCAGCATCTTCGCCGCCCGGTAGAGGTCGCCGGTGAGGGCCCTGTCCTGGGAGCTGGGGGTGGGATCGCCGCTGGGGTGGTTATGGACCAGGATGAAGTGGGGCGCGGACTCGGCCACGGCGGGGCGCAGCACCTCGGCGGGCCTTACCACTACCGAATTAACGTTGCCCTGGTAGACCACCCGCTGGCCCATGACCCGGTTCTTCACGTCCAACAGCAGCACCCTGAGTTGCTCCTGGGCCAGGGGCGTCATCTCGGGGCCCAGGAGGCGGTACACGTCCTCGGGACAAGTGATGGTCGGGGCGTCATCGTTGTGCTGGGGCCGGGTGTCGACCTGGTAGCGTACGGCCAGCTCGGACAGCAGGCCCAGGTTGCTCCTCAGGGCCTCCAGCAGGGAGGCGTTGTTTGCGATGTTCTTCTTGTCGGCCATGTTGTTTCTCCTGTATGGGTCTGAATAGGCAGGGAAAGAAAACGAGGCCGCTCCCGTGTACCGGGAGCGGCCCCGCGGTGCGCCTCCGAGAGGCGTGCATCGGAGAGAGCGTTCTAGAAGGGCTGTTCGTCCCCGTTGGACTGCTCCTCCCTGCCATGCCCGTTGCCGGAGTCGAGGAATACGACCTCCCGGGCGTGGACCTCTGTGCGGCGGCGGCGCTGACCGTCCTGGGACTCCCAGCAGTTCTGCACCAACCGGCCCGCCACGTAGATGCGGTTGCCTTTCTCCACGTATTCGTTTACCGCTTCGGCCTGCTTTGCCCAGCAGACCACGTCATGCCAATCTGTCTCGCTGTTCCCGTCCTGTTTGCGCCGGTCTGTGGCCAGGCTGAGACGGGTGACGGCGGTGCCGCCGGGGGTGTAGCGCATCTCGGGCTGGGCGCCAACGCGTCCCAGTAGCTCTACCTTGTTCACTGTCCTGGACATATCGGTCCTCCTTGTTGGGTCTTGGGGTGCAGGCCAAACCCCGCACCCGGTGCTGCTAAGCGGCGGGGCCGCCCTCCCGTAGGAGAAGAGGCGGCCCCGTGGTGCGCTCCCCTGGGGGAGTGTCTATGCGACCCGCACGAACTCGGCGTCCCGCTCGGCCACCGACTGGCGGACTGTCACTGCAGGTTGTGTCCTATTGCTTGGGATCAGTTCGTCCTTTACAAAGCCCTTGAGGATGTGGGCGATGCCGTCTCCCAGGCCCTGGACGAACACCGAACTGCCGCCGGGCAGCCGGTTGAGCCGAGGGTCCATGCCTCCGACGCCCCGGCACTGGTCAATTACATCCTCCAATGAGGTGTCCCGCCGCAGGTGCAGGGATATGAGCCTGCAGGCAAGCTCGGTAACCCCCTGCTCGAAGCTCCCGCTCTTGCCCATCCTGCCGAAGACCTCGAAGGGGTCGCCGTCACCGTCCAGGGCCACGGTCAGGTAGAGGTCGCCGTGGGACGTGGCCAGCACGGTGGTACTGCTGGGCAGGACTTTCGGCCTGGGTCTTAACTTTTCAGCCATCCTTGTTGTCCTCCTCTCTCCAGCAGTGGGGGCACGGGACGAGCCCGATCCCCAGCCGGGCCTGTATCTCTTGGGTATATTTGGCGTGCACCTGCCGGAAGACCTCGTGGGCCCTCGCAATGTCCTTGACGCTGACAGGTGTGTCGCCGGGAAACATGAACCCGTCGGCTACCTCCTCGATCTCCCTCCGCAGGGCGTGGTCGCCAACCCGGTCGACCTGGTACCAGAGCATGGCCAGGCGTTCGTCCATGACGTCGATCAAAGCGCTGCTCGTATCAGTCATCACCACTCTCCTTTCACCCGGTAGGGAAAGAGCGGGCACGTCCCACGAAGGGACGTGCCCGCTCCGAACGCCGGGGCCCTAGGCCGCCTTCTGCTCCTGCTGTCTCTCCTTAAGCTTGCGGGCGGCACTCTTCACCAGGGGTTCCAGCTCGTCCACGGTGAGCTCCTCAAGCCCTTTGCCCGTCCGGCTCTTAGTGGCCTCCCTCACCTGCTCCTCCCCGAACCCCTGCTCGGCCCCCAGGTTGATGAGACCCGTCCTCAGGGCCTCAAGCTGGGACACGGGGGGATCTTCACCCTGGCTCTGACCAGGGCGGTTGTCCGCTACTTCTTTCACGGCAACCGCCTTTGCCGGGTCGCCGTAGAGAGCGTTCCCGAACTGGTCGCCGAAGCTCCTGAGCGCCCTCTTGAGAGCGTCAGTGACTGCTCCCTTGTATGCGGTCTCGTGGTCATCGATGGTCTCCCCGTTCACGGCGTGGAACCCCACGTCGGTGCGGGAGGGGGCGCCAGGGACGTCAACCCTGACCGTGGCGGCGTAGGCGTGGGAGGTCCTCACGTCTCCGGTCTCGGCGTTTATCATCTGGGCGTCCCGGAGGTTCACACCACCCACCACCTCGTAGCCCCAACCCCCGTGTCCGAATATCCGGTTGGCCTGGGCGATGGCGGTGTGGCCTTCCAGGTAGGAGTAGGTGCGGTTCTTCCGGCCTGTGCGGCGTGACACAAGGGAGGGGTCGAGGGGCTGGGACAGCTCCTTGGTCACCCGTGGTGGCAGGCTGTCCCAGAGAAGGTCCAGTTCCCCGTCGCCCAATGGGGCGGCGTCGGGCCGGGCGCCGTTGTTCGTACCGTTCCTGTGCGTTCCGTTCGTCATGTTGTGTCTCCTTTGCAGTGCTCATCTAGGTTGTTCCAATGGACCGGGGCGGGCCAACGATTGGTCCGTAAGCGACGCCTGTACCGGTGTAATCGGTACAGGCGCCGGCGTGGAGCGGGCATAGGTCTTTCCGTGCAGGGCGCGCATGGGCGCGGACCGACAGGGAGGTGAGGGGAAAGAGCTATGGAAAGGGGCGGGGGGGGTTGGAAAAGGGGAATTTAGGAAAGGGGGAGTGGGAGAGGGCCGGGGCTTTAGCGCAGTGCGGGGCAGGGGTGGGCCCCTACCGGGCAGCTTGTGCCGCCTTCTCAAGCAAGCGCAGGAACAGGTCCCTTCCGGTGGCAAGGGAAGCAAGCTCGGCCACGTCGTCCATGCCCCTGGGCAAGACTACGGCGGCGGCCCTGGAGCCCAGCAAGTACGCAAGGCGGGCCGTTGCCTCCCTGCCCGCATCGTCGGCGTCGAAGGCGAGGAAGACCTGGGGGCAGCCCATGAGTGCCCCGGCGACCCGTTCCAGGCCCCGTGTGCCCAGGGCGGCACAGGCGGGGATGCCCCAGTGGGCAAGGACAAGCCAGTCGACAAGACCCTCGGTGAGGACGACCCACCGGGGAGCCCGTCCCAGTCTTCCCAGGCCGAGCACCGGCTTGGGGCCGGGCGGCGCCTGGAACCGGGGTACGGCGCCTGGTTCGAGAGCCCTTCCTCCAAGCCAGCGGACAAGTCCGTCGCCCGTATCGGGTACGACGATCATGCCTGCGAACCGCTCGGTGTTCCTGCCCAGGAACAGGCCCGAGTCCCGCAGGCTCTCCTCTCCGAAACCTGCAAGCTCAAGGTGGCGGCGAAGCCCGCCGCCCGGGGCGTAGCCGACGCCAAGCCGCAGGGCTTCGTGCAGGCCGATGCCCCTGAACGCAAGGTATCCCCGCCCCTCGGGGTGACGCATAAGCTCCCGGGTGTAGAACCGGGCCGCCGCCGTCAGCAGGCCCGGGTCCCGGGGTGGGAGTTGGAGTTGCCGGGAGCTCCCGGCCCCAGGGCTCCGTGTGGGTCGCTTGGCGGCGGAAGGGTTGGCGGGGTGAGGGGCGCCGTCCAGCCGCCGTATCGCCTCGGGCAGGCTCAGGCCCTCGACCCTCTGCACGAAGTCCAGGACGTCTCCCCCGGCGCCGCAGCCGAAGCAGTAGAACCTCTCCGAGTCGCCGTACACAGTGAAGCTGCCCTCGCCCTCCTCGTGGAAGGGACAGACGCCCTGTCGAACCCGGCCCCTGCCCCGGAGCCTCACTCCCGACTCCTCCACGACGACGACCAGCGAGTACCGGGCCTTGAGAGCCGGGATGTCCACGGGAGCAGTGGCTAGGACCATGACCCGCCTCCCTTCCCCAGATTTCTGAGGCCCCGGAGGCTGCCCCTGGAGACCACCTTGCCGGGGAGCCAGCGCATCCCAATGACAGCCACCACTTCTAGTATGGCGTTCTCCCGGGAGACCAGGGCCGCAGCCCGGCCTGCGCCGGGGCTGTAGACCAGGACCCCCTTCTTCCCGAACCGGCGCCGCACCAGGTCCACCCACTCGGAGTAAGCCCAGCAGGCGTCCCTCACGGGAGCGTTGGGGGTATCCACCTCGGACATCACGGACAGGGCCCCGTCCAGGTCCGCGGCCTTCCTCAACCTCCGAGCATCGTGGACGCTCTTCGCCACCGTCGGCGCCGGCACAGCGCTCTCTTCTTCCCGCACCCCGAACAGGGCCTCGATCACCCTGTCCACCAGCTCTTCCAGGCTGTGCCGGGTACCCACTGCCCCACCGTTCATCGTTATCGCCTGCGTTGTCATATCGAACTCCTTTCCTTGTCTTGTTGGTCTTCCTTCTTCCTTACCTTCGGCCTATGAGCCGCAGCACCTGCCGCACCACCACGAAGCCCGAGAAGAGTCCCATCCCGTTGAGGGCGAAGACCTCCAGGCTCCAGGTGATGGCCAGCGGCGCCACGATGAGCAGTGCCAGGACCGGCCACTTGAACCTCACCAGGCACCGGCCAACCCCGAGGGCGGCGCTCATTACCATGGAGAGCACTACGAGAACTTGCATGTGAACCTCCTTTGCTTTTGTTCGCACCGGCATCCTCGATGCGAGACTCGACCTGACTACCGAATGGAAATTGACGCGGCTTCTCCCCGGACCGGATGCAGGCATTGGGGGGGAGATGGGTAGTTACTGGTATCCCTGAGAAGGCAACTTCATCCAGGGATTTGGGGCAGTTGGGAACAGGACCGGTGCTTCAGAGACCTGCGTCCTGGCAACTTCCGATGGAGTTGGGCGTCACGAACCAGCCGGGGCATGGGGAGCACCTCGGCCAGGGGTTCCGGCTTACGAAACGGACCCGGAGGAGCAGCGCTCGACTCCTGGACCGTCTCCCGCAGCGGATGGCGGTTGTTCCCCATGGGTGGCCGTTCGGAGAGCAGGGCTCGATCCTATGCGGCCTGGCCCGGGTCGGGGAACTCACCCTCCAGGTTTCTAGGGCGGGAAACTCTGGGAAAAGCCTGACATCACCTTCAGTATCTTCGAGCAGGTGGGCGAATGGAATACCCTCAAAGACCCAATCGGGCCCCGGCGCCCGGATCACTGCCCCCTGTTGTCCTCCGGTTGACCCGGACCGGGGACAGCTTCTAGCTCCGCCACAGCCCCAGGGTCAGCACCCGGCGCAGCCACCGCCTCAGCAGGGCCCTGTTCCGCTCCACCCGCACACGGTTCAGCCGCTCCATTCTGTCCTCGACCTGTCGCCGCCTGTCGAACTCGTCCCAGGGATAGGTGCGGGGAGGAAGGGTGAGCTCGTGCCTGCCGATCAGCTCGAGCTCCAGCTCAAGCCGCCGTATCCGGGCCTCGGTCCCGGCCACCCCCTTCCTTCCGGCCCGCACCTCATCCATTGCCTTCCTCCACCCGGCAACCAGCGGCGCCGCATCGCCGTAGACATGCTCCTCTCCGGGCTCGGGCTCCGGGGTCACGAGGTCGGGGTAATCCTTCCTCCTGGGCCGGGGCGATGCCTCTCGGGACACGGTGTCGGCGCCCCCACCGGCCTCCAGCTTTGCCAGTCTCCGTTCCGTCTGCCTTACCTCCCCAGCCTGCTTCTTCCCCAGGGCCTCGATGGCCGCTTCCAACTCTTCCAAAGCGCCTCCCAGCCTCTCGCCCAACTCTCCTACGAGCCTCTCCAGGGACTCCAGCCGTTCACCTTGCCGGCCCACTTCCGACTGGTCCCTGTTCGACAGGTGCTGCTCAAGGGCATTGGCCAGCCGCGGCGTAAGCTCACCTGTGGTCTTGCACCTCCAGACGGTCTTGCGGTCGATGCCCAGTTCCGCAGCTGTCTTCACCTGGCCCCACTCCTCGAGGAGGTCGTGGAGTAGGGCCGTCAACCGGAGGTCTTGGAGACTCTCCAGGCTGGGAGTCACTCCCATCAATTCATCTTGGCTGTTCATCGCTTGCACCTTTCCTCGCTGTTCCTTTTGCCCCATTTCGTGACTGGCCGTGGAACACTGCCCCGGGAACCGGAATGTTCCTTTTGCCCCATCTCGTAGCTGGCCTTGCCCCATGGCGCCTGAACCTGCTGTGGAACCCAGATGCTGCCCCCCGTTGTCCTGTAGGGGGCTCTTGCCGTGATTCCAGCTATAGATCCACGACCCGCTTCCACCTGTATACGAACAACTTTCCCTGTACACGCCCATAACACCACATCCGGCTTCCCAAAATGAACGCCCCATAAGGGGGGGTGAGCACACCCCCCCTTATACGGCATTACGGATCGCCCTCCTCTTCTCCAGACTTTTTGCCAGGCAAGAAAACCGGTCCACAGCGAGGAGACCAAGACGTGTTACCGCAATCGAGATTCCGTTTCGCCAGGCGCTTACTGCTGCCTGCCGTCACCATGCTCATGGCGACCCTCGTTGCGGTATCCGCCCTTGCCCCCGCCCTGGCCCAGGATTCGGGCCTAACCCTGGTCAACTCCGACCGGGACCTGGTCGAACGGAAGAAGGACGGGCGGTTCATAGCCCGCCCCGTGTTCAGCCGGGAGCTGGACTCCCTCTACTACGCCGTCCGCGATGCGGACAACGGCGACTGGTTGACCCTGATGTACCGGGTGCAGGGGGGCGAGAAGAAGCTCAAGGACGGCTGGGAGTATTCCTGGGAGTACCCGGCCCTGTCCGAGCAGCCCGACCTGGACCCCGGGAAGGCCTACCTGCTGGTTATCGGCGTCCCCGCCGACGCCCAGGGCGGCCCCTACGTCTTCCACGCCCTTGTACCCGTGCACCAGCCCAGCGGGATTTTCGACCGGATCCTGGCGGCCCTGAACCCCGCCAGGTGGGCAAAGGCCTTCGCCCGCTGGGTGATAGAGGGCGTTCACGGCGGCCTGTGCGGGGTCGTTGAGCGGGCCACGAGAACCGAGATCGACAACTGCGACTAAGGACTCTATGCCATGAACGACATCCTCACCGGAACTCCCCCCGAGCTGACCTACCTGCACCCCATGGTGCGGGAGGCCTGGATGGTTGTATGGGGCGTCGCATCGGGGGCTTTGATCGTCATCCTGGGCTGGATGGGCCTCAGCCTCATCATGCAGAACCTGCTGGGACATACCAGCACCGGGTGGCGGGAGGCGGTCCCCCGCCTGGCCCTGGGCCTCGTGGCCGCCGCCACCTCCTACTGGTGGTGCGCCCTGGTCATCGACGTGGCGCACGTAGTCTCCAAGTACATCGCCGCGGAACTGGACGTCACCCCCGGCGACCTGCTGAGGGCGCCCCTGGAGACGTTCCTCAGGACCGTGGAGGCGGGGAGCGTGGGTATGGCCCAGCTGGTGGCCCTCCTCTACGTGGTCTACGGGTTCTTCGTCCTCTACGTCCTGGTGCAGCTGGTATTGAGGCTGGCCCTGATCGACATCCTGCTGGCCCTGGCCCCCATAGCGTTGGGCCTCTGGATACTGCCCCATACGGCGGGCTGGGGGAGGCACTGGCTGAGGCTCTTCCTGACCACGGTGTTCCAGCAGTCGATACAGCTCATAGCCCTGGCATTGGGGTTCGGGTTCCTGAGAGAGTACGCCGCCATAGAGGCCTTCGAGCCGGCCCAGGACCTGGTGTGGAAGCTGCTGCTGTCGGTGGCCTTCGTCTACATGGCGACGAGAGTGCCCTCGATGCTGGGCAATGCTGGCACCTTCGACTCCTGGGTCAGCACCCTCTACTTCGGCCTCAACCTGCCGGGGACCCTGATGCGCTCTGCCAAGACCGTAGGGCTGCTCTCCGGGGGAATGGGTGGGGGGCCTGCAGGAGCAGCAGTGGGGGCGGTGGCTGCCACGGCGGCGGGGACCGGAGCGGGTGCGGCCTCGGGCCTGAGATCGGCGGCGGAAGGTGCAACCGCCGGTGGAGATGCGACCGGGGCCGGGCCTGCCCCGAGGAGCAGCGGCGAGTGAGCCCACTTATTTCGATAGACGGGACTTCAACAGATAGACGAAACGAACAGATAGACGAGAAGGCACGAGGAGGTCAAGAGATGTGCAGCTAGGCAAGCGAGAACGACGTGACCCCTGGACCAGGGATAAAGACTCCCAAACAGCAACGGAAACAGGAGAAAGCGAATGGAACAGCTGACCCAGACCATATCGAACATCGTGGGGATCATGATGGGGGTGGTGGGCGCGGTGGGCGTTGCCTACTTCGTCTATGGGGCCTTCCTGTACATGACGGCAGGCGGCGGGCCCCAGCAGATGGACCGGGGGAAGAGCGCCATGCTCACCGCCCTGGCGGGCGTGGTGCTGGCGCTGCTGGCCTACGTGGTCGTTGAGGTGGTGACCGGTGCAATTGTAAACCCGGGCGTCGAGGTGGATATCCCCGAGCCCGGCACCCCCACGCCAACACCAGACGGGGGATAGGCAAAGCAGAAGTGGAGGAAGAGTCATGAGAGAACACGAGGTGCCGACCCACCTGCAGGCCGAGGACCGGGTGCTGCTGTGGTTCACCTTCCAACAGCTGGTGGCCATCACCGCCGTGGCCGCGCTGTCCTACGGAGCGTACCGCTACGCTCCCGTGGGCCCCTCCGAGGTGAGGATAGTCCTGGCCGTCCTCCTGGGGCTGGCGGGAATGGCCATGATCGTGGGAAGGGTGGGAGGCCGGCGGCTGCCCCTGGTGACCGCCGACCTCCTGCGGTTCCGGCTGGGTCCCCGGCGCTACGCCGGACCCCCTGCCCAGCTGGTGCGCGCCGAAGCGCCGACGCCGGTCAGGAGTGCGCCGAGCCCTCTAACCCTATTGGTCAGGAAGGCCAGACGGATCATCATGCGCCGCCGCAACGGTAGGATGCCCCTCCGTCCCCGCGGCCGTTCCGGCAAGGGCCGCCGCCGGCGCCGGGGGAAGCGCAAGTACCCAAAGCAGGACAGGAAGAAGACCGGGAGAAGCAGGGGCCGGAGGAACCTGCTGGCCGTCCTGGCCGTCGCCCTAACGGCGGCGGCCGGGGCGGTGTCCCCCGTTGCCCTGGCTGACGACCATCATCCCGAGGAGATCGGCTTCGAACTGAGGGAGCCCGTCCCCGGAAGAAGGATATACGTCGAGAGATTGCATGTGTCGGGCGACTCCGCCGGGGTAACCGTCAGGGCCGCCGCTGACATCGACCTGCAGGTGAGAGGCTACGGCGGACCCGAGGGCCGGATATCCGTGTTCCGGGCGACGGCCAGGCTGCAGGGGGGAGAGGCCAGGAGCTACATATTCCCACTCTCCGGTGACTCGCCCTCCCTCACCCTCTCCTGGCGGGACGGGCTGGGGCAGGCGGGCGCTCTCAGCCTGAAGGGAGACCAGATCCCGCACCCTCTGCCCTCCGTCGAGGGAGAGCTGTGCGACATTGAGCTCGATTACCTGCTTTGGACGCCTGGACGGGTGGATGGAGCCATAGACTCCATCTGCGAGGACTCCGTCGAAGAACCGGTGTCCCTTACGACGGTGTCCGGGCATGAGAGCGTGACGGTGACGGCGTTGATGGATGCGGACGTCACCGCAGTTGCCGGGACTGTAATAGTCACCGTCGGCGGGGCCCAGGGACCGGTCCCCTTCGTTCCGAACGGGTTCACGGCCTTCCGGGTCAATGTGCCCGCTGGCGAGGGGGTCCACAAGGTCACCTTGCAAGCCGCCCTGGAAGGGGCCCTGCGGATCGACCTTCCTCCCCTGGTTGCCCTGACCCACCACCCCAAGAGGGACGAGGAGATAACCACGAGAGTCAAGCTGTACCGTCCCGGAACCAGCAGGACGGTCTCCGAGACGGTGACTCTCTTTCACCCCGACGGGACAACCACCCGGCACGTCATCTCGGCCACCCTGTCCGTACCCGGCACAACGGTGGCAAAGGATGTGACCGTCACCGTGGAACATGAGGAGCACGTGAGGGCTGAGGTCATGGAACGGGGGCCCCTGGCCCGAACGAGGATAGAGGCTCTGGACATGGCGTCGAGCATCGGCGCCGACGACAACTTCGAGCTCCTCACCCTGCCCGAGCCGGAGCCCACCCCCGAGCCCGCCGAGCAGACCCCGGTGGACACCGATGAGCTGAGGCGGCTGTTCGAGTTGCTGGGCTGGAGTTGGCCGTGGTGATACGGGTTCTGTGGGTGGTCTTAATGGCGGGTGCGGGGTTTGCCTCCTTGGGCGCGGGGACGGACATCGAGAAGGGGAACATGCTTCTCAAGTTCGTCGAGGTGGTGGACGCTATGGCCTATGCCGCTGCAGGACTCTGCCTATTTGCCGTCGTCTGGGCCGGGTTCCTGCTCATGGCCGAGGGGGCTGAGGAGCGGAGCTCGGGCAGGGCCAGGAGCGCGGTGGTCCTGGCTATCACGGGCCTGGTCCTCACCCTCTCGGCCAAAGGGATAGCCCTGGCCCTGCTGAAGGTCACCCCAACGCTCCCGTAGCGGCAAGAAAAGGACAACGATTTGAAAACCGTATTTGAAAAACTCAGCCGGATGATTCTCAGGCCCGGGAAAACGGGGGCCACTGCGGCCCCGAAGAAGAATGCCGCCCCGCCCAAGCCGCCCGTCCCCTTGCCATCGTTCTACATGCTGTCCCACCTGGAGGAGGATGGTCCCGTGAGGCTCGACGGGGTCAAGCTGGGCATCTGCGAGGTGATGGGCCTGGAACTGGACGAGCCCCGGCTCGGCTCCTTCGCGGGGGCCCTGAACGCCCTGGACTTCCCGGTGCAGCTTCTAGTAAGGCAGCACCCGCCGGTGCTGGACCGGCTGAGGGATGCCCTAAAGGAAGCCCAGCCTGAAGACCTGCCGCCGAAGACCGAACAAGCCGCAAGTTCCCTCAGGGGCCTGCTCAGGGAACTCGAGACCCGGGAGGGGGTGCTGGACCGGCGGTTCTACGTTGTATGCAAACACGATAGGGCCGACGACTTGGCATCCCTACTCTCGCGGGTCGGCCTCTTCGTCCAGCCTCTCAGTGGCCGGACCCTCAGGATGTTCATCCTCGCATGCGCACTTGGCGGCTCTCCCAGGGACATGGACGAGACCGAGCAGGTGAGTGTGGAGATCAATCGCCGGGAGCTTCGAATCGGCCCCGGGCTCACCCGCTCCCTCCACCTGGGCCGCTGGCCCCGCACCCTTGTTCCCGGGTTCCTGCAGGCCCTCATGAACTCGGGCATCCCCATGGACTTGTCCGTCCACCTTGCCCCAATCGCAGCCGACCAGGCGGCCCGCACACTGGAGTGGCAGAAGGTGCGGTTCGAGTCGGCCCGATCCATGTCCTTCCGCAAGGGCCGCAGCCTCTCCCCGGAGGCGGAGATAGCCCTGGAGGACGTCACCCGCCTCAGGGACGACGTTCAGCGGGGCCGGGAGCGTCTCTTCCACTCTTCCCTTTCCCTGACTCTTCATGCAGACGATCACAAGAGCTTGAAGGAGATGACCCAGAGGACCAGGGCCCACTTTGCCGCCACGTTGGGCAAGCTGGACGTCCTCCCCTTCCGCCAGAGGGAGGGGCTCCTGTCGACCCTGCCCCTAAACCTCAACTCCGTTGCGCTCTGGAGGACCCTGGACACCTCCTCCCTGGCCCGGCTGTTTCCCTTCTCTCCCCCCGACATGGACACCCGCAGCGGCACCCTCTATGGCCTGGACCTCAGGGCCCGGGCGCCCATCGTCTACGACCCCTGGGACGGCACCCACCTCAACGCCAACACCGCTGTCCTGGCCCGCTCGGGCAGCGGAAAGTCCTTCGCCACCAAGCTGGGCGTGTTGCGGGGTATATGCCGCGGAATAACGGCCTACGTCATCGACCCCGAGGGAGAGTATGCCGACATGGCCAGGGCCGCGGGGGGCAGGGTGCTGTCGCCGGGAGTACCGGGCCAGGGCATGAACCCCTTCGTCATGGACCGGAGGGACTCGGAGGAGTTGCTCCAGCGCATCGGCAGCCTGAGGAGGCTGATAGAGGTGATGGTGGGGGAGAAGCTCGGTGCTGAGCGGCGCGCGGACCTGGACCACGCCCTGGCCGGCTACTACGCCGAACCCCGGGAGCGCACCGGGTTCCGGGACTTCTACGGCTACCTGCAGAGCGGGGAGAACGACGACTCGGAACTCGATTCGGGGCAGGCCCTGGCCAGGCTGCTGAGGCCCTTCGCCACGGGTAGCCTCCGCCACCTCCTGTCAGATGAGGGGGACGACCTGCTCCACAACGAGGCTCTCGTTACCGTGTTCGACCTGAGGCTCCTTGAGCCCGAGCTCCGGCCCGCCGCCGCCATGGTCTGCACCGAGACGGTGTGGGCCTCCGCCGCCCGGGACCCCAAGCCGAGGCTGCTGGTTGTGGACGAGGTGTGGTCGATCATGCAGCACCCCGAGGGGGCTGCGTTCATGGTCTCTATGGCCAAGAGGGCCCGGAAGCACCGGCTGGGACTCCAGTTCATAACCCAGGACGTCCAGGACCTGCTCAGCGAGGACACCTCCCGCACCATCACCGGCCACTCGGGAAGGGCCCTGCTGCAGAACGCCGCCTTCAAGCTGCTGCTCCAGCAGGACGCCGCGGCCATATCCACGGTGGGGGAGGCCTTCGACCTGCCCCAGGACCTTCAGAAGTGGCTTCTCTCCTGCCCCAGGGGCGACGGGCTGCTCCTGGCCAGGGGAAACCGGTTCCCGGTGCGCATCGAGGCCACGCCGGAGGAGGCGGAGATCATCGAGTGGAGGCCGGGAGCCCACGCCTAGATAGAGGTTGTTTAGACACGAACCAATAGATAGAGGCCGTTTATATACGAATCACTGTAGAAGAGAAGAAGGGAAACCGTGATGAGATTGAACCCGTTGAAAATACTGTCAGGCAGGTCCCATTCAAGGACCCCGGTGCTGCTGGCGGTGACGCCGCCCCGAACGGGGGAGCGAACCCTGCTGGGTGTGGAGAACCTGCTCTCCTCCATCGCCGTCCCCGAGCCGTTCTCACTGGAGCTGGCCGGAGACGCCTACGGCGTGACCCTGATGGCCCGCTGCCTGGACGGCCAGGTGGTCAGGGCTCAAGTAGCCGCCCACTACCCCCAGGCCACGATACGCGAGGTGCCTCCCGACGAGGACCCCCTGCGACTGAGGGAGGGTGAGCAGGCCTGGGGCATGACACTGAGGTCATCGGGCCCCGAGTACGTGCCGCTCAGGGTGTTCCGGGACGACGACCTGCTCGACCCCGGCTCCGACCCCCTCATCGCCCTCCTGGGCGCCCTGTCCAACCTGGACGGCGACGACCGGATCGTGGCCAGGTTGATGCTGCGCTCCCTGGGCCCCGAGTGGTCCCGGCACCACATGGAGATGGCCCACGGCAGGCTGGCCCCTGAGCCCAGGGCTGCTTCCCATGCTCAGCAGGGCGGGCCTACGCAGACCAACGGCAAGGCCATGGCCGCCCTGGGCATCGGCGCTCTTGCCGCCTTCCAGGGCTACACATGGGTGCAGGCCGGGGAGACGTGGAAGACCGTGCTCCTGGGCTTGGGAATCGTCCTAGCCCTGGCCGCGGGCGGCTGGGCCTGGCACCGTTGGAAGGCTTCCTGGTCCCGCGTCCACGACCCCCTGCTCATCAGGGAGAAAGTGTCCCGAATCGCATTCGACGCCGAGGTGCAGCTCGTCGCCGTCATGTCGGAGGCGGACCCGGAGGAGGCGAAGGGACGGGCGAGGAAGCTCCTGGAGCCCGTCGCCGCCGCCTACCGGCACTACGACAACCCCGCCGGAGCCCGCCTCAGGGCCGGCAAGGTCAGACCCGTACTTCCCGACCCGTCGACGATGCACCCTTCCGGCCCCGGCCTGTTCGGCAGCCGCAGCGTCATCGGGGTCCGGGAGGCCGCAGCCCTGTGGCATCCCCCGGGGCCCCGAGACGACACCCCCCTGGTGGAGCGCTCCGGCGCCAGCGTCCTCATGCCCTCGGCCAGGGGAGTCACCGGAGGCGCCCTGGTGGGGGACACCACGGCGGGCAGGCCCAGGGAGATCCGCTTCCCGGGTGACCTGCTCCGCCGCCACCACCTCTACGTCGCCCGGACCAGAATGGGCAAGTCCACCCTCATGCAGCACATCGTCGCCCACAAGATGAGGGAGAAGGCCGGGGGAAGGGATGGCGACGCCATAGTCGTCGTAGACCCCCACGCCGACCTGGTGGCCGGCCTGCTCAACCACGTCCCCGGAGAGGTGGCGGACAGGGTGCGGCTCATAGACCTGGCCGACCCCAGGGGAGCCCCCGGCATCAACCTGCTGGACACCCGTATCTTCGCCGACCGGGACCGCACCGCCGACTCGGTGGTCAGGGTTGCGCGGGGCCTCTGGGAGCAGTGGGGCCCCCGTATGCAGTCCATCTTGGAGCACACCGTCAAGACCCTCCACGAGGCCAACGGGCACCCGGACACCGTGGAAGAGGAGCAGTTCACCATCCTGGACGGGCTGCGGCTCCTGTCCAACGAGCCGTTCCGCAACGCCGTCCTCGCCCGGGTCTCCGACCCCTACGTGCTGGAGTGGTGGGCCAGGGACTTCGGCAACTGGCACGCCCAGTACAAGGCCGAGGCCCTCGCCCCTGTCCAGACCCGGCTCTCCTACTACGCCTCCTCCAAGAGGGCACGGGCCATCCTCGGCCAGTCCCGATCTACCCTGGACATCCGGCGCACCATCCTCGACGGGGGCATCCTGCTGGTATCCACCGCCCAGGGGAGCGTCGGCAGGGACGTGGCCGCCCTGGTGGGCGCATCGATGCTGAACCTGGTGGACGCCGTAATCAGGGAGCAGGGAAGCCTTACTCCTGAGAGACGGCGTGGCGCCCTCGTGGTGGTGGACGAGATGCAGTCCATGCCCGGCGTGGACTACGAGTCGATGCTGTCGGAGCTGGGCAAGTTCGGGGCTTCCTTCATCCTGGCCACCCAGAGCCTGGCAAAGCTCGCAGACCTGTCCCCCACCATGCGGGACACCGTCCTGGCCAACGTCGGCTGCCTCGCCGTCTTCCAGGTGGCCGGCAACGACGCCCGCCAGCTGGTGTGGGAGCTTGGCCGGGACCGTGTGAGCGAGGAGGACATCGTCTCCCTGCCCGTCCACCACTGCTACGTCAGGGCCACCGTGGGCAAGGAGCGGATGCCCGCGTTCTCCATGATGGTGCGCAAGCCGGAGCCGGGAGACCCCGGTGGAGCCGCCCGCATCCGCTCCGATGCATCCTCCTACGTCATGACGGCGGAGGAGATCGCCTCGCTGCAGGCCGAGGGCCGGGCGCGGGTGGAGAAGTTCCAGGCCGCCGTCAAGAAGGGGGAGAAGGGGGCGGCCTCCCCGCCGGACCCTAAGGGGGACGCCCCGAAGGACGCCAACAGGGGCAATCGCCGCAGCAAGCACGACCAGGTGGACACCAAACCTGGGACCGCCGACAACGCTCCGGGTAAGGAGTCCGCGCAATGACGCCCGCAGGGTGCACCGGAGAGCTGCTGCGCCGCCTGGCCGCCATGCCCTTCCTGGACCGGCTGGAGATGGTGGCCGTCTCCGGCTGGTCCAGGGGGGCCGTATACCCCGCCGTCGAGTCCCTGGAGCGCAACAGGCTGGTGGCCTCCGTACCCCACGCATCGGACCTCGTTCCGCCAGCCCGAAGGTTCCACCTCACGGTTCCCGGCCTGTACCGGCTTGCGAGGGAGGAAGGCATGACCGTGGACGGGCTCCTTGCCGCCTATCCCCTCTCCGCGCAGTGGCAGCGGCTGCTGATGGAGCGCCTGGACGCCGTGGCCGTCATCTACCGGCTCGTCTGTATGGTCTCCGACGTCGCCCACCCCATACGCTTCCGCTGGTTCAGGGCCCTGCCCATGGACGCGGCGGTGGGACTTCCCGACGGGCGGGTGGTCTCCATAGTCAGGCAGGGCCCCACCTCCGACAGGACGGCCTTCGCCAAGCGCCTCTGGCGGCTGGGGAAGGGTCCCCGGCCTAGCGCCGTCCTCATCCTGGCGCCGGACGGGGTCCGTCTCAGGCATGCCCGCAGGCTGATGATGGGATCTCCCTCCCTTGCGTTCCTAGCCCCGGAATCCACCGCGGTCTCCGGCACTGCCGTATCCCGGGTGTGGCGCACCCCCTCGGGGTCCTCCCTCCTGGACCTGCGCACCGCCCTCTCGCTCACGCAGCGGCGGGGAGAATGGCCCCTGGAAGGGTCTCCGGCGCGGGCCCACCTCCCGGAGAACATCGTACTGGATGCCCCGGGGGAATCGCTGCCTGACTGGACGCTGCCCGCAGTGCTCAAGTCCGCCGAGAAGCGGGCCCTGGACCTGCTTTCCGACTGGCCCTGGGTCTCGCCCACTCACATGGGGATACTGCTGGGGGTGAGGCGGTCCATGCTCTCCCGGGTCCTGGTACGGCTCTGCGGACTGGGACTGGTCACGGGTTCCGACGTTGTCGGGAGCAGTCTCCTGGCGGTCACGGACCGGGGCCTGGCGCTGCTGGCCCGCCGGGACCGTTCCGCCGTGGGTGCTGCCAGGCGGCGGTGGAGCCCGGCTCTCCAAGACCCGGACGGCCCCATCCAGTGGCGCAACGTCACCGGCAGGAGAAGCCGCCAGCTGCTGAGGAACCTGGAGCACACCTCGGCGGTCCACTGGTTCATGGCGGTGCTGTCCAGGCAGGCCCGCTCCAGGTCGAGGGAGGTGGTCCAGCTCGACCCCCCCAGGAGGGCATCGAGATACTTCCGTCACGGAGACAAGCTGCGCTCCATACACCCCGACGCCTTCGGCGTCCTGCGCCGGGACGGCAAGACCTCGCCGTTCTTCCTGGAGTGGGAGCGGCGAGCTGTACGCCCGGCCACCATGGCCGACCGCATCGCACCCTACCTGCGCTACTACTCCTCCCGCCGGCCCACCGACGACCATGGGGCGCGGCCCGCCGTGCTGGTGGTCTTCGAATCGGACCTGGCGGCCACTCACTTCCTGCGCATTGCATCTCAGGAGATGAATCGGGTGGGGGTGGACATCCCACTGTATGTCTCCCACAAGAGCCTGTTGGAGAGGGTGGGTCCCCTGGGGAAGGCCTGGAGAGGGGTGGACGGGACTGGGCCGGGCTACGCTTTTCAGATGAGTTCTACCTAGACTCGGCGGGTGAAGATCATCCGGGTTCAAATGAATAATGCATTAGGAAGGCATCTAGCCCTTGACGCAAGAATGCATCCGGCAGGAGCATGCGTTATGGTATGAGCCGCCCATTGGAGCAAGGGCGTGTGAGGCAACAAGACGCCCATCGTGTTAACCGCTCGTGAGACACTAACGTAGACCAGGGTAGGAGGAACACCCGTTGAAAACTCGAATTGACAGGCTTGGCGGAGGGAATACCTACATTGAGCTAAAGATCAGGCCCGACGGTACCGGCTTCCTTGAGATATATGCGACAATAGGCCCGGCGCGGCGCGATGGTGAGGACATCGCCTTTACACTTAATCGCCGGGAGGCGTACCAGATCGCCGACACCCTCCGGGCTATGGCCTTCTCGGTTGACCGCCGATTGAGCTACTGACGTTGTTGCGAGGTCGCTGTTACCGGAAATGATGGCGGAGGACTGTGGCTGTTTCGTGGCGACGTTAAAGCAAGGAGATAACCAATGGCTGAAGGGGTCGACAGAATACTAGGTTCCACAAGTAGTAAGGCCGAGGAGATACTGCCAGGCTATGCGGTGTCTTGTAACTCCAGCCCTAGAGCTATCGGAGTGACGTTAAACCAGAATGACCCACTACACATTAACTTAGAGCACTCGGGAAGTATCCCGACCCGCCAACTCCGCTTAACAGCGGCGTGGAACTCCGACCAGGTAACTATCGACAACGTGTAATACATAGTGCGGGCTCTTTGGGTAGGGGCCGAGAGTAAAGGGTGGCCCGACCCTAACTGGAAACACTAATCGCCCTGGTACACACGTATATAATCCCCACAATAGAGCCCATTTGTCGGTATTAGCTTGAAAGGCACGCTGGCGTCATCTCCCCGACCACCGGCAACAGGTGGCGAAGGAGGCCCATTTCGGCGGCCAGGTTGAAAAGGCGGATAAGGTGGCCCGGGTCCGGCCGCGTTCCCTTCCGCCACCGCTTCAGCATTCGTATATCGACGCGAAGTCGGCGTGCCAGTTCCCGCCAGGATAACCCTGCGGCTTCCTTGAAACCCTCCAGGCGTTGCGGGAAATCCGGCGGGAACCGCGATGGCTCTATCTGGTAGACAAATTGATGTTGCCGACCCATAGCTAACCAGCCCGGCGTAACTCCGGTGCGGCCTCGGGGAGCAGCGCCTCCAGGCCATCGGGAACTTCGGCTGCCAGCCCTATGAGCGCAAGCATGGCTCCGCCCGACGGCTCCGTCCCATTTCGCCAACGGCATACCCGCTTGTAGTCCACGCCGAGACGCCGGCACATGGCTTTCCATCCCAGGCCCGAGGCTTCCTTCAGGCGCACCAGCCTCTGCGTGAAGTCAACGGGTATGCGTTGATCGTTCATTCGTCTGATTCTCCTTTGACTCTCCATAAAGCTAACTCCTCTTCCTAAGTAGGACGACAACGTCCTCGTCCAACAGCTCTCCAAGGCCTTCAGGCACGCGTATCGCCAGCCGCACCAGGGAGAGCATCGCTCCGCCGTTGGGGCCCCCGCCCCTGCGCCAGCGCAGCAGCTGTCGGTCATCGACGCCCATCGCCACCGCCATTCCCTGCCATGTGAGTCCGGTCATCTCCTTCAGCGCCTTCAGCCGGTCGTCGAAGTCCTCGGGTATCAGGGCCACACCCGGTGGGATGAACAGTTGAGAACGAGAGGTTGACCGTCTGTTAATCATCACGCCTCACCACGACGAACAGGTCGTCGAACTCAGGGCTGCCCAGGGCTTCCTGCAGCAGGCCCCGCATCCGCGGAGACGGATTTCTCCTCCCGTTTATTAGCCTGGAGAGGTAGGCCGACGTGATGCCCAGTCTGCGGGCCATGTCGTTCTGGCTCATGTTCAGCCGGTCCAGCCGGTCCCAAACGGTCCTGGCGTTGACCTTCACCACGGGGCGCTTATCCATCGCTGCGGTCTTCCTTCCCTTGCAGGGCCCGCCTCTCATCGGATGCGGGGTCCCCGCTATCCGTAGGATGGAACTCATGCCTGTTGTGGGCGATGGATGCCAGGTGGCGGCGCACGATCATGCGGGCTAGGATCCGCAGCCCTCGCAGCCGCTTCTCCTCCTGCTCCTTGGTAAGTCGGACCTTCGTATTCACCCTCTCACCTCTCATGGCAGCCCGGCGTCAAAAGGGGTTGGCGCACCGGCGCCGTCTCGGTGTATGATGCACTTACTAGAACGCTCTAGCTATGGTGTAGTAGTGTAACAGTGCTGTATGCTCGCATACAAGACTATTGCGGCCAAATTGCAAGCAGTTCTTGACAAGTGCTGCCTCTAGTGTAACAATTAGTGACCTGTACATATCCAACACACGATGCGTACAGCTAAGCACTCCAGGTGCCAAGGGAGACTTCGATGAACCACGAGACCGACCGCCGGGACGAGGACATAGGACAGATGCTCAAAAGGCTGCGGGGCGAGACCAGCCTGCGGGGCGTACAGCGCCTCACCGGCATCTCCAACGCCTATCTCTCCCAGATAGAGAAGGGAGACCGCCACCCGGGGCCCAAGCTCCTGCGGAGACTTGCCGTCCTCTACGGTGTGAACATCCAGGAGCTGCTCAGGAAGGCCGGCTACCTGGACAAGGACGAAAAGGAGGCCGAGGTCGACGAGGCCACGGAGGTGGAGAGGGCCTACCAGTACGTCCTCTCCGACCCCGTATTCCGCGTGGGCACCCGGCCCAGGGGTCCCCTGTCCATGGAGTCCAAGCGCTTCATAGTCGAGCTCTACGAGCGATACACGGGAAAGAGGCTTCTTCAATGAACAGTGCCATGCTTGACGATTTCTGCCACGGCCTGACGGGTGGCTGGACTGCCCAGGACAGGCTGCAGCCGCCAGAGGTCGCCCGGAGGTTCGTGGGCTTCTTCGGCTTCTCCCCCTTTCCCCGCATGGGAGAGATGGTCCGGGTGCTGGAGACAGCGGGTATCGAGACGGTGGCGGACCCCAACTTGGAGAAGGGCCTGAGGGGCATGCACCTGGGCACGAGCCACGGGACTTACATCATCCGCTATGACCCCTCCGAGCCGGAGGGGACCCGGGAACACACTGTGTTCCACGAGACATACGAGATCATTCGGGAGAGGCTCGCCGACCTACATCCACGCTTGGAGCGGCCCTGGGGCAAGGCGATGTGCCGGCTGGCCGACCGGTTCGCCGCCGCTGCATTGATTCAGCCCAGGTTCTTCGCCCTCTTCGCCGAGACCACCGGCCTGGACGTGATGGAACTGCAGCGCACCTACGGCCGAGCCTACTCCTCCCTGACCATCCGGCTGGCCGAGGTGATGCGTCACCAGCCCCTGCTGGCGGTCCTGTACGAGCGCAGCGGGGCGAGAGACCCGCAGCGGTGGGCCGAGCGCCCTTCCCCGGAGGAGTTCACGGCGACCGTGGTGGCAAGGACGCCGGGGTTCAGGTTGAGGACCGTCAAAAGGCCCTTGTCGGCCCTGCGGGGCCTGCTGCCCCGCAGGGGCTATCCACCAGCCCAATACTCGGTGGCGGAGCGGGTCATTCTCACGGGAAGGCCCGTATACGTGGAGCGGGTCACGGGCTACGACCTATGGAAAACCGACGACATCACCGTGGCCGCAAGGCTGGTCCACTGGCACGGGCGCCTGGCCAAGATAGCTATCGTGGCCGTGCCCTTCCGAGACAGGAAGGTCCTCGCTCCCCAGTTCACCCGCGTCTCCTTTGAGCACATTTCCAATGCCCACCAAGTGATGTAGATGGGAAGGGACTGGAGCTGGTGTTATCGGCATGGTGCCTACTCGGAAATAACGTTGGCGGCTAGTTGTTCGATGATGTATAGTAAGACAACATAAGACTGTAAGGAGCAAAAAAGAGAGAGCATGCCCACTTTGCCCAGGAACACCAAGACCATCACCTTCTCCCTTCTCCCGGAGATGGCGGAGGAGGTCCAGCAGGTGATGAGGGAGGAGGGCCGCACCATGAGCGAACTCATCCGCCAGGCCCTCAGGAACTACATGGAGGAGCGGCAGTGGATCAGGGACATGCGCTACGAGAAGATGAAGGCGCAAGAAGAAGAATAGACGAAGATGCAGAGTGGAGATTGAACCGATGAAAGTACACGATGAACTGATACCGGCAGCCCTGTACGCCAGGGTCTCCAGCGAGCGGCAGGATGTAGACCTATCTGTGTCTGCTCAGTTGCGAGCCCTTCGAGACTACGCCCAAAAGAACGGATACCTAGTAGCCAGGGAGTACGTCGACGAGGCTGAGAGTGGGCGATTTGCAAACAGACCTCATTTCCGCCTGATGCTGGATGAAGCTAGCAAGTCTGACGCCCCGTTTCGAGAAATCCTAGTATGGAAATTCTCCCGCTTCACCAGAAAACGGGAGCACGCAGTGGCTTTTAAGTCCATGCTCAGGAGACGGGGCATAAGGGTAGTTTCCATTACCGAGCACGCCGACGACACCCCCACCGGCAAGCTCATGGAGGCAATTATCGAGAGCGTAGACGAGTTCTACTCTGAGAACTTGGCCCAGGAGGTCACCCGGGGCATGCGGGAGGCCGCCTCCCGAGGTTTTTGGGTGGCTCCAAACATACCCTACGGCTACCGCAGAGCATATATACAAGACGGAGGGAAAAAGCGACCAAGGCTTGAGCCCGTCCCACCCGCCGATGGCGTCATACGGCGTATATTCGAAATGGCACTTAAGGGTAACAGCACCCTGGACATCACAAGGACCTTGAACGAGGAAGGGATCTCCAGTCCAAATGGCAAAAAGTGGCTAAAAACGGGCGTCCATAGAATACTCACGAACGAGACTTATACTGGCACTCTGATATGGGGTGTCAACTCCAAGGACAAAGCGCCGCCAGTCCGCGTTGAGGGTGCGTTCCCTGCCATAGTCTCCGAGGCGGGGTTCCGAAGTGTAGGAGAGATTCTCCGAGCTAGATCGCCTTCGAAGGTTCATCCCAGGCGTGCGGCAAGTCGCTATCTGCTAAGCGGACTTACCAAGTGTGACGACTGTAATCGCGCTCTCATCGGCCAAGAGGCCAAGAGTGGAGAATATGCCTATTACGTATGCCACTCTCTGATTAAGCAAGGCAAGGGAACCTGTAGCACTCCCAGACTTAACGCCAAGAGTTTCGAGAAGCTCATCGTTGGGCAAATTCGTGACCACATTCTCACCGAGAGCAACATCCGGGATTTAGTGAGGCTAGTAGATGAGGAAATGGACGGTGTTGCCCGGGAACAGCGTCAGAAGCTGCAGACAATCGAGCAGGAGATTGTCGAAGTGCGCCGTAGGCTGGACAGAATATGGCACGCGCTTGAAACCACTGATTTGGACATCTCTGATGCGTCGTCGCGCATCAAAGGGCACCGGGAGCGAGAGGAACAATTGGAAGTTGCTGCAAAAGAGGCGAGGGCTGCTTTGTTGGAGCGAAGGACTTTTCTGGACAGGGTGGATACGATCACCGAGTTCGCCAAGGACATGAGCGACTTCCTGAAAACCAGTAGCCTAACCGAGTGCAAGGCGTTCGTAAGGACCTTCGTCAAGGAGATTAAGGTGAATGCAAGACAAGCGACTGTCGCCTATACGATACCTACTCCAGACGATAGTCGTCCTGACGAAGAAATCGTGACAGCAATAGGGCTTGGTGATCCAGTTCTGTCTACAGTCCTCTATGGTAGCGCATACGGGATTCGAACCCGTGGTCTCCGCCTTGAGAGGGCGGTGTCCTAGGCCGCTAGACGAATGCGCCCCGAGATTCGTGACAACCAATACTAAAACGACTCTCTAATTGTAGTCAACCGGCCCGCGCCTTGGCTCAGCTTTGGATAAGGCTTTACCCGCCCCTAAAAACCTAGCTTGTAACGCCTTCTGGAAATCTCCCGCCCCCGAGAAGGAACCAAATCGCCGATCCTTCGTTATAGAAAATGTAAGGACGTTAAATGTCTCGGGCCTTCACAGCGTCCGAGAGAATGTGTACCGCAGACCGGTGAGGAAGGAGATTGAAACAATGTTCTGGTTAAAGGGTTGCCCCTGGTGCGGAGGCGATCTGTTCTCCGGCACCGATCTGTTCGGCCACTACATCACCTGTTTCCAGTGCAGCCGAGACCTCAACGAGGCCGATGTCGCTGCCATGATCTCCCGCCGCACGGTGAAGGTCCAGAACAGACCCGTCAACACGGAGCGAATGAAGCCCGCCGCCTAAACCTTTGGCAGCTGGGCCGCAAGGCCCGGCTGCCGGAGTTTTCTTCGGGAGTACCAAAAATCCCTAACCCGCAGACTGCACGATCCCTATGACGTTCCCATCGGGATCGGAGAATTGGGCCAGGGTGACCATCCCGGGAATCTCCATAATTGGCATCGTTGTCTTACCGCCTAGGCTCTTAGCTTTGTCCAGCGTCGCCTGCAGGTCCTCCACCCCCCTCCATCCGTCTTTCCTGCGGAGGCAGGAATCCATCCCTCCTGAAGGCGCACCCCCCGCCGAGCCGGGACTCCCCGCCCCATCCTCTCCCCCCATCCGTCATTCCGGCCGCCGAGAGCCGGAATACATCCCTGGGGAGGGGCCGCTCACCCTGAGCAAAGTCGAAGGGTCGAGCGGGGGGAGGCCCAGTTCTGCCAATAAATCGCGCTTACCCTGCACCTCCACCCCAGCCCCCTGTCATCCCGAGGCTCCGCGAGGAATCTAGGACTTGCCCTCTCACGCCCTTCCTAGCCTTCCTTCCCCTCCCCCCTTGATAACGACATATCAGCCATGTTGCCCTGCAACATGGCTGATATGTCAATAAAACAGGGCGGGTGGGCGGGACTCAATGTATCCCTGAGGGTGGTAAGGGGTGCCCCCTCCCAAATGTGACACGAACCCCTTGACCCGAGAGAAACATATGTACTATATTCATCCCCGACCGGCCAGTCACCATCCCAACCCCAAAGGAGGACCCAACACCCGGGGAACACCACCGGACCCCCGAGGACTCAACGTCCAAGCCCATCCCAAAGGGCAGCCCACGCGCTGCCCCACGGCTCAAGCGAAAGCCGCCATCTCCTCATCCATAGGTTCCGGCTCACCCTTCCCCACCACCCAGGCGATGGAAAGACGCCCTGGCCTTCACGCTCCCACCCCACTCCCTCCATTCCCCCTCCGTCATTCCCGAGAAGTCGGGAATCCAGGGGGCACAGGGAGATTGCATCAAGGGTGACCGGAGCATACACTCCGCGGACCGCCTAACCCCCATGGAGAACCGTCTCGAATGTCGGGCCGCATTGCTGGAACTTAGCGCTACGGCGCGGGGGTACCCGGAGGATATTCGCTCC
Organism: Dehalococcoidia bacterium; assembly: GCA_965197585.1. Lineage (GTDB taxonomy): Bacteria > Chloroflexota > Dehalococcoidia > Plut-88900 > Plut-88900 > Plut-88900. The sequence goes on from OZ240215.1 coordinate 385,214, forward strand.
TGTCCTTTTCCGGCGAACTTGGACACTATTAGTTAGGCTGTGGGGCTTCGCACAGCTGGATCCCTGGCCCCCACATGCCCCCCACGGGCATACAGCCCCCATAAGGAGCCTCTGCCGGACGTCTGGCCCGAGAATTGTCCGTGTATACCATCTAGCATCAGGGCATAATGGCTGCAAGTCCACGAACAAGCAACTCTGCCAAACGGGCGTCTTCCATCGCCACCCCTCCCCACCAAAACCGAAACCCCCGAGACCCAACTGAATAACCCCTCCCCCCGACCCGGAATCCATCCCCTCCCGTAGGGGCGACCGGCCGGTCGCCTGGGGTGGGGCGCTCCTCTCACCCCGGATTGACCTGCCACCGTAGGGGCGGTTCGAGAACCACCCTCCCCAGATCGGCTACGCGATCAACCCCTCGCGCCAGTCCTTGATAATCTCGTGCGCCGCATTATGCCCCGGCGCGCCAGACACGGAACCCCCCGGAAACGCCCCCGACCCACACAGGTATAGGTTCTTCACCGGCGTCCGGTAGTCCGAGTAACCTGCAAACGGTCGAAGGGAAAACATCTGATCGGGGGTTATGTCGCCGTGGTGCATCGTGGCCTCGGTCAAATAGAACCGGTCCTCAATGTCCCTTGGCCCGAACACAACGTTATCAATCATGATGTCGTCCAGGTTTGTAATGTACTCCCGCAGGTGGTTAAGGCACCGGTTTGAGAGTTCGCGCTTGGTGGACTTGTCGTCCCAGCTGCCCTCCGCCAGTTCGTAGGGCACGTGCTGGAAGTAGCAGGTCATGGCATGCTTCCCTGGTGGGGCCAGGGAGTCGTCCGTGATAGATTGGACGTGGAGGAACGTCCATATCTTGTCCGGCATTTCACCCCTGAGCGCCTGCACCCGAGACTCCTCAACGAATTCGATGGATGGCACCAGGCCGATGAATCCCTGGTCCCGTGTCCCTGGGTCCTCGCCGTTGAAACAGGCCCATTCCGGCCGGGCGTCCAATGCAATGAACACCTTGGCCAGGTTTCCCCTGAGCTTCAAGTTATTCACGTCCCGCTCGATACTGGGTTCCAGATGCCCGCCCGGAACGAGTTTTAGGAAGGTCCGTTTGGGATCGGCGTTGGAGGCTACCGCACGCGCCCGGATTGTCTCGCCGGACGTTAAGACCACGCCTGTCGCACGTTCATCCTCTACTAAGATCTCCTCGATTTCCGCACCCGTCCTGATCGTTGCACCCTTCGCCTCGGCAGATGCCGCCATGGCCTGGGTGATGGCCCCCATGCCGCCCCGGCTGAACCCCCAAACTCCCGCCACTCCTGTCGCTTCTGCCATGTTGGCCCACAGCGCCTTGAACATGTTGCCCTTACTGAAAAGTGATACATCGTTACCCGAGGCCGCCAGCCCAGTGGCCATTACCCTGACCGCGTCCGACTCGTAGTGGTCCATCGCATAGTGCCCCGCCGACCCGAACATGATCGCCCGGTATGCTTCTTCCTCCTCTTGCGTCTTGAACTGGGCCGCAAACTCCGCAACGGATGGCGGTTTCCTTAGAAAATAAGGTCGGATGTATTCCTGGTATCGCTGCATGAAACGCTGCTGCTCGAAAAAGGCGTCAGCGTCCGTTGAGGAAAACTTCCCAATCTCACTCCTGAACATGTCCGGGTCATTCCATGCGCACAGGTAGGAGTTGTCCGGGAACATGAATGTGTATGGAGGATCGACTCCGTAGGCATCATATCCGTAGTCCCGCAGCTTCAGGTCATCGACGACCTTGGACTGCACCATCCCGCAGAACATCGACGCCGTAGAAAACCGGAACCCGGGTATCAGTTCCTCCGTCACCGCCGCCCCCCCGACTACGTCCCGCCGTTCCAGTACCAGTACGTTGATGCCCGCGTCGGCAAGATAGGCGGCAGCCGTCAGCCCATTGTGCCCGCCCCCTACGATGATGATGTCGTATTCAGCCTTCTGCGTCATTGCTTGCTCCCTATCTCTGTTCGGCTAGTACCTGCTGTACAGGCAGTTGCCGTCAACATACGTGCGTTCGACGGCGATATCGGTTATGAAATCGGGATTCGCTTGCGTCGGATCATGCCCCAGTACAACTAGGTCCGCCCGCTTCCCGACCTCTATCGACCCCACCTCCGTCTCTCTCCTCAAGGCCACGGCAGAGTTGATGGTGTACATCCTCAGCGCCTCCATCGGAGTCACTGCTTCTTCGGGGGAGACGGCATCTCCTGTCCCGCGGGCCACCCTGTTCACCGCGGCCCGGATCCCGATGAGCGGGTCCAGTGGAGCACACGGGTTGTCCGACCCCGCCGCCACCGTCAGGCCAGCATCGATCATGCTCCGATACGGTTCTATCCCAAAAGTGCGCCCCAGCTCCCGAGCTCGCACCTGCTGCCGGTCAGCCCAGGTGTAAATGAAAGGCGGCTGCACAGAGGCTATCACGTCCAGCGAACGCGCCTTATCTATCTGCTCGCGGGTTGGCATCGTGAAGTGCTCAATGCGGAACCGAGGGTCCGATACAGGCCTCTCCCGCAATGCCCGCTCGAAGGAGTTGAGCGCCTGCTCGATCGCCCACGGCCCGAGACAGTGGATGATCACCTGCATCCCTAGCTTGTGCGCTGATAGCACAAGCTCGTCCGCCTCCTCCTGCGAGTAGTACTGTGTCCCGACCCGCTCGATCTCCCCATTATCGTGGCACTTGAAATTGGCCGCGTCTGGGAACACCGGGTCCATGAACATCTTCAGCGTCCCACCCCGCAACCGATCGGACGTGTCCTCTATCCCTAGTTCGCCTCGTGAAGCTTCCTCCGGCGCCCTGAAGAACGTCAGCCCTCCAAGCTGCTGCCTGAGAGCGATTGGTATCTTTGCCTGATCATCCGCCATCTTGTACAGCCGTGCCGCGTCGGGCGTAACCAACGCCTCCCCGACTGACGTAATCCCCACCGACAGGTGTTTCATCGAGTTCCGGTAGACAAAGTCTGCGGCCCCGTCGCCGTAGTGGTCGACGTGGGCTTTCAGGCACAGCGAATGTACGGGGTCCATCGCCCTTTCCCAAAGCTCCCCGGACGGTTCTCCCTGGTCATCCTTGAGGATTTGACCTCCACGCGGGTCGGGAGTGCTTGAGTCTATCCCCCCTAGCTGCATGGCTAGTGAGTTCGCATAGCAGCTGTGGTGAGAACCGTCCATGATGCAGACCGGGTTGTCCGGTGCTGCATCATCCAGGTCCCGACGCGTCAGGTTCCGCCCCTCCCGGACGTAGTCCCCGGCGAAGCCCCAACCGAATATCCACTGTCCCGGCAGCGCTGCGCTCGCCGCCCGTGCTATCGCATCCTTTATACCGGCGATGCTTTCGTGAGGCGGCGTCCAGCAGTCCACAGCTACCGGGTCGAACACCGTGGCCGAGAAATGGTTGTGAGGATCGACGAAGCCCGGGATCAGTGTGCGCCCTGCAAGAGGCACGACCTCCGTCCCCTCCGACACCATGCCCGAGACCTCCGCCGTGGCCCCGACCGCCGCAATCTTCCCGTCCTTCACCGCAAGGGCCTCGGCCCGCGTCCCGCCGCGGTCCATGGTCATCACGTTTCCGCCGAGGAATACAAGATCCATCTGGAGACCTCCCGGTTTTCTAAAGGTTGGTAGAATGCGCTATCTGCCGCTCAACCCGTGGTATTCGATGAACCTCGTGGGCTTCACCCGAATCGTCGCCGACTCCGCATTATCCGGGCGATCTCCCAAGTACTTGTTCGCCCCCTCTTCCCCCAGGTACGCCGTGGCAATTCCTTTTATGGTGGCCACTGAGTGTACCGTCTCCAGCCGAGCGATTCCCCGCACCATCACCGCGTAGTAGGGAGTCTCCCTCTGGTCGAACACCAGCATCACGTTCTCGTTGTTCTGGATGTTCTTGTACTTCTGGGACCCCAGGCCCGTGGACATGACGAATTCGCCGTCCTCATACAGGCACCACATGGGTATCGAATGTGGCCTGCCCTTGGTGTCGACGGTCGATAGCACCCCCACCTGCACTTTCTTCAGAAACTCCTCAATGTGTTCCGATGGCTGCATGCTTGATTGCTCTCTTTCTCTTGGTTGTGTGGCCTATTGCGGCGAAAGGTCAGGACAACGAGAACCCGTAGAGCCTCGCCGCGTTGCCCGCCACAATCTTCCGCTTTTCCTCTTCAGATACATCCCTGAAAATCCGATCTATCACCTCTTGAGAGTGAGGGAATGTGCCCTCGTCGTGGGGATAGTCACTGCCCCACATCAGGCAATCTGTACCGGTGAGCTCACGCGTAAGCAGACCCGCCAGGTCGTCCCCGAAGGTGGCGAATCCCTGGCGCTTGAAGTATTCGCTGGGTGGCAGCTCAAGGTGAGGGACCGCCCACATGTGACGCTTGGCATGCAGTTCATCCAGGCATTGAAGCACCCACGCCAGCCACCCCACCCCCGACTCCACCAGCACAAATTTCATGCTCGGGTGTCGTCCCAGCGTGTTGGAAGCGATAAGCATGATAGTCGGCCCCATGGCTGCCGCCATGCCTGTTATGCTCCCAAGGTGGTCCTCCCCCACGCCCGTGGCCCGTTCGTATTCGCTAGCCGCAGCGGTGGCTGCCGGGTCGGGCCCCGTGGTGAATACGTGAAAAGCCAACGGGATGTCTAGCTCTTCGGCGACATCCCAAAACGGCTCGTAGTCCGGGTGATTGTACGGCTTGGTGGGCATCGCGCACGGCAGCGATAGACTCTTGTAGCCCATCTTCGCCACCCGCTTCGCCTCGCCAATTGCATCCTGCACGTTGAGCATGGGAATCTCGGCCGTTACCGCGAAGACATCCTGTCGGGCGCCGAATATCTCGTGGTGCCAGTCGTTGTACAGCCCCGCCAGGGCTAGCTGGTACCCGGGGTCCGGGGATGCGAAAGTCTTGAAAACGGCCTGCGGGTAGATCACCTCGGCGCTGACACCATCTTTTTCCAGGTCTGCCAGGCGCAGAGGTATGTCTACTCCCCCTGCCCTATGTTGTTGACGTCCTAAGTCCTCCCCGTCCCGCCAGTACCTCTGCATGTCGTCTTCATTCAACGGGTTGGGGGCAATGACGGGCATCGGTGCCTGCCCCTCGAAGACCATGAATCTCTCACCGTCTATGGTCTCCTCGTGGGGCGCCCTCGCCCTATATTGGACAGGGAGCCTTTCATATATCTCTGCCGGTTCATTGCAATGTGAGTCCGCCGAGATGACCTTGTAATCCGACATTTCACCTCCCAAATACCTGGCTCCCTAGTTACTGGAAAAACCCGTACAGCTTGGCCGCATTCTCTCCGACCATTTTACGCTTCTCATCCTCTGGTATTCCTTCGAACGTTCGCTCTATCACCTCCCGTGAGTGAGGGAATGTGCCCTCGTCGTGTGGGTAATCGCTGCCCCACATCAGGTTTTCCACACCAATGACGTATCGGGTCATCAGCCCTACCCGATCGTCCCCGAAGGTGGCGTATCCCTGCCGATGAAAGTACTCGCTGGGCTTCATGTTCAGCTTCGGCTCGGCCCACATGTGTCGCTTGATCTGCATCTCGTCAAGTGTCTGCAGCACCCACGCAAGCCACCCCACCCCTCCCTCCACCAGCACGAACTTCAGGCCCGGGTGCCGCTCCAAAGCCCCCGAGGCCACCAGCAAGGTAAGCGGGTTCATCGCGTGCGCCATGTCTACTATCTCGCTGGCTAGGTCCTGTCCCGGGCCGCCCCGGTGTGGCCCCGATGGAGGTTGGCCCGTCGGGCCCACTGTAAAAACGTGAAACGCCACGGGTGTCTCGGTACTCTCTGCGATGTCCCAGAACGGGTCATATTCCGGGAAATTGTAAGGAAGCGTCGGCATGCTGATGGGCACGGAAAACGACCTCCCTCCGAGCCTCACCACCCGCTTCGCCTCCTCAATCGCCGACTGAATGTCGATCATCGGCAGCAGTGCTGACGTCACGAACCTGTCCGGATGCTCCCCGAAGATATCGTGGTACCAGTCATTGTATAGGCTGGTAAGCGCTCGCTGGTAACCGGCGTCCGGGGAGGCAAAGGACTTGAAGATGCCCTGCGGGTAGATCACCTCTCCCGAAACTCCGTCATCTTCCAGGTCCGAGAGGCGGACCGGGATGTCGATCCCGCCCGCCAGGTCGCTCGGGTTGCTGGCGATAAGTTCCTGGTCCTTCTCTGCATCCCGGAAGAACCTGCGCATATCCTCTTCCGAGAGAGGATTCGGAGCGTCGAGGGGCATATCTCCGGCCCCCTCTATCCTCAGGAAGCGGTGCCCGTCCTTCACGACCTCCCGCGGTGCCCGAGGCCGGTACTCCTCCGGGAGGCGTTCATACAGCTCGACAGGCTCGTTTGCGTGAGAGTCCGCCGATATAACCATGTAGTCCGCCATGTCGCCCACTCCTTCCTCCATACGTCCATCGACCCCACCCTAGCCTACGCCGATTGTACCAGCCCGCAAACCCAACGTGCTAAAATCGCTGCGTGGAGCAACTTCCGTGACTACAACTGAGAACAAATTCCGGGATCTCCCGAGCGTCGACAAACTGCTCGCGACCGATGAAACAAGGGCACTGGTGGAGACCTACTCCCACGGCGCCCTGGTCACCCTTGCCCGAGACTCGTTGCAGGCGGCGCGACAGTGCATATCGGACGGAGGTGCTGCGCCCTCCCTGGAAGCCCTCGTCGAGGAGATTGCCCAGAAAGCCAAGACCCTGTGGAAACCCTCCCCCCGACGCGTGATCAACGCCACCGGCGTCGTTATCCACACCAACCTCGGCCGCGCCCCGCTCAGTGAAGAGGCAGCGAAGGCGGCGATGGAAGCAGGCGCCGGTTACTCCGACCTGGAGGTCGACCTGGAAAAGGGCGAGCGCGGAGGCCGGGACGCGACCCTCAAGTCCCTCGTTAGCCGTCTCACTGGCGCCGAGTCCGCCTTGGCGGTCAACAACAACGCCGCTGCCCTACATCTCATCCTGAGCGTTCTCGCCTTGGGTCGGGATGTCATAGTGAGCCGGGGAGAGGCCGTGGAGATCGGCGGCGGCGTCCGGGTTCCCGAGATATTGAGTGCCAGCGGTGCTCGGCTGGTTGAGGTCGGTACCACCAACCGCACCTACCTGTCCGACTACCGCAACGCCATTACCGAAAACACTGCCCTGTTCCTGAAAGTTCACTCCAGCAACTTCAAGGTCATCGGCTTCACGGAGGCCCCTGATACGGGAGCGCTCGCTGCTTTGGGCCGAGAGGCGGGCATACCAGTGGTTCACGACGTCGGTAGCGGTTGCCTGGTCGACACCCGAGACTTCGGGCTGTCAGATGAGCCGAGACCCCAGGATAGCATTGCTGCCGGGGTGGACTTGGTGGCCTTTTCGGGAGACAAGCTGCTCGGAGGGCCGCAGGCGGGTATTATCGTAGGATGTCAGGTTCTGGTCTCCAAACTGGCCCGTCACCCCTTGGCCCGGGCCGCTAGGATCGACAAGATGACGATGGCAGCCCTCACCGCCACTCTCCTCCACTACCTTAAGGAGGAGCATTTCGACAAGGTACCCGTCTGGCGCATGATTTCGATGCCTCTGGAGACCATCAAGCCGAGGGCCCTCGCGTGGCGCGACGCTATTAGAAATGGCGTCGACGTTGTCGAGACTACGTCGGCCATAGGCGGAGGCAGTCTCCCCGGCGACACCCTTCCAACCTGGGCTTTGCAGGTGCGCCCCCCGAACGGTGTCACGGTCGACTCCCTCGCTAAATTCCTCCGCACCGGCCCCACTCCCGTCTTAGGCCGCATCGACGATGACGCCCTGCTACTGGACCCACGCACCGTTCTCCGGGAGCAGGAAGCTGCCCTGAAGGACGCAGTAATCAGGGCCCTGGACGCGGGCCCCGGGTCGACGTCCAACTCTAGTCGTGAGACAGACTGAGACCTACCGCTGCCTCGCCTGCCGCGCTTCCCGCGTGGAAGGTGTGGGGTGGGGAGAAAGACACGCCGAGTGCGGTGTGTGTGGTGGCTCGGCGTTCCTGGTCGGGACACTGGACCCGCCACCCTTGGAAGTGCACCTTCGGCACATGAGGGTGGAGGAGGCTCTGATCAAGCTGGACAAATACCTTGATACGGCTTTCTTGTCGGGCTTGCACCAGGTACGGATAGTGCATGGGAAGGGGCAGGGCAAGGTACGCAGTGCGGTAATCGAGTGGGTCGCCGGACATCATCTGGTAAGCTCCTTCCGGGGCGCGGCTCTTGAGGAGGGCGGTTGGGGCGTCACGGTGGTCACGATGGCTCGATGAGGGGTCAGGGGTAAGGGATATATGGCAAAGCAGGGCAAGGATCTGTTCGAAGTCTCGACCGAGGCTCAGCTTAGGCAGGACGCGCCCCTCGCCGCGCGCATGCGCCCCATCAACTTCGACGAGTACGTTGGCCAAGAGCACCTGATCGGCAAGGGAAGAGCCCTTAGGACCAGCATCGAGGCGGACCGCCTCCCCTCGATGGTGCTTTGGGGCCCACCTGGCAGCGGAAAGACCACCCTGGCCCGGATCATCGCCTCCCAGACCCAGGCCAGCTTCAAACAGGTCAGCGCCGTGGCCTCCGGCGTCGCCGAGCTAAGACAGGTGATCAAGGAGGCCAAAGACATCCGCGGCATGTATCGCCGCAGCACCATACTGTTCATCGACGAAATCCACCGCTTCAACAAGGCACAACAGGACGTGGTCTTGCCTCACGTGGAAGACGGGACCGTCACCCTAATCGGCGCTACCACCGAAAATCCCTCATTCGAGGTCATAGCGCCCCTTCTCTCCCGCTGCCGGGTCTTCACCCTAAAGCCCCTTGAAGAAGCTCAGATCAGGACCATAATCGAGCGTGCGCTAACAGACCCGGAAAAGGGACTCGGTCGAGAGGGCGTGTCCCTGGACCCCGAGGCCCTTGACCGCCTGGTCGACTTGAGCGGCAACGACGCCCGTATAGCTCTTAACACGCTGGAGCTCGCTGTCTGGGTGGCGTCGTCTTCCGGGGCCCGTGTCATCAGTGTTGATGCGATAGAAGACGCCTTGCAGCGCCGTACGCCTCGGTACGACAAGAGCGGAGACCAGCACTACGACATCATATCGGCCTTCATAAAGTCCTTGAGAGGCTCGGACCCGGACGCGGCCCTATACTGGATGTCTCGCATGATCGAGGCTGGAGAAGACCCGATGTTCATAGTGCGGAGGATGGTGATATTGGCGGCGGAGGACGTGGGTCTTGCCGACCCACAGGCTCTCGTAGTGGCAGTTGCGGCACAGCAGGCGGTCCACTTCGTCGGGATGCCCGAGGGATTCATCCCCATGGCCGAAGCCGCCGTATACCTTGCCACGGCGCCCAAGAGCAACTCGGCGTATGCGGCCTACCTCAAAGCCAAGGAAGATGTCGAGAAGACTCATCACCTCCCCGTGCCGCTGCACCTGAGGAACGCACCCACTGGTCTAATGCGTGCCTCGGGGTACGGCAAGGGCTACAAGTACGCCCACGACTACGAGGGGAACTACGTAGAGCAACAGCACCTGCCGGAGGAGCTTTCGGGACGAAATTACTATGAGCCGTCGGGCCAGGGCTTTGAACTGGAGATAGAGAAGAGAATCAAGGAAAGACGCCCCCCACCCCGCCCCGACAAATGACCCCTTTTTGCTCAGGGATCTACGATACGCGAGGCAGCACCTTTTCGGCGATGACGTCCAGCAATTCCGTGTCTTCGTAGTCGTAAAGCTGGAATATTATCCGTGATGCGCCCGCCTCCGAGTAAGCAAGGATCCGCTCCACCACCCGGTCCGGCGTACCGACTATCCACCCTTTGTCCATCAACTCATCCGGAGTAGCGTCGGCGACGCCCTTCTCCGGACCCAGGATGTCGGCAACCCGAGCCAGTCGCCGCGCGTAGTCCTGGTCGTCTCGGCCGATAATCGCCGTTCCGGTTAGAGAGATCGATATCTCGCCCGGGTCCCGATTTATCTCCCGGCACAGCCTGTGCAGCAAGGCTCGCTTCGCAATAAACCCCTCTACGGTGAGGCTTATGCCATTCCACTCCTGGGCGTACTTCACCGTGATCGGGAGGGTGCGCTTCTCCCCGTTTCCGCCTATGACAAAAGGCGGGTGAGGTGACTGATGGGGCTTGGGATAAGACGTAGCCCCTTCCAGGGTGTAGTGCTGTCCCTTGAAGGAAACGTTGTCCTCCGTCCACAGGGCCTTGATTATCTCCAGCCCCTCTTCGAGCATTCCGTAGCGTGTCTTCCAGTCGTAGAACGGGATGCCGAATGCGGTGTGCTCCGGCACGCACCACCCCGCCCCCAGCCCCATCTCCAGCCTCCCGTTGGACAGCACGTCAATAGACGCCGCCATCTTGGCGAGAACGCTCGGATGCCGGAACGTCATAGGCGTAACCATCGCCCCGAAGCGTATGCGCTCGGTCCTGGCAGCCAGGGTCGCGAAGGATATCCAGGCCTCCAGGACTTCCTTGTCAGGCCCGAGCACCAGGGGGTGAAGGTGGTCCGAGCGCCACATAGACTCGAAGCCCAGGCCCTCGGTTCGGTCTACGAAGTCGTGCCACTTTTCCCATGTCAGGTCTTCCTGACCCTCTAGCATTATTCCAATGTTAACCATGGCTAGTTCATCACCGCCCGGAACGCTTCGACGGTCTGACCAACGTCGGCCTCATCGATGCCGTAGTGGGTCACTAGCCGAAGCTTGCCGCCACCGCGGTCCAGGGCCAGTACGCCGTGTTCTCCCAGGGCAGCGGTAACTCCCCCGTTGGGAAACTCCTTCTCTACGTCCACCATAATCATGTTGGTCTGCACCCGCTCGAGGTCAAGGCTCAGCCCCGGAATCTCGGCGAGCCCTTCGGCGATAGCCCGGGCGTTGGAATGGTCTTCCGCCAGTCTGTCAACCATAGTTTCCAGGGCAACGATTCCCGCCGCGGCTATGATGCCGGCCTGCCTCATGCCACCGCCCAGGGCCTTGCGGATCTTTCGGGCCTTGTGAATAAACTCCTCCGAGCCGCACAGCACCGACCCCACGGGGCACGACAGTCCCTTGGAGAGGCAGAAGGTGACCGTATCAAAGGGGTCCGTGAGTTCTTTCACGTCCACCCCTAGAGCTATGGAGGCGTTGAAAAGCCGTGCCCCGTCCAGATGTAGTGGGATATCGTGGCTCTGGGCGACTTGGGCGACGGGCCCGATGTCACCCGACCCAAGCGCCGTCCCCCCCGATAAGTTGTGAGTGTTCTCCATGCAGACCAGGGCCGTGTGAGGAAAATGCTGGTTTTCGGGACGGATGGCGTCCTCAATGTCGACTGGATCTAACCCGCCGCGCTTGGTAGTGGGAATAGAGAAGACGTGGACGCCCCCGAATGCCGAGACCCCTCCGGCCTCGTATAGATAGCTGTGGGACTTGTTCCCGAGGATGACCTCGTCTCCACGTTGGCAGTGGGACAGAATGGCAGTTAGGTTGCCTTGGGTCCCGCTGGACACCAGTACCGCTGCCTCTTTGCCGAGCCGCTCGGCGGCCATGGCCTCCAGCCGGTTGACGGTCGGGTCCTCCCCGAAAACGTCGTCTCCAAGGCTGGAGTTCGCTATTGCTTCCCGCATTTCCGGGGTGGGCTGTGTTACCGTGTCGCTCCGAAGATCAACGATTTTCATAGGGGTGGGCCTCCGCAGGAGATGGCTCATTCTAGCATCGGGTGTTGAGGCTTACCAGTGCAGGCCATATCATGTCACCCCCTGACCTTAAATGAATATATCGGATAGAACGGAGAATACGAGTTGAAAAGCAGAAGCGTAACGTTTGCCTCTGGCGCATTGAAGATGGAAGGAGTCCTTACCGGTTCGACGGAAGGTAAGACGGAGCATAGCGCTGCCGTGGCCATAGCCCATCCTCACCCACTGCACGGAGGCGACATGGAAAGCGGAGTAGTCCTGGCGATAGCGAATAAACTGGCTACACTGGGCATCCCGAGCCTTAGATTCAACTTTCGGGGCGTAGGCCGCAGCGAGGGCCGGTACGATGATGGCCGTGGCGAGCTTGACGACCTGAAGGCTGCCGTATCGTTTCTCGGCAAGGAAGAAAGCATAGACCCTGTCAAGATCGGCTTGGCCGGCTATTCTTTCGGGGCGGAGATAGTCATGCGGCTGGCCGTCGAAAGCAGCGCCTGAAGGCCCGTTTTGGCGGTGTCTCCCATAGTTTCCAGCATTACCGGTAGGCGCTGGAACATCACCCCCGGCCCGAAATTCGTGGTCTGCGGTGACTCAGACGCTTTCTTGCCCGCAGAGAGGCTAAGGGCCGGCACCCTGGAAGAAGAGCACCTCATCATCGATGGCGAGGACCACTTCTGGACGCGCAAAGCTCCCGAAATGGCGAATGCCTCTGGAGAGTTTTTCTTGAGGGCATTTGAGCTTGGTTCCTTGGATGGCGACGGGAAGAAATAGCAAGCGCTTATAACCCTCCGTGTTAAGATTTGGAAGTCCGGGAATTACCTATGAAGGCACGCCTTGCAGAAATATTCAGAGAGCGACGCAACCTGTATCTCCTTGCATTGTAGCTGTCGATTCTCGGGATGGACCAGGCTACGAAGGCCCTAGTGAAAAACCTCATGAGCGTGCATGGAGAGTGGAGTGGTCCTGGCTATAACGAATAGACTGGCTGGACATTGCGATTCTGCGTTTCAATTTCCGTGGGGTATGATAGGACGAGAGTAAATACGGTGTAGGCCGATGTAAGACCCAAGCTCTAATGATGGGCTCCCCGATTTGGCGGGCTTACTCCCGAGTCAGCGCCATAGCCCGCACCCCGGCCTTATAGTGCTTAATCGTGCTGGGGTCGGGGCCCGGTTCGTAGACGTACGTTACACGCGGAACCAGCACCTCTTCGTAGAGTATCTCCTCGTGATCGTCATACTTGACGGTCACTGCATAGTAGTACTCATTGGGCACGTAGAGCTTCGCATATCCTTGCTTGTTGGTCTTGGAGCGGCCCACTCCCGCAACTACGACCTCCGCGCCATGGACCGGTTTGCCCTCGCGGTTGAATACTCTTATTCTGCCTGAACGCCAGGGGAGGACGTGCTTGGCCAGGAACTGATCGATCCTACGGAGGCGGCTGAGCATGTCGCCGTCCGGGATTTTCTCCACAACGTCCTTCTCAAACCCGGGCCCCTTTGGGACTTTCCAGTCCCGACCATACTTTATGCGAAGGTATTCTTCGGGCGGATTAGGAACTAGGAATTTCTCCCCGATGAAGCAGATCTCTTTCAAATCAGTAAATAGCTTCAAGGGGGTGTTGACGGCGGGGTACTGGCAGATGTTGTCGCCAATGATCCGGTGGCAGGTCCAGTCCACCCGGATTCCCGACTTCACCATGGATAATCCGACATAAAGTGGGCTGCGTCCGACGTGCACGTAGTACCCGTTATCAGTGAAGGCTGCGATGCCCTGGTCGATGGTCTCCTCGGTCAGGCCGTGAAGCCCGATGACGGAGGCCGTATCCATTTCATCGTCCCATGGGATGAACCCGTTCTCCCGGATAGCGCCGAGGCATGTTCCCGATCCTAGGAAGAACACTATTCCCATCTGATCGAAGATTCGTTTGACGTCCCTCAGGCGTTCTGCGGCCACAGCGGGATCCATCGGTTCCGGGGACTTGATGGTCTTATCGTAAGCGGCCTCTCCCGGCTCGGTGAGCGTTACCAATGTTCTATCCTTTCCTTGTATACAACCCGGGCAGGGTCATCGGCGGTCGGAATACAGTCTCCGGACGTGCTGAATAGGCGTCGCAGTGGATCCGGAGAGGTGATAATGCAGGCACGGGAAAGTGGGCAGCGTTATATGTCCAGCCCACCGCCGCTGCTAATAACACGGTTGATCAGTTCGTAATCGTCCCGGGTGTCGACGTCGCCCCAGAACAGACCGGACATGTCGCACGTAGCGAAGGGGTTGCTTGTGTCGGTCGCCAATCTTACTACGTGGCTTAGCTGCACACCCAGTCCATGGATATGCCGCAGATAATCGATCGAATCGAAGACTTGGTCGTTGAGCATGAAAACACCCATGTCTATGGCGTTCCAGGTCTTCAGGTCCTTGCCGATTTCTACAACGTTACCCGACGGATTCGTGAATACGAAAGTAGCGTCGTTTATCTGGAAAGAGTGCTGAGCTGCTGAATCGACTCCCAGAACACAAGTGCCTAATGGGACATTCAATAGTCGAGAGATCACCCCAGGGTGGATGATATGGTCACCCATGCAGAGAATGAAGGGGTCGTCCCCCACAAACTCTCGTGCTGCCCATAGCGATAGGGCGTTTTCACCCTGATAATGGGGGTTCATGACAAAAGTTGGTGTAGGGACTTCGCTACTACCACGTTCTAGATGATCTATTATCGCTTCAGATTTATATCCCACCACAACTGCGATATTGTCGACGCCGGAAGCATGTAGTGCTTCTAGGGGATATTGGATAATGGGACGGCCCGCTACCTCCAATAACACCTTCGGTGTTTTCAACGTTATAGGCAGTAAACGTCCTCCGTCCCCAGCGGCTAGGATGACACCTTTCAAAGGCACTTTGTTCTTCTCTTTCTTCCTTCCTTAATGGGGTCTTGACGGCAGAAAACATGCTGGTAGCACATCCAAATGGTCTGCCGAAAAAGTGGGCATAGTTCGGCGGCCTTTTCACCTGATGAAACGACCGGCCTACTGTCCCTGTAGCTCTAAGGCTCCACCTACACTTGGGTAGCTAATGCCCACAATGTAACTGCAAAGCCCTTTGCACCCTTTGCGTGAAGGATCACCTCCCACGCGAGGCTTGAGCATATCAAGAGTATCGAGTTTTTTCAAGCTAGTCTCCTTGAGCTTCAGGTCGCCCACTGCTGGGACTGCCCGCGCGCGCGGCAAAAACTCTAAGAACGGACTTTGCGAAACTGTCTTGACCATATGAGGCTGGAAAGATGGTTAGCTTCTAGACGCCGGTGTTCATCTATTGGCCTCGGGGCCGCCGTGGTAAAATCGTGGAGTCCGGGAATTACCTATGAAGGCACGTCTTGCAGGGATATTCAGAGAGCGGCGCAACCTGTATCTCCTTGCATTATGGCTGTCGATTCTCGGGATGGACCAGGCCACAAAGGCCCTCGTGAAAAATCTGATGAGCGTTGGGGAGTCCATTCCGGCGGACACCCCCGTCCGTCTCACCTACGTCCAGAACACTGGCAGTGCCTTCGGACTTTTCCCTAATCAGACCTTTGCCCTCACCATAGCGGCGGTCGTCGGGGTTGTGGTCATAGCCTTCGTCTTTTTCAGGAGTGGGGGAACAAGCAACCTGTTGGCAATAAGTTTGACCATGCAGTTGGGTGGGGCCATCGGGAATTTGATAGACAGAATAGCCTACGGGTACGTGGTCGACTTCGTGGACTTCCGGTTCTGGCCCGTGTTCAATGTCGCCGACTCTTCAATCACTATCGGGTTTGTGGTCTTGGCCGTGGCCCTGCTCTTCGGCAAGGACTCCAAGGATAAGGCCAGTGACGGCGCCTCTCCCTGACCCGGGGCAGGAAGCCCGCATCATCCCCGCAAAATCGGACGCTAGGCTCGACAAGCACCTTGCCGACCTATGCCCCGATCTTTCCCGCTCTTTCATCCAAAAAATGATCGCTGAAGGAAGAGTTCGAGTGAACGGTCGGTCAGTCCGCGCAGGGTACAGGATGAAGGCGTCGGACGTGGTGGTGATGGATCCGCAGGCCGAACAACCCGAGATTCCAGACCCCCGACCCTTCGACCTAGCCATCCCATACGAAGATACCGAAGTGTTGGTGGTAGATAAGCCCGCCGGAGTGCCGACCCATCCGGGCCCCGGACACGGGGGCGGGACCCTGGCCAACTCTCTGCTTGCCTATCTGCCGGACTTGGCCGAGGTGGGTGACCCGTCCAGACCCGGGATAGTGCACCGGCTCGACAAGGACACCTCCGGGCTGCTTATAGTCGCCAAGACCCCAGATGCTCATCGAGACCTTTCGGCTCAGTTCAAGCAGAGAACGGTCTCCAAGATGTACATGGCATTGGTCGAGGGTCTGGTCGTGCCCCCGGAAGGTGTGATCGAGGCCCCCCTCGGGAGGCATCTTAAACGCCGGAAGGAGATGGCGGTCGTACAGGATGGCCGGCAGTCAACGACTAGGTACGAGACCGTCGGGATTTACGGGGGATATACGCTTCTAAGGGTCACCCCGAAGACGGGACGGACACACCAGGTCAGGGTGCATATGGCGGCAATAGGGTATCCGGTGGTCGGAGACAGTGTGTACGGGAAGCGAAACAAGTGCCTGGCAAGGCACTTTCTCCACGCGGCCTACCTCAGGTTTAGGCATCCCGTATCTAAAGATGAAATCGAAGTGAATTCACAGTTGCCGGGAGAGCTTTCAGGTTTTCTGAATTCGTTAAGCGACACGGGATGCTAGAATTGACGCCTGATGATACAAGACAAAAAAGTTAGAGTTAGATACGCCCCCAGCCCAACGGGGATACCTCACGTCGGGAATATCCGTACTGCACTGTTTAACTGGCTGTTTGCCCGGCACAACGGCGGTCGGATGATCGTTCGGATCGAAGACACCGACCAGGCCCGTACCCAAACAGGCGCGATTGAAGCCATACTGGAAAGCCTCAGATGGCTTGACTTGGACTGGGACGAGGGCCCCGAGGTTGGAGGCGACTACGGCCCCTACCTACAGTCCGAGCGACTGGGCATCTACGACCGCTACGCACGACAGCTGCTTGATAGTGGTGCAGCCTTCCATTGCTATTGCTCGGCGGAGCGCCTGAAAGCCGTACGGGACGAGCAGTCCAAGCATAAACAGAACCCGCGCTACGATGGTAGGTGCCGGGACGTATCTGAGCAGCAGGCGAAGGCCGGGGGAGACGCCGGCGTTCCTGTCGTCAGGTTCCGCGTCCCCGAGGCCCGGACCATTTCCTTCAACGACCGCGTACGTGACGAAGTCTCCTTCGAGTCGGACCAACTCGGAGATTTCGTGCTCATCAAGACAGACCGGTTCCCGACCTACCACATGGCCAACGTGGTCGATGACCACCTGATGGAAATATCCCATGTGTTGAGGGCGGAGGAGTGGCTTTCGAGCACACCCCGCCACCTGCTCCTCTACGAGGCCCTAGGCATGACTCCCCCCGAATACGGTCATTTGCCGATTATCCTCGGCCCCGACCGGTCCAAGCTGAGCAAACGCCACGGTGCCGCCGCTCTCCTCGACTATCGTGACCGGGGTTTCCTGCCCGATGTTATGGTCAACTACCTCGCCCTGATGGGCTGGGCCCTCGACGACCGCACCGAGCTTTTCACCCGTGAGATGCTTGTAGAACACTTCACTTTGGAGCGGGTGGGGAAAAGCGGGGCCATATTCGATATCACAAAACTGGCTTGGATGAACGGCGTCTACCTGCGAGACATGTCCATTGATCGATTCTTGGAGGTGGCCTTGCCAGTTTTGGAGTCGGAGCTGCCGAAAACAGTCGACCGTCCGTTAAATAGAGAGTACGCGAAGAAGGTGTTGTTCCTGCTGCAAGAACGGGTTAAGACACTTGCAGAGCTCCCTGATCTAGCTGAGCTTTTCTTTGTTGAGGATCTCTCCTACAACCCCGAAACTCTGGTGCCTGAGTAGAGAAATGCTGAGACGTAGCAAGATGGACCGAGAACGGACAATTGACGCCTTGAATGCAAGCTTGGATGTCCTTCAGGGTTTGCGCCAATGGGATGCGGAGAGATTGGAGAGCGTGCTTAGGCCTTTGGCACCGCAGTTAGGGATAAAGACGGGAGTACTGTTCAGGGTACTACGAGTCGGTGTGACGGGCCGCACGGCAGCACCGCCGTTGTTCAGCACCATGGCGGTCCTAGGGAGGAAACGGTGCATAGGACGATTGAGAGCAGCACTGGAGGCGCTGAAGTAGACGATCGGGGTAGAAGGCTGATTTCACTCTTCGACTAGCTCAGTCCAGTCTGCTAAAATGGTATGCCCGATGGGGAATCGTCTAGCGGTAGGACGACGGACTCTGGATCCGTAAGCCCAGGTTCGAATCCTGGTTCCCCAGCCAATTTCCTGGAAATCATTGATCTGATTGGTCCGCATTGGCCTTTCTAGGCTTGACCACTATATTCTATCGACAAACCAGCGATTCAAGGTTGCCTTCTTTGTTAAGGCTGCCTTCAAGACCGTAAGCCTGTCGGTAGACGTCAATTAGCTTCGCCACCAAAGATCCGCGAATTGGTTCTCGACTTGGAACGGGCGGGCTTCTTTAATCGAGGTGGACGGGGCAACCATCGTAACTTTGTACATCCTAACGTTCCTCGACCTGTTACAATTTCCGGTAACATTGGAGATGATGCAAAGAACTACCAAAGACGTGCAGTTAGAACCGCCATTGAGGATTCAATGACATGAATGACAGCGCCCGGTACGTTAAAGTGGTCGAGTGGTCTGAACTTGACCAGTGCTACGTAGGAAGTGCTCCCGGGTTGGTCTATGGCGGATGTCATGGCGACGACGAGCGGTTAGTATTTGAAGAACTTTGCCGGATTGTGGAAGAAGCAGTCGCATTGTATCGAGTTGACCACAAACCGTTGCCCCCGGCAACGTCAGGCCGTGATTTGGCAGCTATTTTAGGAACTTCCCCCTAGGACTGCCCGAGTCTGTTTCACAGCTCGTAGAACACAGTGCCGCCGCGTGGCCAAACAATGCTAGCACTCCTGATCTCCCCAGATTGCCATCAAAGAGCTAGCTGTTCCTCGTGTCGTTACCATCCCCTCATCTGCCCATGACCAACCTCCCACACCCCCTTCCCGACATCCTAAGAGACAGCTTCCGTATCCGCACTACCATGACCCGACGCAGGTCAGGCAGCCAGCGGACTGTAGAGACCACCTACTACTGGAATGGCGCGGACGAGGTGGTTTTGTCGGGATACCCTGGGCGTCGTGACTGGGTAGCCAACATTGCTGCGAATCCGGTCGTCACCTTGCATACGGTGGAGTTCGAGCCCTGGTTTGAAATCCCAGGCCGCGCGTGCGTTCTCTGGAATACCAACGACCGGCTTCCTCACATTTTCAACTTCATCGGGCGGTGGGCCGAAAGGCCGGGCTTTCCCCGTCGCCGCTTTGCATTTGCCCTTGCCGCAATCCAGTTGAATCGAAGGCTGCGATTGCCGTGGTGGGGTCCATTCTGGTTCGCCCGCAAGGTCCTCGACAACATGCCCTGTGTCGTAGTTACCTTCACCGGCTCTCCCATGCAGCGAATGTATGGCCCCCCTCCCCTCTCAGAGCCCCGCCCTCACTGAAATCAACGGCACGAGGGAGATTGTGCGTCGGTTGCCTGGATGAATTTGGGAACAAATATGCGCCGTGGTGCGTTTATACAAATGTATTCCTAATTCATCCTGGTTACGGAGGTTGACAACATGAGATTCAAAATCAAGTCTGCACTGCTCCTGGCCATAGGAGTCAGTCTTGTCCTGTTGTCTATAGCTGCATGTCAGGGCGCGCCGGACTCATCCAACGCAACGTCGGAAGTGCCGTCAGGCAAGACCCCCGACGCATCGATTAACGGCGCCGTCACCTACCGGGAGCGGCTAACCCTCAGCCCGAGTGCTTCCGTAGTAATGGAGCTGCGAGATGTCTCCTATGCCGACGCTCCCGCTCCGCTCATCGCTCGTCAGACCATCTCAGACCCGGGACAAGTGCCCATCAAGTTCAAGGTCGACTACAGCCGTGAAGACATCGACTCCCGCAACAGGTATTCAATAAGCGCCAGGATCATTGAATCAGACGGCCGCCTCGCCTTCATCAACGACACTGCCTATGACGTAATTACTCACGGCAACCCTGACCGCGTAGACATGCTTTTGGTGCTGGTGGAACCTCCTCCTGACTTGGTAGACGATGCCGATGCTGATTGGCAGACGTGGGTGGAAGTCCCGGCTACGGTGATTTCGGCTAACCTGATGCCCAACGAGGCTGAACACTTTTTGCGTGTCGCCTACTACCAGTCGACCATAGAAGGCTGTGCCCGTCCTGGCAGCCAAAGTCTGAGATTGGAAGGTCACGATATTGTTGTGAGCGTCACACTGACCCAGCCACCGCCCACCGCTTGGTCGATCCCCTGTGACGAGCAGGTCGTGGAACTCGACACGGTAGAGCCAGTGGGATCGACACTCACGTCTGGAAAGCCCTACCGGGTAATAGTAAACGGTGGGGTGACCACTACGTTCACTTTACCGGACCCCAACCTTGGATACACGTTCATAACCGAATCTCCCATCGAGAATTGGGAAGTGGAGATATTGGAAAGCTCGCCGCCTCAGTACCAGCTGCGCGTGGTTTCCGGTATGCCCACCGGCAGCAGCTGCTCGCAGTTCAACGGCTTTGAAATCCGGCAAGTTGAGCCGCAACGCCTGGAAGTGCTCATCACTCACCACGTAGTCGCCGACTCCTCCGCACGCTGCACCAGGGACTATCCCATAGTGGAGACTGTCATACCCCTCGGCTCCGACTTCGACCCCGGCATGGAGTACGCCGTCAGCGTGAACGCCGAATCCGAAATGACATTCACAGCCCAATAGCTTCCGCTTCCATACGGTCCCGTTGCCGTCTCCCCTCGTATAAGTGCGGAGCTAGGCTGGCTTTCTCATTCTAGTGGGCCCTCACCGTCACTATCACGCTATCTGTCGCCGAGCCACCTCCGCCGTCCGTGACCGTTAAAGTTAATATGACAGTCTGAGGTACAACCCCAGGCGCGGGAGCTGTCCATACGGTGTCCTCCGAACTTTCGTCGGCAAAGTGCCCGATATCGGGGCTGGCAGTCCAGAAGTAGGAAAGCGTGTCGTTCTCCGGGTCGCTGGACGTGCCGTTCAGCGAGACCGCATTGCAGCCGTTCACGGTAGCCAAATCGGGCGAAACGGAAACCTTGGGCGCGCTGTTACCCGTTACCTGAGTAATGATGATCGTGTAGGTCCGTGTAGTGGCCCCATCCTCGGCGGTGACTGTCACTGCAATGCTTGTAATGCCAGGATGTACTGCTATCTGATGGCCTGCTCTGAGCACATCGGAGTCGACTGTGGGACCGAATGTCACAGTAGCGTTCGTTTCGGCGGTTGTGGCGGAGACCGTTGCCTGGGTCACCGTACTGCCGACCGTTAAGGTATATAAGGTGGTCTCAGCCCTGAACTCGCTAATGTCCACAGGATTTACAGCGAGGGATCTCAGTGCGGCATCTGTCGAAGGCACCCGGGCGTTCACCACTTCAGACCAACCCCCGATTCCCACCGCGTTTCCAGCGGACACTCGCACGTCGTAGCTGGTTCCTGCAACAAGGACAACGGAGTCGAGAGTAGTGATCGTATATGTCGTGCCAGTCACGGTCCATTGGTCAATCACGGTGACGCATTCATCACTTCCCTCGATGTCTCCAGACCCACTTTCGTTCTCCCAGCCCTCATTCTCAGGACAACCCGGTGCGAGTGTGGACCTCCATTGCACCAGATATTCAGTAATTGGGTCACCTCCATCGCTTAGAGGCGGGGACCACCTCACCGCCAAACCGTTGACGGCACGGCGATAAGTAGCCATCGGCGAGGTTGGAGCGGAGGGTATGCCTGACGCCACCTCCCCCGACACTCCGCTCGCGGTCTTCTCCGGTCCCCTCCGGTCGGTATACGTAGCCGTAGCCCGTAGATAGTTACCTATATCGGCAACCACCGGTGCATAACTGGCTGTTGTGGTGTTGACGATGGTAACCCAGGGGCCATCGGAATTGTCAGAGTGCTCCCATAGCCAGGACTCGACAGCGCTGGCGGGAATGAGCCCCAAGTTGTCGAGCGGAATGTAGTTGTCCGGGTCCATCACCCTAGCGGTCATCACCTCTCCCACCTGCGGGGATAATGGTGAGAGCGACACGTTGCCGTCCTCCTCAACATCTACCACTCTGATGGTAACTCCTATAGCGTCGTCTACACTTAAGTCAGTGTTTCCGTGCGCATCCTTGCCATCCGACACCGATACAGTCACCGCATATAAAACCTTGATTTCATAGTCCAGCGTTGTGCCTCCTGCCACCCCTATCTGCCCTGTGCCGTCGATCACGAAAGACGAGGCATCCATCCCACCCAGTACATAGGTAAGGCTATCGCTCTCTTCGTCTACAGCCTCTACCGGCTCGCCCACGTCGCCTCCTGCCCCACTTCCTTCATCCACGTAGCGCTCACCCGTTTCGGACACGGGAAACGAAGGCGTGCTGTTCACCGCCGCCACGATGATTTGTACTACGCTCGTATCACTCACCTCCAACTCATCGGTGACGGTCAAGGTCAAGGTGACGACCAGATCCTGATTCGTGGCTGGAGGAGCAGTCCATGTGGTGTCCTTCGCATCGGCGTCATCGAAGGTTCCGTCGCCTGACCAGGCATAGGTCAGCAGGCCTTGCTCAGGGTCAGACCCTCCGCCGGAAAGTGAGATCATCCCATCACCCTGGATGGTGTCGTTCGATGCGTAAGCTTCAGCTAATGGGCCCTGATTTGCCTCCACCGTCACGATAGCTGTAGCTGTCCCCTGCTCTCGCGGGGTGCCATTGTCAGTCATGGTGAGGATCAAGGTCACGGTCTGGACCTCGGCAAGGGGGGCGGGAGCCGTCCACGTAGTGTCCTCCATCATGGTGTCACCAAATTCACCGATGTTCGCTGGAGTCGTGGTCCAGATGTAAGTGAGCGTATCCTCGGTGGAGTCGCTAGACGCGCCGTCGAGAGTGACAACTCCACGCCCGAGCACGCTCGCCGGGGAAGGTAAAGTGGTAACCGTGACGGTTGGCTTGCTGTTATCGTCATCGTCAATCGTTACGGAGACAATCCTGGTATCCGATTCGACACTAACGATGCTCTGGCTGGGCAAGCCCATCATCACGTCAAAGGTCTCTGCTTCCTCGTCTACATTATCCTGGACTATCGCAATGCCCACGTTTTTGGCTGCTCGATAGAAAGTGTCGCCATTTATCTGAATTGCAGAGAAGTCCCGTCCAGCAAAGACTAGGCTGTCGCTTAACTCCGCGTAGTCTTCGCCAGCCTTTGCAGATCCGTCCGAGGTCGTGATGGGAATCGAGAATTGGCCGTGAGGCATTTGGTCGTATTCCGTGGCTACGGTAATGGTTACAGTTGCCTGGCCTATACCCTCGTTAACAGGATTAGGTGATACAGATAGCACAGCCTCAGACTCCGGCAAATCATCGTCCTCCACAACTATAGTGGCAGTTGCCCCGTCAGTATCAATGATGTACCAGTCCTCGGGCTTGATCCTCATCTCGATCGTGGAATGTTTCTCCCAAACGATGTCGTCGGCGGTCTCCACGCTGAACACTGCTGTAATCTGATTCGGCTCGATCTCCCGGAGCGGGGAAGTGTTTTCGATGGCGTCCGAGAGTATGTCCCCGTGTCCCTGGCCATAAATCACATCCAGTTCATCCATCCCCACCCGCACTTCCAGTACGTCCCCAGCCACCTCGGATCTTTCTATCTCGAAGCGCAGCAAGTTGCCCTCTGTGGCGGGATTGTCAGTCAACGTTGTTATACTGACCGAGGGTTTGGCCCTTGTTATAGCCATGCTGTAATCCTGCGCCGAGTCTCCTCTGACAACCCGAACTTTCAATGTGGTTTTACCAATCCCCAGGTAGACTTGGTGGCCGTCCGCCATATCGTCAAGATCGTCGTAAGGGTTATTGTATGAGTCCAGGAAAGAGACTTCGGCGTTGGACTCGGATGTGGCGGTAATGGTTATCAGATGAGTCCCATACCCAACGTCGGGAACGTTATAGGAGAATTGGGTGGAAGAGAATGTAGTCGTGAGAGTGCCAGTGTTGACGGCCAGGGCAGTGAGGGCAGGAGGCCTCACAGTCACGTCATCGTCAGTAATCGTGATTGATATATTGTTGAAGCTGGAATCTAAAGTGACTAGATTGTCGGAGGGTCTACCCATGCCTACACTAAAGGACTCATCGTCTTCGTCAACGCTGTCCTGTAAGATGGAAATGTCGGCGGTCTTGAAGGCTCGGTATCGAGTAATGCCATCTAGGTAGACCACGGCAAAGTCCGACTCGGGAAAAATTAACGTGGTATCCAGCGCCGTGTAGTCTTCACCTGACTCAGCTGTGCTGTCGGAAGTGGTTAAGGGAATCGTGGCCTTGCCGTGGGGTCTTTTGTCACCTTTTGTCGTCACTGTAATGGCGGCTATGGTCTCACCCATGTGCTCACCGATGGGATTGGGAGAAACGATAAGCACGGCCTCCGACTCCACGAAATCATCATCCTTCACGACAACCGAGGCAGTGCCACTTTCTAAATCAATGGCATAAAGGTCGTCCGCTACGACCTGCACCTCAATCTGGGAGTGGTTCTCCCAGGCGTTATCCCCCATTGTTTCCACTTCCACAGTGGTCGTGGTATCGTTACTTGCAATTTCATAGGTCAGAGACACCCCTTCTTCGGAGTCGGGAAAGAGATCACCTGGGTCGGAGTTAGAGTCAACACCCAGTTCGCTGGTGGCGACAGTGACGGTTAAGATGTCGCCTGCGGCCATTGACCTCTTCAATTCAAACCTGAGGGTGTCGCCTTCGGTACCGGGTCCGGTGGTCAAGGAACTAATGCTGACTGTGGGCTTTGCCCTTGTTATCACAAGGGTATAGTCCTGAGTGACTCCTCCCTTGGCTACCCTCACCTTGACGGTAGTATTCCCTATCTTGAGGGATACCTGCTGACCTTCGGTCATATCGTCGAGATCGACGATGACGCTATTGGAAGAGTCCAGAAAAGAGACTTCGGCACTGGACTCGGGTGTGGCGGTAATGGTCATAAGGTGAGTCCCATACCCAACATCGGGGATGTTGTAGGAGAGATGGCCGGAGGAGAACATTGGCGTTAGCGTACCAGCGTTGATGGTCAAGCCAGTGAGGACTGGAGGCGTTACAGTCACGTCATCGTCAGTAATCGTGACGGATATATTGGCGGAGCCAGGGTCTAAAATGACTAAATTGTCGGAGGGAGTTCCCATGGCAACGTCAAAGGACTCACTGTCTTCGTCAACGCTGTCCTGTGTGATGGAGATGTCAGTGGTTTTGAAGGCTCGGTATTGAGTATTACCACCTAGGTCGATCTGGGTGAAGTCCGACTCGGCGAAAGTTAGAGTCGTGTCCAGTTCCGTATAATCTTCCCCCGAGGTGGCCGTGTCATCAGAGGTGGTTAGGGGAATAGTGACCGTGCCGTGGGGTATTTGGTCACCTTTTGTAGTAGTGGTCACGGTGACTGTGGTTTTGCCCGCTCCTTCGCTCACTGGGTTCAGAGAAACACTAAGCACGGCCTCTGACTCCACGAATTCATCATCCTTCACGACAACCGAGGCAGTGCCACTTTCTGAGTCGATAGTGTAAGAGTCACCCGCCACGACCTCAACCTCGATCTTGGAGTGGTTCTCCCAGGTGTTATCCCCTATTGTTTCCACTTCTACAGTGACCGTGGTCTCGTTACTTGCGATTTCATAGGACAGATACGCCCCTTCTTCGGAGTTGGGGAAGAGATCGCCTGGGTCGGAGTCTGCGTCAACACCTAGCTCGCCGATGGCGACACTAACGGCTAAGGCGTCGCCTGCAGCTATAGATCTCTTCAACTCGAATTTGAGGGTGTCGCCTTCGGTGCCTGGTCCGGTGGTCAAGGAACTAATGCTGACTGTGGGCTTTGCCCTTGCAATGGTGAGGGTGTAGTCCTGAGTAACTCCTCCCTTGGCAACTCTCACCTTGACGGTGGTACTGCCTATCTTGAGGGATACCTGCTGGCCTTCGGTCATATCGTCGAGATCGACGAGGACGCTATTGGAAGAGTCCAGAAAAGAGACTTCGGCACCTGACTCGGGTGCGGCGGTAATGGTTATAAGATGAGTCCCATACCCAACGTCGGGGACGTTATAGGAGAGATGGCTGGAGGAGAACATTGGAGTTAGCGTGCCAGGGTTGATGGTCAAGCCAGTGAGGACTGGAAGCGTTACAGTCACGTCATCGTCAGTAATCGTGACGGATATATTGGCGGAGCCGGAGTCTAAAGTGACTAGCGTATCGGAGGGAGTGCCCATATCTACATTAAAGGACTCACTGTCTTCGTCAACACTGTCCTGTGTGATGGAGATGTCAGCGGTCTTGATGGCTCTGTATCGAGTATTGCCTTCCAGGTCGATTTGGGTGAAGTCCGACTCGGCGAAAGTTAGAGTCGTGTCCAGTTCCGTATAATCTTCCCCCGATGTGGCTGTGCCGTTGGAAGTGGATAGGGGAATCGTGATCTTGCCGTGGGGTTTTTGGTCTCCTTTCGTCGTCACTGTGATGGTGGCTATGGTCTTACCCATGTCCTCGCCGATGGGATTAGGGGAGACGCTAAGCATGGCCTCCGACTCCACGAATTCATCATCCTTCACGACGATCGAGGCCCGACTGCTTTCCGTGTCAATGATGTACAAGTCGTCGCTCACTATCTTCATCTCGATTTTTGAGTGGTTCTCCCATACCTCGTCCCCAGCAGTCTTAACCTTCACAATAGCAGTTGAGTCACCTGCCTCGATGTAGTACAGGGGCGACTTATCTTCCACAGAGTCGGGCAGAATGTCATCGTGGACTTCGCCTGGGATCGCGTCGAGTTCATCCGCGGCTACCCGTACAGCCAGGAAGTCGGGCGCACCGGCAGACCTCATTATTTCGAACTGCAGCGTGTCGCCCTCGATAGCAGGTCCCGTGGTTAAGGCCCGGATGCTGACCGTGGGTTTGGATCTGGTTATGACTAGGGTGTAGTCCCGGTAAGGATCTCCCTTGTACACGCTTACATTGACCGTCGTCTCCCCTACGGCGAGGGATATCTGGTGGCCTGGGGTCATTTCGTCCAGGTCTTCCAGCGGTTTCCACGAAACGTCATAAAAGTAGGGGCCATCGATGCCGGGCCCCGCGGTGGCGGTGATAGTGAGGGTTCGATTGGAATATGGGACATCCGGTACGGTGTAATTCACATGGTCACCGATGAAAGTGGGGGTGAGAGTTCCAGCGCTCACGCTGAGGGAAGTAAGAACAGGGTCACTAGATCGAATTTCACTGAGATTGCTGGGATTTACGCTGTACCCGTTCCAGTAATCCACTGGGCTGAAACGGAGATCGAATAGACTGCCGTTACTGGTCTGACCTGGGTCGAGGTCAAGATAATAGTCACCTGCATCCCCTGTGCCTGTGGTGCTGCCCTCAGATCCGGTGGACGGCAAAGAGGAATCCCTAAATCGAAGAGGGTTATCTCTGAGGACATCGATTGAGTACTCTCTCAATTCGAGGTGTGGCTGTGGCGACCCGAGTGCCAAGGAGTCCCGCGAGCTCGGACCAATATCAGGTATAACTCCCGCTGCGGTTCCGAAAAGCAACGCCGCCACCGCAATCCCTATGGCCCGGAGAGCTAGCAGACAACTCCAACCACGATCATCCCAAGAGCGCCACTTCCACCACGGATGTCCTATTCGCAGACGACCATTGCCAACGCCCGACTTCGGGCCTTGTGCCGAGGATGAGCCTTTGGGAATCGTCTCGATATCCTAGCTAAGCTCGACTCTATTGCCCATGAAGACACTCGTCGCAACTCCTGCAATGCAGCAATAGGGAGAGATCATTTAGAGGGGCTTTGTAAACCATTCAGGATCCGCTCGGAGTACCTAACCCGCAGGGACAAAGGAGAGCAACAAGCACTAGGTATGACTTCATGCATTCAATCCCAATAGATAGTGTACTACGAACATATCGTCTGATGCTACTAACCAATCATACAGAAGTATCAGATACTTACGTTGGGGTCAAGCCCGCGTACGAACTAAAGTTGGAGGGTAGGCTAGGTGCTGGAACGCTCCTCGCAGACTTATTGACCAGCACGTGAGACCGGGTTACAGCTCTCACTGCGAGGACAGAGGAGTGGTCCTTCGCTAGGGTCTGGAAAGGTGGGTTGGAGCAGTTGACAGGGAGGCGACTACTCCAAGATGGGGTACCCGTAGTCGGGCTCAGAGGAGATGACATGGCCAGCCTCAGCTAGGAGGCTTGTGGTTGCTTCGGTGAAGCAGATGATTTCTGGGCTGTGGGTTAATGGCCTTCTAAGAATCTCGTTACAGAGGGGTGAGCGAGAGGTATCCCATTGCACGTTCCAGTTAAGTACCGTCAAAGGCATGATTGGTCTCTTGGCACATAGGCGGGAGGTTAGGTGAAAGGTCAGAGAAAGGTACGCCTGAGCGCACCATAGCCCGGGATGTCTTACTCTGGGCAAATGGGAAGGGAGCAGCCCACGCGCTTCAGGCCTAGTAGCCTCTTGCTCGACCGGGCATCAGCTCAGCCATCCATATAGCTGGTGGCCATGGTCAAGGACTCCACTTCTTCGGCATCTTCCACTTTCATCAGCAGAGCCGGCAGAATGGCAACCAAGGCCAGGAACCCCGCGATCATAAAAAGGTTCTGGAAGACGGTCACCCCTGCTTCTATCAAGGGGCCCTCGGTCTCCTCGAATGTCTCTCCAATCGTCACGTGGGAGGTTAGGCTGTAGAAGCGTTCTATACCCCAGGCGGACAACGCTGATAGTCCCATTGCCATACCCACCATTCGTGACGCGGTTACCAATGAGGCGGCGGCCCCCCAATAGTGACTAGGCGCCGCGCTCAAAGCGCTGGTGTTTATGGCAGGGATTACCAATCCAAATCCTAGACCCGTCATGGCCAAGGGCACAGATAGCCTGAGTTCCTCCACCTCCGTCTCCCAACCGCTCATGAACAGCAGGCCCGTTCCTATAAACGCCAGGCCGGTGATGCACACCGCCCTGACTCCAGTCCAGCGCAGAATGTAACCTCCTACCACCGCTCCTATCGGAATGGCTGCCGTAAGACGGACTAAGTGGAGGGCGCTCTCCCATGCCGACTTCTCCATGACGGTGGCGGCCATAAGAGGGACGGCTACCAAAGCAATGATCAAGGCGACCCCCACCAGGAACTGCGAAATGTTGGAGGACAAGAACGCTCTCGAGCGGTAAAGGAAAGATGCGAGCAGGGGCTGGACCGCACGTCTCTCCACCAGGATCAATACCAAGACCAGTATGATTCCAAGCCCTATCATAAGGTAGGGGATAATGGACTCTACTGAAAAGATGCTTCTCTGAGACAGCGCAATAGTTAGAACGGTGAGGGCTCCTCCCAACGCCAGCGCCCCAAAGTAGTCCATTTTAGCCGCAGGATTGGCGCGATTCGGCAAGATGGCCAAAAGCGCTATTAGAATGAAGCTCTGGGGTATGTCCAGCCAAAATATCCACCGCCAACCGACCCATTCGATTATGGCGCCTCCGTAGAGGGGGCCCAAGACAGACCCGGCTTCTGCTGAGGCGGCCACGAGTCCCAGGGCAATTCCCCTTTGCTTCGGTGCTACAGCTCCCACCGCCATAGCCAGCCCTATGGGGACCGTGGCCCCTCCCCCGACGGCTTGAAGCACCCTGGCCGACACTACCCAAGGGAAGTTCGGAGCTACCGCAACAAACGCCGATCCGATGGAGAACAGAAGAAGCGCCGCCTGAAACATCCTGACGCGGCCGTGGACATCGGACAAACGCCCCGCCAACGGCATGGCCACTGTGTAGCTGACCAGATACCCGGTTACTATCCAGGATGCTCTGTCTAAGTCCGTAAGGGGGATTTCTAAATCCACCATTACGCTTGGCAGCGCGGCAACTACCACTGTCTGGTCCAGGGCAGTCGAGAATACCCCTAGGCAAAGAATTCCTAGAACAACCGACTGGGAAGAACCCAGGGACGTGAGGCGAGACCTAACAGCGTTCACTGTCCTGAGGCGATATCTGGGAGTTTGATGTCGACTGGGGCATTGACATTCATGATTCCCACTAGGCGGCTGGTTTCCGGAGCGTCGTCATTGAAAAGCTTGCCGATCATTCTGAACTGCCGCAATGTATATCCAGCTTCGTCAAACCAAAAGGTCAGCTGGATTGGATGGCCTGAGTCTACGGACGTGATGAGCTTCGACATCTCCTCAGACATAACATTTCCATCCAAGCGGACGGCTTGGATACCGTCTACAGACTCCCGGCCCGTAAAAGATACATCCTTGAGGATGGGCAGCAATTCGCTCAAAGTAACGCCCATCCCTCCGAAATTAAAGGGTACCTGCTCTAGAGGCAGTGGGGCCCACGGCGCGTCTCTGGAGAACTTCATGTATGCCTGTTCCCCGACCGCCATCATTTCGATTGCCACAAATCCAAAATTTGGAGTCTCCACGTTCACCAGCATCCTGAAACCGTCGGGAGATTTAATTTCTCCTTCCACGCTCTTTAAAGTCATCCCAAAGAATTGGGATCCCGACTCCAATTCGTCGATCATTTGAAACTTTGCCGTGGACATTTCGGCCAACCCTTGGCCCGCGCTCGAAAGGACACTATCCAGCGTCAGCTCAGGGGTTGGTGTGGGAGTCGGCGCAACAGTGGGTTCGGAGGTCGGCGCAGCCGTGGGTGCCGGTTCTGCTCCACATGCCGCTGCCAGCAACATCAACCCCATCACCAACACTGTGATTGACAACCTGCGCCGTAGTATCTTGGTCAGGTCCATCTGCTAATCTCCACGACCATGCGACCAGAGGAACAGTCGCAATCTCACGCGGGCAGGTCCTTATGACACTCTAATCGCCCGCACGAGGTTTCCGTGGCCCGAAGACCCAGTCCAAAATGCTCCCAGCTTAATTGGGGTGACCTCAAAGTAAGCCGAGTCCGCCATTTTTTGACCTAGCGATTGCCAGCCGAACATCTCTCGACCAGTGGTGGGGCCATCTGGTCGTTGATTATATCATCATAAATCTATGATGCTTTTAGTTTGAGCTAGCAGCGACACCCTATTGTTAAGCATATACATCAGCTGATCCCGTTCACATAGAGGGGTGGCATCACCCTCTTGACATTATAAGTACTTATGTTCTATATTGGAGCCAGGTCTAGACCACTACCCTCAACCACCTTAAGGAGGAACCAAAAACTAGGGAAGCCCACCCGACCCACCCGAGGACTCAACGCCTCAGCCCATCCCAACGGCCCTCGCGCAGGCCCGCGGCACAAGCGAAAGTCGCCATCTCCTCATCCCCACCGGGTCCCGTGCCCCCTTCCCTGACCACTAGGCGATGGAAGACGCCCTGGACCGTACTTAAAAGTCTCCTTACGGAGCATCCCGTCCCATGGAGCGGAACGGGGCGGCCCGTAGCCGAGGTCCGCTCGGCTCTCCGTCCGCTTCCTCAAATAAACTGGGCTGCCGCCGTCTCCCGGCTCCGGGACATCGTCGGCGAACCGGATATCCCGTACTCCTGCGAGGGGAACTGACCCTGGACTTTCCCCTTCCTGCATCCGCCTCTCGCGGACAGCGCAGCCAACCCTGCATCGGAGCCTATGACGGATGACGGACCCGTACGTCCGACCATACTTCCAGGTCTAGGCGGCGGCGGAGACCCGTCCCACGCTCCCGGGACGCCTCCATGCCCGCATTATCTAAATGTAGGGAGCCTAATCCAGCAAGCGTCTTTCATCGCCTTCCCAAAACCTAACAGACAGAACTGAAACCCCACAATCGAAGATCCGCCTCTGGAGGACTGAAGAAAAGGCCAGTGTGTCACTAATCTATCGACCGAATACATCAGCTTGCGGCACGGTCTTTTGACGATGTAGACCGAACTCCGGCTTTAGCAAGCTCCAGGATTCCGGGGTCAGTTTTGCTTGCCGACCATTTATACTGGTGCATGTTTTGGTGACTTTGGAATGGGATCCGGAGTATAGTATGTCTAGGGAACACGCGATGGCCACAGACGCCATGACCATGAGTGTCGCGCTGGCTGCTCCCACGGCAAGCAACTCTAAATCATCCTACTTCTCCCCAGACGTTTTTAGTCATCGCGCTAGCGCCCACCACATCCCCGTCCTCCTTTCTCGACACTTTCATCTTGGGTTATCTACAATGTGTATAAAGGCAGTCTAGCTTCAAGGATTGAGGTTGGACGCTTGGCTGGGCGCTAGTCAACGGCCATATAGGGGACTCAAAGGATAAAAGGCTGAATATAACTGACAAAAAGATCAATCCCGCGCTGAGCCTACCGTCCGTAGTAGGCTTTTCTAGTCTGAGAACGCTCTTGTTACCTTATGATGCGTACGTTGGCCCAACTTCAAGAACGATTGGAGGATGGAAAGCGGCGATGACGTTGAGCGACGCTCTAGCAACGAATCAAACCGACAGAGCTTCTCGCTCCGCCGCCCGGGGCTGCCTCAGATTGAAGGGTGCGCCATGAGCAAGATACTCGATAAGTTGAGCTGGCTGATCACGGCCCGCCCATACATCACGCTTCTAGTTATCCTGATCATCACCGTTCTGCTAGCCGCGGGAGCGACGCGGCGCGCACCGCCACCGGAGCCCACGGCGACGCTTCCTGATGGGAGCGCCATCACCGAAGCGATGGCCGAAATAGATAACCTCTTCGGAGACTCCGGGGAGACCAGTGTTGTAACGCTGCTCTTCCGGGGGCAGCCGTTCACGCCCAACGGGCTTTCGCAGATGGCAGCTCTTATCAATGACATCGCCAGCGACCCGAGCGTGGAAGTGTTGCTGACGCGAACAGATCCGATCGTCGCGCCGTCGTCACTGATCAGCGTACTGCTTCAGGTAGACACCTTCGAGTCGGTCACGCAGGCGAAAATCGACTCAGCTCCCAGCCCCTCGGAGATCAAGGAAGCGCTCGCCGCGTTGACTGGGACTGACGAGGACGGCACTCGGGTCGCGATCGCAACCATTCGCCTGCGCGATACGGGCGACGAACGTATTGAAGACGCCGAACGTAGAATCAGCGGGCTCGCGGCCGTGAGCGAAGGCCCGCTGCGCGTGAGCAGCATCTCACCCGTGGTGATTGAGGATGAGTACAAGAAGGCAACGGAGGAGGGAATGCTGCCGCTGATAGGGCTGGCACTCCTTCTCATCCTGGCGCTGATCCTGCTCTTCATGCGCACCCTTTCAGACCTTCTTCTCACGCTGGCGGGGCTGCTTATTTCGCTGATCTGGATTATCGGGGCGGAGGGCTGGCTGGGGCCGAACGCACTGGGTCTTACCGGACCTCCCAACTCCCTCACGACGTTGGTCCCGATCATCGTGATCAGCCTCACCGTAGACTATGCCATCCAGATCGTCTCTCACTACCGCGAACAACGGACTGCGGGCTTGCCGGTGTTGGTGGCCGTTCGCGCGGGAATGCGAAACGTTACCGTACCGATAACGCTGGCAGCCGTCACTACGATCGCGAGCTTTTTGGCAAGCCTGTTCTCCCCGGTCGGAATAATTGGGGACTTCGGCATCATCGCGGGGCTGGGTGTGGGGATGAGCCTGATCTTGATGCTGACGCTGGTCCCGGCAGGCCGGACTATCATCGACCGGCGGCTCGAGTCCCGCGGTAAGTTGTCGCCGCCCCGCCCAATATCGCAGGCGTTGCCCGGTGTCGGGCGGGTGGCAGAGCTGCTGGGAAGGAGCGTCACGCGTAGGCCTGTCCCCTACTTCCTCGTGGTCATAGCGGTGACGATAGGTCTCGGAATTGCGGCCACGGGGCTCAAGTCGGAATTCAGCATCCGCGACATTCTGCCGAGAGGTGGGGACTTGCTGCAGGATATGAACACCCTCGATGAGGCTGTAGGTGGAACAACGGAAATAGCCAGCGTAATCGTTAAGGCAGAGATCACGGAGACCCGTACGCTTGTAAACCTGCAAGATCTGACGGCCGCCTTCCAGGATGTGCAGCGCCGACCGAGCGCAGCAGCGGGACCGATTCAGACATCGTACGATTTGCTCGTACAGAATTGGACCAATGATAGTGGGGAACCCGGCGACAAGTATGATCAAGAGCTCGAGGCACTCTTCCAGGAAGCCTCTGCGGGTGTGAGACTCGATCCAGGGCTGATCCAGGAGTTTATCGACAAACTCGAAGCGAAGGACCCTACGGCAGCGCACCTTCTGTTCAACGATTCCGAGGGCATCGACGCAATGCTGCTCCAGTTCCCAACCTATTCGGACGATCCCTCTCGAACCAAGGTGCTCCAGGAAGAAATAGAGGCACTCTGGTTCGGTGACGACGACGCCATCACAGCGACTTCGGTGGCAATCATCTCGATCACGATTACCGATGCGATCACAGAAGGGCAGACAGAGGCAATCGGGTCCACCGTACTGGTGGCGCTAGCCGTTCTCGGCATCTTCTTCTGGGTCACGGTACGGCAGCCTGCACTGGCGATAATCGCGGTAGGGCCGATAGTGCTCGTCGTCATTTGGGTGCTGGGTACGATGGCGCTGCTGGGCATTCCCTACACGCTAATTACCTCGATCATCACAGCGCTCTCAATTGGGATCGGCGTGGACTACACAATCCATATCATTTATCGCTACCGTGAGGAGTACTCCCACGAGCGCGACCCGGAGAAAGCGGCGATTCGGACGCTTTCTACCATCGGATCGGCGCTATTGGGCTCTGCGATGACCACGGCGCTCGGGCTGGGAGTCCTGGTGGCCTCGCCTCTGGCTGCGTCCCAGCAGTTCGGCATCACGGCGGCGCTAACTATCGCCTATTCGCTGATAGTGTCCATCCTGGTGGTGCCACCGGCGATGACAGTGTGGGGCGCTTACCAGAATATGAGGCTGCGCTCGAATATGCAGCGCTGGGCGGATGAGCTCGACGTAACGATCGATGCCGTGCACCGACGCCACGGGGAGGAGCAGGACTCGCCGTAGGCGGCAAGTGGAGGAGAGGGTTGCAGGCCGGCTACCTTCACGTGTGGCCAGCCCTTGGTGCCGGAATGGACGTCCTCAAGCTCTCCAAGGTGTCTGGTTGTCATAAAACGCTGGTGAGTGGCTCACTGCCGCCGTGGATGTGGTGGAGAGGGGGTTGAGGGGCTAGGGCGCGTCAGGCGGGTAACTCTCGCCTCTGCTCGGCAATGAGGAACTTCAGCTTCTTGCTCGGCTTCATCGAAGGCAGCGGGTTGAACCGTAGCTTGAAGTTTTCCGGGGACACCTTGAGGGTGAAGTAATGTGCGACCATAAGCACATTGACGGCAAGCTGAAGTTCCATCCACCGGAAGCCCAGACAAGTGTGCGTACCCAGCCCGTACGGAGCGTACCCGGGACTGCGGTGCTCATTGCGCGGAGGCAGATAGCGGTCGATATCGAATTTGAAGGGGTCGGGAAATACGTCGCTCATGTAATGAGCGGCCGTCTGGGCAATGACGACCTTTGATCCCACCGGCAACTCGTAGTCCTCGACCACACACGAATTCATCACGTGCCGCATGGACATCGTGACGATGGGGTACATGCGGAGGCATTCCATCAGGAATCGGTGAGTGACGTCGATTGAATAGGGGTGAAGTCCTCGCCATCCGGGTCGCCGTTGCCGAACAGGGCGTCGGCTTCAGCTTGGATCTTCGCGTATATCTCCGGCTGCGACGCCTGGCGTACAAGGCGAAGCTAAAGGCATCGCCAAGGTATGCACTGGCCACCAGCACTGCAGTGAAGGCGAATCGCAGGTTCGATTCGGGTACAAATTGCGGATTGCTCGCGTGCAGGCTTAGGTAGTCGTCCACCAGGTTTCGGTGTGCTCCGGCTCGCTGGGCGGGGGTATGTACACTCTGGATTCTTTCAAGCAACGTTGCGATGTTTTTCGCGCGGCGCCTCATGCCGGGGGTTTTCAGCATGAACTTGGGCAGTACCTTCATGATGTGAACGCTCAGTGTCCGTTCCTTGAACTTCAGCAGGTCGTCGATGATGTCCTGGGTCTCAACGCCGACCATGAGGGGTGAGATTTGAGCGTTTATCATTCGCCTGCTCATGCCCGTCGCAGGGTAGGAGTCCCCAACCTTCCAATGCGCCATATGCTTCCGCGCACGATCATAGAGTTCGTCCAATTGCTCCGCTAGTCTCTTGCGGGAATAGGCCGCCGACAAGGACTTGCGGAGCCGGAAATGATCGGCGCCATCCAGGGCAGGCAACACTCCAGTTGCACCATAAACTTTCTCGAAGTCGGCAAAATAGTCCCTGGCTCTCAGGTACATGCGCCCGCGCCGATGGACCCAGTGATTTGTCTACGGGCCGCCCAGGAATATCATCGGCTTGGCAAAGGGAGGGCTGATCTGCAACACCGGGCCATACTCTTGTGCAAGGTCCGCGAAGAGCGCCGGAATGTTGCCTTTGCGGAGGTGTGGATTAAACAGCAACTTGCGCAGGGAGACAGTCGGAAGGCTGGTACTTCGTAGCCAGCCGTAAGGCTGTACTGAAGGCCAAGCTCATCCAAAAGACTTGGATGGGGGAGAACATCGTCGTCTGGTGTGACGACAACGGGCGAGTCTGTGTCGCCAAGGCCGTTTGCCCTCACCTGGGCTCCGATCTGGGGCCTACCGCAGGGGGACGCATATGTGGTGGACGGCTTGTCTGCCCCTTCCACGGCTTTGAGTTCGATGCAACCGGCCAGTGCGTAGCCACTCCCTTTGCCCCTCCACCAAGGTCCGCCAGGTTGCGAGTCTTCGAAACACAGGGAATTAGCGACCTGATATTCGCCTAGTGGGGAATCCGGGGACGAGTGCCGCAATGGAGCCTGCCCGCCGCGCCGCCCGATCAGGGTTGGAGCGACCACGAAATCAAGGCCATTCGCTTTCCAGGCCATCCTCAAGAAACAACGGAGAACTCAGTGGATTTGGGCCACCTGCGTTACATCCACGGCTACGACAGTGTGAACCGCAGCAAGCCAATAGCTGCGGACGGGCCGTGTCTCGAAAGCCGCTTCGACTTCAGGTCAACCCGGAAGATCGCCAGAACCGCGACCCTCACCTTTGACTTCTCGACCAATACCCGTGTCTTTTGACTGGGCTACTCGTTCGTGGATATCCGCGAGTGCTCTATCGGCATGGATATGCGTCTGTGGGTACTGGCTACGCCTGTAGACGGCATCCTAATAGATTTGTCGCTGGTCTCGCAGGTGCGGGAGATACGCAACCCGAGACGATGGATTGCAGGCCTGAGGTTTCTCCCACTGAGGCTGCGTGCGCCTATCATGAATAAGTTCATGGCATCTCAGCAACATAAGGATGTAATGCAGGATGTGGTCATTTGGAGCCGTAAACGGTATCAACCCAACCCGCTCCTCTGCAGTTCAGATGGCGAAATCATGACCTATCGCGCCTATTGTGCCCAATTCTATCCCGGTTGCAGATCGTCAGCGAAAATGGGAGACCAGAGGGGGTAGAAAAACCCGAGAGATTTGAGGCAAGGTGTGGATGCCCTACGCGTAGCTCTTTTGAGGCTGCGCTTGCTGACGGGTGAAACTCCAGGGCATGCGTTTGAAATGGCGGCCCAGGCCCCGCTCAATCTCCCGCCACTTCCGCTCTTCATCCGAAGTGATTAGCGTCACCGCCTCGCCGGAGCGGCCCATTCGGCCGGTTCGGCCGACCCGGTGTGTGAAGAGCAGCTTTGTGTCCGGCAGATCATAGTTGATGACCTGTTCGATGCCTTCGACGTCAAGACCTCTGGCCGCTACATTCGTTGCAACCAGGATTGGGCTGACGCCGGAGCGGAAGTCCTTCATCACGCGCTCACGGGCGTTTTGGCTGAGGTTACCTTGCAGCGCTCCCACCGGATAACCCAAGCCGTTGAGTTGTTTGGCCAGCTTCTTGACGCCGTGCTTGGTCTTTCCGAAGACAATGACCAGAGAGCCGCGCCGTTCATTCAGCAGGTCTTGGAGTACCTCTATCTTGTCGCTCTTGCGTATGGTGTAAACGAGATGGTCCACCGTAGGCAGGGATTGCAAGTCTGAGTCTACCTCGACTGTTACGGGGGCTTTCAGGTGCTTGGCAGCGGTCTTGGCAACCCACTCGGGCATCGTGGCAGACATGAGCGCGGTCTGGCGTTCCGAGGGCGTCTTTGCAAGGATTGCCTCGACATCGCGGGCGAAGCCTCTGTCCAACATCTCGTCGGCCTCATCCAGCACCATGAACCGCACAGACCGCAGGTCGAGGGTGCCTTGGCGTACATGGTCGAGGGTCCGGCCCGGCGTGCCAATGATGATGTGGGCGCCGTTCTTCAACGCTGTGTACTCCGGCCTTAGAGACCTGCCGCCGTACAGTAACGTGACGCGGAGGCGCTGCGTCGATGCCAGGGCTGCTGTGACTTGGGCCACCTGAATGGCCAGCTCCCGCGTGGGGACCAGCACAAGCGCCTGAATCTTGCGGACTGATGGGTTGCACTGCTCCACCATAGGAACTGCGAACGCAAGAGTCTTGCCGGACCCGGTGCGTGCCTGGCCTATCAGGTCGCGTCCCTCAAGCAGGTGCGGGATCGACTTCTCCTGTATGGGCGTGGGTTCGGATATGTCCATCCGTGCAATCGCCCGCCTGGTAGCGGCCTTCAGGGCCATTCCGGGAAATACGGCATCCACGGCGGTAGCGATATCATCGCAGGATTCATACTCCGTCACTGGTTCGTTCACGCGCGTCTTGGCCGCGGCCCGTGGGGAGCGACGACGGAATTGGAGGCAAGGGTTGCAGTACACCGGCCTGTCGGGCCGAGGCTGGAAGGGGACGGATGTGGATGCGTTACAGTCGGTGCAAACTGCCTGGTAGCGTATCGTATGGTCGGGTTTGCGGGCGCGGGTGGTCATGGATGTGGATGGCATGCGGGAATAAAGTACCTCTTCTTGGTGGGTTGAAATAATGAGCCGACGCTGGTTGGGGAAAACTATACAATGGGGCAGATGATAGCCCACTTCCGAATAAGACGGGGTGCGCCGGTCAAATGCGTTGCCATATTGTAACAGAAATTCAGTGTCCGGTTCCTGGGCGGCTTGCGCCGCCACAAATCGCCGGCATTTCGGGGCCACCTAGTCTCGAGCCCGGGCTCCGTCGCGGCGCTTGCGCTTGCGGTCCACGGAGGAGAGTTCCATCTTGCGTAACCGCAAGTTCTGGGGAGTGACCTCCACGAACTCGTCATCTGCAGTGAACGCCAGCGCTTCCTCAAGACTCATGTTCACGGTGGCCTTCAGGCGCTTCGTTATGTCGGCCGTTGAAGAACGCATGTTGGTCAGCTTCTTCTCCTTGCAGACGTTGATCTCAATGTCGTCACCGCGGGAATTGGAGCCTACGATCATGCCAGCATAGACCTTAGTGCCGGGGTCAATGAACGTGTCTCCCCTTCCCTGGGCGATGAGCAGACCATAGGTGACGGCAACGCCGCCCTCGGATGCGACAAGTACGCCGCTGCGCTGCGTCTGAATTTCCCCTTCCATCGGTTCGTACGACGTAAAGATGCTGCTCATCACCCCGTCGCCCCGCGTTGCGCGGAGAAAGAAAGCGTTGAATCCGATGAGTCCTCGGGTGGGAATCTTGTACTCCAGATAGACGTAACCGTCCTCGGCGTAGCGTATGTCCCTGAGCTGGCCCAAGTTGGCGGAAATGTGTTTAGTCAGCACGCCCACGTACTCTTCGTGGGTGGTGATATTCAATAGTTCCCAAGGCTCGTGTACCTTGCCTGCGATGATCTTGGTGACTGGAGCGGGACGAGACACTTGGAATTCGAACTGCTCACGGCGCATGGTCTCGACCAGGATGGACAGGTGTAACTCTCCCCGTCCGGAGACCACGAATACGTCGGGGCTGGAGGTGGTTTCCACCCGCATGCTTATGTTGGTCCGCAGCTCTCTCATCAGCCGAGCGTAGAGTTGGCGGGAGGTACAGTGTTCTCCTTCTATGCCCATGAAAGGTGAAGTGCTGACGCCAAAGGTCATGCGTACTGTCGGTTCGTTGATGTCTATGGTAGGTAGGGCTTGCGGGTTTTCAAGACAGGCGAGCGTGTCGCCTATGGACACGCCTTCGGGGCCGGTGACCGCAACGATGTCGCCGGCATGGGATTCGGAAACTTCAACCCGCTCCATTCCACGAAACACGAATATGCGCTCCACAACGTGGGAGACGGGCTCGGTGTTGCGTCCCAGCAGGGCCACGTGATCGCGCAGTCTGAGCGTACCGTTGGTAATCCGTCCGACAGCAACTTGCCCGAGATAGCTGTCGTAATCGAGAGCCGCAACAAGCATTTGCAGTGGGGCGCTGCTGTCCCCGCTCGGTGGGGGCACAGAACTAAGGATGGCTTCAAAGAGAGGTTGCATGTCCAAACCGGGCTGGTCCAGGCTCGTTGTGGCGTAACCGTCCCGTGCAGACACGTATAGTACGGGGAAATCCAGTTGCTCCGCGTTGGTTGCCACCTCCAAGAACAGGTCCTGGACCATGTCTACCACCTCAGCTGCCCGGGCCTCGGGTCGGTCTATCTTGTTGATGACCACCATGGGGGTGACGTTTTGCTTGAGGGCTTGGCGAAGCACGTAAGTGGTCTGGGGCATGGGGCCGTCTACGGCGTCTACGAGCAACAGACAGCCGTCGGCCATGTTCATGACACGCTCCACCTCGCCGCCGAAGTCTGCATGGCCCGGCGTGTCGATGATGTTGATCCTGATGCCCTCGTATGAGACTGAAGCGTTCTTGGCCAGAATCGTGATGCCGCGCTCTCGCTCCAGTTCGTTGGTGTCCATAATCAAGGTACCTACCTGCTGGTGGGCGCGGAAGACCTGGCCTTGTTTTAGCAGTGCGTCGACCAGGGTAGTCTTGCCGTGGTCGACGTGGGCTATGATGGCCAGATTACGGATATCGCTGTTCTGATGGTCACTCAAATTTATTACCTCAGGGACTGTCATAGAGCATTCTTCAACTGGAAATTGTAGTACAGTTTTGCCTAGGCCGCCCCGGATGGAGACGACCCTTTGCGTCGGATGGGTTGTGAGCGGGCCGTAGGCTTGATCGTTAACCTCGCAGGAACCTTCGTCTCGAGCGGCGCGCGACGAGCCGTAGGACCAACGTCGAACTCGTATGCCCCCAGCACCTTGAACTATAGGGAGATCCGTGTGCGCCGGTCCAAGTTGTGCTCGGCCCGATCCCGGCGCAGTACCTCCATCAAGTCGTAGGTGCGTGCGAAACAGGCCGTTGACCCTTTTCGATGGCTCGAAGGACCGTCATTCTCTACTCACTACCCACGTCAGGGGACAGTCCTATTGGGAGCGTGGACAACGCTGAGGTCGCAGTGAATGGGCGAGTAATGAGAACAATGCGTGGTACCCTCGGCGAGAGCCATAATAGAGTTTCAAGGGCGTTCATAACGGTCCAAAACAGCGTACTTATGTCCTATTTTAGCTATTAGACTTAGTGTCATGTGGTGTTTTGACGTTTCATGAGGTTTCGGGTATTATCACTTATATAGTGATAACAGAAGGGGTAAACATGGAACGGCCAAGGACCTTATCGGCTGCATTCGTCAAGACAGTCAAGGCGCCTGGGAGGTATGGGGATGGTAGGGGGGGACATGGACTTACACTATTGGTCAAAGAATCCTCAACGGGCCGCTATTCAAAGTCATGGGCGCAACGTCTGAGGATCAATGGAGAACCTTTCAACGTCGGACTCGGCAGCTATCCGATTGTGACACTGAAGGAAGCGCGGGACAAGGCCCTTGAAAACCGACGTGCGGTTGAACAGGGCAAGGACCCGCGGGTCAAGAAATCGTCTATACCCACCTTCGCTGACGCCGCCGAGATCGTTATCGGGTTTCATGCCAAGGGCTGGAAAGACGGGCGGCATGAGTCGAATTGGCGTCGCAGTCTGTCACAGTACGCCTATCCGCCCCTAGGGGCCAAGTTAGTATCCGAGATCACCTCACTGGACGTCATGGCCCTTCTCGTTCCGATCTGGAATGAAAAGCGGGAGACGGCTAGGAAGCTGAGGCAACGCATTGGAGCAGTGATGAAATGGGCAGTCGCACAGGGTTACAGAGCCGACAACCCAGCCGGTGACGCTATCGGAGCCGCTTTACCAAAGAACGGCCATGTCACCCAACATCAAAGAGCATTGCCCCATGAGGAAGTCTGCGGCGCATTAGAGACCATAAGGCAGTCCGGGGCATGGGATGGAACGAAACTGGCCTTTGAATTCCTGACTCTGACCGCTGCCAGGTCAGGGGAGGGAAGGCTTGCCAAGTGGCCTGAATTAGACCTGGAGACGCAAGTCTGGACAATTCCGGCTTCCAGGATGAAGCGGCAACGAGAGCACCGCGTACCGCTTTCAAATCAGGCCATGGAAGTGCTACGGCGGGCACATAGATTGAACGATGCTGACGGACTGGTATTCCCGTCAATCACCGGTAAAGCGCTCACGGATTCGACCATCTCCAAGCTACTCCGAGAAAACAACATCGGGTGTGTTCCCCACGGCATGAGGTCTAGCTTCCGGGTATGGGCCGCCGAACGCACGGATGCGCCCCGAGAGATAGCCGAAATGTGTTTAGCCCACGTGGAGGGTAGTGCAGTGGAACTGGCTTATCGTAGGACAGATTACTTTATGGCCCGCCGAGCACTGATGCAGCAGTGGGCAGACTTTATTTCACCGTCAACTCAACTCTGGTCTACTCAGTCCCATTCACCCTCTCAAAGAGAGTAGAAAAGCTGATATCGACGATCAAGTGCCAATACACCTGCTTGTTAGTTATGTTGGACCAGCATCTCATCTGCGCAGGGGGTGCTTGCCTTTTTTTGTCGACACATTCCAATAAGAAAGTGCCCTGCAATGACTACACATTTGAGGAAAGTATCGTGTCATGGTCTGAATTAACAGGCTATGCTAACTGTATAAGGAACCTCCGTTGCGCCCCCTAAATTTCGGTTCGTAGCTTGGCTTGGAATCAGGGGGCGATGCCTCTGCAGGAAGGAAACTTGATAAATGCCAGCGCGCAGTGTCCACCCTGTCAGCTTCCCCGACCCGTTGAACTACACGTATGCCCGACGCGTAGTCTCAGTCTCATAAATGGCAAGGACGAGGCTAAGCACGACTCGGGAAAGCGTTCAGGATTCGTGCGAAGGGCTAGCTGAGGTCCTAGCGATCGAAGCTCACCATATGCGCTACAAGGAGCAGTCCATTGACGAGATAGCCGAGCGGGTCAACAGAGTCCGCTGCAATGTGTTCAGACATCTCGCAACGCATTTCGACCCTGAATCTGAATCGGGTGACACGAAACCCATTGGAGGGGAGATTCGTGATGGTAGGGTTGCCGGAGAGGGTGAGATTAGTATTTAGCTACGAACTACCTACCATTTGGTGTTCGCTACCACAATCGTTACCACACTGATAGGCCGAAAGTAACCCTCCCTGAAGATTGCCTCGTAATGTATCGTATCACGCCTTCACCTAAGAATATGACCGGCGTAACTCAATCAGGCTTGCGGCGCACATCTAAGTCGCGGTCACGTCGGGCCTTGGCTAAAGGTTGCAGTCTGATCAGGTACACATAAGCGTACTGTATTGCGAACTTTTCGGTGGGAGGTTGCAATCTAGGTTGCATCTTCATTAGTCGAACGAGGTCCTTACCATTTTCATCCAGGCAGGTGGGTGATACTAGACTCGAAACAGTGGCCTCTTGCTCGTTAGGCAGGCGCTCTTACCAACTGAACTAACTGTCAGGCCCTACACCCTCCCCCTATGCCATGTCCCCTTTAAATGCCGCTGGGCAGGATGGAATGTCTCTAAGGGGAGGCTTGAGCGGGGTTATCCGAGTCTATCTCCGAGCAGCTCCCACGGTTGCAGGCGATGATCCAATAGTAGTTCTCGCCATCATCAGGATCAGAGTGTACGTAAGTTGTCTCAGTGAAATTGGCAGCCAGTTCGTCACAAAACCTTGGAATGCCTTCCTTTCCCAACAAACACCTGTTGTCGATGAAATGGTGGTGGTAGACTTTGTAATAGTCCGCGCCATCCACCGCGTCCCAACTGACACGTATCGTCGAGCCGTCCCACCCATATTGTGCATCGGTTGGCCCGTTTGGCCGCAGCATAATCCCCCTTAACTGGTTACCATCAAGGAACAGGACGGGTATCTTTCCCAGTTCAGCCGGTATCTCCCCGGTCAATTGGTTATAACTGAGGTCCAGGGATCTAAGGTTGGAGAGGTGGCCCAGTTCAGCCGGTATCGTCCCGCTCAACTGGTTATGACTGAGGTCCAGACTATACGGATTGAGTAGGTTACCCATTTCAGCCGGTATCGCCCCGCTCAACTGGTTATGACTTGGGTCCAGGGATCCAAGGTTGGAGAGGTTGCCCAGTTCAGCCGGTATCTCTCCGCTTAACTGGTTCCAGCTGAGCCGCAGGCTCCTAACGACGCACTCTCCCGTGGAGCGCCCATTTACAGTCTTGTCACTGGCGGTTACACCGGCCC
This sequence comes from Dehalococcoidia bacterium, assembly GCA_965197585.1. Lineage (GTDB taxonomy): Bacteria > Chloroflexota > Dehalococcoidia > Plut-88900 > Plut-88900 > Plut-88900. Next base: position 429,669 of record OZ240215.1, read on the forward strand.
GATCGCTAATTGGAGCGTCCGTGAGCCAGTTCGTATTGTTCTCCCAGTTCAGGCCATCAGTGGCGTTGTAGAGCGCGACCAGCGCCTCTGCATCCTCCCTTCGGGACTCGGATCCATCTGTACAACTGATCCCAGGCGATACGTCGGGAAACGAATTTGGAATGTCCGAGAGATCAGAACAGGAAGATGCATCACAGGCAGATAGAACGACGGCGAGCAGGACCCCTAGAACAGCAGACTTTGGGAAACGAGTCTTGACGGCAAAGTTCATAGCTGTGTTGCCTCGGCGGCTGCAAGGAGCAGGATTGTAAAGAGCAGGGCCAGACCCCACGCGGATCGAATGCGAGCGCGGCGGTTGCTGTCATATGAGTCTTCTCAATGGATTCCTCGGCATTCCACTAGTGTACTTAATTGTTGGCAACCAACAAGATTTGCACACTCCGAGACCCGAGAGATCAACCGAAATATCAAGGGTAGTCTTGAGGTTTTGCGAGCTCTCTGAGCGTCCTCTTGCACTGTCTCCACCGCTCGATCAATTGAGCCTGCACTTTCCTTCACTGCCGCAGTATGTCTTCTCGCCATCGCAAACTAAGTCAGGTACGATGCAACGAGCCTCCCCAGATTGCCTTTCCCCCGACGACTCCGTAAGGTTTGCCCGAACCCGCTCTGCGAAGTGCATATGTATCTATCCCCTCTGTTACAAACGAACCTTTTCACAGGAACCGTACAGCGTAGACTACTTTTGTTGAGGCTTTGATTTGGAGATGACTATACGAAATGCGGTTGTTCAGTCCCGACGGGCGGTCGGGCGTACTGGTATTGACTACCTGCGCTTCGGACTGAGGATTTCAGTATGGGTCCGACGGTTCGCGGTAATTGCGTGGTTGGCCCAGCTGCACCATCAAGTCTCCTTCGCGCACCCCGGCTATATCGCCCAGATGCTGTTCGGGGTGTTGCTGTTGGCACTGAACGGCTACGTCCTCTACCGTATCGAAACGAAACGGACGGCGTCGTGGCGGTGGGTCTTAGCACTGAGTGCGATGGACGTAGTGATGCTCACGGGCGGGCTGGTGGTCTCAAGCGGATTCGGGGACGACTTCTTCGTGCTGTATTACGCAGCACTTGCCATGTTCGCCGCAGTGTGTGCGTCCATCAGGGTCAGTTTCGTGGGCGCCACGGCTATATCAGCAATGTACATTGCTCTGAGTCTGACGTCAGAGCCGGGCGGCGGCTTCGAATTCGAAGAAGAGGAGGTCCTGCTCTCTAGGATTATCGCCATGTACGCTGTGGTAGCAGCAGTCGGTCTCGTGGCAAGGTTCGAGAGGATCAGATCGAGTTACGATCGAGCCAGAAGACGGAAGGCGGTGGAACGGGAACGCGAGCTCCTGCAGGAGCGGATCGAACTATCACAGACCATCCATGACATTATAGCCCAATCGGCGTACCTGATTGGGCTTGGATTGGAGTCAGCTATTGAGATGGCCGAGGCCCGAAGAAACGAAAACCGTAGAGAGCTTATAGCCAAATTGGAGGCCACCCTGGCACCGTCAAAGTCCGCCATGTGGGAACTGAGGCATCCCATCGACATAGGAGCGATATTCGAAGGGCAAGGCCTGAGTTGGGTGCTGCAGTCCCACGCTTCTACATTCACCACCGTCACTTCGATTCCTACTGAAGTACTCCAGTCTGGAAAGGAGCCGGAACTTCCGACGGCCACGCGGAGAGCGCTATTCTCAATAGCCCACAACGCCCTGACGAACGCATTTCGCCACTCGAGAGCCAGCAAAATTATTATCAAGCTGGACTTTGAGGATGATTGGCTTCGAATGTCCATATTGGACGACGGTATCGGGCTACCCGACGACTTTTCTGACCGAGGCCAGGGCTTCAGGAACATGAGGGCCGACGTGGAGCGTATAAGCGGCAGTATGGTGGCCGGCCCAGGCGAATCCGGACAAGGCACTACCGTATCCTGCACTATTCCATACCACCCAGATAAAGAGGGGTTGGTGCATTGACCCCAGAATCACAAACCCGATTGATGCTCGTGGACGATCACGAGATTATGCGGGACGGTCTCCGCGAAGTCCTTGAGCATTCGGGTGAGTTCCGAGTTGTTGGCGAGGCCGGAGACGGCGACGTGCGGCCCATCCGGACAGTCACAACGACCATCCGCCGCAAGCTGGGCGACGATGCTGACAACCCGACCTATATCTTCACCGAGCTTCGTGTCGGCTACAAAATGCCGAGGGCGGATGCGCCGAAATAGTGGAGCGCAAGGGGGCGGAGTTGTCGGCCCGGGCGTTGATCATCCGGGCCCCGATCTTCGGGTCCTTGGCCCAGAAAGGTACCAGCCCCCAGCGCATGAGCGCCGCCTCTCGACCCTCCACCTTCCTGACAGTCAGAACGCTCTCGGTGGGTGCGATGTTGTATCCGGGGTCGTAGCTGAAGTCACTGCCGTCGAACTCAAAGCGCTGGGCCAGGTCTCCCAGGTCGGCTATCAGAGTGTATCTTTCGCACATATGACTGTCTCGCCTCCTACGGGATTATCCCATCGACAGAGGCGTCCTCTCAATGCCAGTCGTGGGCGTCGGGCATCCGGGCCCCGACATCCAACGTCCTCACACTGGACATCGTGACATTGGTGGTACCGTCATGGCGGGAGACTACACCCCTGGCAAGGAGTACGTGGTTTCCCAGCTCCCTCTTGTACCGGGTGAACACCCGCGGCCATACGATGAGCTGCACGTCCCCCGTCTCGTCCTCAATGGTCACGAACACCGTACCCTCCAGGCCCCTGGGATGCTGCCGGGCCACGGGCCACCCCGCCACCAGCACCTCTTTGCCCTCGGGCAGGCTGTCGATGTCGGCGGCGCGCAGGACGTCGGGGCGCAGGGTGGGCCTGACGAACTCCATGACGTGGCCCCTGGGATAGATGCCCATGACGGCATACTCACCTGCCATCTTCTCCCTTGCGGTGAAGTCCTCCATCTCGGGGATGTTGTCTCCCGTGGAGATTGGCAGGGCCCTCTGCCCGTTCCTCGGTGGCCGGACGGGCAGCCCCGCGTCCCAGAGGGCTTCCCTGCGGTTTGACATCACCCCGTCGAAGGCCCCGGCCATCACCAGGGAGTGGACGGCCTGGGGCCTGAGCCCGGTCCTACGCACCAGGTCTCCGGCCCCCGAGTAGGGCCCATGGCGCTCCCTCTCTTCAGCTATCGTTCTAGCCGACTTCTCTCCAACGTCCTTCACCTTGCCGAGACCCAGCAGCACCGAGCCGTTGTGGGAGCTGCACTTCACCCCGCTAAGGTTAACGCAGGGATTGAGGAAGGGCACCCCGAAGCGCCGGGCATCCTCCTTTATGGTCTCCACCGGGTAGAACCCCATGGGCTGGCTGTTCATCAGGGCGACGAAGAACTCCAGGGGGTGGTAACGCTTGAGCCATGCTGCCTGGTAGGCGGTGACAGCGAAGGCGTGAGAGTGGGACTCGGGGAACATGTAGTGCCCATTGACCTTGTCGAAGATCTTCTCGGCGATGTCTTGGGGAACGCCGTTGGCGAGCGCCCCCTTCAGGAACCTACACCGGTGCATGGCTATCAGGTGGTCGCTGTTGGGTCTGGCGAAGGCACGACGTATCTCGTCGGCCTCCGAGGTCTTCATCCCAGACACGTCGGATATCAGCTGCACCACCTGCTCCTGCCAGACAATGATCCCACACCCCCGCTCTAGGGCCCGGCGCTCCAGCGGGTGATCGTAGTCCCACTGAGCCCCGTGCCGGTACCGGTCCACGAACTTCGACACGGCGCTCCCCTGCACCCCGACGCCCGGCCTGATGAGGGCAACCTGGTAGGCCAGGTCCAGCAGGTTGCGAGGCCTGAGCCTCTGCCCCATCTTCAGCTGGGCCGGAGACTGCAGCAGGAACACCCCCTTGGATCTCCCCTGGCCCAGCATCTCGTATACGGTGGGGTCATCGGGGTCTATGGCCGAGATATCGGGCCTGCGGCCCTCCCGGCGCTCCACCAGGTCCAGGGCCTCCTCGATCTGGTCGAGTACCGGCAGGGAGAGGAGGTCTATCTTGGCGAACCGGGCGTCGGCGGTGCTGTCCCTGTTCCAGTCCATGATGTAGCGCCCGGCGATGGCACCCTGCCGTATGGGCACCATCTCCGGTATGGGGGAGTCGCTGAGGACCATGCCCCCCACATGCTGGCTCAGGCTCCTGGGGGCGTGCATAAGCTGCGGCGCCAGGGACAGCAGGTCACGCCAGCCGGGTGTCTCCACCTTATCCCTGAAGGCGGGCAGTTCCAGTATCTCGCCCCGCAGGTCCCGGGCGTCGTGGGAGTGGAGCTGTTTGGAGAGCATCCGCAAATCCTCTTTGGGCAGCCCGAGGGCCTTGCCCAGGTCCTGGATGATTCCCTTCACCGAGTAGGTGGAAACGGCCCCGGCCAGCACGGCGAACTCGGGCCCGAAGTGTCGGTGCACCCGCTCTATAAGCTCGTCCCTTAGAGATCGCGGAAAGTCCAGGTCGATGTCCGGCAGGGTGGTCATGTCCTCGGGGATGAACCGCTCCAGGCTGAGGCCCCAGCGCAGAGGATCGACATGGCTGATGCCGATGAGATAGCCCACCAGGAGCGCCACCGAGGAGCCCCGCCCCCGGCCCGGGGGCCTCTCCTCCAGGGGCGTCTCCGGGTGGGAGAGGCCCTTCTCCTCCATGATCTTCTGGGCCAGGAGGACGATCTCCCTGTAAAGGAGCAGGAACCCGGCCAGCTTATGACTGCCTATCAGCCGGAACTCCTCCTCCAGCCGGGCCTCGACCTCCGGTGTCACGGTCCCATAGCGCCGAAGCACGGCCTCGGAGCAGAGGCGTCTCAGGTAGCTGTCGGCAGTGTAGCCGGATGGGACGGCAGGATCGGGGAGGGTGTACCCGAGCCCCGTGGCTAGGTCGAACTCGCACTGTTCAGCGATCTTAAGGGTGTTGGTGATGGTCTGGGGATGGTCTTCAAAGAGCTTCACCATCTGGTCTGGGGACTTAAGGTGGAGGTGATGATTGGGCCGGATGTGGGGTAGGGCACGCTCCATAGTCGTGTTTAGCCGGGCGGCGACTAAAGCGTGCTGGAGCCGGTACCGCTCCGGGTCGTGGTAGTGGACGTCGTTGGATGCGACGATAGACACACCCAGGTCCCTTGCCAGCCCCACCGAGGCCCGTGTGAGCTCGGCGTCGCCCTGCAGGAAGTTGCGCTGCACCTCCACGTAGACTGAGTCCGGCCCGAACCACTCCATGTAGTCTTTCAGCAGGGCCCCGGCATCCGTGCGTCGGCCTTCCAGCAGCAGCTTCGACATAGGCCCATCCCGGCCACCGGTGAGGAGGACCAACCCTTCCGCGTGGTGGGGCAGGTGCTTGGGGTCCAGCCGGGGCTCCCTGCGGTCCACGGTATTGGCGAGGGTGAACAGCCGGGAGAGGTTGCCGTAGCCCCGGCGGGTCTTTGCCAGCAGCGCCACCCGTGTCCCGTCCTTGAGAGTCAACTCCCCACCTGTGATGGGCTGGATGCCGAGGCTGTCGGCCAGCCGGGCGAACTCCAACGCCCCGCACAGGTTGGTATCGGTCAAAGCCAGGGACTCGTAGCCGTATTCCTTGGCCCGGGCCAGCAGCTCGTGGCCGTGGGATGCCCCCATGCCGAAGGAATAGAAGCTCTTGGCGTGAAGCTCGACGTAGGGAGTCATCACAGGTTTGCCTCGGGACTAGGCACTCTGCCGGTACCAGCAGCCGCCCCTCTCGTCCCGGAACAGGGTGGCCTCCACCCCGTCTTCATCCCTTACCCGGTAGTAGGTTCGGGTCAGGGGCCGGGACATCCACCACAGGTCGAAGCCCCACTCCTCCTCGATGTGGGCCACCCTTTTCCACCGGCTCCCCAGCCGCACGGCCTCGGGCCTACGGTCCCGTCCCTCCCGCACGACAACAGGTATGGGACTCGACATGGGTCTCACATCGGCTCCCCCTGAGGAGTCGATAGGGATACGCACAACCCGCATCTCGGGGGCCGGGTGCCAGGGGGCAACCTCGACCACCCGGTAAAGCGAGGGGCTCCCACCCGTGCGGGCCCGCAGGCCCCTGTCCACCTCGACCAGTCGCCGCTTATCCGACTCCCTGGCCTCGGGAAGCAGTCCCATCTGCACTCCCGACTCCCCGGTCAGGTCGTCCAGGGTCAGGGTCACGTCCTCTACGGGCCCCGACGGGTGTTCCTCCTCCAGCCGGGCCTTGATTATCGATAAGGCTCGCTTCCGGTTTCCAACGCCTCCCTTGAAAGAGAACTCCCTGGCCCAGGTAGGACCTCCTTCCAGGGCACACTCCAGCAGCGCTTTACCGGCATAGCGGCCCTTCATCGAAGGACGCGAGAAGGCACTCGCCAAGAGGGTGTCCACCACGGTGATGAGCAGTTCCAGGGATGCGGATGAGAAGGGGAGGGATGAGCGCTCGACTATAGTCTCGGTGTGGGCTAAGGGTACGACGGGGGTGTCATCCATGCCCCGGGAGAGGCGCCATGCACTCCGCCCCTCGGCTCCGAACCGGTCAATCATGGGTGCCTCTGTCAGCGAGCCCACGTCACCCAGGGTGTGGAGGCCGAACCGGTGCAGGGCTGCCCGCAGGTCGGCGGGTACAGGGAGCAGGTCGACGGGGTGAGGGGCAAGGAATGACACGGCATCAATAGGAACCTGGGTGGCCCTTAGGGGACCGCTCGCCTTGGCGGCTACGAAGGCTGGGAACTTGGCCTCGGCGACGCCGACCCTCGGGGCAAGGTCCTGGGGGACGGCGTTCAGCAGTGCGTTGACCAGCCGAGCTTCGCCACCGTGCAGGTGCTCCAGGCCGTCCAGACGGACATAGGCCGTACCCAGCCCCGATCCCTCCACCCGGTCACTGATTCCCTGCAGGGAGGCGATAACTTGAGCGAACACCCTGCGGTAGTGAGGCTCGTCGGCTTCGAGGACGAGAGCGGTGGGTTGGATGGAGAGGGCTTCCTCTAAGGTATCGCCGGGGGATACGCCACTGGCGGAAGGCGTGGAGTCGACCACCTGTGATCTTCCCATGGAGCGCTCTACGATGATGGCGGGGATGTTCTTCAGGTTGGGATGGCGGCGCATCTCGACCTTGGCTCTAAGGTGGGTGATGAGTAAACAGGCAACCTTCATGACGGTTCTTGGGTGGAGACAACTCAGAGGATTGGGCAGGGGGAAGGATATAGAACATGCGTGCTTTTGTCAAGCAAATGCGGTTGCCGTAATAGCCCAATGAAGTTGGTTGAGGTATCTTGCTGTGCATTGCCGTTCGACCGTTGGGCGATATAGACGAAAGTAGCAGGCGCACCGGAGATGCCATTGTCACCACGTGGATCATCGTACCTCCCTGGTCGGCGACGGCGCGTTAGAAGGCCTTCCGAAGGGAGGGCTGGATCTTGATACCGATATAGAACAGTTGGCTGGATTTAAGAGGTAGCATGGTTATTGAGTAAGCACATTAGAACTGCCGCACTGGCAATGGGGGTTTACCCCCCCTCCTCCCCGTAATACGCAATCCCTCGCCTGTAGGGGCATGAGGATGCGAATAGCCACCCCGTGAACGGCGTGGCCTCCATCGACCGGACCATAGTGGTTCTTCCCAATGGCAAGGAGTGTCGCGTTATGCCCACCGACCTGAGAGTCGGGCAGACGCAGGCCATAACCGTTGACATGGTCGGCAAGGTTTGCAGATAGACTGCAAGCAAACACTATGAGCCCTTCTTCAGCACGTCGGCCAACTCATTGCGCCGCTTCTCTAACAATGCGTTGTAGGTGGTGTCTAGGAGCAGTCAGTCGCCTACTTCTCCGAGTCCATGGAGGATAGGACGACCTGCTGATTTTTTGCAGGGGTAGAGATTTAGGGGGCGGCATGGCTATTGAGTAAGCACATTAGAACTGCCGCGCTGCCAATGGGGGTTTACCCCCCTCCTCCCCGTAATACGCAATCCCTCGCCTGTAGGGGCATGAGGATGTGAATAGCCACCCCTCGGACGGCGTGGCCTCCATCGACCGGACCATAGTGGTTCTTCCCAATGGCAAGGAGCGTCGCGTTATGCCCACCGACCTGAGAGTCGGGCAGACGCAGGCCATAACCGTAGCCCGTACTGAACCGCCCTCTACTACCCGGCCAGCCCCGGCGCAGGCAGCACTTCCGCGTATCCAGCCTCCGTCTGAAATTTCGACTGCACAGATGGATCTTGTTTCTGCATTTCCTTGCAAGGGAATCCTATTTCGCCTGCTGGCATTCCAACCAGTCTGTGCGTTCAATATCCCCTTGTTCGAAGCGGGCTGTAACGCTAACGGGGAATTGGCCAACAATGATGGCTCAAAACGGGCGATAAGCGGTTATCGTATGGTTGCGAGTATCGCATTTGTCACGGAGTTATGGGCATTTGCACCCCACGGTTTATCCGATCAATGAACTAGGTAAGGGAGGGAACCATGCAGGAAAAGAAAGGTCGAGATGACATTGGCTTGGAGACTCAATTCGACCATAAGGGAGCGGCCACGCGAGTGGTGGCCCGCAACCAAAGAGAGGTGGGTCGCCAGGGTTTCGCGCTTGACGACCAGAGCTTGACCGTTACGAATCAGAGGAAAACTAGGAGGTGATTAGGATGAAAGAGAAAATCCTGAGGCGTCGAGAGGTCGAAAAGATCACAGGCTTGAGCTACTCAACCATATATCGGCAGATGCCGAATGGTCAGTTTCCTCGGCAGGTAAGTGTCGGCGATAGAGCTGTCGGGTGGAGGGCAAGCGAAGTCTACGCTTGGATTAAGTCAAGGCCATCGGCTCAAGGAGAAGATGGCGGTCTCACCGAGGACTGAGCGCGATCATCGTGATCAACGTCCAAACTTGGATCCGTTGCTTCAACCCTCCATCAGTGGGCCAGTCAAGTAATCTGCCCACGTTTGCATCAGTGCCCTGTGGCGTTCGAACAGGTCTGACCTGGCTAGGCCAGCTCAGTTGAATTGGCTTGGGTGCGGGCAAGGGCCGCCCCTGAGACAGCCAAGGGCGAATCCGTTTGCTCGAGTGTCCAAATCTTAGAGCTGGTGCGAAAGCCACGAACAGTCGCGCGCGCCGCGATCCCCGCAGAGTCGATGACCCTTGTCAGCGTAATGTCAGAAAGCTGTGCTCCACGCTTCTGAGGAGATGGGAACACCAAGTTGGTCTCGTCACGCAGGGCAGATATCTAACTAAGCAGTTCAACCGCTTGCCTGCACAGGGGCACACGGTGGCCCAAGCCCGCTTTCATCCGCCGGAATTGTATCCGCCATACTCGGCCTTAGAGATCGATCTCACTCCAGGTTGCGCCACGGGCTACGCCTGAGCGCGCAGACGCGAGAACCAAGAACCGTAGGTACAGTCTTGCGGCTCTGGAAGCCTGGGACGCCTCGACCGTCTCAAGAACTGAACCGACCTCTTCATAGGGCATTGCTTTTTCGCATAGTGATAAGGATAGTGATAACTTATAAGCATGGGCATAGCATTTATACCTAGAAGTTCGGTCCCTTGGTACCCCCGGCGGGACTCGAACCCACGCTTCCAGCTCCGGAGGCTGGCACTCTATCCTCTGAGCTACGGGGGCGTGCCTAAAGGATAGTCCTGCTCACAGGTGGGCGCAAGGATGATACAGGCATAGATGTCCTGTTACTGGACGGTCTAACAACCCTTCGCCTCGGGAGCCGTAGCCTTCGGAGAACCCACTCCTGATGCTCACTCCTCTTTTTCAATCTCTTCAGCCTGTTGCTCCGACGGAGTGGCGAGAGCATGAGGCAGAATTCGTCCTTCCAGGCTCGCTCGAATCCCGGCCTTGTCGCCCGAGAAGAGCGGTTGAAGCGCGAGGGGCGCCAGCAGGGTGGTCACTATGGTCATGAATACTGTGACCCCGAAAAGCTCGCCCCCGATTACCCCCTTGCTCAGGCCGATGCCGGCAATGATTAACGCAACTTCGCCCCTGGGAAGCATCCCAAACCCTATCCTGGAGGCGCCTAGCTTGTTGAATCCCAGACCCAGGGCGGGAAGTCCGGAGCCAAATACTTTGGAGACGATGGCCAAGGCTGAGAGAACCAAGCCGAACACAAGCACTCCTCCGAATAGGGTCACGTCCACCTGCATCCCCTGCACTACGAAAAAGATGGGGACCAGGGCATCGTGCAAGACCACGAAAGGAGGGTCCAATCGGCGTTCCCCGCTTTCGGCCCCTTCCGGAGAATGTACGAGCACCTCAGCAAGCTTGGTGCCTGAAAGCGCGAGACCGGTGGCGTACGCCCCGATGATAAAGGCTAGGCCAAAGCTCTCTGCTAGCCCGGAAGATAGCAGCGCGAGACCTAGCGAAATCACGATCGCCGCTCCCGTTACCTTTAGCGACAGGATGAACTTCGATAAATACTTGGAGACCAGCAACCCTCCCCCGAACCAGACGACCAGAAAACCCGCTGCCTTCCCTCCTACGATCAGTATGTCAGTGATAGAAACTGCGCCAGTATCGGCAACGCCCACGGCCAAGGTTAGGATAAGGATGCCGAGGATGTCGTCGATAACGGCGGCCGCCAAGATGGTGACCCCCTCCGGCGTAGCGAGCTTCTTCCTTTCGCTCAAGACTCGGGCGGTGATGCCTACAGAGGTCGCGGTCATGGCGGCGCCCATAAAGAGGGCCTCAGCGCTGCCTATGCCGTCTGCATAGCCGAACATGATGGTCGCGACAACACCCAAGATGAAGGGAACGATGACGCCGCCGAGGGCGATGACCGAGCCCGGTTTGGCGTAGCGCATGAACTGCCCAAGGTTCGTTTCCAGCCCAACGAAAAAGAGAAGGACAATAACCGCGATCTCAGATATGGAGAACAGCTCTAGGCTTATGGCCTCGGTCGGAATGTCAGGCTTGGGAAAAAGGGTTCCAAGACCCGAGCCGGGAATAATCTTGCCCAGGTTGATGTAGTTGCCCAAGGCGTATGGGCCTATGGCCACACCTATCAGCAATTCCCCGATGACGGCTGGGAGCTTCAGAAAACGTGTGAATACCTCGCCTCCAAGCTTGGCCATAATCAGGATTACGCCGAGTTGGAAGACCAGGTGAGTTACGGCCTCAAAGACGTTGGACTCACCACCGGCAAACAGCAAGTTATATCCTCAGTGTTCGGGAACTTGGCTGATGTGGCTTGCCGTCTGCGGAGGGTCTCAGGGGTATGAATAGGCGGGAAAACAAGGATATTTCAACAAGGTGAGATAGCGATGGCAGTTATCGGCACGGAGTATACCACGCAGTAGGCTACGCTAACGGGTAGGCCTCCTTAACTTGACAGTCATATATGAGCTATTTATCATTTGCTCAGAGATTGAGATGATTGAGCTCGACGACCCTCCACATAGTAGGTCGACAGCCCGAATAACCACATACTTGGACTAGCAGTCCTTTCTCCTCCCTCGCGCGTTCGGCGTGGAAGAGAGAGGGCTTATTTTATACAAAAATGGCAACATGGGCAGGGGTAATTTTAGCAGCGGGTAAAGGCTCCCGGATGAAGAGCCGCACCCCCAAACCTCTGCACCGGATAGCGGGCAGGGAGATGCTCTCTTGGGTCCGGCATGCAGTGTCGGAGACGCCGGTTGGTTTGACAGTAACCGTAGTCGGGCCGGAATTCCCGGTTAACTGTGGGGAGTCTTCTAACGGTGCAAAAGATGTCGTACAACGGGAGAGACTGGGCACGGGTCATGCATTGCTCCAAACCGAGGCCCTGCTGGAGGGTCGCGCCGACCATGTGCTGGTGTTAAACGGCGATATGCCGCTCATCAGCAGCGATACCCTAAACCTCATGATGGACCGGCACCTGGACGCCGAGGCAGTGCTCACCCTTCTAACTTGCGAAGTCGAAAACCCCGGACAGATGGGCAGGATGGTACGGGGGGGCCAGGGCGAAATTACTGAGATAGTCGAATGGAAAGAAGCGGGGCCCGAAGCCTTGGCCTCGAACGAGGTCTGCTGCGGGGCCTATTGCTTCCGCTCCGACTGGCTCTGGCCTGCGCTCCGAGCCCTCCCGCCTGCACCTAACGGGGAGTATTACATAACCACCCTGGTTGATAGCGCTTTCCGCAACGGCTTTCCCGTGGAAAGTGTTGCACCGATTAATTTTTATGAGGCATTGGGCGTCAATGATCGCGCAGACTTAGCGCGAGTCACTGCTGTCGTCTTTGAGAGAACCCGGCAGCATCTCATGGCGGATGGAGTCACCCTCATCGATCCGGCAAGCACATTCGTAGATGCCACGGTGCAGGTGGGCAAGGACACCCTTCTGCAGCCTGGGGTAATTGTCCAGGGCCAAACCTGCATAGGCGAAGGCTGCGACATAGGACCCAACGCAATAATAAAAGACTCAATCATCGGAGACGAATGCCGTATTCAAGGATCAGTAATTGAAGAGAGTTCTCTAGCGCATAGGGTGCAGGTAGGCCCGTATTGCCATCTGCGTCCCGGGACCCGACTGGACGAGGACGTGCACATCGGGAACTACGTGGAGGTGAAGGAGACGGTCATGGGACGGGGAACGAAGGTAGGGCACTTCAGCTACCTGGGTGACGCCGAAATCGGGGCTGGTGTGAACATCGGAGCAGGTACCGTTACTTGTAACTACGATGGTTCGGAAAAGCATCGGACTGTAATCGGAGACGGGGCTTTCATAGGGTCGGACTCTATGTTGGTGGCCCCGGTACATGTCGGGGCCCGAGCCGTCACAGGCGCTGGGTCCGTGGTGACTAAGGACTTGCCGGAGGGAGCGTTGGCGTTCGGTGTTCCGGCGCGAGAAAAGCCGAGGACGGAAGGCTGCTAGGCTGAACGGAGCTAGATGATAGAAGAGATGCAGCAAGAGGCGGGGCAGGCACAAAGGAAGGTGGGCAACGGCCGATCTAGGCCGGGCAACGGGTCTAAGGGCGGGTTCTGGGGCTGGCTACTGTCCCTGTTTGGACGGTCTCGAAGATCGAGAGAGGATGCTGCTCCGACCTTCGTAGATGAGGAGGGCCAAGCCCAGAGCCTGGAGGAAGATGAGACCCAGATGGTCCGGTCAATCCTGGAGCTGGACAAGACCCTCGCCAGGGAGATTATGGTCCCCCGCATTGACATCGTTGCGCTTGATGCAACGTCCTCCATTACCGAGTTGGTACGAACGGTGATAGACGCGGGTGTGAGCCGTATCCCGATATATGAAAACACCATCGACAACGTAGTCGGGGTTGTGTATGCCAAGGATGTGCTGCGCTACTGGGGGCAGGCTGGGGACGGACTGAGCCTTACACAGATAGCCCGGTCTCCCCACTTCATCCCTGAGACGAAACGGGTGGACGAACTCCTACAGGAGTTCAGGAAGAAGCGTGTCCACATGGCCATTGTGGTTGACGAATACGGGGGAGTAGCGGGACTGGTGAGCCTGGAAGACCTGATGGAAGAGATAGTCGGGGAAATAGAAGACGAATTCGATATCGGCGAGCCGCAGATCGAGACCATAAGTCCCGGGGAAGTTATAATGGATGCCGCGGTCAGCATCGATGATCTGAACGAAGCCCTGTCGTTGGATATCCAAGGCGAGGACTTCGACACGGTGGGGGGATTCATCTTCGACCGCTTGGGCAAGATTCCAGTCCCTGGAGACGAGATACGTGAGGATGGGTTCCTGGTCTCTGTGCTTACCACTACTGGAAGACGAATACGCAAGGTAAAGATAACCAAGGCTTCTGACCCCAATAACGGGGCTGAACTCGCGTCCTCGTCTTCCTGAAGCTCGGACGAGAGTAGAATTGCCCGCTTCGCTCAAAGGCGGGCCGACACTTTGGAGGAGGCAAAGCAGTGGGTGACTACAGAATTATTTCATCAGACAACCACATCGTGGAACCCCCCGACCTTTGGACGGAAAGGCTTCCAGCCGACTTGAAGGAGCGGGGACCTCAAGTGTCGCATACTCCGGACGGGCCATTTTGGATCATAGACGGCATGACCCACTTCAACATCTTTGCCATGGGCGCCCAGCCGGGGGTCAGGTTGGAAGACGGCGGTGATCTAAAGCAGGTGGAAGAGTGGGAGGATGTGAGACCGGGTGCGTACATCGGGGAGGAAGCGGTCAAGGACATGGATATAGACGGGTTGGACGTGGGTCTGGTCTACCCGAGCCTCACCATCTTTCTCTACCCCTTCGTGGAGGACAGCAATCTGCTGACGGCCATAGATAGGTCATACAACGACTTTGCAGCGGAGTTTTGTCAGGCTAACCCGCGCCGATTGAAGGGTGTAGCGGTCATCAACATAGATGACGTGGAAGACGGTGTGGAGGAGATCAAGCGGTGTGTCAAGAAGGGATTCGTCGGAGCTACAATCCCCGAATACATGGCCGCAAAAAGCTATCGATCCCGCGACTACGACCCACTCTGGGAGTGTGCCCAGGACTTGGGTATTCCCCTCACCTTCCACATCTCGACTGCCAGGGTTCAGGCGGGCCGAGGCTGGGACCGTGACCTGCTCGACCCCTTCGACTTTGCCAACTTCCTCCTTCATAACGCCGACTTCTGGGTTCGAGTCTCCTTAACCGAGGTAATCCTAGGCGGCGTATTCGAACGGTTCCCGAAACTGAATATAGGCGTAGCCGAACACGAGCTAAGCTGGATACCGTATTGGCTGGAACGTATGGACTTCAGCTACAACGATAGGCCTGCCGGCCGCGACGGATACCGCATTCCCGGCGACCTCCTGCCCAGCGACGTTTTCCACACCAACTGCTTCGCAGACTTCCAGGAGGATGCGCTCGGCATCCAGAACCGGGACATCATAGGTGTGGACAACATCCTCTGGGGCTCTGACTACCCTCATTCTGAGGGAACGTGGCCCAAGTCCCGAGATTTCATCGAAACTACTTTGGCTGATTGCACTGAAGAGGAGAGGGCCAAGCTGGTCGGTGGGAATACGGCCAGGATATACGGGATATAAGCGGAATCCCAGGCTAGAGGGAATAGGGGTGTTGGAGGGCGGATGACAAACCATAGGGGAAATGGCACAGGTGAGTGGGATGCCATCGTAGTTGGTGGTGGACACAACGGATTGGTCTGCGCCGCCTATATGGGCAAGGCGGGCCTCCGAGTCCTGGTGCTCGAGTCCCGTGAGGTCTTC
This sequence comes from Dehalococcoidia bacterium, assembly GCA_965197585.1. Lineage (GTDB taxonomy): Bacteria > Chloroflexota > Dehalococcoidia > Plut-88900 > Plut-88900 > Plut-88900. The sequence goes on from OZ240215.1 coordinate 444,856, forward strand.
GGTGGTCCCAGCGGCAGCTTCGAGTTCATGCCCGGCTACACCGCCAGCTTTTCCAACTCTCCCGGCTCCCTGGAGACCCGGGTGGTTGAGGAATTGGACCTGCCCGGCGCCGGACTTCGATTCCTACGCTCCGACCCTACCGTGATCCAGTTCTTCCCCGAACAACCTTTCGTAGTATGGCGTGACATGGCACGGGTCTGCGCTCAGTTGGACGCCCTGTGCCCCGGTGAAGGGAACCGCTATCGGGGGTTTGTCGCCAAGCTGGAGGACTTCGCCACCCGGCTCAGGACGTCGATATTCAAGCCAGCGCCCGGCCTGGCTTATATGGCCGCTGGCCTCACCACCGAAGAAGACCGGGACACGTTCGAGCAGGTCTTTCACGGCAGCCTGAGCGAGATTCTCTATAGACACCTGAGGACCAACGAGGCCCGGACCCTGCTCGGTCTGCTCGCCTCCAACTCCGGAATGGTTCCGCAGTCTGCGCCCGGTACTGCGACGGGCCTGATTCTTCGTCCTTTGGCCTTGGCGTCTGCAGCCTCCCTTCCCAGCGACGACTTCCGACGGATGCCCTTGAGGGGATCTACGGGTCACCCAATTGGGGGCATGGGCGCGATCATTGACTCGATAACGGCCCGGTGTCGGGGCTTCGGGGGCACACTCAAGCTGAAGACACGGGTGGCGAGGATACTTCACAGCGGAGGCCAAGCCCGTGGAGTCGAGTGCGAAGATGGCGCGATCTACAAGGCGCCTATCGTCGTATCAGCAATTAACCCGAAGACTCTGTTCGGCAAGCTTCTTGACGACGAGGCGGTCGGGTGGACGATGCGTGAAGAAGTGCAACGGGTCCCGATGCGCGGGGCGGCCTTTAAAATGGCCTTGGCCCTGGACGGAATTCCCACCTATGCCAACCTCCCCGATGACCTCACACAGGAGCAGGCTTCCACCTGCCAGGTCAGAGTGGCCGCTTCGATGGAACACATAGAGGAGTCGACGGTCGGGGCCATAGCAGGCTACCCCTCGGAAACACCGATAATCTGGGGTCTGATTCCCTCCGTAGTTTCGCCGGAACTTACGCCTCCGGGCAAACACATTATGAGTTGGAACATCTGGCATGCGCCCTACGACTTGGCGGAAGGGAGTTGGGACGAGGAGAAGGACAAGTTTGCCAAGCGGTGTATAGAAACCGTGTCCAGGTACATGCCCGACCTACCCGACCACATCATCGACTACCGTAGCTTTAGCCCAGTGGACTGCGAGGCTGAGCTTGGCATCATAGGCTCCAACATCACCCACGGGGAGATGCTGCCTCACAACCTGTTCGGCCCGAGACCACATCGGCTAGCCAATGACTATCGGACACCACTGAGAGGGCTATATCTCACGGGTGGTGGAGTCTGGCCGGGAGGATTCGTGACTGGAGTGCCGGGCCGTAACACCAGCCAGGCAGTCCTGGCCGATCTTCAAGTTTACCGGGAATCGGCAGCGCCTGTTATGGAAGCCGTGTACAGCTAGGGCACCCGTTTCGTACACGCGAACGTAGGCCCGAATCCGTAATCTCGTCCTCGGTTGACGGGCTTCTTTACAATAGTCGGCATTGCGGTAAACTTGCGGCGCGCTTTCCTTAATGGAGAGGTGTCCGAGTGGTTTAAGGTGCCGGTCTCGAAAACCGGTGTGCATGTTTCATGCACCGTGGGTTCGAATCCCACCCTCTCCGCCACTAACTTCTTTTTCATTGGCCGCCGTTTTCCCGTTTTATGCTTGCTTCGTAGCTAACTAACACTTCTCAAGTGCTCGTTTAGGCCGTCTATTTCCTTTGGTATCTCTCATTAAGTGTGGTAACACCTGTGGGAACATTCTGAGATGAATTGGGACTTCGATGACTCTTTCAGCAACAAAAGTGAAAGCCCTCAGGGAACCGGGGCGTTATTCCGATGGCGGTGGTCTCCACCTCTTCATCAGCAAAGCGGGACGAAAGTCTTGGGTGCTGCGTATCACGGTTGATGGGCGCCGGCGCGATATCGGGCTGGGCGGATACCCGACCGTAAGCCTGGCCCGAGCTCGCGAGAAGGCGGCTGACTACCGGGCCACCATTGCTGATGGGCGGGATCCCGTGGCCGAAAAGCGCGCCCCTGCGATGCCAACCTTGAAGGAAGCCGCCTATGCCGTCCACGAGGCTAACAAACCCCGCTGGCGCAATCCCAGGCACATGGCGGGCTGGATTCAGACCTTGGAACGTCATGCGATGCCGGTCCTGGGGAACACTCCCTTGGACCGTATAGATCGCGGAGACGTACTGCGTGTGCTGACCCCCATTTGGACGAGCCGGCCGGAGACGGCCCGCCGAGTGCGGCAGAGGATGAGGACCATCTTCCGGTGGGCAATGGCTCACGGTTTCATGGAGTCCAACCCGGCGGGTGAAGCCATCGATGGCGCCCTTCCTCCCATGCCGAAGGTGAAGGCTCATTTCAGGGCCCTGCCCTATCAGGAAGTCAGCTCGGCCCTTGAGACTGTTGCAGCCTCCCAGGCCTCGATGTCCGCCAAGCTGTGCTTCCGGTTCCTAGTCCTCACCGCGTCCCGCTCCGGTGAGGCCAGGGGCGCAACCTGGGACGAGATCGACCTCAAAGACCGGGTGTGGAGGATTCCCTCTGAGCGGATGAAGGCGGGCGTGGAACACCGGGTGCCTCTTAGTGACCAAGCCCTCGAAGTTCTTGGCGAAGCATCTGTCCTGCGGGAGGATTCAGGACTGGTGTTCCCTTCACCTCTGAAACAGGGAGCTACCATGTCTGACATGACGCTGACCAAGGTTCTCCGTTCCGTCGGCCTGGCGGAGCAAGCCACTGTCCACGGATTCCGCAGCAGCTTCAAGAACTGGGCACTGGAGCAGACGGACACCCCCTGGGTCGTATCCGAGGCTGCCCTTGCCCACAGCCTGGGCAATTCCACAGAGCAGGCATATGCCAGGTCCGACCTCTTCGAGCGCCGTCGCACTCTCATGCAGCAGTGGGCGGACTATCTGGCCGGCAAATCTTACCGGAGCTGGAACGGCCACTCCCAGCTCGTACTCCAGTCCTAACCGCTACAACAAGGCGGCGCTGGTCCTGTCGAACTCTCCCCTAGCCACCGGTCGAGACTCCACCCATGCCCTGATGTCGCTGGCCCTCCACCTGACGGCTGCGGGGCCGATTCTTACGGGTCTGGGGAATTCACCGTTCTGCATCATCTTGTAGATCGACGAGCGGCTCATGCCCGTGATCTCCTCGACCTGTCGACGTCTCAATAGTCTGTCTTGCATTGTCATCACCTATTCATGTAGTTCAATTGGTGGTAGCGAAGTGTCGGTTTTCCAGAAGGTCGTCGTGCAGCCTGGTCTTGTCGTTCGGTGTCCATCCAAAGGCCGAGTGCTCCTTGGCCCCGGGTAGCAAGCAGTCCTCTGGTACGGGGTGGTGAATCGGTAGAAACATCCGGGCTCCTTTGATTGATTTCACGGCTAGATAACCTGGTGAGCATGGGAGATGTGCTCGAAGGAGACACGGCTGAGCTGCGGAGCCAGAACCTTGCGGTCCCTGTAAGGCACGGCTACGAGGGCGATCTTGGCCAAGCGGCCATGCCATTTCACCAGCCTGGCGGCCACGGTGATGTCGTCAGCGTTCCATAGGTCGTAGCCGGTTACCCGCTCCACGTATACGGGTTCGCCCGTGAGAATGACCCGTTCTGCCACCGAGTACTGGGCAGGGGGATAGCCACGACGGGGCAGCATTCCTCGGAGGATCGACAGGGGTCTCTTAACGGTTCTCAACCTGAACCCGGGCGTCCTCGCCACCACGGTGGCCGTGAACTCCTCCGGCGAAGGGCGTTCAGCCCATTTATGCGGGTCACGGTGGCCTTGGCGCTCGTACAGAACCGCCAGCAGGGGCTGATGACGCATCACCTCGGCCAGCCTGATGGTCAGGGAGGAGTAGGCCCGTCCATAGGTGCGCTGCAGGGCCATTACGTCCAGGCCCGTGGTCTCGGCAAATAGTGCAAAGAACCCGGGCTGCATCAAAGTCGCGGCGGCGAACCGGTCAGCCTGACGGCACAGAGGCTGACCCTGGGGACGATGAACTTCGGGATGGAGGTCGTTTAGACGCTCCCGGATGATCTCGTAAGTCTCGTGGAACACGGTGTGTTCCTGCGTCCCTTCCGTCTCGGAGGCGTCGTACCGGATGACGTAGGTCCCATTGTTGGTGCCCAGGTGCATGCCCCTGAGTCCTTTCTCGAGGTCAGCATCCGGCACAGTCTCGATACCAGCTTCCTTCAGCACCCGGACCATTTCTCCCATGCGGGGAAAGGGTGAGAACCCGAAGTGGCCCACGAACCTCCGGGCCACCTCTCCCGGCAACAGTTTCTCCGGGGGAGTCAGGCCAGCTTTGAGGGTATTGCAGAAGTCGTCAAGCATGATGCTGTTCATTGTAGAAGCCTCTTTCCCGTGTATCGTTCGTACAACTCGACTATGAAACGCTTGGAATCAACGGAGAGGGGCCCCCTGGGACGGGTGCCCACCCGGAAGACGGGATCGGATAGGACGTACTGGTAAGCCCTCTCCACCTCCGTGGCCTCGTCGGCTTCGGGCTCCCTCTCCTCCCTATCCAGGTAACCGGCCTTCTTCAGCATTCCCTGCAGGCCCACTCCATATAGGGCCGCAAGTCTCCTGAGAAGCTTGGGTCCGGGATGACGGAGACCCTTCTCTATCTGGGAGAGGTACGCGTTGGAAATGCCGGTAAGGCGCTGGACGCCCCGCAGGCTTGTATCCCCTCGCAGCCTCTTCAGCATCTGACCGATATCCTCATCTCGGCGGTCGATATCCTCGTTCATGGAAGCCCTCCGTTTGACCTGTAAGGATTCACTCACGGATCACATTGTAAGGCATTACCGGCACTGTTTGTTACATTATTGCAAGCGTTATCTAAGAAGTGCTTGCTATGTTGTGATGAAGTGATTGCAAAGGTTAGAGCGTTGTTGTTAGACTGCCATAGCATAGCTTAATCGTTCTAATAACGTAATCATACACCTGTATATGACGGGTTGCCAGCTTCTTGTAAACGAGGATTGCCATGGAAATGGAAATCGCAATGAGCAAGGTCCGACTCACGAGGGAGCAGGAGGAGATGCGGCTGCAAGGATTGCGAATCCTGGCCCGCATCATAGCCCGCCAATACCTGTCCAACCCTGATCTGTATCCCGGGGGTTCCACAGGTAGCGGCAGCGCAGTTCCCGTGGAGGAGGACAATGAATTGAAGGGGGATGTGACATGAAAGGACGACGCCCTGCATCGAGGGTGAGGCTCAAGCAACGGGGCGTATGGGACCGTCTAGATCAGCTGAACATGAGCCAGAACGAACTGGCACGGACGGCCGGCATCACCTCAGGTTATCTCTCTCAACTGATGAGCGGATCCCGCTGCCCGTCAGCAGAGATGCGACAGCGTCTGCAGGAAGTCCTAGGAATCGACAGTTTCGACGACCTGTTCATCCTGGAGCTAGTCCAGTGAGTCGCAGCTCCCTACTTCCCCCTGAAACCCTGTACTGCTTGTCTTTCCTGCCGGATGACTTTGTCGACCGTCTTGAATACTTCAAAAGTATCAGCGGCCTCACCTGGGACGGTATGGCCTACTGCATGGGCGTAGATCCCCGGCAGGTCCGGCGCTGGCGTCATGGCACCAAGCCTTGTGGAGACACGCTGTTCGCCCTGCTCACTCTGGCCGCCCGGTTCCCGGGTGGTGTCCACATCCTGCTAGGGGTCGACATCCTTCTTCCAGAGCCAGGAGTTCTTGATGTCCTAGGTGAGGGAGTCGATTTCAGAGAGGCACTAAAGCCCCGCATTTTAGCCGGCTCCGGTGGGGAAGGCCGGAAGGATTAGCATCTTGGGTGTGCAAAGAAGGGTCCACAGGCCCATTAAGGTTGTCTTCCCTGAGGACTTCACTGAACGACTTGTGCGTTTCAAGGAGGCTAGTGGGATGTCCTGGCGGTCTATTGCTCGTCTTCTTGGCGTCAGTCCTTACCGGCTAAGGGAGTGGAGATTCAAGGGAGTCATACCCGGTTCCGCTCATCTCTTCTGTCTCTTGACCTTGGCTGAGAGCATGGGGCTCCGGGATAGGGTGCTGATGTGTCCCGACCGGGATCTACCCAACGGCGGGGATATCGAGGTATTCCCCCGATGAAGTGCTTAGGCTTCACCAGTCTCAGGTCTGAGAAGCTTAGACACCTAATTAGAGTGCTCACCTTGGAAGTGTAAGTGCTGGAGTTAGGGACGTTGGGCAGTGCCGAGAAGAAGATCACAATGGAAGGGACTGCCCGGCCTCTCGTAGGTCCCTTCGTCGTTGTTGAGCGTCTGGCAGAGCCCTGCTCACGAGGCTCCAGAAATTCGCCGAATGATTCTTAACCCTCATATGAGCGAGTTCGTGGACGACGACGTACTCAAGCAGCTTGGTAGGAAGCATCACCGTCCGCCAATTAAAGCGCAGTGTGCCATCCGGGGCACAGCTCCCCCAGCGAAGCCGCTGATCCCGTATTAACACACGGGACATCTCACCCGAGCCAAGGAGAGGCCACCAGCTTTCTACGGCCGTGACTAGGCGATCAGCTGCACGGCGCCGATACCAGTTCACGAACGCCCGACGTATACGGTCACAGCGACTCTCATCGTCAAGGCCTGGGGGAATAGAGACCCGGAACCTCCAGTGATCGAATCGCACTTCGGCCGTGCGTCGGTTCTCAGTCTTAATCACCATGCGGATGTTACGACCTAGGTAAGGCAGAGTTTCGCCACTGACAAAGCGCTTGGGGGGAACAGCCAGCAAACCAACAGAGGAGTGGTCGAGGATCCAGGGTGCGCGCTTGCGGACAATTTCCCTTAGCTTGGAGTCCTCCGCCGTGGAGGGCGCTGCAACCTGCACGCCTCCCCCGTCCACTGTAACCTGGACCGTCTTTCTGCGCCTAGTGCTCCGCCGAATATTGTACTCGATGGTGGTGTCGCCGAAGCGAATCTTGTCCCGAGAATTCATCGGGCACTTCTCCAAGCCACCAATTCCACGATGCGGACGGCTAGGTTGTCTATCTGCGGCTCCGTGAAATCGCCGACAGGACGCAACTGGTGCTTGATATCCCGTCGCATCATTCGTTGTACTTCATCGTTCGCCTGCCAATCGACAATCTCCAAGTGTTTGTTTAGTTGCGTTTCAACGTTCAGAGCAACGGACTTGAGGCCCTCATCGAAGTGGGTACGGTAGGATCCCTGTTCCTCCTGCAGTACACCAGCGGTTGCGGACTCCCCACTCTCGATACTTTCAAGCATCTCGTAGATGGCGAAGGACACGGGAGAGAGGCCGTGTTTAGCGGCGAAATCAGCCTCGCTGCGCACCTGCCGCCTCAAGGCAAGTTGCCTGCGGCAGGCCTCTGCGGCATCTATCACTTGATTTCGGAGGTCCTGGATTATGCGGTCAAGTTGGGTCGACAGCTTCTCGTAGTAGACGGGGTTGCCTGCTATGCGCTCGTGTATCTGGGCCCGGATGGCGTGTTCCATAATCGAGGCCCGCGCTTCATCATTCGGCAGGTCCGCAATCTTCTCCTCGAAGTCTTGGTCAAGAACGGACACTGGACTCATGAGCTTACGAACTTCGGCGCCGATGCGGTCGTCAATGAGTTTCTTTACCTTTGCCCCTACAGCAGTCCAGTCCAAGTTGGCATCTTCCCGGAGGAACTGGGCCCGGGCGTAGGCCCGTATCTCGGTCAGGCGAGCGAGGCGATCAATGTAGTCAAGGGCGGCGGGATCGGGGAGATAGCGGTCCATGAGGTGGGAGAAGGAGCGATAGTCATAGTCAAAGCGCTGGAACAGGTCTGCCTTGTAGGAGCCTTCAGTGGATGCATCGGGGGCGAAGAGGGAGACACATGCCCAGGTATTGTTGAGGTCCCGACCCTTAAAATGGGATTCGGCCTGGACGGCTGCGGCTTCGATGACGGGACCCGGATCTTCTTCCATCTCCTTCATTGATTCCTGAACGTCAGGCCAGTCGAAGGTTGCTAAGACCTCCTCCAGGTTTCGGGACACACCATGGTAGTCCACGACAAGCCCGTGGCCCTTCTCAGTGGGCACTCCATTACGTTCGTGGGAGAAGCGTCGGTTGACTCGAGCTATGGCTTGCAGCAGGCCATGTTCCTTCAGGGAGCGGTCAAGGTAGAGGGCCTGCTCTACGGGTGCATCGAAACCGGTTAGCAGCATGTCGACCACTACTAGCACCTCAGGCTCTCCCGTGGGATCGACGAAAGCGTTGGTTATCTGCTCCTGGTCTTGTCCTCTTGCCGCGTCGAACTCGGGGCCGTCATTACGGTCTGTCGTGATGATCGGATAGGCCTTTAGCCCGAAGTTCTTAAGGTGTTCGTAGTATCGCATCGCCGAGGCCCGACTTGGCGCTACAACCTGGGCCTTGAACCCGTTGGGCCGGACGTGCTGCTTGAAGTGTTCGGCGATGTCAAGGGCGATCATCTCGATCCGCCGTTCCGCCTCGGCAACGGTCTCTTTGTTAGCGTAGCGGCGGCGGATCTGGGCCCGGTCTTCCTCTGATTCTTCGGAGAAGAGGGCGTCGAATATGCGGTCCAGGGCCTCGGGGCCCTCGATGGAGAGTTCCGGCAGGCGGGCCTCATAGAAGATGGGAACTGTAGCTCCGTCTTCAACCGACTGGGGGATCGTGTAAGAGTCGATGAGCGACCCGAAACGCTGCATGGTGCTACGACGAAATCCCCTGTCTATTGGCGTGCCCGTGAATCCGATCAGCGTGGCCTTGGGCAAGGCCCGAGACATGCGTGCTCCCAGGATGCCGTACTGGGTGCGGTGGGCCTCGTCAACCATGACTATGACGTTTTCCGAAGGATTCAGGACATCCAATTCGCCTTGGGGGGTGGTTAGGGCGTCTTCGAACTTCTGGACTGTAGTCATTATGGTGCGGCCTGCGCCGACGGTTAGCAGCCGGCGCAGGTCCCGCGTGCTTTCCGCTTGCTCAGGGGCAGGAAAACCGCAGCGTTGGAAGGTTTCGGAGATCTGGCGGTCGAGTTGGCGTCGGTCGGTGACTACAAGGATGGTAGAGTTGGCGAGTCTCGGCTCCCGACGCACCTTGGTCGCAAGCCATAGCATGGTCAAGGACTTGCCCGAACCCTGGGTGTGCCACACCACCCCACCCCGCTCCTCGGGCTTGCGCCCCGACAGGATGCGGGCCATGGCGGCTTCCACAGCCCGGTATTGCTGGTAGCGGGGTAGCTTCTTCACTACCCGACCCCTACTGGGCTCGTAGACCACATAGTTGCGCAGAACGTCTAGCAGCACTGGAGGGGAGAGGAGGCCGATTATAAGCTGTGCCTGGCCATGGGGCTCGATGCCGAAATGCGTCCTCACCTCTTCATCCGAGTATGGCAGTACCGATTTCCACTCACAGTAGGCGTTTTCGGGTGCGTGAAGGCCGGCGTAGGCGGCAGCAGCACCGCAGTGGGCGACACAGAGGAGGTTGTAGTGGAAAAGCTCAGGGGCGCCTTTGCCGTGCCATTGTGGGTCGGCCTCCTGGTAGCGGCGCAGCTGCCGGACGGCCTGGGTCCTCCAGACTTCCATCAGGGAAGGGGACTTGGCCTCCATGACCACCAGGGGGATGCCGTTGACGAAGAGGACCAGGTCCGGAATGACCATGCGCTCGTCGTCCTCCGGGCCGCGGTCAGAACTGCGGCGGACCCGGAACTGGGTCGTGACTACGAACTCGTTGAGGCCCGACTCCGGGTTGTCGAAGTCGAAGAAGCGGACGGTGCGGGTGCGGCCCCCTTGGCCCGAGTCCACCGTGAAGGGCATGCCGTAGGTTAGGTATTCGTGGACACGGCTGTTGCGGGCCATGCCCGTGGCATCGACGTGTTCAAGGTCAAATATGGGCCGATTGGCCTGCTCTTCAGTCATCCATTCGTTGAGGCGGAGCAGGGCCCCCTTCAGCCGACCCCTGAGAAGCGCTTCCCGCTGGTCGTCGCGCTCCTGGGCTAGAACTTCCCGGGGCACGTACGTCCAGCCGATCTGTTCAAGGAGAGCTCGGGCGGGGGTTTCAGCGTGGTTTAGCTCGTTGAGCTTGGAGGGAGATGTAGTCATGGGGACGATTGCCCCATATCATCCAAGAGTTTTCTCAATTGAGGCAACAGATTGGGAATAGCGTCTTGAACAATGGACCAGATGACGCTGTCGCTGATGTCCAAGTAGCTGTGTGCAAGCTGATTGCGGACTCCCACTATCGCACGCCACGGTATATCGGGATGTGAATCGCGCACGCTGGCGGGAACGTGTGTCGCTGCTTCGCCAATCAGTTCGATGTTGCGCAAGGTAGCGTCGTAGATGAGTGTGTTGGCAATGAATGCGTCTTGGTCCAAACCATCTGTAAAGGAGAGTACCTTTTCCCCAAACTCAATCATGTCCTGAATGTAGAAGCGCCACTCACGCCCTGGGTGTCCAGCGTCACACATAGATTGCCTCGCTTTCTACGTAGGGCCGAATTTCGTGGCGTATTTCACTGTCGGTTGCGAGGTCCACCATCCGTCCCAGCAGGTCTTCCAGGTAGAATTGGGCACCGAAGTATGTGCGCCAATCCGGTGGGCTTGAAAACCGCACCAGGATGTCCACATCGCTCTTATCTGAAGCTTGGTCTCGAGCGAAAGAACCGAAAAGTGCGAGGCGCGTGACACCGAACCGCCTCTCAAGAGTCGGCTTGTGTTCCTTCAACGTATGGAGAACCTGTTCCTTGTTCATTGCCCTAACACCTAGGGAGCAGCGAATTCAGAAGCTATGGTCGTTCCAAGTGATGAGATTATAGCCTGAGCCACACGCGAACTGTTCTAGAGGGGCGAAGGCCAGTATTCGGCGCGGTTGGGTTTGGTGAGCTTGTTGGGCGAAGATGTGGCCATCAAGGCGTTGGGTAGAGTAATAGCCCTACCCAAGGTCATCTGCAAATTCAAACCCCTTTGAAGTAACGCGGAATATCTTTCCATCTCCGTGCACATCCTCAATCAAACCGGCTTGAAGAAGCTCTTGAAGGTACTGTTCCCATTGAGCAGCTTCTCTAGCATTATCTGTATTGCAAAGGTGCTTGTTGTTTGTTGTAACCCTCAGCATACTCCCGTGCCGTAGTCTGATTATTTCCCCATCATCGCCTGACACTGCCTCCTTTAGAATGCAACATTCATCCTCTGAGAAATCAGGAAGGGCATCAATCGGCACTTGTGTCACCGCATCGGTTGTTGATTCTGGTGGCTTTTCATCTATCAGGGAAAGCGCAGCTTCAAAGTCTCCGGCTTTGAGCCAATCAGGATTCTCCAGTTTTATCGGGCACCCTGCCAGCTCCAGACGTTGCGCTAATTCTTGACGACTTTCGGGCGTGTCTTTGAATCGGACAGCATGAAGTCCAGCAATGTCACTGAACGGCCTGATATTGCCGAGTTCTACTAGCACCGTACGCTCATGGCTAGCAGCCATTGCCATACCTGCTTCGAACAATACATTGGGCCTTGCTTGTCCAGTGAACTGTGTTTCATACGGAGGCTCGTTTTCGGACCAAAATTGTTTCTTAAGCCTGGCTTCATCATCCGGGGTGAGAAGTATTACGACAGTGTGAGCGTGCGCGAAAGCGGCTTTCAAGATTTCGCCAATGTACGGGGATGGTTTACCAGTCATTGCGATTGCTTCGGTCCATGCTAGAGGGTGGAGGTCAATCGCTCTAAGGAATTCAAAAAGTGCTCCGCGGGCAGCGGTGTTCCTTCCATGAACAATGAACACTTCGCGAGTCTCTGCTGATGGCCTCTCAGCCAGACTGGGCTCGAGAGTTGTCCCTACATCACCTCCTGGAGGACCTGTGATAAATTTGGTTGTTACATCGTCTCCCATATCAGCGAGTATACGATGTGGCAGTTTCCCGTGAAGGTCTACAGCCATAAAGACATTTCGGGATCCCTGCTTTTGAAGTAGGGTTTGATTTAGGTTTGTAGTATCGTCCTCAGACTCATTTATCTGAATGCGTTCTATGTCTTCAGAGGGTACAGTTCTTCCGTCGATCACTATCGGTAAACCCTGTTCATACCTATAGACAAAGCGCTCGCGGAGGGCTTCCAAGCTGAGGTCCACTTCAACTTCAACCTTCGATGGCTTGGACTTTGATGTAATGCGTATGTGGTAGTAGGGCATATAGCAGTCAACTCCCTCTTCTAAGCACCCGCACCCGACCCGTCAACAGCGCATTTGACGCAGACTCTTTCAGCTTTCGCAACCCCTCCCCTGCCCCTCGCCCATTTTCTATCAACTCGTCTGAGGAGTCCAGAATGGCAGCAATGTTTTTCTGTTCGGGAAGAGACGGCAGGGGAATCAGAATCTTCTTCAATCGAGACCCAGTGATTGACGGCACCGTACTTACATTTGCGAATTCGGAGAGATCGATTGACTCAAACCACGCATAAAGATATCTGTAATCGCACCTCTGTCCTTCAGTTACAGTGATACCGACCATATTGTTGTCGATAATAGTCGGAATACTCAATACTCTCTTCTTGTTAGTAGCTATAGCTGCCCCTACTTTAGGAAATACTATGCTTCCATACTGGAATATATTTGCACCAAGTTCCTCAATGTCATTTAGGTCAACATAGTTATTGGCGCGACGTATGTAGCTCTCGTTGCCTTCCAAGGTCATGTCTGAGACCTTGATGAAGGGGAATTCACCTTGACGGCGTCCTTGTCTGTTCAGTGGAAAGCCAACGCCTCCCTTAACATCAGCAAATTCTCCCAGGGGGGTCACCTCCCAGTCAGTAGGGATGGTGCCTAGGCCCGGGACCTCTTTCCATTCGGTGTGGTGGCCGGGGAGGCCTCGGGTGAGGAGGTTGTGGAGGAGGGAGTCTCGGAGTTGCTCGTTGGCGGAGACCAGGGCGTCGGTGGCTTCGATGGCGTGGTCGATGGAGTCGAGGATGTTGGCGATGGCTCGCTGCTCGGGGAGGGGTGGGAGGAGGAGAGATAAGGCATGCAATTCGTTCTTAGTGACGCCTTGTATGGTAGTACCTCGGGACTTACGTCGAAGTGATGTCGCTTCCCGTAACAATTGGCGGCAAAGAAAGCCTGGGTCTACATCATCGTTAGATGTTAAGCGGGTGATGTCTTGACTGGCTCCCATAACCTCAGTGGTCAATCCTGCGAGTCCTACTCTTGTTCTGGTGGCAAGCAACAGTGTCCCAGGTTCGCAAACTACTGTTTGACCTGAATGGAGCCCTTCGATAGTAAGGAATGAGCGGGCGTGCCTCCTGCTTAAGCGAAAGTCGGTTAAGTCAGCGCCCGTTAGGAACGGAATTTCTCCATTCCAATAGTCCGCCTCATTCTTGCGGGGAGTTCCTCCCTGACTTGTGGTCACTACGTCCCCTAAGGCCACGACGCACCACCCGTCTGGGACGAAACTATCTGACGATGCTGCAGTTCTTGAATTGGACAACGCCGTTGACATCTTCTAAATCACCCAAGAGTTTCGCAACGGAACCAGCACTTAGGCTCACAACCTGGGAATCTCGGCGGAACTTGCACTCAATGTATTTGTCTGGCCCCCCATATACCTCCTTGATGTGGAACTGAACCGTGGATCCCGTGATATTGGTTATGGGGCCTTCGAATACACTGGACCTTTCAGCGTTCTTATAGGTCTCGACCCGAGTGGGATTTCGAGCCAATTCATCTTGATAAAACTGGTACAACTCCTTGACGGGCATACTCGTGGGCAGGGGAGTAGGGGTAGGCACAGGAGTAGCGGTTGAGGCAGGCCCACAATATGATGATAACAGCAACGCCACTCCTGCTAACGCCAGTAAACCGATCGTCGAATTCTTGGGGAATTTCAATTTACAAACTCCTTTGCAATGTTGAATTGAATCATGGCATCCACTGAACTCAGGTAAAATGGCCAGTTGAGGACTTGGTCGTCGGCAATGAAGACAACGCTCATATGGCTCCTTATCGGTGGTAGCCCAGCTCTGCAAGCAGAGCGTCCATCTTGGCAACGGCCTCGTCCCGGCGTTTTTCGGCCTCCCGGAGTTGGACCAACGCTTCCTCGACACTCATTACCTCTACCGGCTCCGTTGTGTCCACGTAGCGGCTGATGTTCAGGTTGAAGTCGTTGGCCTTGATCTCGTCCAGATCGGCGACGTGGGCGAAGCGGTCCACCTCCTCGAAGGCTTCATAGGCCTCGACGATCTTCTCGATGTGCTCCTTGTAGAGGAAGTTCTGGGCCTTGCCCTGCCGGAAGTAGTCCGGCTGGGCCGCGTCGATGAAGAGGACCTTTCCGCGTCGGGGTTCGGGCTTGGCCTTGTTCAGCACGCAAATGGCTACCGGGATGCTCGCCCCGAAGAAGAGGTTCGGGGCCAGGCCGATGATAGCCTCGAACATGTCCGCCTCGACTATCCCCTGCCGGATCTTTCCCTCTGCGCCACCCCGGAAGAGGATGCCGTGGGGCATGACCACGCCGACCTGCACCGCCTGTCCCTGTACGAGATTGTACGCAGCGACCTCGCCGGAATACGGACTCGCAACAACCTCGCCGGACGCCCGAAGCGACTCCAACTCCAGCAACTCCGAACGGGCTAGGGCCAGGGCATCGGGAGCCGCATCGGGATTCGCTTCGAGAGTCGAGAGCCGGGCGCGAGCGAGTGCCACGTGCCGGCTCAGCTCGGGTATCTTGATAAAGGCGATGGGCTGCCCCACCTCTACCGGGTCGCCCACATCGACCGGCACGTCGATGACGTTGCCCGTGATGTCGGAGATGACCGTGTAGCGTTCACCAGGCTGCGCGAGGACGCACTCGGAAGACAGGCTCCTCTCGACGCTTCCAAACAGGCCCCAGGCAACGAGGCCCAACAGCGCAATCCCCAGCCCGGCCACGATCACCCATTCATGGGGAGCCGTGACACGCAGCAGACCGTCTAGGGGCTCCGTCTGCCCCCTGCGCGCGAATGCCTCCTCGCGGAATAGCCGTCTCCTCGCCAAATGTCCATTCCCCCACGCGCTCTTTCTGGCGAGCGTTCAGGTCTCAGGCTCATGCGTCATCAGTGAAGCCGACACGGGTTCTGGTGAGCGCCGCGCCGGACTTCAGAGTTGCTCGTCGGAGCGCCTGATGTCCGTTCTGAACCCAGGGGAGAACACTTAGAGCGGGTGAAAGAGTGCCGGGTTGTGTTAGGGTAGGATGCCCGGCGAGTTGCTCCGATGTCTCGGGGCACCTTTTAGTCGGCCCCTCTTCTGAATCGAACGGAATCCTCTCGCGCCATCCGAGCTTCCATAGTCTATATTTTCGTAGTGTCAACGGTCAATGCAACGCGGCGAACCATCGACACCTGAGAATAGTCAGCGGCGCGGTACACACTTGCCTCTGGTCTGAGCGACTTCTCGTGTTGAGGACGCGCCGTCGAGGCCGGTGCGACCGGCCCTGTCTTCGTCGGGGCGCATCAGCGAAAATGGGATTGCACCGCCCTTGTACCCGCTGGTGGGTGTGGCGTGGCCGCCCCCGATGAAGTGGTTGAGCCTCCAACCCTGGCGGGCCGGAGGCACCTGGGGCCTATCCGGTGTGGCCTGAGCGACTCCTTATATTAGGACCTCCCAGCGAAAAGTTCGCAATTCAGTCTTATCAGGCCCACGACACTGGACTCCTTACAGCAGGACCTCCCAGCGAAAAGTTCGCAGTACAGTACACTCTGGCCCCACCAGACTTGGCAAAATCAAGAACCTTCACAATCAGGTTTTCTTTGTTGGTGTAATCGGTCATACATCCCCACACTACCCAAACGCGAGTACCCATGCCTCTGCAGACGAAGCAGGGGCATTACTAGTGAACCAACCACCGCACGGAAACCCTGCCTGATAGTGCCCAAACAACACTCCGCTCGGCAGACCTGAACGCGAACGATGCTGACACGCCGCGTGCTTGCCCCTTTCTCTGCATCCTCACTATCATGTTATTCAAGAAAGTGGGGCTGTATCCGAAGTCCAAGTAAGTTACTCTACTTTTACCGGCGTTCAACGAAACTAGACGGCTGGAATAATGTGTATGGGCTACTGTGATTCAGAGGATACAAACATCCCGGAAGAGACACTTAGTAACACTGGTTCATCGGAGTCGTTGGTGGGCATGAGTCCCTACGCCACTGGCGGAGGGGGCTTCACTTTTGAGCGGAAGGTGGCGGTCAAGTACTTGGCCCATCTCCTACTTGGCGACGGAGCGGTCGAATTCGGAGAAGGTCGACTTGCCGTCAACGTGGAGTTCCAGCAGGCTCCAGACTATCCAGTAGACGACTTGGTCATTCGCGCAGCGCGCCCTGAGGAGGCACAACCATCATTGGAACTCGCACTCGGAGTTCGCCGTTCACCGAATCTGGTGCGGAGTGATGTGTCAACCCAGAAGTTGATCCGGGAGTTCGTTCGTGCCGTGATCAACGGAACTGCCGATTGTCTGGAATCACGCGTAGGGCTGGTCGTAGCAGGACCGCAGAAACACGCACAGCAACTAGGAAGCCTAGCTGGTCTTGCTGCAGCTCAGATGGATGCGCCCGGGTTCTTTGACCTAGTCCACACGCCAAAAAAATTCGATGAAGGGGTTCGAGGCCGACTTGAACACATGGAAAGCCTAGTAGAGAAAGCGCTGCGCGACCTCGGCGAGGCAAATCCTGATGCGGCACTGGTTCGGCAGCGCACGTGGCAACTGCTCTCGCGGCTCACTGTCCTGATGCCGCGGCTTGAGTCTCCGGATGAAACTGATTGGTCGGAAGTCGAGAACAAGTTAATACCTGTGGCGCGAGGCATAAGTCTGCCAGGAGCGGAGAAGTTACGCGACCGACTCTTCACCTTGGCTAGTGATTATTCTCCGAGATCTGCGAGAGTCGATCTCACGATTTTGCGCCGTGATGCGCATGAAACTCTGGACACGAACTACCGGCGCCACCAGCAAGGATGGCAGATTCTCGATCATCTTCACGGTAGTGCGCTTCAGTCGTTGCGCTACGAGGTTACAGACAGCGACAGAATTCGCCGCGTGAGTCTTGATCGAAGTGCCGCAACCGACCGTCTCATCACAGCAGTTGGCGAGGTTGACGCTGTCATCGTAGTAGGTGAATCGGGTGTGGGGAAGAGCGCACTAACCGTTCGAGCTCTCAGTGCCGGGGACACTGACACAATGGGAGTTTTGTGCATCAACCTACGACAGATACCGAGGCTGACAGTTGAATTCGAGGCTAGACTGGGCCTTCCCCTCGCCAATCTATTAGGGGAATTGAGCGCACCACTCCGTGTGCTTGTAATTGATGGAGCGGACGCCATCGCCGAAGGTATGGAAGACGCTTTCCGCTACCTGGTCATCTCCGCTGAGGAAAGCGGAGTGAAAGTCGTGGCTGTCTCCGGCATGGATGGCATGCAGGTCGTTGACGACATACTCACCGATCGCTTCGGTGACGGTGTGGTTAAGTTTCCGGTGGAATCATTAACCGACACCGAGCTAGAAGAAATAGTTGAGGCCTTCCCAGAACTGATAGGGCTCACCTCCAATCCCCAATCGCGGGAGCTATTACGGCGGCTCGTAGTAGTAGACCTACTTGTTCGTGGCCAACTTGGAGGAGTTCCGCTTAGTGATGCGGACGCGATGCTGGAAGTTTGGTCGGGTCTCGTTCGTCGACATGAATGGTTGGATAAGGGACATCCGGACGCCCGGGAGTCCGTGCTCCTGCGATTGGGAGAGTATTCTCTCAATGGCGGCGATAGGCTCGGAGTCATCGATCAACTCGACACGACCGCTATCACTGGGTTGCGGCAGGACGGCTTGCTGCAAGCGTCAACTGACAATCCTTTCGTTAGTGGACCCGACTTCGCTCACGATGAGGTGCGCCGCTACTCGGTCGCTCGTCTGCTCATGCTCGAAAGAGACCCAGCCAAGAGTATCTTGCGCGCCGGAGCGCCGCGATGGGCGCTTGGGGCCGCGAGACTAGCGTGTCAGGCGTTGTTACAGGAGCCAGACGGAGCCACGTCACCGCTCCGCGGCAGATTCGATGCCTTGCAGGCCTCCTTCGACGCCCTCATACAAGCGAAACATGGGACCCGCTGGGGCGATGTGCCTAGTGAAGCCTTGCTTTCTCTCGCTGATCCTAGTGAAGTCCTCCGGGACGCGTGGGGTGCATTGCGCTCAAATGATGACGCGGGACTGAAACGGCTAGTTAGGCTTGTAGATCAGCGACATCGCGATAACAGCGGCATAGCAAATCTCGTTGTGGTAGAGCCAATAATCACGCTATTCCTAGAAGCCAGTGCGCCATGGCAGTCTGGCGATTTCTCCAGCAATCTACTGAGGCAATGGCTGATTGCGCACATAGTTGCGGGGACTCCGGCCGGATATCCTTTGCGCATTCTGCTTCGTGAGCGTCTCCTGAAAGCATATGTCGAAGGAGATTATCTGCTTCGGGAACAACAAAAGGCAGAGGAAGCAGCCCGAGTCGCTCGAACGCTGGAGGAGGCCGAGGAAGAGCGCCCGCTCATGAAAGGCCCCCGCGACCTTTCTTCGACTATAGGCTACGGTGGACGCCAACGGCGCCAGCGGCCAGCAGTTCCTCGTGAGTGTAGAGACGAGGTATTCGTGGAACTGCTGGCTTTACTCGGGCCAGATCTAGGTGAGGAGGGAGAAAAAATCCTTCTCAGGATCGCTCGTGACGCACCTTCTTGTCTAGCTCCCGCGTTGGAGGAGTCACTAACGGGAGACGCACTCGCTGGCTATCGCCGCGGCCTCCTGGCCCATCTGACCCAGGCATACTACCTTGACGACGAGGCGGATGCTTCAGCATTTCTTAACGACTACGGGATCCGTGGTCACCGAAGCCGAAGACGAAGGGTGTTTGGGCCTCCCGCTGCTTGGTACCTTGGACCGTTTACGAGTTTATTTTTTTCTGACTTCCGCAACGGCGTCCGGGTACTCAACCTAATGCTCAACCACGCTGCGATCATTCGTGCACGCACTGTTGCCCGCCTGATTAGCATTACCGAAGACCATCGCGACATGGATGTCGAGCCTTACAGGGCACACCTAGGAATCACTGGAGCGAGTCAAGCATATGCCGGCGACGACCAAGTTTGGAGATGGTACCGAGGGACAGGAGTTGGCCCTTATCCATGCATGAGCGCATTGCAAGCACTTGAGCGTACGTGCGACCAAATGATAAGAGTTGGCATTCCGATTACAACTCTGGTTTCGGTGCTGCTCGATGGTTGTGAGAACCTTGCGATGGTCGGCCTCGTCCTCGGTATTTTGGTGAGGCACGTTGAGCAAGCAGACTATTTACTATATCCGTACTTCACAGAACCTATCCTCTGGAGGCTTGAGTTCAGGCGAGTAGTCGACGAACAAGGCATGTTTGCAGCCAGCTCTGAAGGAATCGAGGCACCCGACCGGCGCAAATGGTCGCTGCGAGAAGCAGCGATGTCCATGGCATTGGGAGCCACGGACGAGCGAGCCGAGGATCTTCGGTTGTTAGGAGAAACACTTATCGAAACAGCACGTCGAGAAATCAAGCAAGGACAAAGCGAAGATGGAATAGAGAATCAGGCCAATGGCGGCGAAGACATTGAACAGCTCTTGGCACCTGTCCGTGCATGGGCCAGTAGCCTCGACCGTAACAAGTTCCAGGTCCGAGAGGCTGCGGATGGACTATATATCCAGGCTACGCCACCTCACGAAGTCGTTAAAGCACTTGAACTTGCAAACGAGGATCTGGAGCGGACTTCAGAGGAGATTCGGCTCACGGTTCGCTACTACGTAAATCGCAAAGAGACTGAAGCAGAAGGAATCGAGGCTGGGGAATTGGTGGTCGACTTAGAGTCCGCACGTATGTTACTGGAGAACCCTCCGACTGTCAGTGCACATCTTCCCTGGGATGTGCCGGCCCTAGTAGTTGCTGCGGCACTCGAGGCCTACGTACTACAACAAGTTGACCTGCCAGGTGATGCATTGACGTTCGCCGTTGACACGGTGTTACAAGTCTCAGAGATTTCGGAAGATGAAGCGTTCCGGAGACCCTTCGAATTCGAGGGCACTCTATTCGAACAAGGCGCAGACCGCAGTGCCGCGAGGGTTGTGCCACTGCTACTGACACCTTCTGCTGAGCCTTTGCGCGCGATTGGGGCGTCCGCAGACGAGTCGGTCACCGTCAAGCGCATTTCTGACGCTGGCTTGCTCCTTGCACGAGCCGTAGCCGATGAAGTGCGGCTCCACCTCGCACGCGGACTTCACCACCTCTGGGCAACGCCGTGTGTTAACCACGGGACTTGCCATCATCATACAGGGTTCGAGATCGTCAACGAGACCTTGCGCGATTGCGCGCTCGGTGAATGGGATCCCGAGTTAGAAAGACGTTCTATAGTTTTGCTTGACGAACCTATATCCGTCTCACTAGCGAACACATCTGACGATGCCATTATTGTTAGTCGCCTTGATGCATCGATACGAGCACTAGCACCTGCGTCCGCGGCTAATATTTGCGTCTCCAGCTTTGCAAGGGAATTGCTTATGGTCGTCCTCACCACTCAGAGACGATGCTTGCTCAACTACAAACACCCCAGCGTGGATGATCGAGGAGATCACTCCCTTGTGAGTGCGCGAGCTTTGTTGACATTAGCCGAGCACGGCGATGATGGTCCCCTACACGAGCACATTGGTGCTTATTCTTACAGCCCGGGTCTCCTGAGCAAGCTGCTTCAAGCGCTGTCGGCGGCAGCGGAAGAGACTGAAAACCTCGCCTCAACCGCACGGCGGATCTGGCCAAGCGTGATCCGTCAGGTAATGGACATGCCATACGCAGGACATTCACTGTTACAGGGCAGAAACTATGAAGGGACACCCATATCAGTGCTCTTGCCAAATGCAACCCCGCAGAATTCATATCTATACCAAGAGATCCGAGGAATGCCAATCGTTTGGTGGGAACCACTGGCATTAAAGGCGGAAGTCGATACATGGATTGGGTCTGCAGTTGGGAAAGCAAGGTGTGCCGACCAACTCATAGGTTTTCTCAGGCCTCTTTCCGCAGAAGATCAGGCTCGCGTTGGGATACCTTGGTTGTCCACTATCGTATCAGGGAATCTTGGTGACATTGCCAAGAGTAGTTTCCTGTTGACTGATTGGCTGATTGAGACGCGTTCTGCTGCTGCCGCGGTCGGCCTCTCAGCTCAATGGCAGCAGATGGTTGACGCCCTCGTAGTTGAAGGAGTCGCAAGACTTGCGCCATATTCCGAATAGTCCACATATGGAATTCATGGCAACACGTGAGAGACGAACTGTCGGCCCCTCAACAACTGGTGTTGACGGGGTCGACATCTGATAGAGGAAGGTCGCTTGACTCATGCCGGGCGACTGCCGGCAATACTACACTAAGGCGAACCTCATTGCGGAATGGATTCGGATCCTATCCTTACCGACCCACCAGACTTGACAAAATCAAGAACTTTCATTTGACGGACTCAATCGACACGGAAAACTTAAGTACTCGTGGGCGGTCGGTTTGGGTCCGTTCAAGCCAGGTCAGATTGTTAGACAGTAGTGTGCCACACAACAGCCTGCCGGAGAGGATGGGGCCGCTGGGACTATGCGTGATGCGAGCAGCGGCCCCGCGAGATTCCCTCCAAAGCGGCCCGCGTGGTCAATCATCCAGCAGCCCGTTCTGCGCAGCCCACACCACGACCTCCTGCTTCGAGTCGACGCCCAGCTTGATCTAAATGGTGTAGATGGCGTTTCGGACGGTGACCACCTTGACTCCCCTTGCCGCCGCAATCGCAACGTATGACATGCCCCGGCAGAACGACACAAGTATCTCCTTCTCCCTCTGGGTCAGGTTGACGTCCTTCGCTCTCGCCCCGCTCCGCATCCTGTGGAACACCCGCCTCACCACCTCGGTCGGCAGACGCCCCTCGCCCGCAGCCGCGCTCTTCATCATGCCCAGGACCTGGTCCATCCCGGCCACCTTCTGAAGATAGCCGGCCGCACCGGCGGCCACCGCCTCTATGACGGCGTTCGCCTCCGTCGAGGCGGTCAGCATGAGCACCCGTGTCTTGGGCAGAGACTCCATGATCTCCCGGCACGCCTCCACCCCGTCCATCTTGGGCATCATGACGTCCATGACGATCAAGTCGGGCGACAGCTCGGAGGCCGCCTTCACCGCCTCCACTCCGTCCCTGGCCTGCCCCACCACCTCGAACTCCTCGGACCGCTCCAGAATCACCTGAAGACCTTCCCGCGTGACTGAATGGTCGTCGGCGAGCAGCACCCTTATGCGACGAGACTCTGTTGACAATTTATCCCTCCTGTTGTCCGCCACCGGACAATGGCATCACGCAGGTCACGCTGGCGCCCCCGGCCGGTCCCGTGGGCTCGACGATAAGGCGTCCGCCCAGACGCCCGGCGTACACCCGCATGTTTGCGAAGCCGTGGCCCCGCTCCTCGTAGTCGTCGGGAAGGCCCACCCCGTCGTCCGACACCGACAGCCTGAGCTCATCCCGTCCGAAGTCGAGATCGACCAGCACCCGGCTCGCCCCGGCATGGCGAAGGGCGTTGGCGAGGGCGTTGTGGGCTATGGAGAACAGGAGACTCCTGACCTCCACCGAAAGCGGCGGCTCCACACCGTTCTGCGTCAGCTCCGCCGACACCGACGTGATGGACTTGAACGTCGCGACGTGCGAGTCCAGGGTCCAGCCCAACTCACCGCCCTCGAATATGCGGCCCATGTCAATCGGGTGTCTCAGCTGCCAGACGGCGGTCTTGGAAAGCCGTGAGGTGGCATCGAGCCTGGCGGCGAGCTCTTCGTTCGAGTCTCCGGCAACCTGTCTGGCCGCGTCTATCCCCAGGCCGATCATGAAGGCGGTCTGGGCGGCCGTATCGTGAATGGCCTGGGAGAGCTCGATCCATTCCCGTTGCAGCTCCCTTTCCCTTTCTATCGCCGCTCTCGCCCTGCGCCGCTGAAACCGGGTGATGAAGTTGACAACCAGGACAACCCCGAACATCGCGAGCACCCTGGAGAACAGCATCTTCTCGTTGATCCCATCGAAGGCCATGCCCGAGCCGACGGTCAGGCTCACGCCGATATATATGGAGGCGGTGATGGTCGTCCAGGTGAGATTCAGCAGAGCGGAGGTGAAGATGGCGGCAAAAGCGGCGAGGGCAGGATAGTAGGGAATGTAAAGGAAGTTGTCGAAGCCCCCATCGACGCCGCCGCTGGCCGTGATCAGGGCTATGTCCATGGCGCTGAGGACGAGCAGGTGACGCCACGTCACCCTGCGCCGGGAGAGCAGACGGTAGTGCACGTAGCCGTTGAGTGCGACCAGCGGCACGTGCATGAGCATGAACGGAATGTACTTGGCATGGGTGAACGTCGGTCGATAGGCGAGTTCGATCACGGCGCCGGCCCAGAAGAGCCAGCGTAGCCACACCGTGACCTTGGCGGCGTACGATGCCTCGCCCGGGTCGAGCCAGAGCATCTGGAGAAGCCGCGTCTGTATTGCGCCCATCGATGTCTTTATCAACTACAGGCCCCTATTCCGATACGCAAACTAACCCCCCTGATGCCAAGGGGCGCCGGAGCCCAGTTGGATGACACCGGCCCGCCGGTCGAACTTGCGCAGCAACCTCGCGCCAGCTTGCCCCCAGCCTCTGCAGCGGGAACAGTGGCACATACACGGTGTGGCGCTCCAGCCAACCCGAGGCCGGTACGCCAGCTGCACACAGCTGAAGGCGGTCACGAACCGGTGTGCCCGGACCAGTTAGGCCGCGACGTATCTCAGCCAGTCCGGGTCCAGGAGGATGAACATCGAACCGCTCCTCCCGAAAGACTCTGGCGGCTATCCCCGTTGGATGAAGGCCCCGGCTTTGGCGAGGCGCCTGAGACATCTCCTCTCCTGTGAGCGCGTGAGACCATGGAGTGTTTGGTGGTCACGACGGTGCGTAGATGACTATCAATCTAGCCACTTTAGATTATGTCTACAAGAGCAAAAAGTTGCAGAAACACACTCTCTCAGAGCTAACACTATTGCCGTCCCAAGAGTGTGATTGGGCACTTACCAAAACGATGCAGAGCCTCTACCGTTTTCATGGGCAATACCGTTCAGATGACAGGCGGAGCTTAAGGCTGGCACCCCACTCAAGATAAGGGTAGTTCTACCGGAGGACCTGTTCCCGACGCAAAAGGGAAGCTATGACATTTCGAAGACCCAAGCTGCCAATCAAGACTGCGGTAGCCATGGCGCTGCTGGTGACGGCCGTCGTTGCCGCCTCAATGTCCATCCCGCCGAGTGGTACGGTCCTGGCCCAGTCTCCCGGCATCTGCGGCCGCACGCAGAAGGTGCAGGACGCCATCCTTGCCAAGCTGTCAGACGTTACCGCCTGCGGGGACGTCACCGATGCAAACCTGTCAGGGATAACCGGGACGCTTGCTCTGTCCGATATGGGTGTGACCACGCTCAAGTCCGGGGACTTCGCCGGTCTCAGCGGGTTGCAGGAACTGAAACTGGACGACAACCAGATCAGCTCGCTGCCCGAGGACATCTTCTCCGGACTCGCCGGACTCGAACGCCTGAACCTGACCTTCACCGAGGTGAGCTCGCTCCCGGAGAACCTGTTCGACGGCCTGACCAACCTACAGAACCTGAAGCTGTACCAGAACGGTCTTACGGCGCTGCCTGAGGAAATATTCGATGGCCTGACCAACCTGAAGGATCTCACATTCACCGCCAACAAGGTCAGCGCGCTCCCGGAGGAAGTGTTCGATGGGCTAACTAGCCTCAACTCACTGGAGCTCCCCAGGAATTCGGTCGCTGCATTGCCGGAGGAGGTGTTCGACGGGCTCACCAACCTGATGGCCCTGAACCTGCACCAGAACAAGATCACCGCGTTGCCCGAGGGGGTGTTCGACGGCCTCGGCAATTTGACGTGGTTGTACCTGAGCAGGAACGAACTCACGGCGTTGCCCTCGGGCGTATTCGAAGACCTTGGCGAACTGCAGCAACTGACCCTGTTCAACAACAAAATCACGGCGTTGCCCTCAGGCGCGTTCGAGGGTCTGGGCGATTTGAATTCCTTAGTCATGAGTCATAACCAGATATCAACATTGCCCGCAGGCGTGTTCGAAGGCCTCGGAAATCTGGATAGCGTGGAATTCGACCAAAACCCCGGGGCGCCGTTCACCATCACTGCGGAGTTGGAAAAGAAGGGCGCCGGTGTGGTCGTCAGTATCGACGAGGGAGCTCCGTCTTCGTTGTCGGTAACCCTTTCGGCCACGGGGGGCACGCTTTCCACGGACACTGTCACCATCGCTCGTGGCGCCCTGGAGAGCGAGACCGTCACCGTGACGGCATCCGGCACGGTCACGGTCAGCGTCGATTCGGTTGCTAAGAGTGGGACCAGGCTCATAGGTCT
Source organism: Dehalococcoidia bacterium (assembly GCA_965197585.1). Classification (GTDB taxonomy): domain Bacteria; phylum Chloroflexota; class Dehalococcoidia; order Plut-88900; family Plut-88900; genus Plut-88900. Next base: position 470,348 of record OZ240215.1, read on the forward strand.
TGAGATAGTCGCCGGCAGTGACCTGACGCTTGTGGGGGGGATGTAGATGGCCCGCCCATACAACAGCGGAAGAAGCACGGCCATGGACGGCGCACCGCGTCGCTCAGCATTCGAGCTACACAGGGTCCCACCGATAGGAGTGACAGATTGAGGGAACCCACATGGAGACGGAGAGGAGGAGACCGGTGAGGAAGCTGCGATTCCAGACGACGGCCGTTCTGGCTGTCCTCGTCCCGCTTCTCCTGGTCGCCTGTGGTGATGGGGATGCTGGGTTGTCCCGCGCCGAGGTTGAGGAGATCGTGCGCGCGGAGATTGCGGAAGCGCCTGCGACGCCCCAGTCGGAACGCGGGCTTACCCGCGCCGAGGTGGAACAGATAGTGCAGGACGCCATCGCGGACGTCCCCGACCCGCAACCGGGACTCACGTCCTCGGAGGCAGAGCGGATAGCCCGCGGCGTGATCGCGTCCATCCCGCCCAAGTCCGCCCTTGCCGAGTACACCCGGTACTTCGTGGGCAACGCCGTCAGCCTATACGAGACCCAGGGACTCGACGCGACCCTGGCCTACTACAACCGCCCGGAGAGCATCGACGGCCAGTGGTACCTGTTCATCATCGACGAGAATGGCCTCGCCATCGCTCACCCCGACCCGGGCCGCCTGGGACTCGACCTAAAGGGCTGGGTGGGGACCGACGCCAACGGTTACAACTTCGGGCCGGACATGCTCTCAGCCACCGAGGAGGGCAAGTGGGTGTCCTACGTATACAGGAACCCGGAGAGCGGCGGACTCGGTTCCGACAACACCGGGGCCATGCAGCTCAAGAACGCCTGGGTTGTGAAGCACGATGGGCTGCTGTTCGCCTCCGGCTGGTATGTCAACGCCGACGAATTCACCAGGTCCCTGGTGTTCGCCGCCGTTAACAAGTTCCGTTCGGCAGGACTGGAAGCGACCATCGCATACTTCACTGGCCCCGAGAGCGTCTATTCAGGACTGGCAGCGACTATCGACTACTACAACAGCGCCCAGACCGTCGAAGGGGAATGGTTCGCGTTCATAGCCGACAGCAGCGGCACGATCGTAGACCACTACAACAAAGCACTGGTGGGAACGGACCTCAAAGACCTGCTCGGCACGGATGTGTTCGAGGCCACCGCAGAGGGCAACTGGGTGACCACGGAGGACGTGCGCGTTTGGGTGGTCGGCTACGACGGGATGACCTTCGGGTCGGGCTGGCATAGCGGCCACGACGAATCGGGTAGCTGAGCGGAGGGGGACCCGTCGCTCGGTTTTCCGGGCAACAAGGGCCGCATACATGGATACGTCCGAGCTTCGAAGGCGGCGGGAGAACGGGCTTGCTTAGGCCCTCCCGGCTGACGGCTTGGACATCCCATTGCTTAGGGGATTGCGGTCGTCCGTGAGAAGGATTGGTGCCACTTTCGTTTATGCCGGCAAGAGCGCAAAGTCGCAGAAACACTCTCCCTGAGAGCAAACATATTGCCGCCCCCAAAAGTGTGATTAGGCACTTACCAAATCGATGCAGAGTCTCTAGTGTTTTCATGGGGCAATGCCTAAGAAGAATGACAACATAAGCGGAATCACAGGCCGCCGCTCTACGTGCGGACAGCGGAGGAGGCCGTAGGCTCCGCTCATCCCGCCCGTGCAGAGGGAGGCATTCATTTGGCGCTCGACAGACCGGTCCATGCACCTGAGACGGCGGATGGAGGGATGGCCCCTGCCGTCGCTGCACCGGTCGCTCTGGGGTCCGCAGCGCGCGGCGACCTAGCACAGATGCCCCCCCGGGTTTATCGATTCTTCGTGCTGGGTAGAAAAAGGGTGGTGCCATGACTCTACCCAGCCGCCGTGCTCTTCTAACCCTCCTCATCCTTCCCGGGCTACTAGCCCTATTCGCCCTGTACTTGGTCATACCCTGGTCCACAGCCTCCGCGCAGCAAGCCTCACAGGAGGGTACGTGTCCCGGAGCCGACTCAGCCCCGACGCCGACCGTGGTAGAGGTTGGGGCCGTTCCTATCGTGGTCGAGTCTACTACCGACGAGTACTTCGTGCTCTATGTACGGCACGATCTGGACGCGGACACCACGTTTGAAGTACCGGTCGGGGTAACCCTGGGCCAGGACGGCGCCACGACGCTGACCGAGAGCTTGGAGGCACTGCCCAAAGAGCGCTACCGGGTGGAGAAATACCTCGTCAGCGACCCCGCCGATGTCGATGGCGATTGCACTGATGACATTACAGAGCTGGCGGACCCGGTGGGCATGAACCCGGTGAACCCTGTCCCAGCCATGAGTTTTGACGATGGCGCGGCGGCCATTCCTAACCGCGAGACGTATGTGTCGCTTGCCTACAAGGGCGACAGCGGTATCGACAGCCATCTCAGGAACCTGGAGGCCGTCAAATTCCATATGGTCGACATGAACACCGACCGCCCATCCGTCTATTTCATGAACACCAAGACGTACCGACGACACGATGACTTCCAGGCGGCCGTTGGTCTCGAGGTCAACCCACTCCACGGACATGAGACGATGGTCGCCGAGATGGTATACCACCCGAAAGCGGTCGCTCCCGACGGGTCTCTGGGTGTTTATCGTTTCCAGTTCGGGGCCAACGATGTCTACTCTTTCAAAGAGATCTCCTATGCGTTCACGGTTCTGGCAGCCAGCATGCCGCTGCTGGAAGAAAACCTCGCCTATTACCCGATGTGGTCGAAGGCGGTGGCACGCTATCACGAGGATCAGTCTCTCTATGATGATTCCCGGGTCGACGTGCTGCTTGCAGAAGACATCGCTTTCGATCTGGATTTCATCTCCCTCAACCCAGGGGAGGGGTTCGGATTCCTGCGGGTCATGTCGCTGGAGGAACGCCCCAACCCTCGCGACATCGTGATCTACGAGACGCTGCCAAACGATCTCTCCCGCGTTGCCGGAATCATCACCACCGTACCCCAAACGCCGCTTTCGCATGTCAACCTGCGCGCGGTGCAGGACGGCGTCCCCAACTCCTTTATTCGAGACGCCCTCGAAGACGGCGACATCGATGGCCTGATCGGCAGCTACGTCCAATACCTGGTGGGCTCGTCCGGCTACTTCCTCCGCGCCGCCACACCCGAGGAAGTGGATGCCCACTACAAAGCCTCGCGGCCCTCTGAGACGCAAACGCCGGAACGGGACCTCACGGTCACGGAGATCACGGCCCTGAGCGACATTGAATTCGACGACTGGAACGCGTTCGGCGTCAAGGCGGCGAACGTGGCCGTTCTGCGGACCCTGGGTTTTCCTGACGGCACCGTCCCAGACGGGTACGCGGTGCCGTTCTATTTCTACGACGAGTTTATGAAGCACAACGAGTTCTATGACGATGTGGAGGAGATGCTGGCTGACTCGGACTTCCAGTCGGACTTCGAGACCCAGGAGAAAGAGCTCAAGAAACTCCGCAAGAAAATCAAGAAGGGCGAGACCCCGGAGTGGATTATCGCGGCGCTGACGGAGATGCACTCCAAATACCCTGAGGGGCAATCGCTGCGCTACCGGTCCAGCACCAACAACGAAGACCTGCCCGGTTTCAGCGGCGCGGGGCTGTACGACTCCAAGACCCAGCATCCCGATGAGACCGAAGAAGACGGGATTGCCAAATCGCTCAAGCAGGTGTACGCCAGCCTGTGGAACTTCCGGGCCTTCACCGAACGCGATTTCTATCGCGTCGATCACCTGGCGGCGGCGATGGGGGTGCTGGTGCATCCCAACTACTCGGACGAACTGGCCAACGGCGTCGCCGTCAGCTTCGATCCTATCCGAATGAGATACGGAAATTACTACGTCAACACGCAGCTCGGGGAGGACCTGGTCACCAATCCCGACGCGCACTCGGCGCCGGAGGAAATCCTGTTGCACCAGGGCGGTGAGTATACCGTCCTCGCGACCTCCAACCAGATGCAGCGGGGGCAACTCCTTATGAGCGACGCCCAAATGGATCAGTTGCGCCGTCATCTCGAACTGATCCATGACGAGTTCGCCAAGCTGTACGGCATCGAGGGCGATGAGCCGTTCGCCATGGAGATCGAGTTCAAGATCACCAGTGACGATATTCTGTCGATCAAGCAGGCCCGCCCCTGGGTCTTCGGCGACGACGTGCCATCGGAAAACGACCCGGCCACCGGAGCGCCCACCATCAGTGGGACGGTTCAGGTGGACGAGACGCTGACGGCGGACATCTCGGGCATCGCCGACGCCGATGGGCTGACCAGCTTGTTGTACGGCTCCCTCTACAGCTACCAATGGATTCGGAACGATGGAACGACGGAGACGGACATTGAGGACGCCGCAAACTCCACCTATACCCTGTCGGACGCCGACGTGGGAAAGACCATCAGGGTGCGGGTGAGCTTTACCGACGACCGGGGCTACGAGGAGACGCTGACCAGCACAGCAACCACTGCCGTCACCCGGCCCAACAGCCCGGCCACGGGAGCGCCCACCATCAGTGGGACGGCTCAGGTGGGCGAGACGCTGACGGCGGACATCTCGGGCATTGCAGATGCCGATGGGCTGACCAGCTTGTTGTACGGCTCCCTGTACAGCTACCAATGGATTCGGAACGATGGAACGACGGAGACGGACATCGAGAATGCCACAAGCTCGACCTATACCCTGTCGGACGCCGACGTGGGAAAGACCATCAAGGTGCGGGTGAGCTTCACCGACGACTGGGGTCATGAAGAGAACTTAGTCAGCGCGGCGACGACCGCTGTGCAGCCTCGTCCCAACAGCCCGGCCACGGGAGCGCCCACCATCAGTGGGACGGCTCAGGTGGACGAGACGCTGACGGCGGACATTTCGGGCATCGCCGACGCCGACGGGCTGAATAGCGTTTCTTACAGCTACCACTGGATTGCCAACGATGGGACCACCGACACGGACATACTGGGAGCGACCAGCTCCACCTACACACTGTCGGACGACGATGTGGGCAAGACCATCAAGGTGTGGGTGAGCTTCACCGACGACTGGGGTCATGAAGAGAACTTGGTCAGCGCGGCGACGACCGCTGTGCAGCCTCGTCCCAACAGCCCGGCCACGGGAGCGCCCACCATCAGTGGGACGGCCCAGGTGGGCGGGACCCTCACGGCGGACGTTTCCGGCATCACCGACGCCGACGGGCTGACCAACGCTTCGTACATTTATCAGTGGATTGCAAACTATGGGACCACCGACACGGACATAAGCGGTCAGACAGGCTCGACCTACACCCTGGTCTCCGCCGACGTGGGCAAGACCATCAAGGTGCGGGTGGGCTTCACCGACGACGCCAACAACAGCGAGACCCTGACCAGCGAGGCGACGGCGACGGTGCCGACGGCGGACGAGTGGTGGGCGGATATGTTGGTGGTGGATTACGGCACCGGCGCCATCGGCGCCGCCAGCGCCGATCTCTTTTCGAACTCCGGGGGCAACGCTGGCCTTGAGGCAAAGTGGCTGTGGTACTACTCTCCGGAGCGGAAGCTTCGCTTGGCTTTTACGGATAACGTTCCCAACGTCATCGACCTGACGCTGCTAGTTGGCGATGTCGCGCTGGCATTACAGGGAGGGGATGCCACCTTTACCTGGGAAGACGTCGACGTCGATTGGGAGGACGGTCAGACCCTTACGACGCGCATCGTACGTGATTGGACGAGTGCGGTCGTCGCCCTCAACAGCCCGGCCACTGGGTTGCCGACCATCATTGGCACGGCTCAGGCGGGCGAGACGCTGACAGCGGACGGTTCCGGCATCAACGATGAGGACGGGCTGACCAGCGTTTCGTACAGCTACCAGTGGATTTCCAACGACGGGACCACCGACACGGACATCCAGGACGCCACGGATTCCACCCACACCCTGACCGACGACGACGCAGGCAAGACCATCAAGGTGCGGGTGTCCTTCACCGACGACGCCGACCACGAGGAGACGCTGACCAGCGGGGCGACGGGGGTGGTTGCGGCCAAGCCCAACTCTCCGGCCGCGGGAGCGCCGACCATCATTGGTACGGCCCAGGCGGGCGAGACGCTGACGGCGGACGTTTCTAGCATCGCCGACGTCGACGGGCTGACCAACGTTTCCTACAGCTACCAGTGGATCAGGAGCGACAACGGCACCGACGCCGACATTGGGGGTCAGACAGCTTCGACCTACACCCTGTCCGACGAGGACGAGGGCAAGGCCATCAAAGTGAAGGTGTCCTTCACCGACGACGCCGACCACGAGGAGACGCTGACCAGCGCGGCGACGGGGGTGGTTGCGGCCAAGCCCAACTCTCCAGCCACCGGGTTGCCGACCATCATTGGCACGGCCCAGGCGGGCGAGACGCTGACAGCGTACGTTTCCGGCGTCAACGATGAGGACGGGCTGACCAGCGTTTCGTACAACTATCAGTGGATTGCCAACGACGGTAACACCGACACCGACATATCGGGACAGACGGACTCCACCTACACCCTGACCGACGCTGCCGCAGGCAAGACCATCAAGGTGCGGGTGTCCTTCACCGACGACGCCGACCACGAGGAGACGCTGACCAGCGCGGCGACGGGGGTGGTTGCGGCCAAGCCCAACTCTCCAGCCACGGGAGCGCCGACCATCGGCGGCACGCCCCAGGTGGGCGGGACGCTGTCGGCGGACACCTCCGGCATATCGGACGACGACGGGTTGACCAACGTCTCTTACAGCTACCAGTGGCTGTCCGGAGGGTCGGACATCGCCGGAGCCACCGGGTCCAGCTACACCCTCAAGGACGTGCAGAAAGGGCAGACAATCCAAGTGCGGGTCTCCTTCCGCGACGATGCCGACAACGATGAGACGCTGACCAGCGATACGACGGCGACGGTGGTGGGGCCGCCGCTGACCGTCGGCAGCGATTTCACTCTGGACGCCGCCAACGGCTATCCGACCGGCATCTGGTCGGACGGGACCACCATGTGGGTCGCGGACTTCGAGGACGCCAAGCTGTACGCCTACCGGATGTCCGACCGGAGCCGGGATTCAGGTAAGGATTTCACTCTGGACGCCGCCAACGGCTCTCCGGTGGGCATCTGGTCGGACGGGACCACCATGTGGGCGTCGGACTTCGCCGACGGCAAGCTGTACGCCTACCGGATGTCCGACCGGAGCCGGGACTCGGGCAAGGACTTCAACACGTTGTCCGCCGCCGGCAACCTCTTTCCCGAGGGCATCTGGTCGGACGGGACCACCATGTGGGTCGCGGACACCGGCAACGACACGGTGTTCGCCTACGACCTGTCTACCAGGGCCTGGGACTTCGAGAAGGACATCACGCTGGGCCCCGGCCACGGTTCTCCGATGGGCGTCTGGTCGAACGGATCCACGATGTGGGTTTCGGACTGGCGGGACGCCAAGCTGTACGCCTACCGGATGTCGGACCGGAGCCGGGACGCCGGCAAAGACTTCGCGCTGGACGCCGACGATGAATCTTACGAGGGCATCTGGTCGGCCGGGTCCACGATGTGGGTGGCGTCCCGCGACGACGCTAAGCTCTACGCCTACGACTGGAACAATCCTGCCACGGGAGCGCCGACGATCATCGGCAGGGTCCGGGTGGACGAGACGCTGACGGGGGGCACCCGCTCCATCGCCGACGCGGACGGGCTGGACGCCGCCATCTTCGAATATCAATGGGTTTCGAACGGCGGGAACGCCGACACGGACATCGCGGGCGCGACCGATTCGACCTACACCATCGTCCCCGGCGACCGGGGCAGGACGATCAAGGTCAGGGTGTCCTTCACCGACGGCGCCGGCAACGATGAGTCGCTGACCAGCGAGCCGACGGGCCGGATCGGGGCCTCGGGCATCTGCGACCGGACGCCTTCGGTGATGGCGGCTATCGTCGCCGGGATGCCCGGCGTCGGCGACTGCTCGGAGGTTTCCGAGACGAGGCTCAGGACGTGGACCGGCTCCCAGCACTTCGGCCCCGACGTCACGCCCGGGCTGTACCTGCAGGGGAGAGGACTGTCGGCCCTGCAGGCCGGGGATTTCCGGGACCTGCACGCGCTGCGCGCCCTGGACCTGAACAGAAACTTCCTCCAGACGGTCCCGGATGGACTCTTCGATGACCTCCGGGCGGTGGAGGAGCTGTATCTGTCGGGAAACTTCATTGACGAACTGCCTGACGGGACGTTCGCCGGCCAAACCGCGAATCTGAGCGTTCTGGACCTGTCGGCGAACGGCCTGGAGACGCTGCCGGACGGCGTGCTGCGAGACCTGGCCGGACTCGTCTCGCTGTCGCTCGCGGGCAACGGGCTCGTGCACCTCCCGGGCGGACTTTTCGACGACCTGGCTAGGCTCGAAGTTCTGGACCTGTCCGCCAACTCGATAGACGAGCTGCCGGAAGAGGTGTTCGGCGGTCTCGGCGACCTGCAGAGTCTTTCCCTCGCGGGGAACGACCTGAAGAGCCTGCCGGAGGACGTGTTCGCCGACCTCGGGAGCCTCGGAGAGCTGGACCTTTCGGGAAACGAGCTCAAGAACCTGCCCGTCGGCGTCTTCGAAGGTCTGTCGGGGCTGACGGACCTCGACGCAGGCGACAATCCGGGCGCACCTTTCACGTTCACCGCAGAGCTGGAGCGTCGGGGAGACGATACGGTCATGGTCCGATTGGGCGAAGGCGCGACGCCGTTTGATCTTCAGATCGAACTGTCGGCCCGTAACGGAGATCTGTCCGCCGAGACCGTCACCATCGCATCAGGCAGTTCATATTCGAACGTTGTGGAGGTTCGTCCGCACGGGCATCATCTCGTCACAGTGGAAATCGACTCAGTTGCTTTCCTGGTGCCTGCAGGAGGCTCCACGTCGGGAATCCGCGCCGACCGCGGCAGTGACATGCATTTGTGGGTCGGCAGACCATTGGTTCAAAGGGAATGGATCCAGGACGAAGATTTTGCTCTGCATCCGGAGAACGCGGACCCGAAGAGCATATGGTCGGACGGCGAAACGCTGTGGGTCGGCGACGATGCCGCTGCCAAGGTGTTCGCCTACAAGCTGTGGGACGACCCCGGCACCGAGGCCAGCGAGTACGGGACCCGAGACCCCGGCAGGGACGTTCCGAGCCTCGGCGAGGAGGACTTCTACGTCACCGGCCACGGCCTCCGATTGTACGTCGCCGAAGAGTCCCTTGACGGCGCCAGCCGGGACGTATTCGGCTACGACCTGACGAGTTTCACGCGCGCGGAAGATCGGGACTTCGTCTACGGGGGCTTGAACGTCGCCGGGGGAGTGTTCATCGTGCGCGGCACGGCGACGGACGGCCGTCACCTGTGGATCACCAACACCACGTCGCACGCGCACGCCTTCCGTCTGTTCGACGACCCTGAGACGCCGGAGGACGAATACGGGAGGCCGGACACGTCCCGGAAGCTGACGATGCCCGGCTCGGGCCAGCTGAGCGGCCTGTTCACCGACGGACGGACGATGTGGGGCGTCAGGTTCGCCTCGAACGACGCCTCGGTGCGGAGCGTGAAACTGTCCGACGGGACCGAGGCGGGGTACGACTTTCCGCTCCACGAGGACAACGACCACGCCTCCGGCATCTGGTCGAACGGGGAGACCTTCTACGTCGTCGACGCCGCCGACGACATGATCTACACCTATCCTGGCGTCGCCGGCGTCGTTCCGCCGGTCGTCGAAGACGCGGAGACGACCGCCGCGCTGGTCGGCAACACGACGCAGCCCCGCGCAGCGGGCCACGACCTGGGCTCGACCGGCGCTAAGAGGGCACAGGCGTTCACCACCGGGACCAGCAGAGCCGGGTACGCGCTGGCGTCCGTCGGGATAGAGTTCGACGAAGTTTCGGACCCGTCGTCCGCGCCGTCCGACCTTGAGACGACGCTCAACGCGGACGGCGGCGGCGTCCCGGGCGACGCTCTCTGCACGCTCATCGCCCCGGCGAGCCTGTCGGAACGGAGCGTGAACACCTTCGCCGCTCCGGCCTCGGGGACGACCTGCCCGGTTCTCGAGAAAGAGACGACCTACTTCGTGATCGTCGAAAGGGTCCGCGTCACCGGTTCCGGCGCCATCGCCGTCAGTGGAACGGTGAGCGGCTCCGAAGACACGGGAGCCGCGGAGGGGTGGTCCATCGCGGACGGAAGCGCGGCATATTCTCCTCAGGCCGCTGCTCAGGGATGGGCCTCCGACGCGTTTTCCTACAAGATCGAGGTGCGCGGCTCCTTCATCAACAACCCGGCTACCGGCGAGGCGACGGTCACGGGCACGCCGCAGGTGAAGGGGACGCTCGCCGCGGCGGTCTTCGACGTGTCGGACGACGACGGGCTGACAGGCGCGGCCTACTCGTACCAGTGGATGCGGGTCGACGGCGCGACCGAGACGAACATCGGGACCGGCTCGTCCACCTACACGCTCATCGCCGAGGATCTGGGCAAGCGGATCAAGGTGCGGGTGGCGTTCGTCGACGACCGCGGCAACTATGAAACGCTGACCAGCGAGGCCACGCCGTCGGTCGAGGCTTTCAAGGCGGAGGACCAGGCCGGAACCGTTTCGCTCTTTCCGGCGAGACCCAGGGTCGGGACGGTGGTCAACGCCGCGCTGAGCGATCCCGACGGCCTCGAAGGCGGCGGCTCGGGGCCTGCGGCGTCCCTGGGCGCGGTTTCGTGGAGCTGGGCCAGGTCTCCTGACAGAATCGCCTGGACCGGCGTCGAGGCCTACGGCGAAGGAGACAGCTACGTTCCAACCGAAGAAGACGAAGGGATGCTGCTCAGGGCCGAGGCGTCATACACCGACGGGCACGGCCCCGGCAAGTCCGCGGAAGCGGTTTCGCCCGCCGTCGTGGGCGCCCGCGAACCGGGCCCGGAACTGACGGTGACGGAAATAGTCACGGGCCTGTCCTACCCCTGGGGCATCGATTTCACCCCCGACGGGACGATGCTGTTCACCCAGCGCGCCGGCGTGCTGAACGCGAGGCTGACCGACGGCACCGTCAAGCGGGTCGACGCGGATCTCGGAGATCTGCTTGTCGACGGGTTCGCCGGCCTGCAGGCGCTGGCCGTGGACCCGGACTTTACGACCAACCGGCGGTTCTACACGCTCCAAGGGCACGCCGGACGCGAGATGCAGGTGATCGCCTGGACGATCGACACGGACTACGACGAAGCCACACGCGTCGTCGATCCCCTGGTAGAGGGAATACCGATCGGGCCCGGCCCCTGGCACTCGGGAGGCCGGCTGCTATTCGGTCCGGAGGGATATCTATGGATCGCGACCGGCGACGGGCGGGTGGTGACAGGCGCGCAGGACCTGACGTCCCTGGGCGGCAAGGTCCTCCGCATAGACCCGCGGACGGGCGCCGGGGCGCCGGGCAATCCGTTCGGCGCCTCCTCGCCGGTGTACTCCTACGGCTTCCGCAACCCCCAGGGCCTGGCTCTCCGCCCGGGCACGGACCAGATGTGGCTGGTGGAGCACGGCCCGAAACACGACGACGAGATCAATCTGCTCGCGCCGGGGGGCAACTACGGCTGGGACCCGATCCCGGACGACGGCGGGTTGGTCTTCTACGACTACTCCGACGAGGCCGGCGTCCCCATGACCGACCTGGCCAAGTTCCCGTCTGCCCGCCAGGCCAGATGGTCCTCGGGATTCCCCACCCTGGCAACCAGCGGGGCCGTTTTCCTGGATGGCCCCCAATGGGGGGAGTGGGAAGGGCGACTCGCGGTGGCTACGCTCAAGACGAAGTCGCTTCGTGTCTTCGAGTTCACGGAACAGGGCGATTTCGCGGGTCAGATCGTCGTTCCGGAGCTCGACGGCAGCCAGGGCCGGCTGCGGACCCCCGTGCTCGGCCCCGACGGGGCGCTGTACATCGCCACCTCCAACAAACCCGGCGTCGACAGGATTCTCAGGGTGGCCGCCAACCGCGCCGCGACGGGAGCGCCCTCTATCACCGGCACGCCCCGCGTGGGCGAGACGCTGACGGCGGACGCCTCGAGCGTCGCCGACTCGGACGGGCTGACCAACGTCTCATACAGCCACCAGTGGATTCGGAACGAGGGGAACAGCGACTCCGATATACCGGACGCAACGGACACCACCTACACGCTCGTCGCCGATGATGTTGGCAAGACCATCAAGGTACGGGTGACATTCACCGACGACGCGGGGAACGAGGAGACCCTGACCAGCGCGGCAACGGAGGTGGTGCAGCAGGCTAGCAACGCCTGGTCCGCCACGATGACCGTGGGGACAAGGGATGGGTTCACCGGGTATTCGTACTGGGGCAATCCCCACCTGGGGTCCCTGTCGACCACCGAGATCGAATGGGACGGCAAGACCCACTATGTCAGGGTCCTTTTTCTCAAGGACGGCGATCTCCGGCTCGGCCTGAACGAAGAGATGTTCTCCACAGGCTTCGTGCTGTCGATTGGGGACGAGGAGTTCGGCTCGGCGGACGCTATGGTGGATCATGGCGGTGCGTCCTACAGATTCCGGTGGGATGACCCGGGATTGGGCTGGTCGGATGGGGACGAGGTGTCGGTGAACCTCGTGCAGTCCGATCAGAATACCCCGGCCCTGGGCGCGCCGACCATCAGCGGCACGGTCCGAGTGGATGAGATGCTGACGGCAGACACCACTGATGTTGAGGACGCGGACGGGTTGACCAACGTGTCGTACAGCTACCAGTGGATGGCTGACGGCGTGGACATTCAGAACGCGACCAGTTCCACCCACAAGCTCGTATTCCCCGACCAGGGCAAGACCATCAAGGTGAAGGTGTCCTTCACCGACGACCGGGACAACGCCGAGGCCCTTACCAGCGCGGCGACTGTGGCCGTTGTTGCAGCGCCTAACCGCGAGGCCACAGGTGAGCCCACCATCACCGGGACCACACAGGTGGGAGAGACGCTGACGGCCCTCACCAACGGCATCACCGACGAGGACGGGCTGGACGACGTTTCCTACAGCTACCAGTGGATTTCCGGCGGTACGGACATCGACGGAGCCACCGGCTCCAGCTACACGCTCACCAATAGTGAGCAGGGCCAGACCATCCAGGTCCGGGTGACCTTCACCGACGATGCAGACCACGAGGAGACGCTGACCAGCGCGGCGACGGGGGTGGTTGCGGCCGAGCCCAACTCTCCGGCCGCGGGAGCGCCCACCATTGATGGAACGGCCCAGGTGGGAGAGACGCTGACGGCGGACATCACGGACATCGCCGACGAGGACGGGCTGACCAACGTTTCGTACAGCTACCAGTGGGTTGCCGGAGGGTCGGACATACCGAGAGCAACGTCCTCCAGCTACACGCTTACAACCAGCGAGCAGGGACAGACCATCCAGGTTCGGGTGTCCTTCACCGACGACGCCGACAACGAGGAGACGCTGACCAGCGCGGCGACGGCGGCGGTGGCCGCCAAGCCGAACAGCCTGGCCACCGGCCAGCCCACCATCAGCGGAATCGCTCATGCAGGCCAGACATTGACGGCGGGGACGTCGGGCATTGCCGACGACGACGGGCTGGACGACGCCATATTCAGCTACCAGTGGATTGCCAACGACGGGACCACAGACATGGACATCGAGGATGCTGACGACTCAACTTACACTGTATCGGACGATGACGTGGGCAAGGTCATCAACGTGAGAGTGTCCTTCACCGACGACGCAGGGAACCAGGAGACGCTGACCAGCGGTCCCACCGCCTCTATAAGCCGGAGCATCATCTACGTGGTCGAACCGACTGCACACCCGACCAACCTCGTGGCCCAGTGGAAGAACGGTTCGGTCAGACTGTCATGGTACGCGCCCATGTTGGATACGGACTCGATCACCGGCTACAGGATATACCGTGATTCTCAGCCGATCATTTACCGTCTGGGCTCCGGGACACGGTACCGGGACCAAGATGCAACCGAGGCCGGCTCAGAATACACCTACTGTGTCAGCGCCGTCAGGGACGGGGCCGACTTCAGCGAGTGCTCGGACGATGCGAGGGTCACCGTGCCGGGAGCGACGACCACCGTTGTGTCGCCGGATGCGACCGATCGACATCCGACGGACCTCGTTGTGAGTCTCGTGGACGGCGTGGTGGTGCTGACCTGGGACGCTCCCACCATGGAAGCCGAGACCGTCACGGGCTACGAGGTCCTGCGCCGCCGACCCGGGAATGAGGAGCACACACTGGTCCCGTACGGCCAGGCCATTGGCGGTACGACATTCATTGACCATGAGGCGACAGAGCCGGGAGTCAAGTACACCTATCGCGTGAAGGCTCTGAGAGGCGACGAGAAGAGCCGATGGTCCAACTACGTCAACATCACTATACCTCAGTAGCCCCCTGAGCTACAGGACACGGGGTGTCATGCATACATGGATGTCCGGGCGGGGCGGTGAGCCCGCCCGGACGGGTGCTCTTCCTACACGGGAGCGGCTGAGGCGGCGGCATCTCGCGCCTCCCGCCATCGTGCTGCGCCCACCGCCGCACGTACCAGACGATCCCGTAGGTGAGGGTCCGGGAGTCCTGCGGGAGGACCCGCTCGCCATGCTGAGACCGCACACATACTACAGCCCAAGGACCCACGTATTCCCCGACGACTTCCCACAGCGCCTGGAGCGGTTCAAGGAGGAGTCCGGCCTGTCGTGGGCGGAGATCGCCCGCCGTCTCAGAACCTACCCTCTCACCATACGACGTTGGAGGTTCAACGGGGTACGACCCAACCTGGCTCATCAGGTCGCGCTCCTTGAACTTGCCGACTCCCTGGGCCTGAGCCATATCTTCACCGACCGGAGCTCCCAGCAGGTATAGTCCGCACGATATGCCCAGCTCTGCTGGCAACGCCCGTAGACCTGAGAGAGTGCTCAGGCCGAGTGCGTCGACTCGGGGCAAGGTCCCCGGGATGAGACAAGCACGTCGATGACGCGGCGATTGCCCCGAGTCGAAACTCGAACCCCCAAACGCCTGGCGGCACGGCCGGCCTATTGACCGGCTCAAGGAGCGCACCACGTCAGTTGGTCAGGCTCGGACACGGGCTAGACCTCCTGAAACGCAAAAAGGGCCGCATACATGGACACGCGGCAGGTCTGAAACGCAAAAGAGGCACACATACGTGGCCGTGCAGGGGGAGACCACCGCCACATCGACGGCGGCCTCCCCCTGTGTGTTGCAGTCAAGCGCCCGGCAGCGATACGGCAGGGTCCGGCCTAGAACAGCCTCAGCGTCTGCTGCTGTGCCTGCGTCTCCTCCGGCGTTTCGGTTGACGCTTCCTGCGCCGCTTCCTGCCCGCGCCGGTTCCGGCGCCGGGCCGGTGGAGCGGGTCTCGCGTAGGCGGGATGCTTGGGGGCGTCTTCCCACCTGGCCCTCGCCCTTTCGACCACCGCCGAGACCTCCTGCGTCAGCCCGGATACGTCCAGGTCGTCGAAGGTCTCGATGTGCGGGGCCGACGAGGGCTGCTGCACCCCGATGGTGGCCCTGCCGCCCTTGATGGACACGACCACCTTCAGGTCCTCCGAGGATTCGGTCCCCTCTCCAGTCGCCTGCTCATCGGCGTCGCCGAACCCTTCTCCCTGGAGCTGGCCGGGGACATGGACGGCGTGACGCTGATGGCCCGCTGCCTCGACGACCAGGTGGTGCGCGGCCAGCTCTCCGCCCACTACCCCCAGGCCCGCATCCGGAAGGTGGACCCCGACGCCGATCCCCTGCGCATGAGCGAGGGCGAGCAGGCGTGGAGCATCACCCTGCGGGCAGACTGTCCCGAATACGTCCCCCTGCGCACCTTCAGGGACGACGACCTGCTCGACCCCGGCTCCGACCCTCTCATCGCCCTCATGGGCGCCCTCTCGGCCCTGAACGAGGGGGAGCGCGTCGTGGCCCGGCTGATGCTGCGCTCCCTCGGTCCCGACTGGTCGCAGCACCACATGGACAAGGCCCACAAGCGGCCCGGCATGGAGCCGCGAGAGCCCGCCTACACCTACCAGACCAAGCGCCTCCAGATGGACGGCATCACAATGGCCGTCCTCGGCCTGGGCGCCCTTGCGGCCCTGAAGGGCTACCTGTGGGTGCAGGACGGGGAGATCTGGAAGGCCGCCCTCCTGGGAACGGTCACGGCCCTGGGGCTGGCCGCAGGCGGATGGGCGGGCACCGCTGGAAGAAGGCCCGGTCCCGCGTCGAGGACCCCCTGCTCATCAGGGAGAAGGTGTCCCGCATCGCCTTCGACGCGGAGATACAGGTCACGGCGGTCCTGCCCGCCGACACGGGGCGGCAGCGGGCCGGGGAGCTCCTCGGGCCGGTGGCCGCCGCATACCGCCACTTCGACAACCCCGCAGGGGCGCGGTTCAAGGTGGACAGGGTCCGCCCCGCCGCGCCCGACCCGGCCCTGCTCCACCCGGCAGGCCCCGGACTGCTCGGCAGGCGCAGCGTCCTGGGAGTCCGCGAGGCGGCCGCCCTCTGGCACCCGCCCGGAGCGGGCGACGAGACGCCCCTGGTGGAGCGTTCCGGCGCGAAGGGGCTCATCCCCTCGGCCAGGGGAATCAGGGGAGGCGCCCTGGTGGGAGACACCACCGCGGGCAAGCCCATGCCCGTCCACTTCCCCGAAGACCTGCTCAGGAGGCACCACCTCTACGTCGCCCGCACCCGCATGGGCAAGTCCACCCTCATGCATCACATAGCCGTCCACAAGATGCGGGAGAAGGCCGAGGGCAGGGACCACGACGCCATCGTCGTCATCGACCCGCACACCGATCTCGTCGACGGGATCCTCGAACACGTCCCCGACTCCCTCATGGACAGGGTGCGCGTCATCGACCTGTCCGACGCCTCCCGCTCCCCCGGCATCAACCTTCTCGACACCCGCATCTTCGCCGACCGCGACCGCACCGCCGACTCGGTGGTGCGCGTCGCCAAGGGCCTGTGGGAGCAGTGGGGGCCGAGGATGCAGTCCATCCTCGAACAGACGGTCAATACCCTCCACGAGGCCAACGAGCACCCCGAGACGGACGAGAACGAGCAGCACACCATCCTGGACGGGCTGCGCCTGTTGTCCAACGACCCGTACCGGAACGCCGTCCTGGCGAAGGTCTCCGACCCCTATCTGCTTGAGTGGTGGGCCAGGGACTTCGGCAGCTGGCACCGCCAGTACCGCGCCGAGGCCCTCGCCCCCGTCCAGACCCGCCTCTCCTACTACGCATCATCCAAGAGGGCGCGGGCCATCCTCGGCCAGCGCCGCTCCACCATCGACATTCGCGAGACCATCCTCGACGGGGGAGTCCTGCTGGTCTCCACCTCCCAGGGGACCGTGGGCAGAGACGTGGCCGCCCTGGTGGGCGCGTCCCTCCTCAACCTCGTGGACGCCGTGATCCGGGAGCAGGGGAGCGTGGCGCTCCGGGAGCGGCGGGGGGCGCTGGTGGTCGTGGACGAGATGCAGACCATGCCCGGCGTGGACTACGAGTCCATGCTCAGCGAGCTGGGCAAGTTCGGCGCCTCCTTCATCCTCGCCACCCAGAGCCTCGCCAAGCTGGACGACCTCTCCCGAACCATGCGCGACACCCTGCTCGCCAACGTCGGGTGCCTGGCCGTCTTCCAGGTGGCCGGCTCCGACGCCCGCCACCTGGTCTGGGAGCTGGGGAAGGACCGGGTGACCGAGGAGGACATCGTTTCCCTGCCCGTCCACCACTGCTACGTCCGCGCCACGGTCGGCACGGAGCGGATGGACTCCTTCTCGATGGAGGTGAGGAAGCCGGAGACGGGAGACCGGGACGGGGCGGACCGCATCCGCAAGGCCAGCTCCGTCTACACCGTCTCGGCCCAGCAGCTCGCCTACGCCGAGACCCAGGGCCACGGCAAGGTGGAGGAGTTCCGCAGGGGAGTCGAGACCCTGAAAGAGAGCGGCCCGCAGACAGAGGAGAAGAAGACTCCCCACGGCCCCGAGCGGTGGAAGCGGACCAGCAGGCGCAAGGCGCAGAGGAAGGAGCGTCCGGATGAAGATCAACGCCAGTGAACGGGAGACGCTCAGCGTCATCGCGTCGTGCCCCTTCGCCGACCGGCTGGAGCTGGCCGCCATGTCCGGCGCGTCGAGGAGCGCGGTCTACGAGGCGGTCGGCAGGCTGGAGGACGCGGGCCTCGTCGCCCACGTGCCCCACGCGGCGGACCTGATACCCCCGACCCGCCGCTACCGCCTCACCGCCGGGGGCCTGGGCGCACTGGCCGAGGCCGAGGGCGCCAGCATCGACGACCTGCTGCGCTCTCGCCCCGTCTCCGTCCAGTGGCTGCGCGTCCTGATGGACCGGCTGGACGCCCTGGCCGTCATATACCGCCTGGCATCGACCGTGACCGGCGTCGCCCACCCGGTCGGCCTCCGCCTGTACCGGGCCGGTCCCCTCGACGCCGCCTTGACCCTCCCCGGAGAGCGGACCGTGGGCATCGCCAGGCAGGGACACGCCGCCGACAGGACGGGCTTCTCGCGGCGGCTCTGGAAGCTGCGGGACGGGCCGCGCCCCGGAACGGTCCTCGTCCTGGTAGCCGACGAGGTGCGGCTGAGGCACGCCCGCAGGATGCTGCCCCGCACCGTGGAGGCGCTGCTGGCCCTGGAACGGGACGCGGCCCTCGCCGGACCCGAGGACGAGGTGTGGCGTCCCGCCGCCTCCGGTCCCCCCGCGAACCTGCGGAACGCCCTGGGGCAGCTGGCTCCCGGGGGAGAGTTGCTCGTGGAGGCCGATCCCTCGCAGGCGGACCTGCCCGGCAACGGCGCCCCGGACGCAGACCGCGCCCTGCCCGTCCTTCTCAAACCCGCCGAAAAACGCGCCCTCGACCTCATCTACGACTGGCCCTGGCCGCTCCGCACCGAGCTGGCGAGCCTGATGGCCGTCTCCGACCGCCGAGCGTCCCAGCTGGTCAACCCCCTGGAAGGGTTCGGCCTCGTGACCCGGCCCATCGACGGCAGCGGACGACTGGCCCTCACCGAACGGGGGATCGCGCTCCTGGCCCGAAGGGACCGCACCTCCGTCGCCGTCGCGCGCAAACGGTGGAGCGTCACCCCCGTGGACTACGAGGCCCCGCTGGAGTGGCGCAACGTGACAGGCGGTCGGAGCCGCCAGCTGCTCAGGAACATCGAGCACACCGGGGCCGTCCACGCCTTCGTCGCAGCCCTGGCAAGGCAGGCCCTCGCCCTGGGGTGGGAGCTGGCCCAGATCGACCCGCCCATGAGGGCATCGAGGCACTTCAGGCACGAGGGACGGAACCGATCGGTCAACCCCGACGCCTTCGGCGTCCTGAAGAGAGGCCCCGCAGCCTCGCCCTTCTTCCTTGAGTGGGAGAGGCGAGCGGTGCGCCCCTCGACGATGGCGACGCGGATCGCACCCTATCTGCGCTACTACTCAACTCACAGTCCCATCGACGACCACGGCGCCAGGCCCTCCGTCCTGATCGTCTTCGACGACGACATCGCCGCCACCAACTTCCTGCGAGTGGCGGGGGACGAGATGGACCGCGCCGGGGTCAGCGTGCCCCTGTGGGTCTCCCACAGCGCGGTCATCGACGCGCTGGGCCCGCTGGGAAGGGCGTGGAGGACTCCCGGCGACTGGGAGCCCGCACACGTCCTGCTGGCCCGCTGAACACGCCGTGCGGGAAGGGAGTGGAGCGGCGGCTCCATCCCGTACCGAAAGGAGGTCTTCAACACATGGAACCGGAACGGAACGAAGAACCGAGAGGCCGCCGGAGGCGGGGAGCACGCTCAGCCGTGCGCCTCGACGCCCGGTCACTCTGGGCGCGGTTGGCGCTGCTGAACCGCTCCCAGAACTGGCTCGCCCAGGAGATAGGGATCAGCTCCGGCTATATGTCCAAGCTGGTCACGGCAGGCCGCGCGCCCTCCGGACGCATCCGCCATAGGATGCTCAAGGCCCTCGGATTCGAGGACTTTCACGAGCTCTTCAAGCTCGATGAGGAGGACCAAGATGAAGAACTTTAGTGACTTTCAGCCACCCAACGGCTTGGAGCCCGGCATCAAGATCGCCGGCCTCGTCGCGCCCTACCAGAGCGGCGCCCTGCCCCAAGACTTCCCCAACCGCGTCGAACGCCTGAAGGAGGCCAGCGACCTCACCTGGAACGAGCTCGCCGACGCCGGCGGCATCGACAGGAAGCGCTTGCACAGGTGGCGGCCCAAGAAGAACGGCAAGAAGCCCGTCAAGCCCGACGGCGACGGATACCACGCCCTCGTGAAGCTTGCGGCCCTCATTCCGGGGGGCCTCGACATCCTCATGGGGGACGGATTCCAGCTGTACCTCTGGCAGGACTGGCAGGACCGGCAGGACTGACGTCCCATGCAGTGCCAGAGCACGGACCACATGTGCGTCCGCCGCGATGCCTACCCCGACGACTTCCCCCAGGCCCTGGAGCGCTTCAAGGAGGCATCAGGAAAGACCTGGGACGAGATCGCCTGGCTGCTGGGAACGACGACCGCCACGCTGTGGCGGTGGCGAAACGCGGGGATCAGGCCCAACGCCCACTATCTCCTCGCCCTACAGGACCTGGCCGAGAGTCTGGGACTGGGACACCTGCTTCCACCCATTAGGGTCATAAAGGTGCCCGTCAGCGGTTCGGCGGAAGGCGTCCGGGCCGGATAGACGCGGGGGCCTCCGCGGCCCTGGATAGGACAGCTTCAGGCTTCAAGAACGCTCGCATCCAGGTGCGAAGGGAGCACGACCGACATCAAGGAGAAAACGAGAGTCCGGCGGCTTCCGAAAAAGACGAGGGCGTGAGCGCAGGGGCCACGTGCGCCCCGCGATATGACCGATGGACCAGACCTGTATGAAGGATAAGAAGAAACAGAACGGAGGGCGAAAGCCCCGCGGCGGCGCCTTTGAGATTGGCGTCATCACGGTCTCTTCCACGCCCTCACCCGACGCCCGGGACCGCCTGCGCCGCATCATCACCATGATGATCAAGCACTCCAACAGGGACAGGCAGGCCGCGCTCGGCGAGAACGCTGCCACGAGCGACCCGCAAGCTGATGACACCACCGAGGCGGAGGCATGATGAAGCCCGAACCGTCTCTTACCGTGATCAGCCTGGGCGGGGGCGTGCAGTCCTCCGTCATGGCGCTCATGGCAAACGAGGGGGCATTCGACCGCATCCCCGACTGCGCCATCTTCGCCGACACCCGTTGGGAGCCGCCCAGCATCTATGAGCACCTGGCGTCGCTGAGAGACCGGCTAGCGAGACGGCTTCGGGAACGAGTGCGAGGGTCACTGTGGGGTGTGAGGTGGGTGTGAAGACGAACGACAGAGGTCTGAGCAACCCACGGCTGCACGGGCTATCACCGGCATCGAGCGCGCAATGTTTCCGTAGAAATCCGACAGTCCATGTAAGCTCATGGACATGTCAAATCTCACACTGATAACGTTGGCCTGGGAGTTGTACGAGCAAGGGATGACAAAAGCGCAGATAGCGCGGCAGCTGGGTAAACACCGGGAGACGGTCCATCTGTGGGTTCGGGGCATCCAAGAACAGGGGCTGCTGCCCTTCCTTGGGCGATACGAGCAAGCCAAGAAGGGGCCCAGGTTAGGGAGGCGGGTCGACCCGATGGTGAAGCGATGGATTTGGGCCATTAGGGAGCGGGAGGCGGGGTGCTGTGGACAGAAGATCGCCTACTTCCTGGAGCGGGAACACGGGGTACGCCTGTCAGTGCCTAAGATATATGAGATCCTGAAGGAGAAGTACATCATCCGTTCCAAGTGGAAGAAGAATCGGCGTAGAGGGCCGGTGCCCACGGCCAGCAGCCCTCGCCAGGTGGTACAGATGGACACGGTGATGTTTGGAGGCCTGTTTGCCTTCACCGGCATCGACATATACACCAGGGAGGCAGACATCCTGTTAGCCCCCTCCCTGACCGCCGCTTACGGCTGTGCCTTCCTGGAACAAGCGATGACACGGCGCTTCGATGGCAGGGTGGAGTTGATCCAAACGGACGGGGGCAGTGAGTTCAAAGAGGCCTTTGCAGAGCGGGTGTTGGCCTACTGCCAACGACACCGGGTGGCTCGGCCCTACAAGAAGAACGAGCAGGCCTACATCGAGAGCTTCAACCGGACAGTGCGGAAAGAATGTCTGGGCTGGACCCGCTACAGCGCCCAGGACCTTCCCCAGTGCCGGAGATTAGTAGAGCAGTTCCTGGATCGGTATCACTACCACCGCCCACACCTCGCCCTCGGACTAAAGCCCCCTCTCAAGAAAGGAGTCTTCCACCTGTCGGATATTTACGCATAATATTGCGGAGCGTTGACAGCCGACACCGCTCGTGGTATGTTTTGAACACCACCCCTATCTCTTCGGCGGTAGGGTCGAGACCGTCCTCCGGGACGGTCTCTGTCTTTGTGTGGGAGTAGCGATTGATCACCAACGTCTACATCGACGGCTTCACTCTCTACTACCGCGCCCTGAAGGACACGCCGTTCAGGTGGCTGGACCTACGGAGGCTGGCCGAGACGCTCCTTCCCCAGGACTCGATCAACCGGGTCTCCTACTTCACCGCGCGGCTCAACGCCCGTCCTGGGAATCCCTCTCAACGCCAGCGGCAGCAGGCGTATCTGAGAGCGCTGGCGACGCTGCCCGGCTTCGACGCGTACTACGGCGTGTTCCGGTCCGGCGTCAAGCGCCGTCCGCTAGCGGAGCCTGTGACGGGGCTGCCCCCTTACGTTCTGGTGAGGGACTCGGAGGAGAAGGGGTCGGACGTGAACCTCGCCACCCGCCTGCTGGTGGACGGGTTCAACGGGGAGTACGAGCAGGCGGTCGTCGTGTCCAACGACGCCGACTTTGCGGGAGCGATGCGGTATGTCCGGGACGACCTGGGGCTTCGGGTCACGCTAGTCAACCCGGACCCAAGGAACAGCAGTCCGAGGGAGTTGGCGGACGCCGCAACCTACGTCAAGCGCCTCTGGAAGAGCCACCTGAGACGGAGCCTGTTCCCACACACTCTTACCGACAAGATCGGAGTCATTACCAAACCAGCAGGGTGGTAACGCTACCCAATAGTTCCACTCAAGGGAGTAAGCAGAAGACATGACAAAGCGATATGGAGCACGACTCAACTTACTGGCTGATCCAGGCGATAAGAATAAGGTCGTCTATGTCGCACAGACGATCAAGAGTGGAAGCGCCCAGAACGCTCCATATAAGATCGACCATCGTGAGGACGGGAAAGCCAAGGAGACCTTCGTGCCTTACCAGGACGATGCGGCGTTGTTGCAGGCGATTCGCGGCGCTTTGTCCGGTAGCCTTTGAGAGCAGTAGGAGATGAGTACAAGAAATGCTGGACCAGCTAAATGACCTGCACGGATGAGCGAGAGAAGTCTCGCCGGAACGGGGCGTGGTCGTGCTGCCAACGTACTAGTCATCCGTACACACTGAAGGAGGGAGTAATAGGTGTCAGACAGCAATAAATTTGATTTTCCAGGTACGTATCGCGCCGACTGTGGGCATACTCACGACTTTGATAAAGGAAGCCCCGTCATTGCATGTCCTGATTGTGGCGACGGCAAGGGCACAACATGGACCTGGATTGAAGGGGACATACCACCCACCACGGTGATGCACCAAATAGGCTTGCCTAGTGGTACGTTGACTCTCATGTACATAGGTATACCGCCGGTCAGCGACGAGTCTACGGACGACATCACCCGCGCAATGCAAGTGTTCTCGCGGGATTGCCAGATGATGACGACGTGGTTCGTGGGCATCATGTCTAGCCGAAGGGCTATGCGGGAGCATCTAGAGCGCCTGGCCAGCCGTAGCGAGCCTCTTAGAATCACTACATTGCGTCCGGACGGCAGAGAGGAAGCTATTCTTGCTCAGATGCCTGCGGAGGAAGTCATCGAGTCGATCGGCGATGCTGGAGACTTCGAGCGTCTCTATGCCAACTCGTTCGTCGTCTTTATGTATCACCTGTGGGAAGAGACCGTCCGACCGAAGATCGCGACCGCCGTGGGAGTAGACCCCTGTCATGTGAAAGCTGACCTGATGGGGGAGTGGCGATTGCTCAGAAATTGGATCATTCATCGCAGCAAGGATGCCGAAGACGACTTCTTCAGGCGAGCCCAAACTTTGGTTGTCGCCTTAGGGCTTCAGCGGAGCATTTTGAGCCTGACAGCCAGTAATGTATTGGTCTTAGTACGACACCTGAACAATATGAAGATCGAGATAAACCCACATTCATTGGAAATGGGGCTCGCCCTCGAGTCCGTCAGCCCGGAGATGATTGCCGATGTCGCGAGGACACTTGAGCCGGGAGAGGGGTCCATTGTACCCGTCGAGGCAGGAATGGCCCCATCGCCCGCGATTATCGTCTTTGATGAGGTACTGGCGATGATCCACGAAAACGATTGTAGTCAAATAAAGGTCCAACTACAGTCGTCTACAGCTTGGCGGCAGTTGAGAGTTTCAGATCGTTGGGTCGCGTCATCAGTGGTTAAGCTCTTGGAGCAGGAAGAGCAACTCTGCCGAGAGTGTGCGTCTATTCCTCGTAGGTCCCACGACCACCACCCGCCCGGCCCCTAACGAAATCTCCGATAACTCCATGTATCACAGTACGAGCGGAACACGTCTCATTAGAGTTTTGCACTTCCCTCCAGTAGTAGCCAGTCCTTTGACGCTACCCCGCCAATCGCGGTGTGATGGTGGGCAGAAGTTGGCCCGGCGATGCTGCAAACACCCCGGGCCGTGGCGCCACCTGCGGAGACAGGTGATGCGAATAGATTGTACTACTCGCAGACCCGCTCCCGACAGGAGGCGGGTCTTTTTGATTTCAGGAGATTCAAGAGGAGGCAATCATGGCGAGAACCACCAAGAGGAAGACGGAGGGGAACCGGGCGGCCATCTACGCCCGCGTATCGGACAAGAGCCAGGACGGGGAGGACAAGACCTCCATCGCCGAGCAGACGGGCGACATGGAAGCCTACTGCGAGAGCAAGGGACTGACCATCACCGCGCGCTACCAGGAGGTGGGCCGGGGCTGGTCGAAGAAGCGACCCGAGTTCCAGCGGATGCTGGCCGACGCTAGACGCGGACGCTTCGATACCATCGTGTGCTGGAAGTCCGACCGCCTCAGCCGGGGCATGTACCCCGCCGCTGCCCTCATGGAGGTCGTCGAGGCCCACCAGATTCGGCTGGAAGCCGTCTTGGACGCCATCGACATGAAGACCTTCGGACTCATGGCGGCCATCGGTAAGATCGAGTTGGACAACTTCCGGGAGCGGTCCACCATGGGCAAGCGGGGTACGGCCAAGCAAAGACGGGTGCCCACGGGAAACCTCCCCTACGGGTACCGCATTGGCGATGACGGCAGGCCGGAGGTCGTGGAAGAGCAGGCGGAGGTCGTCCGTCGCATCTTCCACATGTACGTCCATGAGGGCATGAGGGCCTACTCCATTGCCGTGCAGCTGACCGACGAAGGGGTCCCCACACAGGCCGGCAAGCTGACGTGGCTTCAGTCCCGCGTGCACCACATCCTGGGGAACACCACCTACACGGGCACTTGGGTATACGGCAAGTACCGCCATGTCTCCACCGAGGACGGCATGAAGGTCTACGATCAGCCGAGGGACACTTGGATTGAGATCCCGATGCCGCAAGTCATCGACGACGAGACCTGGGAGCGGGCGCAGAAGTTGAAGAAGCAGCGAAGCATAAAGGCCAAGAGGAACACGAAGGTGCTCTACCTGTTGCAGCACCTGCTGAAATGCGGGGAGTGCGGCCGCAACTTCCACACGAGGGCCTCCTGGACAACCACCAGCGTTCGGAACGGCAAGGCTTACACCTACGAACTGACCACCCCCAGACGCTACTACATGTGCAACGGCACTCAGAGCCTCCGCTTGCGCTGCCGTGAGCGTCCCTACATCCGGGCGGAGCAGTTGGAGGAGCCGATATGGAGCGAGGTGAAGCGGGTGCTCCAGAACCCCGACCTGATCGTCGCCGGTATCGCCACCCTCGATTCTCAGGAGGGCGGCGGAATGGAGGAAGAGATCGCCCAGGCCGAGCGAGACCTGCGGAGCATCCAGATGGAAGAGGATCGCGCCATCAGGCTGTTCGTGTCGGGGAAGATCACCGAGGCCCAACTCGACCTCCAGCGCAGGTTCATCACCGAGCGGCTTGAGAGCGCTAGGGCGAAGCTGGACGATTACCGGGCTCGTGAGGCGAGCGGAACCGAAAAGCGGCGACTGATGGAGGAGGTCCTAGCCTGGGCAAAAGAGTTCGGCCAGGGCTTGGACGAGTTGACCTCCGAGGAGCGCCACGATTATCTCCAGAAGCTCGTGGAACAGGTCATCATCGACAGGGACAACAACGTGGACATCACGCTGGCTATACCCATCGACGATGACTCCTCAGACCCTGATTCTCCTGACCCTGAGTCCCCTCAGCCTGAGTGCGTGTCAATTGGATCACAAGAATCTTCACGCTGAGGTTCAGGTTGGTGCTGTAGAGAGAGGGTCGGGGACAGACCCTCCGGCGGTCTCCCAGCCCTCCGACAGTGCTAGAACCGCCACGTTGCCGGTCACAACAGCTGCCCAGCGCGCCAAGGCCCTGATCCCAAGTCTGAAGTGGTTCGATGAGCAGCCGCGGTCGTCGTAGTGGCCGCGGGCTACAACATTTGTGTACTGATACAGTCGATGCACGAGTTGGACATCGTCCCCGCGTTCACCGCCGGGGCATTGGACAAGAGTTACTCTCTGAACTTGATGGGTTCCTCCCGGACCAATCGTAAGTGTAGACTATCAGCTGGCCTCTCTGACACAGCGGACAGGTAGTGGGCATGGACAGAGGGATGGACAACGAGAACTCAGAGGTCGTCGAAGCCTCTGTTATTGCCGACCTCTCAGTGGGTGCTTACGAGTGATGGGCATACTTGTGAGAGTAGTAGCATTCTTAGGAACCTTAGTAGTTCTCGGTGGCATCGCGGCGGCTGCCATTCTACTGGGCAACGCAACCTCAGGCGATGTAGTTCTCCTCATCCTCGGTGCCGGACTAGGGGCTATTTTGAGCCAGGCCTTTGCATTGTCTGGCGATTCATGGCTTAGAGGGCGAAGAGAACGGGCGGCCCTCACTGGCTTTGTAGAGAAACTCAGGGAAGTAGAAAGTGAGATGGCTTTCTATCGCACATACATGGCCAATGACTTACGAGCGTACCCCGCAGCAGGGATAGCGATAAGCGATGAGGCACGCCGGGCGTTTGATAGTTTGGCAGACATAGACATCAGTCAATACCAATTGACCCTACAATCCTTGTTCGACTACGTTGAGTACCACCCCATAGAAACTAAGAAAAAGAGTGAAATAACAAAATGGTTGAGGATTTTCGAGGAAGATACCAAGCCATGGTTCGCTTCTGGACATCAACAAAGACCGAAAGGGACGCCGGGGCGTTTTTCGGCACTCCTTGATGTATTGGCCAAACGATTAGACTTCCTGCCTTACGTACGGACAAGGAATTTTGACGCGACCCCTAAGCCAATCCTAATATGTGGACGGATATTCCGCTTCTATTCGAATGAACCTATCACATTTCATCTATATGCTTCATGGGCATGCCACGTAGAGGCCAACCAAGTTGTCTATTCCCCTGCAGATGGGAAACTGTATTGGTATGATGTTTCCGACACGGGGAGGAGGTTAGTCGATACAACTGACTACGAGCATCCGTGGGCTGAGTGAGGTTTCTTCAGGCGTGTTGATTCGCTGGCTCTCCCTACTTCTGCTGGTCATAGCTTTCGCAGTGTGCAATGCCGTTCCAACGCCGGCACCAACCGACACTCCTCTCGCTCTCGAATCCGGTCCGACCGTTGCTGCAACGCCATGGCCTGCTACCTCATCTCCCCTACGCCAGCACCGACCCCACTCGCTGCCGCGACTACACCGGCGGCCAGCCCGACGCCCGAACCAACGGCAACACCCCACACGACGGCTGGAACCGATACTTGGCGAGGTCTTATGGTCGCCGCCGAGCACCGCTGCTCGGAGTACAACCCTGTCGACTACCGCTATTCGCAGTCTGTAGAGCCGCGCATCGTTGCCAGCATGGGCGGCATCATCTACGGCCGTACACCGGCTCATGGTTCGACAGCACATCTGAGACCGACATCGAGCACATTGTCGCACGCTCCGAGGCCCACGACAGCGGCCTCTGCGCAGCGGATACTGCGACGAAGCGGCGGTTTTGCCTCTGGCCTGCTGAACCTGACCCTTGCCAGCCCTTCAGTCAACCGTTCGCAGAAGAGCGACAAGGACGCGGCGGACTGGCTCCCCGACCTGAACCAATGCTGGTTCGCAAACCGCGTGGTCAAGGTGCGCCAGCAATACACCCTCACCATCGACTAGCGTGAACGCGACGTGCTGGAGAGCATCCTGGCGGGCTGCACTTCGGCCACTATGGTTGTGCAGCAGTCCCGTCCGCTCCAAACGGCGACTCCGAGCCTATCTACGGGAGGTGGAGCGAACATCGATGCCCTCCGGTTGTACGACGACAACGGCGATGGCTGTATCACCTGCGCGGAAGCGTGTGCCCACCGCATCGCTCCCGTTCACCGTGGCCACCCAGCGTACCCCTACATGGACGACCGAGACGGCGACGGGGTGGTATGTGAGTGAACATCGCCGTCCCAGCGTCCCCTGCTGTAACAGCGGGGGCCTTTTGCTTGTTTCAGACCGCCGCAGCGATTCCGACACTCACGGCTACGCCCCGCCCGATCCTCGCCTATTCGATAGTGAGTAAGCGGAAGCTTGTCTTCCTAATTCAACTGAGCGGCTTGATCGTGATGGGGGACTTCCAGTTGGGTCGCACGCAGCGGCTGACAAGGATTGGATTGACCTCGCTGGTCAGGATGGCTATGTTCCTGACTGTATGCTCCTCAGCGCCAGCTACCAATCGTCGCGTGGCGGCGGGCGACTCCGCCACGCGACGATCACCAGCCTCACATCGCTGTACACTAGCTCTTCGTCGAGTCGGCCTCTTGGGTAACCCGCTCCCGGGGTAGCCTCCAAGACGCAACTCTCCGCTTTGGCTCCGGACCCCTGCCCGGACCGCCCGGAGGCTCCGCGCTCGTGTGGCAGCGCCATCAGTCGTTCGACGTTCCCGCCGCCCCTTCGATAATCGACTTCCTCGACCTCACCCGTCATCCTTCGGCGTCCCAACATCGAGAATTTAATCTGTCAGAGCCACCACGGCGCCATCCAGAGGCATAGTCATTGCCGGCCGGTCCCGTAGACACTCTGGCCAACGCCGACCGGGAGCCATCCACGCGGTCCACCAGACTGGATTCGAACTAGTGGGCGCTTCCCCTACTTGTGGGAGTACAACCTAGATTGACACTACCCACCGAAAAGTTGGCAGTACAGTACGCTTAGGTGTGCTTGATCAGACTCGAACTTCTAATCAAGGCCCAACGCGACCGGCACTTAGATGCGTTCCGCAAACCAGATCCAGTCACTCCGGTCATAGTCATAGGTGAAGGCGTGATACCATACATTGCGTGGCAATCTTCAGGGGCGTTACTTTCGCCCTATGAGTGTGGTAAGCATTGTGGGAATGAAACCAAATTGTAGGTAGCTCGTAGCTAAAGACGAATCCCACCCTCTCCGCCAGCCCCCAATAGGTCCCGACAGTCCTGCATTCCCCGGCCACTGGACGGAGGCCTGATGCCCAGTCTGCCTGTTAGCTATGGAGACCCACGACTCCTAAGGATCATCACATAAAGCCCATGGCCATAACTTCGCTGATCTCTGCTGACTCCCACGTTGTAGAACCTCCCGACCTTTGGCAGGAGAGGATAGATAGCCGGTTCAAGGATGCCGCCCCGAGGCTTGTAGAGGAAGATGGAGTGCATCGTTGGGTGGTGGGAGATGGGGTTAATTTGGGGTCGTTGGGTGCGCCTTCGCAGGCTGGGCGTCGGTATGAGGGATTGTCGAACCTGGGGCTTGCCGCCCGAATGGAAGAGGTCCCCGAAGCGGCGTACGAACCCAAAGCTCGGGTAGAGGCCATGGCGCAGGATGGCGTCGAGGCCGAGATGGTCTACTCGACCATCGGGACCCGCATCTATACTTCGCCCGTTAATGGAGAGCTGATGTCGGCCTGTTTTCGTGCGGTGAATGACTGGACGTCTGAATTTGTCGGGGCTTTTCCAAGTAAGCTGGCTGGCGCAGCCCTTATAAACGTAGAAAACACCGAGGATGCTGTAGATGAACTGCACAGGTGCTCCAAGTTAGGATTGCGCTCTGCAGCCGTGGCTACCTATCCGGGAGATGAATCGCCCTACCGCCTGCCCTTCTACAACTCGTTTTGGGAAAAGGCCGAGGATCTGCGTATGCCTCTGAGCATGCACGCGGGCTCGGAAAGGCCGGGGCCCGGCAGGTTCAGCATTGGCGACTTTGCCATGACCGTGCAGAAGTCCGGTGACGCAGCCTTCAGATCTACCTACCACTATTGGGCCATGCGCTCCGTTGCCGATATGGTCTTCGCAGGCGTGTTCGAGCGTTACCCTGGCCTCCAGTTGGCT
The DNA here is from genome assembly GCA_965197585.1 of Dehalococcoidia bacterium. Classification (GTDB taxonomy): domain Bacteria; phylum Chloroflexota; class Dehalococcoidia; order Plut-88900; family Plut-88900; genus Plut-88900. Next base: position 500,886 of record OZ240215.1, read on the forward strand.
GTAGTTGAGCACGACGTAGGCTGGGCGCCGCACTTCATACACCGCATGGACATGACCTATTCCGAACATGGGTACGTGTCGGAAATACGCTTCAAGGACGGCAAGCTTCCGAGTGACTTCATAAGACAGAACGTTCTTTTCACCTTCATGGAGGACCCGGTATTCGTGCCGCTACTTTCTATGGTAGGGGTCGATAGGGTAATGTGGGGCTCGGACTACCCACACCGAGAGTCGACCTGGCCACGATCAAGGCAAGTGCTGACTCAGGTGTTGGGAGGACTAACGGAGCAGGAACAGAGGCGGATCACATATACAAATGCCGCAGAGCTATATAGCCTGGGCTGACTGCGTTGGAGAGTAATGAGATGATCGAAGTAGAAAACTTAGAAAAGACATTTGACAACAAGTTTACCCGCGAATTCGGGTTCCCCAAGAAAAGGCCTGCGACCAAGGTTAAGTCTTTCCTATCCGACAAGGAAAAGGAATTCATCCAACAATCGCCATTTCTGGTAATGGCCACAAGCAGCGCCGACGGCACCTGCGACGCATCGCCTAAGGGCGGTATGCCCGGTTTCGTAAAGGTCCTGGACGACACTCGCCTGCTCATCCCCGACGTTGCCGGGAACAGGCTGTTCCAGTCCTATCTGAACATGACGGACAATCCCCACGTCGGTCTGATCTTCTTCATTCCGGGCATCGGAGATACGGTGCGCGTGAACGGGACGATGGAATTCGTGAGCAAAGAAGAGCTTGCACGTTTGGAAGTCGAGCTGGAAGTCCACAATCCGGACGACAACTCGAAAGTGCAGCAGGGAATCATGGTGAGCATTGAAGAGGCATATGGGCATTGTCCCAGGGCGTTAAACTTCTCCAAGCTGTGGGGTTAAGGTAACCTAATCGGGTGCCGACCCACTCCCTTGTCAAAAACTGCACCACGTTCGAGGACTGAAATGTCGTTTGCCGAAGTGCTGGGTACCATAGGCGTAAGCATGATTCTTGTTGGGTTCTCTCTCAACCTGTTTGGCCTGATGCAACGCCGCACCTACAAATACGTCCTTCTCAACCTTGTTGGGGGAGCGCTGGCCTGCACCGCCTCAATCCTCATTGAGTTCTTCCCCTTCGTGATACTGGAGGGCACCTGGACCGTGGTAGCCGTAGTCGGACTCATAAACCTCTTGCGGTCCCGAAAGGCCATGGAGCAGGCATAGACTTGTGCCGCCTTACAGCAATGAAACTGCCCGGTAATTCAGGGGCACTTGACCAGGGCCTCCGCGCCAATCGGGGCCCGAGTCGATGACTACAGCCTACGCCCCTACCCCCGTCTACCCCCGATACCGATGGGTCGTGCTCAGTTCCTGGATGCTGCCTCATCTCTGGAGCTTTGTCTTCCTGTCCAGCCTTGGCCTAATGCTGCCCAGCATTCGGGAGGAACTTGGACTAACGGGCTTGCAGGAAGGCTTCCTGGGCGGCGCATCCCAGCTCGCCAATATCCTCCTGGCCGTTCCCTTCGGCTGGTTCCTTAGCCGTTTCAACCCCAAGCACATCACCACCATCAGCCTCTTCTGTGCAGCGGGCTTCATCTTCTTCCAGGCTTGGGCCCCGATATACATCCTGCTCCTTCTCGGCAGGTTCCTCTACGGCGTAACCGCCGTCGCCCGAGAACCCGCCTGGGTCATGCTCATCCGCCGCTGGGTCCCGCCCCGGGAGATCGTAATTGCTAACACCATGGGCAACTTCATGTGGGGCTTCGTGGCTCTCGGCATTATGGCCGTGCCCCTGCTCATCAGGGTGCTGGATGATAGCTGGCGCAACGCATCCAACGTCATAGCCTTGAGCCTGGTGGCCTTGACCATGGGATGGCTGTTTCTCGGCAAGGATGGCAAGAACTTGGAGGCCGCACGGCAGGCCCCGACCGAACGCATAAACCCCTTCGCAATCGTCAAGCGCTATAAGGAGCTTTGGCTTCTTGCTTTCGGGATGTTCGGCCAGGGCATCAACTTCACCGGTTTCTCCACATTCTGGCCCAGCTTCCGCCTCGACCATTTTGGAATGTCGGAACTCGAATCCGCGGTGGTGATGGGCATCGGGGGCCTCTTTACATCCTTTACCGGGCTCAGCGTCGGGCTCTACGTGAGCCACAAGGGAGGCAAGAGGACGGTGCTTATGCTTTCCGGGATCATCCTCGTCGCTTCCTCTATGGGATTGCTTTGGGTAGGACCCTTGTGGATCCTGGTCCTGCTGTTTGTGGTGCAGAGCCTCGGGTGGACCTTCTTCCCCGCCGCCACGACCATCCCATACGAACTCCCGGGCATCAAACCCCGGGAAACCGTCGTCGCCGTCTCGGCCCTCTTCATGTCCCTATGGGGTGGCGCCTTCCTGGGCCCGATCATCTCAGGGGTCATACAGGACCTCACCTCGGACGTCCGGCTGGCCATCACCATCACCAGCATGGCTCCCCTGTTTATGACAGTCGCCGCCCTCCTCCTGTCCAAGAAATGGGACCTCCCCCCATCGGCAGAACGCTCCTCCCCCACCCCCGACTAACCCATTCCTCACCCCACCTTCGCCATCACGTCCTTGGCGAAGGACTCGACCTGCTCCATCATTTCGGGGATGGTGTCACCGGCGATGTGCAACGCGTTGACGTGGTCGAAACCCTGCTCCTTCAGCCCGCCGATCTTATCGATCACCTCATCCACGGTTCCGATCCAGTTCTGTTCGACGATGGTATCTAAGGGAACACCCCTCGCGAGGCGCATCATCCCCTGTCGGCTGGTGCGGTAGTGCTCAACCGCTTCCTCGTGGGTGGCGGCGAGGCTCAGCTCTCCTTCGGCTACTACGTTGATCTCGTCCATGCTACGGCCCTGTGCTTCAAGGAGAGGCTCCAGGGCCTCGATGGCGCTTCTGCCCGCCGAGGCCTGAGTAAACAGCCCGTTGCCCCACCGTGCGATGCGGCTAAGGGCGTCGGGGTTCCGGCCGGGGGCGTAGATGGGAAGGGGGTTCTGGACGGGCTTGGGAAATACCTCCACGTCACGGAACTCTACGTACTTACCGGAATAGCTGACGGATCGTTCGGAGTGACCCAGGAGCCGGTGCAGGGCCTCCATCTTCTCGTCGAGCATGCGGCCCCGGTGTACGCGGCGCATTCTGGGTTGGATCATTTCATACTCGGCTCGGTTGCCGAGGCCTATGCCCAAGGCAACCCTGCCGTTGCTGAAGTGGTCCAGAGTCGTGATCTGCCGGGCCAGGATTATCGGGTCCCGATAGGGGAGCAGGACGACACCGGTTCCAAGCACGATCTTGTCCGTTACGGCCGCCAGGTAGGATAAGGACACGATGAGCTCGTACCAGTTAGGCGGGTCGGGGTCTTCCACGGGGGCTACACCAGGGGCGAGGGTCATGAAGTCGGTGCCCCAGACGGTGTGATAGCCGAGCTTCTCGGCGTCCTGGACTATCTTGACTATCTCCCGGGGCCCGGCGAATGGGATGGGAACGAAGACCGATTCTCGGCTGGTTGGTATCTCCATGTCGTAATTCATGGGTGTCGACACCTCCTGGGGTTGGCATGGGGCACCGGGCGATTATACGCCGCGAGCTTGCCGAGGGACATGGGTTTAAGGCAAGGGAGTCTGGGCTTTCTGAGGCGGGCCTTTGATTGATGTGCGGGCTCAGGCGTGATGTTTGATTGTTTTCCGGGAAAACCGGTTTTTTCGCGTATTGGAGGTGTGGACTAGTGGGCGGTTCCTTTCGTGAGTGGGGTGAGGGGAGAGGGGGGAAGGGTGAGCGGGCAAGTCCGAGATTCCTCGCGAAGCCTCGGAATGGTAAAAGGGAGGGGGAGGGGTGTGGACGCCCCAATCGGGGCGCCCACACCCTGGGCGGCTGGCCGGTCGTCCCCAGTGGGGAAGTGGGCAAGGGGGAGGGAGGTGATGGAAGGTCCCGGACGGTTGCGCGAGAAGGCGTCTACGCCTGTGCCGATGGGTGGTGTCCGCCTCAGCGGAGGGTTGACATCGGTGACGGCTCTGCGACAGCCCCTAACTTCTGAGAGGACGTGGAGGAGAAGCGAGGAAATCTCGCTGTGGGGCGGTCTCGACCACCAGAAGTGCTCGACCGTCCTAAGGGACGGGAGCGGGGACCCGTGACCGGCGTTCGTAGTCGGAAGTTCTCCGGTTGTGACGACGGTGGAATCCTTAAATGGTGCGTTTGTTTTGAGTCGGAGGTTGTCCGACTGTTCGGACTGGCCGGCAAGGTCTGCGCCGGTGGAGTCCGGGAAGGGCACGAAGGCCCGAGGGGGCGCTATGGCCCGAGGGAGCGACATGACGCCGTGCTCCGGGGCGTCGCCTGAGGAGGCGAAACGGATGCGCCGGGTGAGTGGGGCGCGCACTTGGCAGCAGCCCTGGGAGAGGGTGTGCCGTGATTTGTCCGGGAACCTTCCATGCAGGGGGCGGGACGATGATTGATCGCTGCGAAGGCGTAGGCGTAGGGCCTTTGGGCAGCGCTTGTAGTGGGAGTTAAGAAGCAGGATGGTGGATGGAAAGGGGCTGGGGAGGAGGCGCGTGCCGGTGGCCGGGCGGTGGCATACCGCTCGGTGTCGGCGGGGCCTGAATAGGCTAGTGCGACTCATGGGACTCCTTTGGTTCTTTCCCTATATAGGGCCGACGTGCTAGGTCGGCACCTGGGGAATAATATAGTACACATGTTCATATCGAGTCAAGGGGTTGGCGTCACATCTGAGAGGAGAGGAGCCCCACCCCGTTCCGTTCTTGAAACCCTTCGACGGGGCTCAGGGCGAACGGAACCTCCTCCCTTGGGGATAGATACAGGCTCTCGGCGACCGGAATGACGTATGGGGGGTGTGGATAGGATTTTGTAGGATTAGAGATTATTGTGGACGAACTCATCGTAATATAATGGGAGACAAGGATCGGGGTGACATCGATCAGAAGATTGGGGAGTTGACGAAATGATTGAAACAAGAATTATCTCCGGGGATTCTCATGTGCAGGAGCCCAAGGAGATGTATACGGCTCGATTGTCGGAGGAACACCTCGCTCGGCTCCCTCACGTAGAGGTTATCGACGGTGTCGAGTATCGGATGGTCGAGGGACGGAAGCCGAGAAGGCTGGACATCGCCGAGGCCCGGGAGACCGAAGAAGACCAAGTGCGTGAGTTCCGAGATGACGACTCCGGCGGCCGGGACATTGAGCGGCGGCTTACGGACATCGCCAAAGACGGCATCTACGGCGAGATTATCTACCCCAATGAGACTCTCGGGCTTCACAAATCTTTCGACGCCGGCTACCAGTTCGCCGTCGCCCAGGCCTATAACGACTGGGCCATAAACCTCTTTCGTGACCACTTGCACCGCTTCGTACCAGTGGGGGTGATTCCCGTAACGGACATCCCTACTGCGGTCGAAGAAGTTAAGAGGGTCAGCAAGCTGGGATATAGAGCTGTGAAGATCCCCATTTCCGTCAGGGGCAAACCCTACAACCAGCCGGACTACGAGCCCCTATGGGACGCCGTCGAGGACGCCGGCCTGGTCCTCAACCTGCACGCCTTCACCGACGCCGAGGACACATACCCTGAGGACTGGGGTGAGGAGAATGGCTTTGGTGGGGCGCTTAACTTCATGGTCATGAGCATGGCCGCAGGCCTGGAACCCGCGTCGATGCTTATAAGCTCGGGGATGCTGGAGCGGCACCCGGGGATCAATCTAGGAGTAATCGAGTGCGGGGCGGGGTGGCTCGCGTGGCTACTGTACGCCCTCGACGAGCAGGTGGATAAGAAGCACATGTGGATTTCGCCCAAGCTGCCCATGAAGCCCAGCGATTACTTCCGGCGCCAGGGTCACGTCACTTTCGGAGACGACCCGGTGGCACTTCTCACCATACCCGTGCTCGGCGACGACTGCCTGGTGTGGGGCAGCGACTACCCCCACGACGAGGGCACTTTTCCTCACTCCCAGGAGGTCATCGAAAAGACCTTCCAGACCGTCAGCGAGGAATCCAAGCGCAAGATTGTGTATGGGAACGCGGCGCGGATATACGGGTTTGGATAGGGGGGATAGGCCTGGTATACGCAGTACATGGATTGATGTTGACAGTGGTTATAATATCGGTAGAGTCCCGCGAAAGAGCAGGAGGAGGACGATGAGCTTCGTTGTGCTGACATTTCGCTTCGAGCAAGAGGAGGACGGGTGGTTTGGGAAGTGCGTGGAGCTGGGTACGGCTACCTCGGCTGAATCACTGGCGCAGTTGGAGGAGGAGTTGAGGGACCTGGTGGGTCTGCATTTGGCCACTTTGGAGGAAACCGGACGGCTGGGACAAGTGTTTGATGAGTGGGGAGTAGAATTGCACACGGACATGCCTACTGAAACGTCTACGAGTTTGCCGGTAAGTCCATGGAACAACGGGCGGGAATTACGGCTTTTTCAACCACAGATATTCATTTTGCCGGCTGTGTCCGACATAACGCCCGTAGTAGTTTCATTGCATGGTTGATCTGCCCGCACTGTCATCGAGAGAAATGATGAGTCTTCTGAGATACGATGGATGGGAGGAGGGGCGAAATACAAGGCACGGAATAGCCTTCAAGAAGCGGGTGGAAGGGGAGATAAGGTCAACTATAATACCCTACAATCGCAAGTCTCTTGGTAAGAAGACTCTTCATGAAATACTGGGGAGACAGCAAACTGGGATAGGCAGGCAAGGATTGCAAGATCTGATAGAGAAGCGCAGGCAGGGCTGCTAGAGTCGAGAAGGGTAAGAACGAAAAAATCATGCCGATATATGAATTTGGGTGCCGTCAGTGCGCCGGTTTAACGAACCATTTCACCAGGAAGTACGAGATTCCTGATAGCGTGACTTGCGATAACTGCGGGAGCGGGGATACTTGGAAGCTTGTGTCCTTGAGCAATCATCGGTTCCCGGCCAAGCACAAGTACAGCGAGGACTTCGTAGAGAAGTCGATGCCATTCCTCAAGAGCCGCAAGGAGCTCAAGGGGATGTTCGAGAAGGAGACTGGGGAGTCCGACGAGGCGAAGGCGATGAAGATGAGCGACCAGATCGGCTCCCAGATCGACCGGGTAATACACAAGCAGATTTCGGATATGAATCGCTAACGCCGACTGAGAGACGTTCACACTACTCTGAGGGTGAAAAGACAAGGGCGAATGTGCCTCGCACATTCGCCCTTGTCTTTTACTCTTCAAGGAGGAAGCAGGGTCTAGACAACTCCCTGTCCGGCCAACTCTCTTATATCCTCTGGCCCGTAGTCCAAGATTTCGTTCAGCACCTCGGAAGTATGCTGTCCCAACAAGGGAGCGGCGGTGACGGTGGTCGGGGAGTCCGACATCTGGATGGGAGAGCCGAGGGTCCTGAACTTGCCAATCTGAGGGTGGTCTATGTCTACGATCATGCCTCGCTCCATGAGGTGGGGGTCGGTGTGAATGTCCTGGGGGTTGAGGCAGGCCCCGACTATCGCGCCCGCACCACCCAGGATGCTCATCACTTCATGTTTGGTGTGCTTGGTCGTCCACTTTTCGATCATCGCCGTAATGTCGTCGTTATGTTCCCAGCGCTTTCTGGAGTCCGAGTATCGTTCGTCGCCGATGAGGTCTTCTCGGCCGATTGTCTTTAGGATCGCCTCCCAGGCCCCGGCGGGCCCTTCGTCGGCGTAGATATAAGCGTAGTCGTCGGGGCCGCCTGGGGCGCATTTGTAGACCCAGGACGGGGCCTTGCCACTGTGGTATGCGCCCCGGATATGGATGTCGGGGTCTTCGTAATAGCGCATCATCCCGACCCTGGCGAAGTTGACCATAGCGTCTTGCATGGCTACTTCGATGCTCTGGCCTCTACCCGTCCGCTCCCGCTGGTAGAGGGCGGCTGTAATGCCGAGTGCGGCGTGATATCCGGTCCCGATGTCTCCGAAGGACACACCGGTAGGCATAGGCGGCCCATCCGGGTAGCCATTGGTTGTATAGCAGCCGCCCGTGGCCTGGGCCACCATGTCAAAAGCCTTCAGGTGACTGTAGGGTCCGTAAGTCCCGAAACCCTTAACCCGCGTAAGGATGACGCGGGGGTTAATCTTTGAGAGGACCTCGTAAGAGAGGCCCAGCCGTTCGAGGGTGCCTGGGCCCATGTTCTCGGCGACCACGTCGGAGCGCTTGAGAAGGTCAAAGAAGATGGCCTTGCCTCTTTCAGTTTTCAGGTTGAGCGTGATGCTGCGCTTGTTGCAGTTGAGGATGATGAAGTAGTAGCTGTCAATCCCTCCCTTCTTGGGAGTGCTTTTACGGCCGGGATCGCCGCGGCCGGGGGACTCGACCTTTATGACGTCCGCCCCAAGCCAGGCCAGGGCCTGAGTGCAAGTGGTGCCGGCCTCATACTGGGTGAGATCCAAGATTCGAACGCCTTTGAGTGCCTGGTCCATTACTTGCCTCCCGCAATCGCTTGGGGTCTTCAGCCGCCTTGCGCGGTATGTTATGAGGTCGCGCGTGTTAGCGTCAATTGGAAATGGTTATGATTGCACCATATGGATAGAGGCGATTTCTGATCATGCATGCGGAACTTCCGTTGTGGCCGCCGAGGCGGCGAAGGCGTCAAACGGATATGCTCTGGCTGGAGAGGCTGGAAGATGTGGGGATTGCGCCATTTCAGGACACCTTTCCCGACTCGCCCCCCTCCCAGCTCCACAAGGCTGTTGAGCAGTTCAATACCGGCCTGTTCTGGGACTGCCACGAGACTCTGGAAGACCTCTGGCTGGTCACGCCTTATCCGTTGCGGCACTTCTACCAGGGCGTTCTGAAGATAGCGGTAGGGCTTCATCACTCGGATAGACATAATGTAAAAGGCGCCAGGAACAAGCTGAGCGAGGGACTGCGGTTGCTGAAGGTATTCACGCCGTCGTTTCTTGGTCTGGACACCGGGGCCCTTGCTGTCGAAGCGGATCGATGGTTGCAGCTGGTGAGTCGAGGCCCGCGGTTGGATTGGACGGCCCTGGATTCAGAGCCTAGGCCGCAGATTCGCCAATCCCCAGGCGAACATGGATAGCTGAAGCACTTGCCCTCAAGCCCTTATTAGAGTTGGGACGTGGGGAGTTATATGACCTGCCAGAGCCGACGGCCTTCACTTCTTATGATTCTGCCGAAGCTCGGAGGCATGTAGTGCCCCATTCCGATCACTGAACCGTCCTGCAGGAGGCGTTCCAGCACTACTTCCCTTGTCTGGCGAGCGAGGGCATGGTCGGTGTCGAAGATGATTTCCCAGTGGGTCTCGTTGGACTGGGGAGCGAAGTTGATGACGTCACCGAGGATGTAACCGCGCACTCCGTCGGACAGGATGCCGAGGCTCATGTGGCCGGGAGTGTGGCCGGGAGTCGGGACCATGGTTACTTCGCTGGTGAGGGAAACCTCGCTGTCGGCCAAGACCATAGCGCCGAGTGATTCGAGAGGGTTTACCTGGGTGGCCATGTGGGCGTTGTTTTCCAGGTCCTGGTTGTAGAATTCGTAGTCGACTTTGGGAATGTAGTACGTGGCGTTGGGGAAGGTGAGCCGGGAGGCGCCGTTCTCCTCGGTTATGTTCCAACCGACATGGTCTACGTGCAGGTGAGTAATGGCGACTATTTCGATCTCGTCGATTGAGACGCCCTTTTCGGTTAAATCGTCCATGAGTCGGCCGGGATAGTCTTTGCCCCATCCCGTATCGACGAGGATGGTCTTGCCCTGGGAACGGATGACGAAGCTGCCAAAGTTGACGTCGATCTTACCGTCATCCCCGACAAGGCCGGGGTAAGCGTCCCACTCGGAGAGAGCTACGTTGGGGAAAAGGGTAGTGGCGGGGGCTCGGTCTGCGCCGTCTGTAAGGGAGAGGACTTCTGCGTTTCCTACGGTGATTTTGTAGTCTGGCATCGGGATCCTCCTGGGGGAAGTGTGGGTTGATAATACCACTTTGGTGAGATACCGGGTGGGTATAATGGACGCCGAGGCATTCGGCGGCTTTCCTATGGAGCTTTAGTTGCGTTATCGACTCGGAATAGACGTCGGTGGAACTTTCACCGACTATGTCCTTCAGGACCGGGAGACCGGTAGGCTAACCGTCGGCAAGCACCCGACTCAGCCTTCCGACCTGACCGTCGGGATTGTCGAGGGGCTGGGAGGAGTGCTGCAAGGGCGCGGGATCTCTGAGATGGAACAGGTAGTCCATGCGACTACGGTCGCCTCCAACCTGATGGTCGAGCGCAAGGGCGCGGTCACGGGCCTGCTCACGACTCGGGGGTTCCGAGACGTGCTTCTTATCCAGCGCCAACTGCGGGTGAACATCTACGACTTGTTCCTCGATAAGGTGCAGCCTTTGCTGTCTCGGCGTTTCATCCGAGAGGTGGATGAGCGGATGACCCACTCCGGCGAGGTCTGGAAGCCCCTCTATGAGGATAGTGTCATCGAGGCAGTTGAGAGACTCAGTGCCTTGGGAGTCGAGTCCTTCGCGGTGGCCCTACTCCACTCCTATGCCAACCCGGCCCACGAGCGTCGGGTGCGGGAGATCATACTCGATTCAATCCCGTCGGCACTGGTTACTCTGTCCAGTGATATATCACCCCAGTGGCGGGAATACGAACGCACCAGCACTGCGGTCGCCAACGCTTACGTGATGCCTGCGGTTCGGGGGTATTTGAGGGGGTTTCAGGACACCTTGAGCAGTCAGGGATACACCAGACCCCTGCAGGTCATGCAAGCTAACGGGGGGACGGCGACGGTTGAAATTATCAACCACGCCCCGGTGCGGGTCATTGAGTCGGGGCCCGCGGCGGGTGCCTTAATGGCGGCCAGCATAGGCGGGGCCTTGGGCCTCAAGCGCATGATCTCATTCGATATGGGAGGCACGACAGCCAAGGTGTGCCTCATTGAGAACGGTTCACCCTCTACTGCCTCCCAAATCGAGATCGCCCGTATGAAGATGCAGTCGGGCAGTGGGTTGCCTATCAGTGTACCGGGTATCGACCTTGTGGAGATCGGAGCGGGTGGGGGCAGCATAGCCAGAGCGGAGATGGGGACCATCGCCGTAGGCCCGGATAGCGCAGGCGCGAGTCCTGGCCCTATCTGCTACGGCGCCGGAGGACTGGAACCTACGGTCACCGATGCAGACCTGGTCTTGGGTTACCTAAATCCTGGCTATTTCCTGGGCGGTCGTATGAAGCTGGATAAGGCGGCGGCGGAGAACGGTATCGAGGACCGGTTGGCGAGGCCGCTGGGCCTGTCGATGGAAGAGGCGGCGTGGGGTGTGCATACGGTGGTGAATTCCAACATGAGGAGGACTATCAGACTGGCGACGGTCGAGAGGGGAAAGGACCCCCGTCGCTACACTCTTGTCGGGTTTGGAGGAGCGGGGCCAGTCCATGCCTCCCGGCTGGCCCGAGAGATGGGCATTTCTCGTGTTCTGTTGCCATCGGGGGCGGGAGTCGGGTCCGCAGCGGGACTATTGGCTGCAGACACGGTCTTCGACCTGGCTCGTACCTTTGATACGGCCCTCGACGAGTCCATGCTGGGCTCTGTGAACATGGTCTATGAGGAGATGTTAGCCGGAGGCCGGGCCATTATGCGGGAGAATGGCGTGACGGAGGGCGTAGAGTTCGCAGCGTCTGCGGATATGCACTACGAGGGACAGGGATTCGACATTGACGTACCCCTGCCCCGAGTCCCCCTCGACGCCCAAGGCGTAGATGAGCTCAGGTCGGCTTTTCACGAAAAGTACGCGGAGACCTTCGGGTACGCACAGCCCGACCAGCCAGTACGGGCCACGGGCTGGAAGCTGAGGGCTATTCATTCCAGGGGTGAGTTCCGGTGGCCCGAGTTACAACCAAGTGAGTCGGACCCAGTGCCCGTTTCCTGTAGACCGGCCTACTTCCCTGAAGTGGGGGGCTTTGTGGATACCCCAGTGTACGCTAGGGCGGGGTTGGGGAGAGACGCCGTGATCACAGGGCCTGCGATCGTTGAAGAAGAGGAATCGACAGTCGTGCTCCTGCCGGGAGACAAAGCCAACCTTGACCGTTTCGGCAACATCCTGGTCGAGATTGAAGAATAGGCGTAAGGCTATGAGCGAGATTGATCCGGTAACTTTCAGCGTGGTCTGGAATGGCCTGGTTTCGATAGCCGAGGAGATGGGCACTGCATTACGCCGCTCTGCCTACTCCCTCGGGGTGCGGGAAGGACGGGACTTCTCCACCGCGTTGTTCGACGCACAGGCGAGACTGATTGCCCAGGGAAACTTTAGTCCCGGTCATCTCGGGTCCATGCCATTCGTGGTCAAGCACATCCTCGAAGAATACCCGGTCGAGGAATTGGAGGAAGGTGACTCCATATTGTTGAATGACCCATATCTTGGGTCGGGCCACCTCCCCGACTTCTTCCAGGTAAGCCCCATCTTTCTGAATGGAGAGCTTCTGGGGTTCGCGTCGAACTGTGCCCACATGGTCGACGTGGGAGGCGCGGGCCCGGGTTCTCAGGCGGTCGATAGCGTGGACCTTTACCAGGAGGGCATCAGGTTCCTACCCACCCGCATCTACCACGGGGGCCGACCCAACCGCGAGGTGTTGAGGATGCTGGAGTCCAATGTGCGGGTGCCGGACAAGGTGATGGGGGACCTGCAGGCACAGCGGAATGCCAACAGGATCGGGGAGGCGGGTGTGGTCGGGCTGGCAGAGTCGTACGGGATGGATATGCTGCGGGACTGCATGGCACTGATTCTGGATCGCTCCGAGGAATCCATGAGAAGCGCTATTCGAGAGTTGCCGGAAGGAGTGTACGAGGCCGAAGACTACTTTGATGACTACGGCCAGGACACGAGGCCACTGACGGTGAAGGTTGCAGTACGCGTTAAGGATGGTGGCTTGACGGTTGATTTCACAGGGAGCAGCCCCCAGACTCGGTCGGGCCTCAACTCGACCTTCAATTACACTCGTGCTTACTCGTACTTTACGCTTAAGGCCCTCACGGTGCAGGACAGGGTTCCCCAAAACGCAGGCTGCATCCGGCCCATTGAGGTGATCGCCCCGGAGGGAAGCCTGTTTAATCCGCGGCCCCCGGCTGCGGTCGGGCCCCGAGCCATAATGCAGCAGCGCATGGTAGACACCATCCTGCTGGCAATGGCTAAGGCCGCCCCCGACCGAGTTATAGCCAACAGCTCTCATTGGGCCAACCCGAACTACGGGGGGATTGACCCTAAGTCAGGCAAACCTTTCGTGTACTACGAAATGATCATCGGCGGGGTTGGAGCACGGCCTACTAAGGACGGGGCAGACGGTCTCTGCTCGGCGTTCAACCTGGAGAATATCCCTGTCGAAGTGGTGGAGGCGACCTACCCGGTGATGATTGACAGGCTCCAGTTCGTGACCGACAGCGGAGGCCCGGGCCGTTATCGGGGCGGCACAGCCATGCGCAAGGACGTCCGTGTCCTCACCGGCGACGTGGTTTTCTCGAACCTGACCGACCGACAGGTCACCCATCCACAGGGTTTACTTGGTGGAACGGGAGGGCCCTTAGGCCGCACGCTACGCAACCCGGACACCTCCGCCGAAGAAACATTCCACTCCAAGGGGACGTACCGACTACGGGCCGATGATGTTGTGAGTACTACGTTGTCTGGGTCAGGGGGCTATGGGATTCCAGAGGAACGTGACCCGGATGCCGTGCTGAGAGACGTTCTGGACGGCTACGTGTCCATAGAGGCTGCCAGAGATATTTACAAAGTTGCCGTCGCCCCTGACTCAATGTCTCTGAATTTAGCGAAGACCAATAAACTGAGAGGACTCGGAAATACGAATGACAGATAGCAGAACGACCAAGTTCGGAGTCGCGATTCCCCAGAAATTCCCGGACGGTGTTGTCGACACCCGATACATAGGCGACTTTCTAATTCGGTTGGAAGAACTGGGCTACGATAGCGCGTGGGTAGGCGAGGGGGTGTTCAGCCGAGTTCCTAACCTGGAGCCGTTTCCGTTGCTCTCCTATGCCGCAGCTCTGACTTCGAGGGTGAAGTTGGGGGTCTCAGCGCTGACTTCAGCCTTCTGGAACCCGATATTCCTAGCGAAGGCCGTTGCCAGCCTGGACCAGCTATCTAATGGGAGGTTCATCCTTGGGGTGACTGTAGGAGTGCACCGCGAGCATTACCCGGCATTCGGGATGAGGCCGGAAGACCGGCTGACTCGATTCATCGAGGGGTTGGAGTTGATGAAGGAGCTTTGGACTAAGGAGAGCGTGACGTTCAAAGGGAAGTTCTGGGATATGGAAGAAGTATCAATCAGCCCCAGGCCTGCCCAGAAACCTCACCCGCCCGTGTGGTTCGGGTCCCGGGCCTTGCCTGCGCTCCGGAGGTCGGTGAAGTCGGGGGATGGGTGGATGGGTTCGGGTGCTACGTCGACGGAGGAATTCCGTGAGCACGTCCGCATTTTGAGGGGGTTCATGGAGGAAGAAGGTAAGAACCAGGCCCAGTTTCCTCTTTCGAAACGGGTGTATCTGGCACTGGACTCAGACAAACCAAGAGCACTACGCAGGCTTGAAGAGATGATGGGCTTTATCTACGGGGACCCGACTCTTGCCTCCAAGGTCGCTGTGTACGGAGACCGGGAGGAGGTTGCTGAGGGATTACGCGAAGTCATGGCGGAGGGGATAGACCTAGTCTTGCTGGCTCCGGCGTTCGACCCTAAGGAACAGGCCGAGCTTTTGGCGGAGCAGGTGCTGCCAAGGTTGTAGGGGCGCTGCCTTTACGCCCTTCTGTTATCCCGAACTCTCCAGCAGCGCCACTTGCGTCTGGTCCGGCATGCTGGACGCCGTCACGTGGAGACGTCGCTGGCCCTCGGGCGCCGGGACCCCCATCTCCTTCACGAACCGGGCTAACGCCTCCGACTCCGATGAGCTTGGCCCCGGATAGTCCATCGGCACCACTATACGTGGTTCCAGGACCCTGGCTGTTTCCACCGACGCCTTCACACTCTCAGCCGTACCAATGGGCATGACCAGTACACTCACGTCTCCCAATCGTTCCACCTGCCCCGAATCCAGCGGCCTCTGCAGGTCCCCGAGGTGGCAGACCACAATGCCCTCTACCTCTATGGCGTAAACGGTATTCCTTCCCGCAGCCCCGACACCGTCCTCATCCAGTGCGTTCTGGTACGCCGTCCCGACCCCCGTAATCAACACTTCCGAGATCTCGTACTCCCCAGGCCCCCTGATTTCCCTCCAAGGCTGCCCGTTCGATGGCGCGCTTTGGGCGTCCGGTGCGATTAGGGAAGGGGGACCGGTACGCGGGCCGCTCCACGTTACGGCTTTGACGAAGGGGGCCCGCACCACCTTGTCGTGCACCTGATCATACGGGTCCGTCACGACCCCCAAGTCACGAGACCGAATCGAAAAGCACCTTCTACCAAACCAGATAATATCCAACTCTTCACCTTTCTTTCTTCTGAAAGTATAGAAAAGCCGATTGGCAGGCGCAACACTGCCGTTCAACTTGACACATCTAACACCTGCTGATAAATTCGATAGTAACTGGCACTCCAAATCTCGGGGTGCCAAACCTGTATTTAGGCGGACAGCCCTACCTCTTACAAGGAGGCCTTTTTGTTAACAGCAAGAAGAGAATCTGTGCTCAATGCCATCGTCGAGGGGCATATTGATACTGTCACGCCCGTGGGCTCCCAGCACATCGCCAAAAAATGGGGCAAGGCCCTCAGCCCGGCCACCGTCCGCTCCGAGATGGCCGCCCTCGAACAGGATGGATATATCACCAGACCCCACGCCTCTGCCGGGGGGCTACCCACCGACTTGGGGTACCGGACGTATATCAGGCAGTTTCTCGCCAACCCAGTGCTCGGGCCCAGGGAGAAGGGTCACATCAAGCGGCGTCTGGTACACGTGGCCATGGACCAGGAAGGGTGGGCAAGGTCTGCGGCCGAGGCTCTTTCCAGACTCACCGGCAGCCTCGCAGTAACCACCGCTCCCAAACCCTCCCGGGTTAGGCTGAAGCGCATCGAACTCGTCCCTGTCCAAGATCTTATGGTGATGACCCTGGTGGTCCTCTGGGGCGCCAAGATACTACGCCAGATGATTTCATTAGAGCAGGACGTACCCAGGAATGAATTGATGCGTGTCAGCAACAAACTCAACCACCTTTTCGAAGGCGTAGCCCCGTCGGCTATTGGGGATACTGATCTCGAGCTTTCACCGTTGGAGGAGAATGTGGTCCGGCTGGTCAAGGGACTCATGGAAGAAGAGGAACAGCGGGACCTGGAAGACCCCCTATTTGAAGGTCTCCAGCAAATCTTCGAACAACCGGAACTGGCCGAGGCGGAAATCCTTCGGGATATGATGGAAATCCTGGAGGAGAGGGGCCGACTCAAGAATATAATGGAGCAGGTATACTCGGGGCCGGGGATCCGGGTGGCCATTGGCGGTGAGGTGAGGGTATCCAGGATGCGCCACTTCAGTCTTATCGTCTCCGAATATGGCGCTGCGGACGGCATAAAGGGCGTGATCGGGGTGTTTGGTCCCAAGCGGATGGCCTACCGGCGCAACATTCCCGCAGTAAACTATCTTGCACATCTGATGAGCGACTCCATACAGGAGAGCTTCCCCCGCTGATCCAGCCATAAAATGAACGACGCCACAAACAAAACCGAGGATCCCAAAGCCGAGCAGGATAGCGAGAAGGAGTCGGAAGGCCAGGAAAAAACGGAGGACTTGGCCTCGGCCCTGGAACAGGAGAAGGAACGGGCAGACCGGAACTTGGCCAACTGGCAAAGGGCGCAGGCCGATCTGTCCAACTATAAGAAGAGGGTCGACCAGGAGAAGCAGGACCTGGCTAAATTCGCCAACGCTGCCTTGATCGGCAGTATGCTAAACTTGGTTGACGATTTCCAGCGGGCTCGATCTACGATTCCCGAAAGCATTCTCGGCATGACTTGGGTCGAGGGCCTGTTCCTGATAGAGCGGAAGCTCGGTGCAACCTTGGAGGCTGCGGGCCTTTCGGAAATCAAGGCCCTTGGTGAGGATTTCGACCCGAATCTGCACGAGGCCGTGATGCATGGTGACGGCCCGGAGGGCAAGATAGTCGAGGAGTTCCAGAGAGGATATAAGCTCCACGACCGTGTTATACGGCCGGCCATGGTGAAAGTAGGGCAGGGCGAAGCGGAGGAGGAAGCCGCTTCGGGAGAAGGGCAACAAGGGTCTGCATAGGGCTCTTATTGCAAACGACGATTGTTCTAACCTGAGATAATTAACATCTTATGACTACTAAGGCCGACTACTACGACCTGCTGTCAGTGCAACGGAACGCCACTCCTGAGGAGATTAAGAAGGCGTTTCGTCGGCTCGCGCTCAGGTACCACCCCGACCGAAACAAGAGTCCCGACGCTGAGGACAGGTTCAAAGAGATCAACGAGGCATACGAAGTCCTTAGCGACCCGGATAAGCGGGCCGCCTATGACAGGTTTGGGCACGCAGGAACGGCGGGTGGCGGGTACGGCCGAGGATTTGAAGGCATGGGCGGATTCGGGGGGTTCGGGGATATTTTCGAAGCCTTCTTCGGCTCCAATGCCGGCGCCAAGTCCGGGCCCCAGCGCGGCGCGGACATCCACCAGACGGTAACGATTTCCTTTGAGGACGCTGTTTTCGGCACCGAGCGCAACGTCGAAGTGCAGAGGACTGAGGTCTGCAAGACGTGCCGCGGGTCCAAAGCGGAACCCGGCACAGAGGTTGTCACCTGCTCCACTTGTAACGGAAGTGGGAGCGTCAGGAGAGTACAACAGAACCTGTTCGGTCAGTTCGTTAACGTCACTGCCTGCGACCAATGCCGCGGCGAGGGGCGTGTCGTACCCACGCCTTGCAGCCAGTGTCGTGGGGTGGGGCGGACGAAGATGTTCAGAAAGATAGCTGTGCAGATTCCCGCCGGTGTGGAGGATGGCACTCAGGTCCGGCTTACCAGAGAGGGCGATGCAGGGACACGCGGCGGAGCTCCGGGCAACCTCTACGTAACGGTCAAGGTACAGAGGCATGAGTACTTCAGCCGAGATGGCGACGAAGTCGTGCTTGAATACTCCGTCAACTTTGCCCAGGCGGCCCTCGGGGACGAGGTGGAAGTTCCTACCATCGATGGCATTGTCATGCTCAAAGTGCCATCGGGCATCCAGACAGGTACGGCGCTCAGGTTGAAAGGCCGGGGCGCTTACCGGTTACGGGGTGGGGGGAGGGGTGACCAGATCGTCAACATAAACGTAAGGACGCCCGATTCCTTGAATAAGGAAGAAGAGGAGCTGTTCCGCCAGCTAACCCTGACCCTAGACAGGCCCGGGGTCTCTAGCCGGAATGGCAGGGGGATATTTGCAAAAATCAGGGAAGTGTTCCGGTAAGCGAGAGATTGAGCCGAACGCCGCCGGGAGGCCCGACCCTGTATTACAGGGTCGGGCCTCCCGCTATAAAGGCCATGTTTGAGCCCATGGCAGACTAAAAAAACGATGGAATTAGTAGAGTTTTCCGTTGAAGTAGATGCTGAGTCCACGGAGCCGATCTGCGAGGCCTTTCGGAGATATGGCTGTGCTAGGATAGTCGTTGAGCAGCAAGGCCCGCCCAATGAGCAGATCCGGCTGATGGTCAGAGCCTACGCCCCCAACGACGACTCCCAAGAGAAGCTAAGGGCGGACATGGAGGTCGTAGTCAGGCTTTTGGGGCTAGTCCGGCCTGTCGGTCCACTGCAGTACCGATTCTTAGAGGAAGAGGATTGGGCCCGAGCCTGGCGCAAGCATTTCACTATCCAGCATGTAGGCAAGAGAGTTGTAGTCTGTCCGACATGGCTTGCCTACCAGCCGCAGGATAACGAAGTCGTCATCAGCTTGGACCCCGGCATGGCCTTCGGAACGGGCGTGCACCCCACCACCCGCATGTGCCTGGAGGCCTTGGATGGAATTGTGGAGGCGGGGATGCGCGTCATGGACGTGGGCACCGGGTCGGGGATACTGGCCATAGGCGCCGCTAAGCTTGGTGCGGCGAAGGTGACGGCCCTGGACGTGGATCCCGTAGCTGTTCAGGTGGCCCGGGAGAACGTGGGGGTTAACGGTGTTGGAGAGATTGTGGAGGTGGCAGAAAGCACGCTCTGGCACGACCCCGCCAATCCTGGTCCCAGATGGGATGTAATAGTCGCCAACATCACCGTGAACCCGATAGTAGGACTAGCGCCGCATATCGTGAACTCGCTGTCCAAGAATGGAGTTGCGGTGCTAAGTGGGCTACTAGAAGAGCAAGGTGCAGCCGTCGAGGAGGCATTCGAAGCTAATGGCGCCTCTATCGAGTCCCGGGCCACACGGAATGATTGGTTGGCCTTGGTGTTCAGTCGAACCTAGGACTGGTCCTGCTCTTCCTCCGGTTCGAACTCTAACCTGTTCTCGGCGCCGGATAGGAGCCTGCTGAAATTCTCGCGGTGAGCGTAGAAGATGATGGCGGTCGGGATGAGGGCTTGAATTAAATATGCCTTCGGCCTCTTGCCGACCAGCACGGCGATAAGGAGGCAAGCTGCTCCGACTGCTGTGCCGGAGAGGGAGCCCAGGGAGGATATTCGGAACTTTGCCATCACCGAACCACCGGTCAGGGCCGCGATAAGCCCCGGCACAGGGGCAAGGGCCAGCAGTGCCCCGAGATTCGTGACCACGCCCTTACCCCCTTTGAACCCGCGCAATGCCGGCCAAATGTGTCCCAGCACAACCGCGAGTCCAACCAAAGCGTGCACCAGACTTGAATCGGTGGCTTTCCTCGCAATAAGCACGGGCAGGAGGCCCTTGAAAGTGTCGGTTAGCAAAACAACTGTCGAGGCCGAGGGCCCGGCTACACGGTAGACGTTGGCCGCGCCTATATTTCCGCTTCCGCGTTTCTGAATATCCAGGCCCTTCGACTTCTTGACAACTATTTTTCCTGTCGGTATCCCTCCGATCAGGTAACCTAGCAACACTAGTAATATGGCCTTCATTCCTTGCGGGTTCTCCTCTGAAACTTCAACTGAATAGGCGTCCCCTCGAACCCAAACTCGTCACGGATTCGGTTCTCCAGAAACCGTTGATAGGAGAAGTGTACCAGCGCAGGGTCGTTGACGAAGAATGTGAAGGTTGGTGGGTGCGTGCCGGTCTGAGTCAAATAGAAGAGCTTCAATCGTCGGCCCCGGGCCCGGGGCAGAGGACTGGCGGTCACGGCCCTGGTCAACATTCTATTCAGCGCCGACGTGGTGATCGTTTTCCCTCTCTCCTTGAATATGGTGAGGGCCGTGGGCATTAGCTCGGAGATGCCTTGACCACACAATGCTGAGGTGTACAGAATGGGAACGTATTCACCGGCGCGAAGCCGATCTTGGATATAGGGTTGGGTGGATTTAATGTCGATCTCCAGCTCATCGGCCAGGTCCCACTTGTTCACCACCACTGCCATTCCCCGGTAAGCGTCCTTGGCGTAGCCCCAAACGTGCATGTCCTGCGCAGTCATTAGCTCCGAGGCGTCGACTACCAGCAGCACGACGTCTGCCCGGTAGATTGCCCCCATGGTGCGAAGAACGCTGTATTTCTCTATTCCGTGGCCGATCTTGCCCCGCCTCCTGACGCCCGCGGTATCTATGAGGACGATGCTTTCACCTTCGTAGTCCAGGACCGTATCGATAGCGTCCCTGGTAGTACCGGGAATTTCGCTGACGATAACCCTGTCCTGCCCGAATAGGGTGTTCAGCAGCAATGACTTCCCCACGTTGGGCCGACCCACGATGGCGACCTTCATGGCGCCGGACTGCGGATCGGGTTCCGGAGAATCCAGGTTGGCGTCTATCCAACTTGTGACCTGGTCCAGTCCTTTTGTGTGGTATGCACTTATCGGAGTCGGGTCGCCCATGCCCAGCCGGTAGAAGTCCTGTAAAGACGCCTCTCTACGAGCGTTGTCGATCTTGTTCACAATTAGTGCGACGGGCTTGTCCGACATCCGCAGGAGGTCGGCGAGGTCTTCGTCGGCTGCAGTCAGGCCGTCTCTACCGTCCACCATGAACAAGATGGCTGCGGCCTCTGCAAGAGCGGTTTTTATCTGGTCCGTTACGCCCAGGTGAATTTCATCTTCCTGGCGGAGATCCAAGCCTCCGGTGTCTACCAGAATAAGACTCTTGCCGTTAATGGTGATCTGAGCTGCGACCCGGTCCCGCGTGGTGCCCGGTGTGTCGGACACGATGGCCATCCGCCGCCCAACATATTTGTTGAACAGCGTCGACTTCCCGACGTTAGGACGGCCTACTATGGCTACTATAGACATCTGAACGAGAATACTCCCAGAGCGCTTACCGGACTACGACTGGCCTAGAAGCCGCGTGAGTACTGCCTTTTGGGCATGGAGTCGATTTCCGGCCTGATCGAAGACTACGGAGCAGGGGTGCTCCATTACCTCGTCGGATACCTCTTCGCCGCGGTGGGCAGGGAGCGGGTGCATAAATATTGCGTTATCGTCGACATGAGACAAAAGCTCAGCATTGACTTGATAACCGGCAAAGTCCCGTAGTCGCCGCTCTGATTCTGCCTCTTGGCCCATGCTTGTCCAGACGTCGGTGTAGATAACATCGGCGCCGGACACTGCCTGCGCGGGATCGGGGTTAATGTCGAAAACTCCTCCACTCTTGGCGCCGAGCTCTTTTATTGTACTGACGGTCTCGGGAGGAAGGAGATAGCCTTCGGGCGCTGCCATGGTGAAATTAGCCCCGACCAGCAGCGCTCCCAGGGATAGGCTGGCCGCCATGTTGTTGCCATCGCCGACATAGGTGATGTTTAGGCCCCCGAGCTTGCCTTTGTGTTCGTAGATGGTTAGCAGATCGGCTAGGACCTGACACGGGTGCTCACCGTCGGAGAGGCCGTTGATAACGGGCACCGAGGCGAATCGAGCCAAGTCTACAACGGTCTGGTGACGCCGTGTCCGGGCAACTATGCCGTCAACGTAACGGCTCAGCACGCGGGCTACGTCCGACGCCGGCTCTCTCGTCCCGAGCCCTATCTCCTGAGGAGACAGGTAGATGCACTGACCGCCCAGCTGCCGCATCCCCACGTCGAAGCTGGCCCTTGTCCGAAGAGAGGGCAGCTCAAAGACCAGGGCCAAGGAACAGCCCTCCAAAAGACTGGTATTGCGCTGTTTTTTTAGCTCAACGGCACTGTGTATAAGATCCCAGACCTCGGGCCCGGTGAGGTCGGCCATGGAAAGCAGGTCTTTGTCCATTACGCTCCTTGGGAAGGGTCGAAATAAGGTATGCGGAGAGACAAAAGAGCGAGATTCGCCTTTTAGTTCTCCTGATCAGATATGACGGGGTGGGGGAATAGGGTTCGGAAGTTGGCAGGGCCACCAAGTCGGGTCTGGCAGGCGGTGCACACCACGTACACCTCAATCCGATGCCCGACTACTGTGCCCTTGCCGGAGGCTTCCCACTCAGAAAGAAGCTGCTCAATCTCCGACTCGTGGAACTCGGAGACGAGACCGCATGATACGCAGACAAGATGGTGATGGTGCCCGCTCATGGTCAGCATGTAACGGGGCGATCCGTCCGGTAGGCTTATCTTGCAAAGGAGGCCTTGCTCAACCAGCAGTTTTATCGTCCGGTAGACCGTGGCCCTTCCAACACCATTTAGCTCCGCGTGGAGCTCTTCGGCTGTGAAGTTGGTGTCTTTCTCCGCTATGCTCGCGATCACCCGTCGGCGCGGGTGAGTAATCCGGTAGCGACGGCCTCCAATGGCATCAATAAGCGTCTGCGAGTCCATACTAAATTGCGGGGCCCATAGTTAACATAACGAAACAGATGTAACTACCACTTCTCATCTTCGGGATATACGCTGTTGCAGACGGCAACTTCGTAGGGCGTTGCGAACCAGTTCTCCGTGGCCTTTTCCCAACGCTGGAAGTGTGGGGTCTTTATGTGTGCATCCTCGGCGTTGGAGTCCGCGTAGACCTCGTAGAGATAGAAGCGTGTAGGGTTGTCCGTGTCTACCAGCACTTCCCACCTGGAACAGCCCGGTTCGGTAACGGAACCCCTGGCATTTAGTATGGTCTCGGCGATGAATTTGTCCCGGTACTCGGGCTTAACGTCTATGGTGACCACATCGATTCGCATGGTTCCTCCGGGTCTGTGATTATCTGTTCTTATATTGTACACCCCTATGTATAGAGGGAATGTTTAGCCTTAGAGAACGGAGAGCGATTGTTGACGGCAAATTTCGGCCTAAGTATGATGGCTATCGAAGGACGGGAGGTTTCGCATTCGAGCCGCGACGAGGTTTAACCATGCCAGAAGTTCACGCCATGCCGGATAAAGAAACGGCGCTATCACTCTACGAAGGGATGGTCACCATCCGGGAGTTCGAGGAGCGGGCCCGGCGCGAGGGTGACGCCGGAAAGCCAGTCGGAGGCATACATTCCTCCGTCGGCCAGGAGGCGGTCGCCGTCGGGATTTGTCATTGCCTACGCAAAGACGACTACGTTCTTGGGAATCATCGGAGTCATCACCACTGTCTGGCCAAGGGCGTGGACATGAAGGAGATGATGGCCGAGCTGATGGGCAAGGCCACCGGAACCAACAAGGGCAAGGGCGGCACCATGCACATCGCCGACAAGAATGTCGGGATGCTGGGAGCCAACGGCGTGATAGGCTCCAACGTTCCGGTGGCAGCGGGCGCGGCGTTGAGCGCAAAGATTCGGGGCACAGACCAGGTTGCTGTGGTGTTCTTCGGGGATGGGGGGGCCAACCAGGGCGCCCTCCACGAAGCCATGAACCTGGCAGCCATCTGGAATCTGGGCGTGATATTCGTCTGTGAAAACAACCGTTACGCTGAGTCTACGCCGGTGGAATATTCGCTGGCTGGAGGGTCGGTGGCTAATCGGGCTTCGGCTTACGGGATCGTAGGAGAGACGGTGGATGGGCAGGACGTGCTGGACGTTTCGGCGGCCATGGAAAGGGCGGTGAACAGGGCTCGGGCCGGGGAAGGGCCGAGCATCATTGAGGCCATGACCTACCGTTACTATGGCCACCACGGCGCCGATGACCCCCTCCGCTACCGCACAAAGGACGAGGAAGATTACTACCGCAACCGAGACTGCATCGTCACATACAAGACCAGGTTGCTGGATGAGGAGTTGAGCACCGGGGGGGAGTTGGAGAATATCGACGCCTCAGTATTGGTGTCGTTGGACGAGGCGGTGCAATTCGCGGATGACAGCCCTTGGCCCGATCCTGAAGAACTGCTGGCTGACGTGTACGTGAGCTACTAGGGAGAATCGACAGAGCAGTCGCTGGTAAAGGTGGACAGTATGGTAACGGCTGAAACACAGACGGCTGAACGGAGCAGAATCAGCTTCGTCCAGTCCATCAACGAAGCAATAGCTCAGGAGATGGAGCGAGACCCGTCGGTCATAGTGATCGGGGAGGACGTGGCGGGTGCGCCGGGCAAGAAAGACCAGGGATTCGAAGATGCGTGGGGAGGTGTGTTTAAGCTGACGAAGGGCCTGATCGGTAAGTTCGGTTCACAGAGGGTGCTGGACGCACCTATCTCGGAGACCGGCTTCATCGGGGCGGGGGTCGGGGCGGCAGCCACGGGCCTGCGGCCGATCGTGGAGTTGATGTTCGTCGGTTTCTACGGAGTCTGTGCCGACCAGATCACCAACAACGCCGCGAAGATGCACTATATGTTCGGCGGAAAAGTGACCCTGCCCATCACCATTATTACGAACATTGGAACGGGGGCAGGAGCAGCGGCTCAGCATTCGGAGAGCCTTTACTCGATTTTTGCCCATTTCCCCGGTTTGAAGTGCGTAGTCCCGTCGGACGCATACACGGCCAAGGGCCTGATGACCGCTGCCATACGGGACGACGACCCGGTCATGATCTTCCTCCACAAACTGCTCCTTGGCAGGACTCGGGCCGGCCTTCGACCCTCCGAGGAGTGGGTCGTGCCCGAAGAGTCCTACATCGTGCCGATAGGTAAGGCGAATGTGGCTCGAGAGGGTGACGATATTACTATGGTCGGGATCGGGTACACGACGGGCTTGTGCCTGCAGGCCGCCGACATCCTTGAACGGCAGGGTGTTAACGCCGAGGTGATAGACCTGCTTTCCCTCTCGCCGATGGACGAAGAGGCGATACTGAAGTCGGTCAAGAAGACTCGCCGGATACTGATCGCTGACGAGGACTATCCTCGGTGCTCCGTGGCGACCGACATCTCCGCCCTTGTAGGTGAGAAGGCCTTCGACTATCTGGACGCACCGCCGAGAAGAGTGTGCCCGCCTCATTCCCCAGTGCCTTATAGCATCATGTTGGAGCGCCTCTTTGCCCCGACCAAGGAAAAAATATTAGAGGCTGCGGTTGAGGTCCTGGAGGCATAATGACATCTTCCAGCGTTAAATCCGACCGGCGGATCAGCTACCTGAGGGCTCTCAACGAGACCCTTGACCAGGAGATGGGTCGAGATCCCTCCGTGATCTTTATGGGGGAGGATGTAGCGGGCGGTGCGGGCAAGGAGGACCAAGGCATAATAGACGCCTGGGGCGGTGCTTTTGGGTATTCTAAAAGGCTGATCACCAAGTACGGTTCCGAAAGAGTGCGGGACACACCAATCTCCGAGACGGGATTCATCGGTGCGGCGGTGGGCATGGCGGCTACGGGCCTCCGGCCCATAGCTGAGCTTATGTTCGTCGGATTCTTCGGTGTCTGCGCCGACCAGATAACCAACAACGCAGCCAAGATGCACTACATGTTCGGGGGTAAGGTGACGCTGCCTCTGACTATTCTGACTAGCATCGGCATCCGAGGCGGGCAGGCGGCTCAGCACTCGGAGACGCTGTATTCGGTGTTCACTCACTTCCCGGGCCTTAAGTGCGTGGTACCGTCGGACCCGTACACCGCAAAAGGCCTGCTAGCGGCCTCGATACGGGACGATGACCCGGTTATCTACTTCATCCACAAGCGGCTAATGAGCAGCCAAGGCTTCGATTTCGAGCCCCTCAGAGGGTCTGGTGTGCCGGAAGAACCGTACATCGTGCCGATAGGCAAGGCGGACGTGGTGAAGGAAGGGACGGATGTAACCATAGTCGGGATTGGTCACACTACCGCGGTGGGCATGGCCGCCGCCGGGGAATTGGACAAGGCAGGTGTGAGCGCCGAAGTTGTGGATGTGCTTTCTCTGTCGCCGCTGGACGAAGACACGCTATTGTCCTCGGTGCAGAAGACGCGGCGGGTAATTATCGTAGACGAGGACTATCCACGCTGCGGCATATCCGGCGATATCTCGGCCCTGGTTATAGAGCAGGCCTTTGACTATTTGGACGCTCCGCCGGTTAGGCTGACTCCGCCCCACGCCCCGATCCCCTATAGCCGGGCCTTGGAAAGCCTCTACAACCCCTCAAAAGAAGCCATCGTCGAGGCGGCCAAAGCGTTGATGGAGTAGCCCCGGACTCCGGGTGTAGAGAGATATATGGCGACCCCCATCCGAATGCCCCAGCTCGGGATGATTATGACCGAGGGAACTCTTGCCAAATGGCACAAGGGTCCCGGCTCCACCGTCCAGCAGGGTGAGCCTCTTGCCGAGATCACCACGGAGAAAATCTCCTATGAGCTTGAAGCTCCTGAATCGGGCATCTTTCATCCCGTGGTCAACGAGGGCGACATAGTCCCCATTGAGGAACTCATCGCCCATATTCTGAAAGAAGGGGAGCCCGTCCCCGAGGCCCCTGCCCCGAAACCTGTTGACGTAATTGCAACCGCGGCGTCTACCACCACAACGCGCGGTACCCGGACTCAGGTTAGCGGGGACGTAAGGGCAGCGCCCAGCGCCCGCAAACTCGCGGCTAAGCTGGGAATAGATATTGCCCTGGTTCCACCGGCCCGGCCGGGAGGTCGTATCGTAGAGGCTGACGTTAAAACCTACGCCGAGGGACAGGCGTCGGCGCCTTCACCTAAGAAGGACGAAAAGGCGGTGTTACCCTCCGGCCTGCCGACTCCTTCCAGAATCGTACCCCTAGCCGGCATACGGAAGGCCATCGCCACCAACATGCGCCGAAGCGTGTCCAACGCGGCGCAACTTTCTTTCCACCTGGACGTGGACATGACACAGGCCACGGCCCTCCGCCGAGAGCATTCCCGAGGAAGCGATGTTCCTCTCTCGGCGACAGACATCATCATGAAGGCCTGCGCCGAAGCCCTGCTCAAGAACCCACAGCTCAACACTGTTCTCTCGGACGGCAAGGTGTACTACTTCGACCAAGTCGATATTGGACTAGCTGTAGCACTCAATGAGGGATTGGTTGTTCCCGTCATCAAGAACGTGCAGGCAAAGACAGTTGCAGAGCTCGCATCCGAGAGAAAAGGCATATCCAGTCGGGCCCGGGAAGGCAAGCTAAAGGCCGACGAAATGACCGGCGGCACATTCACTCTCACGGTTCTCGGCACTGTTGACGGGTTCACACCCCTTCTCAACCCGGGCCGGAGCGCGATCCTGGGAGTAGGCAGAGTCGCTAAAAAGGCTGTAGTCGTCGGAGATGAGATAGTCGCGAGAGAGACGGCGACGCTGAGCCTGACCGTCGATCACCAGGTCGTGGATGGGGCACCGGCTTCTGCCTTCTTGCGCCGGTTGAAGCAGTTGATCGAGCACCCGGAGGCGCTGTTTAAGTAACGGGTGTCCGGCGTTGAGAGCGTCGGTTATGCTTTGTGCTTCGTAAGGGCCTCGGCGAGCCCCGACACCTCGTGGATACCCTGTTTTACCGACGCTGACGACCCTGCCAAGTCATCTCCAATTTCCTCGAACCGGCCCCCGAGGTGCTGTGACAGAAACGCCTCGGCAATGGCGTAGAAAGAGAGCCTGTTTTCGGGCCGGGCGAAACCATGCCCTTCGTCGGGATACAGAACGTACGTCACGGGTATATTCCGTTCGCCCATGGCTTGAACGATCTGCGCAGACTCTGCCTCCGTGACACGGGGGTCATTGGCGCCTTGGCCTATCAGCAAAGGTCTCATAATGCGGTCAACGTAGCTGAGAGGTGACCTCTCCTGGAGCAAGGCTCGGCCCTCGGGAGTCCTATGGTCCCCGACGCGGCTGGTGAATAGCTCTATCATCGGCTGCCAATATGGTGGAAACGACTCCAGAAGCGTTATCAGGTTGGATGGGCCGACGATGTCGACTGCACACGCGAAAACATCAGGCGTAATCGTCAGACTGGCCAACGCTGCGTAGCCACCGTAACTGCCTCCCATCACGGCAAACTTCTCGGGATCGGCTACCCCGGAATCAATGGCCCAGTTCACCGCGTCGAGCAGGTCGTCGTGCATCTTGCGGCCCCACTCCATGTTGCCCGCGTTGATGAAGTTCTTGCCCAGGCCGGTCGAGCCGCGGAAGTTGACTACCAGTGCTGCGTAGCCCCGGTTAGCGAGCCATTGGGAATGGGGATCGTATCCCCAGTCAGCCCGAGCCCAGGGCCCTCCGTGTACTAGCAGCACGGTGGGAAGGGGCTGGGTGGGGAATCGGGGGTCCTTTCCCTGACTCTCTGCCGGCAGGGTGTAGTAGCTCACCAGGTCTAGCCCATCCCTGGATTTAATGATCACCGGCTGCATCTTGGCGAGAGGCACCGTATCCAGTTCGGCATTGTTCGAAAACAGATATTCAAGTTGTCGGGTGGAGCGGTGGTAGACGTGGTACTTGACCGGGCCATCATCCAACATGTAGGCCACTATCCACATGTCGTCCTTCAGCGTCCTGCTCACTACTTCGACGTCACCATCCTCCTTTGACTTGAGAAAATTCAAGTCCTCGGACACCGACTCAGCCAGAACATGCCATTCTTTTCTCTGGTGGGTGAAAGCGACGGCCTCAATGGCATTGGTCACAGGGTGGATCATGGCGTCGCTCACATCTGCCAGTTCGGTCTCTGCGATGACCGTCTCGACGCCGGTGTCGAGGTCTATGGAGGCCATAGCTGCCGTGTTGCGGCGCCGGGAGTCGATCAGATGGAGCGTACTACCGGACTTGTCGAAACCCACTGGAGTTGTTGTGAGCGCATCCTCCATGCCCACCTGCATGAAGGTATCCCACCCGCCCCGCCCGTCCGCTTCGAACACCTCGCTGCCGCCGTCGGGAGTCATCACCGTTCCGAATCTCACACGATAGTCATCGTCTATCCGAAACTCAGCGAAGCGGTCGTTGTGCTGGAGCAATGTTCTCTTACCCGTGTGTAGGTCGATCCTGTGCAGGTCGTGGTACTGGGGATTGCGGTCGTTCAGCCCGACAACTATATCGTCTGGATGATCAGAACTGATTCCCACGATCTGTGCTTGAACATTCTCCAATGGCGTGAGGTCATGGACTTCTCGAGATTCGAGTTCCACGGTGTAGATGCGCCAGTTCTCGTCTCCTTCTTTGTCCTGAAGGTAGATTACGTGGCGGTTGGTAAAGGCCCAGAAGTAGAGCCTGATTCCCCGGCCGGAGTCTCGCGTCAGCGGCTTGGCTGCCACAGGGTCCGACGCTGGGCCGACCCATACGTTAAGGACTCCCTCGACAGGCGCCAGAAAAGCTATATTTTGGCCATCAGGGCTTAGACGCGGCGAAGCCTTATCCGGGTTGCCGAACAACACCTTGCGAGGTATGAGAGGCATCACCAAACGTTTTCCACCATGTGTGGCCTACGTACGCGGCCTGACCCAGGACTCGGACCAGGCCAGGCAGGCCGTGGTGGATGGAGTGCCGTCGCGCTGGGCGGTCTGGGCATTGCCGGACGCATACTCACCGTTGATCACCACTTGGGCCCGACGGGCAGGAGTCATGATGCTGTAGACGCCGTGGCTTCGGCCCCCAGTCCCGGGCGGGGAGTGGATCGCGAAGGGGGTCATGGTGTCATACCACGTGAGGGCTATGTCCTCATCTCGAGATTCGATGCGCTCCGTG
Source organism: Dehalococcoidia bacterium (assembly GCA_965197585.1). GTDB lineage: Bacteria > Chloroflexota > Dehalococcoidia > Plut-88900 > Plut-88900 > Plut-88900. Next base: position 530,841 of record OZ240215.1, read on the forward strand.
GAATAGGACCGGACGTCGCCTTCCCGCTCGAATTCCGCCTCAATGATACGCACTGAAGTATCGGAGAAAGGCGGATTGATCATGGATTCGATCTCTTCTTGCAACCACCGTGCCAGTGCTACGTTGTCGGAGTATGCGACTACCTTGTCATCGGTAAGGTCCGAACGCATGAATAGTGCGTGGCCCGGGCCTGCTGGAGAGAAAAGGACCCGCCAGTGGCTGATCACCGTAGTGAAATCAGCGCCCTCGGAGGGTGCCAGGCGGATGAAGGAGTTCTCACCCGTGACACGGACTTCGTTAGGATCGACCACCGAGTCGGACTTTCCACGTTTAGCCTTGTCGAGTAGCTTCTCTTCACCCTTGGTCGTGAGGAATTTTATGGGCGTTGGGATAAGCCTCCGGCCCTTTCTTTTGAAAGTGCCTACTATCCTGTTTTCACCCAACAGTTTCGATATTCGGGCTACGCTGTAGCCTGTGGATTCGGCGGCTTCTTTAACGGTCATGGCGCCCTTGGGGGGCACAAACCTGGATCTTCTCTTAGCCATTTTCGATCCTTTCTATGCTTCCAGTCCCCACGGGACGCCCAGTTCTTTTTGTGGGCACGGAGTACTCGGGAACGTCCATTCAATATTAATACTATTGTAACAGGTCGATTTAATAGGGCAAAACCGGGCCTAGTTTTAGCGTTTTCATGCCGCCCCTTCACCTCTTGGCTGGTTGATGAAGCACAAAAGCGTGTACAATTGCATAAGATGGCCTATGCAGCCGTAAGCAAGTTAGGGGGAGGAGTCGCATGGCTACAAGCAGTTACATTCTGGACCAGTTCGTGTACGACATTAAGGAACTCCAGTCTAAGGGCGTTGATGAATCGGCAGTGCTGGATAAAGGCTCTTCTTTCCTGGAGAGGTTGATTAACAACCCGAACTGCATACCTCAGGAGTATCGGGTCCCTTCCAGCAAGGGTGGCGGTCGGATTCACGGCTCGTACCTTCTCCACCGCTCAGACAGCCTGCTGGTCTCTGCGGAGGTGTGGGGCCCGGGCGACCATGTCGACCCTCATGACCACCACGTCTGGGGCATGATAGGAGTCCTGGACAACACGCTGAACGAGATCCGGTTCCGGTGGCACTCCGACGAAGATCGACCCGGCTTCGGGCGATTGGAGAAAGACCGGGACGCATTGTCCAAGCCAGGCGAGGTTAGCCTGCTCATCCCCGGCATCGACGAAATACACCAGATCGACAATCCAGATTCCCGGCCCACGGTGGAAATCCACGTCTACGGTCAGGACCTGAGCAACATCGAGCGGTGCCGCTTCGATATGGCGACCGGTGCCAAAGTCGACTTCCAGAGCAAGTCGAAGTACGACAACGAATAGCCGGTCTGCCGTATCTGCACATTCTCAATGCCAGAGATGCCCAAAATCACTGCCTCTGAAGAGCTTGCATCCCTGCTGGATCAAGGCGCTCCCATCGCCCTGTTGGACGTGCGTGAGCACGGAGAATACAACCTCGCCCACATCCCAGGCGCCTGCCCACTTCCACGACGGCTCATTGAGTACCGGCTCCCTCGCCTTGTACCCAATAGGGCGACCAGGATTGTAGTCTGCGATGACGATGGCAGGAGAGCAGCGTTGGCCCTTGGCACGGTGGAACGTATGAGATATGCGAATGGGTCGGTGTTGGAGGGTGGGATCAACCGCTGGACATCCCTCGGTTACGGGTCCGAGTGGGGTGTCAACGTTCTGAGCAAAGATTTCGGAGAACGGTTGCAGGTTGAACAGCAGGTTCCGGAAATAACCGCCGAGGAGCTGGAAGGCTGGATATCCCGCGGCGAGCAGTTTGTCATGGTCGACTCCCGGACGCCGGAGGAGCATCATAATTTCTGTATTCCGGGCAGCCGCAGCCTTCCCGGTGGGGAGCTCGCTTTGCGCGTCTGGGACATGATGGATACCGAGGATACCCCGGTTGTAGTGCATTGTGCAGGCCGTACCCGGAGCATCGTTGGTACGGGCCTTTTGCAGCGTATGGGCGTGAAGCAAATCTACGGGCTGCGGAACGGAACGATGGGGTGGCAACTGGCGGGGTTCGACTTGGAGAAAGGGTCGGGCCGGGTGACCTTGAATGCGCCATCGGATGAGGCTTTGGGAAGGGCTGAGGCATTCGGTCGAAGAGTGGCGGCTGAGGACGGAGTGAACTACTTGACGCCCGACGGACTGCAGAGATTGTTGTCGGAACGGCGTGACGAGAACGTCTATCTCGTGGATGTGAGAACGCGCGAAGAATTCGACGCAGGCCATATTCCGGGATTCTGGTGGCATCCGGGAGGGCAGGCCGTCCAAGAGAGCGACAACGTGGTTGGGGTGAAGGCAGGGCAGATAGTCTTTTGCTGTGACGGGATAGCTAGGGCTTCGGTGACAGGCTCCTTCTTCAGGCAGATGGGATACCCGAACGTTCACGTGGTGGAGGGCGGCACGAAGGCATGGAAGGAAGCGGGACTGGGGCTTGAGTCGGGCTCCCGCGATGCTGGACCCGCCACCTTGGAAGAGGCTCGCCGTCGTGTCTCTTCACTATCTCCGGGCGAGGTGGACAGGTTGATGGAAGGGTACGCCATAGCGCTGTTCATCGGGACGAGTGCGGAGTTCTCGCAAGGACACCCGCCGGGCAGCCGATGGGCGCCTCGGGGCTCCCTGGAGCTCCTAGTGGATGGCATGGTGCCCTCCAAGTCGACACCCGTGGTCCTTGTGAGCCCCGAGGGTCGTGAATCGATACTCGCTGGACTGGCGTTAGTGGATATGGGGTATGAAAGCGTGGCGTCGTTGGATGGAGGTACGCGGGCTTGGGTTGCGGAGGGGCATCCGTTGGAAAGAGGTCTGTCAGGAGTGATGACACCCCCGGATGATTTGGTGGCTACTGGCTCTGGGCGCAACTTCGCGGGGGCTATAGAGTATTTGAGGTGGGAGGAAGAGCTGGGGAGGAAGTACGAGCGCGACTAGCGGAATGTCAGACTGTGGATTGTGGCGTGCTCCATCGCCTCCCAGTCAACGTCCAGCCCTAGTCCCGGCTTATCTGGGGCGTAGACGTATCCATCCGCTTGGGTTCGGACGACGTCTATCATGCCGTACTCGTAAGGCTCGTATGGCATAGTCTGCTCGAAGTAGGAGCAGCTGTCGGTGGTGAGCATCAGATGGAGGTTGGCGGTCGAGTTCAGGCTGAATCCCCACGACATGATCTCGCAATTCATGCCTGCGGACTCGCTAATCTCGACGGCCTTGCGTAAAGGAGTGATTCCCCCGAGAATCAGCGCATCCGTCCGGGACGACCGCCAGCACCCCGACTTCACCGCGCTTTCGAAAGTTGTCAGGTCCATAATCCAGTTCCCAGATGGGAGCACCGGCATCTCGATTGCCTCAGCCAAAGCTCGGTAGCCTTCGAGGTCGTAGTCTGGGAGGGGGGCCTCGAACCAGGTGAAGTCCAGGCTTTCCAGTTCCTTGGCAACCCTGATAGCCGACTCCCTGTCGTAGTTGTTCTCTGCATCCAACATGAACGAGACGTCGTCGCCGGGATGCTCCTGCCTGACAGCGCGGGCGAGGGCTGCATCCTGCTCCGGTATACACCATGTGTGGAATTTGACGGCGTTGAAGCCCTGGTCTAGCAGAGTCTCCACGAAGTCCAGATATGCGGGTACGTCATCCAGCATAGGAGTGCTCGCATAGGAAGGGATTCGGTCTCTGGTGGCTCCGATTAGCTTGTAGAGAGGCATGCCCGCCGCCTTCCCGGCCAGGTCCCACAACGCGATGTCGATTGCGGCGAGGGCCTGGGGAGGTATCGGAAAGACCCGAGGCCAGAGGTCTCGCCGGAGGCCGTCCCGGTCCAGCGGGTCACGCCCCACGAGGATCGGGGCGAGGTGGCGCAGCGTTTCTGCGGTATAGCGGTCATAGTCGAAGGAGGTGCCGTTCCACGCGCCACCCACGCCCTCGACTCCTTCGTCAGTGAAGATACGGACTAGGGTGTTGGTGGCGAACTGGTCGGGGAGGTCGTGGGACCAGGTAAACCGCTGGACTTGAGGAGCGACAACTCGGACTTCGACTCGTTCTATCTTCATCTAATTGTTCGTAGCGTGACTAGCGGCAACCTCTATCTCAATGCGGCGAATTTCGGGTGTTACCGTGGCAACTGGTGTCTCGAAATGCAATTCCAATGCCTCGCGTAGATTGACAAGCGCCTCTTCTACGGAATGCCCTTGGCTGGCCACGTCCGTTTCCAGAGCCTGGGCCACGTACCAATCACCTTCTTGCCAAACGCTTGCAGAGAGCTCTTTTTTCATGCTGAGGCACCCCTCTAATCCATGCAAATCCTATCAGATTGCATCCTATCACATCCCATCTTGCAGAATTTGATGTAGCGTGATTCTGACAAGGTGGCTACAAGACCACTCACCATTGTCATGTGTTCTTCCATAGACCTGTCGGTAAACTCAGTGGGTTGCACGCTTCAAACCATGGGGTTAACCTTCGATTTCGGTAAATGGCCAAGATTTAGTGAAGGAGTCCCTTTGGCACAGTCAAACCCGACCTACCCCATGTTCTCCCGACAGGAGATGGACCGCCGACTCGCCCGAGCCCGCTCGCTCATGGCACAAAACGACTTGGACGCACTGCTGATCACGGGTGAACACAACTTCCACTATTTCGTGGGCGCTGCCCCAAGCATCGGCCCCAACGAGTCCCTGGCCCGACCCTCGGCTTTCATTTTGCCCGCTGTAGGCGATCCGATAATCGTTTCCCAAGGCCGGGACAACATCGAGCAAGGCACCTACATCACCGACATCCGGGACTATTTCGACGTGTTGCAGTTCCCATACGAGCTGGTTGGAGAGGCTTTGCGGGACAGAGGATTGAGCGCCGGGCGGATAGGGGCGGAACTTGGGCAGGAACAGAGAATGGGAGTGCCGGTCGGGGACTACCTCAGCATCGTCGGCTCGATGCCCGAGGCCCGGTTTGTTGACGCCGCAGACGTCATCATCAAGACTCGCATGGTCAAGTCGGATGAGGAAGTGTCATACATGCGTGAGGCGGCTCGCATTACTGCCAGGGCCCGACATCGTCTGTACACGGACTACTTGACTCCCGGAGTAACCGAGCGCCAGTTGGCGCGCCAGTTCCAAAAGCTGGTCCTTGAGGAGGGCGCAGACGGCACGTCCTTCGTCCACTTCCAATTTGATATACAGTCGGAGTTGCCGGGGGCTAAGCACGCATTTCACTATGACAGGCCTCTGAGACCGGGCGTCATACTGGGCATCGACACCGGGGCCCGGGTCGGGATGTACACCGTCGACTACCCACGTATGGTCTCCCTAGGCCCGTCCACTGACAGGCAGAGGCGGCTCTACAATCAACTCCTCGAAGTGAACCGCCGTATGGTAGAGGCGCTGAGACCTGGCGTCGAGGCGGCGGACATTCACAGGGCCGGTGTGCAGGCGATGAAAGACCTGGGAGTAGAGACGGACAACCCTGAAAGGCTCACGGGTGGCAGCCGCATGGGTCACGGGCAAGGGATACAGTTCACGGAGCCCCCCAGTGTGACGCCCACCGACCATACGGTACTTGAAGTAGGTTCTGTTATAAGCACGGAGCCGGGAATCGGGGACGATGAGTTGCACCTGCTGTGGGAGGACACCCACGTGGTCACAGAGACCGGCTCAGACCTTATCACGACTGAGTCGGACGAGTTACGGGAGGTCGCGTTCTAGCTGTACAGGCACGCCCTTACCATTTTTAGCGCCTTAGATAACACCTGTCCACGTTTGACATCACTCCTAAACAACGCTAAGCTTCAGCACTAATGAATAACGGATATTGGCTTGATAACTGCGTCTGTATGTGCCGGAAATAGGGTCGGCGCTAATCCGGCTTGGCACAGCGTTGCGCCCCTACGATGAAGTCTAATCGAAGGGGCGTTTTTTATTGCAATAGAGAAATAGGGGAGATCAGGGCTAAATGACTACCGTTGAAAGAGACCCTTCCATAAAGGATAAAGCCGGTCTTGACTACTCAAAGGGGATAATTCCCTACCTGCCCCAGGAAGTCTCCGACTTCGAGACCGAGGTAACAAGCTTCCAAAAGGGCGGTTGGGAAGACCCCCTGAAATTCACTGCCTATAGGCTCGTCCGAGGCATATACGGTCAGCGCCAACCTGATCTCCACATGATCCGCATCAAGATGCCTGCCGGCAGCCTTACCGCAGACCAACTCGATGCCGTAGGCGAAGTCGTTGATAAGTACGTTCCCCTCAACAAGGGCCACGTCACCACCCGGGAGAACATCCAGCTTCACTTCGTAAATTTGGAAGATACCCCTGATGTCTTGCGGATACTCGGGGAGGCGGGTCTCTCTACCCGTGAGGCCTGCGGCAACACCGTGCGAAACGTCATCGGCTGCCCCCTCTCCGGCGTCACCCCCGACGAGCCCTTCTACGTAGGCCCCTATCTGGCGGCCTTCGCCCGGTGGTTCGTACGGCATCCCCAGGCCCAGGCGCTCCCCCGAAAGTTCAAAGTAGCCTTCGCTTCTTGCAATGACGACTGTGTCGTCACCGCTATCCATGACCTCGCCTTCAAGCCCAGGGTCCGGGTCGACGAGAATGGCGTCGAGCGCCGTGGCTTTGAAATGATCACCGGCGGCGGCACCTCCATCATGCCCCGACTCGCCTACACCCTCTACGACTTCGTCCCTGTCGAGGACTTCCTCCGGGTCAGCGAGGCCGTAGTCCGCATCTTTAACCGCACGGACGAACTCCGACGTAACCGAATGAAGGCCCGGATCAAGTTCTACATCGACCGGGTAGGCATCGACGTTTTCCGTGAGCTGGTCGAAGAAGAGTTGAAGCAGCCCTGGGCCCAGGAGCCCTACGATCCCGAGCCTCTCATGGAACTCCCTCCCGAGCTCATTGACGAGCCCCCCGCCCTTGTGCCTGTAGAGAGCAATGGGCAGCGGTCTCCTGCCTTCGACCGGTGGGTCTCGAGCAACGTACACCGGCAGAAACAGGACGGCTACAACGTCGTCACTGTCAAGCTTCCTCTCGGCGATATCTCCACCGAGCAGTTCCCCATTCTCAGCCGCATCGCCCGCGACTTTGCCGGTGGCCGCATCCGGACCACCGTGGAGCAGAACGTGGTTTACCGGTGGGTCCCCACAGGCGTGTTGAAAGAAGTCTGGCGTCAGCTTAAGGACGCAGGCCTCGGGGAAGCAGGAGCCGGAGAGATCACGGATGTCGTCTCCTGCCCCGGCACGGACAGCTGCAAGCTCGGCATAACATCTTCAATGGGTCTGGGTCAGGCCGTCGGCGATGCCCTTAGGGAGGCGGCCTATGAGGACCCGCTAGTCAGGTCCCTCCACGTGAAGATCAGTGGCTGCCCCAATGGTTGCGCCCGGCATCACATCGCAAACATCGGATTCCACGGAGCAGCTACCCGCGGAGCCAACAAGAGCCAGATACCCTCCTACGAACTTTTCATCGGCGGCAGCTTCGGCAGCGATGAAGATGCCCGATTTGGCAAGAGAGTCAAGACAAAGGTACCTGCCAAGAAGGTCCCCAGCCTCGTGAAGGATATTGTCCACTTCTACCAGAACGAGCGCGAGCCCCAGGAGGTTTTCAACCGCTTCGTCGACCGCGTCGGCACCCAGCCCTTTGAAACCCTCGCCGGCGCCTACAAAGAGACGGGCCCCTTGAACAAGGAGAACCTCAACACCTACATGGACTGGGGAAAAACCCGCATGTTCAAGGTCGAGCGCGGCGAGGGAGAGTGCGCGGTATAAGGCTTGCATGGGCATAAGCCGATCCAGGGCGCAGGACTACGCGGAGGAAATCCTCGAAAAACCGCGCGCTGCCATTCCTCTCACCCTCAAGCGGTCGAAGTCCGGCGTAACCCTCTTGCACCGCGGTCGTGCCGTGACCAAGTGCCACGCAACGGGAGTCGGAGAGTTGCAAGCCGAGTTCATGGCCGAAGCCCTCGGCGCGGAATTGCCTGAGCCTGACTCCTCTACGTCGATTGAAGTCCCGGCAGGAGTCTTCTACCGGGCCATTGCCATCTCATCCCTAGACCTCCGCAAGCCCGAAGCCCGCGTCCTCCTCGAACAGTACCTGGCCACTGCCCAGATGCAGCGCTCAGGTATGCGTAGCATAGAGGCCTAACGCAAATACCCGGAGACTCCCAGTGCTGCTAGTATTAGAAGTAGAAGAATCGGAGAACAGCCTTTTCGACGTGACCCGCAGCTTCCAGACCATCGGAGACCCGAGGCCCATCTCGAAAGTCGCCGCCTTCGCGCCCGACGGAACTGAAGGCGTATACGAGGTAGTCGGCTGGTCTTCCGAGGGCGCTGTAACCGCCTTCGCCGCTCTGGTTGATGACTCCGGTGAAGGGGCCGCCCTACTCGTCTATGGCGGAGAAGAGGGCATTCGCCTCCGGCCCCAGGACTCGGCTGACGACTGGTCTCTCGAAGATGCCTCTCAGTGGGGCGAGGTCTTCCTGCTCCTGGATCGCGAAACCTTCACAGAGTGAGAGCAGGCAGAGAATAGGGCGCCGTCTAGCCCTGCTCACAATAGCAGGATTAGAAGTATACCCCCGAACAGAGTGAGCACCCCTGCTATCCCTGTCGGGTTCACCCTCTCCCTTAGCACTATCGCCGACAGCGTCGTCGTCCAGAATATCTGTGTCGACGATAGCGCTGCCGCTATCGAAAGGCCCGCTCTTTGTACCCCGACCAGGAACAACATGCTGGCGACGCCCAGAGATATGCTCCCGTTCGTTACTGCCACGCCTGACATCCGGTACGACCATCCGGACCGGAAGCGCCTCCTCCTTCGGTCCGAGTCTTGATGAGCTATAGACCCTTCAAGTTTCAGGACTCGACGCACGGTGCGCGCAACGAGTCCCTGGGAGAGCGCTTTCTTGACCCGTCTTCCGAAACCCAAAGCAGCGTCCTCTTCGCTCGGCAGCAGTATGTCGTTAACTCCCAGCCCGGACATCACAGTCAGGAAAATACATACTGCCGAAAGCCGGGTCATGTTCAGCAGTGGTGGGTCCATGTGACGCAGAGCGAACCCCTGAATCGTAAGACCTGATACCCAGAACGCTGCCACCAGCGCCAGCAGAAGCACACCCTTAAACCCCAGCCACGAGGCTTGATTTTTATCCGTATATCTGCGTTGGGCAAAGCTGACCAAGTACACCCCCAGCGCTATTACTACCACCCCCAGTACGTCGTAGCGAGAAGGCGTCTCTCCCAGAACGAATATCCCCGATAGCAGCGAATAGCTCGATAGCAGTCCAGCCACCATCGGCCAGGCCTTGCTGATGTCCACGTTTCTCAGGAACAGCAGGTACAGAGGCTCGCCCAGCCCGATGTTGATAATCCCGCCGAGAATACCGAGGACCAGGTAAAGAGTCGGAATACGGGTCAGCTCCCCGATATCAGAGATCGTCAGCACGAAGATCAGTCCGGCCAACGCCCCTCCCCCCGACCCCAGCGCTCCCAATGTCAGCGGTCTGAACCGGGATACCAGCGTCTTCTGCACAATTCCCGTCATCGAGAACAGAAGCGCCGACGCAAGGACCGATAGTTCGCCTATCGGCATGTCATCTTCTTTTCATAACAAGCGTTCACCCTTCAAGCGCAATATAATACTCTCGAAACCTCCGACAAATACACTCTAAGAGGAGCATGTTATGGTGGGAAGCACCCCCAGACTCGATTTGACAACCAATAAGCAATGGATCGAGGCGGGGCAGCGCTGGTCCCTCAACACTTGGCAAAAGTTCCCTATCGTTCCCGCAAGGGGTCTCGGCTGCTCCCTTTGGGATGTGGAGGGTAAGGAATACCTGGACATGATGTCGGGGCAGCTCTGCGTTTCCGTCGGCCACAGCCACCCCCGACTTCTGGATGCCGTGACCCGTCAGTCGGCACTCCTGATGCAAACGGGCTCATCCTTCACCACCCCGCAGGAAGTTGCCCTATCCAAACGCCTGTCTGAGCTTACTCCGGGGGACCTTCAGAAGCCCTTTTACGGCTGCACGGGCTCCGACTCCGTGGAGACCGCCATCCGCATCACCCGGTTCGCCACAGGACGGCAGGAACTGATATCTTTATCCGAAAGCTATCACGGCCTTTCACTAGCTGCCTGGAGCGTCACGGGCCGCGGCTACCGTCGGGGCCACCCCGAATACGGCCCGGGCCTGCCGGGCGTCACATTTCTCCCCACCCCAAACTCCTACCGTTGCCGCTTCTGTTCACGACAGGACGGCTGTTCCCTGGCATGCTTCGACTATTCAGTCGAAATGATCGATCTCAATACCACTGGCGAACCGGCTGCAGTGATAATCGAGCCGGTCCTCGGTGGCCCCATCGTCGTCCCGCCTCCAGGGTACATGCAAGCCCTCCGACGCTTTTGCACCGAGAGAGGCGCCCTGCTCATCATGGACGAGGCCCTCACCGGTCTGGGGCGCACAGGTAAATGGTTTGCCGCCGAGCACCACAACGTCGTCCCCGACGTCATGACCCTTTCCAAAAGCCTGGGCGGGGCCGTGCCCCTGAGCGCGACCCTCGTCTCGGAGTCCGTCGCTCGCAAGCTGGAGGAGGGAGGTTATGCTCAGAGCACCTCCCACAGCGGCGACCCCTTCCTCTGCGGCGTCGGTCTGGCCAACCTGGACATCATAGAGTCCGAGGGCCTGGTCGAAAGGGCGGAGGTTATGGGAGACTATTTTCGAACGGGCCTCGAGACTTTGCGTGACCAATACGAGATCGTTGGGGATGTGCGGGGCGTGGGCTTACTACTGGGTCTTGAAATCGTCACTGACAAATCCTCGGCTCACCCCGCCCCCGACCTGATGGACCAAATCACCAGCTACTGCCTCCAAAAGGGCCTGATACTGTTCACCACTCACGGCACGCCCGTCATCCGTCTCGCACCGCCACTAGTCATCGGCGAGCCGGAGATAGACAAGGCTCTTGCCATAATGGAGGAAGCCATACGCGCCGTATCGGAGGGTGTCGGGTCCTAGACCCTCATCCTCGAGAAAAAGGAGAGCCATCATGACCTATCCCGGTATCGAAAGCCTTCGGCCCACTTTCATGGGAACCACCCACATGGTCGCTGCCGGCCACTACCTTGCCGCCGAGGCCGGGTACCGCATCCTTGAGCAGGGAGGCAACGCCGTTGATGCGGGAGTTGCCGCTGGCATTGCCATCAACGTACTCCTGCCGGAGAGCACCAATTTCGGTGGCGTAACGCCTATCATGATCTATCTGGCCGCGTCTGATTCCGTGCTCACCATTAGCGGCCTGGGCCGCTGGCCCCGAGCTGCCAACATCGACTACTTCATGGAACACTCCGGCGGCGAAATCTCCAAGGGGATCCTCCAGAGCATCGTGCCCGCCGCCCCCGATGCCTGGCTCACCGTCCTGGAACGATATGGGACCATGACCTTCGGGGAAGTCGTTACCCCCGCCCTCCAGCTCGCCCGGGACGGATTTCCAATGAACCCCGTCACCTACGGAGGCTTGTTGGAAGATGCCGACCCGGTCAACGGCACCCTTGGCCGATGGCCCTCCACCCATGAGATTTTCATGCCCGATGGCCGAGTCCCCCCGGTTGGCAGCATATTTGTCCAGTCCGACCTAGGTCGTACCTTCCAGCGCCTCGCAGATGTAGAGGCTGCCAATGCCCACCTCGGCAGGCCTGAGGCTATACGTGCCGCACGGGACTATTTCTACAAGGGAGACATCGCCCACGAAATGGCCCGCTTCAGTGAAGAGCAGGGCGGCCTCATTACCTACCAGGACCTCCACGACTTCACAGTGAAGGTCGAGCCCCCGGTGAACGCAAGTTTCCGGGACTACACCATCTACACTTGTGGTCCTTGGTGCCAGGGCCCGGTCGTAGGGCAGGTGCTCCAGATGCTTGAGGACGATGACTTGGAAGCCCTGGGCCACAATTCAGCCGACTACTTGCATCTCTACACCGAGGCTATGGACCGGGCTTTCGCAGACCGCCACCACTACTACGGAGACCCCGATTTCATAGACGTACCCATCGAGGGGATATTGTCCAAGGGATATACGAGCTCCCGCCGCTCCGACATCGACATGTCCCGTGCACCGGGCCGTATGCCCGAACCCGGCAACCCCTGGCCATTCCAGAGTCCTCCTAAGGGGGATAGGATTGTGGTCAATTCGGCAGGTGCTCAGCCTGTTCCCGTGGCCGGTGCCTCAGCCGCGGACACCAGTTACACCTGCGTCGTCGACAAATGGGGCAATGCCTTCTCTGCGACTCCCTCCGACCCCGTATCCGAAAGCCCCGTTGTTCCCGGCCTGGGCCTCGTGATGTCAGGTAGGGGTTATCAGAGCTGGCTCGACCCAGATATGCCCTCGAGCCTCGGGCCCTGGAAGCGTCCTCGCCTCACCCCCAACCCCGCCATAGCCTTCAAGAACGGCAAACTCTTCATGCCTTTCGGCTGCCCCGGCGGCGACGCACAGCCCCAGGGAATGATCCAGACTTTCCTCAATATCGCCGTTTTCGGAATGAGGCCCCAGCAGGCCATAGAAGCGCCCAGGGTCACGTCCTGGAATTACCCCAACTCCTTCTGGCCCCACACCTACCTCCCGGGAAGGCTACGGGTCGAGGGTCGGATATCCGCCGAGATCCGCGCTGAACTCCAAAGAAGAGGCCATGACGTCGAAACCCTACACGAGTGGTCCCAGGCCCACACCTCTTCGGTCTCCGCAATAGTAGTTGACCACGAAAACGGCGTTTTGCTGGGAGGAGCAGACCCCCGCCGCGAGACCTACGTCATGGGTCGCTGAGCTGTCTCGCCATCCGGCGTCTAACGGACCAGACCGTGCCCAGCAAAATCCCTGCCCCGATAAGAACTAGAACGGACACCGCTGCCATCATGGGGGCAAACTCAGCGGTTCTGCCTGCCCACATGTTCATTGGAAGGGTCTGGAAGTCCCGTGTCTTCAGGATCAGTGCCACTATCACTTCGTTGAACGACACCAGGAAGGCCAAAAAACCCGCGAGGGCCAGACCTGGGTATATCTGGGGCAGCAGTATTCGACGCAGTGTCGTCAGCCGATTCGCTCCCAGGCTCATAGCCACCCGCTCTTGAATCGGGTCTATGCTCCGAAGCGTAGCCGTCAGGATTATGATCACGTAGGGAAGGGCGAGTACCGTGTGCGGTATTACCATGCCTGGTGTAGTCCCCAGCAGGTGCCGAAGCACCGTGCTGTAGAAGTACAGGTGGAATATCGCCCCCGCGGTCACAACTGTCGGCACTATCAATGGCGCGATGAAGAAGCTGTTGATCAGCCCTCTACCCGGCAGCCGAGACCGCACGAGTGCATACGAGACTATGCCTCCCAACGCCAGTGAAAACGCTACTACCAACACTGCTATTTCCACACTTCTCACCGTGGCACCGAACCAATGAAGCAGGGGGTCTGCCGAGGTGAAGTACTCCCCGTACCACTTAAAAGAAAACTCCCGAGGCGGGAATCTGATGAAGGACGAGGCACTGAAGGACAGGAATACCACCGCCACGGGCGGCAGAAGTAGGTAAGCGCAGATCAACCCCACCCCACCCCCGAGCAGAAATCGTCGCCCCGATGGCCGCCCCTGCTCCTCTCCCTTTAGGCCCGTCAATGCCTCCCCCGCTTGGTACAAAGGCCTGAATCCGACCCATCGCACAAACGCCAGATAGAGTATCAAGACCCCTGCCAGGGTGACCATCGCCAGCGCTGAATTGAACTGGCCCCCGCCCCGTAGATGTGACGCGATCCCTCGCTGCGGGATATTCCCCAAGATATCGGGGGCCGCAAATGACCCGATGGTCAGCACCGCAACCAGTAGAATCCCCGCCCAAACTCCCGGCATGCTTAGCGGTAAGTACACCCTCAAGAAGGCTCGCAGGGGCCCGGCGCCGAGGGTTTGGGCCACCATCATGAACGCCCTTGGGATTCCCCGCATGCCTGCATAAATGCATAGCACCATGAACGGGAGCAGGGTCTGGACCATGCTGATTTCGACCGCTAAGCTGGTAAACAGAATTTCCAGCGGCTCGTCGATGATGCCGAGGCCTGTCAGCGACTCATTTATCCAGCCCCTTCGCCCAAGTATCACCCTCCACACTGAGGTCTGCGCCACGAAGTGGGTGAGAAATGGCACCACTACTGCAATCAGGACCAGCGTCCGCCTCCAGCCCGTGCTCGATGCCAGGTAGTAGGCCAATGGGTAACCTAAGATCAGGCAGAACCCGGTGGTGACTATCGTCTGCTCGATGGTTATCTCCCACCAGTTCCGGGCTATCTGGCCAAAGATGGCCTTGTCGTACAGCTCAAGAGTGAAAGGTCCCCGACCACCAAAACTGGCTTCCAGAACCTGCACCAAGGGCCATATGAAGAAAATCGCCAGCAGCAGAATCACCGGCGAAAGTAGTAGCAGCGTGTTTCCCTCCCACCGCCTCCACCCCTCTATAAGGCGCGCTTTACCACTCTCCCACCTAATCCCGTTCACAGCCTGTCTTACAGATCCGAAGACAGCCGACCTCCACTCTGATATTCCTGTCTCTTATCCGACTCCGATTATTTCTGCGACTACTGTAGAGACTGGTCAGCGTGCTGACAACAGTTGGAAAGTATACGGGCAATTTCGCTCACGGGGCGTGACCTGAGTTTCGGGGAGTGTGAGTAAGAGCATCGGGCGGTTGGATTAGCCAACCGCCCGATGCTTCATTTCAAAAGGCCGAAGGAGAGAATATACTCTTCTCCAGGTGCGTTACGACCTTATTTCCTCACGCATGAACTTCGTGTACGAGACTGCCAGGAACACAACCACCACCGATATCATAGCCACGATGTGAGGCCACACCAGCCGCAAGCTCTGGACTGCCGATATCGGACTGCTCAACAGACCAGATGTCTGCTCCTGCAGCAGCACCCCTAGACTACGGACTGTCGGGTTCAACAATGTGTCCGACGCCTCCGTAAACAGGAACGATGGAGAAATACGCGATATCCACGTTTCCAGGTTGAAGTGTTCAATAGCCAATTCCTGGCTATCCACTTCCCCGACGAAGAAGTCTGCCACTGCTCCCGCAACCAGAATCAGGAAGAACGTGGAAAGCAACCACAGCCCTATCGCTACCATCGCTGAGACTACCGTGCTCCTGAAGAATATCGAGCACGACATTGAGACAGCGAGCCACAGGCCCAGGTACGCTATCGAAACGATGGCGAACCCTATTAAGCGGACTATCTCCTCGCCGTCCGGGACTATCCCCAGGGAAGCCATCGTAGCCCCGACAATCGCCAGTATCGTCGATACTTGAATAACGGCTAAGGTGGTAAGTCCTGCCAAAAACTTTCCGTTGTACACCTCATCCCGGTGCACGGGCTGGGACAGGATCCTGGCCAATGTGCCCTGGGACCGTTCGCTATTGATGCTGTCGAACCCCAGGATTATCCCTGCCAGTGGCCCGAAGAAGCTGATGAAGAAGAGTAGTGACGGGAGCACGTCGCTGCTCGATGAGAAGACCCTCAGGAACAGGAACTCTTCCCGGCTGCTAGCCGCTTTTTCCACCGTCCCGAATATCACTGAAAGGGCCCAGATTATCGCAAGGAATACCAAGGCCAACAGGAAGACGAATCTCCTCCTGCCGAAGTGATCGGCCATCTCTTTCCAGAAGATAGCTATCATGCTAGACTTCCTGGAAATACCTCAGGTAAATTTCTTCCAGACTCCGATTGCGGGTCTGCAACTGGAGCAGGTCCACATTCTGAGCCTGCACCACGGATAGAGCCTGTATTCGAACCTGTTCTTTGGATGACACCGTAATCATGTTACCCAGCGCCTCGCACCGTTCTACCGTCGGTAATCCCCGTAACGCTTCCAACAACTGTGGCGTCACTTTGTCCACTTCCAGATCGAGTTGATAACCTTCTTCCTGCCGGTTCATCAGTTCGTCAACCGGCCCCTCCAGTACCATCTTCCCGTGGGACATTATCCCGACTCGGTTGCATATCCGCTGTACTTCGTGGAGGCGGTGGGAGGATATGAACACGGTTATCCCCTGCTCGTCGCTCATCTCTTTGATCAGTTGCAAAAGCC
Organism: Dehalococcoidia bacterium; assembly: GCA_965197585.1. Taxonomy (GTDB): domain Bacteria; phylum Chloroflexota; class Dehalococcoidia; order Plut-88900; family Plut-88900; genus Plut-88900. The sequence goes on from OZ240215.1 coordinate 546,998, forward strand.
AATTGACTCCGGCCGGGTCCAGGCCCAGTGTGGGGTCGTCCAATATCACCAGCTGAGGCTGCTTAAGCAGGACGTCGGCCAACCCCAGCCGCTGCCGCATTCCCCTCGAGTATTGGCCCACAGGCTGGCTGGGCGCTGCAGACAGTTCAACCTGCTCGAGTAAGTCATCTATGCGCCGGTCGCTGTCGTCCCGCGGCATGCTGTTCAGACGCGCCGTGTACTGCAAATTCTCCCGGCCAGACAGGTCGTTATAGAATCCTATCGACTCCGGCAGATACCCTATGTTCCTTTTCACGGCCAGCGGGTTACGAGTCGGGTCGAAACCCGACACTCGTGCCCACCCTTCCGTCGGCTCAGTAAGCCCGAGGATCATTAGTATCGTCGTGCTCTTCCCGGACCCGTTCGGCCCCAGGAAGCCGAATACTTCTCCTTCTTCCAGTCTCAGGTCAAGACTGTCGACGGCGGTGAAGTTTCCGTACTTCTTGGTCAGTCCTTCGGTCTCGATTATCGGTCCGCTCATCGCCTGCCCAGCCGCACGAACATTCCAACCAGGGCTATGACTACCGCAACCAGTATGCCAATTCCAACCCACTGCCAGATCGTCGACTTCTCAACCGTTATTCTCAACGAGACCTGGTCCTGCACGTCGTTGTTGCGAGCTCGCAGGGTGACCAGGTAGTCACCGGGAACCGCGTCGCCCGGGGGCGTGATGGTCAACGGCACGTCGATCCGGTTGTTTACGGGCAGCGACTCCACGTTCGCAGTCTGGTACTCGATTTCCCAGCCGGCGGGGGTGTCTGCGATCAGCCGCAGATTCTCGATGTCAGCGGTGCCGGTGTTCACCATGCGCACCGTCGCCGCTTGTGCGCTGCCTGCATCTGCGTTCACGTTCAGCCGTCCGTCGGGAGTGGTCATGAAAACGTCGAAGGCGCCGGTGAGAGTCACCTGCAGGGGCACCTCCTTAACGTAGATCTCCTCCTCATCCGACATCCGGACCAGAATCGGGTAATCTCCCGCCGGTGCCAGCGCCGGGGGGAATACCCGCACCTTAATCCGCTGGTTCAGCTGCGCCACTATGCTTACGTTAGTTATCAACCTCTCCGCCCCGAATGCCGGGAGGAACTGCACCGTCCACCCCTGCGGGAACAATGCGCCCAGGTTGAGAGATACGTCCTCGGGTGTATTGTTCACAACAGCCATCTCAAACTCGAAGAGGGTGGAAGTCGGCCCGCTCAGGAAGGGGTAGCTGGCCGTTACCGTGACCTGCCCCGGGTCTGCAGGTTCGCCCTCCACTCTCTGTACTCTCAGCGTTTTCTCTACCAGGACATCCCCAGACCCCGAAGTAGCCTGCATAGTTAGTGTAAAGTCTGCGGCGCTCTGGTCTCTCGGGCCACGGATCCGCAGCTGCAAGTCCGTACGCTGTCCCGCATCCAGCAAAATGCTCGTTATGAGAAAGCTCCCGACCCTGGGCCTGAATTTAGCGGTCCAGTCTGCCGGCATCCCGCTAGCTTCCAAGTTGACAAGCATTGGTCCGTCTGTGCCGTTGCACAACACGGTGTCCAGGTTTGCTGTGGTGGTTATAGCCTCAAGGCTGATACCCGTTGCCGGGAGCTCCAGGGTGATCCCTGCAGGGCACGGCTCTACCTCCTCTTCCGCATCCTGCGCTAACGCCGCCGAGGGCAGCGCAAGCGTCAGGGCCAGAATTATCAACAGGACTGATGTAAACAAATACCTAGAGAGCATGGTCCCTCCTACTAAGACCCCACCAATCAAGACAACCGCCACCCATCCCAAGTGTCCGAGTATTATTTAAGCTGTATGTCAACGCTACTTCAACACCGCTCACGTCCCTATAACGTTTTAGCGCGCTAATAGTTACGGCTTTATTTGTTGATTTTTGACTTAAGAAGCGCCAGATTGTGAGTCTTCGGCTCGAAATCGACTTTGCGGTCCAGTCACTATTGAGTATAACTAGCCTTCTTTGCCTGTCAAGCTACATTAAAAAGCAATATGGGTTCGCAACTTCAAGCAACGCGTAGCATCCTCTAATGCTTAAAATCGTGTGCTGGGGTGGGGGGAGGGGCGCACCCGTGTTATACTCCCCGACGGCCCGGACCCGAGACCGAATACGAAAGGACCTAAGGTGCCAGTAGTAGCAATCGTCGGCGCCCAATGGGGCGACGAAGGCAAAGGTAAAATCGTCGATCTCCTCTCTGAGGATGCCGACTTTATAGTCAGGTACGGCGGCGGTAACAACGCCGGCCACACCGTTATGAACGCCTATGGGGAATTCAAGCTCCACATGGTTCCCGCAGGTGTATTTAACCCGAAGGCCACCTGCGTGCTTGCCAACGGCGTCGTAATCCACCCTCCGGCTCTTCTCTCAGAAATCAAAGACCTGGAAGACCATCGCGTAGACCTAACGCCGGGCAAGCGTCTCCTTATTAGCGACCGCGCCCACCTCATCATGCCCTACCACATCCTTCTAGACGAGTTGGAGGAAGCGGCCCGAGGGGCAAAGGCCATTGGCACTACCAAAAAGGGCATTGGCCCAGCTTACATGGACAAGACCGGCCGACTCGGAATCCGTGTCGGGGAACTCCTGGACCCCGACCCCTTCCGCGAACGCTTGGAAGAAGCCCTCAATTACAAGAATACCCTGCTCACCAAGCTCTACGGTGTCGATCCCCTGTCCCTTGATGACATATTCGAAGAATACTGTGCCTACGGCGAAAGACTTCGGCCCTTTATAGGACAGACCGAGATCGCAATCCGCAAAGCCGCAGAGGAAGACGCTCTTGTCATCATGGAGGGCGCCCAGGGCGCCCTGCTGGACCCCGACTTCGGGACCTATCCCTTCGTCACCTCGTCAGCGCCCATAGCTGCAGGCTCTGCCCAAGGCGCTGGACTGAGCCCAAGAATGGTCGGCTCTGTGATTGGCGTTTATAAGAGCTACTCGACTCGGGTGGGGACCGGACCCTTCCCTACCGAGCTCTTGGATGAGATTGGCCATCACATTCGCGAAAAGGCCGTCGAGTACGGCACTACCACCGGCCGCCCCCGGCGATGCGGATGGTTTGACGCCGTTCTGGGCCGCTATTCTTCCATGATCAACGGCTACACCTCAGTCGCCCTGACCCGTTTGGACGTCCTGGATGAAATGGAGACCCTCAAGATTTGTACTGGCTACCGGCTTAATGGCTCCGTGCTCACCGACCCTCCAGCCAGTGCTGCGGCACTGGCCAAGTGTCAGCCCGTATACGAAGAGCTTCCAGGTTGGCTCACCTCCACCCGAGAAGCACGCAGCTTTGAGGACTTGCCCCCGCAGGCCCGACAATACGTAGAGCGGATCCAGGAACTAATCTCCGCGCCCATCGATCTGATCGCCGTGGGGCCCCGCCGCGAGGAGTCCATCTTCCTCCGCCCTCTTCCCTGACCCAACATCTACTCCAACATTCCGAAAACGACGAAGGGGCCGGCATTGCCGACCCCTTCGGTGCTTTATCTATCCTTTTGCTTAGACTCTTGCTGGAATGGGCAAGTCCATGGTCTGCTTCACTACCTCGGCCATGATCTTGGCGCCCGTGGCTTCGTCCGGCCCGATCAAAGGCAGCCTTGTCCCCCCGACGTCAAACCCGATCATTCGCATCGCATACTTTAGGGGGATCGGGTTGGATACGACAAACATGCTGTTTACCAGGGGCAGAAGCCTGCCGTGAATCTCCGCGGCGTCTGCATTGGCACCGCCTACGAAGCTGTCAATCATTTCCTTGATCTGAATCCCGACCAGGTGGGACAAAACGCTCACAACGCCGTATCCACCCAACGCCATGATCGGCAGGGTGTCGCCATCGTTCCCGCTCCACACCTTGAATGCGGGTCCTGCTCCCGAGATTATCTTCGTTATCTGTTCGAAGTCGGCGCTGGCTTCTTTAATGCCGACTATGTTGTCGATCTCGCTGAGCTTGACCACCGTGTCGGCCTGAATGTTCGTCACCGTGCGGCTCGGCACGTTGTAGATGATGCAAGGGAGGGACGTGCTTCTTGCTATGTAGGCAAAATGCTCGTACAGCCCGTCCTGCGGGGGCTTGTTGTAGTAGGGCACTACTAACAGCGCACCATCCGCTCCCACCTTCTCCGCTTCTCGGGTAAGCTCCGCCGATTCGGCTGTGCAGTAGCTGCCCGACCCTGCTATTACCGACCCTCGGTCGCCAATCTCTGCCTTCACCTCTGCCCAGAGCCGGATCTTCTCCTCCGACGTAAGTGTCGGCGATTCCCCGGTTGTTCCCGTGACCACCAAGCCGTCACTGCCTGAGTCGATTAGGGCCGAGGCCAAGCGTTTCGCCGCGTTGTAGTCCACTTCTCCGGATTTATCAAATGGGGTCACCATCGCGGTGAGTAGTCTTCCTATCTCCACCATCTTTTCCCTCCCTTCACTACGCTGCAGTCACTAGCTGCCTTACGGCCTCCATTATGCACTATGCCGCCCGTGCTTAGTTGGCAGAGGGCGGCATAGCAACCTCAATTACTAGAGAGATACGGCTCGGCCAACTGAAACGAGACCAGATGCTACAGACCCATTATCTTTCCCCGATACCAGTATCTCGGCAATCTGCACCGTGTTCAGAGCCGCGCCCTTGCGAACGTTGTCTGCCACCACCCACATGGCAATACCGTTCGGGTGGGAGACATCTTTTCTGATCCGGCCCACGTAGACTTCGTCGGATCCTGCTGCTGAGGCAGGAAGCGGGTACTGGCTGGCTGCAGGGTTGTCTATTACTGTGACGCCCGGGGCACGGGCCAGTATTTCTCTTACCTCATCCGGGCTCATGGGGTCAGTGAGTTCCAGGTGTACGGCCTCGCTATGGCTCACGTAAACGGGCACCCGCACCGCAGTCGCCGATATGGCCATCTCAGGAGCATGCATTATCTTGCGGGTCTCCTGCACTATCTTCCACTCTTCGTTGAAGTAGCCGTTATCCAGCAGTGTGTCGATTTCCGGTATCACGTTGAATGCTATCGGGTGGGGCATCTTCTCGGCCTTGACCTCTCCCCCCGACACCGCTGCTTTTGTCTGATCCTCCAACTCCCGTACTCCGGCTTCCCCGGCCCCCGACACCGATTGATAGGTGTCTACGATGACCCTCTTGATCGGGTTTACCTGGTGGATCGGGTTCAGAGCCACGACCAGCTGAATCGTCGAGCAGTTAGGATTGGCGATTATTCCCCGGTGCTGAAGGGCGTCACTGCCGTTTACTTCGGGGACCACCAGGGGGACGGTCTCTTCCATCCTGAAAGCTTTGCTGTTGTCTACCACCACTGCCCCACATTCCGCCGCTATCGGAGAATACGTGCGGCTTACTCCCGACCCCGCTGAAAACAGCACGATGTCCACACCTTCGAATGAACCTTCGTGCAGCCGTTCCACTTCCACCTCGTCGCCGTTGACCCGCATCCTTTTACCTTCGGATCGCTTCGAGGCCAGCAAGCGGATGGAGGACATCGGGAAATTCCGTTCCTCCAGAATGCTGATGAACTGCCGGCCCACCAAGCCTGTGGCGCCGGCTATTGCTACGCTAGCTTCTCTTGACATATCCATTTCTCAGACCTCGGCGCGTGGCGCGTTCGTATCTACAGAGTGAAATAATAGAACCTGGCAGGATTTAGTCAAGGCCCAGAAGGGCGTCGAGTCCGAAGACTATCCCTACCCGCTTGGGCGCAGCCTCCAGCGCCATGAGCACGCCCGGCATGTAGCAAAGCCTGCCAGAGGTGTCGTGCCGGATGGTTAGGGTCTGGCCCAGACCTCCGAATATCACCTCCTGGTGAGCCACCGAGCCCTGGGGCCTCAGACTGTGCACGGCCACTCCACCGATTTCTGCACCTCGGGACCCGGCCATGTTGACCTTCTCAGTTACCGAAAGTTTGAACGGTTTGCCCTTGGCCTTCACCATATCTTCCGCAGTCGCCAGCGCCGTGCCGGATGGAGCGTCTATCTTTGTCTCGTGGTGTCGCTCGATGACCTCTGCGTAGTCGAAGTACTTGCTCGCAATCTTGGACATGTGGATCATCAGAACCGCCCCCAGGGCGAAATTCGGCGCTATCACCCCACCCACCCCATGCTGTTGGCACAGCGCGTCCAGCTCCAACACTTGCTCCCCCGTCAACCCGGAGGTTCCTATCACAACGTGCACACCGTTCTCTATGGCATATCGTGCCGTCGCGAGGGCACCCTCAGCCTGGCTAAAGTCCACCACTACGTCGGGCTTGACGTGTTGAAGAAGGGATGGAAAGTCCAGAGTGTGGGGCACAGTCCCCGAGTTATCTGGAAGCGATAAGGGCGAGCCGTCGGCGTCCAGGGAGACTGCACCCTCCACGCGCATCTCTGGATGGTTGCATACTGCGGAGAGTATCTCCGTGCCTACGCGACCGGTTGCCCCTTGAACAGCTACTTTGAGAATTGCCACGGCGTTTCCTCCCTGGTCTCAGGGTTGCCGTGCTACCGTCTCCGGTCCCGGTTCCCCGAAAATCTGCTCTGCGGCCTGTCGCCACGTGGCGGACGCCGGTCTTGGGGTCCCCTGTCCCGGTTACCTGACCTGTAGCCCCCGCCCGACCCAGAATTGCGGTCTCCCGAATTAGATCGACCGCCTTCTGGTCCCAGTCCCGATCCGCCTTCCAGCACGGCTCTGCGGGACAGATTTATCCGCCCCATCGAGTCTATCTCAGTTACCAGCACCGCGACCTCATCCCCCACTTTAACCTCGTCCTCCACCGACTCTACCCGGTAGTCAGCCAGTTCGCTGATATGCACCAGCCCGTCCTTGCCCGGCAGAATCTCCACGAACGCCCCGAAGTTCATAATCCGCACAACTTTGCCAGTGTACTGCTCTCCTACCTCAACCTCTTTGGTCAAACCTCTTATCATATCCGCAGCCTGTTTGGCAGCTTCGGCGTTGGACGATCCGATTATCACGGTGCCGTCGTCCTCAACGTCTATGGTCGCCCCAGTAGTCTCGACGATCGACCTTATGGTCTTGCCACCTGGCCCGATCACCAGTCCTATCTTCTCTTTGTCTATGGTTACCTTCGTCATACGCGGGGCGTACTCGCTGAGATCCGGACGGGCCTGCTGAATAGTCTTATTCATCAGGTCCAGGACGTGCATCCGGCCTGCAACGGCCTGTTTGAGGGCTTTCTCCATTATTTCGAAGCTGAGCCCTTTGATCTTCAGGTCCATCTGCCAGCCCGTCATCCCCTTGGAGGTGCCGGCAACCTTGAAGTCCATGTCTCCCATGAAGTCCTCGATGCCCGCTATGTCCGTCAGCACCGAGTATCGGCCGTTCTCATCGGTGATCAGGCCCATGGCCACACCAGCCACCGGACGGGATATCGGCACGCCTGCGTCCATGAGTGCCAGACTGCTGCCACAAACGCTGGCCATCGAAGTGCTGCCGTTCGAGCTGAGGGCTTCCGAGACCAGTCTTATGGCGTAAGGGAAGTCCTCTTCACTGGGTATCACGGGAATGAGCGACTTCTCGGCCAAGGCCCCGTGGCCTATCTCCCTTCGCCCCGGCGAACCTATCCTTCCCGTCTCCCCCACACTGTAGGGCGGGAAGTTGTAGTGGTGCATGAACCGCTTTCTGGTGTGCTGGCTGATATTGTCAATCTTCTGGGCATCGCCGGCGGACGAAAGGGTCGTCACCGATAGCACTTGGGTCTGGCCCCGGGTGAATAGCCCGCTGCCGTGAGTCCTTGGAAGTAACCCCACCTCGCATTCGATATGACGAAACTCTTCCAGATCTCGGCCATCCGGCCTTGTACCCGTGTCCAGGATGTTCGTTCGGACTATCTTCTTCACCTGCGCCCGCACCACATCCCCCACTGCCTCACCGGGGAACTTATCCGCCAGTATGGAGGCAGCTTCCTTCTCCAAGTCCTCTATCGCCGACTCCCGCTCCTCACGCCTAACCACCTTGCTGGTCGACCTCAGCCGTTCGCCGACCAGGTCCAGCACCGCCTTTTCAAGTGTGGGGTTAGTAGCCGCTGTCGCGGACAACTTCATCTTGGTCTTACCGCAGGCCGAGACCATCTCTTCCTGCAGATCGATGACTATTAGATTGGCTTCCTGCCCGAACTTCACGGCTTCTAGGACCAGGTCATCGGGCAACTCGTTGACGCCTGCCTCCACCATCACTACCGCATCCTTATTCCCGACGACCACCAAGTCTAGATCGCTCTTAAGAAGTTGAGTATAGGTGGGGTTCAGCACGAATTCCCCGTCGATGTAACCCACCCGGGACCCGCCGATCGGCCCGTCGAACGGTATCTCCGATATGGAAAGCGCAGCGGACGCCCCGATTGTCGCCGGTATCGAGGGCTCGTGTTCCCGGTCTGTCGAAAGCACGGTGGCGATTATCTGGACGTCGTTGCGTAATCCCTTGGGGAAAAGTGGCCTAAGCGGCCGGTCGATCATTCGCCCGGTGAGTATGGCATCGACCCCCGGTCTCCCTTCTCTTTTGAAGAAGCTGCCGGGAATCTTGCCGGCCGCGTAGTGTCGTTCTTCCAAGTCGATGGTCAGAGGGAGGAAGTCGATGCCGGGTCGGGGTTGCGCCGATACGCAGGCAGTTACCAGGACTACGGTGTCGCCATATACGACAGTGACCGAGCCGTGGGCCTGATTTGCGAGCTTCCCTGTGCCTAGATAAAGGGGTAGGCCGCCCAAGTCTCGTTGAAAGGTTTTAGCTGATGTCAAGTATGGTCCGTATCAGGCCGTCCACAGATCTATCTTCTCAGTCCCAACCTGGAGATCATGGAGCGGTAGCGCGCCACATCCTCACGGTTCAGGTACTCGAGAAGCCGCCTGCGCTGGCCAACAAGTTTAAGCAGACCCCGCTGGCTGTGATAATCGTGCTTGTGAATTCTCAGATGCCCGGTGATAGACCCTATCCTGTTTGTCAGTAGGGCTATCTGCACTTCTGCCGACCCTGAGTCGCTTTCGTGAAGCTGGTACGAACCGATTATTTCTTGCTTTAGCTGTGGGTCCAAAAAATCTAAATCTCCTAGTTTTCGGGGCGCAGTATAACACAGCCCCTATACCCGCGCAAAACCTCCTTGTCCTCAACCTCTGACCATTCTTCATATCGCTGACGATGTGTCAAAATATGTACTGGTTGCTTGACTCTTCCAATAATTGCCTGGGGACATCCACTTCTTTTCGGACGTGAAAAACACACTGCGTTTGTCCATTTCCACATTAACCTCTCTGGGAATGGGCAGAGGAACATCCTTATCCCCTTGCATTCCGAATCATAAACCCCATACAATGCCTTATCCTCATTGCGGTAACGTTGCCTTACCTTTACACCCCACCAAGCGTTAAATATAATTGAATACAAGCTTATGAATGATTCCGAAGGACAAGAGACCGAACCCCAGGACAGTTCCTCCTACGGAATGCAGCAACTGCTGGACGAGGCCGAAAACGTCGCCACCATTAGACGCGGCGACATAGTCAAGGGCGTCATCGTTCAGAAAGACCGCGAGGGCCTCCTGGTCGATATCGGCGCAAAGACCGAAGGCATGGTCCCCGTCCGTGAGATGCGCACCTTCTCCGCCGAGGAGATCGAGGCCCTTAGCCTCGGTGACGACGTCCTAGTATACGTAGTCCAGTCCGACGAGAGCGAAGGCCAGATATACCTCTCCGTGGACCGCGCCCAAGGCGAGAAGGGCTGGCACGTCCTCCAGGAGAACTTCGATAACGGAGACGTCATAGAGGGCGAGGCCGTTGACTTCAACAAAGGGGGCCTCCTGGTCAACGTAGAGGGCGTGCGGGGCTTCGTCCCCATGTCGCAGCTGTCCAGACCCATCGTCTTCGATCCCTCTGCCGACCCAAACCGCAATCCGCTATCCGACCTCGTAGGCAATAAGCTAAAGCTAAGAGTCATCGAAATCAACCGGCGTCGCAACCGCCTCATCCTTTCCGAAAAGCAGGTAATGCGGCAGCAGAGGGAAGAGCAACGGCAAGCTCTCTTCGCTGAATTGGAGACCGGCCAGGTCCGCAAAGGGCGAGTTACTGGCATTCGGGAATTCGGCGCATTCGTCGACATCGGCGGGGTCGATGGCCTAGTTCACCTCTCTGAGTTCTCTTGGGGCCAGGTAGAGCCTCCCGAAAAATCCCTCGCCATCGGCGACGAGGTGGACGTTTTTGTCCTTAGAGTAGACCGAGAGTCCATGAAAGTCGCCCTGAGCTTCCGGCGCCTCCATCCCGAGCCTTGGGAGTCAATCCACGAAAAATATCACGTTGGTCAGACCGTCACCGCCACTGTCACCAAGGTCACCACTTTTGGAGCCTTTGCACGGCTAGACCCCGCGATAGAAGGGCTAGTCCATATTTCAGAGCTAAGTGACGGCCCTGTGCGTCACCCCTCCGACATCGTCTCCGAGGGCCAGGAGTTGACCCTTAAAATCTTGAGAATAGAGCCCGAAAGAAGACGCCTCGCCCTCAGCCTTAAGCAGGTCGGATCATACGGTTTCGCTGAGCGCTACCGGGATGAGTTCTACGGCTCGTCCGACATGGGGGACGGAGATTACGACGACTAGTACGGCAATAACCCACTTATTGGACGTAGTAACCTTCGTCCAGTTGGGAGCGTCACATGGCCAGTAGATTTGAGAAGTTTTCCGAAAGCGCCCGAAAAGTCCTTTCCCTGGCGCAAGAGGAAGCCCAACAGTTTAACCACAACTATATAGGCACCGAGCATATTCTCCTGGGTTTGGTTAGGGAACAAGAGTGTGTCGCTGCCAAAGTATTGGTTAATCTCGGCGTACAGCTCAACAAGGTCAGGTCTGCCGTCGAGTTCATCATCGGTCGTGGGGAGAGAGCTGCCAGCGGCGAGATCGGTCTCACTCCCCGGGCCAAAAAGGTCATTGAGCTCTCCGTAGACGAAGCCCGACGCCTCAACCATCAGTACATTGGCACCGAGCATCTCCTCATCGGACTCCTCCGGGAGGGTGATGGAGTAGCAGCCGGTGTCCTTGAAAGCCTAGGCGTCAATCTCGAAAAAGCCCGCGCCGAGACCACCCGGCTCCTCAGCCAGTCTCAGTCCCAGGCACAATCCTCTCGTGGCGCCGCCCGGACCCCGACCCTTGACCAGCTGGGCGTCGACTTAACACAGAAGGCCAGGAACGGGGTTTTGGATCCCGTTATCGGACGCAGTAAAGAAATCGAAAGGGTCATACAGATCCTCAGTCGGCGAACCAAGAACAACCCTGTTCTCATAGGCGAGCCGGGTGTGGGCAAGAGCTCCATTGTCGAGGCCCTTGCCCAGCAAATTGCGTCATCTGATGTCCCAGATACCCTACAGGGGAAACGCTTGGTCACCCTTGACGTCGGCGCCCTGGTAGCTGGAACCAAGTACCGCGGTGAGTTCGAAGAGCGCCTTCGCAAGGTGATCGATGAGATAAAGAGCTCCGGCAACTGTGTCCTATTTATTGATGAAATGCACACCATCGTTGGCGCAGGTGCCGCCGAAGGCGCAGTAGACGCCGCCAACATGCTCAAGCCCGCCCTTGCCCGCGGCGAACTCCAGTGTATCGGTGCTACTACCCTGGACGACTACCGTAAGCAGGTGGAAAGGGACCCTGCCCTGGAACGCCGTTTCCAGCCCATCAGGGTAGAGGAACCCTCAGTTGAGGAGACCGTAGAAATCCTCCGAGGCCTGAAGACCCGCTATGAGGACCACCACGACCTGAATATCACCGACGAAGCGATCCAGGAGGCTGCTAACCTCGCCTCCCGATATATCACTGACCGCTTCCTTCCGGACAAGGGCATAGACGTTATAGACGAAGCTTCCTCCCGAGTTCGTATCCGCAACTCGACCATGCCCGTCTACCTCAAAGATGCCATGATTGCTCTTGAATCGGTCAAGAAGGACAAGGAGACTGCCATCCAGTCTCAGAAGTACGAGGCTGCTGCCCAACTACGGGAGCAGGAGTTGTCCCTCGCCGATGAGTTGGAAGGCATGGAGACCGAGTGGAAGTCCGAGCGGACCCAGGACAGGCCTAATGTCACCGCCGACGATGTTGCCGAGGTCGTCAGCATGTGGACGGGCATTCCCGTCACCCGGCTCGCCACCGAGGAAATCGAGCGCCTCCTCAAAATGGAAGAGGCCCTTCACGAAAAGATCATCGGCCAGGACGAGGCTATCAATGTCGTTGCAAAGGCCGTACGCAGGGCGCGGGCCGGTCTCAAGGACCGCCGCCGGCCCATAGGAAACTTCATCTTCCTCGGCCCCACCGGTGTTGGCAAGACCTATCTGGTCCGTGCCCTCGCCGAGTTCATGTTCGGATCCGAGGAGTCCCTCATCAGGATCGACATGTCCGAGTTCATGGAGCGCCACGCCGTCGCTCGATTGGTCGGCGCTCCTCCCGGATACATCGGCTATGAGGAGGGTGGTCAGCTCACCGAGGCAGTCCGCCGACGCTCTTACTCGGCCATCCTTCTGGACGAAATCGAGAAGGCTCACCCGGACGTCTTCAACTTGCTCCTCCAGATATTCGATGATGGCCATTTGACCGATGCCAAAGGCCGCAAAGTCGACTTCCGGAACAGCATTGTCGTCATGACAAGCAACATCGGCGCCGAGCTTATTAAGCGCGATAACTCCCTCGGCTTCTCGATCACAATGGATGAAAATGAGGCCTCCCGCGAGTCATACGAGCGGATGAAGGACAAGGTCCTTACCGAGGTCAAGCGCTTCTTCCGACCTGAGTTCCTTAACCGTATCGATGGCATAGTGGTATTCCACGCCCTCACCAGGGATCACATTCTGCAGATCGTGGACCTCCTCCTTGATGAGGTACGGGCCAATCTGACCGAAAAGGGCGTCAGTCTGGAGATTTCCGATGGCGCGAAGGAGCTCCTCGCAGTCCGGGGCTACGATCCCACCTTCGGTGCCAGACCTCTGAAACGCGTCATTCAGGATGTCGTCGAAGACCCCCTATCCGAGCAACTGCTGCAGGGTCGTTTTGGCCCCGGAGACACTGTCTTCATTGATGTCGATGGCGGGGAGATCACCGTCGGCCCCGTCGCCGAGCTGGCTAAAACCTAAGCCACGCCCCCTGGTTAATTTGAGAATCTGGAGGGAAGCCCCACGGGGCTTCCCTCCTTTATTTCACCTCTAACCACGCCGTAACCACACAAGCCAATGCCGAAAGCCCAATCCAAGGCCACCTATGTCTGCAACGAATGCGGGGCGGATAGCCCCCGCTGGGAAGGCCGATGCTCCAGGTGCGGCACGTGGAACAGCTTGAAGGAAGTCGTCCAACGGGCCTCTCGACCCGGCTCAACAGGCCCCCCACCCCTCGCCCGACCCCCCGTAGAGCTCGTCTCCGTTACCACTACAGGCCATGACCGTATGTCGCTAGCATCTGCCGAGTTCTCTCGCGTATTGGGCGGGGGCATAGTCCCAGGATCACTCGTTCTTCTTGGCGGCGAACCTGGCATCGGCAAGTCTACGCTGCTCCTCCAGGCCGCAGCCGATATCGCCGGACGCGGGTCTCGGGTCCTCTACGTCTCCGGCGAGGAGTCTGAGCAACAGATCAGGATGCGGGCTACCAGGCTCGGTATCACGGGGCACAATCTCTTTGTCAACGCCTCCAATGACTTGGATGCCGCCCTGCGTTATATGGACGAGACTTCCCCCAACCTGGCTATCGTTGATTCCATTCAGACCGTTTTTCTTAGCGAAGTCGGGAGTACTCCCGGAAGCGTCGGTCAGATTAGGGAAGCCACCTGGCGTCTCATGGAATGGAGCAAGAACTCGGGCATTCCCGTCATGATCTCTGGGCACGTGACCAAGGAAGGGAACATTGCCGGTCCCCGAATGCTGGAGCACATGGTAGACGTCGTCCTCTATCTAGAAGGCGACGTCTATAGCCCGTACCGGCTCCTGCGCGGTGAGAAAAACCGCTTCGGGTCCACAAATGAGGTTGGTATTTTCGAAATGGCGGAATCCGGCCTGATCGATGTCCTGGACCCCTCCCGAGCCCTCCTCTCCGAGCACAAGTCAGGCGGGATTGGCTCGGTCATCGTCCCAGTCATGGAAGGGACCCGACCTCTCTTGGTCGAGGTCCAGGCCCTCACCAATATGACTCCCTTTAACCTCCCCCGGCGCACCGCCAACGGCATAGACGTCAATCGCCTTCTTCTCATCACCGCCGTCCTCAGCAAACGATTGGGTGCCCGACTCTCCAATCAGGACGTTCTTGTCAACGTTGTAGGTGGAATCCGAATCCGGGAACCTTCTGCCGATCTCGCCGTGGCCCTCGCGATCCTTTCCAGCCTGAAGGATAGGCCCGTTCGAGACGGTCTTATCGCCGTTGGTGAGATCGGGTTGGGGGGTGAATTGCGCTCTGCGAGCCATCTGTCCCGACGCCTCCAGGAAGCCACCCAGCTTGGCCTTGATACAGGTATAATACCCACGTCGACTCCCAAGGGATTCACAGCGCCCGATAAGATGGAACTTATTAAGGTGTCCAATCTCGCCGAAGCGGCGAGGGCCGCACTAGAGACCCGGAACCCTATAACATGACCTCAGCAGTAGGCACATCCGAAAAAGCCGCCCGTCTCCACCGAATCCTGGAGGACATGGGATCCGTAGTTGTTGCCTACTCAGGCGGGGTCGATAGCGCATTTCTAGCCGTCGAAGCCCACGCTGCGCTGGGAGACCGTGCACTTGCCATAACAGCCGACTCCCCCAGCATCCCCCGCTCCGAGCTTAAAGACGCCCAATCCATCGCCAGCCAATTCGGATTCCAACACCGCGTTATAGACACCTTTGAGACCCAGGACCCCCGTTACCAGGAAAACAGTCCTCAGCGCTGTTTTTTCTGCAAGGGTGAGCTCTACTCTCGTCTGCTCCCAATCGCAGAGCAGGAAGGTTTCGACTGGGTGGCAAACGGCACCAACTCCGACGACCTGGGAGACTTCCGCCCCGGCCTCGATGCCGCCCGCCGTTCCAATGTGCGCAGCCCCCTCTGCGAAGCCGAACTTACCAAGAGCGAGATCAGGCAGCTTTCCAAAGAGCGCGGGCTTCCCACCTGGGACAAGCCCGCCATGGCCTGCCTTGCCTCCCGTGTCCCTTATGGCGACAAGGTGACAGTTGAAGTTCTCCGCCAGATCGAGGCAGCCGAAGACTACCTGCGAAACCTCGGTATCCGAGACCTGCGCGTCCGGCACCACGACCGCATCGCCAGGATAGAGGTTGACGACGCTGGTTTCAGCCTTCTAGCCAAACAGGATGTGCGCCGAGACTTGGTCCGGCACTTCCGCACCCTCGGCTATACCTACGTCACTTTAGACATGTCGGGTTTCCGGTCCGGCAGCCTCAACGAGGTGCTGCAACTCTCCCGGAAGTATTCTGGAGCCCCCGTCTCTTCTGCCAAGAGCAGGGGGTAGTTTTACTCTCGGCCACGCCCCACTCCTCCCCTGCCATGAGCTATCTATTCGGAGATTCAGCAAGGGCGCAACGCAGGTTGGACATCCTTGCCCGCACTTTCGAGGCGCCAACCCGCGAATTCCTTGCCAACTTTGAGCCCTCGTCCACGGACCTTGCCCTCGACTTGGGCTGTGGGCCGGGCCACACCACCCGTCTCATCGCCGACCTCCTCCCCTTCGATAAAATCGTCGGACTAGACAAATCTTCTCAATTCGTATCTTCCGCCTCCCGGTCGTCTCCGTCTCGGGTCTCCTTCATCAACCACGATGTCACCGTTGTGCCCTTTCCTATTCCGTCCGCCGATCTCATCTTCTGCCGCTTCCTGCTTCCCCATCTCCCAAACCCCATGCAAGCCTTGGTCGGCTGGGCCTCCCAGCTCTCCACTGAAGGTGTTCTCCTCGTGGAGGAAGTAGACTGGATCCATACTGAGAATCCCGTCCTGGACTCCTATCTCACCACTCTGGCCCGAGTCCTGGACGCCCAAGGCACGGCCCTATGTGCTGGGGCCCAACTTACAAACCTGCCGGACGAGGCGCCCCTCAGAATCGCCTCGGACAGCATTAGCCGCCTCCCAGTTTCTAACTGTGACGCCGCTGCCATGTTCTCCATGAACATACGGGCCTGGGGCGCCACCCACCCCGCCATATCCCTTTACAGCACATCGTTTCTGAAGTCCCTCCACAACGACCTTGAACGTATGGCTCAAGATTCCCCTGTTGAAGACTCCGACATAGAATGGGGCATGAGACAAATGGTTCTGGAGCCGGCATGAAGGTTGCTTACTTTAACTGCATTGGCGGCGTCAGCGGCGACATGGTCCTCGGGGCCCTAGTAGACGTTGGCCTCTCCATCGACTCCCTCCGCAACGAGCTTTCAAAGCTCGGCGTTCAAGGCTACGACATCGAAGCCTCTCCGGACTCCCGTTCCGCAATCTCCGGCACCCGAGTCAGCGTGAAGACATCGTCCGCTACCCAACCCCGCCGCAATCTCAGGGATATCCTTTCACTAATAGACGAAAGCCGCCTCTCCCCCTCTGTGAAAGAAAAGGCGACCAGGATATTCCGCCGACTTGCCCAGGCCGAGTCCCGAGTCCACCGCGTCGAGATAGATCAGGTCCACTTCCACGAGGTCGGCGCCGTCGATGCCATAGTAGATATCGTTGGCACTGCTTGTGGCCTGGAGCTCCTCGGTGTGGATCAAGTCTACTGCTCTTCGATACCGCCAGGAAGCGGGACCGTAAAGGCGGAACACGGGCGGCTCCCCGTCCCCGCACCCGCAACCGTAGAGCTTATGGCTCTTGCCAACGCACCCTTTGCCCCTCCCTCCCCCCACGCTCCTGTCACCGAGCTTTCCACCCCAACCGGAGTTGCCATAATGACTACCCTCTCCGAATTCGCGCAGCCAGAGATTAGGGTGGAAGCAGCAGGCTACGGTATCGGCCAGAAGGATATGGGTGAATACCCAAACGCCCTGGGCCTCTGGCTGGGCCAGGTGCAGTCCCATTCCGGGGCTCGACCCCTTGTCGTCATAGAGACCAACATAGACGACATGAACCCCGAGATTTACCCTTATCTTATGGACCGGCTCTTTGAGACTGGGGCCCGGGACGTCTGGTTCACGCCTATACACATGAAAAAGGGCCGCCCTGCCGTCATGGTAAGTGTCCTTTCCGACCCCGGCCATCGAGAGGCCATAGTCCACGATCTCCTCAAAGAGACGTCTACCCTAGGTGTCCGGGTGCGGGAAGTCCTTCGCTATGAGGCCGAGCGCAGAATAGAGAAGGTTGCCACGAGTATCGGGCCTGTGCGGGTCAAGCTGAAAATCCAGAACGGTAACCCGGTCTCCGTCTCGCCTGAGCACGATGACTGTGCCGCAATCGCCGCCGAGTCGGGGATTCCGCTCAGAGACGTCTACCGTATTGTCACCGAGGAGGCTTCCCGCCTCCTCTTACCGTTCCCAGAAGGCAGCCCCGGTTCCGAGCTATAAACGCGTACAGGCGCACTCCCAGGAACCGTGCCCCCGGCAGCCACATAAGTGGGGCCAGTGGAAGCAGCGGGGGCAATATCAGTGCCAACCGCCTCACTGCGAAGAAGCCACCGTGCAACCGGCCCTGGGAGTCTTCCAGGTACATAGCCTCGTTCAGATCGGCCCGGGTCAGGCCCCTTGGGAAACTGCTCAATTCCTGCCCAGGAGTCCACTTCACCCTCTGAAACCAGTCCGCCTTAGCCATCCACTTCACTGCTCCCCTGCACAGGCCGCATGCGCCGTCATAGTAGACGGTGGCCTGGGAGTCCAACCCCCTGAACAAATTCCAACTGAGCCTTGACTTTATACGCGCCAATTTCCTATACTGACTGCTAGATTTAAGGGAGTTCTTTATCGTACCTTCTGCGGGCCCTTCGTAGGAGGTACTTTCGAGTCTAGGACATTGTATATCGGGCGTCGTGTATTCGCGCTGATGTCCCGGTAAAACCATCAGGGAGGAAACAGCCCGCATCCTTCTGCCCGAGTGGCGCAATGGCAGCGCAGCCGATTTGTAATCGGCAGGTTGGCGGGTTCGATTCCCCTCTCGGGCTCCAACCCGCGTCAAAAAACCTCCAACAAACAAATCCATCAGGTGCCATAAACAGGAGCACGTCATTGCGGAGGGGTGGGTGAGCGGTTAAAACCGGCGGTCTGTAAAATCGCTGCCGAAAGGCTACGCAGGTTCGAATCCTGCCCCCTCCACCATCAAAAGAATCTATAATAGTGTGAAAAGGAGCATTCAGTAGGCCCACATAGCTCAGTGGTAGAGCACGTTCTTGGTAAGAACGGGGTCACCGGTTCAAATCCGGTTGTGGGCTCCACTACAGGAGAGTCATAAAATGGCTAAACAACGTTTCCTAAGAACTAAGCCCCACGTCAACGTGGGAACCATCGGTCATGTCGACCACGGAAAGACCACTCTGACCGCCGCCATCACCAAGGTGCTTGGCATGCAGGGTGGAGCCTCTTTCCGTCCCTACGATTCCATAGACAACGCCCCAGAAGAGAAGGCCCGAGGCCTCACCATCGCCATCACCCACGTAGAGTATGAGACCACTGAACGTCACTATGCTCACGTCGACTGCCCCGGCCACGCCGACTACATCAAGAACATGATCACCGGTGCAGCCCAGATGGATGGTGCTATCCTCGTCGTCTCCGCACCCGACGGCCCCATGCCCCAGACACGGGAGCACATCCTCCTTGCCCGGCAGGTTCTCGTACCATACATGGTCGTCTTCCTCAACAAGACGGACCAGATGGACGACCCCGAGCTCCTCGACCTCGTCGAGCTTGAGCTCAGTGAGCTCCTGTCCAAGTACGACTTCCCCGGCGAGGAAATCCCAATCATCCGGGGCAGTGCCCTACAGGCCCTCGAGTCCGATTCCACCGACCCCAACGCCCCCGAATACCAGCCCATCCTGGAACTGATGAAATCCGTGGACAGCTACATTCCCCTTCCCGAAAGGCCTTCCGACCTGCCCTTCCTCATGCCTATTGAAGACGTCTTCAGCATCAAGGGCCGCGGAACAGTGGTAACCGGCCGTGTCGAGCGCGGCACCGTCAAGACTGGAGACCAAGTCGAGATCGTCGGCTTTGGTGAGACCAGGAGGACGACGGTCACCGGCGTCGAGATGTTCCACAAGACCCTCGACTACGCCGAGCCCGGCGATGCCGTAGGTTGCCTCATCAGGGGTGTCGAGCGGGACGAAATTGAGCGAGGGCAAGTCCTTGCCAAACCCGGCTCAATCAACCCGCACATGGCCTCAGACGCCGAGGTCTACGTCCTTACCAAGGAGGAGGGTGGACGACACACTCCCTTCTTCCCCGGCTACAAGCCCCAGTTCTACATCCGTACCACCGACGTCACCGGCGAGATCGCTCTACCCGAAGGCACCGAGATGGTCATGCCCGGCGACAACATCACCATGGGCATCAAGCTCTTAACACCCGTTGCCATTGAGCAGGAGCTCCGCTTCGCCATCCGGGAAGGCGGCAGGACTGTCGGCGCCGGCGTGTTCACCAAGGTGAGCAACTAGCTTACCCGGCCCTACTGGGAGCAAAGGGAAATTGAGCGATGGCTAGAGGAAAAGACGTACGAATAATAGTTAACCTGGCCTGTACCGACTGCCGGGAGAGGACCTACACCACCAGCAAGAACCGGAGGAACGACTCGGGACGCATGGAGTTGTCCAAGTTCTGCCCCCGCTGCCGGGGTCACAAGCTCCATCGGGAGACTAGATAAACCCACGTGAGACGAACTGCGCACAGGGAAACTGAATGAGACGCTTCACCCTTCCGGCCCGGGCTAGGATGTCGGCCTCCAGGCCTTTCCTAGGTCGCTTCCGCTTTATAGCCGAGGCCATAGCCGAGTTGCGCAAGGTCAACTGGCCTTCCAAGGAAGAGACCAAACGCCTAACAACCATGGTTGTGATCGTCTCCGTTGCCATGGGCGCCTTCCTGGGAATCGTCGACGAAGGTTTCTCCATGCTCATGGACCTCCTCCTTTTCTAGAGCAACATTGATCAAGACACGCCTGCCGATTAGCCGAATGGTGAGGGCAGGGTAGACAGACATGACTTCACAATCCAAGACAACAAAGCTCGACCACCGCTGGTACGTAGTCCACACCTACGCCGGCTACGAGGACCGCGTCAAGAACAACCTCGAGCACCGCATTGAGTCCATGGACGCCGCCGCCGAAATCTTTGAGGTTCTCGTACCCACCGAGGAAGAGCTCGATATCCGAGAGGGCCAGCGCCGAACAGTTTCCAAGAAAGTTTTCCCCGGCTACATCCTGGTCAACATGGCCCTCACCGATAACAGCTGGTACGTGGTGAGGAATACTCCTGGCGTAACCGGTTTTGTAACCTCAGGCGACCCTCCTCGCCCCGTCCCTCTCGAAGACGACGAGGTCAACGCCATCGTCGTACAGATGGAAGCCGAGGCTCCTCGCGTCAAGGTCGGCTTGGACAAAGGCGAGAAAATTCGCATAATAGATGGGCCGTTTTCTGATTTCATCGGCACCGTCGATGACCTCTACCCCGATAAGGGGAAGATACGGGTCCTCGTTTCATTCTTCGGGCGGGACACGGGCGTCGAGTTAGACTATTTGCAAGTAGAGAAGCTGTAACCCGCCCAACGGACCGGACTAAATACAATGCCAAAGAGAATTAAGGCCGTACTTAAGCTCCAAATCGAAGCGGGAAAAGCAACCCCGGCGCCCCCCATCGGACCTGCCCTCGGTCAGCACGGGGTCAACATCATGGGCTTCTGCAAGGAGTACAACGCTCGCACCTCCGCCCAGGCCGGTACCATCGTCCCTGTAGAGCTTACCGTCTTTCAAGACGCATCATTCTCCTTTGTCACCAAGACCCCACCCGCCGCGGTTCTCATCAAGAGCGCAGCGGGTGTTGAGAAGGGCAGCAGCCTGTCAGGCCAGGAGGTAATCGGCAGTATCCCCCGAGACAAAATCCGGGAGATCGCCGAGACCAAGCTCAAGGACCTCAACGCCAATGACCTGGAAGGCGCCATGCGCATCATTGAAGGCACCGCCCGTAATATGGGAATCGAGGTTGTCTAGTCCCAGACAACCCTCCAGATAAGAGAGAACACCCTAATGGCTAAGAGAGGCAAGAGATACGAAGAGGCTGCGGCATTGGTCGACAAGACTAAGGCCTACACCCCCGATGAGGCCGTCGATCTGGCCAAGCAGACAGCCAAGGCTAAGTACGACGAGACGGTTGAAATTCACATGCGCATGGGCCTCGACCCCCGCCATGCCGACCAGCAGGTGCGTGGCCTCGCCATGCTCCCAAACGGCACCGGCAAGCAGGTCCGAGTCCTGGTATTTGCCCAGGGTGAAGGCGCCACTTTAGCTGAGCAAAGCGGCGCTGACTTCGTGGGCGCCGACGATATTATTCAGCGCATTGAGGGTGGCTGGGTCGAATTCGACACCGCTATTGCCACCCCGGAGATGATGAGCAAAATCGGTAAGCTTGGCCGAATCCTTGGACGCCGAGGACTCATGCCCAACCCCCGCTCCGGCACCGTAGTCCAACAGCCCGACCTACCCAAGGCCATCTCCGACTCCCGCAAGGGAAAGATCGAATATCGGTTGGACCGCACCGCCGTCATCCACGCTCCCCTCGGTAAGGCCAGTTTTGAGAAGGACGACCTCCTCGAAAATCTGTCCACCTTTATGGACTCGGTGATAAGGGCCAAACCCTCCGGAGCCAAGGGTCAATACATCAAAAACATATCCGTATCCACGACCCACGGACCGGGCATAAACATGGACGTCCAGTCTGCCATGACCCTCAGCGCGAGTGAATAGTCCCGCTAAAGAGGCAAACCTAGTTACTTAACGCAACTAAATAGTTCGCCGCAGACGGCGGGCGGCTCCCCGGAGCCTTAATTGTTCAGCCTGCCCAGGTGATTCGCCAAATCCCTGATCTTTCGCTCTACTGGATCGGGCTTGAAAAATCCCTTGGGCTGCGCCCCGGGGGTTTTGTATTTTTAGAGAAGATAAACTGAAGGCGGTAAATAAATGGCCACAGAAAAGAAAGAACAGCAAGTCCGGGAGATAGCCGAGTTGCTGGGTCGGTGCACCATAGCCATCGCCACCGATTACCGGGGCTTGGCTATGCCGGAGATGATGGCCCTGCGTCGTAAGCTCCGGGAGTTTGGCGTGGAGTACCGGGTTATCAAAAACACCCTCGCCCGCCGGGCCGCCGAGCAGACCGGCGCCCAACCATTGGTACAGTTTCTCGAAGGGCCCACTGCCATCGCATTCGGATACGGCGAGGCTACAGAGCCCGCCAAGGTCCTGATAGACCACATCCGGCAGGAGCGCAGCATTCTTGCGGTCAAGGGAGCTGTCATGGGAGCCCGTCCCCTCGCCTCGAACGAGGTCGGTATTCTCGCTATCCTGCCGCCCAGGCAGGAATTGATAGCCAAGACCGCAGGCGCACTGCTCGCTCCCCTTTCTGCCCTTCAGTTCGTACTTAGCGCCCAGATAGGGGGCCTCGTCACGGCCCTCAGTGCCCGTGTTGACCAATTGCAAGAAGAAACCGCAAGCTAGATCGTCATAAGGAGATTAGATATGGCAACCAAGGAAGAACTCCTCGAATCAATCAAGGCCATGACCGTCTTAGAGCTTTCCGAGCTCGTTAAGGCCATCGAGGCAGAGTTCGGTGTCAGTGCCGCGGCCCCAGTTGCCGTTGCCGCCGCACCCGCAGCAGCCGAGGCCGCACCTGTCGAAGAGAAGACCGAGTTCGATGTCGTCCTCAAGGAGATCGGCCCCAACAAGATCAACGTGATCAAGGCCGTCCGAGAGGTCACCACCCTCGGCCTGCGCGAGGCCAAAGAGCTGGTCGAAAGCGCCCCGAAGGCCGTTCGTGAGGCTGTCGCCAAGGAAGAGGCCGAGACCGTCAAGAAGACTCTCGAGGGCGCTGGCGCCACTGTCGAGCTTGCCTAGGACTCGCTCCTAGGGCCTTAGCCTGAACTCCGAGTCCGCACCGCGGAATATCTCGGCCAATTCACCCTCGCCGCTGGCAGTGAACATCCGGCCTTCGGTGAAGGTGGTGGCACTTTCGAACAGTATCTCGATGGTCGAGAAGGCTGCAAGGCTTGATTCCGCTGCCGCTGCCTCCGCTTCCGTGCTGTACCACGACACCAGGTCGAATGTCCCGGTCGTGCTGCCCTGCCCGGATGCCGAGAAGCCCAAGGCTTGGCATCCGGGGGCTACGTCTTCACACCGTGTTGTCAGGGATATGTAGGCCGTGCCCTGCACCCTGTCTAACACCTCCCTCGCTGCCCCCACCTGGTCCAGTGTACGTCCGTCTTCCAATTGCACCAGCACGGTCTCCATGGTCGTGAAGTCGTAGCCCACCGCCATACGTCCTGCCCCCATCAACGCCACGTTCCCTGCGTCTCCGCTCCAGACTTCCGTGTCCCGTATCTTCCTCACTCCGTGCCCCGTATCCTCCAACCGCTTCGCTACGTCCTCTGTATCGAATGCTCCCTCAACCAGTATGACCCGACGGTCGTTTACGACGAACGTCACCGCACTTCGCAAGTCGGAACTGCCTACCCCAGTGTTGCCCAGGCTCCGGTTCAACGCTCCCAGCACCTCCCCAGCCTCCTTAAGCAGCTCCGAATCTCCACGGATCGCCTCCAGGTCGATCAAGGACGCGTCTTGAGCTATTTCCGGCACGTCCCCGCCTATAGTCAGCTTCTCCCCACCCGACTCCCCGCACCCCATCGCCACGATGCTGACCATAAGCAAGCCGATGACAATACCGGCCAGGCTGCTTTTCAAAGTTGCATTTATCATCTTCAAACACATAACGGTGCTATCATTTCATCCAGTTTTATCGTCTTAGGCGTCCCATCCTATCAGTTTTCCCCGGTACCGGCCTTTCCCGTCTGTATCCCCCCAGCAGGAGCGCCGTTGCTACCAGCATCAAGGGCGCGAACGCACTGATGAATAGTCCCAGTCCCAAGTCACCTGTACTCTCTTCTACGAATCCCACCAGTATTGGCCCAACCGCCCCACCACCCCACAGGGCAGTGAACACCGTCGCCGATGCCACTGCCACCTCCCTCGGGGTGATGCCAGGCAGGTTAAACACCTGTGTCATCAATATCGGGAAGAAGCTGAACATCACCCCGCCGAATATCCAAAGCAACACCAATAGGGTAAACGAGTCTGTCGATATCAGGCCGATGTACGCGAGGGCCTGTCCCACCCCACACACGGTCAGCACCAGAGTAGTGTGTCGTGAGAAAAAGGGAAACGCGACCACGCCCAGTTCTGCAGGCGCCATGGCAAAAGTCCCGATCCCCATGAGAACCCCTGCCGTTCTTACGTCTATTCCGTATTCCTCGCCCACGAATCGGGGCCAGAAGTTCCCGAACGCCAGCCGAGCCAGCAGCATCCCGAACATGCCCAGGCAGATGAACCACACCTCCCGATACTTGAGGACGCTCCGTATCGGTGTTCCATTGTCCTCTTCTCCTCCCCCTTGAAGCTCGGGCCGTCCTTTGTCCTTCCCGAGCGCTATCCACAAAAACGCTGCCGCAAGCACTACACCGGACCACACGAACATCGTCTGCCGCCAGCCGCCCAGCCAGCCGAGCATGAATGGGATTAATACGGTGCCGGTCCCCATCAGTATGTCGACTATAGAGATGGAGAAGCCGTTTGCCAGCCCGAACCGCCGCTTGGAAATCCACTGGATAATCAGGATGTTCCGCGGAGATTGGCACGCCTGCAAAACCATGCCCAGCCCTATCCGGGCCAGCAGCAGGGCTCCGAACCCCGGCGCCCCTCCCGCCATGGCGATCAGTCCCGATGCCGCTAAGAACCCCACCGCCGCCGTCCTCCAGGGCCTGAACCTAGACACCCACCAGTTCATTGGTATCGAGAAAACTACGTTCGCCAAAAGCAAGGACGATCCAAGCCACCCTTGTTCCGCCGGCGACAACTCGAGGTCGTCGATGATGTCCGGCAGGAACAGCCCCAGCGACGTTGTCGCTACCAGCACCGAGGCGAGCCCCACGGTGAAGTAGACCAGCACCCCCCACCCTTCCTCCCCCCGTTCCGGCGCCACTGTCGGCGCGGCTACGCTCACCTTGGGCTGCCACACATGGAGCGGTTGACGTAATAAACAGCAAAACTGGGGCGCGTTCGTACAACGCCAAACGCAATCAAACTGCTCATCGCGTTAATGTACCACACCCATCTTCCCAATTTGTCGACTCGCGACCCCACCCTTGTTAAAATTGCACAGCTTAATCTACAAACCAGTAACACAAAGGGGCCTGAGCCGATGATAGACCACGCTAGAGTTGTGATTATCGGGGCCGGCATTGCCGGTTGCAGCGTCGCGTACCACCTAGCCAAGCTGGGCTGGACCGACATCGTCGTTCTTGATCAGGGCCCACTCCCCGACACGGGAGGCTCCACCTCCCACGCCCCCGCCTTCATCTTCCAGATAAACCCCTCCAAGTTCTACTCGGAGACGGCCAAGTACTCCGTAGAGCTTTTCAAATCCCTTGAGGTCGATGGACAGTGCCCCTTCTACGAGGTCGGCGGGCTGGAGGTCGCCTGGACTCCCGAGCGCCTGCAGGAACTCAAGCGTAAGGTCGGCTTTGGCAAGTCCTGGGGCCTAGAGGCTGAGGTAATTTCTGCCAAGGAGGCTCGGGACATATTCCCCCTCCTCTCCGAAAACATCCTGGGGGCCATGTACAACCCGACCGACGGTCTGGTCAAAGGCGTACGCGCCGACGAGGCCATGTCCAACGCCGCCAAAGCTCTTGGAGCAAAATTCTACGGCGAAACCCAGGTTACGGACATCGAGACCCGGGACGGCCGCGTCGACACCGTCGTCACCAACAAAGGCAATATTAGGGCTGAGCACGTAGTCGCCTGTGCCGGGATATGGGGCCCGAGACTCGGGCGCATGGTCGGCGTCCCAATCCCCTACTACCCCATGCAGCACCCCCTTGTGAAGGTCGGGCCCCTACCGGAGCTTGCCGGACACACGAAGGAGATTACCCGGCCCGGCGTCCGGCACCAGGACTTTTCCATGTACGCACGGGAGTATTTCGAATATATGGAGGTCGGCACCTACCAGAATGAGCCAATCCTTGTGAATGCCGACGACATCGTCCCCTACGAAATGGCCAGGGTCACGCCTGCCGTTATGCCCTTCAATCTCGAGCTCTTCGTCGACTCCCTACTCGCCATCGACGAGCTCATGCCCGGCCTTGCCGACAACCCGATCTTCGAACCGATCAACGGCATGTTCTCCTTCACTCCTGATGGAATGCCCCTCCTGGGCGAGGCCCCCAACGTCAAGGGTTTCTGGCTAGCCCAGGCAGTCTGGGTAGCCCACGCCGGGGGCATAGGCAAGACCCTCGCCGAGTGGATGGTCTACGGCTCACCCGAATTCGACCCTCACGAAGCGGACCTCACCCGGTTCCACCCTCACATGTCCGCAGACTCCTACGTCAAGACCCGCTCTGCCCAGCAGTACCGGGAGGTATACGATATCGTGCACCCCCTCCAGCAGATGGAAGACCCCCGTCGAATCCGCCTGAGCCCCTTCTACCCAAGACAGCAGGAACTCGGGGCTCAGTTCTTCGAGGTCGCAGGTTGGGAGCGCCCCCAGTGGTACGCCGCCAACGAAAAACTCCTGGACGCCGATCCCGCACCTCAACGAGAAGGCTGGGAGGCCCAGAATTGGTCTCCGATAGTCTATGCCGAGCATCGAGCCGCCCGCGAGCGCGTCGTCATGATCGATCAGACCGGCTTCGCCAAGTTCGAGATCAAGGGCCCCGGAGCCCTCGATACCCTTAACTGGATCTCCAGCAACCAGATGGACCGATCCGTCGGACGCGTCACCTACACCTCACTACTCAACAAGCAGGGCAAGATCAAGTGTGACCTCACCATCACCCGCCTTGCTGCCGACCGGTTCCTGATCGTCACCGGAGGCTCTTTCGCACCCCACGATCTCGCCTGGATCAAGTCCCACCTCCCCGACGACGGCTCAGTATCCCTCACCGACATCTCGTCCTCCCTCTGCTGCATCGGCCTCTGGGGCCCCAGGGCCCGAGACCTGGCCCAGTCCGTCACATCTCACGACCTCTCCAACGAATCCTTCCCTTACCTGACTGGACAGGAGGTAATTTTCGGAGACGTCCCTTGCCTCGCTTTCCGCATCTCCTACGCCGGTGAGCTCGGTTGGGAGGTCTACTGCTCTACGGAGTTCGGCCTGCGCCTCTGGGACCTCCTCTGGGATGCAGGCCAGCCTCTCGGAGTCACCGCAATGGGCGCCGCCGCCTTCGACTCCCTTCGCATCGAAAAGGGCTACCGTCTTTGGGGCGCCGACATAAGCACAGAGTACAACCCATTCGAGGCGGGTATTGGCTTCGCCGTCAGAATGAAGAAGGGAACCTTCCTTGGACGCGACGCATTGGTCGTAGCCCGAGAAGTCGGTCTCACCCAAAAGCTCTGCTGCATGACCATCGATGATCCCTCCAAGGTCGTAATGGGCAACGAACCCATCCTCATCGATGGCCGACCCACGGGGTTTGTAACCAGCGCTAACTACGGCTACAGCATCGGCAGGGGCGTCGCCTACGGCTATCTCCCAATCGAACACACCGAGGTCGGGACCAAGGTCCAGATCGAATACTTTGGCGAGCTTCTCGATGCCACCGTCTCCCGGGAACCCCTCTACGACCCGGAGATGGTCAAGCTGAAGAGCTGATCCGGATTTCTACTATGAGACCATTGCATAGTTGTCATTCCCGACAAATCGTGGATCCAAAGTTGACACATTAGGACTATCTAGGCATGCTATGGCTTCTTAAAATGCCCCCGCGTTATCGGGACGCTAAAGCCTTAAAATGCCGGAAGAACCCCAACCCCGTTACACCCTTCGCATATCCGAGATGCCCTCGGACGAAAGGCCTCGAGAGCGGCTCCAGAATTACGGGGCGCAAAGCCTGGGCCATGCGGAGCTCATCGCCATCCTGTTGCGCACAGGCAACAACCGGGAAAGCGCTCTGGATATGGCTAGGCGCGTTATCTCCCAATACGGTACGCTGCGGGGACTGGCCCGAGCCACCTTCACCGAGCTAACCCAGCTCGACGGAATTGGCAAAGCCAAGGCCTCCCAGATTCTGGCAGGACTGGAACTCGGCCAACGCCTTCGCCATGACCCACGACTGGACAAGCGGCGCATCGACAATCCGGAGGACGTTTTCGAAATCCTTGGGGACGAGATGAGCCTATTCACCCAGGAGCACCTGAAGGTAGTCCTCCTTGACACCAAGAACCGGGTCATGGAAGTCCAGGAAGTTTATATAGGCAACGTCAACTCCTCCCAGATCAGGGCCTCGGAAGTGTTCAGGGCTGCAGTAAAAGCCAACGCCACCTCCATCGTTGTCGTACACAACCATCCTTCCGGCAACCCCACCCCCAGTTCCCAGGACAGGGCCGTCACCACCGACCTTGTGAAAGCCGGCAATCTTCTCGGCATAGACGTCCTGGACCATGTAATCATCGGCCATCCCGATGAAAAAGGTTTCGTCAGCCTAAAAGAGCAAGGCATCGGCTTCGGCTAACTCTCCTTTTCCGTCATTCTGGACCCTTTCCCCCACCTTGACTTAATCCCCCTCGGTGCTATCCTCCCATCAATAAGACTGGCGTGCGCATACCCATAGGAGGGGACAATGCAATACAACATAATCTCCGCGGACTCTCACGTGGACCTCGGCTACCTGCCCTGGGACCTATTTACCTCCCAGGCCCCATCCCAGTATGCGGACCGAGTCCCCAGGGTCGAGTCCCGGGACGGCATCAATCAGTGGTGGGCCGATGGCACCTACCTGGAAGACGTCGGACACTTCAGCAAGGTCGGCACTTATAACCCCGGCATGAGGACACGTGTCGACAAGATGGACGCAACCGGCTTCATCCAGGACGCCGCCGAGGGACGGTACCACCCCACCGACCTCAACCTTAGGATTAAAGACCAAGACATGGACGGCGTCGACGCCGAGGTCATCTACGGCATGTTCGCCGTTGCCGCCAAGCTAAAAGACCAGGAGCTCGTCGCTTCCGTATATCGTGTCTACAACGACTGGATCGCAGACTTCACAAGCAAGCGCCCTGATAGGCTCCGCGGTCTCGCCTGTCTCCCCAACCACGACCCCCAGGCCGCCGCTGATGAGCTTCGCAGGGCCGCCGCCATGGGGCTCGTAGGCGTGGAGTTCGGTGTCGGTACTGCCGTCAAGCCTATGTACTACAGCGATTGGGATGTCCTCTGGGAGGCCGCCGCCGAATGCGAAATCTCCTTATCCTTCCACACCACGGGCCTGTATCCCAGGCCCCCGGAACCCGGAGACGCCGAGCTCTACGCGTTGACCCACCGCGTCATCAACATGGTTACATTCCAGCTCTCCGGCGCCGAAATCCTCGCAAGCATGGTCCTTTCGGGTGCCTGCGAGCGATTCCCCAACCTCAAGTTTGTCCTTGGTGAATGCGGCGTTACCTGGATCCCCTACGTCCTCGACCGCATGGACCACGAGGATGAAGGCGACGCTTCACTCTCCATGATTCCCAGCGATTACTGGCGGCGCCAAGGCTATTCCACTTTCCAAAAGGAAGCCTTCGCTGGCGATATGATCGACTTCATAGGTGAAGACAACGTCATGTGGGGTTCCGACTACCCCCACCCCGACGGCGTCTGGCCCGACTCCCAGGAGACCATCAAGAACAACCTCAAGGGCCTTAAGGATGACACCAAGCGGATGAAGATCATCCGGGACACCGCCGCCAAGCTCTACCGCTTCTCCAACGGCAGCTAGGTCCAGCACTGGACGCGACGAGAGGGTCGGCCCGAAGGGCCGACCCTCTCATTTCTTTAGCTATGCGCTTTGCCTAAATGGGTGGGAACTGGGTGTGCCAGTCCGTTGCGCCTTCGTATGCCGCTGATACCCTCAACACCGTCGCCTCGTCGAAAGCCCTCCCCGCAATCTGCAACCCGATGGGCAGTCTGTCCCTTGAAAACCCGCACGGTATTGAAATAGCGGGAAGGCCGGCGAGGTTAAAGGGAGTGGTGAGGCTTCGTGCACCGAATATGCGCTCGCGTACGTCGGTCTCGCTGACAAAGACTCTTTTGACTTCCTTGATTTCGGGGGCGGGAGTGGAGACTACGGGCCCGACTAGGACATCGAAGTCTTCCAGGGCCTTGATGAGCCGCTTCCTGAGCAACTGCCTGGCCCTCTGGGCCCGATGGTACAGAGAGGCCGGTATCAAGCTCGAAGCCATGAGTCGGGTGCGGGTGGCTACGTCGTAGTCCCTGTGCCTCTGCCGCAACAGCGACTCGTGAGTGTCGGCGGCGTCCGAGTCACCGATTGCTATGTAGATCGGGCCTGCAAGCTCCAGCAGGGGTATGTTCACGTCCACGGTTTCAGCCCCGAGGGATTGGAACACGTCTCTCGTGGCGTTGACGGCATTCTGGGTATCCTCGTCGACACCCTCCAGGTTGATAAGCTGGTGCAGGTAGCCTATCTTCATGCCCTGCACACCGCCGTTGAGACCTGAGGAGTAGTCGTCGACTGGCCGCGTGCTGCTGAGGGGATCGTTGGGATCGTGGCCGGCTATGGCGGCAAGGAGGTCAGCGCAGTCCCGGACGGTCCGGGTCATCGGGCCCGCGGTGTCCATGGACCAGCACATGGGAAAGGCCCGGTAACGGCTGGTCCTTCCCGTGGTCGGCCTGAGCCCGACTATACCGCACATCGCCGCAGGAAGTCTGACAGATCCACCCGTGTCCTCTCCGATGGCCACGGCGGCCATGCCAGCCGATACGGCTATTCCGGAACCGGCGCTCGAACTTCCGGGTATCCTGTCCAGATTCCACGGGTTCCGGGGCGTGCCGAACACGAAATCGCGTGTGTCTCCGAAAGCGAACTCGGTCATGTTCAGTTTGCCCAGCAGTATGGTCCCCGCAGCTTGAAGCCTTGCTGTCACCGTGGATTCGCCGTCAGGGACGTTCTCCGAAAAGATTCGAGAGGCCATGGTAGTGCGGATGCCTGCGGTGTCGAACTGGTCCTTCACGGCGACGGGTATGCCGTGCATTGGGCCTATGTATTTGCCCCTTGATATCGCTACCTCCGCTTCCCGCGCCTGCGCGCGGGCCTCGTCCCCGCATACCGTAATGTAGGCCCTGACTTTAGTATCTATCTCCTCGATCCGTGCTAGGTACGCTTCCACCACCTCAACCGGCGACAGTTCCCTTCGCCGCATCAGTGCCCCGAGCTTATGGGCGGGCTGGTAAATCAGGTCTGTCGACGGCATATCAGTGCCCCTCCCTGTCCAGCAAAATGGGCAGCGGGTCCGTAGAGTCCAGCTCCGGGTCATCGAGCGCGGCGAGGGCGTCGCTGAGCGCGTTCAACCGGAATCTGATCTCGTCCAGGTCCGACTCTTCCACCGGCAAGCCCCTGAGTTGGGCCAGACGGGCCACATCCTCCCTCGTCAGCTTCTCGCTATACCCTCGAGAATTATTACCCACCATCGTAAACTACTCCTCAATTCCCCGACATTCTGTCCCTACACTTTACTCAAAATCAATGTAGAGAGATACCTGTTGAAAGGGTCGTGTCCCTCAGTTCACTTCTAGCAATTTTGAGAGCCGTAAGAACGACCGGGGCCTGTGATATGTTATCATCAAACCAACCCACATCTCCTGCCTTACCGGAGGAAACATGAACGTTATCGACCCCGCCAAAATCGACAAAGCAATCAGTTCCATGCCCATATTCACCGGTGGTGAGGTCCGCACCCAGCCTTTGATCAGCAAGGACCACACCGACTCCCTCGGCATGCTCCACGTCTACTTCGCCGCCGGCGCCCGTACCAAGTTCCACACCCACACCAACGATCAGGTCCTCCTCGCCACTGAGGGTGAAGGCATTGTTGCTACCCGGGAAGAGGAACAGGTAATGACACCCGGCATGGTCATCCACGTCCCACCGGGAGAAGTCCACTGGCATGGGGCCACCAAGCACTCCGCTTTCGCTCACATATCCATCAACCCGCCTATGGAAACCGAAATCGTAGAATAGTCCCGAACCCCGGAGAGACATTCATGAACTGTCCCAGATGTGCCGTAGACCTCAACCTGGAAAAGCACAAGGGCATAGATATTGACCGGTGCCCCAGTTGTGACGGCCTGTGGCTCGATCACGTCGAGCTCGACCAGTTGGAAGACACCGCTTTCGACAAGGACGAGCTCAAAGGCATGATGGAGTACAACTCACGGGCCAGCGACATTGATTGCCCCGTCTGCGGCGCCCGCATGACCACCTTCAACTACCGGGCCTACAACCTCCCCATCGACACCTGTAAGGAAGAGCACGGCTACTGGCTCGACAAGGGCGAGGACCAAAAGGTCATCGATACCATGAAGCAACGTATCAAGGACCTGGACCGCAAGAACAAGGCGGAAGCCCAGTGGTACGGCTTCTTGTCGAAGCTCGGCAGGAAGAAAAAGGGGTTATTCGGCTAGGTCCTGCCCCGCGACTCGCGCACCCTTGCTATAATAGGGTTACCCCCGGCGATCTGCGGTTGCCGCAGACCCCCCTTATTCCGCCGGCGAACAGGCCCCGCAGAACGGATTCCGCTCCGACCTCGGCAGTGGCCTCAGGCTGAAGGGAGATGAGACCATGCTAGTACGAGTCTTGATAGAAAGACACATCAAAGAAGGCCAAGAGTCGGAGGCCTCCGATAAAATCCTGGAAATGCGAAAGCATGCCACTACCTTCCCCGGCTACGTTTCCGGAGAGACCCTCTCCGACACTGCAGACCCCCGCACCGTCATTATCGTCAGTACCTGGCACTCCTTGGAGGATTGGGAGAAGTGGGACTCGAGTCCCCAGCACGAGGCGTCTGCCAAGACCCTCGAGCCACTGCTGGACCAACCCATCTCCGTCCGTTCCTTCGTCAATCCTTGGGACGCCCTATTGGATAGCTAGTTCCATCCGGGCCCCTTGGGCGCTCGCTCTATCCCAGCAGGAATCCTTCTTTCAAAGGGTCGCGGCTGTCGATGTAGAACTGGTGTGATCCCGTCAGGTACGCCGAGCCGGTGACCTCCGGTATGATCGCCGGATTCCCGTCCACCCTACTCTCCTCGACTATCCTGCTGCGGAACACCGTGCCCAGAATGCTTTCGTGTACGAATTCCTCCCCTACTCCCAAGCGGCCTTGGGCGTGGAGCAATGCCAACCGCGCCGACGTCCCTGTCCCACACGGCGACCGATCAAACGAGTGCTGTGCGAACGTCATGATGTTTCGTGCGTGAACTCCCGGGGAAGGGTTGTCCACGTACATCTCTACGCCGTGCAACGGGTTGATGTCGGGCTCCGTGGGATGACTGATCTCCAGCTGCTCCCGAGCCGCATCCCGAAAGGCGATGCCCCGCTCCACCAGTTTACCCACGTTGCTCGGGACTAACTCCATCCCCAGCCGCTCCACCGGCAGTATCGCAAAGAAGTTGCCCCCGTACACGATGTCCGTCAGCACCTTGCCGCCTTCGAAGTCAACTTGCGCTTCTTGCATGTAAACGAAGGAAGGCACGTTGCGGATGGTCACCTCCGACACATTGCCTTCATGGTCGACCCTGGCACGCGCCTCTACAGTACCGGTAACCGTGTCCAGCTTCACTTCTGTAAAAGGGTGTACCGGGGTGACTTGCCCCGTCTCGATCAGCGTGGTGACTATTCCGATAGTGCCGTGGCCGCACATCCCCTCGAAGCCCAGGGAGTCGAAGAACATCACACCCATGTCGCTCCCCGCATTGACGGGCGTCGTTAGCACCGCGCCGATGAGCTCGGCGTCCCCCCGAGGCTCCAGCGTCAGCACCTTCCTCACCGAGTCCAGGTGCTCGATGAAATAGCTCTTCTTCTCCGCCATGCTCGAACCCGGGATGTTCGGCACACCCCCCGTAATCATCCGCGTCCGTTCCCCTGCAGTGTGCGAATCGATAGTCGAGATTATTCGTTGAGCCTTCATATCCCCTCCCCCAAATGCTTGCTGTCAGGCCATTATACATTTCCTGGAGTGGTAACATGTCCCCGCCGTTTGGACTCATATCACTGCCAAGGAGAACAGTAATGCCCTTCTACGACCCCAATGCCCTGAAGAGCAAGGAGATTGCCCCTGGCGCTCACATACAACCCCTCTGGGGCGACAAGGTGATGATGGTGTTCATAACCCTGGAGCCCGGCGCCGAGGTCCCGAACCACACCCACCCCAATGAGCAGGCCGGCATGTGCCTGGAAGGTGAATTCGAGCTCACCATTGACAGCGACGCACGCATGATTAAGAAGGGCGACGCTTACTTAGTACCTTCGGGTGTCGTGCATCGGGCCGTCGCAACTTCCGGCAAGGCCCTGGCCTTGGACATCTTTTCCCCACCCAGAGAAGACTTCATCGCCCTGCTGGGAGGCTGAATGTCGCTGGGCATCCCGCACCCCCCGCCCCTTGGAATAGACGCCCCATTGTAGTATATTCACTCCATTGGTCCTGTTCTGGCGTCCGCCCGGACGCCGAAAAGCTTCAGGAAAGGGGGAGAAGCAGGGTACGTACACCGTTGGTTCATTTGGCGGATTCTGAGGACCTTGGATGGGCGGTTGCCATTACCTCGATTCTCGGAAATTACAAGAAACTACGGAGGACGCTATGGCTTGGGAATACTACATGGGTTCCCTGCGCTGGGTTCATGTCATCGCAGGGATCACGTGGATAGGGCTTCTATACTACTTCAACTTTGTTCAGACCACTTCTTTCCCTAAGATGGATGGAGGCTCCAGGCGAGACGCTTTCGTCAACCTTGTGCCTACGGCTCTGTGGTGGTTCCGCTGGTCCGCCCTGATCACCTTCCTTGGTGGCACCGCCTGGATAATCTCCCGCGGTTTCCAGCTTGGAAGTTGGGATGGGTACATAGAATCGGCCTCATTCAAGTCCATCATGATCGGCGCAGGACTCGGTACCATCATGTTCCTGAACGTCTGGCTGATCATCTGGCCCAATCAGAAGAAGATTATCGCCGCGAACGTCGCTCAGTCGGAAAATCCCGACGCCCCCGGTCCTGACGCGTCCTGGGCTGGCACGGCGCTTCTCGCCTCCCGGACCAACACGCTCCTCTCCATACCCATGCTCTTCTTCATGATCGCCTCGGGTCACCTCGGCGTTCTGTGGAGCTAGCATAGGGGTTGATTGAACACCACAAAGTAGGAGTGTAATCATGGACATGCTCTTAAAACCGATCCTCAGCCTGTACGATATGGTCCTGGTCCCCATCCTGAAACCGATCTTCCAGTTGGTCGAGCTGCTATTGCAGCCTTTTGAGGGGCCCTACTCGGCTGTTGTAATGCCCTTTCTGCGGCCTTTCAAGCCGATCCTTCAAGACCACAGGTTGACCATTCTCAGCGGTATCCTGCTGCTGGGCCTGTTCATCTTGGTCATACGCCTCGCCGTAGGGCTCTAACCGGCACAGACCCTGACCAAGGAAAAAGGGGCCTCTCGCACCGCGAGAGGCCCCTTTTTGCATACCTCTCCCCTTGAGCCGTTTTTCGGCACTGATGTATACTTTGTCCAAATCCCGCAGTTAGGAAACCGCCCATGAAGGTCGACTGTCTTCAGGAGAATTTGAACGCTGCACTAGCCGACGTAGGCCGAGCCGTAGCCTCACGTACTCCCCTCCCCATTACCAGTAATGTCCATATCTCCACTGACGGAGGCCGACTCAAGCTCTCGGCCACCAACCTTGAACTTACCATAACCACATGGATAGGCGCCAAGGTTGAGGAAGAAGGGGTTGTCACCGTACCTGCTCGTCTTCTCGGCGAGTTCGTCGGGTCTCTCCCCTCCGAGGAGGTTCACCTTGTCGGCGCCCCCGGTGGCAAGAGCCTCAACGTCACCTGCGCCCGGTTCCAGGCCAACATCGCAGGCACGGACCCCGAGGAATTCCCCCCCACCCCCACCGTCGAAGACGGCTTCGAGGTCAACATAGGCACTGAACTCCTGAAGCAGGCCATCGATGGGGTTGCCTTTGCCGCTGCTACCGAAGATTCCCGCCCTGTCCTGACGGGCGTCCAGATCGAGATCAAGGATGGCGGACTCGTTCTTGCAGCCGCCGACGGATTTCGCCTGGCTGTCCACGAGACCAAGCTCGCCGACGAGGTCCCCGAGAGCAGCGCTATCATCGTGCCCGCGAAGTCCCTCCAGGAAGTGAGCCGCCTCGCATCCGGCAAGGACTACCCCGTTAAGATCAAAGTTAACGAGGGCAAGACCCAGGTCTTGTTCCAGTTCGAGACTGCCGCCGTCGTTTCACAGCTTATCCAGGGCACCTTCCCCAACTACAGCCAACTGGTCCCCAAGGAGCACGTTTCCAAGACCACAGTTGACGTGGGAGAATTCGCCAGGGCCACCCGCGCCGCATCGATCTTCGCCCGGGACGGCAGCGGCATAGTCCGCTTGCAGACCTTCGAAGGCGAAGAGGACGGTATCGGCGGTCTATCCATCGAAGCCAGCTCCGAGGAAGTCGGCGACAACAAAGGCAAGATCACCGCCACCATCGAGGGTGACCCTGCGAAGATCGCCTTCAACGCCAAGTACCTCACTGAGGTTCTTGGCGTCCTGGGCCACGGTATGGTCGCCCTGGAAACTTCCAGCCCCTCCAGCCCGGGCGTCCTCAGGCCCCTCTCTCCCTCCGAGGGCGTCAGCTACGTCCACGTAGTCATGCCCATGTTCGTACAGTGGTAGCCTAGGCTGCCCCTGCGTCCTGTCTGCCGGCATAGTTCACAAGGAGATTGCCATGATCGCCAACGCGGCTGACTCCCGAGACCAGCGTATATCAGCCCTGAAGATTATCAACGAATATTACTGGATGCTCCTTAGACACTTGGGGCGCTACACTGGGACCCGGCTCGGCGATGCGGGTCTGCGTGCCCTGGAAGAGGGATTCCGACTCTGCGGCCATTACCGCGGCGAATCGATGCGGCAAAATCCCGCCACCCTCGCCTCAGGCAACGACGCCCTGTCCCTCCTCAGGGCTTGGGACGTATCCGACTTGGCCTTCGCCCATCCCGACTCCGTAGTTGAAATCCAGGGTGGGCCTGCAGAGGTCACCGTAACCCTTCCCAGCGTCCCCGGCAGTGACTACTTTGCCAATCATGAAGGAGGCGAGATTCTCACCTCCTACTGGACCAACACCTTACAGGGCATCGTCGAAGGATTCGACGAGCAGATGTCGGTTTCCCATTCGGACATCCCCGCCGACGCCTCCGGCCCGCTGACCATCACTTTCACCTACTCCGGCGATACCTCAAACGCCTCCGACGCCCCGCCTTCAGACCTCCTCGCAAAAACAGCCGATTCAATCCGCTTCTCCCGGCGAACATTCGGTGTCTTCGGTTCCCTTGGCATGTACGTGGCCCAGGCCCTCGAGGCTCGGTTCGACGCCTCGGGTGAGGAGATCATGCGCAAGTCCCTCTACGATTTCGGCTACGAACGGGCCGAGGGCATGAAGGAAGAAGCCCTGGCCGCTGAAATGCCTCTCAACTTCGAGTCATGGACCGAGATCATCGAGCGTCGGGACCCCAACTCGACGGCCTTCGTGTTCCGCGGCTCCAATCATCTCTCGCCCGGAGTCATGCACACAACCTGCACCTACTGTCCCTGTGCCGAGGTCTGGGCCGAAGAGGGCCAGCGCGGCCTGGCTTTCGGATACATCTACGACATGGAAGTCCACCGTGGCCTCGTGGAGGGGTTTCATCCTGATGGAGTGGTTGGCTGGTCCAAAGTGAAAACCCGAGGAGACAAGGTCTGCGACTTCCGCTTCACAATCCCCAGCCTCGTCACGGCATCAGACCCTGAGTGGGCCCAAACGCAGAAGCGAGGTTAGTCGGGCGCCGGGCCAAGGAGTGCAGGCGGCTCTTAGTCGCTGAACAGGGGCATAATCTCCCGGTTGATCCGCCTCATCATCCCCTTCTTGTCGATGATGGTGAATAGCACCGTCGAGATGTTGTTGACTCCCAGGGGGAGCACCCCTGATATCTGCTCCCCGATATCGTCGGGGGTGCCGGGCATCAAGTAGAAGTCGATCAGTCTTTGGGATGCCAGCTTGGCGTGGTCGGCGTCCGTCTTCTCGTGCTGGTACGGGTCGAAGGCTTCGTAGGCAATCCGCATCTCGTCTATAAGACCCGGCTCCGCACGCTCGATACGCTGGCGCAGGTCCTCTATCTCGGGGGCTTTCCGACGGAACAGCGACCCATAGAAACTGCAGGCCCAGCTCATGGCGTAGGATGCCACCTCCCGGCGAGCCTCCTCCTTGGAATCGGCCACCAGGATCTCCGTCCTTGCCCAGATGTCTATTTCACCCGGGTCCCGACCCACGGACTCCGCACCTCGGGCAATCTGCTCCAGGTTCCATTTCATCATCTCCGGGTGTACTCCCCCGAGCATCACACCGTCCGCCAATTCGCCCGCCATCCGCAACGAGCGTAATCCTATGGATGCCATGTAGACAGGCACCGGTTTTCGTATCCATTCCGAGTGCATCTTCGATCCGTGATACTCCACTTCCCGCCCTGCGGTGTAGTCCTTTATGAACTGCACCGTATCTCGGAACTCCTGCATGGTTCTGGCGTTCATGCCCATAGTCATCACCGAGCTGAACCCAGCCCCGATTCCCACGAACGCCCTGCCGCCCGACACCTCGTTTATCGTCGCTGACGCGGTCGCCGTCACCGATGGGTGCCGTGTAAACGGGTTCGTCACTCCGTGCCCGATCTTGATCCGATTCGTGTTGAGCGCCGCGAGGGTCATCATCGAGTACACATCGCGGGAGAGGTTTTGGGAGTCGATCATGGTCAGGTGGGAGAAGCCGCAGTCTTCCGCCAGCCTCGAGTGAGATGCCACCTCTGAAATGGCCAAGTTCCGGCCCATGCCTACACTGAAATCTGCCTTCATCGGCTGTTCTCCCCTGGGGCTACGCTTGCGGGCCTAAGAGTCGACGACCGGCAGCACGAGCCGAGAAGGGTGCGCCGCATCATGCAGTACCGTCTGAACACCAGTGACGGCATCAGCCGCCGACGCCCTATGCGCTTGGCTTCCCGCCCCGAGGTTTCTGGCAAAAGCTGGGAAATTACTAGACGCGACCCGCAGTCGTATCGACTGCCCCGGCTGGAATGCTATGGAGGTTGGGCCCAGGTCAATCGTGTATTCGTAAACTTGGCCCGGTTCTATCGGGGAAGGCACTTCCAGCGATTCTCGGTACGACGCCCTCAATATCCCTTCGCACACGTTGTAGGATGCGCCACTCGGCTCGACCACGCTAACCGTTACTGCCCAGTCCGTGTCCCGCGCCGACGATGCCGCCCACAAGACTAGCTGGACCTGCCCTGTCACTTCCAGCCGCTTATCCATCGGCGCGGAGGTGTAAATCAGCACATCCTCCCGAACCTCGGCGGCCGTCTGCTCCATCGAACCCGCCTCAACAAAGCCCGGTATCCCGCGGACGTAAGGCCCACCGACTGTCGGGACAGGGTTCAGAGGATTGTGCAGGTAGGAATCGCCGGGCTCTTGTTCTTTGGGCGACTCGATGCTGAGCGATCCATCCCCGTTACGGCTGTTGGCTCGACCCCCGCTGCGGAGGAAGAAGGACGTGTCCCGAGCCGTGGGAGGCCAGGACTCGGCCTCTTGCCATTGGTTGTCGCCCATCGTGAAATAGTAGGCCCGCGGGTCGGCGGTAATCCCGTTGTCCTCCCCCTTCAGCCAGTGGTCGTACCACGCCAGCACCATCCCGTGATAGTCGATTCCATCTCCCGACGCCCCGCCCCCGAAATACCGCTGTCCTGCGTTGGCGGGAAGCAGGTGGCTGTGTATCCACGGGCCCAGGACCATGTGCTGCTGGTCCCGTACAGCGTCAGTCGACCCATTTTCTTTCAACCATCCGTAGGAGCGCAGAGTTCCCCTGATGAAGCTGTCGAAATACCCGCCGATGCTCAAGACAGGCACGCGAACGTTGGCTAGCCGGTCCCACGCCCCGATCCTCTTCCAATAATCGTCGTACGTCGGATGGTCTATCCAGTCGTAGTAGTAATCTGCGACTTTCTTCAGGCCGGGCATGTCCCGAATGGGCAGGTGGCTCGACAAAGCCATCGGCTCGCGGGCCCATTTGCGCGTCTCGGCGACGGCATCCTTCAGCTCGGGGGGCGTATCTGCGAGGTTGTCCAGCACGAAGCCCGCCGACCAGTGACCCGTCCACCACAACCCGAAGGCTCCACCCAGGTACGTCCAGCTGTCGTAGAGGTCGGCCGAGGTCAAGCCGGGCGCAATCGCCCTGAGGGATGGCGGGGACTCGGCGGCGACCAGCCATTGCGTGGCCCCGTGATACGACATCCCGAACATACCCACATTCCCGTCGCTCCACGGCTGGGCAGCGCACCATTCCACGGTGTCGAATCCGTCCTGACCATCAAACCTGAACGGGTACCATTCCCCCTCCGAGGCATGTCTGCCCCTCACGTCCTGTATCACCACCGCATACCCGCGAGCCGCCGCTCTCACGACGTCCAGGTGCAGTGTCCGATACCGGGGCTTGTGCTTTCCGTAAGGTATCCGGGACAGGAGCACGGGCCACTTTCCCGGGCCGCTCGGGCGATACACGTCCGCCCGGAGTACGACGCCGTCACGCATAGGAACGGCGACATTCGTCTCACCTGTTAGAGATGTGGCCCGCGTGTGCTCTACTTTGCTTCTTCTAGGCAGCAATCATCCGCTCCTCCGGTCCCCTCTCCCTTGACGGGTGTATAGACCGGGGACATAGGTTACACATGTTCGGGGACATGGGTTACACCAATAGGCTCAAAGCCCTAGCCTGCCACCATAGGAGTCGGCTTGGACTCTTTCCTGAACTGCGGCATCACCTTAGTCCCGAACATCTCCAGGGAGCGCATCACCTTGTGGTGGGGTATGCCGCCGCCACCGGGGAAGTTGGTCAGAAGGTGCTTCACGCCGCACACTTCCTGTAGCTCGTGGATCTTCTCGGCTACGTGATCGGGAGGGCCGGCGAGGAACTGGCGCTCATTCAAAAAGTCCCAGTCGAGCTTCATGTCGGGTGTAGGCTTCTCCCCCGGATTCATGTAGAACCGCAGGGACTGGGTAACGTCGGTGTGGAAGCTGCTCACGAACCCGTGGGCTGCGAGGAACGCCTCTTCTGCGTCGTTCTTAGCCTCCTCCATGGAATCCGCCACGTATGTGTTCCTTTGCACCGCCCACCCCTCCCCCAACCCAAATTCCCGACCCTCCCTCTCCGACCGGATGGACGCATAGATCTCGCACCATTCCCGTATCTGCAGGACCGAGGGCCTCCAGGTAACCGCGTTAAAGCCCAGCTCCGCAGTCTGTTTTAAGGAGTTGGGCGATGATACCGTACCCCACAACTGAGGATGAGGCTTCTGGTACGGCTTCGGGAAAATGGCGAGTTTCGTGATTATCCCGTCCTTGGTCGCCCGGGGGTCAGGCGGAGCGTAGGGCGTGTTCCACGGTATCCCCGGCGGGGGCAGCGTCCAGTTCTCGCCCTGGTGGGAGAAGACATCCTCCGTCCAGGCCTTGACCAGAATCTCGATGTTCTCCCGCATAAGCTGCCGAGACTTGGCTTCGTCCCTGGGGTCGGCGTTGGCGTGGAAGGGCACAGTGTCCCGAGGCCAGGGCCCTCGGCCAAACCCGATCTCTATCCGGCCTTCCGTGAGATGGTCCAGTGTGGCCACGTCCTCGGCCAGTCTCAGGGGATGCCAAAGGCTCGGGACCAGGCAGGCAAACCCGATACGGAGGTTCTTGGTGCGGCTCGCCATGTCGGCGGCGACCATAAGCGGGTTGGGGGAGTTGCCGAACCCCTCCAGACCCAGGTGGTGCTCCCCGAGCCAGAGGTAGTCGAAACCCAACTCCTCCATCATCAGCACATACTCCCTCATCTCCCTAACGAGTTGGTCGTATGGAGTGGATAGGCCAGGGTCCCTGAACATGAAGACGCTGCCGAACAGCATCTGCTCTACCTCACTTATATCTACGTGTTTAGCTCAAGGTGTTTGGGGTCGGGGGGGATTATATGTGAATCCACCACTCAATTGAACCGAGTCCCCGAAACCGCTCTAATCGTGCCCGTGCCTCGATTCCTCTTCCAGCCACATCATCCGCCCGTTCATGCTCTCCTCCGTCACGAGACCCTTCTCCAAGGCAACCTTTTCCAGCGCCGAGAGCCATTGCTGGTAGTAGGAACGCCCATCCTTGTCCTTCTCCGACTCCTTGATCGCCGTGACCAGGGCTTCCCTGAACTCCGGCCACTCCACTACACCTGCATCGCTCAGACTGACGGCCAACCCGAAGGCACGGCTTTCCCACGGCATCTCGAATACCAATTCGCCGTTCTTCCGCGGCAAAGCCACCTCCCCACCCATCCCCGAGATTTGACTGTCTGTTAATTTCTCCATTTTATAGTTGCGCAATCTCGCTAGGTGAGACTGTTACAGATCCCGTTGCGCCGTTGTACTCCATAGTCAACATGCCAAGGAAATCCCTGCCTAGCAAGGCAAAAAAGGGTGTTCCACTGGAACGCAATGGAATACCTGCAAACAGCCCGTCAAATGTGACTCCCAGGCTTGGTATATGAAGCTGAGCTTGATGTGATTCAGTAAGTTGAGGGCCGTGTATCCCGACTATCGCCCTACTGTCCACAATCGGCAACTCTAATGCTCTCGCTAGTGTGGCATCAACACAGCTCTCGGTAGCTCCTGTATCTATAAGAGCCAGGTATTGGCGTTCAGAGAAGCCTGACAGCACGTCTTCTTCGGGGGTGTAGTTTGGATCAAATCCAACCTGCACCCAGACGCATGGGCCTTCGTAAGCTAAACGGTCGGGCTCATTGGGGAACCCGCATTCTATAGATGGCATCACCGGATCCCGTACATGATGCGTGATGAGAGGCGCAAAGGCCCTTCGCCTATTCTCTTTAACAGGTACGGGCCTCGGCCAAACCGCTTCCTCGCCACAGCTGCTGCCTTCTGAAAGGTCTCGTAGGTGCCAATCAACTTCTGGTCGTGGACCAATACCCATTCGCCCTTGTGATTCGCTTCCAGGTCGTCGCGCATCATTTCGTAGGCGATGATCTCTTTTTCTATGATAGCCATGGTAATTACCCCTGTCGGTCGATCATGTTAGCAAAATTCTCTGGCTGCCCCTACTCCGTTGTTTGCTACTGGCGCCGACTTGCTAACCCCTCCCCACCGCCTCCGGCATCCGCGCCTTGGCCACCCCGACCATGGAGTCCCTGGTCACCAGCTCGGCCAATTCGTCTTCGCCCATCCCTTCCGTCCCGGATGGCCGCTCGGGCAGAACCATGTATCTGATCTCTGCGTTGCTGTCCCAGACCCGCAAATCGATCGACTCCTCTACATCCAACCCGAATTCTTTCAGCACTTCTCGCGGCTCGATGACCATACGAGACCGGTACGAGAAGGACTTGTACCACGTCGGCGGGAGGCCGAGCACCGGCCACGGGTAGCATGAGCACAACGTGCAAACAACGGCGTTGTGGACATTCGCCGTGTTCTCCAAAACCACTATCTCCGAACCTTCTGCTCCCTGAAACCCCAGTTCTGCGATGGCCTTGGTACCGTCCTCTAGCAAACGCGCTTTGTATTCCGCGTCGACCCACGCCCGGGCCACGACCCTGGCTCCGTTCATGGGCCCTATGTCCTCTTCGTAGGTCTTCACCAGCGCGTCGATTGCGTCCGTGGTGACGTAACCCTTCTCCACAAGCAGGGATTCCAGGGCCTTGGTCCGCAGGGAGGCATAGGACTCCGCCTCGTGCTCGTGGTCATGATCGTCGTGGTGTTCGCTCATTGCCTAGTCCTCTGAGTCCAGATAGCTGTCCCACATGTCGATATAAACCGATTCCGTCTCCGATGCCTCCTCGCCCCACAGCTCCCGCGCCTCGAACCTGACGTTATAGATGTGCTGAGGCTGGGGGCCGAGCCCCTGCGCCTTGGTGTCGTCGAAGCTGTGTACTCCGTGCAGCCGGGTCACGACACCTGATCTTCCCCGTATATATCTCGGCAGCCGCGTGTGGCCCTGCGGGTTGATGGTGCGTGCCCGCACCCGGTCCCCGACCTTGAATCTTGGCTCCGCCTCGGTCTCCCGCTGCGGAGATCTGTGCCTGTAAATGGCCGCCGCCATAGTGGAAGCCTGCTCGGGGTCTTCATGGCGCTCGGGTGCGGACTTCGGGTCACTTGCGAAATGCGCAGTACGGCGGTCAATCTCCTCCCTGGTGGTAACGCCCTTGCTGACAAGGGCGTCTTCCAGCGCACCCATCCACCTTTCGTAGTAGCTTGACCTCAGATAACGCGCCGGCTCCAGTTCTTCGATGAACGGCCTCAGTCCGCCGGGGGCCATGAGCCGTTTCTGCCCCGCAGCGATGGCCATCGCGTATACCCGACCCTCCCAAGGCTCGTGGAAGACGGGCTCATCCGTCTCGATGGGCACGGGCCCAAACCCGTGCATGCCACCCATGTCGTGGATTCCGTTCATATCAAGTCTTGCCTTGCTGCTGATGCCGTACTAAGCACCCGTGAGCTCGCTGGTTTTGGTAGCGTTTCTCAAAGACTCCAAATTCACATACGTGTAC
The DNA here is from genome assembly GCA_965197585.1 of Dehalococcoidia bacterium. Classification (GTDB taxonomy): domain Bacteria; phylum Chloroflexota; class Dehalococcoidia; order Plut-88900; family Plut-88900; genus Plut-88900. The sequence continues at coordinate 591,786 of OZ240215.1, forward strand.
TTCTGTGTAAACGCAGTTCCCTTGCCGCTTTTGCTCTTCTTATCGTTCTTGACGGGGCCTACAAGTTTAAATGTCTCTTCGTCATCAAAACCGCTCAGAAATATCCACTGATGAGCTCGACTAAAGTGGATTTGAAAGAAATCTCGCATTTCTTGCGTTACACTATTCTTCTTCATTTCAAATTCGGCTTTAAGTTGCTCTGCAAAAGCCCTTTGCTCTCCGTCAAGTGATTCGATTTCGCCTGGCTTGTCAAGGGTTAGGGGTTTGATCACGGATTTTATCTTGGCGACTCTCGGTTTGATCTCGTTGTCCTTAGAAAAGGCAATATACCCAGAGGGTCGAAATGACCAACTGCCGGGACACATGTATACGCTGAACTCCTTGTAAGCTGGCCACGCCGCCTTTGCGGCCAGCACCAACACCCTAGACTCGTAAGAGCCTACTAATCCATCCTGCTTTAGCATACGAACAAGTTCTCTGAGCAAAAACGCCTCCTTTTCGGAAGCGGGCTCGTCCTCATCACCAAGTATCCCTTGCACACTTGTGATTAATCTCTGGAAGTTTGACCAGTGCACCCCTTCATCCAAAAGTGGTGGCCGATTCTCGTCTGGTGTGAGCAGCAGCAACTTCTCACGACCAGTTAGGCTTTGCAAGTGATTCTTAATCTGTACGTGGTTCACACTGTTATGCCACGTTTTAGTCTCTATCCAGACAGCGGGACTAGTCCGAATTTTGGCATCGGGCCTTGATGATTTGCCTTTCGGTTGGTTTTCAAACGAGATCAAACTAAAAGTCTTCTCATTGAGCAACCCTTGAAGGATGCGGTCCATATTGGGCAAACTCAACCTCTCAAGGACAGCCAAAAAAGTGGCCGTGACTCGATTTTCCCCCTGCTTATAGACGGAAAAAAGCGAAGTAGTCATTCACTAGGCCGCCAGCTCGAACAGTGCTGCCACCCCCTGGCCACCGCCCACGCACATCGTCTCCAACCCGAGCTTCGAGCCCCGGCGCTTCATCTCATACAACATCGTTGCCAGGATCCGGGCCCCGGTGGCCGCTATGGGGTGACCGAGGGATATCCCCGACCCATTAACGTTCAGAATCTCGTGGATGTCGTCCCTGGGGGCCTGCCATTGATGCACGACGGAGAGTACCTGGGAAGCGAAGGCCTCGTTCAACTCGATCAAGTCGATGTCTCTCCACCCGTATCCGGTCTTGGCAAATAGCTTGTTGACTGCCGGCACAGGCCCGACCCCCATGTAGGCCGGATGCACCCCCGCCGACGCCCAACCCCTCAGGTAAGCCATCGGCTCCAGCCCTAGCTCGTCCAGCTTGTCCACTGCAACTACAAGACATACCGACGCAGCGTCGTTCTGTGAGCTGGAGTTGCCCGCCGTGACCGAGCCATCCTTCATCAATGCCCTCAGCTTGCCCAGCGATTCCATAGAGGTGTCCTTGCGGGGCCCTTCGTCCGCTTCGAACATCACGGGTGGGCCTCGACGCTGGGGTACGGGAACCGGAACTATCTCATCCTTGAACTTGCCCGCCTCTACTGCGGCCACAGCGCGCTGATGGCTGCGCAAGGAATACTCGTCCTGCTCTTCCCTGGAAATCTCATAATGATCGGCAACGTTCTGCGCCGTCCCGATCATCCCGGCAATGTAGCCGAACCTCTCCTCCGGAGAGGAAGCTTCCCTGCTCCTTACCAGCCGGTCGTGGAGAGTCATGGACCCCATCCGGCCTCCCCACCGAGCCTTGGTGGTGTAGTATTCGACCCCGCTCATGCTCTCCGCTCCGCCCGCGATCACCACGTCGGCGTTATCGGTTTGGACAAGCATTGCAGCATTCAGTATGGCCTGAAGCCCCGACGAGCACCTCCGGTCCAACTGGTAGCCTGTTACCTGTAGCGGTAGGTCGGCCTTCATGGCGCACAACCTACCAATGGCCGGGTTCTCCCCGCTGGAATACCCGTGTCCCAACACAACCTCGTCAATTCTCTCCGGGTCCACCCCGGACCTCGACACCGCCTCCCGGATAATCAAGGCCCCCAAGTCCTCTGCAGGTATGTCTTTGAGGGTTCCCCCGAACCTCCCGACGGGCGTGCGAACAGGGCTGACAATGGCTACTTCTCTCATGAAATATGACCTCCGATTTAGTGTCGGGACTGGTGTCCCATATCTTACAGCATCCCCGATCCCTTGCCCTTACCGTGGACCCTTCTAGTTGATTAGCAATCCTTAAGTGGGCCAACTGATGAAGACGGGGTTTGCAACTTGCCAATAGCAGCAGTCTTGATTGATTTAGTCAAACAGGCACGAATTTTTGATTGTTTTAGGGAGAAAATTTTCATGCCATGCCCGGGAGTAGGTGCGGGTGTTGCGGAACGTTACGAGGATGAACATGGGTATGTGACATTATAGGTGAGAGGGGCGAGGTTCAGGCAATAGGCTCGTGTCACAGTCGGGGCTGCTTATCTGCCGTTTATGCCTCCGTAAGCTCAGGATGAGCGGCCCATTCGCCGGGGGGCAGGCACGAGACCTGCCCTTACTAGGGAGGGGCTAGGCGCAGAGGGGGTCGCCGGGACTCCAGCGGTTGTAGACGGGAGTCGGGCCCTTGGCCAGGACTTCGCCGGCACGTTCCCAGAGAGTTGCCCACTCGTCGGGGTCGGACAACACCGACTCGGGGTTGGCCTTACTTCGGGCGACGAAACCCGGGAACCAGGGCCGACCCGTGGCCTGGCCCGTGGGGTTGTACCGGAGATCGAAGCTCCAACGAATGTCATTGCTGCGGTTGGGAAGCGAGCAGTGCATGGTCAGCTTGTGCATGAACAGAAGGTCGCCGGGCTTGAGGGGCACGGGTATCGCGTCCCCGCCGAGGCGCTCCTCAAGGATATGCACATGCTTCACGTTGGGTTTGGGAGGGCAGTGAGGCACGAGCCCCGCCCTGTGGCTTCCCGGCACTACCGCCATGCAACCGTTCTCCTCCGTGGCTTCTACTACCGGCAGCCAGACGGTTAGGATATCCGACTCATCGGCATTGGGGATTATGACGCCCTGGTCCTGGTGCCATGCCGTGTACCCGACCGACGAGTCGCTAAGCATGTCTTCCGGCAGGGCAGTCTCGGGTGGCTTGATACGGACGTGTTGAACGGGGTTGCAATATATCTCCGGGCCGATGAACTGCTCGACGGCATCCAGCATGCGAGGACTTCTGAGTAAGTTGAATACTGCGGGGCCCGAGTGGACGGGCATACGCTCTTCGACGTCGGTCTGGGTGAAGGAGATGTCGACGTATGGGTAGTAGTTGCCACGGGTGGCAATGGCTATCTGGACGAGACGTTTGTTGAATGGCATCCCCTCGAATGCGTCGGAGATCGTGCCCCTTTCGAGCCACATGCGAGAGAGATGGTCGAGCAGCTCTTCGTACTCTGTGAATACGGGGGCGAGGTCAACCTCGGGGTCAAGCACGTCCCGGGCCACGAGATAGCCCTGCTCCTGGAACTTTTCCATGTCGAAGACTTGCTGAGTCATCCGAGTGCCCCCTTTTAGGGTCAATGCAAGCGAACCTTGGGATAGGGTAAATCCGCGACTCGAGGGCCGTCAACCGAAAGGGCTGCTAGTGGCGCAGGGCCCGACCCGGCAACGCCCCCGTGTGCTCTCCCCGATCGATGACGAGCTTGCCATTGACGACAACGTAGTAGATGCCTATGGGCAGCTGCTCCGGCTCATCGAAGGTGGCCGTGGCCTGAACGGTGTCGGGGTTGAAGACCACGATGTCGGCTTTCATACCGTTTCGCAGGATCCCCCTGTCCGAAAGCCCGAGCCTCTGGGCCGGGATAGATGTCATTTTTCGCACCGCTTCTTCGAGGGAGACCACGCCCTCGTCCCGGGCCAGTTGACCAAGCAGGTAGGGGAAGGTGCCGTAGGTGCGGGGGTTGGGTTTGTTGCCGGTGAGCAGGCCATCGCTCCCGACCATGTGCGCGGGATGCTGGAGGATGGTGCGTATGTTGTCCGGGTTGCCGGTGCGGGCCACGAAGGCGACATCCAGGTTTTCCTCTATCAGCAGGTCGCAAACGGTGTCGACTATGGACTTGTCCCAGGCCCGAGCCATGTCTTCCAGGGACCGGCCTTCCCACTCCTTGTTCTTGTCGGAGCCGATCTGGCTGAAAACGTAATCGCTCATGTCGCCGCCCCATTGAGGGTTGACGCTGTCGGCGATCTGTTCGCGGACACCGGGATCGTTGATTCGGGCCATGAAGCTGGAAGGCCCGCCGGCGTGGACCCATGCCGGGACCAGGGAGAGGAGCAGGGTGCTGGCGGCGGGATAGGGGTACTGGTCGAATGTGACGTCCACGCCCCGGTTGCGGCCCTCGTCTATGAGACCGATCATTCGCTCGCCCATGCCGTCCAGGGGGCTGTGGAAGTGGGAAATCTGGACCGAGACCCCAGCCTCCGCGCCGATGTCTATCGCCTCACGGAACGGGTCCAGGAGACCGTCGCCGCGGTGATAGCGGCAGTGGGTGATGTACGTGCCGCCGTATGCCCGGAGGCTTTTGCAGATTTCCGTCAGCTCATGCGTGTCGCTGTAGGTTCCGGGGACGTAGGTCAGGCCGGTGGAGAAACCGAATGCGCCATCCCTCATCCCTTGCTCGACGAGAGATTTCATGTGGACAAGCTCGTCGTCAGAAGGGAGGCGCTGCTCCCAACCCATCGCCTCGACCCGTACCGCGGCGTGGGGCACGAAGTAGACGACGTTGCAGGCTGCCCTCTCGTCAAATAGGTCGAGGAACTCTTTTACGGAGCCCCAACGGATGTCGGGCGGGGGCTTGCCGTTGACAGCGGCCAGGTACCAGAGGAGCTGCTCAAGTTTTTCAGGAGAAGACGGGGCGTAGGACAGGCCATCCTGTCCCAGGGCGTCCGTAGTGACTCCCTGCGCGAGCTTGGCCTCGTGCCTGGGGTTATTCAGGAGAGCGAGGTCCGAGTGGGAGTGCATGTCGATGAAGCCGGGACTGACGACACAGCCCGTGGCGTCGATGGTGCGCGCGGCCTGAACTCCCGACGCCTCCCCCCGGATGACGGTCACCGTGTCCCCGGTCACGCCCACGTCGGCGCGGAACCAGGTCTGTCCCGTGCCGTCAATGACTCGGCCGCCGGAAATCAGTAGGTCAAACATTTGTATTTACACCATGCGGTTAGGTAAAAACGTGCGCTTCCCCTAGCTTAATTGTCCAAATCAACCACGTCGTACAGGTAGTCGCCCAGGAAGCCGAGCAGGCCATTGACTGCCAGGTACGGTGTATTGCCGGTCGGGTCGAGGGGTGGGGCCACCTCGCACAGGTCCAGCGCTTTGATGCAGTCGTACTCACTCAGTATCGCCATTGCTTCCAGGAAGTCCCTTGCCTCGATTCCCTCGAAGACCGGCACTCCGGTCCCGGGCGCATGGGATGCGTCTACGACGTCGATGTCCACGCTGACGTAGACTGCGTCCGTTCCGTCCGCCGCTGCCTCTATCGCCTGCCGAAGCATGTGTTCCATCCCGTTAGTCCGAACGTCCTTCGCGGTTGACATCTTAAGCTGCTGCGTCTTGTACATCTTGTAGATGTCGGCGTCCATAACACTGCCGTTCAGCCCGACCCAGCTCATGTTTTTGTAGGACACCACGGAGTTTTCGCTGATCCTCCGAGCGCACGTTCCGTGGTTGTACCGTCCCAGATCCCCGTACCCGTCCCGGAAGTCCGTGTGGCTGTCTATGTGCACGTACCCCAACTTGGGTTTCTCACCTCTTTCCATCAGCCCCCGCGCAAACCCCTCGAAACCCGGGTATGCCAGGTAGTGGTCGCCACCCAGCAGGATCGGGACCCCTCCCAGCTTCACGATGTCGGACATCCCCTCGATCACTGATTCCGTAGTCTGCATGATGTCCTGTGGGTTAACGTGGAAGTCACCCAAGTCGCCCAGGTTAATCTGGGGCTTCAGGCGCCGGGCGATGTGCGTGTCCACGTTCACCGAGGTCTTTTCGGAGGCAACGTCCTGGAGACCCCTGTACATAAGGGACGCCTCACGGATGCTCCTCGGGCCGAACCGGGCCCCGGCCCTCGGGAACAGGATGCCGTTGTCGATTGGCGCTCCCACCACCACCGCCATCCCGTCTTTCACGTCCTCCAACCCTATATGCGGAGCGTTGTAGAAGGTCGGTATCCCGACGTACGTGGTTAAAAATCCAATATCCTTCACGGCATATCTCCTAGTTCTTGTCGAGACCGGGCCCCGACCACTACGGTCATATCTCTGCCTAGCTGTCCAGGTCCACCACGTCGAACAGGTAATTGCCCAGGAACCCGACGAGGGCACTGGCCGCCAGGTAGGCTGTCCTGCCGTTCGAGTCTATAGGCGGGGACACCTCGCAAAGGTCAATCGCCTTCACGCATTCGTACTCGCTCAATATCGACATCGCTTCAAGCAGGTCAGTCGCCTGAATGCCTTCGAAAACCGGCGCCCCTGTCCCGGGCGCCTGGGATGCGTCCACGACGTCGATGTCCACGCTCACGTAAACCGCGTCCGTTCCGTCTGCCGCTTCCTCTATAGCCTTCCGAAGCACGTGCTCCATCCCATGCGTACGGACGTCATTGGCCGTCGACATTTTCAGCTCTTGCTTCTTGTACATCCGGTAGATGTCGGCGTCCATTATCGTCCCGTTCAGCCCCACCCAGCTCATGTTCTTGTAGGACACCACGGAGTTCTCGCTGATCCTACGGGCGCAGGTGCCGTGGTTGTACCGTCCCAGATCGCCGTACCTGTCCCGGAAGTCCGTGTGGGTGTCTATGTGCACGTATCCGAGTTTCGGATTCTCACCCCGCTCCATCAGGCCCCTGGCAAACCCCTCGAAACCCGGGTATGCGAGGTAGTGGTCGCCACCCAGCAGGACCGGCACCCCACCCAGCTTCACTATGTCGGCGATACCCTCAATCACCGATTCCGTGGTCTTCATGATATCCTGCGGGTTAACGTGGAAGTCACCCAGGTCACCGATGTTAATCTCCGGCTTCAACCGCCGGGCGATGTGCGTGTCCACGTTCACCGAGGTCTTTTCGGAGGCCACGTCCTGAAGTCCTCTGTACATAAGAGAGGCTTCCCGGATGCTCCTCGGCCCGAACCGGGTCCCGGGCCTCATGAACAGGATTCCCATGTCTATGGGCGCCCCTGCGACTACCGCCATGCCTTCCTTCACGTCATCCAGATTAATTTGCGGAGCATTGTAGAAAGTCGGGATTCCTACATAGTCGGTTATGAAACTGACATCTTTCATTCCCAGTCTCCCCTTTTATTCATCCTGCTTGAACAGATAGTAGTTGTATTCATGCTTCCCCACCAGTACCTCCCCCTCTTCAAAGCGCGCCAACCGGAAGGGCCGGATGTCGACACTCGAAGCTTTCCCATCCACGATCAGCTCCGACATACACTTCCCTACCGCCGGCCCGATCTTGAATCCCGTGCCGCTCATCCCAACTGCCAGGTACAGGCCTTCAATCCCCGGCGCCTTGTCCAGAATCAGGTGCCCGTCCGGCGTGTTCCCATCCACCCCGCTCCAGGACCTCACCCATGCAGCATCTTCCATCGCCGGTATCCGGGCGGCGATCCTGCGGCTGGTCCGCAGGGACCATCTCATGTCGGGCTCCGCATCATAGTTGTCGGGATCAAGGTTTTCGGGGGACTCATGCCTGTCGACGACACTGCTGAACCCGAGCAGGGTAAGCTCTCCGGGCTCGGGCCTGAAGTAGATGCCGTTGGCTGCGTCGATGCACGCCGGGTGACTCCCGTGCAGAACGGGCGGCCTCTTAAGCACCCCCACCGACAACAGCATACCGTTGATTGGCAGGTCGAGTCCCACCCCCGCACCTAACTCCTTCGACCACGCCCCTCCCGCCAGGACAACGGTGTCCGTGAAAATCGTTCGCTTGCTAGTCTCCACACCCGTCACCCGGCCCCCCTCCTCGACTATCCTCAACACTTCCTCTCCCTGCGACACCTCCGCCCCGAGCTCCTGTGCCCGCCGCACGAAACCCGTCGCCGCCGAGTGGGGGTCTCCGTAGCCGCTGTCGGGCTCGTAGGCCGCTGCGCCGACGTCACCCACGTACCATTCGGGAAGCAGCTCCTGAAGGGCGTCGGGGTCCAGGGCGTAGGTGTTTATCCCGGCCTCTTCCTGAAGGATATCCACGTTGGCCTGTAGCTTCTCCTTCTCCTTTTCCCCGACGATGAACACAAACCCCGAGTTGACGAAACCGCTCTCCCCGCCGATCAGGTCTCCCCAGTTCGAGTACACATCCCCCCCCATCTTCGCCATCGCCGAGTCCCAGGGGTTGGTGTAGTGCATCCGTATAACCGCAGTGGCCTTCCCCGTCGCCCCGCCCGCGATCGACCCCTTGTCCACGAGCGTAACCCCCACCCCCTTCTCCGAGAGGTAGTGTGTAATGCTGCTGCCCACAATCCCCGCCCCGATGACCACCGCCTCCGCCGAATTTTTCTCCATTAAGACTGCCCTTTAGAAAACGGGTTCAACTGAAACTCCCGACGAATCTAGCCATCCGGCCATATCATGTCAACCCGCCCGGCCTGCTACATCTCTCCCTATGAGCCCTTTGCATAACCGTCATCCCGGCCCCCGAGAGCCGGTCGAAGATGTTGTAAGCGGAACGTCCGCCTCGGGAGGATGCGCCTGTGGCGTGCGCCGAGGCGTGAATCCATCCCCAGGATGGGGCCGCTCACCCTGAGCATGCTGTAAGTCCGCTGAGGCGGATCGAAGGGTCGAGCGTGGGTAGGCTCCGCACTACCGGCCCGTCGCGCCAGCCCCGACTCTCAGCCGAGCCCCTTCTCCCCTGTCATTCCGAGGCTCCGCGAGGAATCTAGGACTTACCCTCTCACGCACTTCCTAGCCTCCCTTCCCCTCCCCCTTTCATTCCGGTCCCCGACACGGGAATCCATCCCCGTGAGGGGCCGCTCACCCTGAGCGTCGTCGAAGGGTCGAGCGTGGGGGCGGCCCACGTTGTCAATCCGTCGTGGTCGTCCCCCCAAAAGTGACACGAACCCCTTGACCAAAGCAAAACACTTGTACTATATTCTCCCTTAAATGGCCAATCACTCACCCTAACTACCAAGGAGGAACCAAAAACCCAGGGAAGCCCACCCGACCCACCCGAGGACTCAACGCCTCAGCCCATCCCAACGGCCCTCGCGCAGGCCCGCGGCACAAGCGAACGTCGCCATCTCCTCATCCCATCGGGTCCCGTGCCCCTTCCCTGACACCCAGGCGATGGAAAGACGCCCTGGCTTTCTACTCCCACCCCTCTCCTGTCACCCCCACCCCGTCATTCCCGAGTAGTCGGGAATCCAGGGACGGAGTGCACAGGGAGATTACAACAAGGGTGAAAGGAGATGTACTCGCGGACCGTTCGACCCCCATAGAGAACCGTCTCGAAGTTCGGACCGCAATGCAAGAGTTAGCGCGCTACGGCGTGGGGGTGCCGGAGGATTTGCTCCGTATCGCTCCGGCAAACTGAAAAATCATTAGTTAGGCTGTGGGGCCACAGCTGGATTCCCTGGCCCCGTCGTGCCCATAGCGGCATACAGCCCAAAAATGGAGCCTCTGACGGACATCCTGCCCTGGATCGGTCCGTGCATATAATCGAGCAAAGGGCACGGCCGGCTGTAAGTCCCTCCCTCTCAGGCGGGACCTGCTCTCCAGGTCCCCCGACAGCCGGAACACCCGCAAAGAGAGCTGGTAAAGCCACTTAGAGGGCAAGAGCGCGTCTTCCATCGCCAACCCGCCACACAAACAAACGACCTTAAACACCAACTCACAACCGAATATCCCGGCGGCATAGCTAGCCCATCCCCCCCCCGCTTCCCAAAGGTCTATAATGCCCCCAGACCTCACCTCCGCACCATGAAACCTTGCAACTAACCGCCAACCGATTCCTCCCGGCCCTCGCCCACCGAGACTTTAGGCATCTTTGGTTTGCCGCCCTCAGCGCCGACGCCGGTGCCTGGGCCGTAATCGTCGCCCGAGGCTGGCTCGCCTACGACCTCGCCGAGAACAATTCCAGTGCCTCCGCCGGCCTGGTCATTTTCGCCGCCATGATCCCCTACGTTCTCGTCCCCGTCTTCGCAGGTTTTATGGCCGACCGAATGGTACGCCGTGACCTTTTGGCCTGGGCGATGGGGTTCCAGATACTCATTCACGTTGGCACAGCCCTCCTGGTGCTGCTCGGCTTTGTCCAGATTTGGCATCTGGTGGTGATAGCCTTCGTCACCGGAAGCGCTATGGCTACCCAGGTTGCAGGTCTTGAGTCACTGACTGCCAACCTCGTTCCGAGGAGAAACCTTGTAAACGCCTACGCGCTGATCAACGCAGCCTTTCATGGGACTCGTGCCCTGGGCCCGGGCGCCATCGCTCCGGTATTGGCCTTGCTCGATATCGGATGGGCCTTTGCAATGGCCTCAGCCGCCTACGCCCTTGCCATTTTCCTCGTCTTGCGTATCGAAACCCGTTCTACCGGCGTCATCGAATCCGCCCGCGGCCACCTGCGGAACCTGGTTGAGGGTTTCATCTATGCCTACCGACACCCGGTACTGGTCCGCGTCTTCGCCCTGGTTATCTTCCACTGCGCCCTAGTAATGTCCTTCGAGTCCCTTCTCCCTGTCATCTCCGAGACGAAGCTTGGGGCTGACGCCTTCGGCGTCAGCATGATGAACGTGACCGTTGGAGTCGGTGCGCTTCTGATTTCTTTGGTAATAGCGCCGCTCTCAACGCCCCACAGAAGGGGCAGGCTCCTTCTCATCAATGGGATCGTGAGTGGCCTCAGCCCTCTTGGGCTTGCGTTCGCCCCGACCCTTCCGCTCGCCATGTTGGCCACCGCCTTTATGGGCGCTTCTCAAGCGGGCTTCATGATCCTGTCGTCAATACTTATCCAGTCTGTCGTCCCGGACGGCATTCGAGGACGAGTCACCAGCATTTACATCCTCCACGCCGCCGGAATCATGTCCTTCGCAAACTTTGGCAATGGAGCGCTCGGGGACGGGTTCGGGCCCGAGTGGGTGTTGTCGGTGGCGGCCGGCGGCTTCCTGGCCTTCATAGCCATCACTACTATCGAAAGAAGGACCAGGGGGATTTACGTCCGGGGTGTCGCGGTGGAGGCTATTGCCCCAACTGCCTAAACCTCTCCCATCGAGGGAGAGGGCTAGGGCCGTAGGCTCGCTGAGGAGAGTGAGGGTGTATCCCCGTTAGAGGGGAATGGACATCAGCTCGTCGGAGAAGACCACTTCTCCCGGAAACACTGCCTGCACGTCCGCCTCCGCCTTGCCCCTTGCCTCGCTCCCCGAAAGCCCGGGCCCCATGTGCACAAGCACCAGCCTGCGAACCTCCGCATCCCGTGCCATCTTCGCTGCTCCCGTAGTACCGCACTGGCCTACATGCTCGCCGTTTTCGTCCATCACGTCCTGATCGTCCCAGCACATGCACAACAGGGTGTCGGCGCCCGAGGCCAGCTCCGTCACCGAATCGCAGGGCTGCGTATCTCCCGTAATGACGATGCTTCCCGATTCCGTCTCCAGCCGATAAGCCAGGGAGTCGAGCCACGGTTGCACGTGCTCCGCCGGTGCGGCAACGACTTCCCAGTCAGTCCCCGAGCACACCTTTCCCGGCCCCACGTCCCGCGCCTCGACTTCCGGGGGCCTTCTTGGCAGAGTGCCGCCCCGGTTCACGTAGACTCGTTGGCTTACCGGGTGGTTTACCCGAGCCTTCCAATCGTGAGCAAAGGCCCCCGACTCACCTATCAGCTTCTCGGTTATCGACTCCATAAGCGTCGGCCCGAAGACCTTGAGCCGGTTTTCCCGGCCTGCGCCCTGGTCCCAACGGCAGAGAAGGAAACAGGGGTAGTCGACGTCATGGTCGAAGTGGTGATGCGTGAAGAATAGGTGGTCTATCTGGGTCGGCCACAGACCGGCTTTCACCAGCTTATGTGTGGCCGCTGGCCCACAGTCGAACATCAGGTGCTGACCGTTGAGCTCGACGACGTACGACGATCCGAAGCGGGCGGGCGTGGGTGTCGGCGTCCCTGCCCCGAGCACTACTATCCTGCTCATTTCGCGTTCCTTCCTCCGTCTATGACCATCGCCGCCCCCGACACGTACGCCGCATCATCCGACGCCAGGTACACGATAAGCTTGGCTATGTCCTCCGGCTGTCCGGGTCGGCCCACGGGTATCCCAGCCGCCACCTCGTCGAATATCCCCGCTTTGCCTTCGACCCCTTGAGCCCCCGGCGTGTCCACAAGCCCCGGGATCACGCTGTTTACACGTATCCCCTTATCGCAGAACTGGCTGTTTGTAGTCTTGGTGAGCTGGATAACCCCAGCCTTGCTCACTGCGTACGGCAAGGAAAACGCGCTCCCCCGCAGCACGACTGACGAAGAGACGTTTACTATCGCACCGCCACCCATTTTCAGCATCTCAGGGATCACGTACTTGCAGCATAGGAAGGGCCCTTTGAGGTTGATGTCGAGCACAGTGTCCCACTCCTCCTCCGTCACCTCGGGCAGGTCGGGGGCCTGGACCTGGAGCGCCGCCGCATTGACCAGCACGTCGATCTTCCCGTATTCCTCGATCACCCTCTTCACTGCAGCCTCCACCTCGGTGGCCTGGGACACGTCTGTCTCTATGAAAGTAGCTGAGCCCCCCGCTTCCTTTATCGCCGCAACCGTGCTCTCGCCACCTTCCATGTGAATGTCGAGTATCGCCACCCGTCCCCCCTCCCGGGCGCACTCCTTTGCCGTCCCGCTCCCGATACCCAGGCTCCCGCCCGTCACGACGCACACTTTGCCGTCTAGTTTGCCTGCCATTTTCGCTTTCCTCCCTGTCCCGTTCCTAACCCTCGTACACCGACTCCCCACCCACCATCGTCATTTCGACTGGTATGTCCTTGATGCTGAATGGGTCCACTTCGGTCAAGTCTTGGCCCAAGACCACCAGGTCGGCCAGCTTGCCCGGCGCAATCGACCCCTTTGTCTCCTCCTCGAAGGAGGCGTAGGCCCCGTTCAACGTGTAAATCTTCAGCGCCTCCTCAATGCTCACTTTCTGGTTCGGGCCCCAGACCCGACCCTCGCTATCCGTCCTAGTAACGCAGCACTGTATCCCCAGAAGTGGCTCGAAGGGACTGGCCGTAAAGTCAGACGCCCCGGTGCACGTGATCCCGTGGTCCAGGAACGACCGATGCGCGAACATCCACCTGGCCCGCTCCTCGCCATAGAAGTGCATCTTCTCCCCGTGTTGATAAGCGTATGCCCCGAAGGGTGTCGGGACGACGCCCAACGCCTTTATCCTTCTCAATAGGTCGGGATTCATCACGGTGCAGTGCTCTATCCGGTGCCGTGCCCCTTGCCTCGGGTAGGCTTCCTGCGCACGCTCGAAGCCCCGGAGAGTCATGTCGATGGCCGCGTCGCCGTTGGAGTGTACGCAGGCCTGGTAGCCTGCCTCGTGGATATGCCGGATCTTTTCGTCCAGTTCTTCCTGTTCGAACAGCATCAGCCCGTGGTCGTTACTTCCGACATACGGCTCGCTTAGATAGGCCGTCCGAGTGGCTGTCCCGCCATCGTTGGTCAGCTTGATACCGCCCCACTTCAGCTTGTCGTCTCCTAGGCCCGTCCTTATGCCCGCCTTCCGGAATGCCTCGAAATAGTTCTCATGCACAAGCATGTAGACCCGTAGCAGCAGCTCGTCCCGCTCCCATGCGTCCTGGTACACGCTGACTTCGTCGGGCGTGACCATCGCATCATGTACGCTGGTCAGGCCTGCGGCCGCGTACATTCCGGTTATCGTTTTGAGGCCCTGCCGACGCTCCTCCGCACTCACCTGCGACATGAGGAAGAATCGGATTCGCTCCTCTCCTGCCTCGTACAGCACGCCGTTGGGCTCCCCCGACTCCGGGTCTTTCTCGTAAGGACCCGAGATCGGCCCCGCCGAGTCCCGCGTCACCCCGAATTCCTCCAGCCCCTTCTCATTGACCGAACTCTTGAGCCCGGCCCGGTGCGTTACTATCACCGGGTGGTCCCGGCTGACCTCGTCAAGCTCCCAGCGGCTCGGCATCCGGCCTTCGGGGGTCTTGGTATCGTCGTACTTGAAGCCCATGACCCACTCGCCGGGCGGAGTCTCCCTTGCCTTGAGCCTCAATTCTTCCTGCACAAGCCCGATAGTCGGCAGCTCGCAGTCCACCATCCGGGACACGATTTTGCACCCCGTGCTCATTACATGGATGTGCGCATCTATGAACCCGGGAACTACGGTCTTTCCCGCCAGGTTGATGACCTTCGTACCAGGCCCCGCCAGGTGCTCCACGTCCTTGTTCGCCCCAACAGCCACGAACTTGCCGTTCTTTATGGCCAGGGCCTCGGCGCGCGGGTTGTGGGAGTCAACAGTGAGAATGTTGGCGTTGACGATCAGCTTGTCGGGTGTCAGGGCTGGGGATGGAATAACAGCCACCTACGCCTCGTAGATCGCTTCGCCGCCCACCACCGTCATTTCGATGGGGATGTCCTTGATGGTGTGTGGGTCAACGGCGGTCGGGTCCCGGCCAAGGACGGTGAAGTCGGCGAGTTTCTCTGCGGTGATGGAACCCTTCAGGTTCTCTTCGAAGGAGGCGTAGGCACTGTGCAGTGTGTATATCTTCAACGCCTCTTCCACCGATATGCGCTGGTTCGCACCCCAGACGTTGCCGTTGATGTCGGTCCTTGTCACGCAGCTCTGGATCCCGAGCAGCGGCTCGTAGGGGCCCGGCGGGTAGTCCGTAGCTCCCGTCGCCACGACTCCATAGTCCAGGAACGACCGCTGCGCGAACATCCACTTCACTCGCTCTTCCCCGTAGTACTGCATCTTTTCGCCGTGGTAATAGACATAAGTGCAGAAGGGTGTAGCCACCGCTCCTAACGCCTTCATCCTGTTGAGCAACGACGGATTCACCAGCGTGCAATGCTCCAGCCTGTGGCGAGTGTCCTGTCGAGGATTTGCCTTCTGCGCCTTCTCGTAGGCGGTCAGCACCATGTCGATGGTAGCGTCCCCGTTGGCGTGCACGCAGACCTGGTAGCCCGCATCGTGGACCTCCCTTACCATCTCCTCCAGCTCCTCAGGGTCTATGGCCCGGATCCCGCAATCGCTGTCGCTACCCTCGTAGGGTCGGGACAGGTAGGCGGTGCGGGAGGCTATTGCTCCGTCACTCACCATCTTGATGCCGCCCAGCCGAAGCCGGTCGTCCCCGAAGCCCGTCTTCAACCCCGACGCCTTAAACCCCCCGAAATACCTGTAGTGCACCAGCATGTACACCCGCAGGGGCAGCTCACCCCTCTCCCATGCTTCCTGGTAGATGGCTACGTCATCGCTGGTGACCAGGGCATCGTGCACGGAGGTCAGGCCCGCCGCGGCGAACATATTGCAAATAGTCTTGAGGCCTTCCCGGCGCACGTCGGGCGTTACTTTCGACAACAGCTCGAAGCGGATTGGGTCGGCTGCCGTTTCGTACAGCACGCCATCCAGCTCACCGGTTGCTTCGTCCCGGCCGTAGCGTCCGCCCGGTGGGTCCGGCGAGTTCTTGTCAATGCCGAGGGCTTTCAACCCCATGCTGTTTGTGTAGTAGACGTGCCCCGCCCGGTGGGCCACGAGTATCGGGTGCTGGCCGGTGGAATCGTCCAGGTCCCGGCGATTGAGGAATCGGTTCTCTACCGTTTTCGTATCGTCGAACTTGAACCCCTGAACCCAGTCTCCGGCAGCCGTGTCCGCCGCCTTGAAGCGTATGGCCTCCTGGATCTCGCCTATGGACGGGAGGGCGCAGTCGGCCATTAAGGTGTGGCGAATCCCGCTGCTCAGGACGTGGATGTGGGCGTCGATGAAGCCGGGTACTACCGTGCTCCCCGCGAAGTCCATCTTTCGGGTGTGGGGCCCCGCCATGTCCTTAATCTCATCATTGTCTCCCACCGCCACGAAAGCGCCTTCCCTTACGGCGAAGGCCTGGGCCCGAGGCTTGTACGGGTCTACGGTTATGACATTGCCGTTATAGCCGATTAGATCTGGAATCAGATGTTCCGAGGCCATGTTCCACCTCCGATGCCCGGGCCGGGATTGTGAGTGGTTAGCCCGCGAGGGCCGGGACCCGGGCGAGAATTACTCCTCCGGCCAGTGCCGAGCCGATGACCCCTGCTACGTTGGGCCCCATCGCATGCATGAGAAGGAAATTGTCCGAGCGTTCGCTCTGTCCGACCCGCTGCACGACCCGAGCAGCCATTGGCACCGCCGATACTCCTGCCGCCCCTATCAAGGGATTAATCTTCCCACCCGACAGCACCTTCATCACTTTCCCGAACATCACCCCCGATGCCGTTCCGATTATGAAAGCCCCCAGCCCGAGGCCCAGTATCTTAAGCGTCTCAAGGTCGAGGAAACTCTCTCCCGTCATCGTCGAGCCTATGACGAGGCCCAGGAAGATGGTCACTATGTTTATAAGCGAGTTCTGAGCCGTGTTCGACAGCCTGTCCACCACCCCTGACTCCCTCATCAGGTTCCCGAACATGAACATCCCAAGCAGCGGTATCGCCTTGGGGGCCAGCAGCCCTCCGATTAACAGCACCATGATTGGGAACATAACTCGCAGGAGTTTTGGCACCTCTCTGTCAGTGTACTCCATGGGGATGCTGCGCTCTGCCTTGGTCGTCAGTAGTTTCATTATCGGGGGTTGGATCAAGGGCACCATTGCCATGTAGGAGTAGGCGGCCACAACGACCGGGCCGAGCACATCGTTCTGGCAAGTCTCGGTGTCCGGGCAAAGTTGGCTGGCAACGAAGATGGTGGTAGGCCCGTCCGCCGAGCCTATGATGGCGATGGAACCGGCCTCCCTTAACGAGAAGTCCAGGGCTATGGCTGCCATCAGGCTAACGAAGATGCCGGTCTGGGCCGCGGCGCCAAGCAGCATCGTAGAAGGACGCTGCAGCAGTGGCGTGAAGTCCGTCAGGGCCCCGAGACCCAGGAACATCAACAGCGGGAAGAGCTCGTTGTCCAGGCCGGCGCTCTTCAGCACCCCGAACACCCCGTGCTCTCCCGTCACACCGCCAAGGGGAAGATTCGTCACCATTGCCCCCAGGCCGATAGGCAGCAGAAGCAGGGGCTCGAACTTGTGCTTGATAGCGAGGTAGATCAGGACTCCCCCGACGAGCATCATTACGGCATCTCGCCACTCGAGACCTAAGAATCCTTCGAAAAGCTCCTCTACAAGCATATTTGGCGTGTGGCTCTACCGGCCGCGCCGGCCTTCGGCCTCTTCCTCCTCGGTAAGGTAAAGAGCGACCGCAATGGCCGCGGCCCGCGCTGCCTTGTCTCGGGGGGCGCGCTCTGCCGAAGGAGCCTCTTCAGGCATGGCGGAGGGGGAGACAGGCGGTGACTCTATAGTTGGGGTGACGGTTGGGGCCGCAGCGACACGCGATTTCCCGATTCGGACCGCTCCCAGCTTGTCGATGGTCAGACGCAGGCCCAATGTCGCCCCGAACATGACGACCAAGGCCAGGAACACCATTCCCACGCCCAGGCCCGCTATTTCGAGCCCGTCAAGATACATTCAGGACTCTCCCGATGTCGGGGTGGCCCGGGGGCCGGGTTTGCAACAGTGTTGTTCTCCGCATGAGTAAGAGGAAAACCGGGTTCAGGACTTCAGTTGTTAGCCCAGACCCCTTCGAAGAACTCCGGTGTAAGCTCGATTATAGAATCTGATATTTCTACCAGATCTTTCGATTGATTCACTTCGAAGCAGGCCACTTCCACGAACTTGCCCATGTCCTTAACTGTCTTTACCGCATAGGCGAAATCCGCGTCCCCACTCACCAGGACGGCGGTGTCATACAGGTCTTTCCATGCTAGCTGGAGCATGTCTGTGGCAAGCATTATATCCACGCCCTTTTCCACCGCCACCCCTTTCCTGATCGCAGACCGGCCCAACTTCACTTCCAGGTAAGGTGTGTTGTGGAGCACCGAGAGGAACTTCTGCTGCTGCCCGAATCCCTGCGGCTTGCGTCTGCTGTCTTGGAGGACATTGTAGTAATAGGTCCTCAGCAGATGGCGCCCCCGCAGCAATTTCTGCACGAACCTCGGGAAGTTCAGGTCCGTTCGTCTGCAGGACTCCTCCATGGCATGATAAAGATTGCTTCCGTCGATGAAAATGGCCACTCTCGGCCTAAGATGGTTTCTGAAACTGTCGTCTAATATAAAGGTCTCCTTGGCCCTCGCTCAGGATAGTGTGGCGGCGGGGCCGTGCGCCCGTGAGTATACCTTAGCGTTCAGGAAGCTACCAGTGCCCCAACCCAGCCTATCGTCACATGGAATACCAACGAGGCTCCCTTTCCGTTGTGTGCGCAGATGAACTGGCAAAAGCATCGACAAATTCGTGTCTCGTAGCTATCCTGTCCTTACCACCCCTATCGCTTCGCCGGTAGGGTCGAGACCGCCCTTTGAGGTGGTCTCTGTCTTTATTGAGAATTAGACACTGGAGATTGATAACCAACCTGCACTTCAATGGCGTCAAACGAATTGGTGATGCTCCCAGCCCCGTCTTGAGGCTCTACCCACAGACGGCTATAATACCGGCGTTCCGGGGCTATAGCCTGGGAACGCCTCAGCCGATACCGCAACCTTTATAAGGACAAGACTCATTCAATCCATAACCCCCCTCGGCCCCGACTTCGCCAAGGCGTTCAACCCCAAGTCCGTAGCCTTAGTGGGCGCCTCCCGAGTCACCTCGGCGAAGGGGCCCGGTTGGAGTAATCCCTCGGGCCAGTTCATCCCTTATCTCCTCAAGCTCGGCTATCCCGGCAAGATTTATCCCGTCAACCCCAAGGCCGACGAAATTCTCGGCCTCAAGTCTTACCCCTCTGTCTCCGCCCTCCCTGAGGTCCCCGAAATGGTGACCGTCTCCGTACCTGCCCGGTTCCTGGCAACGGTGCTGGAAGACTGCGCCTCCGTCGGAGCGCTCAATGTCCACGTCTTCACCTCCGGCTTTTCCGAGACCTCCACGACCGAGGGCGTCGAGATGGAAAAGGTCGTCTGGGAGGTAGCCACCCGAAATGGCATCCGCGTCGTCGGGCCCAACTGCCTCGGCGTGCACTCTCCGGCGGCCCAGTTCTCCACCATCGGAGATATTACCAACAGGTCCGGTAGCGCCGCCTTTGTCGCCCAGAGCGGCGGGCATGCCATGGACTTCATATTCCGCGCCGCGGATGTTGGGATAGGAGTCAGTAAGGTAATCAGCTTTGGCAATGCACTGGTCCTCGAAAGCGCGGACTACCTTGAGTTCCTGGGCCAGGACGAGAGCACCAACGCCATTGGCATGTACATAGAGGGTGTCAGGAATGGCCCGAAATTGCTCAAGCTGGCTCGGGAGATCAACCCCCGTAAACCCGTAATCATCTGGAAGGGCGGCCTCAGCGAGTCAGGCTCACGAGCCGCCGCCTCCCACACCGGCTCCCTGGCCGGTCAGGGCGCGATATGGAATGCCTTCTTCCGACAAACGGGTGCCGTCCGAGCCGGTTCCGTCGAAGAAGTCGTAGATGTTATGCAGGCCTTCAACCTCCTCCCCGCTCCTCGCAGCAACCGCCTAGCCATGATCGGCAGCGGTGGGGGCAACAGTGTCGCAGCCTCGGACATCTGCTCTGAAGAAGGCCTCGACATGGCTGAGCTGTCCTCCGAGACCAGCGCCCTCCTCCGAGAGTTCATCCCCGACGCCGGAAACAGCGTCCGAAACCCGGTCGACCTCTCATTCATGGCGAATGTCCGGGACAAGCAGCAACAGGCCGCGCGCCTCGTCACCGCAGACCCGTCCATCGACATGCTGCTAATGATCCCCAGCCTAAACGAATACACCGACGTTACGTCCGAGCCTGAAAAGGCCGTTGCCACGGACTTCGCAGAGATCGCCAGGGACCATTCCAACGGCAAGCCTGTCGTCATCCTTTTGCCGGTCCGCATCCGGGACCCCCGCATCAAGATGGACTATCAGAAACTCCAGCAGGAGTTCTCCGAAGCGGGCCTCCTTGCTTACACATCGCTGCGCAGGGCATGCCGGTCCCTGGCCAAGTTCGTGCAGTACCACATGTTCCAGAGATCGCTTAGCTCGGGCTAGCCCGCTCTTCCCAGGAGCGCGTCCAACACCCTCTTCGTATCCGACAGGTCTTCGAAGACGAACGTCGGGCCCAGCGCCCGCAGGGTCTCCGTGTCGCAGTGTCCCGTTGCCACCGCCACCGTGTTGATCCCGTTTGCCTTTCCCGCTTCCACGTCCGAAGTCGAGTCACCGATGAGAAAGATTTCTCCTGGGTCGTAGACCCTACCCGAGAGAGCCTGGCACCTGGCTATGGCGTCAGCCACGACTTCCGTGCGGGTCATCCAGTCTCCCCCGAAACCTCCCTCGTGAAAATAGGTGTGCAATCCAAATCTACGCAGCTTGATGAAAGCCGCCTCCCTGAAATTGCCCGGCTCCAAACCCATATGCACCCCCGGCTCCCGTGACAGCGCTTCCAGCAATTCCTCCGCCCCAGGACACATATATCCATCAGTCCAGGTCTCCAGTCGTCTTACAAGGTGATCAAAGTAGACCGCCTTGAATTCCGATAGGTCTGGAAGTTCATCTGGATTGCCCTTTGTCAGTCCCCATTTCCTATACATCTCCGTCATAAGCGGCAAGTCTAGTCCGCCGCCAAATACGACGTCATTAAAGGCGCCGGGTATACCGTGCACCTGCTCAAAGGCGCTGTTCAGTGCGAGGAGGTTGCACCCGGTGGCGGTGATCAGGGTCAGGTCTACGTCGAAGAGGACAAGTCTTTGAAATCTGGACATTCCGCACTCACCTAGCCTAGCAACGCGCCCAACACCTTCTCCGTATCCGACAGGTCTTCGAAGACGAACGTTGGGCCTAATGACTTCAATTTCTCCGTGTCGTAGTGCCCGGTCGCTACGGCCACCGAATTTATGCCGTTGGCCCGACCCGCCTCCACGTCGGAAATCGAGTCCCCGATGACGAAGATGTCCTCACGTTCGTACATCCTCCCCGAGAGTGTCTGACATTTGACTATTGCGTCGGCCACCACCTCGGGGCGCTCCGGGTGGTCTCCCCCGAACCCGCCTTCTTCGAAAAAGGTGACCAGGCCGTACTTACGCAGCTTGATGAAAGCCGACTCCCGAAAGTTTCCGGTGGCCAGACCTAACTGCACCCCGGCTCTCGAGTCCAGGACCCTAAGCAATTCCGGTATTCCCGGGTACACGATACCCATCTCCCAGTCCTTCAGCACTTGTTCCAGAAGTTCGAAATACCGTGCCTTGAAATCGCCGAGACGCCGGTCCCCCTCGGCCACTCCCCAGTGGGAATACACCTGATCCATTATCGACAGGTCCATCCGCCCCCCAAAGCTAATTCCTTCGAAGGCGTCATCAATGCCGTGCAGCTCTTGGAATGTATCGTTGAGCGCCTTTCGGTCACCGCCCCTGGTACTGATGAGGGTCTGGTCTACGTCGAACAAGATGAGTCTGTGCAATCTTGACCTCCCGAATTCCGGCCCAGTATAGCCGACGCCCTTCCACCATAGGCGATTTGTCCCTTGGCATATAATTGCCGCGTGGGAGGCCCGACGCCATGTACGACGACACCATAGCCGCAATTGCCACGCCCATAGGAGAGGGGGCCCTCGGTGTTGTGCGGTTGTCCGGCCCCGACTCCCTTGCGCTCGCCGGGAAGGTCTTTAGCGGCCGACTCTCCCACCGCTATATGAGCCGTGGCCGGATAGTCGACCCAGACGACGGCTCGATCCTCGATGAGGTGATGGCAACCTGCATGCTCGCACCCAACAGCTACACCTGCGAGGACACCGTCGAGATATACGGGCACGGTGGCCCTATACCCCTGCAGGCCGTTCTCAAAGCCCTTCTCCGTTGCGGGGCCCGTGCCGCGGGCCCCGGCGAATTCACCCTGCGCGCCTTCCTCAACGGCCGTATCGATCTCATCCAGGCCGAGGCCGTACTGGATGTCATAGAATCCAAGACAGACGCTAGCTTGAGAGTCGCTATGAACGGGCTTCAGGGCGGGCTCTCCCAGCGGATCAAAGAAGCCCGCACTGCCATTTTGGAAGTCCTGGCCTACCTGACCGCGCGCATCGACTTCCCGGACGACGACGTCCCCATCGAAGATCCCCTCCCTGCAATCCGTGACGCGGCCTCCACTGTCCGCCAACTCCTTAGCGCCGCCGATACCGGGATGGTATATCGCCACGGCGTCCGAGTTGCGATAGTCGGGCGTCCCAACGTCGGAAAATCCAGCCTCCTCAACCGGCTCCTGGACCACGAAAGGGCCATTGTCACACCCATCGCCGGTACAACCCGGGACACGGTCGAAGAGGTGGCCAATATCCAGGGGATTCCATTTGTCCTTGTGGACACGGCCGGTTTAACCGACACTTCTGACCCCGTTGAACACCTCGGCATAGAACGCAGCCGTAAAGCCCTCGCCCAAGCCGACCTCGTCATCCTGGTTCTGGACTCCAGTCAACCTCTCACCGACCAGGACATCAATCTGATTGGTCGGCTCCCGGGCAAGGGTGCAGTTACCGTCGCCAACAAATCAGACCTACCGTGCGTTACCGACCCCTCCGTTCTCCCATCGGGTGCCGTACGGGCCTCCATGATCACGGGTGAGGGCCTGGATGAGTTGAGAGAGAGGATGGTCGAGGTTGCGCTCAACGGCAAGAGTTTGGGGTCGGGTGAGGTACTGGTGTCCAATGCTCGGCACAAGTCGGCCCTGGAATCTGCAGCAACTCACCTTGCCTCTGCCGAAAATGCCCTAACTAAAGGCCTGCCCGACGACTTCGTCACAATAGACCTCACCGCCGCCCTGACCGCCCTCGGAGAAATCACCGGCGAGACCATTACCGAAGACCTCCTCCACACCATCTTCTCCCGCTTCTGCATCGGCAAATAGGCCTCACGCCATCCTACCTCTTTATCATGTCATCCCGAGGCCCCGCTAGGTATCTAGGACTTGCGCGAACGCTACATACCCCCCATTGTGACATCACCCCCTTCCCCTCACCCCCTCTTTTAGCTAATCTCTGCCTGCGAGCAATTTTTGAGTAACTCAAACTTCAAGTTCCCCAAAGCCCCCTTTTCGCGATCGACCGTGGATGGCCCGCGGCGCGAGAATTGGAGTGATCCCCGTCATTAACAAACAATCAAGAATCGTGCCTACACCCCGCAAGCAATCAAACACAAAGTTGTTTTCCTTTGATTGTCCGCGTCTCGGTTGATTGTCATATGTTAACTAACCCATATGTAACTGAAGGGCATGTGGATTTGACATTCAATAGGCGTGTGGATAGACTCGCGGCCATTCCGCGTGATAGCTTGTTGGACAGGCTTATTTTGACTCCTCGCTCGACTTTGACGACTCTACGGTAACTGCTACTCTCGGAGACACACGTGGTCTACGTTTCCACCGATATCCAAATCGAGCGTTGCCTGCAACAAGTCTTGGACGGCAAGCCGCTATCGAGAGAAGAGGCATACCGGCTGGTCCGAGCCGAGCGCGCAGAGATTCCTGCTCTACTCGCATGTGCCGCCCGGACCACCGAAAGGGCCAAGGGGCGTCGCGTCGCCTACTCACGCAAGGTATTCATCCCCCTGACCAACCTGTGCCGAGACCGCTGCGGCTACTGCACCTTCGTCAAGGGCCCCAAACACCCCGACGCCAAGACCATGACCCCCGACGAGGTGTTTGCCGTGGCCAAGGCCGGTCAGAAAGCGGGATGCAAAGAAGCCCTCTTCAGCCTCGGTGAGAAGCCCGAAGACGTGCACAGAATGGCCCGGACGCACCTTCAGGAGCTTGGACACCCCTCCATGACCGACTACCTTGTCGACATGTGCCGCATGGTATTCGAGGAGACTGGTCTCCTTCCCCACAGCAACTCCGGTGTGCTGGAGCGTGAGGAGATGGCCCAGCTTCGCGAAGTCACGGTCAGCATGGGCCTGATGCTGGAGAATTCCAGCCCGCGCCTCTTGGAGAGGGGGCAGGCCCACTTCGGCAGTGTGGGCAAGGACCCGGCAATACGAATCCAGACCATGCGCTACGCCGGCGAGATGCTGGTACCGTTTACCACCGGCATGCTCATCGGCATCGGAGAGACCCTGGACGAACGGGTCGACACCCTTTTTGCCATCAAAGAGCTTCAGGAAGAATACGGCCACATCCAAGAAGTGATAATTCAGAACTTTCGCGCCAAGCCCGACACCCGCATGAGGGCCCACGGAGAGCCTTCGGCGGTGGACATGGCCGTCACCATTGCCTTGGCTCGGCTAATCCTGGGCCCCGAAATGAACATCCAGGCCCCACCCAACCTGACCGCAGACGCATACCAGTTCTATCTGGCCTCCGGGATCAACGACTGGGGAGGCGTATCCCCCGTCACCAAAGACTTCATCAACCCTGAGAAGGCCTGGCCAATGATCACGGAGCTCAAGGAAAGCACCGAGTCTCTCGGCTACGAGTTGAAGGAGAGGCTGGCAATCTACCCCGAATACATTGTGGACAAACCTGGATATCTGAACCCCGTCATGGAGGCCGCAGTGCGCGGTTTCATAGATGAGGATGGCTACGTAAAGGATGAGGAGACCCGATGGTAATTGATACTGCATTTCCCGGAGTCGTTGAATCCAGCCTTGACCGGCTTCTTTCGGCCGTCGAGCCGGAAACGGCGCGTATCCTGGACAGGGCCTTGAACGGCGTAGATATCGAGGTGGAAGAGGCCATAAAGCTCTTCGACGCAAAGGACCTGGAGCTTCACGCTCTCTGCGCCGCCGCCAACGAGCTCCGAAAACGCACCGTCGGCGACATGGTCACCTTCGTTACGGTGCGCAACATCAACTTCACCAATATCTGCTATACGGGCTGCAAGTTCTGCGCCTTCGCCAAGCACTTCGGTGACGAAGAGGCTGAGACCCTGTCTATCGAGCAGGTCGCCGACCGGGCCGAAGAGGCCTGGGAGGCAGGAGCTACGGAAATCTGCATGCAAGGCGGCCTCCACCCTAAGATGACCGGCTACGAGTACCGGGACATGCTGATTGCCATCAAGGAGCGGGTCCCGGGCATCCACGTCCACGCCTTCTCGCCCTTCGAGGTGCAGTACGGCAGCAAGAAGACGGGCCTGAGCATCCGAGATTTCCTGCTCATGGTCAAAGAAGTAGGCCTGGGTTCCATTCCTGGCACCGCCGCCGAGATCCTCGACACCGAGATAAGGCAGCGCCTGACCAAGAACAAGCTCAGCGCCGAGAATTGGGTGGAGATTATAAAGACCGCCCACGAAGTCGGCCTGCCATCCACCTCCACCATCATGTACGGCCACATCGACGCGCCGGTTCACTGGGCCAACCACATCGCCCTCATCCGGGACATCCAGAAGGAGACCGGCGGAATCACCGAGTTCGTGCCCCTGGGGTTCGTTCACTGGGACTCGCCCCTTTACCTGCAGGGCGGGGTGAGACCCGGGCCCACAGGCATGGAAGACCTGAGGATGCACGCCGTGTCCCGAATCATGCTCAACAACTGGATCAAGAACATCCAGGTATCGTGGGTCAAGCTTGGACAGAAGTTCGCCCAGGTCTGCCTCAACGCCGGGGCCAATGACTTCGGCGGCACGCTTATGAATGAGAAGATATCCAGGTCGGCGGGCGCGCCTTACGGCCAGTACATGTCGCCGGAGGATTTCCAGAGCCTGATTAAGGACATTGGCCGTATCCCCGCCCAGCGCACCACGTCCTACGACATCATCAGGGTATTCGATTAGCCTGTCGGTCCGGAGGTCTCAGCCATGAGAGTAGAAGCAAAGCTGGCCGAGATGGGCATCACTCTGCCCGATTACTCGAAGGAAGGTTACCCCGGCGCGACCTTCGGCACCATGAAGTCCCACCACCGGGTGGGAAACGTTCTGTACCTCAGCGGCCACGTTCCCTGGAAGGACGGCGGGCCAGTCGGTATCGGGACCCTAGGCAAGGACGTCACCATTGAGCAGGGCTACGAGTCGGCACGGCTCACGGCGATCCACTGCTTTGCGGGCATCAAGTACGCAGTCGGGGACCTGGACAAGATAGTGGCCATCGTGAGGTCGTTGAACTTCGTCGTGTGTACGCCCGACTTCACGGACGTGAACAGGGTGTCCAGCGGCGCCACCGACCTGTTCGTCGAGGTCCTGGGTGAGGCGCGAGGACTCGGGGGCCGGGCCACCATAGGCGTGACCAGCCTTTCCAGCGGCGTCTGCTTCGAAAACTGGCTTACCGTTGAGGTACAGGACGAGTACATCCCCGACGAGGTAGGGCAGGAATAGGGGCTAAGGGCACCGGTCCTTCCTAGACACACTTGTGAGCGCACACGGCGTGTTCACTATGCTCTTTAGTTGCGGAATCGGGTGGGTTTACGGTGGTGATAGAATCTTGACTATCCTTTCCCGGTTTGGACGGAAGCACTGAATTGCACGATCAGGCGCTTCAAGACCTACGAGTCCTGGACATCAGCCGGCGTATTCCCGGACACGTCTGCACGAAATTCATGGCGGACTTCGGGGCGGACGTCATACTGGTCGAACCGCCCTTCGGGGACCCGGGCCGAGCCTCTACTCCCTTCATTGACGACCTGCCGGGCGTAGAGAAGAGCGGCTTCTTCCGCTACCTCAACAACAACAAGCGGGGCGTCACCCTGGACCCCGAGACCCGCGCCGGGGCCAAGATATTCATGGAGCTGGTCGAGTGGGCCGACCTCGTTGTCGAGACCTTCTCGCCGTCGACCCTGCAGTCCATGGGCCTCTCCTACGAGGCCATGAAGGAACGCAACCCTCGCTTGGTCCTCACATCTATATCCAACTTCGGGCAGAACGGCCCCTACAGCGAGTACGAAGCCTCGGAAGCCATGTACTACGCAATGTCGGGGCTGATGTACGTGACGGGCCTCCAGTCCAGGGAACCGGTGAAAGTTGGAGCACACATCATCCAGTTTCACGCCGGTATCATGAGCGCTCTGCATTCGATGATCGCGCTCCGGGGCACGGCGGAGAGAGGCGTGGGTGAACATGTGGACGAGTCGATCCAGGAGGTGCAGGCAGGGAGCATAGATCGCACCTCCGCGATGCTCCTGGCCTACCAGTACGCAGGTTTCGTCACCCGGCGGGAGACCTTAGAGAGTGGCGGCGGCTCCGTCCACCTCTGTCAGGACGGCTATCTCAACATGTTCACTGATGCCAATCTGATACCCAAGGGATTGAACATGTTAGGGATGCCCGAGCTAATGGAAGAGCCCCTCTTCGCCACTATGGAGGCGCGTTCATTGCCTGAAAGCCACGATTTCTTCGATGCGCTGCTCGACCCGTGGCTGAAGGAACGCCACGTGACAGATGCCTTCGCCGCTGCCCAGGAGTCCCGAATTCTTTCGGGGCCGGTCTACGACTCAGCCCTTCTGACCGCCGACCCAAACTTCCGTGCCCGAGCCTACTGGACTACCGTCGAAAGGGCCCCCGGGGACATGATTCGGCTTCCCGGCAAGTCGTTCCAGATGTATGGAGGCCCGTGGGCCATGCGCCGCCCTGCCCCAACCCTCGGGCAGCACAACGTGGAGGTTTACGGGGGTATCCTCGGATTCTCCAGGGAAGAAGTTTCCAAGTTGAAACAGGCAGGCATAGTGTAGGGGCCTTTATGCTGATAGTTAAATGACGAACTCGAAGCTGCCGCTGGATGGGATACGAGTCCTGGACATAACGCTTGTCTGGGCCGGCCCCTATGCCACTCAGATGCTTGCAGACTGGGGCGCCGAGGTTATCCGCCTGGAGCCTATCGACCACTTCCAACCGATGGCGCGCGGCCAACGAGCCCGCGTATCCAATGCGGAAGTGAATGCGGACACGGACTGGCATACTGCCTATCCTGAATGGGACCCGGGGCCCATGCCCTGGAACAGGACACCCTCGTTCAACGTTCATGCCCGCAACAAGAAGAGCATGACGGTTAACCTGGGCGCTCCCGGAGGCCAGGAGGTCTTCCAGAGACTTTTCCACGTCGCCGACGTGCTGATAGAGAACAACGTACCGACCACTGCTGATAAACTCGGCATCTCATATGAAAGGGCCAGGGAGATCAACCCCGGATTCATCATGGTGCGAATGCCGGGGTTTGGTCTGCAGGGACCCTACAGGACATATCGAACTCTCGGCAGTCACATTGATGGTGTCTCGGGGCACGCCAGCCTGCGGGGCTACCCCGATCTTAGCCTCGATTTTCAGACCGACATCTTCTACAGCGACGCAGCAGGTGGTATTAACTGCGCCTTAGCCGTGATGATGGCCCTCAGGAATCGGCAGCGCACCGGCAAGGGCCAGATGATCGAGCTGGCACAGGTGGAAAACTTCACGTCCTACATCAGCGAGGTAAACATAGACCGGCTCGCCAATGGACGGGTCCACCGTACCTTGGGGAATCGGCATCGAAGTATGGTCCCCCATGGCTGCTATCCGTGCTCAGGGGATGACGAGTGGGTCGTGATAGCGGTTGAGAAGGAAGAGCAATGGGATGCGCTATGTGAGGTAATGGGCAGCCCGTCATGGACCGCCGACAGGAAGTTCGCCAGCTACCTGAGCCGGTATGAGCATCAGGATGAACTGGACACTCTGATCTCGGAGTGGACCCGAGAGCGAAACAAGGGAGATTTAATGTCGTTGCTCCAGGAGGCGGGAGTGCCTGCGGGGCAGGTGTCGAATCACCGGGAAGTGTTTGACGACCCCCAGCTCCGGGGTCGGGGGTTCTTTCAGCGTATCTCGATGCCCGGCACGGGGGAGCACGAATACCCCTCCATAATAGGCCGACTCTCGGAGACTCCCAATGCTATCCGTATTCCTCCGCCGAGGCTCGGGGAGCACAACGAATACGTTTACAAAGACCTTTTAGGCTATACCGACTCCGAATACGATACACTGGTGGAGATGGGCCACATAGGCAACGAGTACCATCCCCACGTGGAATGATTTGACGGAACTCATCGTGGTAAGCGCTTGGCAAAGCCGTCAATTGCCGGCGTCTTGGCCTAGAGCGCCGTATTCTTTACTTACTCCCCCGACAACGTATACTATCTTCGGCGAAAGTCGGGCGGCGGAACCATTGGCAGCCCGATCCCTTTTGGAGGTGCAACAGTGGCCGATATTGAAGACATAGCCCCGACCGATTACCTGACCGAAGAACAGGTCAAGAAGGGCTACTGGGTACAGGAGACCTTTGGAAACCTGCAGGTCTGGCATCGTAAAAACCAGATAGCGCTCCTGACTATTACTCCGGACATAGAGTCCAAAGTGCAGGACATAGTCAAGGGCCGCATCCAGGAGCTGCAGGAGGTCTTCGAAAAGACGGGCTGGAAGCCCGAAGAGGACGAATAGCAGCACCCTTTCACCGGTTCCAGGAGACCTTTCATGGCTATATACGAATACTACTGTGCCGATTGCGGCAAGGAATTCGAGCTGATGAGGCCCATCAGCAGGGCGGACGAATTGGCTCCGTGTCCAACCTGTGGCGCCGGCGGGCAGAAACTCATGTCAGCGACGGCCTCCAAGGTGGACTACTACATAAGGATTCCCTCCAAGCCCGCGTTCCGGCAGCACCCGCCAGCCAAAAAGTAAAGTGTGGGGTCGTGTCCCGCACCATTTGTTCTGTATTGGAAGACTAGGTTAACAGTCAAATAATTCGCTAAGGCGTTTCACATGAATATAACGAGAAAAAAAGTCTATTGCAGGAAGTGTAAGAAGTTGGTCAGCGCACGTCACCAAGTCGAGGGTGAAGTGACGACCGTCTTCTGCAACGCGTGCAATACGGCCTCGTACACCTGGGACAAGGTGAGCTGGAAATACACCGGAGGCTAACCCGATGGCCAAGCGGGACTACTATGAGGTCCTGGGGGTCGATCGGAATGCTGATGCGAAGGCCGTAAAAAAGGCCTATCGCAACCTCGCCATGAAGTATCACCCGGACCGGAATCCGGGGGACGCTTCTGCGGCAGAGACCATGAAGGACGTCAACGAAGCCTACGCCGTCCTCAACGACCCCAAGAAGCGCGAGCTCTACAACACATACGGGCACGCCGGACTCGATGGGTTCAGCCAGGAAGACATCTTCCGTGGGGTCGACTTCTCCAACTTGTTCAGCGAGTTTGGTCTGGGTGACCTGTTCGGGTTCGGTGGAGACTCCTTCGGGGGCATGTTCGGTGGACGGACGAGGACCCGCCAACGTACCCGCAAGGGCGCTGACATCCGTTATGACCTTGAACTAACCCTGGAGGACGTAGCAAGCGGCTTCAAGAAGACCATTACCCTGGACCGGGCCTCGACCTGTGCCGGGTGCCGGGGCTCGGGAGCGGAGGCCGGTGGAGAGGGAGAGTGCGAATCGTGCCGGGGGTCGGGACGCACCGTCCGGGAGGAGCGCTCGGGGTTCGGGGTGGTTCGCCAGATATTGACCTGTGGGACGTGCCGGGGCAACGGAAGGGTCATCACCGAGCCGTGTGCAACCTGCGAAGGCCGGGGCAAGACGGTCGAGACGGTGGACCTGGAGGTGGATGTACCTGCTGGTGTGGAGGATGGGCATGCGCTCCGGGTGACGGGTGAGGGTGAAGCAGGCCCCGACCTGCCCGGTGACCTCTTCGTCGTGCTCAACGTCGTGCCTGATCCCAGCTTCGAACGCCGCGGACAGGACCTCTACGTCAGACAAGAGATAGACATTGTGACAGCGGCCCTCGGAGGCGATGTTGACGTACCCACCCTTGAAGGACCCCTGACCGTAACCCTTCCGCAGAGCACCCAGCACGGGACTACGTTTCGGCTATCGGGGCACGGGCTGCCCCATCTCAGGGGCTCGGGCAACGGTGACGAGTATGTCGTCATCAGGGTGGGAGTGCCCACCGACCTTAGCGATGAAGAGAGGCGCTTGCTGGAAGAGTACCGGCAGCTAAGAAGGAGATCTGCACAAGATGTCGATGAACAAAGTTGAACAGGTAGAGCCTTACAGCGCCAACGTTACCAAGTCGATACTGAAGAAATGGAACGGGGTGGTGCGGGTCTGGAGCGAGCCCATGAGCGCGGTGGAGGGCTCCCAGGTCCTTGATGAGATCACTGCCCCGACTCAAGTCACCGTCTTCGAAGAGCAGAAGGATGTATATGGCTCCCTGTCCCAGCGGGCCCACGTCCGCTACGGTGAAGAAAAGGAAGGCTGGGTGCTCTGGGACGCGATCTCGGCGGTGTGATTTGGCTCTAGCGGAACCGGGAAATAACCCCTTCGACCAGTAAATTCAACTGCTCCGGCACCTCATCTGCAGGCGTCATGGCGTTGAACACTATGTGGTCTACACCTGCATCCACGAATCTCTCCACCGTCCTTGTGCAATCGTCCACAGTCCCGAAGGCATATCTGCCATCGTCGACTAAAGAAACCTCGAACCCGCGCCGCCGGTTTAACTCCGTCTCGCCTGCTACCAGGGCTTCCTCCCGCGTGCTCCCTATGCGATAGAAGAGATGTATGGCCCGTGACATTCCTGAAACATCCCTTCCCAGTTCCTCTCCGTATCGCATTATCTTCGACCAGGATACGGCGAACTCCTCTGCATTGATGCGTACCGGATAAAAACCGTCCGCGTAACGGGCCGCCCGCTTCAGCATTCTTTCGGATACGCCGCCTGCCCAGAGGGGTGGGTGAGGGCGCTGATACGGTCTCGGTTCCAGGCGGATGTTGGAAAAGCTCTGAAATTTCCCCTGGTGATCGACGGCCTCACCGGTCCAGAGCTTGGTCATGATTTCCAGCGCCTCGTCGGTGAGGTTGCCCCTCTCCCGCATGCTCACGCCGCAGGCTTCGAAAGCGTCGGGGTGGGAGTCGGGAGGCCCGCCCACCCCGAACCCGACAATGATCCGCCCTTCAGAGTGTATGTCCAGCGTTGCGAACTCCTTGGCCAGCACGACGGGATTTCTCAACGGCAGTAGCACCGCCCCAGCCCCGACGGTTATGCTGCTGCTGTGATGCACCAGGGCGCTCATGGTCATCATTATGTCCCCGGCCGGAACCTCGTTCACGAGAGCCTCCGGCACCCACACCGAGTCAAACTCCATCTCCTCGGCTAGATGCGCAAAGTCGGGGGGAGGGATTACGTTCTCGATACGGCTGTAGTGGAACCCGAACTTCGGTTTTGCCATATGTAGTCTCCAGGGGGCAGATGTGCAGTTACATTATTGCCCAAAGACATCCGCCCCGCTATATTAGCGCAACTATCATGTTAGAACGTCCTAAAACCGCCCCTCCTCCACAAGCCCTTACCGGGACACGGGTTCTGGACCTGACCCACTACGCCGCCGGCCCGTTCTGCACCAAGCTCCTTGCTGACTACGGCGCGGACGTAATCAAGGTTGAAAGGCCGGGTCACGGTGATCCGGGGCGAAGGCTCGGCCCGTTCCACAATGACCTCCCCGCATCTGAATCCAGCGCACTATTCCAGTTCCTGAACCAGAACAAGCTCGGTGTGACGCTTGACCTGAAGCGGTCTGCAGGCGTGAAACTCTTTGAGGGGCTGGCCCGGTGGGCTGATGTGATTGTTGAGAGCTTCAGGCCGGGTGTAATGAAAGGCTTCGGGCTGGGCTACTCTCGACTAAAGCAGATCAACCCCAACGTGGTCCTCACTTCCATCTCCAATTTCGGGCAGAACGGGCCTTACAAAAATCACAAGGCCACGGAGATAGTTGAATATGCGACCGGAGGCCCCATGCTTTTTACCGGCGCCGCCCGCCGAGAGCCGGTGAAGCACGGGGGACGGGTGGGGATGTATTTCGCCGGCCAAGTCGCGGCCATCGCCACGCTTTCGGCGTTGTACCGGCAGATGGGCAGCGAGGCCTCGGGGGACCACCTGGACATATCGATTATGGAGACCCAGGCCGGGACTATCGACAGGCAGTCGGCGCTTTTGCTCAGTCACGTATACACCGGCCGACGGTACTCCCGGTACGCCGGCGAAAATAAGGGGTTCTCCCAAGTCTATCCCGGCAAAGATGGGTATATGGACGTGCAGTCTGCAGGAAGGTTCCCAAGGCTCCTTGAGCTTCTTAACGCACCGGACTTCTTCGAAAAGAATGGTGTCGACGTGGCAACGGCTCTCGCAACGCCACGCGTGATACGAAAGCTGGATGGTATGGTGGCGGAGTGGGTGGCGGGCCGCACCCAGGGTGAGAGCTGGGCACAGAGTCAGGCCCAAAGGACACTGTCGGCCCCACTCTACGATCCGGCAGGCGTGGCCTCCGACCCGGGGTTCCAGGTGAGAGGTGTATGGGCTGGTGTCGAGAATCCCCGCTATGGACGTCGAGTATTCCCAGCTCGTCACATGATCATGCATCGTACCCCCTGGCAGATTGGTAGACCCGCCCCGGCCATCGGCCAGCACAACCGTAATGTCTACTGCGGGATTCTTGGTTTGAGCCGCCGGGAGCTGTCGATGCTGCGACAGGAGGGGGTTGTCTAATGTCTGTGCGTTTGCCTTTGGAAGGTGTGCGGATCATCGATATGACCCTCGCCTGGGTCGGGCCTTTTGGAACGCAGCTCCTGGCCGACTGGGGCGCCGAGGTCATTCGCGTCGAGCCGATCTCCATATTCCAGTACGGGACGCGAGCTACCGGCATCCTACCGATGGATCGCGGACTATACGACTGGGCAAGCAGCTACCCCGACGAAATCCCCGGCGAACGCCACTGGAACCGAAACGCGGTTTTCCAGATTCACGGCCGCAACAAGCTCAGCATGACCTCGAATATACCCGCCCCCGACATCATGGACACCCATCTCCAACTTGCATCCATTTCGGATGTGGTGATCGAGAACAACGTCCCCCAGACCTACGACAAGATTGGCGCCAGCTATGATCAGCTGCGTCAAGCCAGACCGGACATCATAATGGTCCGCGTTCCGGCCTACGGGCTCACCGGCCCCTATGCCAGGTACAGAGCGTTGGGTCCGCAGATGGAGTCGGCGGCCGGGCATACCTGGATACGCGGATACAGGGACGGGCCCTTCACGGACGCCGGCACGTCATTTTTGGGTGATGCTGTTGGTGGGGTAACCGGGGCTTTTGCCGTCCTCATGGCCCTGTGTCATCGCAAGAGGACTGGACAGGGGCAGCTGGTGGAGGTGGCAACTACGGAGGCAATACTTAGCTATGTTCCGGAGTCTACTCTCGACTGGCGGGTGAATGGGCGGATCCAAAGCGCAATGGGGAACACTCACCCCTCCCGTGCCCCCCAAGGGTGCTACAGGTGCCGCGGCGAAGACAACTGGATCGTGCTATCGGTGGGAAGTGACGATGAGTGGGTGGCACTTAAGAGGACTATGGGCAACCCCGACTGGGCCCGGGACGCGAGGTTTGATACGGTCCTTGGCCGTTACCGCTGCCAAGAGGAGATTGACGACCACCTTGAAGAATGGACGGCTGACAAGGACCACGTCGAGTTGATGGGGTTGCTTCAGGCCGAGGGTGTGCCCGCGGGTGCGGTGCATGACCAGCAGGAGCTTTACGAAGACCCTCAAATGGTGGCTCGGGGCTATTTCGAGCAGCTGGAGCAGCCGTCGACCGGAAGACATGCCTATACTGGCATGATGTGGAAAATGACGGAGACACCCAACGGAATCAGGCTCCCCGCACCCATGCTCGGTGAGCACAACGAGTACGTTTTCAAGGAGCTGTTGGGGGTGACGGAGGCGGAATACAAGAGCCTTGAAGAGAAGGGTCACGTGGGCATGGACTATCCGGCCCACCTGTATGATTGAGTCCTGCAAGGGTTACAGGGGAGGAGGTCCAGAATGCTCGACTTAGTGGTCCGTGGCGGTACCGTCGTTGCCCCGTGGGGCGTAGGCCCGTGGGACGTGGCCGTGAAGGATGAGCGCATAGTCGCGGTCTCGGAACCCGGGACGCTGGCCCAGGATGTGGGCAGGGTCATCGACGCCCGCGGCAAGATCGTTGTGCCCGGCGGCGTCGAGCCTCACGCTCATTGCTCCTGGACCGTACCTACTTTGGCTCACGAAGGTGTCAGCACCGGCAGCATCGAGGACGTCAGCCGGGCCTGTCTGTTCGGCGGCACCACCACGCTGGTCGATTTCGCATACTGGGAGCCGGGGGAGGACCTGTTCGAGACCCTGGAAAAGAAAGAGGCCATATTCAAGGGGAACAGCCACGTCGATTACTCCTATCACGTCTCTCTTTACTCGACCAAGGGAGACCTGCCTTTCAGCGTGATGGAACAGATTGGGGAGGTGATCGATGCGGGGTATCCCAGCTTCAAGGTCTGGACCACCAACACCACCCCCCACCGCCCCAAACAGATGACCGACATCGGTCATCTCGCCGAGATTATGGGCCACGTGGGTCGGGGCGGGGGCATGATGCTCGTCCATGCCGAGGACGAGGACATAGTGATGTTTATGTATAAGAAGCAGGCCCACCTCGGCCAGGTGCACCGCAAGTACATGCACCACGTTCACAACAACATGTCTGAAGACATATCTTTCAGAAGGGTTATCAGGCTGTCCGAGTGGATGGACTGTGCCCTATACCTCGTCCACGTAAGCGCCAAGGAAGGAGTGGAAGCTATAGCCGAGGCCCGGACCAAGGGGTTGCCGGTCTACGGTGAGACCCTGCACCACTACGCTTCCTTCAACCACAAGGACTACGAAAGGCCAGACGGCGCCCTTTACCATACCTACCCTTCGCTGAAGACCGAGGCGGACCAGACGGCCTTGTGGGAAGGACTGATTAACGGCGAGCTGTCGACTCTTGCCACTGATGAGCTTTGGACCAGCAAGACCCACAAGCTCCGAGGCCAGACTATCGAGGACACGACTGGAGGCAGCGAGGGTGTCGAGTCCCGGATGGGCATCGGGTACAGCGAGGGGGTGGTGAAGCGTGGCATGAGCCTGGAACGGTACGTGGACATAACGTCGGCGAATGCGGCAAGGCTGCTCGGGCTCTACCCGAGAAAGGGTGCCCTGAGCCCCGGCAGCGACGCTGACATTGCCATAATAGACCCCGACTACAACAAGACACTTGAGCTTTCCGACCTGCATGGCGCCGACTACAGCATCTGGGTGGGATGGGAGGTGCGTGGGTGGCCGGTAATGACCATCCTTCGGGGAGAGGTTGTAGTTGAGGATGGCAAGCTTTTCGGGACGAAGGACAGGGGCCTGCTTCTCCCTCGAAAGATAGACGGGCGGGTAGTAGCTAGTCCCGTGTGTTAAGTAGAATATCTACTGGGTTGTGTACGATCTCAGACTTCACGTAAGGAAATAACCATGACAGACCAATCCGGCGCGATAGCTGCCTTAACCCACGTTGGCATTGATGTTTCCGATCTTGAGCGGGCCGAGGCTTTCTATTCGGCCTTGCTAGGTGTTGAGCGATACGCTGCATGGGACCAGTTCATCGCCTTCACGCCGGTTCCCAACGGTATGATCGTCTACCTTCAGCAAGTCCCGGAGAAGAAGACCGCCAAGACCCGGGTTCACTTCGATCTGACGGTGCCCGACGTTAAGGCGGCTGTGCCCAGGGTCCAGGCCCTGGGTGCCAGGCTTCTGAATGAGGAATACGGGGAACCAACGGACGGGCTGGCCGTCTTCGCCGATCCGGATGGCAATGAGTTCTGCCTGTTGAACTTCGACCTGGATAGCAAAGCCTCGAAAGACTGAGTTTATGGACATTCAATACTCATTAGGAGTTGTATAAATGACAGAACAGAATGCGCCGCTGGGAGTATTGACCCAAGTGGGTATAGACGTTTCCGATCTGGCCCGCGCGGAGGCCTTTTATTCGGCTTTGCTTGGCGTTAAACGTAATGCGGCGGATGATCGATACCTCAACTTCGAACCTCTACCCGGTGGTCTGACGATTTATCTTCAACGAGTCCCCGAAAAAAAGTCCAGCAAGACTCGCCTACACATGGACATTGTTGTAAAGGACACTCCTGCGGCCTTGGCCACTGTCGAGGCTCTGGGAGGCAATCGACTGGAGTCTTTCTTGGAAGAGGGAGAGGGTTGGACGGTAGTCGCAGATCCGGACGGCAATGAGCTCTGCCTGCTGCAGGGCTAGGAAGCGTATTCCCGGAAAACCGACTCAACGATGTCCAGGGCCTGGTCAATATCCTCGGGGCCGATGCCGTTGTGAGTGACGAACCGCCACGTTCTGTCGCTCGTGCCACCCTTGATCCCGAGGCTCTCTAGCCTGGACGCAATATCGGACGGAGGCCCATCCACTACCTTGAAGTAGACCTGGTTGGTCGGATATTTCTCCGGGTCAATGTCTATGCCAGGAATTTGGCTCAGGCCCCGAGCCAGGCGTCGGGCGTTGGAGTGGTCTTCGGCCAACCGTTCGATCATGCTCTCCAGCGCCACGATGCCCGCTGCGGCTATAACTCCCACCTGCCTCATCCCACCACCCAGGGTCTCCCGCCAGTATCGCGCCTGGTTGATGAACTCGGCGCTGCCGCAGAGCATCGAGCCGATGGGACAGCTCAGTCCCTTCGATAAGCAGAAGCTCACCGAATCCGCATCCTTCACCAGCTCGGAGGTCGGAGTCTCCAGATAGACCGACGCGTTGAATATCCGCGCACCGTCCATGTGGAGCGGGAGCCCATGACGCCGTGCCACCGATGCCACCTCCCCGATCTCGTCCTGGGTCAGTACAGACCCGCCGCAGAAGGTGTGAGTGTTCTCCAGGGCAATCAGGCCGGTTGGTGGGTCATGGGGATCGTCGGGGCGGATGGCTTGTTCGACCTCGTCAAGGTCCAGGGTGCCTCGTTCTCCATTGGGAAGCGTCTGGATGTGGACGTTCCCGAGGCCCGAAGCGCCGCCCCCCTCCTCCAGGAAGATGTGGGACTGGTCTCCTACTATAAGCTCATCGCCCCTGTTGCAGTGGGTGAGAATGGCCACGAGGTTGCTCATGGTGCCCGAGACGGTGAAGAGAGCAGCCTCTTTGCCGAGCTTCTCGGCGGCGAGGGCTTCCAGACGGTTGACCGTCGGGTCGTCGCCGTACTCATCATCCCCTAGCTCCGCGTTGAGCATGGCGTCGTACATCTCGGGGGTGGGGTGGGTTACGGTGTCGCTGCGTAAGTCGATGATACGCATGGCTGCTAGAGCTTGGGGATGATGTCCTTGGCCAGCCTCTCGGCGTGCTCTTTCAGGTCGAACACGGGGTTGAACATAATAATGTCCGGGTCTTCTTCCATGACCCGGCCCAGACCGTCGATGACTTCCTCCTCGGACCCGAACACCGAGACCTTACGGGCCCTTGCTGCGTCGTGGTAGTAACCGTCGAACCACTCTTCCAGCTTTCGTGCGGCCCTTTCCTTATCGTTGTCGATTGCCAGGTAGACCCGCTTCCCGAGGGGGAATGTTCCCGGGTCCCGGCCCACCTCTGCCATGTATGAGCGGATGTGAGCGATGGACCTCTTGAAGGCATTGGTAGTCGATGACCCAGCCCCCATCCACCCGTCTCCGATCCTCACTGCACGTTCCAGTGCGGGCTCGGCGTGGGCGCCGAACCAGATTGGGGGTCGGGGGGACTGGAGGGGTTTGGGGTTAATGCTCACGTTTTGCAGGTCCCAAAAGCGGTCTTTGAAGGTGACCTGGGGCTCGGTCCAGAGGCGTTTGAGCAGCGCGACGGTGTGCTCAAACCGGGTGACGCGGTGCTTGTCGTCGAACCCAAAGGCAGGGTACCTCTCTTCGTGGTTACCTATTCCAACTCCCAGCATAAGACGTCCGCCCGACAACTGGTCCAGACTGGCCGATATTTTGGCCAGGTGGACGGGATTCTGGAATGGCAGCACCAGCACCGAAATACCGAGGCCAACCCTCTCAGTGACTGTAGATGCGTAGGCAAGCAGGGTGAACGGGTCCAGGGTGTCCATAGTCCCGAGGACCGAGTCCTGGGTCCATACGCTATCGTAGCCGAGGGACTCGACGAGCCTAAGATGCTCTTCGACGAAGACCATGTCTACGGGCCCGTATGGGAACATCTGGGGCACGGCGATGCCCACCTTGGTTTTTTTGCCAGCAAGCATGATTGGACGCCTCCCAAAGGGTTTCGAGGCTATTGTACAGGACTGGGAAGGGCTAGGAGTTGGCCCAGGGGTCGGGGCAATCGGCGAAGCGGGACAGGCTGAACGGTTCTATCGGGAGTCGGGGCTCGTTTCCGACTATTGAGTCGGCGATCATTTCACCGGACATGGCAGCAAGGGTAATACCCTTTCGCATGTGCCCCGCCGAGATGAAAGCGCCATCAAGACCGGGGACCGGGCCCAGGATTGGGATTTCGTCCGGGGTTGCGGGCCGGAGCCCCGTTATCACCCAGGAGATTGATGCCTCCTCCATGGCCGGACATACCTTGAGAGCTCCTTCCAGGACGTGTTCCACTCCTTCTTGAGACACCGACTTGTCGTAGCCCCGAAAACCGTCGTAGCTGCCGGACAGAATCGTTCCATTGAGCTTGGAGGTGACATAGGAGCGGCCGTGGTGGATGTTGGCCCCGAGCGGCGGGCCCGGCGCTTGAAGCTCGACCATCTGGCCCTTGTACGGCCTTATGGGTACTGGAGTGTCGATCCAATCGGAGGCTTCGGAGGTCCATGCACCCATCGCCAGCACTACCGCCCCACAGGCCACAACATCCTCGTCGGTGATGATTCCCGTCACCCGAGTCCCATTCTTTTCCAACCCCTTAACGTCGGTGTAGCGGACCTCCACGCCGAGGGATTCGGCAGCGCCGATGTAAGCTAGTGTGAGCCTGTAGGCGTCGGCCTGGTTCAGTTCCTCAAGGTAGAGCCCGCTCCTGGCTTCGCGTGTTATACGGGAGTCGATTCGGTAAAGGTCGTCGTCCGTCACCCACGATACCTTGGGCATGAGATTGCGCCTCCACTCCATGTTGGCGCGGTTCGCTGCCTCGTCTTCCTCGGTGAAGGCCAGGTCCAGCCAGGAGATTTCCCCGTAGTAGGTGTGTACGCCGGAAGCCTCTTCCATCTCCGGGATCAGTGTCTTGTACTTTTCGAAGGAGGTTCGGGCGAGTTCAAGGTAGGGGCCCGGGGTGTCGATGGACATGGCCGAGATCATGCCGGTGGCTACACCGGACGCTTCACACCCGATCGACTCCCGTTCGAATATGGTGGACTTTACGCCCAGCTTGGCGAGATGGTAGGCGATAGAACCGCCCATGATCCCCCCGCCGACTATGGCTACATCTGTTGAGTTGGTCATTGGGACCTCGGGCCGGCGCCCCCGGCCACCATGTGCACTATTTCCAGCTTGTCGCCGTCCTGAAGGGTAATCCCCTCCCAGCGGTCTCGCTTGATGATTTCACCGTTGTATTCGATGACTATCATGCGCGGCTCAATCTTGTGTGACGCCAGATAACCCAGGAGGTCGACGGGCGTATCCACCTCTCGGCGTTTTCCGTTTACAAGGAGAGTTGACATAGGTCCGGCTATCAGTGGACGGCCCCGAAGCGGTCCCTGACCATTACCGTTGTGACGCCTTCGAACCTGTCCAGCCGGAAGGGATGAAGATCGAGCCGGGGTTTACCGTCGTTGATGAGCTGGGACATCACTTCGCCGGTAATTGCACTGAGAGTGATGCCGAGGCGCTGGTGCCCTGTGGCTATGTATGCACCCTCGATGGATGGCACGGCACCGAGGATCGGGAGCCAGTCTGCGGAGGCGGGCCGCAGGCCGGTGACGTGGCTTACCACCTTGCTCTCCAGAATGCCGGGACATAGGCTCAGGACGCCCTCGGAGATCTTGACGATGCCCTGCTCGTGGATGGTGGTGTCGAAACCCATAAAGCCGTCGTAGGTTCCGGTGATAACCGTGCCGCCGAGCTTCGGGGCTACGTACCGGTCAACGTGGTGGATCATGCAGGGGAGTGGGGTGCCCGGTATCTCGACGTGAATGGTCTGCCCCTTCAGAGGCTCCACGGGGACGTCCATGCCGATCCATTCCTCGATGCGCTTGCTCCAGGAGCCGATGGCCAGGACTACGGTGTCCGAGTCTATGGGCCCCAGAGAGGTGTCCAGCCCCTTGACCCGACCTGCCTCGGTCCTGAGCCCCGTGACTTCACCATACCGGATGGTGACGCCGAGGGCCTCGGCGGCCTGGGCGAAGGCGAGAGTCAGCCGGTAGGCGTCCACCTGTGCCTGCCCGCCGATGTAGATGCCGCCGATGGCATCCTGAGTTACGCGGGACTCAAGCTCTCTCAAGTCCGACTCGGAGAGCCAGGATGCGACGGGACTGCTAAGCACCTCGGAGAAAGCTTCCTTGAGTTCCGACTCTTCGTCGTCGGAGCAGGCAATTTCCGTCCAGGCGAAGTCCCCGTACTGTGCATCGATCTTGGAAAGCTCTTGTACCTCGGGAATGATCTCCTTATGGCGCTTGCAGCTCTCCTCGATAAGACGGGTGAAGGGCTCCGGGGCTCCGGCCTCTTTCAGGGCAACCAGCAGGCCGGTTGCGGCCCCAGAGGCCTGGCTCCCTATGGACTCCCGTTCGATTATGGTGCTCTTGATGCCCAGTTGAGCGAGATGATAGGCGATGGAGCAGCCGATTATTCCACCACCGGCTATCAGCACGTCGGATGAATTGGCCACGGAGACCTCCCTGTAGGGACTATTCGGGCGGCGAGGCCCGCTAAAACAAAGTCGGCGCCATGATAGCACCTTCGGCAGGAAATGGGCTTAGCGTACAACCCCTTCCAGGGGACTGCTGGCCGAGGCATATTCTCTCTTGGGCATGCGTCCGGCAAGGAAAGCGCCTCGGCCCGCCTGGACGGCCTGGGCCATGGCCTCGGCCATCAAGGCCGGGTTTCCGGCCTGGGCCACGGCGGTGTTTACAAGGCACGCATCAGCTCCCATTTCCATTGCAATAGCTGCATCGGAGGGAGCGCCAATACCCGCATCCACCACCACGGGCACCGTGGCCTGCTCGATGATAATCTTTATCTGGTCGAAGGTGACCATCCCTTGCCCCGAGCCTATGGGCGAGGCCAATGGCATCACCGTGGCCGTGCCCACTTCCTGAAGACGCTTGGCGAGTACCGGATCGGCGTTGATATATGGCAGGACCACAAAACCTTCGTCGACGAGGACTCGGGCGGCTTCAAGAGTGCCGATTGGGTCGGGTAGGAGATATTTGGAGTCGGGGATAACCTCCAGCTTTACCAGGTCGGAAAGGCCCATGGCCCTGGCCAGGCGAGCAGTCCTGATAGCCTCCTCGGCGGTCCGGGCCCCGGCTGTGTTGGGCAGGATTACGTACTTGTTCCAGTCAATGTAGTCGAGGAGCGTCTTCTGTGATGGGTCGTCCAGGTCTAGCCTGCGAAGGGCAACCGTAATCATCTCCGCCCCCGAGGCTTCGAAGGAAGCGTTCATCTCCTCATAGTTGCGGTATTTCCCCGTACCCAGGATGAGCCGGGACTTGAAAGTCCGCTCCCCGATTGTCAGGGTGTCGTCCCTTTTCAATTCTGCACCCTCCCCTAATGGGCCGTGTCTTGGCCCTATAACAAAAATGCCGCCTACTGGAGGCGGCATTTGCGTCCGATACCCGTCCCTCCGCTGGCATTACCCAGTTCAGGTCATAGGGGTCGGCGGCATCTATTGGGCCGCCCTCTCAGCCTGGCTCTCCAAGCTCCCCTTGTTTTGATTTCCTTTGATGAAAAGTCTAGGGTCAGCCGTCTTTATTGTCAAATGAAGGGAGGAGGATAAACGGCATTGATGGTAGTATAACCGAGACCCGGCTTTCTCAGATGGCGGGAGTATGTAATCCGCACCCGTCTGTATTAGGAGTGTGACATGACTGCCTCTCATCCTGACTACGAATCCCTATTCGCCTCAACAACTCCCCCCAAGCCCGACGCCGTTAACCCGTTGTCGCTGCGCTTCAAGTATGACTTTGCCATAGCCTTCGCCGATGGAGATACGTTCCCAGCGGAAGATCTAGTACGCGCTTTGCAGAAGGGGTTGGATGAGGAGGCGAAAGACTTGGCCATCTACCCTCATCCCCAGGGACATCCGGGCATGCGTCGCTTGGTCGCAGAGAACCTGTCGCGGAACAGGGGGATGAAGGTCGAGGCGGAGGGTGTCACGCTGACTGCCGGTTCCATGCAGGCCCTGGTCCTGCTCAATGAACTGTTCCTCGACCCCGGCGACACGGTCCTGACTGACGAATTTATATACAACGGCACTATCCGGGTGATGCGTCGCTTCCAGGCCAACATCGTTGAAGTGAGTGGAGATGACGAGGGAATGCACCCCCATCTGCTGGAAGAGAAGATAGTGGAGCTGAAGGCTGCCGGGGAACGAGTCAAATACATTTACACCGTTCCGACCTTCCAGAATCCGACAGGCCAGGACATG
Source organism: Dehalococcoidia bacterium (assembly GCA_965197585.1). Classification (GTDB taxonomy): domain Bacteria; phylum Chloroflexota; class Dehalococcoidia; order Plut-88900; family Plut-88900; genus Plut-88900. The sequence goes on from OZ240215.1 coordinate 635,313, forward strand.
GGCGCCGAGCGCCGGGCCCAAATCCTGGACGTTGGACGGAGACACGGCGTACCTATATTCGAAGACGATTGCTACGCGGACTTGCGGTTCGAGGGCGAGAACAAGCCCGCCATCCACTCGATGGACGATACGGGGTCGGTGATGTACTGCGGGTCTTCGTCCAAGATAATCGGGCCGGGGATGCGGTTGGGTTGGATAGTAGCGCCGCCGGAGATCACCGAAAGGGTGGGCACTCTCCAGCAAGGTGCAACCCCGAGCCAGTTCTCTATCCTGGCTGCACTCCACTACCTGGAAGAGCACCGGGACGAGCATGTAAATGAAGTGTCGCAGCTGTACAAGTCCCGGAGAGACGTAATGCTGGCGGCCATCGGCGAGGGTTTCGGGCCCGCGGTGAAGTGCTCTCACCCGCCGGGCGGAATGTTCATCTGGCTTCGCTTCCCGGAACGGACCGACGTGATGCCGCTTTTGGAAAAGGCGAAAGAGCACGGAATCAGGTTTGGCCCGGGCCCCATATTTTCCCCGTCCGGGAAGGGTAGGAATTTCCTGAGACTTGCTTTCGGCCACCAGGATGAAGGGACGATTCGGGAGGGCATCTCCCGGCTCGCGACCGTATTCGAAGAGGCCGGAGCCCTTAGCGCTTAGCCCTTCTCTAGACCCGTTTTGTAGGAGCCGCCATGAAGCTCATGATCAACGTGCGCCTGGAAGAGAATGTCGTCGTTACGGAAGGCTTCACCCAAGAGCACCTGAATAAAATCCAGGCCGTTTCGGAAGATCTAGACATAGTAGTTCCCCAGACTGTCGAGGAAACTCAGTCCGAGATACGTGACACGGAGATAGTGTTCGGAGACTTCTCCCCGGCCATGTTCGCCGACGCGCACTATCTTCGCTGGGTCCAGTCCATAGGCTCGGGCATCGACGGTGTGCTCTTCGACGATTTCGTGGAAAGCGATATCATCCTTACCAGCGCCAAGGGGACCGTCGGCATTCACTTGGCCGACCATGCATGGGCCTTGATCCTGGCTCTTACCCGTGGCATACACACCGCTCTCAGGGAGAAGACGTGGAGTGTCCGAATGCCCATCCGAGCCCGGTCATGGGAGCTGGCGGGCATGACCCTTGGGGTATTTGGGCTTGGAGGCACGGGTGTCGAGGTGGCGCGTCGGGCCCAGGGGTTCGGGATGCGAACTCTCGCCCTGGACTCGGAAAATGTGAATAAGCCATCCTTCGTGGAGGATGTCTGGCCCCTTGACCGGTTCTACGACCTGCTTGAGGTGTCGGACATCGTGGTAATCTGCCTACCCCTAACTCCTGAGACGAGGGGTGTATTTAATGCCAAGGCCTTTTCCCACATGCGCAATCATGCCCTGCTAATAAACGTGACCCGGGGCAACATAGTCGATGGGCCGTCGCTGCTGGAAGCGCTGGAGAAGGGTGCAATAGGGGGCGCGGGCCTCGACACGTCCCCCGGCGAACCCCTCTCCGACGACCATCCTCTGTGGAACATGGAGAACGTGGTGGTTACTCCCCACACGGCGGGTGGGTCTCCGGTCCGTGTTGCACGCATAGTGGACGTCTTTTGCGACAACTTGTCCCGGTATCTGGAAGGTCGGCCTCTCACGGGAGTTATAGACAAGCGCAAGGGGTTCTAGTCCCGTCCTCTTTTTATTTCTATTCCTTGACTGAAAAATTACGCTGGTGCATCATTTGACTGTGCGTCCCAGGCAATCATTATTCTGATGGAGGTAGGGCCGATGCAAGAAGTAGCAGACCAACACATGGACCAGGAATTTGTAGTCGGTGAGATGGAAACCATCACCGCGGGGAGTATAGACTTCGGCCTCGACTACCGGCACTTTGCAGGGGACGAGGGAGTTGCCATACACGTCTACGCCGACCTGGAAGGCAAGCGCACCGAGCTGCTCAGGTTCGACTGTTTCGACGATGCGCCTCACTACCACTACGGCCCCGACGGCCGGGACGAACGCCTTTTTCTCGACTGCACGGCTGACGGTGCGCCCATACCTTGGGCCCTAAATAAGCTGCGCAGCCGCATGGTGCCCATGCTCGTCCGCGCCGGATATTCCAACGTCGCCCGGGACCTGGACCACGACCTTGTCCAGTCCCGCCTGGACCTGGTGGAGTCCTGGGCTTCAAGCCTTTCCCAGACCAAAGGCAACTAATAGGGCGTGATACGAAAATAGCCGCGGGTCGCCTAGGCGACCCGCGGCTATTTTTTCTTTCCAGGGCGAAAGGGCAACCCCGTCTAAGATTCTACTTCCACACCTTTGACAGGACCCGAGTCCCGTAGGCCGCCATTTTCTCCAATGCCTCGTCGCTGGCGCGGCTGGAGTCGTTGTAGGCGATTATCTCCTTGCCCAGTAACATGGCTACGTAGGCTACCTGGTGGGAGCGGGGGACGCGGGAGAGAGCCAGGAAGTCGGGGTTGTTGATATTGATCTCGATGGCGCCGTCGTTGAGCCGGCTGCGGTGTCGAACGTCCCCGCCGAAGTCGGAGCGGCGGATTATGGCCCGAGCGGCCCTGCGGCCGTGCCTGTTGCCGCCGTTCTCCCTGTGCCCGTTGGTTTCAGGTTTCTTGGCTGAGTCCCCATTGACTGCGTGGGCCTCTCCATTCGAATTGCTGACCCTACGCAGGCCATCGATGAGATCGAGATCCAGGAACTCTTCCTGGCTAAAGATCTCCCGGGCCAAGCGCGTCGCCCGTCCGAAAAGGGCCTGGACCCGTGTGTTATCCGCTTCGTCCCGGAATCCCGTGATCTCCTTGTCCAGCTCTACCCCGATCTCCTGGAGAGAGTCCAGCAACTTGGTCAGGCTCTCATCCTCGAAGAACTGGGCCCGAGCGGGGAGGGGAGACAGGAATTCGGCGTCCACGAAGCCCTTGATCAAACCACTTACCAGGATGCTGCCTTTCAACTCATATTCGTACAGCTCCCGTATGTCCTCGATGATGACGACACCCGTGTGGCGCATAGCCACCCGTCCCTGCCCCGAAGGGTCGAACCAGAAGCGGGTCCTGAAGACCTTGTCGGGCTCGCCGGGAAGGTGCATCTCCTGGAACTTAGTCCCGATCTCCGGCAAGTCCAGTTGGACCGGAGTCACCTCTGAGTCTCCCTTGGCCGTCTTGATGGTGATCATTAGCTGCCCGGTCCTGAGGTACACGTCAAACCTGTCTGCCAAAACGTGCTTGAGCCGGGCCTGGGAAAGGGATCCATAGCGGCGGGTCGGGTCTTGGAAAAGGCCGGTGATTTCGATTGTCATGCCGGGCTTGGAACGTTGTTCACCGGGGCCCGGGTCTGCGATCTGCGCCTCGGCTGAATCTCGGGACAGGATTACCTTGAGGGTTGGAGATTCCGCTGAACGCTTGCTCAGGAACGTGGCCTTGGTCCCGACCTGGTTAAAAGCCCATAGACCGATGCCAAGTCGCCCGATTTGCGGGATGGTAGAGCCCCTTTTCGCCGAGTCGACCACGTGCCTCAAGGCATTCTCAAAGCCTTCGGCGTCCATGCCGGGAGCGTTGTAGTCGATGGTGATGGACTTCTTTTCGAGGGTGAAGGCGACTCGGCACTGCTCCTCGCCACGGCCCTCGGAGAGGGCTATTGCCCATTCGTCCAAGGCGTTGCTGACATACTCCTTTATGGCATCCGCGGCGCTCCGGTACATGGAGCCAAGGGTGATAAGGGCATTGGTCTTGTTGATTTGGACATCTACTATCTTTTCCACCTGCAACCCCCTTTACGAAACTGATAAAAGAAAGAATACCTATGGCAATTTTAGATTCGGTTCAAAAATTCGTCAATAACCTGTCCAAAAAGGTGGATGGAATCCCCGACACTGGCAACAAAAAATCAGCCGGTGGTTGTCATTGACAACCACCGGCTGATAACGGGCTTATAGAACGTTTCCGTTCTATTGTTTTACTACGATTTCTCCTTGGCCTTAACCGCGTTGAAGCAGTCCACGCAATACATCTGGCTGTTCAGCTGCATCAATTGCGCTTCAAACTTTCTATTGCAAGCCGCACATTGTGTAGTAGCCATTGAGCTTCCTCCTATTTCATGGATGAGACGCCTTAGGTATATTCTAACAAAATGGGGAATGTAGGCACGCTTCGGTCCCTTGCAAGACTTACTTACTGGGGCCTCTGTTGATCCTGTAGGCCCATATCGAACCGGCCACCGCTAAGAGTAGTCCCAGCACCAGGTACCCGATTCCCCACCAAAGCACACCGTAGAACACCACGGCCACTCCAATAGTCCAGAGTATCCCGCACAGGACCCAGGCGACTAGTAAGACAAAGAGAGCTACTGCTCCCCTGGAAATTTCCATAAGTCTGGCGATGATAGCACAGGGACAAACAAGGCCCGTGCTATAATCGGCCCGCCTGCGCTAGCGGGCAAACCCGTCTATTTGTCCCTTGGAGGAAACCTATTATGGCAGCGAGTTCGATAAGAATCGGCCTTATCGGGGCAGGGAAGAACACAAGGGAGCGACACATCCCCGGCTTCCAGGCCATCGACGGCGTAGAGGTGGTCAGTGTTTGCAACCGGTCCCGGGAATCCAGCCAGAGGGTCGCCGACCAGTTCGGCATTCCCAAAGTCATCGAGAACTGGCAAGACCTCGTTGCAGACGACGATATAGACGCCGTCTGCATCGGCACCTGGCCGTACCTGCACTGTTCCATGACCTTGGCCTCTCTGGACAATGAAAAGCACGTTATGACCGAGGCGCGCATGGCCATGAACGCCGGCGAGGCCCATGACATGCTGGATGGTGCCAACGCCAGCCCCGGACTCGTAACCCAGATCGTCCCCTCTCCCTTCACCTTCGCTCTTGATGACACCATTAGTTCCCTGGTGGCAGATGGTTATCTCGGTGACCTATTGGCCATCGACATGAACGTGAACGGCAACCAGTTCCTGGAACGGGAAGCTCCCATATCCTGGAGGCAGGACATGGGGCTCAGCGGGCTCAACATATTGCACATGGGCATCTGGTACGAGGCCCTTTTGCGGTGGGTGGGCCCGGCCTCTGAAGTCATTGCGATGACCTCCGTGAACGTTCCCGTGCGCAGGGACGAAGACGGCAACCCAGCCTTCATCACCGTACCCGATCATGCGGACGTGCTTTGCCGCATGGCCATCGGGGGCCAGGCCCGGATAAGGATTAGCTCGGTTATCGGGCTAGGGCAGGAGTCGGGCATCTGGATAAACGGCTCGGAGGGGAGCCTGTTCATCGACAAGACGGGGCAGACCCTCATGGGAGGCCACAAGGGCGATTCCGAGCTGAAGGAGATAGCCATAGCCCCGGAAAAGCGCGGGAGCTGGCGGGTGGAAGACGAGTTCATCGGCGCCATACGTGGGCAGGAGAAGATCAAGCTGACCTCGTTTGAAGACGGGGTCAAGTACATGGAGTTCACCGAGGCCGTCACCCGAAGTGCGCAGATGCGGAAAGCCGTGATCCTTCCCCTCTAGGGCAAGGCCCCAACACAGCTTAGATTTAGGAGAAACTTATGATAGCGCTGCTGGTTACCATCGACATCCAGCCCGAGTTCAAGGAACGATTCATGGAGGAGCTGCTTCTGGACGCGAAGGGCGCCAATGATGACGAGCCCGGCTGCCTGCGGTTCGACGTTCTACAGGATAATGAAGACCCCAACCGCGTCCACCTGTATGAAGTTTACAAGGACGACGCGGCGATTGCGGCTCACAGGGAGGCCCCTCACTTCGTCAAATGGCGGGACACGACCAAGGACTGGCTTGCCAAGCCCTACTCCCGCACCCTCGGCACCAACGTCTATCCTTCAGACGAAAACTGGCGGTAGATTGTATTACGCTTCTTTGCCGCCGAAAGAGGCATCCGTGAGCAGAACCGGCTAGATTTGTGGGCTCGCTTCCCCTGAGATTGTGTAAGGGAGAGCATGATAACCCATTCTGGGAACCGAGATGCCTACCGTCCTCGAAAAAGGTCCGTATCGCTTCTTCTTCTATTCAAGCGATCAGATGGAACCCCAACACGTGCACGTTGTACGTGATAATCGTGTCGCAAAGTTCTGGCTACGGCCCGTGAGACTTCAGAGGAGTGGTGGGCTGACCCAGGCAGAGATACGCCGCATCCGGCGTATAATTGAAGCGAACCACATATTGTTTGTGGAGGCGTGGAATGATTACTTCAACGATTGAGGCGCGAATACCGGAAGCAGAGCAGGTGTTGGTTACGGAATCAGCTCTGCGGGTTAACTTCTCCGATGGGCGCACCATTTCCGTGCCTCTGGACTGGTATCCCAGACTAGTCCATGCCACCCGAAAAGAGAAGGACAATTGGGAGCTGATCGGCGAAGGGGAGGGTATCCGCTGGCCCGACTTGGACGAAGACCTTAGCGTTGAGGGCTTGATCGCAGGTCGGCCGTCGGGTGAAAGCCAGCGCTCCTTCAAGCGTTGGCTTGAAAAAAGAGAGGACTTATCGGCAGGCCACTAGCCCCACTACTCCAGAAGCCTGGACGGGAGGCTTCCGCATAACTTCCCTCGGCAGGATACGGCAAGAATGAAAGCGGCCTTGATCCCCTACTTTATCTCCACCTCGATAAACGCGAACTCACCCTCGTTCGCATTTATCACGTTGTGCTCGACCCCAGCGTTTCTGAAGTAGGGCTGCCCGACCTTGAGCTCATTGACCGACTCCCCCTCGGGGGTCACCGCCCTGAGATTCCCATCCATGATGGGGACCACGACGTAGTCAAGCCCGTGGACGTGATGCCCCACCTCCGCCCCCGGAGCGAAACGCCACTCCAGCACCCTGACCCTATCGTTGTCTATAAATACTGTTGATTTGGCCTGCGCTGCAGTCATGTATAAGACTCCTGCCTAGTCCACTGTCTGTATAGCTTCTCTCAGATTCACGTCACCGGTGTAGAGGGCTCTTCCGATTATCGCACCCTCAACGCCCAACTCTTTCAGTGACTTCAAATGTTCGATGGTCGAGATGCCTCCCGACGCGATAACCGGCACCTTAGTCCTCGACACCACCTGGCGCACGGACTTCAGGTTCGGACCTGACAGCATCCCGTCTCTCGATATGTCCGTGTAGATGATGCGCCGCGCCCCGAATCCCTTCACCCGTTCGATCAGTTCGATTGCATCGACCTCCGTTGTCCTCTTCCACCCCGAGGCTGCGACCCGACCCTCCCTCGCGTCTATGCCAACTATTACGCCTTCCCCAAATCTTCGCAATGCCTCTTGCAGGAAGTCCGGGTCTTCCACTGCCGCAGTGCCTAGCACCACCCTCTGGACGCCTCTGTCCAACCAGCCTTCCAGCGTTTCCATGTTTCTGACCCCGCCGCCGAGCTGGACGGGTATATCCACGCTTTCGAGGATGCGGGCCACGGCCTCGGCGTTTTCGGATCTGCCCGATGCGGCGCCCTCCAGATCGACTACGTGGATTCTCGGCGCGCCTGCCTGCTCCCAGCCTCGAGCCACGGCCCCAGGGTCCGTCGAGAAGACGGTCTCCTTATCGAAATCACCCTGGAGAAGACGGACGCAGCGCCCGCCTTTCAGGTCGATAGCCGGGATTATTTCCATGTCTGGTCCAGGACCCAGTTCTGCATGAAATTTTCGTACATCTTCAGGCCCAAGGTCCCGCTCTTTTCCGGATGGAAGAGAGTGGCGACCATGTTGTCCCGAGACGCGGCACAGCAAAAAGTGCGTCCGTAGTCTGTGGTGGCCAGTGTGAGACCCGGGTCCCGGGGCACGGGGTGATAGCTGTGGACGAAATAGAAGTAGGAGCGGTCGGGAATGCCGTTGAAGAGGGGACTTGAGTGGCTCTGCTCCACATTGTTCCAACCCATGTGGGGTTGCTTCACGCTTTTGGGCAGCCGCTCGACTGACCCCGGCAAAACCCCGAGACACTCCTGCTCTCCCTCTGCCGAGAAATCAAATAGCACCTGCAAGCCCATACATACCCCGAAGAAGGGTCTTCCCTGCGAGATGGCACTAAGGACTGGATCTATCAGCCCCCGCTCCTTCAACCCCTCCATCGTAGGCTTTGCCGCGCCCTGACCGGGCAGCACCAGCGCATCCGCCGCTGCGATATCCCCCGCCTCCCCCGACACCCGGGCCTCGTATCCCAGCTTGGCGAATGCTTTCTGCACGCTCCTAAGGTTGCTCGCCCCGTAGTCGATTACCAGCACTACAGGCCCCGACTTCATATTCAAACTCTCCGAATCTCCTTCAACCCGATTAAACGGCAGACCTAGAGTCCCAGTATTTCAATGGCATTGGCTCCCAGTATCGCCTCTTTTTCGCCATTCGTGAGTATTGGCAACTCCATTATCCGTTCCACGCTGCGGGTCAGGCCGTACCAGGGGTAGTCGGAGCCCATCATGACGCGACCCGGGCCGATGTCACGGATGAGCTGCGCCAGCTGCTCGTCCGTCGGGGCCTTGGGGGCGCCTGTCCACTCTATTACCTCGCAGCTGTCGAAGTAGGCGTTGGGGAAGGCCTTGCCGATATCCAGGGTTTGTTCCCACGTAGCCCCGCCCATATGGGCGATGATGAACTTCAGATTGGGAAATGCTTCCAGCACCGGTGCAAAAGACCGGGGCTCGGCATAGGGCATCCCGTCGGACGACGGCCCCGAATGGCTGAGGAAAGGCATCCCCAACTCTTGGCAGACCCGGTAGATGGGCCACATTCGCGGATCGCTCATCTCGAACTTTTGAAGTGCCGGATGGACCTTCACACCCTTGGCCCCTCGCCCCTCCACCAACTCCCTAAGATGCGCTGCACCCTCCTCACCGGGAAGGGCATTGGGGTCCACCGCTACGAAAGGGACCAGGCACTCGTTCTCCGCCGCTAGGTCGCACCCCCAGTAGTTAAACTCCCGGAGCAGGGCTGGGGAAGATGACTTGATTTCGGTGATGGCAGCAGCCCGCTGGGTCTCGGTCAGGTTAGGGTCGAGGTGGAATATGGCATAGTCCCGGGCCTGGTCCTCGACGAACATGTTGGCGACGACCGCACGGTAGAAGCCTGCGTCGGCTATGTCCTGGATGGCCTCCTCAGCGCTGCCGTTGGAGGAGGGGGAGGTTACGTTTTCCTTCTCTCCGTATTCGCCAATGCTGTAGTTGGCGAGGCGTCTGGCGCCCCACTCCCGGGACCTGTATATGTGCATGTGAACGTCGACTAACTGCGGTCCTGCCATCGGTCTCTCCCTTCCTAGCTCCCTTTCAACCCGAAGGCCTTCTCTGCTGCGTCTACAACATGCCGGCCTATGGCAATTGATGCCGTTGCCCCCGGAGAAGACGCATTCCTCACGTGCACTGTATTATTGCCACTGCTGATCAGAAAGTCATCCAGCAACCGGCCCTTGCGGTCGACCGCCTGCGCCCTCACCCCAGCCCCTCGCTCCACCAGATCTTCCTTCTGGATTTCGGGTACCAGTCTGCGCGCTGCCTTGAGAAACGCCTGCTTGCTCACCGACCGAAAGAACTCCTGCATTCCCATGCGCCAATATTGCCGAGTCAGCAGCCAGAACCCCGGAAAGGACAGGGTCCTCAGAAATTCACGCGGGTTGACGCTCCCGATAGTGTATCCCTCTCTGGCGAAAGCTAGAACTGCATTGGGCCCCGCTTCCGTGTACCCGCGCACGGTCTTGGTGAAGTGTACGCCCAAGAATGGGAATGCGGGATCGGGGACGGGGTAAATCAGGCCGCGCACAAGACCCTCGGCCCGAGGTGATAGTGTGTAATAGTCCCCGCGAAAGGGGACTATGCGAACGTCGCGGTCGGGCGACGTCATTTCGGAGACGACGTCCGCGTAGAGCCCCGCACAGTTGATGAGATGCTTCACCCGCAGGCTGCCACCCGACGTGATGAGTTCCATTCCGCCGGGCAAGGAATTGACCCCCAACAACGCTGTCCCCAAGGAGACTCGGCCCCCCGACCCTTCGAAATCCGAGGCATAGGCCTTGGCCACCTGGGTGTAGTCGACTATCCCGGTCTCGGGTGAGTGAAGGGCGGCGACGCCTCGGGCGTAGGGTTCCAGTTCCTTCAGCTCATCCGGCCCGATCCTCCGAAGGCCCGGGACCCCGTTTGCCGTCCCCCGACGGTATAGCTCCTCCAACGCCGGGGCCTCCGAATCATCCACCGCCACGATGACCTTGCCGCATTTTTCGTAGGGTATGCCGTGGTCGTCGCAGAACTCGGTAAGCATTCGGGCGCCGGTAACGCAGTTCTGAGCCTTTAGGGAGCCGGGTTTGTAGTAGATGCCCGAGTGGATAACGCCGCTGTTGTGTCCAGTCTGGTGCCGGGCTAGTTCTTTCTCCTTCTCGATGACAACTATGCCGAGGCCCGGATACCTGAGCCCCAACTCCCGCGCCGCCGAGAGCCCGAGTATCCCCCCGCCTATCACCCCCACGTCAAAGTCGAAGCTCAACCGCTGCCCCCCGAGTGTGCACCCAATTCCTTTTCACCGGATCCACGCCTTCGCAGAATTCGGCGTGCGAATTGTCCGCTGCCTCCCCCCAGCGCCGGCCCCCTCATAAGCATCAGAAAGGCTCCGAACATGCAAACCATAAACATCCCGGAAGGCAAAGCATAGCTATCGTTCAATTCATACATATTGCCGATTACGGTCGGGCCCGCGGCCATCCCGAAAAGCGCAAAGCTGCCCAATGCGCCCGATATCGCTCCCACGTTCCTTATCCCGAAATTCGAGGCTGCCACTATCGGAACTATGGCGCTGAACGCCGTTCCCGCACTGGCCAGGATAAGGGGTATCAATAATCCCATGAATCTCGGCGCATCCAGGAAGACCACACTGAACATCACAGTCGGGGCCATCATAGCTCCGATGGTGGCCGTGCCCAGGATAGCCTTGATGGGGACCTTGTCGCTAAGGTACGCGTACAAGAACTTGCTGAAGATCACCATCCCGCCGTTGGCCGCAAGCAGAGCCGATGCCACCTCAGGTACATAGCCGAGGTCTCCCAGGAAAGGCTGGGTCTGGGTGAAGGTTCCGAAGGAGCTGCATAACGCCACGAAGAACAGCACACCGATTATCCAAAACTTCAGCGTTTTGGCTGCCTGGCTTAGTGCCACCCCGGGTAATGAGGCGGAGGGTGGTGTTTCCGAGCGCGCACGTCTTTCTTCAAGGGAGGGAACAACTTCCGGGTCGCCGTCGGGGCGCAGACCCATGGACTGCGGGTCTCTGCGGACAACGAATATGCTTATGGGAATTTGCAGGGCCCACACGGTGATGGCCAATATGCTAGTGGTAGTCTGCCAGCTGTACAGCTCTATGAAGGCTGTGGCCAAAGGAATGGTGATCAGCCCCCCGGCTCCGATGCCCGTATACGTAATCGCTATCGCAAGACTCCGCCTGCGCTCGAACCATCGGGCTATGAGTACGTTGACCGGCACGGCCACGCAGAAGGCGAACCCCAGGGCGGCGATCATCATCGTCGCATACAGTTCCCAGGGCTCGGAGATCCAGCGGAGCAGGAACACCCCTACCCCCAACATCACTCCCCCGAACAACATAACGGGCTGCGAGCCGTACTTGTCGGTAATCTTGCCTGCGCCGGGCGAGGCTAGAGCCACAGCCAGAAGGCTAAGTGAGAACGCGTTGGAGATGGTGCCGCGGCCCCAGCCAAAGGTGTCGGACCAGGACTCGAAGAAAATGAGGGGCGCAGAGAAGAGGATACCGTAGCCGAGGGTAAGGGCGATCCATCCGCAGACGACCATGTACCAGCCATAGAAGATCCTGGGTCTCCTGATTGCTGCTTCGGCGCCCGGGCCTGCCCCTTTTGCCAGCGAGGGGCCCGGGCCTGGGAGAAGCCCCGGGTCTTGGCTTTCTGCAGAGGTCTCGGCCATGCCAATAAGGTTAACTCCAACATCGGGGCTAGTCCACACGCGAACTGCTTTCCCCATCCGTGGCTCCCCCTGCTAAAATGTCTCCACACTGGACTTGGAGTTGCACCATCAGCATAGTCATTGGGAAACGGACCAAGGTCGGAATAGCAGTCCCCCAGACCTTCCCCGATGGTCCTTTCGACATTTCCGTAATCGAAGAGAACCTGAAACTGATCGAGTCCCTGGGCTTCGAAAGCGTGTGGACCCACGACCAGGCCATAGGCGCCATCCAGACTCTTGACCCCTTCGTCCTGCTGGCCTACGCCGCCCGGCACACGACCAAGGTAAAGCTCGGCATATCCGTCATCGTCACTCCTTATCGCAGCCCCGTTCATCTGGCAAAGTCGGGCGCGAGTATCGACCAGATCAGCGGTGGACGCTTCATCATGGGCCTGGGAATCGGCAGCGATATCGAGGTCTACCCCGCTTTCGGCATCACCCCAGAGGCCCGAGCCACTCGCTTTGAAGAGCAAATCGAGGTTATCAAGGCACTCTGGACTCAGCCGGAAGTTACCTTCAAAGGCAGGTTCCTGGACCTGGACGGGGTAACTATCGCCCCAAAGCCCTTACAGCAGCCCCGTGCCCCGATATGGATCGGGGGTCACGCCAAGGGGGCATTGGTACGAGCCGTGAAGTACGCCGACGCATGGATGGGTGCGGGAGCGTCTACCATCGCCGATTTCAAAGACCAAATCGTCTTCGTGCGCGGACTTTTGGAAAAGGAGGGTCGCGACCCGGCCCACTTCCCAATATCCAAGCGCATATTCATCGGCATTGGACCAGACAGGGAGTCGGTGGGCCGAAAGATGAGTCAGTGGTTCGGAGAGTATTATCACGACTCCGAGCTTGCAGGTCGGGTGGCGGTGTACGGGCCCGTGCAGCAGGTGATTGAAGAGCTGGCTACCGTGGTAGAAGAGGACTTGGATATGCTCATGCTCAACCCCGTCTACGACCCCACAGAGCAGACTCACATCCTCGCCGAGGACGTGCTCCCTAAACTCTAGTGTCTGCATTGACACGCTTGCTGTCCACTCATAAACTCGCCCCGAGGCCCGGCTCCTTAGAAACAAGCAGGTGATTTCACATGGATCCCGTTAAAGTACAGATCTTCTCCGACTACATCTGACCCTGGTGCTACATCGGCCTGGAACGGACCGAAAGATTGGCTGAAGAATACGACGTTGATGTCGAGTGGCTGGCCTTCGAGCTGGTGCCCGGCACCCCGCCCGAGGGCACACCCCGGCCCTTCAAGGAGGGTGAGACCTCCGACCTCCGAGGTCACATGAAGGACTCCGCCGAGGAGGCGGGCCTTACCAAGATGCGCCGGCAACAGGTCACTCCCTACACCATCCCCGCCTTTGAGGCCAGCGAGTTTGCCAAAGAGCAGGACAAGTTCGATGACTTCCATAAGGCAGTCTTCAGGGCATTCTGGGAAGAGGGCCGCAACATAGGCGTCGACGACGTCTTAAAGGACATCTTCGAAGAGTGCGGCATGGACTGGGAGGAGTACGAGTCGACTGGAGGCGGAGAGAACTACCGACCCACGGTCGCAAACCAGCTGATGCAGGCCCGGGCCTACGGCATTTCGGGTGTACCTGCCTTCATCCTGGACCGCTATCTGATCTCCGGCGCGCAGCCCTACGAGGTGTTCCAGCAGGTCATGCAGCGCATTGACCAGGACCGCCGCAAGCAGGGCCTCTGGGTCCCGGGGCAGGAGTAGGTCTCTCTACCCCACCACCCCCACCCCATCCCCGACACTCACACTCCCCGGCCTCGAAACTGTGCCATAGACGCCGAAATAGGCGGCTTGTGGGTCGGGGCGGTAGCTCAGGATTACGCGGAGGGTGTTCATGTCACGCTCCCCCGTGTCAGGGTCATGGGTGGTTATGGCGCACCTCGGGTCCCTGGCCACGACCTTTACCCGCACCTCCGGCCCTACCGACACCTCTTCCCCTACCCATGAGTCCTCCTCGTGGGGCGTCGAGTTCTCGATGAAGAAGGTCGGGCGGAATCGCCGGTTGTCCATGGGCTTCGACACCCCTTCCTGCCCTCCCAGGAAGTCCAGCGACGCCTGAGACAGTATGGAAATCGGGTATGTGTCCTGGCATTGGCCGGGCTTGTCGGACTTTATCAGCCGGATGTCGGCGCCGCAGAAGTGTGACAGAGCTTCGCAGAAGCTGCCCCCCACCACCCTGCCCCCGACCATGCGCCCGAATATGAACGTCTTCACCGTGTCCTCCGGCTCGGGCTTCCCTTCGATGGTGGAGCCGTCGGGAAAAGTCAGGGACAACCGCTCGGGGTGTAGCTGGTACTCGGCTTTGACCTGCACCATCCTGCTGATCTGACGCTGAGTCATTAGCCGTCCAGCCGCGTCGATGACGTGGAACCGCCGGTCTTCTATGATTCCTTCCTTACTAACGTGCACCGTTTGTGGGTGGCACAATCCCAGCGATTTTACGGGAGCGATATTCAGTGCTTGTAGAGTGAGGGATTCGCTGCTCATAGTTATTCGACTCGGCTCCTGATTTCGTTTCGGTTGCCCATAGACTCGACTCTCAGTATCATCACCGCCGGTGGAACTTTGCACGCAATAGTAATAGGCGCCGGCGTGATCGGCGCTTCAATAGCTTACTATCTCAGCGCAGCGGGCGCACGCGTCACCGTGATCGAGCGTGGCAGGCCGGGTGGAGGGACTTCGGGGACGTCGACAGCCTACGTGAACGCCGTCCTAAAGCGGCCCGAGCATTACCACCGCTTCAGCCGTTTGGGTGTCGAGGCGTACGACCAACTGGAAGAAGAGCTGGGGCCAAACAGCGGAATCGGGTCTCGGGGAGCGCTCCATTGGCCCGGGTCGATGCCCGGTAGCCTTCGGACTTTCGACCGTACCCTTGCAGAGTTGGAAGAGTGGGATTACCCCCATGAAGTCCTTTCCCCGCAACAGGCTTCCAAGATTGAGCCCAACGTCCGAGTCAAAGACCACTCCGGCCCAGTCCTCTATCTCCCCAACGAACGTTGGGTAGAAGGCGAGACCCTGGCCCGTACCCTATGTGACAGGGCCGTCGATATGGGCGCTAGGCTCATGGACTCATGCCCGGTAATCGAGATAGTCTCTTCCGGTGGACGGGCCACGGGCGTTGATACCGGCCTTGGGTTCGTGGCTGGGGACCAGGTCGTCGTGGCGGCTGGTGTGTCGAGCGTGGGTATTCTGGCCCCCTTGGGCTATCGACTTCCATTGGGTCGCTCGGTTGGCGTGTTAGTCAAGTTTCGCCCCCCGACCCCCCTGCTCAACGGCGTTGTATATCCCGGCAAATACCACTGCCGCCCGACTGAGGGAGGTGGCGTCATAATCGGCAGCGACGATTTCGATATCATGGCCGACGAGTACACCGATACTTCAAAGCCTCCCTCATGGCTCTACGGCCTCCGCGACATCGCCGCCCAGGACATACGCGGCCTCGGTTCCCTGCCCATCGAAGAATTCCGCATCGGCCTCCGGCCCTTGCCCTCCGACGGCCTCCCGCTAATCGGACCAGTTCCCGGCGTGGAGGGCGTCTATGCCGCGGTCATGCACAGCGGCATAACACTAGCAGCGATAGTTGGCCGTACGGTGGCGGAGGAGGTGGGGCGGGGGGAGGAGTTGGGGGTGGTGGGGGGGTATCGGTTGGACAGATCCATCTCGTAGATGAGTATCAATCGCACCTCACTTCTTAAATTAAGAGAGTTGCGAACCCAGCTTGCTCGAAATTGTGGTCTTCAGCCAAGGCCTCCCAAATGCACCTTTGCCTCATCAGCACAAAACTCGCACAATCGGTTAGGCTCCAGTGTTGATCAGATCGTGAAGCGTACAGATCTAAGGCAGCCTCAAACTGATTGCTTGTCTGTGGGACAACTTCTACGTTAGGCTCGATTTTCAAGCTAGTGACCGTCTCTGCAGCACGTTGCCTTAGTTGCTGCCCTCCGGCGCTTATGTAAGTCAGGAATTCAACTAATACCATTTCTGTGGTAACAATACGGAAAGGGGCAAGTTGTGTAGCCAGTCGCTTCGCCTTTTCATGCAGGGTGTCTCGGGGATTCAGCAGTGCAATCCAGTATCCAGTGTCAGCAAAAACCGTTTTCACTTGGGCCTATTCCTTTGGCCAGCCGTAAAGATAATGTTTGTAGTTCCTTGCACCGTCGGACGGTAGGCTATCGAATGCGCCGGCCGGAATGGATTCTCGGATTTTCCGGACCGTTTCCAAGACTGACAACCCTGCGTCTGGCTTTGATATAGTTTCTTCGATGCTGACCATGTCTACAATGTCTTCCGGTGCCTTGAGCCCAGTTCGTTGCTGGAAGTCGTTAACGTCACGATAACTGGCACGGAAAGCTGTAACCAGATTCGCCCCCATATTACTGGCACTGATCAGGTCTGTCCGGGCTTTTCCCCATTCTCCGATTACCATAAAACCAATCCCGCGATTGGTGAAGGCTGCCTTGTTTGGCCTTAGAGTTAGCGCCTTGTCGAAATCTTGCATTGCACGGGCATGGTTGCCCTTTCTTAGATATGCAACTCCGCGATCGTTATATGCGTTGCAATTGTTCGGGTCTAGGGCCAATGCCTTGTCTATGTCACGGATGGCTTGGTCTAGGTTGCCTTTATCCGAATGTGCCGAGCCGCGCCAAACGTATAAGAAGACACGGTTGGGGTCCAATTCTAATGCCCTATCGAGGTCTCGGATCACCCAGTCCAACTCACCTTTCCTGGCGAACGCAATCGCGCGTGCATAGTAGGCATAGATGTAGCCGGGGTCTAGGACTATCGACTCTCCAAAGTCCTCTATAGCTTTGTCCAAGTCGCCTTTTTTGCTGTGAGCTATTCCTCGCTCTAGATAGAGGTAGGGGTCGCGTCTGTCCAGAGCCAAAGCTTTCTCGAAGTAAGTTATGGCGCGCTCATAGTTGGCTAGAAGGGAGTGAACGCTGCCAATGCTTACGTAGGAGGTTGCATTATTGGGGTCTAGAGCTAACGCTTTTTCGTAATCCCGAATGGCGTGATCATAATCCGATTTGTGTATGTAGGAGTGACCACGATAATTATAGGCTTCTATGTTGCGCGGATTTAGATCCAACGCATTGGAGTAGTCTTTTATGGCT
Source organism: Dehalococcoidia bacterium (assembly GCA_965197585.1). GTDB lineage: Bacteria > Chloroflexota > Dehalococcoidia > Plut-88900 > Plut-88900 > Plut-88900. Next base: position 652,363 of record OZ240215.1, read on the forward strand.
CGGTTGTAATCACCTTTCTTAAAGTAGATGTTGCCACGATTGTGATGCGCTTGCGATGAGGGCGCTAGATTTAAACTCGTGCTGAAATCTTGTAGCGCCAAGTCCAGATTGCCTATGCTTTCATAGGCAACTCCACGGTTCACATATAAGCCTGCTATATCCGGACAAAGTTCAATTGCCTTAGTGTAATAGGATATTGCTCCTTGGTAGTCATGCGTTTCCTGGCAAGACCAAGCTTGGTCAATTATATCGTCGTATGTGCCTACTACCTCTCCTGAACTGTGACGAATGCCAGCCAGATCGATGATTTTGGCCTGGGCGCTCTGATTGGGAGGGAACCTTCCCTCGACTCTATAGATTGGCGTGATGGTCTCTGCAGTTACCATTTCTCACCTTACTTGCAGGATTAACTGCGAATACGTTAAGCAATTGTACAGCATGGAAAGGAGAACGGGGCGCTATCTGCTCATTCGCTCAGCTTTAACTTCGCCCGGCACCCGAGGCTGTCTCAGCAGCATCACAAATACCGCTGTTGCCACCAGTGCCCCGACGCATATGTAGTAGAACAGCCGGTAGGAGTCCTGCGCGTCGGCTATTCCCCCGGCCATGATCGGGCCGGCTACCCCTCCCGCCGTGGACAAAAGCCGGAGCCCGCCTTGTATCGTGCCGAAGTTCCGGGCCCCGAACAGGTCGGCCTGCAGCGCCGACCGCACCGGTATCACCCCACCCGACCCCACCCCATAGAAAAATGACCCTGCTATAGCCAGCAAAGGTGTCGCAAGGTTGGCTAACAGCACCAACCCCATAGCTTGGATTGCCAGACTGACCACCACTACAGCCTTCTTATCGACGAAATCTGACAGCGATCCCATCCCCAGCCGACCTATCACGCTGAATAGCGGTACCCCCGCGGCCGCTGCGCCCGCCACGGTCAACGATACGTTTCCATCCAGCTTCAGTGCAGAGATCAACTGGGAGATTACCGCCCCGTGGACCAGCGTCCACAGCGTAAACACAGCCCCCAGGTACCAGAAGGTCCGCGTGGATAAAGCCTCCTTGAAACGAAAGTCGACCTCCGTGCGTCTGGAGTAGACGGGGGAATTAGTTCCTGCCACGTCGCCGTCGGGCAGGAGTCCATATTGCTCAGGCCGATGCCTGAATACCAGGGCTAGCGGCAGGATGACCGCCCATGATGCAATACCCAACACTTGTACCGTGGTCCGCCACCCAAACTGGGAAATAAGCACCACGAGCAGGTAAACCATGATCCCGCTGAACGCCGAGCCCAGCGAGATGATCCCCATGCTCCGGCCTCTCTTTCGGCGAAACCACTGGGCCGCAGCAATATATGTAACGATTGGGTTGCACCCGCTGGACCCTACGGAGATGACCAGGAACATAACGTAGAACATCCCCAGCCCATCTATGTAGCCCAGAAGGAGAAACCCGACCCCGTAGATAACCCCGCCCACCATGATGACTCGCCTCGGGCCCAGCTTGTCGACCAGCACGCCCACCACCGGCGCAGCTATCCCGCTCTCCCCTTGCTGCAACGCAAAGGCCACAGAGGTCAGGGCTCTCGACCACCCGAACTCCTCGATAATCGGGTCGAACAGCGCCGAGAATCCATAGAAGAATGCCCCCGTAATGATCGACACCGGTATTGAGCCGATGACGATCCACCATCCGTAGAACAATTTGGGTCTGGGAGTTATTGGGCCATCCTCCGCTCGGTCTTTTCCCTTATCCTCAGGCAGTATTTTGGTGGTTGGAAGGGCGAATTGCTTCTTCCCGATTGACCCGCGCCTGTGTCATCCCTGCTTCCAAAGTTTGGGCGTAGATCGACTCCACGTAATTACGTCTGAGCACCGCAATCCCCGATTCCGTCAGACTCCTGGGAATAGAGTACTCCTCCATCATCCCCTCTAATGCTATAGGGCTGGCGTCCTGTGTCTTCAGGCATCTCGCCATCGACTCCAGAGTGCTTAGCGTTATAGCCTGCGCTTCCGCACTGGTAAACCCGTTGGCAGACCCGAACTCTACGAAGGCCTTGAGCACCGGCCATATAAACGTTTGACCCGCCGCGTGGAGCAATACGAACGTGTCCATCGCCTCCTCCCGGATGGTGATGACATGTTCGCAAAAGCGGCCCCAATAGGATTCCAGGTCTCGGATACGCTCCGGGTCCGAACCCGGTTCGGGGCAGAGGGCCAGGTAGCCCAGCCTCAGTGACATATACGATGTCGGGAAGACCCAGGCCAGGGTGCATTTGGAAGACAGATACCGGCGGTAGAATGACAGGGGCAGCGATGCAGCGCCCGCGGCGACTATCTGCCCGTCCCCGATCCCCGGACCGATCTCCTCCATCAGAACCCCCATCTGATCGGGCCTGACAAGCGGATAGATTACATCGGCTCCTTCGCATGCCTCCCGGTTGTCGGCGTAGACAGTAATACCGTATTTCTCTCGGAGCTCTGCACACCGCTCCGGCCGTCTGTGGGAGGCAACCAACTCGACTCCCTGCGCTCGTTCCTCGGGCCCGGTCATTGCCGCCAACATAACCTCCCCGAACCCGCCCGCGCCGATAATTGCCACTCGTCGAATCATTGGATCTTTCACTTTCCCTTGCATTAAGAGTCCGGCAATGGGCAAAGCCGGCACCGGCCATTCTACCGCCCGGCTCCCTTCCTCGTCTTTCCGTATCCCTCCCCCGACTTGCACATCATCCCGGCATTTCCGCTACTATGGCCCATCTCCGATGGATGACCGCAACATAAGAGAAACATGGGGCCCGCGTATGAGGCGGGACTGGGACGAACGCGCCCACGCCGATGCTTTCTACTACTCGACCTGGAAAGTTGGGCACAAGTGGGACCCCGACGAGTTCTTTGAGTCCGGCGAGAGGGACTGTCAGCTTTTCGTAGATCCCATCATCAAGGAGCTGGGCCTAGAGCCTGTGGACTCAGCGATGTTGGAGTTGGGGTGTGGGGTGGGCCGGATGACCAAGGCGCTCTCTCGCCGCTTTCGCTCCGTCCGTGCGACCGACGTCTCCCCCGAGATGGTCCAGCAAGGCCAATCCCTCTGCCCCGAGTTGAACAACGTCACCTGGGAAGTCTCCGACGGCTTTGACCTGACCACCATCTCGGATGGGTCTCTAGATTTTGCCTTCAGCTTCCTCGTTTTCCAGCACGTGCCGCATAAAGAGATCGTCCTCCACAACGTGGCCGAAATGCTCCGTGTCCTCAGGCCCGGGGGCGGGTTCCTATTTCAGTACAACGGCGAGACCCGACGGAAGGTCGGGCGGAGGGGACGGCTGATCTGGGGAATTCTCGATCGGTGGCGTATTCCCCTGCTCCCACGCCTCTTTGGGATCGACACTCGGGAGGCGGGTAAGACCTGGGACGGCGCTCCTCTCACCGGCCAGGAGGTTGAAGCATGGGTCGAGGCACGGGGTGGTCAGGTAGTCGGGGTGAGGGGGGTGGGCACGCCAGCCGCATGGTGCTGGGGTGTTAAGAAGTAGAGATGCGAGGCGCGATCGGAGACTGATATACCCTTCAAGCGGTGGGCAGATCAAAAACGGAAGCGGCCCGGTCGGTGACATATTCCCCTATCGAAAGCGAGGACGTAGCCCCCGGAGACGGCGCATTGATCACGTGCACCGCGTTCCGTGTTTCCTTAATCACGAAGTCGTCGACCATGTTGCCGTCCGGCAGCACTGCCTGGGCCCGTACCCCGCTCCCCCACTTCTCCAGGTCCTCCACCCTAACGCTTGGCACTAGCTTCTGCATCGACTTCACATAAGCCTTCTTGCTCAGCGAGAAATAGACCTCCTGTAGGACCGTCCGCCAGTAGCGCATCGCCATCCTCCAGAAGGCCGGCATTGATAGGATAGTCCACGCTTCCTTTGGGTCTAAGTCGGTGATGGAGTATCCCTCCCGGGACCCGGCGACCATAGCGTTGGGCCCACTCCTGATGACACCTCCCTTTATCCTCCCGAATGTCGCTCCCAGGAACGGGAAGCGGGGGTCGGGGACCGGGTAGATCAGGTTGCGCACGTAGCCCTTGGCAGCAGGCTTGAGAGCGTAAAACTCGCCGCGGAAGGGGATGAGCCGGACGTTGGTCTTGACGCCCGCCATAGCTGCGATGTGGTCTGCATGGAGCCCGGCGCAGTTGACGAGGTATCGAGTGGAAACCGTGCCTCGCTCCGTGTTGATCTCAAGCCCTTCCGCCCGAGACCCTATTCCCCTGACCCGCGCTCCCGTCCACACCTCCCCACCCGACTCCCTGAACAGCTGTGCGTAAGCATCCGTGACTGCGTTGTAGTCCACGATTGCCGTCTCCGGAGAGTGGATCGCCTTCACTCCGTTGGCGTGGGGCTCGATCTCCCGCAGCCTCTCGGGCCCAATCAGCTCCAGCCCCGAAACCCCGTTGGCCGTGCCTTTACGGTACAACTCCTCCAGGGCCGGGACCTCCTCCGGGTTGGTTGCCACGATGACCTTGCCACAGTCTTCGTATTCGACATCGTTCTCGTCACAGAAGGCTTTCAGCATCCGGGCGCCGCGCACGCAGTTTCTCGCCTTCAGGGAGCCCGTGCGATAGTAGATGCCGGTGTGAATTACGCAGTTGTTGTGCCCGGTCTGGTGCCTCCCGAGACCGTCTTCCTTCTCCAGCACCACACACCGCGCCGATGGGAAGCGTCGGGAAAGTTGAAGGGCAGTCGCCAACCCAACCACCCCTCCCCCCACGATGGCAATATCGAAACGGATGTCAGCCACGGGAAATGTCTTCATCCGAACAATGAATGCCGGACAGCTTTTCAACCCTAGACCAAGTTAATATGTTCTCCTTCTTTAGCCAGCCCTTGCAAACCATGAACTGGACCTGAACTTCACGTCTTTTCGTGTCGTCTTTGTCCCACACCACGAATGGAACCACAGCCTTATTGCGATTGAGATGTTTAAGTAAGATTTTACCCATCACATACTGGCGTATTAGCTGGTGGACTAAAATGTCGCCACTGTCAGTACCAAAACTCATCTCGTGCTTGGCCTCTCCAATAAACAGATGATTTGGAGATTCCAATACGATATCGATCTCAGTGTTAAAGAGGTTATCGTAAAGCCTTTTAGCCACCTTTGCTTCGTTGGGGACGACATAGTTATCTGGCTCCAATTTTCGGAACTTCCACCCCTCGGGCGTCCTGAAACATTTGATGCTGTGGTGCAAGTCGGGAAATAGACATCTGTAGTGCTGAGCAAATTCGTCAGTTAAATCAGGAGTTTCTTCCTTGGTCTTGTAGACGTGGTCGCGGACGCCCTTCCAGAACAGTTCTAACTTTACTTGACCGGGCCGAAGCCTTGGCAGGTTGCAGTCGTCAAACTCACAGTAAGACTTCAAAAGGTTGTTGGCTAAGGAAGCGAGATTCTCAGGATACATACGCGCGAAAGTCAGTGCCGTCTTCCAGTTCTCAGTCCTGTTCTTAATACCTAGGATCATTGCAGCTCTCCTACTTCAATCTCAAATATGGCGACTGCGCCGGTGGCTCCGACAAGTAACCCTTCGCAAACCGCATCCCAGTTTGGCGGATCAGCTCTGCATCTTCCTCCGGGGTAGGGGCGGATGGCACCTTGGCGGAGGCCTCGTAGCCGTAGGTGGGGATGGGGTCGGTTATCGGCTCACGGAAGACGCCGACCGGGTCCTCTCCACGGTCCATTGCCTGGATGCCGTCTCGGATCATGCGGCGCATCAAGATTACCCCCCGATCCGTTGTTGCCAGGTGTTCCAGGTCGTGGACGGCAATGTCCCGCTGCCCGACCTGCGCGTCGTAGTCGGCGGGAAAGCGTTGCCTGTCCTCATAGGGTCTGGCAGTGCCCGCTAGTTGTGCCATCGTTGCGAACTCAGGGTTGTTGGTATAGGCGTCTTCCTCGCCCTCCGGCGTCCGGGTGAAGGTGAATTCCAGCGTATTGGTGTCGTCCTGGGGCACTCGCCACCGGAACAGGGTCGGATAGAAGCAGACCTGGTCCTGCCCCTCGTTGTACTGGGGTGGCAGGTCGGGGGGCAGGGGGATGTGGCCGATGTTCGGGGCGATGTACTCGACGTTATGCGACCAGATGTGACCGTCAATCCGTCGGGTCACACAGCACATCAGCCCGATCGGTGACTCCAGCACCTCAAACGCACCCACGTCCAGCAGGGCTTCGATGGGCCGACCCGCAGAGTCCGTAAATTGGACGTTGCTTATGCCTGCGTGGAGAAATGCCTCGTGCACCGGGTCTACAACGTTGTCCATCACCTGTAGCCAGTTACAGTGCTTGATGTTCTTCGTCCCGACGGCGAGGCTCATTCCGGGCGCCGTGTAGGCGTCGTACATCGGGAAGGGGTAGATTTTGTCCGGGGGGCCCATGTAGGCGAAGACGAGGCCATTGAACTCGTGGACCGGGTAGGCGCCGTGGTAGAGCCGGTCCTTGAGAGTGCTGGTATCAGGCTCACCCGGCGTCTCCAGTATCTTGCCGCTGATGTCGAAGAGCCAGCCGTGGTAGCAGCACCGGATGCCCCCGTCCTCGATCTTGCCGTACTCCAGAGACGTGCCCCGATGGCAACAGTGCAGCTCCAGCAGCCCCGCTCTTCCGGCGTCATCCCGAAAAGCAACCAGGTCCTCCCCGAGGATGCGTATTCTGACAGGCAGGTCATTCAGTTCGTCGGAGTGGGCAACGGGCTGCCAGAACCGCCGCAAATACTCGCCGGTCGGGGTCCCGGGCCCGACGTGGGTCAGGTCCACGTCCTCCGTGGGTATGTCCCTGTGCAAATAGCCGGAATAGGTCTCGGTCAGAAAAGCTGGTTTTGAGCTTGGCATCGGTGTGCCTCCGTCACAGTGGAAGTAGATAAAAGGCGAATGGTGATCCAAGCGCTAGATTAACACGGCGCACAAGTGTCAAGCTGCATGATCCCGTTCACATAGAGGGGTGACATCACCCCCCGTGCGACCTCAAAATTGATGGTTACCGGGAGAGGGAATTGACCTCATAATTGCGGTTACCGGCAGTGTTCCAGGATAGCGGCTGACCCTGACGCCATGCTAGCCCCAGCAGCTTGTCGGTCTCGGCATCGATCTGACGGCTCAGCCAGAGCGGATTGAGCGACAGGTAGAGCTTCTCCAGCAACATCTGCCGAGTTCGTGAGACTGCACCGCTGCTGAGCATCCGTTGGTACGGGGTCGCTCCCTCGTCGTGGTGTCGGATGACCTTGGCCCTGTGCCCACTCCTCGCAGTGAGTCTTCGGACCGGCTGAAAGAAGTTCACGTGAAGCCTCGCCAGCGAGTAGACCTCGGTGAGTTGTTTGAAGGCCGCTGACGAGGCGTACCGTGCGTGTCCGGTCAGACGCCGCACCACAGCACCGTTCTTCTGCTCGACGTGGGCGCTGTCGTTCTTACGGTAGGGCCTGCTCCTGGTGAAGCTGATCCCGTTCTCCTCGCAGTAGGTGTAGAGCCCTCTGTTGATGAACTCTGACCCATTATCGCTGTCCAGGCCCAGGAGAGGGACGGGCAGCCTCCGATGCATCCTGCGTATGGCAGCTCCCACACGCTCCTGTGTCTTACCCCAGACCACGTCCATATCCACCCACCCAGTGGCCACGTCCACCGCCGTAACCGTCCACAGGTGGAACCCCTCAACCGTCGGACCGCAGTGTGCCACCGTGTCCACCTCGACAAAGCCCGGCCTCGCATCGTCCCAGTCCCTGAAGGTACGCACGGCAATGCGGTTCCTAAGCAGTGTCCCGGGCTTGGTCAGGCTGTGCGTCCTCTTTCTAACGGGCACCTGGTCCGCAGCCAGGAGCCGCTCCAGAGTTGCCGCACTTGCACGCCTGAGCAGAGTATCAGTGGCAGGGTCGATCTCCAACTCTCCGAATGCCTCCAGTCGTGACGCCATCTCCCCCACAAAGGGCTGCAGCCTCCTGGCTCCGATGCCGCTGGCAGCCTCGTGAACCACCCTGGCCGCCGCCGCCACCTCAGGACCGTACTCGACCGGTCTACCCACACGGCCGCCTCTCCCCTTTCGAGTCCGACCGGACAGCAGCCGGACGGCCGACTTCCTGTGGTAGCCGGTCACAGCTACCACCTCGTCGAGGATCCTTCCCTTCTCGGTCCTGTCGGCCTCGCGGTACCTGTCCCGCTGTCGTTCGCAGTACTCTTGAATGCTCACTCGGTTCACGATTACCTCCCCGTGGTTTGGGTAACCGTAATTTTGAGGTGCATTCCCCCGCTCGGTAACCAAAATTATGAAGTCATGCGCCCTCTTGACATTATAAGTACCTATGTTCTATATTACAGCCAGGTCTAGACCACCTAACCCAACCACCTTAAGGAGGAACCAAAAACCCAGGGAAGCCCCCGAGGACTCAACGCCTCAGCCCATCCCAACGGCCCTCGCGCAGGCCCGCGGCTCAAGCAACCGACGCCATCTCCTCATCCCCACCGGGTCCCGTGCCCCCTTCCCTGACCACTAGGCGATGGAAGACGCCCTGGACCGTACTTGAAAAGTCTCCTCACGGAGCAACCTTGTCCCATGAGCGGAACGGGGCAGCCCGTAGCCGAGGACCGCTCGGCTCTCTGTCCGCTTCCCAAATAAACTGGGCTGCCGCCGTCTCCCGGCTCCGGGACATCGTCGGCTAACTGGATACCCCGTACTCCTGCGAGGGGAACTGACCCTGGACTTTCCCCTTCCTGCACCCGCCTACGGCGGACAGCGCAGCCAACCCTGCATCGGAGCCTATGACGGATGACGGACCCGTACGTCCGACCATACTTCCAGGTCTAGGCGGCGGCGGAGACCCGTCCCACGCTCCCGGGACGCCTCCATGCCCGCATTATCTAAATGTAGGGAGCCTAATCCAGCAAGCGTCTTTCATCGCCAACCCAAAACCTAACAGACAGAACGGAAACCGAAACCCCACAATCTAAGATCCGCCTCTGGAGGACTGAAGAAAAGGCCAGTGTGTCACTAACCTATCGAACGAGTACACTGCTTTGCCAACCTTCGCACGTTAGTGTTACGCTGACGCTCTAGCTCCGCAAATTCAGCCCTCGGATCTCATTATGGCTGATCCAGTTGGCCCCCAGGCAGGCCGGTCCTCCCGCAGTCCTCTGTTCTATGGGTGGCTGATTGTCGGGTTATGCCTATTCATCAACTTCGTTTCTCTGGGTGGGCGCAGCAGCTTCACTGTCTTCGTTATACCCATGAGCGACGACTTCGGATGGTCCCGAAGCGAAATCTCGCTCGCTGCGTCAATCGGTCTGCTGGTCAACGGCCTTACCCAGCCCTTCCTTGGCAGACTGTATGACCGGTACGGCGCCCGGAGAATCGTTATCCCCAGCCTTCTCGTCCTGGGTGTGGCCACTGTTCTGCTCATGCAGACCTTCCACATCCTGTTCCTCATCGCCCTTTTCGGCATAGTTTCGTCTGTTGCCACCAGTGGGGTGGGGGACCCGATAACCGGTGCTATGTTGGCAAAGTGGTTCCGCCGACATCGCGCTACTGTCCTGGGCATCAGCATGGCCGGTGCATCCATAGGTGGAATGCTGCTGGTGCCCTTCACCCAATACCTCATAGAAATAACTCATTGGAGAACGGCGTGGGCCGTGCTAGGCGCCTTGCTCCTAGTATTTGCCCTGCCGGCAGCCTTCCTCATTATCAGAGAGAATCCCGAGAAGATGGGTCTCCTACCCGACGGAGATGCCACCCCAATTCGAGAGGTGGGGAAGAGCAGCCAACCGGCTGCAGAGCCGGCTAAGGGCCCGTTGGAAACGGAGTCCTGGGCCCACGCCTTCCGCTCCGCTCCTATCTGGCAAATGTGCGGCGCCTATTTCGTTTGTGGCGCTACCACCGCGATCATGGGGACCCACTTTGTTCCTTACGCCGTGGACAAGGGTTTCACGGAGTCAACCGCTGCCCTGGCCTTCGGAATTATGAATGGGCTGAACATAGTGGGAGTGGTGGGGATAAGCCTTATCTCCGATAAGATGGGAAGAAAGAACTTGCTGGGCCTGGTATACGCTGGTCGGGGATTCGGATACGCCGTGCTCTTGCTGGTTCCAGGGGGCTGGGGATTGTGGAGCTTTGTGGGGATAGCAGGCTTTTCATGGTGGGCAACCGCCCCACTCACCACCTCCCTCACCGCCGATGTGTACGGCGTCAAGAGGCTGGGCACTATCAGCAGCATCGCCTTCCTGGCCCATCAGATCGGAAGCGCAGCCAGTGTCCAGTTCGCAGGGGTAATGCACGATGTCACCGGCAATTACTTCATTCCCTTCAGTATTGTCGGCCTGCTCCTGATTCCTGCCGCACTGTCTTCCTTCACCATCCAGGAAAAGAAATACTCTATCAAGTATCAGACCCCGAGCCCCACGCTATCCCCTCCGTAGCACCCCTCTGCTAATGCTCTCGATCATTCTGGCACATCACGAAGGCGCCATAGACCCCGACCTCCTGGACGCCATCTTGCACCGCCTCGACACCATGTTCGGAGTGGACGGATGGCCGGCGGTGCTTGGACTCGGAGCCATCATATTGCTCATCCCAGTGTCATTGATTGCCGCATACCTGTTTTACCGGCGGAGGTGGGATAGCGGCGGCTAGGGAACGTGGCCCGCGTGTTGTAAAATAGCCGTCGGGCCAAATAACCCCCAGGGAGACTGAGCAACACTATGGACACGAGCATGCTACAACCCGGCCTGAGCGCCGAGCAGGTCATTACCGTTGACAAGGAGATGACTACCAACCGCACCGGCAAGGAGGGCGCGGATGTCCTTTCCACTCCCGCGCTTCTCGGCTTGATGGAGGACACCAGCATCAAGGCCACTGACCACCTGCTGCCCAAGGGATTCACTACCGTTGGCTTCGCCGTGGACGGACTGCGGCACATCGCTCCCACGTTGATTGGTGGGAAGGTCACTGTCCGCGCCGAGCTCACCGGAGTCGACAAGAATAAGCTTATCTATTCCATAGAAGCTTCTGAGGGTGATAAGAAGATCGGGGTTGCCTCCCACAGACGGGCCATCATTCCCACGGACTAGGGCCCAGCTTCTACGTGTGTTAACATCCCTCCCGATATGACTACTACCGAAAAGACGCTTACCCCCGCCGCAATTCTCGGCGAGCTCAAGAAATTGGGTGTCAGCCACGTAGTCTGGCTTCCCGACACCGAGAGCCGCTTCCTCTACGATGCCGTATCCTCGGACCCCGATATCAAGCTAGTGCCCGTCTGCCGAGAGGGTGAGGCGATACCGATCGCTATGGGCCTGATCCTTGGTGGACAGAAGCCTGTGTGCATGATCCAGAGCACCGGCTTCTACGAGTCGGGCGACGCGGTGCGTGGTCTGGCCTTGGATGTCGGACTTCCTCTCCTCATATTCATTGGCTACCGCGGCTTCAAGCGGGAGGGTCCCATACTTGACTCGGCAGCCACCTACCTGGAACCGGTATTGGGAGCTTGGGGTATCGACTACCATCTGATAGAGACGGACGAAGACGTGAGGCGAATATCCCAGGCATATTCGGAGACCCAGGAAAAATCGATGCCCGTGGCCGTGCTAATCGGAGCGGAGTACCAACAGGGATGATCCCCGGCATAGAGGCCCTCAAAATAATTTCCCGTCACCAGGGCGATTCCGTGATGATTACCACGGAAACACCTTTCACCATCTGGGACTCGATATCTGACCGGCGGGAGTTCCACCTGCCCCTGATCAACTCAATGAGCAAGGCGTCCTCCATAGGTCTCGGAGTGGCGTTGGGGAGGCCGGACCTTAAGGTGCAGGTTGTGGACTCGGATGGCAGCCTTTTGATGAATCTCGGTTCCCTGGTCACGATAGCCAACATGGCCCCGCCGAACTTTATTCACTTCGTATACCAGAACAACGTCTATGGCCTGAGCGGGGCGCAGCCCCTTCCGGGTGCAGAGAAATTCTCCTTCACGGGCTTGGCGAAGGCTGCGGGCTACCCCAACGTCTTCGAGTTCGACGAAGTGGAGGAGTTCTCCCTCGCCCTGCCGGAAATTCTGGAGAAGCCGGGCCCAACCTTGGTCTGCCTCAAAGTAGACGACGATGGCCCCAAGCCTAAGCTCCCGGCCCGCATGACCAAACACGCCTACCCCGAAGTCCGGGACGCCATCGCACGCACTTCTCTGCCGGCCTAGGGCCTCGCTCCTGGGGCTGACCATAACGCCTGTCGGCTGTTATCCCCTCGGTAATGAACTAGAGCACCCTACTGTCTGTTGCCGATTCCTTCTTCCAGTATTGAATGGGAGGGAGATGTGCCCATCCCCTGACTAGCTTGAAAACTGCCTAGGCAGGTGTTATATTTGGGTCACAGCACTTTGTAAAAAAATTAACAATGTGGAGGGGGAGAGAGGTGTCTGAATCATTTCCTACTTGTCAAGCATGCAATAGCGGAGACCTGTTACCGCTTTCGGATTTTGGTGGACAGGGCGCGCCCATACGCTATAAAGCATGGGTATGCAGCAACCCCAAGTGCGGATATAACCTGAAGATCCGCAACGGCGACGTATTCATCAATGAGCCCATTGGCAGTGGCGTAGGTCACATGCCCAGAGTCCGCTAGGGTCTATCCCTCGGCAACCGTAAACACTCCTGGCCCGATCACCCGCGATGTCAAAATGTTGATAAACGCGGGCTAATTGAAGCTTGGCAGGCAGTGCCTTTACGCACTAACTCTTGGACGCATTTCCTGGCACGCCAGGGTGCTCTAGCTCTGCTGAAGTGGTTGCCGGGCGGACTGTTGACTTGTAGTCGGGCTCCCTGCAAACCAATAGCGTAACGTCTATTGATCCGGCGCATTCGATTCGTCAAGTGTAGCGCCTGATGAATTGAGTGATTCACATTCACACTGTAATTAGCCGGTTCATTAGTAGCCCTTGTAACACTGTCGGTGTCTTGGGGCTGGACTAGAAGAAGTGGCGCATTGTGGTTGTGTGGTCTTGACGGCTGGATTGTTTTATGTGGTGCAGCCGGCTTTTGACAGGAGACATAGCAACCGTCGAGCCTTCCTGCGCCTCAAATGCTATTGGGGATCGGAAAACCTCCCAGCTGATGCTCTCAAATGTCTATCAGTGTGCTGCATTGCTCAACAATGAGAATAAATCTTTTGCATGGCAAAAGGCCCAGATTGCGGCGCCTATAGGCGTGTGCTACCATCTCGCCGAGCATCTAAGGAGGACATAGTTGCTAGACCTGCTAGTTCTGGGCGCAATCAGGGACGTAGTTTTAATCGTCTTTTTCGGTATGGGAACCTTGCTCGTCGTTCTCCTGATCCTGATTGCCTTCCTCTTCTACCGCAAGATGGGTGGATTGATAGACGCTGCCAAGGGTAACTTGGAGAATACTCGGGTCACCTTGGGAAACGTCGCAGCGTCGTCTACCATGATCACTGATGCGGTGGTGAAACCACTCATCAAGACGTGGGGTATGGCTGCAGGCGCCAAAAAGGCGTTGTCCTTTCTCAGCAAGTTTTCCAGGTAATAGCGCCGGCCCGACTACGGCGAACTATACCGCCTTCAATTAGTCCACCGGGAACTGCGTCCCGGCATTTTCACTGAAGCAAAAGGGGTTATTGTCATGTTTGCTTTCATCATAGGTTTCTTAATGGGTGGCGCAGCTGGAGCTACGATTGTCTTAGCGACAGCGCCACAGTTCCAACACAAGGAAGAGAACGGTCAGGCCCCCGAGGCCTCGGGCCCGACCTTCCAGAAGGAGCTCAAGGCGCGCATCGACGGGGCCATCATTGTTGGGAAGAAGGCAGCAGCCGAGAAAGTTTCAGAGCTGGATGAGATGGTGAAACGTCGTAGGGGAGCAGTGCCTGAGGAACAGGAATAATCTGGGGTTGCCCTACTGGTTTATATCGGCACTTGCCTATCATGCAGGCTAGTGAAGCCTATTCAGAGAAACGTGGGTAAGAGCCGAACACTCTGAACCGAGAAGTGATGCGTTCCACATGATCTAACGCCTCGCGCACCGGGGGGTCCTCCCTGTGTCCGTACAGGTCCACCAGGAAGATGTAGCGGCCAAGGGCATCCTTGGAGGGGCGGGAATGGATCTTGCTCAGATTGATGTCCCTTTGGGCGAACTCACTCAGCACCTCCACCAAGGCTCCCGGCCTGTCCTCTTCGAACGAGAAACAGAGGGACGTGCGGTCCGACCCGGTATGAGAATGGTCTCCCGAGGCCAGCACCACGAACCGGGTCTCGTTGTTCATCGTCTCCTGAATGTCCGAAGCCAGCACGTGGACGCCGTAAATGTCTGCCGCTCGTCTTGTGGCTACAGCAGCCACAGATCCGTCACTCTTCTTAACTTCCTCAACGCCTGCTGCGGTGCTGAGGGCTGCTTCCATCTGGGCTTTGGGAAAGCACCTTTCCAGGAATCCCCGGCTCTGACCGAGTGCTTGCGGGTGGGAATACACCACCTTGATGTCGTTGGCTTGGGCGCCGGGAAGCACCAGCAGACAGTGACGTATGGGAAGAACTACTTCATATCTTATGGCCAGTTGAGAGCCATGAATGAGCAGGTCCAGTGTGTCGGTCACCGAGCCTTCGATACTGTTCTCGATAGCCACCACCCCTTCTTCGACCATTCCTGATACCACAGCCGATCCCACGGCTGATATCGATGGCAGTGGCACAAAGTTGGCGTGAGGGTCATATAGGATGGCAGCCTCCTCGGTGAAGGTGCCTCGGGGGCCCAGGTAACCCAGACGCTTACTCATACGCCATCCGAGGAATTATCCCCGAAGAGAGCTGAACGCAGCATCTCCTCGTCTTCCGTTGCAGTTACCGCGATAACCTCGTCATGCTCGTTGAGCACCAGATCGGGACTCGGCGCCATCGGCACGCCCTCTTTGTTTATGATCAAGGATATGAACGTCCCTGATGGAAGGTTGAGATCCCCGAGACGTCTGCTTTGGATGTCGAGGTCGCTTGGTATCTTTACAGACACAAGTGCAGCTCCCGAAGCGTCAAAGTCCAACAGCGGTACGGAGGCCTGATCAGGAAGCTGGTGTTCTATGTATGAGAGTATCAGGCGAGTTATGCTGATGGTGACGTCCACGCCCAGTTTCTTGAATAGGGACTCATTACGCGGGTCGTTAACTATCGCAATTGTGCGAGACACCCGGAACCTGGTCTTGGCAACCTGACAAGCCGTGAGGTTGTCCTTGTCCTGGCCGGTTGTGGCGATCAGGGTATCTGCACGAGATGCTCCAGCGGCCTCCAACACGGTCGCCTCGCACCCGTCCCCCCGCAACACCACGTCTCCCAGATCTCTACCGAGCTCAGCGCTGCGTTCCCGGTCCTGTTCTATTATCAGCACCTCATGGGATCGTGCGAGCAGGTTCTTGGCCAAATGGTATGCGACCGAACTCCCTCCGACCAGCAAGATGTACAACTCTACGGGCCTACCTCTCTATGGCGTCTCTGAGGAGTTCCACGGTCACTGTGGTCGGGCTGATAGTCTCGAGGCCCAAATCCCGGAACAGGTCTTTCTGGATCGGGTCATGCAGCCTGCACACCACCTTGGGGACTTTGAATTGAGTCTTCGCC
The DNA here is from genome assembly GCA_965197585.1 of Dehalococcoidia bacterium. Lineage (GTDB taxonomy): Bacteria > Chloroflexota > Dehalococcoidia > Plut-88900 > Plut-88900 > Plut-88900. Next base: position 667,966 of record OZ240215.1, read on the forward strand.
TTTTGGGACGCCAGCAGGTTGCAATTGTCCTCCCGGGTTGCGGCTACGAACACATCCGTATCATCAATGTCTGCCCGCGCTAAATCGTCGTCGTCGGTCCCGTCCCCGATTAAAGCGTTACCGCGAAATCCGGGCCCCAGAAAACGGAAACTGTCCTCGTCAACATCCATGACCGTAACCTTATGCCCCTCGGCATCCAGGACAGTTCCCAGCCTTCCTCCGACTCTGCCGCACCCGACGATAACTACATTCATGTCCAATTCCCAAGGTTCATTGCGATCCTACTTTGTGGGCTGAGGCAAGACCCGGGCGCCCTGCTATCCTGCCCCGTTCATAGGGCCACGGTAAAGCCACACGTGGCAGGTGGCGTTCTCCAGCACGTAGGGCGCCGCACTGCCGAGTGTGAACTCGCCATACTTTCTTTCATATAGGGTGTTCATCACGACGAGGTCGATTCGCCTGTCGATGGCGGCCTTGACCACCCCCAGTCCGGCGTTTCGTGCTTGCACAACCTCGGTCTGGACGGAGGTGTGCTGGCTTTTGGCCACGCTCTCCATATAGTCCAGTACGGCCTCGGCTTTGCGCACCTCCAGCCCCATCTCGGCGTCCAGGGGATAGGACCAGGGCACCTCAATGACGTATAGGACGAACACTGCGCCATTGCTCTCCTGTGCGAAGCTGCACGCCAGCGCAATGGCCTCCTCGTCGGCGGTATTGCCGTCCACCGCTACCATGATTCGTCTATATATCATTGCTTGCTATTTTAACTCGCAGAGACTCTTAGGTGGCGTTCTAATCACCTGTTCGGGTTGCGTATTTTCAACTGCTCGATGTGTAGCCCCACCAGGTTGTTGGTTGACTCCCGTAGGAGTTCCAGCTCATCCATGCTTAGCTTGTCAAGGTCTTCCAAGTTCCGCTTGATCGTGGTTATCAATTCAACTTCCGTGCGCTCCCGCCTACGCATGAAGAAGACTGTTACGCTGGCGATAATTGCTCCGTAAAAGATAATGGTACCGATGATCGACCATGCGCCCCCTACTACGCTTCCCCAGAAAGTGTCGGGTCTCCAGTTGTTGCCGTGGGTCTGCATCGTGAAGATTGCCCACCACAGTGCGTCCACGAATCCATCTACGTTGGCGTTGCTGTCTCTCTCCAGGAAGTAAATCAGCGTAGCCACCAAACCTGCTAGGAAAGCAACGACGGACAAGGAAAGTAGCAAGGGGGTCTCGGTGAAAACCACCTTCCAAAAATTCAGCACCCCTGGCAGCCTAGGTCTTAGCCTAAGCGGATGATGAGATCGGACCTTTCGCCGAAGTACGTCGTCGCCCAGCTTGTCGGTGCCCAGGCGCTCGAACCGATCAGCCGTAAGGCGTTGTCGCTTCACTTGTCCCCCCTCCGCCGACAAACCCAATTATAGGCTTGGCCTTTTTGGGCACGCAAGGCGATTTGTGGATGCGGTGTTCCATACTTGACCCGGCCCCTACACGCACCGGCACGCTGGCAGCTAGACTATCTCTATGGATGAGAAACCTGGAGAGAGTGCAAGGCTTACTGCCATTGTCAGGGGTCGGGTGCAGGGGGTGTTCTTCCGTTACTTTGTTCAAGAGGCGGCTAACAAGATGGGATTGACCGGATACGCATACAATCGGGGCGACGGCCGATCTGTGGAAGTCGTTGCTGAAGGGGAGAGACCTGATTTGGAAGTCCTTTTACGCCAACTTCACGTCGGGCCGCCGGACGCGATGGTGGAGACAGTGGAAGCCTCTTGGTCTCCTGCCGAGGGGACGTTTCACGGGTTCCGGGTGGGATAACGACGGGAGTATTTACAACCCCCAGTCCAGCATCTGCACTTTGACCACGTCACCTTTGTCTACGGACGCCACATCCTCTGGCACTATGGCCAGGCCGTTGGCCAAGGACATCGAAGTCAGGATGCCGGAGCCCTGGGGGCCAGTGGTCCGGGCGTAGTATTGCCCGTCCCGCCGGGTGACTACTGCCCGAGCGAAAATCCGCCGTGCGTCAGTGTTTACGATTGAGTCTTCCATGACGGCGTCCACCGTAGGCTTGTCCAGGTCTTTCTTGCCCTGCATCTTCAGCAGCGCGGGTCTGCCGAACTGCTCGAACGCGATCATGGAGCTGACGGGGTTGCCTGGAAGGCCCAGGTGGGGAACCTGCCGCATCCGCCCCGAGGTGTCACGGGTCTTCAGCAAACCAAAGGCAAGGGGCCGGGCGGGTTTCATTTTCACCATCCAGAAGGCGATCTCGCCTTGCTGCGCCAGAACGTCCTTTACGATGTCGTAGTCGCCCTTGGACACCCCCGCCGAGGTAATCACCATATCGGCGTCCACGCCCTCGGCTATCTTGGACTTCAGCGATTCCATGTTGTCCCGTGCAATTCCAAGCACCTTTGGAACGCCGCCATAGCGCAGCACCAGAGATGCCACGCTGTAGTTGTTGCTGTTGTATATCTTGCCCGGTACCAGGGGCTCGCCGACTTCCAGCAGCTCGTCTCCCGTGGCCAGGACGGAGACCACCGGCTTTCGATACACCTTTGCCGTGGGCTTGCCCAACGAGGCGAGAACCCCTATCTCTGCAGGCCTTAGGGTTGCGCCTGCCTTTACTATCACTGTGCCCGGCGCCACGTCCTCTCCTGCGCGCCTGATGTTGGAGCCGATGCTCCACGCCTTGCGTATATCGATTCGCTCTACACCTCCGTGCCCCGACGCTGACTTCTGGTCTTCCTCGTCGGTGTCCTCGAAAGGGACTATGGTGTCGGCGCCATCGGGCATGGCGGCGCCGGTCATGATCCTGATGGCAAGACCCTCGGAAACAGATTTCTCGGCGATCTTGCCGGCGGGCAACTCCTCGATTACTTTCAGAGTGATGGGGGACTCGGGGGTTGCGCCGTGGATGTCATCCCAACGGACAGCGTAACCATCCATGGCGGTGTTATCCCTTGGCGGGATGGAAAACTCGGAAACCGCGTCCTCAACCAACACCTGCCCCAGACAGTCCAATAGTGGCTTTTCCTCTACCTCAAGCAGGTCGACGTAACCAAGAATCTTTTCGAGGGCTTCCTCCACCGTTAGCCAGCCCAAGACCATGCTCGTAGACCTCCATTTGTAATTGAGTGCAGCGATATAGTGCGGAACTTAAGACATGATATCACGAGGTTATGGCCGTACATGCTTTTATCCCGTTCACATAGAGGAGTGACATCATCCCCTTGACTTCATAAGACACATGTTCTATTATTGGGCCAGTCTAGACCCGACACCCACCTTAAGGAGGTACCAAAAACTAGGGAAGCCCACCCGGCCCCTGAGGACTCAACGTCTAAGCCCATCCCAACGGCCCTCGCGCAGGCCCGCGGCTCAAGCAAAAGTCGCCATCTCCTCATCCCATCGGGTCCCGTGCCCCTTCCCTGACTCCCAGGCGATGGAAGAAGCCCTGGCTTTTTACTCCCACCCCTCTCCTGCCATCCCCCTCTCCGTCATTCCGGCCCTCGAGCCGGAATCCAGGGGCGGGGTGCACGGAGAGATTACAACAAGGGTGAAAGGAGATGTACTCGCGGACCGTTTGACCCCCATAGAGAACCGTCTCGAAGTTCGGACCGCATTGCAAGAGTTAGCGCGCTACGGCGAGGGGGTGCCGGAGGATTTGCTCCATATCACTCCGGCAAACTAGGACATCATCAGTTAGGCTGTGGGGCCACAGCTGGATCACTGGCCCCGTCGTGCCCATAGCGGCATACAGCCCCGAAGGAGCCTCTGACGGACATCCTGCCCTGGATCGGTCCGTGAATATAATCGAGCAAAGGGCACGGCCGGCTGCAAGTCCCTCCCTCTCAGGCGGGGCCTGCTCTCCAGGTCCCCCGACAGCCGGAACACCCGCAAAGAGAGAATGCAAAGCCACTTAGAGGGCAAAAGGGCATCTTCCATCGCCAACCCAAAACCTAACAGACAGAACTGAAACCGAAACCCCACAATCGAAGATGGAACATCCGCCTTGGGTGGATCCGCCTCTGGAGAACTGAAGAAAAGGCCGGTGTGTCACTAATCTACCGAACGAGTACATGCTTTTGACACCCCCCCAGCCATTAAATATAATCGCGCAGCGGCCACTATCCTGATAGCCGCTTTCTATTTCCACACAGGAGTAGCCATTGCCTCGATATGACGTAGTAGTAGTTGGCGGAGGCTTCGCTGGAATGAGCGCCGCCCTGTCGGCCCGAGAGCAGGGAGCCAGCGTCTGCATACTTTCCAAGCAGCACCCGCTCCGCAGCCACTCATCGGGGGCTCAAAGCGGCATAAACGCGGGCCTCAGGGGTGACAATGCGTGGGAGTCTCATGGTCTCGACACCGTGAAGGCGGGAGCATATCTCTCCGACCAGGACGTGGTTGAAGCCATTTGCCAGGAGGCTTCCGCCCGAGTCATAGGACTCGAGCACATGGGCGTCCCATTTGACCGTAACGCCGAGGGCCGTATCCACCAGACCCGCTTTCCCGCCTCCTCCGAGCCTCGCACCTGCTACTGTGCCGACGCCACGGGTCACAACATTCTGAATTCCCTGTTCGAACAGGTTCTCAGGATGCAGATACCGGTCTATCATGAATGGTCCGCCGTATCCTTGATTACGATGGATGAAGGCTCCTGCCAGGGTGTGTTCGCCCGCAACTTGAAGGACGGCACTTTGGCTGCCTACTCCTCGGGGGCAGTGGTCCTGGCAACCGGAGGGATGGGCCGAATGTACCGCAACAGCACGGCGTCGACGGCTTCTACTGCCGACGGCCCTGCTATGGCTTATCGGGCAGGCGCCCCCCTGCGGGACATGGAGATGGTCCAGTTCGCTCCAACGGCCCTGGCGCCCAACGGCCTCCTGATCACAGCGGCAGCGAGAGGCGAAGGGGCTATTCTGGTCCGCTCCGACAACGGACCAATCGCATCCGGCGACGCGGGCGCTGCCATTGCGCAATCTTCCAATGATGTAGTCACCCGAGCCGTGGCTGATGAAATTGCCAGTGCGGCCATCTTCCTTGACTTCCGCAGCCTTGACTCTGATCGGCTGGCCCAACGGCTTCCCGAGACCCGCCTCCTCGTCAAAGACCTAACCGGCATTGACATAACCAAGGACCCGGTACCAGTTCAGCCGGCCATGCATCGCCCCATCGGGGGCATCAAGATAGATGCATCCGGGGCTTCCCCGGTTACCGGACTTTTCGCCGCGGGTGAGTGTGCAAACTCAGGGCTGAACGGCGCCAACCGGCTTGGAGGCAACTCTTTGCTGGAGAGCGTGGCTGTCGGACGGCGCGCAGGAGCGTCAGCGGCGGGATTCACAGGAACCGCAGGCCCCGCCCCCGACCTTTCTGTCCAGCAGGCAGACGAGGAGAGGAAAATAGCGGGAATATCGGCCAGGGAAAAGGGAGTCGAGTCTGCCGGTGTGATAAGACGGGAACTAGCCTCTCTGATGCAGGACAACGTGGGCATATACCGGGACGCCTCCGGCCTCAATGCAGCTGTAGAAAAGCTCTCAGAATTGCGCGAGCGGTGTGACGCTGTCGGAATCCAGGGCCCTGCAACAGGTTACAACACGGAGGTTGCTTCGATAATCGAGTTGGGCAACATGCTGGACATAGCCCAGGTTACCGTAACATCCGCCCTGGCCCGGGAGGAGAGCCGCGGTTCTCACTCCCGCCTGGACTTCCCCAATAGAGACGATGAAAACTGGCTCAAACACACCGTGGCCCGGTCCTCGGGTGACGGGCCTCAATTGGAATATGAACCCGTGACGGTAACTCGCTGGAAACCGGAAGGGAGCAGCTAGATGCAGGTTAATCTGAAGGTACGCCGCTACGATCCCGTGTCCAATGGCAATGGCAGCCACCAGACTTACTCCGTAGAGGTGGACGAGCAAAGCTCGGTATTGGACGCCTTAATCCAGGTCCGTGATGAACAGGACGCCACCCTATCTTTCCGAGGCTCCTGCCGCACGGGTTTCTGTGGCGACTGTACGATGGGTGTCAACGGCAAGGCCAAGTGGGCCTGCCGGATGCCGGTGGCGAAGGCCCAGGTCAAAGGCGAGATAACCCTGGCCCCGCCTAGGTTGGTCAAGGAGGTTAAGGACCTGATCTATGACCAGGACCAGTTCCTGCTAGACAAGTACGCAGCCGTAAAACCCTGGATCGAAACATCACCGCCCAGCCCGACGGAAGAGCACATCGTCTCCCAGAAGAAAACCAGGGAACTACAGGAAGCTTCCAGCTGCACCCTCTGCGGCATGTGCGACGAAGGCTGCACGGTACTGGTCATAGACAAGACGTTCCTGGGACCGGCGGCCCTCACCAAGGCCTTTAAATCGGTTGCCGACCCTCGGGACCGGGTGACTGTAAGGCGGCTCAACGAGCTTAGCCAGAAAGGTGGGATGTGGGACTGCGTCCACTGTTTCGAGGCGACGGAGCATTGCCCAAAGGGGATCGATCCAACGGACAGGATACTATCGCTGAGAGATGAGGCAATTAAGCGGGGCATCGGCACACCGCGGGTGGTGCGCCACAACGACAGCTTCGCCAAGTCTATAAAATCCAGTGGTTGGCTGGACGAAGCCCGGCTCGCCATCGAGAGCGAGGGTTTAACCAACATAGGCGGCCTAATGCACCTGGTGCCAACGGCTGTAAAGGCTATGGCACACCGCAAAGCGCCCCTGCCATACCTCCATAAGAAACGGCCCGGGGCCAAGCGGATCAAGCGTATATTTGAAAAATGGGAGGGAGACGGCAAATGAGATATGCATTCTATCCGGGTTGCGTCGCCAAAGGCGGATGCCCCGAGCTCTACCCCGCCGCCGTAAAGGTTGCCGACAGGCTCGGCATTGAGCTGGTGGAGATGGAAGATGTCGGTTGTACCGGCGCGGGCGTCCTCAGTCGGGAAGTATCCGACCCGATCAATGCCCGGACGCTCGCCAAGGCCGAGGCTATGGGCCTCCCCATTATGACCATCTGCAGCACTTGCCAAGGGTGCCTTATGCAGGCAAACCACCGACTTACCACCGACCCTGAATACCGAGCCAGGATCAACCACGAATACCTGGACGAAGAAGGTCTGGAATACAAGGGGACCACGGACGTGAAGCACTTCTTGTGGGTGCTGGAGGAGGACTTTGGGCTGGACAAGCTGAAAGAGATGGTGGTGAATCCGCTGGAGGAACTTAAGGTAGCGCCCTTCTACGGATGCTACCTCCGCCGTCCTCCTGAAGTCGTTGTGCCGAAGGGCAAGGAGAGCAGGAAAACTGCCCTGGAGGGCACTATTACAGCTCTAGGTGGGCAAGTGGTCGCGACGAAGGGCAAGGGCAAGTGCTGCGGTTTCCCCATCTTATACCCGAACGAAGAAAACTCGCTGGAGATGTGCGGCAACCACACGATAGAGGCGAAGGACAAGGGAGCGGATGCCATGGTCACCCCCTGCCCCCTCTGCCACTTGGAATTGGACGGGACGCAGAGTCGTGCGGAAGCCCATAAAGGCAGGAAGATCAACCTGCCAGTGCTGCATCTGCCCCAGCTTGTGGGTCTGGCCTTGGGCTTTACCCCCAAGGAGATGGAGATGCAGAGGCACCTTGTTTCCACCTCTCCAGTGGAGGCCAAGGCCAAGAAGAAGGCCAAAGTGTAACCCTCGGTCTTGTTGCTTCTAGCTGAGCCACAAAAGGGGTCGGCCCCGCCATCGGCGGGCCGACCCCTTCGCTTGTCCCTGTTGACGGGCCAATGCTACAATCGCGCACCGGTTACCCGATAGCTCAACACCACAGGAGACACAGGAAACATGGTTCCACCAGGCGAAATCTTTGGCGTGATTCCCATCTGGATTGGCGTGTTCGCGTTCGCCGTCCTTGGATTCGGATTTGCCGGTTATGTGGTCTATTCCCGGGTATTCCGTCTGATCATGCTTGGCAAGAGCGAGAACCGCTTCGATCAACCTTTGAAGCGGAGTTTCAATGCCTTGGTGGTCGTATTGGCTCAAAGGAAGGTGCTTCAACGGGTGTCCCTGAAAGACAAGGCGGGGTTGGGGCACGTGTTCGTCTTCTGGGGATTCCTATGCTTCGCCCTTAGCTATGTTCTATTCGTATTCCTGGATTCGATTAACCCGAGTATTTCCGAGACCATCCTCACTGACACCGGCGTTAAAGTCTACGTCTTCGTACTGGATGCCCTAGGACTTGCCATCCTCACTTCCCTTACCTGGGCGCTTGTCCGGAGATGGCTGGCCAAGCCTCGGCGCCTGAGCTTCGACCTAACCCGCAGCTCCGATGCCGTAATCATCGTAGGCGCGATTGCCGGCCTGATGATATTCACCTTCCTGGTGGAAGGTTTCTACAACGCGATGGCCAGTCAGGGCGTATTAGCCGAGCCCAGTCCTCACGTAGCCTCTCCGGTCGGGACGGCTCTGGGGAAACTCTTTGATGGAGCGAGCTTCGAAGTTGTAAACACGCTTCACGGCGTCTTCTGGTGGGCTCACGTAGCTCTCATCATTGGATTCAGCATGTACATCCCCTTCTCCAAGCACATGCACATGATTGGGGCTCCCATTAATGCCTTTCTTCACGACATCAACCCCAGAGGCACCCTCCACCCCATTAAGGACATGGAGACAGCCGAGAGCTTTGGGGCAAACTTTGTCCAGGAGTTCACCTGGAAAGAGCTGTTGGACGGCTACGCCTGCGCCGTATGCGGCCGCTGCTCCGACGCCTGCCCGGCAAATCTTACCGGTAAAGTGCTGTCACCCATGCACGTCATTGAAGGAATCAAGGACCACCTCCTGGATGTCGGGCCCATGCTGGCCAAAGGCGGCGATGGCAACGGTAACGGCGCGGCGCTCCCAGTCATTGGCAACATCGTCAGCGAGGAGGCCATCTGGGACTGCGTCACCTGTGGCGCCTGCGAGCAGGAATGTCCCGTCGCGATCGAGCACATTGACAGCATAGTAGATATGCGCCGACACCTCGTTCTGGAAGAGAGCAAGATGCCGGAGAGCGGCCAAAACGCTCTTCGCAGCATGGAGACGCGAGGTCATCCGTGGGCGGGCACAAAGTTTAGCCGTACAGACTGGACCGAGGGTGTCGACGTTAAGCTGATCGCCGATAACCCCCACCCCGACGTGCTGTTCTGGGTCGGGTGCACACCTGCACTGGAAGAGAGGAGCCAGGGGATAGCGAAGTCTTTGGCCTCAGTGCTGAACACTGCGGGGGTCAACTTCTCGATTCTCGGCGATGAGGAGACCTGTAACGGAGACCCGGCTCGCCGGATGGGCAACGAGTACTTGTTCCAGCTCTTGGCCGAGCAGAACATCGAGACTCTCAAGAAGCACGGCATTAACCGCATCGTCACCGCCTGCCCCCACTGCTTCAACACGATGAAGAACGAGTACCCCCAGTTCGGCGGCAACTTCGAGGTCATGCACCACAACCAGTTCATTGACGAGCTCATGGATCAGGGCAAGATTAAGCCGAAGAAGCCCATAGACAAGAAAGTTGCCTACCACGACTCTTGTTACCTGGGTCGGCATAACGGCGTCTACGAAGAGCCGCGGAATATGATGAAGAAAATCCCAGGCATCAAGACCCTGGAGATGGCCCGGAACAGGAGCCGAGGCTTCTGCTGCGGCGCGGGCGGCGGTCACATGTGGATAGAAGAGTCATCAAAGGGGAAGAGGATCAACCATGTTCGAACCGAGCACGCCCTGGAAACGGGGGCCGAGGTGGTCGGGACGTCGTGCCCGTTCTGTCTGCAGATGTTTGAAGACGGGATCAGGGTGAAGGAGCAGGAGGGGAAGATCGTGGCCAAGGACCTGGTGGAGATTCTGGCGGAGTCGTTGGAGGAGTAGGGGGGCGAGATGCTTGCCAGGGACAACTTGCACGCGGCACGGGACTTCCTGTAAGCGACATATCGGGAGTTCGAGGCCGGGGAAATTCCTCGGACATCAGAGAAGATGTGGGGCTCAAGCAAACCACCGTTGTCTGATGATCGAAGACTTGGATCAATGAGATCTCCATATAAGTCGAAGAGCACCCCCCTGTCCCGAAGACACTGTAAGGGCAAATGCCAGACCGAGTGTTTGGGGAAGCCCTAACGGAATCCTTGGGCCATTAATCCTAAACTTTTCTACTCGACTTCAGCTTCGTTTAAACAAACGGGAGCAATTCCTCCGTATATTAAGCTCCCACACTGATTACAAGCTCATCCGCTTTTCTGATGCGAATACTATGGGCTGTAGACCTTTGGTATTCACGATAACACAATTCAATCGTGGAAAGCGTAAACGAGGCACTCGGTCGAACGATTAGCGGGCTCCGAGAATGCCTAGGCTTATCTCAAGAGGATCTTGCTGACCGGGCGGGCATTCATCGGACCTACGTCAGCCAACTGGAGCGAGGGATTAAGTCTCCTACGCTCGTTGTTCTGATTAAGATCGCGAAGGCTCTTAACACAAGACTGAGCTCGCTAGTTCAGGCCTTTGAGGAGGAGCTTGGCTAGATACAGAGTACGCGACGATTTCAGAATCGACGTGGGGTTCGTAGTATCTGCAAAACAAATACTGGATGCCGTAAGCCTCACCAACTCAAACCTGATCAATCTACCTCTTGGACTTTATCAAAGCTTAGATTATAAGACTACTAGTGCTATAGTCGGTTCCATATTTTGCGACTCAGTCGCGAGAAATACTCTGGGCATCACAAATCCAATCGAGAAGGGGCACCCAGATGTTATCCCGGCTGCAGGCGCTTCAGCATCTGAAGAGCAACTTAGAAACTATCCCAAAGGCCTTGAGGTCAAATGCACGATCGGCAATATAGAGCAAGGGGCTAACCTTAGAGCGGGGGAGCGGCGCGTAGAAAGGCTTACTGGAATATCATGGCAGGCTCACCATCGAGAAGTTGAAGAATTGATGGGCCTTGTCTGGGACTTCGTTCAAGCCAAGGCCGGTTTCAAATATCCAGGTATTACTGCGGTCTTCTATGCAGATACTTTAACCAGTGACGACTGGGGGCGGATCAGTGGGGTGACGGGCAGAAATACTAAGGTCACAGGAATGAGAACCAGTGGTAAGCGGAAAATGGCAACCGGCTGGGTACTGCTCACCGACGACCCGGCATACCTATCCGCCTATTCTCGCGTGTTAGGATTGGCCTTCGAGTGACTCTGGGCTGGTGGGTATTAACTCGAGTTGTCTTAGGACTGAACCTGGGCGATAGAAGATCATTTCGTCACTGAGTTTCCCCGCAACGCCCCCTGCCCTTATTAGCGACCTGAAGGGCAGGTAGTCACCGTATGGTCCCTCACAGGAGATCACTTCTCCACGCCGTGCTAAGATCCAATCCGCGAGTTCATTGTAGTCTAAATTGTCGCTCCCATGAGCATAACCTAATCCTGGGAGGGATTTATACGGCGGATCAATGAACCAAGTGGCTTCGATATCAGGTGCTTCCCGATAATCCCCACAGATAATCTGCCAATGCTTGATCTTGTGGACATTAGCCGCCATGACCCGTTTACTGATCTCCCAATTACGTTCCAGCACCGGGGTAACCTTGATGGTTCGGTACTTGAAGGCCATCTTCGTAGCAGCATGAATGATATGCAGGAAATCGGAACTTCTATCGCCCACCCTAAGGTTTGGAAGAGCGCTTATCTCTTCGGGCGTAGCCTCTCTAATGAGCCACTGCCAAATTCGTGCCACCCGTGGATCCTTCTCAATCAAGATGACCTTACGGCGCCACCTGTCACCAAATAACGAATAGGCGGCTGCCCCAGCAAAAGGCTCTATAACTGTGTCGTAGGCTGGCTCCGGATAGTGCTTAGCAATCTGCTTTTTCCGACCATAATAATAGAACACTCGTAGTTAGCTCCAAATTGGTATATGAACACTATGGTATTCACACTGAACAAATATGTCAAGCACTTGCTCGATCGAGAATGTGATGAAATCGGATAGTATGAATTCCCTAACCAAATCCAAGTGAGTTACATAGACCCATAACGAATATGCCCCCACTACAAGTGGAGGCATATTCGTCTCAATAGGGCCTTAACAACTCAGTAGTGAAAGGAAGCCGTGTCCTCCCAGTGGGAGGAAATGCTCCCCGGCGAACCGGGGAGACCGACCTAGGAGATGTCTCCGCACCACGTGGGTGTGAGAAATGCTCCCTAGAAAGGAGGTGATCCAGCCGCACCTTCCGGTACAGCTACCTTGTTACGACTTAGTCCCAATCATCAGCCCCACCCTAGGCGACTACCTCCCCGAAGGGTTGGCCCATCGACTTTAAGTGTTGCCAACTTTCATGACTTGACGGGCGGTGTGTACAAGGCCCGGGAACGTATTCACCGCAGTGTGCTGACCTGCGGTTACTAGCAACTCCGCGTTCATGGAGGCGAATTTCAGCCTTCAATTCCAACTGGGGCCGGCTTTGATGGGATTAGCTCCGGATCGCTCCTTGGCAACCCTTTGTACCGGCCATTGTAGCGTGTGTGTAGCCCTGGGCGTAAGAGCCGTGCTGACTTGACGTCATCCCCACCTTCCTCTGCGTTCTGCGCAGCAGTCTCGCCAGAGAAATACAACTGACGACGAGGGTTGCGCTCGTTGTGGGACTTAACCCAACACCTCACGGCACGAGCTGACGACAGCCATGCAGCATCTGTGACGGTTACTGACTTTACAGTTCGTCCCCCTTTCGGGGTTCTACTACCGACATGTCAAGCCCAGGTAAGGTTCTTCGCTTAGCATCGAATTAAACCACACGCTCCGCTGCTTGTGCGGGCCCCCGTCAATTCCTTTGAGTTTTAGCCTTGCGGCCGTACTCCCCAGGCGGGACACTTAACGCGTTAGCTTCGGCACGGAGGGGGTCGATACCCCCCGTACCCAGTGTCCATTGTTTACGGCGTGGACTACCCGGGTATCTAATCCGGTTTGCTCCCCACGCTTTCGCGCCTCAGCGTCAGAAAGAGCCCAGAGAACCGCCTTCGCCACAAGTGTTCCTCCCGATATCTATGCATTTCACCGCTACACCGGGAATTCCGTTCTCCTCTGCTCCCCTCAAGCCTAGCAGTTTCCTCTGACCGCTCCCGGTTAAGCCGGGAGATTTCACAAAGGACTTTCTAGGCCGCCTACGCGCCCTTTACGCCCAATAAATCCGGGCAACGCTCGCCTCCTACGTATTACCGCTGCTGCTGGCACGTAGTTAGCCGAGGCTTATTCGTTTGGTACCGTCAGAACTTCGTCCCAAACAAAAGGGGTTTACAACCCTAAGGCATTCATCCCCCACGCGACGTCGCTGCGTCAGGCTTTCGCCCATTGCGCAAGATTCCCTGCTGCTGCCTCCCGTAGGAGTCGGGGCCGTGTCTCAGTCCCCGTCTGACTGATCATCCTCTCAGACCAGCTATCCGTCGTAGGCTTGGTGAGCCGTTACCTCACCAACTACCTGATGGAACGCAACCCCCTCCCCATGCGCCTTTCGGCTTTAATGACCCTCCCTTCGAAGAGCCATATTATGCGGTATTAGCCTCGATTTCTCGAGGTTGTCCCCCACACTGGGACAGGTTGGTTACGCGTTACTCAGCCGTTTGCCACTAACCTCTTTGATCCGATCCCTTCCCTTCGGTCCTCCGGGCCGTCCCCTTCCACCCGACGAATCGGGTATCCGGTTCAAACCTGGGATTCCTCCGGGAGCTTCACGGAGAGATCCGTTCGACTTGCATGCATAAAGCGCGCCGCCAGCGTTCGCCCTGAGCCAGGATCAAACTCGCCATGTAGTTTATCTTTTTCTTACCTAGCTATTGGCTTCCTTCCACTATTCAGTTGTTAAGGTGCAAATGTGCAAGGGGTAATCTAACACGGGCGCCTACCTTAGTCAAGCTAATGTACCCGTGCCAACTCACCTCAGCACTTGCGAGTTTGCGACACGCTGAAGCTGAACGGAGGAGGGTGGAGTCCCAGGTTAGGACAGCTGCCCTTTAGCCCACGCTCGGAGCCATGACGGGGGCGGATATGGTGGACATAAGATCGCCGATGTCAGGCATGTCCTGGAGGGCATAGACCTGGGAAAGCGCCTGGTCTACTTGCGAGGAGTTCAAGGTCCTGCTGGCGCAGGAAGTGAACTTCTGGTTTAGTTCCTCGTCACTCAGGGGGTACTCGGGGGTGCCACTGGCCTGTTCGATACGGGTAGTGACCGAGCTCCCAGCAGACATGTTAATCGTGACGTCGACGTGGCCGCCGGCATTGACTACAACGGGATCCTGAGTGTCGTCGTACTCCAGTTTGACGAGGCCCGTCAGCCGCTGCACCTCGGGCCTGTCGACGCTGGTCTGGTCGAAGGTATTGAGGTCGACTCGACCGTCGAGGATGGCGGATGCGATGCAGTACTGCATGGAGAACTTTCCCTCTAGCCCGGTGGAGGCTCGGCTGTAGATCAGGGGAATGTCCTCGCCAGGGGGCATGGAGATGACTACGCTTTCGATTTCGGAGAGGGAAGGACTGTGTTCGGAGACGAGGCTTAGGGTCGCGTCGATGGTCCGGTGGGTGCTGTTGCAGCAGGGGTACTTCTTGACTACCAGGCCGGGGGATGCGATGTCCCAAGGACTGCCGAGGGTACCGACGATACGGGATGCATCGGCCTCATCCTTATCAGCGAAGACGCGGGTGTAGTCGATAGGGTGGTCCAGAATGTCGGCGGTGGCAGTAAAGCCGTTGGAGGCCAGGAGGGCTGCCATGAGGCCGCCACGGGCTGCTTGGCCAACGTGGAAGGGCTTGGTCATGGTGCCGAAGTTGATCCTCATTCCGGCGGAGGAGGATGCGGCGATGCCGAGGGCCATGCCTATTTGCTCACGGTCCAGTCCGAGCAGCTTGGCGCATGCGGCCGCAGCAGCCATTGTTCCGGTAGTTGCGGTGGCGTGCCAACCCTTGGCGTAGTGGGCGTTGCCGATAGCAAGACCGAGCTTGCACTCCAATTCGAAGCCGATTAGGAAAGCCTCCAGGACTTGGGCGCCGGATGCTCCCAGTTCCTCGCCTAAAGCCAGGACGGCGGGTACGAGGGGTGCACTGGGGTGGCCCATACAAGAGTCGTTGACATCGTCAAAGTCGAGGGCGTGGGCGAGGACGCCGTTGATGAGAGCGGCGGAGAGGGAGTCGGTCCGGTGGCTGCGGCCTATGACGGTGGCGGCCGAATTGCCCTCGCGACCGGCGAGGGTCTCGGCGAGGATGGCAACGGCCTCGTCCTTGGCTGCTGCTAGAGAGACTCCCACGGTGTCCAGAATCGCCCGCTTGCCGAGATGCTGGACATCGGCGGGGATGTCATCAAGTTGCGTGCGATGGATAAAGTCGATTGCGGCGTCGGTGGCCCTCATAGCGTCTCTCCTCCCAAGATGTGCATTAAGGCGGCGGCTTGAGGGTCATTATCGGGGATGGGGGGATGAGGGGGCAAGGGGGGCCGGGGGGTGGGGGTTTTTGATTGATGTGCGGCCTCAGGCGTGAATTCTGATTGTTTTCGGAAAATCCCCTTAAATGCCGAGGGGTTTTTGGCTTAGTCTGTGCCAAGAGCGGGCTATTCCCTTGACCGCTTAAGCTTGGGGGGTTGAAGGGCTTTGACGGTGCGATGGAGGTTTTGCATGGCGGGGTCGGTGAGTCGCAAAGAGTGGAGGGAAAGGCGGTCCATAAAGGCGGAGAGTGCGAGGGCGGGTATGGGGGACGAGGGCGAGGATGGCTGCGAGTTCCCGCAGGCGGCGGGAGTTCTTGCCGTGCTTGAAAGCGTTGTAGTTTCCTTTGGGTGCGCCGGCGCCGGGCCGGCGGCCTCCTCTAGGCATGGGCGGCCTCCAATGGTCGGTGAGGGATATGCGGACTTGTGGGTGGGGGATGGGAGGGCGATGGAAGGTCCGAGACTCTTAACCAGGAAGACAACGACACCTGCGTCGACGCGGTTGGTCCGCCTAAGCGGATGTTTTGCGTCGGCGGCAATCCTGGGTGATCCCCACGCGTGTCTGAGGAGACTTACCGAAGTCGAGGGGGTCTCTGCGTGGGGCTTATCCGTGCGCCGGCAGCGCTCGACCGCTCCGGGGGACGGGTGTATAGACTCGACGCCGTGGTTAGCCGAACGGGGAAGTCCGGGGGTGACGGGTGTGGAGTCGTAAAAGGGCACGATGGCCCTGAACCTGAGCCCGAGATTAGCGGGCTGAGGGTAAACGCCGACTATGCGGATAGCGGCGGAGTAAACGCGCCGGGTGAGTGGAGCGTTGAATCGGCAAAGGTCCTTGGAAAGGGGTTGCCGCATATAGCCTATGGACCTTCCATCGCTTGGTAGGGGGTTGCTGGGGGACACGGTGAAGGAAGAGGAAGTGGGGAGGAGGCGCGTGCCGGGTGCCGGGCGGTCCCACACCGCCCGGGGTCGATGGGGCCTATGAAGGCTTGTGCGACTCATGGGACTCCTTTGTTCCTTTCCTGATTGGGCTCGACGTAGGGTGTCGAGGTCTGAGGGGTAATATAGTACATATGTTCACATCAGGTCAAGGGGTTGATGTCACTTTTTGCCAAGTGGGATCAACCTCATCCTAGCCCTCTCCCGTCAAAGGGAGAGGGGATAGGACTCCGCCCCCCAGATTCCTCGCGGGGCCTCGGAATGACAGTGTAGGGGGGCTTGGTTGGGACGACGGCGGGCGTGACGGATTGGCGGAGGTGAGCCGCCCCCCGCTCGATCGTTCGATCCGCCTCAGCGGACTTATAGCAGACTCAGGGTGAGCGGGCCATCGGCCGGGGGATGGATTCACGCCTCGGCGCATCTTCGACCGGCTCTCGGCGGCCGGAATGATCCGCCTAAGGCGGACAGGCTTCCCTCGGGGGTGGGTGGTAGCAAAGGGGAATGGCGAAAGGTAGAATAGCCCAATACTTTCGCCGGAGGTCATTGATGGCCAAACCCAAGATTTACGTTACAAGACAGATATTCGATGAGGCTGTCGACCGTCTAAGAGAGGCGACCGACATGAAATACTGGGACTCGGAGATGCCGCCCTCTCGGGACGAGCTTCTTAGGGAAGTCCAGGATATAGACGGGTTGTTCTGCTTGCTGACGGAGAAGATTGACGCAGAACTTTTCGATGCTGCGCCCAATCTGCGGGTGGTCAGCAACATGGCTGTCGGCTTCGACAACATTGACGTAGCCGAGGCGACCAAGCGGGGTATCCCGGTGGGGAACACGCCGGGCGTTCTGACCGAGACGACGGCGGACTTCGCCTTTGCGTTGCTTATGGCAGCAGGCCGGAGGGTGTCGGAAGGAGACCGGTACACGAGGGCCGGAAACTGGAAGACCTGGGGACCGATGGTGCTGCTGGGACAGGACATCCACGGTTCGACGCTGGGGATCATCGGGTTTGGACGGATTGGGGTGGAGATGGCGAAACGGGCCAAGGGATTCGGCATGAACATCGTCTACTACGACGTGATTCGCAACGAGGAGAGGGAAAAAGAGTACGGGGCGACATACTGCGCCGACGTTAAGGAACTCCTTGCTCAGTCCGACTTCGTGAGCATTCACGTAAACCTTACCCCCGAGACCCGGCACCTGATAAACTCGGACACCCTTTCGGGGATGAAGTCGACGGCGGTATTGGTGAACACTTCGAGGGGCCCGGTTGTCGATCAGACGGCGCTGTACCATGCGCTGAAGGATGGGACGATAGGAGCGGCAGGGTTGGATGTGACAGAGGTAGAGCCTATCTCTATGGATGACCCACTGCTTACCCTGGAGAACGTGATCATTGCTCCGCACATTGCGAGCGGGAGCGTGGTGACGCGCACCAAAATGTCTCTGATGGCCGTCGACAACTTGATGGCGGGCCTGAATGGGGAGCCGCTGCCGAACACACCCAACCCTGAAGTCCGGGGCGCAAAGACGTAGATGGGTTGACCAAAGGCCGCGGGCGCCGTCCGAGAGTCGGGCCTGGGCCAAGGATGCTCCTCACGGCATCAGCGCTGCTGGCGCTGGCATTGGTGCTGGCCGTGTCTATAGCATATGGGCAACCAGTAGCGGCAACGGAAGATGAGCCGGACTGGGTCCAGGCTCGGCTGGATGCCTACGCCACGCTGTTCAACATTACACCCGAGGGTCGGGACGTGATTGCTTCCCTTGATGTACGGCAGATAGAGGGGCGGCCCGCGTGGTACGGGAGCACGGGTTACCGGGGTTTCACGGGTATGGGGCAGGCGAGGCCCGACATCGTAGCTCACGAACTGGGTCATGCCTACTGGGGGGCATTCCCGGTAACGGGACACCCCGAACTCTCTTGGGAAGTGGCTCAAGGGGAAACGATACCGTCGGCGATGGAGCGGTATCACGAAGACCTGTTACGTTTCATGCTCCAGCCCCCGGACAGGTACGAGCCCTTGAGGGAGCGATTCAGGAATTTTCCCAACCTCAACCAGGGCCGGCTGCCGGACCTGATCCACGCGGGCGAAGCCGACATTCCGAGGCTCACAGCAGGAGACCTGGGACTGGTTCCGCCCATATTACGGAAGTACTTCGACCAGTACATGTCTGACGGAGAGTACGAGACGTGGGCCGATTTGATGGGATGGTATGCGGATCTAGGGCCCGAGGATAAACGGCTAACCGACGGCTATCTTCAGATTGCGCATATACCGAGGGATGCGTACTCGGGGGTGGGGAGGGGTGAGGGGTTGGGGTTGGACGAAGATGTGAGGGACATACTTGTCGGGGAGGAGAGGCAGCGGCTTATCGATTTCGTAGAGCAGTTTGGCTTGGTGCTCGGCGACGATGACAGCCTGAGGGACGCCGTAAACGTAGACCGGGGATTTCCGTTCTGGAGGAGTTACCTGCGTGAGATGTTCGCAATCTACAAGCGGCACCCGGGCTTGGTTGAGGAATACGAGAGCGCCGGGACTGAAGACTCAATTGCGGTTGCATTCGAGGCGCTGGAGTCGGCGATGGGGCGGGGGCATGGCGAGGCGGTTGAGTATCTGACCAAGAAACTTGAGGAGGACGCTTTCCTCTACAACTTCCTGCCGGTCCTGGACAACCGACTTCTTTTGGCGGTGCTGGAACCGGAGGAGGAAGACGTAGCGACACACGCCCTGCCGAAGGGAGCCTCAGCGTTTGTGGAAGAGCTGCGTCATCATATTGGTGACGTTGAGATGATCCTCGAGGCGGGGGAGGGGGACCCGGAAGCCGGGGCACGGGCGCTGGAGCAGCATGTGAGATCGCTGGGGCTGAGCGATCCGACGAAACTGCAGCAGAACGTGGACACGATCCTGGAACTGCTTTTCAGCACCGACAGGCAGGCAGCAGAGGCAATTCTGGAAAACATAAGTGATGAGGCCGTGGTGGATTTCCTAGAGTTGAGCCCGGCCCAGGCCCGACAGAGGTTGCGGCCAGCGAAACTTGTCGATGCTCTGGGGATTAATGGAGATGCCGGGTCGGAGGAGTTCACGGAGGGACTCAGGATGCTTTTTGACAACAGCTCAGGGAACTTTGTAATCGACAGGGCGGCGAATGAGGAGGCTTATGAGAGAGTCGTGGCAAGGGGGTCAAATGACCCGGAGGGGACACTCGCGATTATCAGGGAAGTGAGGCCGCGGGTGTCGGAGCTCATAGCATATAAGCCGGAGGAGGTGTTGGAGATTCTGAGTTCGGACTTGGAGACGACGTTGGACCTGGTGTTGGAGTCGGGGCCTGTGCGGGTACCTCCGGCTCGGCTCATATATTGGATTGCGTACTTCGACGCCGATTTCGCTGCCGAAATAGTGTCGGGGCTGAGGGCTCGGGGGGAGGACGAGGTGGTGTATGAGTCGGTGGCCTACTTCGCCTACGACCTGGAGCGGTCTCGGGAGTACCCGAACCAAAGGATATCCTTAGAGCGAGACGGGGAGTTTCTTCTGGGACTACTCAGCAGAAATGGGGCCTGGAGATTGAGCAGGATGATGAATGGAGCGATCGAGAAGTACCGGATGGAAGTCTGGATAGGAAACGTCGACGGGGACTTTCTGGACGCCTACGGAGAGACGTTGCTGGAGGCGGTGTCGACAATATCGGGAGCGAAGGACAGGGTGTTGCTGGAACGGGTGATTGGGGAGGCGTTTGGGGTGGGGAGGCCGCATTTATGAGTCGGGGATGGTTTGGTCGGGGGCGTAGAGATGTGTAGAATTGCGGGGAGTGATGAGGGCATTTTGCGAACGTTGTCAGCGGGTGAGGCGCGCGACGCTCAGTACAAAGCGATCCCGCATCGCTCGACCCTTCGAGGGCCTCAGGGTGAGCGGCCCCACCGCCACGCAACCCTTAGACAGGGTGAGAGTGGAGCGTCGGGCGGTTCACGAACCGCCCCTACGGGGGAGATGGCCAGTACAGATAGATGGGAGATATTGTGAGCGATAGTAATAACGGCAGATCGTATGTTAAATACACGTTCTTCAAGGCTGACAGGTCGTGGCGCGGGCTTTCGGATGGTGAAAAGTCACAGGGCAGGGGGCAGTTCCTGGCGATTCTCGACGAGTTTTCGGACAGGATGATGGTGAAGAGCTACAGCACCGTCGGGACCAGGGGAGATGCAGACCTGCTGATCTGGAACGCCTGCGATCAGCTGGAGCCGATTCAACAGCTGACCTCGGCATTACTTTCGACGGGCTTGGGCTGCCACCTGGAGACGCCGTATTCCTACCTTGCGATGACCAGGAAGTCGATATACACGGATAAGCACCGGCACCCGGGACAAGAGGGAAGCAGGCTGAAGATCACACCGACGGAGGCGAAATACCTGTTCGTCTACCCTTTCGTGAAGACTCGGGCCTGGTACGCGCTGGACAAGTCGACTCGACAGGGAATGATGGACTCCCACATCACCATGGGACACAAGTACCCTTCGGTGAAAATCAATACCAGCTATTCATTCGGGCTGGACGACCAGGAATTTATGGTGTCCTTCGAGACGGACAGCCCTTCCGACTTTCTGGACCTTGTGATGGCGCTGCGGGGGACGGAAGCGAGCTCCTACACCCTTAGCGACACACCCATATTCACGTGCGTATCCATGAGCCACATGGAAGCGCTGGAGATGCTCGGCTAACGCTGTCGCACTAACCGACGGCGGCTTGCGGAGCCTCGACGAGGGGAATGACCTTCTCGGCGAAGAGCTCAATGGAGCGCATCACGTCGCGATGGTCTAAGCCGGGCATAGCCATGAGTGTTAACAGGCTCTCAAGCTGGTACTCCCGCCCAATGCCCCGGATCTTCTCGGCGACAAACTCCGGGTCTCCGATGAGGATGTGGTCCTTGTCCATCAGGAAGTCGAACCACGGCTTGGCGTTGTCTTCGTCGGTAAGCTCTTCGCCAGGGTCCAGATAGATAGAACGGGCACGGACACCACCAACATATTTGCAGAGTTGGTTGAGAGGTCCTTCGGCGATTCTGCGGGCCTCCTCCATAGTCTCGGCGACGAAGGTGGTGCGAAGAAGTGCGCAGTCTTCGCCGAGGGCCATGGGCCGGCCGTTGACGCGGGTTGCGGCCTCCTGGTAGGTGGAGAAGGCCTCTCGGAGACCGTTGCGGGCCCGTAGCCAAGTCATGGGCTTGAGCCCGAGCTCTGCGGCGACGACAAAACCGGGAGTCTTGTCGACCACGTTCCAGAGTGGGGGGGTGGGGGTCTGGAGGGGCTTGGGCTGAACGGACATGCCTATGTACTCGCCCGTATCGGAGCGGTACCTGGGGTCTCGGGGGAGCCAGGAGTGGCTGTCCTGGACGCCGGGATGGGGAAACTTGTAGAACTCCCCGTCCCAGGTGAACGGGTCTTCTGTCCAGGCCCGTTTCATGATCTCTACGGTTTCGGTGAAGAGACGCCAGTTCTTCTCGTCATTACGGCGGTCGGCGTCGATGTTGAGGTTGGTGAGTTCTCTGGGGAAGATGCCTCGTCCGACACCGCACTCGACGCGGCCGCCGCTTAGCTGGTCGAGCATGGCGACATCTTCGGCGATTCGAAGAGGGTGCCACTGGGGTACTATTACGGCGGCAAGGCCCAGCCGGATGGTGGTGGTCTGAGCAGCGAGGTGGGAGAGAATCATCAGCGGGTTGGGGATGCAGTCATATCCCTCTCCTCCGAAGTGATGTTCTCCGAGCCACACGCCGTTGAATCCAGCCTGCTCGACGGCTTGGGTCTGTTCGGAAAGCTCGGTCAGGATCTGGTTATAGGGAATTTCAAGTCCAGGGTTATCCAGGACGGAAAAATATCCGAATTGCAAGGGCGCACCCCCTGTTTACTGGTCTTTTGGAAGGTCAAGCTTAGCATAGCCGGATATTTGCGTCCATGAATGAAGAGTGATGGTGAAACGAGGCCATTGGGCCCGATCCCTGTGCTAAAATCGCCCAATCCGTCCGGCATCGAACTGCTGGAGCTTTCAGGATGCAATACCGTTACATAAACCTCCAACTAAATGGCTCCGTCGCCCTAGTTACATTGAAGGGGGACGATGCGTCGAACCGCGTGAACGCGCAGATGTCCGAGGACTTGAGCGTTGCATGTGAATCTATTGTGGATGGGGGAATCGTTCGGGTGGTGGTGGTGATGGGGGAGGGGTCAATGTTCTCCGGAGGGACGGAAGAGGCGGTGAGAGAGATGCGAGAGGGGGGTGGGGAGGGGATGATCGGAGCTTCGGGGCATATTGCCCGGCTGCCGATGCCGGTCATCGCAGCGATGAACGGGGATGTATCAGGTTTGGGGCTGGAGCTGGCCCTGGCCTGCGACCTGCGTGTCGCATCCGACGAGGCGGCTTTCGCAATGGACCAGATCCGGTTTGGGATGATGCCCTGGGACGGGGGAACACAACGGCTTCCGAGGCTGGTGGGGAGGGGACGGGGGGCGGCGATGGTTTTGACAGGGATGAAGGTGAGCGCCGAGGAGGCCCTGGGTATGGGGCTGGTACATGCCGTGTTTCCGAAGGACACTCTCTGGGATGAGGCCCTGAGTTTAGCCCGCAAGATAGGCGAACATGCTCCGATAGCCTTGGAGTATGCAAAGGAAACCATAGGCAAGGGCATGGACATGACTCTGGACCAGGGCCTCAGGCTGGAGCAGGACCTGACGGTAATCCTGCAGTCGACAGCGGACCGGGCCGAAGGGATAAGGTCATTCCTTGAGAAGCGAAAGCCCGAGTTCCACGGTGAATAGCGACTCCATGAGCAGCTTCGAGACTGTAATTTATGAAAGGCAGGGGCCTTTGGCCCGTATCGAGCTGAACAGGCCACGGGTCCTTAACGCGTACAACGTGCAGATGCGGGACGACCTATATGAGGCGTTGACCGCGGTCTCCATCGACCCGGACGTGAGGGCGCTGGTGATCTCCGGGGCGGGGGATAGGGCGTTCTGTGCGGGGGCGGACCTCACGGAGTTCGGGACTGCGCCTTCACAGAGGATAGCGAGGCAGGTGCGGTGGGAGCGGGATGTGTGGGGGCTGCTGATGGACCTTCCCATACCGACGATAGCCGCTCTCCATGGGTACGTTTTTGGGTCGGGGCTGGAGCTTGCGCTTTGCTGCGACATAAGAATTGCGGCGCCGAATGCGATATTCGGACTGCCGGAGACTTCGCTGGGTTTCATCCCGGCGGCGGGGGCGACTCAGACTTTGCCAAGGGCCGTAGGCTCGGGGTCTGCGCTGTGGGCCTTACTTACAGCAGAGCGGATGAACGCGACGCGGGCCCTTTCGATGGGCCTGATCAGCGAAATTACGCCGGAGGGCGGGCTTTTGACGCGATGTGATGAGATGGTCCTGGGGTTCTTAGACTCGGGAGCCGAGGCTCTTGGGGCGGCGAAGGCAGCCATGCGCCGGGGTTTAGACATGCCGTTAGGGGAGGGGTTGGGGGTGGAAGTCGGGCTGGCGCGCGGGTTGCTGCGGGTCTGCAATAGATAATCCTTGATGACCGCGATAGAATAGTTGCCCAAAGCCTAAAAACCGAGGAACGCGGAATGAATACGCCCGAATTTCTTCTTATATCCAGCTCCATATGTCCCGACCGGGAATCGATCATATTTGAGGGGAACCGCTGGAGTTTCTCAGACCTGGCTGATCGGTCTAACCGGCTGGCCAATGCGCTTGCGGGAATGGGTGTGGGGCAGGGAGACAAGGTGGGGATGCTGCAGGTCAACTGCAACGAATGCATTGAGGTCTATTTCGCAACGGCGAAGCTGGGAGCGACTTACGTACCCCTCAACTTCCGCGCCAGAGCCGAAGAGCTGGAGTTCATGATCAATTTCTCGGAGGCTTCGGCTCTATTTTTGGGGCAGCGCTACGTCAAAATGATTAGTTCGATGCGAGAACAGATTCCGGGAATGAAGAATTTGGTCTCGGTGGAAGGGCCGGCGGAAGGAATGCTGGACTATGAGTCGGTCATCGCCGAGGCGGACTCCGAAGAGGTGTTCACGGACATAGACGACAACGACACTTCCATTCTGATGTTTACCGCCGGTACTACGGGTCAGCCCAAAGGTGTGATGTTGACTCACGACAACCTGGCGACATACGTGCTAAACAACGTGAGCCCTGCCGACCCGGATATCGAGGAGAAGAACATCCTCACCGTGCCCTTGTATCACATAGCCGGAATGCAGGCGGTGCTGGCCGCAGTGTACGGAGGCCGGACCCTGGTTGTACAGCGACAGTTTGATCCGAGCGACTGGATGACCCTTGTGGAGACGGAGAGCGTGACCCGGGCCATGATGGTTCCTACCATGCTTAAGCAGCTAATGGAACACGAGGAGTTCCCCAAGCGGAACCTGAGCAGCCTGCAAGTCATCACCTACGGCGCGGCCCCTATGCCCGTGGAAGTGATAACAAAAGCTATCGAGGTGTTTCCCGGCACGAGGTTTATCAATGCCTTCGGGCAGACGGAATCGGCGTCGACGATTACGATGCTGACTCCGGAGGACCACGTTATCGAGGGTTCGCCGGGGGAGAGGGCGATCAAACTGAAGAGGCTGGGGTCGATAGGGCGAGCACTGGGCGACACGGAAGTGAAGATATTCGACGAGGATGGGAGCGAGCTGCCGGTGGACGAGGTTGGGGAGATCGTGGCTCGGGGGCCGAGGGTTATGAAGGGCTACTGGAAGGCTGAAGAGGCAACCAACAGCACAATCCGAAACGGCTGGTTGTATACCGGGGACATCGGTTACATGGACGAGGCCGGGTATATCTTCTTGTCGGGTCGGGCGAAGGACATCATCATCCGGGCCGGGGAGAACATCTCGCCTGAGCAGGTGGAGGCGACTCTGCACTCGCACCCGGCCATCGACGAGGCGGCGGTTATCGGGGTGCCCAACCCGCAGTGGGGCGAAACGGTCCGTGCAATAGTGGCGCTAAAGGCTGGGGCTCAGACTTCCGAGGCAGACATAATCGAACATTGCCGGGGCCAGCTGGCCAGCTTCAAGAAGCCGGAGTCGGTGATTTTCGTGGACTCTTTGCCCCGTAACCCATTGGGGAAGGTGCTGAAGCGTGTGTTGCGGGAGGAGTACGGGAAGGCGTAGGGGTCGGGCCGGCCTCGGCTAAGATCCGGGGCCCAACTCCCGAGGGGTGGATTGGTCCGTACCCGCCTTTTCACTCTTGCCAAGCCGACGGTAAAGACTTTCACGGTCATCGTAGGCTTCGGTGTAGGACTTGTCCAGGTTAATTGCCTGGGTTAGGTCTTTAATTGCCTCGGGCAGACGGCCCTTATCGGCGAGCAGCAGTGCTCTCTCGTGGTAGGCCTCCGGGAGATTTGGATCGCTGATAATGGCCTTGTCCAGGGACTCGAGGGCTCGGGCGACGAGCCTTGGCTCGGATCTGGGTGGAGCCGTTTCTGCCTGTTTGGCATAGACGATTCCTACGTTAAGCAGGGCTCGGGCGTCCTTCGGATTTATTTTCAAGGCCTTCTTGTATTCCTTGAGCGCGGAAGAAAAATGCCCTTTCCTGAGGTAGCAGGTGCCGAGGTTGCTGAGGAGAGCGCTGTCTTGCGGGCCGAACTTTTTGGCCGAGTTCAGGTCCCGGATGGCGGCGTTCAGGTTGCCGAGCCCGCCGTGAGCGAGACCTCGGTAGAAGTATGCGTGGGCATCCTTGGAGTTAAGGGCAAGGGCTTCATCAAGGTGGACTAGGGCATCTTCAAAGCGCCCATCTTTGACGGCTTTTTCGCCTTTACGGGAGCCGACGACCCAACTGAGGCCCCGGATTTTGTCAAGGATGCCCATAAAATAAAGAGGCCTAACGCGAGTCAGCCCGTTGACGCAACGTCGAAGATGCGGGGGGCCACGTGGGCGAGAAGGAGGTCGGTGGACATGATCATGGAGCGGCCTGAGGGGTCGATACGGGGAGATACTTCTACGAGGTCCATGGCGCCTATGGGATAGGCAGAGAGGACGCGGAGGATTGTCGCCATGATGTCAGGGGTGATGGCGTCGTTGACTACGGAGCCGGTGGCTGGGAAGAAACCGGTGTCTATAAAGTCGATGTCGACGGACATGTATATGTAGTCGCAGCCTGCGGCAGCGCGCTCACCGGCGCGTCTAGCGACCTCTTCGGGACCAATCCTTAGAACGTCGGCGGCGGTGAAGATGAGACCTCCGTGGGAGTCGATGGCGCTGATGGGCTCCTCGTCGGACCAGCCCTGAATTCCGATCCAGACCATGTTTGCGGGGCTGACAAGGTCGAGCTCGGAGATGCGGCGGGCGTTGGTGCCGTGGTTGTACTTGCCCCAGACAGGGGTGTCGTCTCGGAAGTCGAGGTGGCCGTCGATGTGGATGTAGCCAATCTTGGGTTTCGGAGACATCTCGGAGACGGCTCGGGTGTAGCCTAGGCAGGATGGGTAGCCGACGTAGTGGTCGCCGCCCAGGCAGACGGAAAAGCCGCCCCGACGCACCACCTCTGCCACTCCACCGGCTATGCCCTCGGTGGACTTCATCACGTCGGTTGGGTAGACGTTGTAGTCGCCTACGTCTACGAGTCGGTTGGAAGCGGGGGTGGTGAGCCGGTTGCCGGATGTGACTTCAAGGATGCCGTCGGGGCCTGCGCTGCTTATGCGGTCGGCCATGGCGAGGGAGCCTTCCCTGATGCCTCGGGGGCCCATTCTGGTGCCGAAACGGCTGGTGTGGGTGCTGTCGTGGGGGGCTCCGCCGATCACGACCATCCCGCGCTCAACTTTGTCCAGGGCAACGTAGGGCGAGCCAAGGAAGGTGGCTGCGCCGATGTCTTCTACGTGTTCCAGCAATTCACTCACTTGGCGGCCTCGGCTACTCTGATTTTCTCGTCGATGAAGCGGACCAGCATCTCTGCGCCGCAGCGCTGGCCGGTCTTGGACAGGCTCATGGTCTCGATGAGAGGGTTTAAGCCACATAGGCTGACGCCGCCGACCGGGCCCCGGGCCAGGAGGGTTAGGGCCTCGAACAGGTCTACATTTCGGAGGCCGTCGAAGTGGGGAGTTCCGGTCATGGCTACGTAACCGCCGTCCATGACATCAATGTCAACGCCCACGAAGATACCGGAGCAGCCGTTGGAGGCGCGTTCCAGGGCTTCAGCTATCACATCGGGGATGCCGCGGCGGCGGACTTGCTCCGCGTCGATCATAGTAGCCGGCAGTCTGTTTGCAATCTGCCACTGGTCGAGCGGTACGTAGCCGTTTGCGCCGATCCATACCAAGTTCTTCGGGTGGACGGCCCCCGAGTCCAGGAGGCGGCGAACCGTCGCTCCGCGCCATACGTCTCCCCAGGCTGGGTCTCGGAGGCCGAGGTCAAGGCGGCTGGAGAGCTGGATGTAGCCAATATTCCCGCCGGTTGCTTCCCGGTAGCCCTGGGCCAAGGCGGAGGCGATGAAATGGTCGCCGCCGAGGGCTATGGGCACGGCACCCAGGCCGCTGATGCGTTTTGCTGCGTCCCGAAGGGTGGAAGACAGTATCTCCCAGTCGACGTGGGAGACGGGTAGGTCACCCAGGTCACGGACACGTTCGCGGATGACGTTGGTGTCGGTGGGGAGCCGGGAGTTGATCTCGACGAGGGTTGCGTCCTGGGCGGTCATCATCTGGAAGTAGGTGGAGGTTTCTCGATAGGCCTTGGGCGCAAGGCGAGGGCCGAGCTGGTCGGGGGCGGATACATCGTAGGGCACGCCGAATACGCCGAACATGCCGGGTGTCAGCTCTTCGATAGTCCCTGTCGGGGCACCGATGAAGGTGAGCAAGCCACCTGTTTTGGGTGTCGGTCCTCTGCGGATTGGCATTACGGCCTCGTCATCCTAAGCATCAGACTGTCTGCCAGATTTGCTTGATGTGGAGGGGATTGGGGGGAGAGAGGCGTGAGTGCACAAGTCCTAGATTCCTCGCGGAGCCTCGGAATGACACGGGGTGAGGGAGAGGGGATATGACTGCTGTGCTCACCCTGAGTGGCCAGACGACGGGGAGCATGGGCCAAGTGATTACGCTCTTCTTCATGCCAAATTGGTCGTGTTCTCAATAGATATCAAATATTCTTGGGGCGATTAGCTTGATTAGGGCCTCGGCGGCGAAACGGGGGGTGCGGCTGCCGGCGTCGAGGGGTGGGGAGGTCTCGACGAGGTCCATCGCACCGATGGGGAATTCGGAGAGGGGTCCGAGGATGCGGAATAGGGTGGAGGCGGTCATGGCTCCCATAGTGACCGAGCCTGTGCCGTCGGAGAAGCCGGCGTCAATGACGTCGATATCGAAGCTCATGTAGATGGAGTCACAGCCCTTGAGGGCTAGCTCGGCTGCGCGGCGTCCGACGGTCTCGGGGCCCATCTCCTCTACGTCTTCGCTGGTGAAAATCGTGCCTCCGTAGCGGCGGATGAGCTCGACCTGGTCCAGGTAGCAGGGGCCCTGGATACCTATGAAAACCATGTTGGCGGGTTCCATGGCGTCCAGCTCCGAGATCCGGCGGGCGTTGGTGCCATTCATGTACTTGCCGTAGGGGCCGTAGGAGTCGGCGAAGTCGAGGTGGCCGTCTATGTGAATATAGCCGACCCGGGCGTTGGGCCTGAGTTGTCCAAGGGCACGGGTGTAACCGAGGCAGGATGGGTAGCCGACGTAATGATCGCCGCCCAGGCAGACGGAGAAGCCGCCCCGCAGCACGACTTCCGAGACGCCGCCGGCGATGCCCTCGGTAGCTTTCATAACGTCGGAGGGGTAACTGTTGAAATCGCCGACATCTACGAGGGGGGATTGGGTGGGGCGAATCAGGGTGCGCCCGGTGGACACGTCTATCAACCCCTCTTCGGCGCGGTCGAAACTCTGGGCCAGGGGCAGGGAGTGCTCGCGGATGCCTCGGGGGCCGTACCTCTCGCCGAAGCGGTCTCGGAGGCTGTGAGGAGCGCCGCTTATTACTGTCATGCCGGGCTGGACATCGGAGAGGCCGACGAGTGGGGCTCCCATAAAGGTGGGAGACGATGTGTATGCGTAGTCTTGCATAGTTAAATCATGGCCTAGGGATAGGCAAGGGCCTCGCCGGCCAGGAAGCGGATGACTATCCAGGCCCCGAGTCGGGGGCCGGTAGCAGATAGCATGTTCACGGTGGGATTCATGCCCACGAGGTCGAGGGCGCCGGCCTTCTTTCGGCGGAGGATGTCGACGGCTTTGAGAAGCTCGACGTTGGTAAGGCCATCGAAGCACGGGTCTGCGGTGGCGGCGACGATACCGCCGTCCATAACGTCGAAGTCGATGCTGACGTAGACGGAGTCGCATCCATCTCCTGCAACTTCCATTGCGTTTTCGACCACGTTCTGCGGGCCTCGGCGGCGCACGTCTTCGAGAGTGAAGACGGACAACTCCCTTTCTTGTGCGAAGTCCCACTCCTCTCGGCGGAGGTAGCCGCTCACGCCAATCCAGACCATATTCTTCGGGGCAACGGCCCCGGAGTCCAGGATGCGCCGGGCGGTTGCGCCCCGCCAAACGTCTCCCCAGACCGGGTCCCGGGTCCCGAGATCAAGGCGGCTGGAAAGTTGGACGTAGCCGATGCCTCGGCCCGTACGCTCGCGGACGGCGTCGGCGTAGCCGAGGCAGAGGGGGTAGGAGACGAAATGGTCTCCGCCGAGGACCACGGGAGTCGCACCTGTGGAGGCTACTTCGTTGAGAGAGCGTCGGAGCTCTTTTTCGGTGCGGGGCCAGTCGAGGGGGTAGGCATTGAAGTCGCCGAGGTCGAGGATTTGCGAGCGACGGGCGCCGCTCATGCGGTCGCCGGTGGTGATTTCAACGAGGTCGGAGCGGGAGAATGCGCCGGCGTAGTAGCCGGAGCTATCCCGGATGGCTCGGGGGCCGAATCTCGACCCAATCTTGGTAGTGCAGGACAGATCATAGGAAACGCCGCAGATTGCAGCCATCCCTTCTTTGAGGTGCTCCAAGTCGCCTCGGGGCAGATCCATGAAGGTTGTTATGCCCGGTGTGGATACGGGGGCCGACTGTGTGGTCATAAGGGTCTCGGACTCACGCCCCGAAAACGGAGGGCGCCATAAGTTCGATAACGGCCTGGGCTGCGAGTCGTTCGGAGCGGCCTCGGACGTCGAGCCCAGGGGCTACCTCGACGACGTCAAGGGCGGCTATCCTTGGGAACTCCGAAAGCTCACGCGTGATAGCGAGCAGGTCGCGGGGAGTAAGGCCACCAACTACAATCTCGGCGGTTCCGGATGCGTAGCCGGAGTCGACAACGCCGATGTCGAGGCTAAGGTAGACGGCGTCGCAGTCCTGGCCGGCGATTTCCAACGCCCGGCGTACTGTCGCCTCGGGGCCTTCGGCTTTAACTGAGTCGGCGGTTATTACGGTGACGCCCTGTGAGCGAGCGTATTCCCACTCCCGGTAGGGTATATAGCCCTGGGTACCGACAAATACCGTGTTACGGGCCTCGACGGCGCCGGAGTCCAGGATGCGGCGTACTGAAGCGCCGGACCAATCGGGGCCGTATTGGGAGCCGGGGTCGGCCAGGGAGAGTTCAGCGGAGATGCGTATCAGGCCGAGACTGCGGCTTGAACCCGCCTTCACGCCTTCCATCAGAGGGAATGTGATAAACCGGTCTCCGCCGAGGGCCACGGGGCAGGCACCGGACTCGGCTATTCGGGAGAAGGCGGACCGGCAAGCATCAAGGTTGCCGGGAAGGTCCAGAGGAGAAAGGGTGAGGTCTCCGAGGTCGAGAAGGGATGAGGGTTGAGGTACGTGGAGCACCCGGCCAGATATGACGTCGATGAGGGCGCCGGACTCGGAGGCCTCGAGCTCGTAGATGAAGTCGGCGCTGGCTTCTCGGATGGCCCGGGGGCCCTGCCTGACGCCTTGGCGGGAAGTGGAGGAGCCGTCGTGGGGGACGCCGATGACGGCTACGCAACCGGGCCCGACGTCCTGGAATCCGGCTCTCGGGGCACGGGCGAAGGTGTTGATACCGGCGAACGAGGGCAGAAGGTCTCGTTGGTAGGGCAAAGCCGCCTCCCTTCTAGGGTTCGGATTATAGCATGGGGGTGGGGGAGGAATTTGAGTCAGTACTGTGTGTATGCCAGGGCCGGGGTGACGGATTGGCAGTGCGGGGCCGCCCCCCGCTCAACCCTTCGATCCGCCTCAGCGGACTTACAGCAGGCTCAGGGTGAGCGGCCCCTCCCCACGGGATGGATATGCGCTTCGGCGCATCCTCCGTAGGCGGACGTTTCGCTTACAGCCGGCACTCGGCGGCCAGAATGATCCGCCTTAGGCGGACAGGCTCCCCTCGGGTGGGGGAGGGGTTCGTTGACTGAGGTAGGGGGTTTGCCTACAATCGTGAGACCAGTAATGTGGGCGTTACACAAGGAAAAGAGCAGAGTTGAATAGCGACGAGCTAAGGCGAACATTCCTGTCATTCTATGAATCGAAGGGACATCTGGTCATACCCAGCTCGTCTCTGATACCCATTGGGGACCCGACCCTGTTGTTGACCAGCGCAGGGGTGGTGCAGATCAAGCCGTTCTTCACGGGAGAGGCCAAGGCGCCCGCGCCTCGGATAGCCTCGTGCCAGAAGTGTTTTCGCACCACGGACATCGACTCCGTGGGAGATGCAGACCATCTGACCTTCTTCGAGATGCTGGGCAATTTCAGTGTTGCGGACTACTTCAAGAAGGAGGCGATAGACTGGGCGTGGGAGCTAGTGACGGAGCGGCTTAAGCTGCCGCCGGAAAAACTCTGGGTAAGCGTTTTTCTGAGTGACGACGAGTCGTACGAATTGTGGCGGGCCTTAGGGGTGCCGGAAGAACGGCTGGTGCGGTACGACGAAAGCGAGAACTGGTGGGGGCCTCCGGGGGACTCGGGGCCGTGCGGGCCGTGCACCGAGATCTACTACGATTTCGGGGAGGAGCTTTCGTGCGGCAAGCCTGACTGCGGCCCGGCCTGCGACTGCAACCGATTCACGGAGTTCTACAACCTGGTACTCACCGAGTATTACCAGGATACGGGGGGCAATCGGACGCCCCTGCCGAGCGGGAACATAGACACGGGGATGGGGCTGGAACGCACGGCGGCGATTATGCAGGGCGTTACCAACGTCTACGATACCGACGGGTTCCAGGCCATCATGGGGAAGGTGTCGGGGGTGACCGGGCGCACGTATGGGTCGGACAAGGAAACGGATGCGGCGATGCGGGTGCTGGCGGAGCACGCCCGGGGCACAACGTTCCTGATCAGTGACGGCGTGGTGCCGGGTAACGAGGGCCGGGGGTACGTGCTGCGGAGGATACTGAGGCGGGCGGTGACGTTTGCGCGGAAGCTCGGGGTCCGGGAGCCGGTGCTGGTGACGATAGCCGAGACGGTTATCGCGAATATGGAAGAGGCTTACCCGGATTTGGGGAGGAACCGGGAGTTCGTGTTGAAGGTTATCGAGCAGGAAGAGGCTCGGTTCCACGATACGCTGGACGCGGGGTTAGAGATACTCGACGGCATGGTTGGGTATAGACACTATTTTGCTCCAGTTGTAGAAAAAATTCTGAATGGGGATACGGATGCGAATGCTCCCGATTCAATCGATAATTTGATGGAAGCCGATCACCTTTTGGAAGTGATGCGTGAATCGGGCAGCAACATTGGTGATAAAGGCAATCACATTGAGATGCTCAGATGGTCAGAGAACCTGCTAGGGAAAGAAGTGTTTGGGCTATATGACACTTATGGGTTCCCGCCCGAGTTGACGGAGGAAGTAGCTGCGGGCCACGGGTTCGGGGTGGACATGGAGGGGTTCGAGCGGGAGATGGAGGCGCAGAGGGCGAGGAGCAGGTCGGCGAAGGCGTTTGGGAAGGACAAGATGTCGGAGGCGTATGCGGCTGTGGGGCTGGGGGCGACCCGGTTCACGGGGTATGAGACGCTGGCCGGTGAGTCGGTGGTGGTGGGGCTGCTGAGGGAAGGGGTGTCGGTGCAGAGGGTTGGGGGAGGGGAGGAGTTGGAAGTGGTGACGATGGAGACGCCGTTCTATGCGGAGGGCGGAGGACAAGTCGGGGACCGAGGTGAGATCACAGGATCGGTCGGCCGGTTTATTGTCGAGGACACGCAGGCTACGATGTTGGGGTTCTACGTGCATCGGGGGAGGGTTGTCGATGGGGAGATGGTTGTTGGGGACCCGGTGACGATGGAGGTGGACATAAGGCATCGGAGGGAGTCGGCGAGGAACCACACGGCGACACACTTGCTGCACGCGGCGCTGAGGCAAGTGCTAGGGCAGCACGTCAGGCAGGCGGGGTCGCTGGTTGCGCCGGACAGGCTGAGGTTCGACTTCACGCATCCGGTCGGGCTAGGAAGAGCCGACCTGCACGACATCCGAAACCTGGTGAATGAAAAGATCAGCTCTGATCTTGAGATTACCAAGGATGAGGCCCCGTATGCGGAGGCGATATCGAGGGGGGCGCTGGCGTTCTTCGGGGACAAGTATCCGGACGTGGTCAGGCTGGTGTCGATGGGGGATGGGGATGACAGATTCAGCTTCGAGGTTTGCGGCGGAACGCACGTGGCCCGGACGGGAGAGGTGTGGAATTTCCAGGTAACGGATGAGGGGAGCATAGGATCGGGGCTGAGGAGGATCGAAGCGGTGACTGGGGGCTCGGTGCAGGACCTGCTGGTGCGGCGGTACGACCTGGTCGAAGAGCTATCGGCGCAACTGAAATCGCCGGCGGAAGAGATCGCCGACAAGGTAGCGGCCTTAGTGGAAGAGCGAGACTCGGAGCGCAGGCGGGCTGACCGGCTGGAGAGGGATGCAGCGCGTCGGGAGGCAGAGGGGCTGCTGGGCCGGGTGCAGGACGTGGATGGAGCAAAGGTGGTTGCGGCTCGGGTGGACGCGCCGAATGTTGAGACGATGCGAGAGATGGGCGACTTTCTGAAGGCTAAGCTAGGGAGCGTGTTCGTGGTGCTGGCGTCGGTGATCAACGACAGGCCGATGTTCGTCGCAATGGCGACGCCTGACCTAGTGGCCAAGGGAGTACACGCCGGGAATATCGTGAAGCAAGTGGCGAAGGTAGCGGGAGGGGGTGGGGGTGGGAGTCCAGAGATGGCGCAGGCGGGTGGCAAGGACAAGAGCAAGGTGTCGGCAGCGTTGGAGGAAGTGGCAAGGTTGGTGAGAGAGGGTGGGAGCTAGGGGTGCGGTTGCTTGGTCTGGACGTGGGAGATATCAGGATTGGTGTGGCGGTGAGCGATCCGACCGGCACTGTGGTAGAGCCGCTCACCACAATAAGAGCCGGGACCCGGGCCGCGGCGATAGAGAAGATAGCGGAGTTGGTGGAACTGGAATGCGTTGGGGAGGTGGTCGTGGGTACGCCGGTTTCGTTGGATGGGGAGGTCGGGCCGCAGGCGCGGAAGATACGAGCGTTTACGGACCTGCTGGCTAAGCGGATATCGAAGCCGGTGCGGATGTGGGATGAAAGCTATTCGTCAGTTGCGGCGGACAGGATCATGGGGGAGTCGGGGGTGGGGAGGAGGAAGAAGAAGGGGAAGCGGGACTCGGTGGCGGCGGCGGTAATTCTGCGGGAGTATCTTCAGGGGACTCGGAGCATGGGTGCCCCCCAGCCGGTTGATAGCTTATGAGCAAGTCCCTCGGGATCATCGGGTATCCACTTGGGCATTCGATTTCTCCCGTGTTCCAGCAGGCGGCGTTGGACGCCCTAGGAATCGATGCTCGATACGAGGGCTGGGAGACTGCGCCCGAGGATTTGGCGAAACGGCTGGAAAGCTTCCGCTCAGACGGGGTGCTCGGGTCGAGTGTGACCATCCCTCACAAAGAGTCGGTGATGCCGCTGCTGGACGAGGTGAGCGATACGGCGAGGAAGATAGGCAGCGTAAACACCATAGTTTCGCGAGGGGGCAGGCTGACGGGGCACAACACTGATGCGCCGGGCTTTCTGCGAGGGTTGAGGGAGAACGGCGGGTTCGAGCCACGGGGGAAAGACGTGGTGGTGGTGGGGACGGGAGGTGCGGGCAGGGCGGTGGCCTTTGGGTTGGCGGGGGAGAGCGGTGCATCGATGATGCTGGTGAATCGGACGGTTGCGCGGGCGGAGAGGTTGGGGGAAGAGGTTTCGGCGGCATATCCGGATGTGAAAGTGTCGGTGATGGGGGAGATACCGGAGGGATACAAATACGACTTGCTGGTCAACTGCACGTCGGTGGGGATGCGGCACACGGCGGTGGAGGATGCATCGCCGGTGAGCCGAGACCGGATCGTGCCCGGAGCCCTGGTATACGACCTGATATATAATCCTGAAGAGACCGTGCTGCTGAAGCAGGCCAAGGAGGCCGGGGCGCAGACATTGGGCGGGCTGCCGATGCTGGTATTTCAAGGGGCGGAGGCGTTCGAGCTGTGGCTCAGGCGTTGGGCCCCGGTGGACGTGATGTTCCGAGCGGCGCGAGAAGCGATGGCAAATAGATGAGTAAAATAAGGTTTCTGACCAGCGGAGAGTCCCACGGGCAGGGACTCTCGATCATTATCGAGGGTATACCTGCCGGGCTTCGACTGAGTGAGGACTACATCCAGAAGGACCTGGCGCGCCGGCAGAAGGGTTACGGGCGCGGGGCTCGGATGAAGATAGAGAAGGACCGGGCGTTGATCAAGTCGGGTGTGAGGCACGGGGTGACGCTGGGCAGCCCGATAGGGTTGTGGATACAGAACAGGGACTGGGAGAATTGGCAGGAAGTGATGGCTGTCGAGGCAGTAAATGGGCAGGTGAAGAAGGTGACACGGCTGAGGCCGGGCCATGCCGACATGCCGGGCATCCTGAAGTACAAACAGGACGACGTACGAAACATCCTGGAGAGGGCCAGCGCCCGGGAGACGGCGGCTCGGGTGGCGGTGGGTGCAGTATGCAGGGCTTTACTGAGCGAACTTTCGATTGAGATACATAGCAACACGCTGTCTATAGCCGGTCATGGTGTAAAGAACCCGATGCCGGAGGACTGGGGAGTGGTGGAGGAGTCGGTGGTGCGGTGCCATGAGCCGAATGTTGAACAGAGGATGATAGGGGCGATAGACGCTGCAAAGGAGTCGGGGGACACGGTGGGCGGGGTGTTCCAGGTGGTGGTGTCGGGGGCGCCGATAGGACTAGGGAGCCACGTGCACTGGGATAGAAAGCTGGATGCCAACCTGGCACAGGCCATGATGAGCATCAATGCGGTGAAGGGCGTCGAGATTGGGCCGGGGTTCGAGCAGGCGCAGATGGTGGGGTCGCTGGTGCACGATGTCATAGAACCTTTCGACGGGACACGGGAGCGGAAGTGGAAGCGGATGTCGAATCGGGCGGGGGGTATCGAGGGGGGGATGAGCAATGGTGAGGACATCGTGGTACGGGTGGCCATCAAGCCGATATCTACACTGGCAAAGCCGCTTCCCTCGGTAGACCTGGCAACGGGTGAGAAGATACAGGCCCATTATGAGCGGAGTGACGTTTGTCAGACCCCGCCCGGTGGCATAGTAGGCGAGGCGATGATGGCCATAGTGCTGGCGGACGCGGTAATGGAAAAGTTCGGTGGCGATCATGTCGAGGAGACGGTGCGGAACTGCAGGTCTTATTTGGAAACCGTGGAAGCGCCGGTCGAAGCGAGAGCGCCTGCGGAGTCGTAGAGCCGAGTCAAAGCAAGACACGGCAAACGCAAGTATTTTCATTGAATCTTTTGATTGCGGACGCGCATGAATAATCGAGGTCAAATTAAGATCGGGGACTGGAACGTATACCTGATCGGGTTTTCAGGGAGCGGGAAGTCGGCTATCGGGCGCCGGTTGGCGAGGCGGATGCGTCGGAAGCACGTGGACATGGACGACGAGATTGTCGCGAGGTCAGGGACGCCGATACCGGAGATATTCCGTCGGGAGGGGGAGCCGGGCTTCAGGTCTAGGGAGAAGGAGTTGCTGGAGGAGCTCAGCGGACGGAAGAGGCTGATAGTGTCGACGGGGGGTGGAGTGCCCCTGGCCCCGGGTAACCGAGCGGCGATGGCAAAGAGTGGCGTGATCGTGTGCCTGGAAGCCAAGCCGGACTTCCTCTACGGGAGGCTTAAGAGGCACCTGGGGGACGAATCGAAAGGGCAGGTGCGCCCGCTGCTGGAGGGGGACGAACCGAAGAAGAGGATCGAGGCGCTGAAGGAGTACCGGCAGCGCTTCTACGCAACCGCTGACTGGACCGTACACACTGACGACCTGACGACTGATGAAGTGGTGAGGGAAGTGATCAGAGGAGTCCGATTCGCGCAGCGCAGGTTCGGGCGGCGGAAAGATGCGGGCTCGGTGTTTCCGCCGGAGGGATCACTAGGACGGGAGTCGGAGGCACCGTACTGCCGGGACATGGGAGCTTCCTTCGTTGTAGAGACGCC
The DNA here is from genome assembly GCA_965197585.1 of Dehalococcoidia bacterium. Lineage (GTDB taxonomy): Bacteria > Chloroflexota > Dehalococcoidia > Plut-88900 > Plut-88900 > Plut-88900. The sequence goes on from OZ240215.1 coordinate 705,788, forward strand.
TGGGGGAAGATACCCGGTGTTCGTCGGGTGGGGAACACTTTCGGAGCTGGGCCAGCGGATGAGAAACCTGGGGCTTTCAGGGAAGGCGGCTTTGATATCCGACGCCGCAGTTTATGAGATTCACGGTGTGAAGGCGCTGGAGTCTCTGAGGTCGGCGGGATTTGAGGCGGCCAGCTATGCCGTGCCTGCCGGGGAACGGAGCAAGTCTGAGGACGCGCTCACCAGGATATACGACTGGATGGTGGAGCAGAGGTTGGAGCGGGGAAGCACTGTGGTGGCGCTGGGGGGTGGGGTGGCGGGTGACCTGGCCGGGTACGCCGCAGCGACGTTCCTGCGAGGTGTGCCTTTAGTGCACGCACCGACTAGCCTATTAGCCATGACGGACTCGGCGATAGGTGGGAAGGTTGCGATAAACCATCCGCGGGCGAAAAACCTGATCGGGGCGTTCTACCAGCCGCGCATGGTGCTATCGGACGTGGAGACTTTGACAACGCTGCCGGCTCGGGAGCTGGCGTCGGGGTGGGCGGAGACGATAAAGCACGGGATGATCATGGACCCGGAATTGCTGGACGCGCTTGAAAAGGACTTGGAGAAGGTGTTGGCCCTGGACCCTGAGATGACGACGGATATAGTGAAGCGGAGCTCGGGGCTGAAGGGCAAGGTGGTGAGCGGCGATGAGAAAGAAGCCGGGTGGAGGATGATACTCAACTTCGGGCACACGATAGGGCACGCCCTGGAAGCGGCGACAGAATACGGTACTTTGCTGCACGGAGAGGCGGTGTCCATCGGGGCAGTGGGGGCGGCGAGGCTGAGCAGGGAGCATGCGGGGTTGGGGGATGAAGTGGTGGATCGGCTCTTGGGCTTGCTGAACAGGTTCGGGCTGCCAACGTCGATGCCCGACTTGGACGCAGACAGGCTGATAGAGGCGATGTTCCTGGACAAGAAGGTGCGGGGCAAGGCGATCCGCTGGGTTCTGCTGGAGGATATCGGGAAGCCGGTGATCAGAGACGACATTCCGATGGAGTCGGTGAGGGAGGTGTTGGCAGGGCTCGCGGAAGGGGAGAAAACATAGGAGGCCAGACCGAATGTCATTGAGCAGCAGGCTTAGAGTCAGCAAGGACGAAGTTGTCGCCGAGAACGGTGTGGTCACGGCGAACCACCCGCTATCGTCGGAAGCGGGGCTGGAGATGTTGAAGAGGGGCGGCAACGCCGTCGATGCGGCGGTGGCGACGGGTTTCACGGCGTGCGTGGTGGAACCGATGATGACGACCATCGGCGGGTGCGGGTTCATGCTGGTGCATCTGGCCCAAGAGGGGAAGTCGGTGGTCATAGAGTTCAGCCCTCGGGCGCCGGGAGCGGCGGGGCCGGAGATGTACACGGTGGAGGACTCGGCAATCCTAGACATAGGACTGCAGAGCGTTGCCAACTCGGAGAACATAATCGGTCCGAAGTCGGCCAGCGTACCGGGTACCGTGGCGGGATTCTGCATGGCCCACAGCAAATACGGGTCGCTGCCGCTAGAGCAGGTAATGGAGCCAGCCATCCACCACGCGGAGCAGGGATTCGAGGTGGACTGGTACACGGCTATGTCGATAGCCGATGAGATGGAGCGGCTAGTCAGATATCCGGGGATATCGGGGCTTCTTTTGAATGGAGGATTTCCTCCTACTGTGGGATCAAGGCTGGTGCAGAAGGACCTGGCTCAAACTCTTAGGGCCGTCGCGAAGTCCGGGGCAGAAGCGTTCTACAATGGTGACATTGCGGACGCCATCGCCAGCGATGTGCAATCGAGCGGGGGAATCCTGTCCAGAGAGGACCTGGAGAACTACCGGGCGGAGGAAGTCGAGCCGGTATCGATAACTTATCGGGGGCACACGGTGCTCGCGGCGAGAGCGGTGAACGGTGGGACGACGGCACTGGAGACGTTATCGGTACTGAACAACCTAGACCTCGGGGCACGGGGGCACAATAGCGCGGAGGCGCTGCACCTGTTCATAGAGGCGACTCGGCACGCGTTTGCGGACAGGTACCGGTTCCTGGGCGATCCCGATTTCGTGTCCGTTCCAGTAAGGGGCCTGCTGTCCGCGGGATACGGGGCGGCGCTGGCAGCCGAGATGGACCGTGCGAACGCTCGGTTGGAACCCGATGGGAATACTCCGCCGTGGCTGGCCTACGCTGATACGGCGATCCACGACCCGTGGGCCTTCGACCCGGGAGAGAAGGGTGAGAAGTACGGGATGTCGGGGTCTTCGCCCAAGTCGAGCACGACGCATTTGAGCGTAGTCGACAAAGACCGGAACATGGTGTCGTGCACGCATACGGTTGTGAACTCTTTCGGATCGATGATGGCGTGTCGGGGCACGGGGGTAGTATTGGCTGACGGGATGCTGTGGTTTAACCCGAGCCCCGGCCGGGCGAACTCGATATCAGGGTGGAAGAGGCCGCTGGTAAACATGTCGCCGGTGCTGGTGCTGAAGGACGGGCGACCCGTTATGACAGTCGGGGCCCCGGGCGGCAGGAAGATCATCAACGCGGTGACGCAGGTTGTGATGAACGTAGTGGACTTCGGGATGGGGATGCAGGACGCGATTGCCGCGCCGAGGGTGGACGCGAGCGGATTGGACACTTTGTATAGCCAGGCCCTGGACCCCGAGACGGTAGCTGGGCTTAGAGCCCGAGGACATCGGATGGCGGTGGGGCCGGAAGACTACGCCAATCACAGCTTCGCCCGGCCCGTGGGCGTGCTGATTGACGAGGAGTCGGGGAGGCTGCGGGGAGGGGTGGACATGCTGCGTCGGGCGGAGGCTCGGGGGTACTGAGCCGGGGGTTGGGGTTGGGGTATAATCACTCGCGCCGCACGAAAATTACGCATTGACCATTTGACAGGTAGTTCAGCAGACCCGGAGGAGATATGCGCTTCGACAGCAACATCTATTACCACGAAGTAGAGCAGTACCCGGCGGACAAGCTGATGCAGGAGTGGAAGGAGACCGCACTGCTTTACGACCAGACGGATTTCACAGGAGTCTGGGTGGGGGAACACCACTTCTGGTACAGCGGGTGGCCGGTAGCGGCGCCGAACCCCGTGCAGGTATGCACTTTCTTCGCGGGGCTGACGGAGAGGATTCGGGTCGGGCAGACGGCTTGCATTCTGCCCGACTGGAACCCGATCAGGCTGGCGGAAGAGCTGGCGATGCTGGACAACATGACGAAGGGTCGGCTGGACGTGGGGATAGCCCGGGGGACGGACAGCACGGCTAGCATCCAGTTCAACGTGAATGCCAACAGGCGGGACAGGGAGACGAACTACGCGCTGTTCAGCGAGACGCTGGACATTCTCCTAAAGGCGTGGGGAGACGGCTCCTTCAGTCACGAGGGCCGGTTCTACACGTACCCGGTCCCGGGATGGAAGGAAAAGGACCCGGAGATATATTCCGGCGACACGAGTCACTTTGGCCCGGATGGGGAGCTGATAGGGTTGCACGTAATGCCGAAGCCTTATCAAAAGCCTCGCCCGCCGATATACCAGGCTGCGGACAGCACAAGCTCGTACACATTTGCCGGGACTCGGGGGATATGCACGACTACCGTGGGCCGGACCTTCGACGGAGTCAGGGAGGCGTGGAACGCGTATCAGGCGGCGGCGTCCAAGGCGTTCGGGCGGGATATTCCCTTTGCGAGGACGCCGGATGGCAAGAGCCTGAATGTCATGAGGCTGACGCATGTGGCTGAGACTCAGGAGCAGGCAGAGAGGGAAGCAAGGGCAGGGGTGAATGCGTTCTTCAGGGCTGCAGTGGGGATAAACGACAGATGGGGGAGGACGGGCTCGGCGGCAGTGGACGAAGAGCTAACGAACGACGAGTTGAACATGGACTGGTTCGACTTCGCGCAGGAGAAGGAAATTACGTGGATCGGGTCGCCGGACTACGTGGCGGAGAAGATCGCCAAGTTGCAGGAGGAGTTGGACTGCCAGCACGTGACGCTCTGGCCGAACCCGGGCTTTGTGCCATTCGAGACCGTGTACCACAGCCTGGAGCTATTTAATGACAAGGTCATACCGCGGTTCCAGCGGGAGTCGGCTAGGGCGCCGATAGCGGCTTCTTAGAGTGCAAGTCTCGGATTTCCAACCGACCAGGTGAAATATCAAGGCCGGATGCTCATTGAGCATCCGGCCTTTGCATTTCTAATATGAACGGACCATTGCGAGCTTTGCCGATTGCTCACCATCGGATCACCCTCGCTAGCCTCGGCGAGTCTTAGCCCCTAGCCCTCCACCATCAAGGTACCTTTTTGTGACTTCAGATTGCATCTTTAGTGCTATCCAGATCACCTAACCCCCCGCTCATACTTCGAGAGCCTCAGCACGAGCGGCCCCCGCCCCTCCAACACTGGTTATGCAAATGTCTCGACCAGTAGGGGATGTAGGACGCCCGCCAAGCTCTCCGGTAGGGTTAGGCAAAGGCCTCACCCAGGAAGAACTGAGAGGGATGGATTCCTGCCCCCGCAGAGGAATGACGGAATGGGGTCGGAGGCCGGGGGTCTAGCCGCCTGCGACGGCAGGGACGATGCTGACCTCGTCGCCGCTGTTGACGGCGGTGGTGATGCCGTCCTTGAAGCGAATGTCCTCGCCGTTGACGTAGACGTTGACGAATCGGTGGAGTTCCCCGCTGTCGGCGACGAGTCGGGCCTTGATCCCCGGGTGAAGTGCGTCGAGCGAGTCTATACACTCCATGATGTTCGTCCCTTCAACGGTGGCACTGCTCTCTCCGTTGGTCATACGGCGAAGGGGCGTAGGGATCTTAAGGCTGACGCTCATTTAAGGGACCTCCTAAGTACTATTCCGCGAATCTAATGTCGTCAGGATAGGGGCTAAATTAACCTTCTACAATATCGCCGACGATGGGGTCGACTCGGACGCCTGTCTCGGAAACCCAGGCGAGGCCGCGATTAATCTGCTCTTCCTCGCCCTCGAGTTCGAGGATAACCCAACCCTGGGTCTCGGTGACGTCAGCGCGGCGGATGTTGGTAATGACGTCGAAATTCTTGCCAAGGCCGTATATTACGGGCTCGGTGACGAGGTCCGTGGGGAAGGTGAACTTGGCTTTCATCTTTACCATGTCGAGTCCTCTTGGGGTCGGCTAGGCATTAGCAGTGGCGCGGATGCCGTTCCCACGGGCCTCCAGGGCGTCCTCGAAAGAGATGATAGTTGGATCTATGGTAACGGGGTCGATGAGGGATTGTACGGGCTCCTGGGTCTTGAGGCCCGAGCCGGTAATATAGGCTACGGTGAGATCTCCGCGTTTGATTGTGCCGGAGGCGGCAAGCTTCTTTAGGCCTGCGATGGTGACGCCGCCGGCGGTCTCGGTGAAGATGCCCTCGGTGCGGCCAAGGAGAGACATGCCTTCGACTACCTCGGGGTCGGTTGAAGCTACGCCTGCGCCGCCGGTCTCCTTGATGGTCTTGAGTGCATAGTAGCCGTCGGCGGGATTACCGATTGCGAGGGACTTGGCAAGCGTATTGGGCCGCACAGGCTTGATGTCCATACGGTTTTCTTCGTAGGCGGTGATGATAGGGGAGCAGCCTCGGGCCTGGGCGACGGCCATCTTGGTGTGGGGTACGTCAGTGAGGCCGACATCGGCGAGCTCGTTCATGCCTTTCCATATCTTGGTATAGAGAGAGCCGGAAGCGGCAGGGACGACGGCCCAGTCGGGGCAACGCCAGCCGAGCTGTTCGACTACTTCGAAGCCGAGAGTCTTGGAGCCCTCGGAGTAGTAGGGGCGCATATTGATGTTGGCGAAGGCCCACTGATATTTGTCGGCGAGCTCACTGCAAAGCCTGTTGACCTCATCATAGTTGCCCTTAACGGCGACTAGAGTCGGGCCATAGATGGCAGCGGACACTACCTTGCCTACTTCGAGGTCGGCGGGGATGAAGACGTAGGCTTTCAGGCCGGCTCGGGCGGCGTGGGCGGCGACACTGCCGGCGAGGTTACCGGTAGAGGCGCAGGCGATGGTGTCGAAGCCGAACTCCCGAGCCTTGGTGGAGGCGACGCCGACGACCCTGTCCTTGAAGGAGTGGGTAGGGTTGCCGCAGTCATTCTTGATATAGAGGTTGTCGAGGCCCAACTCCCGGCCCAGGTTGTCGGCTTTCAGCAGAGGTGTGAATCCGGTGCCCAGATTAACGATGTTGCCGTTGACAGGGAGAAGGTCCTTGTAGCGCCACATGGAAAGTGGCCCGGCCTCCACGCTCTCCCTATTGAAAGTTCGAGCTACGGCATCGTAGTCGTAGATGACTTCGACGGGGCCGAAGCACCACTCGCAAACGTTCATGGGGTCAAGGGGGTATTCCTTGCCACACTCTTTGCATCTTAGCGCGATGGCGTTAGACATGTTGGGCTGCCGTTTTCCGGGCCGGTGGCTGATGGGCGTAGGTAGGAGGGAACGCTTTCCAAGCGGGCTTTGATATATAGGTGAAATCCGTGCTAGATGCTAGCAAGGGGTAGGTGGTATGTCAAGGAAAAAGACTCACGGGCAGGTACTGAGCCTGCCCGTGAGCATGAGGGACGAGATCGGTCTGGGGGCTAGCCGGTCTTGATCTCGATGGTCTTGGCCTTGGGCTTGACCTCGACGGTACGAGGGACGGTGAGGGTGAGTACGCCGTTTTCGAAACGGGCCTCGATATTGTCCTCTTCGAGCCCCTGGGGCAGGGTCAGGCTCCTGTGGAATGCGCCGGAGCGCCGCTCCCGGATGACGTACCTTTCGTTCTCGGACTCCTCGGTGGAATGGGCCTCGCCTTCGATGGTGAGGCGGTTGTCTTCTACCGAGACGTTGACGTTGTCGGGTTTGACACCGGGGAGGGAGGCCTGGATGACCACCTGCTTGTCATCGGCGGTAACGTCGATGGGCATAGGGTTGGCCTGATGGGTCGGGGCGGAGTACCTGTGGATTCCGAAGAACCGGTCATCGAAGAATCGGTCCATAAACCTCTTCATGCCGTTCATTCCTGCGAGCGGATCCCGTCGTACTATAGCGTTCATGCTTGGTCCTCCTTTTGGGTGCTACTTAGCTTTTCCTGGCTGGTGGGGGGCCACGGGCCCCCCACCGCATTTCCTAAAAGAATCTGATCCCGATCCCGGTGGTCTGAGCAACGGCTCCCAGAATGCCGAAGAGTGTGGAGAGAGATCCTCGGGTCCCGGGGGACTGCGCTGTGACCTGATTGCGTCCGGCTCTCTTGATGACCATTTGAAACCTCCTTCCTACAATGACGTTATCAACTATAGTGATATCATAGACATTAACTAAGGTGTTGTCAAGGGTGTTTACTAAATAGTTGATAAAGACGTTGACAGGTAAAGTGACAGGACTTAACATATAGTTGCACTGGAAAAGGCAAGGAACACACCAGATGGCGAAACGGAGTTATTACGATGTCCTAGGCATCAAGAAGGATGCCTCGCAAGAGGAGCTTCGGCGCGCTTTCAGGAAACTGGCCCGGAACTACCACCCGGACGTGAACCCTGGCATGGCGGATGCGGCGGAGAAGTTCAAGGAAGTGAACGAGGCGTACCAGACGCTTTCGGACCCGGAGACGCGCCTAGACTATGATGAAGGAGGACGGCGGCCCAAAGGTGGGGGTTGGGGTAATGGAGATGGGGTAACCCGGACGTGGTCTTTCTCTAAAGGCGGCGGCGGGCCATCGGCTTTCGGGTTCGGGGGGGAGCCGCTGGACGAGATACTCCAGAGTTTCATGGGACGCAGAGGCAGAGGACCTGCTGGAGGGGCTCCTTTCACTCGGTCACATGTTGCTCCCAGAGAACACAAGTTGGACGTGACCCTTGAGGAGGCTTACCGGGGAACTACCAGGCTTGTTGAGATGTCAGGGGCCGATGGCAGGAAACATAGGCTGGAGGTAAAGGTGCCGCCGGGGGTGTGGACCGGTTTTCGGATGTCGGTGGACCCGGACAAGGGGCGTCCCGGGGCGGGGGGTGGAGAGATTATTTTTTCGATCAACGTATTACCGCACGACCGGTTCAATAGAGTCGGGAACGATGTTCACGTCGAGACGCCGGTCTCTCTATACGACGCGATGCTGGGCGGGGAGATCCCTGTGCAGACCTTGAAAGGCTCGGTTGCTCTGAAACTTCCCAAAGGGACACAGAACGGACAGAGTTTCCGGTTGAAAGGCAGGGGAATGCCCATTTATGGGCAGTCGGGAGAGGGAGATGCGTACGCGACAGTGAAGGTTACGCTGCCGACGGAGTTGTCGGAGGCAGAGTCGAAACTAGTAGAGCAATTGAAAGAACTAGCAGGCGGGAAGGGGGCAGCGTGAACCTCCATGACGAATCGGAGCCGCGCTACGTGATAAGCATCGCGGCGCGGATGGTGGGCGTACACGTGCAGACGTTGCGCTACTACGAAAGAGCCGGACTTATCAAGCCGTCCAGGTCGGGGGGGAACATGCGGTTTTACTCGGCTAAGGACGTGGCACACCTTCAGAGAATAAGGTCGCTGATCGAAGACCTGGGGGTGAACCTGGCGGGAGTCGATGTGATTATGAGGATGTCCAGGCGAATGCTGGACATGCAGAATGAGCTGAATGCGGTAAAGGAAGAACTGAACCGGCTGATGACCGGATCTCGGGGCCCGGGCGACCGCTCGGCAAGAAAAACAGACGGTCGGGATTCAGGGGGTGAAGAATGGTAATGAGACCGGACCAATGCACAGAACAGGCCCAAGAGGTCTTGAGGGCTTCCGAGGCGCTTGTACGCGATATGCAGCACAACCAGTTGGATGTCGAACACCTGGTTCTGGCGATGCTGGACCAGCACGACGGGTTAGTTCCCAAAATAATGGAGAAACTGGGCACCGACACAACTGAACTGATCAGCAAATTCCGGCAGGCTCTGACGAAGACACCAACGGTAGTCTACCCGAGTCAGACCATCTATATAACGCCGAGAATATCGATGCTGCGGGATAGGGCGGTGTCAGAGATGAAGCGATTAAGGGACGAGCTTGTTGGAGTAGACCACTTGCTGGTAGCGGCCGTCGAGGAAAGGGATGGAGACTCACCGGTAATCTTCAAGGAGTTCGGAATAGAAAAGGAGAAGGTGTACCAGGCGCTGCAGGAGATCAGGGGCACACACAGGGTGACCGATCCCAGGGCGGAAAGTAGGTACCAATCTCTGCAGAAATACAGCACCGACCTGACGGAACAGGCGGAACGGGGGAAACTGGACCCGGTGATCGGGCGGGACATGGAGATAAGGCGGGTTATTCAGATCCTGACCCGTAGGACCAAGAACAACCCGGTGATCATAGGTGAGGCCGGTGTGGGGAAGACGGCCATAGCCGAGGGGCTGGCCCAGAGAATTATCGCGGGCGACGTACCGGACTCGGTTAAGGGACGGAAGGTGATATCCCTGGACATGGGGTCGATGGTGGCGGGGAGCAAGTTCAGGGGCGAATTCGAAGAGCGGCTGAAGGCGGTAATGGACGAAATCCGTAGGGCAGGGGGGGAGATCATCCTGTTCATAGACGAGATACACCAGGTTGTCGGGGCAGGGGCGGCGGAGGGGGCGATAGACGCGAGCACGATGCTCAAGCCGGCGCTGGCAAGGGGTGAATTGCAGTGTGTCGGGGCTACGACCCTGGATGAGTACAGGAAGTACATAGAGAAGAACGCCGCCCTGGAGCGTCGGTTCCAGCCGGTGTACGTGGAAGAACCTTCGGTGGAGGACGCAATAGAGATCCTTCGGGGACTGAGGCCGAGGTACGAGGCACATCACAAAATCACCATCGCGGATTCGGCCCTTTCCGCTGCGGCGAAATTGAGCCAAAGGTACGTTTCCGACCGTTTCCTGCCGGACAAGGCCATCGACCTGATCGACGAAGCGTCGAGCAAACTTAGGATAGAACTGGAAGGCGCGCCGCCCGAACTAAAGGAAATGGAGAAGGAGGTGCAATACTTGGCCGACCAGGAAGACAGCGCCTCCCAGAGGGACGACTTCCAAAGGGCTGCGGAGTTGAGGGCAGAACGTCTCGCCCTGCAGGAGAAAAATGAGAAGGCGAGAGATGCATGGCTTAAGCGCGAAAAGTTGGACGGGACCGTGGATGAGGAGGACATTGCGGAAACCGTGGCGCTGATGACAGGAATACCTGTGACCCGCATGTTGGAAGGTGAGACCGAGCGGCTGCTCAACCTGGAGAAGAGCCTCGGGGAGAGAGTGATAGGACAGAAGGAGGGGATCGCCGCTGTCTCTGAGGCGATACGCAGGGCGCGAGCTGGGCTTAAGGACCCGAAACGGCCCATAGGGAGCTTCATATTCCTCGGGCCCACGGGGGTGGGTAAAACGGAACTGGCCCGTGCTCTGACGGAATACCTGTTCGATGATGAGGATGCGATGGTGCGGATCGACATGTCGGAGTACATGGACAAGCACACCGTGTCTCGGATGGTCGGAGCGCCTCCTGGCTACATCGGCTTCGACGAGGGAGGACAGCTGACGGAGGCCGTGCGGAGACGGCCCTACCGGGTGCTGCTATTCGACGAGATCGAGAAGGCCCACCCGGACGTGTTCAACGTGCTTCTGCAACTGCTTGAGGACGGTCGTCTGACCGACGGACAGGGCCGAACGGTGAATTTCGCCAACACGGTGGTAATAATGACCAGCAACCTGGGGACGTCCCATGTGCAGGAGGACCCGGTAGGGTTCCTAAAGACCAACACGAACGGGATGGACAACCATGAGATCAAACGGAACGTGGAACGGGCCTTGCGCCAGGAGTTCAGACCGGAGTTCCTGAACCGGATCGACGAGATTGTGATCTTCAAATCGTTGGGTCGGGAAGAGATAGTGCAGATAGTTGACCTGCTGGTGGAGGAAGTCCAGGAGCGGTTGTCGGACCGAGGGATCAGCATAGAGCTGACTGAGAGGGCCAAGGAGTGGATTGCTGAGAAGGGGTTCGACCCGGCATTTGGGGCGCGGCCGCTGCGCAGAACCGTTCAGCGCTACGTGGAGACTCCCCTGGCCCGCAAGGTGCTGGCAGGCGAGATCGGAGATGGAGGACGACTCACCGTCGATGCAGTCGAAGGCGAACTCATATTCGACATTGCCTCCGTACAGGCGGCGATGCCGGTCTAAAACCACAGTTCCAGGAAGAGAGAAAGGGTCCGGCGGGCAATTCAACCGCCGGACCCTTTATTTGTCTGTGATATCATCGACGAGTTGCGCATTTTCCATAGTATCCCGGCCACAGGTATAGGAGAGCTTAAAGAGATGACTTCCAGCCACGATCCGTCCCAAGTGTACCGTTCACTCGGGGTTAAGCCGATCATCAACGCCGCCGGTACAACGACCCTGTTTGGGGGGACCAAAACAAGGCCGGAGGCCCTGCAGATAATGGCCCAGGCAGCACGGGTCCTGGTGAACGTAGACGAGCTGAACATGCAGGCTGGGAAGGTGATAGCGGAGCTCACGGGGGCGGAGTCGGGACTGGTAACCAACGGCGCCGCGGCGGGGCTTGTGCTTCAAGCGGCTGCGTGCATCGCAGGGTCGGACATGAAGAAGATGGCACGTCTGCCGGATACCGAAGGAATGAAAAACGAATTCATTATCCAGCGGTGTCACCGGTTTCCTTACGACCAGGCGTACAGGTTGGCGGGGGCGAAGATGGTAGAGATAGGGGACGGGCGGCGGTGTGCACCGTGGCAGCTGGAGGCGGCGTTTACGGAAAAGACGGCAGCGGTGTCCTACCTGCACGCCAACTTCGTGTCCAGACGGGCGATTCCGTTGGACCAGGTGTGCGAGATAGCCCACGCCCGGGGCGTGCCGGTGATAGTAGACGGGGCTTCGATGCTGCCGCCGCGGGAGAACTTGAGGAAGTTCATCGCCGAAGGCGCGGACATGGTGATATTCAGTGGTGGCAAGGGTGTGAAGGGGCCGCAGGGGTCGGGGATATTGTGTGGTCGAGCCGATCTCATCGAGGCGGCGTTTGCCAACGCGAGTCCGCACCAGTTTATCGGCAGGTCTATGAAGGTGGCGAAGGAAGAAGTGATCGGGTTGCTGACAGCGCTACAAATATTCGTAGAAGAAGACGAAGAAGAGGAAAACGCCCGGTACACGGCCATGATGCAGCAGGTGGTCGACGCGCTGATCGAGGTCCCGGGGCTGAAGTTGCAACTGGAGCACGACGGCTACGACTACACCGTTCCATCGGCACGGATAAACTTCACCAGAGACTGGATGGGGCCGACTCCGAGCGAAGTCTTCGCTGAAATGGCGTCGGGAGAGGAGCCGATATACCTGAGCGACCTGGGCAACCCCGACGACCTGACGGTTATCCCCACCAACCTGGAAGACGAAGACGTGGAGAAGGTGATAGCACGGCTGAGGGAAGTGCTTCTCGGGGGGCGGGGATGAGCGGGGGCTATGCTATAATCGGGGATAGGCGGAGACCAGTTTCTACAGGCGCGATGCTTTTCCCCTGCTTTATAACCAGTCATGTAATCCGTTCCGAGGGAGTGCCGGGGTGAGAGATGAACTCAAAATCTTTACCGGCAATGCTCACCCGAAACTAGCCGAGGATATCTGCAGCTATCTTGGCTTGGGACTCGGGCAGATAGAAGTATTCGAGTTCAAGAACGAGAATATCTTCGTCCGTATTCAGGAGAACATCCGAGAGAGGGACGTCTTTCTGGTACAGCCCATAGTATCGCCGGTCAACAACAACCTTATGGAGTTGCTGATCATGATAGATGCGGCGAAGCGGGCATCGGCGGGGCGGATCACCGCGGTGTTGCCCTATTACGGGTACGGGCGAACGGACAAGAAGGACCAGCCTCGGGTGCCAATAACGGCGCGACTGGTGGCTGACCTGATAACGGTGGCAGGCGCCGACCGTGTGCTTACGGTGGACCTCCACGCCGGCCAGATACAGGGCTTCTTCAACATCCCGGTAGACGAACTCACCGCCCTCCCGATAATCACCGGCTATTTCGAAGAGAAGGCGCTGGACGACCTGGTGGTTGTGGCGACGGATGTGGGCATTGCGAAGAAGGCGCGGGACATGGCGGAACGGCTGAATGCGCCCCTGGCAATCATCGAGAAGCGGAGGGTCGGCAACGGAGACTCTGCACAGAGCCTGAACGTCATTGGGGACGTGAGGGGTAAAACTGCCATAACATTCGACGACGAAATAGATACCGGGGGCTCGCTGGTGGCGGCAATAGAGGCACTCAGGGAGAGAGGGGCTGAGGACATATATTCAAGCTGCACGCACCCGATCTTCTCGGGCAACGCGACGAACGTGCTGTCGGACACGATAGTCCAAGAAGTGGTAGTGACGGACACGGTGCCGCTGCCCGACCAGAAGAGGAACAGCAAGGTAACGAGCCTGTCCATGGCTCCGCTGTTGGGGGAAGCGATACGAAGGATCCACGGCGGGGAGTCGGTGGGGGCGTTGTTCGGATGAAGGGCGCCCGATGCTTAATTGGCTATCAAAACTAGCAGGGAACAGCAACGAAGCGGAACTCCAAAGATTCCAGCCGGTAGTGGACGCTATAAACGGGCTTGAGCCCGAGTTCGAGCGTCTGCAGGACCACCAACTAAAGGCCAAGACCGACGAGTTCAGGGCCCGCCTCGGAGAGGGGGAATCCCTGGACTTTTTGCTTCCCGAGGCCTTCGCGCTGGTGAGGGAGGCGGCCAAGAGGACGCTGGGCCAGCGCCATTTCGACGTACAGCTTATGGGCGGGATGACGCTGCACGCCGGAAAGATTGCCGAGATGAAGACCGGCGAAGGGAAGACTTTGGTCTCCACCCTCGCTGCGTATCTCAACGGGCTGCCGGGTGAGGGTGTACACCTAATTACGGTTAACGACTACCTGGCGCGTCGGGACTGCCAGTGGATGGGGCCTATCTTCCACTTTCTCGGACTGACGGTATCCTGCCTTCAACATGAAGCATCCTTCCAGTTCGCACCAGGGGCCGAGGACGGGCCTTTCGAGGACCTGATACCCCTGACCCGCAGGGACGCCTACGCCACCGACATCACTTACGGCACCAACAACGAGTTCGGGTTCGACTACCTTCGGGACAACATGGCCGGCGACCTGTCACGTACGGTGCAGGGAGATCTGAACTACGCGATAGTCGACGAAGTAGACAATATCTTGGTAGACGAGGCTCGGACGCCCCTGATCATAAGCGGACAGGCAGAAGAGTCGACGAAGCTGTACTCGACCTTCGCGCAGCTGGCGGCTCGACTTACTCGGGACACCGACTATACGATTGACGAGCAGCACAAGTCGGTGGCTCTTAACGCCGTAGGCTATGCCAAGGTGGAGAAGAGCCTGAACATCGACAACCTGTTCGCTCCGGAGCACTACGCCCTGACCCACTACATGGACAATGCTCTGAAAGCGCACGTTTTCTTCGAAAGGGACAAGGATTACGTGGTGAAGGACGGGGAAGCGACGATAGTCGATGAGTTCACGGGAAGGCTGATGCCGGGGAGGCGTTACTCGGACGGGCTGCACCAAGCCATTGAGGCGAAGGAGAAGCTGGAGATCAGGCGTGAGAGTGTGACGCTGGCGACTATCACCCTTCAGAACTACTTCCGTCTGTACGAAAAGCTATCCGGCATGACGGGCACGGCGGTCACCGAAGCGGAGGAGTTTGACAAGATATACAAGCTGGACGTGGTGATGATCCCCACTCATCAGGAGATGGTCCGAGAGGACAATCCCGACCTGATATTCAGATCGGAGAAGGGGAAGTTCGATGCACTGGTATCGGACCTGAAAGAACTTAGCGAATCGGGTAGGCCGGTGCTGGTAGGGACCACGTCTGTGGAGAAATCTGAGAGGCTTAGCGAAAAGCTTATGAGGACAGGGGTTCGTCATGAGGTCCTGAATGCCAAACACCACGAGAGGGAAGCGGGAATAATATCGCAGGCGGGCCGAATTGGGGCAGTGACGGTGGCGACAAACATGGCGGGGCGGGGCACCGACATCATCCTCGGAGGGAACCCTGAGGGACGGGACGAGAGAGAGTGGGAGGACGAGCATCGGAAAGTGGTGGAGATGGGAGGCCTGCACATCATAGGGACGGACAGGCACGAGTCCCGAAGGATAGACAATCAGTTAAGGGGCCGGGCGGGGAGGCAGGGCGACCCGGGGAGCAGCCGGTTCTACATCTCGGTGGAAGACGATCTGATGCGCCGGTTCGGCGGGGACAAGATAAAGACCGTGATGGAATGGGCGCGGATGGATGAGTCGACGCCGATGGAGCATTCGTGGATATCAAAGTCGGTGGAGAATGCCCAGAAGAAGGTGGAGGGAATCAACTTCGACATACGTAAACGGCTGGTGGACTACGATGACGTGGCGAACAACCACAGAGACATGATCTACGGGCAGAGGCGGAAGGTGCTGGAAGGGTCTGACGTGGATGCCAGCATACATGGCCTGGTTGAGGCTGAGATCACTGAAACGGTACACCGCTACTTACGGGACGAGCATGGAGACGCGTGGGACCTGGAAGGGCTGCTGACCGCAATGGAGAGACTGTTCCCCCTTCCCGCGGAAGCTGATGCCGAACACCTTGGTCAGTTGCACCGGGACGAAGTCACAGCCTTCTTTATGGAGCATTTGGACAAGCGGTACCAGAACATAGCGGAAAAGTTAGGCGAGCAAGGGGCCCGGGCGGTGGAACGGCACGTGATGCTGAGGACAATCGATACGCACTGGATGGACCACCTGACGGCGATGGAGAACTCGAGGCAGAGCAGCGGGCTGGAGGCGTTTGGGCAGAGGGACCCGCTGGTGGCCTACAAACGCCGGAGCCACGAGATGTTCGAAGACCTGACGACCAGGATTCGCAGCGGAATAGTGCGGACACTGTTCCATCTTGATATAAAGCATCGGGACGCATTACGGGCAGCCACCGCGGCGCCGAGTGCGGCGAACGGCAACGGCCGGGCGCAGCCCAACGGGGCGACAGCGCGTCAGCCGACGGTGGGAGGCCGGGCCCCGGTCCGGTCCCGGGACAAGGCAAGGGCGGCGGTGGGGAAGGTCGGGCGGAATAATCCGTGTCCTTGCGGGAGCGGAAGGAAGTACAAGCGCTGCCACGGCAGCTAATTCGATATGGACAACGCTCAAATAGCTTCGGTATTCAACAACATCGGCGACCTGCTGGAACTGAAGGGCGAGGTGGTATTCAAGACCCGCGCTTACAAGAAAGCGGCGAGGGCGATCGAGCATCACCCGACCGAGCTTTCGCAGATTTTCCGGGAGGAGGGTGATGAGGGGCTGAGCAAGGTGCCGAGTGTCGGGCAGGCGATCAACAAGAAAGTACAGGAGCTGCTTTCGACAGGGCAACTGGAATACTACGAAAAGCTCAAGGGGGAGTTCCCGGAAGGTGTTGTGGAGTTGAAGGACGTGCCGGGTGTCGGGCCGAAAACTGCACTGAAGATCAGCCGGGACCTGGGGGTGACGAATCTGGAGGGGCTGGAGGCGGCGCTGAAAGAGGGAGCGGTGGCCGCATTACCGGGACTGGGGGAGAAGGCGGCAGCCAACATCCTGCGGCATCTGCAGACCCTGAGGACCAAGGACAGGCGAATATCGCTTGGCCGCGCGCTGTCGATGTTCGAGGACGTTGCGTCGGCGCTGAGGGGAGTACCCGGACTGCACCGGCTGGAGGCGGCGGGCAGCCTACGGAGGCGGCGAGAGACTATCGGGGACATAGACCTGATGGGGACTGCGGACGACCCGGAGCCCGTGCTCAGGGCCCTTACCGAGCTCCCACAAGTTGCGGAGGTGCTGGTCCACGGGCCTAAGAAGGTAAGCGTGCTGCTTCAGCGAGGGATACAGGTGGACCTACGGATAGTTGAGGAGCGGGTCTACGGATCATTGATCCAGTATTTCACGGGGAGCCAGCAGCACAACGTTCTGCTGAGAGAACGGGCGCGGCGGGCGGGGTTGAGCATCAACGAGTACGGGATCACGAATCTCGATACTGGGGAGGTGGAGATATTCGCTGATGAGGAGTCTCTGTATGAGCGGCTTGGATTGCAGTTCATCCCCCCGGAGCTAAGAGAAGGGCAGCACGAGATCGAGCGGGCGGCGGCGGGGGATATACCTGTGCTCATCGAGAGTAAGGACATTAGGGGAGACCTGCACGCGCATACCAACGAAAGCGACGGTCGAGACACACTGATGGAGATGGCGCTGGCGGCGAGGGCGGCGGGGCTGGAATACCTGGCGATTACCGACCATTCCTCGGGGCGGGGGATTGCCAACGGGCTGAGCAATGAGCGGCTGCGAGACCACATCGCCAACATCAGGGCGTTGAACGAGAGCCTGGACGGCATTGATCTGCTGACAGGCTCGGAGGTGGACATCAGGTCGGACGGAAGCCTCGACTATCCGGATGAGCTGCTGGAGCAGCTGGACGTGGTGGTGGCGTCGGTACACTCGGCGATGGGACAGCCGGAAGAAGTGATGACAGACCGTATAATCAAGGCGATGCACAACCCGAACGTTCACATCATTGGCCACCCGACGTGCCGGCTGATTGGGGAGCGGGAACCGGTTCAGATGGACATAGAGGCTATATTACAGGCGGCACGGGAGACGGGGACCGCAATGGAAATAGACGCACAGCCGGGGAGGTTAGACCTGAAGGACAAGCATATTCATCGGGCCAGGGAGTTGGGGGTTAAGCTGGTTATAGACTCGGACTCTCACACCACCGAGCAGTTCGGGAACTTGGGGTTGGGTGTGTCGATGGCCAAAAGAGGCTGGTGTGAGTCGAAAGACATTCTGAACACCATGCCAATGAGAGAATTCAGAGCCGCGCTAAAAGGCGGAGCGGTGATTGCGAGGGGAGGATGACTTCGAAGGAGAGTGGAGACGTGGTAACCGAAGAGCTGCATGAGGAGGTGTCCTGGGAGTCGGGGATGTCTGAGGAAGGGACGCAAGCGGCGGAGGCGGCGATAGCGCACCTTAGAGAAGCGATAGAGGAAGGGAAGCACTGGTACCCGGCTCTCCTGGAGGCCATAGGGCTATGGGCCGCGCCGGAAGAGTTGTACCAGGGTCAACCGTTGTGCTATCTGATAGCTGGGGAGGCCTTTGACTGGATGGTCTTGGCCCGTCGTTTGTGCGACAGCGTGGACGGGTTGATACCCAAGGAGGAGTTGGCCCAGCTGTTGGAGCGGACACATCCGCCGATAGAGGTGAGCAACGACGACTTCAAGAATATGGTCGGCGGGTCCAAATACCGGGCGCTTTTGAACTACTGGTATGGGGTGGACGTAGAGGAGGCGCTGGTGAAGGCCCTGGTGGAGTCGATTAGCAAGGAGCGAATGGCGGCGGGCCTGGCTTCGAAGAGGGACGTGTCGGACATGGCTTTTCAGAGGGCTTACGGCGGCACACGGGCCGCGTTGCTGGAGGAATTCGTTAAGGGTCGTGGGCAGGCTGTGGGGAAGGTGCTTTCGGAGACAGAGGCTAAAGAGTTCACCTACTGGCTCTTCAAGTACCGATTGGAGAACCACGACAAGGCAAGGGTGGCGAGCGATACGAAGCGTGGTCTCCAGTACCTCAAACGGCTTTCGCAGAAGAAACCGCCGGTGCGGATGCCTCCGATCAACGGTCGTTAGGGGTCGGGGGCTTTGGGGTCAAGCCGGTGTTGATGCCATAGCCAACCTCATCCTCTCCCCTTTAGCGACCCTTGCATAGCTACAAATCGCACCTGTTGTGTCACCCAGATGACCTCCCCCCCGCTCATACTTCGAGAGCCTCAAGCCTCGGCGGATTTACGACAGCACGAGCGGCCCCGGCCCCTTCATTGCACGTTGTACAAAGGTCTCATCTATGGAGACGGGTTAAGAGGCATGTCTAATCTTCTGGGCGTTCTTTAAAGCCTCGCGGCGGCTTAGTGGGCTTATGCGGTCTCGGTTGCGGGCTATGTAATCTTCGACCGTATCAAGATCCGTCCAAGCGAGAGAGCGAAGGGCCCAGCCGATGCCCTTGCGGATGAAGAAGTCGGGGTCGGAGAGGTTGGGGTCGATGCAGTCGAAGAGGAGGGCGAGGTCGGTGTGGGACTTGCGGTTGAGTTGGCAGATTATTGAAGAGCGGCGCTTCCACATATCACGGTCACGGCTCCATGCTCTCATTTCCTGAGACATCTCGGCGGGGTACTTCTCAAGTAGCTCTCGTAGGCGGCGGGAGGCGATGGAGTCAACGTAGTCCCACCAGGCGCCTGTTACTATCATCTCCTCGAAAAGGGTCCGGGTATCGAGGGTGCGGAAAGGCTCATAGCGTTTAGCCCCGGCGAGATCCATAGCCGCATAGCGCTCCTCGCGATAAGAGGCGTTTCTCCACAAGTCCAGGACTGCGGCCATCCAATCTTCCTTGTCCCTGAAGGGGTGCCGCCGAAATACATCTTTGCAGAGTCGGCGCAACAGGGGCGTCTGGACGCCGCGGTAGGGCATATCCGACTTCATGTAGCGTTTCATGCCCTCAGCCTTGGCGGGGTCTGCGTGCTCGGCGAGGGCCTGGCGGATTTCAGTGACCAGATCGAGGGTCATGGGATCTGGGATCTAGTCGGCCGGACCCATACCGTACATCCGGCGGGTGTTGTCTGAAAGTATGGCCTTCTTGGCACTGTAGCTCAGGTCGTCCCGATTCCAGAACTGGCTTACGTTATCGGGGTATTCGTTGTCCCAGTGAGGCCAGTCGGAGGCGTAGAAGAGGGAGTTTTCGCCGAGCAGCTCGACGACCTGGGGTATGAGATCCTCGGAGGGTTCGGCATGGAAGAAGACCATGTCGGACTTGATGTATTCGCTGGGCTCTTTCTTGCAACTCTTGGCTTCAAGATGCCCGCGCTTCTCCCACTCCTCATCCATCCGATTCATGAAGAATGGGACCCAAGTGCAACCCCCCTCCAGGTATCCCACCCGGAGATTCGGGAACCTTTCGAAGATGCCTTCGTAGGTCATATGCACAAGCTGAAGCATGTTAGACATGGGGAAAGAGGCGGTGTGCTTCTGGATGAACTTGTTGAAGCGCATGTACTCCGGGGTGTTTCCATGCACGGCAACCAGGCACCCCAAGCTCTGGGCCTCTTCATAGAAAGGATCGTACCTCCTGTCTCCCAGCCCCCCGAATCCGTGTGCGGGGAGCGTCACTCCTGAAAACCCCAACTCAGTTATGGTGCGCCGCATTTCCTTGACGCCTTCGCCGACATCTAGCAAGGGCACGAGTGATACGGCTCTCAAACGGGGACTCACCTTCAACCATTCATCGGAGACGTAGTTGTTGTAGGCGCGGGTGAGGGCAAGCATATAGTCAGGGTCGAAGATGTTGCCGTATCCGAGCAGGTTGGTCGGGAACAGGAAGGTGGTGTCCATCCCTCCCCATTCGAGGGCATCAAGCCAGTCCTTCGGAAATGGGTAACCCGGAGGCCCCACGCTTCCCATGCTTCCGCCCATAGTAGTGTCTACGAACGACGTATCGGCCAGACTGGTGGCGTGGCCGACGCGACCCTGACTATCGGGTACGCCTACCCAAAGGTTGTCGTTGTAGGGCGGTTCCAAATACTCCTTGATCCGGGAGACGTCCTCAGCTATATGGCCATCGGCATCCATCACTTTAAACGGCAGTTCCATGTTCAACCTCCTCCACTAAAGTCATCCAAGGCGTATTCGGACTAATGGTTGCTGTGGACCCGAACTATGAAGCTAGTGGGCGCCGTTTGTTCCGTTGACCCGAGCTATGGAGGTGGGGGGCGACTTGTGGAAGGAGATGGAAGCGTCCTTCCCAAGGCGGTTTTCCGCCTCAGCGATGGCGTCTTCTACTGTGTGGAAAGGCTCGAATCCCATGTGGCGGGCGACATCAAAGTCGGTGGCGCCGGCCAGGAACATGCCGGAGAGGTGTCGGGAGGGGGCGCCTCGGGTATTCCACATGAAGAAGGGGTGGGAGCCGTGGTAACCGTAGCCATAGCGGTACTTGTGGATGAACTCGGGACGGTGGGCGAAGTCGTCGGAGAAGAGGTTCCAGAGCTCGTAGGGGTCCAGGGTCACGGGCAGAAGGCGCTCGTAGAATTCCCGGTAAGAGGGGTGGTGGATGTCGTCGAACTGGTTCTTGCAGGGGTGGGCGAGGATGATGATGCCCCCCGGTCGGATCAAGGGCTGATTCTGGAACATGCTGTAGGTGTACTCGAATCCCTGGTCGGTGACCAAGAGGGGATTGATGAAGGAGTTATGTGCGTAGCCCGTTTTGCTGGTGACGCCGTACAGGCCGATATCGCTCTGCCCATCGACATCCAGGACCTGGAGTGAGCTGAGGGCATCGAGAGTGTGGTTGTGGACGTCAGGGGTGTGGCCTGCGAATACGGCGGTTACCTCGGGGGGTTCGGTTGCGGTGACTACCGACTCGATGCTGAAGATGCGTCGGCCCTTTTTCGCCAGGTGATCTTCAATAACCTTGCCCTGCTCCCAGACGAGCTTGTGGAAGGATGAGATTTTGGGGTCCATTACGGACTTGCCGGAGGCGAAGGGGAAGGGCCTGTGGTGGTGCCTGATGCTGCGGAAGGTTCCGAGGCCGACGGCGACGGACTTCCAGCCGCCGCCGAAGGGGATATGGGTGATGTTTAGGTAAATTAAGAGGTCGGAATCGGTGACGGCGCGGTTGACCTCGACCTCGAAACCGCGGTGGGTCTCGCCGAGGAATATCAGCTCGTCGGGGTTTTCGGCGTCGTGGCAGCGTAGGCGCTGGGCGGGCCAGAGTACGCTGATGCGCTCGCCGACGATGGGCGCCAGCTCAGAGCGGGTCCACTTGCGGTGGAGGGCGTTGGCGCAGAGGAGGAGGATGTCGGAAAGTTCGACGCCTGCCTTCTTGAGCTCTTCGAGCAAGACGCTGATGGCTACTTGCCGGAAGTCGACGCCCTTGGTCTGGACGCCGCCGGGGTCGTCGAAGGCAATAGTGACCTTGGCGCCCTTGCCGACCAGCTTGTGGATGGGGTCATGGGCGATGGGGTTGGCGATGGCTTCCCTGATGGAGGCTTCCAAGTTCGCGACGGGCTTGGCGGAGGAGTGTCCGTTGGCCTGGAGGACCCTTGTGCGTTCCGGGAGGTCGACGTCCATCCAGTGGTCGCCGTACCAGAGCTGTTCCTTGATAGTAGATCCCATTGGAGGTCTCCTTCAGTGATGAGTTGTGGGTGTTGGGGAAGTATACAACACGGGGAGGGGATTCTCAGTATGCCTGGGGTTCGGGAGACGGCGTATTTAGTCCTCCTGAGGCGGATCTTCGACTGTGTGGGAATGAGTTGGAGGTGTGGGTGGTTAGGCGGGCTCCTTTCTGTGTGTGGGGGGACCGGAGACCGCACTCACATTCCGCTCTTGAGACCCTTCGATCCGCCTCAGCGGACCCGCTATAGCGGATGTTCCACTTTCAGCAAGCTGAGGGCGAGCCGGAATGCTCCACCCCAGGGCGATCGGCCGGTCGCCCCTGCGGAAGGATGACGGACACAGGGAAAGGGATGGGGACAGGGTGAGGATGAGGGTTGCCAGCGCTCCCTCTGCGGCCCGTGCCGCTGCGCGAAGAGTCGGGACGCGGGAGGTCATCCGCGGCGCAATGCCGCAGGCATCCGCTTCTACGCCGAGGAGGGTGAAGCGGGAGGTCATCCGCGGCGCAATGCCGCAGGCATCCGCTTCTACGCCAAGGAGGGTGAAGCGGGAAATCATCCGCGGCGCAATGCCGCAGGCATCCGCTTCTACGCCGAGGAGGGCAGAGCGGGAATTCATCCGCGATAAAACGCGGGCATCCACGGTCGTTGGGCAAGCTCGCTGGGGGTATGAGCCGTGGGTTATCATCCGCGGCGAGGGTACGCGGGCATCCGCGGCGCGATGGCGCTGCGGGGAATTGGGCCGAGAGGGAGCGCTGGCTATTAGGGACATCCTCAATGGGTCTAAGGGGTTGCCAAGGGACACGGGGTAGGGTTGGGGCCAAAGGAGGAGGCGCGTGCCGGTGGCCGGGCGGTCCCATACCGCTCGGTTACGACGGGCCGATTTGTGGGCCATGCGACTCATGGGACTCCTTTGGTTCCGCCAGGGGGGCGGATGTTCCACCTTTCCTTTAATAGGGCCGATGTACTAGATCGACACCTGAAGATTTAAAATAGCACGTATGTTTTATTCATGTCAAGGAGTCGGTGCTACATTTTGGGGCAAATGCCCCCATACCCCCCGGGAATAAATCGGCGCCCGCCCACCCGCTATTTTGATTTGTTCGAGGGGGAGGGTAGGGAATTGAGGGCTCAAAGTGAGGTGAGCGGGCAAATCCTAGATCCCTCGCAGGACCTCGGGATGACGTGGGGTAAGGGCGTCTGGAAGTAGTCGGGGATGGCCTCCAGGGTATATGCCTACCAGGGAGGCAATCATCCTCACTCTAGCCCTCTCCCGCTGAAAGAACTTTGAGTAACTACCCACGCGGTTGCTATTGCCACCCTGACCCCAATACTCCCCCGCTCATACTTCGAGAGCCTCAGCACGAGCGGCCCCACGCCCCTCCAACACAAATTATGCGAAGGTCTCTTGACGAGAGATGGGATATGAAAGGATTAAGCAACGAAGGGGAGGACTTCTTCGGCGAAGTAGCGAATGGTCTCGTCGACCGTGGGGCCGGGGACCTCGGGGATGTGCTGGGGTGCGAGGATTATCTCGTCCAGGCCCTCGACCGTGGACAACTGCTTTATGCAGGATATGGCATCTTCCCGGTCACCGCCGAGGGCGAAGCGGTCGATGTACTTGTCCGGGATGCGGAACTCGTCCGAGACGTAGGAGCGGGAGTGCTTTGACGGGTTGTAGTTGGCCTTGAGCCTAGCGATCAAGGGAAGGTCTTCTTCGTCGAAAAGGGTGGGGTTGGACATGTTGATGATGACGCCGACGGGGCCGTTGAGCTTGCGTCTGGCGAGGGTGCGGTCGGGGCCGAGGCAGGCCTGAAGCCAGCAGGACAACTTGGTGTCGGCGGGTTTTTTGCCTGCAGCCCTTGCGGATTCCTTGAACATCTCGACGCCTGCCGACATTTGGGCAGGGTCTCGTTCTCTGAGGAGGATAGCGCCGTCGGCCATGCGACCTGCGGCTCGGGTGAGCCGGGGGCCGGTGGCGGCTACGTAAATGGGTATGTCAGTCGGGGATTGCAGCCAGGCAAGTTTGGCCTTGCCGCCTTCGTCGAACTCCACGACCTCATTTTGGAGCAGGCCCTTGACCTGGCCGATGTAGGACTCGAGGCTGGCGATAGACTCGGGGCGGCGGCCTATGGAGCGCACTCCACTATCACCGGTGCTGATGCCGGCGCGGATGCGGCCGGGGGCCAGATCGTGAAGGGAGGCGAAGGCACTGGCCGTGACGCTGGCGTGTCGGGTGGTAGGCATGGTGACGCCTATACCGAGGGTGATGCTAGAAGTGTTGAGCGCGCAGGCCGTCATCTCCACGTAGACCTCTCGGCATATGCGTTGGAGGTCTCCGAACCAGACGGCATCGAAGCCCATGGCCTCGATATTCTTGACGCGTTCGACGATCTGGGGCATGGGCTGGTTGCCGAAGACACTGACGGCGAACTTCATGAGTTATGACCTATGGGGGCATTGGACAAGTCTTGATGTGTAGGCATATTGCGATGAGTAGACATACTATCCAAAGTGGCCGCTTGTCTAATCCTTCCTCCGCCCCCCGCTCATACTTCGAGAGCCTCAGCACGAGCGGCCCCACCCCGGGGAGGGGATCACCCTCACCCTAGCCCTCTCCCGTCGAGGGAGAGGGGATGGGATCCCGCCCCGCGCCACCCCTGGATTCCCGACTTCTCGGGAATGACGGCTGTAGAGCGTTGGCTATTGGCCGAGTTCGGAGAGGCGTTGGAGGAGGTTGGACTCTTCTTCTTGCCAGCCGGAGAGGCGGGTGCGTTCCTTTTCGACAACGTCGGCGGGAGCTTTGGAGAGGAATTGATTGTTCTCAAGGCGAGACTCGATCTGACCGATTCTCTTGTGAAGTTCTTCCAGGGACGACTGGAGCCGCTGGCGTTCACCAGCGAAGTCGAAGAGGCCGGCGAGGGGCAGGAAGATTCGGGTGGCCTTTTCGACGACCATGATGGAGTTTTCGGGTTGGGGGGCGTCGCCCGCCCGTGCCTCTACGGAGCATTGGGCTAGGGTTTCCAAGAAAGATCGGCCTCCGGGTCCGAGGGTATCACCGTCCAGTAATACAGCGGGGACCTTCTTGTTGGACTCGACCTTGCGCTCAGCGCGGACATTGCGTACACCGCGAACGAGGGCCATGAGAAGGCCGGCCCACTCCTCGGCTTCCGGGTCGACGGCAGTGGGGTTGGGGGTGGGGTATGCGGCGACCATTATGGAGTCGGGTCGATCACCGGATGCGGGCATTCGTTGCACGAGGGATTGCCAAATCTCCTCAGTTATGAAGGGCATGAAGGGGTGGAGGAGGCGAAGAGCGCCGTCGAGGACATGAGCCAGGACGGGGGCCGGGGAGGGAGAGTCGGGCAGGTCGCGTAGGCGAATCTTGGCGATCTCGATATACCAGTCGCAGAACTCGTTCCATATGAAGTCGTGGACGTACTCCTGGGCGTCGCCGAGGCGGAAGCCGTTGAGGGCACGGGTGACGTCCTCGACGGTGCGTTGGAAGCGGCTCAGGATCCAGCGGTCTTCTATGGGGAGGGGGATGGCAGGGGAGTCACCCTCACCCTGACCCTCTCCCCTCAAGGGAGAGGGGACGGAAAGAACGGAGGGGGACTGGTCGAGGATGGAGATGACATAGCGGGAGGCGTTCCAGAGCTTGTTGGTGAAGTTGCGGCTGGACCGAATCTTGGCCTCGCTGAGACGGCTGTCGTTGCCGGGGGCGGTGCCGACGGTGAGGGCGAAGCGGAGGGCGTCGGCGCCGTGCTCGTCGATGATCTCGAGGGGATTGAGTACGTTGCCCTTAACCTTGCTCATCTTATCGCCATGTTCGTCCTGGATGAGGCCGTGGAGATAGACGGTGTGGAAGGGTATATCGCCCATGTTCTGGATGCCGAGCATGATCATGCGGGCGACCCAGAAGAAGAGGATGTCGTAACCTGTTTCGAGGACTGCGCCGGGGTAGAAATAGCGGAGGTCGGCGGTGTTGTCGGGCCAACCGAGGGTGGAATGGGGCCAGAGTCCGGAGCTGAACCAAGTGTCCAGGACGTCGGGGTCCTGGCGAATATCGGCCGAGCCGCAACCCTCACAGGTTATCGGGTCATCCAGCGCAACGGTGAGGTGTTCGCACCGGTCGCAGTACCAGACGGGGATGCGGTGGCCCCACCAGAGCTGGCGGCTGATGCACCAGTCTCGGATGTTGTCCATCCAGTTGAGGTAGACCTTGGTGAAGCGGTCTGGGACTATGCGGATTCGGCCCTCGGTTACGGCGTTGGCGGCGGCCTCAGCCATGGGGCCGACCTTGACGAACCACTGCTTACCGGCCATAGGCTCGACGACTGTGTTGCAGCGCTGGCAGTGTCCGACGGAGTGGGTGAGGGGCTCGGCCTTATCGAGCAGGCCATCGGATTCGAGATCCTGGAGGATGCGGGCTCGGCACTCTGCGACGGTCATCCCGGTGTATTGGGGCCCAGCGGCCTCGGTCATTGAAGACCGGGGCCCGATGACGGTGATCAGGGGGAGGCTGTGGCGCTGGGCGATATCGAAGTCGTTGGGATCATGGGCTGGTGTTACTTTGACGGCGCCGGTGCCGAACTCGGTGTCGACCGCTGTGTCGGCGACGACGGGGATGGGGCGGTTTAGACGGGGGAGGATTACGTTCCGGCCGACGAAATCGGCGAAACGTTCATCGTCGGGGTTGACGGCGACGGCGGTGTCGCCGAGGAGGGTCTCGGGGCGGGTGGTTGCTACGGTGAGGCAGCGGGTCGGGTCATGGGCGTGGGGGTAGCGGATGTAGTAGAGCTTGCTTTCGACCTCCTGGTGGATGACCTCGAGGTCGGAGAGGGCGGTGGAGCAGCGGGGGCACCAGTTGATAATGCGCTCGCCGCGGTAGATGAGGCCCTTCTGGTAGAGATTGACGAATGTGGTGCGGACGGCTCGGCTGGGGCCTTCGTCGAGGGTGAAGCGCTCTCGGGTCCAGTCGCAAGAAGCGCCGAGCCGCTTGTGCTGCTCGGCGATGGTGCGGCCGTATTGGCGTACCCATTCCCATACCCTCGCAACGAAGGCTTCTCGGCCGATTTCCTGCCGATTCTTCCCCTCTTTGGCGAGTTGTCTTTCTACGACGACTTGAGTTGCAATGCCTGCGTGGTCACTGCCCGGGAGCCAGAGGGTTGGGTCGCCCATCATGCGATGCCAGCGGATGAGTGCATCCTCGGCGGCGGCGGTCAGTGCGTGGCCGAGGTGGAGTTCACCCGTAACGTTGGGTGGGGGCATGATGATGACGAACGGCTGCTTACCCTCTTCTATGGATGGGGTGAAGTAGCCGTTGTCGAGCCAAAATTTGTAGATTCGGCCTTCGATCTCGGTGGGGTCGTAGACCTTTGGGATGCGGGCGAGGTTTTCAGTGCGGGTGGTCATGGTGAGTTACGGTAGTGAGGTTGTTGGTGAGAGGGGGGATAACGTATTCGGAACTTTCGCTAGGGATGTTGGCCGATTCTAACGTTGCGAGAATTGGGGAGTCAATTTGTGGCACTTGTTCAGTCAATAGGCGGCAGTTGACATATAACTATGTAGACGCGTGGACTATCAAAGAAAATCGGGTTTGCGTTTGATTGTCTGCGGGGAGCAGGCACGAAATTTGATAGTTTGTGGAAATCCCGCAATGCCGTATTAATCGTACGTCTGTATTCGCCTTGGAAGGGGTGTATTGCTCGGCTTAGGTTCGGCCGGCTTTGGTGGAAGGTATTACGTTGGGCTGATGCGGGTTTCACGTGGACAGGATATGGGTGAGGGGTGGTGAGGGGCAAGGGGGCCGGTGACACATCGGAGAAGAGGTGAGGGCGTAGCCTATGACAGGTGATGGGGCAAGTCCTAGGAAACCTCTGAACAAGTCTAAGGGCATAGGTAATAGGTAAGATAAGGAGAGTAAGGCCAAAGCTGAGGTGAGATTTGATGAAGCAGCCGACATTTGCAGACTTGGAATACGAGGGCAAGAAGCGAAAGACCCGCCGGGAGATATTTCTGGAGCGGATGGAGGACCTGGTTCCATGGGGAAAGTTAGAGGAGCGAATCCGGCCCTACTATTCCAGGGCAGGCCGTGGACGGAGGCCCTACGAGTTGTCGGTGATGCTGCGGATACACTGCGTGCAGTTGTTCTACAATCTGAGCGATCCGGGCATGGAGGACATGCTCTACGAGGTGGAGTCGGTGAGGCGGTTCGCAGGTCTGAGGCTGTCCGGCCCCTTGCCTGACGAGACTACGATACTGAACTTCCGCCATCTGCTGGAAGAGCAGGAGTTGGGTCGGGGGCTGTTCGAGGAGATCAACCGTCATCTGGAGTCTCGGGGACTGAGGCTCAGGGAGGGTACGATTGTGGATGCGAGCATCATCGAGGCGCCGGCGTCTACGAAGAACCGTGCTGGAGAGCGAGACCCCGATATGCACCAGGTGAAGAAGGGGAAGGAGTGGCACTTCGGTATGAAAGTGCACATTGGTGCAGACGCTGACACGGGGGTGGTGCACAGTATGAGTACGACACCTGCGAACGTGCATGACGTGACGGAGGCGCACCGGCTGCTGCATGGAGGGGAGAGGCGAGTGTGGGGAGATGCGGGATATCAGGGAGTGGAGAAGCGGGCGGAGAATCGGGATATGGATGTGGAGTGGCGGGTGGCGATGAGACCTGGACGGCGTCGGAAACTGAGGGCGGGGAGCTGCGAGGCCTTGGCGGAGAAGAGCAAATCATCCATCAGGGCTAAGGTGGAGCATCCGTTCCTGTACGTGAAACGGCACTTCGGCTACGCCAAGGTCCGCTACAGGGGCCTGTACAAGAACACGCAACGGGTGGCGATGCTGCTGGGGCTGGCCAACTTGGTAAGGGCCGAGCGCCACTTAGCGGTGTGACGGAGGAGCAGTGTGGTCAAATCCGGGTTGATGGTGACTGGATGCCCTGACAGGCCAGAACATAGGATGCAAATAAGCCACCGGGACGCAACATTACGACCCAACCTCTCCCCAAAACTCCATGCAAGACAACCTAAGCTGGTTTACAGTGAGTTGTTCAGAGCTTCCCTAGATCCCTCGCGTGGCCTCGGGATGACACTGCAAATGGCGCCTCCGAGTCCAGGTGGTGAGGGAGGACATGGGGTACGGGACAGAAAGGAACGACGGCAGGAAAAGGGGTGATTGCTGTGCTCCGGAGAATTGGCCTGTTTCTGCATTCCTTCGGTAAATGCTCCGTTGAAGTACAATAAGTTCACCTTGAAGCAAGATCAACCGGGCTCCTGGGAGTTTTTCATCCCGCTGAATCGTGACCTGCCCAGCAACGAGCAGGAACGTGCCACGTCAGGACGAATCGCATCCAGGGTCGACATCCGACAACAGTTCTTCAGCCGGTGCAATGTTGATGGACTTGTATCGTGCCCCGGCTGTCTACGCTCCTTCGCATGGCAATACTTGGATCTAATGGATGTGGATCATATCGTTCCGACAAGCAGAGGAGGAACGCACTCTTGGGACAACGTCCATTTGCTTTGCCGAACGTGCAACTCGAGCAAACAAAATGCTCCGCTGACATTCTTCCTTCAGAGAAAGACGATCCAAGATTGGGAAGAGGCGATCAAAGCCGCAGGAGAAGAACGGCCGAATGACCAACTGGATGGCCATTGGGCCTATTTTTTAGAATGCACCTTTTTTCTGAATGCTATCGACACCGACCCTGAATGGGGGCCTGCCTTCAATCTCATCGATCTATTCGCGCTGACGCTCGACGCCTTGCAAGGCATCATTTGGAAGCGACGCTCACAGGTCACTCAATCGACTCAAAAGAAACGGTTCACCAATGACATCGCCCAGCAGGGTGTACGGATCGCAATATCAAGAATTCGCAACTGCTGTGACAGTGGATGTAGGGTTTGTGCATCAGTGTCCCAAGACTAGCTCATGTTTGCCGTATTCGGCGCGCGATTGTGGGACAAGCGGCCTCTCACCTAGTTTGCTGCCATGAGTGTGACCAAATCGGCAGCCTTGTCTGGACTCATGACAGCGAGCACCAATTATTTAAAAACTGGGGCCTGCGCCACGGGATGGATTTCGACACTGGGGCCGGAATGACGAAGGGGGAGTACGTAGAAGATGGGGTGATATACTCGCGGCTACCCTTAACCCGTGAGAAGAGCCTTGTCGAACAGTGCATATCCAAGTGTCGGCGTAGACATAACGGAGATACCCAGGATCAGGGCGGCTTTGGACAAGTGGGGGGAGAAGTTCCTGGATCGGGTGTATACGCCCAAGGAGATAGAGCGCTATCGGAACCGGGTGCCGGAACTCGCTGCCCGGTTTGCAGGCAAGGAGGCGGTGATGAAGGTGCTCGGGACGGGGAACAGGGGGGTCGCATGGCGGGAGATCGAGATTCTGCCTCTGCCGAGCGGGAAGCCGACGGTGAAGCTGTATCGCAGGGCCGAGGCTCGGGCCCGGAAGCTGGGGTTGGGGGAGGTGGCGATAAGCTTGTCGCATTCCGATGAGTTTGCGGTGGCGTCGGCAGTGGCGATGGTAGAGGGTTAGGTGTGAGCAAGGTCGAGCATCGATGAAGATAGTGAACAGCGCCGAGATGCGCGAGATCGAAGGTCTATGCGAGTTGGAGGGGATTCCGACGTCGCAATTGATGGAGAACGCGGGTCGGGCGTTTGCGGAGGAGGTGAGGGAGTGGGTGGACGGAGTCACTGGGAAGAACGTTCTGGTGCTTGTCGGGCCTGGTAATAACGGGGGAGACGGGCTTGTGGCAGCCCGGTATCTCCATGATTGGATTGCGAATGTCTACGTCTTCCTGTGTTCCCCGCGCTCCGAGTCGGACCTGAACTTGGAGATGGTCATTGGCAGGGGATTGGACCCGATAGCCGCATATGAGGAGGAAGGGCTGGCGGCGTTGCGGGAGGGGCTCAGGTCGGCGGAGGTGGTAGCGGACGCGGTCCTTGGGACGGGAAGGTCGAGGCCGATTTCGGGGAATATCGAAGCAATAATCTCCGAAGTGCGGAATGCGAAGGAGTCCAACCCGAGCTTAAGGGTGGCGGCGATGGACTTGCCGTCGGGCGTGGACGCAGACTCGGGACAGGGAGACCAAGCAGGGCTACCGGCAGATTTCACCGTCGCCTTAGGCTACCCGAAGATCGGGATGTTTGCGTTCCCGGGCGCCTCGATGACGGGACGGTTGGCCGTTGCGGATATTGGGATACCGGAGGATCTGTCGCGGCACATCTCTCTGGAAATGCTGACGGGCGAAAAGGTGAGGGAATTGCTGCCTCGGAGGCAAGCGGATGCACACAAAGGCACCTTTGGGCGAGTTGTGGCGCTTGCGGGTTCGGGGCAGTACGTGGGGGCGGCATATCTGGCATGTGCGGCGGCGACGAGGGTCGGGGCTGGGCTGGTGACTTTGGCATGCTCTCCAGTGGTGCGCTCAATCGTGGCTTCTCGGGCGGCGGAGGTGACGTACATCCCCCTCGAGGAAACTGCAGGTGTGCAAGAGTGGAGAGAGGCTATTGACGAGGGAGTAAAGGAGTCGGATGTGCTGCTGGTCGGGTGTGGATTAGGGAGAGCGGAAAGCGCCTGGGAACTGGCCAAGGGCCTGCTTCTGGATTCACGTCTGACTGCCCCACCCGCCGTAGTGGATGCGGACGGGCTGAATGCGTTGGCTTCAGAGGACGGGTGGTGGGAGAAGCTGGGTCGGGAGGCGGTATTGACGCCTCATCCTGGCGAGATGTCCAGGTTGATGGGCGCTTCTACGGGCGAAGTGCAGAGGGACCGCATTGGGACTGCTCGGGAGGCGGCACGGAAGTGGGGTAAGACGGTGGTCTTGAAGGGCGCGCACACGGTGGTTGCCCGAGCCGATGGCCATGCCGTAGTGAGCCCGTTTGCAAATCCGGGGCTGGCGTCGGCAGGAACGGGCGACGTGCTGGCTGGAACGATTGCGGGACTCCTGGCGCAGGGGCTCGGGGCATGGGAGGCGGCAATGGCGGGGGTGTACCTGCACGGATTGGCAGGAGAGATGGGTCGGAAGGAAATCGGGGAGGCGGGGTTGTTGGCGAGCGACTTGTTGCCTCTGTTGCCGAGGGCGATACGGGGAGTGGGGGAAGGGTGAGGGGTGCCCGGAATTGCAGAGTTGATATGAGGCATTGGTTGGGTCATAATGACTCATACATTGACTCAGCAGGGTGGTGAAGTATGAACCAATTGACGATTAGGGGATTCGATGATGAGCTTAATGAGACCATTCGCCAACTAGCGGAGCGAGAAGGCATTTCCCTGAATCGGGCGGCGTTGAAGCTGTTGAAGAAGGGGGCGGGGATGATGGATGGAAAGGAAGGGGGGAGTAAGGTGGGGTCTTCTCTGGATTGGTTCATTGGTTCAATGAGCCGGGAAG
Source organism: Dehalococcoidia bacterium (assembly GCA_965197585.1). GTDB lineage: Bacteria > Chloroflexota > Dehalococcoidia > Plut-88900 > Plut-88900 > Plut-88900. The sequence continues at coordinate 738,382 of OZ240215.1, forward strand.
AGGCGGATGAACTGGAGGCTGTGATAGAAGAGGAATTCGAGAAAATCGATGAGTCGATGTGGCGATGAAAATCTTGCTGGATACGAATGCCTATTCGAAGCTCGTACGCGGACATCAGCAAGTGGCGGACCTAGCACGCGAGGCTGAAAAAGTTCTATTTTCCCCCATTGTAGCAGGAGAGCTATTGTTTGGTTATCGGCTTGGGCGACACCTCGAGCGTAATTTGGACACTCTGCGCTCGTTTCTTAAATCGCCGAACGTCACATTACTGAGCATAAGCATGACGACGGCGGACAGATATTCCAGAATAGCTGCATCTCAAAGGGCGAAGGGTAGGCCGATTCCGACGAACGACATGTGGATAGCTGCTCACTCCTTGGAAACGGGGGCTGACCTGGTTTCTGCCGACAGACATTTTGAATACGTGGACGGGATTGCACTCGTGCCAGTAACGCCGAACTAAGCTGGGTATATATGCTCCTGGCTATCGACATTGGGAATACGAACATAACTCTCGGCGTGTACGACGGGGAGTCGTTGGTCGCCACGTGGCGCATATCGACGGATGTGAACAAGCAGGCCGATGAGTATGCGGTGTTGTTCAACGGGTTGTTGCAGAATCGTGGAATGCGGGAGTCGATTATCACGGAGATAGTAGTCTGCAGCGTAGTTCCCCCGCTGACCGGCGTGTTCGAGGAGTTTTGCCAGAGCCACTTTGGGTTGAAGCCGTTGGTTGTCGGGACGGGGGTGAAGACGGGGATGAGGATACTGTACGAAAATCCGAGGGACGTGGGCGCGGACCGGGTGGCCGATGCCGTAGCGGCCTACCAAAAATATGGGGGGCCGGTGATAGTGGTGGACCTTGGCACGGCGACGGTGTTCGACGCAGTATCCAAGGATGGTGAGTACTTAGGCGGGGCGATTGCTCCGGGAGTGGGGGTTGCGGCGGATGCCCTCGTGGCGAGGGCTTCGAAGCTTACGAGGGTGGAGCTTACAGCGCCTCAGGAGGCGATAGGACGCACTCCGGCGGCGAGCATGCAGTCGGGATTGATATTTGGGTATGTGGGTCTTATAGAGGGGCTTGTTGCACGATTCAAGAAGGAAATGGGGCCGGGTGTGAAAGTGGTGGCGACGGGAGGGCTGGCAGGGACGATTGCCAGTGAGACTGACGTTCTGGATGCGGTGGACCCGGACTTGACCATGGAAGGGCTAAAACTGATCCACGAGATGAACCCACGATGAGCGAAGAGAGCAAAGTCGGGGGCAGGGGGTTGAAGGGGAAGCGGATAGTGTTGGGGGTGACGGGGAGCATAGCCGCATACAAGACGGCGGACCTGACGAGCAAACTGGTGCAGCAGGGCGCATTGGTGGACGTGGTGATGAGTGAGGGGGCGGTGAACTTTATAGCGCCGTTGACTTTTCGGAGCCTGACGCACAGGCCGGTGCTGCACCAACTTTTTGACCCGGCCTCGGACGCGGGGATAGAGCACGTAGCATTGGCGGAAGACTGCGATGCTATAGTGGTAGCGCCGGCTACGGCTAACGTCATGGCCAAGGCAGCGAACGGGCTGGCCGACGACCTGCTTACCTGTATGCTTCTCGCAACCCGGAGGCCCGTAATACTGGCGCCGGCGATGGACGGGTACATGTTCGAAAATCCTGCCACGCAGGAGAATGTTTCAAGGTTAGTTGGGCGAGGATGGACGGTGATCGGGCCGGGGGAGGGGAGGTTGGCATCGGGGCTGGTGGGTCGGGGTCGGTTGGCGGATGTAGAGGACATCATCGGGGGCGTAAAGCAGGCGCTGGGGAAGAAAGGGGACCTGGCGGGCAAGTCGGTGGTAGTGACGGCGGGTGGCACCCAGGAACCGATTGACCCGGTGCGTCATATCGGGAACCGGTCATCGGGGAAGATGGGGTACGCGATAGCGGAGGCGGCGCGAGACCGGGGAGCGAACGTGACATTGGTCTCGACGCAGACATCTCTGAGGGCGCCCTACGGCGTCGAGTTCGTTCGAGCGGACACGGCGGAGGAGATGCGTAAGGAAGTGGTAGGCCGGGCCCCGGGGGCCGACATCCTGGTAATGGCGGCGGCGGTAGCAGACTTCCGGCCTGCAACCGAGACGGAACACAAGATAAAGAAGTCGGGTGGGGGGATGACGCTGGAACTACGGGAGACGGCGGACATACTGGCTGAGGCCTCTGGGCAGAGGCTGGTGAAGGTGGGGTTTGCGGCGGAGAGCCGGGACCTCGTGACCAACGCCCGGAAAAAGATGCGCAAAAAAGGTGTCGACCTGATGGTTGCCAACAACATCACCGACGAGGGAAGTGGGTTCGGGTCGGACACGAACCGGGTGGTGATAATTGGCAGTGACGGGGTGTCGGATGAGCTGCCACTGTTGCCGAAGGCCGAAGTGGCCCACTTATTGCTGGACCGAGCAGCGGGGATAAAGAAGGGCTGACGCGTCAGCCCTCGGCGGGCTCTGTGGTTGGTGGGGGGTTGGGGGACGGGGTCCGGATTCCCTTAAAGATACCGGCCATGGACGTGGCTGCCACGGCCAGAACGATTGACTCAACGAGAAAGACGCGGCGGTGGCCTATGCTCCAGGCGAGCGCGCCGCCGGTCAAGGGGCCCAGGCCCCAGGCCATTGCGGATGCGGAGTTAAGGATGCCAAAGGCCGCGCCAAGGTGTTTTCTCGGGAGCATCAAACCTACGATTGAACTGAGTGAAGTCATCATAGCGCCATTGAACAGGCCCGACAGGGCGAAGAGCAGTACAAAGACATCAAACCGGTGGTTGAAGAACTGGGGCAGGAGGGCTAGGGAAGCGCCGAGGCAGGAGACGATTAGAACAGTACGGAGGTTTAACTTGGCGCCCATCCTTCCAATGAATATGGCACTGACTCCAGAGGTGAACCCGAGAACGCCGAATGCAAGGCCCGTGTCGAGGATGGCCCGGTTAGCGTCTGTGATCGACTGGATGAAGCCGGGGGCCACGGGTTGAAGGACCGTCGGGGCACCCTGGATGATGGGGACGAATAGGAGGGCGGGAAGCAGGCCCTTTGTGGAGAGAACCTGGCGGGTCTCGGAAAAAATGGCGAGGGGGGACCCTTTTTTGTCGGGGGACCTCTGGAAGGACTCCTTGATGAAGAACAGAATCATGAGACCGGCGGCGGCGGTGAAACCGGAGGATATGAAGTAGGTGGTCCTGAATCCGAAGGCGTCAACCAGTTGGCCGCCGATAAACGGTGAAATGGTGATCGAAAAGTAGCTAGTGAACTGGAGAAGGCCGACTACCAGGGGAAGGCGGCTGCTGGGTACGTAGGAGCCGGCCAGGGCCATTGCCGCACCAACGCTGCCGGAGACGCCTCCGTGCAGGATTCGCACACCTATGAGCTGAGGGATGTTGGTGATGAGGCCGGAGAACAAGAGTACAAGGGTGCCGGCAGTGTAGGCGCGCACCAGCATGGGCTTTCGGCCGTAGGTATCGGCCAAGTGGCCCCAGAAGGGACCGGCGATGCCCATGAAAAGAGCGAAAACGCCGGAAGAGGCGCCTGCCCAGAAAGCTGCGTCTGCTCCGGACTCGACGCCCAGCTCCTGCTCGATGAAGAGGGGATAGAAGGGCTGCATGAAGGACCAGCCTATGGAGGCGACACCCTGGGCCAAACAGACCAGGGCCACCTGTCGTTTCCAGCTCTCCAAGTTCTGCAACCTGCGGAGAGGAGCGATGGGGACTCGGGAGAGAGGTGGCACTATGAGGGGCCTGCGTGACCGGGAGCGGCTTCGGGTGGGGTGAGGCCGGAGAGTTGCATAAGACGGGGGATATCGCGCTCCCAGCCCATAGGCATCAGGTGAACGCCACGAGTCAGTTGGGCGACTTCGGAAATAGTCCGGGCGGCGATTTCGATTCCTTTCTCACGCTTGTTTTCGGCGCAGTCCATTTCGTCTATCAAGGCCTGGGGCACTGCGATGCCGGGCACGTTGGCGTTGAGGTAACGGGCTGCTCGGCCCGAGTGCAGGACTAGGATCCCGGCAAGGATAGGCACATTGAGATAGCGGGCCTTGTCCATGAAGCGGGCAAACTGCTCGGGGTCGTAGACGGCCTGAGTCTGAAAGAATCGGACGCCGGCCTGGACCTTCTGCTCCATGCGGCCAACCTCTACATCTACGTCCGGAGCGCCCGGGTTGGCGGCTGCGCCGAGGCAAAAGGTGGGGGCGCCGTTAAGCGCGTTACCTGCCATGTCGACACCCGACTCCATTTGGGTTGCTGCACAGAGGAGCTCTATGACTGATAGGTCGAAGACGGGCTTGGCGTCGGGGTGATCACCGGTACCTGTGGGGTCGCCGGTGAGGCACAGGATGTTTTGTATGCCGAGGACGTGAGCGCCGAGTAGGTCGGACTGGAGAGCGATCCTGTTGCGGTCCCGGCAGGTGAACTGGCAGATGGGCTCGATTCCCCGGTCGAGGATGACCTTGCCGAGGGGCAAGGGGCCGAGCCTCATTACGGAGGCGTTCTGGTCAGTGACGTTGACCGCGTCGACGGGCGCCAGGGAGTCCAGAAGAGACAGATTCTGCTCAATATTGACGCCTTTGGGGGGTGTCATCTCGGCGGTGACCAGGAAGGACTTGGATTCGATCTTGTCCCGGAAACTAGTCAATTGCCTGCCCTCGAAGATTATTCAGGGGCCTGCAACGGCTCCTGTGGCGCATATAGTAAACCCCTTGGGGAAATTCGTCATGCAGGGTGGTTGATAAGTATTGTGAAATTTGGTACATTGCATTCTGTTCCAAATTTCACAAAGGTGCTGCCGAGATGACTGCTGAGATTATAGACGGAAGAAGGATTGCCGCAATTGTCAGGGAAGAAGTCCGGCTGGACGTCGGGCATCTGCGACAGGAGACGGGTACAATCCCTAATCTGGCAGTGGTTATGGTCGGGAACGATCCGGCCTCGGACGTATATGTAAGGACAAAAGAACGTGCGGCCCGGGCCGTGGGCATCGACACTCAGACCCTGCGTCTCGGGGCGGATGCCACGCAGGATGATGTTATAGATTTGGTAAAAGGGCTGAACGAAGACGACTCGGTGCACGGTGTCCTGGTACAGTTGCCGCTGCCGGACCACGTCGACTCTTTGATTGTGGCAAGTACCGTTGCTCCTACAAAAGACGTGGACGGCCTTCACCCTGACAACGTGGGACTTCTGCTAATAGGTGCGCCTCGTTTTGTGCCGTGCACCCCGGCCGGTATTCAACGGATGTTGCTGGAGTCGGGGATAACAACTGATGGGAAGCACGTAGTGATCTGTGGGAGGAGCATGATAGTCGGGAGACCGTTGGCGGCTCTACTGATGCAGAAGCAGTCGGGGGCCAATGCAACGGTCACCGTGGCCCACACGGGTACGAGAGAACTGTCCGAACTTACGAGGCAGGCAGATATCCTAGTGGCCGCCATAGACAAGCCCAAAGGAATCAGGGCCGACATGGTGAAGCCGGGCGCAGTGGTCATAGACGTCGGCATTCACCGCATGGAGGACCCTTCGAGTGAGAAGGGGTACCGTCTGGTGGGGGATGTAGACTTCGAAGGAGTAAGGGATCTTGCTAGCGTTATCAGCCCGGCCCCCGGGGGAGTGGGTCCCATGACTGTGGCGATGCTTCTGGTCAATACTCTGAAGGCCACAACCGTGGCGGCGAGAGAGCGTAGGCAGGTCCGTCAGATGTCCACCTTTAGCAAGGTGCCGACCGGAGCGTAGCGTAAGGGAGACGGGGCCGAATTCTAATGCATCAAGTTTGCGGGCCTACGCGGGAACAGCAACATTAGGTTTTACTATTTTTATATGATTTAATTGACAAATAGCCTTGATTCCCCTATTGTAAGCAACGAAAGACACGTTAAACCGTTATAGACATTAGACAGTTATAGAAAGGAAAAGGAAAGAAGATTGGTGGGGCAGAAGATGGAGACTCAAACATACAACATAGATTCGGTATTGGAGAGCCTGGACGAAGAGGAAGAGACAGTTGTTGCCATAAAGACCGCGGTTGTCGAAGAGGAGGATGACAGGTATGTCCAGCAGGAACTGGTAGACGAGCCGCTTAAAGCTTATCTGAGAGAGATAGGCGCCTCAGCCTTGTTGACCTTCGAGGAGGAGAAATCGCTGGCAAGGGCCATCGAGTTCGGCGCGGAAGCGAAGGCGAAGCTGGAGGGTGGAGGGTCAGATGTGGAGGGCCGATTGTCTTTGGAGCAGGCGGAACAGGTCGGGGCGTCGTCGCGGCGTCGAATGACCGAGTCGAATCTCCGGCTGGTGGTTAGCATCGCTAAAAAGTATCAGGGCAAAGGTTTGCCTCTACTGGACTTGATCCAGGAAGGAAACCTGGGACTGATCAGGGCCGTCGACAAATACGACTACCGACGGGGATTCCGGTTCAGCACCTATGCAACCTGGTGGATCCGCCAAGGCGTGATGAGAGCTCTGACCGACAAGGGTCACACGATCCGGCTGCCAGTGCACTTGAGCGAAACAGCATCAAAGGTTGAGAAGGCTACTCAAGCCCTGACCCAGGAGTTGGGCAGGCGACCCCAGGGAGAAGAGGTAGCCGAGGCAACGGGGATAGACCCCAACAAGATCAAGCGAATCATGAGGGCGTGGCAGCAGCCGGCATCTCTGGACCAGCCTCAGGGGAGCGCGGGGCTGCTTCTGGGCAGCACGTTGACAGACCATGATGCTCCCTCGCCCGATGAAACCCTGTCCCAGACACTGCTCAGAGGACACCTGGACTTGATGCTGGACGAGCTCAACCCTCGGGAGCGGGAAGTGCTGGAGATGAGGTTCGGATTGAAGGACGGAAGAGAGCACACCCTGAAGGACATTGGGGAGGTGTTAGGCGTTACCCGAGAACGGGTGAGGCAGATTCAGAGCGGAGCAGTGGCCAAACTGAACAAGAAATCGTCGAGGGAGCTTCTGGAGGGATATCTGTAGAGGGTTAGCCTTTCGTAAAGCTCCTGACTTGGTTGGGGGTGAAAGCGCCACGTGTGCTTTCACCCCTGTTTTGTGTAGAATTCGAGGCTATGTATTCGCTAGTGAGGCTGATGTGAGATCTAGGCAAGCGAGGTCATGCGCCCCTAGAAAAAGCTTGCAACTAAGGAGCTAGGATTTGACCGTGAAGCAGACAGAAACCGTTGTTCGGCCAAGCTGGGTGTCAGACGAGATGTTCCCTTTCGAGAGTCGGTTCTTCACCACGAAAGAAGGACACTCGATGCACTACGTTGATGAAGGATCGGGGGAACCCGTCGTATTCGTGCACGGCAATCCGACCTGGTCCTTCGAGTTTCGGCACCTGATAAGCGGGCTCCGTTCCGAGTTCCGGTGTATTGCGCCGGACCATGTGGGATTCGGGCTGTCGTCACGCAGCAATCGCAAAGAGGACCACCATCCCACAGCCCATGCGGAACGGTTCGCGGAATTGATGGAAAAGCTGGACGTTCGGGACGCGACGCTCTTCATGTCGGACTGGGGAGGGCCTATAGGTCTCGACTTCGCGCGTCAGCATCCTGACAGAGTTAAGCGGATTGTGATTGCGAACACGTGGTGCTGGCCGGTGTCCCGCGACTTTCACTTCATACAGTTCAGTTGTGCTATGCGGAGCTGGATCGGGCAGTTGCTGATCAAACAGTTCAATTTCTTTGTAACCAAGGTAATACCAAAGGCTGTCGGGAACAGGGCAATCCTTACGCCCGAAGTGATGTACCACTACCGTAACGCCCAACCGAAAGGCGCGCGCTTGGCTTGTGCGGCGCTTCCGGGTCATATAGTAGGTGCGTCTGACTTTCTCGGGTCGATTTGGGACGAACGCCGGACATTCGTGGACAAGCCTGCCCTGGTCTTTTGGGGTTTCCGGGACATCGCATTCCGGAAGAAAGAGTTTGAACGTTGGAAGTCGGAGCTTTCGGACTGCAAAGTGCACGAATTGGAAGACTGTGGGCATTTCCTCGCTGAAGAGGCGCCGGAGAGAATTTTGCCGCCGCTTCGGGAGTTCATGCTGAGATAAGAGGGCGTAAGGGAGGGGGCGGGGAATCGGACGTTTGATATGACTTTGGGGGTTAACCTATAATCCCCCAGCTAATGTTCAAGGTAGGTGAGAGACTTTGTTAAAGAGTGTCGGTTGTGGAGAGCTCAGGGCTACAGACACAGGTCGGGATGTAACGCTGGCGGGGTGGGTGCATCGAAGGCGAGACCACGGTGGCCTGATATTCATCGACCTGAGAGACAGGTCGGGCATCGTGCAGGTAGTGCTCAATCCCAGGGAGTCTCCCGAGGCACACGAAACTGGGACGCAGTTTCGCAATGAGTGGGTGGTACAGGTGAAGGGGCAGGTCGGGACTCGGCCCGCGGGCACTGAGAACCCCGATCTACCGACTGGGGAGATAGAGGTGAACGCTCGGGCGGTGCAAGTGCTCAACCCATCTTTGACTCCTCCCTTCTACGTCAATGAAGAAACGGAAGTAGAAGAAGGCCTCAGGCTCAAGCATCGATATCTGGACCTGAGAAGACAGAGACTCCAGCGCAACATCGCACTGAGGCACCGAGTCGTCAAATACATTCGGGACTACCTGGACGAAGAGGGTTTCCTCGAAATCGAGACGCCGGTATTGATAAAGAGCACGCCGGAAGGGGCACGGGACTACCTGGTGCCCAGCCGGGTACACCCTGGCACTTTCTACGCCCTGCCCCAGTCTCCCCAGCAGTTGAAACAGCTGCTTATGGTATCGGGGTTCGAGAAGTATTTTCAGATTGCCAGGTGCTTCCGAGACGAAGACCTGAGGGCCGACCGACAGCCGGAGTTCACCCAGCTGGACCTGGAGATGAGCTTTGTGGATGAGGACGACGTGCTGGGTCTCACCGAGGCCCTGTTTACGGGGCTCGCGGAGACCGTAACGCCGGAGAAGGGCCTGACAAAACCTTTCCCACGTCTGACCTATGCAGAATCTATGAGACGATACGGGACGGACAAACCAGACCTGCGCTTCGGGCTGGAGCTTGAAGAACTAACGGACGTGGTGAAGGACTCTGGGTTCAAGGTTTTTCAGTCGGTGGTTGCGAGCGGTGGGACGATAAAGGGGTTCCGGGCCCCTGGCTGCTCGGGTTACAGCCGCAGACAGCTTGATGCGCTGATAGAGTTCGCGAAGGAACGGGGGGCCAAGGGGCTGGTGACCATTGCACTGGAAGGGGCGCCGGACTCGGAGGGGAGGTGGGAGGCGGGTAACGTGAAGTCGGCTGTCACCCGATTTCTTTCAGAGGAGGAACTCAACGGGGTAATTCACGGTCTTAATGCAGAGACGGGTGACCTTGTAATGATTGTTGCGGGGGATGAAAAATCGACGAATGCGGCCCTGTCGGCGCTCAGGAATGAGATGGGGCAGAGGCTGGGACTAGCGGACCCGGAGGAGTTGGCCTTCATGTTCGTGGTGGACTTCCCATTGGTTGAATGGAACGACGACCAGGGCAGGTGGGACGCTACGCACCATCCGTTCACCTCACCAAGGGAGGAAGACTTGGGGTTGATGGACACCGACCCCGGGTCGGTGCGGGCCCGGTGTTACGACATGGTGTGTAACGGACAAGAGGTGGCCAGCGGCAGCATCAGAATCCACGACCGAGGGCTACAACAGAAGGTATTCAAACTGCTGAACTATGACGAAGAGGAGGCCCAGGCGCGATTCGGCCACCTTTTGGAAGCGTTTGAGTACGGGGCACCGCCTCACGGAGGCATAGCCCCGGGGATCGACCGGCTTGTGGCTATACTCGCTGGAGAAGAGAGTATCCGCGAAGTCATAGCATTCCCGAAAAACCAGAGCGCGATAGATGTGATGACGGCCGCGCCGGCCCCCGTGAGCCTACAGCAACTCAAGGACTTGCATCTGCGGGTGACCGAGGATTGAATAAGCGCAAGTGTGCGGGCGTGGTGTGCTATACTTTTCACGAAGTCGAATCCAAATTTTCCCATTCCTAAGAGAGTTCTCTTCCCTTGAAAGTCACCACTGAAAAACTACCCAAAAGCCGCATGCTTCTCACCATTGAGGTCGAAGATGTGGAGCTCGAAAATTCGCTAAAGAAGACGTACAAAAGCCTGGCCCAGCGTGTTAGGGTCCCGGGGTTCAGGCCGGGCAAAACGCCTCGGGCAGTCCTGCAGAGCTTTGTCGGGAAGGACGCTGTCGTTCACGAGGCGATGCACGACCTGGCCCCAGAACTGGTGCAGAAGGCAATCAAGGAAGAGGGGTTGGACGCAATCGACACCCCTGAGGTGGATGTGGACACCGGGGACACGATGGTGATCAAGGCCACGGTGCCCCTGCCCCCCACGGTGGAATTGGGTGACTACAAGTCGATCAGAGTCAGTCAAGACCCCGTGGAAGTGAAGCCCGAACAGGTGGAGGAGGCCATGGAGTCGGTGAGGACGAGGAATGCGCCCTGGGAGCAGGTGGACAGGCCGGTGGAATACGGAGACCTTTTGACTATCGACGTGGATGGAAAAGTCGACGGCAAATCCGTCATAAACGAAACAGGCGCGTCTTATAGCCCTGACCCAGAAATAGCCTTTCCGGTGCCGGGTTTCTCCCCGATGCTGGAGGGTATGGTCAAAGGCGGATCGAAGGAGTTCAACCTGACGTTGCCGGACAGCTTCAGGGAGGCTGAAATAGCGGGTAAGGAATGCAGTTTCGCCGTTACGGTGCAAGAAGTGAAGGCTAAACTGCCTGCTCCGCTGGACGACGATTTCGTGAAGAGCCTGGATGAGGAGTACGAGACCCTGGATGACTTCAGGGCGAAGATGACGGAGGCGATGGGGGAACACGCGCAGGCTTTGTCGGACCGCAAGTTTGAAGAAGACCTCATGGAGGCCCTGAAAGGCACTGCCTCAATCGAGGCTCCTCCGATTCTCACGGAGAGAGAAATAGACCACATAATAATGGACGAGGCCCGGGCCCTTACGCAAAGTGGCCTGCAGTTCGAAAGCTATCTGAAAGCCATCGGGAAGACGCCGGAAGAACTGAGAGAGGACCGGAGGGAGTCGGCGGAGAACCGGGTTACGACGTCGCTTATCTTGAATCGGCTGGCGGAGGTGGAGGAAGTGGAATCAAGCGACGAGGAGATAGACGAGGAGATCAAACAAGCGGAAGAGCAGGCCGACGCTGCTGACCCGGAGGCAATACAACGCCTGCACAGCGACGAAGTTCGCTCAAACATCGGAAATCGGATCAGGCTGAGAAAAGCACTGGACCGTATGAAAGAAATCGCTCAACAGGGCCCGGCGCTCGTGGTAGCGGGGTCGGAGTCTTCTATCGAGAACCCTAACGAAAATGAGGAGAAAGATGCGACCGGATAACGTGATACCGATGATAATCGAGAGCGGCGCCCGAGGTGACAGGGCGTTCGACATATATTCACTTCTGCTGAAGGAGCGGATCGTATTCCTGGGGACACCCATCACAGATCACGTGGCAAACCTGATCGTGGCGCAGCTCTTGTACCTCGAACGTGAGGATCCTGACAAAGACATCAACCTGTACATCAACTCACCCGGCGGCGTGATAAGCGCAGGCCTGGCGATCTACGACACGATGCGGCTTGTGCAGTGCGACGTATCGACGATCTGCGTCGGTATGACGGCCAGCATGGGCACGGTACTGCTGAGCGGAGGAAAAGCGGGCAAGCGGTTCGCACTGCCCAATGCCACGGTACACATGCACCAGCCGATGGGTGGAGCCCAGGGACAAGCCTCTGACATTGAGATTGCTGCCAGGGAGATACTGCGACTGCAGGACAAGCTGAGGCGCATTCTGTCCGAAAACACGGGTCAGGACATCGAGAAGATTGCCAGGGACACCGACCGGGACATTTACCTGAGTGCGGAAGAGGCGAGGGATTACGGGTTGGTGGACAAGGTTGTGGGAGCTGTAGAGGAGAGTAAGGACAAGAAGTCCGAGTAAGCGGGGCCACGGGCCCGGACTGAGGCCACATGCCCGACGACAGGGACGCAAGAACAAGATACGCCTGCTCCTTCTGCTCCAAGAGCCCGCCGGACGTCAAAAAACTGATAGGTGGGCAGGAGCAGACCTACATCTGCGACAACTGCGTCGCGCTTTGTCAACAGCTGATAGACGAGGACCAGGTTTCGCCAGACGATGGCTTGGGTCTCGACCAGCTTCCGACTCCAAGAGAGCTCTACGAAAAGCTCAGCGAGTATGTAGTTGGACAGGCGCGGGCGAAGAAAGTTCTTAGCGTAGCCGTTTACAACCATTACAAACGCATCAATAACAGCAGGGGCCCGGATGGGGACGTGGAGCTGGACAAGACCAACATCCTGCTGGTGGGCCCCACGGGATGCGGCAAGACCCTTCTGGCCCAGACCCTCGCCAAGATCCTGAAGGTCCCCTTCGCCATTGCGGATGCAACTACGCTGACGGAGGCCGGTTACGTCGGGGAGGACGTGGAGAACATTCTTCTTCGCATTATCCAGGCGGCGGAGTATGACGTGAATCGGGCGCAGCGGGGCATCATATATATCGATGAGATAGACAAGATTTCGCGCAAGAGCGCCAATCCCTCGATAACAAGAGACGTGTCGGGGGAGGGGGTCCAGCAGGCGCTGCTGAAGGTCATTGAAGGGTGTGTAGCTAACGTCCCGCCTCAAGGCGGCCGCAAACACCCGCACCAGGAATATATCCAGCTGGATACGTCCAACATACTATTCATATGCGGTGGCGCCTTTGACGGGCTGGATGAGTTGATTGAGCAGCGGGTCAACAAAGATGTAGTGAGCATCGGATTCAACTCGGTTACGGGGCGCGGGCTGAAGGGCTCGGAAGAGATACTGAACCTCGTGGAGCCCGAGGACCTGCTGAAATACGGGTTGATCCCGGAACTGATAGGCAGACTGCCAGTGATGGCGGCGGTCGGGGCCCTGGATCGGGAGTCATTGATCACGGTGCTGACCCAGCCGAAGAACGCGCTGGTGAAGCAGTATCATCGTATTTTCGAACTGGACGGGGTGGACCTGGAATTCACCGATGCGGCCCTGGAACGGGCAGCGGACATGGCCGTCAAACTGAAGACCGGGGCTCGGGGATTGCGGTCGATACTGGAAGAGGCGTTGATGGAGGCCATGTACCAGGCGCCCTCGATTGATAATGTCGAAAAGTGCTACGTTGATGAAAAGGCGATAGCCGGGGAACGACCACCCTTGCTGCTCACCTCCGACGGCAAGACTGTGGAAGTGATGCCGGACTTGGACGAGGCCCCGACCAACCTGCGCCTGGACGCGCCGCCAGAGATAGAGAAGACCGCTTAAGACACCCGGGGGACGGAATATGAGCGAAGACATAAAGTCCCACTTGTTGGTTGAGAAGAAAGGGCGTATAGCCTACGTGACCCTGAACCGGCCAGAGGTCTTGAATGCGCTGACTGAGGCGCACTGGCAACAGTTGGCCAATACATGGAGAGCCCTGGACGACGATCCCGACGTGTGGGTGATCATCATCACGGGGTCGGGGGAGCGGGCGTTCTGCACTGGGCAGGACCTAAAGGACGTGGCGAAGGAAGGGCCGGAAGCTTGGAGAGGGGCATACTCGGTGGAGAATCCACCGGGTATGCCGAACATGTACGAGATGTACACCGGAACCCCGGCCATCGCTGCGATAAACGGTTTCTGTATAGCAGGAGGGCTGGAGATCGCGCTCAGCTGCGACATAAGGGTGGCGGCAGAGCATGCGCAGTTCGGCCTGCAGGAAGTGCGGTGGGGAATCATTCCCAGCGGTGGTGGAGTAGACAGGCTGCCGAGGGCGATGCCCATGTGCATAGCAATGGAGTTGCTGCTCACGGGGGGAAGGATCGACGCGCAAGAGGCGCACAGGACGGGCCTGATCAACAGGGTAGTTGCGGCGGACCAGGTGATGTCGACGGCGGAGGAGATTGCGGAAAAGATATGCCGGAACGGGCCTCTGGCTGTGCGGGCCATCAAGGAATCCGTTCAGCGAGGATACAACCTGACGCTTCCGCAGGCCTTCCAATTCGAAAAGGTGTTCAGCACTCTACTGGGCACCACGGAAGACGCAGTAGAAGGGCCTCTGGCCTTTTCCGAAAAGCGGCAGCCGGAGTTCAAGAGCAGGTAGTCGGGGGCTCACCGGATGCCCGCAAGGAATTAGTACGTTGTCCCGGAGGGACCCATGCCGCAGGTAATTTTCGAAAAAAAGGACCGGATAGCGTACCTCACCATCAACAGGCCGGAGAAGATGAATGCCCTGAACGCTGAGGTGGTGAACGGCCTGAACTCAGCCTGGCACGACATAGAGAACGATACGGATGTCTGGTGCACTATCGTGACAGGGGCGGGGGGAAGGGCGTTCTCGGCGGGCGCGGACCTGAAGGAGATGTCGGACAGGAGGAGGGGAGAGGGCAGAGGCGAGGGACTGCTGGCCGAGGTTCGGTCCATGGGGTTCTGGCGAACGAGCGACCTGACAAAACCGGTCATCGCAGCTGTGGACGGCTACTGCCTTGCCGGGGGCCTGGAACTGGCCTTGGCGTGTGACTTCATTATCGCTTCGGACAGGTCGCACTTTGGGCTTTCGGAAGTTCTCAGGGCGATCATTCCCGGGGGTGGGGGGACGCAGAGGCTGCCTCGGGCGATACCCTTTCGTAGGGCGCTGGAGGTGCTGTTGACCGGCGATCGACTCAACGCTCAGCAGGCCTACGACCTGGGTCTCGTGAACCGGGTGGTGAATCCCGAAGATGTGATGTCCACCGCCGAGGAGCTTGCAAACAAGATCAACGCGAATGGGCCACTGGCGGTGCGGGCAATAAAGCAGCTGGCCTACCAGGGCATGGACATGCCTTTGGAGCAGGGGCTCCGGTTAGAGGAGCTGGTGTCGCAGCGGATCCACAAGACGGAGGACTCGAAGGAAGGACCTCTGGCGTTTGTGGAGAAGAGGAAGCCGAACTACAAGGGCCGGTAGGGTACACGCCGCCCCGCTCATACTTCGACGGGCCTATCACGAGCGAATAGTTCCGTTTGTTACTACTCTTCTGATGCCTTGACCCATTCTCACACCGCTCATACTGAGCCAAGTCGAAGGGTTGAGCGAAGCACGGCAACCCTTGTCGCTTCAATGGACCTTCCCCTCACCCCGCTCATACTTCGAGGGCCTCAGCACGAGCGGCCCCGCACCAGGATTGGATTCTTTGGTCAAGGCCGAGAATGACGTGGAGTAGAAGCGCTAGGATTGCTTGATTGCAGACTCTATTTGAGGGGTGAGGTCTTGGGGTGGGGAGGGGTTGTGTGGCGTGGTTTGGATTTCGCCGCGGGAGAGGGCGGCCAGGGTCTCGACCAGAAGGGGGAGTTCCCTTTTCACGCCTTCGCTGCGTATTGCTTTGAAGAGGGGCGATTCTTCGCCGTAACGCTGGCGAATGTTGTCGAGGGAAGTTTGGGCTGCTTCTCTCCAGAGATCATCAAAGGCTGAGCCGCGGATGGGGTAGCGGCAGTAGGCGATGGTCGGGCCTTGGTCTAATTCCTCGGTGACTAGGTGAATTTTGACGCCACTGTAGTCTGTGCGCTGCTTGATTAGCTGCCAGATGACATCCTGCCACGTTCCGTCGGGGCCGTTGGGGGCGGCGGGGTGGAGGTTGATCATTGGGAATTCTCGGCACAAGGCTGGGCTTACGATAAGCATGTAGCCGGCGAGGACGCAGAGGTCGGGTGAGAAGGGGGAGATTAGATCGGCGACTTCTCTGTCGTAGGCGGTGCGCCATTGTGTCGGGTCGCCAGTCCATTGGCGGCGAAATGCCCTCGAAGACCGGTGGATGACGGTGAGGCCGAGGGATTTAGCCAGGGCGAAGAATTGGTCGCTACCATCAGCCTCGCCCGGGGCCCGGTTGCTGAAGACGAAGCTGATTGTGGCCTGGATTCGGCCGCCGGTTATGGCTTCGTGGACGGTGGATAGGAGGGCGCGGGACCCGGGGCCGCGGCCCGTGGAGAACCAGCCGAGGTTGATCATAGGGCCGAGGGGGTCGAGGCTAACCTAGGACTTCGCTGACTATGGCGACGGGCATGCCGGGCGAGTAGTAGTTGGGTACGTCGCCAATGACCTTGGGAACTGTGGTGTCGTTCATGCCAGCGAGACGCTTTTCCTCGCTTTCGAAGTAGAGGTAGCCGATGCAGTGGATGGGGGAGTCGCTGCCGTCGGCGCCGCTGACAACGTTGTCCACGTCCCACTTGAATGCACCGAACTCGGCGGCGGCCATGGGCATGTGGGACTTGATGTAGTAATCGAGGTCGAAGGTGCTGTCTTCAGTCTTGTTATAGATGATCGCCATCCGGATCATGGTAGCCGCCTTTCCTGTATGGGTCGTTAGGAAGAGCTATTCCCAAATCTCGACTTTGAGGCGCTTGTTGCCCTGTTCGTCGCCGTCACCGTTGACGAAGGAGACGTCGCCGGCGGGGCAGGCGGAGAGGCCGACTAAGCAGTCCATCTCCGCGCGCATGTCGATGTAGCCGCCCTTGCCTGCGGCGGGGGCGTGGATGTGGTATCGACCTTCCTGGTCGTAGGTGACATTCATGAACATGTTGAAGACGTCGGGTACGTCCTCGGGGGTGATGCCGTGGGGCTCTAGGGCCTCCACGAGGTTGCCAAAGCAGCTACGGTGTCCGCCCTCTATGTTCCACACCTCGTATCGCTGGGGGGTGCACTTGGCCCCAATCATGGTCCAATGTAAGCCGACTGTGTCCTCGACGGTGGTGAACATAACGTTGAGGTGAGGGGGTCGGGAGTAGAAGTCCCGTACGCCATTGATTCCACCCGTGCCCTTGGCGCTGTTCATGACGAAGGTGTGGGACGAGTCGTAGTGCTCCTTGAAATTGTTGGCGTTGAAGGCCGTCCAGTCGCCGACCTGGGGGCCATCGATCATTATGACCCGCTGGATTTGACCCTTCTTCACATAGTAGGCGGCACCGTACTCTGCCGGAATCATTATCTCCTGGACCAGCTTACGTCCTTCCATGTCTGCTCCTCCCCTGCCGGATTCTGTTTCCTAGACCCGCTCCTGATATTCGCCGGTGCGGGTGTCTACCTTAATGGTGTCATCTTCGTTGACGAATAGCGGGACGTTGACGGTTAGGCCCGTTTCGAGGGTGGCGGGCTTGGTGCCGCCCTGGGCGGTGTCACCCTTGTAGCCGGGATCGGTCTCGGTGACGCGGAGGTCGACGGTGGTGGGCAGTTCGACGCCAATGGGAACTTCACCGTGGAGAATAAGATCGAGAGTCATTCCTTCAAGGAGGTAGCCCACGACATCCTCGACGAGCTCATGGGAGACGGGTGACTGCTCGAAGGTGTCGGTGTACATGAAATAGAAGAGGTCACCGTCACGGTATAGGAACTGGGCCTCCTGCCGTTCGAGCCGTGCGACGGCGAAGCGTTCTCCGGCCTGGAAGGTGCGTTCGATGGTGTGGCCTTCGGTGATGTTGCGTATCTTCATCCTGACCTGGGCCGAGCCTCGGGCGATCTTGATGTGCTTGAGCATAAGAATCTTGTAGAGGCTGCCATCGAGCTCTATGGTCATGCCCTTCTTGATAGCTCCGGTCTCAATCATGAACGCACCTCAATTGTTGGCGGAGCGGATTCCCTTGGGGGTCTTGGTAATGACCCGCACCTTGCCGTTTTCCAAGACTACCATGTCTTCGATTCTAACGCCGCCCCAGCCGGGGATGTATATGCCGGGTTCTATGGTGAATACCATGTCCTTCCCGAGTACGCTGCTGCCCCGGGGCCCGACAACGGGAACTTCATGAACCGCCAAGCCTATGCCGTGGCCGAGGGAGTGTCCGAAGCGTTCGCCGTAGCCGGCGTCATCGATAACGGCGCGGGCCAGGGCGTCGGCCTCGTGGCCGGTCATGCCGGAGCGTACGGCGTCGATGGCGTTGAGTTGGGCGTCCAGCACGGTGTTGTAAACCTTGTCCATCTGTTCATCTGCGGTACCGACAACTATTGTGCGGGTGATGTCGCTGCAGTAGCCGTTGATTCTGGCGCCCATATCGATGACCACGGGTTCGCCGGACTGGATGGCTTTATCGGAGGGGCGGTGGTGGGGGAGTGCGCCGTTGGGGCCCGAGGCGACGATGGTGTCGAAGCTGATGGAGTCGGCCCCGGCGTCACGCATGGCTTTTTCGAGCTCCCAAGCGACCTGCTTCTCGGTCATGCCGGGCTCGATGGCCGGGACCACCTGGGCTAGGGCCTGGTCTGCGAAGGATGCGGCCCTGCCGATCTCGGCGATTTCGTCGGATCCCTTTACTTCCCGCAGGGTCTCGACCAAACCGCGGGTGGACATGAGGCGGGGGCGCTCCTCGGAAGGAAGGTCGGCGATGGAGCGTTTTATGGCCGAGTAGAAGCTGAAAGATACGTCGGATGCTTCGAAACCGAGGCGTCGGGGCTTGATCTCGGCGAGGGCCTCGTGGAACCAGCCGAAGGGTTTGGGCCCTGCCATCTTGAGCAGCGTGTAGTCGGGGCACTGGCGGGCGGACTGCTCGTAGTAGCGGAAGTCGGTGGCGATAAAGGCGTGGTCCCGGGAGATGATGAGAAAGCCGGCCGAGCCGCTAAACCCCGAGAGATAGAAGCGGTTCTCGGGTTGCGATATCAGGAGGGCATCGAGACCCTCAGCTTCGAGCTTTCTTCTGAGCTTTTGCGTTCTTTCCAATGCGCTCATAGTGTGCCTATCCTAACCGCTTTTCTTAAGGGAGTCGACGAGCAAGTCGAGGGCCGAGAGATAACCCCTCCAGCCCTGACCGGCGATCTGCCCCCTGGCGATGGGAGCAATGACGGATACGGAGCGAAACTGCTCACGGGCGTGGATGTTGGATAGATGGACTTCGATAATTGGGAGGGCGGTGTCGGCGAGGGCATCCCGGAGGGAGAGGCCGTAATGGGTGAGGGCGCCGGGATTGATGACTATGCCGTCGGCGTTTTCGGACTCGGCCTGGAGGAAGTCGATAATTGTGCCTTCGTGGTTGGACTGAAAGAAAGATACGTCTGTGCCGAGTTCGGAGGCGCGGGTGGAAACGGCGGTCTCGATGTCGGCGAGGGTAGTCGTCCCGTACTGGGACGGGTCCCGCTTGCCGAGACGGTTCAGATTGGGGCCGTTTACTACCAGTATTCTCATTCAGAATCTTTGGAGGCTTGGGCCCTGGGATGGGCCTTTTCGTAAGTCTTGCGGGTCTCGGCGGTGGTCATGTGGGTGTAGATCTGGGTCGTGCCGAGGCTCTCGTGGCCAAGGAGCTCCTGCACTACACGGAGGTCGGCGCCGCCATCCAACAGGTGAGTAGCGAAGCTGTGGCGGAGAGTGTGGGGATGGGCGGGCTCGAGGAGACCCCTCTCAAGAGAGTACTTACGGACAAGTGTCTGGACGCTTCGGACGGAGAGCCGACCGCCACTGTTGTTGAGGAAGAGGGCTCGGTTCTTGGCGTTGGTTGAAAGTTGAGGTCTGCCGTGGGAGAGGTAGCGGGCTATGGCATCAAGGGCCTGCTTCCCGACCACGACGTCCCGCTCCTTGGAACCCTTGCCCAGGACCCGGAGTTCGCGGTTGCCATCGGCCACATCATCGGTGTCCAGGCTTACTACTTCGCTGACTCGGAGGCCGGTGGCGTAGATCAACTCCAGAAGGGCGCGGTCCCGCAGCCCGAGGGGGGTGGGGTCAAGGGGGGCCTCTACGAGGGCGGAAGCATCCTGAGGAGACAGGAACTTGGGAAACTTCCTGTCGAGTTTGGGGAGGCGGAGCCGGGCCACGGGGTTGGTATCGAGCCAGCCTTCTCTTACGAGAAATCGGTAGAAGGTGCGGAGCACGCTTATCTTGCGGGCCACGCTCCGCATGTCGTGGCCGTGCTTAACCTGGTTGTTGGTGACCTGGATGCTGCGCTCGGTGGTGAGCCATGCGACGTACTTCCTCAGGAGATTCTTGATCTCCTTGCCGCCTACTTCTGCCAGGTCATATATCCCGGTGTCTTCCAGGAAGTCGAAATAGGAATTGAGGTCCGTCCGGTAGTTGCGCACGGTGTAGGAGGAGAGGTTGCGCTCCCCTTCCAGGTACCGGATGAATTTGTTGAGATACTGGTAGTGTTCCAAGGTTGTGGCTCGGGGCTAGGCGGGTACGGGTTCCTCGGCGGCTTTAGGGGCAGCGTAGGGCTTGGCGTTCTTGCATTTCGGGTAGCCGGTGCAGGCTATGAAGCGGCCTCGTCTGCCGGATTTTATGGCCATGGGTTTGCCGCACTTATCGCAGGACTCATCGATTATTTCCGGCGCCTGGCGAGACTGTTCGCCCGGGAGAGGTCGGGTGTTCTTGCACTTGGGATAGGCGGTACAGGCGAGGAATTTTCCCCTACGGCCCGATCTAATGACCATGGGACTTGCACATTTTTCGCAGGCCTCATCGGTCTTTTCCGGTTGTTCTCGTTCGTCACCCGGAAGGGGTCGGGTGTTCTTGCACTTGGGGTAGGCGGTACAGGCGAGGAATTTTCCCCTACGGCCTGATCTAACGACCATAGGGCTTTCACATTTTTCACAGACCTCATCGGTCTCTTCCGGTTGCTCGCGTTCGTCGCCGGGGAGCGGCCTGGCGTTCTTGCATTCGGGATAACCCGTGCAGGACAGGAATTTTCCGTAACGCCCGACCTTGATAACCATAGGGCGTTCGCATTTTTCGCAGAAGATGTCGGTTTCCTCGGGTTCCTGGCCGGGGAGAGGCTTAGCGTTTTTGCACTTGGGGTAGCCGCTGCAAGATAGGAAACGGCCGTTTCGCCCCGCCTTGACGGTCATAGGCTCGCCGCATTTTTCGCAGACGAGGCCGGAGGCTTCGTCGGGGATGGCCTCAGATGCTTTGTCCAAGGCCTCCTGGAAGGGGTCATAGAATTCCCGGATTACGGGGACCCATTCACGCTCACCCCTGGAAATTTCATCAAATTCCTGCTCCATCTCGGCGGTAAAGCCGAGGTTCACGATATCGGGGAAGTGCTCGTTTAGGAGGGCGTTGACGCGAAGACCCAACTCCGTTGGGTGTATCCGGCCCTTCTCCTTGCTGATGTATTTACGGTCCTGGATAGTTGAGAGGGTCGGGGCGTAGGTGCTGGGCCGACCAATACCGTTCTCCTCCAGGGCCTTGATGAGAGAGGCTTCGGTGTAGCGGGGGGGAGGCTGTGTGAAATGCTGTTTCTGTTGAAGGGCCAGGAATTCCAGGGACTCGCCGGGGGAGAGTTCTGGGAGGGGTGGCTGCTTTTCGCTATCGGCTGTATCGTCGGCGTCCTCATGATAGAGGGTCAGGAAGCCGGGGAAGGCGGTGACGGAGCCCGTGGCGCGGAAGAGGTAGGTCTCGGCCGAGCCATTGGCCTCTATGTGGGCCGTAGTCTGGTCTATGAGGGCGGAGCTCATCTGGCTGGCGACCATACGCTTCCAGATCAGTTCGTAGAGCTTCGATTGGTCGTTGCTGAGATAGGACTTCATGGCTGCCGGGTCTCGGTAGCAGGAGGTGGGTCGGATAGCCTCATGGGCTTCCTGGGCGCCCTTGGAGCGAGCTCTGTAGGCACGGGGTGAAGTGGGCACGTAGGCGGCCCCGAACTTTTCGGAGATGTACCTACGGGCCTCGTTGCGGGCCCCGTTGGAGACGGAAGGAGAGTCGGTCCGCATGTAGGTAATGAGGCCGATCTGGCCCTCGTTGCCGACGGGGAGGCCTTCGTAGAGCTGCTGGGCCACGGCCATGGTCTTCTTTGCCGTAAACCGTAGCTTTCGACCGGCCTCCTGCTGCAGGGTGCTAGTGGTGAAAGGCGGAGAAGGGTTACGCTTGGCCTGCTTTTTGTCGACCTTGGCGACGGTGTAGGAGGCCCCTTCGAGGGCGGTGGCTATGGCTGTGCTCTGATCCTCGGCGTCTATGGAAATCTTGCCGCGTTTGCCTTTCTGGTTGTGGAGCAAGGCTCGGAATGCGGTCTTCTTTGCGGCCTTTTGCTTATTGAGGTCGGCCTCGATTGTCCAGTACTCCTTCGGGACGAAGGCGGTGACCTCCTGTTCCCGGTCGGAGACCATGCGGAGGGCGGCGGACTGGACCCGGCCCGCCGACAGGCCCTTTTCGAGCTTGCGCCAGAGCAGAGGGCTGAGCCTGTACCCGACGACTCGATCCAAGACTCGGCGGGCCTGCTGGGCATCGACGAGGTCCATATCGATTTCACGGGGATTGTCGAACGCCTCCGTAATCGCATTCTTGGTGATTTCGTGGAAGACGACCCGTTGAACGGGCATGCCTTTGATGTTGGAAGCCTCGAGGAGGTGCCAGGAGATGGCTTCGCCTTCCCTGTCGGGGTCGGTTGCCAGGTAGACGGCATCGGCGCCCTTGGCAGCCTTTGCGAGCTTCTGGACGGTGTCCTTCTTATTCTTTGGGACTTCGTAGAAAGGTGCGAAGTCTTCGGCAACGTTGACGCCGAACCGGTATTGGGGCAGGTCCCGGACGTGGCCTAAAGAGGCCATCACGTTGAAGTCCTTGCCCAGTATCTTTTCGATGGTCCGGGCCTTGGCGGGAGATTCTACAATTACGAGTTTTTTAGCCATAAGGGTTACACTTGTGCAGGATAGGCAGGTCGGACTTCGCGAATCTTGATATAGCTCATTGCGCCGACCTGCTTGACTATTCCTTTCAGTTCCATCATAGCCAGAGTGCTGCTCACCGTCGATACGGGCAAGTTGCACTGGCGGGTGACTTCGTCGATGTGGATGGGTTCCCGGGACAGGAGCTTGATGAGGTCGGCCTCCGGGGCGGAGACTTCAAGCAACTCTTGCATGACGAGCTGCTCTGGGACTAGTTTGAGGTTTAGCTCTTCGAGGACATCCTCTATGCGCGTGACCAGTTTGGCCCCTTCCTGTAGCAGGCGGTTGGTGCCCCGGCTCTTGGGTGAAGTGACATTGCCGGGCACGGCGAAGACCTCCCGATTGTGCTCCAGGGCGTAGCCGGCGGTTATGAGCGCGCCGCTCTTTTCATCTGCTTCTACAACGAGGGTGCCGAGGGTGAGGCCGCTCATGATGCGATTTCGCCTGGGGAAGAAGTCGGGGCGGGGGCGGGTGTCGAGGGGGTAGTCACTGATGACCGCGCCGGACTCGGCGATCTCGTCTGCGAGGCGTTGGTGTTCGGGAGGGTAGACCATGTCGAGACCGCAGGCCTGAATGGCGAGGGTACGACCACCGGCATCAAGGGCGGCGCGGTGAGCTACGGAGTCTATGCCACGGGCCAGGCCGCTGACCACGGTAATTCCGTTGCGGGCGAGCTCTGTGGACAAGGTGAGGGCCATCTCCTTCCCGTAGGCGGTGGGCTGCCGGGACCCGATCACTGCGATGCCCCAATCGTCCTGCTCGGTGATTGCGCCGCGGACGTAGATTACGGGAGGGCGGTCGTATATCTGGTTGAGCCGGTCAGGGTAACGGGGATCGTGCCAGGTCAGGGGCTCGATGTTGCGAGCCAGGAGGTCGTACAAGACCGTATCGGGGTCGATGGCAGGGCGGCGGGACTGGATTGAGGTGATGGACCGGCTGTCTAGGCCCGCTTTCCGGAGGGCGGAGGGGCCTGCCGTCCAAGCAACTTCAAGGGAACCGAAATAGGCTTCCAGAGCAGCGTAACGGGCCCTGCCGATGCCGGGTATTCTGTTGAATGCAACCCAATACTTGAGGTCTTTCATGCGCGGCCATTCTAGCATAGGGAAATTTGGCTTCAAAATGAACGGGACGGGGACTGGCGGAGAGGATGGGATTCGGAGTTAGCTATGATTCACCTGCAGTTGAGTGGCCGTTACCACAATCCTTACCACGTTATTGATCTAGGGCAATCACACCTACAGTTCCGCACTCGGGTATGGTATCACGCCTTTACATTGGATAAGACCGAAGTGGCTGGGTTCGGTTTGCCCTAAGCATCGCAGTGCCAGAGTGATTGCACACCGGTCCGCTTGGAAAGTTAGAATCTCGCTGGGCAGCGCCTAGAGCGCAGGAAAGGCCGGGATCGTCCTCGGTGACTACGAGATAGGCCGGGATGCACGACAAATCGCTAAGACCACCGGCAAGCCCTTCCGAGAGATTGAAGAGGAGACGAATAACTATGGTAACGAGGATAGAGACGCCTTCTCCGAATACAAAACTAGATAGCAAATGCATTGGGGGCGAAGTTGAGAGGCTATGAACGGCATTGGGCCATCAATCGCGGAGTTGGCGACAGAGCCTTATCGACCCGTGCGTCTCTCTCCCGCGACCGGTGTAATAGTGGCCTTCAAGCCGGTCGGGAGCATCACTGACCAGGACCGCCGTACCACGGAACTGCTGCATTGTCCTGACGGATTCAGCTTTAGGCTCGTTGTCGAAAAGGTAGGTCAGTACCAAACCCTCCGGCGCGTTGGTGAGAATGGAGGCTGTCAAGCTCCAAGAGCGGGACTCGGCGGCGTAAAGACGCACTACTAATTTTGTCCATGTTTGCTCAATCGTAACCGTAACCGGTTGAATCTTATCAAACCCCGTATAAGAACTGGCAATCGTTCCCGTCCATGTGCCCCGTAATTTCGGCACGCTGATTAGCCGCAGCGCTCTGAGGAGCGGCCATCTCCAGAGCCAGTTGTCGAAGGCCCAATAAGAGACACCAAAAGCCAAAGCGATAGACGGGATTGGAAGCAGCCACCGCATGGGGAGGAGTTCTGAGGGTATGAGCGCGGTTGCAATCCCGGATGCTATGACGCTGGCCATAAAGAGTATTCTCACCACGAAGACGCGCTCACGGGAGTCTATGGTGTAGTCGTGCATCTCGATTGCTACCAGCCCTCATACTGCTTGACCAACGCGTTTATCATGATTCTGGCGTCACTTTCGTTCCACGAATCTGGATCGCTGTCAAACATAGGAACAGGCCTGTTTTGGCTGGAGAATCGCGATAAATCATTACCTTGCAGCCAATAGAGGGCGGATGAGTAGGCCGTTTGATACGAACCTGCCAGCAAACCGTCCGGCACGTTGTACAACAAGCACTCTATCCGATACGACTGCGCCGTGGTCGGCGCCAGGCGGCCCTCTTCCACGAGCTGGGCGCGTGCGTTCTTGAACATCCTTGTGGTCCGGCGGAACCACCAGTTTGTAGCTTTTTCCTTCTCGACGCCCTTTCGCCGGTGTAGGTGAGGGTAGCTGACGGCCCATCTGCTTTCCGTCGGCAGGTACAACCCCAAGCCTTCCATATTCTTGTAGTTGCGCAGGCCCACAAATTCCGTGTACTTGAGGTAGCGGACGGCCACCACTATGTCAACCGGAATTGCGGGCGAATCCATGACAAGTTTGAGTGTCTTCCTGCCTTCCCGAACCCGTGATTCTCCGAACACGGCAATAACGGCTCTGAGCACGTCCCTGCGGAAACGTCTCCAGCCATAATCTTGCTTAGGAAAATTCTTGTGCAACAATTCCTTCTGAGAATCAGGTAGCCATGATCCGTCTCGTATTGGAATTGAAGTCAGTTCCGCGACGACGTCGACGTCGCTCTGGCGTCGGAGATGAGTGTTGTTCCGGTAAGAGCCTTGCAAATACGTCATGTAGCGAACGCCTTCCGGCCATTGGTGTCGTGCCAAGGCATTGCGAATGGCGACGTGGGTATTCTTAGCCCCCTTGACCGTACCCGGTTGGGCCCAGGTCTTGAGTTGATTTTCCGGGATTGGCGTCACACTAGTCCCACGCTGGCACACAACACAATAGGCTTGATTGTCTCGCGATAAGAAAGATCCCCACATATCCGAGTGGGGTTGGCCTCATGTCACTAGGTCGGACTGTACGATTTCCGGAGGTTTGTGCCCATTTAGTGATTCATTCGTTCCCGCCAAACCTCTTGCACATTCTGACCCTATTCATCGACCATGCAACAGGGCAGGACTCTATCGAGACTATCGTTCAGTTATTAGATGCGTACCTGGCCAATACATGTCTTCACGACAGTTCCCTGTCCATAAAGCAAGAATCAGATTTTGGTCCGATTTCCTGTTGGATCCTAAGAATTCGTAGCATATATCGAGACGATGCGCTCGGCCTCTAGATCATATCGTTCGGCCAATTCCTTGAGTCCTGTTGCTAAACGAAAATACCCCGCATCTTCTACTTCCTCAGCCTTTCTTCTATACTGTCTCGCTAGATTGCGCTCGGGGTCACCGCTAGGGTCGATGTGGTGGGCTCCCCTAGCATTAAAGGCACCTATCACATAGCCTTCCCTCAATGATTCCGCATTCTCTTTGTTAAGGGCTGCTGCGACTGTTCGATCAATCCATAGATTGTCCGGGTCGGCGGGTGAATGGTACAGTACTTGACCCACTTGATTCAGGCCTACTTCAAGATGACCCGTCGCATTGCATGCGGCAATTACTTGGGAAAGCCAGTCGTCGAATTGAACTGAGGATATTGAGCCATCGGGCAACATGCCCGGTGGCTTCCGCCAGCCGTTAAGAAGTTTCCATGCATTGCTAGCCAATGCTTGAGCTTCCTTGCTTGGGTTCGTACTGGGAGCAGTCTCCCCGCGAGGCCGGTACAAGAGGCGTATTATCTGGCAAAAGAACTGAGCATTGCCAGACAGTTCGCTTTCCAATGTTCTCGGCGAAGGGGACCGTCTTCCATCTAGTAGTGATACGTAAGCCCATTCAACTTTGATCATATCCTCTCGGTTTGGTCTTTCGTCCTTTTGAAGAGCCTCTATAAGGCTTGTAATGTAGTAGAGTTCTGAAGCAGTAGGCTGTTCGTCCGAAACTGCTATCGCGAGAAGCGTTCTGATGCTTCTGTCTACATCCAAGGTCCTCTCTCGAATGAAAGCGCCTCCGAGGCATCCTAGTGCTTCCCTGGCTCTGCCATATTGAAGGAGTTTATCCACAGCATGTCCAAAGTTTGCCTCAGCAAATCGAGTGGTCAGTGCATCATTCTGCCAGTATTCTGATTCATCGTGGCCGAGCCACTCGGTTGCACGAATCCAGGTTTCTTGGTTGAAAGGAAGACACGCTAAGAATCTGCTCAAATGCGGGACTGACCATTCGGTTCGGTTCAACTGATCCACCCATTCCCACCCCGTTATATGCCGCCGAGTCCAGATGTAGGCTCGGATGAATTCGGACAATCCCTTGTCGTCTGTTGCCAGAAATGACGGAATCAAGAAATCGTCGATTTCGCCACCGGCCACTTCGGCTAGTGCCTTCCCTACGAAGTAAGTGGACTGCACCGCTTTTGCGAACTGCATAACCGATTCTGTCCCCCCATCAGCAAGAATCTCCCTTATCGCTTGTCTACGTTGTTCCTCTTCCACTTCATGGTCGCTTTCCCTATCCTGCAAGGCCAACACGCCACTATCAAACTTGAGCCGATGCAACAATGTGGGGCTGGAGGGAGCAAGTTTCTCGGCTACAGTATCAACAGTCGATAACGTTTCTCGGTCCCAAACCCAGTTGGCATCTGGAAATCTTTGGTGTTTCCATACGAGCTTGGTCAACCTGTTCCAGAGCTTAAACAAGTATTCTTCATCCTCACCCGCATCCACGAGGCTTGGTAGGAAAGCTACCAAGCTCTGAAGCGGCTCCTCGGGCAAGCAGTCGAGTAGGTCAACCAACTCCAGCAGTTTACTCTTATCACCTGTTCCCACGCTGACCGCTAAATTGGCGCAAAACAAGGTACAGTCCCAATAGTCATTGTTGGATACTCTAGGCTCCCAATCTCTTGCTACCGGATTGCGCCATTCCGGTTTGTGTGTAGGAGATCCTGTCTGTACCTGGTCAGGCAACAGTTTGGTCAAGAGTTTCCATCCTTCGTTCGGGACTTCTTCCTGCACAGCTCTTATCGCGACCTTCCGCTTTTCTAGAGTCGCCTTAGTGTTGGGAAACCAAGGCAACAAAATACTTGTCAGAGAAGAAAGAGGCCGAGGATACCAATTGCCTCCCGAGTCCCGCTCCCCCATCTTAGCCAAGTCAACACATACCCTGACCAAATATTCCTCATACCAACCAAGTGTTTCCATTGCCCAAAGTAAACCGTTCAAACAATACTCACCGGTGAACCCCACGGTTTCCTGAGCGAATAGCATGTCGATTGCACGGGAATCCTGATGCAGAGCCTCCTCTAGTGCCGAAAGAAACTCTTCAGGAGATGTCTCGGCCAATATGGGAAGTAGGTCCCCAAGGGTTGCCCATGAAGTCCAATCTGCCTCTGACAAGATTTCCCGTACAGCAAGGCGTGAGACATTTCCCGCTTTGTGCTGTGAGCAGTTGGTTAGCGCACTTGACTGAGTAGCCAAGAGAACTAGAGTTTCTGCTAATCCGCGTCTCAATTCGTATGAATACTTGGGTTTCTTTCCGTATGCCATTGCCGCGTATCTTTCGGACGGGGGCAGGTCAAATTTGGGATCGGGTTCGGACAATACGTTGACGGCGAGTTCGGAAAGCATGTCGAGGTCCTCGTCAAAAATCCTCGGTCCGAGCTCCTTCCATAGGCTTATTTTGTCATTAATCTGCCAAAGCCCATTTCGAAGCGTTAGGGGCGAAGATGAGTCGTTTAGCACATCTTGTATGTCGGAGAACCAAGACGTGAGATCATTAACCACAGGTGTACCTCCTAGAGCGTAGAGCCATTGCCCGAACGACCTCTAAGTCAGCCTCGTTGTTTTCGTCCCATGCTCCCAGGAGAAGAGCCTTCACGAGCGAAGCCGCCTTGGAATGCTGGTTCCAATCTGTAACAATTTTGAGTTGCTGTCCGGTTGATGTCGCAAAAATGCTCGTAACAGTCTTCTTAGGTCTGAAGGCATCAATCAGATGCTGTGGCAATTTTTCTCGGCTAATTGTTCCCGCATCCTGATTCCACGTCTGAACGAGTTCCACTATTGCACCCCAGACCTGCTCGGGTGAACCAACTTCATATTGGGAGAAATGGGAGAATATAAGAGGCAACGTAGTTCCGTCGTCGCTACCAAGGTCATAGCAGAGCAGATCAAGATGTCGAAGGAATGAGTACAAATCCTCGCACCCGACACTAAGGTGTGCTTGGAAGGCTGCCAGCCTGGCACGTTTAGAATTACTGCTAAAATTGGCTTTTCCTACGTGCCTATAAAACTCAGCGTGGTCTGCCGTGTGCCTAGCTTGTCTCAGTAACCAAACAACGTCGTGCTCATTTGTTCCCTTCAGATGACCTGTGATCAATGCAATTCGATCCTGCCCTTTCTGGAAAAGATCATGGTTGTTGAAATCCTTCCAAGCGGCTTGGATGGATTTGCCAAAGGTTTGGTCCCCTTTAGTAAAGCTCACGTCGTGTTTAATTTGAGCGATTAGCTTCCTAGTGGTCCTATCTAGAGGCTCTTCTACAACTACTAGGACGTCATCCGTGTCGAACCCCTCTACCTTGTTTTGTAGTTTTATCTCCTTAATCGGCCAAGGCGGCAGGCTTGGTGCCACCCCGCCCGAGAGCATTAGAGCGACGAACATGGCCTGGATGTGAGCTTCAAAGTGAGGTCCGCCTCCACCAGTGGAAAAGGGATTACTCAGTTGTGCGGCTTGCTGATTCATGCCCTTTACAGAGTGAGGAGGCTTCACTCATTCTCTATCTCCAGCTACGGGAGATGGCTACGAAACAATAGGCGCTGCACCCCATGACCATCTGCCTGGGG
This sequence comes from Dehalococcoidia bacterium, assembly GCA_965197585.1. Lineage (GTDB taxonomy): Bacteria > Chloroflexota > Dehalococcoidia > Plut-88900 > Plut-88900 > Plut-88900. The sequence goes on from OZ240215.1 coordinate 768,086, forward strand.
AGTACGTCAAACTTCCCTGTTTGTACTGCGTACCAATCCAACAACGTTTGGTATTCGGAAAGTCCTTGCATAACTCAATGAGTGTTTCTTACTGCTTCTAGTCTTCTAAACCAACCTAATAAACGCGAACGAAAAGTCAATCTGCGGCTACCCTTTGTCAATCCCTATCAATTTGAGAGATAAACTTCCCCACTCATTACTCTCAAACTAGGCGAATTCCGCTGAGCTGTTTCCGTGAAGTGCCGTACTTCCTATGGTAGCAGGCTACATCTCAGCGCCATGCTTTCCAAGTAGGACAGCCGCTTTGTGAGAACCTGGTATACGCCCAGTTATGGTTCCACAATGAGGTGGAGCCGTTGTTGCATCTAGCCTTATACATTGTAGGTGGAACCACCTTCTAGATGTGACTGAGAGATCTGAGACGTTTCGAATGATTTGGTTCAGTCCAGTCCTTCTCAACTCACTGGTGCCGTGCCATAAAGCGCACTTTTCACTGGGGGGCGTCCATCTAGGTTGTTGCGGTTGAGTTGAGGAGATCACTTGGCAAGTTCGAGTTCAAGATGGTTGCTTGTCCTTACCTAAATTCTATGGCTCGGGCATAGGCATGGGCGATTGCAAATGAACCTCATTCTACCGTCAGAGAGTAAGGCAACTCGCTGGAATTTGCTTACAGCTAGCCTGGAAGACGGATCTTGGGTGCCCCCTCTTGAATCTCAACGTTCTATGGCACACTACGGCCAATTGCCCAGGATAATATTTCGACTTGTGATGCCACGATTGGGCTGGAGGCAAGGTTGGCGGTGAATTCAACTCTCCTATACATCTCGCCGGTTATTGTGACCTACTTATGGGCTCCGATTCAATTTGCCCCGTCTCCCCAGTCAATCCACTGCAGGGACTCGTGGGAGAAGCCCTTGTGCCAGACGCGAGTCTTGCTAGGATCGAGGAACGGTATGCCCTTGAGTGCAGACTCCCCCGAAGCACTCTTAGTTATAACCTGAATAGGCACTCGCCTTTGTCCCCACTTGGTTGTATCTCCTCCCTGCTGATAGCTGACAAATAGACTGCCCAGTGCTTCGTATGCGTAATTGTCATAGGAAGGCATTGAGTAACCGATAATTATTATGGCCGAAAAGATATCCATTGTGTGATGGAGACTTTCCCAAAGATCCAAAATAGCGTCATGTCCGAGTAATTTGTCATGGGCTAGTGGAAGGACGAACGGTACTACGTGAGATCCGAAGCGCTCTTCGAATGGGAAGTGTTCCAAGTGATTTGGTACACGAAAGACTTGGGCTAGTATGCGTTGTCCAAGACCTTCTACTGGAGCTCTAGAAAGCGGTTCGGGTTGGACCAACGGATTCGGCCCGAATATAGGGTCGCAATCTGGTACATGATTGCCTTGCTCGTAATGCCAGCGTGTAGCTTCATCGTGGTACTGGCGGGTGTACCAGTCTACGGATCCGTGCAACTTTAACAAGTCGACATATTTTTGCCCGGATTCCAGCCTCTCTCGGCTCAACCACCATTCGGGCGTCAGGGTGTAGGGCTTGATGACATCGTCAAGAGATTGCTCAAGCAACGTGTCGTAGTTGAAGGTAAGGACAAGGTCATTTGGAGACAAATTGTGGCAAAATTTCAAATAGAGTGGAGGAGGACTACTCGGTGTTGCCGCTATTAGGACTTGTTGGATTGCCCTCCTTGCTGCCACTATTGACCTACTGCCATGTTCAAAATACTCATCTGGGCCCAGCAGGCCTAGATAGTGCTTACGGTGACTGTAGGCCAGAACGCGTTCCAAGTCGACTGCCATATCCGGATACAGCAAAGTCCACTCTCGAATTTCTTCTTCGAGAGTGCCTTCCCAACCACCGCCCCACTCAAAGTAGGTCTTGACTTCCTTGCGGACCTCTTTCAAGAGTTCCCCCGCTAGAGGGAGACCCGCAGGCTTGGAGAAGCCTGCGCCAAGTACGAATAAGCGGGAAAAGGGTAGACTAATGGTTGCACCTCCAACTCCCATTTTACAGTTCTGAGAGGCCGCTGTTCAGGAGGGCATTGAAGAGCCTTGGAGCGGAGGAACACAGGCGGCCATTACGTTGGCTCAGTCCCTGCCTCCAACACATCCGCCGCTTCCTGTTACTCTTTACAGGACATCTGATAGCTGTCCCGAGGCTATTAATGTGGGCTAGAAACTCAACACAGACCGTAATCTGCATTCGTGATGTTTGAGGAATCCTTAGAGTGTTTCCATTGCCCGCTTCACAGACTCATTCAAGTGAAGAATACGCTGTGCATCATCTTCAGAGGGAACTAAATTGCGATGAACTATTTCATGCCGTTGCTTTTGCCTCTTGATCCACTCGGACCATAGACTGTTGTCTATGTGTGGAATTGCTTGTCCACAATGTTCTAGCAGCAGTTCCTTGAGTCGCACAGTGAGCTTCCAGTTATCTCCAGTACGAAGCAGGTAATCGATCTCGGTCGATGTCATAGTTTGGGTAAGTCTTTCGTAGAAGAACCGCTCGACGTACACTTCTAACGAAATAAAGCTTTCGATGACTGCCAGCTTTGCATCGTGCCGTTCTAACGCGGCCAAAGCACTCTGTCGGAGAAGTTCGTCAACAGGCGGTCGGAATCCGCTTTCTAGCAAGTACCTAAAGGAATCGACCACTTCCTTTGGCTTACTGACCATCGCCGGCCTGATGCCATACATTCCAAATGTGATGGGGTGATACCCGCATTTGTAGGTGAATGAGCCGCCGGGATATTGCTCGTGCTTTCGTATGCTGTAGTCATCGTGGATTCCAATGCGGATGTCCTCAACACACAATTCAGGCAATCTCTCAAGGTATAAATCGTCGGTTACGGTCCGATAAACGTCGACGAAATGATTGACGAATGCGAGTACCATCGTCGATATCTCATCCACTACTTGACGCACGTCTTCTTGGGCTCTGCCGTCATTTCCTTCTTGGTACGGGTAGAATCCGTCGGGCACTTGCCAGTCAAATTCTACAGTCAGGCGAGTGTAGCGGAAGTAGCCGCTGGGATCTCTCTCAAACTCCATATTGCGAGCCCGTAGTTCTTCCGCAAGCGGCTTCGGTTGGCCAATCGATTGAGTGAGAATCTGAGCGTCGTTCAGGTATACAGGTTCGTTGGGTACCACAAGTTCGGATATCTCGATGTCCGAACCTTCAGATCTCTTTGTCCACACCTTTTGGGGATACACTCCTAAGAGTTCACCATCAATTGGGTAATTGAAAACATATCGAATGCTTGGGATATAGAGACAGTAGGGGAGACGCACCACTGCTTGGACCGTTTCAGTGGCTCCTAGCTCTTGACCGGAGACTGAGTAGGTGAGCACGAACCCTTCCAGCAGGGGTTGTTTTGACCCGATTACGAACTGCTTTGTATTCATATCGTTAGTTTAGACCGGGTTGTCATCATCTGTGCTAGCTACGTGATTCTTTGTTAAGACACACCACCCTTTGGCCCCCTTTGTCAGACCTCAGCCACACCCGGCTTCTTAGCTCGCCACTATGCTCGTTGAACAGGTTACGTCCAACGGTGATTAGCTCGTCCCCTGTTTCAACCTCGATGCTCAAAGGTCCCCGAGGTCGCTCTCCCAGACCAGCATGGAGTCTTGAAGCAGCCCTATGTAGAATTCATCAACGCTTGCTTCACGGAGTTCATCGACAAACCTACCAAAGTTCCAAAAATCCGTACCGGGCTGCCTGGCGTCATCGGATAACTCAACGTCCTTCGCCATCGCTATGAATAGGCCGGACACGCTCTGGATGGGTTCTGTGCAACCAAATGCATCCTCAATCAGTGACCTATGGGTGTTCAGTAAATGCATCGTTTTATAGAATTTCTGAATCTGTTTATCAAGATCGAACGCGGAATCAGACTGCCCCTTGACCTCGATGATTTTGCACTCACTTCCAGCGGTGCTGAACCGTATTCCGACCACATCGAGTTCTCTTTTGAAATCTGGTGGCGATGTCACCTTGAGTGATACTCTTACTTTATGGTAGCCGGATTGGGAGAGTAGCTGGCCAGCGAGCAACTCAGGGAATGCCCTTCTTATTTTCCCTGACACCTTTTCCAGCTCTTGGAATTTCTCTAGGAGACGTCGGAACGATCGAAAGTCACAGAGGGACAGCAAGTCACCTACGGGCACATTGATTAGTTCAATCCATTCAATGTCCCTGTTCAGTTTACTCGCGAGGTTGTTGATTCGGACCACCCTCTGGTCATCGCTCGGATCCAGTCCCTCAGCTCTATACGGGCGGTCGAACACCCACCAGTCTGAATAGGTACCCGAGGACATTCGCAGGGCCAGCGAGACTTCGTTTGGCCCATTCACCTCCGAACCGTGTACAATCCTCAGCATTTCGATTGGGTCCTCATCCGGAAGCGTAATAGCCAGACCAGAGGCAACGGTTTCGATGTGCCTCCTGCTCGCTGAATCACGGGAAGCGATGAGAATCGGTCGCCTACCTAGGAGTGCTGCCAGTCTGTCTACCGGGTCGGCCGGCCTCACCCGAGTATACAGGGAGGGCAGGATTTTGGATGGCAGAACGGGAGGGCGTGACAGGCCGTAATCCAGTCCTGAAAGATCGAGGCCGGGAGTGACCCGAAACATGCGCTTTCCGGCTTCCCAACACCTATCTGGATCTGAGTTCTGTCGGAGCAGGGTGTGAGGATCCTCCAGCGCTTCACTCCACTGCCCGGTCTCCTGCAGCGATACTGTTATAGCGGATAGCTTTCCTATCAACCAATTGGGCTTGAATTCCTTGTGGTTGTATTCCGGCAACCCTCTCATGTGGTCGCGATGGGTCTGGACGTCGAACATCGACTGACCGAATAAATCCGGCTGCCTCCATACGGTGGGTTTGCGCCTGCCATATCGGAACTTTGGAGAACCAACGTCTTCAAACCAGGAGTCTCGGAGTACATCCACCGTGCCCATCAGAAGAAGGCGGTCAGGGCCTTGATTCGGCCCGCTCTCGACTTGCTCTAAGGCACGACAGGTGTGCGCGATTTCCAGCAGTTCATCGGCGAGTTTCTCCGCCCTTTTGTTTGCCTCGGAGAGCCTTTCCCACCAAACACCTGCTTGAAGATACACTGTTATCAGATCATCTATTCCACATGCCACCCTGGCTAGTTCGGAATCTGGATCGGATATGGCTGCATTCAACTTCGTCCCATCGTCTCCTTGAACGATGCTCCACCACCTGAATAGATGGTAGTCAGGTTCCAATCCAAGGAGTGCCGGGGAGTAGATGATTCCGTCAAGGAGGCCCCATAGTCCAGACTGGACGACAAACTCATAGCCAAGGGCTAAGTCATTCTCATTTAACTCAGTGCTTGAGAAGACGCGGTCGCGTATCTCCAGCATGCGGGCGAATGCTGTCGGGCTGCACAAGGACTTAATCAGCAACGCATTCGACATCAATTTGAGACGGTCGACTTGCGTTAGTTGGTCTTCAATCAATTGGGCTCTCCAAACTCGATGTTGACTGCCTATTTGTTAACTTTATGGGAACCGACACAATAAGTATGCGGGACCAGCAGCTCCAACCGCAGATAGTGCACCCACAATGGTGATTTTTGGATCCTAAAGAGGCCTGCTTGTCCTTTTTTGGTAAGCCCGCTCACATACGCCGATGGATGCCAAGAATCGACCTCCCGCTTATCCCTACGCTCCGGCTTTCTGCCACACTCGATGTCACCTAGCGTTTCTGCTCTGTGTCTAACTCCCTAGTCAAAGCGTGACACAATGGCGGGCTTGTCCGGTTCTCGAATCATGAACTCGGCCCCGAATAGCAGCATCTGTCATGTGTGCATCGCAACTACAGTATCGGTAGGTCTTGCTAAGGAAGCTGCATCGTCGCCGAAGTTCATCTCAACCGAACTATGAGTTCGGGCCCATCGTTACGCGAAAAGTTCACCAGCGTAGAGACTTCGTATGCATCTAGGCCCCCACTGGGGCTGGGAACCAGCATGTGAGCAAGGGTCGCCGGTTCCTCAATGCTCGGGTTCAGCCATATCTCCTCTGACCCTCGGGGCAGGATTACGGGCATCCGGTTGTGGATTGGGCTTAGAAAGTCGTTGGTTGCAGTAGTGATGATGGTACAGGACGGCACTATGTTGCCCTGGTGGTCTTTCCACGTCTCCCACAACCCGGCCATTGCGAAGGGCTCCCCTGACTTCATGATGATGCGATAGGGCTTCTTGCCCACAGGAGTCTTCTGCCACTCATAGTATCCGTCTGCGAGGACGAGGCAGCGGCGTTTCTTGAGAGCGTTGCGGAAGGCCGGTTTCTCGGCGACGGTCTCGGCGCGGGCGTTGATCATGCGCGCCCCGATCTTAGGATCCTTGGCCCAGAAGGGGACGAGGCCCCAGCGCATAAGGGATGCTTCCCTACCCTTGACATTTCTGACTGTCAGGACAGATTCGGTGGGGGCTATGTTGTAGCCGGGATCGTAGCTGAAGTCGGCGCCGTCGAATTCGAACCGTTGGGCGAGGTCTCCGATGTCGGCTATCAGGGTGTATCTACCGCACACGTCAGTGATTCCTCCCGACCGATTATCCCACTCGTAGGGCGGTCACCTCAATGCCAGTCATGGGCGGCAGGCATCCGGGTCCCGACATCCAGCGTCTTCACGCTGGAGAGGGTCACGTTGGTGGTGCCGTCATGGCGGGAGACGACTCCCCTGGCCAAGAGTACGTGATTGCCCAACTCTCTCTTGTACCGGGCGAAGACCTTCGGCCAGACGATTAACTGCACGTCTCCCGTCTCGTCTTCTATTGTCACAAATACCGTGCCCTCTATGCCCCTGGGGTGCTGCCGGGCGACGGGCCAGCCGGCCACTAGTACCTTCTCGCCCTCGGGGAGGGTGTCGATGTCACGGGCGGGCAGGACATCGGGACTCAGAGTCGGTCTCACGAACTCCATGACGTGTCCCCTGGGATAGATGTCCATGACGGCGTACTCGCCGGCCATCTTCTCCTTTGGGGTGAAGTCGGGCAGGTTGGGAATGTTGGTTCCCGAGGAGATGGACATGGCTCTCTGGCCGTTTCTCGGGGGGCGAACGGGAAGGCCGACATCCCACAAGGCCTCCCTGCGGTTGGGAGTAACCTCGTCGAAGGCCCCGGCCATAACGAGGGAGTGGATGGCCCGGGGTTTAAGCCCGGTCCTCCGCACCAGGTCCCCGGCCCCCAAGTAGAAGCCGTTCCTATCCCTCTCCTCAACTATTGTCCTGGCCGACTCCCCACCCACATCCTTGACGATCCCCAGACCCAGCAATAAGGCATCATTATGAGGTACACACTTCACCTCGCTGTAGTTCACGCACGGGTTCAGGAAGGGTACCCCGAACCGCCGGGCGTCCTCCTTTATGGTCTCCATCGGGTAGAAGCCCATCGGCTGGTTGTTCATCAGCGCGACGAAGAACTCCAGCGGGTAGTGGCACTTGAGCCATGCGGCTTGGTAGGCGGTGACGGCAAAGGCATGGGAGTGGGACTCGGGGAACATGTAGTGGCCGTTGATCTTGGAGAATATCTTCCTCGCTGTCTCCTCTGGGACGCCGTTGCAACGAGCGCCCTCTACGAACCTCTCCCAGTGCCTGGCGATGAGGTGCTCGCTGTTGGGTCTGGCGAAGGCGCGGCGCACCTCGTCAGCCTGCGCCGCGGTCATGCCGGCCACGTCCTCGATGAGCTGCACGACCTGCTCCTGCCAGACGATGATCCCGTAGCCCCGTTCCAGGGCGCGGGCTTCCAGTGGGTAGTCATAGTCCCACTCCGCCCCGTGCCTGTAGCGCTCGACGAACTGGGAGACGGCGCTGCCCTGTACGCCAACGCCGGGCCGGATGAGGGCGACCTGGTAGGCGAGGTCGAGGAGGTTCCGGGACTTCAGCCTCTGACCCATCTTGAGCTGCGCCGGGGACTGGAGCAGGAAGACTCCCTTAGAGAGGCCCCCGTTTATCATGTCGTACACGACCGCGTCATCAGGGTCTATACGGCTGATGTCGGGCCGCCTGCCCTCTCTCTTCTCCACCAGGTCGAGGGCCTCCTCTATCTGGTCAAGGACCGGCAGGGAGAGGATGTCGATCTTGGCGAACCCGGCGTCGGCCACGCTGTCCTTGTTCCAGTCCATGATGTAGCGCCCGTCCATGGCCCCGGCCCTTATGGGGACCATCTCAGGGATGGGGGAACTGCTGAGCACCATGCCGCCGACGTGCTGGCTCAGTCCCCTGGGCGCGTCCATCAGCTGTGGAGCGAGATCAAGCAGGTCTCGCCAGCCCCGCACGTCCACCCTGTCCCTGAAGTCCGGGATCTGCTCCATCTCGTCCCGCAGGTCCGCGGCGTCGTGGGAGTGCAGCTGCTTCGACAGGAGGGAGAGTCGCTCCTTTGGAAGCCCCAGGGCCTTGCCCAGGTCCTGGAGGATGCCCTTGACCTTGTAGGTGGTGATGGCCCCGGTCAACACGGCGTACTCCGGCCCGAAATGCCGGTGGACCCGCTCTATGAGCTCGTCCCTCAGACCCCTGGGGAAGTCGAGGTCGATGTCGGGAAGCGTCGTCATATCCTTGGAGATGAAGCGCTCAAGGGTGAGGTCCCACTTCAGGGGGTCGACGTGGCTGATTCCGATGAGGTAGCCGATGAGCAGCGCCACCGATGAGCCCCGTCCTCTTCCCGGCGGCCTCTCCTCTATAGGAGTCTCCGGGTTGACCAGCCCACGCTCCTCCATGATCGTCTGCGCCAAGAGCGCGATCTCCCTGTAGAGGAGCAGGAAGCCAGCAAGGTTCAGATGCTCGATCAGCTGGAACTCCTCGCGGAGACGCTCTTCGACGCGCTGGGGCACCGAGCCGTAGCGCCGCGCGGCCGCCTCGTAGCAGAGCCTCCGAAGGTAGCTCTCGGCCGTGTATCCCTCCGGCACCGAGGGACTGGGCTGGGTGTAACCAAGGTCCGTGCTGAGATCGAAGGCGCACCGCTCCGCCACCCGCAGGGTGCTGGAGACGGCCTCCGGCCATTCCCTGAAGAGCCGTTCCATCTGGTCATGGGACTTCAGATAGAAGTGGTGGTTGGGGCGAAGGTGCGGCAGGGCCTGGTCTACGGTGGTGTTGAGCTTTGCGGCCACGAGAGCGTCCTGTAGACGGGAGCGTTCGGGATGGTGGTAGAGGACGTTGTTGGAGGCGACCACCGGGACGCCGGCCTCACCGGCGATCCTTGCCAGCCTCCTGTTGAGGTCGGTGTCCCCACGCAGGCGGTTCTGGTTGAGCTCGACGTACACCGAGCCGGACCCGTACCAGTCCAGGTACCCCCTCAGCAGGTCATTGGCTTCTCTTATGCGGCCCTCCGCCGCCAGCCGTGAAAGCGGCCCGTCCCGACCGCCTGTCAGGAGCACGACGCCCTCGGAGTGGTGGGGCAGATGAGCGGGGTCCAGCCTCGGCTCGCTGCGGTCAACGGAGTTGGCGTTGGTGAAGAGCTGGGAGATGTTGGAGTAGCCTGACCGCGTCGCGGCGAGAAGCGTGAGACGGGAGCCATCGGTCAGGGTCAACTCGCCGCCGGTGATGGGCCGGATGCCCAGGCTGTTGGCTAGCCGCGCGAACTCCAGCGCTCCACAGAGGTTCGTGTCGGTCAAGGCCAGGGCGGGGTAGCCGAGCTCCTTCGCCTGCGCCAGCAGCTCATGGGCATGGGAAGCCCCCATCCCGAAGGAGTGGAAGCTCTTGGCGTGAAGCTCGACGTAGCCATCCGTCATCAGGCGCTCTGCCGGTACCAGCGTTCTTCCGTCCCGTCGCGGAACAGGGTGATCTGGCCGCCGCCGTCGGGCTCGATCCGGTAGTAGTCGCGGGCAACCGGCTCCGGGAGCCACCACAGGTCGAAGGTCCACATGTCGTCTATGCGGGCCACCCGCCGCCATCGTCTCCGAAGCAGCACCGACACAGGGTCGCCCTCCGTTCCCTCCCGCACCTCCACCGGCTGCGGCGGGTGGAGGGGCCTGATGGCGTCCCTGCCCGACGGGTCGATGGGCACCTGCAGGGCACGCATCTCCGGGGCGGGGTGCCACGGCGCGACCTCGGCGATCCGGTGGAGTGTGTGACCGCCTCCCATCACCGCCTGCAACCTGCGCTCCACCTCGACGAGCCTCCTGCGCCTGTCGTCCTGGAAGTCCTTCAGCAGCCCCATCTGGACGCCCGACTCGCCGGTGAAGCCAGACAGGGTGACCGTCACGTCCTCGACGGGGTTGTGCGGAGGGTCCGCCTCCAACTTGCTCCGGACGATTTCGGAGGCCCTCTCCCATGCGCCGACCGGCTGCTTGAACCTGACACTCTTCTCCCAGGGCGGCCAACCGGAAGCCGTGCAGAGGAGGTCCGCCGCGCCCGCGTACCGGCCCCTCATGTCCGACCTGGCGTATGCCCGTCTTAGAAGGGCGTCCACGGCGACGAACAGAGCCTGTATGGAGGAGGAGTGGAACGGCAACGACGTGTGCTCGACGACTGACTCCTCCAACGCCAGGGGTATGACCGGGCTGTCGTCGACACCGTTGCAGAGCGACCACGCCCGCCTGCCTTCGGGCCCGAACCGGTCCGTGAGCACGTGGACGCTCATCTCTGCGACAGCGCCCACCGTGTGCAGGCCGAATCGATGCAGCTCGGCCTTCACGTCGGCGGAGACGGGCAGCAGGTCGGCGGCGTGCGGGGCCAGGAACGCCTCCACGTCGTCGGGGACCCTGAACGCCCCGTGCGCGCCGCACGTCAGGGCCGCTACATATGCGGGGAACTTGGCGTCTGCCAGCCCGACGCGGGGGCTCAGGTACGGAGGAACCGCGTTGAGCAGCGCCGAGACGACCCCAGCCTCGCCCTGGTACAGCCCTTCGAGGCCGTCGATGCGCACGTAGGCGATGCCGAGCTCTGTCCCCTCAACCCGGTCGCTGATACCCTGTAGGGAGGAGAGCACCCGGCCGAAGACCCGGCGGTAGTGCGGCTCGTCGGAGTCCAGCACGACGGCGTTCGCGTGGCGGGACAAGCCCGCCTCCAGGGTCATCCCGGCCGTGACTCCCCAGGCTGAGCGAAAGCGGTCGACGACCAGTGGCCTCGTCCTCGAAGCGTTCCGGTCGACGATCAGTACGGGCCTGTCCTTCAGCTGGGGCTGCCGGCCCATCTGCACCTTTGCTCTCAGGTGAGTGACGAGCACGCAAGCGACTCTCATAGGTCCTCCTCGATCCTTGAGTAGAGGGGTCAGGACGGGAAAGGATAGAGAACAGGTGTTCGTTTGTCAACCATTCGGCTGAATTCACAACGCTGTACGAGCGGCGGTGTACCGGGACCAGTGCAACCGAGCAACCATGACGAGTCGGTGGGACAATCCCATGCCGATACCCCGTCATTTGCGCGAGTGCTACCATCAACGTCGCATAGCGGCTAGGATAGTTTCGAGCAATCGGAGGGTGTATGGCCGATGGCGGAGCTAGGACCGGCAACGACACGACGGACGAGGACTGGGGTCAACTACGCCAGCCAGTGGAATCACTTCGTCGCGTGGTCCCGGGCTTCAGGGAAGTGTTCGCTGCCCGCTTCCCCCGAGGACGTGGCGGCATACCTCGAAGACCGGTCGGGGACGGGCGCGAGGCCATCGACCCTGCGGGTGGTGGCTGCGGCGATAGCCCGCAGCCACAGGGACGCCGGTTTCGACGTGCCGATCCATAAAGGCCCCGCCCGGACCGCGCTGGAAGAGTTGACGCAGGAGGACTCCCACCGCCCGGCCAGGGCGCTCCCCCTGGACCTGGACTGCTATCTCGCCATCAGGAAGACGGCCCAACAGCCCCGTAGGGGAAGGGGCGGCCGGCTGGAACGCACCGCGAGCGCCCGCAGGCGGGGAGCGATGGACATTGCCATGATCGGCCTGATGCGGGATGCGAGGCTGAGGGTGAGCGAGGCGGCCGACCTGACCTGGGGCGACATCGAGCGTCAGCGCGGCGGCTCGGGACGCGTTCGCGTCGTGGGAGACGGGGAGACCAGCCACCGCGAGGTGAGCGCCGACACGATGAAGTTGCTCCTGCCGGTACGACGGGGCGCGGGCGACGACGAGCCCGTTCTCGGCATGAGGCCCAACCAGATAGCGAGACGGATAGACGCGGCGGCGAGACAGGCCGGCCTGGGCGAGGGCTACTCCGGCGACAGCCCCCGGCTGGGCATGATCCGGGACATGGAGACCGTCGGCGTACACCTGCTGGGTGCCTACGCCGCAGAGAGCGCACGCTAGCCGTAGGCATCCCCCAATAGGGCGTTACGCCACGGGCCCGGACGCCGGGCTCGCTCAAGGGTCCCTGTAGAGATCGGTACCCGCTCTCAGCCCCGACTCGCCGTGGGGGCCCCTGGAGCATCCTTCGAGCCCCCAAAATCGTTACACTATATATAGGAGACGAAATTTGTAGCCGCCTCGGGAGGGAAGGGATTCCCGGAGGGGTCTACGAGCAGCTCCGGCATAGCAGGGTCAACATCCGTCCCGGCCTGAAAAAATCGTATGTTTTCAATAGAGACGGCATCTCATAACGATGCGGCCATTGACGAGAAAAGAGGAGGTACAGCATGGGGTTAAATGGGAGCCCGGAAGGGGGCGGATAGGAGAGAGGGTTTCGTTCCAGCCGGCAGTCTCAGCCGCTAATGCTAAAGCGTGTATAAATACATTTATACACCCTGTAGCTAAACGACAATGAAAGCGGCTAGGAGACAAATGACACAGGGTAAGCCGGATCTCGAACAGTACTTTCCCGCCGGTCTGCGGCTACTCGAACACCGCCCGGCAGGCGGAGGCGAGAGCGAACGAGAGCAGGCCCGCGCCCTTCTTTCAGGACCTCAAGCCAGGATAAGCAGGCTCCGGGACTTTGCGGACTTCGACGAGCCTTCCCGGCCCGAGCCGGCCCGTGCAGCAGGCCGCACCCGGAACCGGGGCGGCTACCGGAGCGAGGCGGATGCGGGCGCTCTCATCACCGTCGCTCCCACCGACCTCACGGGCGTGTTCGAGGTGGAACCGGACGATCCCTCTCGAAACGGCGCCAATCTTGCGGAGTCGGACCTGGACAACCTGACCGCGGTCCTCGGCCACGAGGTCGCCCCCAATACGATGAAGAACTACCGGGTCCAGTGGAACAATTTCATAAACTGGGCGGCCGGCAAGGGCGTACGGGCGCTGCCCGCCGACCCGCGGCACGTCGCCGCATACCTGGCCGAGCGCATCGAAGAGCACGGCCACAAGCCCGCGACGCTGCGGGCCGCGGCGGCGGCCATAGCGTTCATCCACAGGTCCGCCGGGCAGGACGACCCCTGCGCCAGCCCCGAGGTCAAGCGAACGCTCAGGAGCGCAACGCGCAAGGCCGGCAGGGGCCAGAAGCAGGCTCAGGCGCTCACGGACGAGGCGCTCGTCGCCATCCGGTCGACCGCCTGCAGCCCTCGTCCCGGCCGGGGCGGCAGGCCGGAGGGCCGGGAGACCGCCAGGTGCAGGGGGAACCTGGACATAGCGCTGATCAGCCTGATGCGCGACGCCATGCTCAGAGTGTCCGAGGCCGCCGTCCTGACCTGGAGCGACATAGTGTCCGAGGCCGACGGCACGGGACGCCTGCTCATCCGGCGCTCCAAGACGGACTCCGAGGGAGAGGGGGCGGTGGGTTTCCTGTCCGTTCAGACGATGGAGGCGCTCAGGCTGATATGCGGCGCGAGGGTGTCCACGGACAGCGTGTTCGGGCTGCGCCCCAACCAGATCTCACGGCGCATCAAGCAGGCGGCGCAGGCGGCAGGCCTGGGGGACGGCTTCAGCGGTCACTCGCCGAGGGTGGGCATGGCCCGGGACCTGGCGAGGGCCGGAATCGAGCTGCCCAGCCTGATGAACGCCGGACGCTGGCGCACCCCGGCCATGCCCGCTCACTACACCCGCAACGAGACAGCAGGCAAGGGAGCGGTGGCCCAGTTCCACGGCTACTGCCGCCGCGTCGCATGAACGGGGCTCTTAATTTAGGAAGAGAATCCTTGCAACGGGGATTGACTTGACCTGGCGAATTGTGATAATTTTTGGCCCATGAAGCGGTTAACCACCGCCTCCAGCGGTATTAGAGGAGACAATAAAAGCGTGTATAAATGTATTTATACACCCTCTGGCTTGAGAAACTCCTACGGGTCGCCGCCTGCGCCTGCCCGTCGCGCCGGACGGACCGGCGGGATGACAACGCTGACGGCCCATCACTCCCAATGGTGTGCTCACTGGGGAGAAATTACCCCATCCGGCGGGAACGAGGATACCGAGTACTACGGTGACGCCCGCAATGGAGAGGCACTGGCCCCTCCGATAACACTTCTCTCGTTTGTCTGTGGTGAAAGGAATACTGAGCCGGGCCTCACCTGCGCCGAGTTCATCGATCCTCCTGCCCAATCACGACCGGGCCAGGTTCTCACCTCGGCGGCCGTAGAGCGCATCTCCCGCGGCATAGTGGTCTCGATCCCGCTCAAGTCATCCCCGGCCGACTACACCGTGTTCATTATGAACAACGCTATTGCCCAAGCAGTGCCTATCTTCCACCGAACATACGAAAAAGTGGTGGCTTGTTGGCCCCCGACTAACGCGAATCGGCGAGCCGGAGGTAAGTCATGAGAGCCTCCCGGAGTCTTGCGACGCTCCCACTGATTCTCCTCGGACTGACGGCCATCGCCGCCCTGGTGCTCATACCCTGGGTTGTCCAGGCACAGAGCCAGACGTCAGATGAGAATACAGTGGTTTGGTCGGCCGACATGTATGTCGTGGAATACACCTCCGTTTCCATTGGAGCTGCCAGCGCCGACCTTTTCTCCAACATAGGGGGCAGCGGAAACCTTAACATAAAGTCGCTTTGGTCCCATGTTCCTAACCGTGATATCCACCTGAGCTTCGAAGATGGGGTTCCCGATGCCGCGGACTATACGCTCAAAGTTGGCGACCTCACTCTGGAATTTCCAAAGGGAAGTTCCGAGAACAGTAGCTTCAAATGGGCGGATGTGGACGTCGATTGGGAGGACGGACAGACGATTCCTGTGAGCATCGTCCCAACGTCGGTGCTGGTGAAACCCACTCCCAACAGTGATGCCACCGGTCTGCCGACCATCAGCGGTACGCCCCAAGTGAGGGAGACCCTGACGGCGGATACGGCGGACATTGCCGACGGGGATGGGCTGAACAACGTTGCTTACCGATACCAGTGGGTCGCCGGGGGTTCGGACATCAACGGGGCCACCGGTTCAACCTACACCCTGACTACCAGCGAGCAGGGCAAGACCATCAAGGTGAAGGTGTCCTTCACTGACGACGCCGATAACGAGGAGACCCTGACCAGCGAAGCTACGGTGGAGGTAGCTGCGGCGCCCAACCGTGATGCCACGGGCGCGCCGACCATCAGCGGGACGCCCCAGGTGAGGGAGACCCTGACGGCGGATACGGCGGACATTGCCGACGGGGACGGGCTGAGCAACGTTACTTACCGATTCCAGTGGATCACGAATAACGGGTACGCCGACGCGGACATTGAGGACGCAACGGACTCCACCTATACCCTGTCCGACACCGATGTGGGCAAGACCATCAAGGTTCGGGTCTCATTCGCCGACGCCGCCGATAACGACGAGTCCCTGACCAGCGTGGGGACAACAGCAGTTCTCGCCACCGTACCCACACAGCCTTTGAGCCTGGCCGTGGCAACAGGAGACCAAATCCAGGAACTTGATGCGTCTTGGCAGGCCCCCTCATCCAACGGTGGTTCCGCCATCACTGGATACAAGGTGCAGTGGAAGGAGGCGGCCGACAGCTGGGACACCGCAGCGGACGTTTCCGAGGCCACGGTGACCGGGACTACGGACACTATCACCGGATTGACTGGAGGGGTGGCATACGCCGTTCGGGTCATAGCCAGCAACGTCATGGGCTACGGTCCGGCATCTACCGAGGCGGCGGGCACGCCTAGCGGAGGCATCTCGGAGCAGAACACCGAGTCTGAGAACTCTGCGCCCGCCGGCCTGCCCACCATCAGCGGGACGCCCGAGGCGGAACAGACGCTGACGGCGGACACCTCGGCCATTACCGACGGGGACGGGTTGACCAATGTTTCCTACGGCTACCAGTGGATCAGGAACGACGGGAACGCCGACGCCGACATTGAGGATGCAACGGACTCGACCTACAAGCTGTCCGACGCCGACGTGGGCAAGACCATCAAGGTGAAGGTGAGCTTCACCGATGACGCTGACAACCAGGAGACCCTCACCAGCGCGGCTACTGACGAAGTGGTGGCGGCCCAGGCAAGCAGTCAAGGCACCACTCTTCCTACCGTCATCGGACCTGCCGTGGTCGACCAGACGCTGACCGTGTCCACGTCGGACATCGCCGACGACGACGGACTGACCAACGTTTCCTACAGTTACCAGTGGATTCGCAGCGGCACCAACGGTGACACCGACATAGCGGGCCAGACAGCATCCACGTACACGCTGGTCGCCGCAGATGTGGGCAACGCAATCAAGGTCAAGGTGTCCTTCGATGACGACGCCAACAACCAGGAGACTCGCACCAGCGAGGCGACCGCGACCGTGGTGGCCAAGCCGAACGTGATTGTTATTCTAGTGGATGACCTGGGGTACAACGACGTCAGCTACAACGGCGCCACGCAGATTCAGACGACAAACATAGACCGCCTGGCCAGCCGCGGCGTTACATTCACGAATGGATATGTGCCCTACTCAACTTGCACTCCGTCCCGAGCTGGCCTTCTGACCGGTCGTTACCCGTCAAGGTTCGGTTTGGAAGGCAACCTGGCGTACGCTCCCTTTGACGATAACCATGGGCTTCCACTAGAGGAAACGCTCTTTCCCGAAAGACTTCAAGACGAAGGCTATCGGACTGGTATCGTGGGCAAGTGGCAGCTTGGAGCCGCACGGAGATTCAACCCGCTTAACCGGGGATTCGACTACTTCTTCGGTTTCCTGGGCGGTGGGCACAGCTATTGGCACTCAAATACGACGTCCCCGCACGACCACATGCAACTCCCGCTCATCGAGAACACCGGTTACGGAGAGTTCGACGGATATTTGACGGACGTCCTCACCGACAGAGCAATAGACTTTATCGAGAAACCAACGGACGAACCCTTTTTCCTCTACCTGGCCTACAACGCGCCACACACTCCACTACAGGCCCCGCAGGAACTCATCGACAAGTACTCCACCGTTGAAGACCGCAAGCGGCGCATCTACCTCGCAATGGTGGACTCGCTCGACCAGAACATCGGCAGAGTGCTGGACGCCCTGGACGAATCCTCCCTCGCCGACAACACCGTCATCTTCTTCCTCAGCGACAACGGCGGCCGGTCCGGCAAGCCTCCGGAATCAGACCACGCCGACAACAACCCGCTCCGCGGCGCGAAAGACAGTTTCTACGAAGGCGGAATACACGTACCTTTTGTCGCTTCATGGCCAGCCATGTGGCCCGAAGGGCACACCTACGATCCTATGGTCATCAGCCTGGACATAGCCTCTACCGTCCTGAAGCTGGCAAACGCCACCTCCGAAGACCCCGACAGGCCGATCGACGGAGTCGACCTTGACCCATTTCTCCGAGGCGCAGAAGAAGGCCCCCCGCATCAGGCATTGTTCTGGCGCGACTGGAGAAGCGGAGGCTACGCAGTCCGCTCCGGCGATGACAAACTGATCAAAGAAAGGCGCATTCACGGAAAACCCCAACCCATCCTGGACACAGGTGAAAGCCCCGAGCTATTCGACCTCGAGAACGACATCAGCGAGTCACAAGACCTGCTGGCCGAGCAGCCGAAGACAGCACAAGAGCTTGCAGCGCTGTGGAACGCATGGAACGCAGACAACGCCATCGGCAACCTGTTCTACGGCATCAGTTCCTACAACGACAACCTCAAGGCATACCTGCAAGGCTATTACGACCAAAGGTTCCTCACTGCGACACAATTGCCGAAGTATGAAATAGATTTACCTCTTGTGCAGCCACCCGTAGCCGACGGCAATGCCACGGGCTTGCCGACCATCAGCGGGACGCCACAGGTGAGGGAGACCCTGACGGCGGATACGGCGGACATTGCCGACGAGGACGGGCTGACCAACGTTGCTTACCGATACCAGTGGAGCGCCGGGGGTTCGGACATCAACGGGGCCACCAGTTCCACCTACATCCTGACCGCCAGCGAGCAGGGCAAGACCATCAAGGTGAAGGTGTCCTTCACCGACGACGCCGATAACGAGGAGACCCTGACCAGTGAAGCGACAGTGGCCGTAGCTGCGGCGCCCAACCGTGATGCCACGGGCTTGCCGACCATCAGCGGGACGCCACAGGTGAGGGAGACCCTCACGGCGGATACGGCGGACATTGCCGACGAGGACGGGCTGACCAACGTTGCTTACCGATACCAGTGGAGCGCCGGGGGTTCGGACATCAACGAGGCCACCAGTTCCACCTACATCCTGACCGCCAGCGAGCAGGGCAAGACCATCAAGGTGAAGGTGTCCTTCACCGACGACGCCGATAACGAGGAGACTCTGACCAGCGAAACGACAGTGGCCGTAGCTGCAGCTGCCAACCGCGGGGCCACGGGCCAGCCCACCATCAGCGGTACGCCCCAGGTGAGGGAGACCCTCACGACGGATACGGCGGACATTGCCGACGAGGACGGGCTGACCAACGTCTCATACAGCTACCAGTGGATCGCGGGAGGGACGGACATCGGCGGGGCCACCGGCTCCACCCACACCCTGACCGCCAGCGAACAGGGCAAGACCATCAAGGTGAAGGTGTCCTTCACCGACGACGCCGATAACGAGGAGACTCTGACCAGCGAAACGACAGTGGCCGTAGCTGCAGCTGCCAACCGCGGGGCCACGGGCCAGCCCACCATCAGCGGTACGCCCCAGGTGGGCCAGACGCTGACGGCGGATACGGCAAACATCGTCGACCAAGACGGGCTGACCAACGTCTCATACAGCTACCAGTGGATCGCGGGAGGGACGGACATCGGCGGGGCCACCGGCTCCACCCACACCCTGACCACCAGCGAGCAGGGACAGACCATCCAGGTGCGGGTGACCTTCACCGACGACGCCGATAATGAAGAGACCCTGACCAGCATTGCTACCGTCGCCGTTACGGCGGCCGCTGCCCAAGCCAACAACCCGCCCACCGGCCTGCCCGGCATCAGCGGGACCCCCCAGGTGAGAGAGACGCTGACGGCGGACACCTCGCCCATAGACGACCAGGACGGGCTGACCAACGTTGCCTACCGTTACCAGTGGACCGCCGGAGGGTCGGACATCAACGGGGCCACCAGTTCCACCTACATCCTGACCGCCAGCGAGCAGGGCAAGACCATCAAGGTGAAGGTGTCCTTCACCGACGACGCCGATAACGAGGAGTCCCTGACCAGCGAAGCGACAGTGGCCGTAGCTGCGGCGCCAGTTCCGCTCACCGTCAGCCTGACCGTCACGGCCCCGGCGACCCATGACGGATCGTCAGAGTTCACCTTTGACATCGAGTTCAGCGAGGAGTTCGGCCTGAGCTACGTGACCCTGAAGACCCATGCCTTCAATGTGACGGGAGGCACGGTCGAGACTGCGCAGAGAACGGACAAGCCCAGCAACATCTCCTGGCGCATCACGGTAAAGCCGCAAGGCAACGGGGACGTGACCATCGTTCTGCCCGTCACCACGGACTGCGACGCCGACGGGGCCATCTGCACCGCGGACGGCAGGAAACTGTCCAACTCGCTGAGCTTCACTGTATCGGGGCCGGGCCAATAGGAGGCTACGGGAAAAGCAAACACATATAGACAGACGAGTGAGGCAAGCGTACGAAGGGGATCTGGACCGCCCAAGGTCTAAGTCGTACGGGAGATGAGTCGCCTCCGCTCGTATAGAAAAGAGCCTCCGGCTGTGCTCTAGGAGGGCTTGCTCGATGCCCCGACAGCGCACTCGCTACAGCACCACAACCCACGCCTTCACCGAAGACTTCCCGGAGCGGCTGAAGCGTTTCCAGAGGGAGTCTGGGCTGTCGTGGTCGGAGATCTCCCGGCGTCTGGCAACCTACCGCCACACCGTATGGCGTTGGAAGGAAGGCAGAGGTCGACCCAACGCCGAGCACATGATCGCCCTCCTCGACCTGGCCGAAGACCTGGGTCTCCTCCACCTGTTCACCGAGTAATAGGGCGACGCGGGCGCAGGGGCCTACTGCAACGCAAAAAGGGCCGCACACATAGATGGGCCATGCTCCTACCGGCCTGACGGTTTCGGTTCGGTCTACTTTGGCAGCAGCCGGGCGCTCTCACGATATTCCTTCGCCTCGCCCGGCTGACCCTCGGCCTCAAGGTCCCGGCTGGTCTTCACGGCGAAGGGCGCCGCCCGGGACTTGCACCCCTCACAGACGACCCCGACCGGATTGCCGTACAAGCGGTCCTCCAGGTCGCCGTTCACGCCTCTCCGGTCGTTGGCTGGGGCGTCGGCCCCGCAGAGAGCCCTCTCGCGGGCCGCGTTCTCGTCGAACAGGTGCATCTCCATCACTTCATACCTCCTGCTGGTATCTACTCCCACCGTCAATGACTCGTCCCTTCGGATTCTCATTCCAACTCTCCTCCTTTATAGCTGTGCCTGAAATGCAAAAAGACCCCATACATGGACGCGCAAATGGCGCTAAACGCAAAAAGGACTGTATACATGAATGGGCGGGGGAGACCGTCGCCCTGCGACGACCTCCCCCGTATCTCTGCGGTCTGCAGCCGCGTCGGTCGGCCCCCTAGAACAGCCTCAGCGTCTGCTGTTGTGCCTGCGACTCCTCTGCCGAGCCGGTTGCGTCCTGGGCCGCCCCCTGCCCGCGCCGGTTCCGGCGTCCGGTGGGGGGATCGGGCCTCACGTGGGCCGGGTGCTTGGGGTTGTCTTCCCACCTGGCCCTCGCCCTCTCGACCACCGCCAGGGTCTCCTGCGTCAGGCCACTCAGGTCGCCTTCATCGAACGTCTCGATGTGGGGGTCCGACGAGGGCTGCTGCACCCCTATGGTGCCCCTGCCAGCCTTGATTAGGACGACGATCTTGAGGTCCTCCGGCGGAGCGTCCTGCTCTCCGGTGTCGTCAGAACCCTGTCCGTCCCGTTCGGCCTCCCTGTTGGTGTCCTGCTCACCGGCAGCCGCATCGTTGGAGTCTCCCTCCTCCACGATAGTCGCAGGAGCGGTGTCGTCCGCCTTGTCTCCGAAGAGACTGTCGTCTGCGCCGGGCGCATCCGATTGGGTTGCTTCCGTTCTCTTCTCGTCAGCCATGGTCTTCTCCTTTACTCATTGGTTCTCCGATTGGGTTATGCCGCGAGCCTCGCCTCCCTCCTGATCTCGCCCAGGGTCTTCGGCTCCCAATACAGGTCGCGCTCCACGGCGGGGACTTGGCCGAAAACCGTCACCTCCGCCAGCTCGTCGAGAGCGAAGTAACCGAGCTCGGTCTCGAAGCCCTCGACGAGGCCGAAGCAGAGCCCGGTCTCGGCCTCCCACTCGGTGACGTACCAGCGCCATCCGTTGTAGGGGGAGAACAGTTTCACTCTTGCGACCACGGCGTCGGGGTCGTCCGCGCCGTCATTGGCGTACAGGGGCGGGATCGTGGCCCCGAGCTCTTTCGTCATGAGCTTGTGCCTGCGGAGGCCGCTGTGGGCGTCCTGCCACATGGTCTTGGTGGTCCCGTTCTTGTCAGTCATGGTTTCTCCTCTCGTTGTTGCTTCTCAAGGTGTATCCGTTGGCGTTGTTCCCTAGGCTGCTAATTCCCCCATTCGGAGTCGGGCCCCACCACCCGCTCCACCGCCTCCGGGGTGGCGTAGCTTGGCGTGACCGTCCCCTGCTCCATGTCCAGGTAGAGGCCCATGAAGGGGCAGGATCCCGCCACCATGCGGCGGACCACCTGTAAGACCAGCGACGCCATCATCTGGTTGATGGTCGGGTCCTGGTCGGTGAGGTCGAGGGCGGCGGCGCAGTCCACGTCGGGCGGCCTAATCGAGACAGCCGTGAGCAGGTCGGGACGCTGGAGCGCGGGAGCGGGCAGCAGGTGACAGGTCTCGCCGACGAAGGCAGGTTCGTCCCAGCTAACCTTGCCGGATACGTTGCCGACGAGGACCTGTCCCCAGTTGGTGTCGTTGCCCGCGTCGATGAGCCACCGGCGCGGGTCTCCCGGCAGGCACTCCGCCATAGCCCGCCGTGCGGCGGCGTTGTCGGCGCAGCCGATGATGAGGCTGTCGCCGTAGGGCGGGAGGCCCGGGTAGCAGTGCCCGTAGGGGCGGGAGTCGCCCTCCCGGAAGGGGTAGACCGAGTAGCCGACGGGACGGTTGAAGGCCCTGGCCAGCCGGTCGGCCAGGGCCTGGCTCTTAAAGCGGCCCACGTCCTCCGGGTAGAAATTCTGGCGCAGCAGGTTGTGGGGCTCCACCCGGTCGTGGTCGACCAGGACGATGGTGGCCTCCCGCCCCTGAAAGAGGCGGCAGAGGCCCTCGGCGACGAAGCCGCCGGTCCCCCCGCAGCCGACCACGGTGATCCACGGGTTGTCGAGCAGGAATGCGTTGTCCAGGTAGTAGGGCATCTTCAGTTCACCTCCTTGTCTTTGGATTGTTGTCTCGTGTCTCCTCCGGCTCCTAGCGCATCAGCCGGAGGCCCCGATCCGGCCGGCGATCACCTGGGACCAATGCGCGGGTGCGAAATGGCCGTAGACGCCGACCCGCAGGCTCAGCTCGGGCAGGTCCGTGTCGAGGCGTCCGACGACGCCGTAGATTCGGAACCCCTGCTCGTCCCGGTCGTCGGTATCCGAGAAGAAGGCGGGGGAGGTTCCGTGGGAGTGGAACTCGGCGACCACTCCGGTGGGCGGCCGGTAGGTGAGGGATGTAGTGGTCCCGGTCTGCGGGGGCACCACCAGCCCATAAGCCTGCCCGTCCCAGCGCACTGCAAAGAACCGCTCGGTGTCCGGGACGATCCGGAACCAGCGCAGACCCAGCTCTAAGACCTCAGCCGGGATCGGGCCGTGACCCAACACCACCTTCTCGGCCACGGGAGCGAGCCCCCGCACCTCGCAGGGGGCGACCAGAACCCGTGCCGCCAGATGGGGGCTCTCGGACTGGACGTAGACGCCTCCGGCCCCCAGCACGTAGTCGTAGCCGATTCCCTGGACTCCGGAGAGTCCGGCGGGGTGGTTGACCAGGTAGCCTACCGGCTCCGGTCCTGCGTTAGCGGTAGCGGTAGCCAAGTCTACCCTCGGAGACCGCCATGGCGTGGGACACCGTGCACTGGGGAACAAGGTCCTCGGTTGGGTATTCGTTCTTTCCATCGATCTCCTCCCATAGCGCTAGCAGGTTGCCGGGGTGCTTCTTCGAGCGGTCCCGGGAGTCACCGGTGAGCGAGAAGTAGGACTGGAAGAAGGACTCCGGCATCAGCCCGACCTCATCGGGGAACCTATGGCTACCCGGACAGACCCTGCCGTCGCCGAAGACGTTGAAGGCCGGGGCCCGGTAGAGTTGTTGCTCGACGTCGCTGGGTCTGTTCAGGGACGCGTAGACCCAGGGAGCGCGGCCCGGCGAGCAGACGAAGACCAGGCCGGGCATGGGGATCCTGAGCCTTGAGGGAGGCTTGAACGCCTCCCGCCCGAGGGCTACCGGCCAGACCTGGGGCGGCCTCCAGAGGGCCACCACCTGTCCGGCCTCCCCCTGGTTCCACCAGAGGGCATTCTCCGGCAGGAGCCCCGAGGAGAACCCCAGGTGTCTCGTGAGCGCGCCCGAGATCTCGTCCGCCGAGACGGTCCTGACCCAATTGGAATCGTTCTCGAAGCCCCGCAGCAGGATGGTCTCGCCGTAGACCTCCATCTGCAATTTGAGGTCGTCCTTGGGGACCTCAGCCGGGCCCGGCAGGGACCATTGGGTCGCATCGGGTTCATTGCTCATGGTCGTTGTCCTCCTTGTCTTGCTGTTGTTCGGGTAGCCGCTCCAGGACGAAGTCCAGCATCTCGGCGAAGCGGCCGGGGAGGTCACCCTCCAGCCACTCGGTCAGCCGGTTCACCGAGTCCATGACGGACTCGGCCCGGCGCCACTCCTGGGTTCCCTGCTCGATGACCTCGGCCTCCCAGGGGTCGGCGAACCCCTCGTACATCCCGTCGTCGTAGCAGTAGTCGAGGAAGAAGTTGCCGGTCTCGGCAAAGACCCAGGCGCAGGCCTGGGCCGCCCCCTCGAACCGGGTCCCCTTCAGCGCACTGGTGAGGGCGTCCAGGGGTATGCCGCACTTAGGGAGTCTTAGCAGGATCTCTTGCGGGATGCGGTGGCCGGCCGACTCGAGCCAGGCCACCCGCAGCCCGTCGGGTTCCTCGTAGTAGGAATCGGGGGGCTTTACCAGCAGGACGAGGGCCGAGAGGCCGTCGCGGTAGCCGTCCCAATTCTCGTGGAGGCCGTCGTAGCCGAAGCCCATCAACTCGAAGGGGATGCCCCTTCGCAGCCAGGACCAGGGAGGCTCATCTCCATTCTCCATGTAGTAGTCGAAGAACGGGGCGTAGAGGGGGAAGTGCCGCTCCCCGAAGAGATTGGCGAAGCGCTCCACTCTTTTGGCTGCGTCGGGGCCGGCCAGCACCGACTCCGCGTCCTGGGGAAAGAGGCGGCGCACCAGCCCCGCGAACCAGGCGTAGTCGTCGGCGTATCCGACCAGGGTGACCAGCTCCCGCAGCGACGGCGGACGCCACAGGAGCAGTTTTGCCAGGCCATTCAGTAGCGGCGGGGACGCAGCATGCATCTCAGGGCCTCCGCCATGCGGCCCGTGGCCGCGGCGTAGTCCTGCGCCTGGACACAGGCCATCTCCACGTCTGCCTGCCGTGCGGCCGCGGCGTCCAGGTCGAGGGAGCCGTCGGGCCGTGTGAGCTCCGCCGTGAGCTCAAGGATCTTCAGGTCTGCCGGCGGCGTTGCCGCCAGCAGACCCGCGAACGTCCGGTTGTCCATGGGGCTCTCTCCTTCAGTTTCGGGCGCAGGTGGAGGCGCCCTTGGTGCCCACCCGCCGCTGGAACTCGTAAATGGTGTCTTCTCCCCTCTTGGTCTCCTTCACCGAGGCGTTGGCTATCTCCCCGTAGAAGTCGCTCAGGGTTGCTTTCACCTGCTCGACGCTCATCTCGGGGTCCGGGTCGGGGAACTCGCGGTTGTCGTATACGAAGATTCTTGCCATCGTATTTCTCCTTTGTGACGGTTCTGTCTTGCTGCTTTGCCGTGTGCGGGGAGGCCGCCGTTCCATAGGCGGCCTTCCCCCGTGCATCTGCGGTCTAGCGCCCGGCGCCGACCGGCTCTTTCTCGCGCTGCTCTTCCTGCGTCATTGCCCACTCGAACATCGATAGAGTCGCGGACTGGGGTTTGCTCTTGCGGCCCCTGGAACCGACAGGTTCCTCGACTAGGAACTCCGCCCAGGAGAACAGTGATTGCTGCGGCTCCGGCGCCTTGCTGTCGTGATGGCCGTTGCCGTTGGCGCCATTGCCGTTTGCGGGTGCGTGTCGGTTGGCCGGGAACAAATCCACCGTCGGCCCGATGCCCTCGATGGCGTCGTGGTGACCGTTGGCGTGCTTACCGTTCCCGTTGGCCGTGACGGCCTCCGGCTCGATCACGACGGCCTTCCAGCCGTCGTCCACCAGGTATTCCTCGGCGGTGGTCTCGGCGTCCCTGGCCCGGGAGAAGACCTCCTCCACCGTCTCTGCCTCGGCGTCGTCGCCGCTCACGATTCTGCGGGCCAGGGCCATCATCAGGTCGTCGCCGTCGTCGCCGTAGGCGGCAAGGCCGTCCTCGGGCAGCTCTCCCTCCACCGCAAGCGATGATTGGAGCTTCTTCGCCACCAGCTTCAGGGCGTCGGCCTGCAGCGTGTTCCGGTAGGACATGAACACCACCTTCACGGGGCGGGTCTGCCCGATGCGCCACGACCGGCGGGACGCCTGCCGCATGACGTAGACCGAGTAGTCGGTCTCGTACCAGCAGATGGTGGGGAAGTCGATGAGGTCGAGGCCGGTCTGCACCAGCCTGGGGTGGCAGATCATCACGTCGATGCCTTGCTTCACCTTTTCCGCCACCCACGCCTCCCTGCGGTCCGGGGCCACGGCGTCGGCCTTCATCACGGCTACCCGGAACCCGTGCCGGGTGAGGATGTCTTCCATCCGCCCGGTGATGTCCCTTGTGCCCGTGTGGGTCGCGTAGACCAGCACCCTGCGGCCCTCCAGCCGCTCGGCGGCCACCAGGTCGACCAGCGCCTTCTCCTTGGGGTAGAGCCTCTCCTCGGTGAGGGGCGGCACCTGGACCAGGGGGTTGCCGGTCTGGGGGTCGAAGACCGTCTCCCCCCTGGTGCAGCCGTCGGGGTAGGCCAGCAGGGTCTGCAGGTATGTGGCCAGCAGTTTCTTGGATCCCTTCTTGAGCGCATCGGCCAGGGCCTTGCGGAGCTTCTCGAACACGGCGTTGTAGGCGCTGCGCTGGGAGTAGCCCGTGGAGTCCTCCTCGGAGTCCATGGAGGAGAGGAGGATCTGCTCGTCGTAGACGGGCAGCCCCGATGCCACGTCGGAGAGCCGTAGGAAGACCGAGTTGCCTATGAGGTGGAAGAGGGCGGCAGGAGCAAGGCCGGGCCTCTCCCTGGTCACCTTGCGGTAACTCTTCCTCCTGCTGAACCTGCCGTCCTCCGTGGAGTCGTCGTCGGGCTTCCCCATGGAGTGTTCGAGGAACCCGTACCGCTGTATCCACCTTCCCTCCTCGGAGCGGCCGAACTCCGTCCTGATCTCCGGGGAGAACCTGTAGAGCAGGTGGAAGATGGTTGAGGAGTAGCCGCCGAGCAGCGTGCCCGTCAGGCTGAGGGACTTGCCGCAGGCGTCGGCCAGGACCCCGGCGGCGATGCCCTGGGCCGATCCCCTTCCCTTGTACTCGTGAATCTCGTCCCCGATCAGCAGGTCGAAGAAGCCCCTCATCCTGTGTTTCACGTAGTCCGACAGGGGGTAGCGCCTGGGACCCGAGTGATCGGCCTGCCAGAGGGGAGAGCCGCAGTGGTCGCAGGTGTGCTTACGGCGGCTCAGCCCTGCGTCGGTGAGGGGAACGCCGTCCCTGTCCACGATCTGCGCGGCACAGCCGGGGCAGCAGGGGACCCGGAAGGGCTCACCCGTCTCCTCGTCCCGCACCAACCTTCCCGCCGCCGCGGCCCACCGCCGGACGGCGGCGGCCTTCCACCGGTACGAGAGCTTGGCCCGCTCCCTGGACATGACGGCGAACAGCGGGCCGATGCCGGCGGAGAGGCGGAGCCGCTCAAGGTCGGTGATGGAGGTGACGATGGCCGCCCGGGCGAAGGGAACGGTCTGCTCCACCTCCCTTTTCCACTTTTTGGTCAGGTGGGGCGGGCAGAGGATCAGTATCCTCCTGAACCCCGCCATGTGGGCGGCCGCAGCCCCGATGAACGTCTTTCCCGTGCCCATCTCCCCGACCACGGTGGTGCCCCGGTGGGTCCTGAGGGACAGGGCCGCGCCCCGGATGGCGTCCTCCTGGGCGCCCAGGGGCGTGCGGAGCAGGTGGGGCAGCTTTCGCCCGTTCTCCGAGGGACGGTAGAGGGGTGGGTAGGACTCCACCACCCTCTGGGCGATGGCCTCCCTGTAGCTGTCTATGAACTCTCCAAGGTTCATGGGGCGTCTCCTTTCTTGAGAGCACCCCACGGAACCTCAGAGCGTCCGCCTCCCAACGTCGGGCGCACGTGGCCCATTGACGCAAGGCGCACCTCGCCCACTACTTCCCCAGGGGGACGAGTTTGTGAGAGGGTGCCTGGGCGGAAAGCCCTGGGGAGTGCCGTGAGGCACCCTTCGCTGTCTGCGTTCTCCTGGATGTTGCATTTCCAAAGCTGCGAAGCCCTGTCCTTCGATAGAGCAGGGCGGGGCCTGGTTTGCGGCTCTCGGTGCGAGTGGTCTATGCGGCGTTCGGGAATTCCTCCCGCCGCCCTGCCTCGTCGTAGCAGCGGCCCCGCAGGTGGTAGGACTTCACCCGGGAGGAGACCGCCCGTCCGCCGATGATGTCCACCGAGGCGGTCTGTATGGCGGGTTCGCCGGGGGCGATGGGCTGCCCACACCGGCCGCAGGCGTCGAGGGTCATGGTCGACTGCATCTTCCTGCCTCTCTTTCATCAGTAGGGTCTTGTGTCCAAACAAAGCGAGGCCCCGCGGTTCCCGGTGGAGGGATGGCGGGGCCTTCGTGGTGCGGCTCGGATGGGGGGAGCCGTCTTATGCTGCGATGTCGGCTATCTCGCCGTCATCCAGGTCAAGGGCCGTAACGGTGGTTGTAAGCCTCTCCCGGTAGACCTCTTTTTGAGGGGTGTCCTCCACCAGGACCGTGTCCTTGGAGGTGCGGCCCTTGACCAGGATGCGCCTGCCGTCGGCCTCCAGCACCAAGTTGTCCAGGAACCCCGCCGCCACCAGCATGGCCATGTGGCCCCGCCGCAGGGGCATGAGGGGCCGGGTGCGGCTGTCCCCGGCGGGCCACAGGACGTCGGTTACTGCTGGGCTGGCCCACAGCCCCGATGTTCGGGCCTCCCTGGCCGCCGCCACCGGGTCCACCGTGCGGGTGGCGAACAGGATGTCGCCAGCGGGGGTAATGGTGGGGGAGTAGACCGGGTAGTCGTGGGGGTAGAGCTCCTCGGGCTCTCCATATGCCCACTCCCTCACCCGGTTCTCTGCATAGGAGTTGGGGGATGGCTCCGACTTCCGGTACCCCATGAGCACCACCTGGTCGAAGGCTTCCCTCTCGGGCCTGGGGAAGGCCCAGCAGCGGAGCGTTGCGTAGTGGGTGGCCAGATAGCGGGCAGAGACGGCCAGCCGGGCCCTGGGGACGATGAAGACCAGCAGGCCGTCCCCGGCCAGGTAGCGGGTGCAGTGGGTGAGGAAGCGGTGCTCCACCCTCTTCTCGTTCCCAGCATCCCAGTCGTAGGGGGGGTTGAGGTATAGGAGGCCGAAGGCGCCGTTGGCCATGGAGGTGCCGAAGAGGTCGGAGGCCAGGGCATGGTCTAGCCAGACCTTGGCCTCTTCGGCCCGCTCCTTGTGCAGCTCCACGCCGAAGGTCTCGACGGGCACGGCGTTGGGCCTGCCCAGGCGCCCGGCCAACTGCGCCACGGCCTCACCGGCCCCGCAGCAGGGGTCGAGGATGCGCAGCGTATTCCCCCTGCTGTAGTAGGACAACCTCGGGGTCTCTATCAGGGTTGCCATCAACTCCACAACCCGGTCGGGAGTGGGGTAAAAGCCCCCTTTGGCCTGTGCTGCAAGTCTCATGTCGTATCTCCTTTCGCTATCGTGTCGATGCCCCGCACCTCGCCCGTGGCCAGGGTGGCTTGGAAGCAGAGTTCCTCGTCTATCCTCTTGCCCTCGGCGCCGACGGTGCAGAGAGCCGTGACTATCGCTGTTTCCGGCGCAGCGACGACCCGCCGGACCAGCGTAGAGCCACCCTGGGGCAGGTCATACCTGTAGAGTGGAACCGTCCGGTCTCTGACGTCCTCCTCCGTCGCTTTCTCGTAGAAGTGGGGTTGACCGAACTGGCAGACGTGACTGGAGGGGCCGTGCAGACAGAGAGGGCAGGCCTCGCCGTCCAGGCAGTAGTGCCGCCAGGCCCTGTTATCCTCATCGCTCCACTGCTCGGCGGTCTTGAGGAATCTATCCATCGTCACCCTCCTCCTTCAGGGTGAGAGTGCCCAGGGCCACGGCGTCCGACAGGTCGTCCCTGAGCTTCTCCGAGTCGGGCGAGCAGACCCAGGCCCATATCCCGGAGGACTGGAGGGGTGCGATTTCCCCGTTGCGCAGGCCCCGGCGCCAGAGCCAGGGGGCCCAGGAGCGGTGCAGCGGCAGGGGGCTGCGCCGGTCGAGGAACCGGTGGTGGAGGGCCGGGGCTTCCTCCTTCGAGCGAGCCAACAGCAGGAAATCCTCCCTCTCGAAGGCGAACTCCGCCAGGCGGGTGTAGACCATCGCGTGCCAGCCGCCGGTGGTGTGGAGACGGGATATCTTCGTGGTCCAGGTTCCGATGGTCTGGTGGGGTATCGAGCAGCGCAGGAAGCCCCCGGTGAGCTCTCCCCCGTCGGCGCCCCGTATCAGGTGGGCCGCCTCGGGGGGCTGCTTCAGCAGGGATGCCCATATGGCCTTGAGGGCAGTCTGGGGCCCGACCATGGAGAGGAACCACAGCTCTTGTGAGTCGGGGTCCCGGGCGAAGGCGTCGGAGGTGGCGGAGAACCCCGCGGCACTCACGGTGTAGAGGTCCTGGGCATTCATGGGCTCGGTTGCGGTTTGGGTTGCGGCCATGTCGGCCTCCTTTCTGATGATGGAGGGGTGCGGCGAGAGTCATAGGGCCGGAAAACAGCCCAACTCCTTGAGGCTGGCGAACCCCTCGTGGCCTATTACCACGTGGTCCAGCAGGTCGATGTCCAGCATCTTCGCCGCCCGGTAGAGGTCGCCGGTGAGGGCCCTGTCCTGGGAGCTGGGAGTGGGATCGCCGCTGGGGTGGTTATGAACCAGGATGAAGTGGGGAGCGGACTCGGCCACGGCGGGGCGCAGCACCTCGGCGGGCCTCACCACCACCGAGTTCACGTTCCCCTGGTAGACCACCCTCTGTCCCACGACCCGGTTCTTGACGTCGAGGAGGAGCACCCTGAGCTGCTCCTGGGCCAGGGGCGTCATCTCAGGTCCAAGGAGCCGGTGCACGTCCCCGGGGCAGTTGATGGATGGAGCGTCGTCATTGTGCGGGGGCCTGGTCTCGACCTGGTAGCGGACGGCCAGCTCGGAGAGGATGCCCAGGTTGCTCCTCAGGGCCGCCAGCAGGACGTCGTTCTCGGTGGATGCTTTGCGTTGTTTCATTTTGGTTCTCCTGTAGGGTTGATGGGGCCGGGAACAGCAACGGGGCCGCTCTCCTGCGTGGAGAGCGGCCCCGTCATGCACCCGCTTCAGACGGGTGTCATCGTGCGGCTGAAAGTTGCATCGGCTAGAAGGGCAACTCCTCGTCGCCCTTGTCCTTTGACCCGTTGTGGGAGTCGAGGAAGACGACCTCCCGGGCGTGTACCTCGGTGCGGCGGCGCCGCTGCCCGTCTTCGGTTTCCCAGCAGTTCTGCACCAGGCGGCCCGCCACGTAGATGCGGTTGCCCTTCTCCACGTACTCGTTCACCGCTTCGGCCTGACGACCCCAGCAGACCACGTCGTGCCAGTCGGTTTCGCTGTTCCCGTCCTGCTTGCGCCGGTCTGTGGCCAGGTTGATCCGGGTTATGGCGGTGCCGCCTGGGGTGTAGCGCATCTCCGGCTGGGCGCCGACGCGTCCCAGCAGCTCCACTTTGTTCACTGTCCTGCTCATCTCGGTCCTCCTTGTCGTAAAGGGGGGTTCGAGCTGAGCTCGAACCCGGCGTGGAACACGGCGAGGCCGTCCTTCCCATAGGGGAAGAGACGGCCCCGTGGTGCGCTCCCCTGGGGGAGCGTCTATGCGACCCGAACGAACTCGGCGTCGTGCTCGGCCACGGAGGGCCGTACCACGCTTACGGGTAGCGTCTTCTCCATCGCTTGGACATCCTCCTTCACAAAACCCTTGAGGATGTGGGCGATGCCGTCTCCCAGGCCCTGGACGAATACCGATCTGCCGCCGGGCAGCCGGTTCAGCCGGGGCTCCATGCCGCCGACGCCCCGGCACTGGTCGACCACGTCCTCGATGGGTGTGCCCCGCCGCAGGTGCAGCGATATGAGCCTGCAGGCAAGCTCCGTCACCCCCTGTTCGAAGGCGCCGGACTTGCCCATCCTGCCGAAGACCTCGAAGGGATCGCCGCCGCCGTCCAGGGCCACGGTCAGGTAGAGGTCTCCGTGGGAGGTGGCCAGCGCCGTGGTGCTGCTGGGCAGGACCCTCGGCCGTGGTCTCAACGTTTCAGTCATTCTTGTTGTCCTCCTCTCTCAGGCAGTGGGGGCACCGGACGAGCCGCAGCCCCAGCCGGGCCTGTATTTCGGGGGTGTACTTGGAGTGGACCCTTCGGAAGAGGTCATGGGCCCTCTCGATGTCCTTGTCACCGATGGGCGTGTCGCCAGGGAACATGAACCGGTCGGCCACCTCCTCGATCTCCCTCCGCAGGCCGTGGTCGCCGACCCGGTCGACCTGGTACCAGAGCATGGCAAGGCGTTCGTCCACCAAGTCGACTAACGTCGCGCTTGTTTCCGTCATTGACAGTCTCCTTTCATCCGGTAGGGAAAGAGCGGGCGCCTCCCACGAAGGGACGTGCCCGCTCCGAGCGCCGGGCCCCTAGGCCGCCTTCTGCTCCTGCTGCCTCTCCTTGAGCTTCCGGGCTGCGCTCTTCACCAGGGGCTCCAGCTCGTCCACGGTGAGCTCCTCAAGCCCCTTGCCCGTCCTGCTCCTGGTGGCCTCCCTCACCTGCTCCTCGCCGAACCCCTGCTCGGCCCCCAGGTTGATGAGACCCGTCTTCAGGGCCGCCAGCTGGGGCTCGCCGGAGTTGTCATCCCGGCTCTGGGGGGCTTCTCGTGAATCCCTTGCCGGAGCCCGCTTTGCCGGGTCGCCGTAGAGAGCGTTCCCAAACTGGTCGCCGAAGCTCCTGAGCGCCCTCTTGAGAGCGTCAGTGACTGCCCCCTTGTATGCGGTCTCGTGGTCATCGATGGTCTCCCCGTTCACGGCGTGGAACCCCACGTCGGTGCGGGAGGGGGCGCCGGGGACGTCAACCCTGACCGTGGCGGCGTAGGCGTGGGAGGTCCTCAGGTCTCCGGTCTCGGCGTTTATCATCTGGACGTCCCGGAGGTTCACGCCACCCACCACCTCGTAGCCCCAACCCCCGTGTCCGAATATCCGGTTGGCCTGGGCGATGGCGGTGTGGCCTTCCAGGTAGGAGTAGGTGCGGTTCTTCCGGCCTGTGCGGCGTGACACAAGGGAGGGGTCGAGGGGGTGGGACAGCTCTTTGGTCACCCGGGGTGGGAGGCTGTCCCAGAGAAGGTCCAGTTCCCTGTCGCCCAGTGGGGCGGCGTCGGGCTGGACGCCGCCTGAGCTTCCATTTCTTTGGGTTCCGTTGGTCATGTCGAATCTCCTTTGCAGTGCTCATCTGGGTTGTTCCAATGGACCGAGGCGGGCCCACGATGGGTCCGTAAGCGGCGCCTGTACCGGTGTAATCGGTACAGGCGCCGGCGTGGAGCGGGCATAGGTCTTCCCGTGCAGGGCGCGCATGGGCGCGGACCGACAGGGAGGAGAGGGGGAAGAGCTATGCAAAGGGGCGGGTGGGGATTGGAAAAGGGGGATTTGAGAAAGGGGTAGTGGGAGAGGGCCGGGGCTTTAGCGCAGTGCGGGGCAGGGGTGGCCCCCTACCGGGCGGCTTGTGCCGCCCTTTCCAGCAGGCGCAGGAACAGGTCCCTTCCGGTGGCAAGGGACGCGAGCTCGGCCATGTCGTCCATGCCCCTGGGCAAGACTACGGCGGCGGCCCTGGGGCCCAGCAAGTACGCAAGGCGGGCCGTTGCCTCCCTGCCCGCATCGTCGGCGTCGAAGGCGAGGAAGACCTGGGGGCAGCCCATGAGGGCTCCGGCCACCCGTTCCAGGCCCCGTGTGCCCAGGGCGGCACAGGCGGGGATGCCCCAGTGGGCAAGGACAAGCCAGTCGACAAGGCCCTCGGTGAGGACGACCCACCGGGGTGCGCGTCCCAGCCTTCCCAGTCCAAGCACCGGCTTGGGGCCGGGAGGGGCCTGGAACCGGGGCACGGCGCCGGGGTCAAGGGCCCGGCCCCCAAGCCAGCGGACAAGCCCGTCGGAAAAGTCAGGCACGACGATCATGCCGGCGAACCGCTCGGTGTCCCGGCCCAGGAACAGGCCCGAGTCCCGCAAGCCGGCCTCTCCGAAACCCGCAAGCTCAAGGTGGCGGCGAAGCCCGCGGCCCGGAACGTAGCCGACGCCAAGCCGCAAGGCACCGTCCAGGCCGATGCCCCGGGACGCAAGGCATCCCCGGCCCTCGGGGCGGCGCCTGAGCTCCCGGGCGTAGAACCGGGCTGCCGCCGTAAGCAGGCCCGGGTCCCGGTGTGGGAGTGGGAGTTGCCGAGCACTCCCTGAACCGGGGCCCCGCCTAGGCCGCCTGGGGGCGGAAGGGTTGGCGGGTTGAGGGGCTCCGCCCAGCCTTCGTATCGCCTCGGGCAGGCTCAGGCCCTCGACCCTCTGCACGAAGTCCAGGACGTCTCCCCCGGCGCCGCAGCCGAAGCAGTAGTATCGCTCCGTGTCGCCGTACACCGTGAAGCTGCCCTCGACCTCTTCGTGGAAGGGGCAGACGCCCTGTCGAACCCGGCCCCTGCCCCGGAGCCTCACACCCGACTCCTCCACGACGGCGCCCAGCGAGTGCCGGGCCTTGAGAGCCGGGATGTCCACGGGAGCAGTGGCTAGGACCATGACCCACCTCCCTTCTCCAGGGTCTTCAACCCCCGGAGGCTGCCGCGGGAGACCACCTTGCCGGGCAGCCAGCGCATCCCCAGCACGGCGACAACTTCCAGAGCGGAACCATTCCGGGAGACCAGGGCCGCTGCCCGGCCGGTGCCGGGGCTGTAGACCAGGACCCCCTTCTTTCCAAACCGCCGCCGGACCAGGTCCAGCCACTCGGAGTACGCCCAACAGGCGTCCCTCACCGGGGCATTGGGGGTATCCACCTCGGACAGGACCGCCAGGGCCCCGTCCAGGTCCGCGGCCTTCCTCAACCTCCGGGCATCGTGGATGATCTTCGCCACCGTCGGCGCCGGCACAGCGCTCTCTTCTTCCCGCACTCCGAACAGAGCCTCGATCACCCTGTCCACCAGCTCTTCCAGGCTGTGCCGTGTCCTCACCGCCCCACCGTTCATCGTTATCGCTTGCGTTGTCATATCGAACTCCTTTCCTTCCTGCTTTTGCTTACTTACTACTTCCTGCCTGCGAGCCTCAGCACCTGCCGCACCACCACGAAACCCGAGAAGATGCCCAGCCCATTGAGGGCGAAGACCTCCAGGCTCCAGGTGATGGCCAGCGGCGCTAGCAAAAGGACTCCCAGGACCGGCCACTTGAACCTCACCAGGCACCGGGCAACCCTGAGGGCGGCGCTCATGACCATGGAGAGCACTACGAGAACTTGCATGTGAACCTCCTTTGCTTTTGTTCACACCGGCATCCACGGTGCGAGACTCGACCTGACTAACGAACGGAAATTGACGCGGCTTCCCCCCGGACCGGATGCAGGCATGGAGGAGAGATGAGGGGGACTATGTGTGTTCCTGCGAAGACAACGGCGGTCGGGAAGTGGGTAAACTACCGCTGTTTCTGAGACCGGGGCCTTGGTTGCTCCTGGCGGAACAGTGCGTGACGAACCGGCCGGGGCACGGGGCTTACCTCGACGTTTACTGATGTGTCCCTGCGGGGAGACCTTCGGGAGAGCAAGGCTCGATCCTTCCGGTCATGACCCCTGGGCGGCTGTTCGGAGAGCGAGGCTCGATCCTATGCAGCCTGTCCCGGATTCGGGGGACGGTAATCCTCCAAGTTTCTAAGGCGTGAAACGCTGGAAAAAGCCAGACAACAATTTCAGTATTGCCGAACAGAGAGGCTTTGGAAAGGGATTCGGGGAGCATTTTGCGGGCGCTGGCACCGATCACTTGCTCCGTGGCCATACCCCACCTTCATCCCGCCGCCGGGCTCTCTATCTCCACCAGAGGCCCAGGGTGAGGGATCGGCGGATCCAGCGCAGCAGTCTCCGCCTGTGCAACGCCCTCCGGGTGTCGTGGAGGGCCGTGTGACGCCAGCCGGTCTGGCCCCGGCGCCCGAACCCCCGCAACGGCTGGGTCTCGGGAGGGAGGGTCAACCCGTGCTCCTCCAGCATTGCCAGCTCCAGGACCAGCAGCCTCTCCGCCGTCACCAACCACGACAGGCTCCGTCCTCGGTGGGGATGCCCTGCCCGCAGCCGGCGCCACTCCTCCACCAGGGGCCACGCAGGGCCGTAGACCTCGGGATCGTCCTCGGTGGGACCCTCGGTGACAACCTCGGGGTCCGTACGCCGCATGGCACCCTGGCTTTGGGGACGCAACCCCTCCACTGAGGGGGCCCCGTCTTCTTCCTCGTTCCCTGCACCCCACCCCTCCTCGGCCCCCGGGTGGTCGGCGTCCCCGCCTTCGGCAACCGGTTCTAGTGCCTCCACCCTGTCCCGCAACTCCCCCACCTCCCCCTCCAGCCGCTCGATGCGGTCCTCCAACGTCCCACCCCCTGGGGCCTCGGCGCCTTCATCGTCCCCCAGCAGCTTATCCAGGGCCTGGCCCACGTGGTCCGTGATACGGCCCGTCTCCTCGGCCCTCACCACAGTCTTGTAGTTGACGCCCAGCAGCCTGGCCGCCCCCGTGCGGCCCTTCCGTTTCACCAGGTCCCCCAGCAGGGCGCTCAATCGGCTGCGCCTCTCGCCATCTTCCAGGGCCTCTTCATTCTC
The DNA here is from genome assembly GCA_965197585.1 of Dehalococcoidia bacterium. Classification (GTDB taxonomy): domain Bacteria; phylum Chloroflexota; class Dehalococcoidia; order Plut-88900; family Plut-88900; genus Plut-88900. The sequence continues at coordinate 804,573 of OZ240215.1, forward strand.
ATTCACCGGCATATCCGTCATAACCCGATCCTCCTTCATTGACTTCCTGTAGGGGGCCTTCCGGGAGGGTTCTTGGCTCCCCTGTCACCGCTTCGCTTGCTCGCCTGCAAACACCCAACCCCGCTTCGCATCACAAAACCGGGTTCCCGCACGGGAACTTTTGGCCCAAATCCGTGGAACAGACCCGCACCAAAAACCGCTTGCTGCGTTGTCCCGGAGCTCCCTCTTTTTCACCGTTTTCAGCCACGGAAAGACTCTTTACTTCCCATGCGGGAACTCAACCAAATCCCTGTACACCCCAATGACATCACAAAACGCCCTTTTGAGGTCAGGGCCCGTGGGGCGGGCTCGTCCGCAGGCCCCCCTCACAGACCATTCCTGGACCGGCCCGGAGCTCCCAGACTCGACGGAGAACTTTCGACCCGTTTACGGACAAGGAGACGACGGTTTGTCACCCCGGTCAAAACTGAAGTGCATTGGACGGCTGGTACTCCCGGCCATCACCGTGTTTATGGCAACACTCCTTGTGTTGACCGCCATTGCTCCGGTCCTGTCGCAGGACACGGGCCTCACCCTGGTCAACAAAGACCGGGACCTGGTGGAGCGGAAGAAGGATGGGCGGTTCATAGCCCGTCCCGTCTTCAGCCGGGAGCTGGACGCCCTCTACTACGCCATCCGTGACGCCGACAACGGCGACTGGGTGACCCTCATGTACAGGGTGCAGGGCGGCGAGAAAAAGCTGAAGGACGGCTGGGAGTATTCCTGGGAGTACCCGGCCCTGTCCGAGCAGCCCGACCTGGACCCCGGGAAGGCCTACCTGCTGGTCATCGGCGTCCCCGCCGACGCCCAGGGCGGCCCCTACGTCTTCCACACCCTTGTACCCGTGTACCAGCCCAGCGGGATTTTCGACCGGATCCTGGCGGCCCTGAACCCGGCCAGGTGGGCAAAGGCCTTCGCCCGCTGGGTGATAGAGGGAGTGCACGGAGGCCTGTGCGGGGTGGTGGAGCGGGCCACGAGGACCGAGATCGACAACTGCGACTAAGGACTCTATGCCATGAACGACATCCTCACCGGAACTCCCCCCGAGCTGACCTATCTGCACCCCATGGTGCGGGAGGCCTGGACCGTGGTCTGGGGCATCACCTCCGGGGCCCTCATCGTAATCCTGGGCTGGATGGGTCTGAGTCTCATCATGCAGAACCTCCTGGGCCATACCAGCACCGGATGGCGGGAGACGGTCCCCCGGCTGGTGCTGGGCCTGGTCGCCGCCGCCACCTCCTACTGGTGGTGCGCCCTGGTCATCGACGTGGCGCACGTCGTCTCCAAGTACATCGCCGCGGAACTGGACGTCACCCCGGGCGACCTGCTGAGAGCGCCCCTGGAGACGTTCCTCAGGACGGTGGAGGCGGGGAGCGTGGGCATGGCCCAGCTCGTAGCCCTCCTCTACGTGGTCTACGGGTTCTTCGTCCTCTACGTCCTGGTGCAGCTGGTATTGAGGCTGGCCCTCATAGACATCCTGCTGGCCCTGGCCCCCATAGCGTTGGGCCTCTGGATACTGCCCCATACGGCGGGCTGGGGACGTCATTGGCTGAGGCTCTTCCTGACCACGGTGTTCCAGCAGTCGATCCAGCTGATAGCCCTGGCATTGGGGTTCGGGTTCCTGAGGCAGTACGCCGCCATAGAGGCCTTCGAGCCTGCCCAGGACCTGGTGTGGAAGCTGCTGATGTCGGTGGCCTTCGTCTACATGGCGACGAGAGTGCCCTCAATGCTGGGCAACGCCGGCACGTTCGACTCGTGGGTGAGCACCCTCTACTTCGGCCTCAACCTTCCGGGGACCCTGATGCGCTCCGCCAAGACGATTGGGCTGCTCTCCGGGGGAGTGGGAGGAGGGCCTGCGGCTGCTGCGGTGGGAGCGGTGGCTGCCACGGCGGCGGGTACCGGTGCGGGTGCGGCGGCCTCGGGCCTGAGATCGGCGGCGGAAGCGGCAACCTCTGGCGCAGATGCGACCGGGGCCGGGACTGCCCCGAGGAGCAGCGGCGAGTGAGCCCACTTGTTTCGATAGACGGGACTTCGACAGATACACGAGACGAACAGATAGACGAGAAGGCACGAGGAGGTCAAGAGATGTGCAGCTAGGCAAGCTAAGGCGACGTGACCCCTGGACCAGGGAGAAAGACTCCCAAACAGCAACGGAAACAGGAGAAAGCGAATGGAACAGCTGACCCAGACCATATCGAACATAGTGGGGATCATGATGGGGGTCGTGGGCGCCGTGGGCGTAGCCTACTTCGTCTACGGGGCCTTCCTGTACATGACGGCAGGCGGCGGGCCCCAGCAGATGGACCGGGGGAAGAGCGCCATGCTCACCGCCCTGGCGGGTGTCGTGCTGGCCCTGCTGGCCTACGTGGTCGTTGAGGTGGTGACCGGTGCAATTGTAGACCCGGGCGTCGAGGTGGATATCCCAGAGCCCGGCACCCCCACGCCAACACCAGACGGGGGATAGGCAAAGCAGAAGTGGAGGAAGAGTCATGAGAGAACACGAGGTGCCAACCCACCTGCAGGCCGAGGACCGGGTGCTGCTGTGGTTCACCTTCCAACAGCTGGTGGCCATCACCGCCGTGGCCGCGCTGTCCTACGGAGCGTACCGCTACGCTCCCGTGGGCCCCTCCGAGGTGAGGATAGTGCTGGCCGTCCTAATGGGGCTGGCGGGAATGGCCATGATCGTGGGTAAGGTGGGAGGCCGTCGGCTGCCCCTGGTGGCCGCCGACCTCCTGCGGTTCCGGCTGGGTCCCCGGCGCTACGCCGGCCCCCCTGCCCAGCTGGTGCGCCCCGAAGCGCCGACGCCGGTCAGGACTGCGCCGAGCCCTCTAACCCTATTGGTCAGGAAGGCCAGACGGATCATCATGCGCCGCCGCAACGGCAGGATGCCGCTCCGTCCCCGCGGCCGCTCCGGCAAGGGCCGCCGCCGGCGCCGGGGGAAGCGCAAGTACCCAAAGCAGGACAGGAAGAAGACTGGGAGGAGCAGGGGCCGGAGGAACCTGCTGGCCGTCCTGGCCGTCACCCTTACGGCGGCGGCCGGGGCGGTGTCCCCCGTTGCCCTGGCTGACGACCATCATCCCGAGGAGATCGGCTTCGAACTGAGGGAGCCCGTCCCCGGAAGAAGGATATACGTCGAGAGATTGCATGTGTCGGGCGACTCCGCCGGGGTAACCGTCAGGGCCGCCGCTGACATCGACCTGCAGGTGAGAGGCTACGGCGGACCCGGGGGCCGGATATCCGTGTTCCGGGCGGCGGCCAGGCTGCAGAGGGGAGAGACCAGGAGCTACACATTCCCACTCTCCGGTGACTCGCCCTCCCTCACCCTCTCCTGGCGGGACGGGCTGGGGCAGGCGGGCGCTCTCAGCCTGAAGGGAGACCAGATCCCCTACCCTCTGCCATCCGTCGAGGGAGAGCTGTGCGACCTGGAACTCGATTACCTGCTTTGGACGCCTGGGCGGGTGGATGGAGCCATAGACTCCATCTGCGAGGACTCCGTCGAAGAACCGGTGTCCCTTACGACGGTGTCCGGGCACGAGAGCGTGACGGTGACGGCGCTGATGGATGCGGATGTCACCGCAGTTGCCGGGACTGTAATAGTCACCGTCGGCGGGGCCCAGGGACCGGTCCCCTTCGTTCCGAACGGGTTCACGGCCTTCCGGGTCAATGTGCCCGCTGGCGAGGCGGTCCACAAGGTCACCTTGCAAGCCGCCCTGGAAGGGGCCCTGCGGATCGACCTTCCTCCCCTGGTTGCCCTGACCCACCACCCCAAGAGGGACGAGGAGATAACCACGAGAGTCAAGCTGTACCGTCCCGGAACCAGCAGGACGGTCTCCGAGACGGTGACTCTCTCCCACCCCGACGGGACAACCACCCAGCACGTCATCTCGGCCACCCTGTCCGTACCCGGCACAACGGTGGCAAAGGACGTGACCGTCACCGTGGAACATGAGGAGCACGTGAGGGCTGAGGTCATGGAACGGGGGCCCCTGGCCCGAACGAGGATAGAGGCTCTGGACATGGCGTTGACCATCGGCGCCGACGACAACTTCGAGCTCCTCACCCTGCCCGAGCCGGAGCCCACCCCCGAGCCCGCCGAGCAGACCCCGGCGGATACCGATGAGCTGAGGCGGCTGTTCGAGTTGCTGGGCTGGAGTTGGCCGTGGTGATACCCGTTCTGTGGGCAGTCTTAATGGCAGGTGCGGGGTTTGCCTCCTTGGGTGCGGGGACAGACATCGAGAAGGGGAACATGCTTCTCAAGTTCGTCGAGGTGGTGGACGCCATGGCCTATGCCGCTGCAGGACTCTGCCTATTTGCCGTCGTTTGGGCCGGGTTCCTGCTCATGGCCGAGGGGGCTGAGGAGCGAAGCTCGGGCAGGGCCAGGAGCGCGGTGGTCCTGGCGATTACGGGCCTGGTCCTCACGCTCTCGGCCAAAGGGATAGCCCTGGCCTTGTTGAAAGTTACGCCAGCAGCCCCGTAGTCGCGGGAAAAGGATACCGATTTGAAACGTGTATTTGGAAAACTTATCCGGATGATTCTCAGGCCCGGGAAAACGGGGGCCACTGCGGCCCCGAAGAAGAATGCCGCCCCGGCCAAACCGCCCGTCCCCCTGCCATCGTTCTACATGCTGTCCCACCTGGAGGAGGACGGGCCCGTGAGGCTGGACGGTGTCAAGCTGGGCATCTGCGAGGTGATGGGCCTGGAACTGGACGAGCCGAGGCTCGGCTCCTTCGCGGGGGCCCTGAACGCCCTGGACTTCCCCGTCCAGCTCCTCGTCAGGCAGCACCCTCCGGTGCTGGACCGGCTGAGGGATGCCCTAAAGAAAGCCCAGCCCGAAGACCTGCCACCGAAGACCGAACAAGCCGCCGAGTCCCTTCGTGGCCTGCTCAGGGACCTCGAGACCCGGGAGGGGGTGCTGGACCGGCGGTTCTACGTTGTATGCAAACACGATAGGGCCGAGGACGTGGCTTCCCTTCTGTCGCGGGTCGGCCTCTTCGTCCAGCCCCTTAAGGGCCGGACCCTGAGGATGTTCATCCTCGCATGCGCACTTGGCGGCTCTCCCAGGGACATGGACGAGGACAAGCCGGTGGAGGTGGAGATCAACCGCCGGGACCTGCGCAACGGCGACGGGCTCACCCGATCCCTCCACCTGGGGCGATGGCCCCGCACCCTTGTTCCCGGGTTCCTGCAGGCCCTCATGAACTCGGGCATCCCCATGGACATATCCGTCCACCTTGCCCCCATCACGGCTGACCAAGCGGCCCGCACACTGGAGTGGCAGAAGGTGAGGTTCGAATCGGCCCGCTCCATGTCCTTCCGCAAGGGCCGCAGCCTCTCCCCGGAGGCGGAGATAGCCCTGGAGGACGTCACCCGCCTCAGAGACGACGTTCAGCGGGGCCGGGAGCGTCTCTTCCACTCTTCCCTTTCCCTGACCCTTCATGCAGACGATCAGAAGAGTTTGAAGGAGATGACCCAGAGGACCAGGGCCCACTTTGCCGCCACCCTGGGTAAGCTGGACACCCTCCCCTTCCGCCAGAGGGAGGGGCTCCTCTCAACGCTGCCCCTGAATATCAACTCCGTGGCAATGTGGAGGAACCTGGACACCTCCTCCCTGGCGCGGCTGTTTCCCTTCTCGCCCCCCGACATGGACACGCGCAGCGGCACTCTCTACGGCCTGGACCTCAGGGCCCGGGCGCCCATCGTATACGACCCCTGGGACGGCACCCACCTGAACGCCAACACCGCCGTCCTGGCACGCTCGGGCAGCGGAAAGTCCTTCGCGACAAAGCTGGGAGTATTGCGGGGTATATGCCGCGGAATAACCGCCTACGTCATAGACCCCGAGGGGGAGTACGCCGACATGGCCAGGGCGGCGGGTGGCAGGGTGCTGTCGCCGGGCGTACCGGGACAGGGCATGAACCCCTTCGTCATGGACCGGAGGGACTCGGAGGAGCTGCTGCAGCGCATCGGAAGCCTGAGGAGGCTGATAGAGGTGATGGTGGGTGAGAAGCTCGGTGCGGAGCGTCGCGCTGACCTGGACCACGCCCTGGCCGGCTACTACGCCGAGCCCCGGGAGCGCACCGGGTTCCGTGACTTCTACGGTTATCTGCAGAGCGGGGAGAACGACGACCCGGAGCTCGATTCGGGGCGGGCCCTGGCCAGGCTGCTGCGGCCCTTCGCCACCGGCAGCCTCCGCTACCTGCTCTCCGACGAGGGGGACGACCTGCTCCACAACGAGGCCCTGGTCACCGTATTCGACCTGAGGCTCCTTGAGCCCGAGCTCCGGCCCGCCGCCGCCATGGTCTGCACCGAGACGGTATGGGCCGCCGCGGCCCGGGACCCCAAGCCGAGGCTCCTTGTGGTGGACGAGGTGTGGAGCATCATGCAGCACCCCGAGGGAGCGGCCTTCATGGTCTCCATGGCCAAGAGGGCCCGCAAGCACCGGTTGGGGCTGCAGTTCATCACCCAGGACGTCCAGGACCTGCTCAGCGAGGACACCTCCCGCACCATCACCGGCCACTCCGGACGGGCTCTGCTGCAGAACGCCGCCTTCAAGCTGCTGCTCCAGCAGGACGCCGCCGCCATCAGTACGGTGGGGGATGCCTTCGACCTGCCCCAGGACCTGCAGAAGTGGCTTCTCTCCTGTCCCAGGGGAGACGGCCTGCTGCTGGCCAGGGGAAACCGGTTCCCGGTCCGCATCGAGGCCACGGCGGAGGAAGCCGAGATCATCGAGTGGAGGCCGGGGAGCCATTAGTCAAAGGAAGAACGCTATGCGATTCAACCCGATAAAGTTATTTTCAGACAAGTCCCCTGATGTCCAGCCGGTTCTGTTGGCCATCACACCACCCCGCACCGGTGAGCGCACCCTGCTTGGGGTGGAGAACATGCTCTCCTCGCTGGCCGTACCGGAACCTTTCTCGCTGGAGCTGGCCGGAGAGGCCCACGGTGTGACCCTCCTGACCCGATGCCTCCGCGACCAGGTGGTGAGGGCTCAGGTAGCCGCCCACTATCCCCAGGCACGCATCCGGGAGGTGGTCCCCGAAGAAGACCCTCTGAGACTCCGGGATGGCGAGCAGGCCTGGGGCATGACGTTGCGGTCCTCGGGCCCCGAGTACGTGCCGCTGCGGGTGTTCAGGGACGGCGACCTGCTCGATCCCGGCTCCGACCCCCTCATTGCCCTGCTGGGTGCCCTCTCGGACCTCAACGAGGGAGAGCGGGTCGTAACCCGGCTACTGCTGCGCTCCCTGGGCCCCGAGTGGTCGCTGCACCACGCGGAGATGGCCCACGCCGCGCCCTCCGCCCGGGCCGGGCCCGCATCCCGCTCCCAAGAAGCAGGGACGTCTCAAGGGCCGGGCTGGGGGACGGCCGTCCTGGGCGTCGGGGCCCTGGCCGCCTACCAGGGTTATACCTGGGTGCAGGCCGGAGAGACATGGAAGACGGTTCTCCTGGGGCTGGGGGCTGCCGTCCTCCTGGCAGTCGGAGGCTGGGCATGGCGCCGCTGGAAGGCGTCCCGGTCCCGGGTCTTCGACCCCCTGCTCATCAGGGAGAAGGTCTCCCGCATCGCCTTCGATGCCGAGATACGCGTCGTTGCAGTTCTGCCTGAAAGCACCGGGCCGCAGCGTGCCGAGGAGCTGTTGGGGCAGGTCGTAGCCGCCTACCGCCACTACGATAACCCCGCCGGGGCCCGGTTCCGCGTGGGGAAGGCCGGGCCCACGCATCCGACCTTAGACCTCCAACCGTCGGGGCCGGGGCTGTTCGGAAGGCGAAGCGTCATGGGGGTGCGGGAGGCCGCGTGCCTCTGGCACCCGCCCGGGGAGGGGGACGAGACCCCTCTCGTGGCCCGCGCCGGGTCGAAGGTGCTGATGCCCGCGGCCCGCAGCGTCAGGGAGGGCGCCCACGTCGGAGAGACCACGGCGGGGACTCCCCGGAAGATCCATTTCCCCGGAGACCTGCTGCGGCGGCACCACCTCTACGTGGCCCGGACCCGCATGGGCAAGTCCACCCTCATGCACCACGTGGTTGCCCACAAGATGTGGGAGAAGGCCGCAGGCAGGGATACGGACGCCATAGTCGTCATTGATCCCCACGCCGACCTGGTGAGCGGCCTGCTGGATCACGTGCCCGAGACCCTCGTCGACCGGGTGCGGCTCATAGACTTGGCGGACGAACGGGGAGCGCCCGGAATCAACCTGCTGGACACCCGGGTGTTTACCGACCGGGACCGCACCGCCGACTCGGTGGTACGCGTGGCAAAGGGCCTGTGGGAGCAGTGGGGGCCCAGGATGCAGTCGATCCTGGAGCAGACGGTCAAGAGCCTCCACGAGGCCAACGAGCACCGGGAGTCCGGGGAGCAGTACACGATCCTCGACGGGCTGAGGATCCTCTCCGACGACAAGTTCCGCAGCGAGGTGCTGGCCAGGGTAGACGACCCGTATCTCCTGGAGTGGTGGGCGAGGGACTTCGGCGGCTGGCGCCGGGAGTACAGGGCCGAGGCCCTGGCTCCCGTGCAGACCCGTCTCTCCTACTACGCTACCTCCAAGCGTGCGCGGGCCGTGCTTGGCCAGTCCCGGTCCACCATCGACATGCGCCGTACGATCCATGACGGAGGCGTCCTGCTGGTCTCCACCGCCCAGGGGAGCGTGGGCAGGGACGTGGCCGCCCTGGTCGGCGCATCCCTCCTCAACCTGGTAGACGCCGTCATCCGGGAGCAGGGGCGCCTGCCCCCGGAGAGGAGACGGGGCGCCCTCGTGGTCGTGGACGAGATGCAGTCGATGCCCGGCGTGGACTACGAGGGGATGCTGTCGGAGCTGGGCAAGTTCGGGGCCTCGTTCATCCTGGCCACCCAGAGCCTCGCCAAGCTGGACGACCTCTCCCGCACCATGCGGGACACCCTGCTGGCCAACGTGGGCTGCCTGACCGTGTTCCAGGTGGCGGGCAACGACGCAAGGCAACTGGTCTGGGAGTTGGGCCGGGACAGGGTCTCGGAGGAGGATATCACCTCCCTGCCGGTGCACCACTGCTACGTCAGGGGCACGGTGGGCAAGGAGCGGATGCCCGCGTTCTCCATGATGGTCAGAAAGCCCGAGCCGGGAGACCCCGGGACCGGTGTGCGCATACGCTCCGAATCCGAGAGTTACGCCACCGCAGCCCGCGACATCGCTGAGAGGAACTCGGACCAGCAGGATTTGGTTGAGAAGTACCGGGGGGACCTGGGGGAGTTGAGGAACGGCGAGAACCTCCCAACGGCAGATGACGATCATGGGACTGGCCCGTCGAAGGGTGATGCCCGGCGCAAAGTGCGCACCAAGAGGGACAGGACGGACGGGGCCGTCGCACCTGAGGTGGCTGAAGAGGACGGCGGCCAATGAGTTCCCTGGATGGTGAGCTGTTGGGGCTCCTGGCCCGGATGCCCTTTCTCGACCGGTTGGAGGCGGCCATATTCTCCGGCTGGTCCAGGGGCGCAGTCTACGGCGCCATGTCCCGGATGGAGGACGCCGGGCTGATCTCCGCAGTCCCCCACGCCACCAGCATCACCGCCGCAACCCGCAGGTTCCACCTCACCTCCGCCGGGCTGGCCTGTCTGGCGCAACGGGAGGGAACTACAGTGGACGAATTGCTGCGGACCCGTCCCGTCCCAGCCTGGTGGCGGCGCCTCCTCCTGGAGCGCCTTGACGCCGCGGCCGTCATCTACCGGCTGGCCTCCGCCGTCGCCCAGATCGCCCACCCCGTGGGATTTAGGTGGTATCGGGCCATGCCGATGGACGCTGGACTCACTCTCCCCAGCGGCTGCACTGTAGCCGTGGTAAGGCAGGGACATACCTCCGACAGGACGGGCTTCTCCAAACGCCTCTGGAGGCTCCGTGAGGGGCCCCGGCCTGACGGCATCCTCCTGCTGGCCCCCGACGAGACCCGGCTGCGCCACTCCCGCAGGCTGCTGGCGGGAACCCCCGCGGTCCTTGCCCTTGAGTCCGATGCAGCCGCCGCCGGAGTGGATGACCCGGTGTGGAGGCTGCCCTCGGTAAACGCCTCAGTCGACCTCCGCACCGCCCTTGACCGCATGGGCTACGGCGGAGATCTTCCGGTTGAGCGGGCCCTTACGCGGCTGTCTCCGCCCCAGGACCTCGTTACGGAGGCCCGGGGTGGAGACGTTCCCGACTTCATGCTCCCGGCCCTGCTCAAGCCCACCGAGAAATGCGCCCTCGATCTCCTATCCGACTGGCCCTGGATCGCCCTGGACGACCTGGCCGGGTTACTGGGCCTGTCCCGCACCCGCACCTACCGCCTCACCTCCACCCTGGAGACCTTCGGACTGGTGACCCGGGTCCCGGCGGGAGGGCGCCGCCTGACCCTCACGGACCGGGGGCTGGCCGTCCTGGCCCGCAGGGACCGCACGTCCGTGGGCTGGGCAAGGAAGCGGTGGAGTTCCGCCCCCAGGGATGCCGACGACTGGCGCAGCGTATCGGGGAGGCGGAGCCGCCAGCTCCTGCGCAACATGGAGCACACTGGGGCCGTTCACGGGTTCATGGCGGCGCTGGCCCGCCAGGCACGCGCCCTCGGCTGGGAAACCCTCCAGTTGGACCCGCCCCGCAGGGCATCCCGCTACTTCCAGCACTTTGGCGGGATGCGCTCCATCCAACCCGACGCCTTCGGCATACTGCGACGGAAGGGAGGGATACGGCCCTTCTTCCTGGAGTGGGAGCGCAGGGCGGTGCGTCCGAGTACCATGGCAGATCGCCTGGCCCCCTACCTCCGCTACTACTCTTCACACCGGCCCGTAGACGACCACGGCGCAAGGCCCGTCGTGCTGGTGGTACTCCACGAAGACCTGGCAGCCATCCACTTCCTGCGGGTGGCGTCCGGGGAGATGGAACGCACAAGGACCATCCTTCCCCTGCTGGTATCCCACGGGAGCCTGCTCAAGCGGGAGGAGCCACTGGGCCGGGCATGGCTCACCCCAGGCGGCGAGACGACGAGAATGATACCAGCGGGCTGAGCTCCCGCACCAATCAAGGAGAACGAAAGACATGAGGCTGTACTACATCGCTGATTCCGAAGGGTCTGACCACTACGTACGATCAGCCTTGGGCGTTGATGCCGAGCGTTGGAACGACCTATACCGACGGGTGTTTGACTGGCGTATGTGCCTGCAGGAACGATGCACCGTCCCGGTCGACCGGGAACTCAACGCCGGAGACCTGCTGACGGGCAGGGGGATGCTGGCACGCTGCTGCGGGGCAAACCGTAACCTGACACCGGAACATGGGGCTCAAATCTTCCTGGACGGACTGCGAGTCATCGAGACCGCCGCCGGTACCGTGGGAGGGGTTGAGGTTATCAATGTTTGTCTCTGGAAGCAGGATGTTCAGCGGTATGAACAGGTCAGCCTCGACCGGCTCCTGAACCGCATCAATGCGTCGGTTGCAGCAACGGGACGCCTTGCCCTCCTCATCTTTGACGAGGACGTGGCGGAAGCGCAAGCACAACTCTACCACAGGCTCAGGAGCCGCAAACCCGTGCCAAGCAGGTACGAGGCCTGGGAGGACGGCGAGAGGACGAAGGACATCCCCATAGACAGGATCATCGGCGGCCCAGCCTTCCGAAGCTCCCACTCCGACCACCTGCTACAGATGGCTGACCTCATCGGCCACGCCCTCCTTAAGCCGGAGGAGCCGTCGCCCAGGGTGGTGCGTCTGGGCATCGACCGGGCCTTCGGGATCCTCGGCCGCGCCCTCAACCGCAGGGCGTCCAGGCGATACCTCCAGGGCGTCGTCAGGAGATGAGTGGACAGGGCATTTGGCCCTGCGTACAGGCTCCGTAGTCGTGACGGTCGATGCTCGACAAAGGTAGAATGATGGCCAGTACCATGAGTAGAGAGAACTTGTGGTAGAAACCTCGGGGCATCTAAGTGACAATTTGCTCCGTTGGGTTTCGGAAGCAAAGAGAGATGTCAACCAAATAGAAGAGTGGAAATCAAAAGTGATTAGTAAAGATGAGATTAAAGACCGGGTACTGACTGAGAATACCGCACAGGGAATTCTCAACCACCTGAGAGAACTCGAATCTAATCGGGCACGTATGCAAAGGCGATGGATATGGGAGCTCTTGCAGAACGCCCGTGATGCTGCCGCCGACGATGATACTCACCTCGTCGCCTCCGTTGAGCTTGGCCGTGGTGAGCTTGTTTTTCAGCACAACGGTCGCGGATTTACTATGGAGGAAGTAGCTCACCTCATCTATCACGGCTCCACCAAATTAGAGGATGAGAAGGCCATCGGGCAATACGGTAGCGGCTTTCTGACAACTCACCTGCTATCACCCGAGATCGATGTCTCCGGGCAACTCAGCGATGAGAGACATTTCAACTTTCGCTTGAGGCGTGAAATCGTATCCACCAAGGCACTCAGTGACTCTATGGATAGAGCATGGGATGAGTTTGATGCATCTACCGAAGCCTTAGCAGATAGTTTCACGACCCGGTTCCGCTACCCCGTGGCTGAAGAATCGGTCGGCGCTGTAGAAGAAGGAATCGAAACACTGAAGCAATGCGCCCCGTTCGTGGTCGTTTTCAATCGTCAATTTCGGCGCATCAACATCAAGTCCCTGGAAGAGACTACGACTTTCGAAGTGGTCGAACGCGTCCCCTTAGAAGCGGGATTGCAGACAGTCACAGTCGGAGTAAGCGAACATGGGTCTTTGAGAGAACGAAAATACCTTCTGGCGGAAGGCGAGCTAGCATCTGTGACCATTCCAATGGCGCCGATTGATAATGGGGCAATCTGCTTACCTCTTGAAGGTATACCGAGACTCTTCCTAGGATTTCCCCTGGTGGGGACTGAAACTTTCAGCTTTCCAGCCGTCACAAACAGCTTTGCATTCACTCCAACCGAAAACAGAGATGGCGTCTTTCTCGGACAGAGCGATGACGAGGCAAACCACACGAATCAAGCCGTCATGGAAGAAGCCTGCGACTTGCACGTCAAGTTGGTTGAATTCGTGGCCAAATCTCGTTGGGCAAACACCCATACGCTGGCGGCCATCCCTCCAATCAGTGAGCAGACTTGGCTAAGTAGAGACTGGATTCATGACCGACTCGGACACCTCGTGACTCAAATTCGCCAAACCCTCGCCGTTATCAGTGCAGATGCCGCCTTCTCTCCCAAAGACTCTATTGTACCGCTCGCGGGTGAAGTCATGGCCACGGAAGCTCTTTGGGACCTGCTATGCGAGATCAAGACTTTCCGACCAAAGTTACCAGCAAGGAATGAGGCCGATGGATGGCGCGCGGCGGTCGAGAGCTGGGCGGCCATTACAGGTCGCGACACGACATCATTCGGGGAGGGATATGACGGCAGCAAATTGGTGTCCTTTCTTGAAGAGGCGACCAAAGGTGATGACACCGACTCTGGCACGTTTGAAGGACTCGAGAATGTACTTCAACACGAGGTTGATGCAGTCGAATGGCTTGACCGGCTTTATCGATTCCTTAAGGACGAGGGCTTTGATAACTTGATTCGCGAGAGTCACGTTGTTCTTGACCAGGCTGGCTATCTCGATAAGCTCTCCAACCTGTATCGTGACAACGACATAGGCGAGGAGTTGAAGGCTATCGGGGATGATGTCCTCGATATGGGGATTCGAGGTCGCCTTCGTGACACTCGCCTTACTTCTCTTGCCGATGAAATAGGCAAAGGAGAACTTGGCAATAAGGATGTGATCCAAGAGATAACCGACAACCTTGAAGAGCTTTGCAGTGAAGGAACTCTCGGGGACAAATTCACTCAGGCTAGCCCGCGTCTCCTAGCCTGGCTCGTTACTAACAAGCAATGGAATTATCTGACGGGTTTTCCCGCATTCTCAACTAGGCCCGAAGACGGAAGCTGTGAGGTGCTATGGCTAGGTCAAAAGGGAGGCGAAGACGTTGAGGTGCCCCTAGCCCCAATTAAAGCATGGACGGAGGACCTTCAGCAGTACGCAGACCTCTTCCCGTGGCGATACATCATGGCGGAAGAGTTTTTTGCTCTACTGCCTGAGGCCGATGTCTGGCCCATGCTGAGCGGGCAAGGGTATGTGAGAACGGATGTGGTGGTCAGCGGCAACAAATCCCGTGGAGACTTCCTTCCAGATGAACCATTAGCAGACGGCGAACACAAGACCGTTGACGCCGTTGCTCTGACTGACCTGATCCTCTTTACTAGGGACAGAGTAGGGGTCATGGCACGCGTTCGCGACAGTCAAGCCCGCGCTCGACTCTTCTGGCGATTCTTAACAGAATGGTTGATCAAACGCGATCCGAAAGGCTTGGAGCTTAAGACAGCAGACTGTGAATGTGGAGCCAGTCACAGGTACTATTCGGCGATGTGGCTGGTGCCAGTCGTCAGGAACAGTTGGGTTCCCCAAGGAAATGATATACGCGACCGCGCTACGGCGCAGTCCCTTGCCAAGCTTCTTAGAGGCAGTGGGTGGACCCCCAATGCTCTAGGTGATACCTCTGCTGCTCTCAAACTTTTGGAAGCAATTCGAGTGACCCGCTTTGACTTAATGAGGCATTTCGTCGTCAGCGACGATGCATCCCGATCTGCCTTGGACGACACAATGACCAATATTCTGGTTTCGACTGGTGGAGATCTCAGCCATGTCCGCGACTTTGTGGAAGATATGAAGACGGACAAGGACCTGCCTCAGCATCTCGCAGACCGCCGGGAACGGAGGCGGGTCGTGCATGAGAATCAACGATTGGGAGGTCTCGTGGAAGACTTGGTGAAGGAGGGGTTGGAAGACGAGGGGTTCACTGTCAAGCGTACTGGCATTGGCTCCGACTTCGAGATTGAGTATGACATGCTCGAAGAAGATGAAGAGATAGGTATCGAGTTATCACGGAATGGCCGAACCTGGCTGGTTGAAGTCAAAGCCACCCGAGAACACAGAGTTCGGATGACAGCGAGGCAGGCTGAAACTGCCGTGAAGAGAGGGGATGGATTCCTGCTCTGTGTGGTTCCTGTGGGGCATAGCGGATCCAAGCTGCAGAAAGACGACGTACGCACCAAAATGCGGTTCGTGCAAAACATCGGCCCCCGCGTAGAGCCGCTATGCGCAGAGCTGGATGCACTCAACGATCTGCGCGACGACGCCACAACCCCCAGTGACAGTGACATTCAACTGGAAATCGAGGCTGGCACGGCGCGCATACGTGTAGATAACGCCGCTTGGCAGAACGGAATCTGTCTGACAGACCTCCCAACTCAGCTCAAGTGACCCAACTCAGCAACGATATTGGGTGTTGGCAAACGCCCGAGACAAAGGATGATGGCGTCAGGCGGCGATGCGAGTTAACCACGATGCCGCCCGGGCCAGCTCATCGTGGGGCATGAACCCCTCGCGATGCCACCATCCGAAAGCTCGACTACCTGGCATTAGCAGATCAATCTCCATTGCCTTTCTTCCTCCGCGTCCATGGTTGTTTGAAATTCCTGCGTGAGGAGCGGTCGTTCGCCGTACGAGGAGTTGCCTATTAGGCCACACTTCTTTCATTGCGGCGACACACATCTCTGCTGTACTTCGCCGCTGGTCACTCCTAATAAGAATCGCAGCACCTTTCTTCAGATGCTTCTTGGATTCCTGAAAAACCTGAGTGACTAAATCCTGGTAATCCTTCTGGTTTTCGAAGCGTGCTGACTTCGTCCAATTCTTACGCAATGGGTATCCAAGCATCCACAGCCTGATCCAATGGTCATTCCAATAGTCAGTCACACCACAATATGGTGGTGACGTAACCAATAGGGCGGCATCAGCGTTGTGCTGCTGTGGAAGTTCCTGCCGTGAATCACCCAAAAGCACCGTCCCAGAAGCCTGAGCCGGGACTCCATGCTGATAGCGGCGCCTGATTTTGTCTTCCAGCATTGCTACCGGGTTAACGTCTGGCGGTCGAAGGAATCCTTTCTCTGTCCACCATTTCACGGCATACGTGGGCGAATAAGCAATGGTAGGGGACATGACATTCGATAAACCGGCCCCTTGTTTGTCCTGCATGTGCAAGGTTATGAATGCCATGAGAGTGCGATCTACGATCGAGTCCCGCCAGTCGAGTTCACGACGCGCTGCTTTCAATAGCGCTCGCACTGCAGGGGCCCAAGCCATAGTCTCGAACCGGCTGCGGCTTCGCCTGTCACTGGGACGGCACGCCTTGGCAACTTCGTCAAGTCGAGCTGTAACGTGCGTGTCTTTAGGAGCGGGATGGAGTTTGGCCGCAGCGAATAACCACGCAATGGGGTTGATATCGATTCCCAGTGCATTTCTGCCCAGCACCGTGGCGGAGAAGGGTGCATTACCTCGCCCACAGAAGGGGTCGAGAACTGTTTCCTCCGGCTTGGTCAGGTTGATCACTACGTCGTGGATGAAGGACTGCGGGAACATGGCATAGTAGCGTCCGAATCCGTACCATCGTCCGGCGGCTGTGCTACGGCTCCAAACACTTTTGTCCGACAATTCCGTCTGTGCTTGTTTGATCATGTCACTAGGCTGTGGATCAGATCGGTGCCGGCCTTTAGTGGTATGGATGCCCAACGGTGAGCCCGACGCAATGCAAGAAATTGGTCACTCCCCACGCCCAATGGTCCAGCTGTGCTGATAGCGTCTCCTAACGCACGCGGGTCGGACCGGTCTGTAAGCGGTGGTTCTGCTTCCGGCTGCGCGATGTTGAGAACCAGCCGCTGTCCTCTTGCAGTCTTCAGCACCAAGGGCCGCCCGTAGTGCGTAAGTTCACCCCAAGGCTTAGGGTAATCGGAATGTCCAGCAATTATGTTTTCTCTAATGTACTGGTTGCTGGGCAACCAGACATGGTCAGGGGGGATACGTCTATTTGGTTCAGGTGCTCTGTCGAGTTCCTCTGCATGCTGGACAAATGGCCCACTCTTAACTCCGGACATGACCAGCAGCTGTGCGTCCGGACGAAAGTCCTGTAGCCTGTCTTGCACGCTCTTCAGTTCTCTACGAATTGCCTGAGCTAGTACGGCTATGGTACCAAACGCAGCGAGTTGGCCGTCCATCACGAATGCCGTGTTGGCCAAGGCGGTCAAGCCCTCATCGGATTGGACCAAGTAGCGGAGACTGTTGACCAAAGCGAGCATTTCTAGGGTTTGCATGACCCGGATGTGACACTCCACAGCTGATTGGTTTTCAATGAACTGCTCGTGAACTCTGAGCGCATCGGTAGTAACGATTGTCGTTTCACAAGTGGGGCAAGTGTCATCAATGTTTGGTTTAGGTATCGATAGCTGAGTGCCATCACAATCGGGGTTTGGACATTGGCGAATCCTGTGATCGGCCCCCAGTACGTGATAAAGACTCTCAGCGAAAGTTTCACCCCCCAATGAGACTTTGTTTAATGTGTCGTTGAAGGAGCGACGAAACCATTCTCGTGGACCTATTCCATCAACCGTTTTGGCATTGGTCCCCGGTAGCAAAGCGCCTAAGCTACGTCCATCTTCGGTCTCCCTGAGTTCTCTGGGACTGACTGCACCGCTGACAGGTAGCTTTACCAGCGACGACAGCTTGCTGAGCTTGATGACCACTACCCCGAGGGATACGATTCCAGCTTGCGTATCCGGAAGTCTTCCTGGGAAGTTGTCATAGACCTGCGACCCGTCTATGGCGACCAAATGAGTCCTGGCATTCCCGGATGGACTCGGCCGGAAAGGTGGCAGGGCCAACACAGTTTCCTGGCTAGGCGGTTGTAACTGAGCACGGAATTCGGCGAACTCCGAGCTGTCGGCAATAGCCTGTATTGCGGCCAGACCTGCTCTCTCATCGGGGTAAGGCATGTTGAACCCTGTAGTCAGCTATGAGTCTACGGTTGTCCGCTATCGGACTGCGCCGGTGGCGCGGAGTCATCTGGAATCTGGAACTTGTCCAGTTGGACTGGCACGGTATACGCTTGGGATAGCGTGCGGATCCGCACGAATCCGCGCTCACTGACCTTCCCAATTTGCTCGATAAAGTCAGAGAAGTCCATATATCCCGCTACTACGCGGCGCTCAGCCTCTGAGTTAAGATAGGACAGTACCCAGTTGTCTGTTTCACTCAGGATTTCCGGCATCACGGAACTCGGCGCCTGTGTGGCCAACACCATACCAATATTCAGCTTGCTTCCCTCCTTAGCGGCTCTCGCCCACACAGATGTCAGGTTATCGCGGGCATTGACCCGTGGCAGGAGATTGTGAGCCTCCTCTATATAGACAATTATGTGCCCCTTCGTGGCCTGTGATTCGTCGGGAGGGGCGGTGGGGTCGTATTGCGCTAGGATGGATCGGAAGCGCTCCTGCTGCGACCTGAATATCCGCCACATGACCCGCTCTGCAGCGGCTTGGTTCTGTTCTGACTCCCCGGCTGATTGATCAATGATGACCAGTTTGCCTTCGCGCAAGTCGTTCACAACGGCCTCTGCGAAGTCATTGGTGGTGTTGGGATTGTGTTGTTCTTGGGCAACTTGGAAGAACCTGGGACCGTTGCGTGACTCAAAGATGCGAAGGACGGCTCGAAACCTGGGATCGGCCCATGACTCATGGCTCGAGCTGTTGCTAATGTAGTTCTGCTCGAACGTGGCGAAATAGCTTTTGCCATCGTCTATGAAACGAGAAAGTGCTGTGAAGACAGTTACAAGCTGGTCCCAAGTGATTCTAAATTGATTCTGTCTAGCTGATTCTAAGATGACCGCAGCTTGATGGTAGTCTGTTCGATGGTCGCTGTTGGCGTTGTTGTTCGCTCTCATGGCATTGATGAGGTCTTGCGAGAATAGAGAGTTCGGTCCAGGTCCTTGTATGGACGGCTGCCAACTCGGTGGCTGCAGCCCAGCAGCGATCAGTGCGGTTCTGTAGGCTAGAATCGCACGGAAATACCGGGTCTGTGCTCCCATATCTCCGGCACCGCTGGGCTCGACAGCGAGGTCCACATCCCGGAATGCTCGCATGTATTGGGACGGTGCAGTCGCCATGATGCCTTTGATTATCTCTTTGCCAGCCAACAACTGATCCAGGGCCTGCTCCACTCGTATGGTGTCCTGCTGTGTTTGCCAGGGCCTTGGAATCGGGTCTCCAAAGAAGTTCAGTTTCATGATTTTACGACCTCGGTCCCAGGGTACGGATATCAGTCCATAAGTCGCCACCTCAGCCTGTCGCGACAAGCCGATGGTCTCGTGGACTCGGTGTAGCCCCTTGCCGTCTTGGTAGTTGTCTTGGGCATATTCACCGCTCAGATCAAAGATAATCTGGCCTATCCGATGTTCGGGATTATCTTGGCGTAACTTATAGATGCACTCAGCTACAATCTTTAGACCGTTGGATTTCCCAGAGCGAGACATACCGAAGTAAACGGTGCGCCTTTTCATGATGTCAGTGGGGTTGATTTGGAAGGCAACCTTGGTGCTATGCTCGGGTTCAGCGGCTGCAAATCGCGTACGCCCTATCCTAGTAGCCTTCTTGGCAATAGGTATGTCATTTGTGCGATGCTGATGATTTACGATCAAGTCCAGAGTGGCAGCATCTGGTTTCCACACCATCAATTGGTTGACGGAGTAGTAGTTGTCTATGTCCTCTGCATAGCGGTACTTGCTATCTTCCCATATGAAGGTGCCCAACACCGAACATTCCAGTCCGTGCAAGGATATCTTGTCCCTCACCCAGTCAGGGAGCCGATCAGCCCAGGGGCCTTGGTTTCCCGAGTCCTCAATGCTCTCTTGTCTTGTCTGGTCGTTCGCAGCTGTTGCAGGAAGCCGTGCTTCCTTTTGAATGCGAAGCAGAATGAACGATTCGTCACCGTCGGGCTTGGCAGCTAAGAGAAAAGCATTCTTTGGTAGTCCACCCGCTTGCTCACGGTCGTAATCGTATACGGCCACTATGGCACTGCTGTAGGAGATTGTGTAAACCGCACCCACCTTGAGAACCCGTTCACGGAACGGTCTGTTATCTAGTTGACCAGCACTTTGTATCAGACTGTCTATTACTGTGTTGGGAGAGTCTTGGCTGTTCTCTTGCATACAAAGTTCTCCTACGACAAACGTGTGACAACGAGGGAGTCGGTAAGGGTTAGTTCCACCATGGGCGATTATAACAAAGTCGGTGATTCTTCAGCCAATGCAGGGCACCTCAATAGAGGATACGCCGTTGCTACAACGGTTGTCATAATAGCCTGCGGTATTGACATGTGACCCCAAGGTGCCTGCATAATCGGACAAGCGCTACGTTTGCGCCTCGTTCAATCCCTCTGAGCACAAGGTTTACTTTCGCTCTCTACCCACATGCATGATGATTAGCCCATTGCATTACTTATCTGCTAGTGTGACTCAGTTCTCTCCCGGATGGGCCTGTGTGCAAAATCGACAAGATGTGAGTCCATAGCTACCTCGGACGGCCTAGCTAGCCTGGAACAGCCCGACGGCATCCCGACGGCCTACTTGGCATCACTCGAAGTTTTGTTATCTCATACTCTTGCTTTCAGCAACACCTAGATATCAATATTCCTCAAAAGGTCTGAGTGGTTGGGTAGGAAGATAATGCTTTCGGGAAGATTTTGAGAGTCATCCCTGATGTCTAATGAGAAACGGATTTGGTACCGCATTCAATAGAGGCGCGTAAAGATGCTCAGCGGCTCGCAGCGACCGTCGGCAATATAGCTCGGTCAAGCATCGCACCTAAGTAGTCCTCGCCAGCCATCAACTGCAGAATTGAGTACTGCACATTTCCACCCAGACCACCAATGGCTAATTGTTTCATCGGGAAAATGCCTCCAGGCCCACTCCATCGGGCACGTCCCGGTCGGGACACATCAAGATCCCGTCCCGGAGTCCCATGCTCTCGGCCAAGGTCAAAAGATAGAATAGACGGGCGGAACCTGGTACGACGCCCTTGCATCGCCACTCCCTGAGCCGGTAAGGGCTGACACCCAGTAGCCGTGCCATCGACCCCCAGGACATCCGGCTGGCCTCTTTGAAGTGCGCGAGCCGTTCAGGGAAGTCCTCAGGAAAGTCAACCTTGACGGGCCTGTGAACCCTCTGCTGCACCCCCAAGACGTTAGTTCTTCCCATTCTTAGCATCAGGGATCGATGCAACGCGGGGCATGAACGCCTCCCTGAAATCTGCCCCTTCGGCCAGGGCTGACAACACATCCGGCTTTGGAAGGAGGATGTCGACCCCCAGCAGTATGTGGACGCCTCCCGGGAACCGGGCCGCCAGGGTAAGGAGGGCAAACAGCGTGTCTCCGCAGGGCTTGGTGCCGTGACGCCAGCGGCGGACCTGCCGGGGGTCCACACCCATGCAGTAGGCCATGCCATCCCAGGTGAGACCACTGACCCTCTTGAAGTATTCCAGGCGCTCGACGAAGTCATCCGGCAGGAAGGGCAGGCAATACAGGGTTTCAAGGGGAAGTAGGGAGCAGCGGCTCACTGGACAAGCTCCAAGATGAACAGGTCGTCGAAACTGTCGATCCCAAGGACATCCTGAAGGCGCTTTCGCATCTCGGCCGACGGGCAGCGGGTGCCGCTCATCAGCTGGGAGAGATATCCGGAGGTGATGCCAACCGTCCGCGCCAGTTCGTTCTGGCTCATGTTCAGCTGGTCGAGACGGTCCCACACGCCGCGTTGCTTGAGCCTTACCCTCGATGCAGGGCGTCGTCCTTTCATTTCCCATCCTCCTTCTCGCCGTTGCCCTCCTCTACCGGGGCTGCGCGAACCCTACCTGCGGCATCCCCGGGATACAGTTCGGGGTTGGACATGTAGTGGCGGGCTATGATGCGTGCCAGGATTCTTAGGCTTTGCAGCCACATCTCCTCCTGTTCCCTAGTGAGTCGGACCTTGCTCATTGCGATTTCATCTCCCACGGCAATCCTGCTTTACAAGAGACTAGTGTCCCAGCACATACTGTTGTATGATTCCGATAATAGAACATCTAAGCCATGATATGGCAGTCTAACAAAAGCGCTCTAACAATTGCAATCACTTCATAACTACATAGCAAGCACTTCTTGGATAACGCTTGCAATAGTGTAACAACTAGTATCAGTTATGCTTTATAATGTGATCCATGAGTGAAAGGGCACAGTTGAATCGGGGGGCTTCTATGAACGGGGAAATCGACCGCCGCGACGAGGACATCGGCCAGATGTTGAAGAGACTGAGAGCAGATACCAGCCTGCGGGGCGTCCAGCGCCTCACCGGCATCTCCAACGCCTACCTCTCCCAGATAGAGAAGGGCCTCCGCCAGCCTGGGCCGAAGGTCCTCAGGAGGCTGGCTGCCCTCTACGGGGTGGGCGTGCAGGAGCTGTTTAAGAGGGCCGGGTACCTGGAAGCGGAGAAAGAGGAGCCCAAGGCCAACGAGGCCACGGAGGTTGAGAGGGCCTACCAGTACGTCCTCTCCGACCCCGTCTTTCGGGTTGGCACCCGTCCCAGGGGGCCTCTCTCCGTCGAGTCCAAGCGATTCATAGTCGAGTTGTACGAACGATACACGGGAAAGAGGCTTCTCCAATGAACAGCACCATGCTTGACGACTTCTGCAATTCCCTCAAGGCTGGCCGGACTCCCCCGGAAAGGCTCATGCCTGGGGAGGTGGCCCGGAGGTTCGTGGGCCACTTTGGTTTCTCTCCCTTTCCACGCATGGGAGAGATGGTCCGGTTGCTGAGGGGAGCGGGAATAGAGACGGCACCGGACGCCGACCTCGACAAAGGACTCAGAGGTATGCACCTGGGCACCAGCAATGGAACCTACGTCATCCGATACGACGCCTCCGAGACCGATGGGACGCAGGAGCACACGGTGTTCCACGAGACCTACGAGATCATCCGGGAGCGCCTAACCGACCTCCATCCCGAAGTACAACGACCCCAGGGCCAGCCTCTATGCCGCCAGGCTGACCGTTTCGCCGCCGCAGCTTTGATGCAGCCCGGGTTCTTCGCCCTCTTCGCCGAGACCACGGGTCTGGACGTGGTGGCCCTACAGCGCACCTATGGACGTGCCTACTCCTCCCTGACAATCAGGCTGGCCGAGGTGATGCGGAATCAGCCCCTCTTGGCAGTGCTGTACGAGCGGCAAGGCCACCGTAACCCGCAAGAATGGGCTGAACGCCCTTCGCCGGAGGAGTTCACGGCCACCGTCGTGGCGAGGACACCCGGGTTCAGGTTGAGAACAGTCAAGAGGCCCCTATCGACTCTCCGAGGGATGCTGCCCCGTCGTGGCTATGCCCCCGCTCAGTACTCGGTGGCGGAACGGGTCATTCTCACGGGCGAACCCGTACACGTGGAACGGGTAACCGGCTACGACCTGTGGAATGCCGACGACATCACTGTAGCCGCCAGGCTGGTGAAATGGCATGGCCGCCTGGCCAAGATCGCCCTCGTAGCCGTGCCCTACAGGGACCGCAAGGTCTTGGGCCCGCAGCTCGGCCGTGTCTCCTTCGAGCACATCTCACATGCACACCAGGTTATCTAGCCGTGAAATCAATCAAAGGAGCCCGGATGTTTCTACCGGTTCACTACCCCGTACCAGAGGACTGCTTGCTACCCCGGGCCAAGGAGCACTCGGCCTTTGGATGGACACCGAACGACAAGACCAGGCTGCACGACGACCTTCTGGAAAACCGACACTTCGCTACCACCAATTGAACTACATGAATAGGTGATGACAATGCAAGACAGACTATTGAGACGTCGACAGGTCGAGGAGATCACGGGCATGAGCCGCTCGTCGATCTACAAGATGATGCAGAACGGTGAATTCCCCAGACCCGTAAGAATCGGCCCCGCAGCCGTCAGGTGGAGGGCCAGCGACATCAGGGCATGGGTGGAGTCTCGACCGGTGGCTAGGGGAGAGTTCGACAGGACCAGCGCCGCCTTGTTGTAGCGGTTAGGACTGGAGTACGAGCTGGGAGTGGCCGTTCCGGCTCCGGTAAGAGTTGCCGGCCAGATAGTCCGCCCACTGCTGCATGAGAGTGCGACGGCGCTCGAAGAGGTCGGACCTGGCATATGCCTGCTCTGTGGAATTGCCCAGGCTGTGGGCAAGGGCAGCCTCCGAGACGACCCAGGGGGTGTCTGTCTGCTCCAGCGCCCAGTTCTTGAAGCTGCTGCGGAATCCGTGGACAGTGGCATGTTCTGCCAGGCCGACGGAACGGAGGACCTTCGTGAGCGTCATGTCGGACATCGGAGCCCCCTGCTTTAGCGGTGAAGGGAACACCAGACCTGAATCCTCCCGCAGAACGGATGCTTCGTCGAGAACTTCGAGGGCCTCGTCGCTAAGAGGAACCCGGTGTTCAACGCCCGCTTTCATCCGCTGAGAGGGAATCCTCCACATCCGATCTTCGAGGTCGATCTCGTCCCAGGTTGTACCCCGTGCCTCACCGGAGCGGGCCGCAGTGAGGACCAGGAACCGGAAGCACAGCTTCGCGGACATCGAGGCCCGAGAGGCTGCAACCGTCTCAACGGCCGAGCCGACTTCCTGGTAGGGTAGGGCCCTGAAATGGGCCTTCACCTTCGGCATTGGAGGCAGGGCGCCATCGATGGCTTCACCCGCCGGGTTGGATTCCATGAAACCGTGAGCCATTGCCCACCGGAAGATGGTCCTCATCCGCTGCCGCACCCGCCGAGCAGTCTCCGGCCGGCTTGTCCATATGGGGGTCAGCACCCGCAGCACGTCTCCGCGATCTATCCGGTCCAGGGGTGTGTTCCCCAGGACTGGCGTTGCATGACGCTCCAGGGTCTGTATCCAACCTGCCATGTGCCTGGGATTGCGCCAGCGGGGCTTGTTAGCCTCATGGACGGCATAGGCAGCTTCTTTGAAGGTCGGCATGGCAGGTGCGTGCTTTTCTGCCACTGGATCCCGACCATATGCGAAAGCATTCCGGTAGTCCGCCGCCTTTTCCCGGGCTCGGGCCAGGCTTACGGACGGGTATCCGCCCAGCCCGATATCGCGTCGGCGCACATCAACCGTGATGCGCAGCACCCACGATTTCCGTCCCGCTTTGCTGATGAAGAGGTGGAGACCACCGCCATCGGAATAACGCCCCGGTTCCCTGAGGGCTTTCACTTTTGTTGCTGAAAGAGTCATCGAAGTCTCAATTCATCTCAGAATGTTCCCACAAATTTTACCACACTTAATGCGAGATACCAAAGGAAATAGACGGCCTAAACAAGCACTTGAGAAGTGTTAGTTAGCTACGAAGCAAGCGTAAAACGGGAAAACGGCGGCCAATGAAAAAGAGGTTAGTGGCGGAGAGGATGGGATTCGAACCCACGAGAGAGCTTTCACCCCCTACGCGATTTCCAGTCGCGCCTGTTCGGCCACTCCAGCACCTCTCCGGGACCCGTAGCCTGAGCTTCGAACTTAGCTCCGGCGATAAATGATAGCATCGAGCGGGCGGAATGATAAGGTGTCACGGCGGAATGGGCTCGAAACCGACGGCCTATTCGATGATATTGCGAACACTAACAACAGCAAGCGTTTGCATCTATAATCCCACCCATGGCCTCGACTGACGGGTAGACCCGCATGTCGGACGAGAGAATTGCGAAGGTATGCGGGATAGCCGGACGAGGCAAGTTGGCAAGCAGCACGGGTTTCGAGCAATGATGGAGAGTTAAGGATGGCACACCACCACGGGTCTCCCTTCGACCACGCCGAGAAAGATACGCCTGTCAGAAAGACGGCTAGCTTTATCCTGGCGGGGCTGAGTGGGGGACACGGCATATTCCACTGGTTCAACCAGAGCTTCCTGGTAATGCTGCCGGAAATCGAAGCGACATTTGGCCTTAACAAGGTGCAGGTCGGGGCGATAACGGCGACGAGGGAGATAGCGGGGGGCCTGGTGATGCTCCCCAGCGGGGTAATCCTGGACATTCTCCGTCCTTACTGGGGAATCGTGCTGAGCCTGTGCATGTTGGTGTTCGGGCTGGGTTGGATCCTGACAGGACTGTCACCGGTCTATCCGGTGATCCTGATCGGGATGGTTATCGTATCGGTTGCCAGCTCGATATGGCACCTGCCGGCTATGGGGGCGTTATCGCACCACTTCCAACACCGGAAAGGTACGGCGCTGTCCTTCCACGGGATAGGCGGCAACCTCGGCGATTTTGTCGGGCCATTGGCTACAGGGGCAATCCTGACGGTCATGAGCTGGCGGGGCATCATAAGCGTGTATGCGGTGGTCCCTCTGTTGCTCACATTCATCGTGTTCTGGGCGTTCAGGGACATCGGGTCTCGGGGGGTGGAGAAGCACCGGGAAAGAGGCTTGCGGGAGCAGCTGCAAATGACCCGGCTGCTGCTGAAGAACGTCACACTGTGGGTCGTGATGCTGGTAGCGGGGTTGAGGGGCATGGCCTACCTGCCGCTGGTGACGTTTCTACCCAGCTACATGACAGACGAACTGGGATTCAACACGTTCTGGGTCGGGTTCCACATGGGGATGCTGGTCTTCATAGGGATAGTGGCGACACCGACGCTGGGCTACATATCGGACCGCATAGGCCGGAAGATCGTGATAATACCGTCACTTCTGGCGATGACTGCTCTGACGTTCCTTCTGGCGCCCTACGGAGAAGGGATACTGTTCTCGGTGCTGCTCGCGATGCTGGGGTTCTTCCTGTACAGCGACCAGCCGATATTGACGGCGGCGGTGCTCGATATGGTAGACCCCGAGAGCCAAGGGTCGGCCCTCGGGATCCTTTCGTTCGAGAGGATAGCTATGGGAGGGGTCTCGCCGATATTCGCAGGGCTGATATATGAACATTGGGGAATGGACTGGGTATTCGTCTATGCGGCAGCGCTACTGATCGCCGCGGCAGCGCTGTTGATGACGGTGAGGTTGGGGAAGCGGGACAAATTTGAGGGGCCGGGGCACGGAGACTCCCATGATCATGATCATGCTCACGAACACGAACACGGGCATGGGCACTAGGGCGCGGTGTGGTCGGGGCCGGAATCAGCGGGCGGTGTAGCCGCCGTCTACGGCCAGCTCTGCGCCGGTTATGAAAGAGGCGTCGTCGGAGGCCAGGAATAGGACGGCGTTGGCGACGTCTTCATATGCGGTAAGACGGCCCAATGGAGTGTCGGCGATGCGCCTGGTGTCTTCGTCCTTGCCCCGCTTGGAGCCGATCATGGGTGGCGCAAAGCCCGGGTGGACGGAGTTGGCACGAATGCCGTCGGGGCCGTGTTTGAGGGCGAGGTCCTTGGTGAGCAGTCTTACGGCGCCCTTGGAGGCGACGTAACCTGAGTGTCCGACACCGAGGCCGACGAAGCCCATGATGGACGAAATGTTCACCATGACGCCCCCGCCAGCCTTGCGCATCTCGGGAACGGCCCACTTTGCGCCCAGGAAAACTCCCTTAGCATTGATGTCGAGGAGCCGGTCCCAGTCCTCGGTGCTGTCCTCGTGGGTAGCAGGGGTGCTGGAGATCCCGGCGTTGTTAACGAGCATGTCCACGCGGCCGAAGCGTTCGATGGTGGCCTGGACGGCCCTTTGCCAATCGTCGTCACGGGTGACGTCCATGTGGACGAAGAGTGCCTGACCGCCGGACTCGTTGATTCGGGCCTCGACCTGGGCGCCCTCCTTGTCGAGGATGTCGCAGATGACTACTCGGGCACCTTCACGGGAGAAGAGTTCGGCGTCGACAGCGCCCATGCCATGGGCTGCGCCGGTGATGATGGCCACTTTTCCTTCCAGCCTACCCATGACGTAATCTCCTCATCTTTAATATACGTGACCATCGAGGACTTGGGGGTAGTTTACACGAAGGGGTGAGCCCAACCCGGACAACCGCTCAATCCCTCGAGGGGTGGATGTCCCGGTGGGGTTGTTTCGCAGTGTGTGGTTGAGTCTATAATCAGGGTATCGACAATCGGAGAGGCCTCTGCATCTAGAGGGCGTTTAGCTATTGAGGAGAAAGAGCATGGTAGGACTAAAGGCGATATCGGCGGACTCACACGTGCAGGAGGCTCCGGAGCTGTTCGAGACCCGGGTCCCGGAGGAGTTCAGGCCCCGACTTCCGCACATGGAGGAAGGAGAGGACGGCGCGAAATATAGAGTGGTGGAGGGCAGGAAGAAGAGGCGTTTCGACATAGCCGCGGAGAACATCAACGAGGACGACATGGAAAGAGAGTTCAGGCTGGACCCCTCTGGCGGTACGGACATTCCGTACAGGTTGAAGGACCAGGACCGGGATGGGGTGACGGCGGAGGTGCTCTACCCGAACTCGCTGCTCGCACTGTTCGCATCGCCGGACCCGAAGTACCAGATAGCCGTGGCCCGGGCCTATAACGATTGGGCCATAGAACTCTTCGGCGGGCATGCCGACAGGTTTGCGCCCGCAGGCCTGGTGCCCGTAATCGACGTTCCAACCGCGGTGGAAGAGGTGAAGCGGGTCGCGGGGCTGGGATACAAGCTAATAAGCGCCCCCATACACCTGAAGCACCAACCGTACAGCCTGCCGATATACGAGCCTCTGTGGAACGTGCTGGAGGAGACGGGATTGCCCATAAGCCTCCACTTCATATCGGGCAGTGAGGACCACCTACCGGAGGGCGCCGGGGAGGAGAGGCATGGAGGCTTCCTCACCTACATGGTGACCGCGATGGCCGAGGGAATAGTCCCCGCCACCGTGTTCGTAAGCTCAGGGGTGCTGGCCCGGCACCCGAGCCTACACTCCGTAATAGTGGAGTGCGGCGCAGGCTGGCTGCCCTGGGTGCTGTACACGATGGACGACCAGTACGAGCGGAAGCACATGTGGATAGAGCCCAAGCTGGACATGAAGCCCAGCGAGTACTTCAAGCGGCAGGGTCACGCGACATTCAGTGACGACCTGGCTGCATTGCGGATGATCGACTTCATCGGGCCGGAGGCATTGCTGTGGGGAAGCGATTACCCCCACGACGAAGGCACGTTCCCCCATTCCCAGGAAGTGATCGAGAGGACTTTCGCAGGGCTCTCGGATGAGGACAAGAGGAAGATAGTGTACGGGAACGCGGCGTCGCTGTACGGGATCGGGGGGAATGGGGCGTAGGCGGGGAATTGGAGGCGTCTCATCCGATAATATCGATTGTAGAAGGACTGCTCCTGTAACAAAGGAACGGAACGATTGGGGGGAAAGACAATGGCTGGACTAAAGGCTATATCGGCGGACTCTCACGTGCAGGAGTCGCCCGAGCTGTTCGAGACACGGGTGCCGGAGGAATTCAGGGCGAGGCTGCCGCGGGTTATTGAAGAGGAAGACGGAGCGCAGTTCTTTGTGGCGGAGGGTCGGAACAAAAGGCGGTTCGACCTGGCGGAGGCCAACATCGATGAGGATGATTTGAACCGGGAGTTCAGGCAGGACCCCTCGGGCGGGACGGACATCCCGTACAGGGTGAAAGACCAGGACCGGGACGGAGTTGCGGCGGAGGTCCTGTATCCGAACTCGCTGCTGACGCTTTTCGGGTCACGGGACCCCGCATACCAAATAGGGGTTGCACGGGCATACAACGACTGGGCAATTGAGCTGTTTGGAGGTCATTCGGACAGGTTTGCCCCTGCGGCGATAGTGCCGGTGATCGACGTGGAGACGGCGGTGGAAGAGGTGCGTCGGGTGGCGGGGCTGGGCTACAAGCTGATCAGTGCGCCAATACACCTGAAGTACCAGCCGTACAGTTTGCCCATCTACGAACCACTCTGGAATGCGCTGGAGGAGACCGGACTGCCCATCAGCCTTCACTTCGTGACTGGGAGCGAAGACCATACTCCGAAAGATCTCGGAGATGAGAAAGAGGGTGGTTTCCTGACCTACATGGTAACGGCGATGGCCGAGGGGATAGTGCCGGCTACGGTGTTCGTAAGCTCAGGTGTGCTGGCGCGTCACCCGAGCCTTCACACGGTGATTGTGGAGTGCGGCGCAGGTTGGCTGCCCTGGGTGTTGTACACGATGGACGACCAGTACGAGCGCAAGCACATGTGGATCGAGCCCAAGCTGGACATGAAGCCGAGTGAGTACTTCAAGCGGCAGGGCCACACGACTTTCAGCGACGATCTGGCCGCGCTGCGGATGCTGGACTTCATCGGGCCGGAGGCGCTGATGTGGGGGAGCGACTACCCCCACGACGAGGGAACGTTCCCCCATTCCCAGGAAGTGATTGAGAGGACGTTTACGGAGCTTTCGGAGGAGGACAAGAGGAAGATAGTGTACGGGAATGCGGCGTCGTTATACGGGTTCGGTGGGAATGGGGGGTAACGGATTGAAATCTTGGTGTTTCCACTAACGACATCTCCACCTGTGTGAGGAATGTGGGAACACAAGGGGAAATAGCAGGAATGCGGAAAAATGGGGTCATATGGGGGATCATGCTTCTATGGATCATAGGTCTGAGCGTTGCCCTCGGATATCTCTACTATGATCGAGAGGAGGTTGTCGTACCTACCAATCCTCCAGCCGCAGTTCCTGCAAAGTCTTTTGGCAATGAAGCTCTGATGGAGCAGGTTTGCGAGGCGTTAGACAAGGAAGTACCGCCTAACGCGCCTGAGCTTAGCGATCCTGGCAGTGTGCTTGCATGGCTTGATTTACAATTCCCAGAGGGCGACTTTTACAGAATGGGCTTAACAAAAACATCTGAGAACGCCGGAGAACGACACAGACGTCATGCTAATTATTTGAATGGGATTCTCTTTCTATGCTCATAATAGTTATTCACTGCGAACGTAGAAAAACAAACTATTACGGAGTAGTAGATTGAACTTCGGGGCGTTTTTGTTAATGCCATCTCCCTCGGCGCGGGCCCATGCGGAAATCTACGCCCGCGGGTTGGAGATAGCGCAGGCCGCCGAGGACATGGGCTACGACGGTGTGTGGCTGGCGGAGCACCACTTCTCCAACTACGGCTATCTCTCTCGTCCGCTGATCATGGCGACACACCTGGCTGCTAATACGAAGCGCATACGCATTGGCACGGCTGTGGTTGTTTTGCCGCTCCACCACCCGCTGGTTGTGGCGGAGGAGGCTGCGACGATAGACCTGCTTAGCGAGGGTCGGTTCGACCTGGGCCTGGGGCGCGGGTACCAGCAGTACGAGTTTGGCCGCATGGGTCTGGACCTCAAAGACAGCCGGGCCCGATGGGAAGAGGCGATAGAGATACTGACGAGGGCTTTCACTGAGGAGTCGTTCAGCTTCGAGGGCGAGTACTTCAGCTTCCCCGAAACGACGGTCCTGCCCAAGCCTTACCAGAAGCCCCACCCCCCGATCTGGGTGGTCGGCCAGAGCCTGGAGTCGATAAACGGCGCGGTGCGGCGGGGGTTCAACGTGGTCACGGGTGGAGCGGCTTTTCCGGTTGGCAGAATCGAAGAGCGCAGGAACCAGTTCGATGACGCAGTGGAACGGCACGGGCGGGAAGGCCAATTGCAATTCGGGATACAGCAGAAGATTTACGTGACGGAATCGGAAGAGGAAGCGTTGAGGATGGCCGAGCACGGCCTATGGAACATGCGGGTCTCGCTGAGCCTGCGATTGGGTCGGGAGCAGGTTGAGAGGGGTCGGGTGACGGATGTGCCAATAGAGGACGAGCCATCGATTGAAGAGCTGGTTGACCGACACTTCCTGTTCGGGACGCCGGAGACGGTGTCGGCAAAGCTGACGAGGCTCAAGGAACAGCTTAAACTCGACCACCTGAACTGCGATTTCTGGTTAGGGGATATGCCACAGGACAAAGTTCTGCGTTCGATGGAGTTGTTTGCGAAGCACGTGATGCCGCAGTTTCAGGATGCGCCACGGGCGAAGGCTTTGAGTCCAACCGGGTGAGTGTGACATGGACACCAAGCAAGAGCGCCGCGAAGAGAAGCGTCGAAACCGGCGCAAGATGCGGGTGTCGGGGCGGGGGTTGAAGACGCTGCTGCAAGAGATTGGTCGGAAGGCCAAGGAGAAGACGCTTCCCAAGCAGCGGTCATAGGGCCTAGGGTTCTACGACAGGGGCACGATTTCGTCTATTGCCTTCAGGTCGTCAGGTGAGAGGTCCCAATTGCCGGCCTCTACGTTTTGGACTACCTGTTCCGGATTGGAAGCTCCAGCGATTACGCTGCAAACTGCCGGGTTGGCCAAAAGCCAGGCGAGCGCCAGCTCTCCTACTGCGTGACCTCGCTCCTGTGCAAAACCGGACAACTTGTCCACTTTTTCAAAATTCTCGTCGGTCAGGGAGCGTTGGTAGAACTCCCCGGAGGCCATGCGGGTGCCTTCCGGTATAGGTTCATTTCGACGGTACTTGCCGGTGAGCAGGCCCGACTCCAACGGGAAGAAGGGGATGATGCTCAGGCCGTTGTCGTCGGCGTAAGGAACGACTTCTTTTTCGACGCCTCTCTTCAGGAGGTTGTAGTAGCACTGCTCTGATGCCAGGCTGTTCAGGTTGAAGTACCTGGAAGTCCACAGTGCTTCCGAGAGTTGGAGCCCGGAGAAGTTTGATGAGCCGAAATAGCGGACTTTGCCCTGCTTCACGAGGTCGGCCAGGGCACGGATGGTCTGCTCTATAGAGGTTTCGGGGTCGGGCCAGTGGACCTGGTAGAGGTCAATGTGGTCGGTGTTGAGGCGTCGGAGGCTGTCTTCCACGGCATTGAAGATGTGGTAGCGGGAAGCGCCTCTGCTATTAGGGTAGTCGTCCATGGCCATAACGAACTTGGTGGCAATGACGACATGGTCTCTATGACTCTTGAGCCATTTCCCGATTACCAGCTCTGAATTGCCGAGGTTGTAGAAGTCGGCGGTGTCGATGAAGTTGACGCCAAGGTCGAGAGCCTGGTCGAGGACTCGGAAGGAGCTAGGCTCATCGTTCCGGCCGCCGAAATTGTTGGCCCCTAGGCCGATCACGGACACTTTCACTCCCGTATTCCCCAAGATGCGGTACTTCATTTCTTCTCCCTGGTTGCAGCTCGATGTGATCGGACGATATCACAGAAGCCTCGATGGGTCGATAAAGGGGGTGGGGTGTGGGGTATTATGGGGAGAATGGCCGCAGTGGACTCAACTCAGAAGACTACGCCCGTAGGCGCTTCCGGTCTCCGAAAATGGCCGGCATTCATCGCCATAGCCGTCGGGATATTCCTGACCGTCGCGGAGCAGACGGCAGTCGCGATTGCCCTTCCCGAGATTGCTGATGAATTCAAGGTAAATATCCCCGCCGTCCAGTGGGTGACGCTGGGGTACGTGCTAAGCACCAGCGCGGCCTTCATGCCGGTAGGGAGACTTTCGGACATAGTGGGCCGGCCGAAGGTGTATACCATCGGTTTCGTGGGATTCATAGGGACGGCAGTGTTGGCGGGACTTTCAACGGCATTTTGGGTCCTTGTTGTGGCGAAAGTGGCGCAGGGATTGGCCTCGGCGGGTATACAGGCCAACGCGATGGCTATAGTGACGGAGGCGTTTCCGAAAAGGGAGCGAGGCCGTGCCATCGGGTTGTACACGACTACGGTAGGCTCAGGGGCGGCGACAGGGCCATTTCTGGGTGGCCTGCTGGTCGGCGAGCTCGGGTGGCGGTGGTTGTTCTATGCAAGCGTACCCCTGGGAATTGTGGCGATCGGGGCGGCGGTGTGGGCACTGAGGGGGTGGCCATCGCATTCGGAGCCGGGGGAGGAGAGGGGACGGTTTGACTGGGTAGGGGCCGCAACATCGTCGAGTACATTAGTTATTCTTCTGCTGTCCCTTTCGAACTCGCACCGGTTTGGGTGGGGGTCGGGGCCTATCGTGGCAGGGTTGGCCGGAGCGGCGGGCCTGTTCTGTTTTTTCGTTTGGTGGGAGCTTCGAAACCCACACCCGATGATCGATCTCAGGTATTTCGCCAGCCGTTATTTCTCCCTGGGAGTGGGGATACGGTTTCTGCTGTTCCTGGCCAGTGCCCCAAGGGTGATATTAATGCCCTTCTATCTGATCCAGGTATTGGGGTACGCGCCACACATGGCTGGTTTGATAACGGCATCGGCGTCGGTATCCATGGCCTTGTTTGGGGCGGTGAGCGGCATATTGTCGGAGCGGCTGGGCCCGAGATGGCTGATGTTGGCGGGGATAATGATCGCTGCGTCGGCGATGTTCACGTTCTCGACGCTGGACGTGGACTCATCACCTATTCATGCCGTGATAGCGTTGGCGTTGTCGGGGGCGGGGATGGGGACGTTCTATTCGCCCAACACGAGCGACATCCTCAATTCACGGTCGGGGCGTACGTATGGGATCACAGCCGCGTTGTTGAACCTGACAAGGACGACGGGAAACGTGACGGGTATCGCGGTATCAACGACGGTCATCGCAGTGTACATGGCAGCGGCTGGATACGAGCCGAGCCTGTCGGCGGTGACGGGGTCAGGGGGAGAGGGAGTGAAAAGTGCGTTCGTATCGGGGCTGTCAACGGCGTTCCTGGTGTCAGGTTCGCTCCTGGGGCTCGCGTTCGTGCTGTCGATAGTGCAGGGTCGGGTGGGGAGAGGGGAGGTCGACACCGATGATAGAGCCCCGGCTACCGCATAGCAAATCTGGCGTTCATTTTCCCTGCCATCTCACCTGTGCTCAACGGCTGTAAGTGACGGACGCATTGTTGACAAAATGTTCGCTTAACGCGAACATTTACAGTGTGAGCCACTGAATGATAATCGAATGGAGTGCGAAAGCGATCAGAGATATGCGCCGTCTGGCCTCGCAGGACCGCGAACGCGTCATAGCCAAGGTCGAGCAATACGCGGATGATCCGGAGTCATTAGCTAATCAGGTCATCATCCTTTCAGTGGGTAAGTACAGAAGGATGAGAGTTGGAAGTCAGCGCATAATCTTCGATGTCAAACGCGAAGAGGCTGAGACAATGCTAGTGCTAAGAGTCAGGCATAAGAGGGAAGCATATGACTAACAAAGAAACCGTCACCCTGTCCCGAGCTGACTACGATGCGTTAATGAATCGAAACAACGACCTAGAAGACAGGTTGGCTGCAGTCGAGGCAGACGATGGCAGTCGAATTCCTCATAAAGTTGCCGTAGCCATTATTCGCGGCGAAAGTCCAATGTCCGCGTTCCGGGCCCACCTTGGAGTCACACTTCGCGATCTTGCCCAAAAGACGGGTATATCGGCGAGCCACCTTTCGGAGATCGAGAGGGGGCGCAAAGCGGGCTCCGTTACTACACTGGCCCGCATTGCAGGGGCATTCGACACGACTATCGACTCCCTTGTCATCGAATAGAAGTCAGTCTGTGCCTTAGTGGGCTTCGACTCAACCCCCGGTAATGGCGCCCGAGTCCTGGAGGCCGGTGATGTCGTCCCAGGAGTAGCCGAGCTCCAGGAGTACCTCTTCGGTGTGCTGGCCTAGCTCCGGGGCGGCGCTCTTGGGCCCGATGTCGGTGTCTTCCAGGTGCACGGGCGTATTCAGGATCTTGTAGGGCCCGTGTTCCGGGTGTTCGATGGTGCGGAGCATGTCGTTTAGCTCGACCTGGGGGTCGCTCAGGGCGTCGAGCATCTCGCGGACGGGAGCGTAGATCACGTCATAGTCGTCGAGAATGGGCCCCCATTCTGCCAAGGACTTTTCTCCGAAAATACCGTCGAGGATGGCTACGGCCTCCGGAGACCTGTTTTTCCTGTCTTCGAGGGTAATGAACCGGGGGTCGGCGATAAGTTCCGGGCGCCCGATGGCATTGCATAGCTTGGCCCAGTTGGCATCGTTGTCGGGCATGACCAGGAGGAACCATTTGCCGTCGGAAGCGCTGTAGGTGTTTATGAGGGGGTCAACGGCATCAACTCGAGACCGGCGGTGAAGGGGTCGGTTCGAGGCCAAGGCTTCCTGTACGTCGGCGCCTATAACCCATAGTCCCATGTTCATGAGCGAAGTAGTGACCAGCCGACCTTTGCCCGTGCGCTGACGCTCCAGGATTGCGGCCAATACGCCTGCCAGGAGGGTCGGGGCGGTGGTGTGGTCGCCCATCCCATTGAGAATATCAATAGGCTCGGGCGCCAACTCACTGTACAGGGACATGAGGCCGGAACTGGCCCAAAAGGCGGTGTGGTCGAAGCCGAGCTTGTCCTTCTTGGGTCCCACGGGCCCGTAGCCGCTCAATGCAAGGTATATGAGTCGGGGATTGTCGGCGCTGAGTTGTTCGTAGGTGAGCCCAAATTTCTCCATCCGCCTGGGAAGAAGATTGGTGACGAAAACGTCGGCCTCGTTTGCTAACCGTTGGACAATTTTGGACGCCTCCGGTTTATTGAGGTCAACGGATATTCCACGTTTTCCCCTGTTGTCCATCTCGAAGGCATAGTTTATGGGGAACTCGACGCCATAGGTGCCGTCGGAGGACAACCATCTGTATGGATCACCTGCAAGGGGCTCGACCTTGATGACCTCAGCGCCCATGTCGGCCATCAAGGCGGCGCAGCAGGGGACTGCAAGGAAATTGGCGACTTCTACAACCTTTGTTCCCGTAAGCGGGCCTGCCATTGTTTCTCCTCGATTGCTCTACGGAGCTAGCTCCCAGGATATTTGGCCATTCCGATGAATGGTGGATTTTCAAACTTAACCGACTCCAGCGCAAGTGGGGGATGCGGCTGGATTCTAGGACATCAGTCCGGCAAGTGATATAATTCACCAAAGAGAAAGTACACTATTGCCAGAGAAACTGGCAAGGCAAAAGGCGCAATTACCCATGCAAAATGCTGATGGAAATTCCGCTACTGAAGCAATCATAGACGCCGCTGGTGTAGTCAAGGTCTATGACACCGGACGCGTAAAAGTTAATGCATTGCACGGCGTGGACCTGAAGGTGGTGCGGGGAGAGATGGTGGCGATAATGGGCCCGAGCGGGTGTGGCAAAACTACACTCCTCAACTGCCTCTCGGGGTTGGACGCGATCAACGACGGTGTTATCAAGATAGCTGGTAACGACCTCGCGCGGATGTCGGACAACGAAAAGACCCGCTATCGGGCGACCAAGATGGGCTATGTATTCCAGTCCTACAACCTTCTGCCCGTGCTAACCGCCCTGGAGAACGTGGAGATGCCGTTGCTGGTGTCAGGCGTGAAGTCCAGGGAGGCCCGAGACAAGGCCAGGGAGGCCCTGAAGCTGGTCAACCTGGAAGCCTGGGAAAGTCACTACCCCTCGGAGTTGTCGGGTGGGCAGCAGCAGCGGGTGACCATAGCCCGGGCGCTGGTGAATAGCCCTGAGATAGTATGGGCAGACGAGCCTACGGGCAACCTGGACTCGGAGAACTCCGAGGAAATCATGGACCTTCTGACCTCGCTTAACAGAGAAAACAACCAGACTTTTATTCTTGTCACCCACTCGCAGGCGGTAGCTGCATTGGCGCACCGGACCATCCGCATGAGGGACGGGCGAATCGAGGACGACGGCAACGGGGCTTCCGCATAGCTCCTATACCAACTAACTGATGGACGAACTGTTTGGAGTCCCAATAGAGCGCTACGCCTTAGTGCTCGGCATAGTCTTCATAGTGTTCGCGGCGGTACTGCTGTTCATCCTTTTCCGTAATCCCATTCTGGTGAAGATGGCATTTCGGCAGGTGTTCAGACGCCCTGCCAGGGGCATTCTGGTGGTCGTGGGGCTGATGCTGGCTACGGCGATCATAATGAGTGCCTTTACCACGGGGGATTCGATGACGTACAGCGTCAAGAGCAGCGTCATCCAGAACCTTCGAACTATGGATGAGCTGATACGGGTGGATGAGGACTCAGACCTGTGGCAGAGCCAGGCGGTGCCGGACGACTTCTCTGATGAGATTTTCACGGCCATAGCATCGGAGCTGGACCCTGACCAGGATGTGGACGGGCTACTGCCCGTAGTGGCTGAAACTGTGGCAGTTGTGAACCTTGAGTCGCAGCAGTTTGAGGCAAACGCCCTGATCACCGGCCTGGACCCGGCACGAGCCTCGACTTTCGACGAGGTGCTTGATATCGACGGTACACCTGTGGACATAGGCAGCCTGGGTGATGATGAGCTTTACCTGGACAGTGAGGGGGCGGAGGAGCTGGACGCGGAGGCCGGAGATGTTTTGCAGCTGTTCCTCGGGCCTCAGAGTTTCAGGGAGATGACCATTAAGGCGGTCATGGACGGGTGGTTCTTCAACAGCGGCCAATACCAGGTGGTGATGGCGGTGTCTCTTGAGCGCGCACAGGAGCTGCTGGACAAAGAAGGGCGGTTGTCCTACATCCTGGTCTCCAACACGGGGGACGATGAAGAGGGCGTGGAGTTGACGGAGTCAGTGGTGGGGAGACACGGTGATTTACCGCCCTTGGTGGACAACGGGCTTGAAATGCACGACGTGAAGCAGGAGGGCATAGATTTTGCCAATGAGTGGGGCAATCTGTTCCTGAGTTTCTTCACCGTATTTGGACTCTTTTCCATAGGCGTGGGGTTGCTGCTGATATTCCTGATCTTTTCGATGCTGGCCGCGGAGCGGAAGGCGGAATTGGGAATGTCCCGGGCCATAGGGATGAAGCGCGGGCATCTGATCAGGATGTTCATTGCGGAGGGGGCGATCTACGGGTTGGGGTCATCGGTGGTCGGGGTTTTAGTGGGTATCGTTCTGGGATACATTTTGGTGAAAGCCACGGCGGGCGCGATCGGCCAGGACGTTACATCCGAATTCAGCCTCAGCACCCACGTTCAGCTGGTCAGTGTTTTGGTTGCGTTCTTCCTGGGTACAGTGGTGACACTGATCACTGTGGCGTTCGCGTCCTGGCGGATAAGTCGGATCAACATAGTGAGAGCGATAAGGGATATACCGGAGCCTCGACATTCGCGGGCCACAAAGAAAGCCCTCGTAGGGGGGATCGTACTGATCCTCATCGGCCTATTGATAATGGTGTCAGGTTACAACACCGCAAACGCGGTATGGTTCTGGCTGGGTCCCTCCCTGGCCGTCTTGGGTGCAGCGATAGTCCTGCGATACTTTGGAGTGGCCCGCCGGTGGGCGTTGTCCGGAGCGGGCATTCTGCTCGTCATATGGTGGCTGCTCCCGCCATCGGCAGGGAGGGCTATCAGAGACGACTGGAGCAGCGATTTCACGGTGTTTTTCGTGACGGGTACGATGCTGGTGCTGGGAGCAGTGCTGGTTACGGTCAACAACACAGATTTCGTGCTTGGGCTAGTTTCTCGGACGGTAGGCCGGATAAAGGGATTCGCCCCGATCATCAAGTCGTCAATTGCTTACCCGCTCAGGTTCGGGTTCCGGACGGGGATATCAGTAGCGATGTTCGCGGTCGTGATCTATTCGGTTACGGTGATGAGTGTGGTGATCGAAGGGTTCAACGAACTCCTGGGAGATGAGGACAGACTGGGCGGCGGCTATCAAGTCATGGCCTTTTCGCTGAACGAGACCAATCCCGTCACCGACCTAACCGCGGCGATCGAGGCCAACCCGGACTTGGACTTCGTGAGTCGGGTGGATGGGAAGCCTTCGGTGGGGATACTGAGAAATATCTGGGAGGCAGAAGCCAGGCTGACGGACGGGACGGAGGACGGTTTTTCGGACACTATTCTTACAGGGGTCGACGACGATTTCGCCGATTCGAACCTGTACCAGATCATGTTGTCAGCGCCTGAATACCTGGAGGATGGAGATGTAGACACCCGGAAGCTGTGGAGAGACGTCAAAGAGAAACCTGGGCTGGCGGTTGTCAATTCCTTCCTGGTGCCATCCAGAAGCGACTTCCAGTTCGACGTGGATGCGGAAAGGTTTACGCTGGCTGGAGTGGAGGGCCTGTTCCAGGAAAACGACTACATTGACCCCGTGCAGATAGAGGTCCGGGACCTGAGGAGCAATACCACGGTTGAGCTTACGGTTGTAGGTGTTTTCGACGACTTTGCGTCCCAGGGGCTGCTTCCGGTAGCGGTATACACATCGACGAGACTACTGGATGCCCAGTTGCCCAGGGACGTTGATCCCAACCAGTTCTTCTTCAACGTGGAACCTGGAACGGAGGATGCTGCGCAGAAGATTGAGGCGGAGTTCTTCACCAACGGGATGGAGACCCTGGACATTAAAGAGGTGATCGATGGGCTTCAGGGTTCCAACCGCGCCTTTACAAACTTGTTGCTTGCTTTCATGTCCCTGGGTCTGGTAGTAGGAATTGCGGCGCTGGGTGTTGTCAGTGCGAGGGCAGTGGTAGAACGTCGGCACCAGATAGGAGTGCTGCGGGCTATTGGTTATTCGAGGGGGATGGTGCAGCTGTCATTCCTCCTGGAGTCATCGTTTATCGCATTGCTGGGGATCGGGCTTGGCCTGGTACTGGGGCTGCTGACTTCGATAAACGTGATCAGCTCTATCCGGTACGAGGAATCTGACATCAGGCTGGTAGTGCCGTGGGCACAGGTGCTGCTGATAGTGGTAGTTGCCTACGTACTGTCCCTGCTCACGACGTTCCTTCCAGCGAGAAGTGCGGGCCGGATCGCGCCTGCGGAAGCCCTGCGATACGAATAGTTTGGGGAACACTCCCAGACCGTCGCAATGGCGGCCTCGCCCCTCTTGATTCCCTAAGGGAACAGCCTACTAGACGCGCCCTAACTCCACACCCAGATCATAGGTCCAGTCTATGGGCCCCCGCTCTAAGCGGACCTCTTCTCTGAGAGACTCGGTTGCGGAGATGTCTACGGACTTGGCCGAGGGGTTAATGACTACGCCGTAGTCGGCGCGGGCGGACTCTAGAGAAATGCGGCTGTCCAGATAGTCTCGGAGGACTTTCTCGGGGGGACGGTTCAAGGGGTCTCCGAATCCTGCGCCGCCGGCGGTGAAGGCGTGAAGCTGGTCTCCCGCGCTGAGTCTTAGGATTGCCTTGGGGGGCACGATCTCCACCCGGCCGTCCTTGCGAATGATCATGGCGTTGGTCTTACTGCCGGGAAGGCCGCCGAACAGGCCCCAGGGCGGCAGGGTGTGCCGCTCTCCCCTGTAGGTGATAGTGGCCTCACCGCGTGCGACCTCAAAGACTTTTTCAAGGCCCAGGCCGCCCCGGAACTCGCCTGCGCCGCCGGAATCATTCCATAGGTTGGACTTGAGAATGCGGAGAGGGTGGTCCATTTCAAGGGCCTCGGCGGGAACGTTCATGCAGTTGGAGACATCAGTCTCGATTGCGTCTATGCCGTCGGCGTTGGGCCGGGCGCCCATTCCCCCAGCCCCGAGCTCGCTGGCGACATAGGGCTTGTTATTTGCCGGATCGATGCCGCCGAGGGCCAGGACGAGGAGCTGACCGGAGGATGCGGCGGGCAGCCTGTCGGGGACGGCCTGCACCATAGCGCCGTTCAGCACGTCGGTGATGCGCTTGACGGTAGCGGTACGAGAGTTGACGGGCGCAGGGTGGTCGGGGTTGACGATGCTGGCCTTGGGAAGGACTACGTTGATAGGTCGGAAGCAGCCGGAGTTGCTCATGATGTCTGAGCCGGTGACTGCGCGGACGATGTAAAAGACGGTGGACATAGTGGAGGCGGTAGGGGAGTTGAAAGGCCCTTTCACCTGGGGGCTGGAGCCGGTGAAGTCGACGGTGATGTTCGAGCCCCGGATGGTAATTGTGGCTTTGATCAGCCGTCGAATATCCATCTCGATGCCATCGTTGTCGAGGTAATCCTCGAAGGAGTAGGTGCCGTCGGGGATCTGTTCCAGGACTTTGCGGGTGGCCTTTTCGGAGTTGTCGAGTAAGGCGGCCATGGCCTCGACCAGGGTTTCTTCAGAATACTCGGTGAGGAGGGAGGCAATCTGGGTCTTGGCGACGTGGCAAGCTGCAAGCTGAGCCCGCATGTCTCCAATGACCATGTCGGGGATACGGATGTTGTTGCGGAGAATCTCGTGGAGGGTGTGGTTGGGTACACCGGCCTCGTAGAGCTTGAGGGGAGGTATTATCAGGCCTTCCTGGAATATCTCCGTGGCGTCGGGGGGGATGCTGCCGGGCGTCTTACCACCGAGGTCCTGGTGATGGGCGATGGTGCAGCCGAAGACGATTGGCTTTCCGTTGTGGAAGACTGGGGTGATGATAGTGACGTCGGGGAGGTGGGTACCGCCTCGATAGGGGTTATTGAGGATGTAGGCGTCGCCCTCCTGCATGGTGCCGGGGGGATAGGTGGCGGTGATGGACTTGACGGCGGGTATAAGGCTCCCAAGGTGAATCGGGATAGAGTTGCCCTGGGCGATGGTGTCGCCGTTGATGTCGAATATAGCGGTGGAGGCGTCGAGGCCCTCTTTGATTACGCTGGAGTAAGAGCTTTTGAGGAGTGTCATCTCCATCTCGTCCGCGATGGACTGGAGACGATGACGGATGACTTCGAGAGTGATTGGGTCGATCATGAGGCCACCGTCCTTTCTGCTGGTTTCTCGGCCTGCTTGGTGAAGGCAGGCATGACTTCCTTGCCGAACCGTTCCAGCTGCTCCATCACGACCGCGTGAGGGGTGCCGATGGCGTTGCCGGCGTTGATGCGCTCTAGGCCAGGGTACATCTCCTGGACCTTCATAAGCTGCTCGATAATGAAATCGGGTGGGCCGCACAGCCAACCTCCTCGTGCAGCATCATCCTCGATCTTCGGCAGGTCGGCGAAGGGGGCCTTCGCGGGGTCGCCGAGGATCTCGATCTGCTCGGGGGTAATGCCCCGACGCATGTTGAGCGGGGCAAACATCTTCATGTCCTCGTAGTAGTAGTCACGGGCCTCCTGGATCGCCCTTTCGGGGGTTTCGGCGATGTGGAAGGAGAAACCCATGAGGAGGTCGCCTCCTAGCTCGGTCTCCCGGCCGTGGGCGGCCAGGGTTTCCTGCCAGGTCCTTACGACCTTGTTGGATGCGCCACCCTGGGCCACGCCGCCGCCGATCACGCCCTGTATGCCGTGCTTCGCCATGAAGTTGAGGCCC
Source organism: Dehalococcoidia bacterium (assembly GCA_965197585.1). Lineage (GTDB taxonomy): Bacteria > Chloroflexota > Dehalococcoidia > Plut-88900 > Plut-88900 > Plut-88900. The sequence continues at coordinate 847,444 of OZ240215.1, forward strand.
CTGGGGTTGCCGCTGACGATGGGCTGCCAGCACTCGACGGGAAGGTTGACGGGCCGAGGGACGAGAGTAAGCTCTTCCAGTTCATAGCCGCGGTAGGGGACCTTGGCGGGGATGTCGTAGTACTTTCCGTGGTGGGTGAAAGACTCGTTGTTGAAAGCTTTAAAGATGATGTCGAGCTGTTCTTCAAAGAGGTCTCGGTTGGCGTCCTGGTCAAGGAGAGGGGCGTCGAAGACTTCAACCTCCCGGGTGTGGTAACCCCTGCCGACGCCGAAGGTGACACGGCCTTTTGTGAGGACGTCGGCGGTGGCGTAGTCCTCGGCGAGGCGGAGAGGGTGCCACATGGTGGTGATGTTGAACCCGGAGCCTATTTTGAGCTTCTTGGTGATGCTGGTCAGGTGCATGGCGAGCATCAGGATGTTGGGGATGCACTCGTAGCCTTCACGCTGGAAGTGGTGCTCGGCGAGCCATAGCGTGTGGTAGCCGAGGTCGTCCATGAGCTTCGCCATGTCCTCGGCCCGGTCAAAGGCGGTTATCAAGTGCTCGTTGGGATAGAGGCGGTCGTTGACGGCGGGCGCCGAGAGACCGACAGTCTCCATGTCCACGTGACCCGCGAATAGGGTGCCGAATTTGGTAATCATGGGTTTGCTCCTTCACTCTCGGGGCTAAGGACTTGGAAGGCTCGGCATTGGACTTTTTCGTTGTTCTGGACACATATTTCCACTATCGTTGCCGACCTCGAGAATATGTACCGGATATACGTAGATATCGCCTGCCTGCGTCTGTTTCGTGTGCCTCGATGCTCATTAGCTAGAAACCCAGCAGGTCAAACAAGTCATCCTCTCTCATAGCACGCCGCTTCCTGGCAGCTTCCTTCGCAAGCTCTTTCGTTATCTTATTGAAGTGCCTCCGCCGAATGACGCGTGTAGGAGGCTCCTTAGCCTTACTTGCGGGAGATAACTCGTACAGGTTGCGAAACTCCGCGTTTGTTAGGTTGGACTTACACTTGTTACAAGGGCCACAAATCAACTGGAAATTCCCCAATGTATCGCGCCCATCACGTGAGAACGGAGTCTTGTGGTCGGCCTCGAAGTAATCGATTTCCAACTTGATGCCGCAGTACATACAGCGACCCTTTTGCTTCTCATAGAGATGTAGCTTAACGTCTTTGGGGAATTTAATGCGGCGTCGGGGTTGCCCCCACCAGTCGAGCATGTGGGTCTCCTTTACTTGTATCCGCCAAAGATTGCGTGGCCTGCGTACATCCAGAAACAATCTACTTTGCTGAAGCCCGCGTCGCGGGAGCCAGTTTAGCTGATTGGAGAGTGGCGATGGTTGATCATAGGACTCGGGTCTAGGGTCTGCCTTCTGGGGCGGCGGTGAGGTGTCCCGTGGGGATGTCCGTGAAGGTCCGGCGGAACCTGTAGAGGGTGACCTCCGGCTCGATGGGCATGACGGGGTATTCCTCGCCCTCATCGATCTTGGCGTTGATGAACCATGGTCCGTCTTCTGCCAGAGCGTGCACCAGGACGCCTTCCAGCGACTCCAGGTCTCGGACGGTGGCTGTTTTTTCGATACCGCAACCTGCCGCAACTTTTTCAAGATCGGTGGAGAAGGCAGTGTGAGTTTTCTGGTGCCCGGTCTGGCACCACTCTTCGTTGTCCCAGGCTATGACGACAAGGTTCTTGGGGTTTTCGCGGGCTATGGTTGCCAGCGTGCCCATGTTCATCAGGAGGGAGCCGTCTCCGTCGAGAGAGACGATCTTCTCATCGGTGGAGAGGGCCATGCCGAGGGCCATGGACGAGCAGAGGCCCATGGATCCGTAGGTGTAGAAGTTGCGGTCCCGGTGGCCGGATATCCAGAGCTCATCGGTTGTCGGGCCTAGGTTTGAAATCACCACCTCGTCGTTGAGGTGAGACAGGATCATCTTGGTGGCGTCTAATCTAAGCAAGCTTGCCTCCGTGGAGCAAGGGTGTAAGGCAAAAGGCGACGGGCTCGCGGCTGCTGTAGCATAGCTTGAGTCCCCCGCCGACGGTCTTGTCGAGGTTGCGGTCTGTGTCGAGGGTGTAGAAGGGAATGTTGAGGACGTCCAGGATGGGTCGGGTGGCCCTGCCCATGGGGACCTGGGCAATGTTGAACTCCCCGACCTCGCCGCGAAGGTTAATGAATATGGGGATGGGGAAGCGGCAGGGGATGCAGAGGCTGCAGATGGCGTTTACGGAGTTGCCGAACCCGCTGGACTGCATGAATACGGCGGCGTTCCGCCCCGCGGCGAAGGCCCCGGCGGCGATGCCGATGGCCTCTTCTTCCCTGGTGGCGGCGATGACATGGAAATAGCGATCACTTTCCAGCAGGGAGGTAACTCTGTCGATACTGATGTCGGGGACGAAGACTATCAGGGATACTTCTTTCTTCTTCAGCTCTTCAACTATGGTCTCGGCCCAGTTAGGCATAAAGGTGCAATCTCCGAATCTAAGGTTTTGGGTCGGGGCTAGGGGCCTGCGGCTACGTTTTTGACGTAGTCGGCCTTGGCCTTTTCCATGGCCTTGGTATTGAGGGCAACGAGCTCCGCACGTTTCTTGACTGACCATTCCCGGGACTCGTGGAGGCTGGTTACCGAGCCCTGGAAGCGGGGCATGACGTAGCGGGCAAGGAGCTCGTAGCTGTGGAGAACCTGCTCTCGGGTGCCCCACTCGGTGGCCTGAATGAGGAGTCTTCCAAACCCGCCCGACTCCTCTTCGAGGCGGAGGATGGTGTCTACGAGATCGTCGGGGGTGCCGACGCACCAGTTGTTGGTGGCCACCATGTGGTCGATGATCTTGTCCTGTGGCCCGTCGAAGGCCTTGGGCAATCCGAGCGTATCTTCGAAATACTCTTTCTGATAGCGGCCCGAGGCCTCTCGGGCCTGCTCCATGGCCTCCTTGCGGCTCTCGGCGAGGTGGACGTGGATGACGATGCCCCAGTCGTCCCGGCTGACGGTATTGCCGTACTTGTCGGCGGTCTCCTCGGCGATGTCCCAGAACTTGGCGAGGTCGGGGGCTGCAGCGCCGGGGACCGAGATGGTGTTCAGGGAGAGGACGGCGAGGCCGTACTTACCGGCGCAGACCATTCCGGCGGGGGAGTAGGATGCCGCAACGGCGACCGGGATGTGGGGCAGAGTATATGGACGAAGGTGAACGGTGGCCTCCTTGAGGGTAAACCAGTCGGCTTCATAGGTGATGGGGTCGGTCTCGGTCCAGAGGCGTAGGATGATGTTGAGGGCCTCATCCATGCGCTGGCGCTGGAGAGGAGGGTCGATGCCGAGCATGAAGGCATCGCCGACAAGGGCCCCGGGCCCGACCCCCATCATCACTCTGCCTCGGGTCATGTGGTCGAGTTGGATCATGCGGTTGGCGACCATGAGGGGATGATGGTAGGGAAGGCTGAGGACGCCCGTGCCCAGCTTGATGTGCTTGGTGCGCTGGGCGGCGGCCCCGATGAAGATCTCCGGGGAAGCGATGGTCTCCCAGCCGCCGCTGTGGTGCTCGCCGATCCAAGCCTCGTCGTAGCCCAGCTGGTCGAGCCACTCCAGCAATTCCATGTCGCGTTCGAAGGAGAGGGTAGGATTTTCGGCGGCCCAATGGAAGGGGGCCATGAAAATGCCGAACTTCATGCGTGCGGGCAGTGTCATGAATCCCTCCTCTTTACCGGGGCACGTTGCGCTCGACGAAACACCTGGCGAGTATGCTTTTGGATGGGGCGGTTGTCAATTGGGTGTACTCGTCAGGTAGGTTAGTGACACACCGGGGTTTTCTTCAGTCCTCCTTAGGCGGATGTTCCATCTTCGATTGTGGGGTGGGGTGGGGTTTTGTCTGTTGGGAGGGTTGACGATGGAAGACGCTGGTTGGTCGGTTTTGCCCCGTTTTGCTGGCGGATGTTGGGCTGCTCCGAGGCGTGGAAGCCCTGCCACCCCTAATGCTCGATGATAAACACGGACTTTCCGGGGAGATAGTCCGGCTGTGACCCCGCCTCTGAATGCCCGCAGGCATGATGGGGGCCAGTGATCGGGCAGTAGCCCCCTCAGATATGGTATTTGCGTGGGCCACCCGAGGGTCCAAGCGGCCCAACGGCCCCTTGCTTGATATGGCGTAAGCTCGCAGGCGGGCCAACCTCCGAGAGGGAGTCTCGGCCGGGGATAGCCGGTCCGCCACCCCTTGCTTGATAAAGCGTAAGCTCGCTGCTAACCGACCACCGAGACGGGTTCTCGGCGGGGAATGGCCGGTCCACTATGACGCCGTCCAGGCATCTTCCATCGCCTGACTACCAGGGAAAGGGGCACGGGACCCGTGGGGATGAGGAGATGGCGACCTTCGCTTGTACCGCGGGCCTGCGCGAGGGCCGTTGGGATGGACTGAGGCGTTGAGTCCTCGGGTGGGGCCGGGTGGGCTTCCCTGGGTTTTTGGTTCCTCCTTGAGATAGTTAGGGTGGTGTTCGAACGGTGAGGATAGTAGCACGGGTGTTCAAGTAGAGTCAAGGGGTTCGTGTCACACTTGGGGAGACACCCCCCAGCCCCACCGGGGAACCCTCACCCCCTTTATCCCCCTCTCCCTTAGGGCCATTAAGGGAGAGGGGGAGATAAGAACAGAGGCCCGCACGGGTGCACGGCACCCGTGCGGGCCTCTAGTTCAATACTGGGGAGAAGGGGATGGACTCCTGATCGGAGTTGGGGATGACGGGAGGGGGGTGGCACGGGCAACGAATTGGCTAAGGTGGGCCACCCCCCGCTCGACCCTTCGACTTAGCTCAGGATGAGCGGCCCCGCACCGGGGATGGATTCCCGTGTCGGGGTACGAGAATGACGAGAGAGGTGGGGGATGGATTCACGCCATAGACGCACGTTCCGCCCGATAGGGGTCGGGAATGATGGGAGGGGGTGGAAGGGGGGCAAGGATGGTCGGATAGGCGTCTGTGTTGTGCACGCAGGCGTTTGAGATCCCTCGCGGGGCCTCGGGATGGGATGTAAGGGGCCTCGGGATGGAAGGAAGGTGCGGAGTGATATCACACCTGTTTGTGGGCTAGACCATCGGTTTAAGAAGGTGGGATATACTGTCGGGGCCAAGGGTATGTGCGTAGGTGGAATCCATACGCAGGGAGGGAATTGCCAGATGGCCAGTGCAGCTTACGACATCGTGAAAGAACGATTGGATGAGGGAGAGGTTGTGCTCCTCGACGGCGCGATCAGCACGGAGATAGAAAAGCGGGGGGTGCCGATGGACCAGCTGGTGTGGTCGGGGCTTGGGAGCAAGATCGGCAGCGAGACCCTGCTTGAAGTGCACAAGGATTACATTCGGGCGGGCGCCGACGTGATTACAACAAACACGTTCTCCTCGGCGAGACACAGCCTGTCTGCGGCGGGACAGGGTGATGCGACTCGGGAGATTAACGCAATGGCCGTGTCGCTGGCCAAGCAGGCAGTGGATGAGGCATCAGAGGGGAGGACAGTCCTTGTGGCGGGATCGATATCACCGTTCGGGGCTTACACAGAGATTCTGGGGCATGAGTCGCCGCCGATCGACCTCCTCAAAGATAGCTACCGGGAACAGGCGGAGATACTGGCGGAGGAGGGTGTCGACCTGCTCCTATTGGAAATGCTCAGGGACGTGGAACGGGCCAGCGTGATAATGGAAGTGGCGCTGGCGGCTGGGATACCGGTGTGGGCGGGCTTCAGCAGCGAAGTCAAAGCCGGTAAGCCAGTAATGCCTTTGGGGGAATATGCTATAGCTGATGGGGCAACCTTCGAGGAAATGCTGGGCAACGTGATGGCGCTGGGCGGAGACATGGCAATAGTCATGCACTCGGAAGTTGAGTACATAGCGCCGACGCTGGAAGTGATGAAAGAGAAGTGGGCCGGGCCGTTGGGAGCCTACGCTTACTCGGGTTACTGGGCCCGACCCAACTGGAATTTCGATGCAGTGATATCCCCTGAGGACTACCTGAACGCGGCGAGGGGTTGGGTGGAGGCCGGGGCCCGGCTCATAGGCGGGTGCTGCGGCATCGGCCCCGAGCATATCCGGCTGCTTAGTGAGAATCTAAAGCGGGTGCCAGCTTCAAACTAAACGCGGCATTCGAGTCACCGGTCATAAATTTCGCCTTGTCATATAGACATTGAACATCAAGAACGGCCTATCGCAAGCTTCATTCGACATGAGAGGGCTGGTCTCGGGTGTACGCTCGATCAGGCCTGACTACGGGTGGGTGGTTATCGGGGTGGTGTTTCTCGGGATGGCTGTCGGGATAGGCGGGACGCACTACTCATTCGGACTGTTCGTGGAACCCCTGGAGAAAGAGTTCGGGTGGAACCGGACGCAGTTGAACGCGTCCTTATCGTTCGCCGCCGTATCGTCGTTGGTAGCGCCGTTGATAGGGCGGGCCCTGGACAAGTTCGGCGCGAGACCGGTGATGGCAGCGTCAATACTTACCTTGGCACTTACCTTCGGGCTGCGCCCCCTCATGGGGAACGTATGGCACTGGTACCTGCTGAGCTTGGTGCATTTCGTGGCGTTTCCTGGGGCAACGATGCTTGCTGGGCCGAAGCTGGTGGGGAGCTGGTTTCCAAGGACTCGGGGGCGGATGATGGGGGTGTCGTCGATGGGGGCAAACTTCGGGGGAATCATATTGCCGTTTTCGATAGGCGCGCTGATCACGGCAACAAGCTGGAGGTGGGGGTTCACGGTGTTGGGGGCGCTATCGGGACTGGTTGGGGTGTTGGCGCTTTTGTTCGTGCGGGAGAGGAAAGCGGGAGCGGAGCCGAAAGATACCGCATCGGAGTCACGGGCTCCGCTGTTGGCCTCGGACAGGGGGGCCACGGTGAGGGAGGCATTCCGCAGCCCCCTAGTCTATGCGATGACCATCGGAACGGTGGCAGCCAGCTTCGCCTATTCGGCGATGCTGACCCAGATCATTCCTCACCTGGAGGCCGAGGGTCTGCCGAAGGAGCAGGCAGCGGCATTTCTCAGCCTGATGGCGGTATTCGGGATGGGGGGCAAGGTGTCGTTTGGGTACCTGACGGAACGGCTGGCGTCCAGGAAAGTGCTGAGCCTGAGCTTGTTCGTACAGGGCGTCTGTCTGGTGGCGCTCATCACATTGCCGGGATATTCGGCGCTGTGGTTGTTCGCGCCGATACTGGGGTTGGGTTTCGGGGGAATGGGGTCGGCGTTGCCGATCCTGGTGCAGGACACGGTGGGGATGCGGAACTTCGGCACGATATATGGATTCGTGACCATGGCTACGGTATCCTCATCGTTGCTGGGGCCACTGCTTATGGGGTCGGTGTACGACCTGCGAGGCAGCTATGCCATCGGGTTCGTGGTAGTGATTGTGATCTATGCAGTGGGGATATTGTCTTTGCAGGCGGCGAGGCCCATGCCCCAGGCCTCGCAGATGGAGAGTGGTCCCTAGGGAACTTTGAGAGGAAGGCAACCGATGAAAGAAGCGACAAGGCTTTACATAGGGACTCACAACGGGGTCCGGGTGCTGGACGTCAACGGGAATGGCGGAGAAGTGAAAGAGGTAAGAGCGCTGACGCTGGACCATGCTGCGGCCCGGGTATCAGTATCAGGGTCCGCGGCGGGACGCGTTTATTTGGCGGCGTATGAGTCGGGGCTGTGGCGGAGCGATGACGGCGGGGCCACGTGGCACGAGTTGAAGTCCTACCCCGAACCTTTCGCTCACAGCGTGGTCGTTGACCCCGAGGACGGGGACTTGTTGTACGCGGGCGCTGAGCCCGCGGCCCTCTACCGCTCCACCGACGGCGGCGAGTCTTGGGAGGAGTGTCGAGGCTTTGCCGGTATGCCCGAAGCAGCGCAGTGGGGGTTCCACGGGTCTCGGAAGTCCCATGTGCGGGAGCTGAGAATCCGGCCTGGAGACCGTTACTCGATGTATGCGGGGATAGAGGTGGGGGAATAGTGAGGAGCAGGGATGGGGGAGCAACGTGGGAGCAACTCGTGGGTACGGACCCGGACATCCACACGATCCACATCAGTGAGAGCCAACCCGAAACCATTTACACGGCGACTGCAAACGGCCCCTACAGAAGCGACGACGCTGGCGACTCGTGGCGGTTGGTCAACTCAGGGTTGGCAAACCGGTACTCGGTGCCCGTTTCGGCGGCGCCTGAAGACCATCGGAGGGTTATGGTGTCGGTATCGGACAACGCAGGCCGAAGGTCGGGGGCACGGGCCTATCTGTCGACGGACGCGGGGGAAAGCTGGTCACAGCTGAAAATTGGCGCAGATGACGACATGGTAATCGCGTATGGGTGGGACCCTCACGACCGTAACCGGGTCTATGCCGGTACCGACTCCGGAAAGCTCTACGTGAGCGGAGACGGTGGAGAAAATTGGGACCAGATCGACGCGGGGTTAGACTCGATAGCGGTGGGGGCACTGGTCACGGGTCCCGGTAACTGAGGAAAGAACATCAACTTATGCAGCTGATCAGCGGAGTCCTAATGGCATTGGCAGTGACCGTGCTGCTGTTGCTAATTCCAGTGGTGCACTTTGTAAGCGGGCCCATCGGACCGTTCGTGGGTGGTTTCATCGGGATTGGAAGGTGGGAGAAAAGGCCGGAATCGGCGTTTGCCGCGGGTTTGGCTTTCGGGTTTGTGCTATGGCTGCTGCTGGCTGCCATCACAGCGATAGTCATAGTAGTGCTGGCATCTGTGACTAGCGTGATTTCGGGAGGGACGGGAGCCCTGATTATCGGGGCGGCGGTGGGTGGGGTGTTCTACATAGCAATTCTAGCCACAGCAGGGGCGACGATAAGCGCGAGCCGGGTGAAGAAGGAAGAGGGTTGAGAAGCGGGGTCAGGAGCGGTGAGAAGAGCTAGTAGAGGCTTAGCTGACGCTCGGTAAGATGGTCGCCCATCTTCTCCTTGATCTGGTCGAAGGCCTCGAGGTTCCACTCGCTGACCAGGGTGACTGCGGTTCCGGGCCGACCCATGCGGCTGGTGCGGCCGATTCGGTGGACGTAGTCCTCGACATTGTCAGGCATGTCGAAGTTGATGACGCACTTGATAGAGGGGACGTCCAGGCCGCGGGCGGCCACGTTGGTGGCGACGAGAAGCTTGGGCCGACCTTGGCGAAAGCCTCGCATTACCGAGTCCCGCTCGCCTTGTGGCAACCCGCCGTGGATGCCACGGCAATCGTAGCCGCGCCGGTTGAGCTCGTTGGCGAGGCGATCAACACGGGTCTGCATTCTACAGAAGATGATGGAGTGGTCCTGGGTGTCGGGGTCTCCGAGGACTTCCAGGAGGCCGGCCAGCTTGTCCCGCTCGGCGACCTCGCAGTAGAGCTGTTCGGTCTCGGGGACGGTCTCAATAGCCTCGCCGATGCGGACCCAGACGGGATCCTTTAGGTGATAGTAGATGAGGCGGCGGATAAAGGTGGGAACGGTGGCTGAGAATAGGGCAGTCTGTCGGGCCCTGGGCGTGCGTCGGAGGATCTTGATCATGTCCTGGGCGAAGCCGATGTCAAGCATCTCGTCGGCTTCGTCGAGGACGGCGAACCTGACCTGAGAGAGGTCGATAGTGCCGCGGGTGAGGTGGTCGATGACCCGGCCCGGGGTGCCGACAATGATATGGGCGCCTCTATCAAGGGCTCGGAACTGCCGTGCGATGGGTTCGCCGCCGTAGATGGGTACGACGTGAATACCGGCGTAGGCGGCAAGGCGGTTGACCTCTCCGGTGACCTGGAGGGCGAGCTCGCGGGTGGGAACCAGGACGAGGCCCTGTATACGGTTTAGGTCAGGGTCAACGGCCTCGATCATGGGCAGGCCGAAGGCGGTAGTCTTGCCGCTTCCGGTCTGTGCCTGCCCGACCAAGTCCTTCCGTTCGAAGAGAATCGGCGCTGTCTTTTCCTGGATGGGGGTGGGACTGGTGTATCCCATCTCGGATAGGGCGCGGAGGATGGGTGCGGAGACGGGAATGTTGCCGAACAATCCGGATGGACCCTCAATCCGAGGGGTGGGGGGTGGGGCTCCGTTTAACTCACGCCCGTTGGGCTGAGGGGAGTGGGGACGGGGGCGATTCCTGTCATATCGGGGACGACCGGAGGGGCCGGAACGCTTGCGGGTAGTGGTGATGGGTCGATGTCCTGGAGGTGATATATTTATTTCTACTAGACATATGATACACGGGGATGTGGGTGGTGTCCAATTTTAGAATGACGACGACTAGGAAATGCATGAACATTGAACATGAGCTAGGAGTAAAACCTTGGACCCGATAGATGAGATTGTTTCGGAGAGAGAGAAGGCACGGGAGAGGGGGGATTTGAATGCTAACGTTTGCTTTTTGGCTACGGTGTCGGAGGACGGGGGTGGGGCGGTGCGGGCGATATCCCTCCGGGACGTCGACCACCGAGGATTTGGGCTTCTGCTAAATGGCCTGAGCGTGAAATGGGCAGAACTGGAGTCGGGGCGGGGGTTCGAGTTGCTAATCTACTGGCCGACGGTGTCTCGTCAGTACCGCGTCAGGGGTCGGATGGAACCGATGGAAGAAGAGGAGACGCGTCGGTTCTGGAGCTACAAGAGCCACGGGTCCAAGTTGCTGGAGATGTACTACCCGACCTTCGAACCGCAGACCACCGTTGTGCCGTCTCGGGAGCACCTGGTTGCGGGAATCGAGGAGTTGGAAAAGCAGTATCCCGACAAGGATAACATTCCTCTGCCTGCGTCGCTGAAGGGGGTGTACGTGGTGCCGGATCAGATCGAGACCTGGCACTCGGGGGAGGGACGGCTTCACGACCGGCACCGCTACACCAAGACGGAGGATGGGTGGAAAGACGAGGTGTTGGTGCCTTAACGGGCAATGGCGGACAGGTTGACGCAGTTGATAGGCGGAAGCCCCGAGCGGATACGCTCGACGTTGCCTGCGAGGCCCTTTGCGATCTCGTCGTAAGAAGTGTCCGTAACACCGGCGACGTGGGGTGTGGCAATTACGTTGTAGTCAAAGATGGCGTCCGAGGGGTCGACAGGTTCCTGCCAGAAGACATCGAGGCCCGCGCCGGCTATGTGACCCGAGGCCAGGGCTTTGACCAGAGCGTCGTGGTCGATGACGGCGCCCCGCCCGACATTGACGATGTAGGAGCCGCTTTTCATCTGCTCAAATTCGTTCCTGCCGATGATAGAGCGGGTCTCGGGGGTGAGGGGCAGGGCGAGGATTAGGAAGTCGGAACGGGAGAGGACGATGGGCAAGTCGGAGGGGCCGCCGAGGAAAGTCAGGGCTAGGTCCGGGTCGAGGCCGGTGGTGGGGTCGCGCTTGATGCCCAAGAGGGTGACCTCGAATGGTTTCAGGCGTCGGGCCAGGGCTTTGCCGATAGTCCCCATCCCCAGGATGCCGACTGTCTTGCCTCGCAGACTTATGCCTTGCGGTTGGCCCCAGACGCCGGCCTGAAGAGAAGCGCGTGCCTGGGGATATTTCCGGGCTAAGGCTAGCATTAGAAAGATGGCGAGTTCTGCCACCGAGATCGTGTTGCTCGTGGCCAGGGAGCCGGGCACGTTGGCGACGTAAATGCCCCGGTCGGTGGCTGCATCTATGTCCACGCCCTCCAGGCCGATCCCGAACTGGTTAATCAAGCGAGCCTGCGTGGCGTCCATGACCTCAGGGCCGACGCGGTGCATCGCCGGGATGATGACGTTGGCGTTCGGAAGATGGCGAGGCAGATCAGGGATGGCGGAGGGGATGATGTTGTCGGACGGGAGGTACTTTTGCAGGGCATTGACGACTGCTGGGAAGCCGTCGCTGCAGATGAGGATATCCATGGATCGGTTAGTCCCGTGCTAGGACAGGCCGTATAGCTCGGCGGCATTATCGCCCAAGACACGGGCCTGGGTATCCTCCGGCAGGGAGGCGATGTTTTCCTTCAATTCGTCCAGGGCCCCGGCCTCACCCTCGGTGTGGGGGTAGTCGGAGCCCCACATGAATCGGTCGGCCCCGACGAAATTGATGGTATAAGCGGCGGTCCTTTCATCAGGGTCTACAACGATCCAGCATTGGCGCTTGAAATACTCGGAAGGGCGCATCTTGAGAGGCGTGGTGAAGCCTATCTTGTCGTAGAAGCCGTCCATCCTGTCAAGCCAGTAGGGCAGCCAGCCCGAGCCTGTCTCGACAACAGCGATTTTCAGCTCAGGGAATCTTTCAAATAGGCCGCCCTGGAAGAGGCTGGTGAAAGCGATTAGAACGTCACCCATGTCAGTGACCAGGAACCACCAGAAGGGAGCGGTGTATGCCCTGGGATAGAGGTCTCCCCCGACACCGTGAACGTTGCCGGTAACGTGGAGACTTATAGGTACGCCCAGGTCTTCGGCCGTGCCCCAGAAACGGTCATAGTGCGGTTCGCCGTAGGGAATGCCATTGAACGGTACGACGGGCGGGTATGCGCCCTTCATGCCCTTGGTCTCAGTCCTGACGAGCTCCTTTACGCCTTCCTCCACGTCCAACAGTGAAACGTGGGCGACCGGAAGTAGGCGGTCGGCATGGCCGGAACAGAAGTCGATCAGCCAGTTGTTGTAGGCCCTGGAATAAGCGGCAGACAGGATGGGGTCTCGGCAGTCCTGGGGCCAGTCAAGCCCAAGGGATGGGTACAGGAGAGTCTTGTCGGAGCCCTCCGAGTCCAGCCATTTGACCCGCGCGTCGGGGTCGCCTGAGGCTGGGGCGTCGGCGCGTGCCTCTTCATATGGAACAGCGCCGGGGGTGAGGAAATGCTCCAGGTCGGTTCGTCCTGCTCCTGCTATGTTGGCGAGCATTCCCCCTCGAACCCCGGAGGCGGGTTTGCCGTCGACTTCCAGGTATTCCAGTCCCTGGGAGTCGGTCTTTATGCGCATGGCGCGTTCCTGGAGCTCGGGTTCGAGATATTGGAGCCAAAGATCGGGAGGTTCGAGAATGTGACTGTCGGCGTCTATGATCTTGGTGGTCATTAGCGGGATCCTTAGTTTTGTGGGTATGCGAGTCGATTCTTAGAGTCGAGACAAACGTAATCGTAGGGAGGGGTGGGGGGATATGTCAACGGGAGCGTGGATATATAGTCAGGCATGTCTGATATGGCCGTTTGTTATTCGACGGGCCCAGGATTAACGGGTTGATTAGGTGCCGGGACATCGGTGTTACGATGTGGTTTGGGCGTGCTAAAATCTCTCACTAGCGAGCCACCATGCCTGTCGACAAAGTATATTCAGACACCAAATCCGCAGTCTCCGACATTCCGGACGGCGTTACCGTGCTGATTGGCGGATTCAGCAGTATAGGTGGACACCCGGGTCACCTGCTTGTGGCGCTGCGAGACCATGGCGCCAAGAATCTGACCATCGTGAGCAACAGCATGGGAGTGGGATCTCCTTCGCCGAAGGTGGACAGGCCGAGGGGCTTCGCCGACGTGTCGGTGTTGGTGAGTAACGGCCAGGTGGCGAAGGGGATATCGTCATTTCCGGTGTCGCCATCACCTTCAAGTCCCTCACCGTTCGAGACCCTGTTAAAGGAAGGGAAGGCCGAGGTGGAGGTGCTGCCGCAGGGTACGATGACCGAGAGGATGAGGATTGCGGCGGCGGGGCTGGGGGGATTCTACACGCGTGTCGGGGTTGGGACTGTGGTGGAGGAAGGCAAGGAGAAACGGCTGTTTGACGGCGAAGAGTACATCCTGGAGTCGCCATTACGTGGGGACTTTGCCTTTATACACGCTCATAAGGCAGACCGGATGGGAAACTTGGTGTACAAGGGCACCTCCCGTAACTTCAACCCGATAATGGCCGCGGCCGCGCGCATCACAATCGTGGAGGCGGAGGAGGTGGTGGAGATCGGGGAGCTTGATCCTGAGGAGATAGTGACACCCGGGGTGTACGTGCAAAGAGTCGTACACGTGCCGGAGTCGAGGGTCAGGATTGGCTGAGATGAAACAAAAGCTCGATAGGACGACCATTGCACTCCGCGTGGCGCGGGAGTTCAAGGACGGGGACGTCGTTAACCTTGGCGCGGGCATCCCGACTCTGTGCTCCAACTTTCTGCCGGAAGGCCGGAAGGTGTGGCTGCATTCGGAGAACGGGGTGTTGGGATACGGTCCGCTGGCGGGGCCGGATGAGCGAGACCCTAACCTGATCAATGCCGGGACTCAGTTCATAACGGCTACGCCGGGTATCTCCTTCTTCAGTTCCGCAGACGCATTCAACATGATCAGGGGCGGGCACGTAGACATAACGGTGCTGGGCGCATTCCAGGTCTCGGAAAAGGGAGACCTGGCGAATTGGATACTGCCGGATCGAGGCTCCGGGAACATAGGCGGCGCGATGGAGCTGGTGACGGGAGCCAAGAAGTTGATAGTGGCCATGGAGCACACAACCCGCGACGGTGAGCCTAAGCTGGTGGAAAAATGCGATTACCTCCTGACCGGTGTGGGTTGTGTAAACCTGGTGGTAACCGATCTGGCTGTGGTTGAAGTCACGGAGGAAGGATTCATGTTGCTGGAGACGGCTCCTGGCTACAGCGCCGAGGATATTCAATCGGTAACCGAGGCCCGACTGAATGTCAGCGAAAAGTTGAAAGAGGTCCAGATTTGACCCTGGCCAAGCTCCGGGGCCGGCCCCGAACCGACAAGGTCTTCGTAACCTTCGCGGAGGCCGTTGCCGACATTCCCGACGGCTCGATGGTGATTATCGGGCACTTTGGTGGACCTGGCGGGATGCCAATGCTCTTGCTGCGGGCACTTAGGGACCACGGAGCGCGAGACCTGACCATTGTCGGGAACACGGCCGGGATAGGGGTGGTGTTCGGGGCTAAGCGGGAGGCGCTGCGGATAGACCCGGGCGTGCTAGTGGAAAACGGTCAGGTGTCGAAGGCTATAGTGTCGTACCCGATAGCGCCGGGTGCGCCGCAGCCGAACCCTCTGGAGGACGGGGTCAAAGCGGGAACTATAGAGATAGAGATGAACCCGCAGGGAATCTTGGCGGAGCGGATCCGCGCCGGAGGCGCTGGCATTGCGGCGTTCTGGTCGCCGGTGGGTGTTGGGACGGTGGTGTCCGAGGGTAAGGAGACGAGGACGATAGACGGGGTGCAATACATCCTGGAACACGCTATTAAGGCAGACTTCTCGCTGATTCGGGCGCACAAGGCGGACAAAGCAGGGAACCTGGTCTACCGAGGCAACATGAGGCACTTCAACGTTTCCTCGGCGACTGCGGCCCGGGTCACGATTGCCGAGGTGGACGATATTGTAGAGATTGGCGAGCTTGACCCCGACCGGATTGTGACCCCCGGGATCTACGTGGACAGGATAGTTCGCAGGCCCAGGGAATTCAGGGGAAAGTAGGCGAATGTTCAGGCTGGACCGCGAGGCCATAGCTCTCAGGGTCGCAAAGGAATTCCGCGACGGTGACATAGTGAACCTGGGTATCGGGATTCCGACGCTGGCGGCAAACTACATACCGGAAGGTCGGACGGTGTGGTTCCACACGGAGAATGGGGCGGTCGGGTTCGGGGGTTCGCCGCCGGAGGGCGAGGAAGACATACACATGACCAACGCCGGTGGGGGCTTCGTGACTGCACTGCCGGGGATGAGTGTATTCGACACCGTGGAAGCATTCACGATAGTCAGGGGCGGTTACCTGGACATCACGGTGCTTGGGGCAATGCAGGTGTCGGAAAAGGGTGACCTGGCGAACTGGCTGAGGCCCGGCCGGCTGATAGGCGGCATTGGCGGTGCAATGGACATCGTGGCGGGGGCAAAACGTGTGATAGCGGCCATGGAACACACGGACAAGAAGGGCACCCCGAAAATCGTGAGGGAGTGTACATCTCCGCTCACGGCAGTACGGTGCGTGAACATGATCATAACGGACATGGCTGTGATAGAAGTTGGAGAGGATGGGCTGATGTTGACGGAGCACGCTCCGGGCCTGAGTGTCGAGGATATTCAGTCGGTGACGGATGCCCCACTCAAAGTCTCGGCCGACTTGAGGGAGATGGAGCTATAAGCGTCCGCGTTGACGCTTGTAATCGTCGCGCCTATAATTCAGCCGACCGTGGCGAGGGGCCAGATTTCGAGCAACTGTCTTCACGGTAGCTTGCCGCGCTGGCCTCTCGGTTTCAACGTTAATGGCATCGGGTGTAAGGCGCCTCGGTGACCGGGCAGTATATTCCAGGGAGGAAACAATGGCCGACATTACAGGCAACAGGCTTCTGGCGAAGTCACTAAGGCACGAAGGCGTAACTCACCTCTTCTTCCTTTCAGGCGGACCGATGGATAACTTCTATCTGGACGCCGAGAAAGAGGGCATCAAGTTATATGACACGCGGCACGAGCAGGCCGCAGCGATGATGGCCCACGCATGGAGCAGGGCAACCGGGGAGACCGGTGTGTGCGCAGCTTGCTCGGGTCCGGGGGCCACTAACCTGGTGACCGGAGTGGTAACCGCATTCACGGATGCTTGCCCGATAGTGGCACTGGGCGGGTCCAGCAACTCCAGCCTGACCGGCTGGGAGGACTTCCAGGAAATCGACCAGGTGAGTGTTTTTCGACCCATCACCAAGTGGTCGGGACAGGTGAACAAGGCGGAGAGAATGCCCGAGCTGGTTAGCGTGGCATTCCGCAAAGCTTGGGGCAACAGGCCGGGGCCCGTGTACCTGGACCTTCCCGGCGACGTGCTCCACGAGCGGGTGGACGAGGCGAACGTACAGTTCCCGGTCAACTCCAGGACCGACGCTCGAATCCTTGGGGACCCGGATGAAGTTAAGAGGGCAATCGAGCTTTTGTCCAAGGCCGAGAAGCCCTTGGTCCTGTCGGGGACGGGTGTGATGTGGTCAAAGGCATCCAAGGAGATCCAGGAGTTTGTCGAAACCACGGGTATTCCCTTCTACACGACACCCCAGTCCAGGGGCGTGATACCCGAAGACAACGAACTTTCCTTCCCGGCCGCCCGCTCAATGGCGTTCAGGGAAGCCGACGTAGCCCTGGTTGTGGGTACCAGGATCAACTGGATCTGGCAGTACCTGCAGGCCCCCCGGTTTAGGGCGGACCTGAAAACTATCCAGGTGAATACGGACAGGGAAGAGATTGGCCACAACAAGGCGGCGGAAGTCGGCATAGTCGGGGACGCCAAGATGGTGCTGCGACAGCTGATGGAAGAGGCTAAAGAGCAGAAATTCGAGAACAAGAGCAAGAGTGCGTGGATCGATCAGTTGCGCGCCAAGGAGGCTACCAACAACGAGCGAAGCCAGCCCACCCTGAACTCCGACCAGATCCCGATGCACCCGCTCCGCATGATGAAGGAAATCAGGGAATTCCTGCCCAGGGATGCCATGTTGGTCGTAGACGGCCACGAGACTTTGAACTTCGGTCGGCAGTCCATACAGACCTACTACCCTGGTCACAGGATCAACTCCGGTGCGTCGGGGTGCATGGGGGTCGGGCTTCCGTTCGGGCTGGCGTCGGCGCTGGCGAAGCCGGACAAGAAGACGCTGGTAATCCACGGTGACGGCTCCTTCGGGATCAACGCCATCAATATAGACACGGCGGTCAGGCACAACATCCCGCTGGTGTGTGTGGTGAACGTGAACGGCGGTTGGGCGTCGGGACGAAAGGGCGACGACGTTCTGAAGACGGGAATCGAGCTCGGATTCGAGCAGCGATACGACAAGCTGGGAGAGGCTCTCGGCGCGCATGGTGAATACGTCACGAAGCCGGAAGAGATGAAACCCGCCCTGCAGCGAGCCTTCGACTCCGGCAAGCCGGCTATCGTCAATGTGATCACCGACCGCTGGGCCGCTTCCACGACCCAGAACTTCCAGCCCTACGATCACTAGACCGAAAGCAAAATAGACTCAAAAAGGAGCGGCTCCGACATTGTCGGGGCCGCTCCTCTTTGTTATCGAGTTGGGCTGGCCTATTGGCCGAGATGTACGATTTCTAGGTTGCCCCAGTGCCGGTTGAGGTACTCCGCGACAAGGCGGCGGTGGCACTGGTCGGGCTTGTCCTCGCTGCAGAGGAGGCAGGCGTCGGCTATGGTCCTTTTCGGGATCGTCTTCTCGATGCGGCGCTCTTGCATCAGCGCGAGGAACTCACGCTGGTAGCGGTTCCAGTCGTGGTGTTGGTTCCGGTAGCTGTCCAACATTTCCTTGGTCGGGGCCATGGAGGGGAGATGGACGTAGTCCATGTCGCAGATGTTGTTCAGGAAATATTCCAAGTCATTCTTCTTGGCAAAACCGGCCAGCTGCGAGACGTTGTTTAGCCGAACATCAACCAGACGTTTGGCCCCCGACTTCCGCAGGAGATTGAAGAACCCGGATGCGGCAATCTTGGTGAAACCTATGGTGTAAATCTTCAAAAGGTATGGTTCCAATAATCCGTTCTGGAGGGATTTACACTTTCACCGCAGGAACGACTTCCTTGGCGAGGCGGGTGAGGTGGGCGATGTCTAGGTCGGGGGGTGAGATGATGACTTCGTTGCAGCCGGCGTCTACCACGGTTTGGAGACGGGCGACGCACGTGTTCAAGTCTCCGAAGGTGGTGTAGGTGTCGGAGTCGAAGGCGGGGCCGTAGACGGACGTGGCCAGTCCTCGGTTCCGCGCCCGAGCCTTATCCACGTCTTCATCAATGGTCATGTATTCGAGGCTGGCGTAGCCGAGGGAGTCCGGGTCCCGACCCCTCTCCTTTGCAAAACCCTTTATCTTACTTATCTTCTCGGCGAGGATTTCGGGTGAGTTGCGGGCTCCGCCTATCCAGCCGTCGGCGAGCGCTGCGGTACGCTTCAGGACGCCGTCAGCCTCACCGCCAATCCAGATGGGCAGGTTCTCTTTCTGCACGGGGCGGGGCTCGATGTTCACGTTGCTGAAGTTCACAAACCGTCCCTCGAAGGCGGCGTCGGGGCCCGACCAAATTGCCCGCATGGCTGCGAGATTCTCACGAAATCGGCGCACTCTCTCCTCGAGCTTCATGCCCAATGAATGGAATTCTACTTCCCGACCTCCGAGGCCGATGCCCAGGTCCAAACGCCCGCCGGAGAGGTAGTCTATGGTAGAGACTTCCTTAGCCAGGAGGATGGAGTGTCTGTGCGGAAGTAGAAGAACTGCGGTGCCAAGCCTCACCCTTGTGGTGACGGCGCTAGCCCAGGCGAGCATGGTCATGGCGTCGGGGACCTTGGACGGGCTGTAGATGCGGTCGAGGATCCAGACAGTGGAAAACCCCAGCTCTTCTACAGTCTGGAACCATTTGACAAAGTCGGCGGGAGCGGGGAGGTCACCGCGGTAGTGTGTGGGCACGAGGACGCTCATCTGGGTGGGTCGAGCCATAGGGGTCACCTCCTGCTATGTTTGCCCGGAGTCCGCGCTATTGCACTTAAAGGTTGGCGGGCTCCAGGATACCGAACTGGTTCCCGTAAAGGTCTTCGAAGACTGCCTGGACTCCCCAGGGCGCGGTCTCGGGGGCCTGGTGGAACTTTACGCCCAGCCTCGAGAGCCTTTCATATTCCTTGGCGCAGTCGTCTGTGTGAAACATCCACATTGTGCCCTCCCCGACGCGGCTCAGGAGAATCTTTCGGTCCTCCTCAGCCTGGAAGGGGCCCGGAAGGAAGAGGACTATTTCGGGCTCTGTCTGGCCCCTGGGTGCGACGGTGAGCCACCGGAAACCGGGCACTACGGAGGAGTTGTCTTCACCTTTTTCGAGGCCCAGGACGTTGGTATACCAGTCAAGGGCTTCATCTAGGTCGGATACGAGGATGGAGACGTGGGCGAGCTTGGTAATCATGGCGGCAATGATAGCATGGGAGGTGAGGCCCGGGGTTGGAGGAGTTTTGCAGGTCGTCGGATTGGAGTGGCTGGGTCACCCTGTAACTAACTGGCTTGTATCAGGGCTCAATAGCTCACCCATATTCATCGACTAACTCATTAGCGTAGTAAGATGATCTGGCTATACGAACCAAGTGAGAGACGTACAAGCAATAAGGGGGAGAACATGGCAGCGTTTGTAATAACCGATGTAGAGATAACGGATGCCGACCTCTACGGACAGTTTTTGGTGAAAGTGACTGCCACCGTCGAGGGGCACGGCGGTAAGTTTGTTGCCAGGGCGGCGCGCTTAGTGTGATCTCTGGCGACTGGTCGCCCAATCGCATAGCCATACTCCAGTTCGACAACCTCGATCAGATCCACGCCTGGCTAAGCTCGCCGGAATACGCGGCCCTGAATGACATGCGCTCCAAGTCCTCCAACATCAACATAGTAGTCGTAGAGGGTTTATAGCCCCGAGGCCCGAAAGACCTTCATTCCGCTATTGTTGCCGGCCTGGGGCCAGAGGGCCTGTCGGCGAGAACTTACCCAGAACCGGATTGAGTAGGTGAATCATGGTCAAAATGAGTGGGGGTGAAGCCCTTGCCAAGTCTCTGGTTAGGGAAGGCGTTGAGGTTGTATTCGGTATCCCGGGCATACAGATGTATGGGATTGTCGCCGGGCTGAGGGATGAGCCGGACATCCGGATGATCACCACTCGGCACGAGCAGGCAACGACGTATATGGCCGACGGCTATGCCCGCACGTCGGGAAAACCGGGAGTGGCAATGGTGGTGCCGGGGGTGGGACTCTATAACGCCGCATCCGGATTGACCAATGCGTATTCCCGCGCGGCGCTATAGGCAAAGGCCTCGGGGTCGTTCGTGAAATCTCAAACCAGCCCGACGCTGTGCGGCCCGTGACCAAATGACATCGGCAAGCGAGCAGGCCCCGGGAAGTGCCGGATGCCGTCTTCGAGGCATTCAGGCAGATGCGTACGGGTCGCCCCCGCCCCGTCTTGATCGAGATGCCGCCGGAAGCGGGCGTGGAACGGGAAGACATCAAGCTGCGCGACCCTGCTCGTATCTCTCGCATCGTGCCTAGCCCGGATGACCTGAAAGAGGCTGCAGGAGTCATAGCTCGCTCATCCATACCCATGATATTCGCCGGGGGGCGGGGTTGCTAGGTCGGATGCGGAGGAAGCTCTGATCAAGCTGGCGGAAGCGACAAACATACCGGTAGTAACTTCCAGCGGAGGCAAGGGGACGATCCCTGACAACCATCCGCTGTCATATGGCTCGTGTTTCAGCCCCCGTGGCGAGAGGCAGGAGATGAATCAGCTGTTCGAGGTGATGCAGTCGGCGGACGTGGTTATAGGAATCGGAGCGCGCTTTTCGTTGGGGAATCCGGCGGGTGAGGCGTCGACATTGATAAACATCAATATCGACGACACGGAACTCACCAGAATCCAGGCCAACACGATACCTTTGCACGGCGACGCTCGGGCCACCATCGAGGCGCTGCTTCCCTACCTGATGGAGGCTGGCGCAGGTGAGCGAACATAGCCCGCGAAAGCGGTCAGAGCGGCGCGCAGCCTGATATCGTATTACGACATCGGGCTGAAGGAGCCGCAGTACCCGGTCCTGGAGGCGATGCAGAAAGGCGTTCCGGAAGACGCCTTCATAGTTTGGGACGTCACGCAGTTCGGGTACTACGCCCGCACCCATTGGAAGGTGAATCACCCGAAGACTTACATAGATTCCGGCTATTCGTTCAACCTGGGCTACGCCTTCCCGACCGCGCTGGGAGTGAAGGTGGCCAACCCGGACCGGCCGGTGGTGTGCATAGCGGGTGACGGCGGGTTCATGTTCAACGCGTCCGAACTGTCAACGGCAGTCAAGTACGGGATCAACGTTGTAACCGTGATCTTCAGAAACGACTCATATGGCAACGTTGCCCGAGACCTGGAGGAGGGGTTCAACGGAGCCTATGGTACCGACTTACATAACCCCGATTTCGTCAAATTCGCGGAGTCGTTCGGAGCTGTCGGGTTGAGGGCGGAGGACCCGCTGGAGCTGGAGACACTGGTGCCCCAGGCGCTGGCACTCAAGGCGCCGGTGCTTATAGACGTGCCCTTCGGAGAAATGCCGATACCAAGGGCGCCACAGATTTCGTTCGTCTACAATCTGCCCTGGACGCAGCCCCAGGAGGGCCTTATCACGTCCTGAGCCCGAGAGGCGGTGTTACTGGAATTTCGGAGGTCGTTTCTCCTTGAAGGCTTGGCCCGCATTCACCATGTCACCGGTGGAAGCTGCGGCGATGCTGGAATCGCGCTCGTAGGTGAGGGCGGCGCCGAAGTTCGACTCTGCGCCTACGTTGAGCGCGGCCTTGGCCAGAGCAATGGCCATGGGTGACTTTTCGAGCACCTTGTGGGCAACGGCGGTGGCCTCTTCTACCAGCTTGTCGGCGGGAACGACGCGGTTGACCATGCCAAGTTGCTTGGCCTCGGCGGCAGGTACATGCTCTCCCAGGTAGATAAGCTCCTTGGCCCGAGCCAGACCGATACCCTGGGGTAGCAGATAAGTTCCCGCACCCGTCACTGTAGCGCCTACACCTGTTTCCGGGAACCCGAACTTGGCCTCCTCGGACGCAACGACGAGGTCACAGTCGAGGGCAATCTCGCAGCCCGCGCCGAGAGCGTAGCCGTTTACCGCGGCAATGGCGACTTTGCGCATGTCTCTCAAGACCTGGGCCACGGTCTGCAGGTTATGGGTGCTACGTTTCTCTTGTCCAGGAGGGATGCCTGCAGCAGCTTCCTTGAGGTCGGCGCCCGCACAGAATGCCCGACCCTCGCCGGTAAGGATTACAATCTTCACGTCGGGGTCAGCCTCGGCCTGCTCCACGGCCTCCCTGAGCTCCCTGGCGAAGACGCGGTTGACGGCATTGAGGGACCGGGGGCGGTTGAAACGGATCCAGAGGATTCCATCTTCCTTCAGGTCGTATATCAGCGTTTCCTGGCTCATTACTGCTCCTCCATTAAGGGCACTAGGTATCAGGCTATAACGGAACGGTCTTTCAGTTCGACTATTTGCTCCCAGGACAAGTCGAGTTCACGAAGCACTTCCTCTGTGTGCTGGCCCCACTCGGGCGCGGGCCCCGAGGGATGAGTAGGCGTGTCCCGCAGCGCGAATGGGATGCCAATTTCCGGGTACACCCCGAGACCCGGATGCTCAACCTCGGTGAGGAAGTTGTTGGCCTTTACCTGGGGGTCGGCGACAACCTCCGAAAGGCGGGCATCCTGCGCCCATACAAGCTGGTATTCGTCGAAACGTGGCGCCCATTCGACCAATGGTCTACGGGCGATGGCCTCGTCCAAAAGCTTGATGGCCTCCAGGTGGTTCTTCATCATCTTTCCGTGGGCGTTGAACCGTGAGTCTGAGGCGAGGCCGGGGACTTCCAGCGCCAGGCAGGTCGGGGCCCAGTAGCGGTCACCCTGGGGCATGGAAAACTGGACCCAGCGGCCATCGCCGCACTGGTAGGTATTATATAGGGGGCTGGGTGCGGAGGTACGGGTCTCCCGAAGCACGTCTTCGCCGGAGAACAGGGTGCGGTGAAGGTCGTAGCCTGCCACCCACATTCCACTGGACAGAAGGGATGATTCGACTATCTGGCCTTTGCCGGTGCGTTCCCTGGCAAACAGGGCAAGGGAGATGGCATTGGTCATGCAGACGGCTGTAGTCAGGTCTCCCATGGCGCCGTGCAGGTGAGTAGGGGGGCCGCCGGGTTCGCCCATGAAGGACAGGAACCCCCCTCGGGCCCAGAATCCTACCTCGTCGAAAGCGGGCTTGTTCTTGTCGGGGCCCTTGGGGCCGAATCCGGTGAGGAGACCGTAGATAAGTCTGGGGTTGAGGGCGGTGATGGTCTCGGGGGTCATCTCCAGGTGTTCGAGAGCCTGGGGCCGGACATTGGTGACGAAGACGTCGGCGGTCTGGACGAGACGGTAGACTAGCTGTTGACCCTCGGGCTTGCGTAGGTCGATGCCTGCGCTGCGTTTGCCGCGGTTGACCATCTCGGCCATGTAGTTGAAGGGTGGGGTCTTGGCTCCCCAACGTTCCTCCAGGTCGAGGCCGCGTATGGGGTCTCCGCCGTCGAGGGGCTCTATCTTGATGACGTCGGCGCCACACTCGGCGAGGAGCATACCGGCGGCAGGCCCTGCGAACCAGATGCCTAGCTCAACTACCTTGATGCCTTCCAGCGGTCTCATTGCGATCTCCTGTACCGTAGAATCCGAACTCCGCGACATTCTATGGTCACAGGCGTTGGGAATTTCGGCCTGACAATATAATATGCAAGCGCGTGTCGGCAAGCGAAAACACCCCCTAAATTGCAACAGAGAGGAATTCCCATGAGCGTTGACGAGATTAGAACGAGCAGTGAACTACCACCCCCTGAAGTTAAGGAGGTGGCTGATCGCATATTCTGCTATCTGCAGGCCGACGGCAGCTGGGGACTGAATAACGCGGGTTTCGTGGTGGGGAGGAGGGGGGCGACGGTTATCGACACGTGCTTCACCGAGCGCAGGACTCGGGCCTTTATCGATTCGATACGGGAAGTAACCAAGCTGCCGCTTCAAACCCTGATCAATACACATCATCACGGCGACCACACTCACGGTAACTATCTGTTTCCGGATTCGACCATTGTTGCGCACGAGCTATGCCGGGAGGCCATATTGGAAGCGGGACTCCCGCAGCCCGACAATCCCATAGGTATGCTGTTCCCCAATGTGGACTGGGGCAACCTGGAACTGGCCGCACCGACCCTGACGTACCAGGACAACATGACCCTGTACATCGAGGATTTAAGGCTGGAGCTTATCTTCATGGGCCCCGCCCACACGACCAACGACACCGTGGTCTGGCTTCCAGACTTAAAGCTGCTGTTTTCGGGCGACTTGATTTTCAACGAAGGGACACCGTTTGTCGTCATGGGGTCGGTTGCCGGGTCTCTGGAGGCCGTCGAGAGGCTCAGAGCCCTCGGTCCCGAGACCATAGTCCCGGGCCACGGGCCTGTGTGCGGCCCAGAGCTTTTCGACCCCACCGAGGCATACCTCCGGTTCGTTCAGGACATCGCCAGGGTGGGGTTCGACGCAGGTGCGGGGCCGCTGGAGATAGCCCGAAGCGCGGACCTCGGCGAGTTCTCAGAATGGCATGACGCTGAACGGCTTGTGGGCAACATTCACCGTGCCTTTTCAGAGATCAAGGGACATAAGTGGGGCGAAAAATTGGAGATGAGGCCAATCATCGCGGAAATGGAAGCCTACAATGGAGGAAGCCCCCTCAGGTGTCTGGCGTAGGATCATGCAAGGCGAATTGACAGTTTTGGCGTGGCAAAGGTATTGTTTGCCGAGCCTCGCGAATGTCCGCTAGCCGGATTCCGCAATTTCTAAACGGGTAACACCTGAAGGACAGATAGACCATGATGACATTCGGCCTGTTCCTCTCCTTCATGCAGATCTACGAAGAGCAGCGCGGCCTGGACATGTACAAGAACATGCTGGAGCTCGCGATTCTCGCCGATGACCTGGGGTTCGACAATGTCTGGGTGCCGGAGCATCACCTGATCCACTACATCCCTGCCCCGAACGCGCTGCTGGGCGCCACCCAGGTCGGGCAGCACGTGAAGAATGCTACTGTCGGGACTGCGGTAGTTCTTCTGCCCTTCCACCACCCTCTGGCGATGGCCGGCGACATAGCCGCTACCGACAACATGTTGAACGGCAAGTTTGAGCTGGGTGTGGCCCGAGGCGCATACAAGTACGAGTTTGACCGCTTCGGGCAGGAATTCGGGGACAGCCGGGCCCGCTTTGATGAGTCTCTCGGAATCCTGGAAAAAGTCTGGCACAGCAAGGATGAAGGAATAGCGCACAAGGGCAAGTTCTGGTCTTTCGACAACACGTATATCTGGCCCCGACCCGTGCAAGACCCCCATCCCCCGGTATGGGTTGGGTGCATGCACGAATCGACGGCTCTGCACTATGCCCGCAAGGGATACAACGTATTCAATGCACCCTTCCGGCGTCCCATGAGCCACATCCAGCGGATCTGCGACGCTTTTCATCAGGGGAGGGAAGAGTCTGGCCATGCCCGCGGGCAACAGAGAGTTGGTATGTCGAGGATGTACTATGTCGCAGAGACCAAGGAAGAGGCTTTCGCCAAGACGCGGGACGTAATTGTTAACCACCGCATCGGAACACGGCTGCACGACTACACTCAGAACTCCAACCCGAGGGCCTACGTGGCCCCCGAGTCGAACGACGATGATCCGTCCCAGCAGGAGGTCTACGACAATCTGCTGATGGGAACACCCGATGAGGTGTTAGAGAAGGTCTACGCTTTCGACAGGGCGGGTCTCGACCACCTTTCACTGTTTACCCACTTCGGCCCCGGACATGAGGACATGGTGCGCTCTCTCAAACTCTTCGCCAAAGAGGTTATGACACCCTACAGGGCGCGGGAGTCGGCTGCGAATGGACGGGAGCCGGTCCTGGCGGGGAAGGGGGTGGCCTGTGGCGTCGGAAGATAGAGGATTGCTGCTGAAATCTCGGCAGCTTATAACGATGGCCGGATCGCCGAGTCGGGACCAGGATGCCGTTGCGGTGAAAGGGGACACGATTGCCGGGGTAGGGCCCAGGGACGCAGTGTCGGGAACTCTCGGGCAAGACTTCACCACCTACGATTTCGGGAACCGGCCCATAATGCCGGGATTCGTCGACGTCCACGTACACCCGGAGATGGCCTCGTTGGCCTTGTATAACCGGGTCGACGTACACACTCCTCCCCGAGAGACGATAGACGACGTTATCGAAGCCTTTCGGGAGAGGATGGACATGGCGGAGGAGACGGGCTGGCTGTTTGGCCACGGGAGCCTGTTCCAAGACCAGAAGCTGAAGGATAAACGCCTCCCCGACCGCCACGACCTGGACAAAGTGAGCACCGATATCCCTGTGGCGATGATGGCCGGCGGCCACAACCTGATACTGAACTCCAAGGCCCTGGAGATCGTGGGCATAGGCCCGGGTTTCCGAGTCCCGGCGGGCGCCACGGTGGAGCTCGATGACTCGGGGCACCCCAACGGAATCATCAAGGACCTCGAGCACCTGCTCCCCATCCCCCGCCCCGACTTGTCTACCAAGGAGAAGGCCCTTAAGGCGATATCCCGTGAGCATTTGACCGCCAACGGCGTGACGACAATTGGGGACATATCTCACAGCTCCGAGGGAATCGGGCTGGCAGATCGGCTGATCGGCAGCGGCGATATCAACATCCGCTTCAGGACGTACATTTGGGTGCCGCGCCTCATGTCGATAAACGATGCTTGCCGGTGGCAGGAACACCTGACCATCAACTCCGACGACAAGTACATGCGCATTCAAGGGGTCAAGATGTTCGCCGACGGCGGGTACTCCGCGGCGCTGGCAGCGGTGAAGCTGCCCTACGTCGGGCGGAATGGGTCGAGAGGGAAGCTGGCATTGAACCGTAGGCAAATCCTGAATGCGATGGTTGGGACCCGAGAGGCGGGTCTGCAGCTGATCATCCACTGCAACGGTGAGAGGGCCCAGGAATCGATGTGCAAGGTGGCTATCGAACTTGGTGACCCGCCCACGGGCCGCATGGTGAACCGCATGGAGCACGCCGGGAACTTCGTGTCGGACCCTGGGACCCGGGAACTCTGGCGCAGGGCAGGCATCATGCCGGCGCCCCAGGCCGTTTTCCTCTACACCTTCGGAGACTACTTCCCGGTGTACATGGGCGACTATGCCAGCAAGGGCAGGTTCTCGTTCCGCACCATGTTGGACGATGGGTGGGAGCTGCCCTGCAGCTCAGACGGCTCGGGCTCCGAGGTCAGGCACCTGAACCCATTCTTCAGCATCTGGTGCGCCGTGAAACGTCAGACGTTCACCGGACAAATAATCGACCCGGAGCAGAGGGTGTCGGTAGACGAAGCGCTGAAGATGCACACCATCTATCCGGCGGCTGCTCTCGGCGAGCAAGATTCAAAGGGAAGCCTGGAGGCGGGCAAGTTGGCCGACATCGTGGTCCTGAACCGGGACCCGATGGGCATGACGGGCGACGAACTGTTGGACGTGAAAGTGGACTACGTGTTTCTCGGGGGGCGGGAAGTCTACCGGAGGCCGGGGTCCGAGCCCTACACGACGTAGCCCCGCAGCCGAGAGCAGGCTCTCGTTAGGTCAGGAACTCCTGTTTCCATTGGTCGTAGGCGTCCTGGCCTAGGGCGATGTTCATCGTTTCCTCGGGGGCGAGGGTGCTTTTGAGGTCGTCGGCTCCCAGGCCCGACTTCTGCGCTTTGTAGGTATCGAAGAGCGCCTTTATCGCTGCCCGGATGGGCAGGTGGCCCTTCTGTGCGATTCTTACTCCAACGGATGCCAGGCGATCAAGGTCGTCAAGCTCTGGGGAACTTGAGCCCGTGAGGAGAGGGATGGGTGCGGCCTTACGCACTTCTTCCAAGAGGGCGATGGTAGAGATACCGGTGAAGAAAAGCGCATCTACACCCAGCTTGGCATAGGCGCGGGCGCGCTCCACAACGGAGTCGGGGCCTGCGATGCTTCTACCGATAATTACGAGAGATTGGTCGCGCCGGGCCCTCAGGGCGGCGTTGAGCTTGCCGGTCATTTCTGCGATGGAGATCAGCTGCAAGTCGGGGCCCGAGGCGAAGGGGGCCGGAAGCACGGTGTCCTCGATTGTCAGGGCGGAAACTCCGGCGTTCTCCATCTCCTCGACGGTTCGCATGACGTTAAGGGCGTTTCCGTAGCCGTGGTCGGCGTCGACCATAAGGCTGATGTCGGATGCCCGGGTGATGCGCCGGGCCTGGTCGGCGAACTCGGTGAGGGTGATTAGAGTCCAGTCGGGAGCGCCAATGGCCACGGCGGACGCTATAGACCCGGCGAGCATGCCGATCTCGAAGCCTGCGGCCTCGGCGAGACGGGCGGACATGGCGTCGAACACGGAGGCAGGCCGGACGCAGCCGTCGCGGGCGAGGTAGTCTCTGAACCGCATCCGGCGTTCTGTTACAAGCATGTAGTCGTCCTTTGGCAGGGGTGTCGGGGGACAGTATAGCGGGTGGGGGGAGTTCAGGAGCGCCCATTTAACGTCAGCGTTGACAGGATATGGCTGTTGACGGACAATTGTTTCCGTACATTTGAGCACGTACAGGGAGGAATACATGGCAAGGTTGGACGTGCGTCTTGATTCGGAGCACCGCCGAAGGCTGGAAATACTGGTTGAAGAAAAGGGCGAGCCGATTTCCGAAGTTGTCAGGCGTTTGATAGACGACGCATACGAAGAAATAATGCTGGGGCGTCGCATACGGGCTGTCGAAAGGATAGGAAGCCTGGAAGTTGAAGACGTCCCCGACCCCGAGCAGCTGTCCCGAGAACTGGAGGCGGCTCATGAGCCCGGCGGCCTTTATTGACGCAAACATCCCGATCTATGCGGGTGGGAGAGAGCATCCTTACAAGGCGCCCTGCTTGCAAGTATTGAGGGTGGTTGCTCTACATCCGCGGTCATTCTTTACCGATAGCGAAGTGCTGCAAGAACTCTTGCACCGATACCGCTCTTCCGGTAGATGGGCATTGGGCCGAGATATCTTTCAGTCCTTCGCGGAGGCCATGCGCTACAGAGTGGAGCCTGTATTCCTCGAAGACGTCGAGTGGGCCGGCGATCTCGCGGACCGTTACCCGGAGGTGAGTTCTCGTGACCTGGTTCATGCAGCAGTGATGAAACGGCTGGGCGTCGACCGCATCATTTCAGCGGACACGGACTTTGACAACTTGCCGGGCGTAATCCGACTGGCCCCTGCCGAAGTAGGGGAATGGGGCGGTTCCTTGCTGATAAGCTAAGGTTGAATACTGGTAGTCGCCATGCAGCTTGGCGCACAGTGGTAGGTATAATGATGTACGAGTGCATCCCACTCTCACTCAACTAGACTTTTCGTAGAGAGGCACGATATGGACGTTAGACAGATGGTGGAACAGAGTTTCGAAGAACTGGAAATGGAATTGGCACACATGCTGGAGGACCTGACCCGGGAGGAATTGCTCTGGAGGCCCGACGAGGACTCCAACTCGATATGCTTTCTCGTTTGGCACATGAGTCGGGCCGAGGACATATTTATCAGCGACTATTCGTTAAGGCAGCCCCAGGTGTTTGAGAGAGGGGGCTGGTCCACTCGGTGGGGTATAGCGGCGGACGAAACGGGATTCGGGTACGGACGGGAGCAGTTGGCGGCATTCCCTAACCCGCCTCTTGAGGAGCTTGTCCAGTATAGGCGTGAGGTGCGCACCGAAAGCAGGGCCTACCATCGCTCCCTAAAGCCCTATGACTATGACCACATCCCGCCGAGCGATCACCCGAGGCGACGGGGCTACACGATAGGCAGGGTGTGGACCCATCTTATCTGTGAGATTGCACAGCACGTCGGGCAGATTTCGTATCTGAGGGGCCAGCAGAGGGGAATGAACAAGCGGGGCAGTGTAGGGGATTGGAGTTGGGTTACCCGGGAGGGATGACCCCTCTAAGAGTCAAGTAAACATCGAAAATACAGAGCGTTCTTTGATACTTACTTATCCGCTACAGGCAGATTGGACTCCGCCAGACGAGTGAAGCCTAAACTGCTGCAGAATTCCTGGAAGCCGGGGTTGGGGAGGCCGCTCCATTGCAGGTCCTCCAGTTCCTCCTCAAGGGGGACGTCTGTCCTTAGGGTCGCCAGCTTCTTGTAGAGAAGAGCTTCGGGATGCATGTTTTCCAGGTTTTGGGAGAGGGCCTTGGCGCCGCGCACCTTTACATTCCACTGGTCGGGGTCCGCCGGTATGCTCTCGACGTTCTGATAGGAACTGAGGATGGTTGCAGTGCTGGATGCGCCCCAGCGAGGGATGCCGGGAATTCCGTCTGCATTGTCCCCGACCAAGGCTAAGTAGTCGGGGATAGACGTAGGTGGTACGCCGAACTTCTCTATGACCGCATGTTCGTCGAGGACGATCTCCCGTCTTCTGTCCAGGCAGACCACCTTGTCGCCGGAGATGACTTGGCAAAGGTCCTTATCGGGAGAGCAGATGACTACCTGCTCAATTTCCTCGGCGTTCTGCCATCCAACGGCGGCGGTGGCGAGGGCGTCGTCGGCTTCAAATTCAACCATAGGCCAAACGACTATACCAAGCGCACGCACCGCGTCCTCGGCCAGTGAGAACTGTGCTGCAAGCTCCTCCGGAATGCCCGTCCCGTCCTTGTACCCCTTGAATAGGTCGTTGCGGAATGAGGTGATGACGTGGTCAAAGGCGCAGGCAACGTGGGTGACGTCGGGCTGGCGCAGTAGCAAGAGGAGGGTCTGCACCAAGCCCCTGACCGCTCCCACGGGCCGACCGTCGGGGGCGGAGAGGGGCGGCATCGCAAAATGGGCGCGGAACAACTCGTAGGTGCCGTCTATCAGGTGCAGCTTCATAATGACCTCGCGGTTGAGGATTATACATGGGTGGGGGACACACATAGTCTGGTATTCTCGTGGAAGCGAGAATCTGAGGAGAGGCAATCGCGAACACATGAAAGATAAGACGGTGTTAATCACCGGTGCGAACGCAGGTATTGGTCTGACTACGTCAGTTGGGCTTGCGAAGCTCGGGGCCCGGGTCCTGATGGTGAGCCGGGATGAGGGGCGAGGCCGGAAAGCGCATCAATTGGTCAAAGAGAAGTCAGGGAACAGTGATGTGCATCTGCTCATTGCCGAGCTTTCAGATCAAGACTCGATAAGAAAGTTCGCACGAGAGGTGAAAGAAGGCTTCGGGGAACTTCACGTGCTGTTGAACAACGCGGCGGTGATACCACGTCGGCGGGAGGTCACGGGTGACGGATTTGAGAGGCAGTTCGCCGTGAATCACCTTGCTTACTTTCTGCTGACGGGCCTGCTGCTTGATCTTCTGAAAGCTAACTCCCCGGCGCGCATAGTGAACGTTTCATCGCAAGTACATGCGGGTGCGGTGATCGATTTTGAGGACCTGCACTCCGAACGAGGCTATACCCGAACCAAGGTATATGGTCGGACTAAGCTGGCTAACATCCTCTTCACATACGAGCTTTCCAGGCGGCTGAAAGGGACTGGGGTCACTGTCAACTGCCTTCATCCGGGGATAGTGGCTACCAACCTGCTGGCCGACGCCGGAGGATTGCCGCGCAAGCTAAAGGCCGTGACCAGGATAATTTCAGTCGATGCGGAGGCCGGGGCCCGGACGTCGGTCTACCTCGCATCGTCGGAGGAAGTTGAGGGAGTGAGTGGGCGTTACTTCGTGCGGGAGCGTGTGGTCGAGTCGTCTCGTGAGTCTTACGACGAGACAGTAGCGAGGCTCTTGTGGGACGTAAGTTGTGAGATGACGGGACTGAACGTGGATTGGGCCTGATCTCGGCTAAGAACTCAGGAAATTCAGGATAAGGCGCGCCGTTTCCTCGGGTTCTTCAAGGTGGACGAAGTGGCCCGTACCGGGGATGACTACCTTCGTCAATGGGCCTGAGAATAGGTGGTCCATCTGCTCGAAAGATTCGAGGCGCTTGGGACGGTCATGGGTGCCGTGAAGAGCGAGAGTGGGCACGGTGACGGGGCCGACAACCAGTTTGGGCTCGGTATCTTCGAGGCTGGGGTCTCGCAGAGACGCGTTGATGGCATGGCGGTAGTAATTGAGAGCGGCTTTCACTACTCCCGGTTGTCGGAAAGTCTTCTTCACCGACTCCAGCAACTCGGGCGGGATGTCCCAGTTGGGAGAAGCGTTCTTCCACCAGTCGACGATAAACTGAAAGTCGTCGTGAGGGAGGGTGTCCTCGGCGGAAGGAAGCTGGAAGTAGTAGGAATGCCAGGTGCCTCGCAGGTAGTCGAAGTCCCGATCAAGGGACGCTCCGGGGTGAGCGGAGCCTAGGGTGATCAGCTTTGTCACCTTTTCGGGATCGAGGGTCGCGGCAGAGTAGGTGGCTAGGGCGCCCCAGTCGTGACCGATGAGGATAGCAGAATCGGCCCCTAGAGCCTGGATCAGGTCCAAGGCGTCCCGGCCAAGCACGGCCGACTGATATCTTCCGTCAGCCGGGACAGGTGTGGGAGCATAACCCCGCATGAAGGGGGCAACGGCTCGGTAGCCGACGTCGGCGAGTTTAGGGAGAAGATAGCGATAGGTGTAGGCGTTGTCGGGGAAGCCGTGGAAGCAGAGGACAAGAGGCCCGCTCCCCGCCTCGACATAGCTGAAGTCGACCGCATTTGCCGTTATGGTCCCAGTCTTGAAGTCCTGCATGACAGGTAGAGTATGGGGTTTAGGGTGTCGGGTGCAAGGGGGTAAGAGCGTTGACGGATTGGGTGGGCGGTCTCTAAACTTTTCGGCATTCAATGGCCCAGATTTCGACGGATAACAATGGAACGGAGAAGGCAATGGGCGAGCTTGATGGAAAAGTAGCAATAGTCACAGGAGCAGGGAGATTGAGGGGGATCGGCAGGGCAGCGTGCGTCGCATTGGCACAGCTGGGAGCGGACATAGTACCGACCGGAACAGGTCGAAACCCGGCCAGCTTCCCGGATGACGAGAAAGCGATAGGCTGGAAGGACATCGAGAGTACGGCGGAACAGGTACGAGCCCTCGGGCGGAGGGCGTTGCCGTTGGTCGTGGACGTGTCCAACGCGGAGAACGTGGCTGAAATGGCCGCCCAAACGGTACGTGAGTTCGGGCGAATCGACATCATGGTGAATAACGCTGCATACGCCCGGGGCGCCGACCGCGTCCCGACGGTGGTCCTGGATGACGCCATATTCAAGAAGGTGGTCGACATCAAGATAATGGGAACGTACCTGTGCTCTAAGGCGGCGGCGCAGGTGATACTGGCTCGGGGGGAGGGTGGAAAGATAGTCAACGTGTCGTCGGGGGCGGGAAAGAAGGGCGATGCCGACACCCTTGCCTATTGCGCCGGATGTTTTGCACAAGTGGCAATGACACAGACGCTGGCCGAGGAGTTGGGCCCTTACGGGGTGAACGTTAATTGTGTCTGCCCTGGGGCAGTCGACACCCATAGGATGGACGATCTGGTTTACTCGAACGCATGGGACCAGATGGCCCAGGAAACGCCAATAGGACGGAACGGGACGGATGAGGAGGTGGGTGAGTTTATAGCCTACCTTTGCACTAAGGCGTCGTCGTGGATACACGGCCAGTCCATAAACATCGACGGCGGCCTGATAATGGAACACTAGGGAGAAACGTAGACTGGAGCGCCAGAGCATTTTCTGGGCACGCTTAATACTCATGGGAGCTAGAGTGAACGTGTTTTCGGGATAAGAATTGAGTGGAGAACACAATGGGTGAGCTGGACGGAAAAGTAGCGATAGTCACTGGGGCGGGGAGATTGAGGGGCATCGGCAGGGCGGCGTGCGTGGCGCTGGCCAAGCTGGGCGCAGATATTGTCCCGACGGGAACGGGACGAAACCCGGCCAGCTTCCCGGATGACGAAAAAGCAATAAATTGGAAGGACATCGAGAGTACGGCGGAGCAGGTGCGGGCTCTCGGGAGGAGGGCTTTGCCGCAAGTGGTGGATGTGTCAAACCCCGAGGACGTGACTGAGATGGCGGCAAACACGGTGCGCGAGTTCGGGCGGATCGACATTATAGTTAACAACGCTGCCTATGCCCGGGGGGCGGACCGAGTCCCGACAGTCGAGTTAGACGACTACTACTTCAAGAAAGTGGTGGATATCAAGGTCTGGGGCACATACCTCTGCTCCAAG
Source organism: Dehalococcoidia bacterium (assembly GCA_965197585.1). Lineage (GTDB taxonomy): Bacteria > Chloroflexota > Dehalococcoidia > Plut-88900 > Plut-88900 > Plut-88900. The sequence continues at coordinate 882,042 of OZ240215.1, forward strand.
GCGGCGGCGCAAGTGATGTTGGCCCGGGGCGAGGGTGGCAAGATAATCAACGTGTCGTCGGGGGCCGGTAAGCGGGGTACAGCCGACGCTCTTGCCTATTGCGCGGGGTGTTTCGCACAGGTGGCAATGACTCAGACTATGGCTGAGGAGCTCGGGCCGTATGGCGTGAACGTGAATTGCGTCTGCCCAGGTGCAGTCGACACTCACAGAATGGACGACCTGGTCTATTCGGATGCATGGGAGAAGATGGCCCAGACAACGCCGATAGGGCGTAACGGAACAGATGACGAAGTTGGAGAGTTCATAGCCTACCTGTGCACCAACGCAGCCTCGTGGATCCACGGCCAGTCGATAAACATCGACGGTGGTCTGATAATGGAGCACTAGGACAGCAAAGAGTGAAAAGGCGGAGGGGCTGGCATTGCCAGCCCCTCCGTTCTTTATGAAGGTTTTAAGGAAAGGCTCAGCGGAGGGCCGCCTTTTCGACAGTATCGGCGATCCATGCGTTGAGGCTCTTGCCTTCAAGGGTGGCCGCGGATACGGCAGCTCGATGGACCTCCGGGGAAACACGGAGTGAGATTTTGCCAGAACGAGGTTTCTCGGGCTCCGAACCATGTTCCCTACAGAAAGCGATATAGTCATCGACCGAAAACTCGAACTCCTTTTGAAGCTGCGCAGGAGTTTCTGCTTGAAAATGGATAGTGTCTCCGATATTAACTACAAGGCCGGACAGTATCCCTTCTTCCAAGTCGATGTCGACTTTGGCTATGTACCCTTTATACGTCAACATTGGTGATTCCTGCCTCGCTCAACAAGTGTCTGACGGCCTCTAAAAGATCCTTGCTGGCCTCCGGTCGGGGGTGAGGACGGTGAAAGACTGCGAAATGTAACTCTAGCCGTACACCAATCCGGGACCCGGCCCGCTCTTCTAACTCAGCCCCCAGGGCCAGGAGGAGCGATTCTATGTCATCCCATCGAATTCCTGAACGGGTCGGGGTCTCTAGTATCGCGGCGAGAGTCCTGCGGTGCTTCCGCCTCACGATGAAATGATATCACTCTGTGCTATCATTGTCGATGATCGAGTGGAGGAGGCACGTGGTTTCGGGGAGCGTATTGCCAGGTGGTAAATGGCGAAAGCCAGACCAATGATGCCACCCCCGACTACCGCGTCCAGGAAGAAATGGTTGGCGGTTACGACTATGGCGGAGAAGGCCACAATTGGGAAAATGACGCCGAATAAGCGCAAGGCTCGACTCCCGGTTCTTAGGAGCATGATCGAGAAGAGCAGAGTCCACCCGAAGTGCATGCTGGGCATGGCGGAGTGCTGGTTATAGTAGGCGATGGACTGCTTGCTGTTATAGAACGCGGGTCCCATGACCTCTATGGAATCTACGAAGCCCTCTTCGAACATCAGCCTGGGTGGGGTGACGGGAAGGGTTAACCACAGCACCCATGTAATGACGTAGCTTATGAGGAACACCCTTCGGAAATATACGAATGAATCGTAGCGGAGGCAGAGGAGTGCCACGGCCCCGGGCACTATTACAGGTAGAAAACCCAGAGAATAGGCCCAGTTGAAGAAGGTCACGATCCACGAGGCCTCGGAGAGGAGGCGGGACTGGAGTGCAGGCTCCCAGTAGATGCCCAGGAATTTCTCGATATCGATTACTTTGAGGGCGTTTGTCCGGCCGACTGCCTCAACCTCTTCGAGGAAGACGTGGCGCAGGGACATGTAAACGATGTACCCGAGGACCAGGAGCGAACCCTCCTTGACGAACCTGTTTTCGAAGAGGGCGCGGAGGGTGGAGATGGGACGCGTCGGGGCACTGGTAAGCAGGGGTGAGGTCGGGGAAAGGCCGGGGACACGCAAGCTAGGAGGAGGTCCTCTTGTCTACCAGGGCTTTGGCGTGGGCCAAGAGAGGCTCAAAGAACTCTTCGTAGAACTGGGAGTCGATGCCTATGACAGTGTCGCCATAGATTACGATCCCGCTGAGCCCGTTGAAGACGCTGCTTTCGCAGATGCCCTTGTCTACGAAATCCAGGTTGTAGCTGTCTTGCCCTTCCTTACCGGCTCTGATGAGGGCGCAGGACCGAGGGTTTTGGTTAAGCCTATCGACTCCGGGGCGGGTGACAAGAATGAGGGACTCGAAGAGGCGTTGGGCGTCCTGTTCGGTGGGGAAAGACTGCACCCACCAAGTCGAGAAGAGTCCCGCCGTGTTCATGTCGCAGCGAAGGATGGTCGATTCGGCCTCGGACTGGTGGAACTTGAGGAATAGGCGCTCGACGTTGCGCTTGGGTTCGTTCTCGACATATGTGCGCGTGACCCTGGTTAGCTCCCCCAACTCGCCGTGGGGGCGGAATATGCAGTCTTCATCCGACCATTCGATCAGGGAGGTCGGGGCTTGAGTGGGGGTCGCCGGGGGGGTAGTCGGGGATGGTGTGGGCGCGGGCAGAGTGGCCGTAGGCGCTGCTCCCGAGCTGCAGGCCGCGGCAAAGGCCAGGAGGGCCACGATTAGGGTCAAGGTGATTATGGATCGCATTAGATAGTCGAAAAGGATCAGAAGACGTAGGTCAATTTTACACCAAGTGGAGAGGCGCCACTTTCATCCGGCGCTCCAATAAAGGACCGATATGTCGCTAAGAAGGCGTCTGTTCGCCGGTAAGCCGGTCCATGACCATTGTTATATGGGCTCGAACTTCGTCGGTTGGGGCCAGCGTTAGGGCGCGGGCAAGGGAGTCTAGAGCCTCTTTAGTGCGGCCCATCTTGGCCAGTGCCACGGCCTGGTTGTTAATGGCGAGGACGTTGTCCGGGTCGAGGCTAAGAGCGGCCTCGGAATCAGCGAGGGCATCGGGGGCACGGTCCTGGTCGAGGTAGGCTGCGGCCCGATTTACCAGGGCAATGACGAGATTGGGTTGCAGACTCAGGACGGTGGAGGCGTCCTTGACGGCTGCATCGAAATCACCCTTGTGTCTGTAGGCCTCACCGCGATCGATGTAGGGTTGGGGCAGATGCGGGTCCAGGTCAATGGCGGCGGTGGTGTCCTGGATCGCTCTATCGAAAGCGCCTATTGTTAGGAAGGCACTGGCTCGGTGGCTGTAGGCGAGGGGATACCGGGGATCGAGGCTTACGGCCTTGTTGAAGTCACCGAGAGCCATGACGACTTTACCCAAACCCCTGTAGGCAGCGCCCCGGTTGACGTGGGCGGCGGCGGTTGGATTCAGAGCGATGGCTTCATTGGAGTCTGCGAGGGCGCGCTCGAAATTGCCCATGTTGACATAGGCGGCGGCGCGGTCGACGTAAGCCCCGGCATTTTGGGCGTCGAGCATCAGGGCTTTGGTGGCGTCGGTGACGGCTTTGCCGGCCTGGCCCTTGAAGTTGTGGGCCTCGGAGCGGCGGAGGTAGGCGTCTACCAGGGTACCGTCGAGACGGATGGCGAGGTCGAATAGGCCGATTGCCTCGTCGATCTGGCCTTGGTCGAGGAGACGTACCCCTTCTTGGAGGTTTGTCAGCGCGTTTTGCGTTTGATCGGACATGTATGGGGGAGCCGGGTTAGAGGTGTTCTTTGACGATCTCGGCGAGCTTTTGGGTCATCCCGACCACGGCTGCGATCTCACTGGTGTCGGCCTCACGTATGGCGTTGACCGTACCGAACCTGCGGATGAGGGCCTTCTTCCGCTTGGGCCCGATGCCCGGGACAGAGTCCATGGCCGACCTCACGCTGCTCTTCTTCCGCAGTTGCCTGTGGAAGGTAATGGCGAAGCGGTGGGCCTCGTCTCTGATGCGCTGGACAAGGTAGAGGGCCTGGGAGCTGCGAGGCAGGATAATCGGCTCCTTGCTGTCGGGGCGGAATACCTCCTCGTAGCGCTTTGCGATGCTGGCCAGGGGTATATGCGCGATGCCGAGTTCCAGGAAGAGCTGGTGTATGGCGCCCAGGTGGCCCTTGCCGCCGTCGATGAGGACGAGGTCCGGGACGATGGTCCAGCTGTCGGTTTTGGCGTTGACGGAGTCCTTGAGCCGACGGAAGCGTCGGCGGAGCATCTCCTGCATCATGGAATAGTCGTCGATGCCCTGGACGGTCTTGATCTTGAACTTGCGGTAGTGGGCAGGCTTGGGTTTTCCGTTTTCGAAGACGACCATTGAGCCGACGGGGTTTGAGCCCTGAATGTTGGAAATGTCGTAGCATTCCATACGCTGGGGCAGTTCGGGGAGGTTGAGGTGCTCCTGAAGCTCAGACATGGCCCCGGTGATGGCGTCGGCGTCGGCCAGCCACTTGATGTGGCGCTGCGCGAGCCCCTGCTCCGCGTTGGCGGCGACCATATGCAGCAGGTTCTTGCGGTTGCCGCGGCGGGGGACCCTCATATGTACTCTACGGCCTCGTTTACTCTCCAGCCAGGAGTTAATCAAGGTGGAGTCAACAGGTGCGTGCTGGAGGAGGAGGAGGGGCGGGACGTAGGATGCCGAGTCGTAAAACTGCTTGATGAATCCGGCCATAATCTCGGCGTCACCCTCGTCTTGGGTGCCTTCCATGATGAAGTGGTCTCGGCCGACGGTCTTGCCCGCCCGGACGAAGAATATCTCGATCCATGCCTCGTCCTGGCCGCGTGACAGGGCTATGTAGTCCTCGTCCTTGAGGTGTAGGGAGTGGACTTTCTGCGTCTGCGATACCCTGTCGATGGCGCGTACCTGGTCCCTGAGGGCTGCGGCGCGCTCGAACTCGAGACGCTCGGCGGCCTGGTGCATACTGGCGCTCAGGTCTTTGACTATGGTCTCGTGCTTCCCTTCGAGGAACAGGATGACCTGGTCGATAACCTGGCGGTACTCGTCCTTGGACGCCGCGCCGATGCACGGCCCGACGCAACGGTGGATGTAGTAGTCGAGACAGGGGCGCGGGTCGGTGCCGGTGATGTTCTTGGTGCAGGACCGGTAGGGGAAGAGCTTCTTGATTAGGTCCAGGGTGCGTCGGACGGAACTGGCGGATGCAAAGGGGCCGAAGTATCGGGCGCCGCGCTCGTCGTCCCGTCTCCTGGTGAAGTAGACGCGGGGAAACTCCTCTTCAAGGTCTATCTTGATATATGGATATGTCTTGTCGTCCTTGAGGCGGACGTTGTACTTGGGCTTGTAGCGCTTGATGAGGGTGTTTTCGAGGATAAGGGCCTCGCCCTCGGAATCGGTGACGACGTATTCGTACTGGGCGATGCGCGCGGCGAGGTGCCGACCCTTGAGGGTGAGTGAAGAGGAGTCGGCGAAGTAGGAGCGGACTCGGCTGCGCAGGCCCGCGGCCTTGCCGACGTAGATAACCTTGCCGGAGGCGTCCCGGAAGATGTAGACGCCGGGTTTAGTGGGGGTGGCCTTTACCTGGTCGGCGATGGAGAGCGTAGGCATTACCAGGTAATTTTAGCATGCGGCTTGAGCACAGTTGGCATATGACAAGCAAATGGAAAAAGCTTCGCGTATGATTGTCTTCCGGTAACAGGCACGATGTTTGATTGTTTGTTCTGCCGGGAGAAAATCTGAGTCAGAGGTTGTGGAAGAAGTGTCGGTGGCTTTTCTTGTTCCGTAGTCGGCAATTTATGGTGTGCGATGGGTGCATGTGGGGAGGGGAATATAGTACAACCGTGCGGGGCCAGTCAATGGGGCGGCGTCACAACCCCGCCAGGAAAGAGACCATTCCCCCACCCTTGCATCCCGGCCCCAGGCCGGAATGAATGGAGAGAGGGGGCTATCTGAGGAAGAAAGTAAGGACGCCGAGAAGAAGGGCTACGACCACAGTGATCAGGCCGATACGCCTGACATCGGTAAGGACGTAGCCGTAGCGCCAGGGCGCTCCGGCAGTTGCAGGGGCGACGACCTGCGTTCCGGGTTGCGCAGTTCGCTCCACGGCCTCGGAAGGAGAGCCTGATTCGAGAGCGTCGGTCGACTCAAGGACAGGGGCATCGGTATCCGCGGCGCCGGCCGCGGGGGGAGGGGTAGGAGTGGGGGCAGAGACTCCGGAAAGCTCGATCTGCCGTTGGGACAGACTCGGCTTGCCCTTCTTTCTCTTGGTGCTTGCAGATTGTCTGGCGGCGAACCGCTTTGACTTTTTCGCCATGTTTAGTCCTGATTAAAAATCTATGGTCAGATTATAGTCGGCGGGAAACCGGGGCCGCAAACGCGGAACGTCACGCTCTTGGATGGGCCTTGTCGTATTGGTCCCGGACCTGGTCGCTGGCAAGGTGGGTGTAGACCTGGGTCGTGGAGATGTTGGCGTGGCCGAGCATCTCCTGGACGTGCCTGAGGGGTGCGCCACCTCTGAGCATGTGGGTGGCGAAGCTATGACGGAGGATGTGGGGAGTTATGGGGGTCTTGATCCCCGCCTCTTTTGCGTAACCCTTCAAGATGAGCCAGAAGCCTTGCCGCGTAAGACGGTCGCCCCGGCGGTTCAGGAACAGAGCCTGCTCCTCGAACTTCTTTCGGAGACGAGGCCTGGCCCGTTCGACGTACTCCCGCAGGGCCTCCGAGGCCTCCTGGTGGATGGGAACGATCCTCTCCTTGCCGCCCTTGCCCAGACAGCGGACATGGTTGTTGCGAATGTCGACGTCGGCGACGTTGAGGGAAACTAGCTCGGTGACTCGGAGTCCGCTGGCGTACAAGAGGTCCAACATGGCGCAGTCACGGAGGCTGTCGGGAGAGACGGGTTTGGGCCGGCCATCCGGGGTCTTGCGTTCCCTGGTCGCAGTTAAGAGCCTATTGATGTCCTCGACGGAGAGGGCTTTTGGCAGGGCTCGCCCGACCTTCGGCGAGTTCATATGCTCGGTGGGGGCGGTCTCGATGTCACCCTCGTCGACCAGGAAGGCGAAGAAGGACTTGATGGCGGCGATCTTTCGGGCGATGGTGGAGTCCTTGAAGGTGCGGTCCCGGAGGTCTAGGCCATACTTGGCGACCATGTCGCGATCTACGCCGCCCCAGTTGGAGACATGCTTCCTGGGCCCGAGGCCCGTTTCGATGAACTCCAGGAACTGGTAGAGGTCGTTGCGGTAGGCGTATAGGGTGTTGGCGGAAAGGCCGCGTTCCACGGTGAGATGAGTTAAAAATGCATCGATTACTATTTTCACCTTGCCACTCTCCTATAGATATGAGGATGAATACCGGACAAGTTTAACATAACGCGATAGTGGATGGTAAAGTCGAGCCTGGCGGGTGGTCCCGTTCACATAGAGGGGTGACATATCCCCCTTGACTTCATAAGACATGTGTTCTATTATTGGGCCAGTCTAGACCCGACACCCACCTTAAGGAGGTACAAAAAACTAGGGAAGCCCACCCGGCCCCCGAGGACTCAACGTCCAAGCCCATCCCAAAGGGCGGCCCACACGCCGCCCCACGGCACAAGCAAACGCCGCCATCTCCTCATCCCATCGGGTCCCGTGCCCCTTCCCTGACCACCCAGGCGATGGAAGAAGCCCTGGCTTTCTACTCCCACCCCTCCCCCACCATCCCCCAGTCATTCCAGCCTCCAGGCCGGAATCCAGAGGCGGGGTGCGCAGGGAGATTACAACAAGGGTGAAAGGAGATGTACTCGCGGACCGTAAGACCCCCATAGAGAACCGTCTCGAAGTTCGGACCGCACCGCAAGAGTTAGCGCGCTACGGCGAGGGGGTGCCGGAGGATTTGCTCCGTATCGCTCCGGCAAACTGAAAAATCATTAGTCAGGCTGTGGGGCCACAGCTGGATCCCTGGCCCTGACGTGCCCATAGCGGTATACAGCCCCGAAGGAGCCTCTCACGGACGTCCTGCCCTGGAAGTGTCCGTGAATATAATCGAGCAGAGGGCACGGCCGGCTGCAAGTCCCTCCCTCTCAGGCGGGGCCTGCTCTTAAGGCCCCCCGACAGCCGGAACACCCGCAAAGAGAGAATGCAAAGCCAGTTAGAGGGCAAGAGGGCGTCTTCCATCGCCGTCCCAAAACCCAACAGACAGAACGGAAACCCAAACCCCACAATCGAAGATGGAACATCCGCCTCTGGAGGACTGAATAAAAGGCTGGTGTGTCGCTAACCTGCCGAACAAGTACAGCGGATTGACCGGCATTCGGCGGGGAGGCTACACTGGATGGGTGAAGTGAACGGATAGTGAAGCTGACCGGACTACTTATACGATAAGGACGGAGCCCGAGATCAAGGATGCTTGAAATCAACATGGACCCCCTCCTGATTGGTGGGTTGTCCTGGCACGGGATTTTCACGGCCCTGGGGGTGGCATTTGCGGTATTCGGCACGACGAGGCTTGCGCGGGACAGGGGCATGGACCCCCAGGTCATCTATTCCTGCGCAGCGTGGGCGGTGCCGGGAGGGGTGGTGGGGGCTCGGCTGGTCCACGTATTTGACAACTGGTCCTATTACATAAACGACCCGGTAAAGATATTCACCATCTGGAATGGCGGTGTGGGGCTGTGGGGCGCTTTGCTCGGTGGGACGATTACCGGCGTCACCTGGGCTATTTTGAACAAGCAGTCCGTGGGCAAAATCGCCGACATTACTGCTCCCATGATGCTGGTCGCTCAGACTATTGGCCGGGTGGGGGACGTGATCAATGGAGAACACTTCAGCACCCGGACGAGCCTGCCGTGGGGCTGGGTCCACACCCACGCCAACTGGCCGGGCCTCAATACGGGCCGACCGGCGATTCCCGTATCCGAGAGCGGAGCGGAGATAGCATATCACCCCTCCGTTGCCTACGAGATGGTGGGCGACGTACTGCTGTTCTTTGTCATCATGCGGCTCATCGGTCGAGTCAAGCCCGACGGTATGGTGATGCTCATCTATCTCGGGACATATGCGGCTATAAGGTTCGCTGTGCAGTTCACTCGGGACGATCCGGGGAGAATAGGGTCTTTGCATCAGGCGCATGTAATATCTCTGCTAACGATGGTAGCGGTCTTGGCAGTCGGGGCATTTCTGCTGGTGCGCCAGCGTTCTGAAGGGCCCCGTGCCCCGAGCCCGCCATTGAAGAGCGCATGATGAGATGGGCAACTTTTGCTAGAGTAATTCGTTAAATGGTGTGAGGGACTTGTTGCCCGAATCGGTCTTTTGTTGACATACTATGAGTAACGGTTACAGGACAGGAGAGGAGCCGATAGCGCTATGGTGAATCCCGGCACAGGAACGCAGCAGACCGCACCGAGTGGCCTGGCGAGAATCGGGTTCTCGCCGGCGCCGTTTATGCATGCAGTAGCGTTCGTGGCCGGATTCTCGCTGGTGTTCACGGGGCTTGGGGCGCTTTTGGGGTCCCTGGGGACGGGGAGTTGGCGGGACTGGCTGGAGATCGGGGCGGGAACGTTACTGATTATCCTGGGATTCCACCTGAGCGGGGTTGTGCGGTTCGGCCCGCTAACCAGCATTCTGTACCGGCAGAGAGGAATCGGGATCGGGGCGGGCGACAAGCCGAACCTCATGAGGTCTGCGGTGGTCGGGGCGGCGTTTGCCATAGGATGGACGCCGTGCGTGGGCCCGATCCTGGCGGGGATACTGTCCCTGACACTTGAGGGTTCGATAGGTCAGGGTGCGGTGCTGATGTTCGCGTACTCCCTGGGCCTGGGACTGCCATTCCTGTTGGTAGGGGCCTTCATAGGCGTTGCCAAGCGATGGCTGAAGAAGGTTAATCCGTACCTCGAATTCATCGAGCTCATAAGCGGACTGTTGCTGGTGTTGATTGGAGCGCTCATTGTGACCGGCTCCCTGCAACAGCTGAATTCCTACTTCACGTTCATACCCGAAGTAACGGGCAGCAGCGAAGTCACGGGGATGGGTGGGGCGTCGATAGTCATAGCGTTTGCGGGCGGAATACTGTCGTTCCTGTCGCCGTGCATCCTGCCTCTGGTGCCGATCTGGCTGGGATACATGGGAGGCTCGGTGCTGGACCGCCGGACCCCGAGCATCCAGCCCGCTCCGGCTGCCTAAAGCCCACCGACGGGTCCCTAGTACGGTCTTTGCCGACTGGATGCAGGTGTGCTCTGCCCGGCAGGCGCGAAATCGACCAGCTCAAGCTCTAGCCGCTCTCTACCTTTCCAACGGTTGGTCTTGATGTGATAGACCGCGTCGATCGGGCCGGTCAGTTCACCGAGTCGGTGGCCCATTTTGAAGGCGACTGCATTCCAGACCGACGCCCCATCCTGCAGGGACATCCTCAAGTGAGACGCGTCGGCGCCCATGGTGCGTACCCCGAGGGGCTTAAGCCTCTTGGAAAGGAACATGGGTCGGGGATTTCCCTGGCCCACGGGTTCCAGAAGCTGGATGAACTTGAGCAGCCGAGCCTCGATCTGGGTGAGAGGCATGACGACGTCGATCTTGATGGAGGGTTGAAGGTCGAGGTCGCCGAGCCTCTCGGCGGCGATCTCGGTAAGCCGACCCTTGAGCTCTTCGAGATTTTCGTTGGCGATGACGAAACCGGCGGCCTGGGAGTGACCGCCGTGGCGAATGAACAGGTCGGTACACTGCTGGAGGGCTGCGGTGATGTCGAACTCGGGGATGGAACGGCAGGAAGCGCGTGAGATCTCGGGCCCGGTGGACAGCACGACCGCCGGTTTGTAATGCTCTTCGCTGAGCTTACCGGCGACCAGCCCCACGACGCCTGGCTCGAAACCCGGGCCCCCGGCGATGATGATGGGACCAGAAACGGGTGAGTCGCCAACCTGAGTCTGGGCCTTCGCGAAGGCGTCCTCGGTGTGGCTGCGGCGCTGCCGGTTGCGGGTGTTCAGCTCCTCTGCCAGGGGCTGGGCCTCGGCGGAGGAGGTAGCCGTGAGAAGACGGTAGCTGGTGATGGCGTGGTCCACCCTGCCTGCAGCGTTGATCCTGGGGGCTAATGTGAAAGAGATGGACTCGGCGTCCAGGTTACCGGGGTCCACGCCCGCCCGGGACATTAGCTCCCTGAGGCCGGGGCGCTCGGCCCTGTTCAGGACTTCGAGACCGCGTTTTACGAGATTGCGGTTGTCATCGACCAGCGGCGCCATGTCGGCCACGGATCCTAAGGCGACGAGGTCCAGCAGGCTCTCGTCCTCATCGTGACCTAGATGGGCCCGGAGAGTTTGAATTATCCTGTAGGCCAAGCCGACGGCCGCCAACTCCCGGAATGGATATTCAGAGTCCTGGCGTTTGGCGTCGATTACTGCGAGGGCGGGGGGGAGGTCGGGTGGGGGGGTGTGGTGGTCGGTGACGACGACGTCGATGCCCATTTCGTTGGCGAGATTTATCTCATCGAGAGAGCTGACGCCGCAGTCGGCGGTAATGATCAGGCCGACGCCCAGGCCGCCGAATTTTTCGAGTCCCTGAACGCTGAGCCCATGTCCTTCCTCCGTTCTATGAGGAATATAGGGAGTGGTGCGGGCTCCGAGGCCTGTCAAGCCGTTATTCAGCAGGGCCGTTGCGGTTACACCGTCGGCGTCGAAGTCGCCGTAGACTGCGATGAGCTCGCGCTTCTGGATGGCCGCGGCGATGCGCTCGATAGCCGTTGCGATGTCAGGGAGTAGGTTGGGGTCGGGGAGGGGACGCTGCTCGATGGAGAGGAACTTCTTGATTAGTGAGAGGTCGGTGAGGCCGCGATTGTATGAAATCTGGGCGGTGGAGAGGGGGATGCCTCTGAGCCGTGACAGCGCGTCCCGGGGCACGGGGGGCGAAATGGCCCAGCGGAATTTCGTCATTCCGGGCAGGAGGAAAGGATCACCAGAGGGATAGTCCGCTGCGGTCCAGCTCTTCGTTGTAATCGTTGGCGAGGGTGAAGGCGCGGATAGTGAGGTATACCCAGGCGGTAATCCCGATGGTAACGAAGACGTATGTGTATTGCAGGTTGGACCAGACCATATACGTGGTTAGCGTAATGGCGATCCCGGGCAGGATGAATCTACGGCCGCGGAGGGGGTCTGACTCCCCGGTCGGGTAGGCAAGGAAGATGAGGGCGGCCCAGGCCGGTACACCTAGGGCGTAGAAGATCGGGCCTTCTCCGATGAAGGTCAAGAGCACAAAAATACCCCAGACGATGGAGCCCGCAATCATCAGTGATAGGCCGGTGATAACCTTTCCAACATAGATGTGCCCTACTCCCCAGATTCCGATCATGCTGCAGAGGGAGGCCAGCATGGCGGCGGTGTCGGGGTCCTTGCGGGGAAGAGGGGGAAGGTCTTCTTCACGGAGCTCGGCTTCGGGCGGGGGCCAGGTCAGCGGTCGGTAGCCATCCAGCCTGATGATGCCGTGGCCGTTTCTGATTACATCAGGGTCAACGCTGTGGAGGAGCGAGTCGGGAATCGGGCCCCAGGAGTGTCCGCCGCAGCCACGGCACTGGGTTTCCCTAATGGCGGCGATAACCGAGCAGTGCCGGCAGACCTTGGAGTCTACAACCGGGTTATACGGCATGGGGCTTGCCTTCCGAAAGATCCCGACCAAGGCAAAAGGCACTATAAGTCGGGAAGAACCGATGCACTAACTCCGAGGCCACACGGGTCACGATTAAGACCCTCCCATCAACTACCTGGCCGAAATATACGCGAACGGTACGATCGGGTGGTGTCGGGGCCCACCCCGGGTTGCAGTGAACCGGCTACTTGTCTTTGGTCATTATCGACGTGAGAAAATCGCCGATAAATAAGTATCGGAACTCCCTGCCCTGATTGCACCGGAACGCGCCGTACATGGCGTAAAGGACGGCCAGTAACAGGATCAGTAGGAACCCAGGACCACTCACCATCTGGATCATAAGGGCCAGAAACACCATTAGCGCTTGGAAGATGAAGGCCTGCAGGGCCTGAAAGCCTACGTAATTAGAAGACTTTCTCTTGAATACCCAGATGGCCATAGTAATGACAATGGGGGGGCCTGGATATAACAGGTTAATTAGTAATGCAGAGTGGGCAAGAGCGGCCCACATGCGTTCGGAGGAGCTGATTTCGCCGGGTTGCAAAGCAACTCACCTCGTAAGTTATGGGTAGGTATGGCCCTGTCAGACAGCCTGATTATAGCATACGCCGGGGGTTGGCCTTTTGGGAGAAGTAGCACCACACATCCCCGTCAGAGGAACAAGAATTATGGGTCATCACAAATGGCCTGCATTTTTGTTGGCCATTGGCTAAAGGAGCATGTAGAGGGACAGGGTTGATGGGTATTGGCGTTTAGGCGGCTGGGGAGAGATATGCCTAAAATTCCTCGCGGAGCCTCGGAATTACAGCAAAAAATATCGGAATGACACGTAAACGGATGCAAGTAGGGGGGAGGGAGTGGGTCGGTCAGGCGGGGGGTTGGCGGAAGACGAGCACCGAGTTGTGGCCGCCGAACCCGAGAGAGTTGGAGAGTGCGACCTTTACCTCGCCGCGGCGGGGGATGTGGGGGGTGTAGTCCAGGTCGCAGTCGGGGTCGGGGTCTTCGAGGTTTATGGTGGGTGGGATTTCGCCTCGGTCTATGGCTAGTACGGTGATGGCGGCCTCAAGAGCGGCTGCCGCTCCGATGAGGTGGCCGGTCATGGACTTGGTAGAAGAGATTGGGATGCGGTAGGCCTCTTCCTGGAAGACTTTCTTGATGGCAAGGGTCTCGAACTTGTCGTTGAGGGGGGTGGAGGTGCCGTGGGCGTTGATGTAGTCGATATCGTCGGGTTGGACCTGGGCGTCTCCCAATGCCATCTTTATGGCTCGAATGCTGCCTTCACCGCCCTCGGCGGGCGCGGTGAGATGGAAGGCGTCTCCGGAGGTGCCGTATCCAATGAGCTCGGCAAGTATGGTAGCCCCGCGCCCGACGGCGTGATCCATATCCTCGATCATCAGCATTGCGGCGCCTTCGCCCATGACGAAGCCATCCCGGCCCGCGTCGAAGGGACGGCAAGCCTTCTGGGGTTCGTCGTTTCTCGTGGACAGGGCCCTGGCGGCGTTGAACCCAGCAACGGCGATGGGGGTGATGCTGGCCTCTGCGCCGCCGGTAATCATGGCCTTGGCCTTGCCGGCCTGGATCAGCTGGTAAGCGGCGCCTATGGCATCGCTGCCGCTGGAGCAGGCGGAAGTCGTACAGAAATTGGGTCCCTTGATACCGAGGTCTATGGAAACCTGTCCGGAAGCCATGTCGGTGATCATCATGGGGACCAGGAAAGGGCTGATACGAGAGGGGCCCTTGTCCCGGAGCACGTTGAACTGCTCCGATAGCGTGATAAGTCCCCCGATGCCGCTCCCGATAACCGTTCCTACGTCGCCCGCGTTTTCGTCGGTAATTTCAAGGCCGGATTGGGCGGCGGCCTCCCTGGCGGCGATGACGGCGAACTGGACGAAGCGGTCCATACGCCGTGCGGCCTTCCGGTCAAGGTGATCGTTGGGGTTGAAGTCGGAGACTTCTGCGGCGATGTGGGTCTCGTAGTCGGAGGAATCGAAGGCGGTGATATAGCCCACGCCCGACTGACCGGAAATCAAGCTCCCCCAAGTAGACTCGACGTCCATTCCGAGAGGGGTAACCAAACCAACGCCTGTGACTACTACACGGTGGTCAAGCACTGGAAAGTCCTGCCTTTACACGGATCTAAGGGGAAGGCTGCTTTGCAGGGGGCCCCTGGTCCAGGAGTTCAATGCCTCGGCGGTAGGTCTCAATGTCGGAGAGGGTCCTGTACTGGCGGAGGAACTTGATAACGCTCTCCCGGGTTGTGGAGACCTCGTTGATCATTCTCCTGATCCTGTCCATCCCTCCGTCTCCCACGGTGCGCCAAAGGGAGGCGTACTGCTCATAGAACTTTTCGCCCCCCAATTTGGTCGGCAATACGCTGTGGAGGAAGTCGAAGAAGTGGGGCTCCTTCGTAACCAGCTTGCTGTGCATATCCTTCCACTGACCGGTGCCGGGCAGGGGAGTGAGTATTGTGTAGTTGGGAAACTCGATCCTGGTCTCGTTGACCTTCTCCTTGAGATTTTCGAAGTTATTATCCATCCAATGCTGGAAGATCATAACGGCGCCCCAAATCCGAATGCCCATGCTGTGGAGGATGTCGATGGACTTCTCGTTGTCACCGACACGGGTGCCCTTGGCAACGGAGTTCAGGTCGCTCTGTTCAAAGGATTCAAGGCCGACTAACACGGTGTCGAGCCCGGCCTTGGCCCATTTTTCGAACTTCTTGGGGTTTCGGACCACGTTGTCGGCGCGGACCTGCATCCAGTAACGTTGGCCGAGATCCATGTCGATGATCTTGTCGGCGAGGTCGTCCATGGGATCAAATCCCGGCGGGTAGGCCATTTTGAGGGAGCCGGGAAGCTCCTGGATGGCCAAGTCGTCGACAATGTTGATCCACGAATTGCGGGGGAGCTTGGAAAGCTCAAGGAGCGTGCGATCGTTGCCCTGGACCTTGTACTCGCCGCGGTGGAACTCGTGGACGGAGCAGAAGTTGCAACGGTAGATGCAACCGCGAGCCATTTCTACGGAGTAGGGCTTGGTGTGATATAGGAAGAAATAGTCGTCCCTGTACTGGTCTACGAGATGCCGGGCGGGCAGAGGGCGCTCGTTCATGGATAGGGAGTCGAACTCCTTAAGGGAGCTCTTCTTTATTACTTTGGTGTTGGACTGGTCGAAGTCCCCGCTGGCGGTGCGGTAGATAACCTCGGGTATAGAGTCGAGTCCCCGGTCATTCTGGAGGCTGAGTACAAGGCGGCGGAAGGTGTTCTCACCGTCGCCGATGACGATTGCATCGATGTCCGGGCTGAATGCGTCCTGGGGTGCGAGGGAGACGTGATGACCGCCTACAATGATGATTATGTCCGAGGATATCTTCTTGATCTCCCGGGCCAAGTTCTTAACGGACGAGACGTCGACCGTGTAGCCCTCTCGTATACCGACTACGTCGGGCTTGAACTCCTCGATGACCTGGGCCAGAGGCTTCTTGTCGACGCGCATGTCATAGATACGTACGTCAGCGATGTCGAGGAGGTTTCCGGCCAGGTATTCCAAGCCCAGGGGTTCGACAATCACCGTGGCGTTAAAGCCTACAAAGAGGCTGTTGGGCGGCTCTGTTAAAAGGACTCTGCGGGGACGTTGGTACGTTCGGGATCCTACGCCCCTAGTCGCCTGAACAGTCATGGGCACTCCCTGGGCCGTGCGGCCCTAGCAGGTCATACAGGGTATGGGTGAAAAAAGATTCGGGTGAAAACAAGGTAATCATCAGACTTCTTTCGGATGTGAATTATAACACAACAGCCTAATGTCAAATCTGGGGATGGCTGAGCAGGCGGCGACCAGGTGGCATTACGGGTGCGGGATACCGGATAATGTATGGCGTATGTGAAAAGTGCATGGCCGGACAGAATTTCTTTCCAGCATTATGCAATTATCTAACAATGCCGAGCAAACTATCAACAGGAAGATCAGATAAGCCTCGCGTTGCGGTAGCGGCGCACGGGTGCAAGCTGAACCAGGCCGAGGCGGACGCAATGAGCCGCCGACTGGCCGAGGTAGGGTTCGAAGTTGTACACCAGTCCGCCGAGGCTGACCTCTACGTGCTGAACACCTGCAGCGTGACCCACGTGGCCGATGCTAAAGGCAGGCAATGGCTCGGGGGGGCGCGGAGGAGGAATCCGCAGGCAAAGGTGATCGCGACGGGATGCTACGCGATGCGGGCCACGGGGGAGGTTGAAGCGCTTGAAAGCGTGGATGCGGTGGTCCTGAACAGGGACAAGGGTCGGCTGGCAGAAGTGGCGTCGGAGTTGATGGCGGACTGGGAAGATGGGGTCGCTCGGTCTCCTATCCCGGATGCGAGGGGGGTGGGGAGGAGCAGGGCTTTCGTGAAGATTCAGGATGGGTGTAATCAGTTTTGCGCGTTCTGCGTAATACCTATGACCAGGGGCCGGGAATTCAACGTGCCCCTGGACCAGGCCCTGATCGATATCCGTGCACGGTTGGATGAGGGATTCAAGGAAGTGGTTATCACCGGCCCCCAGATCGGCTCCTACGGCCAGTACCCGCCAACCGCCGAGTTTCGCCGAGACCCGGAAGGGTATGATGGTCGGCTGCACGGGTTGATTGAGAGGGTGTTGGAAGAGACGGACCTACAGCGGTTGAGGGTCTCCTCCATACAGCCGCAGGACGTGACGCCAAGGCTGCTGCGGGCGTTTGGCAGTGCTCGGGTGTGCAGCCATGTTCACATAGCTCTGCAGAGCGGAAGCGACGCCGTACTGAGCCGCATGGGCCGACGATACAGGGTGGATGAGTATAGGAAGGCGGTATACAGATTCCGAGAAGCCATCCCCGGCATTGCCATCACGACCGACGTGATGGTCGGGTTTCCGGGAGAGACTCGGGAGGAGTTCGAAGAGAGCTACCGGTTCTGCCGAGAGATGGCCTTCGCAGCGGTGCACGTGTTCCCGTATTCTCGGAGGCCCGGGACCCGGGCGTACGATTTCGATGGAGCAGTGCCCGATGAGGAGAAGCGGGACAGGATGGGCCGGATGCTGGCGCGGGCAGGGGAGTTGTCGGTGGAGTACCGTCGGGCTTTCCTTGGGAAGCCGCTGGACGTGTTGTGGGAGGAGAAGGTACGGGTGGACGGGTCGGAGTATTGGTCTGGGCTTTCGGATAACTACATCCGGGCCTACGCTTCGGACAGTGGAGCCGCGGAAAATGAAATTACCCGTGGGGTAGCCACGAGTGAAGTTGGCAAGGGGTTGCTGGTGGAAAGAGCTTAGCCCTGGTGGAGTAGGGTAACTAACAGACTTTGGCGGGGTTGAGCAGGACTCGCCCATTGCGGCTTTCCACGTAGCCGGAAATGGTCTCTGGGTCGTGGGCGAAGACCAGTAGCCAGCCGTGTTTCTCGGCGTCTTCCAGCAGCTTGCGCTTGCGCTCCATGCTCTCCATCGGGTATTGATCGAAGGCGGGGATATAGGGCAAAGGCAGGTGATGGGAAGTGGCGACCAGGTCTCCCAGGATCACGGCTTTGCGCTGGCCCGTGCCGGCCATGACTAGCTGGTGCCCTGCCGAGTGTCCCCCGGTCAGGACGGTATCTACGCCTTTTTCAATCTCAGTGTCTCCATCGAGCAGCTCGAGCTGTTTGTTGAAGAGGAGCGGCTCGAAATCGTCGGGGTGGTAGGCGGCCTTGTTGCGTTCGTTGGGGTGTGTGGCCTCTTCCCAGTCAGCGCGCTGGACCAGGTATTTTGCCTTTGGGAAGGTCGGGACCACCTCGCCCTTTGAGTTGAAGCGGGTGCAACCGCCCACGTGGTCGAAGTGGAGGTGAGACAGAATCACGAGGTCTATGTCCCGGGGCCCGAGCCCGTGCTCCTTGAGACGCCGTAGGATCTTGCCCGCGGAGAGTCCATAAATGTCCTTGTCTCGGTCGGACTCTTTTTTGCCGATGCCCGTGTCGACGAGGATGTTGTGGCCGTTGGAGTGGATGAGCATGCAGTTGAGGCCCATTTGAAGCCTGTTCCTGCGGTCGGCTTTGACTTTGCGCTGCCAGAGGGTCTTAGGAACGACGCCGAAGATCGCGCCCGCGTCGAGTTTGAAAGTACCGTCACTAATGACGTGAACGTCGATATCTCCGAATTTCACAAGCCACCTCCAGAAACGGGATGGTGATAATGGTCTAAATGGTGCGCCTGAAGGGATTCGAACCCCCGACCCTCGGTTCCGAAGACCGATGCTCTATCCGCTGAGCTACAGGCGCAAAGTGTTCCGCCGGGTGAAGTTTTGAAAGGACATGGGGTGAGCGAAGGGATTCGAACCCTCGATCTCCAGGGCCACAACCTGGTGCCTTAACCGCTAGGCTACGCCCACCATGAGCAGAGACGTGTGGCGGATTCTAGCATCGGGCATTAGAGGGGTCAAGGAAAAAAGGTGATGGGCAGAGGGACCGCATTGCTTTCGGAAGCCTGAATGGCAAGTAAACGGATTAGTGTTCAGGGTTATTGTCCGGTTGTTTGAGGAGGTCGGGGCGGCGGCGCTGGGTCTCAATCAGTGATTGCTCCTTCCGCCAGGAATCGATGTGCGCGTGGTGACCCGAGAGCAGGATTTCCGGCACCGACCAGCCCCGAAACTCGGGGGGACGGGTGTACTGGGGGTACTGGAGTAGTCCGTCGGTGTGGGACTCACGGGCGGTTGATTCCTCGGAACCCAGGACCTCAGGCATAAAACGGGCTACGCAGTCGATGACGACCATGGCCGCAAGCTCTCCGCCGGTGAGCACGTAGTCTCCGATGCTAATTTCGTCAGTAGCGAGATGATCAACAATTCGCTGGTCCACGCCCTCGTAGTGGCCGCAGAGAAGAACGATGTCGGGGTGTTGGGCCAATTCCCCAGCGACCTTCTGGGTAAGGAGCCGACCCTTGGGGCTGAGCAATATCACGGGAATCGGGCTGGGTGTGGGTTGCGTCTTGCTGATGTTTGCAAGCTGGGTCTCGACTGCTTTGAAGACGGGCTCGGGCTTCATAACCATGCCGGGGCCTCCACCGTACGCGTAGTCATCGACGATCCTGTGCTTGTCCTCGGCGTAGTCACGGATGTCGTGGAGGTGGACGCTGATCAAACCCCTGTCCCGGGCGCGCTTTATGATGCTTTCGCTGATCGGGCCGTGAAACATGGTGGGGAACAGGGTAAAGACGTGAAAGTTCATGGCGAGGGCTGGAGCCTGCTAGTGAGCCGTGTCGCCTTTTAGCAGGGTTAGAGCGTGGGATAGTACAGGAGAAATGGCGTCCAGGCATTCCCGGACGGCCTTCGGGCTGCCGGGCAGGTTGACTATCAGGCATGAGCCCTTCGCGCCCGCTATCTGACGGCTGATCATGCCCATCGGTGTCTTTTCCATGCTGGCGAGGCGCATGGCCTCAGGGATGCCGGGGACCTGGCGTTCTATGACGGACAGGGTGGCCTCCGGGGTGATGTCCCGGGGCCCGAGGCCCGTGCCTCCAGTGGTCAGTATTAGGTCGACATCGCCGCTGTCAGCCCATTCCCGTAGGGTGTTGGCTATCTGGTGCTGATCATCCGGCACGATGACATATTTGGCTGGATTCATGCCCAGTGCGGTAACCATTTCGTTGATGAGAGGCCCGCTCGCGTCCTCGCGCTTGCCCTGGGCCCCGAGATCGCTGCTGGTGAGTATGCCTACGTTGAATGGGGACATGTCTTTTGGTATCCGCAATCCATGATAGCACGGTAGGAAATCGGCGCTGTTTTGCGTTGACAGTGGCACCCTGAGTGGTAGAATGTGGGGACTAGTGGGGACAGGTGGGCGATGCCTATGTTTCTCGGGGAGTATGAATATCGCCTGGACCAAAAGGGGCGGGTGGCGATTCCGCCCAAGGCTCGAGGCGATTTCAGTGACGGCATAGTCGTAACTCGTGGCTATGATAACTGCATAGTTGCGTATACCACTACGACCTGGGACCGGCTGGCCGAGGAATACGCCTCGCTGCCGGGTACTGACCGCGGGGCGAGGCTCGTGAACCGGCTGGTGTTCTCCAGCGCTTTCCGATTGACGCTGGACCGCCTGGGCAGACTGGGTCTGCCGACTCCACTACGGGAATACGCTCAGATCGATGAAGAGGTGGTGGTGGCGGGGGTGGGGAGTCACCTGGAGATATGGGGCAAGGAGCTTTGGGCCCGGGAACGGGAGTTGATGGAAGAGAAGGCCTCCGAGATAGCCCAGGGACTGAGCGACCGGCCTTAGGGGAACCAAGCAGCGCTTCTTTCTGACAATGAGTGAATACAGGCACCAACCGGTTATGACGGCGGAAGTGTTGGAGGGCCTAAATGTCAGGCCCGGAGGCACTTACCTCGACGCGACGATGGGCGAGGGAGGCCACTCAGGCCCGATCGTGGAGTCGTGTCTGCCGGGAGGCCGGGTGCTGGGCCTGGACGCCGATCCGTCCGTTGTGTCGATAGCCTCGCAGCGGTTGTCACATTTCCAAGGTGCATTCGAGGCGAGGGCAGCGAACTATGCGAATATGAAGTCCATAGCAGCGGATGCCAGCTTCCGGGAACTGAACGGAGTGCTATTCGATCTCGGGTTTTCGTCTCGGCAGATTGACGATCCGGGTCGGGGATTCAGCTTCCAGGGGGACGGGCCCCTGGACATGAGGTTCGATACGGATCAGGCGCTGACGGCCGGCGAAATTGTCAACACGTGGCCGGAAGCGGAACTGGCCCAGACGATCCGGGAATACGGGGAAGAGCCCCGGGCCCGGAGAATAGCGGAGGCGATAGTTAGACAGCGCCCCGTGAATTCGACGGGAAGCCTGGCGGCGATTATTTCGAGGGCGTCGGGTGGAGGACGGCGGAAAATCCATCCCGCAACCCGGACTTTCCAGGCGCTCCGTATACAGGTGAACAGGGAGCTTGAAAATCTGCAAGGCGGGCTGGAAGGCGCCATAGACCTGCTGGCGGCAGGGGGGAGACTGGTTGTCATAACCTACCACTCCCTTGAAGCGGCGCTCGTAAAGTCGTTCCTGCGCCGGGAGTCGGGAATGTGCATATGCCCCCCCGAGCTGCCCGTATGCACGTGTGGAAGGGTGCGCCGCATGAAGCGGATCACCCGTAAAGCCATAGCTCCGAGTAAAGAAGAAGTGTCCAGCAACCCCAGAGCCCGAAGCGCAAGGCTGAGGGTGGGAGAAAGGGTCTAGCAAGCGGGTCCGGCTGGCGGACAAGGCCGGTACTCACGTCGGCGCTCTTTTGTCAGAGCGCGAAAGGGAATGAGAAATGATAAGAAGGCCAAAGCAGCTCAATCTCGCGAAGGTAAAGATCATAGGAGTCGGGGGTGGGGGAAGCAATGCGGTCACCCGGATGGCCGTCGGCAAGGCCAAGAATCTGGACCTTGCCTGTATAAACACTGACGCCCAGGCCCTGGACCTGATGCAGGTGCCCAACCGGCTGTGCATCGGGCCGTCAACTACCAACGGGCTCGGCAGCGGCGGCGACCCGAGCATGGGCTGGAAGGCCGCCGAGGAGAGCAAGGAAGAGATAGAAGAAATGATCGGGGACGCCGACATGGTGTTCGTGGCGGCGGGGATGGGTGGGGGCACCGGTACGGGAGCGGCCCCCATAGTCGCGGAGTTGGCGCGGGAATTGGGAGCTTTGACCGTAGGGGTCGTGACCAAGCCATTTTCGTTTGAAGGCCGGGCCCGCATGAGCGTTGCCGAAGAAGGCATAAACATGCTGGTGGAGCACGTCGACACCCTCATCACTATCGACAACAACCGGCTTCTGGATGCCTGTGAGTACGATTTGCCGATGTCGGAAGCCTTTGGATTGGTGGACGACGTCCTTGCCCAGGGCGTGCAGGCGATATCGGACATAATCAACGTTCCGGGCGAGATCAACGTGGACTTCGCAGATGTTCGCAACGTAATGCAGGATGGCGGCCATGCTCTCATGGCGATCGGGGTGGGGGAGGGTGAAGACAGGATGATAAAGGCAACGACTCAGGCACTGGCGTCGCCGTTGCTGGAATCGTCTTTCCATGGAGCGACCGGCGTGTTGCTGAACATATCGGGCGGGGACGACTTAACGCTGGGCGAGACCAACAGGGCGGCGGAGCTGCTGAGCAGGGCCTCTAACCCCGATGCCCTGGTGATATTCGGCGTAGTACGAGACAAGGAGTTGGAGGGGAAGGTTCGGATAACGCTGATAGCCACGGGACTGGAGATGGGCAGCACCGGTGAGGAGCTTCCAAAAGGTCGGGTGATCACATCCCAGGGCCGGGAAGCGCCGGAGAGGTTAAAGGGACGGGTGAACGGGCTGCGGAACGGTAAGAACGGGTCTCGGTTCGGTGGGCTTTTCAAGCGGGGGTCGGGCGCCAGGACATCCAGGTCATTCCGCTAGACAATCTTTAACTGAATTCGAACTCAGTCAAAGATTTTGCTCAAAAACTGCGGTTGTCATAGCTTGACAGCGGTAACATGTAGTAGTAGTTTTACCCAACAGCACTACATGTTGTGGTGTTGTGAATTATATCCTTCCCTTACCGGCGGAGTCTTTAAACCTTGAGATGTCCCTTTTGTGACTTCGAAGATTCGAAAGTCATCGACTCTAGGACCGTAGACAGCGCGGTGCGCCGCCGGAGACAGTGCCTCCGTTGCGGGCTCCGTTACACAACCTTGGAACGGGTGCAGGGAGCAGTGCTCACCCTGATCAAAGGGGACGGGCGTCGAGAGCTGTTCAACCGGTCCAAGCTTGCGTCGGGGATTCACAAGGCCTGTGCCAAGAGACCCCTGCCCCTGGGCTCAATCGAGAAGATGGTCGACGAGATCGAAGAAGAGTTGCAGAAGCTCGGTAAGGCTGAGGTGCCGACGGGCATCATAGGCGAAATGGTGATGAGTCGGCTGAGGGACCTGGACCGCGTGGCCTATATCAGGTTCGCAAGCGTCTACCGCGATTTTGAGGACGTGGAAACGTTCAAGGAAGAAGTGGACTCTTTACTAAGCTCTTCAGCCGTTGCAGTGACCCCATCGGCACAGCTGCCGATGTTCATTGAGCAGGGGCGTCAGGAAGCGCGGCGCAGAGAAAGACGCTCCCGGTCATAGAGACGAAAGGGAGATAGGCGATGAAATTGATGAAGGCAAAAACGCCCCTTGACACATATGTGGTGGCGAGCAGGAACGGAGTCCGGCTTACTAATCCTAAACAGGGCACCGACGAAGTGGACGCCGAAGATGCGGGTGCTGAGGGATATTTTGAGGAGTCGGAAATGACAGATGTCTTAACGGAGTCGCTGGCATCCAGTCACGGAGCTGGGTCCGGCTGAGGGGACTAGCCGTAGCATAGGAATATTTAGAACGACTTAAGTATCGCCCGCCTCTAGTGAGGCGGACTTGGGAAAGAAGACTCGGCGCAATGAAGAAGGTAGAGACCAAGACAACCGTTCACTCGCAGATGGTGCGAGGCCTGACCAAAGAAATCTCCGAGAGCCAAGGCGATAAGTTGCCACTGGTGTCTGAGAACGGCATTGCCGTTCTCAATCGGCGGTACCTGGTCAAAGACGCGGAAGGCAAGCCGGTTGAAGTGCCGGAGAACCTTTACCGCCGGGTGGCGCGGAATATTGCTCAAGGCGACGTGGAGTATGGGTCCACCGCGTTGGAGGCGGAGGAGCTGGCAGAGCGGTTCTACCAGATGATGGCCCGCAACCAGTTCATGCCGAACTCTCCGACCCTGATGAACGCAGGCCGGGAATTGCAGCAGCTTTCGGCGTGCTTCGTGCTGGCGGTGCCGGACTCGATAGACGGAATATTTGAAGCGGCGAAGCACACTGCCGTTATACATAAGAGCGGTGGCGGCACCGGTTTCGCCTTCTCCAACCTGAGGCCCGAGAGCGACAGAGTCGGGTCCACGGGCGGCGTGGCGAGCGGGCCGGTCTCCTTCATCCGAATCTTCGACACCGCGACGGACGTGGTGAAGCAGGGCGGGACTCGGCGTGGGGCCAACATGGGCATTCTCGACGTGGGCCACCCCGACGTTATCAAGTTCATCCACTCGAAGGACGACGACACATCGCTGCAGAACTTCAATATCTCGGTGGCTGTTACCGAGCAGTTCATGCAACTGGTGGAGACCGGCGGCAGACACGACCTGATAAATCCCCACAACAATGAGAAAGTTAAGTCGGTAGACGCCAAGCCCATGTTCGACGAGATGGTGGAAAGTGCGTGGAAGACCGGTGACCCGGGAATCATATTCATCGACCGGATGAACGACGCACGTTCCAACCCCGTGCCCAAGAGGGGCCCGATCCAGGCCACCAATCCGTGCGGCGAGCAGCCGTTGTATTCATATGACTCCTGCAACCTGGGGTCGATTAACCTGGCGAAGTTCGTGGTGGAAGCAGAGGGTGGACCCGGTGTGGACTGGGATGGGCTGGGAACGGTGATCGAGACCTCTGTCCGGTTCCTGGACAACGTGGTCACCATGAACAAATACCCGATCCCGGAGATCGCCGAAACGTCGACGAGCATCCGGCGGATAGGTCTAGGTGTTATGGGTTGGGCGGATACGCTCATCCTTCTGGGCATTCCGTACGACTCACAGAGTGCGTTGGACCTGGGCGAACAGATCATGAGGTTCATCGACGAAAAGGCGTCGGGAGCGTCGGAGCAGCTTGCGGCGGAGAGAGGGAACTTCCTGGACTGGGATGACTCGGAGTACGGTCCGGACGGGAAACTGGGCCCGAGGCCGATGCGTAACTCCACCAGGACTACCATCGCTCCTACCGGCACAATCAGCATTATCGCCAACTGCTCCAGTGGGATAGAGCCGTTGTTTGCACTGAGCTACGTTAGGCACGTGATGGACAACGCCCGCCTGGTGGAAGTGAACCCGTATTTCGAGGCCGTGGCCCGTCGGGAGGGGTTCTACAGCCCCGAACTGATGGAAAAGCTGGCGGATCATGGGAGCGCGCAGGGCATGGATGAAGTGCCCCAGTGGGTGCAGGATGTCTTCGTAACCTCCCACGACATCAGCCCCGAGTGGCACGTGAAGATGCAGGCGGCGTTCCAGAAATACACAGACAACGCGGTTTCCAAGACCGTGAACTTCTCAAACAACGCCACCATAGAAGACGTGCGCAAGGTGTACATGCTTGCCTACCAAGAAGGCTGCAAAGGCGTGACCATCTACCGGGACGGCAGCAAGAGCAAGCAGGTATTGAACATAGGCCAGACGGAAAAAGCCCGCAGCGACGAGCAGCCCGTGGCGGCGAGCCCGACGCCAAGACGCAGGCCGTCCAAGGTGCAAGGCATTACCGAAAAGGTCCACACGGGCCACGGGAACATGTACGTGACTGTCAATTTCGATGAGGAGAAGAGTCCCTTTGAAGTCTTCTCCAACCTGGGCAAGGCCGGGGGTTGCGACTCGGCGCAGCTGGAAGCGATATCGCGGCTGACGTCTCTGGCGCTGCGCTCGGGCATCGAGCCTGAGGACGTGATCGACCAGCTAAGGGGTATAACCTGCTGTCCGGCCTGGAACGAAGGAGAATTGGTGAAGTCGGGGCCGGATGCGGTGGCGCTCGTGCTGTCGCGGCACCTGATGGAGCATAAGGATTGGGTAGAAACGGCCGATTCGGCGGTGGTCAGTTCGCAGATCCCACTGCCGCAGATGGAAAAGAACGGCAACGGAAACGGTAATGGAAAGACGACCTACTCAGGCCGATGCGCGGAGTGCAACGGAAACCTGGTTTACCAGGAAGGCTGCGTGACGTGCTACGGGTGTGGATACAACAAATGCGGATAAATTCTTAATATCAACTGAGGGCAGTCGGGGAGAACGCTCCCCCAGAACGTGGCCCGAGCCATCGGGCTAATCTCCCTTCTGCCTGTACCCCGGTGCGCTGTTCCTCCCAGCGCACACGACCTCGGGCACCCTTGGGCGCCACCTCCCCCCAGGGTGCCCACTCTTTTACCCAAAATCACGTTCGATCCGGGCGTGAGTGATATAATCTACTATGCAGCTTCAGGCCGTGCAAGGCCAGTAGCTGCAACGTTATCTTAAGGAGGCCCAGCATAAAACTGTCTTTCATCGGCGGTGGAGTTATGGCTGAAGCCATAGTCCGCGGCGTCATCGAACGGGGAGTCGCCAAGGCTCCCGACATCCTTGTCAGCGAACCCCTCGAACCCCGACGCACGGCCCTTGTTAAGACCTATGGGGTCGGGGCGGCGGAAGACAATCTTTCGGCCCTGGAAGACCGGGAGGCCGTGGTCCTGGCGGTAAAGCCCCAGGTCATGCCATACGTACTGAAGGAACTGCAAGGCCGAGTCGGTCCCAAACAGGTGGTCGTGTCCATAGCGGCTGGCGTGAAGCTCGACACCCTGCATTCGGGGCTGGGCCACGACGTTCTGGTAAGAGCAATGCCCAACACCCCGGCCCAGATAGGCCGCGGGATCACGATGTGGACTACTGCGGACGGCGCGGGCCCCGAGGCTAGAGAGGCGGGAGCCCAGATACTTCAGGCATTGGGTGAGGAGATCTACGTAGAGGACGAGAAGTATTTGGACATGGCGACGGCTCTGAGCGGCGGCGGTCCGGCCTACACCTTCTTAATCATAGAATCGTTGATAGATGCGGGCGTGCACGTGGGGCTGGCGAGGGACGTGTCGGAGAAACTGGTACTGGAAACCGTACTGGGGTCGGCGATGTTATACAAGGAGTCGGGGGCGCACGCGGCGGCGCTGAAGAACATGGTGACCTCGCCCGGAGGCACGACTGCCGAGGCGCTGCTGGTCCTGGAAGAGGGCGGACTCAGGGGCCTGTTTATCAGGGCCGTGGTCGAGGCATACCACAAAGCTCAGAGGGTGGGCTGATTTGGTGATATTCACCTTTATCGCAGCGCTGGCTCAAGTCCTCTCCTGGATGATAATCGCCCGCATGATCCTGAGCATGGTCTTCCCCATGGGGACGGACCGGCAGTGGGTCGCTTCTCTGATGCACGTCCTTTACAGGGTGACGGAGCCAATCCTGGCCCCGATCAGGAAACTGGTGTACCGGGGCGGCACACTGGATTTCAGCCCGATGGTTGCGGTGCTGCTCCTATGGTTAGTCTCCCTCGTCTCCGGAAGACTGGGCTAGCGTAGTAAGCCTGATACCCTATATCATCGTTGGACTCAGGGGCGGAATGACGCCCGACTTCCTCCCTGTTATCAAACGATGCCTAAGGTAGCCATAGTCACCGACAGCACCTCCTGCATACCTCATGAGCTCTCTCAGGAGCTTGGCATTCACGTCGTGCCGCTTACCTATGTTTTTGGCGACACCGTGGTGGCCGACGATCCAACGCTGGACATGGCCGACTTCTACCGACGCCTGGAAACCTCCGAGAAGCCGCCGACCACATCCCCCGCATCTCCGGGAGCGTACGTGGAGACGTTCGAGGACCTCATTGGGAACTTCGAGGCGATACTTTGCATCACCGTATCGTCGAGGTTCAGCGGTATGCACCGGGCGGCGACTGTGGCTAAGGGAATGGTGGTTACAGACTCCTCGCCTACACAAGTCGAAATCATGGACTCGGGCGGAGCGGCAATGCTGCAGGGGTTCGTTGTGCTGGCAGCGGCTCGGGCGGCGGTAGGGGGGGCATCGTTGGAGGAAGTCACGCGTGCAGCCGAATCGGTCAGGTCCCGGGTGCGCCTGGTGGCCGTGATCGACACGTTTAAGTATTTAGGCCGCAGCGGCCGGTTCCCGAGAATTGCCACGTGGGGGGCATCGCTCATCGGGTTGAAGCCGATACTCTCGTTGAAGACGGGACAAGTGAAACCCGTGACTGTTGCAAGAAGTCGTCAGGCTGCCGAGAGCAAGATCTTGAGAATGCTGAAGAGGGACACGGAGGGGAAGGAGACAGTGCGGGTGGCAGTCCTGCATGCCAACGTGCCGGAAGAAGCGGAAGCGTTTGCCCGGATTGTCGGGGAGACGGTAGACTGCGCCGAGCTGCTGATGTCTCACCTGACCCCGGTAATGGGGATCTACACGGGCCCCGGAGTCCTGGGTCTCACCTACTACACCGACTAGCGAACAGAGAAAACCAGGTTGCTGAAGGCACTTTACATATTGGGCTGCTACCTGTTCGGCTCGCTCCCCGTTACTGAGGCACTGGCCAAGAAGAAGGGCACGAACCTCCGAAAAGTGGGCACAGGCAACGTGGGCGCGGGTAATTTGTGGCAAACGTCGGGTGCGATGAGCGGGATGATTGGTGGAGCATTCGATGTCGGGAAGGGTGCGCTGCCGGCGATGGTGGCCGGTGTACTGGGGTTGGGCAAGGGGGTGGGGTGCGCGGGGTCGGTGGCCGGCCTGATTGCGCAGATGTGGCCCGTCTTCAAGAAATTCGACGGCGGCAGGGGGAACTCCTCGGCCATCGGCTTGGCATTGACGCTAAGTCCGAAGTCGTTCCTCATGGCGCTCATTCCGATGCTTGCCGGAGGAGCGATAAGGTCTCTCCCAATCATGATGCGGAACGACCTGACGTGGAAGCAGCGTATGAAGTTCCCCAGTAAAAGCACCGATGAAGTTCCCCTGGGGATGCTTGCGGGTTGGGTGGGCATGCCGCTGTTTGCATGGCTAATGAATGAGCCCAAGCCCGTTGTTCGGGCCTTGCTGGCTATGGCAATCGCAATCGTGGTGCGCCGTATAACGGGTGGGTTGTCGGACGACATCGCAGAGGGAAAGGACCTGAAACAGGTTGTGCGGAACAGGGCCCTTTATGACCGGGTGACGAGGTAGCGGCCCAAGCCGCGACGCCGCCTAATGTCTCGTCATCGAACCGGCCCAGCGCAGGTCGATAACCCAGCGGCTCGGCTGGAAGCCGACGTGGAACTGCTGAAGAGTTGCCTCCCTGCTCCCCCGCCTCCCGTGGCAAATCCGTACCTGGTCTTGATGTGTGGTTTACCGGGCGTCGGCAAGACTCATTTCGCGCGGTGCCTGGCTGCCGAAGCGCGGTTGCAGATGATAGAGTCGGACGCGGCGCGGAAGGCATTGATGGTTGTGCCCGCGTATAATGCCGAGGAGAACCTTCGAGTTTTTGCAGCGTGCCGCAGGCTGATGGATGAGCTACTGGACAACGGCGTACCCGTCCTGCTGGACGCTACCAACGTTACGGAGCGCGACCGAGCCTATTCATACGCGGCGGCTGAGGGGAGGGGGGCGGAGGTAATGGTGGTCAGGGTAACGGCGCCGGAGAGCGAGGTACGCCGGAGACTCAGGCGTCGGGAGCGGGGGCTTGCGAAGGACGGAGCATCGAATGCGGGTTGGGACGTCTATTTGAAGATGAAGGCCCGCGAGGAACCTGTGACAAGACCTCACTTTGTCGTAGATACTTCGAAAGACATAACACCGGCAATCGTGAAAATATCGAATAAACTGAAAGTCATAAACGGAGACTAGAGGAGACTCATAAATGGAAATAACCGTTGTCCAAGGCAACATAACGGAACTGAAAACCGACGCGGCTGTGGTCAACCTGTTCGAAGGGGTCAAGCAGCCGGGCGGCGGCACGGGAGCGGTCGACATGGCCCTGGACCGGGCTATCAGCAACCTGATAGCCGATGGCGAGTTGACGGGCAAGGAGGGGGAGATAGTCCAACTGCACACGATGGGCAAAATAGCTCCAAAGCGGGTTGTGGTGGTCGGCCTGGGCAAAAAAGAGAAGTTCGATGAGGACACCGTGCGCCGGGTGATGGGCGGTCTCTGCCGCAACCTTCGGGCGAAGGGCGTGAGGAAGGTGGCGACAATCGTGCATGGGGCGGGGATAGGCGGAATGGACGCCGGGGAGTCGGCGTGCGCGATAGCCGAGGGCAGCGTGCTTGGGACGTACAGGTTTTCCAAGCATAGGACCACGGCGCCCGAGACAGGCGAAATTGAGACACTGGCCTTGGTCGAGGTGGATGATTCCAAGCTGGCGTCGCTGGAAGCAGGCGTGGAGAAGGGCAAGGTTATCGCCGAGGCGGCGAACCTCGCCCGTGACATGGCCAACGAACCGGCCAACTTCATGACACCGACGGACATGGCGGCAACGGCTGAACGGGTTGCAGAGGACTCGGGGCTGGAAGTCGAGGTGCTGGACGAGATGCAGATGGACGGGCTGGGGATGGGGGCTATTGCCGGTGTGGCCAAGGGGACCCGCCAGCCGCCAAAGTTCATCATATTGCGATATCGCGGTGCGGGAGACGGAGCCGATAAGAACATTGGGCTCGTAGGGAAAGGTGTGACCTTCGACTCGGGAGGAATTTCTCTCAAGCCGGCGGCCAATATGGGCGAGATGAAGGGCGACATGTCGGGTGGGGCGTCGGTTATAGCTACGATGGGAGCTATAGGGAAGCTGAAGCCGAAGGTCAACGTAACGGGCCTCGTCCCCGCATCCGAGAACCTGCCGGGAGGCGCGGCCCAGAAGCCGGGCGACGTGGTAAGGGCAATGAACGGCAAGACCATCGAGATTGAGAACACCGACGCCGAAGGCAGACTTCTGCTGGCCGACGCCCTCTCCTACGGCCGGAAGATTGGCCTCACTTCGATGGTGGACATAGCAACACTTACCGGGGCGATAGTCATAGCCCTGGGGCACGTGAGCTCGGGGGTGTTCGGGAATGACCAGGACCTGGTCGAGAGCGTAATCGGGGCGGGGAAGGGGGCAGGGGAGAAGATTTGGCAGCTGCCTCTGTTTGATGAATACAAGGAGCAGAATAAGAGCGACGTGGCGGACGTGAAGAACACGGGTGGCAGGCCGGCGGGCTCGATAACCGCGGCTCAGTTTCTCTCGGAATTCAGCGAGGATACTCCCTGGGTCCACCTGGACATCGCCGGGACCTTCATGTCGAGTAAGACGAAAGGCTACGTGGTGAAGGGCGCGACGGGGGTGCCCGTAAGGACACTGATCAACTACGTGTTGTCGCAGGCGGAGAAGTAAGCGAGGGCTGGAGTAAGTTGAAGAATGGAGAAATTAGCAAGAGTGATTAGGCAATGCTGGGAGGACTGAAAATCAGAAGGTCCGGTCCCAAAGAAACGGACCACCAGCGATATCGCCGATACCTCAAGAATGAGTTAGAGGCGGTACAGCTATACCGGGACTTGGCCGACGTCGAGAAGAACGAAGAGCGGGCCGGTCTTTTTCGAAGGTTGGCGCAGGCGGAGATGCGTCACGTCCGGATCTGGTCGCGCAAACTGGGGCTGGAAGACCAATCGCCGGACAACTACCGGCGGACTCTGCGCGTGATAGTGCTGCGCACTGTGGCCCGGGTGCTCGGCACCCGGGCCGTCATGCCGATGATTCTGAAGTCTGAGGCAGCGGACGCTAGCACCTACAGGGAGGACCCGGAGGCGACCAACATAGTCCAGGAAGAAATCGAGCATTTCAACGTGCTGGGTCGGCTAGCCGGTCGGCCCGACCATACCCAGATTCTCTCCCTGGAACGCCGCCATTACAGCGGCACTGTCAACGTGCGGGCAGGAGTCCTGGGATTCAACGACGGACTGCTGTCGAACCTGAGCCTGGTGATGGGGGTGGCGGGGGCTACCTCGGACCCTAACTTTATTGTGATAGCGGGGATCTCGGGGCTGCTGGCTGGGGCGTTCTCAATGGCGGCGGGGGAGTATGTGTCGGTGAGGGCACAGAGGGACGTGTACGAGAGAGAGATTGAGGTGGAAAGGGCCGAGCTGGAGGAGATGCCAAAGGAGGAGATGCAGGAGCTGGCATTTATATATCAACGAAAGGGTTTCACGAGACAGGAGGCCCGGGCTGTTGCCGAGCGGATCATCTCCAACCCGGAAGTAGCCCTGGCTACGCTGGCCCGCGAAGAGCTGGGCCTGGACCCGAGCCAGCTCGGGTACCCGTGGATGGCGGCGATCAGCTCCTTCCTGGCCTTTGGCCTGGGGGCGGTAATACCCCTGCTCCCGAACTTGTTCACCGAAGGCCTCCTTGCACTAATGCTCACGATAGCGGTGAGCGGGGTGGCGACTGTCGGGATAGGAGTCCTGCTGGGGATCATCACGGGGAAGAACCCGCTGTGGGGAGGTGGACGCATGTTATTGGCCGGGACGATTGCAGCGGGTGTGACATACGGGATAGGCTCTGCGATAGGAATTTCCCTGGAGACACACTAGACTCGATTGCTGGGCCGAGCCGGTAGAAGTGAGTTATTGTTACGCCGTTCTGCTCTTCCCCTTGGCCTTCCTGCTCGGGGGCCGAGCTCTCTCTAACCCGCCGTCAACGCTGACCTTAGCTGGTGCATAGCCAGGTTGCCGCCGCTGACTACAACCGCCACCTTTTTGCCCCGGACTTGGTCCTTGATCTGCAATGCGCCTGCCAGGGAAGCGGCGCCCGCGCCCTCGGCCAAGGTGCGGGTCTTTTCGAGGAGCATGAGAATCGCATTCTGGATCTCTTCCTCGCTGACCTGCAGGAAATCATCGAGCATGTCCCGCATGATCGACTGAGGCATCTCGAAGGCAGTCCGGGTCGCTAGGCCCTCGGCGGCGGTCTCCATGGAGGCTTCAACCAGCTCGCCGCTCTTCCACGAAAGGTAAGCCGCAGGGGCCTTGGCCGCTCCAACGGCGATCACCTGGATGGCCGGGTTGATGGTCTTGGCGGCTATTGCTGTGCCGCAGGCCCCGCTACCCCCGCCCACCGGGACGAAAATTACTTCCACGTCAGGGAGGTCTTCGATGATTTCGACGGCGTATGTCCCAACACCGGCGATGAGGTCGGGTTCGTTGCCGCTGTGGATGTATCGATAGCCGAACTCGGCGCAGAGGCGTTCGACGTGCCCTCGGGACTCGTCAAAGTCCGCGCCATGAAAGATGACTTCCGCGCCAAAGTCTCGCATCGCTTCCACCTTGCCGGGGTTCGCGCCTTCCGGCACGACGATAATCGCCCGGACTCCGAACAGCCGACCTGCGTAGGCTATCGATTGGCCGTGGTTGCCAGTCGAGGCGCAGATGATCCCCCGAGCCTTGTCCTCTTCGGAGAGCCGGGATACCAGATTGATCCCGCCCCTGACCTTGAAGGCCCCGGTGACCTGGTAGTTCTCGTGCTTCAGGTATACTTCGGCGCCCAGGGTGTCGGAGAGGGAGGGGTAGTGTCGGAGGGGGGTCCTGCTAACGTAGGGGCTTATGGCTCGGCGGGCAGAGAGGATATCTGCGAAGGTTGACTGGGTGTGCATATGGAGGCTCCGATTGTCCCGTTTACGTTTGGTAGATTTTCGAAGGGCTTGTGCTAGAGGTTAGAGTCGTATGATAGGCCTCCGTGGAGGCCCCTTCAATGTTGGCGCGATACTGTGCTAGAGTATATGCACTAATTTGAAACTGAAGAGCGGCGGGAGAAGAAGACCAATCGGGTTTCGATCCCGCAGCGAGGCTGAAAAACCATGAGTGGTCTAACGGGAATTGATGTAAATACGGTGGTCAAGGCCGAGCCGAACCCTAATTTGGATGAGATACACCCCGGAGACACCGTCAAGGTGCACTATCGGGTAATAGAAGGGACCCGGGAGCGTATCCAGGTGTTCCAGGGAACGGTCATCAGGGTCCACTCCGGCGCTATCGATGGGAACTTCACGGTGCGCAGGGTAGCGCACGCGGTGGGTGTGGAGAGGACGTTCCTGTTCAATTCACCCAGGCTTCAGAGGCTCGAAGTCGTAAAACTGGGTCGGGTCAGGCGGGCCCGCCTGTACTACCTGCGGGGCCTGTCGGGCAAGGCCGCCCGTATCAAAGAGAAGCGCTACAACTAGAGGCCCGAGGCCCGGCTTCCGAGTCCATTTCACCTCTTCCCTGTTCCGGGGCGACCATATGCAGTGCCGCAGATATTGGCTATGCCATTCGCTGAGATCGCCGTCGATGCACCCCTGGAACCCGACAGGACTTTCACCTATTCCGTTTCCTCCCACCTGGACCTGAGACCCGGTCATTCCGTTTGGGTCCCCTTCGGGCCGCGCCGTCTGCAGGGCATCGTCTTCGAACTCGCCGCTTCTTCCAACTTCGAGGAAACGCGGGAGATAATCGGGCTTGTCGACCCTGCCCCGATTCTCGGGTCCCGGCAGCTCTCTCTCGCTCGATGGATAAGCCGCCGATACCTCTGCTCCCTCTTCGAGGCCGCTGCGTTGATGCTGCCCCACGGTTTCCGGCGCAAGGTGCGGACTTTTTATTCGCTCAACCCAGGCCCTTTGCCTGACTCCTTCGTCCCGTCGGAATCGGAGAAAAAGGCGCTGGATACGTTGGCAGAGGTGGGACGTACGGAAATTGCCGGGTTGAAGGGGAAGCTGGGGTCTCGGGCACAGGTGAGGGTGGAAAAACTGGCGAGGTGGGGGGTGGTGAGACGGGAGTCGGAGTGGCCGAGACCCGTCGTTTCTCCCAAATACGAGACACAGTTTTTCCTGAAGATGGATGCCAAACAGGCAGTTGTACGGGCGCGCCTGAAGAAAAATGCAGTCAACCAGCGAGCCCTGCTGGATGCACTGTTCGAGATGCCTGACGGGGTTAGTGCGTCAGAGCTCAGAGAGCGCAGCATATCGACTGCTGCGATAAAAACCCTGGGGGAGAGGGGGGTATTGGGTTCCCGGAAGGTGCGGGTTATCAGGGACCCCTTGGCGTCGAGACACTACGAACGGATGGACGCACCCGCGCTTATGGAAGACCAGCAATGGGCCTGGACGCCGATCGAGGAGGCGTTAGAAAAGTCGGCGGCGGGTGGGGAGGGGAATGCGTTCCTGCTGCGGGGGGTTACCGGAAGCGGCAAGACCGAGCTTTACATAAGGGCGCTGGAGCGCACCCTGGAGTTGGGTCGCCGGGGCATCGTGCTAGTGCCGGAGATATCGCTCACCCCGCAAACGATTCAGAGATTCAGCAGCCGGTTTCCGGGACAGGTGGCCATCTTGCACAGCCGACTGAAAGCAGGGGAGAAGTTCGACGAATGGTGGCGCATTCGAGACGGGGAATTCGGGGTGGTGATAGGCCCGAGAAGCGCATTGTTTTCGCCGCAGCCGGACCTCGGGCTGATAGTGCTGGATGAGGAGCACGACAGCTCCTACAAGCAGTCGGAGCCCGCGCCTCGCTACCACGCCAGGGACGCGGCCCTTGAACTGGCAAAGCTGTCGGGGGCAGTGGTGATTCTCGGGAGCGCGACGCCCGACGTCACGACGTCATATAGGGCGTCGATAGGAGAATTGGAATACCTGGAGCTCCCGAGACGCATATCGGTCAGGCCCAGGCTATCGGGAGTGGAAGAGGAAGGAATCGGAGGAATGGCGAGAGTCGACGTGGTGGACATGAAACAGGAGCTTAGAAGCGGCAACCGCGACATGTTCAGCCGGTTATTGCGGAGCGAGATGGGCAAGGCTCTGTATGCAGGCGAGCAGGTGATTCTGTTCATAAACAGGAGGGGTTTCGCCACGTCGGTGCACTGCCGAGAGTGTGGGCTGGTGGTCAGGTGTCGGCGCTGCGAGGTGGCGCTCATTTATCACGGGGCCAAGGGCAAACTTGTGTGCCATCACTGCGGTTATAACATCAGGAAACCCGAGGTGTGCCGAGGCTGCGGCAGCCCGGACCTCGGGTATTTGGGCACGGGCACGCAGCGGTTGGAAGAAGAGATGCGGCTGAGATTTCCCAATGCCAGGACATTCCGGTGGGACCGGGACTCGATCTCCAAGCCGTCGGAGCATGAGGAAGTGCTGGAGAAGCTGCAGACGGGTCAG
Organism: Dehalococcoidia bacterium; assembly: GCA_965197585.1. Lineage (GTDB taxonomy): Bacteria > Chloroflexota > Dehalococcoidia > Plut-88900 > Plut-88900 > Plut-88900. The sequence continues at coordinate 918,140 of OZ240215.1, forward strand.
ATCGACATACTCATCGGGACTCAGATGGTGGCCCAGGGATTGCATCTGCCGCAAGTGACACTGGTGGGGGTGATGAGCGCCGACGTCGGCATCAACTTCCCCGATTTCAGGGCGGGGGAGCGGGTGTTCCAGCTTTTGACCCAGGTGGCGGGGCGGGCGGGCCGGGGCCCGGGGGGAGGGAGGGTGGTGGTGCAGACTTTCAACCCGGATCACTACGCCATCCAGGCTGTCGCCGACCACGACTATGTCGGCTTCTACCGGCAGGAGACCAGCTATCGAAGGCAAAATCGCTATCCCCCCTACGCCCGGCTAACGAGGCTGGTCCACTCACAATTCGACCCGGCCAAGGCGGAGGCTGAGTCCCAGAAGGTTGCGGTCCGGCTGCGAAAGGAGCGCGACCGTCTGGGCCTGCCGCAGACCGACGTTCTGGGCCCGGTCCCTTGTTTCGTGCCGAGGCTGAAGGGCCGGTACCGCTGGCACGTCCTGATCAGATGCGACGAGCCCGCCCGACTCTTGGAACGGGTGGGGCTGGGTGAGGGGTGGTCGGTGGACGTGGACCCGGTGACTCTGCTGTGACGTGGGCCCCTTGCCCCCTAAAAGTGACACGAACCCCTTGACCAAATCAAAACACTTGTACTATTATCCCCTCGACTAGCTCGTCACTCACCCTAACTATCTCAAGGAGGAACCACAACCCAGGGGGAAACCCAGCCCCGGCCCCGAGGACTCAACGTCCCAGCCCATCCCAAAGGGCGGCCCACACGCCGCCCCTCGGCTCAAGCGAAAGCCGCCATCTCCTCATACCAAAGGCCCGGCTGCCCCTTCCCCAACCACCCAGGCGATGGAAGGTCCACAGACTATGCTCGGCATGCCCCGTCCAAGGCCCCTGCCGATTCAACGCTTCCCACTACCGGATGCGTTTACCCCGGCCATTTACGTGCCGGTTTACCGGACAGGTCAACCGACCCCCGGTCTAGCAAGGCCCTCGTGCCTTGTTTGTCCCGCCGTCCCCGCCATCCGTCTCTACGACCGATGCACCGGGACGCCGGTTATGAAAGACCGCCTCAGGCGGCATCTTCCCCGTCAGCGGTCCGGTCAAGTGCCGCTGCCGGAGGGATCGGCCCCACACAACCCTGACCACAGCCGACAACATGTGGGGATAATCCAGCCCGGCGCCGACGGCTCGGCAGCAACCTACGGCCTGGTTTCTAGTCCCGGACCTTCCATCGCCTGCCTCCCCTCAACAAACAAACCCGAAACACCCAAATCCCAATCGAAGATGGAACATCCACCTTGGGCGGGTCCGCCTCAGGAGGACTGAATAAAACTCCAGTGTGTCACTAATCTACCGAACGAGTACACGACCTTTACAGGTCTAAGGCCATTTCATAGAATGGGCCGGTGCCCGAATCAAACATGATATTTCGCTACGCCGCAGAGACTCCCATTGGCCGTACTCCCGCTTAGAGTCGCCCCCGACCCGATACTCCGCCAGAGGGCCAAACGCGTCCGGGCTATAGACGCGTATATCAAGAAGCTGGCGGAAGACATGGTGGAGAGCATGCATGAGTACAACGGCGTGGGTATTGCAGCTCCACAAGTGGGTGTTTCCCTCAGAGTCATCGTGATTGAGGTGCCGGATGAGCCCGTTATCACGCTTATCAACCCGGAGATCGTGAAGAAGACCGGTGAACGTGACGTAAGCGAGGGCTGCCTGAGCATTCCGGGCTACAGGGGGGATATCAAGAGGGCGGAAACTGTCCTGGCAAAGGGGCAGGGGCTTGACGGGAAAGAGGTGAGAATCAAGGCAACGGACCTGCTCGCCCAGGCCCTGGAGCATGAGGTCGGGCATATCCAGGGTTCTCTTTATACCGACCTCCTGGAGAGCATAGACAAACTGCATAAGCTGCCCCCGGAAGAAGAGGAAGAATAGGTGGACAGGGGGGTGGGGGGCGGTTTGAGTTATCATTGACGCAATTGTGCAAGGAATCACTAATGACTCGCGGGGCCGCAAGGCGTAGAATAGGTTATACCGACTCGTGAACGGCGGACTATTTAGTTGATCATACTTCTCCGGCTATACAAGCTCTTTCCCAAGGGCAACACCTTAAGCCTGCTAATCATCGGCCTGCTCGTCATTGCAGCCCTGGTGGTCCTGGTCCCGAACAAGACGCCCGGCCTTGACAGGGAGGGATTCCGGCAAGGGCTGGACATCAAGGGCGGCACCCACCTCGTCTACGAGGCTATCCCCCCTGAGGGAGAAGTCGTCACCGATTCCCAGATGGAGGGAGTCATAAGCATAATCCGGCGCCGGGTAGACGCGTTCGGGGTGTCGGAGCCCATCGTACAGAGAGTCGGGGACGACCGTATCATGGTGCAGATCCCCGGCATCAAGGACGTGGAACAAGCCAAGAGTCTCATTGGCAAGACGGCCCAGCTTGATTTCCGGGAGCAGAGACGCAAGGAAGACGGCACATTCGTTACCGATCCCACTACTGGCAGTATCATCTGGGACCCGGCCCTCACGACAAACGATACCGGCCAATTGGCGCCTGTCACGGGTGAATTCCTGCTCCCGACCTCCCAGGTATTGCTTGACCCGAGCACCAACCTTCCCCAAGTCGCCTTCGAGTTCAATGACGAAGGCGCCAGGATGTTCGAGAGGGTTACGAGCAGGCTGCTCAACCAGCCCCTGGGGATACATCTTGACGGGGACCTCATCTCTTCCCCGACAGTGCAAGCCGTCATATCGAGAAACGGTGTAATTACGGGGCTCTCTCTAGACGAAGCAGACGTCTTGGCCATTCAGCTAAACGCGGGCGCCCTTCCCATTCCCATCCAGACGATACGCGAGCAGGACGTTGATGCAACGCTGGGCGCGGAATCGGTGAGCAAGAGCCTGGTAGCGGGGGTGGTGGGTTTGCTTCTCGTCCTCGGGTTCCTGATGTTCTACTACAGGCTGCCTGGTGTCCTCTCCGCAGGCGCACTCATAATCTACGGGATGGTGGTGCTGTCGACGTTCAAGCTGCTTCCCGTGACCCTTACGCTCTCGGGCATCGCCGGCTTCATCTTGTCCATCGGCATGGCGGTCGACGCCAACGTCCTTATATTCGAAAGACTGAAAGAGGAATTACGAGCGGGTCGAAGTCTGAGGGTAGGCATTGAGGCGGGGTTCAACCGGGCCTGGGTGGCCATCCGTGACAGCAATGTCTCGACACTGATCACCTGCGCCATATTGTGGTGGTTCGGGAACAAGCTGGGGACACCGCTGGTAACCGGCTTTGCGATCACGCTGGCCATCGGCGTGGTAACAAGCATGTTCTCGGCGATGTTCGTGACCAGGAGTTTCCTCAGGTTCGTCGTCGGGGCCCGGGTGCAGGAGAAGCCTGGGTTATTCGGACTGGGCAAGGCCGGGGCTCAGGCGGTCGAGGCTTCAACCCCTCGGCGTGGGCTGAACCTGGTCAACAAGCGGGTCTGGTACTTCGTTATCTCGGGGGCGGTCCTGTTACCGGGCATCGTCTCCCTGATCTTCCCTCCGGCCTTCAACACGGGCATCGAGTTCTCCAGTGGCTCGACCATTGAGGTTCGGTTCATAAACCCCTCCGACCTGTCGAGACTCACGACCGGTGCGGTTACGTCTCAGGCCGTGCGGGAGGTGCTGGACGAGCTGGGGCACGGCGACGCGATAGTTCAAGCCCTGGAGGCCAATGCGTTCCTCATCCGTACCGAGACGCTGGGGCAGGGTGAGATCGACCAGGACGGGAACGTGGGCCCCTCGGACAGCCAGCTTATTCAGCAGGCATTCGCACAGCGCTTTGGGGGGACGAGTATAGACCGCTTCGAGGTCGACTTCGTGTCTCCGATAGTAGCCGCTGAGATGGTGCGTAACGCGGCGCTGGCAGTGCTGTTCGCAATAATCGGCATTTTCTTATACATAGCGTGGGCATTTCGTAAGATGCCCCATTTCTTCCGATATAGCCTATCGGCGGTATTTGCCCTGTCCCACGACGTCCTGATAGTACTGGGCCTCTTCTCGATCATGGGGAAGGTGTTCGGGATTGAGCTGAATACAATGGTGATCACAGCCATCCTGGCAGTGATCGGTTACAGCATTAACAACACCATCGTAGTCTTCGACCGCATCAGGGAGAACATGCTCAAGCGGACGGGCGAGCGGTTCGAAGTCACCGTGAACAACAGCCTGCTGGAGACGATGGGTCGATCGCTGAACACCAGCCTGACAACGCTGTTCACGCTGATGGCCCTGGCCCTCTTTGGCGGGAGTACGCTGCTGCCGTTCATCCTGGTACTGCTCATCGGCGTGATTGCCGGAACGTACAGTTCCATGCTGATAGGCCCGCAGATTCTGGTGATGTGGGAGAACCGGGAGTTCGGCGTGATACTGCGCCGTGTCCAGGCCCGGCTCGGCGGAGCCCGAGCCCGCACCCCCACTTAGCTCCTGGACCTTGGGCGTAGGCCCCAAACGCCATCTTTTCCTTGACACCGGATACCCCTGAATATACCCTCACGTTAGGGAACTGGAAGGCCCGTAGCCCCCAAGTAGAGACAGCGAAGGAAGGGATAATGAGAGACAAACTCGTAACCCTGGAACAGGCCGCCAACCTGGTACGTACCGGCGACAAAGTGATCATGATGGGGGGCCTGGACTACACCCCAATGGCGCTATTGAGGGAGATAGTCAGGGGCGGGACGACTGACCTGAACACTCTCGGTGTGGTGGGAGCGTCACTGAATCTCGACTTCCTGGTCGGGGCGGGTCGGACGGCCACCGTGGAGACCTGCGATTTCAACTTCCAGCCCTTCGCCAGGGTCGCGCCCAACTACCTGCGCCTCCAGAAGCAGGGCCGCATCAAGATGAAAGACAACACCTGAGGCGTGCTCTATAGCATGGTCCAGGCTGGATCAATGGGCATCCCCTTCGTCCCGACCCTCGGCTACGCAGGCAGTGACGTAATTAGGGAAAGAGACGACTTCACCATGGCCCCCAACCCCTTCGACCCGTCAGAGACGGTGGTGATGGCCAAGGCTATCACTCCCGACGTCGCATTGTTCCACGGAAGCAAGGGTGACAGCCGAGGCAACGTGCTGGTCAGCAAAGGCGGGGAAGCCTTGATGCTGGCGCAGGCGTCGGACAAGGTGGTAGTGACGGTTGAGGAGATCGTGGATTCGGTCTCGCAGAACGATCCAACGGGGACTTTCATTCCTGCAATCCACGTCAAGGCTGTGGCCCACGCGCCTTTCGGGGCCTACCCCAGCGCGTGCCCGGGCTTCTATGGCATGGACGTGGAGGAGATGAAGAAGTACCTGGACGCTTCCACTTCCGACGAGACCTTTGAAGGTTACCTGGCCGATGAGGTATACGCCTTCCACGACCACGAGGACTACTGCCGGTCTCGGGGCCTGGGGGTTCGGGTGCCTGCAGCGGTGGGGTAGTGTCTCAACCGCCTAACTGCACGTTCGAAGAGTTCATGGCCGTCCTCCTGTCGCGGGAGGTGCATGATTGGGAGACCTCGGCCTGCGGTGCACTGTCCTTCATACCTGCCTCCGCACTCCTTCTGGCCGAAGCGTCCCACGCCCCGAACGGCGAATTCATAGTCCTGGACAGCGACTACTACAACCCGTTCGTCGGGGGGAAGGACTTCCACTACCTCGCCCAGAGGGGAAAGCTCGACCTGTTCTTCATGAGCGGGATCGAGATAGACCGGGAGGCCAACTTCAACCTGCACCTCATCGGAGACCCCGATTCGCCAGAGGTCAGGATGCCGGGTCAATACGGAACGGGGCTCCTCTACTATGCCGTGCCCCGCATAGTGCTCTTCCGCACCCGCCACGATAAGCGGACATTCGTTGAGAAAGTGGACTATGTCTCGGCGGCTTCCTCTTCGCCGGAGGGCTTTGTCCGCCGTACAAAGGAAGTGGGGGTAATAACTCCGCTGGCAAAGATGGAGCTATCGAGGGAGTCGGGTATATTGGAGTTGGTCTCTGTGCACCAGGGGCACACGCTTGAAGAGGTGAGAGAGAACACGGGCTTCGAGCTGAAGATTAAGGACGGCGGCGAGACTGCGCCGATGACTCCGATTATTTCTGATGAGGAGCTTCACCTGCTCCGTACAGACGTCAAGGCCCGAATGATCGAAACCAACACCTACCCCCACGACGCCCGGGCCAATATACGCGAAGCGTAAACCCGAAGCCTTCCCCCGCTAAACAGCGCAAAGGGCGTTTCCAGACTATTGGGAAGTGCGCTTGATGCGGGCCACACTGCGGATTCGGTCCTCGGCGAGACGGTCTGCGGCGGAGGCGGTGGTGATGCCCTCCGCCTTGGCCCGATCGAAGATATCCAGAAGAGTGTCGTAGACCTTGGCGGTCCGGTCCATGGCCGCATCCCTGCTCTTACCCTCAACCTCACAGGCCACGGTTATTACACCGCCGGCGTTTATGGCGTAGTCGGGTGCATAGAGGATGCCGGCTTCGGCGAGGGCCTCTGCGTGGCGAGGGTCCTTGAGTTGGTTGTTGGCGGCCCCTGCCACTATTGGCGCCTTGATCTGGGGAATGGTGTCGTCGTTTAGGACGGCGCCCAGGGCGCAGGGAGAGAAGATATCGCATTCGACGGCATGTATCTCTTCCGGCGCGACTATGGAAGCCCCGAGTGCAACCGCCTCAGCAATTCTGGACTCGTTGATGTCGGCGGCGATGACCCGGGCGCCATCTTCCCGCAGGTGTCGAGCGTAGTTGTAAGCGACCTTCCCGAAACCTTGGATGGCGACGGTCTTACCGTTCAGGGAGTCGGAGCCCGTGAGCTCCTTCATGCAGGCGCGAGCCCCTTGGTAGATTCCGAACCCGGTAATCACCTCTGCCCCGCCCAGTCCGCCGTGGGACTCGGGGAGACCGGCAGCGTAGCGGGTCTCCTTGCGCATGTGGACAACATCCTGGTTCACGACGCCGACGTCCTCAGTAGTGATGAAACGGCCCCCCAGGGTGTCGACGAAACGGCCGTGGGCGCGGAATAGGGACTCGGATTTGTCGGTGTTGGAGTCGGCGATGATGACGGCCTTGCCGCCCCCGTAGTCGAGACCGGCCAGCGATGACTTGTAAGTCATTGCCCTTGCGAGGCGCAACACGTCCAGGATTGCCTCTTCCTCGGTGGCGAAGGGCCACATGCGGGTGCCCCCGCAGGCAGGCCCGAGCGTCGTGTCGTGAATGCAAATGAGAGCCCTGAGACTGGCAGCCTCATCGGTGTAAAGGGCCAGCTCCTCGTACCCGTACTGCTCCATGTAATCGAAGATTTTCATGGCTGCGCTCCAAATCGATGGGGCTTAAGGGCCATCAAACCAGGGGACGAGTGTAAGTCAGGCTGGGGGTTCCAGGGACTCGCGGATCAGATCCTCGCCAAGGGTCAGCATCTCACGGATTTGTGTCTCTGACCAGCCGCGGGTCTCGGCCGAGCTGTCCAGGTAGGCTTTCAGGGCGTCTCGGGGCGTCATGCCGTCGACTGCCTGGCCGTCGAGCCTGAAGGACCGGGTACGGTCCACCTCGCGGCTTATGGCGGCGACGAAGTGGGCAGGAGCGAGGGCTTTACGAATGTCGGCGTCAAGGATCATGGGCTCGAGCTCGGCTGGGACCTTGATGCGGAGACGGACAACGGCATCAGCGATGGGAGACTGCTTGAGTCGGTTGATAATGGTGGCGGTGGGGTTAAGGTCGTCGGAGGGGATGTCGACGTCTATTGTAACGAAGGGTCGAGCGGTGACCGTTTGGAACCGGTAGCCAGTGACGCGCTGGCCTTGGGGTAGAGAAGGGTCCAGGTCAGCGACGTAAAAGCCTTTGGGGTCCTTTTCCTCACTGAAGTCCACTCGCTGCAAGCTGCCGCTATAGACTACCGGCGGCGACTCCGTGAGGACTTGCATCTTGTGGACATGTCCGAGGGCTACGTAGTCGAACTGGGGAAGGGACACGTTGCTCAGGAGGATGACGTGGTCGTTTCCTATCATCATGCTGCGCTCGGAGCCGACCGTGGCCTGGGCTACGGTAATGTGGGCAGAGAGGATGGCGGGAATGGACGGGTCAAGGGACTCGGCTTCATTGAACAATAGCCTTGTAAGGAGGTCCTGGATCTGCTCGTTGAGTTGGTCGAAGGTGAGATTCTTCACGGAGTCACGGGAGAGCAGAATGGAGCGTCGGGGCCAGGGTAGGCCGACGATCTGCACGGGCCCCGACTTAGTCTCTATCGTCCAAGTGCCCCCCCTGTCGGCGACGGTGACGTTTTGGACGGCGAGGGTGTCGTAAATCTCGATAGACGTTGCTTGTGCCAGAGCGTAAGGAAGGTCGTGGTTGCCGACCAAAAGGAAAACCTGGACTCCGGCGCTGGCAAGCCGAACGACGCGCTTGGCAAACTCCCGTTGTTGAGTCTGCTTGGGCTCCCGGCTCTTGAAGGCGTCCCCTGCAAAGACCACCAGATCGACGTTGTTGGTCAGGGAATATTCGACCAGCTCGTCGAATGCGGACAGGAAGTCACCCATGCGGGTGGAGAGGCCGGTTGTCGGGTCCAACCGGCCATAATTCTCGACGCCTATATGGAGGTCTGAAAAATGGACTATGCGCATGGGCCTACGGGAGGGAGACTCGGCCTAGGAACGGGCTATGGAGATGTTCTCCAAGGTAACCTGCTTCAGTACGTCCGGCCCCAGCCTTTTGGCGGCATCAAGCACCTCTACGCCGGCCAGATTTCCATCGACGTCATAGTCCGCAGCCAGCCCATCGGCCACGTGCTTGGTAGTGACTGTAGTTTCCAAGAAGCGAATGTAGAGAGCATCCACCTGTCCATCGTAGGTAATCTTCACAATACTCTCCTAGAAGTAATAGGCGTATACAGTTACGATGACTATCGCCGATTCTTCGTCAACGAAAATGGGACGCACCTTCTTCGTCTGATAGTGCTCGCCGTTCCACTCTCCATTGTATGGGAAGTCCTTTTCGCATTCCAATCTCCCTAGTGCTGCCGTACTCCATTCAGTCTCGTTTATTGCGTCAATAACTTCTGCTTCTGTAGCCCCGCGGTATCGCATCTGATCACGTGCGTGAGCAGAGAAGAGAACCGACTTCATAAAGTGGCGAGAGCTTGCCGCACAGATTCGACTAGTCTCTCGATGGGGACACGGGACTGGGACATGGAGTCTCGGTCTCTGATGGTGACGGCGTTATCGTCTAGGGAGTCGAAGTCTACGGTGACGCAGAGGGGAGTCCCGATCTCGTCCTGGCGCCGATACCTGCGCCCGATTGACTGGGCGTCGTCATACTGGGCACGGAAATCAGTTCGGACCGTATCGAATACCTGCTGTGACAAGGGAAGGAGACGCCGGTTGCGGCTGAGGGGCAGCACGGCTACCTGGACGGGGCAGAGGTCCTTGTGGAGTTTCAGGAGGACTCGGGTCTCGCCGCGTACCTCTTCCTCTCGGTAGGAGTCAACTAGGAAGGCGAGGGTGGCGCGGTCCACGCCCCCAGATGGCTCGATGACGTAGGGAGTGACGTGCTGCTTGGCCTCCTCGTCGAAGACCGTGAGTGATTTGCCACTGGTCTTGGAATGCTGAAGAAGGTCGAAGTCTGTTCGGTTAGCGATGCCCTCCAACTCGGACCAACCCATCGGGAATAGGTACTCGACGTCTGCGGTGGCCTTTGCGTAGTGGGCGAGTTCATCGGGATCGTGCCAGCGAAGACGCAGGTTCTCGGGTCGGATACCGAGGTCAAGATACCACTGGAATCGCTGCTCGACCCAGTACTGGAGGGATGAGTCCGCCTCATCGGGCATGACGAAGTACTCCATCTCCATCTGCTCAAACTCTCGAGTGCGGAACGTGAAATTGCCGGGCGTGATCTCGTTGCGGAAAGACTTACCTATCTGAGCGATGCCAAAAGGTAGCCGCTTTCGGGTGGAATTCAGCACGTTTTCGAAATTGACGAAGATACCCTGGGCGGTCTCAGGGCGGAGGTAGACGACAGCGACATCTTCTTCGACGGGACCCATGAAAGACTTGAACATCAGGTTGAACATACGAGGTTCGCTCACCTCGCCGTTGCAGTTGGGGCAGCGCCCGTCGGCAAGAGCGTCGTCTCGCCAGCGCAGGTTGCATTCTCGGCACTCGACCAGTGGGTCGGCGAAGTTATCCAGGTGGCCGCTGGCTTCCCAGACCCTTGGGTGCATCAGGATTGCGGAATCCAGTCCCACAACGTCACCCCTCTGCTGGACCATGGAGCGCCACCATGCATCCTTGACGTTCCTTTTGAGCTCGACTCCCAGGGGTCCGTAGTCCCACACGCTTCCGAGACCGCCGTAGATTTCGGAGTTCTGGAAGATAATGCCGCGGCGTTTGCAGAGGGATACGATCTTTTCCATCGTTACGGAGTGAGTAGTCGGGTCCAAGGGGGCCTCCAAAGGTTAAAGTTAGCATACGTATTTTAACAACTGGGGTGGGAATAGGGGGGGATCAGGAGCAGGGGTTGACAGAGCATTGTGAAACGGTTAACTATCCCAATAACATGCTTATAGATTTACACAACCACACGTCCAAGTATTCCGATGACAGCCTTTTGCATCCCGAGCACCTGATTGAAGAAGCGAAAAAGGCCGGGTTGGACGGTATAGCCGTTACGGAGCACGATTTCTTCTGGGACCCCGACGAGTTGGTCGGCCTGGGCAAGAAGATGGACTTTCTGGTGATCCCGGGAGTCGAGATCAACACCGACGAAGGGCACTTGCTGGTTTTCGGGCTGGACCACTACGTGTTTGGGATGCACAAGACATGGTTTCTTAAGGACTTGGTAGACAAGAGCGGTGGGGCAATGTTGGCGGCGCATCCATACCGCAGAAGGTTCAGGCCCGAGTTCAAGAACGCCGAGGAATACGAGCGCATGCTCCAGAAGGCCAGCACCAACAGCATGCTCGCAATTGTTGAGGGCGCCGAGGTGAATAATGGGCGCGGGTCTGAGCAGGAGAACGCATTCGCGACGGAGCTTTGCCGCAGGCTTAACCTAAAAGGAGTCGCGACCAGCGATTCGCACCAGACCCACGACATTGCCAAGAACGGTACGCGGTTTGAGCGTCGGATCTCGGGTTTGGAAGACCTGATTACCGAGTTGAAGGCCGGGAGGTTTCAACCCGAGCCGCTAAGGTGAGGGTAGTTCGCTGCTCTTCATGCCCTGGCATGTCGCGCAGGGGATGGCCTATTTCTTGGGATGGAGGGTGGTGGACAGGTCGCCGATGAGCATCTCCAGAGCGATTCCCTCAGGCATGTCTGTGGACTTCAACTGTAGGTCCGTGTTCAGGACGTTCTCGTAGGCTTGGGTCACGGCGGGTAGGGTGGTGGTCGAGGCTTGGTCCATGACCTTGTCCAACGCAAAGCGAGATGACATCCCAAGATGCTTCGGAAACTCGGAGGGTGGGACGCGGCGGGCGCGTAGGTCGATGGCCAGGGCAATAAGGCGAAGCTGCCGTCCGATCATCGTGAGGATATGAAAGCCAGAGATTCCGTCGTCCATGAGAGCTGAGAGCTGACGGAATGCCCTGGTACGATTCCCCTGTATGACTGCATCCACCAAGGCGAAAATGTTGGAGTCCTGGGTGCTGTTGACCAGCTTTCTGACATCCTGTTCATCAATGGCTCGGCCTGCTGCATAGAGGCTGAGTTTTTCTATATCCCCAGCCAACCTCCAGAGGGAACCGTCGAAAGAGGCCATTAGGAGTGAGACGGCCTTTTCGGATATCCGGCCTCCGGTGTTTAGGACTCGTTCATGAATCCAACGCTGCAGGTTGGCTCCGCGCAGGGGCTCGAAAGCTTTCACCTGTGCCTCGGGAGCGAGAGCCTTAAGCAGGGGGTTATCTCTATGGAGGGGCCCGTCTTCTAGAACCAGGACGGTTGTGGAGGGCATGACTTTTACTGCGTCGGGGAGTTGGTCCCATTGAGCGGCTTCCTTGGACCCTTTACGTCGTCTTGGAGCAGCGCTGCTGCCGGCTCGCCGACGGTCCGGCGGGTTCGATTTGCTCAGCAGGCCCTGCACTATGACCAGCCGATACTCGGCGAGAAAGGGCATCGCGTTGATGATGGACATAAGCTGATCGTAGCTAAGGTCCGAGCCATCCAGCTTGGACGTGTTGGTGGCCAGGGCTTCCGGCGCGTCTAGGCTTTCGGCTAAGCGGGTAAGGGCTTCCCGTCGGGTGAAATCGTCTTCTCCGTAAAATATGTAGAGCACTTTATTCTCGGGAGGGGCGCCTCGGGGGCCGGGATACGAGGATAAATACTGCGGACGCGAGAAACGCAGTGAGAAGGACTAAAAAGGCGGGCCTATAGGTGCCGGTAGCTTCAAAGATGGCAGCCACCAGCAAAGGCGAACCTGCTATGGATACCATGTTCGTCATGGTCACGAATCCCCTAATCGAACCTATGAATCGACGGCCAAAGAACCGCGCCCACAGCAGTGAGGTCATGGGGTCCATGCCCCCGATTCCGATACCAAATGATAATCCCCAAAGCACCATCATGACCACGTTGTCGGCGTAGAGGAAGAATAGCATTCCAGAGGCGGACAGAAGGAAGCTGATGGCGGCGGAGTAGCGAGGGTTGAGGCGGTCGGCGACGAGCAGCCAGCCAAATCTGCCGAACAGGCTCGATGTCGTGACCAGCGTGGCTCCCCCGACGGCCCACCCATCGCTGTAAAACTCCTTCAAGTAGGCGACCTGGTTGACCAGAACACCAATGATGCCCGAGCCGCTGAGGTTGGTGGCAAGAAGGACCATCCAGAAGGCCCGGGTACGGAGCGCGAGGCCAAGGGTCCAGCTTGATTCGACCGGTTCAGTGGAGTTGGGTAGACGGATTGGTTCTGGATCTCCGTCGGGGAGGAGGCCGCGGTCCTCGGGGCGGCGGTGCAAGAACAGAGCGTTGAGCGGGATAATTATAGCCACGATGGCGATTCCAAGGATCAGCCACGTCGTGCGCCAGCCTACTGCGGACATGAGGACCTGGGTCAGAGGGAGCATTAGCAGGCCGCTCGCGGGTCGGCCCATGGTAGAGAAGATCAGGGCTCGGCCCCGTTTGCGTATGAACCATTTGGATACGACGGTCGGGACGACCAGGAAAATGGTGGTGTGGAGGAAGAACGCCGAGACGACGCCGAAGAACAGATAGTATTGCCACAGATGCTCAACCCGGCTGGTTAGGATGAGGCCCAGGGCGCCCATCAGCGCGAAAACGAGCATGAGGAGCCGGGGCCCGTGCCGCTTGTCCAGGAAGATGCCGAAGAGAGGCCCGGTGCTGGTGGCTACGACGATGCCGATGGTGATGCCCCAAACAAGCTGAGTTGAGGACCACCCCAGGTCAGCATCATCGGACATGGGCTTGACGAGGACGCTGAAGGCGTATACGCCGAAGCCGGCGGCGGTGAACTGGTCGATGAAGCCGGTCAGGACAACCCACCAACCGTAGAAGGGCCGCCGTTTCATTGGTTAGCTCGCTACTTCCCTGACGACTGTGTCCGGGAAGAGCCGTTGGCTCTCGGGTTTCGGGAGGGGGGAGGGGGGCACGGGCTTTCGGGCGAAGAGCATGAGGCAGCCTGAGAAAAGGAACAGGCCGATGAAAACGGAGAAGGAGGCTTGGTAACTCTCCAAATTGTCGTACAGGAAGGCCGCAAAGAGGGGGCCCGAAGCCTGGGCCAGGAAAGCGATGGGAGATGTCACGCCTCTTATGGAGCCGAGGAAAGTACGACCATAATATGAGCCCCAGGCCAAGGCTGGGAGAGGGGCAATACCGGAGATGCCGGTCCCGAAAACGATACCCCAGAGCAAAAGCATCCAGAATGCATCGGCGTTGATGAGAAGGGCGATACCGAGAGCAGGAACCGTATACGTGAAAACGGTGGAGATTCGAATGTCTATCCGGTCGGAGAGGTAGGCCCACGGGAGCTTGCCTATGAGGGAAAAGCCGGAGAAGGCGACGAAAGCTATGGAGGCCTGGTTAGTGGTGAATCCGACATCTGTGTCGGTGGCGAAGGCAAAGAAGTTGATCAGTATGCCCATGAAACACATCATCCCCAGGCTGCTGGAGACGAGGATGAGCCAGAATGAACGAGTGGCGACGGCCTGACGGATGGTCCAGGAGTGTTCGTCAGGCAGCACCGGGGCGAACTCGCCGGACAGTAAGCGCGAAGCCGGTTCGTCATTGTCGGTGCGGAGACCTATGTCTTCGGGGCGTCGGCGCATAAATAGGGCGCACAAGGGGACCGTGACAACCAGGGCCGTAATGCCGAGGACCATCCAGGCATCGCGCCAGCCCAGGTACGCTATGAGTAAACTGGCATAAGGGCTAAGCAGAAACCCGCTGGAGGGCAGACCCATACTGGCCAAGGAGATGGCCATGCCCCGCCGACGCACGAACCACTTGGAGACGATGGTCGGCGTCAGGAGGCCGGGGTAGGCGTAGAGTCCGACAGCGCCGCCGATGAAGAAAAGCCCGTAAAGGTGCCAGGTCTCCTGGACGAATCCGAACAGGATGGCGCAGACGCCGATTGTGATCATTCCGCCGGTGGTTAGAAGCCGGGCCCCGTGCCTCTTGTCCAGCACTGTGCCGAGAAAGTGCCCGAATACGGCCGCCGCAACAGTCCCGGTGGTCGTGGCGAGTATCGTGGATGACCGGGACCAGCCGAGGTCGTCACCCATGGGCTTTACGAAGACGGAGAAAGTCGAGGAGCTCAGCCCCGCGGTCATGAGGTTGAGTAGGTAACCGAGGGCTACGATTCGCCAACCGTAGAAGAATGTGAGCCGACCGGCCGGAGAGAGCTTGGAGGGGAGGGGCATATGCGTCAGTTTACAGCGAATCAGGGGTGGGGTCGAATCGGCAGAGTGCGATCTTCCAAGGCTAACCGGCGATGTTCCGGGCTGCGTCTTCGGGGAAGAGGCGTTGGCTTTCGGGTGTTGGGGCGGGGGCGGGTGGCACGGGCTTCCGGGCGAAGAGCATTAGAACGGCGGAGAGCAGGAATAGCCCGATGAAGACCGTGAAGGGGACTTGGTAGCTGTCCAACTTGTCATAAAGCAGAGCGGCAAATAGCGGGCCCGTGGCCTGACCGAAGAAGGTCATGGGGGATGTGATGCCCCTTATGGAGCCCAGGAAGGTCCTTCCGAAGTATGCCCCCCATGCGAAGGAAGGCAGTAGAGATATCCCCGATGCACCCGTTCCGTATATGAGACCCCACAAAACGAGCATCCAGAATGAGTCGGCGTTTATCAGGATGGCCATTGCAATGGCGGGCACTGCATAGGTGAAGGCAGTAGTCGCCCGGATATCGAGTCGGTCGGCGAGGTAGGCCCAAGGGACCTTGGCAGCAAGGGAAATGAACGAGAAAGTTGCGAATGCCCACCCTGCCTGACCAGAGGTAAATCCGATAGAGGCGTCGGATGCAAAAGCAAAGAAGTTGATCAGGACACCGATGAAGCAAAACATCCCGAGGCTGCTGGAGATGAGCATGAGCCAGAATGCCCGGGTGCGAATGGCCTGTGGGATGGTCCAGGAATGCTCGTCGGGAATTACGGGCATCATTTCACCGGCGCCTCTTTGGGCTGCAGGGTCATCACCGTCGGGCCGGAGGCCGATGTCCTCGGGACGGCGGCGCATGAACAGGGCACAGGCGGGGACCGTAACGGCCAGGGCCGTCAACCCAAGAACAATCCAGGCGTCGCGCCACCCCAACTGGTCAATGAGCAAGTTGGCATATGGGCTCAGGATGAATCCACTGGAAGGCAGGCCCATACTTGCAAAGGAAATGGCCATGCCCCGCCGACGAACGAACCACTTGGAGACTATGGTGGGTGTAATGAGGCCCGGGTATGCGGCGAGACCGACGGCTCCTCCGATAAAGAAGAGGCTATAGAGATGCCAACTCTCACGCACCTGGCCAAAGAATATGGTGCTGATTCCGATTGTTAGCATGCCGCCTGTAGTGAGAAGCCGAGCCCCGTGTTTCTTGTCCAGGGCCAACCCGAGGAAATGGCCGGATATTGCAGCTGCCAGTGTCGCTATCGTAACGCCGAGGACGATGGAAGCCCGTGACCAGCCGAGGTCGTCGCCCATGGGCTTGACGAAAACGGAGAAGGCGGAGGAACTAAGGCCCGCGGTCATCAGGTTGAGCAACAAGCCGAGGGCTACGATGCGCCAGCCGTAGTAGAAAGTGAGCCGACCGGCGAGGGGAAGCTTGGAGAGGCCCGACATATCTGGGAGTGTACTCTGAATTGGGGGTATGGTCGAATAGACGGGCAGGGTGGGTGATATGATGGGCGCCTATGCAATACCGCCTTCGAAAGAGTGAAGCGTGCCGGTAGGCGAGCTCTTCGCAATCGGCGCGGCGATAAGCCACTCGATAGGCTCGCTGATTGACAAGGCGCTGACCCGACGCCTGCCTCCTATGAAGCAGGCTGCCTTGGCCGCTCTCGGCGGGTCTCTATTCTCCTTCGTATTGATGGCAGTGTTGGGTAAATACCAGGAATTACCCGACGTCCACAAACTCTCTCTGGTGTTAGGCATTTGCGGTGGGCTGGTATCTTTCGGGATTGGCTTCACCCTGTTTCTGATATTCCTGAAGTCGGTGGATGCGAACAAGGCTATTCCCCTGTCGGGCGGCATCTCAGCGATTCTTTCCGTACTTTCCGGACTATTTTTCCTGGATGAGGACTTGTCGGCAATGACATTGGGCGGAATTGCCATAATCCTGATCGGGATCTACGCGCTGAGCTTTTTTCAGAGGAACGAGACGGACCTGGCGCAGTCGGTGTGGTTGGGGTTCAAGGGGATGGCGTTCCTGGTATTCGCCGCATCGTTCTGGGTTACGGGGTTTTCGATGCAGGCCGTGGCCCTGCGAGAAGTAGACGCGGTCATCCTGAACTCCGCCCGACTGCCAGCTATCTTCATCTTCCTTACGGTGTTGTCCCTGGCCGGCGTGGGGAAGCTGCTCAGGCCTCGCGGGGCAGCCGCACAGCCCCCGCTCGAGAGCGCGGCACTCAGCGAGGGATTTCGGGCGAGGGCCCGGGGCTACGTAGTGCCCATTTTGAACGGGAGCCTGAACCTGGGCGTCGGCAGTCTGTTCATACTTCTAGCCGTTGAGAAGGCAGGGCTGGCAGTGGCCTTCACTCTCAGCAACACCTCCCTGCTCTGGTTAGTACTGGCGAGTCCGATCTTCCTGAGAGAACGGCTTACCTTGAAAACGCTGGCGGGAGCACTAGTGACCCTCGTCGGAGTGATTATGGTGGTGCGCTAGGGAGGGGTGATCCTCTCCAGGATGCCGAGCCGTGCCTCGGTGGTGACGGCGTGCATGCGCTGGGCCCACTCGGTCTCGTTGGCTTCCTTGACCTTGGGGTGGCGCAGGGTCTCGGGCCCCGACATCTCGTAAATAGAGACCCACGTGGGGTCGAGACAGGGTGTCCGGGGATGCACGGCGGTTCGTCGGCAGAGCCTTCCGGCCAGCATCCCTTCTGCCTGCATCAGCG
The DNA here is from genome assembly GCA_965197585.1 of Dehalococcoidia bacterium. Classification (GTDB taxonomy): domain Bacteria; phylum Chloroflexota; class Dehalococcoidia; order Plut-88900; family Plut-88900; genus Plut-88900. The sequence continues at coordinate 935,679 of OZ240215.1, forward strand.
TAGGCATGTGCTCAGTTCGGTGCCACTCGATAAGCTCGTCCTCGTGGCCCTCCTGAACTTCCAATTGAACGGCTATGAGGTGGCGGGACCGGATGCCCGGGACCCACTCCCCGTCCCCGCCGGCTTCCGGAGATGGCAAGTTGACGACCTGCTCATATAGCGAAGCGGAGTGGTTCATAAGGCCGGTGCGGACCTGGGTGATGTAAGGGTCATTCTTGGCGACGGCAGCGTAAGCGTCGGTGTGGAGAAGGTCAATGCTCGCCAGCTCATAGAGGTGAAGAAACTCGGGTTTCCCCTTGGAGGCGCGGAAGCGTTGTGCGCTGAGGAATCCGGTAGCGAGCAGGTCTTCGGTGTGCCTGCCGGAGGCCCACTCTTCGAAGAGGTCACGGACTTCTGGAGTAACGTCCATTCGGACGGTGTAGATGATAGGGAGCTTGGCCATTCGATGTCTCCTTTTGATTCTGGTGAGAGACACGTTAGCACAAATCAGGCTGGGATTCATGGGTATGCACTCGTTTGGTAGATTAGTGACACGCCGGGATTTTCTTTAGTCCTCCAGAGGCGGATGTTCCATCTTCGATTGTGGGGTTTCGGTTTTGGTTCTGTCTGTTGGGAAGGGGATGGCGATGGAAGAGGCCCTCTTGCCCTCTAACTGGCTTTGCATCTCTCTTTGCGGGTGTTCCGGCTGTCGGGGGACCTGAAGGGTAGGCCCCGCCTGAGAGGGAGGGACTTGCAGCCGGCCGTGCCCTCTGCTCGATTATATTCACGGACCGATCCAGGGCAGGATGTCCGTCAGAGGCTCCTTAGGGGTTGTATGCCGCTATGGGCACAACGGGGCCAGGGATCCAGCTGTGGCCCCACAGCCTAACTAATGATGTCCTAGTTTGCCGGAGCGATTCGGAGCAAATCCTCCGGCACCCCCTCGCCGTAGCGCGCTAACTCTTACAATGCGGCCCGAACTTCGAGGCGAAGCTCTATGGGGGTTCTCTCGGTCCGCGAGTACAGCTCCTGTCACCCTTGTTGTAATCTCTCTGTGCACCCCGCCCCTGGATTCACGCCAATGGCGCACTTACAGCCCGACTACTCGGGAATGACGGGGGGATGGTGGGAGAGGGGTGGGAGTAGAAAGCCAGGGCGTCTTCCATCGCCTGGGTGTCAGGGAAGAGTGCACGGGACCCGATGGGATGAGAAGATGGCGCCGGTCGCTTGTGCCGCGGGTCGCTAGGCGACCGTTGGGATGGGCTTAGGCGTTGAGTCCTCGGGTGGGTCGGGTGGGCTTCCCTGGGTGTTTGGTTCCTCCTTGAGATAGTTAGGTTGGTGTTCGAACGGTGAGGATAATAGCACTAATGTTCAGGTAGGATCAAGGGGTTCGTGTCACAGTTGGGGAGACACCGCCCCAGCCCCACAGGGGAACCCTCACCCCCTTGATCCCCCTCTCCCTTAGGGCCTTCAAGGGAGAGGGGGAGAGAAGAACAGAGGGATACGTTGGCGCAGACGCGCCAACGTATCCCTCTAGTTCGGTACTGGGGGAAAGGGGATGGATTCCCGATCGGGGTCGGGAATGACGGGGGGGTGGGGGGTGATGTCACTCCTCTATCTGAACGAGATAGGGGTACAACGACATGATTGACAGTTAAGGATGGCGTCGTATCATTCGGGCAGCCGTTTCCACCGGAGGACATATGTCAGAGCCAACCATTTACTTCACCCGAGAAGAGTTCGCCGAACGCCAGGCCCGAGTCAGGGCAGCGCTGTCCGAGCAGGGTCTAGAGGGGATGCTGCTGTTCAAGATCGAAGACATGTACTGGCTCAGTGGCCTCGACACGCAGGGCTGGAAAATCTTTCACGCCATGTATATAGGGGTGAACGGAGAACTGACTCACATCACCCGCTCTGCCGATGTCCCCAGCATCGAATATTCCTCGGTGTGTGACGACGTGCATCTCTGGGTGGACAGTCTGGATAACTCTCCAATGAACGCGGTAAGGAAGGTGCTGGAAAGGTTCAACGTGAAAGGCAAGCGTATTGGCGTACAGCACGACACCTACGGCCTCTCCAGCAAGATGGGACAGGAATTGGCCGCGGCGGTCGGCGGCTACTGCGAGCTCGTTGATGCCTCAGACATCATCCGCCTGATGAGGGTTGTGAAGAGCCCCCAGGAGCTCGAATACATCCGGCATGCGGGAAAGATTATGGACCAGGTCATGGCCAAGGCCATTGATATGACCAAGGCAGGGGTGTACGAGGGCGATATCTGGGCTGAGCTGTACGGCATCGTATTGAGGTCGGGCGGCGATCCTCCGGCGGCCCACTGGCCCGTTGGATCCGGCAAGAAGGCAATGCTTGTGCGCTACGCCACGGGTCGGGGCACGGTTGGAGAGAACGACCAGGTAACATATGAGATTGGCTGCGGCTACCGACACTATCACGCGGCCAACATGACTGCCGTTGTAACCGGCCCGAATGTCGATGATCGGCACCGCAGAATGCACGAAGCCTGCCTGGCTGCCCTGGAAGGCGTGCAAGGGGCACTCAGGCCCGGCAACACCGTCGGAGATGTGTTTGAAGCCCACGTCAAAGCATTCACCAAGCACGGGTATGGACATGCACTGCTGAATGCCTGCGGCTATACCATGGGGGCTACCTGGTCGCCATCCTGGATGGAGCAGCCGCTGATTCTAAGAAATAACCCCCACGTCATCGAACCTAACATGACCTTCTTCACCCACATGATACTGGTAGACCGGGAGTCGAGACTGACCATGTCTCTCGGAGAGCAGGTCATAGTCCAAGAAGATGGAGTTGAGGTCATTACACACGTGCCCCACGAGTTGGTCGTGAACTAAGCAGCACAAGTCTGTTCTGCTTAATTGGCGCGTGAAAGGCGATTGACAGTCCAGCGTGGCGTCGTATGATTCGGGGAGCCGTTCCATAGGGAGGACCCATGCCGGAACCTACGATTTACTTCACCAGGGAAGAGTTCGCCGAACGCCAGGCCCGAGTCAGGGCAGCGCTGTCCGAGCAGGGCCTCGAAGGGATGCTGCTCTTCAAGATTGAGGATATGTACTGGCTGTGCGGGCTCGACACCCAGGGCTTCGTCATTTTCCACGCCATGTATATTGGTGTGAACGGAGAGCTTACACACATCACCCGGTCGGCGGATGTGCCCAGCATCGAATACTCGTCGGTCTGCGACGACGTACATCTCTGGGTGGACAGTTTAGGTAACTCTCCATTCAATTCGGTTCGGGAGGTGCTGGAAAGGTTCAACCTGAAGGGCAAACGGATCGGTGTCCAGCACGACACCTACGGCCTCACCAGCAAGATGGGCCGGGACTTGGCCGCCGCGGTAGGAGACTATTGTGAGCTGGTCGACGCCTCGGACATGATCAGGCTAATGAGAGTGGTAAAGAGTCCAAAGGAACTCGAATACATTCGAGAGGCAGGAAAGATCATAGATCAGGCGATGGCGAAGGGTATTGAGTTGACACGGGCCGGGGCGTATGAAGGCGATATCCTTGCCGAGATGCACAGCATCATCTGGAAAGCGGGCGGAGATCCTCCTGCCAGCCACTGGCCCGTGGGCTCCGGCGACAAGGCCCTGCTGGTGCGCTATGCCACGGGTCGGGGCACGGTGAGTGAGAACGACCAGGTCACCTATGAGATCGCCTGCGGATATCACCACTATCATGCCGCCAACATGGCGGCCGTGGTCACCGGGCCGAGAGTCGACGATCGACACCGCCGCATGCACGAGGCCTGCCTGGATGCCCTGACCTCAGTCCAGGCGACCCTGAGGCCCGGCAATACCGTCGGAGATGTATTCAAGGCCCATGCTGATGCTTACACAAGGCACGGATACGGCCACGCATTCCTGAAAGCATGTGGCTACACTATGGGTGCAACGTGGGCGCCCTCCTGGATGGAGCAACCCATGATAGTGGGCGATAACCCGCTAGTGCTGGAACCCAACATGACCTTCTTCACCCACATGATCCTCGTGGACAGCGAGTCGGGGCTGACCATGTCCCTGGGAGAGCAGTCGATAATCCATGAGGACGGCGTTGAGGTCATTACACACGTGCCCCATGAGTTGGTCGTGCAGTAGGGTAGCCTCAGGACTTGGTAATCTCCGGGAACTAGGGAAGGAGTAGTGATGGGTGAAAATGGGCATGAACACAGCGGGGCACATCTCTTTGTAGGGCTGGCGGGAGAGACGGCTCCCGGCAAGCCGATAAACTCGGGGTTGTACAGGGTGCACCACGGGGCCGGTGGCTGGAACCTTGCGGTTTCAGGCCTGCCTCAGGCCCCGGAAGTAAGGGCTATCGTTCCCCACCCCTCCCGACACCGGACGGTTTATGCGGGGACGCAGGACGGCCCCTACGTCAGCGAGGACTGTGGGGACTCATGGGCTCGGGTGCCGGGTGTCGAGAGCGGCTTGCCCGTCTGGTCGATCCTGTTCGATCCTCGGGACCCTATGACAATGTATACAGGCGGCGAAGATGCCCAGGTCCATGCTAGCGCCGACGGCGGGGAAACCTGGACTCGTCTCTCTACGGAAATGCGATTTCCTGAGATTATGATGAGGCCGGGGGCGAATCCTGCGAAACGGCTCCTGATGATGGGAGCCAGCCCGTTCGACCAGGAAATCCTGTACGGCGCTATCGAGGTGGGAGGGGTGATGCGGACTCGGGACGGAGGTAAATCGTGGGAGAACTTGAGCCACGGGATGTACCAGAGCGACCAGCCGGTAGACACTCACGGCGTCCTGGCGAGCAGCGTGAGCCCGGGGCTGGTGTTCTCCATAACCGGCGCAGGACTGTTCAGGAGTAGAGATGAGGGCGACCATTGGGGACACGTGCCGCTGCCTCCCCTGGACGTTACGGGGAGGCTGTACACCCGCGCCATTCAGGAGTCCCCGAGGGACCCGAAGGTCATCTGGGTAGGTGCTGGCAACGGCTTCGACGGCGACCTGGGTGGACTATTCAAAAGCGAGGATGGCGGTGAGACCTGGGCAAGTGTGGACATGGGAGTACGGCCGCCAAGCTCCATCTTCTGCATAGCATTCGACCGGTCTAACCCGGACCTGATGGCGTGCGCGGCGTATCAAGGGCAGGTGTACGTGAGCGAGGACGGGGGTGTGTCATGGCAGGAACACCCTCTGCCACAAGGAGCGACGCAGGTCTACGCGCTGGCTTGGGCCTAGCCCCGAGGGGCGTACCAGGAGTCACCTGCTGTCTGGATGAAATCAGCACTCTCTTCCAGGTCCTTGTGGGTGTCGACGGAGCGCCAGAATCGAGGGTGGAGCCTGGCCCCGCCGAGAAGGCCCTTTTCCACCAGGGCCGGGAAGACGTCCCGCTCCAGGCTTCCCTTCTCCGGCAGGTAGTCGAACACGTCCTGTGAGAGGGAGTAGAAGCCCGCGTTTATCCAGTGCGGCAGAAGCGGCTTCTCCCTGAAGGCAGTGACGAGTCCGTTGTCCTGCGCCTCGATGATGCCATACGGGGAGGGCAGGGGCACCAGCGCCAGCGCGGCGACCAGACCTTGATTTGATCTAAGACTTTCGCACCGCTGGGGGTTGATATCTGTGAGGACATCCCCATTACCGGCATAGAAGGGGCCACTAATGTCACCCTCGGTCATGGCGTTTCTCAGGGCGCCGGCGGTGCCGAGGGGCTCGTGCTCCATGGCATAACGGATGGAAACGCCGATGCCCGCGCCATCCCCCAGGACTGCCTGTACCTTATCAGCCAGGTGCCCGATGGACAGCACGAATTCCTCGACTCCGGCGTTCTTGAGCCATTCCATCTGCCACTGGATGATCGGCTTGCCGGCTACGGGGAGGAGGGGCTTGGGGGTGGAGTCAGTCAGGGGCCTGAGCCTCGAGCCCAGGCCCCCGGCCAGAATAATCGCTTTCATAGGGTGAGTGGGGTCTCTGAGAGACCATGACGACAGTCTAGTCGGGTCACCCTGTCACCCTTACATATCGTGCCTTATACGCCATTAGTGGCTGCGCCGTTGCGGAGCCGGTTTCCGTAGAGCGCCTTGGAGTTGTCCCACAGAATTTTCCGCCGGTGGCTGTCCTCCAGGGGTTGGGCCAGGAACTTGTCCACCGAGCCGGGGAAGGGCGCGTCGGGGTGGGGGTAGTCGGTGTTGAAAACGATGTTATCGCCGTCCAGCCACTCGACTGCGGAGCGCAGGGTGCCTTCGTCAGGGTCGCAGGCGACGAAGCACTGGCGCATGAAATACTCACTAGGTTTTAAGGGCATGTGGTGACCCTGTAGGAAAACGCCCTGGCGGCCGGGGCCGTGGTCGTCCATCCGGGAGAGCCAGAAGGGAGTCCAACCGGCATTTGCTTCGTAGAAGCCACAGCGCATGTTCGGGAATTTCTCCAGCACGTCACCGAATATCAGGTCGCCAATGGATAGCATGCAGTCAACGGGGAAGGATATGGCATGACTCACGGAGTAAAGCTGCCCAGTATAGTCGCCGAACAGGCGCTGTTGGGCTCCGCCACCGTGGAATGCGGCGGTGATGTCGTGCTTAGTGATCGCTTCCCAGAGAGGAGTGAAGTTGTCGTCAGACCAGTGCTGGCCCGCGCCGTCATCCCCGAATCCCATGAGCATGATACCAGCCACCTCGGGTGTGGGGGCGACCCGGCTAATCTCTTCTACGGCGAGGCCGATGTCCTTGAGCGTGATCTGCGCTATGTACTGGACCCGGCCTTCGGAGGGGCGGCAAAAGTCCTCGCACCATCGGTTGTAGGCTCGGCACAGGGCTGCCTGAAGGCTGAAGTCGGTAATATGAGCGGACGTAGCGACACTTCCGTTAGTGGGGAAGCAGACCTGGTTGTCCACGCCATCCTGGTCCAGGTGGGCGAGGCGGGTATCGAGGCTCCACCAGGAGCGGTAGGCGTCGCCATAGCGCTCCTCCATGTCCGCGAAGACCGAATCTTCGTAGATGACTGAATGGCCTTCGGGGAAGGCCTCGCAGGGATCGTAGCTGTAAATGGCGCGTCCCAGGTGACCACTGACCTTGGGTATGCGTTCACGGTAGGCGGGTTCGGTGTAGGTGGCCCAAATGTCCATCGGTTCCTGCATGTGGCCGTCGCCGTCTATTACACGAAAGCCGTTTTTCATAGCCTCACACCTCCGTTGCTTGCTCCAGGGCCTTACGTGGCATTAGACCATTGGGAATGTCGGGTGTCAACGGATTCTCGGGGGGCGGGGGTTGACATATAATCGACGGAGTCACTTTGGAGAGGAGACGGAATGCCACGGTATGAAGTTCTGACATTCGACTGCTACGGGACGCTCATCGACTGGGAAGGGGGGATGCGGGCCGCACTGGCGAGCGTAATCGAAAAGAGAGGGTTGTCCCTCGGTGCGGAAGAGGTCCACAGAAAATACGCCGAGATAGAGCCTTCGATACAGGAGGGAATCGGTGGGAAATACGTGGAGGTGATGCGGATGGGGGTGGAGCAGACTTTCAGACATTATGGCGTGGAAGTTAGCGAAGAGGAGGCGGGGATATTCGGGAACACTCTCGGGAGTTGGCCGAAGTTCTCGGATACTACGGAGGCGCTGACGGAAATGAAGGCCCGAGGCTACAAACTGGTGATCCTATCCAATACCGACGAAAACTTCATACGTCAGTCGATAGAGACCATAGGCGTTGAGTTCGACGAGGTGATAACCGCGCAGGCGGTGGGGTCGTACAAACCGGCGCGGGGTCACTGGGACCGGATGCTGGCGACTCTCGACGTATCTAAGGAAGTCGTGTTGCACGTGGCGCAGAGCTACTACCACGACGTTGTTCCGGCCACGGGTCTCGGGTTCGATATGGCATGGATTAACCGCAAGGGCCAGAAGCCATGGGGTGAGGCGAGGCCCGACTATGAGTTTCGGGACTTGAAGAGCCTGCTAGGGATGTTGTGAGCGGTCAGAGAGTCCTGCGAGTCTAGGGTCGGAAGGCCGGAAGCACTCTCTCCAAGCAGACGGAGGCAGTTCAAGGCCTGCTCTCCCCCAAGACCCGCGGTCTGTTAGAAGAACATGATGTGGGTAAAGCCTATGTCCATGAGCTTCTGAACTTCCCGGGTGACCGTCTCCGGGCTCAGGGGCCAGGCGGGCAATTAGAGGGAATGTGTGTATGTGCCCTCGTCTGTGGATGGCCGGCTTTAGCACTTGCGGGTGAGTTCCCGGCCGTGGGAACATAATGGCCTTGGAGGAAGGACTGACAATGAAGGTGACCATCATCCCATCGAAGACTCTCTTGCCTCAATACGCCCTGGACCCCGCCTTTTACGATGAAGTTCGAAACGCGAAACCCGATTACGCCCTGGTTGAAAGATCTGTCATCCCACCAAACAACGGTAAGGGCTTTGAAGTCAAAAAAGGCCAACTCTTCCGAATCATCCAGGAGACCGGGCCGCAAGTGGTCGATGTTGTGCTCTGGAACCTCCATGACCCCAGGGAGATATTCAGGCCCGAGCACAGCTTTCTAATCGAGGGATGGTTTGTCGAAGAGAATACGCGACTCTGGTCCGACGTACCGTACTTCAGGCCTATGGCCACTTGTATAGAAGACACTGTCGAAAGGCAGAGGGGTTGGCACAACCATCTGGTATTAGGGTCTCATTGCACTTCCGAATTTCTGGAGATGAGGTCAGAACGAAAAGGGCTCAACTCCTGCCATCTGAACTTCCTCCAGGCCATCGAGCCCTTTGGCTTGGGCGAAGAGAACATACAGGACAACTTTTGTCTTTGCATGCCGTCCCGGATAAACGCTGAGACAGGAAAAATGGAGATCACTGCGACCAAGGCCAGAGCAGGTGATTACGTTGCCTTCTACGCGGAGATAGACCTACTGGTTGCGGTATCCGTGTGTCCGATGGGTGACGGCAGCTTTGCCGCCACGACTCCGGAGAAGATTATAGTCAGGCCATTGGGTGTCGAGATTCTGGACACGGGCATCGAGCCCCGGGAGTTTCCAAAGCGGTATGATTGGAGACCTCATTGGGGAGGTCATTGGGAGCCTGGCCTGGGGTCGGGGTCATGAAGGGGCTGCACGGCTTTCCGACGCCACAATCCAATTTGTTCTTGTAGGAGGTCCGTATGGTCGACTATCTAAGGGAATGCTTGAAAGAGCCCGTGCCGCGGGAGTGGAGCTTCCCGGAGTCCGAGTACCGGGCTCGGTTGGAGAAGACTCGGAAGGCGATGGACGAGGCGGGGATCGACGTGTTGTTGGTCCATGCCATTGTGGACAACTGTTATCTGAGCGGCTACCAGAGCCTGTGGCCCGAGGCCTACGCGTGCCTGATCGTGCCACGGGAGGGCGAGCCGTTCATGCAGGTAGGGGAGATAGAGGGTGCGCTGGCCGTGCTGCAGGGCTACGTGAAGGACATCGTGACGTTTTCCTGGGTCGGGGCGGATGTTGCGCCGACGCAGCTGGCGCAGCTTCTCGCCGAACGGGGCTTTGGGAATCGAAATATTGGAGTGCAGTTGGGCAGTATTGAGATGGGGCTGCGCGGGCCGCTGGATGCTCGGGCATACCTTCGTCTGAAGGAGATGCTACCCAACGCCCGGTTCATCGATGCTACGACGCTGATGTTCGATATCCGGGTAACCAAGTCGGAGGCCGAGCTTGCGCACATGAGGAAAGCGGCAAGTATCACCTCGGCGGGGATGGCGGCGGCGATAGAAGCTACGGAGCCCGGTGTCACCGAAAACGTCCTTTCGGGTATTGCTGCCAAAGAGATGATCGACCTGGGTTCGGAGCCTTTTTCAATTGACCCGATTACGAGCGCGAGTCACAGGTCGGGGTGGTTTCACACGACGTTCAAGCGGGCGGATATAGGAGCAGGGGACCACGTTCTGCTGGAGTTTGGGGGGTGCTGGCACCGCTACACCACTCCGATGATGCGCACGGTAATCTTGGGTGAGCCGAGCGATATGGCAAAGAGGATCATAGATGCAAACCGGGCCACCCTGGAACTGACGTATTCCAACGTTAGGGCAGGACGCACGGCCCACGAAGTGGCGGTGGAGGTCAAGCGAGGGGTGAAAGACGTGGATGAAGAGATATTCAGGTCGGGGCACTTCGGCTATTCGATAGGGCTCGGGTTCCCGCCGACGTGGACCGACGGCCCCATGTACATCGCCGAGGGTAACCACCTGGTGCTGGAAGCAGGGATGACCTTTCACACTCCCCATTCATACCGGATACCGGCGAAGTTTGTGGTCGGGGCGAGTGAGAGCATCGCAGTGACCGAGACGGGATGTGAAATCCTGACCTCGGGGTGGGAGGGAGAGCGGATAGTGGTGAAGGGGTAGGACAGCTCTATTTGAGCAGACTCTCCAAACGAGGCTCGAAGACTTCTTTGAGCTTGGGGAGCAGGTTCAGCATCCAGGCCCTTGTCTCCTCCAGTTTGTCCTGTGGATCGTCTATGGAGCCGTCTTTTCTTATGCTTATAGTGAAGAAGGAGTAGGGTTCAAATCTGTCCCATACCCATTCAGCGTCGAGGAGTTGTTCGATTTCAGACTTGGTCGTTTGCAGTTCATCAAATATCCGGTTGTTTCGTTCAATGCTGTCCCACGTTCTAACATGTAGAAATACCCATGAACCCTTATTCGAGAAGCTGACTGCGTAGCCTGTATCTTTGTCGAAGCAAGAAGGAAAGAACCGGCCGGTATGGTCAGAATAGTGGAGGGCCTTTTCGGCGAAATCTATCCGAAGCATCTCGTTAATCAACGGCTGGAAGAAGGAGTGGTAGCGCTGGGTTGTCGAAGGCATCTCCCATGACTGCAGTGTGAGCTCCTTGTTCCAGCCACCGGGGTACACCACCTTGTGAAACTTGGCATCAATGCTGGATTGGGCGTCGTTCTTGATGACCTCGACCTTCACGCCGTAGAACCGGATCCCATCACCCGTCCACTTGTTGAGCTGATCCAAGGCCTGGGCATGCTCGAACACGAACTCTGGCGCTACCCATATTGCTATGCCCACACCACAACCGGAGGCATAGGTAAGCAGTTAGCCGAGATGGGTGTGGTCGGTCTCTTCCAACTGGTTCTCGATAGCGACCTTCATGCCAGTCTCGGTGTCTATTGCTAGTATGTCGAGGGAGAACGGTCCTACCGGCTTTTCCTCTTGGACCAACTCCAGCCTGACGCCAAGCTCCTCTCCCAAGAGATTGAGGTTCTTGGCGAGCCAGGGCGTGAAGTCTAATGCCTCGTCCGGCCATTTCGTGCGGACGGGCACCTGTATCATCTGTTCGTCGGAACCGGTCATGACTGGTTATTCTCCTCGCATACCGGAGTCGCCCGGTTGAATCGCAAAGTCGCGGCGGTCCCTGTAGAGTAGGGCACGGTTAAGAACACTGTCGTAAATATTGGGGTTTATGTCCTCGACCTCATCCATTACCCAATACTTGTACTCGCCTAGAAACAGATATGGCCGTGTCTGGTGGAAGAATTGGCATTCGACGCCTTCACCCTTGAGAATGCGCTGGCAAAATGCACTCAGCAGGGTCTGCTGTTTGTCCTGCTGGATTACAACGTATTCGTGGGGCCACGTATCGCGGTAAGTGACCGCCTCGCGCCAAGGGGCCTGGGCTATCAGAGTAATGATGTCAGGCATATGAGAGTCCAAGGCCGACACGTCGTTTATGCAAAGGGGCCTGGGAGTCGACCCCAGGCCCCTTTTCACTTACTCAGGCTAGCTGCTCTTATTGGCCTGCACGCTCACGTAGTGAACAAGTGCGATCAGAGCGGATACAGCCAGGATGGTAATCGAGGCGAATCCCATTGTCTGCATCACTCCTATGAATATCCCAAGATTATCGCCGGGAAAGACATCTACCATGCGTGCAATCACCGGAACCAGCGTTCCGACGAAAAGCCAAAAGAAAACGAACAGGCCGATCCACAGGAACCGTATCTTATCCGGCATTGAGCCCTCCCTGCTGATATAAGACCCTCGAAAACGCTAAGGACGTTGTGTTCTTGGATGTCTTCAGATCAGGGGACGGAGCGGGAGCTAGGAACGTAGGGGCGCTACCCCGTCTTCCAAAATGGCATCCAGGCCCTTGTTAAAGGCATCCATCGTCTTCTCGATGGCCTCTTCGTCGTGGGCCATGGAGCAGATGCCGATGCGGAGCCAGCAGTCGACACCGTTATAGAGCATCTGCTTTCTGAGGTTGCCGGTCGCAGCGCCGTTGCCACCCTTGAAGAGGGTCTCGTCGGTGGCTGCGGGAAGCTTGGAGTACTCGGTGGGGTCGGAGTCAGTGTCGCCGAGGTAAACGTGGAACATTGAGGCGTCGCCGTAGGCGAACCCAGAGATGCCGCGCTCCTGCAGGGCGGCGTGCATCTGTTGACGTAGGGTCTCGGCGGCGGCGTTGGCGATGCGGTGGGGTTCTCCGGTAGCGATTATCTTCAGGCAGGCGATTCCTGCTGCCACGGAGACGGGGTTCGCGTTGAAGGTGCCGGGGTGTGGCATGCGCTTCGCTCGGTCCCGTTCTGCGTCGCCGGTGTGCTGGATGACGTTTAGGATTTCTTCCTTGCCTGCGACACAGCCACCGGGCATGGCGCCCATGAGTACCTTGGCCATGGTGGAGATGTCCGGCTCGACGCCTATGGTCTCCTGCCAGCCGCCGGGGGCCCAACGGAAGCCGCTCACTACCTCGTCGATGATGAAGATGGTGCCGTACCTGGTGCAGAGCTCTCGGGCGGCACGGGCATACTCGGCGGATGTGGGTATGGTGCCCATGTGAGCGCCCGCTCCCTCGATTATGAAGGCAGCGACGTCGCGGTTTGAGAGTGCATTTTCAAGGGCTTGAACGTCGTTGGTTGGGAGGGTGATAACACTTTCGTGCACACCGGGGGGCAGTCCCGCCGACGGCATTTCGAAGGGCGGGTCGATGCCAGCGAACAGGGCGTCGGCCCAACCGTGGAAGTTGCCCTGGAGCTTCACCAGCTTGGGTCTTCCGGTCGCGGCTCGGGCCAGGCGGACGGCCATCATGTTGGCCTCGGTGCCAGAGTTGGTAAAGCGAAGTTTCTCGGCGGAGGGGAATAGCTTGAGAATAAGTTCCGCCAGCTCGATCTCCTGGGCGCTGGAGCCGCTGGCGTGGCTCCCCAGAGCAACTTGCCGCTGGACGGCCTCCACGACCTCGGGGTGGCTGTGACCCAGGATGCTAGCCCCGTGCCCCGTGACGTAGCAGACGTACTCGTGGCCATCTACGCACCACTTCTTCGCGCCCTGCAATCGGTCGATATACATGGGGAAGGGTGCGAACATGCGGCCGTCGTGGGTGACGCCGTCGGGGAAAAGGTTCCTGGCCCGTTGGGCGAGGGCCTGTGACTTAGGGTGGGCCTGAACAAACTGCTCTTGTGCTAACGAGGTCTTCATTGTCCCTCCAGGGATGAGCTACCGATCGGGCCCCGAGTATGCGAATAGACTCGCGTTGCCGGGGGCGGATTCGTGGGCGATTATAGCATAGCGGGTGCAGGTAGCTTGGGCAGGTCAGTGAGAAATCCGGTTAACCTCCGACTCCACCCGGCTCACGAATCCCGTCTTTAAGAAGCGTCTCCAGCGACATGGATTCCGTGCCTGGGGCCAGGGCATACAGTTCGACTTCGTTGCCATCCGGGTCGAGAAGATAGAGACCCTTAGTGTCTCCGTGGTCGCCGTATCCGGCTATGCGCACGTTGTTTTCTACGACTAGCTGGTAGGCATTCCTCAGTTCTTCTAAAGACCCGAGCTCGTACGCGAAGTGGTATAGGCCGACGCTGTTGGCGTCGGGGCCCGGGGCTTCTTCCCCGATAGCCACCAATGCGAGGTCATGGTCGACGTCAGGGTTGCTTCTCAAGAACACCATCTTGTCCTCATGCCGCCCCTTGACCTCCAGCCCCAGTATCCCGCTGTAGAACTCCTCCGATCGGTTGATATTCCTAACTCTGAGCACGATGTGCCCCAGTCTTGTTGGGCTAATCTTCATGATATCCTCCGGCGAATCTAGCGTTGGCCTGCATACATTTTAGCGCGGTTGCCACGTTCGGGAACCGGCCTGTATATTACCGGTCTGGTTGGGCCTTGCGAAAGGGCCCCAAGGAGGTTAATCGCATGGGCAGATACGGATACGCGCTAGGCGACAACATGGACCCTCAAGCGCTGATAGCACAGGCGCGCAAGATTGAGGATGCGGGGTTCGAAGCGGCCTGGTCAAATGAGCTGTTCACATCCCCATTTGTACCACTGGCGGCGGTGGCCTCCCACACGAGCAACATAAAGCTGGGTTCGAGCATCGCATACGGCTTTACTCGCAGTCCCCTGGAAACGGTTATCACCTCCCTGGACCTGGACGCCGTAACCAATGGGCGGTTCATTCTGGGTCTGGGCTCGGGGGTAAGGCGGCTGAACGAGATGTGGCACGGAGTGCCGGATTACGGCAGGCCTGCTACTCACCTCAAGGAGTGTGTCCGGGCCATCCGGGCGATTGTGGACGGGGTATCGACAGGGGAGCCGGTGAGATTCGAGGGCGAGTACTACGACATAGACATGCGGGGCTGGGAGGGGCCACACAAGCCGGTCAACGGCAGTATTCCGATTTATATGGCTGCAGTTAGAGACGGGATGCTCCGGGCCGCCGGTGACGTCGCTGACGGAGTGTTGGGCTTCCCGATGTGGTCTTTGCAATGGGTCAAGGAAATGGTGATCCCGAACATTGAGAAAGGGTTGAGCAGGTCGGGGAGGGAGAGGAAGGACTTCGAGATCCGGGCGGCTGTGACCGTCGCCATAACGAATGACAAGAAGCAGGGATACCGGGACTCCAGGGGAACCCCCGGCTTTTACACGACGATACGCACCTACCAGCCCCTGGTTAACTGGCACGGCTATGAGGAGGAGGCTGAGAAGATCAGGGAGGCGTTTGTAAAGCTGCAGGGCTTCGGGGACGAGGTTCTGGAGCCCATCACCGACGAGATGGTGGACACCTTCGTGGTGGTGGGTACTGCGGACGAGGCCCGGGCAAGGGTGGCCGAGTTCGAGGAGATTTGCGACGCGGTAGACCTGGAAGTGCCACACAACTTCATCCCGGAAGAGGTGCACAACGAATACGAGAACCGGTTGTTCGAGGTGTTTGGGAACTGAAAAGCCCAGCGGGATGATTAAAGTACTCGGACTAAACATAAGAGTATAGATGCCGATGAAATACTACCTGGGACTGGACCTCGACTTGGGCATGGAAGGCCAGATTGCGGCGGCAGTGCGGGCCGAGGCCGCGGGCTTCGATGGGTTATGGTCCACCCACTACTACAACTCGCCATTCATCCCCTTGGCGGCAATTGCCAGAGAGACGAAGTCGATAGGACTGGGCACGAACATCGCCTATGCCTTCACACGCAGCCCGATGGAAACCGGGTTGTCGGCGCTGGACCTGGATGCCTTGTCGAACGGTAGATTTTCCCTGGGTCTGGCCCCGGGATTCCGCACCATCAACGAAAGGTGGTACGGCGTGCCGCACGGCCGTCCGGCGCCGCACATGAAAGAGTGCATTCAGGTAACCAGGGCAGTGATAGAAGAGGCGTCGCAGGGTACTCCGGTCAGGTTCGAAGGCAAGTATTACGATATCGATATAGAGGGTTGGAGCAGGGTTCACTCGATGCCGAGGGAACGCATTCCCATCTACGCCGGGGCGATGCGGGAAGGAATGTGTCGGATGGCGGGAGACGTGGCCGACGGCCTAATGCCTCATTCGATATGCTCCGCACAATGGATCAAGGAAGTGATGCTGCCCAACGTAAACATAGGGTTGGAACGCTCGGGGCGGAAGAGGGAAGACTTCGACTTTGCCGCCTGCCTCAGCGTTGCAATCACTGAAGACAAGAAGCAGGCACTCCACGATTTCAAGGACACGATTGCCTTTTCTGCCGTCACCAAGCCGTACCAGACTATATTCTCGTGGCACGGGTTCGGTCGGGAGGCGGAGGCCATCAGGGACATGTTCCTGGAAAAAGGGTACGGCCCTGAAGTCATCGAAATGGTCCCTGACGAGATGGTGGAAGCGTTTACCATCATTGGGTCGGTGGATGAAGTGCGGCGCAGGGTCGGCGAATTCGAAGAGTTCGTGGACTCCATACTCTTTGCACAGAACAGCTACGGGTCGGGGCCGGAGGGCAAAGTCCGGTACCTGGACGCCGTCTACGACGTATTCGGCCGATAAGCCCGGTTGTCCTTGACCCGGTTATGGCCGATTGCTAAAGTAGCGACGCACGTGTGCCCGCTTCCTTAGCCGAAGTCGGGCAAGCGAACCTAAGCTAGCAAAGGCCGGCATTGATGATCATTGATATGCATTCCCACTCCGTGTTCTCTGACGATTCGCGCGCCACGGTTGAGCAGTACGCCAAATGGATCAGCAAGGTGGTGAAGAAGAAGGGGGCGCTGGACGCGATAGTCCTGACCGAGCATCGGGGCTTTGACAAAGATGGAGACTACTCGGAGCTTGAGGCGGAGTACGATATCAGGATATTCAAGGCCACGGAGCTGGACACCAACCGGGGCCACATCCTCCTTTACGGCGTCAACGATTATCTGCTGAACAAGTTCGATTTTACGGACGTGACCATGGATGCGGTGTCGCTGGTGCGGGAAGCCAAGGCGTCGGGAGCTTTCACGGTACCGGCTCATCCGGGACGGAAGAGGATCGGGTTGCGAGAGTTCGTGGAGAGCGGGGTGTCGGTGCCCGAGGTGGAAGTGGTGGAGATATTAAACGGCGGCAGTTCCACGGCGGAGAATGAAAGAGCCCGGGAGTTGGCGGAGGAGAAGGGGTTCAAGGGAGTCGGGGGGAGCGATGCGCATTTCGTCAACGCCATCGGCAAATACGCGACGGAGTTCCGCAATCCCGTCAACAGCATAGAAGAGTTGGTAGAGGAGCTGAAGTCGGGCGCCTTCGAGCCGGTGAGGCTCGAAGATCTGTCGCCGGCCCGGTAGTCGTTATGGCTGAAGAGTTCGAGTTCAAATTCAACCGAGACATTCTGAATACGACCTTTAAGGCAGGGCCGTTTCGCATAACGCAAGAGATGATCGCGCTGCACACAACTTCCACGGGCGAAACGAACCCGAAATTCGTGGGAGACGGCAACTCTCACGGAATGACCGCTCCACCCTCCCTTCCCGTCCTGCTAATCGACGATTGGGAACCCCCAGATTTGCAACTGGACTTCGACGGGGTGCTTTACCTTGCGGGGTACTGGGTAGAGCCCATCGGCGCGGTCAGGCCGGGAGACGTGCTGGACGCCTCAATAACGGTGACCGACGTTTACGCGAAGACCGGGCGCTCGGGGCCCATGGTGTTTCTGAAGAAGGAAGCTCTGTTCACCAATCAGGACGGGGTCCCGGTTGTGAAGGTGGGCGCGACCTCGGTGTGGCGGAAGTAGGGCTTAGACGAGAGGGGACCTGCCAGTCTGAGACTGAGTGAGAATGGGATCACCCTCACCCTAGCCCTCTCCCGTCAAGGGAGAGGGGATTGGACCTCCCCTCAGCCGCCCGGAATAAGGGATATGCAAAAGTTCCATTGAGGGAGAGGGTATTTTGTTGGGAGGGCTACTTGGCGGGTTCCTGTGATGCGCCGCAGTAGGGGCAGCGCATGTCCTCGGGGTTGGCGCCGTAGTCCTGGGAGGCTGATTCCTCGGAGACGTATTCGTTGATAACGTCGTTGCGCAGGGCTTCGGGGTCCCGTTGCTCGGGGTTGCCGTAGCCGCCGGAGCCCGCAACATCGTACCAAATTTCGCTGCCGTCGCCGATGGCGAAGGGCGGCCCCTTGCCTGCTACTTTGCTCTTGTTGCCCTCTTTATCGATCATCTGGATGCTGCTGACCGCTCCGGGCATCCCTCCCCGTAGACCGAAGGGCGCCGAGGTCATCCGTTCGCAGCAGGTGGTGACCATAGCGGTATGCCCCATGACACGGGTCACGCGCCTGGCGCCCAGCCCGCCACGGTACTTGCCCGGGCCGCCTGAGTCGTTGATCAACTCGTAGCGGTCGATCATTATCGGGAAGCGCATCTCGATCTGCTCTACGGGAGAGTTCATGGTGTTGGAGATGCCGACCTTGACGCTGTTGATGCCGTCCTGGTTGGGTCGGGCGCCCATGCCACCGGCCACGGTTTCGTAGCTGACGTAGCGGCGCTTGGTCCTGGGGTGCAGTCCGCCGACGGTCAGGATGGCGGAGGTGCCCTGGGAGCCTGCCAGCACGTTGTTGGGGTAGCCGGGGGCCACTGCCCCGAAAACCATGTCGCAGATACGGTGGGTCATCTCGTGGTTGGCGAAGACGACCGGGGCAGGAGGCAGGACGTTGACGACTGAGCCCTCCGGGGCGTTCACGCCGATTGCGCGCCAGGCGCCGGAGTTGGGGGGAATTAGGTCGTTGGGGTCGGCGATCATCTTGACGGCTGTGTAGACGCCGGAGGCCGTGACGGCAAGGGGTGCGTTCATGGGACCGTCCACCTGGCCATCTGAGCCCGTGAAATCTACCGTCAAATGGTCGTCTACCTTGTTGACGCGGAGGCGGATGTTGATGGGTTCGTCCTCGGTCTGCCCGATGCCCAGAATGCCGTCGCCATCGCAGAAGTCCTCGTAGTAGAACTCGCCATCGTCGAATCGTTCGAGCTGGTGTCGGATCATGCGCTCGGAATAGTCCTGGATGCCCTGCATCATCTCGCGTATGAGGTCTACGCCATACTTCTCGGCGAGAGCCTGGACCCGGATTGCGCCGCGGTGATTTGCGGCTACCTGGGCGCGGAGGTCTCCTCGACGCTCCTCGGGGGTGCGGACATTGGCAAAGATCAGGTCGTCTATATCCCGGTTTAGCTCGCCCTGGGTGAACAGGCGGACACCGGGGAGCCGGAGACCCTCGCCGTAAATCTCGGTGGTAGCCCCGTAAGAGCCGGGACTGGCAGAGCCTATGTCGGGCCAGTGGGCACGGACGCAGGTAAATCCGAGGAGCAGGTCGTCGTTGAGATAGATGGGCGTGATGACGTTGACGTCTGGGAGATGAGACCCTCCGAAATAGGGGTCGTTGTGGATGAACACGTCGCCGGGGGCTATGTCGTTGGCCCTTGCGAGGATAGCTTTAACTGAGAGGGGCATGGAGCCAAGGTGGATGGGGATGTCGGGGCCCTGGGCCACCATATTGCCGGACGCATCGAAGATGCCGCAAGAGTAATCGCCGGCTAACTTCAGGATAGGGGAATAGGCGGTCTTGGCGAGGACGACTTTCATCTCCTCGGCGGCGGACAGGAGGCTGTTCTTGATAACCTGGAAGGTGATGGGATCAATGTCCTGGTGCATCATGGCGTCAGTCCCTCGTGCCTAGACGGTAATCTCTATAGTCCCGAACTCGGTTGCCGCGGCCCGTTGGCCCGGGTATACGATGACGGTGGAGCTGGACTCCTGTATGACGGCCGGGCCTTCGATCTCTGCGCCCGCGGACAGGTCTCCCCTGTCATATACGGGGCATGAAGTCTGTCCCGACTCCTTGAAATAGACCTCACGGTGAGATCGAGGGCTAATGTCTTTGCCGTCATTGCTGGAAGAGGATCGCGTGGCGATGAAGTCCGCTCCGAACTTGCCGATGGCCGAAGCCCGCATGTTGACTAGCTGGATTGGTTCGTCGGGGGCGTTGTAGTCGTACGTGGTGAAGTGCTGGGCATGGTAACGTTCTGCGATGGCACTCAGGGCGCCTTCTTCGATCTCCGAGGACTCGACTGGTACCGTGAGCTCGTAGGCCTGGTTGCCGTAGCGAATGTCGAGGTAATAGCGGAAATTCCAGTTTTCCTCGGGAATACCGGACCGGGAGAGCATGGCCCGGGCCTCGGCGGTGATATCCCGATACACGTGGCGCATCCGGTCATCCACGCCTTCCACATCGAGAAGGGTGTACAGGCTGCGAACGTAGTCTCGCTTCAGGTCCGTGCACACGAGGCCCATGGCAGAAAAGACGCCGGGGTTGGGAGGGATGATGACTTTCTTGATGCCCAGCTCCTCACCAATACGGCCTGCGTGAACGGGGCCCGCACCGCCGAAGGCGACGAGGGAGTAGTCCCGTGGGTCGTGGCCCCGCTCTATAGAAATCATACGTATGGCGTCGGCCATGTTGGAGTTGACGATGTCCACGATGCCCTGGGCAGCCTGCATCAGGTCGAGGCCCAAGGGTTTTCCAACGACGCGATTTATAGCTGTGGAAGCGCCGTCAATGGAGAGGGGCATGCGCCCGCCGAGGAAGTGGCCGGGATCCAGGTAGCCGAGAACGGCGTCGGCGTCGGTCACAGTCGGGTCCTGGCCCCCGAGGCCGTAACAAGCGGGGCCGGGTGCTGCGCCTGCACTCTGAGGACCGACCCTGAGGCCGCCTGCGTCGTCGAGCCAGGCTATGCTGCCGCCACCAGCGGAAACCTCGGCGAGGTCTACGACCGGGACCTTGATGGGGTAGCCGGTGCCCTGGAGCCAGCGCCGTACGTTACCGGAGCCGCCGACCTCGTATTCCGTAGTGACACTCACCTCGCCGTTGTTAATCAAGGAGGCCTTGGCCGTGGTGCCTCCCATGTCGAAGGAGATGAGTTGATTTAGCCCGAGGACATTGCCCAGGGCGACGCTGGCTGTGACACCGGCGGCGGGGCCCGACTCGGTGAGCATGGCGGGGACTCGGAGACCTTCGTCGATGTTGAATACGCCGCCGCTGGAGCCTGTCAGGTAGAGGGGAGGATAGTCGTCGGTGGCCAGGAAGTCGTTGAGCCGGTTTAGATAGCCTTCCAGGACGGGCGCCACATATGCGCATACGGCAACGGTGCTGGTGCGCTCGTATTCCCGCATTTCGGGGAGGACTTCGGAGGAGAGGAAGGTTCGGACTTCTGGAAGCTCGCGGCGGAGAATCTTGCCGATAGCCTGCTCGTGGACCGGGTTCAGGAAGGAGAAGAGCAGGGATACGGCAATAGCCTTGACCTCGTGGGCCTTTAGAAAGGCGACGATGGGGGCAAGCTCGGACTCGTCGAGTGGCTTGTATATGTCGCCGTAGGCGTCCACACGTTCGGAGACTTCGAGACGCAGGTGCCTGGGAATGATTACCTGTGGCGGGGGTTGGAATATATCGTAGAGCTTGGCCCGGGACTGGCGTCGAATTTCGAGAACGTCTCGGAATCCATCGGTGGTGATGAGGGCGGCTCGGGCGCCCTTGGACTCCAGGATGGCGTTGGTGACGACGGTGGTAGCGTGGGAAAGAAAGGTGAGGGAGGATGGGGCAATGCCGTGGTCGGTTGAAAGGGCTTTTATGGCGTCGACGACGGCGGTTGAGTAGTCGGAGGGGGTAGAGGAGACCTTAAATGTGGTCTGCCGACCGGAGTCCTCGTCAACAAGAGCGAGGTCAGTAAAGGTTCCGCCGATGTCTACGCCGAGTCTAAGGCCCATAGTTGGGTAAGGATATCATAGGTGGGGTGGGGGAGTTATGTTTGAGCATCCAACCAATTCTCTACACTCAGGTCAGGAATTCTCTGGAAATGGCGGACGTTGCCCGTGACGACCGTGAGGCCACGGGCCAGCGCTATGGCGCCAATTCTGAGGTCAGCGTCAGCCAACGGGGTGCCGCGACGCTCCAACTCGGCTCGCAACTCACCGTAGCGATGTGCGGCGGAGCGGTCAAAAGGGAGTACACGCATGCTTGCTGGAAAGATACCGCGGATGCGCTGCAAGAAGAGATCCGTTTGCTGTCGCATGCGGTAGGCTCCGTAGAGTAATTCTCCAAGGGTAATACTAGATGTAAATTGTTGCTCTCCTGGTAATGACGATAGCTTGGCAATGAGAGAGGCCGAAGGTTTGCGTTTCAGCAGATTGCTCAGGATGTCCGTGTCTAGCAGGTACATCAGAGCTCAAGCTGTACAGACCGCAGAGTGTCGTTTTCTCGGGATTTGTAAACATCCTCTATGAATGCGTCGATTTCGACATCGCTCGCCTCTTGCCATGCTCCTACCAGGGCCAGGGCTCCTAGAGGGCTTTGAGAATTCGTTTGATCGTCATGCAGAAGTTCCAAGTCGGCTATGCTTACCAGGGCAACAAGTGGCACTCCACGACGTTCTATAATGATGTGCTCACCCCCAGAGGCCACCTCTTCTGAAAGAGATGAAAGCCTTGCTTTTGCCTCTGTTGTGCTAACTCTCTTGGCCACAGTGTGAACCTCCTTGGGCATGACCAATTGGTCACGACAAGTAACATTATATCTCCCGGGCAAGGACCAAGATAAAACGCATCACCTTGGAGCTTAGATTCTAGGTAAACCCGTATATCCGAGCCGCGTTTCGGAAGGCCATCTTTTCTGCTTCGTCCTGGGGGACTTCGGCTAGCAGTTTGGTGAGTACGGGGAGGGAGTTGGGCCAGGTGGACTCGGTGTGGGGGTAGTCGGAGCTCCAGAGGATATTGTCTACGCCGACGACGTGTCGGGTGGCGATGCCCGCTACATCCTCCTGGAAAGTGACGAAGACGTTGCGGCGGAAAAAGTCGCTGGGCAGGGCGTCGCTCTTGTACCGGATCTCCTTGACGTATCGATGCTCTTCGTAGTGACGGTCCATCTGTTGGATGAAATAGGCCGCCCAACCGAGTTCGAATTCAACGGCTCCGATGGTAAGGCCGGGGAAGCGTTCGAAGACGCCGGAGAACATCATGTCGCCGATGGCGCGGCGGGGCCAGTAGTCCTCACTGGCGCGGAAGGAAGAGGTGCCGCCGACGGAGATGTCGTTGGCGAAGGAGCCTATGACCCCGGGCCCCGGGCGATAGGACCCCGAGTGCATTGCCAACGGAATTCCCAAGTCCTGGGCCAGAGCCCAGAACCGGTCGTATCTGGGCAGGTCGTAGGTGCGGCCCACGCCGGGATAGGCGGGGATAGCAATACTGGACAGTCCTAGGTTGGCGCAGCGTTCCAATTCGGAAAGGGCGTCGTCCATGTCATCGACGTTGATGACGCCGCTTCCCTTGATGGAGTTGGGATATGCGGAGGAGAACTCGGACATCCAGTCATTCATGGCACGGAAGCATGCGGACATTAGGTCGGAGTCGATGTCGGTCTCGACCAGGCGGACGGCGATGGTGGGGTAGGTGACCTCCCCGACAACACCGTCGACAGCCATGGCCTTGACCCTCGCATGGGGGTCGTAGGCTGCCTTGGGGGTGTCCTGGAAGGGGGCCTCGATGGTGAGGGAGTCGGGGTCTTCGAATCGGCGTCCGGCCTGGGAGGGTGCGCCGAGAGACCCGACGTTGATGTCCTTATCCGCAATCCAGCGGTGAACGTCGCCGTCGAGATACATCCTGGGTCGGCGGTCCCTGAATGGGGCGTCGATACGGGAGTCCCATAGGTCCGGGGGTTCCACCACGTGAGAGTCGGCAGAGATGAGTTTATCGATAGTCATGGGAGGAGTATAAAAGCCGCATGAAAAGGGTGTCAAAGGAATAGCGAATACGTGGGATTCGGCTAGCCGTCAAGAATGGCGGAAGGTAGGGGTGTGTTAGAATTTTCACATGGATTGTGTGATCCGGGCCTCGGGGCTGACAAAACGGTATGGCGATTTGACGGCTGTGGACGACGTGAGCTTCGAAGTGGAGCGGGGTGAGATATTCGGGCTTCTGGGGCCCAACGGTGCGGGCAAGACCACCACGGTGGAGATTCTGGAAGGGATGAGGAGTCCCAACGAGGGCACGGCGACGATAGACGGCATAGACGTCACCAAGGACCCGAGGGGTGTCAAAGCCAAAATCGGCGTCCAACTCCAGTCCTCCGCGTTCTTCGGCAATCTGGTAGTACTTGAGCTCGTGAGTCTGTTCGGGCACCTCTATGGTCGAAGCATAGATGCCAGGGAAATCTTGGAGAAGGTGGAACTGCTTGACAAGGGGAAAGCGCAGTACAGGCAGCTGTCCGGCGGGCAGAAACAACGCCTTTCCCTGGCCACCGCTCTTGTGAATGATCCGGTGGTGATGTTCCTTGACGAGCCGACCACGGGCCTCGATCCCCAGGCCCGCCGCCATATGTGGGACCTCATCAAACGGCTTCGGTCGGACGGTAAGACCATCATGATGACCACCCACTACATGGAAGAGGCTGAGGAGCTGTGCGACAGGGTTGCTATCATCGACAAGGGTTCGATTGTGGCGCTGGACAGCCCCGACTCCATGATAGACGGCCTCCTGGACACGGGTTTCCGCAAGGAGAGGGCCAGCAAGTTGGCCAACCTCGAGGATGTCTTCCTGAACCTGACCGGCAAGAGCCTGCGAGAGAACTAGTTTGCACCCTACCTTCGCCCTGACGATTGCATCTCTGAAGATGTATTACCGCAATCGCCAGGCCATCTTCTGGACGCTTGTCCTGCCCCTGATGTTCATAGTCATCTTCGGGCTGCTCAATTTCGGCTCCTTTTCGAATGTCGACATGGGTGTCGTTGACGAGGCGGAGACCCAGGCTGCGGACATCCTGACCGGTGTGCTGGAAGACTCCGAGGTTGTCGAGTTGTCGCTCGGGGCGAAGGATGCGGAGATGCAGGCCCTGGAAGACGGGGACCGGGACATAGTGATAGTCATCCCGCCGGGCTTCGGGGAGTCAGCCGCCTCGCCCTCAGTTCAGGCCTTCTATGCTGAGGACCGGTTCCAGCAGGCCCAGGTCGGGCAGGGAATTGTGCAGGGAGTCCTGGATGAGATAACCCTCCGCAGGGCGGGCGTCGAGCGCGGGCTAAGCATCGAGGCCCAAGCCGTCGATAGCAAAGGGCTGGAGTACGTCGACTTCCTGGTACCGGGCATCATATCCATGGCCATCATGCAGATGGGCATATTCAGTGTTGTATTCTCGTTGATCCAGTTCCGCCAGCAGGGCGTGCTTCGCAGGCTGTACGCGACGCCCATCAGGCCTTACAACTTCCTGATCGGCCAGGTGTTCACCCGGCTCCTGGTATCCATAGTCCAGGTTGCAGTGTTGCTGGGAGTCAGTGTGCTGATATTCGACGTGAAAGTAGAAGGGAATCTCGGGTATCTGTTCGTGCTGGCCGTGCTCGGAGGGGCGTTGTTCATAGCAATCGGGTTCGTGGTGTCCGGGTTTGCGAAGAACGAGGAAGTCGGGGCTCCGTTGGCAAACATCATCGCATTGCCTATGATGTTCCTCTCCGGGGTCTTCTTCCCTACGGACACACTGCCCGGCTTCCTGGAGGACATAGTCCAGTACCTGCCGCTGACTTTCCTGGCAGACGGGATGCGGGAAGTGGCCATCCAGGGCGCAAGCCTTACGGAGATTCCCTGGGAGTTGTTGGGCCTGGTGGTATGGCTCGTGATAGCTTTCATAGCGGCTACCAGGGTTTTCAGGTGGGAGTGAGCTTAAATCAGGAGGGTTAGGCATGCATGATTTTCAGGGTCGGGAGATATTCGAGTCAGTAGCGGAGATGGTGAATCCGAAGCACACGGTGGTCATGGTCCACGACATGCAGAACGACTTTCTGCACGATGACGGCATCTTCAAGAAGGCCGGAGAGAGCATCGACGTGTCGGGGTTCTTGGGCAACCTGGTGGACTTTGTGGCGAAGGCCCGAAGCCACGGGGTGAGGATTTGGCAGACCAACTTTACCAGCCTGCCCAACCTGGGTGCCTACGATGATCCGCTGGCCAACAAGAGGTGGAACCTGGTCGGGGACCCGGCCAAGCACAAGTACGCCAACCCGACGGTGCTCGGGAGCTGGGGCTGTCAGACGATTGACGAGCTGAAGGCCCAGGAAGGCGACATAGTAATCAATAAGTACCGCACAAACACGTTTGTGCATTCTACTTTCGAACTCATACTGCGAAGCCATGGGATAAAAACGTTCATCTCGACAGGCGTGGCGACGGAGGTCGGCATACTGCCGACGGCGTGGACGGGGACTCAGCTGGGCTTCTTCCCGGTGATACCGAGGGACCTGGTCGGGGCACGGGTGGCGGAGCTGCACAACGACGCGATGAAGTTCATGGAACGGCTGGTTTGGGTAACGGACTCGTCGGAGATACTGGAGGCCTGGGAGCGGGGGTACGAATAGTGGGGTGGCCTGTTGTTAGGGCCTCTTCCGGCGCTAGGAACACCCTCACTCTCCTCGGCGAGCCTACGGCCCTAGCCCTCTAACGCGCTGGTGCATCTACGGCCCATCAAGAGACCTTTACGAAACTGCGGGTCGCGCCTTTGGTGTCAACCAGACCAGCTTATCCCCCTCCCCCCGCTCACACTTCGACGGGGCTCAGCACGAGCGGCCCCCCGGCCCCTTCGGCACGGGTCATACAAAGGTCACTATTCGTCAGGTGGTGGGGGCGTTTCATCAATGTCGGGGGGAGGGGTGAGGAGGGCTTCGCAACGAGCCTTTAGGGCCTCGTTCATTCTTTCGAAGCCTCGGCGGGTGGCGCCGCCGATGAGCCAAATGATCGGGATGACGAAGAAGCCGGATACCTCCTCGCCCTGTACGAAGCGGCAACGGGTGTCGTCTATGGGGTCGATGATGAAGTAGTGCTCCACGTCGAAGAGGCCGGGGAAGAGGATATTGCTCCTCCAGCTGAAGCCTCTTCCCTCTTCGACGAGTACAACACGGGGAGTTATCGTCGTGCCCTTGGCCCGAGGGGGTTTGATGAAGACCTCGATGCGCTCCCCTTCGACTATGTTGCCGGAGGCAAGGGGGAGGAAGGGGTTCCAATCAACGTATGAATCGAGGTCTGAGAGTACGTCCCAAATGACGGACACAGGGGCCTCGATCTCGATTTCAGCGGCGATTATCCGCAAGACTTAGCGGCCCTTGTAGTTCGCCTTACGCTTGTCCCGGAAGGCGGCTACACCCTCGACGTGGTCCTCGGAGGTGAGGGTGATGGTCTCGAGGGCGGCGGACATTTGCATTGCCGTTTCCAGGTCCATGCTCAGAGCCTTGTATAGCATCAACTTGGATAGCCGTAGGGCGATGGGGGGGCCATCAGCGATCTTCCGGGCCATCTCCATAGTAGTGGCTTCCAGCTCTTCTTCAGGCACGAGCTTGTTGAGCATACCGAGACGATAGGCCTCGTCGGCCTGCAGGAAGTCGCCTGTGAACACCAGCTCGGCGGCCTTGGGAATGCCGAGGGTCTTGGCGTAGAGCCACATGCCGCCCCAGCCGGGGAAGAGCCCGACGCGGATGAAGGCTGCGAGGAATCGGGACTTGGGCGTACCGACTCGGAGGTCGCAGGCGCAGGCCAAGTCGAATCCCGCGCCGGCGGCTACACCGTTGATCATCCCTATGACCGGCTTCTGCATCCGGTGCACGCCAAGGACGATGTCCATGGCCTTGCGGAAGTTTCGGCGGATCGCCTCGGGGTTGGCCCCCCTGCCGTTGGCTGCGTTGCTGGACTCGTTGCCCGGGAGCTCGGAGACATCTGCACCGGCTGAGAATGCCCTGCCGGCACCGGTAAATACCACGACGCCGACGGAGTCGTCATCACCCAGTTCCTTGATGGCCAGGCCCATCTCCTCTTCCATATGGTCGGTGATGGCGTTTAGTTTTTGAGGGCGATTGAGGATGAGCTTGGCGATGCGGCCATCTCTTTCGATGAGAATGTCATCGTAAGACATCTGTGGTCTCCTTATGGTTTAAGGCGTGAGAAGGTCAAACAGGAATGAAAAGGTCTTGCCTGGATGCAATGATAAGCGGGCGCGTCGGGTCGGGCAAGGGGTGGGGAGGTGGGATGGATGCAGGACTCGGCCCCGCTCATATTGGACGGGTCCGGCAGGCGCCGTCCCCCACTCCAGGGCGACCGGCCGATCTCCCCTACAGGGGGGAGGGTATTCAGTTGTGGGGGAATGAGATGGGGGTGAGGTCGGTTAGGCAGTCTCCTTAGTTGGCTGAGAAGGGGGACGAGGTGAGGATGAGGGTTGCCAGCGCTCCCTCTGCGGCCCGGGACGGGGCGTGGGAAATCATCTGCGGGTAAGCGCAGGCATCCGCATCTACGCCGGTGAGGGCGGAGCGGGAAATCATCCGCGACGTATAGCCGCAGGCATCCGCATCTACGCCAAGGGAGGCGGAGCGGGAAATCATCCGCGATAAAACGCGGGCATCCACGGTCGTGGGGCAAGCTCGCATGGGGTATGAGCCGTGGGTAATCATCCGCGGCGAGGGTACGCGGGCATCCGCAGCGTTGTGGCGTTGCGGGGAAGTGGGCCGAGAGGGAGCGCTGGTCTTCAGGTACATCCTCGGTGGTCTAAGGGACTGGGAAGGGACACGAGGTTGGGAAAGGAGGGTGGGAGGAGGCGCGTGCCGGTTGCCGTGCGGTCCCATACCGCTCGGGTTCGACGGGGCCTTGTTAGGCTTGTGCGACTCATGGGACTCCTTGGTCCTTTCCTTTGGTAGGCCCGGCGTGGGGCGCCGGTACCTAGTGGGCAATATAGCACGAATGTTCATATCGAGTCAAGGGAGTGGGGGCACAGCTATCGGGGTGATCACCCTCACCCCAGCCCTCTCCCATCAGAGACCTTTGCGTAACTCCTAGAACGGGGCCAGATTTAGCGTCTCAGTCAAACTGTCCAATCCTGAATCCCCAGCCCCAGATTCCTCGCGGGGCCTCGGAATTGTGGATGTCAGGTAATTCGTTGACAGAATTAGGTGGATTTAAGGGTCTCCAAAGGGGTCTTTCCGTCCATTGCCTGGTGGGGTCTCTGAGTATTGTAGTAGATCAGGTATTGCTGAAGCTCGTCCTTCAGTTCCGAGACCGATTCGAAGGTTGTCCCCTCCAGCAGGTCCTCGTTCAAGGTTCTCCAGAACCGCTCTATCTTCCCGTTGGTCTGGGGCCTATAGGGTCGGGTGTAGCGGTGCTTTATGCCCAGCTCATTGAGCATCCGTTCCATGGGGTGGCCCTCGGTGTTCCTTGGGGAGGCCATCTCGGGGCCGTTGTCGGTGAGGATGGCCTCGAATTGGATGCCGTACTCCACGTTAAGGAAATTGATGGACTTCAGAGTAGCAAACATAACGGAGAGACTCTTGATGTCTCCGACCACTTCGGCCCAGGCCAGACGGGTGTAGGCGTCGATGAGGCCCACCAGGTAGTAGCGGTGCTTGGTGCCCACGATGGTATCCCGGCTGAGGTAGTGGCTGTCCAGGTGGCCCAGCTCTCCTGCCCGGGTCTTGATGATCTTGCGCTTCGACTGCTGCATCGGCTTTGTGAGCCTATTGAAACCGTGGCGTCTGGTGATGGCGTAGATGGTGGAGGGCTTAGGGGTGTTGTGTTTAAGGATGGGTTTGAGTATGGCATAGATCTCGTAACGGTTGGTACCGTTAAGGCGCTCGTTGATGACCTTCTGCTCAATGTAGGGCAGGGTGCGGCGGGACTTCCACCCGGGACCCCGCTTACGGGGGAGGAAGGCGTTGTCGGAGGGGGAGAGGAGGAACCGGTTGTAGTACTTGGCGAAGGTCTGACGGCTAGTGCCGTGGAAGGAGTAGAAGTCCTGGGCGAAGCGGAAACGGGGATGCTTCCCTGCCTTGACCAGTTGATACTCATGGATGAGGAACCGCCACTTCTGAATGTAGTTACGTTCAAGGGTGAGGTCCTTGCTATTGTCTCGCATTCTCGCCTCCAGATTGGTGTTGGCCTCTTATACCAATCTGTCAACGAATTACCTAACACTTACACTCCCGCAATAGACGGATCTGCGACAGGGTGAGCGGCCCCACCCCTGGGGATGGATTCCGGCTCTCGGCGCATGCCAAAGGCGTATCTTCGACATCTTCGTCCGGCTCTCGGTAGCGGGGATGATCCGCCTAAGTCGGACAGGCTCCCCTCATGGGGATGGGGTGGGGGTGTGCTATCATGTCGAGCGAAAAATCGGGAGCAAACGAGAAGGAGAAACAGATGACCACGGCTGCAAAATTCGACGTTAGGCATCGGAGCAGAATTGTCGCGGACGGGCCGGACCGGGCGGCGGCTCGGGCGATGCTAAGGGCGGTCGGCGTCGGGGACAAGGAGTTTGAGCAGCCGTTCATCGGGGTGGCGAACACGGCGTCGGATGTTACGCCATGCAACGTGCACCTGGACAAGCTGGCGGAGCGAGTCAAGGCGGGTGTGAAGTCGGCGGCGGGTACGCCCTTCGAGTTTGGGGTGCTGACCGTGAGCGACGGGATATCGATGGGTACGGAGGGGATGAAGGCGTCGCTGGTGAGCCGGGAGCTGATCGCCGACTCCATTGAGTTGGTCTCCCACGGCGAATACTTCGACGGCCTCGTGACGATTGCGGGCTGCGACAAGAATCTGCCGGGGGCGATGATGGCCGCGGCACGGCTGAACATTCCGACAGTCTTCCTATACAGCGGTACGATAATGCCCGGCAGATACGCCGGAAGAGACATCAGTATCCAGGATGTTTTTGAGGCCATAGGCGCGCATAGCAAGGGCCGGATCAGCGACTCCGATTTGAAGGACATCGAGTGTGCGGCGTGCCCGGGAGCGGGGTCGTGCGGGGGGATGTTTACGGCCAACACCATGTCCTCGACCATCGAGGCTATGGGTATGGCACTGCCGGGGGCGTCGTCGGAGCCGGCGGTGGAAGAAGGGATATTGCAGAAGTCGTACGAGGCAGGCCGGACTGTGATGAGGCTGTTGGAACAGGGGATAAGGCCTCGAGACATCCTGACTAAGGAAGCGTTCGAAAACGGGATTGCAGTCGCTGTATCGATGGGCGGCTCAACTAACGTCGTTCTCCACCTACTAGCCATAGCTTACGAAGCCGGGGTGGACCTCAGCATCGAGGACTTCCACAGGATCAGCGAGCGCACGCCGTATATCGCGGACATGAAGCCAGGAGGCCGGTACCTCATGGTCGATCTGCACCGGGAAGGCGGCGTCCCGACGGTCATGAAGCGGCTCCTGGACGCAGGACTGCTGCACGGGAGTGCGATGACGGTTACGGGCAAGACTGTCGAGGAGAACTTGGCGGATGTGGAGATTCCGACCTCCGGCAAGGTAGTCCATCCCGTGGCCGAGCCCCTGAGTCCTCACGGTTCCATGGTGATACTGAAGGGTAATCTCGCACCCGAGGGAGCGGTGGTGAAGTTGGCTCATCCGGAGGATCTGAGCAAGGTCCACCGGGGCCGGGCGAGGGTGTTCAACAGGGAGCAGGACGCCTTCCGAGCCGTGGACAACCAGGAAATTGTGGCAGGAGACGTAGTCGTGCTGCGCTACGAGGGGCCCAAGGGCGGGCCCGGAATGAGGGAGATGCTCCACGTGACCGCCGCCATTGTAGGGCAGGGGCTGGGGGAGGACGTGGCTTTGATAACCGACGGCCGGTTCTCGGGGGCGACGCAGGGGTTCATGGTTGGGCACGTGGCTCCGGAGGCGATGGTCGGTGGGCCGATTGCGGTGGTTAAGGAAGGCGACACGATTGTCCTTGACATCCCCAACGCCCAGCTCAACCTGGACATTTCACAAGAAGATTTTGACCGGAGGCTGGCGGCGTGGGTCCCGATTCCGCCGAACTACACAACGGGTGCGCTGGCGAAATACGCCAAGCTGGCGACTTCCGCGTCTCAGGGGGCGGTGACGATGGGGTAGATTGAGTCCCCGCCGATAAGGTATTAGAATAAGCTGGGTTTGCTGCCCGCAGACCGAGCGATGAGACCCTAAAGCTTGGAGGCCTGCCTCGTATGACCTACATAATCGCCGAGCCCTGCATCGGAGTCAAAGACCTGGCCTGCGTTGAGGTCTGCCCAGTCGACTGTATCCACCCCTCCGACGGTGAAGGGTACGATATGCTGTTCATCGACCCCGACGAGTGCATCGACTGCGCAGCGTGCGAACCCGTGTGCCCGGTGACCGCCATCTTCGAAGAGTCCGAGGTGCCGGAGTACTGGGCCCAGTACTACGACATCAACATCAACTTCTTCAAAAGCGACTAGCCCGGCCTTACGCCGGTCAATCGCGCCCGCGTCCTTTTGTGAGCGCTTGCGCGGCGTTGGCGTCGGGCTTACCCCACGCAATGATCAGCTTGAGGGGCGAATCGGAGTTGTTGCGCATGCCGTGGTCTATGCCCTCGGGCACCAGAACGGCCTCGCCAGCCTGCACTTCCAGGGTCTCATCCCCGAACCACATCTCGCCGCGGCCTTCGAGGAAGTAGTAGAGCTCTTCTAGGGAATTTTCGCCTTCGTGAGTGTGGGCACCTTCACTGACTCCCGGGGCCAGCTCCCATAGCTGAAACTTGACCGGCAGGCGGGAGATCTCGTCGAAGAAGCCGCGCATGTCGATGTTACCGTCGCCGTGGTGGACCGGCCGAGAGATGATGCCGGTCGAGTCTTTCTCTTTCCAATAATTGGGAGCCATGCTGCCCTCCTTGGATGGGTATCGGGGTTTAGGCTTGAATCAGCCACTCGTCGTACGGGTCTCCAGCGGATAGCATAGCAGTCATTTTGACGTCCATGCCGAACTGTAATTCGTGTGCCAAGAGCCGCCAGCCCTGGAGCATTGCGTCTTCCATCTCCGGGGGCCGAGGGTTTGAAGGAGGGAAGAGGCGGGGATTTCGCTTGTGCTGGCGGACCTTAATCAGGGTGTCGCTGACGGTTTCAATATCGACTTCTTCGTGAAGGGACTCGCGGTCCCGCTTGATGAAAAGGGCAAAGGCCTGAGGGGCGGAGTCCACATCTTCCAAGTTGTAGTCCCGCATTATCTTGCGGGCTAGCTGGACATGGGTGACCCGGCTGGCGTGCTCTACAATCGCTCGGGCCCCGCTAACTCCGTACATTTCCAGAAGGGCGATGATGTGACTGGTGACATATTCCACGGAGTAGTTCCGAAGGGCGCGGGCAGAGCGTTCCTCCGTCCAGTCTTCCACCGGAAGCTTCGGTCCATTTGCCGGATCGAAGGCGGGACCGCGCTCGGTGGGGCTGAACTGGAGCCGTTCATCGGGTTCGAGGTCCCGGTCGAAGATCTTGAAGTATCCCTCGTAGCAGGAATCGCCCTGCTGGGAGGGCTGGGTGAGGACGAACCCGAGCCTCGGGTTGCCCAGGGAAACGCCATTGTGAGCGTGCCACGCCCAGAAAGTTGCGCGCCCTGTCTTGGGAGCGTAGGCGGCAATGCTGACTGCGGGGGAGAAGGGGCTGTCCGACATGGCGTAAGGAGGCGGGTAGCGGACCCAGACCTTCTCGGGGGTCTCCTCTATGTAATGGACGTCAAGGCCGCCCAGGATGTTGGAGAAATAGTGGTATTTCCCGGCCTTCACGGCGTCGGAGGGTTCCTTATCCAGGCCAAGCTTTTGGAGGCCGGGGAGGAAATAGTTGAGCTGGTGACGTCTCAGCATCTTAAACTTCAGGGTAGCGACGGCGTCCTGGCCATGAGCGCGGATTGTGGCCAGCTCCAGAGCGGAACATATGGTCATGTACGTATCGTTGGCGAGTTGGCACTTGCCCATGAGGGACTTGTTCCATTCGGGGACGTGCATAGTTGACCTCTCTTCAGATTGGGAGTTGAGGGTCTAGGCGCGAATCAGCCATTCGTTGTACGGGTCTCCTGCGGCGAGCATGGACATCATCTTGACGTCGAGGCCGAACTGAAGCTCGTGGGCCATGAGCCGCCAGCCCTGGGGCATAGCGTCTTCGATTTCAGCGGGCCAGGGTATGGAGGGTGGGAATAGGCGGGGGTTTCGGGTCTTCTGGCGGACCTTTATCAAGGTGTCGCTGACGGTTTCAATCTCCACTTCTTCGTCAAGCGACTCCCGGTCCCGCTTGATGAAGAGGGCAAGGGCTTCGGCGCCGGAGTCGGCGTCATCCAAGTTCATGTCCCGCATGAGCTTCCGGGACAGCTGTACATAGGTAACCCGGCTAGCGTGTTCGACGATGGCGCGGGCCCCGCTTACCCCGTACATTTCCAGAAGGGCAGTCACGTGGCTGGTAACGTATTCGACGGCGTAGTTACGAAGAGCGCGGGCGGCGCGGACCTCGGTCCAGTCTTCAACGGGGAGCATGGGGGCGGTGGTCGGGTCGAAGGCAGGGCCTCGCTCGCCGGGGCTGAACTGGAGACGCTCTTCGGGTTCAAGGTCACGGTCGAAAATCTTGAAATATCCCTCGTGGCAGGCGTCTCCCTGCTGGGCGACCTGGGTGAGAACGAACCCGAGCCTGGGGTTGCCCAGAGATACGCCGTTGTGGGCGTGCCATGCCCAGAAGGTGTAGTGCCCGACCTTGGGCCCAAACGCGGCGATGCCGACGGTCGGGGAGAAAGGGCTGTCGGACATGGCGTAGGGCGGCGGGTATCGGACCCAGGCCTTCTCGGGGGTCTCCTCGATGTAGTGCACGTCCAAGCCGCCGAGGATGTTGGAGAAGTAGTGGTACTTCCCGGACTTCACCGCGTCGGAAGGGTCTTTGTCGATGCCGAGCTTTCGGAGGCCGGGGAGGAAATGGTCGAGCTGGTGCCGGCGGAGCATTTTGAACATAAGGGTTGCGGCGGCGTCCTGGCCATGGGAGCGCAGGGTGGAGAGCTCCAGGGCGTTGCATATAGACAGGTAGGTGTCGTTGGCGATCTGGCACTTTTCGATGAGGGACTTGTTCCATTCGGGGACTTGCATGGGTCACCTGCTTTGGGGTGGGGTGTGGGGGGGATGTTACAACATTTTTTGGAGGGGTGGGGGGTATCGGTTTGGCTGTCCGGGGGTCTCCTCCCGTTTGACGCTTCGAGAGCCTCACGCCTGAGACGGATCTGCGACAGGATGAGCGGCCCCGCACCTGGATTCGGGTGAGGAGTGTGAGGGTATGGCTGTCGGGGACCGCCCCCGCTCGACCCTTCGAGTGCCTCAGGGTGAGCGGCCCCGCACCCGGATTCCGGATGGAGGAGGAATGGACGGAGAGGCGGGGATTAGGGCCGGAAACCGCGGAGGCGGAGAGCGTTGGTTAGGACCGATAGTGAACTGGCGGCCATGGCGAGGGCGGCGATGCCGGGGTTCAGCTGTAGCCCTATGAAGGGGAAGAGGACTCCGGCGGCTATGGGGATGCCGGCGGTGTTGTAGACGAATGCGAAGAAGAGGTTCTGCTTGATGTTTCGCATGGTGGCGGCGCTCAGCTTGATGGCCGTGACTACTTCCCCGAGCCGCGTGCCCATAAGGGTCACGTCAGCGGCCTCGATGGCGATGTCGGTGCCGGCGTCTATGGCTATGCCCACGTTGGCCTGGGCGAGGGCCGGGGCGTCGTTGATTCCGTCCCCGACCATGGCGACGGTCCTGCCCTGAGACTGGAGCTTCTTTATCTGATTCACCTTGTCCTGGGGCATAACCTCGGCGAGGACGGAGTCTATTCCGACCTGGTTGGCTATGGCCTGGGCGGCGTAGCGGTTGTCGCCGGTGATCATCACAGTGCGTATTCCCATGCGCTTGATTTCGCTTACGGCGTGGGCTGCATCTTCCTTCAAGGTGTCTGCCACGGCTATTACCGCTGTGGGCATGCCGTCGATGGATGCGAACATGGGGGTCTTTCCGTCTTTGGCGAGGGCCTCGAATTGGGCTTCAAGGGCATCAAGTGGGATGCCCAGGTCCTGCATCAACGCTCGGTTCCCGACGGCGACGACGTGCCCATCCACCAGCGCACGTATCCCTTGGCCCGGCTTCATTTCGAAGTCCGAGGGCTCGGAGAGGGTGAGCCCGCGGCCTATGGCGGCGGAAGTAATGGCACGGGCCACGGGGTGTTCGGAGGAGCGTTCGGCGGAGGCGGCCAGGGCAAGGACCTGATCAGACGTGAAATCAGAGATGGTATAGACGTCGGTGAGAGAGGGTTGGCCGAGGGTTAGGGTGCCGGTCTTATCGAAGACTATGGTATCGACGCTGTGGGCGGTCTCCAGGGCCTCGGCGGAGCGTATGAGAACGCCGAACTCGGCGCCTTTTCCCGTGCCCACCATGATGGACGTGGGCGTCGCCAGGCCGAGGGCGCAGGGGCAGGCGATGATGAGGACTGCGACGGCGGCGGCCAGGCTGCGGTTGAACTCTGAGTTCTCGGGGGCGAGGGTCCAGGCTGCGAAGGTAGCCAGGGCGACAAGCATTACGACAGGCACGAAATAACCGGCGACCACATCTACGAGGCGCTGAATCGAGGCTCGGGAGCCCTGGGCGTCACGGACCATGAGGGCAATCTTGCCAAGCAGCGTCTCCTCGCCGACCCGAGTGGCCTCCATCTTGAAAGCGCCTATGGTGTTGAGCGTAGCGCCAGTCACACGGTCACCGGGGCCCTTGTCGACGGGAATGCTTTCGCCGGTCACCATCGACTCGTCGATTGAGGTTGATCCGGAGACAATCAGGCCATCGACAGGCACCTTTTCGCTGGGTCGGACAAGGAGGTGGTCGGCGACCCGGACCTCGGCGATGGGCACTTCCATCTCTTCGCCGTTTCTTATTACCCTCGCCGTACGGGCCTGGAGGCCAACAAGCTTGCGGATGGCCTCGGAGGTCTTGGCTTTGGCTCGGGCCTCCAGGAGCCGACCAAGGAGGATGAGGGAGACGATTATGGCCGCAGTGTCGAAATAGACTTTGCCTGAGGCCGAGTCGGGGAGGAGGTTTTCTGCAAAGGTCGCCACCGCACTGAAGAGGAAGGCTGAAAGAGTCCCGGCTGCGATCAAGGTGTTCATGTCGGCCATGCGGCGTCGGGCAGTCTTCCAAGCTGAGGCTAGGAACTGCCACCCTACCCAGAACTGGACGGGCACGGCGACCCCGAACTGGAAATAGTGGTTGGCAAGGAACCCGGGTTCCCATCTGAACAGATCGCCGCTGCTTCCGATGAACAGAATGACCGCAAATGGGGCCCCGACTGCGAATTTCAGCATCAGCAGGCGGAGAGCTCGGACGCGGGCGCGCTCATCGGATTCCTGGGCCTCTTCTATTCCACCTGCAACCCGTGCGCCGTAACCGATGCCCTTTATTGTGGAGATCATCTCGGCGGGGGTGACGTGTCGGGGGTCGAAGGAGATGGTGGCCTGCTCGGCGGCGAGGTTGACGTTGGCTTCGGAAATGCCGGGGACGGCTCGGAGGGTGCGGTCGATGGCCATGACGCAGGAGGCGCAGGTCATGCCGGAAATGGAAAGGCGGGTCAGGTCAAGGGCAGCGGGCGGGTAGTCCTCACCCGTCTCGTTTGACCCATCGACACGTTCGAGATGGGCCGTATTCGGACTCAGGCCTGTAGCAGGTGCGGGAGCCCTCTTGCCGAGGAAAAACCACAAAAGCACAGCCCCGAGAGCCAGCGCTCCGAGGGACAATGTGAGATCGAGAGCCATTGCTGGGCCCGAGCCCTACATCTCTATGGCGGGCTTTTCGGAGCCGATGTGCTTAGCGGGGTCTTCTTCGAAGAAGAGCTTGCAGCCGGGAGCGCAGAAGTAGTAGGTCGTACCTTCGTACTCGCTGGTGGCCCTCGCCTTGGACACGTCCACCATCATGTGGCAGACCGGGTCCTGGGCCAGCTCGGGTTTCTTCTTGAAGATGGAAAGAATGCTCATTGTGGTGACTCCAATGGGTCCGGGTTAGTTGTCGGCCAGCTTGTATAGTTCCTTTAGCTCTTCGACTATCTGTTCCTGGCGGCCCTGCTGAATGCCGGGGATTACGCAAGTCTCCATGTGACTGCCGAGCATGAGCTGCTCCAGCTTTTCGATGGCCTTTCTGACGGCGTAGGTCTGCTTGAGGATGTCGACGCAGTACTTGTCCTCCTGGACCATGCGGCGTATGCCGTCGAGATGTCCGTCGATGTAGCTGAGGCGGCGGAGGCTGGCTTCTTTGGCGTCGGGTTTCATGTGAGACCTCTTGTATCCCATACCCCCTGGGTGGGGGTTTCACGTGTATTTTAGATGAAAGTGGGCGTGGGGGGAAGGGGATAACTGGGAATAGAGGGATGTGAGTGGGCAAGTCCTAGCAACTGTGTTGGGGGAGGGGTATTGGGGAGGTGCGGGTGGGGTGATTCCAGGAGGCTCCGTCTCTGATCATAGCATTGAGGATGGTGAGGAGTTTACGCATGGAGGCGACTAAGGCCACCTTACCGGGCTTACCGGCTGCGACCAACCGCTCATAGAAGGCCTTGATAGGAGGGTTGTGGACTCTGGCGCTCATGGTGGCCATGTAGAGGGCGCTTCTGATGTTGGCCCGACCGCCCCATATGGAACGTCTTCCCCTATGACGACCACTGTCCCTGTTCAAGGGAGCGACACCGACAAGGGCGGCGATCTGCCTGCGGTTGAGGGAGCCGAGTTCGGGGAGAGCGCCGACGAGGGTGAAGGAGGAAACGGGGCCCAGGCCGGGGACATTTCTGAGGAGGAGGAGCTTGTCCTTCCAGAGGATGTTGGAGTTAATGAGGTCGTCTATCTCGCGGTCGAGGTCATCCAGTTCTTGAGAGAGGAACTGGATGTGTTTGTGGAGGCTTGGGAGAAGAGGGTCGAGGGCGCGCTTGAGGCGAAGGGACTCGGCGGTTCTCATGTCGATGAGCTGCTTTCTGCGGGAGAGGAGGGCCTTGAGATGGGCAGCCTGAGGGTCTGGGAGGGGGCGGGCGTCGGGTCTGAGGGTGAAGGCGAAGCGGGGGATGGTGTGGGCGTCGATGGCATCGGTCTTGGCTAGTCTACCGGTGGAGCGAGCGAAGTCCCTGATCTGCCTAGGGTTCATAACGGCAGTGGGTATCTGATGGAGGCCACACTCCAAAGCGAGAGGCATCTCGAGGCCACCGGTGGACTCCATGACAATGAGGGTGACATTGAGGTCCTTGGCCAATTGAAGGATCTCACTGATACCCTGAGGGTCGTTAGGGAGCCTGGCGGCCTGGTTTTGGGGGAGTACGTGAAGGTCGAGGAACTGACCACCGACGTCGATACCCATGACAGAGTCTTGACTCATGTTATCCCTTTCTTGCAGGTACGGGTTGTTTGACCCGGGCAACTGTACGGGCTTAGATGAGAGAGGGTGCGGCGGCACAAGCTAAGACTCGGTCTTGAAGGACCACGATTCCTACGGCCTGCCGCACCCGAACAGCCTAACTCTATCACCGTTGCGTCACACAAGATCCCTCGCGGAGCCTCGGAATTGTAAGTGTTAGGTAATTCGTTGACAGATTGGTATTCAATGGGTAAACCAATCTGGGGGCGAAGATGCGAGACAACAGCAAGGACCTCACCCTTGAACGTAACTACATTCAGAAGTGGCGGTTCCTCATCCATGAGTATCAACTGGTCAAGGCAGGGAAGCATCCCCGTTTCCGCTTCGCCCAGGACTTCTACTCCTTCCACGGCACTAGCCGTCAGACCTTCGCCAAGTACTACAACCGGTTCCTCCTCTCCCCCTCCGACAACGCCTTCCTCCCCCGTAAGCGGGGCCCCAGGTGGAAGTCCCGCCGCACCCTGCCCTACATTGAGCAGAAGGTCATCAACGAGCGCCTTAACGGTACCAACCGTTACGAGGTCTATGCCATACTCAAACCCATCCTTAAACACAACACCCCTAAGCCCTCCACCATCTACGCCATCACCAGACGCCACGGTTTCAATAGGCTCACAAAGCCGATGCAGCAATCGAAGCGCAAGATCATCAAGACCCGGGCAGGAGAGCTGGGCCACCTGGACAGCCACTACCTCAGCCGGGATACCATCGTGGGCATCAAGCACCGCTACTACCTGGTGGGCCTCATCGACGCCTACACCCGTCTGGCCTGGGCCGAAGTGGTCGGAGACATCAAGAGTCTCTCCGTTATGTTTGCTACTCTGAAGTCCATCAACTTCCTCAATGTGGAGTACGGCATCCAATTCGAGGCCATCCTCACCGACAACGGCCCCGAGATGGCCTCCCCAAGGAACACCGAGGGCCACCCCATGGAACGGATGCTCAATGAGCTGGGCATAAAGCACCGCTACACCCGCCCTTATAGGCCCCAGACCAACGGGAAGATAGAGCGGTTCTGGAGAACCTTGAACGAGGACCTGCTGGAGGGGACAACCTTCGAATCGGTCTCGGAACTGAAGGACGAGCTTCAGCAGTACCTGATCTACTACAATACTCAACGACCCCACCAGGCAATGGATAGAAAGACCCCTTTGCAAACCCTTAAATCTCTCTACTGCTGTCAACGAATTACCTGACTTCTACAGGAATGACACGCAAAGTGGGGGAGGCAAAGGCGAACGCGGTTTGCGTTTACTCGGGAGAGAGGAGTGCGGCGACGGCGTCGGGGTCTGGGGTGAGGTAGGTGAAACCGGCCTTTTCTGCGTACATGCGGTCCACGTGGGAATCTCCGACATGGATTGCTCGGTCGGAGGGGAAGCGGGCGAGGACCTCGGGAAGCTCGTATTTCAGGGACGTGAATTCTACTTCGATGCCGTGAGTGCGCCAGAGGTTGGCCTGGTCGGAGTGGGTGCGGTCTGAACAGCTGCCGATGACGTGGCCGAGGGCCTTGGCCTGCTTTACGAGGGCCAAGGTGATGGGTCCCGGCGGATCTCCGACTTCCAATGTGCCGTCCACGTCGAAGCTGATTAGGTATCTCAAGGGAGGGTATGATACTACGGATGGGGCGGGGATGGATTCACGCCAAAGGCGCATCTTTGACCGGCTCGGGGGCCGGAATGACGTGATAACGGGACGGTGGGTAGGGGAACAATTTCAAAAGGGAGAAAAATATGTCGATTGTACGTTTGTACCAAGGAGAGGATGGCCGTTCGCACTTCGAGGATATCGAGCCGGAGCTTGAGCCGTTGGAGGGTGGGTGGCCACAGGATGCTCGGGC
The DNA here is from genome assembly GCA_965197585.1 of Dehalococcoidia bacterium. Taxonomy (GTDB): domain Bacteria; phylum Chloroflexota; class Dehalococcoidia; order Plut-88900; family Plut-88900; genus Plut-88900. Next base: position 976,412 of record OZ240215.1, read on the forward strand.
GGTTATACATGGTGGGATAGTGGTGCAGCGTTTTGACCCAGAGCGGTCTAACCCGTGGCACCACGCCCCGGGACAGGTTGCCGTATTCACGCTGACCGGGTCGGTTGAGATAGAAGTTGGGAATGGCGATAAACGGGTGATAGGTCCGGGTGACGTTCTGATTGCCGAGGATGTAGCAGGGGAGGGACACTACACGCGGGAGGTCGGGCCCGAGGCCCGGATTTCGATATTCGTGCCTTTGCGGGAACATCCTGAAGTTTGACAGGTCGGCGGCATAAGGATATTTTTCGGGGAGCGAGGAGCCCGTAAGCAGGATGAGCCAGGAGGGATGCAATGGCGAGGATGGACTTTGGGATCGGGCTGGGGGCAGAGCTGCGGTTTGATGAAATCGCAGAGCATTCAAGAATCGCCGACGAGGCGGGATACAGCCACCTGACATTCGTCGACCAGAGCAACGTGTCGAGAGAATGCTTCGGTATGATGACCATCGCAGCGATGAACACTCGCCGAATCCACATAGGGCAGGGTGTGTGCGACCCGTTTATGTACCACCCGGCGGTCATCGCTAACTTCACGGCCAGCGTGCGGGAGCTTACCGGGGGAAGGGCGTTCATTGGTCTTGGGGCGGGGACGAGGCAGGCCGGCAAGGCGACTCGGGGGCCGGTTAGCCTGAAGATGCAACGAGAGACGGTAAACTTTCTGAAGTCCTACACCTCAGGAGGAGATGCGGAGCTGTGGGGCCAGACGTGGCACTCCGAATGGATCAGGAACACGCCGTTCAACGGACAATCGATACCCGTGATCATGGGTCCCCTCGGGCCACGAGCTTTGCAGCTTGCCGGCGAAGTTGCCGATGAAATCATGATGTTTGGAGCAGGGGAGCCGGAGTTAATCAAGTGGAACCTGGAGCAGATCGAGACGGGGGCCAACCGGGCGGGCCGGGACTTCTCGAAGATCAAGACATGGGCTCGTACAGAGGTTTACGTTACAGGGTCCAAGGAGGAGGCGAGACACGAGGTAGCTTCTTATGCGGCATCTTGCGCGAGCGAGCTGTACAAAGTGATATTCAAACGCAACACACCCGAGGCCCAGGACTTGTACCAGAGGCTCGAGAAGAAGAGCCCCGGTCTGGTGGATGAATACAAAAAGATCCACGAGGGTTTCAACCCCTACGAGCACGAGTCCTTGCATGCCGAACACAAATACCTGGCGACGCAGAGGGTGATCGACTCCATCAACCTGACGGGACGCGTGGAGGACATAGACGAGAGAGTTTACGACCTGCACGAGCTAGGGATCAGCGGAGTCTCATGCGTCCAATATGCAATCATCGACCAGAAGAACAATATGCGGGAGATTTCCAACAGCATCATGCCCCAGTTCAGATAGACTCTCGCATGATTACAACCAGAATGGGCCTAATGCCGCTACGCTACGGCGCCTGGTAATGTCTGGGGACGCCGAGACAGGACGCAGAGCCCATTCACGTGGGGCCTACCAACAGGACGAAATAGGAGAAATGCAATGGCGAGAATGGACTTCGGGATCGGGCTTGGGGCGGAGCTGCGGTTCGATGAGATCGCGGACCATGCGAGGGTTGCCGACGAAGGTGGTTACACTCACCTGACGTTCGTCGATCAGAGCAACGTGTCGAGGGAATGCTTCGGCATGATGACCATCGCGGCGATGAACACGCGGCGGATCCACATCGGCCAGGGTGTGTGCGACCCGTTCATGTACCACCCGGCGGTCATCGCCAACTTCACTGCGAGCTTGCGGGAGCTTACCGGAGGCAGGGCGTTCATCGGTCTTGGGGCGGGGGCGAGGGAGGCGGGGAAGGCGACCCGGGGGCCGGTTAGCCTGAAGATGCAACGGGAGACCGTAAACTTCTTGAAGTCATACACCTCGGGAGGAGATGCCGAGTTGTGGGGCCAGACGTGGCACTCGGAGTGGATCAGGAACACGCCGTTCAACGGTCAGTCGATACCCGTGATCATGGGGCCTCTCGGGCCGAGAGCGATGCAGCTTGCCGGCGAGGTCGCAGACGAGATTCTTATGTTCGGGGCAGGGGAGCCGGAGATCATCAAGTGGAACCTGGAGCAGATTGAGACAGGGGCCAATCGGGCGGGTCGTGACCCTTCCAAGATCAAGACCTGGGCTCGGACAGAGGTGTACATCACCGGTTCCAAGGAGGAGGCGAAACATGAGGTCGCCTCCTATGCGTCGTCGTGTGCGAATGGACTCTACCGCTCGATTTTCAAACGCAACACACCCGAGGCCCAGGAACTGTACCGGCGGCTGGAGAAGAAGAGTCCGGGCCTGGTGGACGAATTCAAGAACATACACGAGAACTTCAACCCCTACGAGCACGAATCGCTGCATGCCAAGCACAAGCTCCTAGCGTCACAGAGAGTGATCGACGCCATCAACTTGTCGGGGCCCGTGGAGGACATTGACGAGAAGATATACGACCTTCAAGAACTGGGCCTGAATGGGGTCTCCTGCGTCCAGTACGCGATCATCGACCAGAAGAGCAACATGCGGGAGATTTCCAACAGCATCATGCCCCAGTTCCGGTAGATGCCATCATGACCACCACGAGACCGGCGTTCCTGACCGAGCCCTATGGCTCCTACTACCATAGTGAGGTGCCGGAGGAAGACGCGGAGCTTACGCACACGGGCCCCGGGACTCCGTGCGGCGAGTACCTGCGCAGGTTCTGGCAACCCGTGGCCCACTCGGATGAGCTACGGGACTTGCCGTTGCGGATTCAGATAATGGGTGAGGATCTGGTCGCGTTCAGGGACAAGGGCGGGAAAGTTGGGGTGCTGGAACTGCATTGTCCGCATCGTGGCACTTCGTTGGAGTTCGGGGTGGTCGAGGAGAAGGGAATCCGGTGCTGTTATCACGGCTGGCAGTTCGACGTGGATGGCACGATCCTCGACACGCCGGGAGAACCTACGGGCTCGACGCTCAAGGACCGTCTGCGCCAGGGCTCGTACCCCGTACATGAGTACCGTGGGCTGGTGTTCGCCTACATGGGCCCGCCCGATAAGCGGCCCCCGTTTCCCGTGTATGACGTTTTCGACAGGTCGGGGTTCCGGCTGGAGGTCGGGACCAAGAACGTAAAGCACTGCAACTGGCTGCAGATCATGGACAACGTAGTTGACCCGGTGCACGAGAGCTTTCTCCATGCCCGGGTGAGCAACGTGCAGTTCACGGATGTCGAGGGCCGGCCCATGGAAGGGCTGAAGGACGTCGGCGCATTCGACGTGATGGAGACGCCCGTGGGTCTGAGTTGCTTCCAGACTCGGCGTGTTGGGGAAGATATCTGGTCGCGGACTATCGAGTGGGTGATTCCCAACATTGCCCAGATACCCGATCCACGGGCTTTGCCTCCCGAATACGTGAATGGCCAGGAGATGCTCTGCGCACTGCCCCGCATTTTCCGTTGGCGGGTGCCCAAGAACGACACTGAAACCCTGGAATTCACCTTCGTTCGGGTGCCGGAAGGCGAGGAGGACGAGTACACGAAGAACCCAGGATTTGCGGTAGCGGCCCAACTCGCCGGCCGGGCCCGGTCCTATGAAGACCGACAGCGGTATCCTGCGGACTACGATGCGCAGGTCGGGCAGAGGTTGATAGCCAGACACGCCCTGGAACACCTGGTGACTACGGACCGCGGTGTAATCCAGATGCGAAAGATGATGCGGCAAGGGATACGGGCGGTGGCCCGGGGGGAGGACCCGAAGGGGCTGGATACCGAAGGCGAAGGCCCGGTCTCGACATATGGAAGTGACACGATTTTGCGGGTTGCAGCTGAGAGATCTGAGGACGAAGACAGGGAGTTGGTGAGGGAGACGGGGCTCAGGTTGGCGGCTGCGTTCTTGGAGAGGCCGCCGAGTCGGGTGGCGGGGAGCTGGTAGGCCCGACTCGCTCTTAAATCCTCGAAAAGAGGACCTTCAGCTCGCTCAGGGCTCCGGGATTGGGGGCGATCCTACCCTAGATTTAACCTTGCGGCTTCGGTGGGAGTAGACTCCTAGATTAACGCCTTAGTTCCCTCGCGGAGCCTCGGGATGACACAAAGAAGGGTCTAGTTTGGGGTGGTGGCGGGGCAGGGGGTGTTGGGTTCTAGCTCGGCGTAGAACTCGAGGAGGAAGTTGTCCGGGTCTCGGATGAAGAGGGAGTCGCGGGTGTCGGAGGTTGTTTCCCGTTCGATGGACAGCCTTGCTTTTTGAAGATTGAATTTGCTTTGGTCCAGGTCGGCGTTGCTCGACATTTCGAAGCCGGCGTGGTGGAGGCCCGTGGCTTCTGAGTCGGGGGTGGGGATGAGGATGATGTGCTCCCCGCCGGTCGTTCCGCCGAGCACGACGTAAGCGTCGGCGGGGCTGCCTCGGAGGACTTGAAGTCCCAGGATGCCGGTATAGAAGGCCAGGGAGGCTTCCACATCACCGACATTCAGGACGGCGTGGGTGATGCGTTTCGGATGGAAAATCGCTTGGCCGACGCGGCGCAGTTCCGGGTCTTCGTGGTAGTTTCGGGAGTCGACTGTGGTGAAGCGGGGTGGGTCGCCGGGGGTCCAGGGAGCTTCGCCGTAGCGGACGGTTCGGCCATCGCCGCGGAGTTTGCGCCACTCCTTGGTGGAATCGGAGTAGATTTCGATGCCGTTGCCATCGGGGTCACGGGTATAAAGGCTGCGGGTAATGTCGTGGTCGGAGACGCGAAAAGTTGTACCGGCGTCAGCTGCAGCGCGGTAACCTTCGATCAAGTCGGCCTCACACTCAAGCTCGAAGGCAAGGTGATTGAGGGTGGGAGCGGAGGGGTGTCGGAATACGGCGATATCATGGTGGGTGTTGCCGTTGCTGAGGAAGCCCCCGACCGTGGGCCCCTGAAGGTCAGTCGGGGCGGCCTTGCGATAGACCTCCTCGATGCCGACGACATGGTTGTAGAAGTCGAGAGACCTTTCGACGTCGGTGACGAAGAGGTTGGCGTGCCCGAGCCTTCGGGCGCGGAAGAAGGGGGCCCTGACCTTGGTCACCCGGTACGCTCCTCAAAGTCGCCGCCCCGCATTTCCAGGAACATGCGTCGGGCGTTTATGTAGGACCTTTCCGGCTCCTCCCAGCCCTCAAGCTCACCTAGAGAGAAGCTCGCGGCGGCGTCATCGGGGCTTTTGCCCAAGCGGAAATACTCCTTGCAGTGCTTCTTAAGGGCCCTGAAGTAGCGGTGAGTCCACCCGATTGCCTCCTTCTTGGCCACAGGTCCGTGCCCCGTGACCAGGGTTTCGATATCAATGTCGTTGCGGAGGCGTTTCGTAACCTTGATCCAGTTGGAAACGTGGCCGTCGGCGGCAAGGGGGACGAGGTATTGAAAGGCCACGTCTCCCGTGAAAAGAATCTTTTCATCTGGGAGGTAAATGAGGGTGTCGCCGAAGGTGTGGGCGGGGCCGGGGTGGATGAGCTCCACGGAGCGGTTGCCCAGGTGAACGGTCATATTGCCTTCATAGGTGACGTTTGGAGGAGTCAACTCCAACTGACGCCAGTCGTCTTCGTACTGGGGCCAGCGATTGATGAGGACGTCTGGGTCGGTGCCCCGACGCATAAGGGAGTTGCGGCAACCATCGTGGCCGATGACGTTGGCCTCCGGGCGGTAGAACTGGTTGCCGAAGGCGTGGTCGGCGTGGTGATGGGTGTCGACGACATAGCGGACGGGCTTGTCGGTGACCTTGCGGACATCTTCGAGGAAAGTCTTGACCATGCCGCCGACCATCATGGCGTCGACTACAAGGCACTCCTCGTCGCCGACTATGAGGCCGGAGTTACAGATGTCCCAGCCTATGCCTTCCCGGATGTAGGCAAAGACGCCGTCGCCGATTTCTTGAAGGCCGGTCTTGTAGTCGTAGGTTGCCATGTTCTTCTCCCGCGTTTTCGAGATGTAGTGTGAGGACATATTACTCTATGTGTGTGGGGTTATCGATAGGGAGTCATGTCACAGCTATGCCAGCGGCCTCCCGTCCCCGTAGGTCTACGAAGACCGTGCCGAAGAAGGGAGTTGGTAAATGGCCGACGCTTAGATTTCTCGCGGAGCCTCGAAATGACACGCAAAAGGTGGAATGACACGTAAACCGTGGAGTGGGTTGGGATGCAAGGGTGGGAAAGTGAGAATACATGATAATATGGGCCGAGCCGCGAGGCAGGAAATGGAAGCCTCGGGTACAGGAGTTAACAATGGGTAAACTGGACGATAAAGTTGCGATAGTTACGGGCGCGAGCAGGGGGATCGGGGCGGAGATCAGCCGGTTGTTCGCGCAGGAAGGCGCCCGGGTGGTATGTGTGGCGCGAACCCTCAAAGAGGGAGACCACATCCTCGAAGGCTCGCTGGAATTGACGTGCGCCCAGATCCGGGAGTCGGGAGGCGAGGCGACGGCTATTGCGGCGAACATCTCTCTGCCGGAGGACTGCGAGCGGCTGGTTGAGGAGACCAAAACGGCCTACGGCCCCGCCGACGTGCTGGTCAATAACGCCGCCCTGACCTACTTCATCCCGATCAAGGACTTTCCCCTAAGCCGGTGGCTACGCACATGGTCGGTGAACGTGCATGCACCGTTTCTCCTGAGCCAGCTTGTCCTGCCCGACATGATCGAGGCCAAGGGCGGCAGCATCGTGAACATATCCTCGAGTTCAGCCATTGGGCCCGGTCGAGGGCCGTATAACGATGAGTCAAAGGAAAATATAGGGGACACTACCTACGGGGCAGAGAAGGCGGCTTTGGAGCGGTTCACGCAGGGGCTGGCACTGGAGGTATTCGAGTACGGGGTGTCGGTGACGTGCCTCTCCCCGTCTGTGGTGGTGCCGACGCCCGGCACCCTCTACCACAAGCTCGTGTCGAGCATGGATGACCCGAAGGGAGAGCATCCTGATCTGATGGCAAAGGCCACGCTACTTCTTGCCACCGAGCCCCAGGAGAAGATAACGGGCAGGGTTACCTACACGCAGGAGATATTGAAAGAATACGGGATGATGGGAGAGGGGCAGGGCGTGGGAGTTACCAAGCCGGGGTCGGGGTACAGCCAGATATAAGACCGGCGTTTCGAGGTACATACGAATGCTGAAATCGCCGAGATGGCTACCTATAAGGGAAGAGTAGAGATGGCAGTAGCGCGCGGCAAAGTCGGGTCATTCCTGGAGGCGGCGCGGGATCTCGGGCCGTTGATCAGGAAGACGGCTGGGGAAGGCGATCTCAATCGAGAGCTTTCCAAGGAGGTGGCGGAGGCGATCACCGACGGCGGGTTCTTTCGAATGCTCGTGCCCCGGTCTCTCGGCGGATACGAGATGGAATATCCGGACTACCTGAACGTGGTACAGGCCTTTGCGGAGGCGGATGGCTCGACGGGGTGGTGCGTTAACCAGAACTCGGTGCTCCCCCTGCAGTCGGTCAAGATCCCGGAGGCTACGGCCCGGGAAATCTGGAGCGACGAGCGGGCTGTCCTGGCCAACGGCCCGCCGATGAGCACCGAGGCGACACCCGTCGAAGGTGGCTACCGTCTTACGGGCAGCTGGCGTTTCAGCAGCGGGTGTCATCACGCCAACTGGATGATTGCCCTGGTCCCGAAGAACAAGATCGGGGCGAGGATGGGGTCCCGGAGCGGGGACGACCTTTTGCTCGTCATGCGCAAAGAGGAAGTGAAGCTGGTCGACGTGTGGGACGTGAACGGGCTCCGGGGCACGGGAAGCTTCAACTTCGAAATAGAAGACCTCTTCGTGCCGGAATCCTACACCTTCGACTGGGGAGCGCCGCCCTGGGATGATGGACCGCTGTACGCGATGCCGATGACGCTGATCTTTTGCTCGGGGTTCGGGTGCGTGGCGTTGGGGGTGGCGAGGGCAGCGCTGGACGCAGCCATCGAACTGGGGTGTACAAAGAAACCGGAGCGCGAGGGCGCGCTGCTCAGGGAGAAGGCGACGTTCCAACGGGCTTTAGGCCAAGCGGAGGCGACATGGCGGTCGGCGAGGGCGTTTTTGTTTGAGGCTGCGGAGGGGGCCTGGGAGTCGGTGTGTAAGACTGGGGCGCTCACCTTGGAAGAACGCATAAAGATACGATTAGCTAGCACGCACGCGATTCGGACGGGGGCGCAGGTGGCGGACATGGCGTACAACCTATGCGGGTCGGATGCGATTTTTGAACACAATCCGATACAGCGTCGGTTCCAGGATGCCCACGTGATTACTCAGCAGATCCAGGGTAGGTTAGAGCACTACGAGAAGGCGGGTCAGTTCTTCCTGGGCATGGAGCCTAAGGGGGAGTTTTAGGGTCGGGGAGAGGGTTACCGGCGCACGCCGCCCGGGTTCAGGATTTCCCTGGCGATGAGGATTTTGTTGACCTCCTGCGCTCCTTCGCCTATGCGTCGGACTCTTGCTTCGCGATACCAGCGTTCGAAGGGCATTTCCTGGGTCACACCATAACCGCCGTGGACCTGAAGGGATCGGTCGACGACGCGGGCCAGGACCTCTGCGGAATGGAGTTTGGCGATTGACGCCTCCTGCCGGAAGTCCTCTCCGGCGTCGTATTTCCAGGCGGCTTCCCATGTGAGCCAGCGACAGGTGCGGATTTCGACCTCGGAGTCGACGAGCATCCACTGGATCGCCTGTCGAGTGGAGAGGGGCGCGCCGAATGTCTCGCGGGTCTTCGAGTATGCGACGGCCATCCTGTGAGCGGCAACCGAAACGCCAAGGTTTGCCGCCGAATAGGGGATACGGCCCCGGGCCAGCAGCTGGTTAGCAAGGATATCCCAACCCCCATCCACCTCCCCGAGGACGTTGCGGCCGGGGACGCGCAAGTCCTGAAAGAATAGCTGGGCAGGCGTGTAGGCGCGGATGACGGGAATAGGAGTCAAGTCGAAGCCGGGCCACGAGTTCTCGACGACGAAGGCGGTGACGCCGCGTCGGGTCTCGGGGTTGGTGCGGGCGAAGACGACACCCCAGTCGCTCCAGAGCGCTCCTGATATAAAAACCTTGCTGCCGTTAATTACCCAATCGTCGCCGTCGCGGACGGCGCGGGTCTGGATGGCACGGGCGGGGTCGGAGCCACCGCTGGGCTCGGTGATGGCGAACCACGCCTTACGCTGGCCCTGAACGGTCGGGATGCCGTAGGTGTCGCGCAGGTAGTCGTTGCCGGCGAAGATAATCTCGGGTGGGGGCTCTCCCATGGTGCCGTATACGGGACAGTAGAGACCGGCGGCGTGCTGGACCATCTCCTCGTCGATGACGACCTGGGAGAAGAGCGAAAGGCCCCCGCCTCCGAACTCGGTGGGGACGCCGGTGCACCACATGCCCATGTCTTTGGCAACGGGGACCAGCCGGTCATATTCATCTTTGGGTAGATGTATGGAGTCGTGGGGGATCTGCTGCTCAAGGGGGACGATCTCGTTCCTGACGTAGTCCCGGACGGCGCCAGCGGCCATCCTGAGCTGTTCTGGAAGCTGGTAGCGTTCTGTGGAGTCGGACATTTCGGCTCTCCTGGGAGGGGTGCGGGTGTCAGCGGCCTTTGAAGTCGGCGGGACGTTTCTCTGCGAAGGCCCTCGGGCCTTCCTTGGCGTCCTCGGTGGTCATGAGAACCTGCTGTATGGCCTCTTCCATCCGGAGGCCGTGATCAAGGGGCATATACTGGGACCGGACGGCGAGCTCCTTGATGGCCCTGACGGCGAGGGGGCCGTTCTTGCAGACCACGTCGGCCATTCGCTCCGCCTCGTCCATGAGCCCCGATAGAGGGACCACCTTGTTGACGAGGCCGTACTGGTAAGCTTCCTGGGCGGTGAGGCGTTCACCGGAGAGGAGGAGCCACATGGCGACTGGGTAAGGGAGCTGTCGCAGGGTGCGCTGGGTGCCTCCGTTGCCGGGCAGGATTCCGCGCTTTACCTCTGAGAGACCGAATTGGGCGTTCTCGGCTGCAACCCGGAGGTCGGTGGCGAGGAGGAGTGTCATGCCCCCGGCGAGGCAGTAGCCGTTAACGGCGGCAATAACAGGTTTCCAGACCTCAAGGCCACGGTTGAGAATCTGCTCATCCTGGGTCTGCCAGAAGCGCCACTTCTCTTGCTCTCGGGGGATTGTTTTTTTGAGGTCGGCCCCGGCGGTGAAGGCCCGGTCTCCGGCGCCGGTGATGATGGCGCACCAGACATCGGGGTCATCCCTGACGTCGACCCAAGCCTCGGAAAGCGCCAGGTACATCTCGGGGTCCATGGCGTTCATGACCTCGGGTCGGTTCAGGGTGATATAGGCAATTTTGCCTTTCTTTTCATATATCAGGGACATGTCGGGGCTCCTTGTGGGGGGTGGGGCTAGGGGCGGGGACGGAACTTGGGCAAAGTGATTTCTTCAGTCACGTCGTCCCAGACAACTTCTACGGATAGGCCTGGGCGGATGTCGTCGTTATCGATCTCTACGAGGTTGGTTAGCAATCGAGGGCCTTCTTCAAGCTCGACGATAGTTACGTTGTAAGGCAGGTCGTCTTCGAAGGCTCTGCTATAGCGCTGGTGCACGACAATCCAGGAGTAAACGCTACCGCGTCCCGAGGCCTCGACCCAATCGTGGTCGGCGGACCAGCACTCGGGGCAAATGGGCGCGGCGTCCCTAAGATGTCCACACTTTGAGCAGCGTTGGAGAAGGAGCTTGTGTTGCTTGCAGCCCTCCCAGAAGGGTCGGTTGTCCTCGGTGAGCTCGGGCGGGGGTTTGGCGTAGTCGGTGGTCATGGGCTATCTCCGCAAGATCGCCGTGGCGTGGGTGTGCATGATTCCGCCCTGGCCGCTGACCAGGGCCGTCTCGGCGCCATTAACCTGCCGGTCGCCGCATTCGCCTCTAAGCTGCCGCACACCTTCGACGAGGAGCTGCATTCCAGCCATGCCGCTTTCGGAGAGGAGGCCGCCGCCGGTGTTCATGGGTAGGGAGCCGTCGGGGCCCGTGCGTCCGTCGGCGACGAACGCTCCGCCCTCGCCCTTGGCACAAAAGCCGTAGTCCTCCAGGGTGATGATGGGGACGATGGTGAAGCAGTCGTATATCTCGCAGACGTCGATGTCTCCGGGCTCGATGCCCGCCATACGGAAGGCCTTTTCGCCGGAAATCTTGGCTCCGCTGGTGGTGAGGGTGGGACGGCGGGGGAGGTCCCAGGCGATATGGTGCTGGCCGATGCCCATGACGTAGACGGGAGGCTTGCGGAGGTGTCGGGCCCGGTCGGCAGAGGTGACAACAACGGCAGCCCCGCCGTCGGAGACTAGGCAGCAGTCCAGGAGATGGAGAGGCCAGGTGACATAACGAGAGGCTTGGTGGTCTTCCAGGGTCAAGGGATCGCGCTTGTGCGCGTTGGGGTTCTTGGAGGCCCAGCCTCGTGTGGAAACAGCCACGGCGCCAAGCTGCTCGCTGGTGGTCCCGAACTCGGTCATGTGACGTTGGGCGATCATGGCGTAGCCGCCGGGAGCCCCGATCATGCCGTAAGCGGCGTCGGTACCGACGGGTCGGCCGTAGGTGCCGGGATTGCCGGAAAGGGGGTTGTCGCCGTAGCAGCAGACGGCGGTGGTGATGAGACCCGCCTCGATGGCCATTATTGCGTACTGGACGAGGCCGAGATTCGTCGCACCCGCCTGGTCGATTGTCGCCGCTATGACGGGCTGGATGCCGAGAGCCTGGGAGACCTTGTGTGCCCATAGGCCCTTGAAGCCTGTCGGGGGGTACTTACAGAGGACGGCGTCGACGTCGTTCTTTTCAAGGCCGGCGTCCTCGATTGCGAGCTTGGCGGCCTCGACGGTGAATTGGAGGGGGGAGACGCCCGGGACGCGGCCAAACTTGGTGGTCGCCGCCCCGACGATACAGTACTTGTCTTTGAGGGACATCAGCTTTGTCCTCCGTTTCGGAGAGGTGAGGGCGTTTGCGAATCTATTGTGCCATTAAGGGGGCCGGTTGGCTATTTCCGGGTGACCGGGACGAGGGGAGCGACGCCGTCGGTATGGAGGACCTCAGCAGTCTCGGACGGGAGGCCCAGAAGGTTGTCGAGCACCCAATCGCTGTGTTCCGCAAAGAGAGGAGCACGGCGGCCCAAGTCGGCGAGGGGCCCAGAGGACTTGAAAGACACGCCGGGGTGCTTGAAGTCTCCGGCCTCGGGGTGGTGCGTGTGGTCGATGAAGCCACGGGCCTGGTATTGGGGATCGGCGAGGGCGTCGGTGGACTTGAGGACTGCCCCCGCCCTGATCCCTGCGGCCTGGAGATGGTGCATCACCTCCTGGGGCGTACGCTCGATGGTCCATTTCTCAATGAGCGAATCTAGCGTGTCCTGGTCTTGGAGTCGGGCCGACATAGTGGAAAAGCGGTCGTCGGTTTTCCAATGGGCGTTGCCGGTGGCATCGCAGAGGCTGTCGAACTCGGCATCAGAGGCTACGGCTATGACGACCCAGGCGTCGTCGTCCTTACACCGGTAGACGTTGTGGGGGGCCATGGAAGGGTGCCGGTTGCCGATGCGGGTCGGGGCCCGGCCCGTGAGCTGATATTCGAGAAAATACTCGCCGATCACGGCCATTGTCACGTCGCGAAGCACTATTTCAAGGCGCTTGCCCTGGCCTGTGCGTCGTCTCTTCCATATTGCGGCCATGATGGCGGTGGCAACATGGAAGGCGGAGGTCTGGTCGCTGTAGAAGTTGCCGGGCTTGCTGGGTGCACCGTCCTGGTAGCCGGTGACGTGGCACATGCCGCCCAACCCCTCCGTACCGGGCCCGAAGGATATGTGATTGCTCCACGGGCCGGGCCGCCCGAGGGCCGGCATGGCGACCATTATTAGGTCGGGGCGGAGGGTGCGAAGGTGATCGTAGGTGAGGCCAAGATTGGGCATGACACGGGGGCTGTAGTTTTCGATTACTACGTCGCTGATGAAGACAAGCTCCTCGAACAAGGCCTTGCCGTGAGGGTCGGCGAGGTCCAGGGAGAGGCTGCGTTTGGCGCGGTTGACCTCGTTAAAGCCTGCATTCTTGTTATAGGAGCGCTCCTGCGACTTGTCGGAAGTGAAGATGGCCATGTTGCCGACGCTGCGGCCCCAGGGGAGTTCAATCTTGATGATTTCCGCTCCAAGATGGGCGAGCACCCGAGTGGCTACGGGCCCGGCTATTACGTTCGTCAGGTCCAGAACGCGGACGCCGGTGAGGGGAAGGATGCGTTTTGCATCGGTGCGCATGGCTAGATAATACCTTGCTCCTGGAGGTGGGCAATCTCGGCGTCAGATAAGGCGAGGGTTTCGCGGAGAACCTCGGTGGTGTGCTCTCCTAGAATAGGTGCCCGGCTAGGCGATTCATCCTTGGCCCAAGGCGCCAGTGGCGTGCCGGGATATTTGAGGTTTCCCGCGACGGGGTGATCGGCCTCACGGAAGAAGGTGCGGGCCTCGTTCTGGGGATCGGACATGACCTCTGGGATGGACTGGACCTTGGTGAATGGTATGCGCAGCTCTTGGGAGAGCGCGTAGACCTCTTGGCGGGTCAGGTCTTTCATCCAGTCGACGACCAGTTCGTCAATCTCGTCGGCGTGGCCCGCCATTGCAGTCATCAGGTCATCCTCGGCGAGACGGTCGTTGCCCGTGAGCGTTGCGAGACCATCCGGGAATGAGGGGGAGTAGTGGATGTGCATCCAGCCGTCCTTGCAGGGGAGGAGGGTGGAAGGGTAGGGGGCGCGATGGCTGGTGTGGATGAGCCGAGTGCCCTGCCGGCGGGGGAGGACGTTCTCGCGCTCGAACAAGGAGTAGTAAGAGACGCCTTCGAATGTGGAAGCTATAGCCTCGACGGTCGAAACATCGACGTATTGCCCTTCGCCGGTGAGGTCTCGGTAGTTGAGGGAGGCGAGAACAGCCATGGCGGCGGAGATGCCCCCGTGGTACTCGGACTGGTAGCCACCGGCCTTGAGTGGTTCACGGTCGGAGTCGCCTGTAATGTACATGTATCCGCTGAAAGCATAGGCCACGATCTCCGAGCCCTCATATTGGTTGTACGGGCCCTCCTGACCGAAGTATGAGATGGAGGCCATTATCAGCGTCGAGTTGATCTCCGACAGGCTTTCGTAGCCCAGCCCCAGCCCCGAGAGATAGCCGGGTTTGAAGGACTCAATGATGACGTCTGACTCGGCGATTAGGCACTCTACGATGGGCCGGGCCTCGGGGCGGGCGATGTCAAGGGTGATGCTCTTCTTGCCCTGGTTGAGATAAAGGAAGGGGGCCGAGGTCTCGGGGTTGGGATCGTCGTGGAGGAAGGGGCCCAGGGACCGGGTGTCGTCTCCCGTGCCTGGAGGCTCGATTTTGATAACCTCGGCGCCGAGGTCCCGGAGCATCTTGGTGCAGTAGCCGCCTGAGAGCCCGAGGCTCAGGTCAAGGACTTCAATTCCTTGGAGGGGTCTTTCGGGTGGGGTGGGCGAATTCATAGGTTGGGTGGGAGGATAGGCGATGGGTGGATGTTGTGCAAGCGGGGCAAATGGGGGGATGGATTCACGCCATAGGAGCATCTGCGACCGGCTCGGGGGCCGAGATGACGGTGTGATTGAAGAATGGGGCGGAGAGTATTACCCTTGTCGCACGTTGTTAACTTCGGAGGGAGGGCTGGTATGGAGAACGTGATTTATTCGTCGGCGAAGACGTTGGCGGGGCTGGTTAGCAAGGGTGAGGTCTCGGCGGTGGAGTTGGTCGAAGGCTACATGAGCCGCATCGAAGAGGTGAACCCGAAGCTCAACGCGGTGGTGCAGTTCTGCACCGACCGGGCGATGGATGAGGCGAAGGCGGCGGACGAGTCCCGGGCCAAGGGCGACTCCCTGGGCGCCCTGCACGGAGTCCCGATGACGATCAAAGACTCCCTCGACACACAGGGTGTCATAAGCACGGGCGGGACCCTCGGCAGGGCCAAGTTCGTGCCCGAAGAGGATGCGACGGTGGTAAAGCGGCTTCGGGAGGCGGGAGCCATCCTGCTGGGGAAGACCAACACGCCTGAACTAACCCTGCACGGTGAGACGGACAACCTGATCTACGGACGCACCAACAACCCCTACGACTTGGACAGGAACCCGAACGGCAGCAGCGGCGGAGCAGCGGCAATAGTCTCCTCCGGCGGAGTGCCCTTTGACCTGGGCAGCGACACGGGAGGAAGCATCCGGGCACCGGCCCACGTCTGTGGGATTGCGGGGATCAAACCGACCTCCGGGCGGGTGTCGAGGACCGGGCACATCGTGCCGTGGGGAATGGGGGCGTTGGACGCGTTGACGACCATCGGACCGATGACTCGGTACGTTGAAGACCTGGACCTGGTCCTGCGAGTAATTGCGGGGCCGGACGGCCGGGACCCGGGGCTAGTGCCCATGCCTCTGCTTGACCCCTCCGAGGTCTCGATAAAGGGGCTAAGGGCGGCGTTCCATACCAACAACGGCAACATCGAACCTACGGCGGAAACGAATGCCATGGTCCAGGCTGTGGCCTCGGCGCTGGAGGAGGCGGGGGTGGAGATTGAGGAATCAGTTCCGGAAGCGCTGAAGCAGGCGACCCGGCTCTACGAAAGCATCGAATACGCCGATGGAGGCGCTTGGATTCAGAGGATGTTGGATGCCGCGGGAACGACAAAGGTCAGCGAGGAGATCGGGCGCAGGCAAGGCACTGTCGAACCTGTGTCGAGCGCCCAACTGATGCTGCTTCTGGAAGAGCTGGACGCTTACCGGTCGGACATGCTGGCCTATATGCAAAGTTACGACATCATCGTGTGTCCCACGGCGGCTTTCCCCGCTACGCCGCACGGGACATGGAAGTTGGGCGGCATATACCGGGAGTACAGCCATACGTCGGCGTACAACCTCACGGGCTGGCCGGGTGGCGTGGTCCGGGCGGGAACTTCACCCGAGGGACTGCCTATCAACGTGCAGATCGTGGCTCGACCCTGGAGGGAAGACGTGGTCCTGGCAGTGCTCGCGCACGTTGAGGAGCGATTCGGCGGATGGGTGATGCCGTCGGTATAGCGGTCTGGGCCTAGACAAGAAGGAGGAGCAAGCTTGGAATACGGAGAGCAGTTCGGGCAGACCTTTCCGAAAGAGGAGTTCGAGAGACGGTTGTCGGAGGTGCGGCGCGGGATGGAGGAGAAGGGGCTGGACGCCTTGCTGCAGTTCTCTCCGGCCAACCTTTTCTACCTCACCGGATATAACACGGCGGGCTTCAACAACTGGCAATGCCTGGTTGTTCCTCTTACCGGGGACCCTGTCCTGGTCCTCCGCCTGTTGGAGCGGCCCATCGCCCTGGCGACCGCCTGGAGCGAGTTGATTGAGACCTACCAGGACCACGAGGACCCCGAGGCCGCGGTAGCGCGCACACTGAGCGACCTCGGCCTTTCGAACTCGAGCCTCGGGGCTGAGCAGACGAGCCCATTCTTAACTGTTGGCTCGTACAACAAACTGGATGGATTAGTCGGCGGACGGCTGGTGGATGGAACGGGTATCGTTGAGTCGGTGCGGCTGATCAAATCGGAGCTGGAGTTGACCTATTTCCGGAGGGCTGCTCGGTGTACGGAGGCAGGGATGAAGGCCGCAATCGAAGCGATTGAAGAGGGGAAGACTGAGAATGACGTGGCCGCCGAGTCGTACCGGGCGATGACCGACACCGGCGGCGAATTCTTCTGCAACAGCCCGATTGTGACAGCCGGACCTAAATCGGGTATAGCGCATACCACCTATCACCGGCGGACTCTGGAGCGAGGCGACCCAGTTGCCATCGAGATAGGGGCCACCTTCAACCGGTACACTTCACCCTTGTTCAGGACGGCTGCGGTTGGCGAAGCGACCCCCGAGCTGCAGCGGATGCACGACGCCTGCAAGGAAGCCATGGAAGCGGCAATCGAGGCGATAAAGCCGGGCGCGCGGTCTCGGGATGTCCAGGAGGCTTGCCAGAAGGTGATAGACGCTCGGGGTTTCGAGCCGCACTTCAGGAAGCGGGTGGGGTACGGGCTGGGGGTCGGGTATCCACCGACGTGGGGCGAGGGACACATCATCGATCTTAAGCACCACGACGAGCGAGAGCTTCGACCCAACATGGTATTCCATGTGGTTCCGGCACTTCGAGAACACGGCGAGTACGGAGTCGGGACCAGCGAAACTGTGGTGGTCACGGAGTCGGGGCACGAGGTTATTACGGATTTTCCAACTGAGCTGTTCATCAGGGGATAAACGGATACACGTTACATAATGAGGAAGGAATAACGCACAATGAGCTACGAAATCATTTCCGCAGACACACATCTCGACATAACGTGGTTACCTGGAGACATGTTTGTAGAGGGCGCCCCGGCGAACATGAAGAGCAGGATGCCCCGCGTAAAAGACACGGATGCCGGGCCCCGATGGATGGTGGAGGACACCGATGTAGCGGGGGTCGGGGGTGGGGGTTTGACTGGCAACTTCAGCAAGTACGTGCGGGGGCAGTCCAAGCTGCTGGACAAGATGGACGACGTCGGTTTCTTCTCCGGCATCGACGAAGGGATATACCACCCGTCCGACGTTGACCTTCGAATCAAGGACCAGGAGATAGACGGCATCGACGCTGAGGTGATGTACGGAATTCTCGCTATTGGCGGAGGGGCCTTTTCGATACCGGGGTTCCAGGACCCGGCAGTCCTGGCGACGGTCTATGACGTTTACAACGCGTGGGTCGGCGATTTCGTCAAGGCGAACCCGCAGCGGTTGGCGGCGTTGGGCTGCCTCAGTGTACATGACCCGGAGGACGCGGCTCGACAGTTGCGTCTGGCAGCGGAGTCGGGGTTGAGAGGGGCCGAGATCAATGTGAAGAAGATGACTAAGCCGATGTATCACGGGGCGTGGGACCCTCTGTGGGAAGCCTCGCAAGAGCTTGGTATGCCGGTGTCGTTCCACGCGCTGGGGCCTGAGCTCCGGGGCCCGGAGCCCGAGGACGAAGCCGAATATGGAACAATACACCAGGGGATGAGCACCGTGACGTTCCAGTTGTCCGGCGCGGAGATTGTGTTGGCTGTGATTCTGTCGGGGGCGTGTGAGCGGTATCCGGGGTTCAGGTTCGTACTTGGGGAGTGCGGAATTGGGTGGATACCCTACGTGGTCGAAAGGATGGATATGGAGTACGAGGACAAATTCTTCCGGCTGGGCCTGAACTTAAAGCCAAGCGAGTACTGGCGAAGGCAGGGATTCTCCACGTTCCAGTACGAGCACGTGTCGATGGACCAGGTGAACAGGATCGGGGTGGACAGCATCATGTGGGGGTCCGACTACCCGCACCCGGACGGCGTGTTCCCCGAGTCCCGCAAGGTGATCGAAGAGACCCTCGGGCACCTGGAACCGGAAGTGTTTCGAAAGATAGTCTGCGAGAACGCGGCTAACCTGTACGGGTTTAACTAGGCACGATTTAAACAAGGATAAAGCGAAGGCCCCACCGCTAGCGGTGGGGCCTTCGTCTTTTGCCTGAAGAATGCCTGCCCGGGATACGATGGCCGAATTAGCTGGTAGAGCCGTTGTGACGGGCGGTGAGTTGGGGGTCGGGGGGTTGTTTTAGGCAACCGTGGGCCCCGCCGAGGCGTCGGAAGTCGCGGGAGCGTCGGGCGAGGTGGTTGCGGAACCGTATCACACCAATGTCGAGCCCGGAGAGCTTCTGCGGCAGGTCAAGGTTGAGCCGCTCTTTCTTGAAGACGACCAGGTCTTCCTTTTCGTTGATGGCCACTACCGCCGCAGGCTTGCGCCAGAAGTAGTACCAGACGTCCTGCCAGAAACGTCCGAGGAAGGTCTTGGGGGTCTTGCAGAGGGTGAAGGTCCACATGCGGGTGTTGTGCTCGTCCAGGGGAACGCCCCATCGCATGTGAACGAAGGTGCCGACGCAGACCCGAACCTTGCTGGGAAGCTCGGCGTTGTGGTTGTAGGTAGCCCAGGCATCCTCTCCCTTGGCAGTGGGAATTGAGCCCGAGACAGGGGCATCGGGGGATTTCAGCTTTCGCCACCAGGTCTTGCGGGGCCATTTGCCAAGGCCGGGATATTCCGCCTCTCCGAAGATTACGTTCTTCTGGTGGAGGGTTACGAAGTCGTCACCCTCTTCGACGATCTTCACGCCGCCGGTGTAGACGGGCTTGGGTCGCCAGAAGGGGAGCCGCCAGTCCACGAAGCGCCAGAAGTTGACGTTCCGGTGCAGATAAAACTCATGGTAGTCGACGCCCTGGTTGACGGGCTCGGTCCAGTTGACCTCCCAGTCCTTGACCCGGGTGTAGCGGCGGTCGTTGAGGGTGGGGTCCTTGAACTCCCAGGGCAGGTCTTCTTCCAGGGGCACCGGCTCGGTCTGGCCCATCCAGATGAAGACGATGCCTCGCCACTCGGCGGTGGGATATTTGCGGGAGCGCATCTTGCCGACCATCGGGGAGTCTTCAGTCTCGATGAGACCGGCTACGCACTTCCCCGTCTCGTCAAAGGTGTAGCCGTGATAGGGGCAAGTCACCGTACCCTTGAATTCGCAGAAGCCCCGAGACAAGCGTGCGCCTCGGTGGGGGCACCACTCGTTCAAGGCTACGACGTTGCCGTCTTTGCCTCGAAACAGGACCAGCTCGTCGCCGAGCATCTTGAGGTTGACCGGCTTTCGACCGAGCTTTTTCGACCAGACGCCCGGATACCAGTACTCCCGGAACCCGACCCTGGGAACATAGTCGAATGGCCCGACCTGGGACGCCCCGAAGACTTCGTCCCCTCTCTGGGGAGTCACCTCCGCGATGCCAATGTCTTCCTGGGTTCTCGGAGCAGTGCTTACCATGTCATCCTGCTTTCAGTTGCATTTGCTTTAGCCGGCCGGGGTCGCGGCGGGGGCCCTGGCCACCATCATGCACTTGGACGAGTTGAAGATGTGGGTCTGCATGAAATCGACGATCTCGGGTTGGTATCCGGTCTCGGTCAGGGCGCCTGCAAGGCACACCCAGTTCAGCAGCTCCTGCTGTCCCGACTCCTCGATCTGGTCGAGGGAGAGGTTGGCCCACAGGTGCTGGTTGCCGTCCCGGAGCTCTTCGAAGCGGGCGAGATCGGCGTCATTGTCGGGCCAGAGGAGGTGGTTCTTGGGTGTAAGGAACGCGTGAGACCAGCTGGAGGAGCCGATCAGAACTGCCCGGTAAGGGCTTTCCAATAATGCCTTGGCAGTTGCCGCCCCGATATCGAAACAGAGGCGGGGGGATGGGGCGGGAGGGTCGGGCTCCGCGCCTTCCTCGGCGTTCAAGAAGCTGCCGCCCCTGTTCCGCACGACGCTGGAGCCGTAGCAATTGACGTGGAAGGGGACAACCGGATAATCAAACCCCGTGCGGTCGTAGTCCAGGAACAGGAGGGTGTTCATGAAGGCGTGAGGGAGGCCGCTGAAGTGCAGGTTCTTGTAGGAGTAGGGCATCGGGTAGCCATACTCCAGCAGCTTGGTAGTCAGATATTTGGCGGCGTTGGGGTGGCCGCGGTGGGTGAAAGTCTTGTCGATGGACTCGTCCCAGACGTTGAAGACCTGGGTGCCATCGGGGGTGAACCATTTTCTATGAAAAGGCTGCGTCTCGAATGCATCGCTGATGTAGATGGAGAAGGGAGGCACGAGGTCCTCTCGGAAGTTCTCGTACTGATCGTCGCCCCAGATCAGGACGAAGTCGGGGTTGAAATCGTCGATCTCCTTACGGAGGGCGCGAAAGGATGAGACGAGGCGGTCCCGGTGAGCGGCAGCAGAGGCCTCGGCGTTGGCCCCATTGGGTCCATATTCCTGCTGCATAGCCTCCGGCCAATTGGTTTCGATCTTCATGTCGGGGGGCGTACGGTCGCTCTCGACATGCTTGCGTAGCTGGGAATACATGCCCTCGTCGGGATAGATGAGGGGAGGGTAGTGGGTCGTGCCGACCAGAAGCAGTTCAGCCATGGGACCTCCGTGGGCCATACTAAAGGCAGGTTTAGGTGTAAGTTGAGTTTGTAGTATAGGGCATCTGGTTTGTCAACCGGCGAGGCCCTCGCATCCACCGGACAACCACGAAGGTACAACCTTCGTGGTGCGAGGACTAAGGCTTGAGAAGCAACTTGCCTATAGTGGCCCGGCTGGCGAGTCGGATGTGGGTGTCCGGGGCTTGGGGGAGGGGAGTTATGGAGTCGATGGTGACGTTCAGGTCGCCGGCAGCTACCCAGGAAAGAATGTCGTTTAGACGCCACTCGAGCTCTTCCCGGGTCGATGAATAGTCGACGCCCGAGGGCCGGGTCAGGTAGAGGGAGCCGAGGGAGTTCAGGACTCGGGGGTTGAAGGGGGGTACAGGGCCGCTGGACTGGCCGCAAAGAACGAGGTAACCCCTGCGCCTTAGGCACTGAAGGCTTTGATCGAAGGTGGTCTTCCCGACGCTGTCGTAGACGACATGAACTCCGACATCGCCGGTAATGCGCTTCACCTCTGCCTCAAAGTCCTGCTCGGTGTAGATGATGACCTCATCGCACCCCGCGGCCTTTGCCACCTCCGCCTTTACGTGGGTCGAGACCGTGCCTATGACGGTCGCGCCCAGGCGTTTCGCCATCTGGACCATGAGAAGGCCGAGACCCCCGGCGGCGGCGTGGACCAGGCAGGTCTCGCCTTCCTTCAGGGGGTAACAGCTATGGACAAGATAGTGGGCAGTGGTCCCCTGCCCCATGACCGCGGCAGCGCTTTCGAAGGAACAGACGTCGGGGAGGTTGATGACGCGTCGGATGGGGACGTTGGTCATCTCGGCGTAGGCCCCGAGAGCCCCGTAATACCCCACACGGTCCCCAATGCTGAAGTCGGTAATCCCATCTCCAAGTGCTGTTATCGTTCCCGCGCCCTCGGTTCCGGGGGTGTAGGGCAGCTTCATCGGGTACTCGCCGCTGCGCTGGTAGATGTCCCGGAAGTTGACACCGATAGCTTCCTGTTTGATCTGGACTTGGCTGGGGGCGGGGGGTGGCAGCTCGAAGTCCTTGCATACCATGACCTCAGGGCCGCCCTGCTCTTCGACTCGGATGGCTTTCATGGGGGTATTCTAACATTCCGGTTTATGAGGGTATTGGAGGAAGTGGTAGGATGGTGCAAGAGGGTGAGACATTAGGCCGATTCGTGCTTGGGAAAGTCCTAGATTCCTCGCGGAGCCTCGGAATGACAAGGGTAAGGGCGTTGGCTCGATTCGGGTTTTGTAATGGAGGTATCTCATGGCTGACGATATGACCGGCAAAGTGGCATTGGTGACCGGCGGGGGCTCGGGGATTGGGAGGGCGGCGGTTCTGGCCTTTGCGAAGAGGGGTGCGACGGTTGCGACCGTCGACTTGGATGAGGCCGGAGGCGCAGAGACAGTGCGGTTGGCGGGTGAGCTTGGGGCGAAGGTGGACTTCTGGCGGGTCGACGTGTCCAAGGCCGATGAGGTGGAGGCGATGGTATCGCACGTGGTGGCGAGCCACGGGCATCTGGACTACGCCTACAACAACGCAGGAATCGAGGGCCCGACGGGCAGCCTCGTCGACTGCTCGGAAGCCGACTTCGACAAGGTGATCTCGGTTAACCTGAAGGGCGTGTGGCTCTGCATGAAGTCCGAGATTCCGGTGATGGTTGCCGCAGGCGGAGGGGCGATAGTCAACACGTCGTCGATAAGCGGATTGAAAGGGAGCTCGCGGTTAGGGCCGTATACGGGGAGCAAGTTCGGGGTGGCGGGGCTTACGAGGTCGGCGGCGCTGGAGTTCGGAGGGCAAGGGGTGCGGGTCAACGCGATATGTCCCGGCACTATAGACACTCCGATGGTCGAGCGGCTCTGGGGCGCCGACCCGAACAAGAGCCGCCAACTCCTCGAAGGGACGCCGCTGCATCGGCAAGGAGATCCGGCGGAAGTGGCGGAGGTTGTGGTGTGGCTGTGCTCGGACGCGGCTTCGTACGTGAATGGGAACCTGATGAAGGTGGACGGGGGTTATCTGGCGTAGGGGGCAGCGCTCCGGATTCGGGAGTGAGTGGTTAGCTGCTTAAGGTTTTCTCGTAGAAGAAGCTGAGCGGGTCGTCCCAGTAGTCTCCGAACGGCGGGATCTTGTAATAACCGTTCCGTTCGTAGAGGCCGATGGCTTCCGGCTGGGAAATACCGGTTTCCAGGCGCACCTTGGAAAATCCTCCAGCGACTGCCTGGTCTTCCAGGTGTTTGAGCATTTGTTTGGCGTAGCCCCGACCTCGGAACTCGGGGCGAACGTACATGCACTTGATTTCACCGTAGCTCTCGTCGGCCCCGTTTGGGTCGCCGAAGAAGTGCACGCCTCCGCAAGCGGTCGGCGCTTCGTTTTCGTATAGAACGAAGAACTCGACCCGTTGGGCCACCAGTTTCTCGATGCTGTACCCGTGCTGGCTTTCCTCTGGATACAGCGGGTCCAGGTAGGCGTCCAACTCCCCGATGAGCGTGCGCGCCGCCTCAGTTCGGGGATCTTCTTGCCGGATGGTGAAAGACTTATCGGCAGTCATGTTCTCAGTCTAGTAATGCCGCATCAGACTGCCTCCTCTCACCAGCGAGTCCGGGGTCATCCGACTTCCGGGTGGGCGCTCCAGGAGGTGAAGGGCTGACTGCTCGCGGGAAGGGTGATGTCGGATATCTGTCCTGGGGCCAAATTGACCGGCGTTGTCGGGCCTAGCTCTATCCCGTTGGAGAGATGGACCTCTACCCTGACTCGGGTTAGAGTGGTCTCCGTGGTGTTTTCGACCGTGCCAACGAATGCGTTGGAGGTCGAGTCATACCGAAGAATCAGCCGGGCGCCGGCGCGAACCTCATCGAAGGTCTCGTTTAGAGAAAACTGGGTGCCGGATTCTTCTTCGCCATCGTCTTCACCGGATTCCGACTCGCTGCTGTGCTCACCATTCTCTGAGTTGTCACCAGCCTCGCCGGATTCCGGGTTGCTGCCGCCGCAACCGGCTAGAGAGATTGCCAGAACGAGACCGATTAATATTAAGACCATCCAATATCGGGTCATGGAACTCCTTCTTTGTGTTGACGGGATTACGCGTTTCGTGTTGCCCCAGTATCCGATGACAACACTGATGGGAGGGCGCATTCTAGGGCAGGCTTTCGACGCTGGCAAGTCCCTCGACAGCATACCTAGAGCTTCCACGTACCCTGGCCCCGAGGAAGTAAGGGGGTTACACAGCCCTCCCCGCCCGAGTCCCCTCCAGGATGGCGTCGTGGATGCGGCGGGGGGCCATTGCGTCGCCGACGAGCCGGACGTCATCTACCTTACCCTTTAGTGTCTTGTACAGGTCGTCCTGCGCCCGACGCAGACCCGCGTGGACTATGGTGGCAACGCCGTCCACGGTGCGCTCTTCGTTGTTGTAGATGTTGCGAAGGACGACCTGCTCCTCCCGGATCTCTTTTACCTCGGTGTTGGGGCTGAGGGTGACGTGGTTGGTGTAGAGACGCTGGTAGACCAGGGGTTTGACGCTGATGTCGATGTCCTCGCCGACGGTGAAGAGGTCGGAGACTACCTCAACCTTGCTGCCCTGCAAGGCCAATTGCTCGGCGACGGCGGGGCCCTTGTGATGACCGTCCTGATCGATTACCAGCACTTTGTCACCCCAGTCCACTTCTTTGGTCAGGGCCTCTTCAGTGGTCACCACGGGCCCCGACTCTGCGCCGGGAATGTCGGGGGGCAGGGCTACCGAGCCGGCGGCTATGATGACGGCGTCGGGGGACTCGGAGAGGATGGAGTCGGCGGTGGCTTCGGTGCCAAGGCGGATGTCGACACCCAGCTTTCGGGCCTGCTCTTCCAGCCAGATGGTGATTGCCCCGAAGTCCTCCCTGCCTGCGGCCTTGGTATAGGGGGTGATCTGTCCTCCCAGAACAGGCTTCTTTTCGAAAAGGACCACGTTGTGGCCGCGCTCTGCTGCGACTCGGGCAGCTTCCAGGCCCGCAGGCCCGCCGCCAACAACTACGACCTTTTTCTTGCTCTTGGCGGGTTTTACGACAGCGAGCTCGGTCTCGCGGCTGATGACCGGGTTGTGGATACAAGTGATGGGCTTGCCGTGGAAAAGACGCCCGATGCAGCCCTGGTTGCTGCCGATGCACGGCCGGATATCCTCGACCCTGCCCTCGCGAGCCTTGTTGGCAAGGTGGGGGTCGGCGATCATTGCCCGGGTCATGGCCACCAGGTCGGCCTTGGATTCGGAGACAATCCATTCGCCCTGCATGGGGTCGGTGATCCGGCCGGCGATTAGGATGGCGAGGCTGCTATGGCGCTTGACCTCGGCGGACCAGTCGACCCAGAGGCCTGTCTTGAACCACATCGCAGGCACGGCCTCCGACTGTCCCATCATGTACTCAGGCGTCGCACCGACGACGCTCAGGTAGTCGGCCTGGCCCGTGGTCTCGAGAATTTCGATTATATCGAGTTGGTCGGCACGGGAAAGGCCGCCCTTGGTCCTCTCATCCTCACCCCCGACCCGAAGGCCTACCACGAAGTCCTCTCCCACGTTTTCCCTGACCGACTCCATGACTTCCTTTGAGAAGCGGATCCGGTTTTCGAGCGAGCCGCCGTAGGAATCGGTGCGCTGGTTGGAGAAGGGAGAGAGGAATTGCTCGGGGAGGTGGCCTGAGCCGATCATGATCTCGACACCGTCGAATCCACCGGCCTTGAGCCGGCCCGCGGCCTTTCCGTAGGCCCGGACTACGTCGTTGATCTGATCGATTTCCATCTCGTGAGGCGTCTCTCTGTGGACGCGCTCGGGGAGGCCGGAGGGAGCTAGAAGGGGCGTCCAGGACAGGTCGGAGGCGCCGCGTCGGCCCCGGTGAGAGATTTGGGCAAAGATTTTTGCGCCGTGCCTGTGGACGGCGGCTGACGCGTTGATGAGGTAGGGGATTACCTTGTCGTTGTAGAGCTCGACGCCACCCCAGTCGAAGGCGGGGGAGGAATCGTGGACGGCGGCAGAACCGTAGCAGATGATCAGGCCTGCACCGCCTCGGGCCTTCTCGGCCTGGTAGGCGTTGAGCGTGGGCCCTGGCATACCGTCTTCGGCGAGGACCGTCGCGTGGCCCGTGCTGACAATGCGGTTTCGTATGACGACGTTTCGCATGGTCAGTGGGCTGAACAGGTTGGGGAATGGGGTTGTTGCCATTGTCAGGGTTCCTCCGATAGAGGTGTCGATTCGATGTCGACGGTATGCCGAGTTAGCCGGTTAAACCAGGGCTACGGGGTTCCAAGGGGTGCCCGATGCCTCGGTGAGAGGGAGAGGCGCGCCCACGAACATGAATTCGTAGACCTGGTCTCGGGCCAGCTCCTCCAGGTTCATATTCTCCAGCAGGTAGATGCCGAGGTCTCGGAGGGCGAAGCGATGGAGCATGCTGGCACCATACCCGTCGACAGCCCCTTGCACTTCGATGGTCGGCTGGTCCGCCCCGATGGCGCAAACGTCTCTTTCCTTGAGCCACGGGGCAAGGGAGCCGTCAGGGCCGGGGACGCCGGAGCTCCAGAGGGCGTAGTCGCTGTAGAAGACGGTGTGCCAGCCGGTGCGGAAGAGGAGGATGTCTCCCGGCTCGATGGCTATGCCCTGAGACGCAGCGACGGCGTCCATCTCTTCGCCGGTCAAGACTTCGCCGGGGCCCATGTGCTCGGTTCCCCGGTACCGGGGAACATCCAACATGATCCCGCGTCCGACCATGGTCTTCACCTGGTCGATGCCAATCTTGCGAACGCCGGCTTTGAAGACCTGCTCCTCCGAGTAGCCGTTATAGAACTGTCCCTCGGCCCAAGTGTGCCCGAGGGAGTCGATGTGGGTGCCGGAATGGGTATCGATGGTAAGGACGTCTTCGGTGAAGCTGACGTCGGGGCCCGGGGAGGTGAAGGTGACCTTCCAAGTCTTGTGGAAGGGAACGTGCTGGTGGCCGTTACGCTCCAGGGGCACGGCGAGGCTGTAGGCCTTGCCCTTCTTGATCAGTTTGGCGGCCTTGAGCATCACGTCGGGAGTAAGGAGGTTGAGAGCCCCGACACTGTCGTCGGCGCCCCATCTTCCCCAGTTAGATACGGCAGCTTGAGTCATGGCATTGCCTCCGGTTGAAGTGTGATAGTGGAATTGAGGATATTCTAACATCGCCCGCCTTTGTAAAGGGGCAGGCATGGGGCGGCGGTTCTCGAACCGCCCCTACGGGAGGGAGCCTCCAAGGAAGGACTTGAGCATGATGTGCGCCATCGGTAGGAGCATGATCGGGGCAAGCAGGTAGGTCTTCCTTGTCTTGAAGCCGAAGGCAATTTCGTAGAAGGCACGTGGTAGGAAGGACACGAAGACATAGGCGAAAAGCCCGATGAAAAGGGTGTGCGGCACTGACCAGAGGCCGTGATAGGTCTCAGTTAGAAAAATGCTGAAGGCCGCCGTGGCCCCTGCCGAAATGGTCGCTATGAAGGCACTAGCGATTGTAATTCCGACGCCCGACTCCCTGGGTATCTCGATGGAGGCAGAGCGGTAGAAGAAAGCCATGAGAGCGGTGGCGAGGGGCAGGAGGATGAGGTCGCCGACCATAAAGGCCGGGCTGCGGAGGAAGACGCTGGTTATGACTTCGAGGCGCCAGGCGATGAGGAGAAGCGAACCCCACCCGAGAACCAGAATCATCAGCCCGACAATGAGCGGGTGAAGGGACATCAACCGGGCGAGAGGATCACCTGCTAGGAGGGCTCTCGGACCGGCTCTTTTCTTTTCTTCAGACTCGGGGTGGGGCGGTCGCTTGGGGAGGTCGAACCTCGAGCAGCGTGTTGTCATCGGGGGTGCGTCAGACCACGGCTTTGATCATATCCATGTCTCCATCCTTGAAGCGGCTGTGTCGGAGAGCATGGATGTCAACGGAAGATTCCCCGTCGGCTATTAGCTCGGCGGTGACCTTGCCTGCGATCGGCCCGATGCCTATGCCCCGACCGCTGAACCCTGTGCAGAAGTAGAACCCCTTTGGAGAATCAGCTTCTCCTATAACGGAAAGGGCGTCGGGAGTAGCGTCGATGCGGCCCGACCAGTAGTGGTTGATCTTCAGGTCCTTCAGATCGGGGAACATGGACTTGAAGGTGACCAGGGCCTTGTCGATAACCTTCCTGTTGGGCTCGGGCTCGACGCCCACGGTGTGAGCGAAGGGGTGTCGGCGGGATGGGGAGCCGGGCAAGCTTCTCAGGATGTCCTTTATCAGCGCACTCCCGACATGAAGACGGAACATCTCTCGGTTCCTGCGGAAGTTTGGCATGAAAAGACGGATGTGTTTGAAGCTGTCCAGGTCAACGTCGTAGTCCGTGCCACCGGACCCCGGTGCGATGTAGACCTCGCCCGTTGGCCTCTGCCGGAAGGCGATCCGGGGCCCGATGACCGCCATATCGGTAACGTGGTCGGTAGGGTTAGTCTGCCCGACGCTCGCCCGCACCATCCGGTAGGGAAGGGTTTGGCCGACCATGCGGGCCACTTTGTGAGACCATGCCCCGGCCGCGCAGACTACGTTCTTGGTGACGATTCTGTCCCTTTCGGTGACTACGGCGGAGACTTGGCCATCGGTCACCTCGATGCCCTCGACGGCCTCCATAGTCCTGAAAAGGGCGCCGTGCTCCCGTGCCCCGATGGCGATGGCGTTCGTTGCCTTGTTGGGCTGGGCGTGGCCGTCGCTCGGGGTATACATGGCCCCAAGCCACTCACCCCGCATGGCCGGAAGAAGCTCTTTCACGTCCTCGTTGGTCAGGAACTTGGTCTCGATGCCGAACTGCTCCCCGACTTTGAGCCACGCTCGGATTCTTCCGAGTATCTCCTCGTCTCCCGCCAGGGTTAGTGAGCCACCCTGGTTCCATTCCACGTCTGCATCAAGCTCGCGCTCCATCTCCTGCCATACTATGGCCCCGGCAATCATCAGGGGCAGCTCGCGGGCGGTACGGGCCTGCTGGCGTACGAAACCCCAGGCTCGGCTGGACTGCTCATCCCCGACCTCGCCTTTATCGACTACTACTACGTTGAGGCCCTTCTTGGAGAGGTAGTAAGCGGTGGCGCAACCGGCTATCCCGGCCCCGATTACGACTACGTCGGCGGTGCGAGTATTCATGCACGATCACCTAGCCTTGGTTTTCTGGCGGGTAGACTCGCTTGGCACACAGTTTATCGTTAGCCATTTCAAAGATTTCCACGTCATCCGGAAATAGGTGGCAGTAGCGTCTTACGTAGTGCTCTGCCAAAGTTTCACCGGCTCGGTTTTTGTCAGTCTTCCGTAAGAAGAGCATCTTATTGTACTTATCGGATGTGGCAGAAAAGTAAAGCATTGCCTCGTTAGCCGTTGAGAACTTGGCGCTAGGTGACCCTCCGCTTTTTAACCAACTGTACGATTTGCATTCAACCAGCAGGGCGTCGCTACCTAAATCGAACTTGTGCAACGCATTGTGCCGAGTATTTACACTGATCGTGACCTTATGCTCTGCCTCTAGGCAGTGCCCCTTGCATTCCTTCAAGTAGCGTTGAACACGACAAGTGAATTGTCTTCCCTTTTCGAAGTTGTTCATCTATCTCCCCACTCTTTCAATTTATCTCGCACACAATACTCGCGCACAACAAGGGAATAGTGCCTCTATACGTCACGTATAGAACAGCTAGTGAACTGGTTGACAATTCTATCATGTTCTAATAGATTATCCGATAATGCTGGTAGAATACATACGACAAAACCTCTTCACCTACCTACAGCACTCTCATTTAATAGCATGTTATTTATCATATTATGCCAGTTATCATTTGTTTGGGCCTAATCTTGCTAGGTTTACTGGCCTTCACACAAGGCTGGTACTTCCGTGGTAACGCCCTGGTCGCTGCCGCCTTCATCCTTATGGGCCTCTCAGCTATATCCCGCGTCTTAGTCGCCGTGTGGCCCGCAGCTGCATAAAAACGTCCCTTTTCAACCAATATGCGTATGAACAATCTTTGGGAACAAGCCTACCTTCCGGGCACTGGGGCTGAGCTTTATCAATGCGATGGCAAACTATGGCACTCTATTGAATACCACGATCCGGACTACATGACCTGGATAAACGGACACCCAGGCACACCACAGCCTGAGGATGGGTTTTACTGCGACTCGTGTGTTTGGTATGCTGAACGAGAGGCCAAGAAGGGTAACAGACCCGAAGTTGCTCTCGGCCCGACCCTGGATGAAGAGCTAAAGCGACGACTCTTGTCTTCCTAAATCCCGTGGTGTAAAGGTATCTATCCCTAGACAAAACTACTCCCGGGGCTTTGACCTGGGGCCGAAGGGCTCGGGGATGAAGGGGCCGTCGCGGAGCTTGAGGAACTCACGGAGACCGCCGCGGCGCTGGGCATCGTCCAGAGGCTGGTAGAAGTCTCGGCTGCGGGAGAGGTGAGCCAGGGCCTTCATCTCGTTGTTGAGGAGGAGGGCGTTGCGAAGACCCATCATGTTGAGGCCCTGGGTAGCGACCTGAAGGTTAATCTTCACGGTCTCGGGGGCGTTCATGGCGATGCGCTCGACTATGGAGAAGCAGCGGTCTATAAGCTGGTTGTGGGGCACGACTTCGTTGATCAGACCGATGCGGAGAGCTTCATGGGCGTCGATGTGGTCGCCGGTAAGGGCGTAGCGCAGGGCGTGCTTGTACCCGGCGTTGAGGACCCAGAAAAAATTGGTGTCGTCACCCATCCGGACCTCGGGCTGACCGAAGACGGCCTCGTCTGAGGCAAAGGTCATGTGACAGGCGAGGGCGTACCAGGAGGCTCCAGCGAGACACCAGCCGTTCACTGCGGCAATCACGGGCGTTCCCATGTCCCAAATCTGCAGGAGGTTCGCCTGCTCACCCTTGTCATGGTTCCGCTGAAACTCAATCTGCTCGGCGATGTTTGCGCCTTCGGGCAGTCCCGAGGGCCATTCCATTGGGCGTCCCGCTCCGATGTCGTATCCTGACGAAAAGGCCCGGCCCGAGCCGGTAATGACGACGGCGCGGACCTCGGGGTCAGCGTCTGCGGCGTAGAGGGCGTTGCTTAGCTCAGACGCTACCTCTTGCGAGATGGCGTTCAGGGTCTCGGGGCGGTTGAGGGTGATGAGGACACCCTTACGCTGCTTCTCGTAGAGGATAGTGTTGTATTCGGTCATGAGGTGCTCCTTCTTTTGAACGGCTGATGAGGCAACACTATCGTGTCGTATTTGTGATGGTTGTGCAACACTTTATTTCCCGCCCCCCTGCCCCTCGTCGTTTCTGCGCAGGCAGGAACCCACCCTTTTCTCCCCCGTCATTCCGGCCGCCGAGGCGTGAATCCATCCTTGGGGAGGGGCCGCTCATCCTGAGCTTGCTGTAAGTCCGCTGAGGCGGATCGAAGGGTCGAGCGGGGGGAGGCCCAGTTTTGCCAATACATCGCCCTCACCCCCCGCCTCCACCCCAGCCCCCCTGTCATTCCTGTAAGTGTTAGGTAATTCGTTGACAGATTGGTATAAGAGGCCAACACCAATCTGGAGGCGAGAATGCGAGACAATAGCAAGGACCTCACCCTTGAACGGAACTACATTCAGAAGTGGCGGTTCCTCATCCATGAGTATCAACTGGTCAAGGCAGGGAAGCATCCCCGTTTCCGCTTCGCCCAGGACTTCTACTCCTTCCACGGCACTAGCCGTCAGACCTTCGCCAAGTACTACAACCGGTTCCTCCTTTCCCCCTCCGACAACGCCTTCCTCCCCCGTAAGCGGGGTCCCGGGTGGAAGTCCCGCCGCACCCTGCCCTACATTGAGCAGAAGGTCATCAACGAGCGCCTTAACGGTACCAACCGTTACGAGATCTATGCCATACTCAAACCCATCCTTAAACACAACACCCCTAAGCCCTCCACCATCTACGCCATCACCAGACGCCACGGTTTCAATAGGCTCACAAAGCCGATGCAGCAGTCGAAGCGCAAGATCATCAAGACCCGGGCAGGAGAGCTGGGCCACCTGGACAGCCACCACCTCAGCCGGGATACCATCGTGGGCACCAAGCACCGCTACTACCTGGTGGGCCTCATCGACGCCTACACCCGTCTGGCCTGGGCCGAAGTGGTCGGAGACATCAAGAGTCTCTCCGTTATGTTTGCTACTCTGAAGTCCATCAATTTCCTTAACGTGGAGTACGGCATCCAATTCGAGGCCATCCTCACCGACAACGGCCCCGAGATGGCCTCCCCAAGGAACACCGAGGGCCACCCCATGGAACGGATGCTCAATGAGCTGGGCATAAAGCACCGCTACACCCGACCCTATAGGCCCCAGACCAACGGGAAGATAGAGCGGTTCTGGAGAACCTTGAACGAGGACCTGCTGGAGGGGACAACCTTCGAATCGGTCTCGGAACTGAAGGACGAGCTTCAGCAATACCTGATCTACTACAATACTCAGAGACCCCACCAGGCAATGGACGGAAAGACCCCTTTGGAGACCCTTAAATCCACCTAATTCTGTCAACGAATTACCTGACATCCACAATTCCGAGGCTCCGCGAGGAATCCGGGGGGCAGCGTCCTGTCCCCTCTCCCTTTGATGGGAGAGGGCTAGGGTGAGGGTGATCCTACTTGGCAAATTGTGACACGAACCCCTTGACTACATTGAAACATGTGTACTATATTCACTCCCGACTAGCCAGTCACACACCCTAACCCCAAAGGAGGAACCCAAAACCCAAGGGGAAGCCCAGCCCCGGCCCCCGAGGACTCAACGTCTAAGCCCATCCCAAAGAGCGACGCGCGCCGCTCCATGGCTCAAGCAAACCACGCCATCTCCTCGTACAAAGGCCCCGGCTATCCCCTTCCCCCCGCCCCAGGCGATAGAAGACGCCCTGGTTCGTTAAGTTCCCATAGTGCCTTTCTGCCCTCTATCTCAACAGAGGGTCTCGTCCTTTTGGCAGCCGCCGGAGCCTCTTAACCGCTCCCCAACGCTGCTCTGTCCGGAACGCCGCCGCTCCCCGCTCCAGGATGCGCCGGCGTATAGTGGCCCTGGCTGCGCCTCACAGCGTGGAACGTCCGCCCCTGGCGGACATTGCGGCCATTCTTTGAGGAGCCTGGCTCGAACTGTCGGCTCGAACCGGTCGCCCCGTGCGCCGAGCGCATGAGAACGCCAGCCGACGCGTCCCAGCCCCCGGGCGCCGAGCTATAGATGCACTGAAACAGGGGCAGCGTCCAACGGGCGTCTTCCATCGCCAAACCCCAGCAAAACAACCGGAACTTCAACCTCACAACCGAATATCGTAAGGGCCGTTGCCATACCCTTCATTCTGGGGGCGTCGGAGCGCTATTGCAGAAACCGCCAGTCGTAGGCGGCGGTGGAGATGATTTCCGGTCCGTCGGCAGTGATGATCATCTGCTCCCCGAGCTTGGCCGCCTCCCGTGCCCCGACCTCGCCCACGTAGCATTCCAGGGTCACTACCATGTTCTCTTCCAGTGCCCCCGGCTCGTGACCGAAGCCGTGGGGCCGCCAGTCGGGGTAGGCGATGGCGGGCCATTCGTCGGACATGCCTGCGCCGTGGGACATGACCGGGTAGCGTTGTGCCTTGTACTTTTCCGGGAACTGGTAGGACTTTTCGGATATCTCCTGGTAGGTCATGCCGGGCCGGAACAGGTCCATCGACTGTTGGATGAACTCGTATCCTGTCTTGTATACGTCCATCTGCTCGGGAGTGGGGTTGCCATCGCCGCAGAGGTAGGTCCGGGACACGCAGAGGAAGTAGCCCATCGGCCCGGCCATGTCGATGTCAAAGCCGACAAGTTCCCCCGGCCTGACGAGCCTGCCCGAGGAGTCTTTGAACCACGGGTTCATGTTTCCGCCTGCGGCAAGAAGCTTGCCGTCGGTGTGCTCACCGCCATACTTGAGGTTCGTGCCTGCGAGTATCGACCAGAGCTCATCCTCCGTGACGCCGGGCTTAATAGCCCGGCGGGTGTTGTCGATGGCTACGTCGGCGATGGCTGCGGCCTGGCGCATCAGGGTGAGCTCGTCGGGGGTCTTGATGGAGCGGGCTCTCTCGATTGCTTCCCAGCCGTCCGCGAGGCGGATGCCGTGACGTTTGGCGGCCTCGAAACCCGTGGTGTCCAGTTTGTCCAGCCCGATTCGCTCGGAGGCGATGCCAAGCTCTTCCAGGACGCTCTTCACGCCCGCGGCCCAGAGCTCGACGGCCTCGTCCATGTAGACGCCGCAGGGGAAGAAGTCCCAGACCTGTCCGGGCCTGACGCGCAGCTCGTCGGTGTCCTGGGCGCTGGACATGTCGCCGAAAAGGACGGGCGCGCCCTCGCGGGGGATGAGGGCATAGCGCTGGAAGCGGCGCAGGTTGTAAGCGCCGGAGGATCGGGAGCCGGTGGCGTAGCGCACGTTGACGGGGTCGAACATGAGAATGCCGCCGAGGTCCAGTCGGGCCATTTCGCCCTGGAGCCGGGCGAGGCGGTCTCTTTTGAGCCTTGCAATGTCGACCCGCTCCTCGAAATCGACCATCTGCTGCCCTACGAGGTCCTTTTGATGCGCTGCCTTAGGCATGGTGTACCTCCTTGGCTCGGGGCTAGGTGTTATATGCGCCTGCTTGCCATGACCAGGTCTTTCTCCAGTTCCTGGGCACGTGGCGTAATCGATCGAAGCGGAAGGCTGATATATCCACGGCGCACTCTCCGTCGACAATCAGCTCCTTGACGGCGAGGCCCGTGGCGGGAGAAAGGCCGAACCCGTTGCCCGACGCCGATACGATGACGAAACCCTCTGGGTCACTGAGCTTGTCGATGATGGGGATGCTGTCCGGGGTCTGCTCTACGACTCCCGCCCAGGAGCGGAGGACTCGGGTGTCCTCCAGAGCTGGGAAGAGCTCGGCGAGACGGCGGGAGATGTTGCGGACCAGGGGCGTGTTGGGCTTGGGGGGCGACTCCTGGAGGGCCACGTCTATCCATTCGTGGGGGCCGCCGCCGAATACCAGGTTGCCCCGGAGCGTCTGCCGTCCGTAGAGGCCGTTACCGGCTATATATGTGCTGAATCTCGGCTCTAACGGCACGGTGGCGATGATCTCCACGCGGCCGGGAGCGACAGGAATGTGAACCCCGACCATGTCGCCAATGAGCCCCGACTGAGGCCCTGCAGCGCTTACCACCACGTCGGCGGATACGGTACCCCGGGTGGTCTGGACGCCCTGCACACGGCCCCCCGACACGTCGATGCCCGTGACTGCGGTGTCCTGGTATATGCGACCGCCCCGGTCCTGGCAGGCCCAGGCGTAGGCTTGCACAGCGCGCTGGGGGTTGGCGTGTCCGGCGTTGGGAAAATACATGCCGCCCAAGGCCTTGTCTGTAAGCTCAGGAACTAAGGACCGCATTTCTTCGGGGTCCAGGGCCCGGGCCTCGACCCCGTATTTGGGGGCGTTGATGGACATGGCCCTGACGAGGTCCATCTCCTCCTCCCACATGGCGACCTGAAGACGCCCCTCGTGGATGAACTCGGTGGGGTAGCCAAGCTCCTCGTGGAGGGTGATCCAGGTCTCTCGGGCGCGGGTGGCCATGGGGATGGCAAAGGGCTCATCGGCGCGGGGACTCATGCTCCCGCCGTTGCGCGCCGAGGCCTCCTCGCCTATCAGACCCTTCTCAAGCACGACGATGTTAACGCCCGCATTTGCAAGGAAGTAGGCGGAGCTGAGCCCGGAAACCCCGCCCCCGATAATCGCAACCTCGGCGCTGTCCAGCTTCAACTAGCCGCCACCATTCGGGGATTCAAGCTTGATAGTGGGCCGTTTGAACCACTTAGGCCAGTCGTCACGGGTCTCTTCGGTTTCGTCGGTGGCCCACATAGACCGGAGGGGTAGGGGACGGGCGGGGGTGCGGTAAGTTGCTATCGGCACATCTGAGGCGTCGACGCCCGCGGCCTGGGCAGAAATGAGAGCGACCTCCTCGCGGCAGCATCGGCCTTGGCAGTAGCCCATACCGGCCCTCGTAAGGCGCTTCAACCTGTCGAGGTTTACGGGGGCTTCTTCGAATAATGTGGCCAAACCTCTGTTCCCCATGCGCCTCAAAGGCCAGCCGAGATATCGTGGCGGTGACACAGCCAGGAGGTCGGCCCTGCTCACCTCCTCGCAGAGGCAGACGGTTACGTCTTCGGTGCCTCTGCTGGAAAGGGAGGAACGCCAGGACTGCCAATATTGGACGACGGGTATAGATCCGGTTTGAGCCTCGGGCGTGAGTGTCTCGGCGTACGCGTCAATTATTCCCGCTGCCGACATCCCGGCCCGTACACCTTGCCTTTCGGCGAGACTAGTGCCTGAGCTATTTACCTCAGCGATGCCGCAAACGTCCCCCGCCCCGAAGACACCCTCAATGCTGGTCTGCATGTTGGAGTCGAAGACCGGGATGTATCCACCGAGGTGGGAGTCGAATCGTAGGTCGCAGCCGGTAAGATAGGGGAGATCAACGGAGGGGACGAGGCCAATGGCGAGGCAAACCGTGTCACAGAGGATTTCGTGGGTTCCGGATGGTGAAGATAAGACCAGGGCCTCGACCTCTCTTTGGCCGCGGGCCTCGACTACGGAGTGGGAAGTATAGAAGGGGACGCCGCGTGCCTTAAGGTCGTCGGCGAGGGCACCTGGAGAGCGGAGCTCGGGGCCCGGTTCTACGATGGCTGCCACCTCAATGCCGTGGTCAAGGGCGAGGGCAGCGCTCGCGAGGGCGAGGTCTCCAGACCCGAGAATCGCCACCCTGGTTCCGCTGAAAGCCTGGTACTTCTTAATAAGGGCGCACATGCCTTGCGCACCAACTACACCTACGAGATCGCGGCCGGGAAAGCTCAGCGACAGGTCTCGGGCGCCGGTTGCGAGGACCAGCCGGTCGTATTCGAGCATCCACGTTTCGCGGTCGTTGCCAAGGCCCAGGACGGGCTGCATTACGTGACGGCTGTTCTGCCGGTCTCTGAAGCTGCCCCAGACGTAGACGCCGGGCTGGACGTCGACTCCCGCCTCCTGGGCGCGGGCGATACCGGGGTTGGCAGCGACGGCACGCTGCAGCATGAGGCCCGGGTCCCGGACGGTGGGGGTCATACGCTGGCCGAAGAGGTAAGGAATGTCGAGCCCCATCATCGAGGAGTCGATAGGGTGCTCGTCAATGAGGCTCACCTTGGCCCCGGCCTCCGAGGCTGCAAGGGCCGCAGCAATGCCCGCGAGCCCCGCACCAACCACGACCACGTGGGGATCAGACATATCGCATCCTGCCAGACCTGATATAGGAAACGCCGGGTAATGGTAGGACGGGGGTGGGGTGGGGTCAAGGGGGAGGGAATTAGGTTAGCACACCGGCAGCAGCGACTTCGGCTATCTCTTCGTCGGTCATTTCCAGGATGTTCTTGAGGACGTGTTCGTTGTGCTGCCCTAGCTGCGGTGAAGGTTTTTTGTAGAAGGCAGGAGTGTCGGAGGCGATGAACTCCGTACCGTCGAAGGGGTAGAGGCCCATTTCCGGGTGGTCCATGTAGATGTAGTGGCCTCTGTGTGCGAGCTGTTTGTCGGAGAAGAGGTTCTCGCAGCTGTTGACTGCACCCGCCGGTACGCCGGCCTGCTGAAGAGTCTCCATCAGGGTTACGGGGTCGAAACTGCGGCTCCAGCCGGAGATGTGCCGGTCAAGCTCGTCTTCACGTGCCTTACGGCCTGCAAGGGTGTCGAACCTCGAGTCCACTGCCCACGTCGGACTACCCATCACCGAGACCAACACCTTCCACTGCTCATCTGTCTCCACAGCTATGGCGCACCAGGTGTCGGGTTCGCTGCAAGGGTAGACGGCGTGGGGGGCGGCGGTGGGGGAACGGTTCCCATCCCGTTGCTGCTCGCGCCCGTTTGCCGAGTAGTCGAGAAGGGCCGGGGCCAGGATCTGGAGTGCGCCCTCAAGCTGCGAGAGATCCAGGTACTGCCCGTGCCCCGTGCGCTCCCGGTAGTCCAGGGCTGCAATGAGAGCGGAAGCGCCGAACCTGGCAAGAAAGAAGTCGGTGTAAGCGCCGTAGGGTGGCACGGGAGTGCGGTCGGGCCAGCCGCAGTGGTGAACGAACCCGGCAAGGGAGCCGAGCATTGGGCCGAAGCCTGCTTGGCTATCGTAAGGCCCCCCTCTCCCGAGCATGGAGGCGCTGTACATGACGATGCCGGGGTTTATCTTCTTGAGGTCTTGGTAGCCAAGCCCATAGCGTTCCAGAGTGCCGGGGGAGAAGTTCTCGGTGACGACGTCGGCCCAGCGGACTAGTCGATGAATAACACTTTTGGCTTCCGGATTCGAGAAATCTACGCTTATTCCGAATTTGTTGGAGTTGTAGTTGGCGAAGTAGCCGCTCCTGTTTATTCCCCACTCCCCATCTGCGAAGGGAGATGCCGTTCGAAGCACTTCGACTCGGCGGAGCGATTCCACTCTAACCACCGTTGCGCCATGGTCGGCGAGATAGCGGGTTGTGAGAGGCCCGACGGCAACCCAGCAGAAATCCAGCACTTTCAGCCCTTCGAAGGGGCGGGTCTTGGTTGTTTGCTGGAAGCGCCGTTCCCCTCTTGGGTGGGTGTCATTACCAAGGATTTCTTTATTATGCTCACCGAGATAGGGGGCGCGGCCTCTCGGGCCCAGGGAGGAGGCGGAGGACTTTATGAAGGAGCCGGGGTAGCGGAAGGAGCGCCCTTCTTTCGCGTGATCTATATCGGTGAAGAAATTGCGGGCGGCGAGCTGAGGGTCGGAAAAAGCGTCGTCAGCGTTGCCCACGGGGAACATGAGGATGCCGCGATCAGATGCGCCCTGGTAGAGTTCCCGCTTCGTGTGAGTTAAAAAGAATGCAGCCATTGCGCCCTCGACGCTCTCGAGTACCTCTTCGGACAGCTTTCCCGCGTCGACTTCCCGCCAGTCTGCCGGGGCTTCGGGGATGGGCCTAAATCCCTCGCTAGCCATCCACCGGAAGAGAGAATTCGTGCGCTCTCCGAGTACGCCGCCCATTACGAAATAGGATACGAAGCCGTCCTTGGCGGGCCAGGTGGTCCGCAGCTGTCGCTCACCCCCCATGCCCCGGTAACTGCCTCGACGGACCACATTAATGTGGTTGAGGCCCCAGGTTGCGGGAGCCTCCGAGAGGACGCGGGCCACGGCTTGCTGACCTGAAACGTCGACGTGCTGCCCCTTGCCGGTGGCGAGCCTGTGGTAGTGAGCGACCATTGCACCGATCGCTCCTGATGCCCCAGTCAATGGGCCAAACTGGGGCTGGGTCACCCGCAGAGGCGGCCTGTCGGGGTCTCCGGTGAGGAAGGTGAGGCCGCCGAGGGCCATGCCGACAAGGTCGGGGCCCAAGAACCGGGAATAGGGACCCGTCTGGCCGAAAGGAGTCATGGAGACCATGACGAGGGACGGATTTATTTGCCGCAGGTCTTGATATCCGAGGCCGAGGCTGTCCATATAGCCCGGGGCAAAGCCTTCGAGCAGGAAGTCGGCGTCTGAGGTGAGGTCTTTCAGCTTTGCCGCGCCCAACTCGGACGTGATGTCCAATGTGACGCTGCGCTTTCCGGCGGCGAAGGCCCACCAGACCAGACTGCGCTCGGGGTGCGGGTCGTCTTTGTAGAAGGGGCCGAGCCTGCGAACGGTATTGCCGTCCGGGGGCTCGATGGCGATGACCTCGGCACCGAGATCGGAGAGTATTTTGCCGGCAAGGATGCCATTTTCGCCGGCTAGATCGAGGACTCGGTAGGGGGATAAAAGGCCGGAGCCTTGGTTTTCGGGCGGGGGTGTGGGCACGGTTTCCGCCGCCTCCTGCCGGTTAGAGGCCCAGGGCGTTGCCGAGCTTGCGCTTGTGGTCCTTAGGGTCGCCGAGGTAGCCGTAGAGGGTCCGGGACATCTGGGAGTGAAGCGTAAGTCCGTAGCCCTTGTCGATGCCTATGCCGGCCAAAACCTCGTGGGCGGCATCGCAGGCCTTTACATAAGCCTCAGATGTGACGGCTTTGGCCATGTGTATCGAGGTCTCGGCGTCCCGGCCCGTGTCCAGCTTCCATAGGGCCTCGTAGGTGGTCCAACGGGCGGCGTCCAGGTGGTTGACCAGGCGGACTATGTGGTCCTGCACCCTCTGAAATCTGCCTATGGGTCTGCCGAATTGCACCCGGGTGCGGCTGTGGTCTACTGCCATATCAAAGACGGTCTGCATTCCGCCAACCTGGTAGGCGCACAATATGGGAAGGGCCTTCAATACAGCCCGCTCGAGTGCAGACCAGCCTTCGCCCAGCAACGCCGACGCGGGGACTTCCACATTGTCGAAGGTGACCTCGTTCATGGAGGTCATGAAACCGTCCAACGCCCGAACGGCGACGCCCGTGGCCCGGGCATCTATGATTGCGAGAGATACATATCCGCCATTTCGAACGGTACAGAGAAGGTGTGTGGCAGACTGTGCGTCCTGCACAAATAGTTTGGTCCCGTAGAGGTTGTGCGAACCGTTATTCGAAGTGAGCGACATACCGACGGACTCGGGGGTCCAGCCGTAGTCGGGTTCGGTGACGGCGAGGCCAACGGCATAGTCCCCGGCAGCGATCTTGGGGAGAATCTCGCTCTTCTGCTCTTCCGTTCCTGCCTCGGCGATAGTTAGAGCGGCTAGGACGCCGGACGAGAAGAAGGGCCCGGTCACGGGCCCGCGGCCAAGCTCTTCGAAGACGACGGCGGCGTCGGTGAAAGAATTGCCTGAGCCGCCGTATTCGACGGGGATGAGCATGCCGAGCCAGCCCATGTCTCGGGCGCGGGCCCAGAGCTCGGGGGTGATTTCTCGGTGGGTGTCTTCAAGCTCGATGAGGGTCTCTTTGGGAAACTCCCGCTGTACGAAGTCCCGGGTAACCCTTCGGAGAAGTTCCTGCTCTTCGGTGAGGGATAGGTCCATCTGGAATCCAGGCGCTAGGAGTCCAGCCCGTCAGGCCAGGGCCCCGGCCTTCTCCTTGACGGACCTGCCGATGCCGATTCGACGTGACATAATGACGCGTTGGATGTCGGCGGTTCCGGCGGGGTGCAGGTTGGCGATAGAGTTTCGCTGGTCGAGCTCTATGGCGGTCTTCAGAATGGCCCAGCGGTCATCCTTGACGAGGGCGTAAGGGCCAAGGATATCCAGGATAGTCTCAGCATTTTCCAGACCGGCGATTTTATCGTAATAGGAAAGCTGGGAGCCTTCATAAGAGCGAGGTTGTTTGGCGTTGGCAAGCCAGAAGTTGCGCACCCCGAACAGGCGAACGATCTCTGAGCGTATGTATATGTCAGCGATACGGAGGCGTATTTCGGGGTCGGCGTTAAGGGGTTTGCCGCCGCGTCGGGTCTCCTTGCAATACTCGATGAACCGGTCGACGAGGGTATTGCGCTGGACTGCGCCTCCACCCCCGTGTTCCAGCTCAAGGTGAGTGGTTGCGACCTGCCAGCCGTTGTTCTCACCGCCGACGAGGTTGAAGGCCGGGACCCGTACGTCCTCGAAGTGGATAGTATTTTTCCTGCCGGTGCCGGCCCCGCCTTCGTTTCCGGTGCCCAGCAGGTCCATGGGTAGAATCGAAACACCGGGAGCATCCATTGGGATGATGAACCAGGAGAGGTTTTCGTGGCGCGGGGCTTCGGGATTGGTCTCGCAGAGGACCCAGGCCTGCTCTGCCCCGTGGTCGCTGCCGACGAAAATCTTCCCGCCGTTGATGACATACTCGTCGCCGACTCTGGTGGCGTTGGTCTTGACACCAGCGAGGTCGGATCCGGCTTCGGGCTCGGTGAGGAGCTGCCAGGTGCGGACTTCACCCTTGAAGATGGGTGGAAGGAAGTGGGCCTTCTGCTCCTCGCTGCCCCAGACAAGTATGGATGCGCCTCCGAGCTGGCCGCCGCTGTCGTAATAGGGTGGAAGGGTTAGTCCGGCGCTCCCAAGCTCCTCTTCGATGATAATGGCGTGGTCGATGCTCAGGCCCCCGCCGCCGTACTGAGTCGGGGATGTGGGCCAGAGCCACCCCTTCTGCCCGAGAGCCCGGCCTATCCTGCGCCGCTTCTGGTACTGGTCGTAGGAGAGGTCATGGGAGTCGACGGGGAACTCCAGTTCGTCGAGCCCGGAACTCTCCAGAAGAGAGCGGACTTCTTTGCGGAAGGCTTCCTGCTCGGGGGTATATTCAAGCTCGAAGTTCATGGCTGGACTAGCCGGTATTATTGGGGGTGGGGGGTGGGGGTGTCAATTAGGGGAGTATAATTGCATGTCCATTCATCAGGATAGAAGGTGTAATGATTAAGGCATTTTGGCTCTTGGGTATTTTAGCTCTGCTGTTGGGGATTGTATTAACCGGTTGCGAATCGGATGCGCAGCGCATACGGGCTACGAACGAGGCTCTTGACCCTCCCGTCGCCACAAATACTCCCGTACCAAGACCTACGGCCACAAGTACACCGTTAGTAGCCGAGATACATTCATTAGACCTTCAAGATGGAGACTGCATAAATTCCACACTTCCCGAGGGCATCGATGTAGAGTCAGTGGATATTGTTACCTGTGATGAGCCTTGGCAGTACCGAGTCCTCAATACCATTGAGGTTGCGCGGTCAGGTAGTTACCCAGGAGAAGAGGTCTTCACTCGAGAGGCTCTTGCCAATTGTGACAAACGATCCATCTGGTGGCTATACCCAACCAGGGAGTCTTGGAACCAAGGTGATAGAGTGGTCAGTTGTCTTCAAGAAAGCTTTGGGTTGTCCACCAGTGATCCAGCTAAGCTAGACCGGATGGTTGGGTATCAGGCATTGCGCGCTGGGGAGTGCTATAACGATGTTCCTGAATCAGACTATTTCTTAGCCGAGGTAGTAAGCTGTTCGGGTGAGTGGGAGTACCGCGTTACCAACCGGT
Organism: Dehalococcoidia bacterium; assembly: GCA_965197585.1. GTDB lineage: Bacteria > Chloroflexota > Dehalococcoidia > Plut-88900 > Plut-88900 > Plut-88900. The sequence goes on from OZ240215.1 coordinate 1,019,223, forward strand.
TTGAAATTACACGCTCTGGCTCTTTCCCAGGTGAAGACTTCATTGATCAAGAAGCCTATGAGCGCTGTGAAGAGCCGTATGACTTTTATCTGTTCCCCAGTTCCGAAACCTGGACATACGGGGATCGGGTGGTGCTGTGTATCGAAGAGGGATCCTAGTGTCTGAATCTCAGGGATAATATGATATGGGTTAGCACTGACTTAGTCCAAAGAGAGAAAGGAAATGGACTTAAATTGGGAGGCTTGGATGAGGAAGTAGTATCAAAGCTCAAACGCAGGGCCGCCCAGAACAACAGATCTCTAGAAATCGAGGCCCGCCACATACTCGAAATGGCGGCAGAGTCTGAAGAAAAGGTTGTTGAGGCCGACATGAAGGAGAGAATGAGGGCATTCCGAGCCAGGGCCAGAGAACTGCGTAAGCTGACCCGCGGCACGAGTCAGGTACCTTCAGAGGTAATTATCAGGGAGGCCCGGGACTTTGGATACGGGCCCGCATCGTGAAGACTTAATGGGAAGGCCGTTTTTCTCTGCTAGAATTGATGCTTACAGCCTTGTAAACTAACCCACAGATTATTCAGGAGACACTCACACATGCGTTTTGCCGCCGTAAGCACCATGATCGACCCCAAGAAGCGCTACACCCAGGCGCAGCTTTTGGACACGCTGCGTGAGCAGGTGGTTGTGGCGGAGGATATGGGGTTTGAGGCGTACTGGCTTGGGGAGCACCACTTCGGGCCGCACGGGATGGGGAACGTACCTAACCCGATATTGGTCGGGGCCGACCTGGCAGCCCGTACAAAGCGGATCAGGATTGGACAGCTGGCGAACATCGCCGTCTGGTGGCACCCGCTAAGACTGGCCGAGGACCTGGCCGTTCTCGATAACCTTACCAAGGGTCGAATAGAGGTCGGTTTCGGGCGGGGAATCTGGCCTTACGAGGGCCCCCAGTTCCACCCCAACGCCGACCCCCGCAAGGGTGACGAGAATCGGGAGCTTTTTAAAGAGGTAATCGACGTCGTCAAGAAGGCCTGGACTGAGGATTTCTTCTCCCACAAGGGCCCGAACTTCCAGTTTCCGGCGGACGACACTAGCTTCTCTCACCCGAAATTTGCGCCAAACCCCGAATGGCAGGATGGAAACCGGGTCCTCAAGCTCAACGTGACGCCGAAGCCGTACCAGAAGCCTCACCCGCCTCTCTGGATGACCGTATCGACTGACAGGTCCGTAGCCTTTGCAGCGAAGCTGGGGCTGAAGCCCTGCTACTGGCAGCCGCCGCCACTGCGCCTGCGGGAGAGATTCAAGCTGTATGCGGAGATGCGCTCGGAGATTGAGGGTCGGCCGTTCAGGATGGGAGAAAACCAGGCGGTGATGAGGCACACCTTCGTGGCCAAGGATGCGGAGGAGGCTCGACGCGTCGCCGGAGAAGGGATCATGTTCAGCTTCACCTACAACGACCCGTTCCGCGGGCTGCAGGTGTTTATGAACCCCGGCGAAGAGGTAACCCCGGACATGAAGATGGACTGGGACTTCCTGAGTAGCCGACACTTGCTTGTCGGGAGCCCGGACGAGGTAGCCGAGAAGATCCACGAGCTCCAGGAGGTCTGCGGGCTGGAATACCTGGTTGTTAACTACGGTCACGGCTGGCTTCCCAAAGAGGATGCAATGCGAAGTCTTGAGAACTTTGCGGCCAAGGTGATGCCCCAGTTCCAGAAGACACCTGACCCAGTGCCGGTCGCCGCGTCCTGAAAAGCGAAGAATAACCATGACTTTAAACGGAATAGCGTCGGTTTTTCAGAAAACTAGGGCCGAGATCGACATCGGCGCGCTGGCGCACAACTACAATTACCTGAAGAGCCGAATCGAAGAAGGCCTCAAGGTGATTGCCGTGGTCAAGGCCGACGCATACGGCCACGGCGCCACAACGGTGGCTAGAGCCTTGGAAGGCATGGGTGTCGACGCCCTTGCTGTCGCCACAATCGACGAGGCGGTAGCTCTCAGGAAAGAGGGCATCGGGAGTCCGATCATCGTGTTCGGGGGGGCGCTGCCGGGTGAAGAGGCAGCAGCTCTCCACTACGATTTATTGCCTGCAGTCCACAGCATCGAGGCCCTCGGCAGGCTTTCTCAGTCGGCTAAGTCACTGGGCATGGAGGCGGGTTATCACCTGAAGGTTGACACTGGGATGGGACGTGTCGGGATCGACTACCGGCACCTTGGTATGTTCCTGGACCATGCGATGGAGCTTCCATCGGTGAAACTGGAAGGCGTGCTCACCCATCTCTCCTCCGCCGACGAGGATTCCAGCGACTACTCCTCGCTGCAGTTAGAGAGGTTCAGGTCGGGTCTAGAGGAGATCTACTCTCGGAATATCGAGGTCGGGATGGTGCATGCGGCAAACAGCGCCGGAGTGCTGTTCCACCCGGAGTCGTGGTTCGACGCTGTCCGTCCCGGGGTCGCCCTGTACGGCATCAATCCCAGCTCCAACTGGCAGGACCCCGAGCTAAGGCCCGTGCTCTCCTTCAAGAGCAGTGTGTCGCTGATCAAGAATGTTCCTGCGGGGAGCCCATTGAGCTATGGCAGGACATTCGTCACGGCAAGGGACAGCGTTATCGCCAGCGTGCCCGTGGGGTACGCCGACGGATTGAGCTTTCTGCTGTCGAACCGGGGGTCGGTGATCGTGCGGGACACGCTGGCGCCGATAGTCGGGCGGATTACGATGGACACGACGCTAGTAGACGTGACGGACGTGCCGGACGTGAGCTTCGGAGACGAGGTTATGTTGATCGGGGAAGGAAACTCAGTTTCCATGACCGCGGAGGGAATCGCCGAGACAATAGGGACGATACCCTACGAAGTGCTGTGTAACATAAGCAAGCGGGTGCCGAGGGTGACGGTGGGGTCGGCGCTTCCAATGCACGACAAGAGCGGGGAAGCGTTGACGATCTCCGGATAGCGGGAAGGAGACAGGAACATGAGGTTTGCGGCATTTACTACCGTAGCGGACGCAGCAGGTGAAGCCACAACTGCAGCGGACTTGCTGGACAATCTGAGGGAACAGACCATATTGGCGGAACAGATGGGGTTCGAGGCAATGTGGCTGGGCGAGCACCACTTCGGACCCTACGAAACTGGCGACATTCCCAACCCCATCCTGCTCGGTGCGGACCTGGCGGCACGGACGTCGAAGATTCGAATCGGGCAGATGGCGAACATCGCCCCCTGGTGGCACCCGATACGCCTCGCCGAGGATGTAGCGATCCTGGACAACCTGACGCGTGGCAGGGTGGATGTGGGGTTTGGTCGGGGGATATGGCCGTATGAGGGCCCTCAGTTCCACCCGAACGCCGACCCCAGGAAGGACAAGGAGAACCGCACGCTGTTCTGGGAGATCATTGAAATCGCCAAGGAGATATGGACAAACGAGTACTTCTCCTACGAGGGTGAGAACTTCACTTTCCCGGCGGCGGAGACTCAGTTCAAGCATCCCCTTTACCCGCCTAACGACGTGTGGCTGGATGGGGACAAGGTCACGAAACTCCGGGTTACCCCCAGGCCCTACCAGAAGCCGCACCCACCCCTTTGGATGACCGTATCCACTGACAGATCTGTGACCACCGCGGCGGAACTGGGTTTGAAGGCCTGCTACTGGCAGCCGCCTGCACTCAGAATCAAGCAGCGCATGGAGCGATATGCAGAAGTAAGATCGGAGAAGGAAGGACGACAATTCACCTTTGGTGAGCATCAGGCGGTGATGCGCACTACCTACGTGTCGACATCCATGGAGCAGGCTCGACGCGAGGGAGAAGCCGGAGTGATGTCCGGATTCATCTACAACGACCCCTTCCGCGGACGTGAAGTGTTCGCGAATCCCGAAGAGGAACTGGAACCCGGCACCAAGATGGACTGGGACTTCCTCGAGCCCCGATCCTTGCTGGTAGGCTCACCGGACGATGTCATAGAGAAACTGCACGAGTTACAGGAAGTGTGCAAACTGGACTATCTCCTCGTCTCCTATTCCCACTTCGGCATTCCGACTAACAAGGTGCTCAAGAGCCTGGAGCTCTTTGCCACAAAAGTAATGCCGTGGTTCTCCAAGAAGGAAGCCGAGACCCCGGTGGCCGCATCCTGACCGTCGGGACTGAAGTCCCGGGAGCCTGAAAATGACATCACAACGCCAACTGATAGACTGGCACACCCATACGTGGAAGCCGGAGCACATGACGGCCCAGGCCCGCTCCGACATGAAGGTCCACGGCGTCATAGGTGGGGAAGCTACGCCGGAAGACCACAAGAAGTCGGTGGTGGATGGAGGGGCGGAGAAGTTCGTCGTGATCAACGCGCCTGTTCGCGCCTACAAGAAGATACCCAACGACTTCATCGCAGACTACGTGGCGCAGTACCCGGGCCGAGCCGTAGGGTTCGCCTCCGTCGACCCCAATGACCCCACTGCCGCGGAGGAGTTTGAGCGCAGCGTCACCGACCTTGGATTGCAAGGACTGAAGGTATCGCCGGTGTACCAGGGCTTCGATCCCTGGAGCCCTGAGGCGTGGGAGCTTTACTACCTGGCCAACAAGTACGACGTTCCGTTGATGTTCCACATGGGCGGCATGTACGACCCCAACGGGACCCTGGAATGGGGCCATGTCTTGAGGCTGGACAAGGTCGGGAGAGCGTTTCCGGACCTGCGAATAATCGTTGCCCACTTCGGGCAGCCGAATATGCAGGAAACCGCAATGCTGATGCGGAAAAATAAGAACGTTTTCACTGACCTGTCGGCGAGGTTCCACAGGAAGTGGCAGCTGTACAACGGGCTGCTGGTGGCAATCGAATACAAAGTCACCGAGCGCATCCTCTTCGGCTCCGACTTTCCCGTGATGACCACCATGGACGCGGTCAACGCCTTCAAGAACATCAACGACTGGGGCGAAGGCATAAACCTGCCCAAGATCCCTCCCGACCTGATCGATGAGATCATCTACAACCGCCCCTTCGACCTGCTGCGATTCTAAAGGAGACACCGGATGACGAGTGGTAACCTGGAAGCGAAAGACTGGGCCTTTTCCGAAAGCGAGTACCGGGGCCGCGTGGCCGGGGCCAAGGAAGCCCTTAAAGAAGCGGGCCTGGACTGCGCGGTGTGCGTCGGGCCGGAGCTTATCAACTACTACGCAGGCTACGACGCCCATACCTTCTTCCAGTTCCAGGGCCTGGTCTTCGGGCCTGGGGACGACGAGCCTACTTTCGTAATGCGGGACGTGGACATCGGGCGGGCGGAGGTCACGTCGTGGGTATCGGATGTGCGGCTGTATCGGCACGGGGCTGAGGACCCGGTGGAAATGGTGGCCAAGGCGGTCAAAGAGCGCCTGGGCAGTGGCACGAGGGTCGGGGCGGACCTGCAGGCCTACGCCTTCACGGGGATCCACGCCCTTCGCCTTAAGGACGCGCTCGGTTCTGCCAGCTTGGAAAACTTTTCCAACGGGCTCGATGGTGTGCGGCTTTCCAAGTCCGACGAGGAGATGAACTACGTCCGAAAGGCGGCGGCAATCGCGACGGCAGGGCTCGAGCGGGCCAACGCCACAGCGCGCCCAGGCATCACCGAGATAGACCTCGCAGCGGAGATAGAATCAGCCATGCGCCAGGCCGGCAGCGAGTATCCGGGCATGCCGACGTGGATATCCTCCGGTGCGAGGAGGATTGGGCACAAGACGGCGGACAGGAGAGTTATTGAGTCCGGGGATCTGATTTCGATGGAGTTTCCCGGCGTTTACCGCCGATATCACGCTGCCACGATGCAAACGATTTCTGTGGGAGAGCCGACGCCTGGGTGCCGAGAGGCCTACGGGATCGCGTTGAGGGCCTTGCGGGCCGGGAGCAAGGAGATCGCCATTGCGAGACGGGTGTCGGATGCAGAGCAGGGTGCGGTCGACTCGCTTATCGCAGACGGGTTCGATGCCACGGTCAGGGCGAGGTTCGGGTACGGCGTAGGAATCGCATACCCGCCGACATGGCTAGAGACTCTCGACATAACGCTGGAGTCGGACCAGGTGTTTGAGCGCAACATGACCTTCGTCCTGCACACGAGCTCAAGCGACCCGGACACGGGTCAGCAGGTCCTGGTCGGCGGGGCGTACGCCGTCACGGACAATGGACTCGAAGTCCTTAGCGGGGGAGACTTGGAGCTAAAGGCCGTTTAAGGCCTTGTATCCAGCGGGGCTAATCCCCGCGCCCCTCTACCGTAGGTTCCTCTGCTTAAGCGGGAATTGCGGGAGAGAAAAGGAGCGGGAGGCTAGTTTTCCCACCGGTTGATTCCCGTGGAATCGGCAATTACCTGCCTGGCGGAGGTCAGCTTGGCCTCATCCGCACTGACGTCTGTCAGCCGATAGACGAACAATGGCTTGCCGGGCATTCGGCATTGCATCTCGATGCATCTGTGGGCTTCTGTGCCAAACGCGGACATCCGGAATACAATGTGCTCGAAGAGATGGCTTCTCTTGGAACCCATGATGAAGAATTTCTTGTCGGCGATGGTTACGGTCTCACGGGCGCGGTCAAAGACATATTCGCGCCGGGACAATATGCCGTGAGGAGGTGTAACGGTGAGCTTGTCACCACTGGCGACGATAGTGCCGAAGGCCTCCTGAATGTGAGCATCAGCCATGTTGTGTTTGCCTTTCGCGAAAAAAATGGTGTAGTCGGTGCGCGGGGATTTTATAGTAAGCAGGGGCGGTGGGCAAGGGTGGGGTAGAATAACTGCGCTGAAGCGACTTAAGGCAGGAAAAGAAGTAATCGATGAGCAACTCGGAACCCGGTGGCGTTGAGAAAGTTAGGGAGGCCCTTGTGGGGTTGGGGTATGGGTACTGCCCCATTGTACTTCCTAAGTCGGCGCGGACGTCTGTAGAGGCGGCAGAGGCCCTTGGCTGCGATGTTGCGCAGATCGCCAAGTCCCTGGTGTTTCGTGGCCGGGACTCGGGGCGGGGGGTCTTGGTGGTTGCGAGCGGGGCGAACCGGGTGGACGAAAAGAGGCTGGGTCGGACAATCGGGGAGAAGGTTGGGAAGCCGGACGCCGATTTCGTGAGGGAAGTTACCGGGTTTACTATAGGCGGGGTGCCGCCCGTGGGACATACTAGCCCACTGGAAACGCTTATCGACGAGGACCTGCTCCAATACGAAGTGGTCTGGGCTGCCGCGGGCAATCCGAAGGCCGTGTTTTCGCTCGACCCGAAAGACCTGGAGTCAATGACCGGAGGTCGGGTGACCCAGATAAAGTAGGGACACGGGCTTCCGGGCCTTGCCACATGCAGCAGGGAGGCAACGTTTGAAAAGGCTAAAGGTCTTAGCGACCGGCGGCACAATAGCATACAGATGGGACGAGGCCAGTGGCGGAGCGATTCCCGCGGTGACCGGCGCCGACCTCATCGAGGCCGTGCCTCAACTTGCCGCATTAGCCCGGATAGACGTGCTTGAGGTGTCCAACGTAGCCAGCCAAGTCCTCGGGCCATCGGACTTTCTGGCCTTTGCCAAGGGATGTGAGAGAATCGCTGCCGCCGACGAAGCGGACGGGATAGTCGTAACCATGGGTACAGCGACCTTGGCGGAGTGTGCGTACACGCTGCACCTGCTCCTGAAGCTGGAGATCCCGGTGGTCGTAACAGGCGCCATGCGGACCCATTCCCACCCCAGCCCCGACGGGCCGGGTAACCTGCTCGATTCAGGGATAGCGGCGATTTCCGACGAGACTCGGGGGTGGGGGGTGTTGGTCTGCGCCAACGGGGAGATCCACGACCCACGAGAAGTGGTGAAGAGCAATTCTACAGACTTGGCAACGTTCAAATCGCCGGAGTTCGGGCCGGTGGGAATGGTCAGGAATGGCATGGCAGTCCTCTTCCGGAGGCCAACCATACGGGAACACATCCCGGTGGAGGCTATTAACGCCAGGGTGTCGATAGTCCCTGCGATAGAGGGCGATGACGGCAAATTGGTGGATGCGGCAGCCGAGTTCTCGGACGGCATGGTTATCGTGGGATTTGCGCCTGGCTGCGTGCCTCCGGGGATGACCCCGGCTATAGAGCGTGCGGCGGCAAGGGGCAGGGCTATGGTCCTGGTCACCCGTTCTTACGGCGGGTCCCTCGGCACTGGGGTATACGCGAGGAGCCTTGGAGGTATAGAGCACCTGATGGAGATGGGCGTCCTGCCGGGCGGAAGTCTTCGTGCTTCGAAAGCGCAGATCAAGCTGACGCTGGCCCTCAGCGCCACCCGAGACCCCGCACGTATTAAAAATCTGTTCCCTAACATATAGAGGCCTGAAATTCGGACACAGGAGATGAGCATGGACCTGGTAATCAGAAGCGGGAACGTAATCACGGCTGAATCCAACTACACTGCGGACATCGGGGTGCGGGGTGGGGTGATTGCACAGATCGGCGGGACGATGGACGCGCCAAGGGAGATCGACGCATCAGGTAAGCTTGTGATACCGGGAGGAGTGGACGTGCACGTCCACTTCGAGCCGGACGAGGGCCTGGGCCCCGATTGGGGAGGGATGGTGGACGGGTACTACTCGGGGTCCGCGGGTGCGGCTATCGGGGGCATCACCACCTTTGGAAACATGGTCGCGCCTCTGGGTGACGAAGGGGAGGGGGATGGAGGGGAGGGGTTGATGGAGATGCTGGAGCGCGCGGAAAAGTGCGCTCTAACCAACTCGGTGCTGGATTTCACCCTGCACCCGATCATCTATCACCCCACCCCCGACATCATTGCCGAGATGCCCAGGATGGCCGAGGCCGGCTACTACAGCATCAAGATATTCACCCTGTTCCAGTTCGACAGGAGGATCAAGCACTTCATAAACGCTATCGACGCTGCCCGACAGCACGGTATGATCACGATGATGCACTGCGAAGACCAACCCATCAACGGCTATTTGGCCAGAAGGCTGATCGGCGAGGGTAAGTCCGGCATTCAATACTACAACGACAGCAGGCCCGACTACGCAGAGGCCATAGCCACGGCCAGGGCCGTCGCCATTGGTCGGGCCACGGAGGCGAGCATCTACGTGGTGCATCTATCGTCGAAGGCAGCGCTGGAAGTCACCCGACGTAATCCCGTTGAGGGACAACGCGTGTACGTCGAGACCCGGCCCCTCTACCTCCACCTGGACGTCCGAAATTACGACGAGCCAAATGCGGAGAAGTATACGGGGTGGCCACCCTTGAGAGACCCGGAAGACGTCGAGGCCCTGTGGCACGGGGTAAATGCGGGGAACATCCACACGGTCTGCAGCGATCATGCTCCTTGGAACTGGGACCAGAAGCTCAACCCCAAGCTGAACGTCAGCAATTTCCTTCCGGGAATGGCGAACCTGGAGACCATGCTGCCCATGCTCTACGACGACGGCGTACGTACGGGTCGGATAACGGCTAACAAGTGGGTGGACCTGGTCGCTACCACCCCGGCCAAACTTTTCGGGATGTTCCCGCAGAAGGGAACGATAGCCGTGGGATCGGATGCCGACATCGCGGTATGGGACCCGAATCGGAAGCGGACGATCAGGGGCGAGGAGATGGCGTCCAACGCGGGCTTCGATATCTACGAAGGAAAAGTGGTCCGGGGCTGGCCCGAATACACGATCTCCCGCGGCGAAATCATCGTGGATAAGGGAGAACTGGTCGGGAGCCGGGGCCGAGGGCTGAGGGTGAAGCGTGGGCCGCACCAGCCGCTATGAGACGAGGATTTCCAGTCGGCAATGGTCGCTGGGGCCCCACTCTTCGGGAGAGTTGAGAGCGCGCACGCTTACGGAATCGGAGAATCCCTCAGAGGCGAACGCGTAATCCAATTGGAGGGTAGCGGTTGATGGACTCTGAGTGGAATGGTAGTAAGTAGGAACGTTCTTGCTATCGGACGGCATGTGGTCGGGCCAAGGGTCAGCCTGCCGCCCGTGGGGATCCTGAGGACCAACAAAGGAAAGTTTCAGCGATGCCATTCTGTCAAACACTGTCCGGTCACGAGCAGCCCAATACGGACTTCCCCCCAATCCGTAGCCGTGGAGGATGTTGAGGTCGCCCGCCGCTAATATGCGGTGTTTGTATGGGTAAACATGACCGATGAACGTGGATAGGTCGGAAATGATACGGTGGGCGGAGGCGTCGGAGTATATCCAGCTGCTTTCCGCCGACGGATGAGGGTTCAACCATCGGCCGTACATGGATACTGCTATGAAAGGATCCGCGCCATCCAGCGGTATGACCCTAGCCGCCGCCATGGTTCCGATATCAGAAACAACAATCTCGCCTTTTTTGGTTTCGTAAGCCGGAATGGTCGGAGTGAACCACTCGACCCGCACTCGATCCGATAATTTGACCACCAGGGGCCAACGGTCAAAATCCTTCCTCATCCAGGGTTCGCCTTGGCCGAATGCAACCGCTTCAGCTACTTCTGCTGGTGGTCGGCCCGCCTCCTGAAGTAGCGCGACATCCGCGTCCATTTTCAGGAGCTCGGGCCACGGGCTCTGCCGCCTGGCAATGTTCCAGCTGATGACCGTTATCATTTATGGGGGCCGGTCAAGATCAGCTCTCGGAAATGTCTATGCTCTCGATGACGACTGGGTCAGCGGGTTTGTCCCGGGGCCCGGTGTTCACCTTGGAGATTGTTTCCACCACGTCATAGCCGTCTGTGACCTTGCCGAAGATGGTGTGCTTGCCGGTGAGGTGCGGAGTCGGAGTGACGGTGATGAAGAACTGGCTGCCGTTGGTCCCGGGGCCCGAGTTGGCCATGGCCAGCAGGCCCGGCTCGGCGAAGGTTAGGGAAGGGACTATTTCGTCCTGGAACCTGTAGCCCGGGCCTCCGGTCCCCGTGCCGGTGGGGTCGCCGCCCTGGATCATGAAACCGTCTATCACCCGATGGAATATGACGCCATCGTAGAAGTTTTCTTTGGCGAGAAAGATGAAGTTGTTGACGGTAACTGGGGCATCGGAGGCGAAGAGCTCAATTGTGACCTCGCCGTGATTGGTGTTGAGCTTGGCCGTATAAGACTTTCCGGCGTCTATGGACATTGCTGGGGGACTGCTGTATTGCGTGATGACTACTTCTCCTACTGTCGGGGTTGGGGGCTCGGAACCCGAGCAGGCGGAGAGGACGAACGCGGTCAAGGCCAGGGCAACAACTATCAGGGCCTTGATATTCACGTTTCGTATCCTCCCTGGCGCTGGGGTCCGAACCAAATGCTGAAGGTATTCTCGAAACTTAGTCCAGGATCTTGTTCTCGCCGGGGAGCAGGACGGAGATTTGCGAGAATGACGAGTCCTTGGTAGCGCCGTGCCAGTGAACCTCGCCCTGGGGGACGTGGACTACGTCGCCCAGAGAGACTTCATTCTCCTCCTCGTCAGTGGCGAGGATTCCGCGGCCGCCGGTGACCACGATCACCTGGTCGGACTCATGGGTGTGACGCTTGGTGCGGGCGCCGGGGCTGAAGACTACGTTGCCGATGATCAGGTGGTCGGACAATTCCTTGGTGACCATCCTCTGGGTCTCGACCGAGCCGACGAACATGGGGTTGGTCCCCTCGAGCTTCTTGTCCATCTTGTTCATGTTGAATACTTGCACGATTCCTCCTTCTTGGCGGGGCCTCGGTGATATGGATTCCGAGCGCCGGGGGTAATGTATTGACCTTTGCACCGGAATGCAAGACCCGCAACCCAAAAAAACCGAGCCGCGCCGGTCTCCATTCCGCGGCGGTCACTGCTGATACAATAGCCCGTGGAGGGCCCAATGGAACCGGAATTAACAATATATGACGTGATAGTTGTCGGAGCGGGGAATGCAGCCCTGACTGCGGCTCTTTCGGCCAAGGAGGCCGGGGCCCGTGTCCTGGTCCTTGAGAAAGCACCCCACGCAGAAAGGGGAGGAAACAGCCGATTCAGCGGCGGCCTCTTCCGCTTCGCCTATTCATCCGTCGAGGCGGTGAAGGGTCTATTGCCCGAAGGTGAACGGAAGGCGATGGTGGAAGTCGGCGAATACGGCGAAGACCGATTTTACGACGACCTGATGAAGGTGACCGAGGGAAAGGCTAACCCGGAGCTGTCCAGGAAGCTGGTGGAGGAGTCCCTGGGAACGATGAAATGGATGGCGCGACAGGGGATTGAGTGGGACTGGACGCACCTTTGGTCGGTAGAGGCGTCGGGAGGGGGTAGGAAATACAATCCCGGCAGCATTCTGGAGGCTAAGAATAAGGGAGTGGGGTTGGTGGCGGCGCTGTTTAAGGCAGTAGAGCGGGCGGGTATCGAGGTGCGGTACGGAACTGCGGTGATGGGGTTGGATGTCAGCCAAGCGGAAGGCTTAGTCAAACTTTGGGTGGAAGGAGAGAAGGGACAGAATGAATTGGTTGCCAAGGGCGTCGTATTAGGGAGTGGGGGCTTCGAGGCCAACGGAGCGATGCGGGCCCGACACCTGGGCCGCAAATGGGAAAACGTGAAGGTACGCGGCACGAGGCACAATACTGGAGAAGTGCTCACGTTGGCTTTGGAAGCAGGAGCCTCGGAGGCGGGGCAGTGGGACGGGTGTCATGCCACCCCCATCGACGCCTTCGCTCCTGATGTCGGAGACCTGCGGCTCACGGACAGGACCAACCGGCTCTCTTACCCGTTTGGGATCATGGTCAACCGACGCGGGCGTCGGTTCTTCGACGAAGGAGAAGATCTGGGCGCCTATACTTATGCCAAGGCCGGAGGGCTGATCCTGGAGCAGCCGGGCGGAATAGCCTTCCAGATTTTCGATAGGAAAACTCTTCACCTGCTGGAGGCCCGCTACGAGACTGCTGAGCCCATAATGTCCAAGACCATCGACGAGTTGGCAGTGGATTTGGGGCTCGCGCCCCAGGGACTTCTCAAGACTGTCCGGGAATTCAACCTGGCAGTGGCCCGAGGCCCCTTCGACCCCTCGATCAAAGACGGCAACGGGACAAGGGGGATAGAACCGCGCAAGTCCAACTGGGCCCTCCCCATCGACTCTCAACCCTTCGCCGCATATCCCGTGACCGGGGGCATAACCTTCACCTTCGGTGGGTTGAAGATCGATACGGAGGCGAGGGTATTGGACACCGGCGGAAGCCCTATGCCCGGACTGTACGCTACCGGTGAGATAACGGGAGAGTTCTTCTATCACAACTACCCCGGCGGGTCGGGGTTGATGAGGGGGGCGGTCTTCGGGCGAATAGCGGGAAGCAACGCCGCCTACTACGCTCGAGGTTAAGACCAGAGGCGCTATGAACGAGACCCGGCAACTGGCCGAATTCGTGCACGACACCGGTTACGATGACTTGCCTAAGGATGTCGTAGACGCCTGCAAGGTCTTCCTGCTGGACAACCTGGCGAGCGCGTTGGTCGGGGCCCGGACCCCGTGGGCCGGGATGGTGAGAGAGTTGGCGGGGGAGAGCGGTGGAAATGGCTCATGTTCGATACTCGGAACAGGAGAGACGGCCTCGGCCTCCTATGCGGCGCTGGCCAACGGCACGGCAATCGCCGGCTTCGAGACTGATCAGGCATTCTATCCGGGGTCGTGCCATCCTGGGGCGGTAGTCCTCCCTGCGCTCCTTGCCGTTGCTCAGAGCCAAGTTCTTGACGGCAGGCGTTTCATGGAAGCGTTTGCCGTGGGATACGAGGCGGTTTGCCGAATAGGACTGGCAGCAGGTCGGGCGGTGGAGGATAAGGCGGGCTTTCATGGGCCGGGGACCAATGGCCCCTTCGGCGGGGCGATGGGTGCGAGTAAAGCGATGGGGTTGGGGGTGGATGGGTTGGTGAATGCGCTGGGCATAGCGGGCTCGCACGGTGCGGGCTTGATGGAGTTCGCCAAGGAAGGGGCTATGACCAAGAGGCTCCACCTTGGGAGGGCGGCACAGACGGGGCTCGAGAGCGCGCTGCTGGCCGAGAAGGGGTTCACGGGACCAAGCACCGTCCTTGAAGGCGAACGGGGATTCCTGAACGTCTACTCTCCGGCTCCGGACCCCTCACAGTTGACCAAGGACTTGGGCAACGAGTGGCTGCTATTCGACATAAGCTGCAAGAGCTATGCCTGCCATATGTCCTTTCATCCCATTATCGATAGCGCGGTGGAATTCAAAGGGAAGTCGGGAGTCGGGGCCGGGGAGATAGAAGGCGTGAAGGTGGTCACGAACCCGACAGTGGTGAGGAAGCACGGACAAAACGCCCCGACGACGATTCTCGGGGCGCAGTACAGCCTGCCCTTCTCCCTTGCAATAGCCCTTGTCGGAGACATCAAAGACCCCGCGACCTTCAACGAGTCGACCCTCTGGGACGAAGAGGTCAGAGCATTGGCGGGGCGAGTGGAATTGGAAGCCCGAGAGATGAGGGATGGCCCGATGGCGGAAGTCACCATCAAGTCGGTGGCGGGGGAGCACAGGCTGGAGGCGAGAGACTGGAAGGGCGCCCCAAGTAATCCCTACACATTAAGCGAAATGAACGAGAAGTTCAGGACCTATGCCTCGGGGTCGCTTTCGGAAGAGAGAATCGAAGAGGTGATTGGCACGGTGGAGAAACTGGAGGATGAGAGGGACGCGGGGAGGTTGGCCCTGCTGCTTACGCCTGATGTATCGGGTGAGACTTGCTGAGGACGAGACATGAGTAAAGGCGGTGAGTTCCGGCGTCTGCTCAAAGAGAATGACTATGTGTACAGCACGGGGGTGACCGGCGCGCTGGACGCGTCGATTGCCGAGAGGGTCGGGCTCAAGTTTGTCTATATGAGCGGGTACTCGACCTCCCTCGCCCTTCTAGCGAAGGCCGACCTCGGGTTTCTTTCTTCCACGGAGATGGTCTCCCATGCGGCACAGATCGCAGATGCGACGACACTGCCGGTGATCGCCGATGCGGATGACGGTTTCGGAAATGCGTTGACGGTTATGAGGACCGTGGAGAACTACGAAAAGGCCGGGGTGGCGGGAATCCACATCGAGGACCAAGTTGCGCCTAAACGGTGCGGTCACCTGGCGGGGAAGAGGGTGCTGCCGTTAAACGAGGCTGTCGGCAAGTTCAAGGCGGCGCTGGCCGCGCGCCAAGACTCCGACTTCGTGATCATTGCGCGGACCGACGCCCGTGACGCAGACGGTGGAACCTTCGAAGAGGCCGTACGCCGAGGCCGTACCTACGCGTCCCTTGGCGCGGACATGGTGTGGTCGGAGTTCAGGAACCCGGACGCCCTGGGCGAGTTTGAGAGGTTTGCCAGTGAGGTGCAAAGGGAACGACCCGGAATTCCCCTGGTCTTCAACTACTCGTCATCGCTCAAGTGGGGGAGGAGCAAGAACCGGGTGTCGTTCCAACAATTGGCCGACATGGGGTACAAGGTGATACTGGTGAGCATGGGCTGCGTCCACGCTGCCATGCACGCAGTATGGGACTTCATGGCCGACCTGAAGGACAACGGTGAAGAAGCCCAGTTCCGCCTCGAAGATACGGTACGCGGCCACCCCACCGAGGACCACCACGCAATGGGCAACATCACCCTCTACGAGAAGCTGACACAGGACTACGTTAGATAGTCGTCAGGCGGGTCTTGGGACGATGATAAAGTCGTCGTGGACTTCGCGCCGGGGCTCGGAGCCCATGCTCTTGACCCCTTCCCACAGCTCTCGCAGATGCTCAATGCCTAATTCCAGGCGGCGCTCGTTAGGGTGTGTGGGTGCCGACTGTTCGTAGTCGTCACGCGGCTTCGTAGTCATCTCTATGTGGCAACCCAGGACCCATGACACGGGCCGGGTGTCGGTGAACTCGATCATACGCTGGAGGCTGGCGCTGTAGGCCGGAAAGTCTCGGACGTATAACCTGCCGGGATAAAGGAAGTCGTTGGTTATGAGGATGGCCGTGGCCCGGTCGTAGGTTGCTATGCCGGCAACGTCGTGGCCTGGGATGGGGATCAGGTCAACGACCCGGTTCCCGAGATCCACGGTTGCGGAAGTGACGGGCCAAGGTGTCATGCCGAAGAAGTCTGCGACCTCCTCAGGCGTGTGCCCGACTATCTTGGTGTTCTCCCGACCGTCGAACAGCCAGTCTCCTGCAATATGGTCGAAATGAGAATGAGTATGGGCGACAATAAGAGGGAAGTCCGTCCCTACCAGGTCGTCGACGGTCTCGCGCAAAGGAAATTTGCCGGGGGCGCCGGTGTCGAAGAGGATGGAGCGCTCTTCTCCGGCGAAGAGATATATGAACGGGCCCTCCCAGTGGTCAAGCAGCGACTGACGCATAATCCACGTGCCCTCGGCGTGATGATGGACCTGCAAGGCAGCCTCGTTGGGGTCAAGGCCGTCGACCCAGTGATTGGGGAAGGGGGCTTCCGGGGACGAATGTTCGGTAGGCATTATCCGGCTCCTTTTTCTACCCAGCGAGACTTGGCTACGGCCGGAGGGCCTCCAGGGACGCTTCCAGGGCCTCAATGTACAGGTCCAGCTCCTCCCGGCCCATAGGAGTCGACAGACATCCGAAGTCCCGGTTGATGCAGACTATGCCCCGGTCTAGCATGTGGTCGGCGAAGAAGTCGGAGCCTGGCCAGTCGTGCTGGGAGGCAACGAAGGACCTGTAGTCGGTCAACTCTTTATCGGTAAGATGGACCCAGAAGAGGGACCCCTTGCCCGAGACCTGAGCGGGGAACTCTCTGCGATCGATAACCTCCTGAACACGGCTGCGAAGGTCGTCACCCATGCGTTCCAACCGCTCGAAGACCGGTGGTGTCAGCTGATTCATGGTGGCCAGTCCGGCGGTCATGGTTACCGGGTTGGCGTTGAAGGTGCCTGCGTGCAGCAGCCATTCTCCCCCGGCTCGGGTGTGGTCGAACACGTCCATCACCTCGTCGGTGCCCCCGATTGCGCCCACCGGAAACCCGCCGCCGATTATCTTGGCCAGAGTAACCAGGTCGGGGTTGACGCCGAATTCTGCGCAGCCGCCGCGATAGGAGAGGCGGAAGCTCACCACTTCATCGGCGATGAGCAGTACGCCGTTGGCCCGAGTCACGTCCCGGAGGGTCTCGATGAAACCGGGTTTGGGCGCGACCAAGCCAAGGGAGGCGGGCAGAGGGTCGAATATCAGGGCGGCCAGTGCCTCCCTGTTGGCTTCTATCAAGTCGACGCAAGCTTGGACGTCGTTCCAGGGCAGGACTACGACATCATCGGTGGACTGGGGCGTCGAGCCTAAAGCCCCGATGCTGCGGGGAGAGTGTGGGTCTCCCCAGGACTCCGGGTCGGGGGTGAGGCTTACCTGAGCGTAGTCGTAAGTCCCGTGATAGGCCCCCTCGAACTTGGCAATCTTCGGCCTGCCTGTGAAGACTCGAGCGGCTTTTATGGCGTTCATCACTGCCTCGGTGCCCGAGTTGCAGAAGCGCACTTTGTCAATGTAATCGACCCTGTCCACTAGCAGGGAGGCAAGTTCAACCTCAGGTTCCGTCGGCATGGCGAAGGATGTGCCTAGTTCCAGTTGCCGGGCCACGGCCTCCATGACCTGTGGATTAGCGTGACCCAGAATAGCCACAGTGGCGTTGTTTATGAAATCTACGCGCTCCTGGCCTTCAACGTCGGTAACCCGGCAGTCTTTACCGCTGCGAACGTATATGGGGTATGGAGAGAAGGCTATGGAATGGCGGGTGTTGCCGCCTGGCATCACCTGCCGGGCACTATCGTAGAGTCGCTTGGACTGGGAGGAGGTTGATTTGTAAGCAGTGGTCTGAATGGGTTTACGGGTCATGGGGCTATCTTATCGGGGTGAGGGGCGGGGCGCTATAGGGAGTGCCGACTAAAGTCGGGACAGAGAGGCGGGTTTAGTGATAAAGTCGGGAAGCGAGGCCAGAGATGGGACTGCACGGCTAGGAGCGTTACATGCGTTTCGACAGTACGCCTTACTACCACGTTGGGGAACCCTACTACGCCATAGGTTGGGACGCGCTGATGTCAGAGGTCCGGCAGGAAGCCCAACTGCTGGAAGAGGCGGGTTTCACCACCATGTGGTTCGCCGAACACCACTTCGCCTGGGACGGCTACTACAACGCCGCCCCGAACCCCCTCCTGGTGGCCGGAGACCTGATTCCGCGCACGAAGACCTTGCGCCTCGGGGCCCTGGGCACGGCCCTTCCCGACAGGCACCCGATACACGTGGCGGAAGACGTCGCCATGCTGGACCGGATGAGTCAGGGCCGCATGGAGTTCGGGATAATGCGGGGCGCAAATAATAGAGCCGGCGTCCAGTTCCACCCGGCCGCCGACCGCCGGAACAAGGAACAGAACTATCGACTATTCGCCGAATGCCTGGAGATCATCGTCAAAGCATGGACTCAGGAGGCTTTCACCCACGAGGGAGAGTTTTACAAGTTCCCCGTGCCCGGGTGGCGGGAGTCGGTCAAGGAGATAACGGACGCCAGTCCTCTCCACTTCGCAGATGACGGGGAGATGGTGGCGTTGGGCCTGCACCCGAAACCCTATCAAAAGCCCCACCCGCCCATATGGCAGATGGCGGATGCGATGGACTCCCATATTTTCGCCGGTGAGCGGGGCATCAACGCGATGTGCTACTCACCCCCCGTGGCCTCGATCAAGGAGCGGTGGCAGGCATATCGGGAGGCGGCCAGGGCGTCGGGGTGTGAGTTGGAGTACGGGGAAAACCTGGCAGTGATGAAGCCGTGCTTCGTGGTGAGAAGCATGGACGACGAGGCGCTGTCCGCGGCGCGAATCGGTACCAACTTCCTGTTCGACCGTTCGCCACTGGCCAAGGTCGGTCGGCACATATACATCGGCGAAGGAGAAACGTTGACAGCGGACGACAAATCGGACGACTGGTTCGACTTTCTGCGCCGTAATGGACACCTGTGGGTCGGGACGCCTGATTTCGTCGAGGAGAAGCTCGCTGAGTTGGAGTCGGAGTTGAACTGCAGCCACGTCGGCTTGTTTCTGAACATTCCGGGGCTCAGTTTCCGGCAGGTGATGGACAGCCTGACCCTGTTCGGCGAGCAGGTGATGCCGAGGTTCGACAGGACGGCCCCGGCCATCGGGGCGCAGGCAGTCGGATAAGCAAATTATTCGTTCACGGAGGACTCAGACTAGTGCAGAGCACATCCCAAACCGTAGAAGACTACCTGGCCGAGCTATCCCCAGAGCGACAACTTGTGTTGAGTGAGGTCCGCAAGGCCATCCTCGAAAACCTGCCCGATGGCTTCGAGGAGACGATGGATTTTGGGATGATCGGGTATGTAATTCCGCTGGAGACCTACCCCAAGACATATAACGGTCATCCCCTTCAATATGCAGCGCTAGCATCTCAGAAAAACCATATGTCGCTGTACCTCATGTGCATCTACTCGCACGAAGGGTCGAGGATGTGGTTCATGGACGAGCTTGAGAAGCGGGGCAAAAAGCTCAGCATCGGGAAGGCGTGCATACGGTTCAAGCGGCTGGAAGACCTTCCCCTTGACCTGGTGGGAGAGGCGATAGCCTACAGCTCGGTGGAGGGGTATATCGAGATTTACGAGACGGCCCGCAAGGGCCGGAAGTAGACGCCCGCGCTCCGCGATTCTGGAGAACTTAATATGGCAGACATGCTCATAACTGGCGCCACCGTCATCACCATGGACCCCGAGAGACGGGTTATAGAGGACGGGGCGGTGGCCATCGATGGCGACCGGATTACCGCAGTCGGGAGCCGAGCCGAGATCGAGGCTGCCCACCCGGCTCCCACGGTCATAGACGCCAGCAGGATGGTCTGCCTGCCAGGTCTGGTCGACGTGCACGGCCATGCGGGCCACGCCCTGGTCAAGACCATGGACCACGACTCCTTTACCCGCTGGCGGGAAACCGTCGAGCTTATCTACGCCGAGGGTGTCGACGAAGAATTCTGGTACGCCGAGGCCTCGCTGGCCGCGCTGGAAAGGCTGAAGTTTGGGACCACCACCGGACTCAGCTACTTCGGCGGTGGCCGAATGCTCATACGCACCGACGACCCGGTCTACGCAGAGCGGCACTGCGAGGCCGTGGCCGCGGTCGGCATCCGAGAGTTTCTGGCCGTGGGCCCGTGCTCTCCCCCCTTCCCGCGACGCTTTGTCCGGTGGGACGCCGACGGCAAGAACGAATATCTCGCTGACTTCGATCGTCAAATGGCAACGACTGAGGACATCGTCAACAGGTGGAACGGCGGGGCCGACGGTCGTATAAGCGTCTGTCTGACCTCGTCGACGATGAACATGTCGCGGCCACCGTACGCGGGCTTGCCTATGAATGAACTGAAGGCCGAGGCACGGGCCGTCCGAGACTTGGTGGACCGGCTTGGAGTTCTGTTGACTCAGGATGGTCACAGCACCGGAACAATAGCGTTCGCTCATAAGGAGTTGGGAATCCTCGGACCGAACGTGATTCTATCGCACAGCGTGGGTCTCACCGACGAGGAGATCGCCATCTGCGCCGAAACCGACACAAAAATAGCCCACAACCCCAGCTCTCCAAACTCCTATCCGGCACGCTGCCCCGTACCCCAGCTTCTCGACGCTGGTGTGACGGTCGCCTTGGGGTCGGATGCGGCCTCACCGGACATGAACTACGACATGTTCCGCCACATGTACTCGTGCATGAGGCAGCACCGTGCGCAGTTCGGCGAAGGGGCATACATCCCACCCGGAAAGGCCCTGGAGATGGCGACTATAGACGGGGCACGGGCCTTGGGGATGGAATCTGAGATCGGGTCGCTGGAGCCGGGCAAGAAGGCAGACCTGATCCTGGTGGACATGGACAAGCCTCACCTTTACCCACTAAACATGCCCGTCCACAGGATCACCAACTTCGCCGGTGGGCAGGACGTAGACACCGTGATAGTGGACGGCAAGGTACTGATGCAGGGCCGAGTCGTGAGCACGGTGGACGAGTCGGAGGTTTTGGCTCGTGCGCAACAGGCAACCGAGACCATGCTTGAACGCACAGGCCTGCAATCAAGCCTGGGGATGGGAGAGGGGTTCTGGGGCAAGAGTCGTTACCCGGGGGCCTGGGACGAGTAGGGGATAAATTGAGCGTGACACAGGAAGACTTTGACGCCCTTCTCGCCGACGATACAAAGTCGATATTGGGAGACATTACATGGCGGAATGATGTTGACCATTCGCCAGCACAGGAATTCAGTGCAAAGGTTAAGACGGATGCCGGATATCGGCTATCCATAGAAGGCTACTATAACCCTCTAGCCGGCAAGCTCTCTTATGCGATAATTGTTCGTGGCGAGGCTCGCTTATATGCCCTTGATCTAGGCGCGGATCATCGTAATCCCGACGGGATACGAGTAGGTGAGAAACACAAGCACTACTGGCGAGAAGGCTACCGTGACAAATGGGCATACGTTCCAAGGGATATCACCGAGACCTGGGACAAACCGGTAGGCGTGTGGCGTCAGTTCTGCGTTGAGGCAAAGCTGTCGCATTCGGGTAAGATGTTGCAACCTTCAGTGCAGGGGGAATGATGCTATGAATGCCATTGAACTCTGTTCATCCATCGCTATGACTATGCCGCCCCTATTCGAATGTTCACCGGCCCCACAGGAGGGCATTCGTGTGCGCACCCCCCTAATGTACCCTGACGGGGGGATGATAGATGTATTTGTCTTGGAGCGCGACAAAGAATACATCCTTACGGACTTCGGCGAGGCATTGGGTTGGCTCAGAATGCTATCTTCCAATGCTCGACGAACAGCAAAGCAACAGCTACTGGTAGAAGACATTTGCCAGACTCTAGGTATTGAACTGTCTCGTGGGCAGCTGACGTTGCGATGCAGAATGCGGGCGCTGCTGGCAGAACACGTCCTCCGTGTTGCTCAAGCGGTTGTGCGGGTTTCCGACCTGTGGTTTACCCTGCCCAATAGGTCCCTGCAGGTCCCCGCTGAAGTGGCGGCGTTGGCCTCCGGGCCGCAGACTGCCCTGCGCGGTATGTCCCAGCAGGACACCGCCAACGAGGTCGACAAATGGCTGTCCGCAAGGAATATACATTTTGAACGTGAAGTTACTCGAACCGGTAGGTCGGGACAAAGCTGGAGGGTTGACTTTGAGACCTACACTTATGAACGTACGGCCCTTATCTTTCTTTTGAGTGCTGGAAACCGTAGAGCTACACGCAGGATAACTGAGCACACCTTGGCTGGATGCGTAGACTTGACTGACCTACAGAACAACCGGCCTTCTCTAGTATTAGTCTCCCTATTCGACGATAGAAAAAACATATGGAGCGCACAGGATTTCACCTTGATGGATCGTTTTGCTAAAGTCGCCCGATGGTCGCAACAGGATGAACTGGAGCGCATCCTCACCACGAGATGACCATCCTCACCGAAACCGGTGTCGAGTGGGGGGCCTGCAATCGAGCCTGGGGATGGGGGAGGGGTTCTGGGGCAAGAGTCGGTACCCGGGGGCCTGGGACGGGTAGTAACCAAGTTGTTTTTATTGCCGCTATAATGCAAGCCACCCTCGTCGCTTTGCGCTAGAGGGGCAGGCTTGGCGGCAAGGAAACGGAAAGTGTCCTCGGTTTGCGATTTCACCAGGAGGTGTAGGGATGATAGAAAGATTTAGTATTCTGTATGCAGGCCACGTCAATGTCGATAATCTCGGATATGCCGGGACCCCGGCCAACGAGCGTTTTCTTTCGGACGAGGACCTCGCCTCGGCCCTCACCATTACCGATGAATTAGCTCAGACCGCCGACCGGCTCGGGTATCACACCCTGTGGATGGCGGAACACCACTTCCAGCGGGAAGGGTACGAGTGTCTGCCCAACCTCCTGATGCAGAGCGTGCACCTGGCGCACATCACCAAGAACCTGAAATTCGGGTGCGCATTCAATGTGCCGCCCATGTGGAATCCACTGCGTCTCGCCGAGGACTACGCCCTGGCCGACCACCTGACCGACGGCAGGGTCATCTTCGGGGTGGGGCGCGGGTATCATACCCGGGAGGTGGAGTCCTTCGGCGCGCCCATGCTGGACAGAGACGCGAACAGGGACTATTTCGAAGAGCAGGTGGAGGTCATTTTCAAGGCCTTTAACAACCGCTCCTTCTCCCACCACGGCAAATACTTCGATATCCCTCCCAAGGTGCCTTACCGCGGCTACGAATTGGAGGAAATAACCCTGGTCCCCAGGCCCAAACACCTGCCCGTTGAGTGCTGGCAGCCTATAGTGAGCTCCAACCCGCGAGGCATTGATTTCATGATCAAGCACGGGATCAAGGCCATCTCGGGTGGGGGCGCAGCCCCCGGCGGCGCCTCCCGGAGGGTTGTGGAGCTTTGGAGAGACTCACTGGTCAAGGCGGGCCGAGACGCGGCGCTTGGAGAAGACTTGATCATCGGCGAAAAATTCCACATAGCCGACAGCAGAGAGAAAGCCATTGAAGAGGCTAGGCCCTACTTCGAGGAAAACACGAAGATGTTCGGTCCCTTGGGATTCGTCGGAGGCCTGACCGACGAGCAGAAGAAGGGCTTGGAAAATCCGACACAGGAGCTTTGGGCCAGCCTGCCCACCATCGAAGACGACGTCCGGTCGGGGAACTTCCTGTGCGGCACTCCGGAGCAGGTAATCGAACCTCTGATGCTGCTTCAGGACCTCTATCCCGGTCTGCGGGAGATCAACATCCAACCCATGATATCAACACCCTCGAAGGTCATCCTCGAGCAGATCGAGTGGTTTGCCAAAGAAGTGATGCCGGCTTTTCAGGTGAAACAGCCCAGTGCGGCCGGCTGAATGGACGTAGAGAGCAATGGGCCTAGATTCCATCTCGACTCAGACTCGTAGGAGCAAGCGAACATGAAGGTTTCCTATTTCCATTTGATGCCGTACCAGGACCTGCCCCGGGACTTCGAGTCCCGGTACCACAGCGCGTGGGTCGACCTGCCCAACGAGCACTTCGACTCGGCGAAGGGTGGACAGTACTACAAAGACTACTTAGCACAGCTCCAGCACGCAGACCAGCTGGGCTTCGACGGCATCTGCGTCAACGAGCACCACGGCAATGCCTATGGCCTGATGCCCTCACCGAACCTGATGGCGAGCATCCTGACCCAGACCACGTCCGACGCGGCGCTCATAGTGCTGGGCAACAGCCTCGCTCTCTACCAGCCACCGCTCAGGGTAGCGGAAGAGATGGCTATGCTCGACATAATGAGCGGTGGCAGGCTCGTAGCGGGGTTCCCGGTGGGAACCTCGATGGACACTACGTTCTCCTATGGACAGGTCCCGTTGCAACTGCGGGAACGCCACGCCGAGGCACACGACCTGATTATGAAGTCGTGGACGGAGAGAAAACCCTTCGCCTTCAACGGGAAGTACACCAAGCTGCGGTACGCGAACGTCTGGCCCCGACCCCTACAGAAGCCTCACCCACCGGTCTGGATACCGGGAAGCGGGAGTTTGGAGACGTGGGACTGGGTGCTTAACCACAACTACGTCTACTGCTACCTGAGCTACTTCGGGTACCAGAGGGCCGAGAAAGTGGTGCAGGGCTACTGGAACACCGTCGCCGAGCGGGGCATCGACGACAACCCACACAGGTTTGGGTTCCTTCAGTTGGTGTGTGTCTCGGAGACGGATGAGCAGGCGGAAAAGGACTACGCGGAGCACGTGAAGTACTTCTACCAGAAGATGCTCTGGATACACCCGCCCTTTGCGGAGGCGCCCGGGTACCGGTCGATAAACTCGATGCGGAATTCGGCAAGAGCGCAGACGGGAAAGGAAGCGGCAAAAGCAGCGCTGGAGATGGGCTGGAAGGACTACGTGGAGAAGGGGCACATCATCGCCGGGAGCCCGAGCACCGTGCGTGAACAGCTCACCGACGCCGTCAAGAGGCTCAGGATCGGCCACCTGATGTGCCTGCTGCACATTGGCAGTATGCCCGACGATATAGCCCGCAAGAACACGGAGCTCTTTGCCAAGGAAGTCATGCCGGGCCTCCAGGGATTGTTCAGCGAGTACGACGACCCGTGGTGGCCGCAAGCCGTGTCGAGACCCGTGGCGGCTCCTACGGTAGGCTAAAAGATTTCGGAGAAGACACTTGGTCGAATATAAAGAAACAACGCTCTCCTTGCGTGGAGGCAAGTTCGAGATTCAGCTCGTGGAAGGGGGCTCGGGGCCCGATTTGCTCTACCTGCACGGGGAGCATGGGTTCCCGGGGTGGGCCCCATTCATCGACGCCCTGGCCGAAAAGTTCCACGTCTATGCTCCGGCCCATCCGGGTGTCGCTGAATCCATTGGCCTGGAGGAATTGGACGACTTGTGGGACTTGGTCTTGTTCTATGAAGAGCTGATGACGGGGCTGGGAATCGAGGGCGCTGGAGTCGTGGGCCATTCCTACGGCGGCATGGTGGCTGCCGAGCTGGCAGCGCACAGGAAGGACCTCGTGTCCAGGTTGGCATTAGTGGCATCCCTCGGTCTTTGGCGGGATGAAGCCCCTACCTTGGACTTCTTCACTCTGACACCATCAGAAGAGGCGAATGCCTTTTGCTTTGACCCCGAAAGTAAAGCAGCAAAGTCGGCCTTCGCAGTGCCGTCAGACCCAGAGGCCAAGAAAGAGGCGATGATCGAGCGGGCCAAAACCCTATCGTCTATCGGCAAGTTCATCTGGCCCATCCCCGACCGCGGGCTGCCGAAGAGAGCGCATCGTATCGGAGCGCCGACGCTGCTGGTGTGGGGCGACTCGGACAGGATAGTGCCGCCGGAATACGGGAATGCGTTTCAGGACCTGATTGCCGGTGCAGAGCTGCAGGTGATCGAGAACTGTGGTCACCTGCCCCAATACGAGCGGCCTGAGGCATTCGTGTCGGCAGTGTCGGCATTCATGACTCGATAAGGACAAAAGGAGAAATAACATGGCTGCGTACAGGGTGATCTCCTCCGACTCCCACATAATCGAACCACCCGACCTGTGGACGGCGAGGGTCGAGGGCCGGTTCAAGGAAAAGGCCCCGAGAGTTGTCTCGGAAGAGAATGGGGACTGGTGGTACATAGACGGACATCGCACCAACTCCTTTCAGAGCGGCGCTTTCGCAGGCGTGCGTTTCGACAACCCGGAAGACCTGCGGATGAGCGCCAAGTGGGAGAACGTTCGGCCCGGCGGCTTCATGATCGACGACAGGATCAAGGACCTTGACGCCGATGGCGTGGACGGCGAGGTGATTTACCCGACAGAAGGGCTGCTGGCCTACAACACCGGAGACCCGGAGCTGCTAACAGCGATATGCGCCACCTACAACGAAGCGATGTCCGAGTTCTGTAGCCCCGCCCCCGACCGGCTCAAGGGCATCGCCATGATCAACGTCGACGATGTCGGGAGTGCGGTGAAGGAGATGAACAGGAGCCGGCAGTTGGGACTCGTTGGTGCGATGATTACAGTCTATCCGACCGAAGACAAGTCCTACGACCGGCCCGAATACGAACCGTTCTGGGAGGCCGCCGAGGAACTGGGAATGCCGCTGAGCCTCCACGTCGCTACCGGCCGGCCGGGACCCGGGCAGGAGTTCCAGGACCCGACCAACGTGCGGCCCGCGTTCTTCGCCACCGCCGATTACTGGGTGCGTGTATCGTTGGCCCACATGATCTTCTCGGGTGTTTTTGAACGGCACCCGGGGCTGAAGGTGATATCTGTGGAGCATGAGGTGGCGTGGGCGCCCTTCTTCATCGAGTTGCTGGACTACACCTACACCCAACGCGCCCACCGGGGCCCCGGATGGCGGCGCTTCAAGCCGGGCGTATTGCCCAGCCACTTCTTCCGGTCCAACATTCTGATCAGTTTCCAGGAGGACGGACGAGGTATCAATGACCGCGCTGCGATAGGCGTCGACAACCTGATGTGGGGATCAGACTACCCGCACACGGAGTCGACGTTCCCGAGGTCTCGGCAGATCCTGGACGAGATCCTGGCCGGCGTCCCCGAGTATGAGAAGGCGAAGATAGCCGGAGGCAACGCCGCCCGGCTGTACAACTTCAACTAGTCTTACCCACCCCCCGCCGTCATTCCTGCGGAGGCAGGTCGCAGATGCGCCAAGGCGTGAAACCATCCCTCCTGAAGGCGCACCCCCCGCCGAGCCGGAATCCATCCCTGGGGCCGAGGGGCCGCTCACCCTGAGCTCCGTCGAAGGGTCGAGCGGGGGGGGGCCGCACTTGCCGACCCGTCGCGCCCGCCCCCCAAAAATGACACGAACCCCTTGACCAAACTTGTACACATGTACTATATTCACCCCCGATAGGCCAATCACTCACCCTAAACCCAAAGGAGGAACCACAACCCAGGGGGAAGCCCACCCGACCCCACCCGAGGACTCAACGCCTAAGCCCATCCCAACGGCCCTCGCGCAGGCCCGCGGCACAAGCAAACGACGCCATCTCCTCTTACCGGGCCCCGTGCCCCCTTCCCTGACCACTAGGCGATGGAAGACGCCCTGGACCGTACTTGAAAGTCTCCTTACGGAGCAACCTTGTCCTATGGAGCGGAACGGGGCAGCCCGTAGCCGAGGCCCGCTCGGCTCTCCGTCCGCTTCCTCAAATAAACTGGGCTGCCGTCGTCTCCCGGCTCCGGGACATCGTCGGCTAACTGGATACCCCGTACTCCTGCGAGGGGAACTGACCCTGGACTTTCCCCTTCCTGCACCCGCCTCCGGCGGACAGCGCAGCCAACCCTGTATCGGAGCCTATGACGGATGACGGACCCGTACGTCCGACCATACTTCCAGGTCTAGGCGGCGGCGGAGCCCCGTCCCCACGTTCCCGGGATGCCTCCATGCCCGCATTATCTAAATATAGGGAGCCGAATCCGGCAAGCGTCTTTCATCGCCTTCCCCCTACTACACCAAACCGAAACCCCAACACCCAATCGAAGATGGAACATCCGCCTCTGGAGGACTGAATAACCCACCCCCCTCACCCGAGGGGAGCCTGTCCGCCTTAGGCGGATCATTCCCGACCCCGATCGTGACTCCCTGTGTTGGAAGACGCCTTGGAACGTAGTGGCTACACCCCCTCTGGGCGGCGGGCCAGGGCCGACTCTATGGCGGTGACCAGGGCCATCGCCGACTCCGGCGTGAGTTCCACGGCCACCCTCGCGCTCAGACCCCTGTCCTCATTCACGAAGCTGATGTTGAGTGAATGGTCCATGGGGGCGTGATAGGGGTGGTCATAGGTGACGTTGGCCTGCTTTAGCGGGAACCAACCCTGGTGCCCCTTCCCACTCCCCGAGACTTCAACCTTTTCGACAATCATGGTGCACATGTTTTTCTCCAGCGTGATTAGACTCAACTCTGAGTAGGCATGAACGCTAGCTGAGGTGCCTCTCGAAGAAGTCCCAGATCCTGGCCCAGCCGTCGACAGCATGCTCTACGCGGTAGGCGGGGCGATGGTAGTAAAAGAAGCCGTGGCCCGCGTTGGGATACCTGTGGAACTCGTAGTTCTTCCCGTGCTTCTTCAGCTCGGCTTCATGAATGTCTACCTGCTCCGGCGTTGGAGATTGGTCATCCAAGCCGAAGAGCCCGAGGATGGGGCACGAGACGTTCGCAGTGTAGTCGATTGGAGCGACAGGGTTCTTGTCGTTTAGCTGGTCCTTGGACATGACGACTCCCCCGCCCCAGCAGTCGACCCCGGCATCGAATCCCGACTCCCGGCCCACGGTTAACATGACGTGTCGGCCGCCGGAGCAAGTACCGAACACGCCGACCTTGCGGTTGTGGTACGGCAGGACCCGGAGGTATCTCATAGCCCCTACGATGTCACCGACAGCCTGATCATCGGGGACACCACCGTCGGCCCAGACCCTGGCGCCAACGTCTTCAGGGTCGCCGTGACCCTCGCGATGATAGAGATTTGGTGAGATGGCCGCGAAGCCGTGGTGCGCGAACCGGCGCGCGGCCTCCCTGTACCACTCGTCCCAGCCGGGCAGGTGATGGATGAGCACCACGCCCGGGAAGGGGCCGCTGCCCAGCGGACGGGCGAAGTAGGCGTTGATAGAGTCTCCGTTGTGTCCATGCATGGTTATGGTCTCGGCCAGCATGCCTTCGTACATATTCGTCTGGTACATAAATCGCCTCCTTGAGTTCTGGGAGCTTTACTTGGTCTGTGGCCGGGGTACGTTATGCCTTCTCGACGGCAGGAATGATCTCCTTGGCGAAAATCTCGGACTGGTCCAGCATGTCCTGGAAATCGTCTGTGGCGGTGTGCATCACGATGAAGTGGTCGACGCCCATCTTCTTTAGCCCGACCAATCTTTCGATGATCTCGTCCGTAGTCCCAATCCAGTGACCGCTCACCAGGTCCTCGGTGGGGGTGTTCCTACGGAAGTAGCCGAGAGTGCTGTCCTGGTAGCGCTTGACCGCCAGATCATGGTCTTTTTCGACCCGAAGGTCGGCCCATACGCAGAAGTCGATGTCGGAAATGGTCCTACCGTTCTCTTCGAGCATGGGGGCAAGAGATTTGAGGACTGTCGGGGTCTCGGGGTCACGGACCATGGGCCCGAGACCGTACTTGGCGGTCCTCCTGAGAGAAGCCTCGCCGTGGGCTGCCAGGTACATGGGCAGCGGTCGTTGCACGGGTTTGGGACTGAGCTCCATACTCCCGAACTCCACGTATTTACCGGAATAGGAGGCCGGGCCATCGCCGTTTAGGAGCAATGCCAGGGCGTCCAACTTCTCATCGAGCATGTTTCCCCGATGAGCGCCTCGGCTCCGCGGCCTTACGGTGACGAACTCCTCCCGAGAGCCGCCGAGGCCCAAACCCAACAGGAACCGCCCATTGCTGAATTGGTCAAGGGTCGCCGACTGCTTGGCCAGGATGACGGGGTCCCGTAGAGGGATGATTACCACACCGGCGCCCAGTTTAATGGTCTTCGTGACGCCGGAAAGGCTGGCGAGGCTGATCATAAGCTCGTACCAGTTGGGCTCAGTGTCGTCGGATGGACGGCCTCTGAGGTCGGAGACCGGGGCGGTGAAGTCGAACCCCCAAAGGGCGTAGTAGCCGAGCCGCTCGGCGTCCTGGGCGAAGTGCACAAGCTCCGCAGGCCCGGCAAAGTTGGCCGGGACCAGGAAACCCTCCATGCAATTGGGCAGGGCGATGTCGAACTTCATTGTTGTTCTCCGTGTGAGGGGTGGGGGCGGGGATGAGGTTATTCTAATGGGAGGGGGGTGGGTGAGCAATGGAGTCGTTCATAGCTAGGGGAGTCCTGTGTCGGGGCACGGTGACGATGGAGAATAGAAGGAGTGGGAAGCTAATGGAGGAGCGCAGGTGAGCCGGCTATTCTTCTTGCAACAATGCATCGACTTCCTTGGCTAGTGTTGGGAGATTCAATTCTACAACGCCCCAGACCAAACGATTGTCGACGTCCGCGTATCCATGAATCAAGACGTTGCGGAAGGCCTGATGCGCCTATACTGGGTGATCCTGCCGACCAACTCTTCGTCCACCCCGGCAAGGCGGGTCATGGCCTCGCCTATGATCTCGAACTCTCTCTCCACAGCAGCGCACAACATTGCGTCACTTTCGTAGTCCTCAAAAATCTTGTCCCTAGTGAAATCTTGGAGCAAGGTGACGGCACTCTTAATGTCGTGCAGGTATTTCTTCGCCTGGAGCGCCATATACGGACATCCTTGTCTTCTGTACCACTTCGAGGAAGTACGGATTCCTGATAGCTGAGCCGACCACCAAGTCCACGGGCTTGTTGAAGAGGCTTTCCAAGGACTCCCAGAGGCCGAAATAGGCGTCCGCATAGGCCCCGAAGCCCGTGGGTCGGAATTCGACCACGAAATCCAAGTCGCTGCCCTTTGTATAGCCCTCACCGGTTGCAGCGGAGCCGAACAGACTGAGACATAGCACGTTATGCCGGCGACAAAGCCGTTTTATGTCTGCGTAACTTTCTGCCACTACTTCGATCATTGATGGTCTCCCGGTCTGAGGCCCCAGCCTTTGTGCTCGTCGTCAATATGTGCTTTGGCCTGTATGTGTCGTTCCGATATCCTGCTGCCCTCCTCCTAGGAGCCATTCTAACATGGACCCGGAGTCGTCTTGAGCCAATGCGGAACAGTGGCGATTGAGGTAGTAACGGGCTAAGATTGGGGGCCGAGTCCGACACGAGAGTAGAAAGGGACCGATTTGAAATTAGGCATGGTAGGCCTCGGGCGGATGGGCGCAAACATGGCCCTGCGTCTGATGAGGGGCGGCCACGAAGTCGTGGCCTATGACCCGCAACTCGAGGCAGTACGGGCCATCGAGAGTGAAGGCGCTTCGGGTGCAAACTCCCTTGAGGAGTTGGTTGAAACACTGACCTCCCCCAAAGCGGTATGGGTGATGGCCCCTGCAGGAGACCCTACCGAAACCACGATTCACGCTCTTAGTAATCTCCTATTTACCGGCGACGTCGTAGTGGATGGAGGCAATGCGTTCTACAAGGACAGTATGCGCCGCGCCGAGATGCTTAAGGAGAAGGGAATCGGATATCTGGATGCCGGCACCAGTGGAGGCGTCTGGGGTCTGGAGGAGGGCTATTGCCTGATGGTCGGCGGGGATGAGTGGGCCTATGAATTCATGCTGCCCGCGCTGGAGACCCTGGCCCCGAGCGGAGGAGTGGGTCTCGGAAGAGTGGGAGCGGCGGGCGCGGGCCACTTCGTAAAGATGGTTCACAACGCGGTCGAATACGGACTAATGCAGGCCTACGCCGAGGGTTTCGAATTGATGTCGGCAAGCGATAAATTTGACATAAACCTAGAGCAGGTGGCCGAGACTTGGCGTCACGGCAGTGTCGTTCGCTCATGGCTGCTGGACCTGACCGCCCGAGCCCTGAAGGATGACCCGGGTTTGGCAGGCATACGTGCGTACGTGGAAGACACGGGTGAAGGGCGGTGGGCTGTGCAAGAGTCGGTTGATCTGTCGGTGCCCGTGCCAGTGATCGCGGCATCGCTGCAGGCCCGGTTCCGGTCTCGGCAGGAAGAGCCCTTGGGCGCGAGGCTGCTGGCCGCGCTTCGCAAGGAGTTCGGTGGACACCAGGTTATGAAATCGGACGATGGAAGATAAATATGAAAGATTTGTATAAGCAGACAGCCCGGCAGATGGTAGAGCTTCTGCGAACGCGACAGGTCAGTCCCCTGGAGGCGATTGACGCTTCCGTGGCCCGTATCGAGGAGACGGACGGCCATCTTAACGCCCTCCCGACCCTCTGCGTGGAGCGGGCAAGGGAGAATGCGAAGAAACTGATGGCGGAGCCGCCTCGGGAACCGGGGCGAGGGAATCTCTACGGCTTGCCCATAGCCGTGAAGGACTTGGTAGACGTGGCCGGGGTGCGATCCACCAAGGGTTCGCCTATCTACGCGAACCGGGTTCCGAGGGAGTCCTCCTACTCGGTGGGGATTCTGGAGGCCAACGGGGCGGTGGTGATCGGCAAATCGAATACACCGGAGTTTGGGGCGGGCGCCAACACTTTCAACGAGGTGTTCGGGAAGACCCGGAACCCGTGGGACACCCGTACCACTTGTGGAGGCTCTTCGGGTGGCTCGGCGACGGCTTTGGCCTCGGGTCAGCTCTGGCTGGCCACGGGGAGCGACCTTGGCGGGAGCCTGAGAATTCCTGCGAGCTTTTGCTCGGTGGTGGGCCTGCGCCCGAGCCCCGGCCGCGTGCCGGAAGGGCCCAAGGCATTGCCGTTCGAGACACTGTCGGTAGACGGGCCGATGGGCCGTACCGTCGGGGACACGGCCCTTATGCTCGACGCGGAGGCAGGGCATCATCCCGGTGACCCCTTGAGCTACCCCGCCCCCGAGTCCTCATACGTGGAAGCTGTGAACAACCCCAATCCCCCTACCCGGATCGCCTACACACCCGATCTCGGCATCGCTCCCGTGGTGTCAGAGGTGAAGGATCTCTGCGCCAAGGCAGTAAAGCTCTTCGATGGGATAGCCGAGGTGGAAGAGGACACCATCGACCTGCACGACGCCCGGGACACCTTTCAAACTCTGCGTGCATCCCAGTTCGCGGCGAACATGAAACCGCTGCTCGGAACACATAGAGACCAGCTGAAGCCGGAAGTCATCTGGAACATCGAAAAGGGGTTGGCTTTAAGTCGGCGGGATGTAGAGAAGGCACAGGCGGCTCGCGGTGCGTTGTTTCACCGAGTCACAGCCTTCTTCCAGAAGTACGACTTGCTGGTCTGTCCAACAGTCTCGGTCCCTCCATTCGACGTGGATATCCGCTACCTGACGGAGATTGAAGGCGTGGAGCTGGACAACTACGTCGATTGGCTGCTGCTGACCTTCGCTCTGACACTGACGGCTTGCCCGGCGATATCCGTGCCGTGCGGCTTTACGGAGTCGGGGTTGCCGGTCGGGCTGCAGATCGTAGGTCCGCCGAGGGGCGAAGCCCCGATGCTCTCAGCGGCGGCCCTGTTCGAGCAGGCTGCGGGTCTGGCGTCGAAGGTGCCGATTCATCCGGTCGTAAGGCACTAGGCAACTGGGCTAGGGGAAGACCTGCTCATATCGGCGGAGGAAGTGGCGCCCATGATGGGCTTGACCTCTCTAGCGTAGAGTCATAGCCGCTCCTAGGAAATGATCGCTAACTCCTCGCTGCCTGGTGTGAGTTGCTCCAGTCCCTCGTTGGTGAGCAGATAGCTGGCCCCGACCAACGCCCCGATGCCCTCGTCTGGAATCTGGATGGACGTGTGGAGATAGAAGGACATCCCCGACCGGAATACCTCCTTTGACTCCTTTATGATGCTCATGGTGTCAACCCAGCTGGGCGGAAACGCTGCCGAGATTCCAATTCCGAAGCGCATGTTGGAGAACTGGGAGAACCCACTGCGTTCCATGGGCGCGATGGAAGCCTCTTCAGCGGCGGCTACCCTCTCGCCGACGGCTATGGCCTTAGCCCCGGTCAACAGCGAGTCCCGACCCGCCTTGTGCATCGCCCGGACCCGCGTGCTCGGGCCTCCGAGGGAGAAGGTCTTCATGGTGACGCACTGGTAGCGCCGGGCGATACCGGCAAACTCGATGCACACGACGTCGCCATTCTCCATAATGCGGCCCGTGGCCTGGCTGTGAGCGTTGGGGGACCGAGGCCCGCTTCTCACCCACGTGGGCATTGCGGCGTAGTCGCAGCCACGGGAGCGCATGGCGTACTCGATCTCGGCGGCCAATTGGATCTCGGAGATTCCGGGTCGGATCGCGGCCACGGCCGTGTCCATGCCGATATTGGCATATGATGCGGCCTCTCGAATATAGCCAATCTCATCGGTAGACTTGACGAGCCTCAGGCTGTTGATAAGCTCGGTGGCATCAACTATCTGGGAGGGCGCAAGGGCGTCTCTGAGGCGCTGGACATAACCCGCGGATGCTGAAAAGGAGCCGAGGTCCACTCCAATTTTCTTGCCTACCAACCCCTTCTCCTTGACCGCCTCCCCGACCAGGTCCGCCGGGTCATCCTTGCCGTAGTGGAAGGTGCGGAAGTCGCTGATCCAGGCCGTCTCTCGAGACACGGGCTCGTCAACCTCACGGATGACGAGGCTGGGCTCGTCATCACCGGTAGTGAAGATCAAGGCTTGGTCGCTGAAGAAGGTGTAGGCCTCGTGGCCGGCGAAATAGTAGAGGAGCTCAGGTGCGATGCAAATACATCCGTCCAGGCCCTGGTCTCGGAGAAAGTCTCGGGCGCGGGCGAGGCGGTCTCGGTACTCGGATTCAGGGAAGGCGGGTGGCATGGTTTGTCTCCGTGACAGGGAAAGTTTGGGTTGAGGCATGGTACTGAATCGGCAATGAAGATTCAATGAAGCATCTTGACATCAACTTGTTGTGACACTAAGATGCCTGCATGAGAACTACCTTGACTTTGGACAATGATCTGGCCGAGGCGCTCAAAGAGCGATCCCGTCTCCTGGACGTGCCTTTCAAGCAAGTCGTGAACGACGTACTGCGTCGAGGGCTTTCGCTTGGCACAATTAAGGAAGCCCCGGCGAAATACAGGGTGAAGCCCAATCGGAGTGGCTTCCTTCCCGGTGTAGATCCATTGAAACTGAACCAACTCAACGACGAGCTTGAGGTCCAAGACTTCCTCGAATCGGAGCGCCGGTGATTGTCCCCGACCTCAACCTGCTAGTCTACGCCCACAATGATTCCACTCCCTTCCATGACCCTGCGCTAGTATGGTGGGAAGGGCTGATTAACGGCTCTGAGAGGGTGGGGGTGCCGTGGATTGTTTTAGCAGGATTTGTGAGGTTGATGACGCATCGTCGGATGCTGGCGAATCCTGTTACGACCACCCAGGCAATAGACTACATTCGCGAGTGGTTCCGGTTTCCACACGTTATGCCGATCAATCCTGGAGTCGGTCACCTGGACCACTTTCAGAGGAACCTGAAGGCTGCCGGAGTGGGCGGAAACCTTGTTACCGACGCCCATATCGCTGCCCTCGCCATGGAATACCAGGCTGAAGTACATTCCAACGACACTGATTTCAGCCGCTTCCCCGGCCTCCGTTGGCGTAATCCCCTTTAGTCCCAATAGGAGCAAAGGCAATGTCTCAGGTGCTAAAAGGGATAAAAGTCCTGGAACTCGGCAGCTTCGTGGCTGTGCCGGCGGCAGGGACGATTCTGTCCGACCTCGGGGCTGAGGTGGTGAAGGTCGAGCACCCCGTGACCGGAGACCCGGGCCGGGGGTTCGACGTGAACACGAAGGGTGTGATCACTCATGAGGGGGGACTCAACGTCTCCTTCGAATTGTTGAACCGAGGCAAGAAGAGCATCGCCCTGGACCTGGCGAGTCCGGCAGGGCAGGAGGTCGTCCACCGGCTGACCGCGCATTTCGACGTGGTTGTCACCAATCTGACGCCTCACCGGCAGGAACGCTACCGCATGCGGTACGAAGACCTGGCGGCAGTTAACGAGAAGCTGATATACGTCGTGCTCACGGGTTACGGGATGGAGGGTCCGGAGCGAAATCGTTCGGGCTTCGACTATGCGGCTTTCTGGGCCCGGTCGGGGCTGATGGGTATGTTGGGACAGCGGGGCGGCCCCCCTGTGCAGGAACGCCCCGCTATGGGCGACCTGACGACTGCGCTGGGTTTGACGACCGCCGTCGGGATGGCCCTGTTTGAGCGTGAGAGGTCGGGCAAGGGGCAGCGGATCGACACCTCGCTTCTGCACACGGGGATGTGGGTCATGGGTACCGACCTGATAGTAGCCCTCAAAGACCGGGTCCCGGTGCAGCGTAACCTCCGAACCGACGTCATTAACCCGATCTTCAACTTCTATGAGGCCAAGGACGGGAAGTGGATGCAGTTGGTGATGGTGCACGGGTACAAGTATTGGCCCAACTTTTGCCGTGCCCTGGAGATCGAGGAGCTTATTGACGATCCGAGGTTCGATTCGCTGGACAAACGCTATGAGAACAACAGCGAGCTGATCAATATTCTCGATGACAGGTTCGCCGAAAGGACTCGGGACGAGTGGGCCGAGCGGCTGGAGGCCGAGGGCTGCATGTGGGGCCCGGTGCAGAGCCTGGATGAGGTGATAGCCGACCCCCAGGCCGAGGCCAACGGCTACTTCCTGGACATGACCCATCCGTCAGAAGGCGATTTCACTCTGGTCTCGCCACCGCTGAAATTCACCCGTACTCCTGCCCGGACACCCGACGTGGCCCCCGAGTTCGGCCAGCACACGGAAGAGCAGCTCCTCTCCGTGGGCTACACCTGGGACGAGATATCCCGGCTCAGGGACGAAGGGGCAATAGTCTAACCGCAAAAAGAAAGGGGAGGACGCCTGAGCGTCCTCCCCTTTTACTTTCCTCAGAGGTGCTATAAAGCGGCTACTTGAGCCCCTTATAGTACGGTTTCTTAGGAACTGCCGTTCCCACCGTTCTTCTTCTGAAGGGCATCCGTGATCGCCCCCGGGTTCATGGGTGTCGAATTGAATCGTATCCCTGTGGCCTTGTGTATTGCGTTGGCAATTACCGCAATCGGAGGAACGATGCTTGCCTCGCCGACTCCCCTGACTCCGAAAGGATGCCCAGGGTTGGGGCACTCCACGATGACCGTGTCGATCATCGGGAGATCGAGGGAGGTGGGCATCCTGTAGTCCAGGAAGCTGCTGTTGGTGAAGTCTCCGCTGTCGTTGTAGTAGTACTCTTCGTTGAGTGTCCAGCCGATACCCTGGACTGCCCCACCCTGCATCTGTCCTTCGACATAGCTGGGGTGTACAGCCTTTCCGGCGTCCTGGAATGCGGTGTATCGGAGCAGTTCAACCTTGCCCGTCTCGGGGTCCACTTCCACGTCGGCAATGGCGCCGGCATAGGAGCCGCCGATACCGGAGGGATTAACCGTGGCGCTGCCCACTACGGCTCCACCCACTTCCCGGGCTCGACCGGCCAGCTCTTTGAAGGTCAGCTTCAGTTCGGAGTCAGACGTAGAGCTGATGACGCCATTTTCGTACTGTACGCTGCTCTCATCGGCTTCCCATATGCGGGCTGCCCGCGCGATCATCTGCTTTTTCACGCTCTCGGCGGCCTCGCAGGCGGCCAGTCCGGTGGCGAAGGTGGTCCGACTGCCGTCCGATTGGGCGGTATAGCCTATGGAGTCTGTGTCCACTACGGCTGGGTTCACGTCTTCCGCCTGGATACCGAGGACCTCGGCGGCCTGCATGGCGATGGAAGCCCTGGTCCCACCGATGTCAGCGGAGCCTTCCAGGAGGTTTACGGTACCGTCGTCGTTGACGCTGATCGTGCAGGCCGAGGGCTCACCAATGTTGAACCAGAAGCCAAGTCCCACCCCGCGGCCCCGGTTGGGTCCTTCCAGGGGAGCCGAGTAATGGGGGTGGCTCTTTATTGCCTCCATGATTTCCATAGAACCAATTTGCGGGTTGATGGGACCGTCTATCCGACGGGTACCCTCCTTGGCGGCGTTGGCCAGGCGCAACTCAATGGGCTCCATGCCGAGCTTTTCAGCCAGCTGGTCCACAAGTTGTTCACTGGCGAAGGTCGCGTTGGGCGCCCCCGGGGCCCGGTAGGCCGCCGACTTGGGCTTGTTGACCACAACGTCGTAACCTTCGGACATCTGGTTCGGGATGTCGTAGGCGGCGAAAATGCACATGGTGCCGCAGATAACCAGGGCGCCGGGGTAGGCGCCTGCATCGTAGGCCAAGTAGGACTCGCAGGCGACCATCTTTCCGTCTTTGGTTGCGCCGAGCCTCGCCTTTACATAAGAGGCGCAAGTCGGGCCCGTTGCCTCGAATACCTCTCGGCGAGACATCACTATCTTGACCGACTGACCAGACTTCTTCGACAACAGGGCGGCTACCGGCTCAATGTAGATCTCGGTCTTTCCTCCGAAGCCGCCACCGATCTCCTGGGTCATTACTTTGACCTGGGATACGGGAATGCCAAGGATGTCTGCGGTGCGGTCTCTTACCAGGAATCCGCCCTGGGTGCTGCACCATACATGGACACGTCCGTCTTCGTTCCAGAGGGCAGTGCAGGGGTGAGGCTCAATGTAACCCTGGTGGACGGTCTGGCAGGAGTATTCGCCTTCGACAATGACGTCGGCTTCGGCGAAGCCCTTCTCTATGTCTCCCTGGTCCAGTTTGTAGTAGCTGGCGATATTGCCCGGCTTTTCGGCCGGCGCACCACCGATGTCAGCGTACATGTCCTCGTGGAGAAGAGGCGCACCCTCTTTCATGGCCTCTCGGGCGCTGAACACGCCCGGCAGGACTTCGTAGTCGACTTCTATGAGCTCAACCGCTTCCTCGGCGACGTGGGCGCTCGTGGCGGCCACGGCTGCTATAGCATGGCCCTGGTAGAGGGCCTTGTCTCCGGCGAGTATGTTGTTCCTTCGCCACCGCAGTCCCCGGTCGTCTCCCGGATCGGGAAAGTCTTTTCCGGTCACGACGGCCTGCACCCCTTCCAGGGCTTCGGCTTTACTGGTGTCAATAGACTTGATCCGGGCATGGGCGTGGGGGCTGCGCAGGATCTTCCCTTGCAACGGCGAGGTCTTCGGGAAGTCGGCGCCGTAATTGGCCCTTCCCGTCACCTTGTCGGCCCCGTCGTGTCGAATGGGCCTTGAGCCTATCACGTCGAATTGCGTGTTCGACAATACGACGTTAGGCTCATAGTCCTGCTGCGGTTTCGTTGTGGTCATAGGTCCAACTCCTTATCAGTGTGGGATCAGGATACCATGTCACAACTGCGGAGGAGCTTACCCGGAAGGGCGCCCGTGCAGTCGTTTCCTTCGAATGTAACTGCGCCGTTCACTAGTGTGTAGCGCAGACCCGTTGGTTTCTGGATGATGCGGCGTTCGCCGCCGGGGAAGTCGTGGGCGTAGATCATTTTGTCGTGCTGGAACCCGAGTTCGTCCAGATTATAGACCATCACGTCAGCCCAGTCTCCGACCCTGAGGGTGCCCCGGTCCTTAAAGTCGGCAAACCAGCCGGGAAGAGCGCTCATCTTGTAGTGGCCCTGTTCCAGGCTCATGATCTGTCTGTCCCTGATCCAGTAGGTCAGGAACTCTACGGGCCAGGTGCTCGTGGTGAGGTATCGGGTGTGGGCGCCGCCGTCGGACACGGAGACGTGACCGTAGGGGCTCAGGATGTTCTCGTCGAGAGGCCGGGGGTCGACGGGGTGGGCGAAGACGGTTTCAAGACCTTCGTCCAGGGCGAGGTCCAGGAAGGCGTCGACCGGGTGCTTGCCCTGGGCGGCGGCAATCTCGGCTATGGTGCTGCCGTCGTACTTGTAGTTGCGCTCGTGCATGGTCTCCAGGACGGTGACCCGGGACCAGTCTGTGCGAAGGAGCTGCCGGGCGTCGGCGTCCCTCTTCATTTCGTCACGAATGTCGGGGTCCTTCAGCTTTAGGGTGCGCTCCTCTATGGAGCCAACAAGCGGGTTGACCCAGCCGGGCAGCGAGTCGAAGAGGTTGTACTCGGAGAGCTGGAACTCGGCGTTGACTTCCATCACCAGTTCCTGGGTGAAGAGGGGAAGGCCCTCAGCCCGCATCTGGGCGACCCACTCGTCCCGAGCAGACTCCTGCTCCAGGAGGACGTGAAGGGGCCGGCCACTGGTCCGCATCATCTGACTCAGGAGTTCACGCTGTTTGGCCGGGCTCTTTTCGGGGGGAAGGCCGCCGGACTGGGCTATGGTCCAGCCGATGTGGCCCACGCCGAACTCGCTGAGAACCTCGGACAGGCCGAGGTATTCCTCGTTGGAGGCTACGTGGCTGGGGAGCCAGGATCCGTCCTCGGGGCGGTCGCCGGTGTTCATGTCGGCGGAAAAGCCGAAGGCGCCGGCCTGCATGGCTTCGTAGAAGATACGCTTCATCTCGTTCAGTTCGACGTCGGTGACGGAGGTGCGCTCCCTGGAGGCCATCATACCGATGACGTAGGCCCTCAGCGGCGAGAAGGGAAATACGGAGCCGACGTTAACGCCGAGCCCCTGGTTGTCCAGGCTGTCCAGGTACTCGGGAAAAGTCTCCCAGTCCCAGCGCATCCCGAGCCGCATAGATTCCAGCGGAATCGCCTCGATGCGATTCATCATGCGCATGTTGAGTTCCCGGTCCTCGGGACGGGTGGGTGCGAAGCCGAAGCCGCACTGCCCGATGGTCAGGGAAGTGACCCCGAACCAGCCGGAAAGAGTGGCGTAGGGGTCCCAGTTAAGCTGGGCGTCGTAGTGGGTGTGGAGGTCGATGGCCCCTGGAGCGACGATACACCCCGAGGCGTCGATCTCCTTGGCGGCGCCTACAGGGATACGCCCGCTTATGCGGGCCACGCGCCCGTCCTTAATGGCAAGGTCTCCCCGGTACCGAGGGATGCCGGTCCCGTCCACGATGGTCCCGCCTCTAATGACAACGTCGAACTCATTCATCTCTAATCCTCCACTACATGCACTTCGGCTAGGCTGGGGACTCCTCGGCATTATACAGAGGTTTGCGCTTCTCTGCCTTTATTTTCTGCTCAACCCCAGACCTTCCACCAGGGACGTTCGGGGCTGAGGCGCGTGCCTAAGAATTCCTCCAAGCTTTTGCGGTTCAGTACCGTGCGTCCTCCGCTGCTGGCATCTTCGTCTATAAGAGTCGAGGGGACGTCATCCCAGTCAAAGCCTCGCCTGCCAAACGCATCCCGAGGCTCCCAAACGATAATTCTGTCGCCATCCGCGGTCCAACCGTTAGGCGCCTCTCCCTCACCTTTAGCGTAGGCTGATTTTCTTAGTAGGTTTTTTAGGCGTGCCTTGACCCGGTCGTACCGTTTTTCCGCATAGGAGAGCCAAGTTACTGAGTTAAGCCATTTGGGAGGGGTACCGGTGATGGATTCTGCGAGGATGGCGCTTATAACGCCCGAAGATAGGGCGAGCCAGTCCGGCGGGAGTCGGTCTTTCTCCAACAGGTCCATAACCTCCGCCAGGTAACGGCGGTACAAATGGCCCGTGAGTGCTCTGCGCATCTCTTGTATCCGACCCTGCAGCTTTTGGCGTAACTCCTCGTTGTGGGCAGGCAAAGCCGTTGTTGTGTATATCATCAAACTGCGCTTGACGACTTCATCGGGAAAGGACTGCGGCTCTGCGTTCATGGAGAGAATGAAACCCGGATGCTCCTCGGTGTCGGGATGGAGCTCATTCTTGATCATGTCTCGGCCGTGACGGTTGAAGGCGTTTCGTCCGATATCGTCGAATACGACGGGAAATCGCTTGTATCCGTATTGGAGCCCGCGTAGCTGTGAAGTGGTAAAGCTCCGCTTGTCCAGCGTATGAGCTATGCCGAACATGGACGTCATAAGGGTATCCACCAAGGTAGTCTTTCCGCAGTTGGATTTACCAAAAACGATGGCAAACGATGGATAGCGGATTACGTCACTGTCCTGTAGCAGCGCAAGAGAGCGCATGTCGCAAATGAACGGCGAGAAGTAGAGCCACGAGGCCAGTATGAAGTAGTCTCGTTGCAGGCGTGACACGTCGCCTTCAAATGCTCCTTCATAATTCTGGAAGTACTCCAATATCAACTTTGCGTCGCGTTCAACTAGTCGAGTGTCCCATTCCAGGGGGAAGAGTTCGCCTGACAGCGAGGCGGTGCGGTTGGCCCTGTCGATGGAGAAGTAGCGGTTGTCGGCCTCCTCCGCGGACTTGACCAGCTTGATGCGGCTTATCTCCCGCTTCACCTCGGGGGTGATTCTTTGGATGCCGTTGCTGATGGCGGGAGCCGCCGCGGACAAGCGCGGGGCCAGGACGGCTGCTACTTTTTCTACCCGTTGAATCTGCACCGGCATCGTTGTATGAGACTCGGCGGGCTTGGGCGCTTCTATTATGAGGGTTCCTGATATATCGGACAGTACGGGAGTGTCCGGCACCTCGATTTCTGCCTTGGTTATGTGATCCTCGGGCAGCTTGATTTCGTCGGACGCCGAGTCCCTGATTGCCTCGTACATTCGGTTGTAATGAGCCCACGCGGCTTCGTCATCATCGAAGATGACCAAGGTCTCGGGCTGCCTGCCTGAGAAGGCTTGCTCGGAGAGGTTGGCAGACCCGACGATTACGCGGTTGTGGCCTTCAGCGTTGGAAAGCAGGTAAATCTTGGCGTGAGCGATGGCCTTTCGAAGGACCCGGAATCGGGCCTGTCCAGCGTGCACCTTTTCGAGAATGTGAACGTGCCTGTCATCCTTCAGGCCCATGATGGCGGCACGCGTATCACCTACCACCACCTTCTGAAAAGCGAGGATATTCTTGATGTCCCTCAGCGTCCCTTCATAGCCAAATACGCACTCGAAAGAGTTGAAGGAATAGTTATCCAGCATCCGCACGATTGCATTGACGCTTGCGGAGTAGGTGAGGACCCGCAGCTGGTCATAACTTTCAAAGAGGGACCAATCGAACTGCCGCTCGCTCAGGAATCGGGCGTTGACGACACGCAAACCGGAACCGTCGTCCAACTTAAGTATGGACTGGCTCGCGTTATCGCCGTTGGGTTCAGGCGTGAACATGTCCATGAGGCAACTTTACGGATCGCTCGCAGACATGTCCACCCTGAATGTGGTCGATCAGTTGTAGGCGAGTCGACTCAATGGCTGATGTCTCGTGAGCATGGAACTACGCCCCCTTGTACAGCAAGTGCAGGTCGAAGGGCGGAATCCCAATCTCCAAGTAGTGGAGGGGCATCAGGCGCTGTCTCGACATTCTGTCCACCAGGGCTCGGCTAGCCTGACACCTCATGCACTCAACTTAATGTAGATAAGTTCCAGGGCAGGCGGCTCCTGGACACTCCGAGGCTAAGCCCCCTTCACGTTGACGAACTGGCTGAAGCGATGGACAACCGACACCAGCTCGGCTGATTGCTCCATGACGAGGTCTATGTCCTTGTAGGCGCCGGGCAGCTCATCCAGGAATGCCTCCGACCTCTTCACTTCGATTCCCTCCATCAGCCGGTCAAAGTCATCCATGCTGAATAACTCTCGGGCCCGCCTCCGGCTGAACCGGCGTCCCGCTCCATGTGGAGAGGTCGACATCGCCGGAACACAACCCTTGCCCTTCACGACGTACGACGCCGTTCCCATTGACCCGGGTATCAGGCCCATCTGCCCCTCCTTCGCCATGATGGCGCCCTTCCGGCTGACCCACAGGTCTCGCCCAAAGTGCTGCTCCTTCTGGGTGAAGTTGTGATGGCACTGAATCGTATCGACGACCTGCATCTGCGGAACCCGGTGACCCAACAGCCCGATGAGCCGGTCCATCATTTCTTGCCGGTTGAGCAATGCAAAATGTTGTGCCCACATCAAGTCCTGATGGTACGCGTCGAACTGCGGCGTCCCCTCCGTCAGATAGGCCAGGTCGAGGTCTTCAAGCTGAATGTGGGATTCGGTCATCAGGTCGCGCGCCACTCGGATGTGGAACATCGCCAACTTGTTGCCGATGCCCCGAGACCCGCTATGAAGGAACAGCCACACGCTTTCGTGCTCGTCCGTCACCAGCTCGATGAAGTGGTTGCCTGAGCCGAGCGACCCTAGCTGGGGACGCCATCTGGGCGCTATCTTTGTGTACTCCGCCAGACGCTCACCGGCCAGACGTTCCAGCTCCAACACCTTCGAGACGGCCGTCCGCTTGATGGACCGATTGTACTTTCCGGCGCTTAACGGAATCTGATGTTCGATGGCCTCACGGATTTCGACCAGGTCGTCAGGCACGTCGCCGCGTACCAGCGACGTCTTGACGGCAATCATACCGCA
Organism: Dehalococcoidia bacterium; assembly: GCA_965197585.1. GTDB lineage: Bacteria > Chloroflexota > Dehalococcoidia > Plut-88900 > Plut-88900 > Plut-88900. The sequence goes on from OZ240215.1 coordinate 1,063,399, forward strand.
TCCGATGTCCACCCCTATCGCCGCCGGAATCAGCGCCCGTTCGGTCGGGATGCAGCTTCCAACCGCCGCACCCTTACCCAGATGGCAGTCGGGCATCACGGCAACATGCGGCTGAACGAACGGCAGCCTGCTGATGCGCTTAACCTGCTCGACGACATCGGGCTCCAGCTGGGCTTCCGGCACCCAGCTCAATACTTTGTCCGCTATCTTTTCCGGCATATCTTCCTCTTAATGGGTGGACCTAATCTCTAAGGCAAGGCCGCGGGCCCTGACAGCAACCTTCCGAAACCCTCGATTGGGTTGGTTAGTCCCAACTTGCCGAATATGGCCCAGATGTTGGCCTGGTTCGACGTGACTGCAGATTTGCCCGTCTTCCGCTCCAGCCGGTCGACCATCTCCAGGGCTCGCCACGCGGTGCAGGAGCAAAAGATGCCGTCGGCCTCGCGGCTGAGGGACTGGGCGGCGAACTCCAGGATGTCTTCGGGTTCCCGGTCGTTGATCATCCGGTCGGGGCCTTCCCGTGTCCAGTTATCGGCTTCCAGGTTCAACACCTCGAACCCCGACTTCTCCATGTAGTCCCATAGCCTGTCGTTGTTCCATTTCGGGTACGGCGTGGCGATGGACAACTTACGAATGCCCAGCGAGCGAAGGGCCATTGCCACCGAGTGTGTGGTCACAGCCGCCGGCAGCCCCGACTCCCCCTCGATCATGCGAATCAACTCTTCATCCCAGCCCGGGCCTTTGTAGAAGCTGGACGTTGTGCCTCCGTAGGCAATGGCATCCATACCGGCGGTACAGAGATATCGGACGGCATTTAGGACTTCCGAGTTCATGCGGTCCATCTGGTCCTGCCCGAGATCATTTTCCGGAAGCCACATGCGGTGACTGTGGAGCGTGACGTTGGAAGGGGCAGCCATGTAGAAGTCCGGCTCATATGTCGCGTCGGATGACGGGACAATCAGGCCTATTCTTATTCGACGTGACATCGCACACTCCCTTCGAGCCTAGACAAGCGAATACCGGGAAACCCAGGTCTACGTGGCTGTCCACCAGAACGCCAGACTCAATTGTGTTCGGCAGCGAACACGTGAGTCGCCCCAACCTTATAGGCGGCGGCTGGATAAGTCTATCGTAGAGATGCCTCTGCATCTATGCGGAACTGTGAGAGGGGAGAACCAGTGAATGTTAAGATAGGCTATGCTGCAAGCGTCGTAAGTCGTGTTGATGGGGAAATGTGATGCAGAGGACTATAAGGGCGAAATACAAAAATGGACATATTGTCCCCGTAGAACCGTTGGACATGGAGGAGGGTAGAGAACTCCTGGTGACTGTGGAAGAACCGACTCATGAGAATGCAGATGCAGAGGACGCGGCCTTGGCTCGGGCGATAACCGAGGGCCTTGAAAGCGCGCCTGTCGACAAGGCGGAGGTAATAGGAATCTTGCAAAGCCCGGGTGAGGCTTGAGTTCCGAAGCGGTTTCAGCCGGGACTTAAGGCGCATACGCAACGCTGAGGTACTGGACAGAGTCCTGTCAGTAACCGAGGAAATGGAAGCGGTGTCGATGTCACCGAGATTCTGGGTGCCGGCAAGTTTGCTACTAGTGACCGCTAATTAACCCCTAGCGTAAATCTAGGACATTTGATCTTTAAAAGGCGTGCCAAGATTAATTTCCCGCAAGCGGAGGATGGTCTGGCTTGGGTAGCCTTTCATCCTGAGGGAATGATGGGGGAGTAGCTACACCGGCACCAACCGCCATTTTCGTTGCGGTCGGCCCACGTCTGGCAGGTGTGCACAGGAATCGGCATGAGTTCCAAGGCTTGGTCGATTTTAAACACTCTTCCCTCTAGCTGCACGCATTCGGGGCAAGAGGCTTCTCCGCTTGTCATGATCGTAACTTCGGTTACCCCCATGCGCTGATAGCTTTCCATGAGCTGGTAATAGCGAAGTTCAGATTTCCGAGATTCGTACGCTAGCTGTTGATGATCACGGCCCTTTTTAAACAGCATAAGGGCTTGTTTGAAGTGTGCCATTTTCACCTGGTGCCAATCCCCGGAACGGATGCCACCAAGTACTTGCGAGTTAAGGAAGGTCCATTCAGTGTCCCATTCCTTCCGCATGATACGGGTGTGGTCTTTGTTGGTCACCAGGTACTTTAGGCGAGCTTCCTTGTCGGTCCACGTGTAGATTGTCTCCTTGCAATCCTGACATTTCTTGCGTCTCGTGGGTGCTGGATCTTGGACTGTGCCGCAATAGGGGCAGGCAGCACTGTCAAGAACTATTGGTGGTAGTGGTTCGGGATTAGAAAAGTCAGGATACGTTAGAGAAACGGACAAATTGACTCCCGGACCCTTAACAGACACTTGGCCCGGTGCTTTTTCCTCGATTACTATTTCTGTGGTGGGTTTACCACTCAATTTTTGACGTAACTTTCTAAACATTTCAGCCTCAACGCGGTTATGAAGTATCAGTGGACGCCTTACACTTCTTTGATGCTTAGAGTACCCCTACACAAAAAGAGGGCTACTATAAATGAGCCCGAATACGCTTAGGACACTGTAATATTGACGTCCCCTTTCATTGCACTTGGGATTGATAGTTGCTTACACCCCCGACGGCAGCCTATACACCTTCGCTGCTGTGTCGTGGAACATGGCCTGCCTCTCCGTTGGAGAGTATTCCTTCGATAGCCGTTTGAAAGTGTTGAAGACAACATTGTAAGAAAATGACCATTTGTCCACGGGGAAGTTGCTTTCGAACATGCAGCGCTCGGGTCCAAACTTCTCGATGCAGTAATGCATGAACGGGGCCATCTCCTTGGCTGCCTCCTCGGACCCGACCGGTTTGTCGCGGGTGTGCCAGTCAAAACCGTTGTTGATCATCCCCATCCCCCCAAGCTTCATGTAGACGTTCGGACACTCGGCCACGGTGGCGATGTCACGCTTCCACGCCGACACTACCTCTTCGGACCGGGCAGCATATGGCCCGATTCGCATGAGGCCTCCTATATGGTCCGAAATTATCGTTAGATCGGGTACGGCCCGCGCCAGTGAGGCGAGTTCCGGCAGCTGGGCTGAATACATCCAGGACTCCATGGTTAGCCCGCGGCTGGCCAGCACCCGGGCCCCGGCCCTATAGCTGTCGCTCATCATCTGATGGGGAATCTTATAGAGCGCAGAGTTGGGTACGCTGGGATCGTCGTCCCACGTCACTGAGTGCCGGATTCCACGAAATCGATTTGGACTGGCCGCTTCCAGCCGGTCCAGCACCCTGCCTACGTCATCTCCCAGGTTCAGGTTGGCGTGCCCGACAATGCCATCCGCCATTCGGCAGAGTCCATATAGCCCACTGGCGCTGGCCGCGGCGAGACCCTGGGCAAACTCAATTTCTCCAACGGGCCGCATCTCTTCGGGTACGTTGGCCCGGTACATGGCCCGGGCCTCGACGAAGACTGTTGCCACTATGTTGTGCCCGGAGCTTATATCGTCCAACAGCTCGGGAAGGAGATAGCGCTGGTAAGGCATCCTTTCCATCTTGTAGTCCCAGAAGTGATGGTGGGGGTCGATGATGGGGAGGTCGGGTTCCAGGGTGGGTTCCGGGGTAAGGGCGAGCCAGTCGTTGCTTCCAAAGGGCATGGGTTATCCTCCGAGGTGGGGTGCGGTCGGGACTCATGATACCAGACCCGCCGAAGGTCTCGATCAGGTGTCTCGAGTCTCTCTGACCATGAGAACGATGGGTACCAGGAGAGCGGCGACGGCTGCCGTCATCAGGAAGCCCGGCCCGAGGGATGCGTAGGAATCTCGCAGCTCACCCATGATGTAGGGTCCGAAGAATCCGCCCACCTCCGCCGCGGCGAAGAACATTCCCGCCGCCACCCCCATCTTCGCCGCCCCGACACCCCGCGTCTCCATCAGCAGCAGTGAACACATTGGCAGCATCGGCTGTGCCGCAAAGGTAAGCGCCATCAACGCGGCCACCGCACCTGTGCCGGGAAGGTATACCATTGCCGTGGCTGCGACCGCGCAGACCACGAGCTGCAGGCTCGTCACCGGGACCCGGTAACCTCGCTTTACGAAACCCGGTATGGCCAGCAGGCCAATGAGCCCCACACCGGTCGCGAGCGCCGCCCACAACCCTCCCGCATCCAGCGACATGCCTTTCTCCTCCAGGAGGGCGGGCGCCCAGCTGGAGTTGCCCACGTGAACCACGAAAGTTCCCGCCGCCAGAATCAAGATGATCTTCACGTTCCGAAGCCGGAGCATGGACGTGAACTCGCTGATGGCGAGGGACCGGGTGGCGAGGGGAGCGCTGGCAGGCCGGGTCTCCGGTTCGCGTGCGAAAAGGACCCAGGCCACGGCGATGAGAGCCACGAGGATGCCGTAGACAAGGGAGATGCCTCGCCACGACCCGGTTAGAGGTTCGACCACAGTGTTTGCGGTGGCGAAGGCCAGGGCTATCCCCGATGCAGGACCCGTCGAGTAGATCCCCGTTGCTATACCCCGCTCTCGGCCCTCGAACCAGACCGACACCAGCTTGGGAGAGCCCACGGAGATCAGCGGTCCACCAAAACCGAACAGGCCCACGGTCAAGAACAGCTGTAGGAAGTTCTGGGAGAGGCCACGGGTAACCAGGGAAGCCAAGATTATCAGAACACCCAGGCCCAGCGACTTTCGCAACCCCAGGCGGTCCACCAAGAGGCCCACGACTGGCGCGAAAAAGATGTAGACCACGTGCCAGCTCCCGTGCACCAGGCCCATCTGCGCCGAGGTCATGTTCAGATCTTCCTGGATAGGCGTGACCAGGGGTGAGATGGTGCCAAAAGTCAGGCCGAAGGAGAAGTAGAGGGACCAGCACAGGCCGACCATGAGCCATCGGGCTCTGGGTTTTGACTTAGGGATGGGATAGAGCGGAGCTGTCGCGACGGGGGTGGGGGGCGATGGAGGCATGGGAACATGATAGTAACAGGGGAGACATTGCTAGTCTATGAATGGGAGCGTGGTAGAGGGTTGGGTGGAGCCATATCTGATATGATGCGCGCTGCCCACTGGAGAACGTGAGAAATGACGCGAACAAACACGCTAGTCATGCCTGAGGAGGTTACATAATGCTTACGTACAAGGGTCGGGAGATACCCGAGACCTTCGCCGAGATAGTCGACCCGAAGCACACCGTTTTGATAGTCCACGAGATGCTAAACGACTTCCTTAACCCGAACGGCGAGTTCGCCAAGACCATCCCCGACAACGGGCTGGTGAAGTGCCTTCCCGAACAGATTGGCCCGACAGTTAACCTGCTCAACGAGGCCCGGGCCGCCGGTGTGAAGGTTATATACGTCGGCTGGACGAACTACCCCGACAACAGCACCCGTGCGGACCCCGAGATCCGGCTCGCCTACGATCAGATCATGGACGGGACCTACGTCATGCAGCGGTGCCTGATGGAAAACACCTGGGGCCACGACGTGATAGACGAACTCAAGCCCGCGCCCGGAGACCTTGTCATCAACAAATACAAGAGAGACGCATTTGCAGGCACCAGCCTCGAAGCGATATTGCAGTGGAACCGGATCAAGACCTTCATAATCGTGGGGATAGGCGTGCACGTCGGAATCATCCCGACGGTTAGCAATGGGATGAACAAGGGCTACTTCACGGTTGCACCTGAGGACTGCATGATCTCCCACGAGCCGGAGTGGATTGAAGCCTCGATGAAGTTCTTCAACATGTGGGGCTTCACAAACCCTTCTACGGACCTGATCGCTGCTTGGAAGGGTGAGGGGAGCTAGGCGGAACGCGAGGCCTCTCCCTGGAGCATAGTCTCCAGGACGTCGTTGGGGCCTACGGAGCCGAGGAGAGCCCCGGACTCGCGGTCTACCACCGGGAATACCGAGATGGCGTGCTCTGCCATCTGCTCCAGGAAGTCGTCGAGGGGTTCGTCGGGGTAGGTGAGGACAGGACTGCGGTTCAGCAGGCTGCCGATACGGATGTTCGGCCAGGTATCTTGCGGCAACCGGCGCACCCTGCGAAGCGAGAGGGTCCCGGCCAACTTCCCCTGACCCTCGGTGATTACGTAGTCCTGGCGTTCATGTCCTGCCCACAGCTCCATGAACTGCTGCACCGTCAGGTTGGCATTGGCGAAGCGCCGCCCCTTTTCCAGGATGTTGTTGACGGTGAGTCCCTGGAGAGAGAATCGGGCGAAGGAAGGCACGATTGAGGTCGGGAGGGTTGCCCGTTGGGTTTCGTCTGTTCTCCTAATGGTAAGTCCCATGAGTGGAGGCACTACAAATATGAAGGCGATCATGAGGAGCGTTAGCAGGGAGAACATCTCCCGCGAAATCACTTCGTGTTCCAGGAGAATGTGAAGGAAAGCTATTTCGATCACTCCTTTCCCCATGATGCCGGAAGCCACCGCGAGTCGACGCGACAATCGGGCCACCGTGACTCCCATCAAAGACCCTGCGGCTTTGGCAAATATCACCACTGGGATGACGGTTGCAAGGGTCGAGGCGGGCAAATTGGTGAAGGAAAGGTCCACGTGAGTCCCGGCCGAAGCGAAGAACAAGGGAATGAATACGCCTTGGGACAGGCCGCGAATCGAGGGTAGGATTTCGTTACGGAGTCGGCGGGGAAGGCCCGAGTTGACCATGCCGAATACCAGGGCGGCCAAGGCCTCGTCCATCCCGATCTCGTGGGCGCCCCAGACCACTATGAACAGGCTGCCTACCATAAGTGCAGAGGCAAGCTGGGGCGCTCCGATAATCCTTCTCAAGGAGACAAGGACCCGCGGTACAACCTTCGCTGATAGCACCCATGACGCAACTACAAACAGAATGATCTCTCCGAGCAGGACCGCTATTTTCCAGCCCCCCAGCCCGCCGGGATGCGACGATTCCTCTAGCGCGAAACCCGCAACCAATAGGCCGACAATCTCGACAATTACCACGGTGGTGAAGATTTCCAGGCCAACTGAGTCTTTCAACTTGCCGAGGTCTCCCAGCACGCGGGCCGCAATGCCCAGGCTCGAGAGTCCCATCAGGGAGGCCAGGGTGACGGCGTTGGGTGCGGAGAGGTCTATCAGGTAGAGGAAGACCAGCAGGTTGGCGGTAAATGGGACGGCGAAGCTGATGAGAGCAGCGACGAAGAAGCGGCCACGCAGGGTCCCGACGAAACCGGATATGTCAATCTCATCGATTCCGATGAGGAAGAAAAGAAAGAGGACCCCAACCTCGAAGAAGAGCTTGGCTTCCTCGCCGGGCTCAAACCAGATGCCCAATATGATGCCCACGACGAGGTAGGCCAAGAGGGAGCTCTGTTTGAAGCGGACAGCCGCGCCCTCCAGCAGTTTGGCGCATACCAGGACGAGGCCAATGATCAGGAAATCGCTGGTCATGCTGCGAGGCAGGGCAATGCAGCAGCCAGGGCATTAATGTGGTCGGGCGTGGTGCCGCAGCACCCACCTATGGCCCGCGCTCCGAGCCCACTCCACTCCTTGGCGTAATCCAGATATTCCTCGGGGGACATCGACTCTTCAAAGTCCCATCCCACGCCTTGATACACGGCGCCCTGTGCGTAGGCGCCTATTGGCATATTGTGGTGTCCGGCCAGCTGATTGAGGGCAGCCGTGACGTACGGGGCCTGGCAGCAGTTGAGGAATAGCACCGACGCGCCCGCATCTCTAACCGCGGCCTGAGCGTCCAGGATGCTTTCCCCTGACTTGACCCGGCCCTCCTCGTCGACCACGAATCCGGCCCAGGCAGGCATCCCGGCCTCAACGGCGGCCTTAACCCCCGCGACAGCCTCGTGGATTTTGGTGCATGTCTCGACGAGGATTACGTCGACACCCGCTTGAGCCAGGACACGGACCTGCTCCCGATAGGCGGACAAGCATTCATCGTAAGACAGTACGGCGTCGGGATTGTAGGACTGGCTGAGGGGGCCCAGGGAGCCGGCGACGATTACTTCACGGTCGGGGGCTGCGGCCCGGGCCTCTAGGGCGGCCTTTGCGGCCAGCTCGTTGATCCGTACCATCTCCGCCTCTGCCTTCGCCTTGGATATCCAGCCGATGTGGGTCAACTTGCCGGTGTTGCAGTTATAAGTGTTGGTAATTGTTACTTCAGCCCCGGCACGGATAAAGTCTTCGTGGATCTCCCGAATGCCTTCCGGGGACTCCAGCATCGCCGCTACCGAGAGCTCCGACGACCCTGCAGCGATGCCATGCCTTTTGATTTCGGTGCCCATGCCGCCGTCGAGGATGACGGCGTCGCCCCGGGCCAGTTTGGCGGTCAACGTAGCGAGGCTCATTGCGGCACCCCCTATGTGCTAGTCTCTCATCCCTTCCAGTACGGTCGCGATACCCTTCTGCAGGTCCTCGAACACCTCGCGGACGCTGCGCCGTGCGTCGATGGTCTCAAAATCGTACTGTTTGGAGAGGCTGCGAAATTCCTCGATGAGCGACCCCTGGTAGCGGACGAAGCTGGCGTAACGATCGGGCTCCCGAAGGAAGTCGTGCCCCGACTCCCAGTGATCGAGCTCTCGATTAGCCATGACGCGGGGAATCAGGTGCACCAAGTCCACGTCCAGGAAATAGATTTTATCCGGTACCATTGCGAACTCCAGCACGTCGTCGAGCCATCTGGCGGGGACGCCTCGAACCCTGGCACGCGCCATTATGGAGAAGATGTAACGGTCGCCCAGGATGACCATTCCGGCCTCCAGCGCTGGCATAATGCTCCTCTCCATTCGGTCCCAGAAATCGGTGGCGTAAAAGAGGTTAAGGGTAAGGTAGTCAAGGATATGTCCCCGCTTGGCGCGGTCTATCCCGCTGCCCGTCAGCGAGGAACGCCTGAATCCCGTGTCGGAAACGGCAAAACCTTCTGTCTCCAGCCATTCCTTGAGCAGCGCTATCTGGGTGGACCGCCCGACACCGTCGGTCCCTTCGATCACGATGAGGCGGCCCGGCAGCGGTTTCTCCGCCAGCTTGAGGGGGGTGTGACCGTAGAATGTTGGAATCTTCATCAGCATATCCTCATAGCGGTATGATCGCGCAAGTGGCTGTAGTGGGAGGCTACCCCTCGGTAAGAATGGGATCGGTCAGGCGCTGATATCCAGTGGGGGGCAAATAGCGGCCTGTTAACCCGGTGCTGGACAGAGCGTCAGGTACGCTGTGGCTGTCGAACTGCATAATTCCCGGGAGCAGGGGCTCGACGTACTTTCTGACCTTTTGTTGCTGCGCGGCTATCGTCTGAGTGGCGTCTATGGTTACTAGGCCGTACTCATCCGTGAGCCTGCCGTATTCCTCCAGGAGGCGGCCCTGAAACTTGCGGAAAGACTCCTCTCGGCTGGAGGAGAGCCCTAGGTCCTGCCCCGACTCATAGAAGCCAAGCTGGTCGCGGCCTGTGACTATCCGGCGGATCGATTCGTCCAGGGGAACTTTGAAATAGAAGGCCAGGGAGGGCCGGATAGCGAAAGAATAGACGCGGCGCAGCCATTCTCCGTTGACCCCGCGGGCTGTGTCCCTGGCAAGGGCGGTGTAGACATAACGGTCGGCTAGAACTATGGTACCCGACTTCAGGGCGGGTATAACCTGCGTGTAGACGCGGTTGGCGAAGTCAGCGGCGTGGATCAAGCTGAAGGACATGGGAGTCAGCATTCTCTCCTGCTTGCCCCGTTTGGTAGTCCGCTTGACGATTGGTGAGGAGTTCCACTCCGTGAAAATAGTGACGTAACCAAGCCGCTTCAGCCATTTGCCCAGCAGATCAATCTGGGTGCTCTTGCCGGAGCCGTCTATGCCCTCGACGATGATCAGGCGGCCAGGGTACTTGCCATCTTGTGGATGATTCCCGTACCTCTGGCCCATTTGGAAGTTCGCGCTCAGGTCGTTATCCGTCATCTCTACCCTCGTACGATGTGCAAAGGTTGGTTGAACTCTGCATTCCAGCGTTCCTGAAGATGCGGGGCTGAGGCCCGGGCCCAAGCCGGGGTGACTATAGTGACTAATTCCTCCCCGGAAGCGTTTGGAGTCTCACTTTTCTCCGGCGAAATGGTAACACATTCCGGCGAAACATCAGGCGGCAAACGGCGCTCGATTTCGTCGGTAACCAGCAGGATGGCAGCTGCCTGTCCTACAAACCGCTTGTCGGTTGGTGTCAACGCATCCGAACGTAGGAAGGGCCTTATAAGAATCTTGTCCTCGGCAGCTAGCAGTATTGCGGCTATCTGGGCGCATTCCCTGTGGGTAAACCCTGGCAGATCAGACCGGGTGACCAGGGCGGCGGCCCTGTCGTACCGGTTATAGAAATCAATTGAGCTGCCTACGTCCAGAAGAAGGGCAGCGCATCGGAGAGACGAGGTTAGACGGCGGTGGCGGCCCTGCCATACGGCCTCTGCGATACGGCCACTGATGTTGGCCCTCCGTGCCCCGCGCCGGGAGAACCGAGGAGCGAAGCGCTGGGTCAGGTCGCGTAGGCCCTCGGATCGGATCTTGGAGCGTTTCGGCAGAGAGATAGTCTTGCCCGTTGGTATAGGGCTTGGATGCCGAGCCAGACCCTCCCGCAACCCCTGCCCCGATACGATTATCCCCTTGGCTCCTGTGTGGGATATAAGAGTTTGTGCTATCAACGCACCCCCGACAATAGAGTGGATCCGCCTGCGGTTCATGCCGGAGATGAGCGCTCGCTCCTCTCTCGTTGAAGAGGCCATCATATCCATGAGAATTGCGAGCCCGTTGGCGCTGATGTAGTAGCCGTGCATTTTGGGAACAGGATGGGCAGTCCGGCGGCGGTCCAGCTTCGCCAGGAGTCTCATAGAGCCTCCGGACCCGACCAGCGCTCCTCCCTTGGAGAGAGGCGGGATTTTGGCCTCGGAGAAAAGGTCTGCGGCGTGTTGGGCGGCAGCGGCCAGGTCTTCCGGCGAGGGTTTGTCGGTCAGCCGGAACAGGTTGGCAAAACGCAAGCTGCCGAGCCGCAGGGAATCGAGAGTCTTCAGAGAACGGCGGGCGAATTGCACTATCTCGGTGCTGCCGCCGCCCAGGTCCGCGAGGAGACCCCGGGCCACGGGCAGCCCGTGAATGGCACCGATGAAGCAGTAAGCGGCCTCCTCATATCCCTCGATTATTCGAAATGCGACGCCGTGCTTTTTGGTCGCGGCCTCTGTCACTTGGAAGGAATTGAGAGACTCCCGTAAGGCCGCCGTGCCCACACCATGCACTTCCGTGATGCCGTATCCCGAACAGACTTGGGCAAAGTCCTCGATTGCGTCTATGACCCCTGAAACACCTTCTGAGTCCAGAGTCCCGTCGGCGTCGACGTGAGACATCAGGTTCAGGTTCAGTACTTGCTGGGCTATTGGTTCTATGCCCCCGCCGGGATTCAGGCGAATGATCTCGGCCCTGGCCGAGCCCGACCCTATGTCGATAACAGCGGTCAGGGAGTCGTTGGATAGAGGGGTCGGGCCATGCGCCTCGGCGTGGAGGTCATGACGCGGCCGAGTTTGGAAGGAGCGAAGTTCAGGAACCAAGACGCTGTAGTTTTCTCAGAAGACTTGATCCTTGTCGTACACAGAATGGCGGGCTTGCGAGCATGGCTCAGATAAAGGGTGCGTGTTTCAGTTCCGATGATAATACAGGCCTTCAAAGGGGCGCAATGTGTCGGGACGCCCCCCGGCTTTCGAATCATCGCCTTGCCCTTGATTCCTATACACACGACTGACAATGTCATTCATATACGCTAATTCAGTACAATGCCCATAAATGCATTAGTTCAAACATGGCATAGGCATATGACTCTTTGACTCCTTCATACAATCCCCGAATCGGAGCAGCGCTGGCCGTTCTCGTCATTGCGGCGAGTGTTTTCCTGGGATGGCCGGGATTACCCCTGCCCGCATGGGCGAATGGGGATGACTGGGGGATGGTCAAAATAAGTGAGGTCACCAAGACCGAGGCCAAGGTCACGATCACCTTCGTCGACGAAACCGCAACCGGTCTTGTTCATTGGCGATACCGCAACACCATGCCCGAGGGACAATGGCTCGGACTTGACGGGGTCTCGGTCATCGGCGGTATCTCCGTATTCGATATTGCTATGCTGAGCCCCGGGACCGATTATGAGTTACAAGTGTCTCTCGACGGGGATTTTTTGCAGACTGACATCCTATCTAAGAATTTCACAACCCTACCCCCCGACCCATCCGTTTCTGAAGTGATTGTTGAGAACGTCACCCTGACGGAGGCGACCGTCGTTATAACCATTGCCAACCCAGGTACTTCTTCCAAGACGGTACACATCCAATACCGCACCGACGACACCCAGCCCTGGAGCGATCCGCCAATCACCATAACCACCTCTACCGATACAGCAACGAAAACGCTGCTCAGCCTAAATCCCGGTACCCGCTACGAAGTGGAGGCCTCCCTGGGAGTCGGTTTCCTGTCCACCGAGACTGAATCCACGACTTTCACCACCCTCCTCCCAAGGGTCTCGGGTGTGAGCCTAGAAAATGTCACCACTTCCAAAGCTACAGTCACGGTAACCATCGCCGAACCGGGGCCCGGTGAAAACAAGGTCTACTTGCGTTACAGCATCGTGCCTTCAACACAGATCTCTTGGATTATCCCTTCTCCGAAGTCGGTGGTCGGAGATACAACAACCTTCGCGCTGACAGGTCTGGCCCCGTACTCCGAATACGAAGTGCAGGTGTCTCTGGATGGCTCATTCACCTCAGAGGTCGAGTCCGCCACCTTTACAACGGCAGCTCCCCCGAGCATCGGTTCGGTGAACATGGCAGATGTCGAGCAGAATTCAGCCAGTGCTATTGTGAGCATCTTCGACTCGGATGGGACCGCCGTAACCGTCCACCTGCGCTACCGCGAGACACCCTCTGGAGCTTGGATTGCGATCCAACACGAGATAACTACGACTGAAGCTGCGGAATTCTCATTGTCGGGCCTGATGCCGGACACAGAATACGAGGTGGAAGTGTCGCTGGATAACGGCTTCTCTCTGGGTCGGTCCGCCACTTTTACTACCGAAGCAATGACGTCCAGGCCATCCTCACCAGTGGTTCGGGTCTCCGGGCTCTTCACAGAAGACATAACGCCTGGCTCGGTGACCGTGGTTGTATTGATCGCAGGCCCGGAAAACCGAGTAACGGTGAATTTGCGGTATGGGATCGAAGGCACGAATACGTGGAGCCGTACACTTCGCCGAACCACCGCTACGGACACCGCTCCATTCGAGCTTGGAGGGCTGACGGCCGCCACGACTTACGATATAGAAGCGTCCCTATCCCCTGACTTTCCGGTCCACGAATCCGCGTACGATATCTTTACAACTGCCGCAATTAGTGTTTCGCGGCTCAGGCTGGTAGACATAACCGACACAGAGGCGACCGCGATTGCAGAGATTGAAGATCCCCAAGGCCAGACTACGGTCTTCGTGCGCTACATAGCCTTGGGAACGGGGGCTTGGAGCGAACCTCAAAGCCGAATTACTAGCTCCAATACGGTGCGTCTTTTCCTAGCGGGCCTCCTGCCGGATACTCAATACGAGGTGGAGGCCTCTTCAGAGGAGAGCTTCCCCGGTGATAACTCGGCACTCGAGACATTTATCACCGAGCCCGCGCCCAGGGTCTCTGAGGCAAATGTGGAGGGCATCACCAATGTGTCCGCCACAATTGCAGTGGACATTGACAGCCCACAGGCTCAGATGAAGGTATATCTGCGGTTCCGTGTCGAGGGTACAGGGACCTGGAGTACGACCAGAACCCGTACTACCTCCATACCCAGCGCTCGGTTTTCCTTAGCGGACCTGAAGTCTGATACGGGATATGAAGTCGAGACGTCCCTTGACAAGGACTTCCCAGCAGACAGCACTGTATCTGTGGTCTTTTCTACGCAACCGAATCCCAAGGTCTCAGACGTGACAGTCGAGGACATAACGGAAAAGAGCGGGACTGCAATTGTGAAGATTAACGGGCCACAACCCCGGACAACGGTCTATCTGCGCCACCAAGCCCATGGAGACTCGGCTTGGAGCGTGCCTCAAACCCGAACAACCTCTTTGGACACTGCGCGATTTACTTTGTCGGGTCTGATGCCGGACACCGAGTACGAAGTAGAGGTTTCACTGAATCACGACTTTGAGGAGCTTATTTCTGAGACCTTCCTTACGGCTGCAAAAAGGCCGAAGCCATCCTCCGTAACAGGAGGGCCTATTACGCAGACCACGGCCTCTATCATTGTGCATATAGACGACCCTCAAGGCAGTTTGACAATCCATCTGCGTATCCGAATTTGGGGCTCAAATACTTGGAACAATCCTGAAACCCTCGTAACGTCGGCCTCCGCCGCTCCCTTCGACCTGAAACGCCTTACAGGAGGCACAACCTACGAAGTCGAGGTGTCCCTTGAATCAGCCTTCCCTCCTGCGGATACTGTTTCGGCCATCTTCACGACCACCCCTGCGACTAAGGTGTCGGGGGTGAATGTCGGAAGTGTTGCTGCAATAGAAGCCACCGTCACGGTCACAATTTCTCACTCTGAAGGGAATATCCGGACGGTCTATATGCGCTACCGCGGGCTGCCTGAGGGGGACTGGAGTGCAAGCCAAACGGAAACGGATGCGTCAACAGTGGATGCCCTGTTACCGGGCTTGATTCCCGATACTGAATACGAGGTACAGGCTTCGTTGTATGAGACTTTTCCGGCTACCGACACCCAAGTACAGAGGTTCAATACTCTTTCCGCACAGCCCACGGAAATGCCAACCCCCGTGCCCGCAGCAACACCCACTCATACGCCTACCCCCGAACCCACATCAACACCCGAGCCCATATTTACCCCCGAACCAACCCCCACATCCACACCCAAGGCCGAGCCCACCATGACCCCCACTCCTCCACCCTCCCCAACACCCACGCCTCCACCGTCTCTCACCCCCACTCCCACGGCAACTCCCAGCCATACCTCCACCCCGACCAATACGCCCAAACCCGCCGAGACGCCTGCTCCCACGCCTACCACAATCCTAACTGCACCTGCACTATTTTCACCCACCTCTGCCCCTACCTCGACATCTCAGGCGGAGGAAGAAGAGACCGGGACAGACTTAGCCCTCGTGATCACCATAGTTACATTGGTCATTGCCTTTGCTATGGTGCTCGGCTTCTTCGTATACCGTCCGAGAACGGCGAGTTAGGGGGAAGGCGTAGGCGTGAGTGTATAATGTGACCACAAGAGTTCTTGTGGTCGGGAGGCTGCAATGCCGAGGATACAACTGATACTCTCCGACGAAGAGCGAGAGCTGTTCAAGGCTCAAGCACATCGAGAGGGCAAGCCCCTTGATGAATGGCTGAAGGCTGCCGCTCGCCAGCGTCTCGGGTGGGCACCCCCTGCAACCAGGCCTGGCAGAATTGAAGACCTTGACGCGTTCTTCCGTAAGTGCGATGAGATTCCAGGACCCGAACGTGAACCCGACTGGGAGGAGTACAAGAAGCTGATTAATGAGGTGCGTCCGTCAGTAGCGGACGCCTCGTGATTTTCGTCGACACCAACGTCTTCATTTATGCTGTGGGAAGCAGTCATCCGTTGAAGAGTCCAGCGGAGGAGTTTTTCCGTAGCGCTCGGGACAGCGGCACGTCCCTAGTTACCTCTGTGGAAGTACTCCAAGAGTTGCTCCACGTCTATCGACGCACTGGTAGACTTCAACAATTGGATGATGCGATGTCACTGGTCACAAGTGACATCGCACAAGTGTGGCCTTTGGAGTGGGCGGATGTGGACAAGGCCCGACAACTCCACGATAGCTATCCTGGACTGGCGACTCGAGACCTCTGCCACCTGGCAAGTTGTAGGAATCGGGGCGTTGAGACGATTATGACCTTCGACCAGCCTCTGCTTTCGGCGGCTAGCGCCTGATTATGCTAATCTGCGTCCAATAGCGCCACCTTGTTCTCCAACGTTCAATAAGGCTAACGCGAATGGACGACGTCGAGACCCTCACCCGTAAGCTGATCGCAAACGATTCCCAGAGCCACGTTAGCAACGCACCCCTGGCCGAGTTCGTCTCCGATATCCTCACACCCTTCGCCGACGAGATTGAGCGAATCGAGTACACAGACCCCGGTGGCCGTCATAAGGTCTCGGTTGTAGCGCGGGTAGGCAAGGGGAGCGGAGGCTTGGCCCTCTCCGGGCACATGGACACGGTGCCAGGTCTGGGCTGGGATGCCGATCCCTTCGAGGCGAGAGTTGAAGACGGGAAAATGTACGGGCTGGGGGCGGTGGACATGAAGGGTGCCATTGCCGGAACACTGGTTGCCGCCGAGACATACGCCAGACTTGGGACTCAGGCGCCGTTGACCCTCATCTACACTACCGACGAGGAAACCGACACTCAAGGCGCTCGCAGCATAGTCGATGAATCGGAAATCCTACGGTATGTCGCGCCTCGGTACTGCATAGTCGCCGAGCCCACAAATCTGCAAGTGGTCAACGCACACAAGGCGGCTATCACATTCAGCGCGACGGCTCGGGGCAGGGCGGCCCACAGCTCCAGTGGTAAGGGACTGAATGCCAACATAGCCATGATCCCATTCATCCACGAGATGGGCCAACTCTACGCCGAATTGGTGGAAAACGAGGCTTACTGGGACCCGAGCTTCGAGCCGCCTTTCCCAGACTGGAACATCACCATCGACAATCATGGAACGGTGGCCAACGTAACCGTTCCGCTCAGCATCTGCCGGGTGAATTTCCGTTATACACCCACCCTGGACCCGGGCCCCGTGCTGGCTCGAGTGCAGGAGTCGGCGGATAGGGCGGGGCTGGAGTTGGAATCGTGGAGCAGCGGACCGCCCCTCTACATTGCGCCCGACTCTGAATTGGTCCAGCTGGCACTGGAAATTACCGGCGAGCAGGCGCCAATCTCGGTCCCGTATCGCACCGACGCATGCATCCTTAGCGAGGCTGTTCCGTGCATAGTGGTCGGGCCGGGAGACCTGCGGCAGGCCCACACCATTAACGAATGGGTTAGCGTTGAGCAGCTTCACCAGAGCGTCGACCTATACTTGAAGTTCATACAGGCCGTCTGCAGTTAGTCCAGGCCCGAGCCTTAAGGAGGCCCACAGTGTGCGCTATGCGATACCCGACCTGGGAAGAGTTTATGGGGGATTGGGAGGAGTTCATCAAGGGTAGCTTCGGGGACAGGCCTATGTTCCCCACCCTCGCCCCCGAGACTCCAACCTTCATGGGATTGCCCGAGGCCAAGACGCCGGAAGACTTGAAGGGCGTTGACGCGGCGATAATCGGCGCGCCCTACGTGGCCACAACCCACGATACCTACGCGGGTGTGGACCGAAACGAGTGGCTTTCGGCGCCGAAGAGGGTCAGGCAGCAGTCGGCGCGATACCAGTCGGGGTACATCCAGGAGTTCCGGATGGACGTGTTTGATCACCTGAAGGTCGTTGACTACGGTGACGCTCCCATACCCGCCGAGGTTATGAGAGACCAGTCCCCCGAGAACATACTAAAGGCCCAGGCGGCCGTAGAGATGAAGGTGGGACAGGTGTTGGATGCAGGGGCCATTCCGGTGGTTATCGGGCAGAATTCTCCGTGCGGGTCCTATGCCATTGCCAAGCCGATAGCCGAACGTACCGACGGCTCCGTGGGATGCGTCAGCCTCGACACGCACTGGGACATCCAACCGATAGACTTTCTGTCCCAGGACCCGAGAATCGCCGGCTCTGCAAGCTGGAAGCACAAGATGTACGAGTTCCACGAAAACATGCATCCCCAGCATCTGGTCGAGATTGGGGAGCGGGGGATGCTGGAGAGAAAGGATCTCGTCGAATCATATACCGACCGTGGGGCTCGGTTCATCTCCTCTTGGGAGGTGCGCGACGAGCTCGGCATGAAGGGCGTGGCCCACGAGCTGGACCGGGCTTACAACGGCACGAAAGCCGTTTACGTACACTTCGACATGGACGTGATGGGCGGCGCGGGGCCCGCGCCCGGGGACATCCTCGGAGAGGCGGTGGAGCCCATAGGCCTATCCGACTTCGAGATCATCAAGATAGCCCATGAGGTGGGGAAGCGGGGGGTGTCGGGATTTTCCTTCATCTGCATCCCGCCCGGGTCCGCAGTGGTCTATCGGGTGATCGTCTACGTCATCATGTACATGCTCGCCGGGGTGGCGATGGCCAAGAGAGACGGGACTTACTTACTGAAGTAAGATATGGAAATGCCGCGCCCGGCCTCTCACCGACCCGGCGGCCGCTGATCGGCTGGCAGTTCGCTTCCGCCGGTCCCGTGGGTGAAATCTTCACCCCATTCGTAGGGCAGGTCGGTGATCCGGCCCGGCTCATCGAGCGTGTTCAGAGTGCCGAGAGCGTCCTTGATGATGTTCATCTGGAGCTCTCTGTCGAACGGCTTGCCACATTGATGTCCCAAGGGGAAGTTGACGAACACCGGCCGGGGTGGCTTCACCTGAGCCATCATATCCCTGACCGAGCCTACGTACACGGTGCTAACGCCTACCTCTTCAACTACCCTCGCTAGCAGTCCAACGGACTGGTGGTCCAGCGGTCAGGCAGGTACACAGAAGAGGACGTCAACCTTGGCCTCCTTGAGTTTTCTGGCGATCTCGGCCGCCAACTGTGTCTGGAGAGCTGTACGCTTGTACATTCTCCCCATTCCGAGTCCGTAGTTGATTTCGGCCAGTTCCCCTATATAGCCCTCCTGCTCCAACTCCCGGAATCTGTCTAAAGGCAAGATGACGTTGGGGTCCCGGTCGGCGTCACGGTGGTCATAATAGTTGTAGTTGATTATCAGGTCTTCGGTCGGGGTGTCTTTGGGGATCTCCCGGTAGCTTAGCTCGCTTCTGGCCAAGGGGTCGAAAGGCTCCTGGTCCCTGCGGGACATCCCGGAGGAGCAGAGCAGCGCCACCTTCGCCTGGTCGAGCGGCTTCTCGAACGGGCTCCAGGTCGTGGTGCGGAACACTGACCACTTGTAGGGTGGAAACCCGTGGCCTTGATAATAGGCGTTGAGGTTGGCTACGTAGTCTATGGGCTTCATCCATGACCTCCTTGTTATAGGGGCAATCCCCGCTCCGGCCTTTGCAGCCGTTTCAGCTTCTCTGGGGCCACCTCGACTGCTCCGGGGCTCCGTCAGCCTCACATTGACGACCATTTGCCGCCCGAGGCATCCCGGAACCGTTTGAGGGTCTACTCACTGAGGTTGTCGGGTCGATGTTAGCGACGAGTGTATCATTCGGAGTACCCTGCTTCAAACAATCCGGACACGGGCAACGTCCATCTTCAACTACAGACGTAGCGCCTACTGTTCCGTCTAGCTCACCCCACCAGGGACTAGACTGTCATGTCGTAGCTGCGGCGCACCTTGTCGGGCAAGGCTCCAGAGCATTCCTGGCCCTCGAACGTGATGGTCTCGTTCACGATGGCTAAGAAACACGGGACTTACTTACTGAAGTAGGGCGTCCTGGCAGAGCAAAAGATTCGGGCGGTTGGCTTAGCCAACCGCCCGAGTGTCTTCTTACTTGGTGGAGACGGGGGAGGGTCGAACTCCCCGTCCAGAAGGTGGCCCCAGAGCGTCTACAGGCTTAGACGGCACTTAAATTTCGCCCGCCGTATCGCAGCCGACGACGACAACGGAAGGCTAGCTGAATAGTCTTAACCTGTCCCTCACAGCATTAGGGCAGGAGCACCTCGATTTGCGTCGCCCTGAGACGGCCTTCGAGGAGAGGCCGAACAGGACGGGTTACCTAGTGTCTAGGCAGCCAGTGCGTACTGACGTTTGCCAGTTATGTTTTTGCCGCTGGTTTTACGAGTCCCACGGCGCCTCGGCCTGCAACCCTGGGTTACCGTGACTCCTGTCGAGCCCACGCGTCCCCAAGCTGTAGGACTTTATTTTAACATAACGTCTTGCTTGGGGCTCGGGACCCGAAGAGCGTCAGCTCCGTCTTATGCCGATTTCTTTGAGGACCGCCCGCTGCATCTGCCTATCGGCCTCCCGACGTGCGATGGCCGCTCGCTTGTCATAAAGTTTGCGGCCGCGTGCCACCCCGATCTCTATCTTCGCCTTATGGTTCTTGATGTAGAGCCTGAGCGGAACCAGGGTTAATCCCTTTTCCTGCACCTTGGATGAGAGGTAGTCGATCTGGCCGCGGTGCATAAGCACCTTTCTAGGGCGCATGGGCTCGTGGTTCGAACGATT
The DNA here is from genome assembly GCA_965197585.1 of Dehalococcoidia bacterium. Taxonomy (GTDB): domain Bacteria; phylum Chloroflexota; class Dehalococcoidia; order Plut-88900; family Plut-88900; genus Plut-88900. Next base: position 1,083,620 of record OZ240215.1, read on the forward strand.
GCCGTTGGAGTAAGGCGAAATGTGGGCGCCGTGGAGCCAAAGCTCGTCGTCTTCGGGGCGTGCGAATGCATCCCGGATATTGACCTTGCCGTCCCGGATCGACTTGATCTCCGTTCCCGTAAGCACGAGTCCTCCTTCGAACGACTCCAGGATGTCGTACTCAAAACGGGCCTTGCGGTTGACGCTGATGGTTTTCATGAGAGGTACAAACGTTATCCCGATATCGAAAGCACGTGCTCGATGGCGGCTTCCAGCTGGACGTCCTTCTGGGCCGCGAGATCAGCTTCGGTGAAAGACACCAGGATGTCAGGTTCGATGCCGAACCCCTCGATTACGTCGCCGTCGGGGGTGAGCCAGCGGGCAAAGGTGACATTCAGCCCCGACCCGTCCGACAGGTTGTATAGCCGGGTGACGCTTCCCTTGCCGAAGGTCGGGAGCCCGATAAGCTGGGCCCGGCCCCGGTCCTGCAGTGCGCCCGCCAGCACCTCTGCGCCGCTGGCGCTGTGCGCGTCAACCAGGACGGCAAGGGGCACGTCCAGGGCTACGCCGCCGCCGTCAGCATCCCAGTCGGTCCTGCTGCCGTTACCTTCCATCTCGATTAGCACCAGGCCGCCGTCCAGGAAGAGGTCGGCGACCTGGACGGTCTCCCGCAGCAGCCCACCCGGATTCTGGCGCACGTCCAGGATGATTCCCTTAGCTCCTTGGGACAGAGCTTCTTCCAGGAACGCCTCTGTCTCACCGGGGGTGCGGCGGGTAAACAGGTGGATCCTGATTCGATATATGTCGTCGTCGAGAGATTCCATACTGACACTGTCGATTGGAATATTGCCGCGCACGATGACCACTCGCTCAGGGTCATGGTCCAGAAGGTGCTGGATCAGGAGCTCTACAGGCGTGCCTTCCGGCCCCCGGATGCGCAGTATCGACTCCCGCAGGGTGATGGAGTTCGCCTCGATTCCGTCGATCTCCAGGATGATGTCGCCGGCCAGGATTCCGGCGGCCTCGGCGGGAGAGTTTTCCATCGGGGATATGATTATTGGGTACCCCTCGCTATTGGTGCCCACGTAGGCCCCGATCCCGTGGAACGAACCCTCCAGGTCCGCCTGGTCCAACCTCAGGTCTTCCCGGGACAGGTAGGCTGTATACGGATCGGCCAGGGCCCCCACCATGCCTCGGATGGCGGCGGTGTTCAGGTCTTCCAGTCCCAACGCGGTATTGGAGGGTTGGGTGTATGCGTACGCGAGGACCTCGTAGGCCTCCTCCAGTTCGTCCCCTCCCGGCACCGAGAAATAGTTCTCCTCCAGCTCCAGGTCGTATTCCAGGGCCCGAGCCTCGGCTATGGAGAGGGACGTGTCTTCGGTAGCTTCCAGGATGCCGAATATGGCCCCGTCGCTCAGCACGCGCGCGTCTACGTTGTCGATATCCACGTACTCCCGCTGGACTATGCGCCAAACTTCGTAGAGGGCGCGGGCTTCGTCTGGCAGGCTTATGGTGAGCGGCTCCTCATTAGGTTCCGCAGTAGTCGTGGATTGGGGGCTGGCATCGGAGGTGGACTCATTGGGGGTCGAGTCCACGGGGGTTATGTCCCCGCCGCCCCGGCAGGCGAACACGAGGGCGATAACGGAGATGAGAAGAATGACTGTAGCGAGCCGTTTGCAAATGGGCAATGTACTCTAGCCTCAATGGCGGAACGAAGATAGTAACATTTGTTTCCAGAGCTTAAGGAAATTTTATCATAGCCATAGGGCGCCTCCAATTCGGAATCGGAGACGTTGACACATCGGAAGGCGTGTCCATAGAATCGTAGTCCCCGCGCCCCGGAACCCGAGTTGATCCCATTAGTGAGGCTGGTATGGCGGTCGGAAGGCAAATTTACGAACTGCATCAGCTGGATGCTTCAATCCTCGATACGGACGCCGCCCTGGCTCTCGTCAACCGCAAATTGACGGACGATTCAGAGCTCCGGAAAGCCGAGGCAGTCCTTAGTCGAGCCCAGGAAAAGCTCGCGGGTGTGGAGCGGCGTCAGCGTGAAGCAGAGGCCCTTATGAGCGACATCCAGGCGCGCCTCGGGCCACTGGAGACAAAGACCTACGACGGCTCCGTCGGCAATCCCCGCGAACTCCAGAGTATGGAACGGGAAGTGGAAAACCTCAAAAAGCGGCTTTCCGAAGCGGAAGACAGCTTTCTCAATATTCTTGACGAGCACGATGCTGCATCAAAAGTTGCTGCTGAAAAAGAAGCCCAGCGTTCCGCCGCCAAGAAAAATAGGAAGACCGAGCTAAAGGACCTGTCTAACGAGAAGGACAAGCTGGAGTTCGATCTTCTGGAGCTTTCCGAAAAGCGTGACGGTAGGGCCTCTGCGTTAGACGCGGACCCGAAGAACCTGTACGAAACTCTTCGACAGTCGCTGGGAGGGTTGGCCTTAGCGACCATTGGGCGCGGAATGTGCAACATTTGCCGCATATCCTTGCCAATGAACGTGGTCCAAAAAGCGAAGGCCGGCAGAGAACTGTCCCAATGCCCTACCTGCTCAAGGATCCTGTGGGTCGAGTAGTTCACGTCCACCCCACCTCCCCCAGCCTCACTTTGAAAGGAGTGACGGCGTGATGAGCAAAGCTATCATCCAGACTGACGGCGCTTCCCGCGGAAACCCGGGGCCCGCGTCCATCGGCGGCGTGATATGGGACTACGAAGGCCAGGTCATCGCCGAGGTCAGCAAGGCCATAGGCATTGCCACCAGCAACGTGGCGGAGTACAGGGCACTGGTTGAGACACTGGCCAAGGCCCTGGAATTGGGTGTCGAGTTTGTCGACATCCGTCTTGACTCGGAACTGATAGTCAGGCAAGTCAACGGCAGTTACCGGACCAGGAAACCCAAGTTGAAAAAACTCCTCTCCCAGGTCCAGGGACTACTGCGATCATTCGATGGGTACGTTATCCAGCACGTGCCTCGATGGGACAACCGCCACGCCGACGCCCTCGCCAACCGGGCTTTGGACGCTCGCTGAATTTGACCTCCCCGTTAGGGTGGCATAGTCTTGAATGGGACTTGGAGACCGGGTGGCCGCCCGCCTCGGCGGGAGGAAAGTCCGAGCTCCACCGGGAAGGATGCTGGGTAACTCCCAGGAGGGGAAACCCTACGGAAAGTGCCACAGAAACATACCGCCCGCCCATGGCGGGTAAGGGTGAAATGGCGAGGTAAGAGCTCACCAGTAGTCGGGAGACCGGCTAGCTGGGCAAACCCCATCCGGAGCAAGGCCAAATAGGAGGACAATGGGACCCGGCCCGTCCTCGGGTTGGCTGCTCGAGCCCGGCGGTAACGCCGGGCCCAGATAGATGGCCACCGTCCGCCTCAGGCGGATACAGAACTCGGCTTATAGGTCTCCGCAGGTCTCGGTGGGGCGGCGGCGCGTGCGTCGCCGCCCCATTCTTTGTTGAAGGCATCGTGTGCCGACATATATACTGGGCTATCGCCCTCGTTTAGCCTTGCCGGAGGTATCTATGACCACCTTGAAGAAGGCCCCCGAAGCCGCCGAGACTCGGTCCCCGACCGCCCATCCCCTCGACCCCCTCACCCCTGGTGAAATAGTCCGCGCCGTGGAAATACTGAATCGGGACCAGGACATCGGGCCGCGAGTGAGGTACGAGACCGTCGTCCTCAACGAACCGCCCAAGGACGACGTCCTGGCCTACGACGGTACGAAAGCGCTACCTCGTGAGGCTTTCATCTGTATCCTGGACAACGACTCCCGCCGCACTTACGAGGCCGTCGTCTCTCTCTCCGAGGACCGCGTGAAGTCATGGAATCACATCCCCGGAGTCCAGCCCAAGATCATGCTGGACGAGTTCTACGAGTGCGAGCAGGCCGTCAAGGCCGACCCGGCATTCCGAGAGGCCCTCGCCCGACGGGGAATCACCAACGTGGACCTCGTGATGGTTGATCCTTGGGCTGCAGGCAATTACGGGTATGAGGGCGACAACGGAATGCGGTTGTCCTACTCGCTCTGTTGGCTTCGCTCCAGCCCCAAGGACAACGGCTATGCCCGACCCATTGAGGGCGTAGTCCCAGTGGTCGACCTTAATGAGATGAAGGTACTTCGGGTTATCGACCACGGCGTTGTGCCCCTCCCTCCGACCGACGGCAACTACTCCCAGAATTTCATTCACGAGTTCCGGGAAGACCTTAAGCCCATAGAAATCACCCAGCCCGAGGGCCCCAGTTTCACGGTGGACGGGTGGCACGTTGCCTGGCAGAAGTGGGACATGCGTCTCGGGTTCACTCCCAGGGAGGGCCTGGTCCTCTATGACATCGCTTACACAGACCAGGGGCGTCGACGCCCGATTATCTACCGGACCTGTCTTTCCGAGATGGTTGTCCCCTACGGCGAGCCTAATTCGCCCCACTTCCGCAAGAACGCCTTTGACGCCGGAGAGTACGGCATCGGCAACCTGGCCAACTCCCTTACCCTGGGGTGTGACTGCTTGGGCGAGATTCGCTATTTCGACGCCGTGACAAATGACACCCAGGGCGGCGTAATGGAAATACCCAACGCCATCTGCATGCACGAAGAGGACTTCGGGATACTCTGGAAGCACGTCGACTGGCGGACCGGAGAGACCGAGGTGCGGCGCTCCCGCCGATTGGTCGTCTCGTTCATCTCCACGGTTGGAAACTATGAATACGGGTTCTTCTGGTACTTCTACCAGGACGGGACGATCCAGTACGAGGTCAAACTTACCGGCGTATTGAATAACGCCGCCGTTCCCCCGGGCCACGTGCCCGAGCACGGGACTTTGATTGCACCTCAACTCGCGGCCCACATCCATCAACACTTTTTCAACGTCAGGATGGACATGGCGGTGGATGGGCAGAAGAACTCAGTCTACGAGGTCAACAGCTACGCCTGCCCCGCTGACGAAAACAACCCCCACCACAACGCCTTCTATGCAGAGAAAACTCAGCTGAAGACCGAGTCCGAAGCCCAGCGCAACATCGACCCATACTCGGCCAGGTATTGGCTTATAACCAGCGAATCGGAGACTAACTACCTTGGGCAGAAGACCTCCTACAAGCTGATACCGGGAGAGAATGTGTTGCCCTTTGCCCACGACGACGCCTCGGTCATCAAAAGAGCGGGGTTCATGACCAAACACCTCTGGGTCACGCCCTACGACCCCGCGGAAATGGACGCCGCAGGCGACTACCCCAATCAGCATCCGGGTGGGGCCGGACTTCCGGCTTACACGAAGGCCAACCGGAGCCTCGACAACACCGATCTCGTAGTCTGGTATACCTTCGGACATCACCACGTCCCCCGCCCCGAAGACTGGCCTGTCATGCCGGTGATGTACACCGGGTTCAGCCTGAAACCCGTCAGCTTCTTCGACCGCAACCCCGCCCTGGACGTGCCCCCCTCCAGCCACGGGAACGGTCATCACTGCAGCGGCCACAATGGCTCGTGCCACGTGTGACCCGTGGATGGTTTAAGCACAACCGAAATCGGAGCGGGGGACCTGAAGGCCGTACTGCCCGACCTGACCGGGACGCTCAACCTTGCCGGGCTGGATGGTACGGTCACCGTCTACCGAGACCGGTCGGGCATACCCCACGTCCAGGCTTCCTCTCTGCAGGACGCGTTCTTTGCACAAGGATTCGTAACGGCTCAGGACCGGCTTTGGCACATGGACTGGGATCGGCGCCGGGCCTTGGGCAGATGGGCCGAAATAGCAGGGCCCGCTGGCGTTGAGCAGGACAAGCTGATGCGGAGGTTTCGGCTCGGGGCAAGTGCAAAAGCCGACTTCGAAGTCGTGAGCCCGGATACCGGGGCCATGCTCGAAAGCTATGCCAGGGGCGTCAACGCATTCATTCAGACCGCCTCCGAGTTGCCCATCGAATACCGGATCATAGGCTCGGGCCCCGAGCCCTGGGAACCCTGGCACTCGATGGCCGTTTTCAAGGTGCGCCACATCCTGATGGGCTCCTTTGAGCGGAAGCTGTGGAACGCGCGGATGGTCGGACGGCTCGGCTACCAGAAGGCACAGGAAGCGATGCCCGAGTCCCGGCCCGGCGAGCTGCTTATCGTGCCGCCGGGAGGCGAATACTCAGGCCCGACGGATAAGTCGCTGCCTGACTTCCTTGAAGGCGCGGAGTGGCCTGGACTCCCTACAAGGGAAGAGGGTGGAAGCAATAACTGGGCGGTGCATGGGAGCCGGACTGCCTCCGGCGCACCTCTCCTCGCAGGAGACCCACATCGGGGGCTTGATGCGCCCAGCGTTTACTACCAGAACCACATAGCGTGTGACGAGTTTGATGTTGTAGGGCTCTCATTCCCCGGCGTGCCGGGGTTTCCGCACTTTGGACACAACGCTCACGTAGCCTGGTGCGTAACCCACGCCATGGCCGACTACCAGGACCTCTTCATCGAGCGATTCAAGGACGACGACTCCCGATTCTATGAATTCAAGGGTGAGTGGGCACCTGCCGAGGTCTCGACCGAAGTCATACAAGTGGCAGATGGGCCTTCGGAGGAATTCGAAATCATCTCCACCCGACACGGTTCTATCGTGGCAGGAGACCCGGCCAAAGGGACAGCCTTAGCTCTCAGGTATACCGCGACCGTCGAACCCATCAAGGCCTTCGACTCGATAAGTCAGATGCTCACTGCCACGTCGGTTGACGAGATGGACGAGTCGATGCGGGACTGGGTTGACCCAGCCAACAACTTCGTCTGCGTAGACGTGCAAGGCGACATAAAGTATCTGACCCGTGGCCGACTCCCGATCAGGCCCAAGGCCAACGGATGGGTCCCGGTTCCCGGCTGGAGTGGAGACTATGAGTGGTCCGGCTACGTCCCATTCGAGGAAATGCCAAGGTCTCGGAACCCCGAGACCGGTTTTATCGTCACTGCCAACAACCGCATCGCCGACGAGGACTATCCTTACTACATCGGCCTGGACTACGACGGCGAGCACCGAGCCAGGTGTATCTATCAAGCCCTCGAAACACTGGCCGCGGCTTCTGTGGAAGACATGGCCTCTGTGCACGCGCTGCGTACGTCGATACCGGCCCGGGAGTTGTGTGAGCTGCTGAACGATGTGGAGATGCGTACCGAAGCGGCCACAGAAGCAAAGCGCATGCTCCATTCATGGGATCGCCGGATGGACAGAGGCCGTCCGGAGCCAACTATCTTTAGCGCTTTCCACGATGCCCTCGCCGAGGCATATTCCTCGTCCATCCTCGGTCCCCTGGCTGAAGAAATGGCAGGTGAGACGGGACGGGGAGCGCCGTCCTGGTACGGGCGCACAAAGTCGAGTCTGCACGACCAGCTCAAGTCGCTATCCTCCTTCGGCGAGATGACTGAAGTTCACTCTCTTCTCGCCGGGGCCCTGGAAACAGCAGTGGCTAAGCTGAAGGCTTGGCTCGGTGGGGAGATGTCTGAGTGGACCTGGGGCCGAGTTCACAGAACGAGTCCCAGGCACGCCCTGTCCGCTGCCTTCCCCAATCTGGCCCAGGAACTCAATCCCCCGTCTGTGGGCACACACGGAGACGGTTTTACGCCCCTGGCAGGCTCCTACTCGGCTGCGGAGCCATACATACTAACGTCGGCTTCCATGGCCCGGTACGTGTTCGATGCGTCGAACTGGGAAAACTCACGCTGGGTCGTGCCCCTGGGAGCGTCCGGGCATCCGGGAAGCCCTCACTACTCCGACCAGTCCGAGACATGGGCCAACGTCGCCCTCCTACCCATGCTCTACGACTGGGAAGCGGTCTCCCTGCAGTCCGAGACCCATCAGTCCCTGTTGCCGGCGACCGAATAGAAGACACGCCTCGCGGGCTCAGGCGATCCTTCCTCTGGCTATGTGCTCCAGTGCTTTGAAACCTGCAATAGGGGTGCTCAGACGGCCTTGGGACGCCTAAATTGAATTCCAAGCCCTAAAAGAGCCCCCATTGTCTATTGACCGCAGGGCAAGACCTATGAGATGCTTTTAAGCGTGCTACGTGGGCCGTTGAGCGCGTCTGATATTAGAGCGTCAGAATGGCCCGCAACATTCTCATTCTAAGGTAGGGGAAACAAATGCAAGGATATTGCGTAAAGTGTCGAGCCTCCCAGGAGATCAAAGACGCCGAGCAGATCACGATGAAGAATGGTCGGCCTGCCACCCGAGGCATCTGCCCGGTCTGCGGAACAAAGATGTTCCGCATCGGCAAGTCCAGTTAGCTAACGTTTCAGCCTCGGGCCTTCCGGCGCATAGTTGGCCCGAGGCAAAACCCGCTCCCGTATAACACCATCAGGCCTGGCGGCCTGTTTTTGATAAAGCGGGAGCGATATCTTATATACCCGTCTTCCAGTCAACGATAGCGAGTGCTTTTAGCGTACGTTGATCGTTGTTGCCACTGGGAAGTGATCAGATACTTGACTCTGGGTGGATGAGTATCCCGTTGACTCCAGGTCAGGGCTCGTCCACACATAGTCGATGCGCTGGTGTGGCCCGTCCGACGGGGAAGTGAACCCCTTGCCTTGGGTCCCTGAGTCTACGAAGGAGTCCAGAAGCCCGGTTTCCTCCAGCAGGGTAATTTCCGGGTCTCCCGGCCTGCCGTTGAGGTCGCCCAGGAATACGGTTCGAGATAACCCGTCCCACCTTTCGAATATCGCCTCCGACTGAGGTATCCGGTGTTCACCCTCGTCCCGTCCCGCGTGGAAGTGCGTGGCGATAATCCGCAGCGGCTCCTCGTCCCCGATGTCTATTTCCACCCAGAGGAACCCTCTGTCCAGGGACAGGTCGTCGTTGTTGGGCATCTCGTGGTTTTCTGAAAGGACGATAGGATAACGGCTGAACACCGCGTTGCCCCATACGGAATCGGCGGCGGGCCCCCAGGCGTAGTCCATGTCGAGCCGCTGGGAGAGCCATGTCAGGATGTCGACGGACCCGTCTACCAGCCAGCCCCGAGACACCTCCTGGAGAGCAACAATGTCGGGATTCTCAGCCTCGATCACCCGCGCTATCTCCTCTAGCTCGAAGCCGCCTTCAGTGCCGAATCCCTGGTGGATGTTGTAGGCCATCACCCTGACGGGAAGGCCGTCCCCAGCCTCGACCTCCGGCTCGGCCCATGTAATGGTCAGGATTAAGGGAGACAGCATTAGCAGGGCCGCCACCCGTCCTGCCCATATGAAAGGCGCCCGGGGCCTTTCCACCGACTTCCCCCAGGTCCCCACCCAGACCGTTACGCCAATGAATACCGCCGCCCCGATAATGATCGCCCGTTGAGGCACGCCGACGCTAATGTCGTAGGTGGCGTAGTAGAGGAAAACTGCGCCGAGAAAGATCAGCATCCCCACACCCGAGAAGACCGTGACCGACGTAAACCTCCTGCCTTGTAGTTCGGGGCCATTCCGGGAAGCCAGGGACGCCATCAGCAATACCAGCATTAGGTGCCCGACAGGCATGACGGTCGCGGCAAGGGCCCCGGTCTGTTCCGCCAGCAAACCGACTATCAGCACGACGGTCGCGGCCGGAACTAGGGTGAGTGCCAAGGGTCGGCGCAAACCCATGACTATGGCTGCCAAGGCGAGGCCCACCAGATTGGACGCCACGATCAACGCCAGGACCCCGGGCTGGTCCCACCCGATTAGCGCCGTCTGCTGCCCGATGTTCTGAAAATAGAGCATCTCCAGGAATAGGAACGGGCCGATTGCCAGAAGGAGCAGGGAGCCACGATTACTCGGCGGTAGCGCCTTCTGGCCTCGGCTGCGCATTGAGATGATCTTCGCCGATCCTGTCAGCCCTCCCGCAAGAATTACCGCAATAACGTCGGCGCCCACATTGTTCTGCCATGATAGATCGACAGTGCCGAAGCCACCCTTGATTGCCGTGTCCAAGGCCACTCCGACCAGGAGCCCCAGCAACCACGTTCCGCCATCTATCCTCTTGCCGTTCGATACGAGGGAAGCGCTGGCGGGGATCGCCCACAGAAACAGTACCGCACCCGCAATCGACAACGCGAAGTCTACGACGGCTACGTCTACGAACTGGATGATGATTCGAGCTGCCCATAGTCCTGCGGCGCTTAACTGCAGCACTCCCCCGGGGCCCATGACCCGAGCCAGGACAGGCGCCAGGAACACCATCAGGAAGCATACAAAAGCCACTCCCCCAACCCCGACTGTCGAGACTTCCCGAGCCTCGCGCAGGTAGAAAAGCAGGCTCGACATGAACAGCCGCAGCATCTCGATGCCAACGGCAAAGAGTAGGGTGATGAAGATGAAATGCCAGATGCTGGATCGGGCGCCGGTGTTCTTTTCTCCGGTGGTCATGGGTGAGCCTCCCCCATCAGCTGGTCCAGTCGTTCGTCGCTTATCCCGAAGAAGTGCCCGACCTCGTGGATTACCGTCTGTCTGACCTGCTCTTCTACTTCCTCGTCGGTCTCACAAATCGCTTCTATGGGCCTCTGGAAGATGAATATCCGGTCGGGTTGGACGCCCGTGTGGAAGACGCTGCGTTCCGTCAGAGGAATGCCGTCGTAGAGGCCGAGCAGCTCCAACGGATGGTCGAGCCCGACAGAATAGAGCTGCTCATCAGACGCGTAGTCTTTGACGACGCGTGCCACGTTGCCTTCGCCGAGGATCTCGGCAAACTCGGGCGGAAGGTCCGCCAGGGCCTTTTCAACCAACTCGTCAAACCGGCTATGCTCGATGATATCGCCTCCAGGGGTCGGGTCCGAGGCCATTATAAGCCGCGCCGACATGCAAAGCTCGGCATGAGTCGGGCTGTTGAGTGGTGGGGGCACTAGGCATTACACTGTATCGCCGACAGGCTACCTAACTAAGGAGAGCGACTACGACATTGTCGGCTTGACGGGGCTCTACGCGCACCAAATGTGGGCGCTCCCGGTTTTAAGTCGATTAAATCCGAACCACCGGCAAGATTGCCAGGTTAATGAACATCCAGCACAAGAAGTTTGCCGCCATAGTTTGCGCGATTCCAGCCACACCGTGCTCTATAGATGCAGCATATCCAAACTGGCCAACGTGCTGAACTTCCTGGCAGGCTAACCATGACCGCGGGAGAATTACATGACCATAGGCCACGAAATGATCGCCGACGTGCTCCAGGAAGCAGGCATAGAGTACGTTTTCGGCATACCCGGCGGAAGCACCGGCGCCATCTACGATTCTCTTTATAGCCGACCGGGTGTCAAGGCGATTCTCGCCCGGCACGAGCAGGGCGCTGCCATCATGGCCGACGCTTATGGCCGCGCCACGGGCCGACCCGCCGTGGTCATGGGCCAGGGCCTCTTTATTGGCTCAAATGCATCCTTCGGCATCATGGAGGCCCAGCTAAGCAGCTCTCCCATGGTTGTCCTCACTGACACCTCGGACGGGGACATGGCCCAGCACCCTGCCAACCAGTCGGGGTCGGGCGAGTACGGCAGCATTGACCTGTTGGCCATCTTTCGCTCCATGTCCAAGTACACAACCCTTGCCACGACTCCCAAGGAGGCCGTAATAGGGCTTCAGCTGGCGATGAAGCATTCACTAAGCGGGAGGCCGGGGCCCGGGGTTGTGCTCATGCGCAGCCGAGCGCTTGTGGGAGAGGTGGACGTCGAGTCCCCACCCTTCATACACCCGACCCAGGGCTATCTGAACACCAAGCCCTCCGTAGCTCGCCCCGAGGACGTGGAGAGGACGGCATCCCTCCTCGCCGATTCCAAGTACCCGGTGATAGTCGCGGGCAACGGTGTCCACATGGCCAACGGTCATTCAGAGTTGCAGCGCCTCGCCGAGATGCTTGGCGCGGGTGTCGCCACCTCCTACAAGGGAAAGAGCACCCTCCCCGAGACCCATCCCCAGGCCCTCGGCATGGTGGGCCAGTACGGCCAGCAGGCCGCCAACACCGCGGTTGGTAGGGCTGACGTCGTGCTGGTGGTCGGGGCTAAGCTCTCCAGCCAGGAGACCGTCGGAGAGACACCGTCCCTTTTCAACCCCAAGAGGCAGACTATCATCCAGATCGACGTTGAGGAACGTAACGCCGGCTGGTCCTTCCCAATTGATATTGGACTGATCGGGGACGCCAAAGAAGTAATGGCCCAGCTCATTGAGGCCCTTGACGGCAGCGACAAAGACACCAGCGAGAGAGTCAAAGGCCTCGCCGCGCTGAAAAAGCATGCCTCCTACTACAACGATCCTGAACTTTTCATGGACTCCTTTCCCGTTATGCCCCAACGCCTTGTTCGGCTGCTGCAGGAGACCCTGGACCCCTCGACAATTATCAGCTTGGACGCGGGCAACAACAGGGTCTGGATGTGTCACCACTTCCAGTCTCAGGGAGCCAAGACCATATACGCTCCCGGCGGTATGGCGGGGATGGGGTGGAGCCTGCCTGCGGCCCTCGCGCTCAAGCTCGTCCATCCCGACCGACCCGTAGTCGGGGTCACGGGGGACGGGGGCTTCATGATGTCCGTCCACGCACTTTCGACCGCCGTCCAGTACAATCTTCCCGTGGTCTACGTGGTGCTGAACGACTCCTCGTTGGGTATGGTGAGGCACCACCAGGGCGAAAAGAGCATCTCATCGGAGTTTGCAAAAACTGATCACGGGGCCATATGCCGCTCGATGGGTGGCTACGGCGTCCAGGTCAGCGATTCCAGGGAGGTGCCGGACGCGTTGAGAGAGGCTTTTGCCTCGGGAAAACCCGCCGTCGTGGACGTGCTCATCGACCGACGCCCCAACCCCGACGACTTCCGTGCCACCGCGCGGAGGTTGACGGATACATAGAGTATCTAAGCCCACCATGCACCTAAAAGATTGAGGGTGTATTGTTTCAGAAAATATATGAGAGGTGGCAATCATGGGAGACAACGGTAGCACAACCTACAAATACGGAGATGAAGAGTTTCAGATTGTCAGGATTGACAGACTTTCGTTACTTGTCAAAGACAAAGAAAACATCGTTACAATCAAGGTTGATAGAACTGAAAACTATGACGTCCGCCGAGAGGACGGCTGGGGAGCCTGGCATACAAGCTTGGACGAAGCATTGCGGTACGCGTGTCGCCTTCTAGTGGGAGCTCGCAACCAGCTATCCAAAGACCAGCGAGTTGGCGAAATCGACAAGTTATTCAATGAGGTTTTAAGCAAGGAGAGGCACTGATGCCTGAAGTCCCAACCTTAATCACGACTGAAGGGCCTCGCTTCATCACCATGGAAGAAGCCAAGGAACTCTTTGCAACTAAAGTTGATCTTGCCAACATGGAAACTCGAATTATCAAGTGGACGGCAGGCATGATGATAGGTGGCATAGCAGTTGCAGCCGCTGTTGTGTCGGTATTGATCAAACTCCTAGACTAACTGACGAGACACCCACTAACGCCCTACAAGTTGCACAAATCATGAACAACGATTTCGACGTAATAATCATCGGTGGGGGCCACAATGGCCTCGTAGCCTCAGCTTACATGGCCAAGGCAGGAATGAGCGTGTTGGTTCTTGAACGCCGACACCTGGTCGGTGGCGCCTGCGTAACCGAGGAGCTTATCCCCGGCTTCCAGTTCTCTTCATGTGCCTACCTCTCGTGGCTCCTTCAGCCCAAGGTCGTCAAGGACCTGGAGCTTCACAAGCATGGTCTCGAGTTGTACAGGCTCGACCCCCATTCCGCCCGGCCCTTCCCGGACGGGAGCGGCATGCTGTTCTGGGACGACGAGGAGCGGACTAAAGAGTCTGTCGGCAGAATCAGCCCGGAAGATGTCGAAGGGTACACGGCGTGGTCGGAGTTCTGGGACAAAGCAGCCGAAATCATGCAGCCGTACATGCTCCAGCCGCCGCCCACCATGGAAGAAGTCGTGGAGCGTGTACGAGGCACCGAGCACGAGGATGTCCTCAATACCCTTGTCACGGTCAGTATGGGCGAGCTTCTGGACCGCTATTTCGAGTCCGAGAAGATCAAGTCCTGCATGGTCTACTCCCCCGACCCCAGAGGCCTATGGGTCGTCGGCAACGCTCTTCCGTCCGCGTACTACGCCTGCAACCGCTACGTGGACCCTGCGGACACCGGACTGCCGAGAGGCGGAATGGGCGGCCTCACCCGTGCGATGGCTGCTTCAGCACGTTCCAGTGGGGTCTCCATATGGACCTCGGCCAAGGTAAAGAAGGTGATCATTAGGGAAGGCAAGGCTATAGGTGTAGAACTCGAGGACGGGGAGCAGATCGAAAGCGCGATAGTAGTTTCCAACGCCGACCCCTTCCAAACTTTCCGCCACCTGGTCGGCCTCGAAAATCTTGATTCCGCCTTCTCAGATGCTCTGTCCAAGGCCAAGACCAACTTGACCCACCTGAAATTCCACTGTGCGCTGCGGGAAGCCCCCGACTTCTCCCGCCACTTCCCTGACCAGGAGTCGAACAAATACATGGGTATGATGGACATATGCCCATCCCCTGAATACTTCCAGAACAGCTGCCGGGACACCGCAGAAGGCCGCTTCACCGATTCTCCCATTCTGGAGTTTCAAGTTCCTACTGTACTCGACGACTCCCTTGCACCGAATGGCAATCACATACTCTCGGCCTTCATCTTACACGCCCCCCGTGTGTTGGCCTCCGGGTCCTGGGACGACGCCCGTGAAGAGACCGCCGAGAAGCTCATCAATAAGATCACCGAGTACGCTCCCAACTTCCGGGATTCCGTCATCGACTGGCGGCTGATCACCCCTGAGGACATGGAGAGCAGGGTCGGGCTGACAAACGGCAACATCCATCACCTGGACCTGGTGGATTCCCAAATGCTCTCCAACCGCCCCCTTCCCGGCTGGTCCGACTACCGGACGCCGATAGAGGGGCTATATCTCTGCGGGGCCGGGACCCATCCGGGCGGTGAAGTCACGGGGGCCCCAGGGCACAACGCGGCCCACCAGGTTATAAAAGACTGGGCCTCCTGACCGGGGCCGGACAATTCTGATGAAACGGAGACCTAGTTAGATGGCCAGAAACGGGTTCAAAGTGTTGGACAGCGACATGCACGTCATGGAACCGTCAGACCTGTGGCAGACCTACACCGATCCCAAATTCCGAGACCGCGCACCAGTGTTTCGCGGCGTGGAAACGAGCCACGGGTTCACCAACAAGTGGATAGTCGAAGGCAGGATTTTCCCCGCCCATTCCGACAGGAAACCTCGGACAGAGGTGCTCTCCGGTCGGCATGAGGCGATAACCGACAGGTTCGCCAAGGCCCGTGCCGCCAAGTTCGACAACGTCACCCAGTTGGAAGCCCTCAAGGTTGAAGGAATCGACATAGCCGTGCTGTTCCGCACATTCGGGGCCCACGTCATTGCTCTCGACGGCCTGGACCCCGACCTTGCTCTCGCCATCTGCGCCGCCTTCAACGACTGGCTGCATGACTTCTGCTCCGCCGACCCGTCTCGACTCAAAAGCGCCGCCCAGATGCCCATGCACGACGTCGAGAAGGCCACTCAGGAGGCCCGGCGCGCCGTGAAGGAGCTGGGCATGGTGGCACTCGTTCTACCCTCAAATCCTGTAAATGACCGGCCCTGGTACGACCCCTATTACGACCCGTTCTGGCAAGAGGCAGAATCATTGGGAGTACCGGTCTGCTTTCACGGGATACAAGGAGCCTACCAACAGCATATCGGGACCCGGTTCCTGGATTCCTTCGTCATAGCCCACGCTGCCACACACCCTATGGAGTTGATGATGGACGTCGGCAGCATGATCGGTGGAGGTGTTCTTGAGCGATTCCCGACCCTCAAGGCCGGGTTCCTTGAAGGCAATTGTAGCTGGCTTCCCTGGTGGCTCTGGCGGCTCGACGAGGAGTGGGAGACCTTCGGCCCGTGGGAGAGGACAAAGCTAGAGGGCCCACCCTCCGACTACTTCCGCCGCCAGGGCTTCATCTCCGTCGACGTGGACGAGTTCATGGTCAAGAACGTCATCGAAACCGTCGGGGACGACAATATTGTCCTCTCCACCGACTACCCTCACCACGACTCCAAGTACCCCGACGCCCTGGCCACATTCCTGGAGATGGACGTCGTACCAGAGCCTTCGAGGAAGAAAATACTCTGGGACAACTGCGCCAGGCTCTACGGCATATAAACGTTTTACATAAGCACACCGAATCATTAACATAAAGAAAGGCATACATGGACGTTATCAAGATCAGGTCGCAAATTCCCGTCTGTAGCAACCTTATCTACCTGAACACCGGTTGGTCGGGACCGTCTCCCGAGCCGGTCCTCGACGCCATCAAGGCGAGGATCGACTACGAGTCGGCGGAAGGGCCGGTCAGCAAGCCGGTTCTTGAGTCGGGCCACGAAATCGAGGACGGCACACGGCAGGCCGTGGCTAGCCTTCTGAACGTTGCCCCGGACGAGCTTGCCCTGACCCAGAACACCACCGAGGGCCTGAACATGGTGATGGCCGGCTTCCCCTGGCAGGAAGGCGACGAGATCATCACCTTCGACATTGAGCACCTGTCCGTAATGATCCCCTGTCTGTACGCCGAGAAAAGGCACGGGGTCAAGGTTCGGGTCGTCGAGCTAGGCACCAACGACGAATGGGACACCATCCTTAGCAAAGTCGAGGCGCAGATGAATCCCCGAACTCGGATGATCGCCTTCAGCCACATCCAGTTTTCCTGTGGCCTGCGCATGCCTCTGGAGGGAATCCGATCCCTGACCAAGGACAAGGGGATCTACATGCTGGTGGACGGGGCCCAGACCCCCGGACACATAGCGCTGGACCTTTCGGGGGTGGGCGTGGACTTCTACTCGACCCCCGGCCACAAGTGGATACTCGGGCCGGAGGGCACGGGTGCTCTGTTCATCAGGCGAGACCACATCGAGATGATCAACCCCTCCTACGTCGGCCACAGCGCCGTCGACACGGAGAAAAAGCCCCTCGAATTCGATCTTTCCGGGATGAACAAGTTCAAGGTGAGCACCACCAGCGCAGCTCTCGCCGCGGGATACGGAGCCGCCATCGGCTTCATCAACGATGCCGGCCCCGCGGACATTGAGGCCCGTAACATCGCCCTGTCCAGCTACTTGAAAGCTAAACTGCTGGAGCGTGGCGGCTACGATGTTCTCTCGCCGCTGGAAGGCCCGGGCCTCTGCGGTCTCACTTCCTTCCGCGCCGAGGGCGCGACATCCCAGGAAATAGTAGATCGGTTGTGGGAAGACCACAGGATCGTGGCCCGCTCGGTGGGCGGGGTAGACTGTGTCCGAATCTCATCCGACTTCTACAACACGGAAGAGGAGCTCGACCGGTTCATGGAGGCACTTTCAGCTATCGTAGCCTAGGCTGTCAGCCTGCGCTCGACCAACCGGCCCCGCTTGAATACGGCAGCCACGTCCGCCAAGGCGGATGGATTCTTGGTGGGGTCGCCGTTCGCCACCAGGATGTCTGCCTGCTTCCCTGCCTCCAGGGTCCCGACTCTGTCGGAGACTCTGAGAGCCCTTGCCGCTTCGCTGGTTCCCGACATCAGGGCTTCCATAGGGGTCAGCCCAGCCTTGGCTAAAGCCTCGATTTCCCGGGAAAAGTAACCGAACGGATATGCGCCCCAGCCGCAGTCGGAACCGGCCACGAACTTGGCCCCCATTTCCCGTAGGCGGCTGCACTCGTCTATGCGTTCCTGCACGGCTCGCTCGCCCTTGGCCACTTCCTGCTTGTCCTCGTCGGTGAGTTCCTGGGCCTCGGCTTTCTCCTGCAGCAGCCTGAGCCTCGACTGCCACATAGCGAGAGTTGGGTTGTTCCGCACACCCTTCGATACCAGCCTCTCAGCCAACTCTTCATTGAATTGGTAGCTCTCGTCGGGAGCGGCGAATACGCAGTGTGCGATCATGGAAAACCCTGCGTCAACGGCCATCTCTATCCCCGCTGAGCATCGCGCATGTCCAAAGGTGGGTACGCTCTTCTCTCTCGCTGCGCCCGTGATGGCTTCCAGCTCTTCCAAACGGAAAGCTGCGGCGTAGGGCCGGGTCCCGAGGGTGCTGCCTCCGGTGGTCATTGCCTTCAGGAAATCGGCGCCCGCGTCCAGGTGCTCCTGGGCCTTGGCCCGCGCCTCCTCGGGCCCCGAGACCTCGGAGCCCATGAACCAGCAGTGCCCCCTGTGGATGGTGATGGGGTTGCCGCAGGCCAGCACGTCCGCCCCTATTACCGTTCCCTTCTCCAATTCAGCCTTCAAACGAAAGCCGAGATCATTCCACGCCCCGAGGTCGCACACGGTAGTGACCCCGGTTTCCAGGGCTATGCGTACGTTCCTGAATGAGCGGGTCAGGCGAATTTCGTCGTCATCCTCGGCGTTGACGTCTTCGCCCTTGCGGCTGTTGCCGGGCATGTTGGTGTGGGTATGGCAGTCTATCAGCCCGGGAACGATTGACGCTCCGGGGTATTCGAGCACGGGCCCCGTGCCCCCGTCTCGGGCCTGGGCTTTCGGAATTACCCCTTTGATCAGCCCATCTTCAAGAACGAGGGCCGACCCCTCGTCCACATCCCCTCCCAGGCCGTCGATGATCCTGTCCGCTATAAGTATTGATGTCCCAGATCCGTCATGTTCAGGCAATAGGTGCTCCCTTCGGAGAATTCTGCTGGGCGCTAGTCCTGCTCATTCTGCATTTGCCGGTTCTTTGCAGCGTTCATTTGCCACTGCCGATCCTGGAGCCATAGTATCACCACGGCTGTGGCAGCCACCCCGACAACCGATAGCGTAATGAACCCAATAGAGGCCAAGAAATATAAGATCAATCTGCCCATGCTATTACCTCCCGGAAACCCCGCGGCATCGGGGCCTATTGCGGCATCCCGGCCGTTGAAATGATGGTCGGGGTGGCCGGATTTGAACCGGCGACCTCATGGTCCCAAACCATGCGCGCTACCCCTGCGCTACACCCCGATGGTCAAATCATATTCCGGGCCCGTATGCCGGTCAAGGAAAACGGCTCGGTACACGGTTCCGGAATGGACAATCCCCACCCCCCAAACTAGACTTCCCACCTGCCCGGAGATCTTTTCATGAACAACCGTAAGACGATATTACTGATAGGGGCCTTTCTACTCGCAGCAGGCCTGAGCCTCTTGGCCCGACTGCTTGACGATAGGAAGAAGGCACGCACCCCTGAGTCGAGGCCTGGCCCCGATTCAGACGGATAAGTCCCTGCGGGCGAATATCGCCAGCGCAGCCAGGTGCCCCCCTACTACGATTCCCCCCAGAATCCCTATTCCCATCCAGTCTACAGTCCCGCTCTGTAGCAGTTCGGACGGGTCGTAGTAGTGGAAGATGGATACGGACGCTAGCCACTTCAGTCCCTCGTAACCCGACCCTATCACCTCGGCCAGGTAGGCAGCAAAGGTTATGACGGAGGTGAGGGCCAGGGCGGTTCTCTGGTTCGAGCACATTGCAGAGGCAATCAGCGTATAGCTGAAGACCGTCATCACCAGCAGATAACCCACTACGGTTGAAAGGGCCAGACGCTCAATGCTGATATCCGCCTCGACTATGGCCACTGCCAACGCGCTTGAGGCCCAACCGACAAAAGCCAACCCTGCCACAGCCAGCGCAAAGAACATGGATTTCCCTAGAGCCGTGTGTCGGCGGCGCAGAGGCAGGGTGCCGAGCGTCAGGAGCATATTGTCCCTCTGGTTGTTGGACAGGCAACCGGATGAGAAGATCAGGGCATAGACTATGAGGTAGAAGACAAGGGAGCCTGTGGCGGGCAGAGGGAGATGAGCGGGACCGTACGCGGGCATTTCCGGAACCCAGAAAACCGAGAGCGCTCCTAATACGAACAGGGCCAAGGCCCACGAGACCAGAGCCAATCGACTCATCTTGAAATGGAGATGCAGAAGACGGCTGGTCATACGTACGGGCCCGGGCCATAGCCCTTCATCATGTCCATCAGTATGTTCTCAACCGCATTGTCAATGACCTCGACGTCCTCCACCGAGTACCTGCCGAGCCTCTTCAACAGGCTTCCCGCCTCCCCGTCCAGCGTTACTACCCACTCTCTGCCGTTGCGGCTGACCACCGACATGTTGTGAGTGATGATGTCCTGGAGCTCTACGTCTTCCCGAAAAATTATCTTCACCCGCCTGCCGAGCTTCCGGTTCAATGTGGGCATTTCCCGGATGAAGTTCATATCGCCGTTAACGAGCGTGCCCACTCTATCGCTGACCTTGGCGGCCGTACGCGGTGAGTCGGTCGAGATGACGATGGTCGTGCCTTTCCGTCGCTCCTCATCTACCAGGTCGTACATTACACGTTGAGAGGACTCGTCCAGGTTGTGAAAAGGGCTGTCCAGGAGAAGTATGGGTGGATTGTGCTGGAGAGCCAGCGCCCACGCCAGCCGCACCATCTCACCCCGTGAACAGTTGCCAATCTTCTCGGATTCGTTGATCTTGAGCCGCTCCATCAATTCTTGGCGCCTGGGGGCCCCTGCCTTTCGGGCTGCGGCGCTCAGGTCTATATATTCCCGCCCCGTTAGGTCCGGGTGGAACCGTTGGTCGCCGAATACACACCCCATCCTCTCTCTGACCCGGTCGGACTCCGATGCGCAATCGTAGCCCAGGACTTCTGCCGTGCCACGCGTGGGCCGTTTCAAGCCTAGGAGGATGTGCATTAGCGTTGTCCTCCCGGAGCCGCTCGGGCCCAGGATAGCAAAGGTCTCACCTTCACCAACGTCGAAATATACGCTCTCCAATGCCACGGTGTTGCCGTAGTGTTTGGTGAGGTCGGTTACTTGGATGAAGCGCTCTTTCCTGAACATGCCAGCGCGATTCTACCCCTTTTGCGCTCCCCTCGCCCCTCCGCACCCCTCCCAACTTGCCGGTCTTTCAGTTGATGGAGAAGACGGACCCCTGCTCGGTTTTTGTGACCTGGATGCGGACAGGGAAGGCCTCCTTCAGTTCGTCGATGTGGGTGATGACGATTATACGGTCGAAGTCTTCCTGTATCGAGTATATGGTGTCCAGCAGCTTTTCGCGCCCTGCCCCGTCCTGCGTCCCGAACCCCTCGTCGATGAACAATATGCGCAGCGGCGCTCCGGCCCGCCGAGTCAGCAGCCGGGAAATTGCCACCCGTAATGCAAAGTTGATGCGGAACGCCTCGCCGCCGCTGAACATCTCGTAGGGCCGAGCCCCGAGCTCATCTGCAATGTTGATGTCCAGCGTCTCAATTGAGCCGCCGGTGCGCTTCTCCCGCTGTGTCTCGATTTTGACGTGCATCCGGTTGTCCGTCATGCGGCTGAGGAGCCGATTTGCCTCATCTTCGATCTCGGGCAGGACGGTCTCGATAATCAGGGCCTGGACTCCGCCTTTGCCAAACGCCCGAGCCAACTCTTCGTAGCTCCCCTTCTCCCGATTGGCGCGGTTGAGCTGGACCCTCTGGACTTTGGCCCGCGCCTCAAGCTCGCGGATGGTCTGGAGCCGCTCCCGCAGACCGGCGAGCCGGTCCCGACGCTCCCTCAAATTTCGGCCAACCCCTTCCAACGATGATTGAACCTCCCTCAACCTCCGGGCCAGGCCGGGTAGTTGATTTGCCTGCTCTTCGATTCCTTGAAGACTGGTCCGTTCGGCTTCAATGCGGGATTGCAGTTCGGTGCTGCGGACCTCTGCCAAGCGAAGGTCGTCCCGTGCCTCATCACTGCGGCTCCTAGCCTCCTGCAGCTTCAACCAGGCGAGGTCCGAGCCTTGAAGGGATCGTACCTGCTCGGAGACCTGCTGGTGGGAGTCGGGATCGTACGCCAGGGCCCCGAGCCGGCGATTCACCTCAGACAGCTGGCCTCGCATTTCCTGATTGAACATGTCTTCTTCCAGGAGCGCCGATACCGCAGTCCGCTCCTCTTGTAAAGGCACTAGCAGACCCGCCGCCTCCTCACCTTCTCTGACGTCCCGTTCCAGTACCACAACCCGAGCCTGCAGGTCCCTCCGCTCCTTCTCTGCTTCGGCTTGTGCCTTCTGTGTGTCCGTCTTCGCCCTGTCCCGCTCAGCAGTCATTTCCGTGACCTGACGACGATTTTCATCGTACTTACGGCGTCGTTGTTCACCCTCGGAATTCAGCGCCGACCGAACGTGCTCGATACCCGCCTCCGCCAGTGAAGTCCCACACGTCGGGCACTGGGACACACCTTCGGTAAGCAGGTCCACCTTCTTGCGCAGCTCCTTCATCTCTTCGACCAGGTTGCGATTATCGGATTCCAGGCTGCGTATGGCTACGGACATCTCTTCCTGACAGCGGGACTCCTCATTCAGTTCGAGGAAGAGCTCGTCCAGGGCCGCGAGCCTCTCGGCGCTCTGGGCCAACCTCTCCTCCGAGACCTCTATCCTGGACTGCTTCTCTTCCAGCGCCCGACACTCGGCCTTGAGCCGTTCCAGCTTGGCATTGAGCTGGACACGCTCGGCATCCAATTGCCGTTCTAACTTATTGCACTGGTCGGTGAGCCGGCTGTGCTCCCTCAATCCGTCAGCGAATTCCTTTTCCGCCTCGACTGCGTGGCGAAAGCGTGCATACCGATCTTCCAGAGCATCGGCGTCCTGGAGCAGGCGGTCATAGTCTGCCAGCTGAGACTTGTGCCTCTCCACGTCTCCTCGGGTGCGCGACAAGTCCTCCTCCAGCACGCGCAGCCGAGTCCTAAGTGAGTCCAGTTCCGAAACACTGGATTCGATGCGGATCTTCCGGGCCGTCAACTCTTGAACGACCTCGTGCCGCCTGCTTTCCTCAGTTTCCAGTCCTCCCACTTCTTCCAAAAGGCGGCTGACATCGGCCTCCAAATCCGGCCTTTTCTCAGATTCCCTTTCGATTTCGGCCAAAGAATGCTCAAGTTGCGTCGACTCCCTTTCCCTCGTACGCGCCTTCTGCCTCGACAACTCTTCAAGGGTGTCGTAGTAGGAAAGGTCCAGTATGTCGGCGAGGACTTCCTTGCGCTCCTTGGGGGTACGGAGGGTGAACTCGTCGGCCCGGCCCTGGCGGAGAAAGGCGCTGTTGACGAAGGTCTCGTATTCAAGGCGCAGGAGTTGGCTGATCTGGGCCTGGGTCTCGGCGATTGTGTTCCCGGTGATGGGCCTGAACTGCCCTCCGCCCCCCGACCCCGCAATCTGAAGCTCCAGCACGCTCGCCCCCGACCCCCGGCCCCTGGCCCTTTTCCGCTTCCTTATCACCCGGTACGCGTCCTCCCCGTTGGAGAATTCCAGCTCCACCTCCATGTCCGATTCACCGATGTGAATAAGGTCGTCGACTCCCCTTCCCCTCGCCTTTCCCCACAATGCCCAGGTCATTGCGTCCAGCAGCGCCGACTTGCCGTGGCCGTTGTCACCACAGATACAGGCTACGTGGATGCCTTCCAGCGTCAGCGGTTCCGGGACGTCCCGGTAGCACATGAAATTCTTGAGGCGCAGCCGGAGGGGAATCACTTCGCTGCTCCCGAGCCCTTCATCGGAAACGTGGAAGCGGAGTCCATCAGTTGGGCTTGACGATGATCTTGCTGGCCGTTTCCGTGCTTATCACTATTTCGTGCTGGTCCACTTCCAGCGTGATGGTACCCTTGAAGCCGGCCACGTCCAGCACCTTCATCGTCCAGGAGGGCGAAACGTTATGCTCTTCCAGGTACTGGAGCAGTTCCTCGTCTTCTTCCGGTACACGTTTGACTGTGACGGCCATGCCTGCCGGGACCTCGTGAAGAGACTTGAGGTGGGAGCGCACGTGGCGTGCCCTGGCATATCCCTCGCTTCCCGGTATCGGATACCCATGAGGGCAGGTGGTCGGGTTGTTCAGCAGGTTTACGAGGCGGTCGGCAACTTCCTGTGAAATGCCGTGCTCCAGCCGATGGGCCTCCGAGTAGGCCTTATGCCAGGCCAGGTCCAGCACGTCGGTCAAGAAGCGCTCCGCCAGACGATGCCTGCGTATGACCTCCTCAGCAATCTTGTTGCCGGCCACCGTGAGCGCTATCTCCTTCTTCCGAGAGACCTTGATGTGGCCATCCCGGGCCATCCTGCGCACCGTCCCGAAGGCCGTGGCAGGAGACACGCCCAGGGTCTCTGCAAGCCGGGCCGAGATAACGGGCTTACCTTCCTCGACAAACCTGAAGATGCTGGTCAGGAAATCGTCCGTCGCCACCGATGTCGGTTTTGCTATTCCCGGCATTGTAAAGCCTTATTTGTGCACTGGTTCTCAAGCGTATTCATTATTTGTCACATGCAATCGCGCAAATTCGCACGAAATTTGCTCAAAAAAGGTATTGACAGGTCTTATTTGTTAGCCTACCCTAACGCCCAAGTTTCTCTTTGTGAAGCCACCCTCATGGTGAAACGCAAATCAAAGGAATTATAACACGAGCCCTTTTGACGAACCGAAGTGAAGAAGGAACGGCAAACCGAGTGAATCCTTTAGGGTCCAAAAAATCAATCTTTCCCCTGACCGCCTTGGCTCTGGTTTTGGTGCTTCTGTCGACACTAGCTTTGGCATGTGGCGCCGAACCCACTCCTACGCAGGCATCTCAGCCAAGCCCCACGCAACCCCCCACAATAGATGAAGGTCAAGATGACCCCGGAGAACTCGTCATTTACTCCGGTCGGGAAGAAGACCTCATAGGCCCGATCGTCGAGCAGTTCGCCACGGCCACCGGAATTGACGTCAAGGTCAACTATGGTTCTAACGCTGCTCTTGTAGCTACCATCCACGAAGAGGGCCAGAACAGCCCCGCCGACGTCTATTACGGCTCCGACCCCGGCTCCTTGGGCGCTCTGGAGTCGAGACTCCAGGCACTGCCGGACTCAATATTGGAGAAAGTTGACCCGAAACTTGCTTCCAGGCAGGGCAAGTGGGTCGGCATTTCCGGGCGCGCTCGGACCGTCGTTTACAACACCGACGCCCTTTCCGAGGCGGACCTTCCGTCCTCAATCCTGGACTTCACTGATCCCAAGTGGAAGGGCCGCATAGGCTGGGCCCCGACAAATGGCTCCTTTCAAGCCTTTGTGACCGCCCTGCGATTGACAGAGGGAGAGGACGTGGCGAAGGCGTGGCTGGAGGGTATCCAGGCCAACGAGCCCAGGGTCTACCCAAAGAACACCCCCACAGTCCAGGCGGCTGCCGATGGCGAGATCGACGTAGGATTTGTGAACCATTACTACCTGTTCAGGTTCCTCGCCGAAGAGGGCGAGGGGTTCAAGGCAAGAAACTACTTCCCAACGGGAGGCGACGTTGGCGCTACGATCCTGGTTTCCGGAACCGGTATCCTGGATACTTCCGGGAACGAGGAGAACGCGGTACGGTTCATCGAATTCCTGCTCTCCACCGTGAGCCAGCAATACTTTGCAAGCCAGACCTTTGAATACCCGGTAGTGGAGGGAGTGAAGACTCACCCTGAACTGCTACCTCTATCCGAGATAGACGTCCCGGACGTCGACCTCGGCTCCTTGCAGGATCTGGAAGGGACATTAAAGCTGTTAAGGGACACAGGGATAGTCCCATAAGCTTTCCATGAGGGTAACGCGGGCAGCCGACAGCACAGCGTTCCTCCCAGGTCCCGTAGCCGGGGCCCTAAGGCAAATCATGCCTGGGGCCCCGGCCTTTATCTGGCTTCCGGCTCTCCTGATTGCCGCCGCCCTCGCGCTGCCACTGGTCTACCTAATTCTGCGGGCCCTTGGCACGGAGAATGGCATATGGGAAGTGCTGGTCAGATGGCGCACCCTGCAAATCCTGGGACGCTCCGCGTTGCTGGCCGCATCGGTGACTGGGTTGAGTATTGCGTTGTCCGTGCCCCTGGCCTGGCTCACCGTCAGGACCGACCTCCCACTGAAACGGTTCTGGTCGGTTGTTACGGCTCTTCCCTTGGTCATACCAAGCTATCTGGGGGCCTTCGCCCTCATAGCAGCCCTCTCGCCGCGAGGAATGTTCCAGCAGCTTCTCGGGGGTGTCTTTGGCATTGACCGCCTCCCCGATATTCACGGGTTTTGGGGCGCAACCCTGACTCTGACAGCGCTCAGCTTTCCATATGTACTGCTCCCCGTGCGGGCGGCAATGCGAAACCTGGACCCTGGAGTTGAGGAATCAGCCCGGGTGCTCGGTCACGGGCCCTGGTCGGTGTTCTACCGCATCACCCTGATGCAGCTCCGCCCTGCCATTGTCGCTGGCGCTCTCCTCGTATCACTCTACACCCTAAGCGATTTCGGGGCCGTGTCCCTCCTCCAATACGAGACCTTCACTTGGGCCATATATCTCCAGTTCAACTCCGCTTTCGACCGTGGCATAGCCGCAAGCCTTTCTCTGGTCCTCGTTGGTATGGCTCTGGCGATACTGCTTTTTGACTCGTACACCAGGGGCCTCGCCCGGTACTCAAGTAAGGGTGTGGGTGGCAAGAAACGCACTCCAATGGTGAGCCTTGGCAGGTGGAAGTGGGTCGGTGTAGGGTTCTGCTCTCTCGTCGGGCTGGTGAGCATCGGCATGCCTCTATCCGTCCTCTCTTACTGGCTGGTCAGAGGCCTGGCTGCCGGCGAGCAGATTAGTTCTTTCTGGGGCACCGCCGCAAACTCAGTCTACGTATCGCTCCTGGCCGCGGCCGTGTGCGTGCTCGCTGCGGTACCCGTTGCCATGCTCAGCGCCCGATACCCGAGCCGCTTCTCCTCAATGGTCGAACGATTCAGCTATCTGGGATTCGCGTTGCCCGGGGTCGTGGTCGCCTTGGCCCTCGTCTACTTTGGAGCTAACTACGCACTGCCTCTCTACCAGACCCTCGCCATGCTTATATTCGCCTACGCAATCCTCTTTCTACCTCCGGCCGTTGGTGCGATAAGGGCCCAACTGCTTCAGATTGACCCGAAAGTCGAGGAAGCAGCCCGTGGCTTGGGCCTTTCACCTCCGAGAGTCTTCCTGTCGGTAACTCTACCCCTCATCAGGAGTGGTGTTCTGGCGGGGGGCGCACTGGTGTTCTTGATCACCATGAAGGAGCTTCCGGCCACCCTCCTGCTAGGCCCTATCGGCTTCAAGACCCTGGCAACCAGCGTCTGGGGTGCCTCCGAGGCTGCTTTCTTCGCCAAGGCCGCTCTTCCCGCCCTGCTGCTGGTGCTCCTCTCCTCCGTGCCGATGGCTCTGCTGGTGCTCGCGGACAAAGGACGAGACCAGACCCTCCAGCGGGCCAAACGGTGACTTGAGTGGACAAGTTGATATGGAATGGTGGGCGTGAGACACTGAGACCGCGCAAAGCGAAAGGACGCCGCCGCCCTTGTCAGCCAACTCTCATACGGCAAACTCAGTCGTAGAGCTAAGAAACACCTCGAAGACCTACCCGGGCACCACCTTCCCAGCGGTTAGCGAACTTTCTTTCTGTTTGGCCGAGGGCGAGATCTTGTCGATCCTCGGGCCCAGCGGTTGCGGTAAGAGCACCACTCTCCGGCTGATAGCCGGGTTCGAGGCGCCCGACTCCGGAGAAGTCTTCTTACGAGACAGTCGTGCATCCGGACAGGGTTGCCACGTTCCCCCCGAGAAGCGAGGCGTGGCGATGGTCTTCCAGGACTACGCCCTGTTCCCCCACCTGTCCGTCGCCAAGAACATTGGCTTCGGCCTCAGGAACATGAAATCCAGGGAGCGGGCGCAGCGGGTAAAAGAGGTCTTGGACATTATAGAATTGTCCTGGCTGGCCGACCGATACCCGCACCAGATATCGGGTGGGCAGCAGCAGAGAGTCGCGTTGGGTCGGGCCCTGGCCCCCCGGCCCGTGGTGGTCCTCCTCGACGAGCCCTTCAGCAATCTGGACAACGCCATGCGAGGCCAGATGAGGCGGGAGGTGCAAGCTATTCTTCGGCGGGAAAGGGCCACGGCCATCCTCGTCACCCATGACCAGCAGGAGGCGCTATCCTTCGCCGACAGAGTGGCAGTGATGCACCGGGGGAAGCTGGAGCAGATGGGGACGCCGGAGGAGATATTTCGCAAGCCCGCCACCTCCTTTGTCGCAACCTTTGTCGGGCACGCCAGCTTCATCTCCGGCCGGGTGGACGGTGAAGAAATAGACACGGAGATCGGCAGTTTGGCGTATAACGGAGACCATCTGCTCACCGAGGTCATCGTCATGATCCGACCCGATGACGTCAAACTCCTCCCCGACGCCGCAGGACAGGGAACTATCATGTCCAGGGAGTTTCACGGTTCCCGAAACTTCTATTTCGTAGAACTCGATTCCGGGACGACGATTCGGAGCAGACAGCCGTCTGGGACAATATATCCTCCCGGTATGAAGGTCAGGGTGTCTCCGAAAAAGTCGGCGGACATCGTGGTATTCCCCCAAACCCAGCGTGGCCTGATACCGAGAGACCTGCCCATATCTGACCCAGACTTGAATCCCTGACCCCGAGACCCATAACCACTCAAGACATGCCCGAAAGCGAGTCGACTATCGCAATTGACGGCCCCGGCGCGGTGGGCAAGACTACCGTCGGTAGAATGCTTTCAGAGCGCATCGGCTTCCTTTTTATTGATACGGGAGTAATGTACCGGGCAGTGACTGCCGAGGCGATTCAAAGGGACGTAGACACGGATGACGAGGATGCCGTCACCTGTCTCGCAAGGTCGGTCGACATCCGTATCACCGGGGGCCCGAGGCCGCACTCCCAGAGGGTGATGGTGGACGGCGGTGATGTAACGAACAGCATCCGCTCCCAGGCCGTCGACAGGCGCGTCTCTGCCGTTTCCAGCTACTCAGGTGTTCGAGAGGCGATGGTCGACCAGCAGCGTGCCTTGGCGGCTCAGGAGAGAGTTGTGATGGTGGGCCGGGACGTCGGCACCGTCGTCCTGCCCGATGCAAAGCTCAAGATTTACCTGACAGCCTCTGCAGAAGCCCGAGCCAGGCGGCGTTACGCCGAGCTGCCGGATGCAGGTTCTGACGTGAGCTTCGAATCCGTTCTCCAGGCCCTTGAACGCAGGGACAAGACCGACTCCGAAAGGGCCCATTCGCCCCTGAAACCTGCACTCGACTCCATAATCGTCGACACTTCCCACCTCACTGCCGATCAGGTCGTCGACCGTATCATGGAGCTCTGGCGCACCGTAAACTTACAAACCTAGTCTATGTGTGGAATCGTAGGATACGTGGGCAACCGCCCCGCTGGGCCGATACTGTTCGATGCCCTCAGCCGCCTTGAATACCGAGGCTACGATAGCGCGGGAATCGCTGTCATCGACGGTACGGGCAGGGCCGTGGTGCAGAAACAGGCCGGCAAGCTGGGAGCCTTAGTAGCTAGCGTCGGAGCCCGGGTCCCTGACGGTTGTACGGGTATTGGTCATACCCGCTGGGCCACCCACGGTAAACCAACGACCCCAAATGCCCACCCCCACTCCGACTGTACCGGTCAATTCCTGGTCGTACACAACGGCATTATCGAAAACTACCGCGTCCTTAAAGAGAGGTTGATCAAGTCTGGGCACAAGTTCACCTCGGAGACGGACTCGGAGGTGATAGCTCACCTGGTTGAGGAGAATAGGAGCGCGGGCATCGGGCTAGTGGAGGCCGTAAGGAAGAGCCTCGACCTCCTGGAAGGCGCGTTCTCGGTAGCCGTAACGGCAGCTGACGAGCCAAGCAAGATAATAGCAGCGCGGGTGGGCAACGGCGGTGGGATAGTTGTCGGCTATGGCGAGGGCGAGATGTTTCTCGCCAGCGATCTCCCAGCCATATCATCCTACGCCCGGGTCGCGGTCTATCTGAAAAAAGGAGAGCTGGCCCTCGTCGAGCCTGATGGCGCCCGCTACTTCGATCAAATCGGCGTTCAGCTATCCCGCGTCCCCGTCCCCGTCTCCCGGGGCGACATGGTTTTTGCCAAGGGCGGCTACAGGCACTTCATGCTCAAGGAGATAATGGAGCAACCGGAGTCGCTAACCAACCTTCTCCGGGGACGCATCAACTTCGACCCCGCAGACATCCTTCTCCCCGAACTGGCTGACGCCGCCGAAATGCTTGCGAAAACCGAACGGGTAATCATCGTAGGCATGGGCACTAGCTTGCACGCCTCCGCCGTGGGAGCCCGCATGTTCGAGGCACTGGCCCGCATCCCCGCCGAGGCGGAGAACGCCTCCGAGTTCCGCTATCGGGACCCGGTAATCAGCCCTTCAACGCTCGTGATATCCGTGTCACAGTCCGGCGAAACCGTGGACACCCTCGCGGCGATGGAGGAGGCCAAGTCCCGGGGCGCGGGCCTTGTCGCCGTAACCAACAACGAGCTGAGCCAGGCCGCCGTCCTCGCCAACGCAACGCTCGACATAAGAGCCGGTGCGGAGATCGGAGTTGCCAGCACAAAGTGTCTAACCAATTCCATATTGGCCCTTTATCTGGTAGCCTCTTACA
Organism: Dehalococcoidia bacterium; assembly: GCA_965197585.1. GTDB lineage: Bacteria > Chloroflexota > Dehalococcoidia > Plut-88900 > Plut-88900 > Plut-88900. The sequence continues at coordinate 1,113,942 of OZ240215.1, forward strand.
TGGGACGGGCGCGGGGCCTGATTTCCGGCGGACAGGTCAACCAAATGGTAGATGATCTGGCCAGGCTCCCGAGCCTCATAAGCCGAACCCTGGAGACTGACAACGCGGTCCGGCAAATAGCCCGGAGGCTACACAGGACCAACAATTACCTCTACCTGGGGAGGGGAATCAGCTATCCCGTAGCCATGGAAGGTGCGCTCAAGCTGAAAGAGATCAGCTACTGCCACGCCGAGGGTTACCAGGCCGGGGAGATGAAGCACGGGCCCATAGCCCTAATTGATGAGGATATGCCCGTCGTAGCCCTGGCCCTGCAAGACCGCCTATACCCGAAAATGCTGGGCAACATCGAAGAAGTGAAGGCGCGCGATGGTAGGGTAATAGCAATCGCGACCGAAGGCGACGAGGACATAGCGGCGAGGGCCGACCACGTCATACACGTACCCCCCACCCCCGAACTTCTTTCGCCTCTCGTGTCCGTGATTCCCCTGCAGCTGTTTGCCTATCATGTCGCCGTGACCCGGGGCTGTGACGTAGACCAGCCCAGAAACCTCGCAAAATCCGTGACCGTTGAATAAGGAGAACGCCTGATGGACATTTCCAAGTTCGGCATATACGTCAATGCCAGTGAGAAGAAGGCGGTGAGAATCAACTCACCCTACTGGATCCCGCCCGCCGAGGAATGGACCTACCTGACCCCCGAAGTGAACATGACACTGCTAAAGATACGAGACCTTGCCAAGGAAAAAGGCCTGTCTGATTCCCCGGACGAGATAGTCTGGACCTCCATTCCCTTGCTGGACTGAGGACTGGCCATGATTGTGGACGTAGGAGATGATGGCGTGAGTAAAGTCGGGTGAGGTCGGCAAGCGGCCCGGAACGCCTGTGCCCCCGCTGCAAGGGCGGTGAGTTCAGACGAGGATTCAGCTCGGTTACCGGGTACTGGGCCGGCCAGGTTCTGGTGCCCGTAATATGCTCTCGCTGCTACTACAACGTCGGTTTCGGAATCCAGACTGCGCTTCCCCGCTTCGAACCGGCGGAGGCTGGGACACCGCAGGCTGCGGGACGAGTGCACTCGCCGGGCCCGACTCAAGACGATGGCCCACGCATGGTCTGGAGCGGAGGCCGGGTCGTCGGGCCCCTTCGCCGAGGAGCGATTCGGGACTGGGTGGTACTTGGGGCGGCTGCGCTCATAGTTGTCGGGATATTCTTCGTGTTCAGGTCTATCGGTTCAGGATAGGAATGAGGGGAGAACTTCATGACCCAAACACCCTTGCCGAATCGTCTGGAGCGAGTAAACAGGGATGCTATCGACCGATTGAGCGAACGGGCATCTTACCTAACCCCCGAGGCTCTATGGGAAGATGCGGTGCGACACAGGGAGGCTACCGTGGGCCAAGGTGGAGTTCTGGTTGTTAGCACAGGCAAATATACGGGCCGCTCCCCCAAAGATAAATTCATCGTCAGGGAGCCAGGCTCGGAAGCCAACATATGGTGGGGCCCGGTCAACCGCTCCATGGAACAGGACACGTTCAATCGGCTGCTTACCCGTGTCCTCAATCATCTCCGGGCCCGAGACGTCTACTACCGAGACTGCTGGATCGGCGCCGACCCCCGCCACCGGCGTCGGCTTCGCATTTTCACTGAAACTGCCTGGCACAACCTCTTTGCCGCAAACATGTTCCTGCCCATGCCTCGGGAACAGGTGGGTCTCTCCGAGTCCGACTTCACCTTTATCCACGCCCCGGGCTTCGCCGCTGAGTCCGACAGGGACGGCACAAACTCCGAGGCCTTCATCATCATCGACTTCGGGCAGCGAATCGTCCTTATCGGTGGCTCCAGCTACGCCGGTGAAATCAAGAAATCAGCCTTCACGGTGATGAACTACCTGCTCCCCAACGAGGGCGTCCTCCCGATGCACTGCTCCGCCAACGCGGGCCCCGATGGCGACGTGGCCTTGTTCTTCGGGCTGTCAGGCACCGGAAAGACCACCCTGTCCGCCACCTCCGACAGGATGCTCATCGGAGATGACGAGCACGGCTGGACCGACGATTCGGTCTTCAATTTCGAGGGCGGCTGCTACGCCAAGGTGATCCGACTCTCAGAAGAGGCCGAACCCGAGATTTACGCCACCACCCGCCAATTTGGCGCCATCCTCGAAAACGTGACCATAGACCTCGACACCCGCGCCCTGGACCTCGACGACGACTCTGTTACCGAAAACACCCGAGGCTCGTACCCTCTCTCCAGCATTCCTAACGCCGACCCCACGGGCGTCGCCGATGCGCCCAAAAACATCTTTTTCCTGACCGCCGACGCCTTTGGCATCATCCCTCCCATCTCCCGTCTCACTCCCGAGCAGACCGAATACCACTTCCTGTCTGGCTACACGGCCAAGGTTGCGGGCACGGAGAGAGGGATAGTAGAGCCCGTGGCCACATTCAGCCCATGTTTCGGCGCACCCTTCATGCCCATGCCGCCCCGAGTCTACGCCGGGATGCTGGCCCGCAAGCTCGAAGGCTCCAGCGTGAACGTCTGGCTGGTCAACACCGGCTGGACGGGAGGCCCCTATGGAGTGGGGCATCGTATGAAGATCCAATACACCCGGGCGATGGTGCGCGCCGCCCTTAACGGCGCCCTTGCTTCTGTCCCGACCGAGGTCGACCCCGTGTTCGGCCTGCAGGTCCCGGTTAGCTGCCCCGGCGTACCCTCGGAGGCGCTCCGGGCTCGGGACACCTGGGCCGACCCTCATGCCTATGACCGGCAGGCTCAGAAGCTTCTAGCCATGTTCAACGACAACTTCCGCAAGTTTGGCTAGCCGGTGCCCCGAGCACGAAACCCAATGAACCGGCGAGTCCCGCAGTGATGGGCCAACTGGTAAGCCTCCTCGCCGCGATGCGGCCCAGGCAGTGGACCAAGAACTTTGTTGTCTTTCTGCCCATGGCCTTCACCATCAACCTGGCCTGGGACCCGGGCAACGTCGGCGAAGTGCTCGACATCCTCGCTTCAGCGGCGTCGGCCTTCGGCCTGTTCTGCCTCCTCTCCTCCGCCGTCTACCTACTCAACGATCTCGCCGACGCCGAGAAAGACCGCCTTCACCCGAAGAAAGCCTCGAGGGGCGTGGCCTCGGGCCGGTTGTCCAAGGGGCTTGCCGCATTCGCTGCGATGCTCTTTGTCGGTGCGGCGTTGCCCCTCGGCTTTCTTGTCGAAGTCAGCTACGGCTGGGCCCAACTCGCCTATGTGGGGATATCTGTCGTTTACATAAGCATAGTGCGTCAGCTGGTAATTCTTGACGTGTTCGCAATATCGGCGGGGTTCATTGTGCGTGCCGCCGCCGGGGCCCTGGTCATTTCCGCCGACCCTTCACCCTGGCTATACATCTGCACGGGGCTCGGGGCCCTGTTCATCGGGTTTGCCAAGCGGCGGCAGGAGATGCTGACGCTGAAAGAAGATGGAACAGAGCATCGGGCCAGCCTGGGCGGCTACTCCCTCCCGATGCTCGACCATCTCATCACTATGCTCATGGCCTCCACCCTCATCGCATACATCCTCTACACCTTCACCGCCGACAACCTGCCTCCCAACGATGCCATGATGTTCACGATCCCTTTCGTGGCCTTTGGCATAGCCCGCTATTTCTACCTGATTCACGCCAAACAGGCGGGCGGCAACCCCGAGGATATCCTGCTCAAGGACGTGCCGATTTTGCTGTCGGTGGCGGGCTGGCTGGCGGCAACTGTGGGCATCCTGCTGGCCTACCGGGAGTGAGGTGATCCCCCACCCCCGCGCCTCGCTCGACCCTCCGATGCTCTCGGCCAAAGGCGGACTCACAGCCCGATCGGGGCCGGGAATGATCCGCCTGAGGCGGACAGGCTCCCCTCGGGGGGGGGTTATTCATAGCCTTTTCTGAGGCGGCCGGTGGCGCGGCGGGGGATGTAGTGGGAGGCGTGGACGAGGAGGGCGAGGGAGGATAGGAAGTCATCGTGGCCTTGGGATGGTTCTACGAAGAAGTTGATGGTCTGGTTGGGTCTGATTACGCTCCTTGCCTTAGAGATTTGGGACCAGAATTCTTGGGACTCGGGGGAGCCGTCGGGCTTGTAGATTTGGAGCCTGCCGGAGTTGACAGAGGCCAAGAGGTCAAAGCCGAGGTCGGACTTGCTGCGGGCGGTGAAGGTGAAAGGTTTGACGATGGAAGATCCTAGACGTTTGCGCAGGAAGGCGGCGACGCCTGCGCCTATACCGGTGGCGTCGACGATAACTCTGCGGCAGCCCCATTTTTCTTTGAGGATGTGGACGAGGGACGAGAAAATCTCGGTATGGGGCCTGCCCGTCCACCAGTGGTGCTCGACTACCCGAAGGGAGGGGAGCACGAACCCGCTTCCGTCGTCGAGCGAACAGAGTTCGCCAATGGTGACGACGGTGGAGTCCCGTAAGGGCTCGTTGGCCCTGAGCCCGCCGTTAGCGGGCCCGTCTGACTCGCCAGCAAGGTCTATGCCGGCGACGTATGTGCGCTGAGCAAGGGGAACGCGTAAGCGGCAGTGGTTGCCTTGGAGAAGGGCCAGCCGCGTATTATCCAGGAACCTTCCATCGTTGGAGACGGGAGTGAGGCAGTACTGGGAGAGGAAAAGGGGGTGATCGCTACCGAGGCGGACCCGTTCAGCCTCGACGTAGCGTTTGTAGTGAGGGTTGAATTTGGCGACGGCCTGCCAGTCGAACTCGAAGTGGCGGCGGATGCCGTCTGAGCGTTGGAGTTCGAGGTTTGACTGCTTGGACTGTTCGAGGAGGGAGTCTTCGTCCCAGGCGGTGCCGTAGTGGACGGTGGTGACGTTGGAGGATGCACCCATAGGCATGAAGTCTCGGTTGAACTTATCAGGAGATACGTCCTGGGATTCATCTACTTCCAATAGTGTGTCGGCGGTGTTGCCGACGACGTTGCTGGAGGGGTGGGCACTGAGAAATAACTGGCGGGCGCGGTGTAAGTGAAAAGTGCGGCCGAGCTTGGAGTAATAGGGGGCTAGGCAGGCGCGGTCCATGACCTGTTGGAGGCGAGAGATGCTGATGTTGACCTGCGGGTCAAAGGTAGGTGCGGCCTTGATGGCGGCACCACCGACCTGGGAGAAGGCAGTAAGCAGGTAAGCCTCAATATGGGCGGATAGCTCGTTCTTGCCGCCCTGTCGGGCGATCATGACGGAGAAGGATAGGCCCTTGCGATGGCGGACGCTATCGATGACGGCAGTGGCTATCTCCTGCTGGTAGGGCCTGAGATCGTGAAGGGTCACCAAGGGGTGACTCCGGCGATGCCGAATACGAACTGGAGCATGGCGGCGACCATTACGAAGAAGAAGAGGATGTTGATGCGGCCCTTGACCTCGGCGACCTGCTGTTGAAGTTCTGCGAGACGCATTTCAAGGACGGCGTCGAAGGTGGATTCGGGCCGGATGGCGGGAGGCGCGACGGTGTGGGGTTTGCGGTTGAATATGTTCATCGGGTTAATCATGCGTTTTCGTTCCAGGGGATTCTGTCGAGTCCCAGAGTGTCGGTGGCTTCTCTGAGCATGTTCTCGATGGCCTTGCCGTCAGGGTCCTGGGAGTCTCCAGAGGCACGTATCTTGGCGGCGTAGGCGCGGATAAGGAGTTCGATAACCTTGAGTATTCGGGGCTCGTTTTTGACTATATTGACAAGGAGTCCTCTGAGGCGAAAACGGAGGAAGGCGACTTCCTGGTCGATTCCTTCGATCACCCCTGCTTCTGCGAGGACTTCTCTCATTTCATCGATCAACACAGAACCGTAGAAGGAGTCACCCGGGACGCCGGGATTGCGGGCGCGGCGACCCCGGGGTTCCTTGGACTCGGGGCGCGGGTTGGGTAGGGGGTTGGGGGTCTTTCTGGTCATTCGGCAGTCCTTTCGATCTTTTCGTCAATTCAGCTTGTTCCGGCAAGGGGCCCGGCCCTTATGCGGGCCCGAGTCGGAGTGCAATATAGAATATGTGTACTAGGTTAGTCAATGGGTCCGTGTCACTTTTGGGTGGCGGGCTCGCGCGAACCGATCCTACGGGAGGAGAGGAACCCTCACCCCCTTGCTCCCCCTCTCCCTTAGGGCCTTTAAGGGAGAGGGGGAGATATGAACAGGGGCAGACGCATGTGCGTGGCACATGCGTCTGCCCCTAGTTCAGTACTGAGGGGAGGGGTGGATTGACTGGTGTCGGGGGTGGGGGAGTTTGACACCGAGAGCGTGAATAACTATAATCGGCATTCCTAAACGAGTCTGAAAACATGCCTAAAAGAACCTATCAACCAAAGAGGTTGCCCCGAAAGAGGAAGCACGGGTTCCGTGCCCGAATGAGTACCCGAGGCGGACGTGACGTTATACACCGCCGAAGGGCCAAGGGCAGGACCAGTCTGAACGTTTAGGGCTTACAATTTCGAACACTAAAGAAAGGGGAGCCCGCTGCTGAAGGGTACGGCCAGGGATCGAAGGCTCAAAAAGAGCCGCGACTTTGATCGGGTCCTCAGGAGGGGCAAGCGCAGGGCAAACGGGTTTCTGGTACTCGGCGCCATTCCCAACGGTCTTGAAGTCAGCAGGTTCGGCTTCTCGGTTGGAAAGAGAGTCGGCAACGCTGTCCGGCGGAACCTCGTAAAGCGTAGACTGCGGAACATCATGACTGAGCTGTGCGGCCAGGACGGATGGGACCTCGTAGTCATCGCCAGGAAGACCGCCTCAGAGGCCGGATACCGTGACCTTAAGATGGCTTTAACCGGTCTGTTGCGATCGAGCGGCCTGCTCGGTAAACGTAACGCCAGCGCAGTTTAAGCATGGTCCCTAAACGGCTTGTCCTGGCCCTGATCGGCTTTTATCGCCAGTTTGTATCTCCTTACTATGGCCCCGGCCCCACCTGCCGCTATCTCCCAACTTGCTCTGAATACGGCCAGGACGCGGTCGAAAGATACGGAGCCCTCAAAGGCGGCTGGTTGACTATCCGGCGGATCGGCCGGTGCCATCCACTATCAGCAGGCGGGTACGACCCAGTACCTTGAAAGGCCATCACGTAATTCCCGGCAATAACCGCCTCCCTCAAGAGGCGTCTGTCCGCGATATGATTTCTCGGGTATCACCGACGCCCGCCTTGGCGTCGGATGAGGTTCCCGTCTCTCGCATCCGGTCGCGAAAAGTGACCGGCAAACTTCTGCTGATCCTTCTATTGGTTGGGCTGCTTGCTACTCTTGCCTGCAGCCGAGCCGGTCTGGGCATCAACTTCGAGGGCTGGGGTGGCCCGACCTCCATCGGCAACTCTGTTTACATACCCACAAAGAAGGACGCCGACCAGGCCAGCATTCGGGTTATCGATGCGGTCTCCGGAGCTGTTAACGGCATGTTCACGGCGACCGGTGAGTCCACGTCCATTTACGGCGCACCCGTCCAGGGACCCGGAGCTGATGGTCAAACTACCTTCGTCACGGTAATCTACACCGCCGACGGTCAGAGCTACGGCAGGGTCTTCGCCATTGGGCCGGACGGCTTCGACAGCCCCGTGTGGCAGTTTCCCGAGGTCGGGATGGACTCCGTTGGCTCCATATTTGGCGGTGTGGCCTACTCACAAGCCACCAACACCGTCTACTTTGGCGCCGACGATGGCATGTTGTATGCCCTGGACGCGGGCACCGGAGAGCCGAAGCTTGGCACCGGAGGCGTTTTCTTCCCCGCCGAGGCTCCTATCTGGTCGACACCTATGGTCGAGAACGGCGTGGTCTATTTCGGGACCATGGACGGCATCCTGTACGGCGTCGGCGAGACCGGTGGCAAGATTCTTGAGTTCAAGGCCGGGGGGGCCATTACCGCAACCCCGATAGTCGAGGAAGGAATTGCTTACGTCGGCTCCTTTGACAAGAACTTCTACGCCGTGCCCGTCAACGGAGGCCTGAACGCCACGCCCCGCTGGATATACTCTACCAACGGCTGGATCTGGGCCGACGCCCTCTTCGCCGCCGATGCAAGAGGACAAGACTTTATCTTCGTATCTTCACTTGACGGCAGCGTGCAGGCCGTCAACGCTGCCTCCGGTTCCCCCCTCTGGCCCAATCCTTTCATCGCCTCCGAGGGCATCCGCGGCACACCGGCACTGGTTAGCAAGACGGGTGGCGGCAGCCAGTTCTCCAGTCTCGCCGACAAGGTATTGGTAGTCGGGTCCAGGGATGGCATGCTATATGGCCTGGACCCGCAGACCGGGGCTCCTGCATGGGAGCAGCCCTTCAACACCCGGGCCCTGGGCGACGGTGACGGCCAAATCCTTGCGCCTGTCGCCTCCCGAGGCAACGCAGCCTTTGTGGTCACGTCGAAATACGATATATTCGCAGTTGACGCGAATACCGGACAGGCATTGCCGGGCTTCACGTCTCTACAGTAGACACCGACGCAGGAAAAACAGGTCTAAAGAGCAAGCATGGGCATAATAATAGACATCTGGGACGCGCTCCTACTCCAGCCTATGCTGAACGCGCTGATCTTCCTGTATGGCGTCCTTGCTAGCAATTTCGGGCTGAGCATCATTGCCTTCACCATCGCGGTTCGCATAGCCATGTACCCGCTGACCCGCAAGCAGCTGAACGCCTCCCGAGCCATGTCTGGCCTCCAGCCGAAGATCCAGGAGATCCGGCAGAAATACGGCAAGGACTCCCAGAAGGTCACCCAGGAGACCATGAAGCTGTACAAGGAGGAGGGGGTGAACCCCATTGGGTGTTTGGGCCCGATGTTCGTGCAGCTTCCCATATGGATTGGCCTCTATCAATCGATCATACAGGCCATGCCCCGGAACCCCGAGCGCCTTGTCGATCTCTCTCAGAAGCTGTACTCCTGGCTCCCCGGCGTCCACACCGCCATACCCCTCAACAAGGGCTTCCTCTGGTTCGACCTCTCGGAGCCCGACCCCACCAAGGTCATGCTTCCCTTACTCGTTGGCGGCTCGATGTGGGTGCAGCAGAAGATGATGGCCACCGTGTCCACGGACCCGAAACAGATGCAGATGAACCGGATGATGCAGTGGATGATGCCCGTGATGTTCGGCATGATCACCATCGGATTCCCCAGCGGCCTGGCCTTATACTGGGTCGTGTCCAACACCATAGGTATCGCCTTGCAATACCGGGCCGCGGGGTGGGGTAACCTTTTCCCCTCAGCCGACATCGCTTCTCAGCCGGCTGACGCCCGTTCTGCTAAGGCCGCCGATAGCTCAAAGGAGATGGTAGTCCATGGAGAGCCTGGAAGTGTCGGCAAAGACAGTGGAGGAAGCGATCGACCTGGCCCTGAAACAACTCGAGGCAGATCGAGAAGAGGTCGACGTCGTCGTCGTAACAGAGGGTAGAGCGGGCATTCTCGGAATCGGCAGCGAGCCCGCAAGGGTAAAGGTTACTCCCAGGGATAAGACCCCCGAGGCAGTCACCCTCGCCAAAGAGGTCCTTGAGGATATATTCGACAGGCTGGATGTCGACGCCGAGGTCCGTCTGAGGACCAACAGCCTTTCCGGCAAGGACCTCTCCCTGGACATTCTCGGAGACGACTCGGGACTGCTCATAGGCCGGGGCGGCGTCACCCTGGACTCCCTCCAGTTCATGGTGAACTTCGTCGTCAGCCGCAGGCTCAACGAATGGTCCCCCGTCAACATAGACGTGGAGGGCTACCGCCAGCGAAGGTACACGTACCTGGAGACCCTTGCCGAAAGGCTCGCCAAGAGGGTTCGCAACACCGGCAAACCCTTTACCCTTGACCCGATGCCTGCCAACGAACGCCGCATAATCCACCTGGCCCTCGCCAATAACTCCCAGGTCACCACCGAAAGCACTGGTAGCGGCAACGAACGTCGGTTGTCCATCCGGCCCGCGCCCGGCTCCCGGCGTCCCTCCCGTAACTGATCCCGCTGTGCGGGACTGAATAGTGAGGGAAAGTTTAGAGGGAGGAGGCTGAATATGACTCTAACCCCGAGCGAAAAAGAAAGACTGATAGACGAATCTTTAGAGATAATTGAGGAATTGGGTGGGGTGAAGAGTATCCGCGAGGGCCTCGCCGAAATGGACACTGCTTGGCGGCGTATGGACCGCGAGAGTGAAACCTTGCTCAAGCTATACCCCGATAAATGGGTGGCGATGAGTAAGGATGGCGTTGTGGAAGTGGGCGACTCACTGGAGGGCGTTTTCAGCAAAGTAGACGCCTTGGGCTTACCCCGGAATTCCATCAATGTTAAATTCATCGCTACGCACCCTCGTACGTTGATCCTGTGACACTGGGTGGGTTTGACGGTGACGGATGGCCTTATATAAAGGGCTTTCTGGTCCTTCCTCGCCTGGGGATTTATGGCAATGTCCAATTTCTACTGGATACTGGGGCCGAATCAACGTGCATTCATCCGGTCGACTCCCTGAAGCTAGAAATACCCTTTGGTAGACTTCTTTCCCCAAGTATGTCCTACGGCGTTGGGGGGAGTTCCCTTTATCATAAAGAACCAGCCGTTCTTTCCTTTCTAGACGATGTGGTAATGCAGTCCTATAGAATTCGCCTATACATTGCCGATCCCACCACCACAAATGCTGTGTTTCCTTCTCTGTTAGGCCGGGACGTATTGAATCGTTGGCGTGTAGAGTACGATCCAACAAAATTGAGTCTCGAATGCATAGTGCGTAGCGCCGACCGAACTGTAGACTGAACAACCCCGGCTATTAACGCGGAGATTGCGCAATGGATTGTCCTACTTGCGGGGCACGGAATGATGACAGGTACAGGTTCTGCGGGACCTGTGGTAAGAAATTACAAGAGCGAACATCCATACGCGGCAACCGTGACCCGATAGACCGGGAACCTCCTCCCGAAACTGGTCCCGCATATAACCCATATAGAGGCCCTGGACCTATAGAACAGGAACCCCCTCCCGACCCCGCCCCCGGATATGGTTCCTACCGCGCCCCGGGCACACCTCCCCCTCAGATACCGAACTACCTGGTTCCAGCCATCCTGGTCACTCTCTTCTGCTGCGTTCCTTTCGGCATAATTGCCATCGTCTATGCTGCTCAAGTGAATGGCAAAGTCGCCTTGGGCGACATAGAAGGAGCATTGCGAACATCCCGAAACGCAAAGAAATGGGCATGGCTTTCGTTTGGCACGGGACTATTGATAACTGTAGGGTGGATAATCTACATAGGGGTTGGCCTTGCCGGCTCAGACTTGGGTGGGCTTGAGTAAATCATGCGACTAACGGAGCACACTCACACATCAGATGCGCAAACCAAGACCTTCGCCCTAGTCCCTTGGACCTGATTTGGAGGAAATCGGATGCACTGCCCAACCTGTGGTGCTAGGAACGATGACGACGCCCGGTTCTGTGTCAACTGCGGCCAAAAACTGGAAGCTGAGGAATCGCTCCCCGGTGGCAGTCCTCCCTATCAACGATTCGGAGGTTCCACCTATGAACCTTTCGGGGATTCCGACAGCCACCCACAGCACATTCCCAACTACCTAATACCGTCAATCCTGGTAACCATCTTCTGCTGCCTGCCTTTGGGCATAGTGGCCATCATCTTTGCAGCCCAAGTAAACGGAAAAGTCGCCGCCGGCGACATCGCAGGGGCGCAGTCGTCATCCCGTACGGCTAGAGCCTTGGTAATAGTTTCCGTCATCGTGGGGGCGGTAGTAATCGGCATAGCACTGCTGGCAGGACTCTTGGGAGAGCCTCCTGCCGAGTTGATCAATGAATGAACCTTGGTGTTGAGCACGCAAACTAAAGAATTCCTACAGCTGATTGGCGGGCACGGACTCTCCGAGAGAGCCATCTATTTAGCCGCAGGCCTCTTGGCCCTTGGCGCGGCCGCGATGCTTTACGTCCTTGACCCCCGTGAGCCGGGCAACTACCCCGTCTGTCCCTTCCTGGGCCTGACCGGCTACCACTGCCCCGGTTGCGGCAGCCTGCGGGCCATACACCAGCTTCTCCACGGCAGCCCTCTGAACGCACTCGGGTACAACCCGCTCACGATTCTTTCGCTGCCCTTCCTTGCGTATGCCTTCGTTGCAGGTGGGTTGAGAGCCTTCCGGGCCCCGGCGCCCGCGCCCATCTTTATCCACCCCAGGTTTATATGGGCCATGCTCTTCGGCATAGTGGCCTTCTGGGTCCTGCGAAACATCCCTATCCAGCCCCTCTCCATCCTCGCTCCCTAGTCCCGCTCACATAGAGGGGTGACATCACCCCCTTGACTTAATAAGACACATGTTCTATTATTGGGCTGGTCTAGACCCGACACCCACCTTAAGGAGGAACCAAAAGCCCAGGGGAAGCCCACCCGACCCACCCGAGGACTCAACGCCCAAGCCCATCCCAACGGCCCATACACGGGGCCCGCGGCACAAGCGAAAGTCGCCATCTCCTCTTCCCACGGGTCCCGTGCCCCCTTCCCTGATCCCCAGGCGATGGAAGAAGCCCTGGCTTTCTACTCCCACCCCTCTCCCGCCATCCCCCCGTCATTCCGGCCCCCGAGCCGGAATCCAGGGGCAGGGTACGCAGAGAGATTACAACAAGGGTGACAGGAGCTGTACTCGCGGACCGTAAGACCCCCATAGAGAACCGTCTCGAAGTTCGGACCGCATTGCAAGAGTTAGCGCGCTACGGCGAGGGGGTGCCGGAGGATTTGCTCCATATCGCTCCGGCAAACTAGGACATCATTAGTTAGGCTTGTGGGGCCACAGCTGGATCCCTGGCCCACGAGATGCCCATAGTGGCATACAGCCCAAAAATGGAACCTCTCACGGACGTCCTGCCCTGGAAGTGTCCGTGCATATAATCGAGCAAAGGGCACGGCCGGCTGTAAGTCCCTCCCTCTCAGGCGGGGCCTGCTCTCCAGGTCCCCCGACAGCCGGAACACCCGCAAAGAGAGATGCAAAGCCAATTAGAGGGCAAGAGGGCCTCTTCCATCGTCAACCCAAAACCCAACAGACAGAACGAAAACCCAAACCCCACAACTGAATAGAAACCCGGCGTGTCACTAACCTGCCGAACGAGTGCACTCCCTAGTCCTTCCATCTGCCTAACAGGTAAACTTAAGCTCTCCGACCCGCTCCCCGACTTTCCAACAACAGGAGTCCACCGATGCCCAATGCAACCGTCAAGATCGAAAACGTCCGCTTCATCCTCACCCTGGACCCGGAAAGAAGGATCATCCGGGACGGGTCGATTGTCGTTGAAGGATCGAGGATTGCCCAGGTAGGCAAGGCCGCCGACCTCAAGGACATCTCCGCAGACAGGGTGATCGACGGCTCTGAGATGGTGGCGACACCCGGCTTTATCAACGGTCACCTCCATATCTCCTACGCCCACGCCACCCGAGGCATATTCCCCGACTCCCTGGAACCGGTCGACTATTTGGGCAACGTCTTCCGCCTCGCCCTCCAGATGCGTCCCGAGGAGGAGTACAACACCTCCCTCCTCGCCCTCACCGAGGCCCTCAAGTATGGCACGACCACCGTCGTAGACCCTGGCACCACCCGCTATCCCGACTCCTGCATCAAGGCCTACGAAGAGTCCGGGGCAAGGGTCATCATCGGGGCGTCGGTGACCGATCTTCCCAACGCGATCAACGTACCTCTAGTTAGCCTGCAGGATGCAGAGCAGCTGATGGAGAGCACGGTCAAGCAGTTCGATGGCGCTCTGGACGGCCGAGTTCGCGCCTGGACAATGCCCGCCGACGTTAGCTCCTCGTCCAAGGAACTGCTTCAGGCCGCCAAGCGCATAGCCGACGAAAACGGCACCCGGATGACCATCCACTGCGTTAATTCACCCCAGGCGGTGGATGCCTTTCTTAGCAACTACGGTAGACGACCCATCGAGTGGCTGGAGGACATTGGCGTCCTTGGCCCCAACCTCCTGCTTGCCCACGTAGTCGGCCTCAACGACTCGGAGGTCGACTGTGTGGCCAGGACAGACACCAAGATGGTAATGTGCCCGACGGCCGCGGTGAAAATGGGCGCAGGCACCTCCTCCAAGGGCCGCTTGCCTGAGATGATCGAAAGCGGCGTCACCGTCGGTCTCGGCACCGACTCTGCGAACAACTCCTGTGTCGCCGAGGTTTTGCGGTCGATGTACCTCGCCGCGGTCCTTTACAAGGATGGCCGGGGCTCGACCAGCATGGTCCCTGCGGAAAAAGCCCTGGAAATGGCCACAATCGACGGGGCCCGGGCCCTGGGGCTCGAGTCGGACATCGGCTCCATCGAGGCCGGTAAGAAGGCCGACATCGTCCTCTTCGACACCCGCCGCCCCGAGTGGCGCACCCTGTTCAACCCCGTCAACAGCCTGGTATACAATGCCGATGGCAGGAGCGTTCACACGGTCCTCGTCGACGGCAGGATAGTGGTAGAGGACCAGAAGCCAACCTACGTGGACGAGTGGGAGTTGATCCAGAAGGTCCAGGCCATAGGCTCGGACATGCTCTCCCGCACCGACACGCACTTCCCGCAGTCCTGGCCCATTGTCTAAATGTCGAAACTAGCTCTGATAATTCGTCACGCCGCCCCCGAGACCCTGGCCGGGAACTATACCTCGGTCCTTCAGGAGCGCGGCTTCGGGCTCCATCCCCTCAACATATTCGAGAGTGCCCCTGCTTTCGACAAATTCGACCCACCTTCGCTTAAAGACACCGATCTGATCATTGCCATCGGCGGCCCACAATCGGCCAACGACAGCTATCCCGCCCTGCACGCGGAACGTCAGTTTCTTGGCGATGCTATGGCGTCGGGAAAGCCGGTATTCGGTGTTTGCCTGGGAGCCCAAATCATGGTCAAGGCACTGGGTGGAGCAGTAGCTCCGACAGGCGGCTACGAGTTCGGCCTGCGCAAAATATGGGTTACGGAGGAAGGAAACCGGGACCTGGTCTTCAGCAAGCTGCGCGTCCCTCTTGTCCCGACCCTCCACGGCGAAATGTTCACCGTTCCTCCCGGCGCAACTGAACTGGCATACGGCTACATGCTCTGCAAAGACGGAACCTTCAAAAGGCAAAGCATGGCTTTTCGACATGTCAACTCCTATGCCTTCCAGTTCGAGCCTCAGCTAACCCTTGATGAGTTGAAGGTCTGGAATCGAGACCTCGCCGCCGACTACAAATTGATGGGCCCTCCATTCGACCCCGCCTCTGAAGCCGAGACTAATCTTCGTGAATTCACAGCCTATTCGCCTATATATGAAGCCCAGTCCAGGGAGATGCTGGTGGCCTTTCTTGAGAAAGCGGGCCTGGCCTAGGGCCGAGGAAGAGTGAAGATATGAAAGCACTGACGAACGCCAACCTGATAGATGGCACCGGAGCTCCTGCGAAGGCGGGCCACACGGTACTGATAGATGAAGATAGGATCGTTGAAGTCGGGCCCTGGGAGAAGACCACCATTCCACCAACTGCCGATGTCACGGACCTGCAGGGAATGACCCTTATGCCGGGCCTCATCGACTGCCATGACCACATCGCCGGTTCCGTATACGGTCTAATCGGCAGATGGGAGCTCGATGCCCCTCCCAGCCTGAGACACCTGCGTACTGCTGAAACCCTGAGAAAGACCCTCGATATGGGCTATACAGCATTTAGAGATGCCGGCGGCCTGGACCAGGGATTCAAGATGGCTATAGAGGATGGGCTTATCCCTGGACCTCGCCTTGTATTGAGCTTGAGCATCATCTCTCCCACCGGCGGCATTGGTGATTGGTCAAGTCCCTCGGGTCACCATCGCCCGGATCCCGGCAATGTCAGCTTGCCTCGTGGCGTTGCCAACGGCGTCGATGCCGTCCGTGCGAAGGTCAGGGAGATTGCCCGCATGGGCGCAGACGTCATTAAGTTTGCTACCACCGGTGGGGCCAGCTCACGCCTGGGCCACGGGCCCAAGGACATCGCATTCGGAAAGGATGAGATTTTTGCCATAGTGGAAGAGGCTCACGCCTTGGGCAAACGTGCAATGTGTCATGCCATCGGTGGCCCGGGCCTCAAGCTCGCCGTTGAGGCAGGCGCCGATAGCATCGAACACGGCAGCTACGTCGACGAAGACCCTGACATAATCCCCATGATGTCAGAAAAAGGCATCTTCCTGGTTCCCACATTGACCGTGTACGCCTTCCATCGCGATGCACCTGAGCCTCACTTCAGTTCACGGGCCCAGGCGATGTACGCGCACCAGGTCGAGAGCATCCGGAAAGCGCTGGACGCGGGAGTGAAGGTCGTGGCCGGAACCGACGCCGGTGGCTACCAACACTTCATAAATGCCCAGGAGTTGCAATGGCTGGTGGAACAAGGTGGCATGACCAACAGCCAGGCCATCGTGTCGGCGACGGGTTGGGCGGCGGAGTGTCTCGGGTTGGAAAAGGACATCGGCACCGTGGAGCCGGGAAAGCTCGCCGACCTGATAGTCGTGGACGGCGATCCACTTCTTAACATAAAACTTCTACAGGACGAATCTCGTATCAGGGCCGTGATCAAAGGCGGCGTGACTCACCTATCCAAGTAACGCCGCACTCCAAGAAGCTTCGTCCTACCTTTCTATCGTCGTAACAGGTTTGGCGCGACCATCAGCGACAGGTTAGAATTACCTGCACTCGGGGCTGTAGCTCAGTTGGGAGAGCACCTGCTTTGCAAGCAGGGGGTCAGGGGTTCGAATCCCCTCAGCTCCACCAACATTCCCAGCACGGCACGTGCATTTTGAAAGGTTCAACCGAATATCTAAAGAGATATCTCCACTCTCACCTTGGCTATTGTATAGTCTTTTAGGCATCACACCAGCATGTCATAGACCTAATACGCTCTTGATACTACTATTGAACTCACTGGTATAAACAGCAAAGAGTTGCAAATACAATCAGGTTACCCTAACTCTGTTAAAGATACCCTTGCCTCCCAAGTTCACTCTCCATCACCCATCGAGCGATTAATCCCACAAGGTGTGCCCTTTGAATCTGGATATTCTTTCCAAGCTGCTGGAATCCGCAACATGCGGCGCATATGCCGTGTCAATAGACCAGACCATAGTCCTGTGGAACCGTAATGCCGAGCGCATCCTCGGTCACTCGTCCCAAAACGTGCTGGGCCGCAAGTGTTACGAAGTCATGGAAGGTGTCACTTCAGTCGGCTTGACGCCCCAGTGCCTGGGCGGTTGTCCGTCAATGCACTACCTGCGTGCAGGACTAATCCCTGCGACGACCCGGCTTCAAATGCTATGTTCAACTGGGGAACGCAAGTGGGTATCCATCACTCCCATGGTGGTCTCAGGCATCCTTAGAGACGCACCTATTCTGGTGCACTTGTTCGACGAAGCCGAGCAAGTGGAAGATTTTAATCAGGCTAGAGACTCAGTTCATGATGCGCTGGCAGAGAGCGGCGCTCAGGTCATCTCTGACCAGCCCCCCACCCCTGCCCCCCTCGGAGAGGACCCGGCACTTTCACGGCGAGAATTAGAAGTGTTGCGTTTGGTCGCACTGGGTTGGGATACCCCGCGTATAGCCGCCGAGCTGGCCATCAGCCGCCACACGGTGCGCAACCATATCCGAAATCTAAGGCACAAGCTCAACGCAACAACCAAGCTGGACGCTGTGATGAAAGGCATTCGGCTAGGCATTCTGGCAATGGGCCGGTCATCGCGCTAGCTAACTCTCCTGTCAGCGGTGCATAACGATACGTATCGACGAAGTCCGCGTCTCGTACTTCGCTTGACGTATCTTCCCCTTCCCTTAGAATGAATCCCGATTCAATTGTGCTATCCGCGTAACATTCTCAATCTTCCCGCAAGAGGTCTGACGTGTTCCTAGTTCCAAGGGTGATGAGCACCCAGCACCCCGACAACGCTGTTCCTGCTCCCTTCGCGGATTCCGAAGGGGTCCTTCGCGGCAATGGTGAGGTCAACGAGGCCTTCCACATCTTTTCCCTCGGCTGCGACGAGCAGATGTGGGATTCGGAAGGCAAGGAGGCCGATAACCACGTCGTTCAGAAATTGCTGACCGGCTTCCCCGAGTTCTTCCACAATGAGCGCCGACTCGGGCGCGACGTGATCCTCACCCTGCGCGTCCCCAACCCCGGCATCGAACGGGACATGCGGAAGTCCATGGTCGAAGCCCTTCAGAGCGTGCCTTCCGCACGGGACGTGGCCGACAGCTTCTACGGCGGCATTGAAGACGCCTCAGCGCCCATCCAGGAGGTTATCCTTCCCTTCACCACCTCCGCCGAGGAATTATCCCTCGTCGAGGCCTACTACAGTAATGTCATCATAGGTCAGGAGACTCTATCCCTCCTGGACGGCCAAGTCGTGAAAGACTGGGTCGGCGAGTTCTTTCCCAAGCGCATCCGTGTTATCCCCCTGATAGAGGATATAGAGCACCTCTTCCAGTGCGATAACATAGTGGAGGAATACCTGAAAGGAAGAGACTTGCCGGGCCAACGGGTCTTCCTGGCCCGGAGTGACCCTGCGCTAAATTATGGCAATGTGGCCGCGGAACTGGCGCTGAAAGTAGCCCTTGTCCGCCTCCACGAACTTGCAGGCCGACTGGGCATGCCCATTTTCCCCATAATTGGGGTTGGCTCCGTTCCCTTCCGAGGCCACCTTACTCCCGTCAATGTCGACAGAGCCCTTCGCGAATACCCCAGCGTCCATACATTTACCGTCCAGTCCGCCTTCAAGTACGACTACGATAGCGACGCCGTACGTAATGGCATCGCCCAGCTCCGAGCCCACGAGCCTCGTGACCCGGTCCCCATAGATCAAGCCCGAGCCCGTGAAGTCATAGACAAGACCACTGCGGAATACCAGGCCCGAGTCCGTGACCTGCTCCAAGTGATCACCAGCGTCGCTGGACACGTTCCCAAGCGCCGCGAGCGCAAACTGCATGTCGGATTATTCGGATACGGCCGATCGCTTGGCGGGGTCGGCGGAGCAACTCTCCCACGCGCTATCGGATTCGCAGCTTCCCTCTATTCCATAGGCGTTCCACCGGAGCTGCTGGGCCTCGCCGCCCTCGATGAGGCAGACCTTGCCTTTATCCGGGAGTCCTGTCCCAGCCTCAATGAGGACCTGCGCGCCGCACTGCGCTTCACCAACGAGCGTCACGTCCTGGACCTTCTCGGCGAAAACCATCTCCGCATCGTCGCCCAATTCACCGACGAACTGGACCGTGTCCACGAAGGTCTAAGCAGCGCAATTTGGGCTGGCATCAACCAGGACGCTCCCGTTAGCATCCCCCACTACGTGCAAGAGGCGGCTCTCCTGCGTCGCTTCCTTGGTTGAGTTCCCTCCGACACACAAACATCCTTACCGCGCTAAGGCCGGAGCACTCTTCGCGCTCCGGCCTTAGTCTGTAATTGCACCCCCGGTTTACGGGCCCGATCTACTCCCTTATGCCAACGGGCAACTCGGGGTCGCAGTAAGACAAGTCCAGACTGTCAACGTCGCTCTCGGGCACATCCTTTAGCTGATTTTGACTGGCCATTAGCATTATCCTGATATCCGGCCTTGGAAGGCAATAAGGTTGATTTTCCACGCAACTCGCCTTCAATACATCAATTTTGCTCCATACTCCGCTTCCCGTTAACATTGAACTGCTGATGAAATGCGGAATTACAATACGCCGATTCGCTCTTGCGATTGCATTCCTGATCGTTTCCATGGCCTTGGTGGTCGCCTGCTCTTCACCCCCGAGCATTGATGGGCCAACCCCCACCCCAGCCCCACCCACCGGGCAGGAAATCTTCGCAGCTACTTGCGCCACATGCCACGGCGCCGAGGGCCAGGGCCAGTCCGACTGGCATATCCGCAAGCCCGATGGCATCTTCCCCGCTCCTCCCCTGAACGGCGATGGCCACACCTGGCACCACGGAGACGGACTGCTCTACAGCATAGTGAGCCAGGGCGGACAGCGCTGGGAAGACCTTAACTTGCCACAGTTTAAAAGTGGCATGCCTGCATTTGGAGAACAGTTCACCCAGGATGAGATTGTTGCAGTGCTCGAATACATCAAGAGTCTCTGGGATGACAAGGAAATCCGCGGCGTCTCCATCATCGAGCACCAGGCCCTCATGAGCGAGACCGATCCTTTCCCACCTGACGGAAGCTAGTCTTCCACCACCCGGTCTCTACGTCTTCACTCTCTCTTTTGCCCGCACTTTTGGCGAAAATGGGGGCAACTCTCACAACAGGTTCTTGACCGGCCTATGGGCTTCCAATAAACTGCCAGTCACTCAGCCCCCTGACCGTTCGTCTCGATACAATTCATGGCGAGAACCCGAAAATAGCGCATTTCGGGTAACTCACCAGCCAGGAAAGAGCGTGCCGGTTGAAGAGTCCAAACATCGATAAGAAGGCGGAGAAAGGCAAGGCGGCGCGTATGATGGGCGCCGCCGAAAGTCATGTTCAGGGCAAGGTGCTTGCCGGTCTTCTGCAGCTTGTCCCCCTGCTGGTGACCGCAATAGTCATTCTATTCATTGTCGGTAAGACGGATAGTTACGTCCGTGACCTGCCGTTCGTAAAAGGAGAGCCTTGGGATGTACCGGGCATCGGCTTAGCGGCCTTCGTCGTTGCGTTATATGTAATAGGGTTACTGATCTCCTTCCGGCTCGGCAAGTGGGTTATCTCCCTCATCGGCGTCGTCCTTCTACGCGTTCCCGTGATCAAGGTCATCTACAGGCTCATGCTGCAGGTCACCAATGTAGTGGCTTCAGATTACGGTTTTAGTAGGGTCGTATTCATAGAATGGCCCAGGGACGGTATGGTAGCCTTGGGATTCGTTACAGGCCGAGTCCAGTCCAAGGACTGCGAGCATTCCCTGGTTACTGTCTATATTCCCACCATACCAAATCCCACATCCGGCAACATGGCCTTTGTTAACGAGGATGACGTTATGGAGACCGACATCTCCGTCGACGCTGCCATGAAGCTCGTTTTCTCCGGGGGTTTCGTACTGCCGGACACTCTTGCTATTGCACGCGGACCCAGAACTGACACCGACGCCAACGCCGATTTTCTGGGTGCTTTTGAAGCAGATAACAGCGTAAGGGACGGCGAGAACCAACAGCAAGATTCCTCATCTAAAGGCGAGTCTGGCGCTCCTGCTATAGGAGGCCTGATGCCCAAAGAACCCGAAGAGGGGAGGTCTTCCTGACAAGCG
The DNA here is from genome assembly GCA_965197585.1 of Dehalococcoidia bacterium. Lineage (GTDB taxonomy): Bacteria > Chloroflexota > Dehalococcoidia > Plut-88900 > Plut-88900 > Plut-88900. The sequence goes on from OZ240215.1 coordinate 1,135,084, forward strand.
CCACGCTTTGGGCTCCTTGAAAGGATGCAAAGTCTCGGCGCCACTTTGGGCAAGAAGGGCCTGCCCCCCGGATTAAGAAATGCCCTGCACGTGCTATAGGGTTAAGATGTAACCCCCGAAGCCGTTGCCTCTTCCACTATCTCTGTTGGGCGTTCCAGGGGCAGGGCCACAATCATCGTAGTGCCTTCCCCTGGCTCGGTTTCCACCCGTATCACCCCGCCGTGCCGCCGCACGATGTCGTTTGATATAGCCAGTCCAAGCCCCGTGCCCTGGTCCGTGGGCTTGGTAGTGAAGAATGGGTTGAATATCTTCTCTACCACGTCGGGGGGCATGCCCGTGCCGTTGTCCCGGATCCGAATTTCCACCCCATCCTCTTTTCGTATAGTAGACATCCACAAAGTCGGTTCGAAAGGTACTCCTTCCGCCATGGAAGCGCGGCGCCTCTGATCGGTAGCATAGCAGGCGTTGCTGACTATGTTGAGGAAGACACGACCTAGTTGCTGGGGGACAACCTCTAGTTTCCCAACATCGGGGTTCAAGTCCCATTGGAGGTCTACCTGGAACTCCTGGTTCGTGGCCCTGGTGCTGTGATAGGCCAGCCGAGCATGCTGGTCCACCAGTCCGTTGATGTCTGATTCCTGCCAGTCTCCCGAGTCTCTTCCCATCCTCAGCATATCGTGGACTATGCGGTTGGCCCGCTCCCCATGTGAGCGTATACGTACGACATTGTTTGTCAGGTCATCAGTGATCTCATTCACCAGGCCCCGCTGTTCGTCGGGTAATACCACTCCCTCTTCCTCTAGTATCTCCCGCAACTCTTCGATCAGCTCTCCCGACGCCTCGGAGAAGTTGTTGACGAAGTTCAACGGATTGCGTATCTCATGAGCGACCCCCGCCGTTAGCTCACCGAGAGCGGCCAGCTTCTCCCGCATCACTATCTGGTCCTGTGCCTTCCGAAGCTCCGCCAGAACGCTCTCCAACTGCCCATTCTTGTCCTGAAGCTCACCCGCTAGCTTCTCCACCTCGTTAAGCCGTAACGCTTCCAGAGCGTGACGGCGGAACACTTCAAGCGCAGCGGCCATGTCCGCAACCTCATCCTTGCCGCTCATCTCGACTCGGGCCTCCAGGTCCCCCCCGGCCATTCGGCGCATCCATTCGGAAAGCATCCCCAGCCGCCGCAGCAGCACCCTGCCGATGAACAGCCAGATAATTAGCGTCGCACCAATAATGCTTAAACCACTAATTACCAGCAGCAGCGTACGTCCTGTGAATATCGCCTGGGTTGACGCCTGTGTCGCAACTGCCGCACTTGTCTCTGCCGCGCTTACCAGTCCATCAACCTCCTCCACCAGGTCTACTGAAATGTCCCGGTTTAACGCAAGCAATTCCCCTTGCTGCTCCACTATCTGCAGCTCTCTGGCAAACACGTTGAAAATACTGTCTTCACCTGTCCCCAACTCAAACAACCTGGTGTAAATCGGCGCCGCCTCTTCGTAGAAACCAAGGGTCCTCTGCGCATCTAGGTTCCGGTCGATCCTTTCCACCGCCGCCTCGAACCGTTCCCTCAACGGCTCTATAAAAGATTCATCCGAAAGTGTGAATGCGTTGGCCAGAAGTTCGGTGGCGATGTTGGTGTCGGCCTGCATCTCCGTAAGCCTTCGATAGCGGACGACCTGTTGCTCCGACAAGTGGGCCGGACGGGATACAGCACTGCCCTCGACGGTAACGTGCCCGGTGAGGACATAGAAGAGTTGATCGTCTATGGCAGGGGCCAATAGGGCGTCCAACTGGCTCCGCAGATCTGCGAGCTCAGCCTGCAAGCTCAATCTGTTTTCAGTTAGCTGGAACACCTCCGCCATGCTGAACTTTAGGTCATTGATATTGGTGATCAGTGTCTCTGCGTGAGTCAGGATCTCCTCTACCCGCTCCCTTCCTGCACTTTCGCTCTCTTCAAGAACGGCGATCTGCTCTTCGAATGATAGAAAAGCGTGATCAATGTTCCCCGCCACAAGGGCCAGTTCCAGTGGATTAGCGGCTGTAGTAAGGCTGGGCGCTGCGGCCACTAGAGTACTGCCGTACTGTGCCACTTCAAACGCAGCGGCCAATTCCGGCACACTTCCTTCGTTCACCCTGCTTTGCACTTCCCCTACCCGGTTGAACGAAAACCATCCGACCAAACTGGCTGCGATAGTCATGACCACAGCGCCGCCAACCGCGAGGTACAGCTGCGTGGATATCCTTGATCGCCTGGCCAGTATCCGCTTTAGTTGCTCGACCATGCCTCCGCCTCTTGCAAGTTGTCGACGGCATGGTACGCACCGTCGTTACCTATAACCGTAAGAAACACTTTGTCCGATCCCTGGTTGTCACCTTCCCCAAACTGCAACTCAAACCCTCCGATGTCGATCTGGCTGGAGCCCAAGATGCTATGCATAAAACATTCTCGGTTTACGTCTCGCCCACACTTTTCCAGCCCGGCTATTGCCATTCGGCCTGCCAGGTATCCTTCAAGGGAGACGAATCCCGGCGTCGTCTCCGGGGCATGTGCCCCAAGAGCCTCCTGGTAGGCCTCTACCACCGGGAGAGAATCGTCCCAGGGGAACGGCACCACTTGCGTCACAATCACCCCCGCGCCATTGATTCCCAGCTCTTCCCTCAGCGCATTGCTCCCGACGAACGATACGTTCAGGAATATCGAGTCGAAGCCTAGGCGTCGGGCCCAGATTATCAGCTCCGCACATGGCTCGTAGGCCCCAATCATGATCACGGCCTCGGGCTCCCCTTCCATCAGGTCGAGCAGTGCAGTTTTTACCGCTGTCGTGTTGCGCTGGTACAGTCCCACCGCAACGGGTTCCATGCCGTGAGGTTCAAGCGCGGCAACCACCCCCCGGTATCCGCTTCGACCATAGGAATCGTCCTGGTACATTACGCCGATCCTGGTGATGTCCAAGTCCTCCATTAGCCGAGCCACCATCTCCGCCGTCTCCTGCTGGTAAGACGAGCGCAAGTTGATGATATTGTCCCAGCTCGGGTCTCGCAGGAATCCTGCGCCCGTAAACGGGCCTATGAAGGGCACGTTGGACGCGGCCGCTACCGGTGTAGCTGAGCGGGACGTGGGTGTGCCCACTTCCCCTATCAAGGCAAAGACCTCGTCTTCATCTATTAGACGGTGGGTGTTGGCTATGGAAGCCTCGGGTTCGTAGGAGTCGTTATAGGATACGAGTTCGAGGCGCCGCCCGTGGACTCCCCCGTTCGCATTCGCCTCGGCAAATGCAACTTCAATGCCCAGCCGCATATTCTTGCCCAGTTCTTGCGCGGGCCCCTCAAACGCTGCCGACTGCCCAAAAAGCACCCTATCGTCCGATACTCCATGATTATCGGGCGTTGCCGGCACGGCGGTTGCCCTGGGTGTGGGGAGGGGCGTGCCCTCCGGTCCGTTGCAGCCCGAGACTACCAGTAAGGCCAGGACGCTCACCAGAAAAAACGCCAGGAGCATTGGGATTACGGGACGGGTGCCTCTCATCAGAGTCTAAAGCCCTCCGATCCCTGCGTTACACAGGATCAGTTGCCTCTAAACGGCGTAACAGCCCAGGGTGAGACATGTGATGTCATCGTGCTGGGGTGCATTCTCAGCAAAGTGGTTCACGGCTTTGACTACCTCTATCCCAACCTCTGCCGCGTCTCTAGGCGTAGTGTTTGCGAATATCCGCTGTACCCGTTTGATTCCCAGTTGCACGCCTTCGCTGTTCATTGCCTCGGTTACTCCGTCAGTGTAAAGCACTAACGTATCACCCGAAGATAGATATACGGTCTCCTGCCGGTACTCAAAATCCGCAAGGACGCCCAGAGCTAGGCCCCCTGTAAGGGGAAGAAGGGAGGAGGTACCGTCGCTGTGGAGCAGTAGAGGCGGATCGTGGCCGCCGCTTGCATAGGTCAAGGCGCGGGTGTCGGGGTTGTACACCGCATAAAGCATCGTAACAAACATTTCGGCGCTGTTGTCCTCGTGGAGCAGGTTGTTTACTTCGGAAAGCACCGCCCCTGGCCCGTCCATTCCAATAGCCGCGCCCTTCAGCAGTGTACGGCTCGACATCATGAACAATGCAGCCGGCACCCCCTTGCCCGACACATCGGCTATGGCCAGACCTATCTGTCCATTCTGCAGCCGTATAACGTCATAGAAGTCTCCTCCCACGTTCCGGGCCGGTTGCATGGTCCCGAATACTTTGTACGTGTCACTGATAGGAAATGCAGTGGGCAGAATGGACTGTTGCATGGTGCTTGCGACGTTTAGCTCGTTCTGAAGGACCACCAGCTTGTCGCGCGCATTGAGGGCGTCTCGCAGCTCCTCTATGTGCTGCAAAGTCCTGTCTATTGTGAAGCGGAGATCGTCGAAGTCAACCGGCTTGGTCACGAAGTCGAACGCACCCCTGTTCATGGCCGTCCGGATATTCTTCATGTCGCCGTATGCCGAAATGATCACCGACCGCAGATTTGGGCTTACCTTAGGTATCTGCTCCAGTAGTGAAAGCCCGTCCATTCTCGGCATGTTGATGTCCGACAGGACCATGTCGATCTCTTCGTCTGCCTCTAGCATCTCCAGGGCCTCGACTCCGTCCCCAGCGAAGCAAAACTGATAGCGCCCCGACCGGATATCGCGCCGCATCCGCTGAAGCATGAGGGGTTCCAGGTCAGGCTCGTCGTCGACCACCAGGATTTTGTAAGGCTTAAGCCTGTCTGCCGTTGTCATCTGTGCCTTTTATATCCGTCTTGGCATAGGGGCTATCGGGCGCAAACCACCAGCATTGAAGAAAATGGTAGGTTAAGCTGGCAGAGACATTGTGCCCAGTTAACATTGTCCACGCGGTCATTGCACCTCGTAAGTAGTGGGTTTCGCTCTTCCTTTCGGCGCTGACTATCGCGTGCCGAGACAGTCTACAACATGGTAGCTACGTGCGACAATCTATTGCACTTGTTTAATACTTTTGTTTTGTTCCAGTTGCACCCAATGTCCCGACCGACTAAAGTTGGCCTAACTCTATCTGTCTGGCCCTCCCCACCATTCCTGAAAGGGGCAAACCAATGAGATACGACCATATAATTGTTGGCGCAGGATCGGCAGGCGCTGCCCTCGCCGCCCGACTCACCGAAGACCCCGACCGCTCCGTTCTCCTCCTCGAAGCTGGCGGCGACTACCCCGAGTTCGAGCGCATTCCCGAGGAGGTCAGACTGGCCTACGGCAGCAAGGTGCCCATCTGGGACAGCGACCACATCTGGAATTTCAGCGCCCGTGCCACCGACCTTGCACGCATAGACATTCCCCGCGGCAAGATCACTGGCGGCTCCAGCGGAGTCAACGGCGCCCAGTTCCTCAGGGGTGTCCGGGAGGACTACGACCGATGGGCTGAGTGGGGCAACGAAGAATGGTCCTTCGAAAACGTGTTCCCCTACTTCAAGCGCATGGAGGCCGATCAGGATTTCCGTGACGAGTTCCACGGCAACGACGGCCCAATAATGGCCCGCCGCTACCCCGAGGACGAGTGGCCGCCCCACGCCCATGCCTTCTACCAGGCCTGCCGTGACGCCGGCTTTCCAGACTGCCCCGACCACAACCGCACAGACTCCACGGGCGTCGGTCCCCTGACCTTTAACATCATCGATGGCGTGAGGATGAGTACTGCCATCGGCTATCTGAATCCTACCCGGCACCGCCTCAATCTGACTGTCAGACCCCAGTGTCATGTCCACGGCATCATCTTCGATGGCAACCGGGCAGCCGGTTTGCTTGTCATAAGCGGTCGAGAGATGTTCTCAGTATATGGAGACGAAATCATCCTCTGCGCCGGAGCCGTGGGCACCCCACACATCCTGCTGCTCTCGGGCATTGGACCTGGAGACCAGTTAAGGAATCTAGGCATTCCGGTGGTCCAGGACTTGCCGGGCGTTGGCCGAAACCTTAGAGACCACCCGGATGTGCCCCTGTGCTGGTACACGAAGGAGGATTACCCTCTGAACATCGATCAGGTCACCTCCGGCACGGTGACCCTGAGGCACACGGCCCCGGGATCGCCCTTCGTGAACGACATGATCCTGTACGTCGGCAACTATTTGGCAGCGAGACCCTTCAGGGGCCTGGACGAGAAGGCCCCCGTCGGCGTCGGAGTCAGCCAATGCCTCTACCTGGCCTTGAGCGAGGGCGAGCTCAGGCTCCAGTCCACCGACCCGCGCCAGCAGCCCATCCTCGACTACAACCTCCTCGACGACCCATTCGACCTGAAGCGCATGCGAGACGGCCTTAGGCTCTGCAATGAGCTATTCAGCCACGACGCATTCAGTGACATCGTCGAGAGCCGTACCACCCCTTCGGACGAAGTCTTGGATTCCGACACTCTCCTGGATGAGTGGATGAAGACCGAGGTTGTAACGGCCCACCACATCTCCAGCACCTGCAAAATGGGCCCTTCCAGCGATCCCCTCGCCGTCTGCGACCAGTACGGCAAGGTCTACGGCGTCGATGGCCTCCGCATTGTGGACGCCTCCATCATGCCCGACACCGTACGCGCCAACCTCAACGTCACCGTCATTACAATGGGCGAAAAGGTCGCCGACTTCATAAAACAGGGCCGCTAAGCCCATCTATTCGACGGATCTCGTTTACCCTGTCATTCCGAGGCTCCGCGGGGAATCTAAGGCGTATATCGCACCTCTCTACTCCTGTCCTTCGCCAACGAGGACTGAAGAACTGGGGACGCCACCCCTCAAGAAAGGACCACACCATGAAATACGACCACATCATAGTAGGCGCAGGCTCCGCCGGAGCAACCCTCGCCGCCCGACTCACCGAAGACCCCGACCGCTCCGTCCTCCTCCTCGAAGCCGGCAGCGACTTCCCGGAATTCGAGCGTATTCCCGAAGAGGTTAGGCTGGCCTACGGCGGCAGGACTATTTACGACTCCGAGCACATCTGGAACTTCAGCGCTCGCGCAACCTCCAAGGCCCACATGGACATCCCGCGCGGCAAGATCACCGGCGGGTCCAGTTCCGTCAACGACGCCCAGTTCCTCCGCGGCGTCCGCGAGGACTACGACCGATGGGCGGAATGGGGCAACGACCAATGGTCTTTCGACAACGTCTTCCCCTATTTCAAACGCATGGAAGCCGACCAGGACTTCCGGGACGAATTCCACGGCAATGACGGCCCCATCATGTGCCGCCGTCATCCCGAGGATGAGTGGCCGCCCCACCAGCGCGCCTTTTACCAGGCTGCCCGAGACAAGGGCTTCCCCCACTGCACCGACCATAACCGTACCGACAGCACGGGTGTCGGGCCCCTTACATTCAACATCATAGACCGCGTCCGGATGAGCACCGCCATCGGCTATCTGAACCCTGCCCGTCACCGACTCAACCTCACCATCCGACCTAATTGCCTCGTTCATGGCATCCTATTCGATGGCAACCGGGCTGCCGGTTTGCTTGTCATAAGCGGCAAAGAGATGTTCTCCGTCTACGCCGATGAGATCATTCTCTGCGGTGGGGCCGTCGGCACTCCCCACATCCTCCTCCTCTCCGGCGTCGGCCCCGCCGACCAACTCAACGCTTTCAACATTCCCGTTGTCCAGGACTTGCCGGGGGTCGGGCACAACCTCCGCGACCACCCTTACGTTCCATTGTGTTACCTGACCAAGCCCGACTTCCCCCTGGACCTCCCCACCCCCGCCTCAGGCGCGGTCACCCTCCGCTACACCGCATCCGGCTCACCCTTCGTAAACGACATGATCATTTACATGGGGAACTACGCCGCCAGACGGCCTTCCAGGGGCCTTGATGACAAGGACCCTGTCGGTATTGGAGTTGGCCCCGCCCTCTACCTTGCCGTAAGCCAGGGCGAGCTCCGACTCCAGTCCACCAACCCCCGACAGCAGCCTATCCTCGACTACAATCTCCTCGACGACCCCTTCGACCTTCAGCGTATGCGCGATTGCATCAGGCTCACCGACTCCCTTTTCCAACACTCCGCATTCTCCGACATCGTCGACAGGCGCAACGCCCCCTCCGACGAGGTCCTCAATGACGACGAACTACTTGACGATTTCATGCTCCATGAGGTCATGACCGCTCACCACATCTCCAGCACCTGCAAGATGGGCCCGTCCAGCAATCCCCTCGCCGTCTGCGATCAGTACGGCAAAGTCTACGGCCTCGATGGCCTCCGCATCGTCGATGCCTCCATCATGCCCGACACCGTACGCGCCAACCTCAACGTCACCGTCATGACCATGGGCGAAAAAGTCGCAGACTTCATCAAACAAGGCAACTGATCCCTCAACCCCACAAAATATAAGAAAGGGGGAGAGGGTTCCCTATCCCCTCCCCACAAATGGCATCATTTCGGGAATTAGTGAAATAGCATGTCACAGACTGCCATTTCGTGCCTAGAGTGCCACGCGGACGCGGCGCAATTTTGGGAGAAGTTGTCCTGAAGTTGTCCCGCTCAGTTGGCGAGATAGTGGTCAAGACACCACTTTGGAATAAGCACCCGGCCCCTCGACTTCTTCACCTTCAACTCCCCGGCCTGTATCAGCCGCCAAACATGCCGGTCACTCACTGTGAGGATAGTGGCGGCTTCCTGCACAGTGAACACGAAACGGGGCAATGGTTCAGTGACTTCACGCGGTTCCATCCCCGCTATTCTCAGTGCCCGTTACGGGGTGGGCAATGGCGTCCACCCACTCGGTTGTCTGAAGACAGCAAAAGGCATGCGCTGAAGCCAGTTGACAGGCAGCGCCCGGAAGGGCATCAGCATAGGATTTAGAGTTATCCCGGTTAAGTGGGTCGAGACGGGCGCTTGCCTGGCTGCTAGGGTTGCTTACATCCTACCCGTGACATGCCTGGCGACGACGCAAGGTTCCATGTGAATATTTCCACCGGGAGTTCTTTTGCGTTTTCACTCAATATCTGGGCGATGGTCATTGTTGGACTGACACGTCCTTCAGATATGTTTGGAGGAAATGGTATTAGCCATAGCAGGGAGGCATAACCAGTTGTGTATTCTTGAGGGATACTTCCTGAATCCGTAGACAATGTTTCGCCTGTATGCGTGTTTATTGCTAGGTTCATCACAACGCGGGGAATGCAGGGCCTTTGAATTTCATTGATGTCTATTCCCTCTTCGTACACAGCCGCAACTACATAATATTGATGGTCAGCAAGAGGCCGGTACTTATCGACCTTGCGTTTCACGCGGGCAACAGAACTGTCATCGCTATCAAGATATGTGACTTCTACAATGAATCGATAGGAACTTGGTAACTGAGGAGCCACTGTCCACTCGTAATCTGGGTGTCTGCCGGAGAAGTCGGGTTCTCGGTCCAAATTGCCAGAGCAATCGTCGAGTATTAGTCCCACATAGCCCTCTGCTATCGCTCCCTTCGGTTTTTCTGGCCTATAGAAATCTATGTGGTCTAGGCAGGCTTGGAATAAGGGTCCATGAATTGTCAGACGTTCTTCCATAAACACTCTGGGGGGTTCATTTCGTCCGGGGTGATGGATTCTCACACGGGTCGCTAGGATTGTTGATATGGTGGTTTAGCCCTGACACGTCTCGGACACCAGACCCTCAGATTATAAGCGATTTCTCAATCTGAGCGGCTATCTGACGTTCCCGTGGTGTTGGCCGGAGTGGAATTATCATCGAAGGTGGTCGGGCACGAATATTAGCCCCTCCCCACAAACGGCATCTTCGTAGCCATGATGTTCATGAAAAGCACGTTGGTGTCCAATGGCAGGTTCGCAATGAACAACACCGCCTCCGCCACCCTCTCCACATCAAAGGTCGACTCCACCTTCCGGGTCCCGTCCGGCTGAGGCACCCCTTTCGACATCTTCGCAGTCATCTCCGTCACCGCGTTCCCAATGTCTATCTGGCTGCAGGCGATGTCGTATTTCCTCCCGTCCAGAGCCGTCGATTTCGTCAATCCCACCATCCCATGCTTTGTCGCTGTGTAGGGTGCGGAGTTTGGCCTAGGGGTCTGCGCGGATATCGACCCGTTGTTGATTATCCGACCCCCCATCGGAGTCTGATCTTTCATCATCCTGAACGCCTCCTGCGTGCACAGGAACGGCCCCGTGAGGTTTGCATCAACTACAGTCTTCCACTGCTCATAGGTCAGGTCTTCCAGCGGGCGCCCCGCGGCCCCGACCCCCGCGTTGTTGAACAGCACGTCCAGCCGTCCGAACACCTCCTTGGTCTTGGCAAACAGCCCCCTCACCGCTTCCGGGTCTCCCACGTCCGTCCTCACCACTATGGCATTCTTACCCTCTTCCCCCGCCTCCTCCCGCGTCTTTTCCAACAGTTCCGCCCGACGTCCCGCCAGAGCTACTGACCACCCGTCCTTCAGCAGCGCCAGCGCACAGCTCTTCCCGATTCCTGTCCCCGCACCCGTGATTATCACAACCTTGCCCGTGGAACTCATTTACATAACCTCCGAACTTAGCCTTGTGAAACGACATAATAGTAGAGCTGGTTGTTTGCCATCTCCGACTGCCGACGATAGTATATCCGCAAGCCGAATCCCTTTCGAGGAGCGCACCATGAACGATTCCATGACCTACGTCGATGTCGACGGACACATCCTCGAACCACCCAACATGTGGAAAGAGTACATAGAGCCCGAGTACCGTGACGGTGCCGTCCAGATTCTGCTCGACGACAAGGGCCTGGAATATCTGAGCGTCGCCGGGGCGACCTCATGGTTCATGCAGGGCGGTGTCCTCGGTAACATTGCCGGCATTGGGCAAGACGTCCGGGAGCACCTAACGCCCGGCTCCATCACCTACGAAGAGTCACTGCTCCCCGGCGGCTATGACCCCCACGAGCGCATCAAGGTCATGGACGAAGAGGGCATTGACGTCTCGATCCTCTACCCGTCCCTGGGTCTCTGCTGGGAAGACGTCTGCTCCGACCCCAAGCTCGCCGCCGCCAACTGCCGCGCCTATAACAACTGGATGATCGACTTCTGTCGCCCCTACCCGGACCGTCTCCACGCCGCCGCCCACATCCCCGCCCTCGACGTCGAGGAAGCGGTGAGGGAGCTTAGGAGGGTGGCAGGCCTGGGCGTCAAATCGGCCATGCTGATCTCCGCCGCCCCCGACGGCCTCGCCTTCGGCAACCCTCGCTTCGATCCCCTCTGGGCCGAGGCCCAGGAGATCGGCATCCCCATCTCCTTCCATCCCACCGGCAGCTTCACGTCCATCGGAAACCACTTCTACCCCACCCCTGAAGACTCCTCCGTCTGGTGGGTCTACGTAGTCGCCTCCGACGAAGTCAAGTACCAGTACACATCCCTGCTCGGCGACGGCGTCCTGGAGAAATTCCCGGAACTCAAAATCGTCTTACTGGAGTCGGGGGTCGGGTGGCTCGCCTTCTGGATCGACCGCATGGACCAGAAATACGAGGTCAACGGCTTCACAACTCCTATGAATATGCTGCCCAGCGAGTATTTCCAGAGGCAGACCTGGATTGCCATAGAACCCGACGAACGCCTGGCCCAATTCAGCATCGAAGCCCTCGGCGCGGATAAGTTCTTCTGGGCCTACGACTATCCTCACTCGGACTCAGTGACCGAGCCGCTCACTAAGCTCAAAGACACCCTTGCCCCCCTCCCCGAAGCCTCCCAGCGAATGGTCGCCGGAGAAAACGCCATCGCGCTCTACGATTTAAAGGTAGGTGCCGCACGGGTTTAACGTAAGGGCAGGGCAATCCGTTCGCCCTAATGCTCTCGAAGGGTCAAGCTGTGGGTGCCCGTCGATGCGTCTACCGAACAGACTCAGGGGGGTAATCCGTTCGCCCTGAGCCGAGTCGAAGGGTCTCCCGAACGGATTCGAGGTGGGGACAAACCCCCCACTACTCGATAAACCCGTAGAGCTTACCCGCATTCGTACGAGTGATCTTTTCCCGTGCCCCGGCAGGAACACCCGCCAGATTCTCCTCAATGGTAGCCAGGGAGTCGGGCCAGACGCCATCCGGGTGCGGGTAGTCGGAGCCCCAGATAATGTTGTCCTCTCCCATAAGAGGCACCATGCCCGGATCGATGGTCTCCTTCTGGTAGGTGGAGAAGCCCTGCCTGAGCCAGAACTCGCGGGGCGTCATCGATAAGTTTAGGTGATAGAAGCGGTCCTCGTACTCATGGTCCATCCTGTCCAGAACATAGGGCAGCCAGCTCACACCACTCTCTCCCAGCACGAACCTCAGCCCCGGGTGCCGATCGCACGCCCCCGAGAATATGACACTGGCCAGGTACTCCACCCCCGATAGCTGGAACATTGTGATCCGCACCGCCTTGTATCGCCTCTCGTACTCTTCCGCCTCCTCAGGGTCCGGCTGACGAGGAGTGAACCCGACAGTGTGGAAAGATATCGGGGCCTGTGTCTCCTCCGCTGCTTCCCACAACACGTCCCAGTTCTCGTGGTACATAGGTTTGCTCGCAGAGGCCACTGCAAAGTCCGCCCCCCGCAGCCCCAGCCCCGAGGCCCTTCTAAGCTCCGATGCCGCTTCCGCCGGATCATGGTTGGGAATGCAGGCCAGCGCCCTGAATCGCTCCGGGTTCGACTTGCAGAAGTCCGCCGCCCAGTCATTGTAGATGCGATAGACCAGGGACATCGCCTCGGGGTCCTTTAGGTTCAGTCCGACCCCAAGGATGCCGTATATGACCTCGGCCTCCACACCGTCCAGGTCTTGGTCCTTCGCCCTCAGCTCCGGGGTGGTTGGGTGAAACAGGCCCTTCGCGCCGTCCTCGTAGAAGCCCAGCGAGATCATCCTGTCCAACCGTTTGGACCAGCCTTTCTCCACTTTTTCACCCGTGAACCCCAGCCCCCCGACCCCTCCCAGCTCAATCCCGTTCGCCCTCCACGATGTTCCCCGCTCGTCCACCACCACCCGAGGCATCTTCGCTGCCATGTCAGCGGGGGCATTTGAAGCGAACAGGTCGCCCGGCAGCCAGGTTAGATCAACGTGAGAGTCCCCGGAGATAATCGTGTATTCCATCGCACTCATCCCTCCCAATCGTCACGAGTTGCCCCGCATATGTCCTAGGCCGCCACAGTCCGATCAACTGGATTATATACAATCCCGCCCGACAATAGTTGGGGGCTTGTTGTAACTCACGGAAGTGACAATACCTGTCCCCGTAGGGGCGATTCGCGAATCGCCCTCCCCCCAACCTCCGCGTAAATCCACTCCGGCAGGTCAAAGAGCGGGTGGAATATCGTGGTTGGGGGTCCCACTCCCCTCTCTCGATGAGTCGCAGATGCGCTGAGGCGTGACCCTTGCATAACCTGTGTTGGAAGGGCGTGGGGCCGCTCGTGCTGAGGCTCTCGAAGTATGAGCGGGGGGTGTTAGGCGAGCTGGACGGAACAACATATGCGATCTGCAGCTACACGAAGATCCCCCGAGGGCCGTGGATACGCCTCTATCGTGAAGGGATTGAGAGGGAGGGTGTTTCGAGGATTCCAATCAGAACCAATCGCAGCCGCGCATCGGCCTCATGGGGAAAAGGGGTGATAAAAAAGAAGAGAAAAAGAAGGGGCCTCTCCCGACACGAGAAGCCCTCTTCAATTAGCGGTCAGTTAGGGGTTTGGTTACCAGGAACGTCGGTTGTTCGAGGGCGCACGGTTGGCCCGGGGCCTCGCTTCGTTTACTGTCACGTTGCGACCGTCGATTGCGGTGCCGTTCAGCCCTTCGATAGCTGACCTTGCGGCAGAGTCGTCACCAATTTCAACGAAACCGAAGCCGCGGGAACGGCCCGTCTCCCTGTCCGTGATGACTACGGCGTCGTCGATGGTGCCGTAAGGCGCAAAGGCCTCCCTCAGATTTTCTTCCCGAGTGTCGTAGTTTAGGTTTCCTACGTAAATCTTCATAGCGGTTCTCCTTATTTTTGTATCCGTCGATTGCTGGAGGAACCGCCGGCGCTCAGTGTGTCGGTCCGAGGGGGCAGGGGTAACTCTCGATATCTCTGGACGCCAGTATTATACACCACATAGCAATAACGCGATCAATATCCCGGACACGGCCTCGCATTGCGCTAGTTTGCCACTCGAAAAGTGACACCATTTACTCTTTCAACATACCGGGTACAATTGACCTCCAAACAAAAGACTCACGGAACTAATTGCCCCACACGAGATTATCAGGAGGCCCCAATGCCCAGCAGAATGTCTATTGGCAACGCCGAGCTCGTCGGAGTCCTCGACATGATTCCCCCCACCCGAGACCCCACCGCCTTCTTCAACACAACCACCCGTGACTCCTGGGCCCCTTACGCCGACGATGTTCTCGAAGAAGGCAGGCTCCAGCTCTATTTCGGCTGCTTCTTTGTCCGCACACCTGACAAATGTGTCCTCGTCGACACCGGCATGGGCCCCGGCCCCCACCCCGACCGCGAGAACCGCACCGGCGACCTTATCAACCAGCTCAAGGGCCAGGGCCTCCAGCCCGAGGACGTGGACATCGTCGTCCACACTCACCTCCACCCCGACCACGTAGGCTGGAACCTCCATTTCGAAAACGGCGAGGCAATCCCCTTCTTCCCGAACGCCGAGTACCTCGTCCCCCAAAAGGACTGGGACCACTTCACCGACCCTGAAAACCTGAAGTCGGCATCCTATGTTCGGGACTACGTCGTTCCCCTGGAAAAGCTAGGCTGCATGAGACTCATCGACGGAGAGGCCATCGTCACCGACCAGATTTCTACCCTACCCACCCCCGGCCACACCCCCGGCCATCAGGTCATCCTCATCAGCTCCCAGGGCGAGAAGGCCATGGTCGTCGGGGACGTGCTGCACAATGTGGTCCAGGTCCAGGAACCCAAGTGGTGCGCCCGCGTCGACATCAACAAGGACGACAGCCGCAGCAGCCGGGAAAAAGTCCTCTCTAAAGCCGAAAACGAGGGCTACACCATAGCCGCCGGCCACTTCCACCCTGACCGACACACCGGCCGCATAGTCCGCATGTCCGGCCGCCGCTACTGGCAAGCCCTCTAGTCACCCCTTACGCACCCCTATCGGAGGAATCTTATCCCCGCTCCCTTGATGAGACCTTTGTATGACCTGTACTGGAGGGGCCGGGGCCGCTTGTGCTGTCGCAGATCCGCCGAGGCGGGAGGCTCTCGAAGTATGAGCGGGGGGAGGGAGGTAAAGTGATCTGAATGGCACGACAGACGTGATCTACAGTCATGCTAATGCCCCTCGATGGGTCGCAAATGCTGCAAGTGTGCCTTTGGCGTGCGCCGAGGCGTAGCCTTTGCACAACCGGGGCTGGTGGGGCCGCTCGTGCTGTCGTAGATCCGCCGAGGCGGGAGGCTCTCGAAGTATGAGTGGGGGGCTCCTATCCCCTCTCCCTCGATGGGAGAGGGGATAGGGTGAGGGTGATCCGAGACTTGTAACGCACGTACCGAACAGTAACGCACAGTTCCACACAGGAGACACCACCGTGGAAAAAATCCTCGTCACCGGCGCCGCAGGCCAAATAGGCTCCGACCTCGTCCCCGAACTCCGACACCTTTACGGCAACGACAGCGTCATCGCCGCGGGCCACGTCACCCCACTACCCGAGGACATCCGAGCATCGGGCCCTTGCATCACCCTCGACGTCCGGAGCTACGAAGACGTGGACCGCGTCCTCAAGGAGCACGGCATCACCGTCGTATACCACCTCAGCTCCCTCCTCTCCGTCCTCGCCGAGGCCAACCGACCCCTTGCTTACGCCGTCAATTTCACCGGCAACTTCAACATCCTGGAAGCCTCCCTGTCCAACGGTGTGAAGAGGGTCAACCTCCCAAGCTCCATCGCCGTCTTCGGCGCTGACGCCTCCAGCCTCCACACCCCCAACGACGTATCTCTGAATCCGACCTCCCTCTACGGCGTCTCCAAAGTTTACGGCGAGAATATGGGCACCTATTACCGGCACCTCGGACTGGACGTGCGCGGCACCCGGCTCCCGGGCATCATCAGCTGGAAGACCGAGCCCACCGCCGGCACCACCGACTACGCCGTCGCCATCTTCTACGGCGCAATCTCCGAGGGCAGATACACCTGCTACCTCCGCCCTGACACCGCCCTCCCAATGATGTACATGCCCGACGCCATCCGCTCTCTCATCCTCCTCGACCAGGCCGACCCCTCCCGCCTCATCCACTCCGCCAACTTTAACCTTACCGCTATGTCATTCACTCCCGCTCAGATTGCCCACGAGATCGAGGCGCGCATCCCCGGCTTCCAGATCGACTACGAAGTAGACCCCTTACGCCAGGCCATCGCCGACTCCTGGCCCGACTCCATAGACGACTCCCCCGCCCGCGAAGAATGGGACTGGAAATCCAAATACAACCTACCCACCATGGTCGACGACATGCTAACCAACCTCCGCCCAAAACTCGCCTCCCCGTCCCCGTAGGGGCGACCGGCCGGTCGCCTTCCTTGCCGCCGCCCCCTACCCCAACCCCTCCACCGCCCCAATCCCGACAGGCAACTCACCCCGCTCCACCGCCTTGACCTTCTTCACCAGCCCCTCATTGATCGAGACATCCACCCCCGCCTCCCGACCCTTCGCCACCACCAACCCGTTTAGGTACTCGATCTCCAGCCGACGCCCCTTCTCCATGTCCTGCGCTGTCGAAGACCGACCCGATTCCTGATATTTCTCCGCCGCCTGCATTAGAGAAAGTTCAAGCTCTTCCAGCCCCTGACCCCGCCCCGCAGCCAGCCACACCTCGGGGGCCTTTCCACCTATGGGCACCAGCGTAAGGCCGATGGCCTGCCCGACTCCCACAGCCTCAGCCGCCAGACGTATCGTCAGCCTCCTGACCTCGGCGGTCATGACCATCTCCCGGCTGCTTAGGCCCGTGATCGCCTGCAGGCCGTTCCCCATCGAGTTTGCGACCAGCTTGCTCCACCTCTCTCCACCCAGGTTGGTCGTGACCTTTGTGCTGTCCACGATCTCCAACAGTGTCGCCACCTCCTCGACCCTCGACGTCACCTTCCCGTCCATCTCCCCGACCCGGAACACCGTGTGCGCCGCACCGCCCGCCGCCGCCGTCCGGGTCACGTGGCCCGGCCCCAGGAGTCCTACGCCTATGTTGCTCGCTATGCACCCCAAGACCCTTTCCCGACCCAATGCTCCCGCTATAGTGTCTTCGTTAATCCCATTCTGAATCGACACCGCAAACCCGTCCTCAGCGATATAGTCGCGGATCAGATGCGAAGCCCAGGCCGTGTCATAGGACTTGGTGCAGATGAATACAATGTCCGCCAGCGATTTAATAAGACTCTGCACCTCATTGATGTGCAGCGCTTGAGGACGAGAGTGGTGTTCACCCTGAGTTCCGGACACCTGCAGCCCGCCCTCTTTGATCGCATTCACGTGGTCGGGCCACGGGTCTATCAAGATAACCTCTTCTCCCGCCGCCGAGATCAACCCTCCTACAAAGCTTCCCACCGCCCCCGCCCCGACAAACACTAGCCGTTTACTCACCTGTATTCCCCTTCCTGGTTGTCTATCTGACCATGATCATACGATTCGAAAACCGTGGCTAACGGTGCGCCAGCATGTTTACGAGCTTCCCGTAAGGGTCACGAGTATAAAACCGGCGCACACCCCAGGGCTCGTCCGTGAGAGGATAAACGATCTCGAATCCGGCGGACCGTGTCCGATCGTAGGCTGCATCGACGTCATCAACTTCAATCGATAGGTTTGGCACCTGAGTACCCGATCCTCCCTCACTCGCCACGCTTAACTGCACCGGGGCTTTCGAGCCGGAAGCGAAGGTCGCGATCAACCCGAGGTCCATCACTACCTCAAGTCCCAAAACATCACAGTAAAACCGACGCACGTCCTCAACCCGATCCACAGCGATGTTCGCGACAATGCGTTTGACCTCCATCTTTATCTCGTTATCGAAAGATACGGCGACAATCCTCGGAGATCACCCACCGACCTACTTCTCACCCGCCCCGAACTCCGGCATCACCTCTTCATGGAACCGCGTCAGTTGCTCCGAGTACTCCGCCAACGGCATCCCCTCCGGCCAGTGTAGGATCACGTGCTCCAGCCCCGGGTACCGTGCCTCGTACTCCTTCAGAACGCTCACCACGTAATCGGAGTCTCCGCACAGCCACACTTTCTGGTCTACCCCGTCCTCAAGAGTTGGGACGCGGCTCGGTGCGCCGGGAGTGCCCCATGGCCGACCCTCAGCATCCGTATACCGCACCAGCCCGAAGGGCGCAAACCACTTATACCGCTCATCGTGGAACAGCCTGGCCCGCTCCATAGCCTTTTCCTGGCTCCCGTCGATATAGAAGAACAAACCTAGGGCAAGGTCCTCTCCCAGCGCCAACTCCCTCCCGACCTCCGCCGCCGCATCTTGGTACTCGTGGATGACCTGGTCCGCCAGCTTCTCTCCGGTCCCATGCACCACTCCCTTGATCCCAATTTGAGCTATGTACCGCAGTGTCCGGCGGCTCGCAATCGGTTGCCACACGTCCACCGGCCTGTGCAGGGGTCTCGGAACCAGCGTGATGTCTTTCAGGTCATACCCACGGTATGGGACCTCGGCCGGGAGGTTGTAGTGCTTGCCCTTGTGGGTGAAAGACTCCTCGTTGAACGCCTTGAAGATGATCTCCATCTGCTCCATGAACAGCTCTTTATTGGCATCGTTGTCCCGCATCGGCGATCCGAACGTCTCGACTTCCCGGGTGTGATACCCCCTCCCCACCCCAAAGATTACCCGCCCCCCGGACAGGATGTCCGCCATTGCGAAGTCCTCGGCCAACCTGAGCGGGTGCCACATCGGCACGATGTTGAACGCGCACCCGAACTTGAGCCGCTTGGTCTGCGTCGAAAGGTAGGTGCTGAGCATCAGCAGGTTCGGGATGCACTCGTATCCCTCCCTCTGGAAGTGATGCTCTGCCATCCACAACGCGTAGTATCCCTGCGAGTCCATCTGCTTGGCGATGGCTTCCGCCATCCCGAAGCATTCCGTCAGCCTTTCGTTCGGGTATCGCCGGTCCTCTGGCGCCGTCCCATCCGCTCCCACGTTGTCCAACTCGATATGGCCCACATACAGGGACGAGAAATGCTTGATCATCTACCTGGCCTCTTCAAAACGGTATCTTGGAATTTTTGCTAGGTTGCCATGTAGCCGCCGTCTATCGGGAACACGTGCCCCGTGACGTAAGACGCCGCATCAGTGCACAGCCACACCACCACCTCCGCTATCTCCTCCGGTTTTCCCATCCTCCCGATGGGCTGGTCGTTGTGCAGCTCTTCCTGCGGTGTGTTATTCGACTCCATTATCAAGTCCATCATCGGCGTCATGATCACACCTGGCGCCACCGCGTTCACCCGGATCCCTTGCCGAGCGTAGTCCATCGCCGCGCTCTTGGTCAGCCCCGCCACCCCGTGCTTGCTTGCCGTATATGCCGATGTCCCACTCGACGCCACCAGCCCCGCCACCGACGAAGTGTTCACTATCGCCCCACCCCCCTGCGTCAGCATCTGTGGGAGTTCATACTTGATGCAGAGCCACACCCCCTTCAAGTTCACTCCGATCACCCGGTCCCATTCATCCTCGGGGTATTCGTGGAACGGGATGCGGGTCCCGGTGTGGATTCCGGCGTTGTTGAAGGCTGCGTCTATCCGACCGAACCGCGACACCGTCTCCGACACCATCCGTTGCACTTCATCGACCTTGGACACGTCCGCCGTCATCCCCCACGCCTCCCCTCCCCCACCGAAGATCAAGTCCACTGTCTCCTGCATCGGCCCTTCCATCAGGTCCACGGCCATCACCTTCGCCCCTTCCCTGGCAAACACCAGTGAAGTCGCCCTCCCAATCCCCGACCCCGCCCCAGTCACTAGGGCCACCCTGTCCTTCATACTATCGCCCATGTTTCTCCTCCTGTGTCATTCCTGTGGATGTCAGGTAATTCGTTGACAGAATTAGGTGGATTTAAGGGTCTCCAAAGGGGTCTTTCCGTCCATTGCCTGGTGGGGTCTCTGAGTATTGTAGTAGATCAGGTATTGCTGAAGCTCGTCCTTCAGTTCCGAGACCGATTCGAAGGTTGTCCCCTCCAGCAGGTCCTCGTTCAAGGTTCTCCAGAACCGCTCTATCTTCCCGTTGGTCTGGGGCCTATAAGGGCGGGTGTAGCGGTGCTTTATGCCCAGCTCATTGAGCATCCGTTCCATGGGGTGGCCCTCGGTGTTCCTTGGGGAGGCCATCTCGGGGCCGTTGTCGGTGAGGATGGCCTCGAATTGGATGCCGTACTCCACGTTAAGGAAATTGATGGACTTCAGAGTAGCAAACATAACGGAGAGACTCTTGATGTCTCCGACCACTTCGGCCCAGGCCAGACGGGTGTAGGCGTCGATGAGGCCCACCAGGTAGTAGCGGTGCTTGGTGCCCACGATGGTATCCCGGCTGAGGTGGTGGCTGTCCAGGTGGCCCAGCTCTCCTGCCCGGGTCTTGATGATCTTGCGCTTCGACTGCTGCATCGGCTTTGTGAGCCTATTGAAACCGTGGCGTCTGGTGATGGCGTAGATGGTGGAGGGCTTAGGGGTGTTGTGTTTAAGGATGGGTTTGAGTATGGCATAGATCTCGTAACGGTTGGTACCGTTAAGGCGCTCGTTGATGACCTTCTGCTCAATGTAGGGCAGGGTGCGGCGGGACTTCCACCCGGGACCCCGCTTACGGGGGAGGAAGGCGTTGTCGGAGGGGGAGAGGAGGAACCGGTTGTAGTACTTGGCGAAGGTCTGACGGCTAGTGCCGTGGAAGGAGTAGAAGTCCTGGGCGAAGCGGAAACGGGGATGCTTCCCTGCCTTGACCAGTTGATACTCATGGATGAGGAACCGCCACTTCTGAATGTAGTTCCGCTCAAGGGTGAGGTCCTTGCTATTGTCTCGCATTCTCGCCTCCAGATTGGTGTTGGCCTCTTATACCAATCTGTCAACGAATTACCTAACACTTACAATTCCCATTCGGTCCCTTCTCCTCTGACGAAGACTTTGTCTAACCGTCATTCTCTCCGTGTCTGGCACACTATCCGCAGGGGTGGGGCATTCCGCTCGCCCTGAGCTGGCTGAAAGTCCGCCGAGGCGGATCGAAAGGTCTCAAAAGCGGATTGGGCGGGGCGGATCGCACATCACACCGCTCATCCTGAGCTTAGTCGAAGGGTAGAGCGAGCCGCACATCACGCTCCCTTCACCCCTCAATCCCCGCGTAGTGCAAACTCTGCCCCACAATATCCACCCCCACAAGCTCACTGTGCGCCGCCAGCAGTTGCCTAGTCACCGGCCCCGGTATCTCACTCCCAATCGGCCTCTTGTCGACCCGGGACACGGGCACGATTCTTGGGCTGGTACGGCTAAAGAACACCTCGTCGGCGGTGTACAGATCGTAGGGCTGAAGGTCTTCTTCAAGTGCCGGGATCCCGAGACTCTCGGCCAACTCGAACACCACCTGCCTCGATACTCCCTGGAGAATGTTGTCGTCCTTGGGCGTCTTGAGAACACCGTCGTTGACGATGAACACGTTGTACCCCAGTCCCTCGGTGACATTGCCTTCCACGTCCAGCAGCAGGGGCAGTCCCTCCGGGTCGACGTCCCGTGCTTCCAGCTCAGCCAGCACGAAATTCATCCTGCTGTGGTGCTTCACCTTGGCGTCGAGCATCGAGCTGGAGTAGCTGCGCACCTTGGTGATGATGGCGTGCGCCCCGTCCATGTAAAACCTTGCAAATTCCTCGAAGTGTATCGGCTTGATAATCACGCACACGCTCGGGGGGCCATCGACTGAATCTCCACGGGTGATTATTGGGTTTATCGCAAAGTCCCCGACTTCGTTCCGCCGATGGTCGTTCCTCGCCACTCCCTCGCGGCACACCTCTAACATCTCCTCTTCTCCGAATCCCGGGTCAACCCGCACGTACTTCAACGACCGGTACAGCCTGTTCACATGGTCTTCCAGCCGGAACGGCACCCCTCCGAATGTCCGCCCTTGGTCGAAGACCACATCCGCCACCGCAAACCCCCGGTCGTGCGGCGGAAATAGCACCTCGCTATAAGGCACCCACTCCCCATTGAAATATGCCGTGTAATCGTTGTAGTTTCCCATCTCTCTCCTCCTGATTTCCCCCTCTCCCTTGACGGGAGAGAGTTAGGGTGAGGGTGATCCTACCCCCACATTAACCAACAAATAACTTCACCGGAGCAACGGATTCGGTAGACCCACCCCCCACCAACTCAAACAACTCCACCCCCGGCTCCCGAGCCATCCGCATCAGAAACGGCTCCGCATTCATCCACCCCTCCGGACTCCCGACTCCCCTCCGCCCAATCTCCCCCGACGCCACCATCAACGTGGCCAGCGCCGCCACAGAGGTAGTTCCCCTCCTCGAATAGTCCTGGGCCTCGAACACCCGCCGGCAGGCCTTCCCGTCCTTCTCTCCCTCCACCCTGACCCGCACAGCCATCGGCTCATCCAGCGGCTCGATGTCGAAATACGGCTTCCCCTCCTCAGACGACAGGAACGTCATCAGAAATTCCATCGGGCTGGTCTCCAGGCCCGGAACATTCTCATATGACGTGAATCCCCACCGCACCATCGTCTCCATGAAGTCGTTCCCTTCAGCCTGGTGCAACCCGCCGCTTGCCGTGACCTCGGTCAGGCTGGGTATCGACTGTGAGATGGTCACCGGGTCCGGAACGCCCGTGTAATACACCTCCTTCGCCCCGACTGGCGGCAGAAACTCGATCTCTTCCCTATTGGCGAACACCCCAGGTTTTACATAATCACCATCGATAAACTGTGGCGCGAGGCCGCTGTTGATCCGAAGAAAGTGTTGTATTGCCGCCGGGTAGTTCAGCGAATAGTTCCACGAAAACCAGATATTCACTCGACGAGGGACGTCCATACTGTCACAGGCGTATCGAGCCAGCACTCCACTCAAACCCGGCATGATCCCGCATCCGGTCAGCACGGCGACTCCCTCGTCCTTTGCCTTCCGGTCCCAGTCCGGGTTGAAGAACAGCTCTTCCGCCGGTTCATGGTCGTCGCCCATGTCCACATAGTGCGTCCCTGTCTCTATCGCCGCCTCTACTACCTTCAACCCATGCAGATGATAAGGCCCGACCGCATTGAACACCGTGTCGACTTTGCTTAGCGCCTCTTTCAACCGGACTTTGTCGTCCACGTCCAGTGCCATCCATTCCGCCCCCGTCCTCTCCGACACCCGCCGCGCCCGCTCCCCGTCCTTGTCCGCCGCTACCAGCTCTACTCCCTTTCCCTCCTCCGCGATCTGATATGCAATCCCCCGGCCGTGGAACCCGCACCCCAGCACCATTACCTTCATAGTCTCCCCAACAAAGGGGCCACCTCTTCGACGTACCGACCCAGCTGCTCAGTCATGTCCGGCCCCACGAACCGCAACACGGGCGTTGTGCATCCGGCATCCACGTAGGACTGGATCTTTTCCGCCACTTCTTCAGGCGGGCCGTAAGCAACCCAAAGATCGATAAGTCCCGGGGTGACGAATGCGGGCCCGTAGTAGGAGACCAGGAATTGGTGGGCCTGCTCATAGGCGACGTCCCTGTCATTGTGTATGTTCACCATCAGGTGCAGGCACGAGTCCAAAGCCCCCGCGTCCCGACCCATCCCCGCCGCATACTCCCGTATCCTGTCGAATCTCTCCCGGAAATCCTGCGGTTCTATCGCGTCCGTCTGCCACCCGTCCGAATGCTTCGCCACCCGGCGCAGCACCCTTTCCATCAACTCCGGGCTATAGTCACCCTTGGGGTTTACGGCCAGCCACAGCGGGACCCGGGCCTGGACGGGCTTGGGCAGCGCATCGACTTCCTCGAACTGGAAGAAACGCCCCTTGTGGGTGACCTTCTCCTCCGACCAGAGCCTCCGCAATATCTCCATCCCCTCCAGCACCCGACCCACCCTCTCCCCCGACGCCACGCCCATCACCTCTAGCTCTTGAGCGTATTGCGGCCCGTACCGGGCCGACCCGCCGTTTCAGACAGCCAGTATCGTTCGACCCCCCGACAGTACGTCCAGGCTCGCCCACTGGATCGCCAGTTGTACGGGGTTGCGAAGCGGGAAGCTGGCCAGGCATATGGTGCCCAGTTTTACATAACTGGTACGTGCAGCAATGGCTGATAGGAGAACAAGGTAGTCGAGCCTCGGTTTGGACAGCAAATTATCCCCGACCCACACGCCATCAAAGCACCCCGACTCCTCCGCCGCCACCGCCGCATCCACCAGCTCCGACACACTAGTCCCCCCAGACACCACAGACCTGTTGGACAAGCTTATTCCGTACTTCGCTCCAGCCACTATATGGTGTTCCTTCCACTAGTCCCTCCCCTCTCCCTTGATGGGAGAGGGCTAGGGCCGTAGGCTCGCTGAGGAGAGTGAGGGTGTTCCTTTAATCTAAGGACTAGCTACACAGAATGGTATCATATACCCTGGCCAGCTTCTCTAGCTCTTCATCCACAACCGGAGTCCCTCCCCATGCCTGCCAACACCAAGACCCTCGACACCATAATCGTAGGCGGCGGCATCGCCGGCCTCACCATCGCCTACCGACTCCAGGACCAGGACATCCTCCTCCTGGAAAAAGAAGACTACTGCGGCGGTCGCACGCTCTCCAAACAGATGGGCGAGTACGTCTACAACATGGGCGCCCAGGTCGTTAACGGCGACGACAGCCTCGTTGCTCCCCTCGCCGACGAGCTCGGTGTCACCCGCAGCCTAATCAACAAGACCAAGCTCCCGATAATCATGAAAGGCAAACTGGTCGCCGCCTCCAACGAGCCCTCCTTCCTCTGGCAGCTTCCCATCTCTCTATCCGACAAGATCAAGCTCGGGTGGCGGGTGCTCAACCTCAGGCGCAAGTACGGCGAAGTGCGCAAGGACTTCCCCGACATCAACGACCCCGACATCGTCCACCTCAACTCCATGACCCTCGCCCAGTACATGAACCTCGAAACCGGAGACCTCCGAGACATTTGGGACACCGTCGCCCTCGCCACCACTACTACCCATGCTGGCGAGTCTTCTGCCTACCACCCCATCAGCACCTTCCTACACTTCATGGCGAAGGAGTATTTCGTCAACGGTGGGACCTGGCAAATCACCCGTGCCCTCTGGGACCGACTTTCCGACCAAATAGAAACTTCTGCGGAGGTCTCCAGGGTCGAACAGGGCTCGGATGGCGTCACAGTCACCTATTCCCAGGGTGGTCGAACCCACACCGTGCGCGCCCGAAAATGCGTCATGGCTGTCCCCGCGCCTGTCGCACTCCCCATAATCGATCCTCTTCCCGACTGGAAGCGCGAGGCCCTGGCCGCCGCACGATACGGCTCCATAACCAGCGCCGGCTTCCTCCTGGACCGCAACTCCGAGGACTTTCTCGGAAAGGGTGTCTGGCGGGTCCCGACCGTGCGCAGCCACCTCGTATCCGTTACAAACCCCACCATCACCTTCCCCCAGGAGGTAAAGGACAGGACGGGCCAGGGTCTCCTGCGCGTCTATACCGCCGACGCAGAGTCCAAGCGGCTCTCCATGCTCTCCGACGGCGAGGCCCTAGAGTCCCTCATGGAAGAGCTCTACGCCGTCCTCCCCGACACCCGTGGCCACGTCATAATCGGCGCACTGAAGCACTGGGAACACGGCGGAAGCCCCTGGCTCGTTGGTCGGCTGACCCACGTCCCCAACATCCAGGCCCCCACCGACAACATCCACTACGCCGGAGACTACACCGCCGGCTCCGGCATGGACGCCGCCGTCCACTCCGCCTCCCGAGTCCTCACCGAACTAGGCCACGGCCCCCTCTTCCCCACCCCCGCCTAACCCCCTATCCTATTGAGAGACCCTTTCTTGTACCAAGGGAGAGGCCGATAGGCAGTGTCCAATACCCTCTTCCTCAACGAGACCTTTGCATAACCTCTCTCGGTGGGGCAGGGCCGCTCGTACTGAGGCTCTCGAAGTATGAGCGGGGGCAGGCCCCGCACTGCCAATCCGTCAAGAACGCCTACCCCACCCAACTCCCTCCACCCCATCATCCCGCCCCCCCGATCCGGCTGCAAGTGCGCCGGGGCGTAAATCCATCCCTCCTTAACTACACCTTCGCATAACCGCCGTCCCAAAGGGTGGGACATTCTGCTCGCCCTGTCGCAGATCCGCTGAGGCGGGAGTAGAGTTGAAGGGTCTCAAGAGCGGAATGGGCGGGGTGTCCCGCCCCCACCCCCATTCAAACAAAGAGGCCCCGAGAAAACACAAACCGTCCTCCCGGGGCCCCAATCCCCACTCAGGCCGTGAAACCCGAACCCTAGCTAGGAATACAAGCCGTCACCATAATCTCCACAAGCAAATCCGGCCTGTTCAACATTACCTCCACCGTCGCCCTGGGCGGCTTGCTCACAGTAAAGTGCTTGCCATACTCCTCATTGAAATCCGCAAGGTCCTCCCTCTTCGTAAGCCAGCAGTTCACCGACAATACGTTTTCCAAGTTCGTGCCCGCCGCGTCCAACACCCTTTTGATGCGCTCGATCGTGAAGCGAGTCTGTTCCGCCACACCCTCTCCCAGCTTCCCGGTATCCGGGTGCGTTCCGGTCTGTCCCGCCACGAAAACCAGGTCTCCAAATTTCGCACCTGGCGAAAGGTTCGGGTTCCCGCCCTTCATATCGACGTTGATAATTTCCTTCTTCGGCATTGCGATTCCTCCTGTATGAAATGTATTAGCCTGGGATCGGCACGAGGCCCTATACCCCCCGCCCCGACCCAATGGGATAGTATATGAAATCCGCGTTACCGGTCTACACAAATACCATGAACACCCACACCCTCCGATGCACCGCCTGCTCCCGAGACCACACCCCCGACATGCGTACCCTGCACTGCCAAGAGTGCGCCTCCCCCCTCGTGGTGGCCTATCCCTCTGATGCCGAACCTGTCCTCAATACATCCCCCGTCTCCCTCGGCGAAGGACACACCCCCGTTGTCCCCCTGCCCGCCATCGCCGACTCCCTCGGCCTGAACTCCATCTACGCCAAACTCGAATTCGCCACCCCGACCGGCTCCTTCAAGGACCGAGGCACTGCCGTAATGCTCGCCGCCGCCCGAGAATTTGGCGTCGAGGAGATAGTCGAGGACTCATCCGGCAACGCCGGAGCCTCTGTCGCTGCCTACGCCGCCCGATGCGGCATCAAGGCCCACGTCTTCGCCCCCGACTCCGCCCCCGAGACTAAGCTCCGCCAGATCAAGGTCTACGGCGCAGAGCTACACCTAGTCCCCGGCCCCCGAGAAGCCGCCGCCGAGGCCGCCCTCGCCTTCTGCGAAGAACACAACCTCGTCTACGCCTCCCACAACCTCAGCGCCTACTTCCTGGAGGGCACAAAGATCTTCGCCCACGAGCTTCCCGCAAACTTCCCGGACGGTCTCCCCGATCACATCGTCATGCCCGTCGGCAACGGCTCCCTCTTCCTGGGCGCGTGGCTCGGGCTTCGAGAATTGCAGCGCCACCGCGCTTTCAACACCCTCCCTAAACTCCACGTCGTACAGGCCGAGCTCGTCATGCCCTTAGTCGCCGCCTTCCGAGGCCAAACCTGGGCACCTGCTCCCGGCTCCCGAACCATTGCTGGCGGCATCTCCGTCGCCGACCCGCCCAGACTCGCCCACGTCCTCAGCATCCTCCGAGAGTCCGGCGGCGACGCCGTCGCCGTCCCCGACTCCGAAATCAAGTCCTGGCAAACATGCCTTGCCGAGACCGAGGGCCTCTTCTGCGAACCCACTTCCGCAGCCGCTTTCGCCGGTCTCCCCAAGTCAATTGAGGCTGGCACAATCAGCCCTTCCGACACCGTCCTTGTCCCCATCACCGGCTCCGGCCTAAAAGACCCGACCTAATCCCGATGTTGTATCATGGCCTCCCCGACTAACCCCCACCAGGAGCCAACCATGCCCACCCCCCTCCGCCCCTCCCTCGCCCCTTACGAAGCCTACCCTCTCTTCGAAGTCCTTCAGTGCACCGCCTCCCGCCTCCCCGACAAAACTGCCGTCATCGACGGTGACCGCACCTTCACCTTCGCACAGCTTAATGCCCAGAGCGACAGCTTCGCCACCGCGCTCACCAGTCTCGGCATGGTAAAGGGCGATCGCGTCGGCCTCTTTGCCCCCAACTGCGCCGAGTTCGTTACCGCCTACTTCGGCATCCTTAAGACCGGCGCAATCGTAGCCCCGGCAAACGCCGCCTACCGCGCCCGAGAACTCACCAACCAGATGGACAACTCCGGTGTGAAAGTGCTCGTATCTCATCAGGCCAACCTTCCCGTCGTCGAAGCCGCCCGACCCGACCTCCCCGGCTTGAAAACCGTCATCAACGTCGGCTCAAATGCCCCCGACACCCTGAACTTTGACCAGCTTGTCTCCGAATCCGAACCCTCGCCCCCTTCCGTCACCATCGATCCGAAAGAAGACCTCGCCGCCCTGCCCTCTTCCAGCGGCACCACCGGCCTCCCCAAGGGCGTCATGCTCACCCACTTCAACCTCACCAGCAACCTCGAACAGACCCTCAATCGCCCCGGCGAGGCCTCTGCCCCCACCGATGAGGACGTCCTTTTGGTCCACCTCCCCCTCTTTCACAGCTACGGTATGACCGTTCTGATGAACACCGCCATCGCCGCCGGGGCCACCCAGGTCCACATGGGCCGCTTCGACATGGACCTCTTCCTCGACCTCGTCCCCCGGCACCGCATCACCATGATCTTCACCGTCCCCCCCGTCGTCCTCGGGGTGGCCCAGGTCCCGGGCATCGAGTCCCATGACCTCTCTTCCCTCCGGGTCTGCCTCTCCGGCGCCGCACCCCTCTCCGAGGAGCTTCAGACCCGATTTGAACGACTGACCGGCGTCCCGACCGTCCAGGGCTACGGCCTCACCGAGACCTCACCCGTCACAAACATGGATTTCGTAGAGCTAGCCCGCCGGCGCCCCGGCTCCATAGGCCCGCCAACCGCAGACACCGATGAGAAGATCGTCGACCCCGAAGACGGTTCCCGTGAGCTTGCCCCCGGCGAGATCGGCGAGCTGATCATCCGCGGCCCTCAGGTCATGAAAGGCTACTGGCACAACCCCGAGGCCACCGCCGAAACCATTAAGGACGGTTGGCTTTACACCGGCGACATGGCCCACATGGACCCCGACGGCTACGTCTACATCGTCGACCGGAAGAAGGAGCTGATCAAGTACAAGGGTTTCCAGGTCGCGCCCGCCGAGATGGAGGCCCTCCTCCTCGAACACCCTAACGTCGCCGACGTTGCTGTGGTCGGCAAACCCAACGAAGAGGCCGGCGAGCTTCCCAAGGCCTACGTGGTCGCCAAGGATTCCTCCCTCACCGCCGCCGACGTCATGTCCTTCGTCGCCGAACGCGTCGCCGGATTCAAGAAAATCCGCGAGGTTGAGTTCATCGAGGAAATTCCCAAGAGTCCATCCGGCAAGATCCTCCGCCGCGTCCTCAGCGACATGGAACGGGCCCGTTAACCTCGGTTCGGTTTATGGTAGCGCATGCCTGTGCATTTTACATAATGGCCTTATCGACGAAGGGATACCCCTAGGCCCATGCCCCGGCTCTTGGAAGTCCTACTCGTTGCCACCCGACTGGGACTCACGTCCTTCGGCGGCCCCATTGCCCACATCGGCTACTTCCGCGACGAGTACGTAGTCCGACGCAACTGGCTCACCGAGCAGCGTTTCGCCGAGCTAGTAGCCCTCTGCCAGTTCTTGCCCGGCCCCGCCAGCAGCCAGCTTGGCATGGCCATGGGTATGCGTCGTGCCGGATTCTTCGGTGCCCTTGCCGCGTGGCTCGGGTTCACCCTCCCTTCAGCAATCGCCCTGGTCCTCTTCGCATATGGTGTGGAGGAACTCGGCGGAGAGGCCACAGAATGGTTGCACGGCCTGAAGGTCGTGGCCGTTGCGGTTGTCGTCCTCGCCTTGTGGGGCATGGGCAAAACCCTCGCCCCCGACAGATCCCGAGTCACCATCGCCGTCTTGGCCGCCGCAGCGCTCCTTTTCACGGACGGCGTGGTGATACAGCTTGCCGTCATTACAGGAGGAGCCATCCTGGGCCTCGCCTTCCTCCGCCCGACCACCCCCGCCCAATCCCCACCCCCCGACAAACAGACCGGCGCGGGCGTCGGGGCCCTCGCCATTGTTATCTTCCTTGGGCTCCTAATAGCCCTTCCTGTCGCAAACCACTTCCTCGACAACTTCTCCCTCGCCCTGTCCGATAGCTTCTACCGCTCCGGGGCCCTCGTGTTTGGCGGCGGGCACGTCGTCCTCCCCCTGCTGGAGGCGGAAGTCGTCCCGACAGACTGGGTAACCAAGGACGACTTCCTCGCTGGCTACGGTGCGGCCCAGGCCGTCCCGGGCCCCTTGTTCACCTTCTCGGCGTATCTGGGAACAGTGTCGGGAGTACTATCTCCTCGTTGGCTCGGAGGCCTGCTGACTCTCGGCGCGATATTCCTGCCCTCCCTGCTGCTCGTCGTGGGTGTGCTTCCCTTCTGGGAGCGGCTGCGAGGCTTCACGCATGTGCGGGGAGCGCTGTTGGGCGTCAACGCTGCAGTCGTCGGCATCCTCTTGGCAGCCCTCTACGACCCCGTCTGGACCAGTGCAATCACCTCCCCCAAGGATTTCGCCCTAGCCGCCGCTGCGTTCGCACTTCTAGCCTTCTGGAAAGCCCCACCTTGGCTGGTAGTCCTGTTGACTGGTGGAGCCGGGGCCCTCCTTAACCTGATGTAGGACCCTACAGGCGTGTTCTCTGCTTGCAGTTGCTCTGTAAATTGACCCCTAAAATCAAGGGTGCTATCCTCAATCCCAACTTCGTGCCGGACGCCCGAGTCCGAAGGAGGACGCCCGTGTACACACTGATCAGGTCCCTGCCCCTGCGCTCGCTTCTCGCCGCCCAGGCCCCGGCTCTGGCTGCCTCCTGGCTTATCGCGGAGCTCCTTTACAAGTTCGGCAGCTTCACGTTGGAGCTTGCCGCCTTCTTCGCCACCTGGTTTGTCATAGACACCGTTCTATCCTTCGCGCTCCGCTTCTTTTCTAAGCGAAAGACCGGCGACTCCCAAGCCTGATTCCCTACGCTCCCTTCAAATTAATCTCATCGGCTCTGGAGGACTTGAATGGCCTTTGACCAGTCCCTCCTTCGCACAATGGAGTGGCGGTGCATAGGCCCGCCACGCGGCGGCCGAGTCGTCGCCGTTACCGGTGACCCCGCCGACCCCATGACCTTCTACTTCGGCGCTTGCGCTGGGGGCGTATGGAAGTCCGACGATGGCGGCGCATACTGGCAAAACGTCTCCGACGGCTATTTCAAGACCGCTGCCGTCGGCGCTATTGCCGTCGCAGAGTCCGACCCCAACGTGGTCTACGCCGGCATGGGCGAGTCCTGCATCCGCACCGACGTCTCCCACGGCGACGGCGTCTATCGCTCCTCAGACGCTGGCCGCTCCTGGTCGAATATCGGCCTGCAAAACACCCGCCACATCTCCAGGGTCCGTGTCCACCCAACCAACCCTGACCTGGTCTACGTGGCCGCCCTGGGCCACGCCTGGGGCCCCAACCCCGAGCGCGGCATTTTCCGCTCCCCCGACGGTGGGCAATCCTGGGAGCACGTCCTGTACAAGAACGACACCACCGGCGCTGCAGACCTTTCCCTGGACCCCAACAACCCCCGGATAATGTTCGCCGCCCTATGGCAAGTCCAACGTTATCCCTGGGCATTGTCCAGCGGCGGCCCCGGAAGCGGCATCTACCGTTCGACCGACGGCGGACTTACCTGGCAGGATGTCACCCGTAACCCGGGCCTCCCCGAAGGCATCATGGGCCGCATAGGCATCGCCGTATCCCCTGCCAAACCGGGCCGGCTCTGGGCCACCATCGAGTCCGAGGACGCAGGCCTCTTCCGCTCCGACGACTACGGCGACACCTGGTCCCTGGTCAGCGACAACCGAGACCTCCAGGGCAGGCCCTGGTACTACCAGCACGTCTTCGCCGACACCAAGGACCCCGACTCCCTCTGGATTCTCAACTACAAGACCTGGAAGTCCATCGACGGTGGCGCAAACTTCTTCGAGGTCACCACACCCCACGACGACAACCACGACCTCTGGATCGACTCCAAGAACCCTCTCCGCATGATCGAAGGGAACGACGGCGGCGCTTGCGTATCTTTCAACGGCGGCGAGACCTGGTCTTCCATCTATAACCAGATGACCGCTCAGTTCTATCACGTCACCGCCGACAAACGGACCCCATACCGTGTCTACGGCACCCAACAGGACAACACTTCCGTCAGCGTCCCTTCCCGCAACAGGAAGGGCGCGATCACGTGGGAAGAGTGCCGCGTCGTCGGCTCCGGCGAAAGCGGCCACATCGCCGTCCACCCCGACAATCCAAACGTCGTCTTCGCTGGGGCCATCGGCAGCTCTCCCGGCGGTGGTGGCAACCTCCTCCGCTACGACTACGCCGCCGACCAGACCCGCATCATCACCGTCTGGCCCGAGCTATACACCGGCCTCGGCGCGAAGGAGATGAAGTACCGCTTCCAGTGGACCTATCCCATCTCCTTCTCCCCCCACAACCCCGACACCCTCTACGTTGCGGGCAACCGTCTCTTTGCCTCCCGAGACCAGGGCCAAAGCTGGCAGCTCCTCAGCCCCGACCTCACCCGCGACGACCCTTCCACCCAGGAACCCTCCGGCGGCCCCATAACCAGGGACACATCCGGGGCCGAGGTCTACGGCACAATATTCGCCTTCGCCGAGTCCCCCGTCGAGCCCGGTCTCTTCTGGGCAGGCTCCGACGACGGCCTCATCCACGTCTCCCGGGGTGGTGGGCATTTCTGGACCAACGTCACCCCTAAAGGACTGCCCGATTGGGCCCTCGTCTGCAACATAGAGCCTTCATGTCATGACCCCGCCGTAGCCTATATCTGTGCCACCCGCTACCGTCTCGACGACACCCGTCCCTATCTCTTCAGGACCGCCGACTACGGCCAGACCTGGACGCCCATCGTCGACGGCATTCCGGTTGACGACTTCACCCGCGTACTGAAGGAAGACCCGGAACAACCCGGCCTCCTCTACGCCGGCACCGAGACCTCCATCTACTTCTCTGCTGACAACGGCGATTCCTGGCACCCCCTTTCCGCCAACCTTCCCAGCGTCCCCGTCTACGACCTCACCGTCCAGGGCAACGAAATGGCCGTCGCCAGCCACGGGCGTGGCTTCTGGATTCTCGACGACCTTCACCTCCTACGCCAGCTGGCCGAGTTCGAAGGCTCCGGCAGAGCGCATCTCTTCGCAACTAAGGATACCCTCAGGATGCCCGGCCCCAAGGAGACCAGCGGCAAGGCAACGGCGGGCGTTTCCACCTCCGTGGGCAAGAAGTACCGCATCGCCCTCGAGACCCCCGCCACCTACTTTGAGACTCCTCGACCCGGGCTAAAGCCCCGACGCGTTTTCCTAAATGCCGGCCAGAACCCCGAGGAAGGCGTCGCCTTCGACTACTTCCTCGAAAGCGCTGCCCAGTCCGCATCCTTAAGTATTCTCGACAGCCAGGATCGCGTCGCCGTCTCCTGCACCCCGGATTCCGAAGACACATCCCTCCCCACAGCCCAGGGCATCAACCGCTTCGTCTGGGACATGCACTATCCTCCCGGCATCAAGCTCCCCGGTGACAAGACCACCGAGGACGATGTCGCTTCCGGCCCCCTCGCCCCTCCCGGCCTCTACAAGGTGCGCCTAAATATCGATGGCGCTTTGCATGAGGAACAGTTCCGCATTGTCAAAGACCCCAACTCCGCGGTAACCGACAACGATCTCGTCTCCCAGTTCGACCTCCTCATGCAGGTCCACGCCAAAGTCTCCGAGACTCATCTCGGACTGATCAGGCTCCGCAGCATCTCCGATCAGGTTGCCCAGTGGCGTGAGCGAGCGTTGGGGATGGGTGCAGAGGAGGCCGTGTCCACCGCCGACGAAATATTGGAAACCCTCGGCGACGTCGAAGAGCAGCTCGTCCAGACCCGGTTCAAGGGTGCCCGAGACCGGCTCCACTACCCCGTCCGACTCAATAAGAAACTCTCCGAGCTCACCAAGGTCGTCGGCGCAGGGGACTACCCTCCCACCGACCAGGCCCGAGCCGTCTTCCTAGATATCTCCGCCCGCATCGATCAACAGCTGGTCCGGTTGGAAGAAACCATCCTGACCGGCCTCGCCAAGTTCAATGATCAAGTGGGTTCGCTGGGCTTAATCCCCGTGGACGTGAACACCAGCCAGCCTTGAGACTCGACATAAGGAGCGTAAAGTGCCGGACCAAACCCGACAACCCCTCGCCAATATCGAACGTCTGAAAGAGCACATGGCCGCCGAGGGCCTCGCCGCCGTGGTAGCACGGTCCGGCAAGAACTTCGCATACCTCTCGGGTGTCGCCTTCCCCGGTACCCTCGCCCGGCACCTTGACCTCGCAGACTCCCCCCGAGACGTCTTTTGCATCTGGCCTCTGGACGGCGAGCCCGTCATCATTATCAGCGCCTTGGGCGTTCCCGTCGTCGAACGAGACTCCTGGGTGGCGAGGCTGGAGGTCGTTCAGGACTACGTCGAATCACCCCGCCAAAAGCTCGCCGCCGTGCTCACCGATATGGGCGTAGCCGACGCAAAAATCGGCATGGAGGCCTCCTACGTCAACGCCGCCCGGTGGGCCGAGATGCAATCTCTCCTTCC
Organism: Dehalococcoidia bacterium; assembly: GCA_965197585.1. Lineage (GTDB taxonomy): Bacteria > Chloroflexota > Dehalococcoidia > Plut-88900 > Plut-88900 > Plut-88900. The sequence continues at coordinate 1,169,906 of OZ240215.1, forward strand.
CAACGCCCAATTTGTCGACTGCACGTCCCTCATGAACTCAGTCCGCTGGATCAAGACCGACGCCGAGGTCGCTCTCCTCAAAGAAGCCGCGGACATCCAGGACGACGCCCACCTCGAAGTCTTCCCAACCATCCATCCCGGCGACCGGGAGAGGGACGTTCACAGCCGATTCATGAAGAGCCATCTGGAGAGGGGCTGCCATTTCGTCCACGGCGTCCTCACCTCTCACCGCAACCCCTCCATGTACCTTGGAGAGAGCGACCTTGTCATTGAGGCAGGCGACATAATCCGCACCGACTACGTTTCCTACCTCCACGGCTACCCCGGCCACCAGTCCCGCATGGCCGTCGTCGGCCAACCCACCCCCGACCAGGCCCGCACGTACGCCGAATACCGGGACATCTACCTGAAACTCATCGAAAAATGCACCATTGGCACCAAGGTCAGTGAGCTTTACTTCTTCGGCAGGGAGATGCTGCTGGCCAAGGGTTTCCCCCACAACCCCGCATCCTTTGTCGGCCACAGTGTTGGTAGCTGGTGGCACCAGCAGGAGCCCTTCCTGGTAAAGGGTTGGGACGTTGAGATCGCCGAGAACATGGTCCTCGCCATCGAACCCTACGTCGACTACTGGCATCTCCAGGACATGGTCCACGTCACCAAAGACGGCCCCCAAGTCCTCTCCAACCGCTTCGACACCTCTAGCCTTTTTGTCACACAATAGTTCTCCATTGGGGCGCCTGGTTATAGTATAATTGTGGCAGTTGCACCTATTTAGGAGCGCACAATGGTTGAAATCAAACTCAATAACCTGACTTACGAGGACTATCTCAAGACTCCCGACGATGAGCGGTGGGAACTCCTCAACGGAGAATTGTTGATGGCAGCTAGCCCCAACACCGCCCACCAGACCGTGACGGGCAACATATTTTTGCACCTGTCCATATTCGTGAGGGACAGTGGATTAGGCAGGGTCTTCGTCGCCCCGTACGACGTTATTCTCTCTTCCCATAACGTACTCCAACCGGATGTCCTGTTTGTGCCTGAAGAGCAGCGTTCAATCATTACCGCCGACAATGTTAACGGCTCCCCAGCATTGGTTGTTGAGGTGATGTCACCTTCTTCCGGGACCCGAGACCGGGAAATCAAGCGGCGCATTTACGCTCAGCAAGGAGTTGGAGAGTACTGGCTGGTGGATCCTGTCGCATACACCATCTCCGTCATGGTTCTGCAAGGTGAACAGTTTCGGGAAGTGGGCGTGTACGGCCCGGAGGATGTCCTTACCTCTCCGGCGCTGCCGGGGCTCGCCCTTGAGGGTCGGGATATTTTCGCGGATGTTTGACCGTCCTGCGGCGACCGGATAGTGAGGCTAAGAAAACTCCAACGCCTCCGCCGCCACCAACTCCGCTATCTCATCCTCGTCCAACCCCGCGAGCTCCTTCAGCACCAACTCGCTGTGCTCCCCGACCAACGCCTGCGCCCACCGCAGCTTACCCGGTGTCTTCGATAGCGTAAACTGCAGCCCGTCGTAAGGCATGGGCCCGCATTCCGTGTGTTCCAGCATGTGGAAGAACCCGAGATGCGCCAGCTGCGGGTCGTTCCACAGCTCCGACTGGCTCTGCACAACCCCCGCCGGGACCCCCGCCGCTTGCAGCCTCTCCATCAACGCCCATGCCTCGAACCCCGAAGTCCACCCCTGGATTATCTCGTCCAGAGCCGAAGAGTTCTCCAACCGCTTCCCCATCGACTTATATCTGGGGTCGACCCTTAACCCCGGCATCCCCATCGACTCACACAGCACCCCCCACTCCTCCTCCGATGTGACCGCAATCGCGCACCAGTGCCCGCCTTTTCGTATAGGCGTCTCAGGCTCGTTTTCGGGCGCGGCACAGGGATAAATCCCGTGGGGAGCATACGCTTCGTCACTGTTGCCATTTCTGCGCATCACACGGCCTGTTGTCTGGTAGTCGAGTGCCAGCGGAGACAGGTATTGGATTGCGCATTCGAACTGGGCGAGATCTATGTGTTGTCCCTTCCCCGTCCGATCCCTGTATAAGAGCGCCGCCAAAATCGCCGCCGCCCCATTAGGCGGATTGATGAAATCACTGTAGGCGCCGTATGGAGGCAGCGGGCTATGGTCCGGCCATCCCGTCAGGTGATAGAAACCCGCATGTGCCGCCGCCTGCATCCCAAACCCCGCAAACGCCGACTTGGGCCCCGTCTGTCCCTGCTGGCAGGCGCTGAACAGGATGATGTCTTCCTTGATCTTCTTCAAGCTTTCATAGTCCAGGCCCCACCTTTTCTTGACGACCGGGGTGAAGCTCTCCGCCACCACGTCGGGCTGCCACTCCTTCACCAGCCTTCGAATCAGGTCCTGAGACTCGGGTTTCGACATGTTCAGCCCCAGCCCGTACTTACTCGTGTTGTATATTGCCGGAAACTGGCTGCTGTTTATGCTTGATATCCCGTCCTTGCACGGCGGCGCTCCCCGGAGGTCGTCCCGCCGGGTCACCGACTCCACCCTGACAACGGTGGCCCCATTGTCGGCCAGGTACTTGATCGTGATCGGCCCGACCGCCACCCACGTGAAGTCGAGCACCTTCAAACCTTCAAGGGCCATCCCCTTGCCCGTGTCCAGTCCAGCGCTCACCCTATATCACCCCCGACTCTTTCATCGACTCGAATTCCTCTTTACCCAACCCCAACTCATCCACGAACACCTCACGGTTGTGCTCCCCCACCCCCGGCGCCCGGTGCCTGAACGAGATCGGGCACTCCGGCATCGAGATGTACCGCCCCGCATATTTGAGAGGTTGGTCGTGGCACGGCGTATCTGCCTTCAGCCAGTACCCCCGGGCCCGTAGCTGTACGTCCCCCAGTACGTCATCGACGGCATTGCATGGTGCCAATAACACCTTTTCCTGGATCGATCTGTCGAAGAGTTCTTCTCGGGTCTTTGTCATGAAGAACCGGCGGATATACTCCGTAACTGTGTTGATTTCCTGCTGCTCCTTCTCCCCCGGCGCCGCCTCCTCATCCCATCCTCCCCACTTCTCCCAGTCCATTTCCTTCATTAGATCAGGGGCGAAGCCCTCTTCATCCATCCACCGCACCAACCCTTCCATACGGAACCCGTGCATCCCGCCCGCCAACGTGTAGCTCACGTATCCGTCCTTGCACGGAAAGATGGCCAAAACGTCCAGGTCGCCATTCTTGTTGTGGGCCCCGTTCCGCTCGACGTTGTACCCCTCCAGTTGCGGAAACTGGCTCGCATTCATCATCGTCCAAAACACCGACACCTGCGTAGAAACCTCAACTACCTGACCCTCCCCGCCACTATGAGCCTTCCATAAAGCACACATCGACCCAACCGCCGCCTGCGCCCCTGCGTGCAGTTCTGCCTGCGGAAACGAGATCCTAACAGGCGGCTTGTCGGGTTCGCCACTGATGTAGGCCATCCCACCCATCGCCCAGGACACTAAATCCGTCGCCTTGTACTTCGCACGTGGCCCCGACTCTCCAAATGGCGTCATCGAAGCAACGACCAGTCTCGGGTTGACCTTGCTCAGTTCCTCGTAACCCAGCCCCACCGACTCCATATAGTCCAGCCCCCACGACTGCATCAGAAAGTCCGTGCCCGCTGCCAGCCTCTTCAATAGGTCTGCCCCTTCGGGTTTGGTGATGTCGAGGGTAATGCCCCGTTTATTGAAGCAATACGTTTCCCAGTACCAGCTCCGGTCTGGCTGCTCTTGGCCCGGGTATAGGGGCCAGTGATAGCGCGTTGGGCTACCGCCCGGGGGCTCGACCTTTATCACGTCGGCCCCCAGATCGGCCAGCACCTTCCCGCACCAGTTGTAGCCGCCCTCGGTCAGGTCCAGCGCCCTGTATGGCCCGAGAGCCATTGAATCCCTGTCAAATCCCATTGGCTTTCCGCCACTCCAAAGTCCGATTTCGGCGGTTAGTATATACCCTATCCCACCCCTCCCCGTCCCGCGACACGGGCCAAAGGTACGCCGTGGCCCGAATCCATCCCCTGGAGGGGCCGCTTACCCTGAGCAGAGTCGAAGGGTCGAGCGGGGGGTGGTCCCGCAATGCCTACCCCTCATGGTTACTCGACGCCACTCCTCCCGACACCCGTCTAGCCAACCCCTCCCCATGTTATATACTCTCCCCAACACCCCCAACAGGAGACCCCCAATAATGCCTGAACAACCCGCCAAACTCCTTCCCCTCCCCGAAAACTGGAACCGCGCCCTAGCCATCGCCGCCCACCCGGACGACCTCGAATACGGCGCAGCCAGCGCCATTGCCCGTTGGACTTCTCAGGGCAAGGAGGTCGGTTACCTGATGGTCACCAAGGGCGAGGCGGGTATCGACTCCATGCACCCCGAAGAGACCGCTCGTCTCCGAATGCAAGAGGAGATCAACAGCGCCCGAGTCGTCGGAGTCGACTACGTCGAATTCCTGGGATTCACCGATGGCGTTGTCGAGTACGGCCTACCCCTCCGCCTCGCCATCACCCGAGAAATAAGAAAGTTCAAGCCCGACGTCATCATCAGCGGCAACTACGACCTGTTTTTTCCCGGCGGCCATTTCAACTTTGCCGACCACCGAGCTGTTGGCGTCGCCGTCCTGGACGCCGCTCGGGACGCCGACAACCGTTGGATCTTCCCCGAACTCCTTGAAGAACGCCACGAGCCCTGGCATGGCATAAAGCACATCTTCATCGCCTCCCCGCCCGTCACCACCCACTACGTCGACGTGACGGATTCCATATACAAGGGCATTGCGTCCCTGCAGGAGCACAAGGTCTACATCGACAACCTCTCCCAGGACTTCAACCCAGACGACTTCCTAAGCTTCGGCGCCGCCGCCACCGGCATGCAAGCCGGCTGCGACTACGCCGTCGGCTTCGGCTTCATGGACTTTTAACCCACGCTTAACCTGTCATTCCAAGGCTCCGCGAGGGATCTAAGGCGCAAGCCCACGTATCCTGCCACTACCTGAATGCTACCGATCCACAGTAGTTCCGCCCCTCTCGTATTCCATCCCCGCAAGCCAGACTCCACATCCCCAGGTACAGAATAGGGGAGTGCGCCGTCGCCAAGCGACGGCGCACTCCCCTATTCATATCCCCCTCTCCCTTAAGGGCCCTAAGGAAGAGGGGACCAGGGTGAGAGGGTTCCCTCCCACTCTCCTACAACTTCGACAAATACTGATCGAAGATATCAACACCCACGAACCCGCTGTACGCCCGTTCCAGCCTCTGTGTCACGGGGCCCGGTATCCGACCGTCCGCGATCGGCGCACCATTCACACTCGATACCGGGCAAATACACAAACTGGTTGACGTAATGAACACCTCGTCCGCATTGTAGGCGTCGAACATATCCAGGTCTGTCTCCACGGTCTCGATATCCAGCTCCCGGGCCAGGTCCAGCACAGTCTGCCGGCTGATCCCTTCCAGCGTGAACCGGTCAATTGGCGTATGAATCGCACCGTCCTTAACCAGGAAGATGTTGCTGCCCGCTCCCTCGGCCAGGTTTCCGCTGACATCCAGCAGCACTGCCCATGCCTCCGAGTCCTGCGCCTTGACCTCCAGATCAGCCAGCACCATGTTCACGTAGTTGTGCGTCTTCGCCCGAGGACTTATCGACGAAGGTGGCGTCCGACGCACCGACGGCGTGATCACCCGGATCCCGTCCCGGTAAAGATTGGCTCTCTGTTTGAAGGGGATCGGGTCCGTATGGATTATCACCGTGGCCCCTCCGGCCTCCCTTGGGTTGTGCGACGCCGGATCGACTCCCCGAGTCACCCGTTGGATCACCCAGTAGTCCGCCCCTTCTTCCAGGAGCGGCAGGTTCGCATTGACCACCTCGTGGGTCAGTTCCGCCATCCTGTCCTTGCTCATGCCCGGGTCGAGCCTCAGGTACTTGCAAGACCTGTACAGCCTGTCCAGGTGCTCGCGCACCTTGAATACCTGCCCGTTGAACGTCCGCGTGTTGTCGAACACCGCGTCGCCCATCTTGAATCCTCGGTCCTGAATCGAGACCTTAGCCTCGCTCTCGGGAACAATCTCCCCATTAATATAAACAACTCGTTCCTTCGTCAACTTCGATTCCTTTCCTGCCTTGTCATTTTCTCTCTCCGAGACTCCTGTACAAACTGGTGCCGGACGGGCCGGGGCTGCTCGTGCTGTCGTAGATCCGCCGAGGCGGGAGCCCGTCGAAGTATGAGCGGGGCGGGGTCCCATCCCCTCTCCCTTGACAGGAGTCGTAGATACGCCGAGGCGTGAGGGATAGGGTGAGGGTGAACTTCTCCCCTAAACCATCACCTCCGCCGCCCGAAGCGCGGGCATTACCTCTTTCGCAAACATCTCCATCGACGCCATCGCCTTATCAGTCTCCAGCGCCCCGATGTCAAACTGGCAAAGCAGCGTGGTCACGTTTGCCTCATCCCGGAATGCCTGTATCTTCCGCAGGCACTCTTCCGGCGTCCCCAGCATCAACGTCGTCTCTAGGAGTTCCTCAGCGGGTGGTTCGTCGGGTAGCCGGTCTGAATACGCCCGGCCGTCGATAATCCTTTCCCTCCCCGCCCGCAGCGACCCCGCGGTCCTGCGAACGTACATCCCATTCTCGAACTGCGCCGCAATCTCCTCAGGATCGTGGGAGACATATGTGTGCCTCAGGATTGTGAACTCCCTCGGCCCCCAGCCGTGAGCGTCGAGACTCTCCCGGAATATCCGGTTATTGTTCTTCAGATTGTCCATCGCCCCCGAACAAATCGTGTGATAGCCCCGCTCCCCGCTCAATACCATGCTCGTCGGACTGCTCCCAGCGTGCCAGAAGGGTGGATGGGGCTGCTGCAGGGGCCGGGGAAACGTCCAGGTCTTCGGAAACTGGTAGTGCTTCCCTTCGTGGGCCACGCCGTTCTCCGACAGACACCGAGTCACGATTTCCATGTACTCGTTGAACCGCTCGAAATTCTCCTCGATCGGCACCCCGAACCTGTTGAACTCGTAGGGCTGATAACCTCTGCCGACACCCAGGTCGAGCCTTCCGTCCGTCAGCTGGTCCGCCATCCCGATCTCCTCGGCAAGCCTGAGCGGGTGGTAGAAGGGCACCACCATCACCCCAATGCCGATACGGGCTTTCTTGGTGCGTTCCGCCAGCTTCACGGCCATCAGAAGTGGGTTGGGGCAATAGCCATAGCTAGAAAAGTGGTGCTCTGCCAGCCACACCGAGTCGAATCCCAACTGGTCAGCAAAAGCGGCCATCTCTACAGTGCGGCCGTACACGTCTTCTGCCGGCTTCATCTCCGGAGACTGGTTCAAAAAGAAGGCCCCGAATTTCATACATAATCTCCTTGCGGCTTATCTGCGCTGGAACGCCAAACATTATAGTCACCCCCCTCTCCCCCTGTCGATTAGACATCCCCATCCCCTTGATGAGACCTTTGCATGAATCTTGTCTCTTGGGGTTGGGGTCGCTCGTGCTGAGGCTCTCGAAGTATGAGCGGGGGGATGTGCCGTCCGCTCTCCCTCGACGGAAGATGGCTAGGGCGGTAGGCTTGCTGAGGAGAGTGAGGGTGATCCCTCCCCCGCAGGGCCGACTCTCGTGGTCACCCACAACCTGCCCCAATCCCGCCCAGGCAGCACCCTCTAGTCGGAGACTATGTGGAACACCCGTCTCTGGAGGGTACGCCTCCTGAAGATCGAAGTGTCGAGCGGATTTGCCCCCATGCCTGAGTTATTCAAAGGCCTCATCAAGGGAGGGGGACGGGAGCAGGGGGAGGGTTATTCTCGAATAACCCCTAGGTTTCGATGACGCCTTTGGTGCTGGGGACTTGGGAGGCGGTGCGGGAGTCTATGCGGGAGGCGGCGTCCATCGATTTGGCGAGGGCCTTGAAGAGCGCCTCGATTTTATGGTGGTCGTTTGTGCCGGCTTCGATTTTAGCGTGGATGTTGAAGCGGCCCTCAATGGCGAATGACTCCAGGAAGTGCCGGGCCATGTCGGAGGTGAGGCCGCCTACTACGGGCTGGGTGAAGGACAGGTCGACCTGGGCGTAGCCTCGGCCGCCGAGGTCCAGGGCCACAAGGGCCAGGGCCTCGTCGAGGGGGACGAGGGCGTGGGACATCCGGACGATGCCCGTGCGGTCTCCGAGGGCCTGGCCAAAGGCCCTTCCGAGGAGGATGGCAACGTCCTCGACTGTGTGGTGGCCGTCGGGGTCTGTGGATGACCGGGCACTGATGGTCAGGTCGAAAGCGCCGTGTCGGGCGAGCTGGGAAAGCATGTGGTCGAGCATCGGGACGCCGGTGTCGACGGTGTACTGACCCGTGCCGTCGATTTCGACCTCGATGGATATGTCGGTCTCACCGGTCTTTCGTTCGAGCAGGGCGTGTCTGTCAGCCATTCAACTCCAAGCCAATCTCTGCGAGGGCGTCGACGAGGCGGTCGGTTTCTTCCGGCTTGCCGACGCTGATTCGGAAGCAGTTTTTCAAGTTAGGCCTATCATAATACCGGACAAATATATTGCGCTGCTTCAGCAGGTTGAAGACATGCTCACCGTTGCCTCGGGTGACGTTGCAGAGGATGTAGTTGCCCTCGGAGGGGATGGGTGAGAGGAAGTCGAGACCCTGCAGGAAATCGAAGAGCCGGGCTCTTTCCTTCACAAGGGCCTGGACGTTGCGCATCAGGTAATCCCGGTCTAGTAGAGACTCCAGAGCGGCTATCTGGGCAAATACGCTGATGTTGTAGGGCTGCTTGATCTGGTTGAGGTAGGCACAGACTTCCGGGGAGACGATGGCGTAGCCGATTCGAACGCCGGCCAGGCCCGCCCACTTGCTGAATGTCCTAACTACCATCAGGTTTTCGTAGTCGTTGACCAAGTCGGCGAGGGTGTGGCCTGCAAACTCGAAGTAAGCCTCGTCGATGACAACAAAAAGGCCCATTTCCAGCAGGGCTATCACCTGCTCCCGTGGGACGCTGTTGCCGGTGGGGTTGTTTGGGGAGGCGAGAAAAATGAGCTTGGTCCGTTCGTCGGTGGCGGCTTTTATGGCGTCGAGGTCAATCCCGTAATCAGATGTGCGTTCGAGCTCAATAAGTTGGCCGCCGGCTACGTCGGTGAGGAACTTGTACATGCCGAATGTGGGGATACAGCTGAGCACTTTGTCACCCGGTTCCAAGAGGAGACGGATGATCATGTCGAGGACTTCGTCAGAGCCGTTGCCGACGATAATGTTCTCGGTGGCGAGCCCGGCGTACTCGGCGAGGGCGGCGCGTAGGGTGCGCTGCTCGGCGTCGGGGTAGGTGTGGAGGGCCTCGCTTTCAGATATGGCCTGGAGGACGTGGGGGGAGGGACCGTAGGGGTTTTCGTTGGCGTCCAGCTTTACGGGGGTCAGCGCGACCCCAGATGAGGCTGAAGCCTCAGCGACCAGGCGCTCTACAGGGACGACGGGGGTGTAGCCCGCGAGGTGACGGAGGTCGGGGCGCATGAGGTCACGGATTGAGGGTCGAGACTTTCTCGTATCCATGTTCAGTCTCCGGCGCTGCTAACGGAATGCTGGGCCGTGCGAACCTCCAGGGAGCGGGCGTGGGACTCGAAGCCCTCCTGTCGGGCAATCTCGATGCCGTGGGCCAGAAGGGGGCCCGCCTCTTCTTCCGACAGGGAGATTATAGACATGGATTTTAGAAAGTCATTAACGCCGAGGGCAGAACTATAACGAGCGGCGCCTGCCGTGGGGAGGGCGTGGCTCGGGCCTGCGACGTAGTCCCCGAGAACGTGGGGAGAGTGGTCTCCCAGGAACAGCGCCCCGGCGTTCTTGACGAGGCCGACATAGCGGTCGGCGTTGCGGACCATGAGGCAGAGATGCTCCGGGGCGTAGAGGTTGGAGAGATCGATGGCCTGTTCGATGGATTCGGTGACGATGATAGCGCCGTTTGCGTCCATGGACTGGGTGAGTATATCCAGGCGCTGGGAGCGCTGACGGAGGCCGGTGAGCTCCGCTTCGACCCGCTCGGCGAAGGCAGGGGAGTTGGTGATAAGGATAGAAACGGAGTCGGGGTCATGTTCGGCCTGGGCGAGGATGTCGGCGGCGCACCAGGAGGGTGAAATGTGGTCATCGGCGACGGTGACGGCCTCGGTGGGGCCCTGGATGGTGTCGACGCCGACGGTCCCGAAGACCATGCGCTTGGCCGTCTGGACGAAGACGTTGCCGGGGCCGAAAATCTTGTCCACTGCGGGGATAGACTCGGTGCCGTAAGCAAGAGCGGCAATGGCCTGAGCGCCCCCGATGGCGAATACCCTATCGACGTTTGCGATGGCGGCGGCGGCAAGGACGACGGGCGCGATTGAGCCATCGGGACGGGGGGGAGTTACCAGAACGATCTCCCGGACGCCCGCGACTCGGGCGGGAATGGCAGTCATAAGGACGGTAGAAGGATAAACGGCGGTGCCGCCGGGAACGTATAGGCCGACCCTGTCCAGTGCGGTGACTCTCTGGCCGAGGCCGTTGCTTGTGAAATCACGGATGGTGTGCCTGGCAAGTTCGGTCTGGTAGTCCTCAATGCGGCGGGCGGCGAATCTCAGGGAGTCGGCGACATTGGGGGGGATTTGGTCCAGGGCGGTATTAAGGTCGCTTTGGGGGATTTCGAGGGAGTCGGGGGACAGGTTGTCGATGCGGCGGAGGTAATCGAAGAGAGCGGCGTCGCCTTGGGTACGGACGTCGTCGAGGATGCGGGCGACGGCGTTGGGCAAAGAGAGGGGCTCGCCGAATACGCGTTCAATGCCAGCGGCGACTTTGGGGCTTAGAGGAGCGTCGGGGCCGCCGTGGAGCCGACCGAGGAAGCCCCGGGCCTCGGTCAAGTCGGTGATGACTCTCAAGAGAGGTATTCCCCGGCGATATCAACGAACTTGTCGATGGCTTTGGCTCTAAAGGAGGCGATGACGTGGTCGGGGGCCTGTTCTTTGGCTCGGGAGAGGAGCTCCGGGCCCTGGGCAATGACGGATGTCATCGTGCCTTCATCATCCTTAAGGTTCTGGGGCAGGGCCTTCCTTACAAAGCGCCTCAGGTGGTCCCATCCGAGGTCCATGGAAGTGCGCTCTGTCATCACGTCTTTCCAGCGGCGCAGGAGGTCGGCGTCTATGAAGGAGACGTTGACACCGGTGTCGGCGTCCTTAAGAGCCTCCAGGACGCCATCCAGATCTCGGATGCCGTTGCGTTCTCGCTTGTCCAATTCGAACTGGAGGACTCGGTCGAGGACGTTGGTGAGCGGGTCGGCGGAGGTCTTTTTGCCAAAATAGGGGCGGTAGACACCGGCGATCCAATGTTCGTCGGTGACCAGGTGGCACATATAGCCGAGGACGAAGGCGCGGGTCTCGTGTCCGAGTTTTGCGGCGTCAGAGAGCTCAGGATAGGTATCGAAGAGGCCCTGAATGCCTTTGCCGGGCTGGTCGTTGGCAAGGTCGAAGAAGTGGGTGCGGTATCGGTCCCAGCCGGCGAGGTTCCGGACGTCGGGGGCGGTGGAGCCGAGAAGGTAGCTGCCCGAGTAGTCGGTCAGGAGGGGGTGGCCGAGGGCTCTGGCAGCGTCGTCGGCAAAGGAGATATGGAGCGAGGAGTTGGGCATCCCACTAAACCGACGTTTCCACCGGGGCGCGCCCCAGCTGTTCGAGCAGGTTGTCGTAGGTTGTGCACTTGGATTCGAACACGTAGGTAGTGGGGAAAACGATGATGCCGTTCCCACCTGTGCCTCGGATATGGTCAACAGCGGTAATTACTTTGTCGCGCTCGACGACCATGGTGACGGCGTACCAGCCTGTCTCCCCGTCTTTGCTGAAGACCTGGGAGACGGTTGGCCCCTCAATACCTGCGATATCGGGGTGGGACTGGATGTGACCTGCGATCTGGGCGGGGGATTCCCCCTGAATATTGGCGATGATGCTGTAGTACTCGGAGGCGCGGAGTCGGGCTTCTATAAGCTCAAGGAGGATGCGGACACCAGCGAGGGCGTCGGCATCCCGGCTCAGGAGGTCCTTGTTGGCAAATAGGCAGGCCTGGGACTTCACAACCGTCCCGCCGGATATCGTCTTGAGCTGGTTCTCCCGGAGGGTGTTGCCGGTGGAAGTGATGTCGACGATGAAGTCGGCGTAGCCCATAGCGGGGGCGGCTTCGAGGGTACCACCGGCCTCGATTATGGAGAAGTTGGAGACACCGTGCTCCTGTAGGTATTTCTCAGTGAGGTGTGGGTATTTGGTTGCGACTCGGAACGGGACCCCATCCTCTTGAAATTGATGTGAGATGGTAACGAGGTCACCGGCATTAGAGACCTCTTCCCAAGTCTCGGGGACGGCGAGTACGAGGTCTGCGCCGCGGAAGCCCAGGCTTTCTACAAGTAGCATGGAGGACCCGCCATCGGGATGTGCTTCAAGGTACTGGTCCAAGCCAGCAAGGCCAATTTCTGCGGCGCCAGATTCGACCTGCTTTGGGATGTCGGCGGCGCGCTGGAAGAGGACTACGGCCCCGGGGACGGCGGGCATGGTGCCAGTGTAGCGCCGGGCGGTGACCCTCTTAACGGGGAGGCCGCATGAGTCCAGGAAATCAAGGGTAGGGTCCAGCCAGTCGGCGTTGCTGGGCAGGGCTATGCGGAGCATGGTCTCGGCGGGGCGTTGTAGAACGGTCTATTCATGAGTTTATGCATGATGAATTCTACATTAAGGCCAAAGGCCAGTAAATGAGGGCGGGGGTTGGATTGCTCCAATGACAGGTATCTATTGGCGAGGCTGTGCCTCGGCGCGCTTGAAGACGCTCTCTCCATCGATCCAGACTCGGCCTTCGACGGACTTGGATCGGAGGGCGCCGGAGTCGCAGAGCTGCTGAACCCGCTGCCGTGAGACCCCGAGAAATACGGAGGCGCGCTTGATGCTGACATAGCCGGCGGGGCGTTTCCGTGCCTCGCGGCGGCGCAGGAGCTTCTTGACGGACTCCTCGGTGACACCGTCACCAACCACCTTCAGGTCGCCCCTGTCGATGAGCCTGTGGACCCATAGGGGTTTGACATTCAGGCGTCGGGCGGTCTCCCAGCAGGTCAGGGATTGGGGCATGTGGGCTCCTTTCGGAGGGAGGGTAGCACCTAGGATGTCGGGTGGCAAGGGTTGGGAATTGCATATCAGGGTACGGGTGGCAAGGGATAGGCCATAGCAACCTGGGGTATTGGATGCAATAGGGATGAATCATGCCTGGAGAGGGGAATCCAGCCCTGCATCCACACGATCCTCTGTTCCGTCTCACAACGAACTTTCAGCAGGGCCAAGGTGAATGCGGGTCAAGGCCTGGTATCTGAGTGACACAAGGAGGAAGGGTATGAGGTGGACGACCACGGGAGTCACTCTTACTAGGTAGGGATTACCCTCACACCCCAGCCCTCTCTCGTCAAAGGGAGAGGGGAGTTGTGGGAGAAGGGAAAATTGCATGGGAATGAATAAAAGGCATCGGCGGGAGCAGACACTGCTCCCGCCGATGCCTTATGTCCAGGGCGATTTATGTCCAGACGAAGGGGTGCCCCCTAACGGGCGCAGAGGAATTCGAATTCTACGAAGAATCCGGGTCGGGCGAGGGCGCTGATGAGTCTCAGAGTGCCTGCGGCTGGCTTCACCGCCACGTCCTTGAAGCAGTTCGCCCAAACGGCGTATATGCCTTCTCGATTCTCAGGCGAATCCGAGTCCACGGTAATCGTCGGTTCGACGCGGATGACGTCGTCGACGGACCAGCCCTCGGCTTCGAGCATTCCGACCAGGGAGTCGAAGACGGCCTGCGTCTGTGCTACGGCATCGCCTGGGTGTCGAACATTGCCGTCGCTGTCGGCGTCGATCTGGCCGGTGAGGAGGAGGAGCTCGCTGAATCCGGAGACTTTGAGGCCCCAGTTAAATACGTGGCTGCGGTCTGGGGCGTCTGACAGTGGGAGGGGTTTTTTGGTGGCCATGGTGGGTTCTCCTTTTCGGTTTGTGGTGGTCTTTGTGAGGGGATGGCCGTGGGTGGGGAGTCAGGGCGACCGGCCGAGCCTGTCTCACAAGTGGGGTGGGGTGTGGCAAGAGTGAAGGGCTAGATGGGGTGTTATATGTGCAATGATCGATCACGACGACTCATGCCGGGTGGCCGATGATTGAGTTGTGCACCAGCGATGGGATGAGATTGCGGCCCCATATGCGGGTTGTCCGGCCGTGCCATACCCGCCACAGGGTGCGCAGATTGAAGGCCGAGGCCAACAGGCCCCACTCGGCGGCCACGTTGTTGAGACCCCGCAGCAGGAACCTACGCGCCGCCTGCTGCTCTTTGATGATCCCGAAGACCGGCTCTACCAGACCCTTCCTGCGACGGTACAACTCTCTGGCTTCATCGCTGCCCATCCAGGACCGATGACGACGCAAGGCTGTGTCGTGGGGCCCTATCTCAAGCCCTCGCCCATGTCGGCCGTCCCTCGTACACACCCCGAAGACCGGACACCCTCGGCAGATGGCCCCCGAGGCCCGGTAGAGCCGCATCGGTATCCCCCGGGTGCGCTTGATTCTGGTGAAGCGTAGCCGTTGTCCCTGTGGACAGATGTAGCTGTCGGTATCCTCATCGTAGGCGAATCGGTCCTTGTGATAGGGGCGGCCCAGTGCCCGACGCTGTGCCTCCGGCATCACAACTTTCTGCTCTCTGCGCCCACACTGCTGCAGATTGCTCCCTGAGTGATAGCCCGCATCGGCCAGCGTCGTCTCAGACCTGAGGCCGGTGGTCTCCTCCGCCCTCTGAAGCATTGGAACGAGTTGGGAATGGTCGTCGGGATCATCGGCTACCTCTACTGCAGTGATCAACATGCCCTTCCCGCCTGTGTCGGTCTTCGTCGGCGATACCATCGCCTGTGCGTTGTAGCAGGGCGCTATCCCCCGGCGAGTCCTCATCAGACGTGCGTCTTTATCCGTGAGGTTTATCTGTCTAAGTTCGCTACGCTCCGAGAGTTCGTCCATAGCTCGGCGCACCTTCTCTCTCAGCGCCGTCTTCTCGGTCAACTCATCAGGCAGATGGGCGGGTGCGGCACCCTCACCCGTCTCGTTCTCAGCCTCCAGTTCCTTCAGCGACTGGTCCACACGCCTCAGCAGCCGCTCCAATCCTTCTCCATCCAGGGTCCTGTCTCCCGTCGCATTCGCACCCACCTTCGTGCCGTCCACAGCCTGCAGCGTCAGGTCGATAAGGTCCATCCCGAGCGCCGTTTGCACTGTGCGCTTCAGCAGTTTACGCATCGACTGGCGATTGCTCTTGTAAAACCTCCACAGCGTGTTGTGATCTGGGCGCTGCCATCCCGTCAACCATAGGTACGGCACCTGGTCACGGCAGGCCCCCTCCAGCTTGCGGCTCGACCTAACCCCTGTCATGAATCCGTACAGCCACACCCCCAACAATGCCCTGGGATGGTACGCCGGCGCTCCCGTCCAGCTTCCATCAATGTCTACTCCCATCTCTGCCCAGTCCTCTCGATCCAATGCATCGACGAACTCCGCCACGAACCGCACAGGATGATCTTCCGGCACCATCTCATCCAGGGTCGGTGGCAGCATCCACACCTGCTCTCGTCCCATCGGTCTCAGTGGCATCTCCATAACCTCCACTCAGAGCTTCTCCCCTCCAAGTTTACCCTGATGCATAAACCTCCACTCCCTTTTGAGACAGGCTCGGGGGGTGTCCCCTACGGGGGAAGGGACTGGACCTCACCCCTGCGCAACCACGAGAGTTTGCCCCTACAGGAAAGGGCGCTGAAGGCCATTGATGGGTCTGGCAATGGTCTCACAAAGGGGGAGGTGCTTAGAGAGACTCAGGTTCGTATCATGATGCCGCCGTCAATGAAGACGGGTTCGCCAGTGGTGAAGGCGCAGGAGTCGGAGGCGAGGTAGACGAGGGTGCCAGCGAGGTCCTGAGGCCTGCCCCAGCGCTGCATGGGAACGTAGCGGCGGATTTTGTCGGGGAGTGCGTCATCAGAGTCGACGATCCAGCCGCCGACGATGGCATTGACGCGGATGTTGTCTCGGGCCCACTCGAGACCAAGGGCGCGGGTGAGGTGGATGACTCCAGCCTGGGCCGCGGAGAAGGCGCTCTGATTGACCACCACGCGGGCTCCGAGGCCCGAGGCGATGTTTACTATACGTCCCCGCTGCTGTGCCAGCATGTGGCTAGCGACTGCTTTGCAGGAGAGGAACACCGAGTCCAGGTTCAGGTCTATGGCGGCGCACCATTCGTCATAGGTCATATCGGCGAGGGGTTTGGCGAAGTCTGAGGCGAGGTCGTTGACGAGAATGTCTATGCCACCGAGATCAGATATGGCATTAGAGACGGCGGCTTCGAGGCCGTCCGTGCCGCCGGGCCAGGAGATAGTGGCGAGGGTTGCGCCGGCATTGGTAAGTGCGCCTGCGAGAGCCGGGGCATTGATGCCGCCGCGTGTTACGAGGACTGCGTTTCTGCCCTTGAGATTGAAGGGAGCGGGGGACATGTCAGGCCTCCGGGTTCGGGGTGAGGGGCTGGTAGCCCCAGGGAGCGTACGCGCCGATGAGAGCGGCGCCATCGACCATGATGTTCTCGCCGGTCATGTAGGATGAGGCGTCGGAGCAGAGAAGGAGGACGAGGTCGACGAGGTCCTTGGCGGTGGCGACAAAGCCGACGGGTATAAAGCGGTGCCCCCGCTCCTCAATGGGCTTTTCCATGTCCTCGGGGAGGGTGTGGAAAAGGCCGGGAACGATGCAGTTCACGTTGACGTTGTCTCGGGCCCACTGCATGGCGAGAACCCGGGTGAGCTGGATGACACCGGCCTTGGCGACGCCGTACATGACCTGGCCGCGTTGAGTGCCGTAGCCGAACCCTGAAGAGACGTTGACGATCTTTCCATACTGTTGGCCGACCATGTGCTGGCCAGCGGCGCGGGCACAGAAGAAGGAGCCGGTCAGCTCGCCGTCGATGCCTCGGTGCCAGACCTCGTCTGTGATCTCCCAGACGGCTTTCTCAGGATCATCTGCGCCGGATATGCCGGCGTTGTTGACGAGGATGTCGATGCGGCCGAACTCGGAGACGGTGCGCTCGACAAGGGAGTCGACCTTTTTGGAGTCGGTGACGTCGGTGGAGACGGCGATGGCTCTGCCGCCAGCGTTCAGGATGGTGTCGACCGTCTCCTGAATGGGTCCGGGTCTTCGGCCTGCGGCAACAACGTCGGCGCCGAGCTTGGCAAGGGCCACGGCGACCTCTCTACCGAGGCCGGAGCCTCCGCCCGTTACAAGAGCCACGCGTCCTGAAAAATCGTATGCGTCCGTCATATTGTGACCAGTGTGGAAGAGATTGGGTTGCGGCCTTTATTGGCCGTGCAGCGTAACTTCTCCGGATACCAGGGTTTTCAGCTCGCCTTCGGCGGTGCGTAGGAGGAGACGGCCATATTCGTCGATGTCTTCGGCGCGGCCTTCTTCCACGAAACCGAGCTTGTCTTCCCTGCGCCATTGTACACGAACGTGCTGGCCCAGGGTGACGAGATAGGAGCGCCACAGGTCGAGCAGATCGCTGCCGGAAACGGCTTCGAGATAGAGCTTTTCCAAGTGATGGAGCAGGGCGCAGAAGACTTCTAAACGGGAGACGGGTTGGCCGGCCTGCACGCGGAGGCTTGTGGCGGGCGGGGTGATTTCGGAGAGGGACTCGGCGGTCTGGTTGACGTTGATGCCGATGCCAGCGTTCACATATAGCTTGCCCTCGCGGTCCCGGTTGGAGGTGAGGAGTATACCGGAGGTCTTTTTGCCGTCGAGGAGGACGTCGTTGGGCCATTTGATGGCGGGTTTGAGGCCGGCGGCGGTCTCGGCGGCGCGGGCCACGGCAAGAGAGCAGACGATATGGAGCCGGGCGGAGACGGAGGGCGGGGGTCGAAGGATTATAGAGACTGCAATGGCGGCGCCCTTCTCGACGACCCACTCTCTGTCGAAGCGGCCGCGGCCTGCGGTCTGGTCGTCGGCGAGGATGACAGTTCCCTCGGAAGCGCCTGCCATGGCCTTCATATCGGCGACGTCCATGGTGGTGGGAATGGTGTCGTAGAAAAGAAGGTCGCGGCCCATGAAGGAAGTGTTGAGGTTGTGGCGGATGGACTCGGCGGAGAAGGATTCGGGTTCGGTGGGGTGGTGGGGGGTGGTCAAGAAGCGAGCTCCAGGTCTCGGAGGATGGCATGGGCGGCGTTGTGGCCCGGGGCCCCGGACACGTAGCCGCCCGGATGGGTCCCGGCTCCGCAGAGATAGTAGTTTTCGATTGGGGTGCGGTAGCTGTTCCAGCCTCGGAGAGGACGGTAGGCAAAGAACTGCTGAGGGGTCATATCCAGGTGGAGGATGTCGCCGTTGGTGAGTCCGACCTCGCGGACGAGGTCCAAGGGCGTGACTACCTGCCTATCGATGATGGCGTCCTTGATGTTGGGAGCGTAGACGGAAAGGGCATCGACGATGAGGTCGGCCACCTGTTCCCGGGCGTCGTCCCAGGAGCCATCGGCCAACTCGAAGGCCGCGGTCTCGACCCATACCGACATACAGTGTTTGCCCTCGGGGGCCATTGAAGGGTCGTAGACGGAAGGGATTTGCATGATCATGGAGGGGTGGTGGGGGAGGCGGCCGGCATCGGCGTCGGAGCGACCGGCCTTCACATGGTCGAGACTCGGGCACATCCTGACCCGGCCCAGGTATCCGAGTTCCCAGTCACCGCCAAAGTAGTGGCTCAGGTCCGGGGGCTCGGAGAGGGATGCGTGGAGCTTCATGGAGGCGCGCATGTTCTTGAGGGACCGGATGCGGGCCCGGAAGTCGGAGGGAAGGTGTCCCTCGTCGACGATTTCTAAAAGGGAGCGCTTGGGATCGAGGTTTGAGACTACCGTCCCGGCCCTGATCTGACGGCCGTCGATAAGCTCTACGCCGATAGCTGATCCGTTTTCAATGAGGACACGTCGGACCTCGGCGTTGGTCTCGAACTGAGCACCGTGGGATCGAGCGGCCTGCTCAATGGAACGGGGCAGGCTGCCCATGCCTCCTTGGAGGATCCCGTGGTAACGAGGATCGCCGAAGCGGGAGGTCTCCAGGCGAGCGAAGAAGAGGGGGGCGTCGTTGAAGGACCAGGCGAATAGTGCCTTGACCTGCTCGGACTCGAAGAACTGGTCGAGCATGTCGTAGGCGGAGCCGAAGAGGATACGTTCGAGGACTGCCTCGTCGTCGGTGCCCTGGACGGAGGCCATGACCTCGGCGAGGGTGGGAGGGGGAGTGAGCATATAGGGGTGAATGATGCGGGCGGCCCTTTCCCAGAAATCGACCCATTTGAGGTAAGCGTTGGCGTCCGGGGGGGAGATGCGGGCGATTTCCTCGGCGACCTGGGCGTCGTCGTTCCAGACTCGAACGGCTCGTCCGTCGGGGAAGGGGTGGATGCGTTCGGGGTCGACGGGGAGGACCTTGAGGCCGTGAGATTCGAGGTTGAGGTCCTGCACGACCTTGCCTTCGAGAAGGAGGGCGGCATAGGAATAGCGGGGAAGGCGGTAGCCGGGAAATATCTCGTCGGTGAGGGTTGCGCCGCCGAGGACGTTGCGGCGTTCCAGGGAGAGGACTCGGAGGCCGGCCTTGGCCAAGTAGGCGGCGGTGGTGAGCCCGTTGTGGCCCGCGCCTATGATGATTACGTCATAGTCGGTGGATGGCAAGGGTGTACTCCTGGTGGGTCGGCGTGGGAATGGTAAGGGGTGGGGGGAGTGGGGTCAACATGGTGTACTCGTTCGATAGATTAGTGACACGCCGGGGTTTTATTCAGTCCTCCAGAGGCGGACCCACCCAAGGCGGATGTTCCATCTTAGATTGTGGGGTTTCGGTTTCCGTTCTGTCTGTTGGGTTTTGGGTTGGCGATGGAAGAGGCCCTCTTGCCCTCTAACTGGCTTTGCATTCTCTCTTTGCGGGTGTTCCGGCTGTCGGGGGACCTGGAGAGCAGGCCCCGCCTGAGAGGGAGGGACTTACAGCCGGCCGTGCCCTTTGCTCGATTATATTCACGGACCGATCCAGGGCAGGATGTCCGTCAGAGGCTCCTTTTTTGGGCTGTATGCCACTATGGGCACGACGGGGCCAGTGATCCAGCTGTGGCCCCACAGCCTGACTAATGATTTTTCAGTATGCCGGAGCGATACGGAGCAAATCCTCCGGCACCCCCTCGCCGTAGCGCGCTAACTCTTGCAATGCGGTCCGAACTTCGAGACGGTTCTCTATGGGGGTCTTACGGTCCGCGAGTACATCTCCTGTCACCCTTGTTGTAATCTCTCCGTGCACCCCGCCCTTGGATTCCCGACTACTCGGGAATGATGGGGTGGGGGTGACAGGAGAGGGGTGGGAGTAGAAAGCCAGGGCGTCTTTCCATCGCCTGGGTGTCAGGGAAGGGGGCACGGGACCCGGTGGGGATGAGGAGATGGCGACTTTCGCTTGTGCCGCGGGCCTGCGCGAGGGCCGTTGGGATGGGCTGAGGCGTTGAGTCCTCGGGTGGGGCCGAGTGGGCTTCCCTGGGTTTTTGGTTCCTCCTTTGGTTAGTTAGGGTGAGTGACGAGCTAGTCGAGGGGATAATAGTACATATGTACACATCCGTCAAGGGGTTCGTGTCACATTGGAGGGGACGCCACCCCATTCCGTTCTTGAGACCCTTCGACTTCGCTCAGGGCGAACGGAATTCCCCACACCGGTGGATGGATTCACGCCTAGGCGCACTTACAGCCGACTCTCGGCGGCCGGAATGACGGAGAGGACGCTGTCCCTCAGATTCATAGCGGGGACACGTGATGACGGGGGGTGAGGGGAGTCCTACCCCTCCAAAACCTCGAACGAAAAACTCTCAATCACCGGGTTAGCCAGCAGCTTCCTGCACATCTCCCCAACCTGCGCCTCAGCCGCCTCCTGAGTCCCCTCGTCCACCCTGACCTCGATATACTTCCCCGCCCTAACCTCCCGCGCCGACGCAAATCCCAAAGAATGAAGAGCCCCCAGGATTGTGAGTCCCTGGGGGTCGTTCACGGTCGGTTTCAGCGTTACGTGGACTTTCGCTAGGTACATTCCCTCGTGTCTGTGCCGTCTATCTCAGCTGTCCGTCCACCGTCTCCGGGCCCTGATCATAGTGTGCGTTGATGAATGATGTTATCGTGGCCTCATTGTACTGGAACAGCGGCAGGTAATATTCCCAAGCGGCCAGGGTAATGTCCGCCGGCAACGTAGCACGCGGCGCCACTATGTAACCCTTTGGGTATCCGGGCTGCGCCATCATGAACTGCCTGAGTTGCTCCACCTCCGCTGGCGGCGCCGAGGGACGGTAGTAAGCAATTATCCCTCCGTGCTCCATGTTGTGAATCAGCACTTCATCGGGAATGATGTCGCCGTAGAGGCCCCAGCTAATGGGGGCCAGACCCTGCTCGGACCAATGCTGACCCGAGGTGGGCGGGTCGGAGGCGTACCCTGAGCCCCTGGATCCAACGGGGATGTGCTCGGCCGACGTGGACTTGAAGTAGAATTCGCCAGGGACGGTGGCCCCGGCTACCGCATCCGGTGCAGTTACTTCATTCGTTTCATCCGGCTGCTCCGGAGTGTTCGTCAACGCAGGCGCTATCACCGTGATCACAAAGAAAAGCGCCACTCCGGCGATGATGAACCACTGATATTTCTGCCAGAAGGATTTGCCGCTGGGCGGCCCGACCGGACCTCTACGTCTTGCCAAATTAGCCTCTATTCGTTCCTAAGTTCACAATCAAGTATCCCATTATAGCTTTTTCCCTGTCAACCGCATGTAAGCCTCTTCGTAGCGCTCTGCGGTCTTGTTTGCCACATCATCAGGGAGGGGAGGAGCGGGGGGTTCCCGGTCCCAGCCCAGCTCTATCAACCAGTCCCTCACGTACTGCTTGTCGAAGCTCTGCTGCGACCTGCCAACCTCAAAGTCCTCCGCATCCCAGAACCTGCTTGAGTCCGGTGTCAGCAATTCGTCGATAAGGTGCAGCCGACCGTCTATTATCCCGAACTCCATCTTCGTGTCTGCGATGATAATTCCACGTTCCGCCGCGTAGTCCCGGGCGAACGCGTACACCGCTATGCTCGTGTCCCGCAGCCTGTCGGCCATCTCGTTGCCTACCATGTCCTGGACCTGCTGGTAAGTCATGTTCTCATCGTGGCCCGTTTCTGCCTTGGTCGTCGGCGTGAACAGCGGCTCCGGGAACTTCTGCGACTCTAACAGCCCCGCCGGCATCGGCAGTGTCCCTGCTGTACCCTGTCTCTTGTACTCCGACCACGCAGACCCCGTGATGTGCCCCCTCACTATGCACTCGATGTCGATCCTCTCCGCCTTCTTCACCACCATCGCCCTGTCAGATACCTCGGTAGGCACACCCATCGCCTCCACCGCTCCGGCCAGCTCCCCCAACCCCTCCGCATCCCCCGCCATTGCGATATAGTGGTTCGGCACCAGGTGTCCCATTCGTAGGAACCAGAACGCCGACATCAGGGACAGTATCTTCCCCTTCCCCGGTATCCCGCTCGGCAGCACAACGTCGAACGCCGATATCCGGTCCGTAGCCACCATCAGCAGCTTGCCTTCTACTTCGTAGGTGTCCCTAACCTTGCCCCGGTACAGGATATTGGGCAGCGCCGAGTCTGTGAGAGTTATCATTTTGCTTCACCTGTTACGCCGTTATTCAAGCCTAGTCGACGAAATACCTCGTCGACGTGCCGTACATAGAACCCGTACTCAAACAATGATTGCAGTTCCTCTGCAGGCACACGCTCCGCCACTTCTGCGTCCTCAAGGAGCAGCTTGCGGAAGTCTTTCCCTTCCGTCCAGGCCTCCAAGGAATGCTTCTGCACGACCCTGTATGCCTCGTTCCGGTCCAGCCCCGACTCGATAAGCCGGGTCAACACCCTCTGCGAGAACACCAGCCCCCGCGTCGACTCCAGGTTCCTCGTCATATTCTCGCTATGGACCGTCATCCCTTCGATGACTCCCGTGAACAGGTCGAGACAGTAGTCCAGCGCCAGGCAGGAGTCCGGCAGAATAATCCGCTCCACCGACGAATGGCTGATGTCCCTCTCGTTCCAGAGTGCCACATCCTCCAGCGCCGCCACAACGTGCCCGCGCATCACTCGCGCCAGCCCGCATATCCTTTCGCAAATGATCGGATTGCGCTTGTGCGGCATCGCCGACGACCCCGTCTGTCCCTTGCCGAACGGCTCCTCGACTTCCAAGATTTCCGTGCGTTGCAGTCCTCTCAGCTCCGTGGCGAACTTCTCCAACGATGCCCCGACCAAGGCCAGGGTCATGGAGAACTCTGCGTGGATGTCCCGCTGAACTATCTGGCTCGAAATCCGGGCTGGCGTCAGGCCCAGCCTCCGGCACACCCGCTCCTCTATCTCCGGCGACACCAGGGCATACGTCCCCACTGCCCCCGAGATCTTCCCCACCCCTACCGACCCCTTCAACCTCTCCAGCCGTTCCCGATTCCGCCTCATCTCGTCGACCCACAGCGCAAGTTTCAACCCGAAGGTGATCGGCTCGGCGTGGACTCCATGCGTCCGCCCGATCATCACCGTGTCCTTGTGCTCCCGCGCCTTTGATTCAAGCGCCCTGATCAGCCGGTCAGCCTCCCCCAGCAGCAGCCCCACCGCCTCCACCATCTGCATACTCAGCGCAGTGTCCCACACGTCGGAGGTGGTCAGCCCCAAGTGCAGATACCTCGCCCCGCTCCCGACGCTCGGGTACATGGCCCGCAGGAACGCGGTCATGTCGTGCTTGGTCTCCTTCATCGCCTCGTCAAATATCGCCAGGTCGTAGGTGGCGCCACGGATTAGCTCCATCTCCGACTCGGGGATGACCCCCTCTTCCGTCCACGCTTCGCAAACAGCGACCTCTATCTGGAGCCACTTGTCATAACGGGCGTCGTCTTCCCACACCCGAGACATCGCCGGCCTTGAATACCGAGGAATCATTACCGCTGTCCTGAGTTCAGGCGCGCCCGGTGCTCCTCGTGCGCCTTGGCAATATCCGGGTGCTTGAGCCCAAGTATCTGCGCCGCGAAGAACGCCGCGTTCCTCGCACCCGCCTTCCCTATCGCCACAGTCGCAACCGGAATCCCTCCCGGCATCTGCACAATAGCCAGCAGCGCATCCAGCCCATCAAGGTCGCTGCCGGGCAGCGGCACCCCGATTATCGGGAGCGTGGTCCAGCTGGCCATCACACCCGGCAGGTGCGCCGCCATTCCGGCACCCGCGATAATCACCTCCAGCCCCCTCTCCCTCGCCGTTATCCCGTACTCGCGGGCCTTCTCCGGTGTCCTGTGCGCGGATATGAAGTTCAGCTCGTAGGATATTCCCAGCTTGTCCAGGATACCCGTCGTCTCTTTTGCGTAAGGCTCATCAGATGGGCTTCCCATCACTATTCCAACTAAAGGCATGTCACTCTCCTGCCGATACGGCCTCACCAACGAGGCCAATGTCCTTTCGATATTGCCGCCCCTCGAACCCCACCCTCCCCACGTTGTCATATGCCCGCACCCGAGCCTCCTCCAAACTCCTCCCCCGACCCACCACGCTCAGTACGCGGCCGCCGGAAGTCTTAAGTTCTTTCGACCCTTCATCATAAAATGTTCCTGCGTGGAAGGCTAGGGTTTCTTCGTCCAGAGAGTCCAGCCCGGAGATAGCAAACCCTGTCCGGTATTTGCCCGGATACCCCCCCGAGGCCAGCACCACAGCCATCGACGCATCCCCGCTCCACTTCACATCCACCCCCGACAACCGGTCGTGAGCGACCGCATTGACGATTTCCACCAAGTCCGACTCCAGCCTCGGCAACACCCCCTGCGCTTCCGGGTCCCCGAGCCTGACGTTGAATTCCAGCACCCTCGGCCCGTCCTCAGTCATCATCACCCCGGCGTATAGCACCCCTTTGTAAGGGCACCCCATTGCCGCCATTGCCTTAATGACGGGCACCGCCACCGTATCCCTCAACTCCCATGACTGCGCTTCATTCAGGAATTCTGCGGGCTGTAGCAGCCCATGCCGCCGGTATTGGGGCCCTTGTCCCCGTCCAGTTGTCGTTTGTAGTCGCAGGCCGTCACCGGCGCCGACACCGTATCCGCATCCGCAAATACGAACAGGCTCACCTCCCGACCCCTCAAACACTCCTCAATTACAACCCTGTCACCCGCCTCCCCAAACACCCGGCTCACCATCGCCTCGTCCACTGCCCTGTGCGCTTCCTCAACCGTTTCTGCAACGGTGACACCCTTGCCCGCAGCCAGACCATCAGCCTTAACAACCACCGCCCCCCCGACTTCCTCTACATAACGATGCGCCTCCCCAGCGGAGGAGAACCCCTGCCCCTTAGCGCACGCCACCCCAGCCCTCTCCATCACCTCTTTGGCAAATATCTTGGACGCCTCCAGTCGAGCCGCGGCCTTGCTCGGCCCAAACACCGGGAGTCCCAGCTCTTCGAACCGGTCCACGATCCCCTCAGCCAGAGGAGCCTCAGGCCCGACCACCGCAAGATCAATCCCGTGCTTTTCCACAGCCGACGCCAGCCCATCAATATCCGTCGCGGAAATGTCCAGATTCCTTGCTGCTTGTCTCGTGCCCCCATTCCCGGGCGCGGCAAACAGCTTTCCGGTTCGATGGCTTTGCGCTAGCTTCCAAACCAACGCGTGCTCCCGACCTCCGTTCCCAACAACCAGGATGTTCACGATAGTCTCATCCCGGTCAAAACCCCTTCTGGTCTACTCCCACTCAATGGTCGAAGGCGGCTTGCTGGAAATGTCGTAGACCACCCGGTTCACCCCCGGCACCTCGTTCACGATCCGGCTGGAAATCTGTGCCAGTACGTCGTACGGCAGCCGAGCCCAGTCCGCCGTCATCGCGTCCTCACTGGTCACCGCCCGGATCGCGACTATGCTCCCATAGGTGCGAAAGTCTCCCATAACACCTACCGTATGAAGTGGCGTCAGCACCGCGAAGCTCTGCCACAGCTTGCCGTACAGCCCGCTGGCCTTGATCTCATCCATCACTATCCAGTCAGCGCTCCGAAGCACCTCCAACCGCTCCCTCGTCACCTCCCCGATTATTCTGATGGCCAACCCGGGGCCCGGGAACGGCTGCCGGTACACCATCTCTTCGGGCATTCCTAGCTCATCCCCGACTTCCCGCACCTCATCCTTGAACAGCTGCCGCAATGGCTCGACCAGCGACAGCTTCATCACATCCGGGAGTCCTCCCACGTTGTGGTGCGTCTTGATCGTCACCGATGGTGCATCCGCCGGGGGCAGGCTCTCGATTACGTCGGGGTACAACGTCCCCTGCGCCAGGTAGTTCACTTCGCCCAACTCTCCCGCCTCCTCCTCGAACACCCGGATGAACTCCTCCCCGATGATGTGCCGCTTCCTCTCCGGGTCGGTAACCCCTTCCAGCCTCTCCAAGAATCTGTCCACTGCGTCCACGTATATCAGGTTCAGGTTCAGGTGCCGTTCGAACACCCCCCTCACCCTCTCCGACTCCTCCCTCCTCAGCAGCCCGTTGTCCACGAAGATGCACGTCAGCTGGTCCCCGATGGCCCTCTGCACCAGCGCCGCCGTCACCGCCGAGTCCACTCCCCCGGACAGCGCGCAGATCACTTTTCCTCCGCCCACCTGCTCCCGAATCCTGTCGGTGGCCTCGGTTATGAAGCTCGCAGGCGTCCACGTCCCTCTGCAGCCGCAGACCTCGTATAGGAAGTTCTTGAGGATGTCCGCTCCGTTCGGTGTGTGCGAGACCTCTGGATGAAACTGAAGCCCGATAATCCCCCGCTCGTTCCCCAGCACTGCGACCGGTGCGTTGTCTGTGTACGCCAGGCTCGAAAATCCGGGCGGCGGCTCAGATATCTCATCCCCGTGGCTCATCCACACCGGCATCTCCAGGGGAAGTCCCTTGAAAATCGGGTGATCGACCACGTTCTGGCGCAAAACCGCGTGCCCGTACTCCCTCTTCAACCCCGACGACACCTTACCTCCCAACTGATGGGTCAGAGCCTGCATGCCGTAGCAGATCCCCAGGATCGGGACTCCGCTTTCGTAGATGTAGGCCGGAGCCATAGGCGCCGAGGGCTCATAGACACT
The DNA here is from genome assembly GCA_965197585.1 of Dehalococcoidia bacterium. Lineage (GTDB taxonomy): Bacteria > Chloroflexota > Dehalococcoidia > Plut-88900 > Plut-88900 > Plut-88900. The sequence goes on from OZ240215.1 coordinate 1,197,064, forward strand.
CGCTGGCCCGCCGGAAAGAATGAATCCCCTGGGGTTGAGCTTTGCGACCTGTTCCGGCGGTGCATTGTAGGGGAGAATTTCGCAGTAAACGTGGCACTCGCGCACCCGCCGGGCGATCAGCATGCTGTACTGGGACCCGAAATCCAGGACGACAACGGACTCCGGTTGGGAGGCGCGTTCCACCTGCGCGTCGGGGTGGGGAGTCTCTGCTTGACCTACCTTACTGCCCGCTATCTCAAGGTAGGTGGAGACTTCTAGATCGTCGGTGGCCGCAACTCTGCGGCTAAGATTTGTGGCTCCCTCTTCCGCCAAGGAACCTCCTGTTGATCTCTGATTCAGACTAGCACCCGTGCTATACTGAGTCAAGGTAATTTCCGCCGTAATATCCGTCCTCCCGACTGCTCAATGTCAACCTCCGGCGCAACCGACATCGAACAGGCTATCTCGATTCTTCAAAGCGGCGGCCTCGTCGCTTTCCCCACCGACACCCTTTACGGACTCGGCGCACACCCTTTCATTGAGTCCGCCGTACGCAGGCTCTACGACGCCAAAGGCAGACCCGACTCCAAACCCGTCCCTCTTCTCCTTTCCTCCGTCGACGACCTATCTCTCGTCTCCGACCAGACCGGGGGTCTCGCCCGTACCCTCGCCGAGGCCTTTTGGCCCGGTGCCCTCACTCTCGTCGTACGCTGCAGACCCGACATCCCCGGCCTCGTTAATGGCTGGGGCTCGACAGTCGCCGTGAGAGTCCCCGACCACCCGGTCCCCAGGCAGCTCGCCGCCGCCCTCGGAGCCCCGATAACCGGCACCAGCGCCAACATTGCCGGAGGCCCAAATCCCGTCACCGCCCAGGAAGTCGCCGATCAGCTCGACGGCAAAATCGACTTGATAATCGACCGGGGCCCGTGCCTTGGCGCTCAACCCTCCACCATAGTGGACGTATCCGGCGATAGTCCTATCATCCTGAGAGAGGGCGTAATCCCCCACACCGCTATCGAAGAGGCGTGCGGCCTTCCCGTAGCGCACTAAGCCGACCCCTGAATATGACCAAGAAAACAGTCAACGAGATCGACGTAAAAGGCAAGCGGGTCCTTGTCAGGGTCGACTTCAACGTCCCTCTTGACCCGGAGACCGGCGCCATCCTCGACGATAGCCGCATCAGGGCTTCCCTTCCCACCATTCAGCTACTCTTGGACCGGGGCACAAGTTTGGTCATTTGCTCCCACATGGGTCGCCCTAAGGGCAAAGTGGACGAAAAGCTCAGGCTCGCCCCCGTCGCCCGACGCCTCTCCGACCTCATTGGCCGACCTGTCCAAATGGCAGACGCTGTAATCGGTGATGGTGTCGCTTCCCAGGCCGAGGCCCTTTCCGCAGGCGACATCCTCTTCCTCGAAAACCTCCGCTTCGACTCCCGTGAGGAAGCCAACAACCCCGAATTCGCCGCCTCCCTCGCCAACCTCGCCGATATATTCGTCAACGATGCCTTCGGCGCAGCCCATAGGGCCCATGCCTCTACTGAAGGTGTTGCCCACCACTTGCCTTCGGTAGCAGGCCTCCTTCTTGACCGTGAACTGAAATATCTCGGCATGGCCTCGGAAAACCCCGCCCGACCCCTCACCGTCCTCTTCGGCGGCGCCAAGATCAGCGACAAGATCGCCGCAGCCCAGAGACTCATGGAAAAGCTGGACGTCCTCCTTGTCGGTGGCGGGATGTGCGCCACCTTCTTCAAGGCCCGCGGCCAGGAAATAGGCCGCTCCATCTACGAAGAACAGAGCCTCGACTTCGTGTCGGGCATCATGGCCCGGGGGGAACAGGGGAACGTAACCGTGGCCCTCCCTATCGACGTCGTAATAGCCAAGGAGTTCAGCCCAAACGCCTCCCCCGAGACCGTCACCGCCGACGCCGTACCCACCGACTCCATGATCTTGGACATCGGCCCCAGGACCGTTTCCCTATTCAAAGATTACATAACGCGCGCCAAGACCGTCTTCTGGAACGGCCCAATGGGTGTCTACGAGTTCCCCGCCTTCTCCCACGGCACCCGAGCCATGGCCCAGGCCCTCGCAGAGTCTGACGCCGTTACGGTGGTCGGTGGCGGCTCCACCGCCGACGCCGTCGCCGCTTTCGGCCTGGCCGACCGCATGGACCACGTCTCCACCGGCGGCGGCGCATCCCTCGAATTTCTCGGCGGCAGCACCCTCCCCGGTGTCGCCGCCCTAATGGACGCTACATGAACAAAAACCACCAGCTCATTTCTCAAGTCTCCCGGTCCACCGACTCCAAGATCGTCTTTTTGGTCATCGACGGCCTCGGCGGCCTCCCCCACCCCGACACCGGCAAAGCCGAGCTTGAGACTGCTTCAACCCCTAACCTTGATCGTCTCGCCTCCCTCTCCATGTGCGGGCTCACCGTACCCGTGGCCCCCGGAATCATCCCCGGCAGCGGCCCCGGCCACCTGGCTCTTTTCGGCTACGACCCGGTAGCGAACCTTATCAAGCGCGGGGTCCTTGAAGCAGCCGGTATTGGTATAGACCTCACCCCCGACGACCTAGCCGTTCGCGGCAACTTCTGCACCGTCAACACCGAGGGCGTAATCACCGACCGCCGAGCCGGACGCCTAGCCTCCAGCGAGTCCCGTGAGCTCTGCCGTCTCCTCAATAACATTGAGGTGGAAGGCGCTCAGGTTGACGTTCATCCCGTCGAGTCCCACCGCTTCGTCATCGTCTTCCGTGGCCCGGGTCTCAGTGAAGACCTTGCCGACACCGATGAACAGGTCAACGGCGTCGTTCCCCCTCCCGTCCGCCCCACCCACCCCGGAGACCAGCCCACCGCCGACATCGTCAATGCCGCCGTCGAGAAAATCAAGGATATCCTGAAAGACGCTGGAAGCCCCGCCAACATGCTCACCCTCCGGGGCTTCTCCAAGCTCCCGGACATGCCTTCCATGTCTAAGGTTTATAAGCTCAACCCCCTTGGAATCGCCACCTATCCCATGTACCGTGGCCTCGCCCGGCTTGTAGGCATGAAAGTTATGGCCAAGGGCCCGAGGTTCACCAATGTCGTCGACGAAATGATCGCCAACTACGACGACCACGACTTCTTCTTCATCCACTACAAGGGCGCCGACACCGCTGGCGAAGACGGCAACTTCGATGCCAAGGTTCGTGCCCTGGAGGAAGTCGACGCCCCTCTAAAACAAATCATCGACCTCCGCCCTGACGTTTTCGTCATCGCCGGAGACCACTCGACTCCCGCCATCTGGGCAAACCACAGCTGGCATCCCGTCCCCTTCATGATGTGGAGCCGCTGGTCCCGCCCCGACACTGTGACCCAGTTCAGCGAACGCGCCTGCGCCCAAGGCGTCCTCGGCGAATTCGCCGCCACAGACGTCATGTCCTTGGCCCTGGCCCACGCCGGCAAACTAATCAAATTCGGCGCCTAACCAAAAGAGAGAGGCTTCAATGCCCAACACCCGACTCCCCCTAATCGCCGGCAACTGGAAAATGAACACCACCGTCGCCGAAGCCCTAGCCCTAGCCAAGGCCCTCGCCTCGAACCTGAACGGCGCACCCGGCGTAGAAGTCCTCCTCTGCCCACCCTTCATATCCCTCACGATAGTCGGCAGCGAGATATCCGGCACGACCCTCAAGCTCGGCGCCCAAAACCTCCACCCCGAGCCCAAAGGCGCATTCACCGGCGAAGTCTCCCCGACCATGCTCACGGGTCTCTGCGACTACGTCATCGTCGGCCACTCGGAGCGGCGTGCCCTCTTCGGAGAGGACGACGATTTCGTAAACCGCAAGCTCCATGCAGCCTTGGCACATGACATAACTCCCATCCTCTGCGTCGGCGAGACCCTCGCCCAGCGCGAGGCCAACACCACCGAAGAAGTCCTCACCCGACAGGTCATTGGCGGCCTCAAAGACGTGCCCCACGACTCCAACTTAGTCGTCGCCTACGAACCTGTCTGGGCCATCGGCACCGGCAAAGCCGCCTCCGCCTCCGACGCCAAACAGGCCATCGCCCTTATTCGCCGAACCATCGGCCAACAGCTTGGCAGCCAGGTCGCTGAAAGGACCCGCATCCTATACGGCGGCAGCGTCAAGTCCTCCAACATCCGCGACTTCATAACGTCCGATGACATCGACGGAGCCCTCGTCGGAGGCGCGAGCCTCGACCCCGACGACTTCTCCGGTATCGTGTCGGCATCCTCCCAGGCCCGGCCGGACTGATCTTGGCCGGACTGGTCGCCATCGTCGGGCCCACCGCCACGGGCAAGAGCGCCCTCGCTCTGAATCTCGCCGAGAACCTCGGCGGCGAGATAATCAACGCCGACAGCCGACAGGTCTACCGGTACATGGATGTCGGCACCGCCAAACCCCCACCCCAGGACTTCGCCCGCGTCCCCCATCATCTCTACGACCTCGTGGACCCCGACGAATCCTTCAACCTTGCCCTTTATCTTGAGCAGGCCAACCTCTCCGTGGACGACATCTATTCCAGGAGCCGAGTCCCCATCCTTGTCGGCGGCAGCGGCCTCTACGTCTGGGGGTTCCTGGAAGGCATGTCTATCCCCCACGTTCTCCCCAACCCCGACCTCCGAGCCCGCCTTGAAAAAGAAGCCGCCACCCTTGGCCCTCAAGTCCTCCACGACCGCCTCAACACCGTAGACCCCGACGCTGCCGCCTCCATCGACCCCCGCAACATCCGTCGAGTAATCCGCGCCCTCGAAGTCTTCGAAGTCTCCGGTGTGCCATTCTCCAAGCAGGTCCAGAAAAAAGGCCTCGACTACCCAGTCCTGATCATCGGCCTCAACGCCCCCCGAGACACCCTTCACCCCCGCACCGACACACGCGTCGACTCCATGATCGAAGCCGGCTTCGTGGAAGAAGTCAGCGACCTGCTGGGCCGGGGCTATGGTCTGGGCTTGCCATCCATGTCGGGAGTGGGTTATAAACAGCTCGGCTCGTACCTGAACTGCGAATGCACCCTCGAAGCCGCAGTCGAGAAGACCAAGACCGAGACCCATCGGCTAATTCGCCATCAGTCCGCCTGGTTCAAGCCCGGAGACCCTAGAATAGACTGGTATGATATAAGCAAAGACTTCACCGGCCCCGTAACCGAACGGGTGTCAGAATTCGTATCTGAGACGCAAATATAAGACCTGACTGAATAACCGGAGACCACCGCCCCATGACTATCAGCTTCACCAAGATGCACGGAATCGGCAACGACTACATCCTCATCGACGCCCGACAAGTCGAAAAAGACTGGTCCCGGGTCGCCGTCGACATCTGTGACCGCCATTTCGGCGTCGGCGGCGACGGCATCCTCCTCATCAGGGACTCCGACGTGGCCGACTGCCGTATGCAGATCTACAACCCAGACGGCTCCGAGGCCGAGGCCTGCGGCAACGGCATCCGTATGTTCTCCAAGTACGTAGTCGAACAGGGTGTCGTATCCGCACCGGAAGACCGGCTGGTAGTCCAGACCCTCGGTGCAGTAGGAAAGATTGAACTCTCCCGTAACAACGGCAGCGTCTCTTCCGTCCGCGCCTCCATGGGCCCGGCCCGGCTCCGCCCATCCCAGGTGCCCGTCGCCCTTTCTGACGGCCCCGCTGTCGTCAAGGACTACCCGGTAGAGCTCGGCGACCGCACCGTCCCTGTAACCTGCGTATCGATGGGCAACCCCCACGCAGTCCACTTCACCGACATTCCCGTCGACGAGTTCCCCCTCTCAGACGTCGGCCCCCGACTCGAGAATCACCCATTCTTCCCCGCACGCGTCAATTTTGAAATAGTTAACATAATCGATAGAAGTCACGTCAGAGCCCGAGTCTGGGAGCGCGGCGTCGGTGAGACCCTTGCCTGCGGCACGGGTGCTTGCGCCATTGCCGTCGCTTCCTGCCTTCACGGCCTCACCGATAGCCCCGTCAACGTCCAACTTCCTGGCGGCTCCCTGGTCATCGAGTGGGATGGCGAGGGTGACGTGTTCCTCTCCGGCCCCGCCGAATACGTGTTTACAGGCGTCTGGGAAGAGCCCGGCGTCGGAGGAAACTAAATTGAGGATAGCAAAAAGGCTTGATGCCATCCCGCCCTACCTGTTCGTCGCCATCAACCAGAAAATCGCTCAGAAGAAGGCCGAGGGCCATGACGTCATAAGTTTCGCCATCGGCGACCCCGACCTCCCCACCCCGCCCCACATCCTTGATCGCCTTTTCAAGGAGAGCCACAACCCCGCCAACCACCGCTACCCCGAGTCCGACGGCCTCCCCGAGTTCCGCAAGGGCGTCGCCGACTGGTACAAGTCCAGGTTCAACGTGGACCTCGATCCCAACTCCGAAGTCATCTCCCTCATCGGCTCCAAGGAGGGCATCGCCCACGTCGCCTTCTGCCTCATCGACCCCGGTGACATTGCCCTCGTCCCCGATCCCGCCTACCCCGTCTATTCGATGGGCACACTCTTCGCCGGCGGCGAGAGCTATCCCGTCCCCCTCATGGAGGAGAACGGCTATTTGCCCGACCTAGAAGACATCCCCTCCGAAATCCTCCAGCGTGCCAAGGTCCTGTGGATCAATTACCCCAACAACCCCACTGGCGCTATTGCCGATGTCGACTTCTACTCCCGCGTCGTCGAGTTCGCCAAGAAGCACGACATCGCCGTCTGCAACGACGCTCCCTACAGTGAGATCGGCTTCGATGGCTACCGGCCCGCCAGCTTCCTGGAAGCGGAGGGCGCCAAGGACGTTGGCATAGAGTTCCACTCCTTCTCCAAGACCTACAACATGACCGGGTGGCGGGTCGCCATGGCCGTCGGCAACGCAGAGCTCATCAACGCCCTGAACACCGTGAAGTCCAACATGGACTCCGGCCTGCCCCAGGCCATCCAGTACATGGCCCTCGAGGCCCTAGAAGGCCCCCAGGACTGCGTCGATGAGAATGTAGCCATATACCAGCGCCGCCGCGACAAACTGGTGGCAGGGCTGGCAAAACTCGGACTTCGAGTGCTGCCTCCCCAGGCCAGCTTCTATCTCTGGGCCCGTGTCCCGGAGGGCTACACCTCCGCCGAGTACTGCGCCAAGCTCATCGACGAGGTCGCCGTCGTCGTCACGCCCGGATCGGGCTACGGTCAACAGGGAGAAGGCTACATCCGACTCTCAATGTCCCTCCCTGACGACCGCATCGACGAAGCCCTCGCCCGCATAGAGTCTCTCGCCCCGTGACCTTGAGCTTTGTTATCCCAACTCCCAATGGTATGAAGGGGCTTCCCCATTCCTTCTGCCTCGACGATGCCTTTGTATTCGCCCCAATTAGGGACTGCGGGGGGAGGTCCAGTCCCCTCTCCCTTGACGGGAGAGGGTGAGGGTGAGATTACTCCTAAAGAGTTGTTTAACAAACATCCCTCGCCGGATCAGACAAACGTAAGCGTGAATCCTCTCAGGAGGTCCCCATAGGCCGCAGCAACTCCGTCTCCACCTACCCCTCCCCCGAGAAAGCCCTCCTCGTCGGAGCCGCCGTCCGAGGCGTCGGAGGCCTCTGGCGCCTCCAGGACTCCCTCGACGAACTCGCCCTCCTCACCAAAAGCGCCGGCGCACAGGTCGTAGGTACCATCTCCCAGCAACTCCCGAGACCCAGCCACACCTATCTAGGCAAGGGCAAACTGGAAGAAGTTAAGACCCTGAAGGGCGAGCTTCACTACCAGACCGTCATCGTAGACGACGAGCTCACCCCTTCCCAGCAGAGAGTTCTCGAAGACAGGCTAAAAACAAAGGTCATCGACCGCACCGCCCTCATCCTCGACGTTTTCGCCTCCCGAGCCCGCACCCGAGAAGGTTGCCTCCAGGTCGAGCTTGCTCAGCATGAATACCTCCTCCCTCGGCTCGCGGGCCAGTGGAAACACCTCGAACGGCTCGGCGGGGGCATCGGCACCCGGGGCCCCGGCGAGTCCCAGCTGGAGACCGACCGCCGCCTCGTACGCAGCAAGATTCACCGTCTCAAGCAGGAGATCGAGGACGTCAGGACCCACCGCAACCTCTATCGGGAGGATAGGCGCAGGCGAGGCCTGCCAATCGTCGCCCTCGTCGGCTACACCAACTCCGGCAAGAGCACCTTGCTAAACACCTTGACCGGCGCCGGAGTCCTCGCTGCCGACAAGCTATTCGCCACCCTTGACCCCGTCACCCGCCGCTGGCACATCGATCTCCTAGGCCAAGTCCTCCTGACCGACACCGTCGGCTTCATCCAAAAGCTCCCCGCCATCCTGGTAGCCGCCTTCCGTGCAACCCTCGAAGAGCTTGCAGACGCTGACCTTCTCCTCCACGTCGTCGACGTCGTCCACCCCAACGCTCCTGAGCACGTCGAGGAAGTCCAGAAAATCCTCGGAGAGCTAAACCTGGCTCACAAGCCCGCCATAGTAGTTCTCAACAAGATGGACCTCTTCCCCTCCAACGGAAGTAGTCCCTCCAATGGCACCCCTGACCCCGACTGGTGGGGCATGCCCGATGACATGGTCGCCATCTCCGCCCTCCGAGGCACCGGGCTCCCCGACCTCAGAAAGCTCATAGTCGACAAACTCTCAACCACCGCCGCCGTCGTCTAGCCCCCTCCCCCATCCAACACTCCCTCCCCCCGCCCCTTCCCCCACTGTCATTCCGAGGCTCCGCGAGGAATCTAGGACTTGCCCACTCACATCTCCCACTATCTCTATGATACCGTTACACGACCCTCCCTCCAGTGTAGCCTTGGTGTTTGTGGAGGTCATATCCCCTCTCCCTTGACGGGTCGCAGATGCGCCGAGGCGTGAGAGGGCTAGGGTGAGGGTGATCCCGTCCCCAAAAGAACAATTACACAACCCCCCAATGAAACAACGCACCAACCAGTCCAAAAGTCCGCTAGGAATCACATAACATGGGCTGGCCTGAACATTACCACTCCAGAACAGCCCCCTTGGAAGAGGCGGTCTCTCACGTATGTTCGGGGAACCGAGTCGCCATCACCCTCGGCGAAGAACCCCGCCTCCTGTCCGCAGGCCTCCAGGCCCGAGCTGGGGAGATCGAAAATGTCATCATTCAGTGTGCGGGCCCCGCTAACGAGCTCGGCTGGTTTGACCCGGGCATCGAATCCTCCTTCAACGTCCAGGTCCAGAACTCCTACCGCTACACCTATCGCCCTTTCCTCGACGACGGCCGCGCCGAGTACATGCCCTCGCTTTTCACCCTCATGTTCAAGGGCATGGAGGAGCGTGGCCTCGAAGACCAGCGCCCCGACGTATTTTTCACCGTCGTCTCCCCACCCGACCAGAACGGCTTCTGCAGCTTCGGCCACAGCCTGTGGAACAAACGCTCCTTCGCCGCCAGCGCTCGTATGGTCATCGCGGAGGTCGACCCGCGCACAATGAGGACTTACGGCACTAATAGTATCCACGTGACGGACATCGACTACTTCGTCGAAAACCCGGACACCGGCCCCGTGCTCTACCACTCAATCCCGGATCCTGATGACGCCGTGCGGGAGATGGGCCGCCACGTGAGATCGCTCATCCAAGATGGCGATACCATTCAGATTGGCTGGGGCCGTGTCGGCATGTCCCTGCCCCGAGCCGGTATCTTCGACGGGAAAAAGGATCTTGGCATACACAGCGAAGTCATGGCCCCCGGCATGCTCCCCCTCGTCGAGGAGGGCGTCCTCAACGGCAGTCGTAAGACCCTGAATCGAGGCAAAGCCGTCACGTCCGCCTTGGCAGGCGCAGGTCGGGAGATGGACCTTGCCCGGAACAACCCCAAAGTCGAGGTCCGGGATGTCGACTACACCAACGACCTCCGGGTCATCTCCGCCCACGACAACATGGTCGCCATCAATGGTGCAGCCTCCGTGGACCTGTCAGGACAGATAAACGTTGAGTCCGCCGATGGCTCCCACCCCATCAACGGCCCCGGTGGTCAACAGGAGTTCGTCATCGGGGCCCTTGCCTCGAGAGGTGGCCGTTCCATAACCGTCCTCCGCTCCACGACTCGGGACGGCCAGTCCAGAATCGTCCCTATCCTGGACGCCGGTGCCAGTGTCACCATCCCCCGCACCCTCGCCGACTACGTGGCCACCGAATACGGCGTCGCTTCCCTCCTCGGCAAGACCACATCACAGCGCGCCCTAGCCCTCATAAACATCGCCCATCCCAACTTCCGAAAAGAGTTGGCCATCTTCCTTAAGAAACGTAACTATTCAACTCGTTAATCTGCATATCGCTTGGCAATTATGGGAAAATGCAGTTCCAAATACCCTCTCCTTTAACGAGACCTTTGCATGAACTCTGTTGGAGGGGCCGGGGCCGCTCGTGCTGAGGCTCTCGAAGTATGAGCGGGGGCGGCGATTCGGTCATCAGGATGGCACAATAGAGGGAATGCTCAGTTACGCTAAGGTTTCTTGACGTGAGGGGGCCAAGGCCGAAGACTCGCCGAGTAGATTGAGGGCATTCCTATTCCCCGGAGGCACGAAATGACACAAACAATGACCGGCAAAGTAGCCCTCGTTACCGGAGCAGGCTCCGGCCTCGGCCGAGCCTCCGCCATAATCTTCGCCCGTGAAGGTGCCCAAGTCGTCGTCTCCGACATCGACGAGACCGGCGGCACGGAAACGGTCAGCCTGATTCGAGAAGCCGGCGGCGAAGCAACCTTCGTCTCCTGTGACGTCACCAGCGTCGAGCAGGTCGACACCCTTGTCGCCAAGACTATCGACCTCTACGGCCGCCTCGACTGCGCTCACAACAACGCCGGCGGCGGTGGAGGATTGGGCAGGCCCATGACTCACGAGGTTGCCGTCCGAGACTGGTTGCACGTAATCGAAATAAACCTGAACAGCATCTGGTACTGCATGAGGCGCGAGATTCCCATAATGCTCGAACAGGGCGCGGGGGCGATAGTAAACACCTCTTCGATTTACGGCATCGCCGGGGCAGTCGGCACAGCCGCTTACGTTGCTGGAAAGCACGGGGTCGTCGGACTTACCAAGGCTGCCGCCCTCGAATACGCCGACCAAGGACTCCGAGTCAACGCCGTTTGCCCCGCCCACGTCCCCACCACCTCCGTACAAAAGCTCATGGATGACGACCCCGGCCTCGAGCCCTGGGTCTCGGGCCTCTCACCCTCCGGCAGGATGGGCCGCCCCGAGGAGATCGGCGAGACCGTGGTCTGGCTCTGCTCAGACGCCGCTTCCTTCGTCACCGGCCACGCCATGCCCGTAGACGGTGGCTGGACCGCCCAATAACTCCCCTCCTGAATCCCCCTCCCCTGTCCCGTAGGGGCGACCGGCGGTCGCCCTCCCCGTCCCCTAACCCGCCACGTACAATTCCCGCGCCTCCTCCGTCAACACCTCACATCCGTCCTCCGTAATCGCAATCGTCTCACTCAGCCCCACCCCAAACTTGCGCGGCACGCGGAACATGATCGGCAGGTGGAACGTCATCCCCGGCCGCAGCACCTCGTCATTCCCCTCCGCGATGAACGTTGCTCCGTCCGCCCAGGTCGGCGGAAACCCGGCCCCGACACTGTATCCGCAGATTCCCATAAACCACATCTCATCCTCGAGCCCCGCGTACCCCTTGTGTGCGTCCCGAGCCACGTCGTGCGACGTTCGCCCGCCCTTCGCCCCCTCTATCACCAGGTCCAAGGTCGTTTTCACTGCCTCCCCGATTTTCCGAACCTCGTCCGACGGCTCTCCCAGCACTCCCGTCCTCATTATTGGGGCGTTGTACCTGTGGTAACACGCGCTGTATTCGAAGAATGCAACCTCTCCTTTGTTAAGGGCCAGCCTTCGGAATGTCGTATGGTGCCAGCTTGTCCGATACCCGGTCGTCACAATAGGCGGTGTTGACATAAACTCACTACCACCACCGATAAGCTTCGCATACCCGACCTCTGCGAGGTCGTTGTCGGTAACACCCGGCGCTATAGCCTGCAGCGACGCATTGATCCCCTCTACCGTCATCCGACCTGCTTCCCGCATGTATTCAATCTCCGTCGCCGACTTGATCTTCCGCACTCTCTCCACGAGCCCCGAGGCATCAACGAATGAGGCGTTAGGCGCCGCTCGGCCCAATTCCTCCACCAGGCCGGGGATCGGGCCCCCGCGTGCCATCTCTATTCCCAGTCTCTTACCTCCCAGCCCCCGCGCCTCGAGCATCCCTGCCACCTTTGATGCGATCAAATCGCCTTCGTTCCAAGCAAAGCTGACTACATCCTCCACCCACCCCGATAAGATCGCCGCAGGTATCTCGCACGACGCCGTCACCACGCCCGGTTCCCCGTCCGCTGGAATCACGAGAGCCGTCAGGTTGGAGATCGAAAACGTGTAGTACCCCGATAGATAGTGCAAGTTCGCCGGCGAGACCACTATCAACCCATCCAGCCCGTCTTTCCCCATCTCCGCCCGGACCTTGGCCACCCGCTCGTCGTACTCATCCTGCGTAAAGGGAAGTTCCTTCTCAATCGGGCCGCTCCGAAGCAATCGCATGTACTCGACATGGTCCATCTGTTCCGTTCTCCTCTCAGGCTGACGCACAGGTTCCGGGCCCAAACCAACGGCCACATTCTACACCAGCCCCCCGGCCCCACCCCGCCCTTGCTATATAATCTCCCCGAGTAATAAGCGCCCACTCGCCGACCCAAAGACAGCCTTACCCCTAATGAACATCGATCACCTGACAACCTACCTGGAAGTGGTCAAACGTGGCTCTTTTTCGGGCGCTGCCAAGCATCTCGGCCTCACCCAGCCCGGCGTCAGCCAGCAGGTTCGACGGCTGGAGAATGATCTAGGTGTCCCCCTTCTCGACCGACGGGAACGACGCGTCGTCATGACCGGTGCCGGCCGCGAGTTTCACCGCTTCGCATCCCGAGTCCTCTCCGCCCGCTCCGACTTCGACGAGAAGCTCAAAGACCTAACCGGCCAGATCAGTGGCCGGCTCGCCTTGGGAGCAAGCACCGTCCCCGGCGAGTTCATTCTCCCCGGCCTCCTCGCCGGCTTCATTGCCCTCCATCCCGCCGTCGAGGCCTCCGTCGAAATCGGAGACACTAGCAACATCACCGACATGGTCCGCACCGCCGAGTGTGACCTCGGATTCGTCGGCGCCCGGGTCTCCCATCGAGGTATAAAGCAGGAGCCCTTCCTTGAAGACGAGCTGGTCCTGATAGTTCCCTCCTCACACCGGCTTGCAGAGAAGAAGAGCATCGCCATCTCAGACTTGGGGCAGGAGCGCCTCATCACCCGTGAACGAGGCTCCGGAACCATGCAGAACGTATATGCCATGCTCGAAAAAGCAGGCTTCGACCCCCGAAGCTGGCGTCACGCCCAGGTTTTCGGGAGCACCCAGGCCATCATCTCCGCCGTGGAAGCGGGCCTGGGTGTCGCCTTTGTATCAGAGTTCGCCGCCCGAGCCCCCATCGCTTCCCAACACATCTCCGGCCTCAGGATCGAGGGTGCCCCCCTCAAGCGCCAACTATACATAACATATATCGACAGAAACTCCCCAACCCGCCTCCAAAGGGAATTCCTCTCATTCTCCCTAACCTGGGCCAAAGAAAACAGTCCTATCCCCTCTTCATGACAAGACCTGTGGCATATAACCTGTGCTGGCGGGGCCGCTCGTGCTGTCGTAGATCCGCCGAAGTGTGACTCTTATATAACCGTCATTCCCGTGAAAACGGGAATCCAGGGCCGACAATGCACGATTGATTAGAATAAACAAGATGCCATATTTGGTCCCGCTCTGGGTGTTACGCACAGGTCTCTAGATGGGACAGGGATAAGTTGATGGTGCAATCCAAATGACCAACCCCCAACTCATACAAAACCTCCTGGCCGGAGACAAACGCGCCCTCGCCCGAGCCATCACAATCGTTGAACGCGCCGGCCCCGACGCCCGAGACCTCATCCACAGCATCAGCGCCCACGTTGGCCGCTCCTATACCGTCGGCATCACCGGCTCCCCCGGCGCGGGCAAGAGCACCTTAGTCGATAGAATAACCTCCGACCTCAGGACCAGGGGCTGGAACGGTTCACCTGACCCAAAGGTCGGCATCCTTGCCGCAGACCCCACCAGTCCCTTCACCGGAGGAGCCATCCTCGCCGACCGCGTGCGCATGCAGCGCCACTACAAGGACCCCGGCGTCTACATCCGCAGCATGGCCACCCGAGGCAGCCAGGGCGGCCTTCCCAGGTCCACCCGAGACGCCATGAAGCTCCTGGACGTTTACGGCATGGACGTAACTATCGTCGAGACTGTGGGCGTCGGGCAGGCTGAGCTCGATATCATGGGCCTCGCCGACACAGTTATCGTTGCCCTCGTACCCGAAGGCGGCGATGCGATGCAGGCCATGAAGGCCGGCCTAATGGAGATCGCCGACCTCTTCGTCGTCAACAAGGCCGACCGCCCTGGCGCCGACGCCGTAGTCCGAGACATTTCCGCCGTCATCAGCTGGGACACCCGTCCGCGGGAATGGATTCCCAGGGTCATGTCCACCAAGGCTGTCGAGAATGTAGGAATCGACAAGCTGGTCGACTCCATAGGCGAGCACAAAGGAGCCGCGGAGAAGTCGGGGCTCCTGGCCCGGCGAAGAAGCGAACGCCGCAAGCAGGAGCTCTTCGAAATCATCAGAGACAGAGTCGGCCAGGAAGCTCACCTCGTCATCTCCTCCAACCCGGACCTGGCCAACCTAGTCCAACAAGTCGAATCCGCCACCCTGGACCCCCACACCGCCGCCCAAACCGTCCTCCAGGCCATCCTCAACCCCAAAACCCACCCCCCCTAGGACCTAGCCCCCAGGAACCGGGCCGCATCTCCTCCTCCGTAGTGGCAAACCCTCGTGGTTGCCTAGCCCCTTGACCCAAAGCACCTGATTCCAAGCCACATTACGCCCTTTATATGTCATCCCGATGCCCCGCGAGGGATCTAAAGCGCCAGCCCACCACCCAGCTACTTGTTTGTCCCATCACTCCTGCTTCGGAGCTGAGCCCTTTCTCCAGTAGATGAGCAATCTCCCTGCCACCCCGAGCCCCCTTAGCCGTGTCATCCCGAGGCTCCGCGAGGGATCTAGGGCATCAGTCCACCACTCAACCCCTTCCCTAAAAACACCCCTCCCCCCACCCCCCAACAAACCCCCATAGCACTTCGCACTATATCTGTTATGTCTCCCACATACAGTTGAAGCACTAATCACTAGACATAAGGACACATATAACTGTTGTCAACCTAGCCCTTTGAACTCCGGTACACCTCCCCGATGTCAGCGACGTGCAACCACCTAAACATCCTTCTATTTAGCCATGATTTCAATATCCTGACCGACCCAAGCAATTCACTTCCTGCCGGATGACCAATGCCCGAAAGAGCAAAAACGCAGTAAACTAGGGGCCATTATGTTGCGCACTGAGCTTATGTCAACGTTTTCGCGAAGTTGACGCCCCACTTCAACCCTCCCCTTCCCCCGGCTTCTTTATCTTGTAGTACATCCGGGGCTCCGTCCCATCGATGATGTTCTTGATTCTCGGCGCGTGTTTTATGAAGATGATCGCCGACAAGATCCCCACCGGTATCGCCGTGTCCGGGAAGACGAATACCCCGACCAACGCCGCCGCCACCGTCCCCAATATTTGACCCGCGACCATCAGCCTCGTCAACGCGACGGTTACCAGGAACGTCGGAATCCACACTCCCGCCAACGCCGGCTCTATGAACAGAAGTACCGGGGCCGCCGTCGCTAACCCTTTGCCACCCTTCAGTTTCAGGAAGATCGAGTAGTTGTGCCCGACTATCGCCGTGATCCCTCCCACAGTCATCGCCAGCTCCGGTTCATAGCCGAACCCCACCGCCACCCCCCACCCCAGCAACAGTGCCAGCGCCCCTTTTCCCATGTCGCCCAGCAGCACCACCAGCGTCAACTTCTTCGAGTTCGTTGCCCTCAGCGTGTTCATCGTCCCGACGTTCCCCGTGCCCAGGGCCATCACGTCTCGCCCCGTGAACCGTTTTACCACTATGACTGCTGTCGGAATCGAGCCTATCACGTAGGCCGCGATTGCGATGGGTATCAACGCTTGGATGGTGGCTTCGTCCATAGAACGCTCCTGTTCGAAGGGGTGCAAAATGCGCACAGGGGAGGTGGGTCATTCTAACATAGCAGCCCCGACTCCCCGCTCCCTGCCTAATTGTGGCCTCCAAACCGAGAGTGCTAACATGATGACTCGGAGGCACTTCTAAAATGCGTAAAGCAAAACTCCATCCCGCTCTTTCTGTCATGGCCATAGCCGCTCTAACTTGCGTTCTTGTCGCCGCAGCATGCGGCGTGGGTGGGCAGGAGGTCGCCACCACCGCGCCCTCCCCCACCCCACCCCCCGACCCATCCGTCATCCTCCAGGCCGCCGCAGACCGCTTCCAAGCGCTCCAGTTTTTCACCTTCACCATGACCCACGAAAACGGCGGTACACCCATCGCCTTTGGCCTTCTGATGGAAGACGTCACAGGCCAGGTTGTAGCGCCTGACCGGCTTGAGGCCGAGGTCGGTGCCTGGGCCGGTGGATTCTTCTTCGACGTCTCCCTCATCGCCATAGGTGAGGAAACCTGGCTCACCAACCCATTCACCGATGAATTCGAGATCATAGAGAAGGGAATAGTCAGCTCAGCCCTGCTCGACCCCGCAACCGGCATCAGCGGCATCATACGAGACGCCAAGGACCCCATTCTGGAGGGTGAGGCCTCTCTCGAAGGTATCTCCACCTACCACATCACCTCGGTCATCGACTCCGGGCAGCTGACCTCCATCGCCCCCGGCGCTGAGCCCGGCCTCCCCATAGATGTCGGTATCTGGGTCGGGATAGACGACTCCCTGGTCTACAAAATCCACATGTTCGGCCCCATGTCCTCCGACGAGGACCCCAACATCACCAGGACCATCCTCCCCTCAGACTTCGATATCCCCGCCGAAATCGAACCCCCTCCTCTCAGCTCTGATTCTTGACCAATTCCCCCCAATGAGGCTTTTAAGCAACTATGCCAGACAAGGCAAGGATAAAGGTCTGATATCCCCTCTCCCTTGATGAAGCCCTTGCATAACCGTTATTCCCACTCCTCAGTCGGGCTCAATCCCGAGGGGTGGGGCATTCCGCTCGCCCTGAGCCGAGTCGAAGGGTCTCAAGAGCGGAATGGGTGGGGCGTCCCGCCCTCACACCAACACTTACGCAAAGCCGCACCCCCATGATCCGCACCCGCTCCCCTTACATCCCCATCCTCGCCGCCTGCTTCGGTGTATTCATCGCCGCCGACGACCAGGTAGTCGTCGTCACCATCTTACCCAGCATCATGGGCGACTTCCGCCTGGGTGTCGACGACCTCAGCCAGGTCTCCTGGATCATCACCGGCTACCTCCTCGGCTACACCTGCGGCATGCCCCTTATCGGCAAGCTCTCCGACGTCTACGGCCACCGCACCGTCTACGTCTCAGCTATGCTCCTGTTCGCCGTCGGGTCCGTCCTCTGCGCCATCGCCAATGACCTCTGGCCCCTCGTCGCCTACCGGGTTATCCAGGCCGTCGGAGGAGGTGCGGTCATTCCCGTCACCATCGCCATGATCGGCCATCTCTTCCCTCCTGGTCGCCGAGCCCCCGCCCTCGGCCTACTCGGCGCCTCCGCGGAGTTCGGCGGCGTCATCGGGCCCATGTGGGGCGCTCTCCTGGACCACTTCCTCGACTGGAGATGGGTCTTCTGGATTAACGTCCCCCTCGTAGCCGCTTCCATCCTGCTCCTGCTCCTCCTGGTGCCCGGAGGAACGGGCCGGAAGACCCCCGTAGACTACCTGGGCGGCCTGTGGATCATGCTCAGCCTGGTCCTGTTTACCCTGTCCATATCCCGCTGGCCCGACTACCCACCCCTCGCCGCCGCCGGCATCGTCCTTTCCGTGGCCCTGGCCGCCGGTTTCATCTGGCGAGAAAGTCGGATTCCTTATCCCCTCATACCTCCGGCCCTGTTTCGCCGTGCCACGTTCTCCGGTGCGAACCTCACCCATTTCCTGGTCGGGATCGGCCTCATCATCGCCATGGTCAACGTTCCCCTCATCACCGACACGGTAATGGGCAAAGAACCCCTGGAGGGCGGCCTCAGGCTGGTCCGGTTCACCGCTGCGATCCCCGTCGGCGGAATACTCGGTGGCCTTGCAGTATCGAAACTAGGTTACCGGCTCCCGACCGCCCTCGGCCTCACCCTTGCCGCCGTCTCTTTCTTCCTCATGATGGGCTGGGACACCTCCCTCACCGACCCCGCACTGACCATACACCTCGTCATCGGCGGTTTCGGATTTGGCCTCGTCATCGCGCCCATCGCCGCCGCTGCTGTCGACTCGTCCCCCTCTGCCCACCGAGGGTCGGCCTCTGGTCTCCTCACTGTCATGCGCCTTATGGGAATGACCGTCGGCCTCGCAGCCATCGCCGCCTGGGGCACCGACCGATTCGACATCCTTGTCCGTGACATCGACCTCCCCTTCACCGACCCCGACTACATCTCCCGTGTCTCGGAGGCCGGCCTTTCCGTCTTCGAAGGTTTCTTCCTCGTCGCGTTCGTCGTGTCACTGGTAGCCTTGGTCCCGGCCTTCTTTATGAAACGCGTCCCTGCTGATGTAGAATTAGTTGAAAGTCCGCCAAGGCGGGAGGAGGTCGGGCCCGGACCCACGACACCTGCCCACTGACCCCAGGAAGATGCTCGATTTGCCAGAAAACAAACCCAACGGAGACACAACCCCCACCGATATCGCCGGCGACGCGCCTCCCGACCGGAGGGAAGCACTCTTTGCTCCGCCCCGGCGTGCCGTTGTCCCTCTTCCCGTATACAAACACAAACTGCTCAAGGGCATTTCTTCCAGGTTGCAGGCACATTTCGGCGCCTGGAGCGTAGAACGCTTTCTGGCGGCATTGTTTTTCATCTTTGCCTTTGGTGTGCTCGGAGTCTTCATCGCCGATACCCTTCTCTGCCCAGAGGGCACGGGTGTCCGATTCTGGGACGGATGCCTTTACGATGTCCTCGGCTTCGGTGTTGGGGGTGGGGTGATTGGATTTGCCGCCTTTGTCTATCTCCTTCGACTCCTTTCCTTACGTCGCGACAACCCCACCGCCCTTCATATATTGCTCAGACAATTTCTAAAATCTAACGTCACCCATCGGGAGGCCCAATGAAGTTTCCAAAAGAGTCCTATCTGCTTCCCCTCGGCCTTGCCGCCGCCGGAATAGGCTTCGAAGTTGTCCGACGCGCTGCCTCGGCCGCAGCCGCCTACGTCCCCAACGCCGAGGCCGCTTCCGCCACCGTGGAGTCGCGCCCTTCCATCTGGAGCCTTGCACTGCCTATTCAGCCCCGCATCGCCATCGTCGAGCTTTTCGGCGCAATTCAGGGCGGCGCCAAGGTCGGCGAGTCCGTTCGCCTTATTGATACCCTCAAGACCGACAAGCGTGTCCGCGCCGTCATCATCGAGATCGATTCCCCCGGCGGCTCCGCCCCCGCCTCCGAGTACCTCTACGGAGCCGTGTCTCGCCTGGCTGCCAGGAAACCCGTAATCGCCTTTGTCAGAGGCGTGGGTGCTTCCGGGTCGTATATGGTCGCCTGTGGGGCCACCAAGATCATCGCACTTCCCAGCTCCATCATCGGCTCCATTGGCGTGATTTCCATCGGCCCCGTGGCCAAAGACCTGCTCAAGCGCATCGGTATCGACGTGACCGTTTCCAAGAGCGGGCCCTACAAGGACATGGGCGCCCTTTACCGCGACCCGACCAATGAAGAGTTGCAGAAGCGGGACGAGCTGATTGGCCAGTTCTTCGACAATTTCGTCGACTTGGTCGCCAGGTCCCGTGGCATGTCCCGGGACAACGTCCTCAAATACGCCACCGGCGAGGTCTTCACCGGCAGAAGGGCCGCCGAGTACCGCCTCATCGACGAAGTCGCCGACATGGACCGGGCAATCGAGCTCGCATCAGAGCTCGGCGAGGTTCCCCCCAAGGTCGTCTACGCCCGACCCAGAAGGCCCCTCTTCCAAAAACTCTTCTCCCGAGTCGGCTCCTCCTTCGCTGAAGAAATCGCCGAATCCGTCGAATCTCGCCTGGGCGGCTACGTCCACTACCGCTAACCCACCCGTGCCCCAACATACGGCTCATCCTCGGGGGAGGGATTCCGCTCGCCCTGTCGAAGATGGAACATCCGCCCGTGGAGGATCCACCTTAGGCGGGAGGCACTCAAAAGGTCGAGAGGGCGCATTCCCCCTACCCCTCACCCACATACAACTCCGTCTCCGGGAAGAACGCCCGCCACCCGAACCAGAAGCTGGTCCGGCCCGCAATCCGCGCCAGTTCGTCACCGCTGCCATCCAGTGCTTCCAGGCTCGCGTCTCCCACCAGCCACTCTACTCCGTTCTCATCCACCAGCGTCGTTCTTCCCTCCTCGCCGAGAAGGCTGACGAACCTCGCCCCCGCGCGCTCATATGCCACAACGGCTTTTGTCCCCGGATTCCCCACAAGCACTAGTTCGGTCCCACCGACTTCATCGTTCACCAACCCTTCACTGCCCACAACCTCCACCGGATAAGCCTTTCCTTTCCCGCCTATTTCAATTCCGTATACAACATCCTTCACTTGCAAACGCTCGTCATACTCCCCGACCGGGAACCACAGTTCCTCACTCCCGAAGTAGTCCGTGTACGCCGCCCCGAACTCCCCTTCCGACGAGTAGTTGCGCGGGTATCCCGTGTTTATGTCTAGTGCCAGTGTGTCGGGGTGAGCCGCTAGCCAATCGCCCCACGTGGTCAGAGTCACCGGCCGTATATTCAGCCGCACTCCCGAGTCGACCAGCGACCCCGTCACTGGCACGCCGGTGAACTGGTTCCACAGGCCGCCGGTGGTCAGGTCGTACATCAGCTTGTTGCTGAAATACAGAAGGCCGGAGCTGCGGAACACGTACATGTCGCCGTCCACGTCAGTGTCGTACAGAATCCCGGACCCGCAGAGAGTGCAGTAGGCAAGCGCCACCGGCACCCCACCCACCACGTCGTTCGCCATTTCGTGCCAGTTCATTATCCGCAACGGATAGGCCCTTGCATCTCCGTTTATGGACACCCCGAAGACGCGGTCAGTGGTTTCCAGGTAGGCCGCCTCATCCCCCTCGACCATCGCCGGGTTCACCAGTGACGGAATCGATCTCGACGACCCATCGTCCTGTAACACCCCGCCCCACACCAAGAACCGCAGGTCCAGATCTATCGTCGCAGGGTCTATAAGTTCGCCGTCATCCGAGGTGAAATAGCTCCTGAACGGGGGATCGATATCGCTCAGCAAGTCCACCTTCCACCGAAAATAGCCCTCCGGCAGCTGTAAGTCGGGTTGTTGAGCCAGCCATTCGACCCATGCCTTGCTATCGTATTCGAAACTCTGGCCCGAGAGCTGTTGCATTACGGGAATTACCTGCTCCGCGTTGAAGAGCAATTCATTACGGGTCAACGGCACCTGGATAAAGTCCGTCAGCACAGCAACAAACGCCGGGTCCCCCGAATCCGCGATCTCCCGAAGAGCGGTCTGAGCGGTAATGTTTCCGGGGTCGCTCACCCGGTCCTGGCTCAGCCGGTGAAGCAGGTCCACCATCCCGCTCTCACCCGCCTCCGCCTGCACGGTGGGATCGGGTTCCGAGGTCGCAGGCGTCTCCGTTTCACCAGTCGGGGCTTCCGTAACCCCGGGGCTCGACACCGCCACCGGTGTCAGCTCTACAACAGGGGTTGGCTCCTCGTCCTCCCCTCCTCCCCCACACCCCGCAATCACCCCCAGCGACGCCAGCATGACCACGGCGACACCTACGGCCAGGAACATCGGTTTTCGGATACGACGAAGATGATTGAACATCAATAGGACACCGCCTGCTTGAAAGTTCGGGCGCGCTAGTCTAACACCCCCCTCCCCCATGTGACACGAACCCCTTGCCACGTGCGCCTGTATGCCTTATCATTACAGAACATTTATTCGAATAAGGAGGATCATAACCCTATGCCCAGTGGAGGACCCCGCCCCGGAGCGGGCGCACCTAGAGGAAACCGAAACCGCCTGCGACACGGCCTTGCATCCAAATACGTCCAGGAAACCCTCCTTCCCGCCCTCGCCCCCTATCCCGACCTCTATCGCTGGTTTTTGAACTTCCAGCGCAACGCCCGCCGCAGCAAGAAGGCCCAACGCGGCTCATCCGCCTCCATCATCGAAACTCTCATCTTCATCTCCGAACTCCCCGCCAATCATCCCCGCCGACGCTCTGCCCTTCAGGCCCTTAACCACAAACTGCAACGCGCCCTGAGCTTTTAACCCCCTCCATCCCTCTCCTTCCCCACTACGCTTATGTCAATCTCCACCACCCATCCCCCCACTCAAAAACCGCTCTGCCGCCTTTTATTTTCCTTTCAGGCGTCATTCAATCAAAACAGCTACGAATTCAATCGAGCTTCAATCAAGTCCAATCATCCTTCAATCAAGTCTAATCATCCTTCAATCAAGTCTAATCATCCTTCAATCAAGTCCAATCGTCCCTCAATCAAGTCCAATCATCCCCCATCGCACCCAATCCCATGTCAACCGATGGTCAATCCGACTCAATCGTTGCCAACCCTTCAGCCCCCGATATTCCCGCTCTTGGCGTATCCCTCTCCCGTGCCTTAAGATAACCGCACACTGAGAGCCCTCAACCCACTAACTAACGCCCCCG
This sequence comes from Dehalococcoidia bacterium, assembly GCA_965197585.1. Taxonomy (GTDB): domain Bacteria; phylum Chloroflexota; class Dehalococcoidia; order Plut-88900; family Plut-88900; genus Plut-88900. Next base: position 1,219,812 of record OZ240215.1, read on the forward strand.
CCAAACCCGACCAACACAAACACAACGACATGCTAGCCACAACACCTCACCGCCTCCAGGTCGCAGGGACCAGGTTGGTCAAAGGCATCATATTTTTGGTACTCGGATTCCTTGTGGGCGCAATTGCCGGGGCGCTTTCGGGCGCAGTTCTGGGCGCTCTATTGGCCCTCGTCCTGGGCGGCTCTGTAGAAGTGCTGCGGGTCGCCGCAGCAGTGGCGGTCATAGGCATGCTCGTCGGCATCTTGGCCGGCATCCTGACCATCTTGATGACGAGCTTGGGAATCGGCGTTAAGTACCTCATTGCCGCGGTCGCCACTGTAATCGGCGCAGTCGTGGGCGGTTTCCTCGGCGGCTTTGAAGGGGCAGGCATCTTCGCTGTAGTCGGCGCATCCACCGGCGGACTCTTCATCATCGCCCTCCGCCTCGACCCCCGCACCCGCCCCACCCCCACCCCCGGACCTTGAAACACTATCATTATGTCTAGTAACACCACCCAAATGCCCCTACCCCCACACCATTCGAAGGGCACTCCTTTGGCCATGTCATTCCGAGGCTCCGCGAGGAATCTAGGACTTGCCCACTCACGTTTCTCAGCCCCACGCTCCCCTCATAATGCCCACCCCACCAATCCCCGAAAGGCGGTAACACCATGACAGCCCAGGTTATCGACGTAGACGGCCACATCCTCGAGCCCTCTTCCCTCTGGTCCGACAACATCGCACCCGAATTCAAGTCCCGCGCCCTCCGCATCGAGATCGACGAGGAGGGCCTCGAGTACTGGAGCTTCGATGGAAGGGCGATCAGCACCTACTCCAAGGGCCGAAGCGCCAACGTCGCCGCCATAGGCACGACCCGCGAGTGGCGCAAGGAGCACGTCTTCGATAAGCGCGACATCACCTGGGAACAGGCCCTCGCCCGTGTCCCCGGCGCCTGGGACCCCGACGAGCGGGTCAAGATGATGACCGCCGAAGGCATCGACATGAGCATCCTATACCCCACTCTCGGCCTCGCCTTTGCCCGTATGGAAGATGCCAAGCTCTCCGCCGCCTACTGCAGCGTCTACAACGACTGGATCGTCGACTTCTGCTCAGCCCACCCCGACCGCCTTATGCCCGCTCTCACCCTCCCCTGGCACGACGTCGACCTCAGCGTCCGGGAGATGCAGCGCTTCTCCGGCCTCGAAAAGAAGGCCGTTCAGGCCCCCTCTGGCCCCGCCAAGGACATTTCCTTCGGCGCAACCCACTGGGACGCCCTGTGGGCCGAGCACCAGGAACAGGGCATTCCCGTATCCCTCCACGTCGGCTCCGCCGGCACTTCCGCATCCAAGCTGCTGCACCCGGAGATTAAGCACCCGTCATGGTGGACCTTCACCGTAGAGTCCACCGAGCTTATGAACAGCTTCTGCAGCTTCTTCCAGGGCACGGTATTCGACAGGTTCCCCGACCTCAAGATCCTCATCCTCGAATCGGGCTGCCTCTGGATGCCCTACTTCCTCGAAAGAATGGACGAGACCTTTGAGCTCATCGGCTTCACCACCGACTTGAAGAACAAGCCCAGCGATTACTTCAACGAACGAGGCTGGATTTCCATGGAACCCGACGACGAACTCGGCGCCGCCACGGCCAAGCTAATGGGCGCCGATAGGCTCGTCTGGGCTTTCGACTACCCCCACAGCGATTCCTGCGAGGAACCCGTAGCAAGACTGAAGGAGAGCCTCAGCGAGCTTCCCCCCGAGGACCAGGCCAAGGTGATGGGCCTCAACGTTCGGGAGATCTACGGACTATAGCTCTTCCGCCTGAATCCGTTTGCGGTCACAAGGACCCCGGACACGGCTATTGCCGCCGAGAACGAGCAGGTGATGATCATCGCCAGCCGCAAGTCTCCGGTCGAGTCCTGTAGAAAGCCCGTAAGGGCCGGGCCGATAGCCCCTCCGGCAAGTAGGCATGTCTCAATGAAGCCTATGCCTACGGCAATGTCCCGTGCCCCGAAACCTGGCAGCCTGTAGGGCAGCGTCCAGACGAAGGGGACCAGGGAAAACCCGACTCCGTGCATGAGAGCGAAAACGATAAGTAACGGCATGTTCCCCGTCCAGGCCATCCCCACCGAGCCCACACAGACCAATGTCCCCAATACCGCGATAGATGGGCCCATAAAGTCCCTGTGAGCCCACTTCGCCACGAAATACCCGACAACCACGCTCCCGGTGCCCTCTACCATCGCCGCCATCGCGAACATTTGCCCGGACGTCTTGACGGGAAAGCCATATTCTTCCAGCAGCAGTGTGGGCCAAAAGGTTATTAGGGAGCTCCATGTCAGGTTCAGCCCCATCATCCCCAGCCCCACCACCCACAAAACACGGTGCCGCCCGAGCGTCTTGCCTAAGTTGAGGGACTCTTTACCCCCCAGTGCCGCCGACGCCGCCGCTCCCTGACGTCGGCCCTGCACCGCCCACGCAATTGTGAACACGAATATCGGCAGTGAGCTTATCAGGATGACCAGTCTCCAATTGTTGTCCAGCCATTCGAGAACAAAGGGAAGAAGCCCCAGGGCCATCAAAGCTGCGATTCCGTAGGTCCCGTTGAACAAGCCATTGGCGAAGATGATCTCGCGCCTCGGGAACCACTGGTTTATGAGCAGCGTACGCGCCGGGTGCATCGCCGCGGCAGCCTGCCCGAACAGCCACCGGCTTACCAGCAATATTGCAAACACCGGCGCCCATGCCTGCCCGACCCCGAACACGCTCATGGCAACAAGCGCCCCCAGCAGGACTATCCTCCCGCTGTACCGCGACAGCACGATACTCAACGGCAGCGCCAATACGAGGTTCCCGAACAGCGCCGACGACCCCAACAAACCCTGCATGGTAGGAGAAAGTCCAAGGTCTTTGGAGATGGAGGGAAGCATGACGCCCAAAGAGAGGACAAACAGGACGACAGTCCCATTGGCAAGCCCCAGGTGAGTTAAGACCACCCACCGAAACCCGATCTTCTCCTCAGTCTCTACGCCGAGACCCTGTGAATCTACAGTCATTACTCGCTTTCTCTATCTCCTCTCCCCCAACAAGCCCCAGATACCCCGAGGTGCGCGCCTCGCAAACCGCCCATCCCTAAGCGCCAATGCAGTGTCCTGTCCCCTCTCCCTAGATGTGACCTTTGCATAACTGTCATTCCTGTAAGTGTTAGGTAATTCGTTGACAGATTGGTATAAGAGGCCAACACCAATCTGGAGGCGAGAATGCGAGACAATAGCAAGGACCTCACCCTTGAGCGGAACTACATTCAGAAGTGGCGGTTCCTCATCCATGAGTATCAACTGGTCAAGGCAGGGAAGCATCCCCGTTTCCGCTTCGCCCAGGACTTCTACTCCTTCCACGGCACTAGCCGTCAGACCTTCGCCAAGTACTACAACCGGTTCCTCCTTTCCCCCTCCGACAACGCCTTCCTCCCCCGTAAGCGGGGTCCCGGGTGGAAGTCCCGCCGCACCCTGCCCTACATTGAGCAGAAGGTCATCAACGAGCGCCTTAACGGTACCAACCGTTACGAGATCTATGCCATACTCAAACCCATCCTTAAACACAACACCCCTAAGCCCTCCACCATCTACGCCATCACCAGACGCCACGGTTTCAATAGGCTCACAAAGCCGATGCAGCAGTCGAAGCGCAAGATCATCAAGACCCGGGCAGGAGAGCTGGGCCACCTGGACAGCCACTACCTCAGCCGGGATACCATCGTGGGCACCAAGCACCGCTACTACCTGGTGGGCCTCATCGACGCCTACACCCGTCTGGCCTGGGCCGAAGTGGTCGGAGACATCAAGAGTCTCTCCGTTATGTTTGCTACTCTGAAGTCCATCAATTTCCTTAACGTGGAGTACGGCATCCAATTCGAGGCCATCCTCACCGACAACGGCCCCGAGATGGCCTCCCCAAGGAACACCGAGGGCCACCCCATGGAACGGATGCTCAATGAGCTGGGCATAAAGCACCGCTACACCCGCCCTTATAGGCCCCAGACCAACGGGAAGATAGAGCGGTTCTGGAGAACCTTGAACGAGGACCTGCTGGAGGGGACAACCTTCGAATCGGTCTCGGAACTGAAGGACGAGCTTCAGCAATACCTGATCTACTACAATACTCAGAGACCCCACCAGGCAATGGACGGAAAGACCCCTTTGGAGACCCTTAAATCCACCTAATTCTGTCAACGAATTACCTGACATCCACAATTCCGAGGCTCCGCGAGGAATCTGGGGCGAGGGACTCAGGATTGGATAACATGTCTCGTATTGCCAATATGTTCCAGCATAGGGAGTTACGCAAAGGTCTCTCGATGGGCGAGGGCTAGGGCCGTAGGCTCGCTGAGGAGAGTGAGGGTGATCTCCCTTTCCGCTCCTATCCTTCCTCTTCCCCGTAGAAGTAATCCTCGTTGTTGCCCTGCACCAAGGCGTGACCCCTCGCATAACCGTCATTCTGGCCCCCGAGCCGGAATCCATCCCCTCCCCGTAGAGGCAACGCTCGTGGTTGCTACAGCTCGGGGGGCGGGCTCACAAAGCACACCCTGCCCCCTCTCCCTTGGCGTGACCCTTGCATAACTTGTGACAGAAGGGCCGCTCGTGCTGTCGCAGATCCGCCGAGGCGGGAGACCCGTCGAAGTATGAGCGGGGGGGGACGCCGATCAGAATAGCAAATGGGGCTTGTTATGCAGTTACGCAAAGGACCCTCGATGAAAGAGGGTGAGGGTGATATCAGATGACAAGTGAAGAGTGCACCTGTATTGATGAAGTTAGCGGTGTTAGTGCGCAGTTGCTCAAGCCCTACCCAGCCAACCCACACACGAGAATCTGGTGATTGTCCCCCGACTCAAATGTCTTTGACTCGAAATCACCATACTTGGCACGCACCTCGAACCCGTTGTACTTGAGCAAAGCCTCCAGCTCCAGCGGGAAGTACATCCGAATGCTGATATGCTCGCTCGGCTGCTCTTCCACGCAGGGCAGCGAGTAATGGAGAGTCAGGTGCTGGACCTGGGTCGCGGTATCGTAGACGCTGCTGAAGTCTACCCGCACTATTCCATCGCCGTTGGGGTGTTCGTATTCTAGGAAGGGCGACCTCTCCCCCTCCCCCCGATTCAGAATCTCCATCGAGGGGTTGTATAGCTCCATTATGAACAGGCCTCCCGGCGATAGATGCTCCTTCACCCGAGACAGGCACCCCTCCAGGTCCTCAATTGTCAGCATACGGGAGATGCTCTGGGAAGGGCAGATAATAAGCGGGAACGTCTTCCCAAGCGAGAAGTACCGCATGTCTGCCTTCACCCACTCGACGTCGAGCCCCCCCTCCTCGGAGTTCCTCCCCGCCTGCTCAAGCATCGACTCCGCCAGGTCGATTCCCATCACCTCAAACCCTTCACGGGCCAGCGGCATCGCTATCCTTCCCGTCCCGCAAGCCAATTCCAGGATCGGCCCGCCGTAACGCCTCGCCTGCCCGACCCAGAAATCCACGTCTTCCGTAAAGTTACTGTAAGCCAGATCGTAGTGCCGACCGTCCAGGTAGGTGCGTTGTAAGTTGCTGGAGCTCATCAGTGCGGTCTACCCCGGAACACTTACATCCTGCGCCTCAGCGAAGAAGTCGATCCGCGCCTGCTCGTCGAGAGCCCTGTCAGGCCCGAGGTAGAACGCGTGGAGGTGACCAAAGGGGTCCAGCTTCATCTTGGGCACCACCCGTGAGCGCAGGTCCCGAGACTTCGGGTCCATCAGCAGATGGGACGTCCAGACCTCGAAAGTGTGGTTGATCGCATAGAACGCATCATGGGCGGCTGCATACGAGTGGCCCGCCTGCTCCCAGTCCTGATTCGAGACCAAAGCATCTTTCAATAACCGGGCATCTCGTAGGCTAGTTGAAAGCCCTTGTCCCCAGGTCGGGTCCCCCGTCGAGGCCGCATCCCCGATTAACGCAATGCCGTCCTTAAAGGGGTGATCGACCCACGCGTGGGCACCGTCAAACGTGGCAAGAGGCCCCGCAGGCCTCGCCCCCGAGAATACGTCCTCCGGCGCTCCCGTCGACAGAAACCCTTCTATGAAGTGTTCCCCGTCCTTCGCGCCGCTGAGTCTATAGCCGGCATCCCATCGATGGCACAAGTAAGCCCGTACCCGACCCCGGCCCTGTGGAAACAGTATGGCAGCCAGTCCCGCATTCGGGTTGGCCCAGTGGTGCGCCGCGTCATCAGCTACTCCCATGTCGTCGAAGAGCAGTCCGGCCACCAGGTTGGATTCCGGGTCCTTGTTCACCTGAAAGCCGCCCAACGCCCGGGTCTGCGAGGCCCGGCCATCCGCCCCCACCAGCATCCGGCAATTCACCTTCTCGGAGACCTCCCCATCGACTCGCACCGTCAGTACCCCTCCCTCCCTATCCAGCCCCTTGACCCGTGTCCCTCGCACCACCCTGACCTCTGCCGCCAACGCCGCGTCCATTAGGCTCTTCTGCAGTGTCGGGTGGTAGAACGTCAACGCCGATACCCCAGCTCCCGTGTCATTCACGAGGTCGCCGTGGAACATCCGCTTCGGGCCTCCGTACATGTCCAGCCAGAGGATCCGATGTCCCCCCGCCCCGACTATGTCGTCGTAGATTCCCAACGCTTTCGTCTCGACCACGCCCCACGGGAAGATGAACTCCCCCCTGACCCTGTCCCTGAACTCCGTGGTCGCCTCGACTAGCAGTACGCCGTATCCGGCTCTCGCCATGGAAACAGCGAGACTCGCCCCTGCGATTCCCGCCCCGGCTACTACCAGGTCGTAAGTGTTCCCTCTCTTGTCTTTATTACCGTTATGTACAGTAGCCATTCCTAAGGTCCTGTTCCCGTATGTCCTCGTCACGCAGGGTCGGGTCTCCGTATCCCCCACCCCCTGCGGCGTAGCAAAGTATCGTGTCTCCCGGCTTAACCGGCACCCTCGTCTCCTTCGAACGGAGCACCCTCTCCCCGCCGTCTTCCGACACGATGCTGTATCGATGCGCCCAACCGGGTCTGCCTCCCAGCAGCCCGAAAGGCGGGTTAACGATTCCGTCCCCCGCAGTGTTCATCCTGGCTCCGGGTTCCCCCTCATAGACAAGCTCCACCACGCTCCCGAGACCGCCCCTCCACCGCCCATCGCCCCCGGAATCGGGCAGCAGTTCGTAGCGGGGTATGAAGAAGGGGAACCGCTCCTCGGTGACCTCCACGCTGGGGCTCCTGATGCCCCCCGCCACGTTGATCTCCCCGACGTTCGACCAGCCGTCGAACCCATCTGATGCCCCGCCTCCCCCGCGCCCGAGGAAGAAGTGCCAGATGAACCTCCTGCCGGTCTTGGGGTCTTCGCCCGTAATCGCGTACCTCAGTCGGCGGGAGAACCCTGCAGTCACTGCGTCGGGCACGGCATTTACCATGGCCCGGAAGACCGCCTCGACTATCTCTTCGCCGCAGTGGTTGGTGCTCATCGTCACCGGGGCCGGCGGGTTCGGGTTCACGATCAGCCCCTTCGGTGCAATGACGGTGATGGGTCTCATCGACCCCTCGTTCCTCGCCACGTCAAAAGGAGCCATATACATCAGCGATACATGGGCAAGTGAGCGGGTGTTCGCGTAGGCACTGTTGATAAAGCCCGTGACCTGTTTGCTCGACTCGCTCAGGTCGATGGTCATTTTGTCCCCGGCAATCGTCACCGTGGCCCGGATCGGCACCATCTTCGCATCGAAACCGTCGTCATCGATGAACGATTCACCCTTGTACACGCCGTCGGGCCAGTTGGAGATCATTTCCCTCACCTGCACCTCGGTCCCGTGCAGGATCTCATCCACTGCCCGGCTAAGCCCCTCTGCGCCATATCGTTCCAGCATGGCAATGATCCGCCGAGCCGCTATCCTCACCGACCCAAACTGCGCCTGAAAGTCCCCGAGAAAGTTCTCCGGATGACGCACGTTCGCCGAAAGCATCTGCAGCACGTCGTCTCTGGCAACTCCCTTCTCGATCAGCTTCAGGGGTGGTATGCGTATACCCTCCTGGTATATCTCACTGGCCGAGGGGTTATACCCCCCGTGGGTCGCCCCGCCGACATCGCTGTGATGGGCGCGGTTTACGGCGAAGAACCGGAGTTTGCCATCGTAGAAGATCGGTTGGATGACAGTAATGTCGGGTATATGGCTTCCCCCGAAATAGGGATCGTTCAGGGCGAACATGTCCCCATCGTATATCCGGTCTCCGAAGTACTGCTTGACCGCCGCCCCAGCCAGGGGCAACGCGCTTATGTGGACCGGAATTCCCTCGCCCTGGGCCACGAGCTGACAGTCGGCATCAATTATCGCCGTCGAAAAGTCTCTGCTGGAGTTCAGGATCTGCGACATCGACGTCCGAATCATTACCTCAGCCATCTCCAGCGCAATAGTGTTCAACCGACTCTCAACCACGGCCACGGTAATCGGATCGGGCTTGCCACCCTTGTCGGTCTCAATCTCGTCCTCTTCTATCGCCACCTGCATTCTCATGCCGCCATAGCCATCGGCTATCGCTGTATCCCCTGCCTGTAGCAATATCGTCGTGAAGTTCGACTCGACGATCACCGGCCCCTCCATCTCCCACGAGGCAGGCATTTTGTCCATGTCATAGACTGGGACATCCGCCCACCCGCCGAGATATACGCTCCGCTTACCCTTAAGCGCGTCCTCTAGCCTTCCCTTGCCCTCAGACTTGGGCAAATCCACCGGGTCAAGGGCCCCGAACACCGACGCCCGTAGCGTCACCAGCCTGACCTCCTGGTCCGACTGCTGATAGGAGTACAGCTCCTGGTACCGCCTGTGAAGGTTCGCCGACAACTGTTCCAATATCGCCGAGTCATCCTGCGACAGGTCAGGCACCGGCACGTTGACCTCAAATATCTGGTCCAGGTACCGCATGTCCGCAGACACCGACACGCTGATATCCTCGTCCGACACACCCTGCTCCCGCAGCCTGGTCATGCCCCTCTCTCCCATCTCCGCCGATAACCGGCGCACCTCTCCCAGGTCTATGCTGTCCAGGCTGACCGGGTGCGACAGGGAGAAGTCGTACCGGAGGTCTGTCGAGAGCATTCCGTAGGCAGACTGCACCGGCGCCGTGGATGGCACGTATATCCTTTCGATGTGCAGCTGACGGGCCATCTCGCTTACGTGCAGCCCCGCCGACCCCCCGAAGGCCAGCAGTGAGAAGTCCCGGGGATCGACCCCCCTTCTCGCCGCCAGCAGCCGTATCCCCTCCGCCATGTTCGTCGATACAACTTGATGTACTCCGAACGCAGCCTCCACCGTCGACATCCCCAGCCCGGCAAGTTCCTTATCTAATGCCTCTTCCGCCTTGGCCCTGTCCAACGACTCCCGTCCCCCCAGGAAATTCGTCGCCGAAAGAAACCCGAGTACAAGGTTGGAGTCCGCTACCGTTGGCTTGTCGCCGCCCTTGCCGTAGCAGGCAGGCCCGGGCTCTGCGCCCGCGCTCTCCGGCCCGACCCTCAGAATCCCCCCGGGATCAACCCGCGCTATGCTGCCGCCCCCCGCCCCCAGGGTGTGAATGTCGATCATCGGTACCGCTATCTTCCACCCCGCCTCGAACTGCTCCGTCGTCACGTGGGGAACGCCGTCTTCTATCAGGGATATGTCGGTGCTGGTGCCTCCCATGTCGAACCCGATAAGGTTGGCTTCGCCCACCAGGTCGCCGTAGCTCTTGGCCCCGGCCACCCCACCCGCCGGCCCCGACAGGATCGCCTTGACCGCCTGGTTCTTCGCATCATCGATGGGTGTCACGCCGCCGTTGGACTGCATTATCAGGATATCGTTGGAATCGCTGAACGCAGCCAGCCGCTCATTTAGACGGGTCAAGTACCTTCCGAAGACCGGCCCGACATACGAGTTGACCACCGTCGTGCTCAACCTGTCGAACTCCTTGATCTGCGGCAGGATTTCGTGCGAAAGCGACGTGTATAGCCCCGGTGCCAGTTCCTCGATTATCTCGCCCACCCGCCGTTCGTGCTCCGGGTTGAGATACGAAAATAGGAAGCAAACCGCCAGCCCCTCGACCCCCTCTTCCAGCATTCCTTTCACCGCCACCGCCACCGCCGCCTCATCCAATTCGGTCTTTATCGATCCATCCGCCCGAGTACGCTCCGGCACTCCGATCCGCAGGTAGCGAGGCACCAGGGCCTCCATCTGCTTCATCCTCAGGTTGTACCGGTCCTCTTTCATCCCCTCCCGCATCTCCAGCAGGTCCCGGAACCCGCCCGTGGTGATCAGCCCCACCTTGGCCCCTTTCCGCTCGACCAGCGTGTTGGTGGCAACAGTGGTGCCGTGAATGATCATCGACGTGCCGGACAGCAGTTCGGTAATCCCCAACCCATAGTCTTGGGCCACGTCCAGAAGGCCGTTCATGACGCCCTCGGAGGGGTCCTGGGGAGTGGAGGGGGTCTTGTACAACCGGGGCGCTTCTCCCGGCCTCGTGACCACCAGGTCGGTGAAAGTGCCCCCTACGTCGATTCCAATTTTGAACATGTCTAGTCCTTGCCCGGCGTGCTGGATTTCGGGGTATTATTACCCGTCAGCCCGATTTGTTCAATCGACTACCACACCCCTCGACATCCGAATGAAACCCCAGCAACCCACAAAGGAAGCCGCCTGGCATAAGCTGGTCGACTACATTCTCGGCTATCAGGCCACCTGGATCACCGATATCGGCCTGAAGGCCGGGCTATTCAAGGCCATCTCCGAGGCAGATTCCCTCGGTACGACCGAAAACGCCCTTGCCGAGACCCTTGGCTTCTCGCCCCGCTATGTCGGCATCTGGTGCCGCGCCGCCTACGCCTTCGAGATGTTGGACTGGGATGAGGCCTCTGGGTATCGACTCGCTCCCCACATGGACTCCCTCCTCCTGAATCCCACCGACCCCCTTTTCCTCGGAGGCAGGATCCAGTTCAACGCCGCCCTCCACCAGGACTTTCACGCTTTCCCCAAATACCTGCCCTCAGGCGGCGTATGGCCCAGAAGCGAGCACGATCCCTGGCTCCTCGAAGCTCTGAAGAACATGACCAAGCCCGACTACGCCGTCATCACCGACACTGTCCTCCCGCAAGTCATGAATACTGAAGACCCGGCGGAAGTGGACATCGACATCCTGGACGTGGGCTCCGGGGCAGGATACGGCGTCGTGCACTATGTAAAGCGTTTCCCCAAGGCCCGAGTCCTGGGCATCGAATACGACGCCCCCAGCGCAGCCCTCGCGGTCAAAACTCTCGCCGAGTCCAACTCCGGCGACCGCGCACGAGTCTTACAAGCCGACGCCAATTTAATGGACTACGACTCCGCTTTCGACGTGGTCACCATGAACGTCACTCTCCACGAGGTCGGGGGCCCCGACTCTTACCGTAACGTCCTATCCCGCGCCCACCGAGCCCTGCATCCCGGGGGCGTCATCGTCGTATCCGAACTTCCTTATCCCGATTCACCAAAGGACTACCGTGGCAACCCCGCATACCAGATGATGGCCGGCGTCCAGCTCCACGAAGCCCTGGTCGGCTGCGGTATGATTACCCAGGGCGAGCTGCGGAGCCTTCTAAACTCCGCAGGCTTCCGGTACGTCAAAGCCCCGGAACATCCCCTCCCCACCCGCTTCATACTTACAGGCAGAAAATGATCGTAGTTGCATCGCCTAGGAGGATGACATGGATTTCGGAGTAGTCTTTCCACAAACGGAGATCGGCCCGGACCCTGAGGACGCCAAGGAGCTAATCCAGGCCACCGAGCAGATGGGCTTCGAGGGCCTGGTCGTATATGACCACGTCCTCGGCGCCAACACGGACTTCTACAAGAACAGCGGCATCAACTTCTTCTACGACATAGACAGCAACTTCCACGAAATTTTCGTGCTCCTGGGTTGGGCCGCCGCCATCACCCAGCGCATCAAGCTCATCACCGGCATAGTCATCCTGCCTCAGCGTCAAACTACCTTGGTAGCCAAGCAAGCGGCAGCAATAGATGTATTGAGTGGTGGCCGTCTGGTGCTCGGCATAGCAGTTGGTTGGAACCCCGTAGAGTTCGAGGCCCTCGGCGAGGATTTCCACAACCGCGGCAAGCGCATCGAGGAGCAGATCGACGTGATGCGGGCCCTCTGGACAAAGAAGGTCGTCAACTACCAGGGCCGTTGGCACACTATCAGGCAGGCAGGCCTCAAACCCTTCCCTGTACAGCAACCCATCCCGCTATGGATCGGGGGCGACTCCAATCCCGTTTTGAAGCGGACCGGCCGTCTTGGCGACGGCTGGTTCCCTACCACCGACCAACCCGGCAACGCCAGGCAGAAGATCCAAGTGATCCACGAGGCAGTTCGAGAGGCAGGCCGAGACCCCTCAGACATCACCATCGCCGTCCAGATCAACCTCGAAGCCGTCCCCATGACAGACGTCGCCGACTACGTCAGAGGCTGGCAGGAAATCGGCGCCTCAAAATTCTACCTTGACACTATGAACTGCGGCCTGGACTCCGTAGCCAAGCACCTGGACGCCTTCAGGGAGTACAACGAAATCACCTCCGCCCTCCCCTAATCCCCCCCCCACCCTCCCCTAACCCCCCCACATCCGTCATTCCGGCCCCCGAGCCGGAATCCGTCCTATCTCCCCGCCATTCCCGTGCCCCGACACGGGAATCCATTCGCTGGGGCTGAGGGGCCGCTCGTGCTGAGCCCCGTGGAAGTATGAGCCGGGCGGTGCCCACGCCAATACCCCACCCCACCCCCGTTGACGCCACCCAACCCCAAAGCTACACTCCTCCTGGACATAGCAGCCAGTCAAGACCACTCACAACCCAAACCCCTGAGACCTCAAATGCGCTTTGACATCACCCTCTACACCCACGTCGGCGAGACCTACCCGTGGGAAAAGATAGTCGACGAGGCCGAAACCCAGGTCAAATTCGCCGACCAGGCCGGCTTCACCACCTTCTGGATGGCCGAGCACCACTTCGCATGGGACGGCTGGTACAATTCCGCTCCCAACCCCATCCTCATGGGCACAAAGCTGTCCCGCCTCAGCGACAGGCTCAGGTTCGGACAGTGCGGAGTTGTACTACCAGACTGGCACCCCCTCCGCATCGCCGAGGACATCGCCCTCATGGACCAGTTCACCAAGGGCCGCGTGGACTTCGGCATCGCCCGGGGCATAGATACCCGGGCCTCCATTCAGTTCAACCTCAACGCCGACAGGCGTAACCAGGAGTCCAACTACGCCCTCTTCTCCGAGTCCCTGGACGTCATCATCGGCGCCTGGACACAGGACGCCTTCAGCCACGAAGGCAGATTCTACAAGTTCCCCGTCCCCGGCTGGATAGAGTCCAACCCCATGGTCCAAAATCCTGACTACCACGCCCCCAACGGCGAGCTGAAGGCCATGGGGGTCTTCCCAAAGCCCTTCCAGAAACCCCACCCCCCTATCTGGCAAATGGCCGACTCCCCCGGCTCCCACAGATTCGCTGGAAGCCGGGGCATGGGGGTCTTTTGCCAGTCCATATCCATCGGTAAGATTAAGGAGGCCTGGACCACCCACAACGAGGCGCTGTCTCAGTCCCAGAACCGCGAAGTCCCATTCGGAGAGAAACTCTGCATCGTCAGACCAACCTACGTCGCCGAGACCTATGAGCAGGCCATCGCCGACGTGAGTTGGGGCTCAAAGCAACTCGGCGCCTGGTACTCCCACAACCCCGTCAAAGCCTACTCCGCCATGGCAACCGAAGATGAGCTCGATCCCGGAGACTTCGACCTCCCCTGGCTCGACTTCCAGCTCAAGCACGGCCTCGTCTGCGTCGGCACCCCAGAAACCATCTCCGAGCAGATCGAGAATCTCCAAAGCTCGGTTAACTGCGGACACATGGCCCTCTTCCTCAACTTCCCCGGCCTCACCTTCGAAAAGACCATGCGAAGCCTCACCCTTTTCGCCGAACAGGTAATGCCCAGGTTTCTCTAGTTACCTAACCCCACCCCCTCCGTCAGTCCTTGCCAAAACCCTTCTCCGAAAGGGCGGACGTGGTCTCCAGTCCCCTCTCCCCTCTCCCACAACGGGACCTTTGCATAACCCGCGCCGGAGGGGCCAGGGCCGCTCGTGTTGAGGCTCTCGAAGTATGAGCGGGGGGAGGGAGGTAAGATGATCTGGATGGCACCACAAGCGTGATCAGCAGTTACGGAGTGGCCCTGATTCAGAGGAAGCCACCCATGGTATATAATCACCGCGGCGGCACCCTGCATAAACATCAACGCACACTCGACTCGGGAGACTAGGTATGCGGTTCGACTCCACTCCTTACTACCATGTCGGCGAGGATTACGATTGGGAGACCCTCGTTGACGAGATGCGGGAAGAGGTCCGGCTCATGGACCAGGGCGGATTCACCGGCACCTGGCTCGCCGAGCACCACTTCCACTGGGACGGCTGGTACCGCGCCTCCCCCAACCCCATCCTCCTCGGAGCCGACCTGGTCAGCGAAAGCGACCGGCTTCGCGTCGGCCAATGTGGCACCATCCTCCCCGACTGGAACCCCATCCGCGTCGCCGAGGACATCGCCCTTCTCGACCAACTCACAAGAGGCCGGGTCGATTTCGGCGTGGCCCGAGGCATTAACAATCGTGCCACCATCCAATTCCGAGAGGAAGCCGACCGCCGAAACGAACAGCACCGCGCTCTCTTCAATGAAACCCTTGAGGTCATTCTCGGTGCCTGGCGGAACGATGCCTTCTCATACAAGGGTGAGTTCTTCACCTACCCCGCTCCCGGCTGGCAGGAGACCAATCCCTTGGGCCGCGACTCCAGGTTTCACAGCGAAACCGGCGAGCTCAAGGCCCTGGGGCTCACCCCGAAACCCTTCCAGCGGCCCCACCCCCCCGTTTTCAACATGGTTGAGTCCTCCAGCTCCCACGCCTACTCGGCCCGGATGGGCATTGGAGCCATGTGCTTCTCGATCTCCCACGGGCGCATCAACGACGCCTGGCGGGCCTACAACAACGCCGCCTCGGAGGCAGCGGGCCACGATGTCCCCTACGGGCAAAACCTGGCCGTAATGCGCCCCACCTATATAGCCGACACCTACGAACAGGCGGTCGCCGACGCCCGGGAAGGCACAAACCTACTCGCCTCCTGGATAACCACCGACCCCGACAAAGTCCGCAAGATAATGGTCAGCGAAGAGGAGCTGGAAGAAGGCGACCTGGACTTGGACTGGTTCGACTTCCAGCTCAAGCACGACCTCATCCTCGTCGGCTCCCCCGACACCGTCTCCGAGCAGATCGAGCGTCTGGAGACCGAGACCGGATGCCCCCACCTCGCATTCTTCCTCAACATCCCGCTCCTATCCTTCCAACAGGTCATGCACTCCTTGGACTTGGCCTCTTCGAAAGTGATTCCCCGGTTCGCCTAGCTTATGAGATTCGACAGCACACCCTACTATCACGTCGGCGAGGACTATTCCTGGCAGACCTTGGTCCGCGAGATGCGGGAAGAGGTCCGTCTCATGGACCAAGGAGGCTTTACCGGTCTCTGGCTTGCCGAGCACCATTTCGCCTGGGATGGCTGGTACCGTGCCCCGACCGACCCCATCCTGGTCGGCGCTGACCTCATTGCCGAAAGCGACAGGATGCGTGTCGGCCAGTGCGGCACCATCATCCCCGACTGGAACCCCATCCGCGTCGCCGAGGACATAGCCATCCTCGACCAGCTGACCAAGGGCCGCGTCGACTTCGGCGCAGGGCGGGGAATCAACACCCGCTCCACCATCCAGTTCTTCAAAGAAGCCGACCGCCGCGACCCCGAGCGCAACCGTGCCCTCTTCCGAGAAGCCCTCGAAATCATAGTCAGGGCGCTGGAAAACGACGCCTTCTCCTACAAGGGCGAGTTCTACACTTACCCGACACCCGGCTGGTATGAGTCCAACCCCCTGGTCCGGGACCCTAAGTACCACGCCGATGACGGTGAGTTGATCGCCCTCGGCGTCACTCCCCGCCCCTACCAACAACCCCGACCCCCGGTCTACATCATGGCTGAAACCGTCGGCTCCTTCGGTTACGCGGGAGAGAAGGGCTACAGCGCCATGTGCGCCTCCCTGTCCCCCGGTAGAATCAACGAGGCCTTCGCCGCCCACAACAAGGCCGCCGCCCAGAGGCTTGGGCGCCCCGTCCCTACCGGCGAGGGCGTCGCCGTCATGCGCCCAACCTTCCTCGCCGAGACCTACGAAGAGGCCGTGCAGGCCGTTCGTCCCGGGGCAAATCGACTCGCTGCGTGGTCCTCCGTAAACCCCCACAAGGCGCGGCAGGCCACCCTAATCGAAGAGGAGATGGAAGAAGGAGACCTGGATTCCGACTGGTTCGACTTCCAGCTCAAGCACGACCTGATCATGGTCGGCTCACCTGACTCGGTATCCGAGCAGATTGAGCGCATCCAATCCAAAACCGGCTGCCAGCACATCGCCCTTTTCCTCAACTTCCCCGGCCTCTCTTTCCAACAGGTCATGAAGTCCCTACACCTCTTCTCCGACCGCATCATCCCCAAATTTTCCTAACAAACAATCCCCTCTCCCTTGACGGGAGAGGGCTAGGGTGAGGGTGATTCGGACTCTTCAAAGATCATCCACCCCACACCAGGCACGAGGTGACAAATGAGGTTCGATTGCACGCCCTACTACCACGTGGGAGAGCAGTATTCCTGGGACACCCTGATGGACGAGATGCACCAGGAGGTTAAGCTCATCGACCAGGGAGGCTTCACAGGCCTGTGGCTCGCCGAGCACCACTTCGCCTGGGACGGCTGGTACCGCGCCTCCCCCAACCCCATTCTCATGGGCGCGGGCCTGATCAAGAACAGCGACCACCTCAGGATCGGCCAGTGCGGTACCATCCTCCCCGACTGGCATCCCTTGCGCGTCGCCGAGGACATTGCCCTGCTGGATAACTTCACCGACGGACGCGTCGACTTCGGCATCGCCCGTGGCTTCGACACCCGCGCCTCCGCCCAGTTCAGCTCCGCTGGAGACCGCCGCAACCCCAAGCTCAACGCCGAGTTCTTCAACGAGGCCCTCGACGTCATCATAGACGCCTGGAAACAGGAAGCTTTCCAATATCAGGGCAACCACTTTACTTTCCCTGAACCCGGCTGGCACGAACCCAACGAATGGGTCCGAGATCCCCGTTATCACGCCGCCGATGGCGAGATGGTCGCCCTCGGCGTACACCCCAAGCCTGTCCAGAAACCCCACCCACCCATCTTTCAGATGTCAACCTCCAACAGTTCCCACGAGTTGGCCGGCAGACGAGGCATATCCACAATGTGCCAGACTGTCTCCCTCGGCAAGATAAGGGAAATCTGGAACACATATTACGACGCCGCTAAGGAAGCGAGAGGCGAAGAGAACAACTTCGGCGACAAGCTCTCCGTGATGATCGCCACCTACGTCGCCGACACCATGGAAGAAGCCTTGGAAGCCGTCAGGCCTGGTGCCAATATGCTGGGCGTGTGGAACAAGCGGGACCCGATGAAGGCCTCCAGAGACTCGTTTGTAGAGGGCGAAATAGAAGACGGCGACTTAGACCTGGACTGGTTCGACTTCCAGAGGAAGCACGACCTCATAATGGTCGGCACCCCGGACTCGGTAGCCGAGCAGATCGAACGCTACCGTACCGAGCTGAACTGCCAGCACATCGCCCTCTTCCTGAATTTCCCGGGTCTAAGCTTCCAGCAGGTGATGCGAAGCCTCACCCTCTTCACCGAGCAGGTCATACCCCGGTTCAACTAAGCCCATTGACCCCACCCCTCACAGGAGTAACCCATGATCGGCATTGTCCCCCGAGAAATCGACGACTACGCCTTCGACCACACCACCCCCCTCCCCCCCGTCATGGAGGAACTCAGAAAGGCGACCTACGACTCGGCTCCCGACGCCGAAATGCTCTCCGACCGGCTCATTGGCACCCTACTCCAGACTCTCATCCGAGTTTCCGGGGCCAAACGCGCACTGGAAATTGGCACCTTCACGGGATTCAGCGCCCTCATGATGGCCCACGCTCTCCCGGAGGATGGTGAACTCATAACCTGCGATATAGCCCCTCGATCCCTGGCCCGCGAGTTCTTCGCCAAGACACCCCACGGCAAGAAGATCGACCTAAGAGTCGGCCCCGCCCTCGACACCATCGACACCCTCCAAGGCCCCTTCGACCTCGTCTTCATCGATGCCGACAAGACCAACTACCTGAACTATTATGTAAAATGCATCGACCTGCTGTCACCCAGAGGCGTGATCGCAGTGGACAACACCCTGTGGGGAGGGAAGGTTTTGGACCCGAAAGATGAGAGCGATAAGGCCATAGACGCCTTGAACGACTACGTTACCAATGACCCTCGGGTCAACAACGTCCTGCTAACCCTGCGGGATGGCCTGATGCTCGCCTTCCCGGCTTAGGCCCGGCCTTAGACCCTGCGCCGACGCCGGACCCCGAACCACTCCACGGCAAAATACATTCCGAACGCCAGGAAAATCGATACGCCAAAATAGGTAAGCCCGTTCGACACGTCAAGTATTGCATTTACCAGGCTTATCACCCCCAGGAACGCCAGTATCAACAGGCGCCATTCCCTCCAATTTATCAGCGACAGCCCGAAGCCTATCGTCCCCGTTATTATCGCAATAGACACCGGGAACAGAAGAAGAAACCCTACCCGCTCCCGTGTCTCGTCATCCAGGTCGGGCCGGTCCTGGAACGCGGTGACGATCATAATCATAATCACCGCAATCCCTAGCGCGACTAAGAACGAATAAGTTACGTCGATAAGTTGACGCCGCGCACCCATGACCCAATATCCCCCAATTCCCCGGCGGTCTCTTTGATGTTCCGGAAGGGCGACCGTGGCGCTTCCAAGAGGTTCTGCTGATTATACGACTGTCGGCAAACGGGACGCATTGTTTCCCAACGTTGCCCCTGCTCCACCCGCTGGCTAAGCCCTTAAATACACCTTAAGTAAGAGTCTTTGGGAAATGCGTAACAATGCATTCTGGTAGTTGCATTTATCTTTTGTATGGTAGAATGCTCCCCAACTTCGGTATCCCCGAAAGGGCGTGGTAAACGTCTACTTCCGGTCTGGAATGGGGATCACGAAGCACGAGATACTTGGCCCTGGAGGACCTGTTCATGAACATTTTCGTAGGCAACCTTCCCTATAGTCTGACCGACGAGGAGTTGAAAGAAGCTTTCGACCCTTTCGGCGCTGTCGATTCGGCACGCGTGATCACCGATCCCTATTCCGGCCGCTCACGCGGTTTCGGTTTCGTCGAGATGACTGACGAGCGCGAAGGTGAAGCTGCGGTTCAAGGCCTGAATGGTAAAGAGCTCAAAGGCAGACCCCTTACCGTAGACCGGGCCCGACCCAAAGAGCCCCGCCGCCCCCGCTGGTAGCCACGGTCGCAAGGCCATAGGCCCCCTCCCGATCGGTAACTTCTAAGCCCCCCAACCCAACTCTTCGGGCCCCTCGTTACCCATAGGTCAAACCGGGCTTTTTTACCTGCTGGCTCTACGCGGGATCTTTTGTATCCTAATCCTGATTTGACCCTATAAACTTGCAGGCAGGGGATAATCAGCTTATGACTAGAACCGGGACATCTACTCTAGACATCCGACCCCTGACCCCCGACCTGTTGGACAGCATGCGGACCGTCCTCAGGGGAAGCTGGGGCAGTACCTGCTGGTGCATGTTCCCCCGGATCACCGGTACCCAATGGAAGAAACTCCCCGGCGAAGGGTCCGGCTCTTAGCGCCGCCGTGCAGCTATGGAAGACCTGGCCCGACGCTCTTACGCTCCGGGCCTCTTAGCCTTCCAGGGAGAAGACCCCGTGGGCTGGGTTGCCGTCGCCCCCGGAGCGAGCTTGCCCGCATCGAGAAGTCCCGGGCCACACCTCCGGTTGACGATCAGGATGTTTGGGTTATCCCTTGCGTGACCGTCCACAGGAATGCACGTGGCCAGGGAGTCGCCGTGGCCCTAATTCGGGCAGCGGCACAATATGCATTCCAGCACGGCGCTCCTGTCGTAGAAGCCTACCCCCCGGGCCGGAAACGAGCGCACCGGCGCCGACAACATCTTCTTCGGAACCGAGCCCCTTTTCAAACGCGCCGGCTTCGAGATCGTCCGCGGAACCCTCCCCGACCGCCCCCGCAACTGGCTTCCTCGCCTCGCAATGCGCTTCAAACCGTTGCAGTAGCCACCCCCAAGGTGGACAATGCACTAAGGAAACCTCTGCCTGCCGGAGGGGCCGGGGCTGCTCGTGCTGAGGCTCTCGAAGTATGAGCGGGGGGAGGGACGTCAGGTAACCTGGATGGCACCACTAGCGTGATCAGCATTTACGCAAAGATATCTCGATGGGTCGGAGATGCGCCGAGGCGCGAGAGGGCTGAGGCCGTAGTCTCGCCGAGCAGGGTCAGGGTGATACTGGCTTGCAAAAGACCCCAGCCCGAAGGAGGGCACCGCAATGGCTAAGGACGGTTTCAAGGTCATCGACAGCGACATGCACGTCATGGAGCCAGCCTACCTCTGGCAGACCTACATCTCCCCCGAGTTCCGGGACCTCGCCCCCGTCGGCGCGGAAGAGTACTTCATGGACCTCCGCCTCAAGCACGACGGCCGAGTCATCGCCCGCAACCAGGACAACTTCGCCGACGAAGGGGAAATGTACGTAGATCTGGCGAAGCGCTACGGCAGGTTTGACGAGTTCCTGTCCTTCCAGGACCGGGGCTGGGGTCCCGACACCCAGGTCGAGGCCATGGACGCCGAGGGGATAGACTTGGCTTTGCTTTTCCCTTCCATGGGCCTCTTCGCCCACGCCAAGGTCTACGACGATGATCAGCTCGCCGCTGCCATATCCCGTGCCTACAACGACTGGCTCGCCGAGTTCTGCCAAGGCAACTCCAGGAGGATGTTCGGTGCGGGCATGGTCCCTGCCCAGAATATAGACGCCGCCGTTTCAGAGACCCGGCGCGTTGCCCAGGACTTCGGCTTCAAGGGCGTATTCCTCCGCCCCAACCCCGTCCAGGGCCGCAACTGGAACCACCCCTACTATGACCCTCTTTGGGCCGAGTGCCAGGCTTTCGATCTCGCCGTCGGGTTCCACGAAGGCACCCCCTGTGAGCTTCCCGTGGCTATGGGAGAGCGTTTCGACGGCCACCACGAAAACCTTTGGACTACCGAGCACCTGGCCGCCCACCCCATCGAGCAGATGTACGCCTGTCTCGCGATTATCATGGGGGGCGTCACCCAGAGATTTCCAACTCTAAGGTTCGCTTTCCTGGAAGGGAATTGCAGCTGGTCGCCGTTCTGGATCTGGCGCATGGACGAGCACTACGAGCACCGGGAGTCGATTCTAAAGGAAAAGTTGCCCCTCATGCCCTCCGAGTACTTCAAACGCCAGTGCTTCACCTCCGTCGAGGCCGACGAAGCGCCCGGCAAGTATGCCATCGACTGGCTTGGCGACAACAACATCGTCTTCTCCACCGACTACCCCCACCCCGACAGCCGCTATCCCAAGTCCGTAGAAATGCTCCTCACTCTCGATTTCCCCCACGACAGCATGCGAAAGATCCTCTGGGACAACTGCGCCCGCCTCTACGGCCTGTCCTGAGGTGGGGACGCTCGTGCTGTCGCAGATCCGCCGAGGTGGGAGCCCGTCGAAGTATGAGCGGGAGGCCAGGGTCTGCCCTCAAGCCCCGTCTCTCGTTTCTAACTCCACCCCCGACACCCGCGCCCAATAATTCACCGACTCAACCAGGTCCTTGTGCCCCAGCCCCGCCACCCGAGCCATCTGGTATAGCTGCACGCCCAGGTCGTTGATGGGGGTGGGCACCCCTTCCTCCCTGCTCCATTCGCTGGTCAGCTTCAAGTCCTTGTACTGCAGATCTACCGAGAATCCCGGTTCGAAATCACCCCGCTCGATTCTCGGCCGGACGTAATTCTGCATGAAATAGCAGTCAGCATCCGTCTCATCGAACACATCCATAAGGGTCTTGGCATCTATGCCCACCGCCGCCCCGAGAGCAAACGCCTCCGCCGAGATCAAGTTGACCATCCCACTAACGAAGTTGCTCAGCAGTTTCACCTTCGTCCCCGTCCCCGCCTCCCCCAGAAAGAAAAACTTCTCGCCAAGAGCTTCCATCACAGGTCTTGCCCTTTCGAACGCCTCCCGATCCCCGCTCACCATGAAGGTTACGTTGGCCGCCTTTGCCCCGTCCGTCCCCGCCCCACCCGGCTGCCCCCCGCTTATTGGAGAGTCTAGGTAGTCCACACCTCGCTCCTTCGCCCGAGCGTGCATGTCAATCGCCGTCTTCGGATCGATGGTGCTCAGGTCTACGATGACCGTCCCAAGCCGGGCCCCCTCTAACAAGCCATCCTTCCCATCTACCGCCGTCCTCACCGCCTCTGGGTTCGGCAGCGCCAGCAACACCACCTCCGACAACCTCGCCAAGTCCGCCCCACTCTCGGAAGCAAGAACCCCCAGCTTCTCTACTCCCGTCATCCGCTCCCGAACGCTGTCATACACGTAGATCGGCCCGAAAGCCCTTGTCAGGTTGGCAGCGTATATCCGCCCGATAACTCCCAGCCCTACCAGTCCTATCTTTGGCATCGTTTCACCTCTCCAGCAAAAGCCCGCATTTTTCTTCCCGTGTGAAACCCTTGAATAACCGTCATTCCCGCTCCCGAGTCGGCCTCCTTATCCCCACGGGCGGGGCATTCCGTTCGCCCTGCCTAAGATGCTGCAAGTGCTTCTTTGGCGTGCGCCGAGGCGTGAGCAGAGTCGAAGCCTTTCCTGAGGCTCCCGAAGGGTATCCCAAGAATTGAATGATGTGCGAGCGTTCCATCCCCTCTCCCTTGATGAGATCTTTGTCTAACCTCCCGCGGTGGGGCCGGGGCCGCTCGTGCTGAGGCTCTCGAAGTATGAGCGGGGGGTGGAGGTCACGTGATCTGGACAGTACTGCAGAAGCAACCTGTAGTTGTGCAAAGGTCTCTTGACGGGAGAGGGCTAGGGTCCAAGACTCGCTGAGGAGAACGACGGTGAATTCTACAAAGCCACTCACGCACCTTATGTAACGAAGCTCCTCCCGGACCCACCCATCGACGCATTATGTCGAATCACCCAAGCTGATACAGCTCGACCGCGTTCTCTCCCAGTATCTTTCGGAACTCCGCGTCAGGAAGGGGGGCAAGGTTCTTCTTCAACTGCGCCACGGTCCCCATCTCCGCGTCGGAGTGGGGGTAATCGGAAGCCCAGAGGAACCGGTCGGCCCCGAGAAGCTGCATCATTGTCAGGCCTATCTTCTCGCTGGGCTCCATGGATATCCAGCATTGTCGATTGAAGTATTCGCTCGGCTTAAGTTGCATCGAAGTCTCGAAGCCGTACCTCTCGAAATACTCGTCCATCCGCTCCAGCCAGTAGGCCAGCCAGCCGCAACCTGCCTCCAGTGCGATCACCTGAAGGTTCGGGAACCTGTCGAAGAGGCCTCCCTGGAACAGCGAGGTCATCGAGTCCACCACAAACTCCGCTGCCGTGACGAACCACCACCACCAAGACGCCTTCCAGGGATGCGGGTAGAAGTAGTCGCCGCCAAACCGGGTGCCGCCCCCGTGAACGTGTACCCCGACAGGCAACCCGAGGCTTTCGGCTTCCTCCCATATTGGATCGAACGGTGGCTCACCGTACGGCGACCCGTTCCTCGGCGGAAATGCAAGGAGCATTAGCCCCTTCGCCCCCAGCCCCGCCACCCGCCTGGTCTCCGCTACCGCCTGCTCCACGTCCATGAAGGACACGTGGGCTATCGGCACTAGTCGGCTGGGATCGGTGCTGCAGAAGTCGATCAGCCAGTCGTTGTACACCCGGCAGTGGGCCGCCACCAGATCGGCGTCATCACTGGAACTCTCCCAGTCCAGACCTAACGACGGGTAGAACAACGCAATATCGATCCCCTCTTCGTCCATAACCTTGAGCCTCTCATCCGGCACCCATGCCCCCGGGACCATCGAGTCCCGGTAGTGCACTTTCCCCGCCAGGTAGTCCTCCATCGGCTTGTCCACAGCGCCGTACACCGACACCGTGCCCACCGGCCTCGTATCGTCCAGCCATATGTTGTCCATAACCGGGTGCTCGACCCCCGCATCGTCCTCCACCAGTTTATATGCCCGGTCCCGATACTCCGGTTCCAGCTTATTTTCGAAAAGGTCGGGTGGCTCCATGATGTGCCCATCCACGTCGACGGCTATGTAGTCCTTCATATTCTTCTTACACCCTTTCAGTTATGGCTTGTGTTCCGTGGTCCTCCACCCCATAGGGGCAACCGGCTGGTCAGCCCTGCCCATATACAGCCGGATACGCTAAGCGAATCCACTTGGAGAGTCAATACAGCGCACCGCTCCACGTTTGCCGTATGCCGTGCCCGACTGTATAATCCACTGAACAGAGCCCCGGCTAGCGACCCTTGCGCCAGGGCTCTTGTTACGAAATCCCGGCCTAGAGGCTTCATGTACTTCGACCTGAGACTGTTCCAGCTAACGCAGGGCGTTCGGCTCCGTATCTTTCTTTCCACAGTGCTGGGGCTTATTGCCGTTGGGGCCGGGGTTGCGGGTCTCGCCATCTTCGGCATAGTCATCGCCCGGGTCTTTCGCGGACAAGCCGAGTATTCTTCCCTTGCTTTTCCCATGATCGGCGTCGCTATCCTCATTGGCGTCCGGGGAGTATTCCAATACCTGCAGAACAGCTACGCCCACCACACTTCCAACATCGTCAAGATCAAGATTCGTGAGAATCTTTACCAGCACTGCCTAGCCCTTGGCCCGGGTCACTTCGACCAGCGACGCACCGGTGGCGTGATCCTCACCCTCGGCGATGGCGTCGAGGGACTGGAGACCTTCTTCGGCCAATACCTCCCACAGATCATCATTGCCGCCGTCGCCCCGATTCTCATCTTCGTATTCATGGCCATCCTGGACCTGCCCATCGCTCTTATCTTCCTCGGCTTCGCCCTCTTCACCCTCGTCGCCCCGGCGGTCTTCCACAGCTGGAACCAGAAGAGCAGCATGCACCGCTACCGCTCCTACGGCTCCCTGGGCGCCGACTTCCTGGACGGTGTGCAGGGTCTTGCCACCCTGAAGGCCTACGGCCAAAGTGGCCGACACGGCGATCGGCTGGCGGACAAGGCCCGTGCCCTTTATCGAAGCACTATGGGTGTCCTCGCCGCCAACATAGCCACCGGCGGCGTTACCGTGCTGGGAATCTCTGCCGGTGCAGCCGTCGCCCTCGGCGTGGGAGCAGCCCGAGTCAGCGCCGGCGACATGGAGATTCGAACTCTCCTGATCGTCATGATGTTCGGCGTCGAGGTCTTCAGGCCTCTCCGGGAACTGACCCAGCTCTATCACAAGGGCATGATCGCAAGTGCAGCCGCGCAGAGCATCTTCAACCTAATGGCAGAGCCCGTCGAGATCGAAGGCTCCCAGGCCGCACCCACTCCCGACACCCCTCAGACCGCTCCCCTCGCCGCCGAAATCCGCTTCGAAAACGTTACCTTCGGCTACAATCAGGGCCGGGGCAACGCCCTTGAGGACGTATCATTCACCCTGGGCAAGAGTGAAAAGCTCGGTGTGGCGGGGCCAAGTGGCGCAGGAAAATCGACCCTCGTCTGGCTGGCATATCGCTTCTTCGATCCTCAGAAGGGCCGCATCCTCCTCGGCGGAGAGGACTTGAAAACCCTTCCCCTCGAACGAATCCGAGAGCAGATCGCCGTCGTCACCCAGGACACCTACCTGTTTCATGGTACCGTCGCCGACAACCTCAGGTTCGGCAAGGGCGACGCTACTCAGAAAGAGCTGGAAGCCGCCGCCCGAGCCGCCAATGCCCACGAGTTCATCTCCGAGCTTCCCCAGGGCTACGACACCTATGTGGGTGAGAGGGCCATCCGCCTCTCAGGTGGGCAGCGGCAGCGTATCGCCATCGCTCGGGCCCTCTTGAAGGATGCCCCAATCCTTATCCTCGACGAGGCCCTGTCCAGCGTGGACGCCGAGAACGAGGCCGTCATCCAGGAAGCCCTGGACCGCCTCATGCAGGGTCGTACCACCCTGATAATCGCACACCGACTCTCCAGCATCGTCGGCGCCGACCGTATCCTGGTATTGGAAGACAGCCATCTAGTCGAAGTAGGTTCCCACGACGAGCTTATCGCCGCCGACGGTATCTACGCCCGGCTCATGGCCGACCAGCAGACCGCCGGGTTTGCCTCCCGCCCGGCAAATATCCCCACCGTAGACCAGCTCACCAGCGCCGTCGTTGGCCTAGCCTCCCCACCCCACGAGGAAGAACCCATCCCTGCGCCGGCCGCTCTTGAGGATTCCTACCCGATGGGCGCGTTCACAATCCTCCGGAGGTTGATGACCCTCATCGTCCCCTGGTGGAAACAGCAGACCGTCACTTTCCTCTTGGGCATAGCCCATCACGGCTCCATAATCGGCCTTGGCGTGATCAGCGCGTTGCTGGTCGGCGAGGTGTTCCGGGGCGGGGACCTGACCCTATACCTCATCCTCCTCGCGGTCTTTGCCCCGCTTACCGCATTCTTCACATGGGCCGAGGGCTGGCTCGCCCACGACCTCGCCTACAGGCTCCTCGCCGAGATGCGTATCGACATGTACCGCAAGATGGACGCCATCGCCCCCGCCTATCTGGTTAAACGCAGGTCTGGGGACATCGTAGGTGTCGTCGGCGGAGACATCGAGAAGATCGAGTATTTCTTCGCCCACACCATCAGCCCGGCCTTCGTGGCCTTTGTCGTGCCCCTTGCCGTCCTCATCACCCTTGCCCTCATCTCCTGGCCTCTGGCAATTGTTCTCTTGCCTTTCCTCCTAGCCGTCGCAATCCGACCCTTCTACGACCAGACTACCAACGAACGTCTCGGCGACGAGGTGCTGAGCAAGCTCGGCGGCATCCATGCCCAGATGGTCGATAACATCCAGGGAATGCGGGAGATATCAGCCTTCGGCCAGGGCCCCGCTAGGACCGGCGACATCCGAGAACGGGGTTGGGACTTCGCAGGGAGCCAGCTCAAGTTCAAGAAGGCCCAGGAGTCCCAGACCTCCTTCATAGAATCGATCACAGGTCTCGGGGGTCTGGCAGTGCTGGCAATGGGCGCATGGCTCGTTCTGGAAGGCAGAATGGACCGACCTGACCTGCCTCTAGCCGCCCTCCTTGCCCTATCAACCTTCTCTCCCGTGTCGGACCTCGCCCGCACCGGCAAGGACCTCATGGAGACCCTCGCCGCAGGCCGCCGGGTCTTCGCCGTCCACGATGAACCTATGTCCGTCCAGGACGGCCCCGGGGTAGCCGCACCCGGAGAGGTAGCAGTGCCCACAGCGCCCTTGGTCCGCTTCGACGGTACTTCCTTCTCTTACGGTCCGGGCCTTTCCCAGGCCATCTCCGATCTCAGCTTCACCATTGAGCCCGGTCAAACCGTTGCCCTTGTCGGAAGGTCGGGGGCGGGTAAAAGCACCTGCGCCTATCTCCTAATGCGCTTTTGGGATCCTCAGTCCGGCGAGGTCTCCCTGGGCAATCACAACCTTAAGGAATTCCGGCTCGACCCCCTGCGAGACAGCATCGCCTTCGTCACCCAGGACACCTATCTCTTCAACGCCAGCATCGGGGACAACATCGCCTTGGGCAAATTCGGGGCTTCCCAGGAAGAGATTGAGGAAGCCGCCCAGCAGGCCAATGCTCACGGCTTCATATCCTCCTTCCCCGAAGGCTATGACACCATGGTCGGCGAGCGGGGAATGCAGCTTTCCGGCGGTCAGCGCCAGCGCATTTCCATCGCCCGGGCCCTCTTAAAGAACGCCCCAGTCCTCATCCTCGACGAGGCTACCTCTCACCTCGACGCTGTCAGCGAGCATCAGGTGCGTCAAGCCCTCAACCTCCTCATGTCCGGCAGAAGCACAGTAATCATCGCCCACCGGCTCTCCACAGTCCGAGACGCCGACAAGCTGATAGTCCTGGACCGTGGCCGCAAGGTTGAAGAGGGCAGCCACGACGAATTAATGGAGCGAAACGGCCTCTACGCCCAACTGGTCGCCGCCCAGATGGTTAGCTCCGCACCCCGCCCCACCCAACCCACCCCCGAACCCTCCTAACCCACCGCGCCTCCCTCTCCAACCTCGTCATTCCGGCCGCCGAGGCGTGAATCCATCCTTGGGGAGGGGCCGCTCATCCTGAGCTTGCTGTAAGTCCGCTGAGGCGGATCGAAGGGTCGAGCGGGGGTGGTCCACACATTGCCGATCCGTCGCGTCCGCCCCTCCCCCACTCCAACCCCCTTAACCCTGTCATTCCTGTAAGTGTTAGGTAATTCGTTGACAGATTGGTATAAGAGGCCAACACCAATCTGGAGGCGAGAATGCGAGACAATAGCAAGGACCTCACCCTTGAG
This sequence comes from Dehalococcoidia bacterium, assembly GCA_965197585.1. GTDB lineage: Bacteria > Chloroflexota > Dehalococcoidia > Plut-88900 > Plut-88900 > Plut-88900. The sequence continues at coordinate 1,248,317 of OZ240215.1, forward strand.
CGGAACTACATTCAGAAGTGGCGGTTCCTCATCCATGAGTATCAACTGGTCAAGGCAGGGAAGCATCCCCGTTTCCGCTTCGCCCAGGACTTCTACTCCTTCCACGGCACTAGCCGTCAGACCTTCGCCAAGTACTACAACCGGTTCCTCCTCTCCCCCTCCGACAACGCCTTCCTCCCCCGTAAGCGGGGCCCCGGGTGGAAGTCCCGCCGCACCCTGCCCTACATCGAGCAGAAGGTCATCAACGAGCGCCTTAACGGTACCAACCGTTACGAGATCTATGCCATACTCAAACCCATCCTTAAACACAACACCCCTAAGCCCTCCACCATCTACGCCATCACCAGACGCCACGGTTTCAATAGGCTCACAAAGCCGATGCAGCAGTCGAAGCGCAAGATCATCAAGACCCGGGCAGGAGAGCTGGGCCACCTGGACAGCCACTACCTCAGCCGGGATACCATCGTGGGCACCAAGCACCGCTACTACCTGGTGGGCCTCATCGACGCCTACACCCGTCTGGCCTGGGCCGAAGTGGTCGGAGACATCAAGAGTCTCTCCGTTATGTTTGCTACTCTGAAGTCCATCAATTTCCTTAACGTGGAGTACGGCATCCAATTCGAGGCCATCCTCACCGACAACGGCCCCGAGATGGCCTCCCCAAGGAACACCGAGGGCCACCCCATGGAACGGATGCTCAATGAGCTGGGCATAAAGCACCGCTACACCCGACCCTATAGGCCCCAGACCAACGGGAAGATAGAGCGGTTCTGGAGAACCTTGAACGAGGACCTGCTGGAGGGGACAACCTTCGAATCGGTCTCGGAACTGAAGGACGAGCTTCAGCAGTACCTGATCTACTACAATACTCAACGACCCCACCAGGCAATGGACGGAAAGACCCCTTTGGAGACCCTTAAATCCACCTAATTCTGTCAACGAATTACCTGACATCCACAATTCCGATGCCCCGCGAGGAATCTAGGACTTGTCCTCTCACGCCCTTCCTAGTCTTCCTTCCCCTCCCCCCTGGTAACGACATATCAGCAATGTTGCAAGGCAACATTGCTGATATGTCAATAAAACAGGGCGGGTGGGCGGGACTCAATATATCCCTGAGGGTGGGAGGGGCCTCTCCCAAATGTGACACGAACCCATTGACCAAAGCAAAACACTTGTACTATATTCACCCTCGACTGGCCCGTCACTCACCTAAACCCAAGGAGGAACCACAACACAGGGGGAATCCCAGCCCCGGCCCCCGAGGACTCAACGTCCCAGCCCATCCCAAAGGGCGACCCACACGCTGCCCCACGGCTCAAGCGAAAGCCGCCATCTCCTCATCCAAAGGCCCCGGCTCACCCTTCCCCCACCAACCAGGCGATGGAAGGTCCGTAGACTATACGCGGCAAGCCCTGTCCAGGGGCCCCTGCCGATACAACGCTCCCCTCATCAGGAGCGTATACCTCGCCCTCACAGGCGAATACGCTGACCCCGCCAATGGCCGGGCTCAGATACAGGGCCATTGAGCCCATAACCGACTCCCCCGCCGACGCCTTCGGAGAGGCACGCGCACCCCTCGGCGGCTCCGAGTCCCGCTCCCATCCCTCTGCATGATCGAGCACTTCTGGTGGTCGGGATGCCCCACACCGAGAATCCCTCGGGTCCCCTCCACATCCTCTCAGAAGCTACGGGCTGTCCTGTGCGGGCAGTCGACGCCCACAGGCACTGGCACAGGCCTAACCGCCTCCCTGCCCAACACTCTCGGACCTTCCATCGCCTTCCCTCCCCACATCAAACAAAAATCCAGAGTCCCAACTCCCAATCGAAGATCCGCCGCAGGAGGACTGAATAACCGACGGCCTTCCGCTCCCCTGTCATTCCGAGGCTCCGCGAGGAATCAAGGACTTGCCCACCCACATCCTTCATAGCCTTCCCCCACCCCCTATCCCGGGAAATGCGGCATCACCTCCCTCGCGAACAACCGCATCGAGCTCCGAGTCTTCCGTGCGTCCATCCCCCCAATCTGCATCCACGCCAATATGTGCGTGGCCCCGCGCGCCTGGTCCTCTTCCACCGCACGGCACACGTCATCGGGCGTCCCGACCATGAACGGTTTGCCCAGGAAATGCACCTTCCCCGACTCTGCAAGGTCGGGTAGGTCCTCCGCACTCGGCAGCGGCAGCATCCCGAACATCTCCCCCGACATAGAATCAAATATGCCCGCCTCCGTATACTTGGGCAGATAGCCGCGCATCTGCGCCAGGGCATGAGGGGCGTAGTCCCTCCACGCCTGCTCCTTCGTCTCCCCGACATAGCAGTTCCGTATAACATTCCTGAAATACTGTCCCGGGTCCCTGCCGTACTTTCTCAACGCCCGCTCGTACGGCCCGAGCATATTCGCATCCCGGGGCCCGGTCAGGTGGCAGCCGTACCTCGCCGCCCGATCTATTGCCGGCGGTATCTCATCCCCCACCGGCCTCTTCTCCGCCGCAACCCATATAGGCGGGTGAGGCTTCTGCACGGGGCGGGGCAGCATCGTCACGCCATCGAAGTGAAAGTGGCGGCCCTTGAAAGTGAAGTTCTCTTCCGTGAACAACCCAATAATCGACTGCAAGCCCTCCTCCATCCTCCGTCCCCGCTCACTCCTCGGCACGTCCAGCGTATCGAATTCCGTCTTCTCGTACCCGACCCCCAGGCCCAGGTCGAACCGCCCATTGGACAGCACGTCCACCATCGCCGCGTTCTCCGCAATGATCAGCGGATGGTGCAAAGGCAAGATGCTGATGTTCGTCCCGATCCTTATCCGACTGGTCCTTGCGGCCATCGCTGCGCAGAGGATGAAGGGGTTGGGTGGGTACTGGGCGTCGAAGTGGTGCTCGGCGGTCCACACCTGGTCGAAACCCAGGTCCTCTGCCAGCTCGGTGAGCTCCAATACTTGCTGGTAGTTCTCAGTGTCGGGAGTGCGGAACTCGGCCGGGTTCTCTGCGAAAAAGAACAGTCCAAACTTCATACTAGGTCCTCCGTCCCGAGATCGATTCAGGCCTGCTTAAGCCTGCTCTCCGAAGAATAGCAGACAACCTCATCTCACCCTCCGGATCCCGGACTGTGTCACCACCGTAAGGAGCACCACCCCCAAGAAAGCTATGCTGCTATATGTCACCGCCCTCTGCACTCCAATCCACTCCGCTAAGCCACCCATGTACAGCATGCCCAACGGCAATGATCCAATCGCCATTGCCACCGCCCCCATCGACCGACCCCTCATCTCCGGCGACGAAACTGTCGTCGCTATGGTGGTCTGCATCGTCGTGAACCCCGACTGCCCTAGCCCGGCAAATAGCAAAGGCAGAAGAGCCAGCCAGTAGATCGGGGCAAAGCTGAACAACAGTACCCCCACACCTAATATCAACGATCCTATTATGAAAATCTCTCCCCTGTATCTCATACTCCCCAACGCCGCAATGACCACCGCCCCAATCATAGAGCCCATGCCATCCATCCCGCTCATGAATCCCAACCCCGTCCCCCCGACCCCGTAGACGTCCCGCGCGAAAACGGGATGCAGTTGTATGTGAGGAAACACCAGCGTGTTGGCCGCCAGGGTGATTATCAATAACCCCCTCATGGCCCCATTGCGCCACACATACTTCAACCCAAGGACAATGCCTTTCACCATGGGCTCTCGATTGGTGTCCTCTTGCCTCGGCGAGGGCACCGGGACCCTGATTACGAACAGCAGTCCCAGCAGCACCGATACCGCGATGAAGAAGTAGGCCTCCCCCGGTCCCGCTACGTCCAGCATCCACCCCGCCACCCACCTCCCCACCATCGCCGAACCCATCCACGAGGCCACATTTATCGCCATGGCATTCACCACGACTTTTTCGGGGACAACATCTCGGATTATCGAATGCCTGACCGGGTAATCGATAGCCCAGGCAATGCCGATCAAAAACGCACCCAGGTACATCTGCCACAGGTTCAGCAAGTCCAGGAACAGCGTGACTCCCATCCCCGCCGATAGCACGAAGTTCAGGAACTGCGCCCCCATCAGCATCCGCTTGCGTGGCCACCTGTCTGCTTGGGCCCCAGCTACGAAGCCCAGCGTCCCCATCGGCAGCAACCGAAACGCCCCGACCAGCGCCACCAGGAACGGCGAGTCCGTACGTTCCAGCACCACCCACCCAAGAATGATGTAGTCCATCCAGAACGGCAGATGCCAGAGCTGGCTGACAAACCACAGCTTCCTCCAATCCCGGTGCTCCAGCGATCTGAGAGCTCGGGAGCGGGTTAACCAGCCGGACCGGTTCTGCTGCACGCTGCTTCTGCCTCGGCGCGAGAGTATCTGTGGCTAAGATTGCGCATGAGACGGGTAGGTCTCATAAGAAAGGGCGGTTGCCGTATTCTATAGGAAGCCCCTGCCCTATCCAAATCACGCAGGGTTTGACCCTTCACCCGACTACACCTATCATCTGAGAGCCCCGCCCCTTGCCCTCCTACCCGCTTATGGACTGGCGACAACACTACCGAGAAAACCTGGTCACCTCTGACGAAGCTGTCTCTACCATCGCCTCCGGCGACGGAGTGACGGTTTCCGTCAACCCCCATCCTAACCTTCTCTTGGACGCCCTCGCCGCCCGTCGAGATGAGTTGCGAGGCGTGAAGCTCCACCTTCTGGGGCCTCACTACGACCCTGGCTGGCTCCAACCCGGCTGGGAGGACTCCTTCCCAATCACCATCATGTTCTATCTCGGTGACGTCGCCCGACCCGCCCACGACCAGCGTTACGTCGACTTCCAGCCCATGCTCCTCTCCACCGCCATGAAACCCTTCGACGAGGATGCCCGCCAGCCCCATGCCGTCGACTACCTGCTCATCGTCGTCTCCCCACCCGACGATAACGGCTTCTGCAGCTTCGGCGCCGAGCTTTGGGACAAACGCAGCGTCGCCAAGTACGCAACCCACGTCTTCGCCGAGGTCGACGAAAACCAGGTCAGGACCTACGGCTCCAACTACATCCACGTTTCGGAAATCGACCGATTCGTTGAGCATACGCCTCCTGCCCTATCCATCGAAGCAGGACAGAAGCTCCTGGATATCCTCCCCGAGGGCGAGCTCAGATCAGAGCTCGAGAGAATCTCACCGCTTATGTCTGAAGTACAGAGACAGGAGGCCATCCCCACTCTGATGCGCGCCAACATCTCCCAGGTTCGCGGCTGGGCCCGCTGGGCAGGTTGGGTCCCTCCTCCTGAGCCAATACTCAAGATTGCCGAATACGTCCACGGCCTCGTCCACGACGGAGATTCCGTTCAGATCGGCGTCGGCACTCCAGGCGTCTACCTTCCGGGCCTGGGCGTATTCGACGACAAGAAAGACCTCGGCTGGCACGCCGAGATGTCGGCGCCCGGCATCCTCTCTCTCGTCGAAAGGGGCATCGTCAACGGCAGCCGAAAGACCATTCACCAGGGCAAAACCGTCTTTTCCGGCCTGATGGGCAGCACCCCCGCCGAGGTAGAGTTCGCCAACCAGAACCCCCTCGTGGAGCTCTGGGACGCCGACCACATCCTCGACATGCGAAACATCGCTTCCAACCCCAACCACGTCGCCATCAACAACGCCATTTCCATTGACCTGACCGGCCAGATCAACTCCGAGACCCTGTTCGGTGGCAGGCTCTACAACGGCACCGGCGGCCAGCCCGAGCTCCACATCGGGGCTGTCCTTTCCGAAGGGGGCCGAGCCATCACCCTCCTAACCTCCACGGCTCTAGGAGGCGCAGTGTCCAAGATCGTCGCCCAGCACGAAGAAGGCGCCGCTATTACCATTCCTCGCACCTTTGCCGACTACGTGGTCACCGAGTACGGGGTCGCCCGGCTCCTCGGCAAGTCGCAACGAGAGCGTGCCCGGGAACTCATCAGCATAGCCCACCCCGACTTTCGCCCCGAGTTGGAGAGGGCCGCCCATCAGTTGTATTATCCCTAACGAGGTGAACCATCCATGAAATTCGGCATCTTCTACCAGATCCCCTGTCTAGCCGGCCAGAACGCTCCCGACAGATACCGCGAAGTCCTCTATCAGATCGAACTCGCCGAAGACCTCGGCTTCGACTCCGTCTGGCTGGGAGAACTCCACTTCGATGCCGCCCTCGGCATCATGCCCAACATTAACATCATGGCCGCCTCAATAGCCCAGCGTACATCCCGGATGCGCATCGGCCTCGGCGTCAGCATCATCCCCATGCACGACCCCCTTCTCAACGCCGAGGAAGCGGCTATGGTCGATAACCTGAGCGATGGCCGGCTGGAATTCGGCGTGGGCCGCGGCGTTCTCACCTTCTACGACCCATTCCACATCAACCCCCAGGCAAGCCGCGAGCGTTACGCCGAGGCCCTGGACATCATCGTCGGGGCCTGGACACAGGACGGGTTCTCCTACGAAGGTAAGCATTTCCAGGTGCGCGAAGCTTCCCTGGTCCCCAAGCCCGTACAGCAGCCCCACCCACCCCTCACCGTCGCCGCCAGCGGCAGCCAGGGCGTTTTCGATATCGCGGCCAAGCGAGGCATGGGTGTGATGGCTGGACTCTTTCTCACTCCCATGGAAACCCTCAAGGATCGTGCCGCAACCTATCGCCAGGTCGAGTCCGACGCCGGCCTCCCTCCCAAGCCCGATTTCATGAAAATCCTTCAACCCACCTTCGTCTCGGAGACGACCGCAGACGCTCAGGAAGCCACCAGGGCCAGTGTCGACCAATACTTCGACGCCTTGAAAATCAACCTGGACTCCCCTGCAGGTGACAGGATCATAGAAGCCGTCCCCGAGTACAGCCACTTCAAAGAGGCCCGTGACGAGCATTCTCATGAGCAAATCGTCAAAAAGGGCACGGACCTCTACCTCACCCCCGACAAGACCACCGAAAGGCTCAACTGGTTCAAGTCCGAGCTACCCGTCGGCGAGATGCTTCACTGGTTCGAAATGGGCGGCCTCGTCCCCCACGAAAAGATCGTCGACTCCATGAAGCTATTCGCCAAGGAAGTCATCCCCAACTTCCGTTAAATGGAAAGCACCTACCCGCTCGCCTTGTCGCAGATCCGCCGAGCGGAAGCCTGCTGAAAGTGCGCCTCTGGGGAATCGAAGGGTTTATCGAACGAGTGTCAGCACCTAACGTCCAAAGGCGGTGATTGACCATCCTTCAAGACGCCGATAACTTCAAGGGCCGGTGGATCGTAGTCGGCACCCTCACCTCGGGTGTGGCTATGGCCCTGACCTCCATATTCGTCATCGGCCTGCTCCTCCCGGACATGAGCGAGGACCTGGGCCTTTCACCAATCCAGAAGGGTTGGCTTGGCGCCTCCGTGGTCTTCGGCAACCTCTTCCTCGCCATTCCCCTAAACCTCTGGCTCTCCCGTTACAGGCCCTGGCGCGTAGCGTTCATAACATTCCTGGGAATCGGCGGCTTCACACTCCTCCAGGCCTTCTCCCCGAATTTCGGCATACTGATTATTGGGCGCGTTGGGCTGGGGCTCAGCTTCATCGCCAATCAGTCCCCAAGGGCGCTGATAATCCAGCAGTGGTCCCCTCCCGGCAAAGTGCACGTCACCACGGGCGTCGTCTTCGCCGCCATCGACATCATCATGGGCGTCATTTTCTTCCTGACTCCCGTGCTCAACAGCGCCCTCGGCGGCTGGCGACCGGTTCTCATGGTCATGGGTGGGATAGGGTTAACGACCGCCGTGGCCTGGACCATGCTCGGAAGAGAAAGAGAGATTGGCGAATACCGAACGCGGCTGGAGTCTCAGCAGGAAAACCCCTTGCTCTCGGTCCTTAGATACAAGCAATTGTGGTTGATGGGTTTGGGCATGTGCGCTGTCTCCGTCGGCGGCTCCGCTTTCGAACACTTCTGGCCCACCCATGCAGAGGAAGGCCTGTTGGTCTCCAATAATGTCCCCGGAGCGGTTTTTGGCCTCAGCCTGTTCGGCGCTGGCGCCGCGGTCTACCTCTTCATCGTCATACCCTTCTTCTCCAGGTTCCGCACCACTGCCCTTGCCCTCTCCGGGTTCTCCACCGCCGCCGTCAACGCCGGACTCCTGTTCTTCACCTCTCCAATCTTCCTCATCCTCCTATCCATCCCCAGGGGCGTGGCCAACCTCTACTTCCCTCTGCTGATGATCATGGTCTACCAGCTTCCCGGCATCCGCCCGCGAGAAGTCGCCGTGGGCATCGCGTTCATGCAGACCTCAATCTGGTTGGGTAATGCAATTGGGCCGCTTATCGTGGGTTACGTACAGGACGCCACAGACGACCTCCGCCTCGCCCTCCTCTGCATCGCCTTTACGGGCACCCTTCTAATGCCCGTCGCGCTCGCCCTACACGGCCTCCGAAACCCCACTCAAGAAGCTACGGCCTGACTAGTTCGAGCCTTTATGTCAAACCGCCAAGGCCATTCCATCGGAGCCCGGGTCCGCCCCACCCGTCCACACTCCATCGTCTATACGAATCCCGTGCACCCACGCAAAGGCGTAAGACACAGGCCAACGCACCACTTCGTACCCCTGCGCCTCCAGCTCGTTGGTAACGAACCTCGGTATCCGATTGCTCACGTCAATGGGATTGCTCGTCGCAGAGAACCGTGCCGCCGACACCGCGTCCGACATCGACATCTCGAAGTCCAGCACGTTCATCAAGACCTGCAATACCCCCATCGTGATCTGCGTGCCGCCCGGCGCTCCTATCACCACGTATGGCTCGCCGCCGCGGAAGACTATTGACGGGCACATCGACGAAAAGCGGCTCTTGCCCGGCGCTAGACTCCCCGCCCGACCGGGCCGAGGGTCGAACACCGCCATGCACCCGTTGTACATGAACCCCAACCCCTCCGTAATCGCCCCTGACGGCATCCCCAGTGAGTGCGTCATGGTGAACAGGTTCCCTTCCTCGTCGGCCACGCACACCTGGGTCGTACTCTTGGATTCCACCGCCTCTTTCATCCTCTCCACCACCCCCCTCTCGCCCCTCTCTATCGCCGCCGCCAATTCCCGAGCATAGTCCTTGGACGTGAGCCGGGACACGGGAACTTCTACAAAGGCAGGGTCCCCGACATGGGCGTCCTTGTCCGCCGTGGCCCGTTTCATTGCCTCGGTTACCACCCTAACGTACTCCGCCGAGTTGTGCCCCATTCCCATAACGTCGAAGTTCTCCAGGATGTTCAGCATCTCCAGCAGCACGACGCCCCCGCCCGGCGGCTGGTTTGTCACCACGTCAAATCCCCGATACGTCCCTCGAAGAGGCTCGCAATACGTGGTCCGGTATTCGGCCAGGTCCTGCGCCGAAATCAGCCCACCATTAGCATCCATGTCCTCGACTATCCGAGAAGCGATGTCCCCCAAGTAGAAGTCGTCAGGCCCTACCTTGGCCAACTGCTCCAACGTTGCCGTCATGTCCGGGTTGTCCAGCCGCTCCCCGACCTTTTTCAAAGACCCATCGCCATTAAAGTAAACCCGCCTCCCAGTCTCCGTGAGCTTCAGCCGCTCCACGGGGCTAGTCCTGCCAAACCGCTCGTCATTGGTCCACCAGTTGTACATGTGAGGCCGGACCACAACCCCTTCCCTGGCGTGGGCGATGGCTGGAGCCAGAATCTCCGCCCACGGCATGCGCCCCCAGGCTTCATGTGCCTCAGCATATGCCTTAAGGCTTCCCGGCACTGTGACCGACTGGTATCCGAGGTCATTCACATTACCTTTAAGGATGAACCCAAAACCGTCCCGCGCCTCACCCTCGATCAGGTCCTCCCACATGTCGGGCCTCGTGGCCCGTGGCGACTTGCCGTGAAAGTCGATGCACTTGTGCACCCCCAGGCCCGGCAGATACGCCTGTAGACTCCCGAACCCGGCGATCCCCGTCATCTGAGGATCGACCACCCCCTGCACGAATGCACACGCTATTCCGGCGTCAATGGCGTTGCCGCCCTCTTTCAATACCATGGCCCCGGCCTCCACGGCCTCGGGCTGGGGAGCTACTATCATCCCTCGGGTCATTCGAATGCCTCCATTTTCAACTTCGCGCCCACCGAGCAAGGGCCTTCCCCGGCGACGCGACCTCTTCTATCGACGTGTAGTAGTAGTCCTGCCACTCCTCCTGCGGCATCCCGGTGAACAACATCAAATTTAGGGGATATTCGCCACTGTCGCTCGCGCTCCGGAAGTCGTCCCGGAACAGAAATGTAGGCTTCTTCAAAGCAATCGCCATGCCCAGTTCTACCATGACTCCCTCGTCCGGTGGAACTCCGTTGACCACCGCAAATATCCCATCCGACTCCACAACGTCCCGATAGTCCGCCTGCCCTATCTTGTACGCCCATCCCGCCACCGCAAAGTCCACCTGGTTGTTCCGGGCGAAAGGCTCCCAGACTTCCAGTCCCAAGTCCTCCAGCGCAGCCACCAGCTCAGGCAATAGCAGCGTCTTCTGCTGTGCTGAAAACCCGTAAGGGTTGGCTAGGTATATCTTCTTCATCTCCGCGCTTCCCGGTCGGCGGCCCTCCACAACGAAATCGCCTCAAATATCAGCACTACCAGGGCAATGGATATCAGGTAGTCCCACAATGCGAAGACAGGGTCCCTGTCTGGGTCCATCTTGACCATGTACTGCAGCAGATATCGGATATTCACCATCGCCACCAGGGCAGTGATTACGTCCCTCGGCAATTTTGCCAGATTAGATCCACCATTTCTGTGAATCCGCAGAGAATCGAGCACGTTGGCCAAGACAACCAGCCCGAGCACCACCATCACCCCCGGGTCGGCGGCATAGTCGAAGATAACGTGCGCCGCATCCTCATCGAAGACGAACACAATCGTGGCTGCCAAAAGCAACGCCGCCGCGATAACGCACAGGATCGCCAGTCCCTTACGCCAATAGGTCATTTCAACGCCTCCTCCAGGGCCCCCGACACGGAGCCCGTTCTTGAGAATTGAGGCCAGTATAGGGTCTTTACCTACTCGGCGAAAGTGGAATACCCTTCCCCCGAACTAACCGCTAGGAGGCCCGATGCAAGGCCGTATCGAATTACCCCGATCTACAAACCACCCCTTCGACTTGGCCAGGACCCTAGACGGGTCGCAGGACTTTCGCTGGCAATCCCTTGGCGGCGGCTGGTATTCCGGGGTGCTCAGCGGCAACCTCGTACACCTCCGTCAGAACGGCGACACCCTCGAATACCGTGCCCATACCAACCTCGACACCCTCCTCACCTCCTACTTTCGCCTCGACGAGGACATGGACACCGTCTACTCCACCCTCTCTTCCCTCGACCCATATATCGCCACCCTCGCCAACGCATACCCTCACCTCCGCCTCCTCCGCCAACCCGACCCCTGGGAATGCACCGTCTCCTACATCTGCTCCGCCAACAATAACGTGCCGCGTATTAAGCATATGGTGGAAGGCATTGCACAGAAGCTCGGGAGACGTTTGGACCTGCATGGCGACATTCGCTACACCTTCCCCACCCCCGAGGCAGTGCTCGAAGCCGGCCCCGACCCCCTGCGAGAAATGCGCCTGGGCCTCGACCGACACAACAAGATATTCGAGGCCGCTCAGCGTGTCTGCATGGGCGAGCTTGACCTTCAGCGACTCGCACAACTCGACACGTCCTACATTGCAGCGAAACGCCAGCTTATGCAGTGCCGAGGCATAGGCCCCAAAATCGCCGACTGCATAGCTCTTTTCTACCTCAACAAGCTCGAAGCTTTTCCTGTCGACACGCACGTTAAAAAGGCCGCTGCTCGGCACTTCTTCGCATCCCGAGCTCCTCCCACTGACCGACACTTGGTCACGTGGGCCCAGGACTACTTCGGCGTTAACGCTGGTTACGCTAATCAGCTCCTGTTCCAGTCCCAGTGGGGAGCAGTGGCCCCTATCAACAGTGGACAGCAAATATCAGGTGCTAAACTGTCCCCTGTATCCCCCCGCCCCACTCCCCAGGAGGTCAAAACTTTGCCTGCCCAAGATTCTCTTCAACTCCGCCTTCAGATAAAAACCCGAGAGCCCTTCGCCGAAGGTCTCGCGTTCGGAGATACCGGCGCCTATGAAAAGATTGTCGGCCGAGCCTCCTTCGCCGTAGACCCCGACTCCCCCGCCTACTCCCCCGTTGTCGATATCCAGTACACACCCCGCAACCCCGAGGGCCTCGTCGAGTTCTCCACCGACTTCTTCATCCTCAAACCTGCAGACATGTCCCGTGGTAACCGCCGCCTCGTCTACGATGTCAACAACCGCGGCACCAAGCTCCTCGTCCATTTCCTGAATGATGCTCCGCTTACTGACAACCCGTCCACGCCGGAGCACGCGGGAAACGGCTTTCTAATGAGGCGCGGCTATACAGTCCTCTGGTCGGGCTGGCAGGGAGACATCCTCCCTCGCGATGACCTCATGTCTATGGATCTGCCGGTCGCATCCATGAACGGGGCTCCAATCACTGGTCCAGTCCGTGTCGAGCTCTCACCCGGCGACGAAATCACCAAGCTGGGCCCCGAGGCAGCCCGCTGTATGCCCCTCAGTGGAAACGCTTATACGAATAGCTACCCCCCTGCCTCCCTGGACACCTCCAATGCCGTCTTCACTTTTCGAGAGTACGAGACCGACCCCCGAATCCCCTTCCACCCCGACGCCTGGCAATTCGCCAAACTCGACTCCTCCGGCAAAGTCGTACCATCCCCTACTGACGTCTATCTCCCACAAGGTTTCAAGCCAGGCTGGATATATGAGATTGTCTACACAGCCAAAGACCCACGAGTCATGGGCCTGGGCTTCACCGGCGTCCGAGACCTGATCTCCTTCTTGACAAACGCCGACACCGATTCGGAAGGCGCTCCGAACCCTGTCCGGGATAACGACGCCGGTATCGAGAAGGCCTACGGCTGGGGCTGCTCGCAGAGTGCGCGCTTTCTGCGGGAGTTCGTATACCGGGGCTTCAATGAAGACACTCAGGGCAGGCAGGTCTTCGCCGGTATTTCTCCCTTCGTATCGGGCGGAGGGCGGGTATTTGTTAACTATCGATTCTCGCAGCCGGGCCGGTACCCGAGACAGCACTACGACCACCTTTACCCCTCCGACCAGTTCCCCCACGCCTATCCCACCACCACCGACTCCCTGACAGGCAGAACGGATGGCATCCTCAAACGCCCGGAGACCGACCCCCTGGTCATCCACACCCAGTCCGCCTCCGAGTATTGGCAGCGTCGCGGCTCCCTCGTCCACACCGACTCCCTCGGCAACGACTTACCCGACCACCAACACTCCCGCGTCTACCTCTTCGCCTCCGCAGAACACAGCCCCGACCATATCAACGGCCCCATCTACGACCAGTTCAAGCACCCGTCTAACCCTCTCAACGTCACGGCTCTCCTCCGAGCCATGATAGACAACCTTGATAACTGGGCTACGGCTGGCACTCCCCCACCCGACAGCCGTGTCCCAACCCGCGAAGCTGAGACCGGCGTTCCCGCAGAAGTCTCCAATGCTCGATTCCCCGCCATCCCCAACGTCCAGGCGCCGTCCAACCCAAACCGGCTCTTCGTCCAGGACCACGGCCCCGATTTCGATCAGGGAGTGCTGTCTGTGGAACCCCCAGTCGAAGACAAGGGCAAGGAATATACGGTGTTGGTACCACATGTGGATGCCGACGGAAACGACGTTCCCGGTATCAGAGGCCCGGAGCTCGAGGTCCCGCTTGCAACTTATACCGGCTGGAACTTCAGACCGGCGGGCGCTGCTGAGAAGGCGATGGCCGCAGTAAACGGCAGCTATCTGCCCTTCACCAAGACCCGTACGGAGCGACTGGAAAAAGGTGACCCACGTCCATCCATCGAAGAGCGCTACGGCTCCCGAGCCCGCTACGTAAAGTTGGTTGCCCTGGCCTCACAGAGGCTGGTGGAGCAGCGGCTTATCCTCGAGGAGGACGCCGACCGGTTCGTTGAACAGGCGATGGTGGAGCCCGCCTTCGACGAAATAGGCTAGCCTACGCTTAATCTGTCCAGTGCCTTGAGCACCGGGGCTAGCTCTTCGGTTGTCTTCGGAGTGGTCGGGTCCAGACAAATCTGTATGTGAGATATGCCCTCGCGCTCGTAATTGAGTAATTCCTCGGCAATCGCTTCAGGAGAGCCCGAAAGGGGCTTCAAAGGAGCTTGCCCCACCAGCTGGTCGCTCGGAAGGCGGTCCCACCACGGGTCGGCATTGGCGTCGGCCATCAGTACGGCGTGGCTGCGCTCCAAAGTCGCCGGGTCCCGACCCTGCTCCCGGCAAGCTTCATCGACAATCGGGCGCATTCTTTTCGCCCCTTCGACGCTGTTGAGCGTATCGTCGTAGTAGGCGTTCCACATATCGGCGTATTTGGCCGTCAAGGCCATCATCCGTGGCCTGCTCGCCCCCATCAATATCGGAGGCCCCCCGGCCCGAGGCCCCAGCGGACGAAGCTCGCACTCCCTTGCGCTGTGAAACTTGCCTTCAAAGTCTATCTGGCCGTTCTTGAGCAGGCCGTGGACTATCTGGATCGCCTCTTCGAAACGGCCCACCTTGTAGTCAAATGGAAACCCGTAGGAGTCATACTCGAACTTGTGGTACCCGGACCCCACACCCAGGATCAGCCTCCCACCGCTGATCTCCTCGACAGTGGAAGCCATCTTGGCAAGAAGGGCCGGATTTCGCCAACCCATAGCCAGCACCAATGTCCCTAGCTCCACGCGATTGGTGGTCGCCGCCAACGCCGAGAGGAGTGACCAGACTTCCCACACGCCTCGGGCCTGGTCTTCGCCGTCCAGCAGGTAAATGAGGTGGTCTACAAGCCAAATCGAGTCAAAGCCAACATCTTCAGCCAGAGCAGCGATTTCCCTGAGCTCTTTCCAATTGCTCATCCCCGGCCCTCGGAGGCCCTCCGTCTGGGGCAGCATCAACCCGACCTTCAATGTCCTCGAACCGCTTGCAACCGTCATGTTTCACTCCTTGGACTATTTTGGGGATCCATTCCCCGAATGGTCGTTCACAACCCCTGGCGTACGAGGAAATTATATACTTGTGCGGGCTCCCGGCCACCCGGGGGTGCCATTTTTCGGCGTCCCGGCGTGGCCTTACGTTCACCGTAACAATGTCCTACAACTTCCTCATACTGACTGTCTGCACTTCTTTGTTCGCTTTGCGCGTGCTTGGGCAAGCATTGGTAGTGACCCGAGCCCCCCGTTGGCTTCCTTCCAACGAGCACTGGTACTCGGGGCTTCTGCCCTACAGATTTCTGCTGCCGGCCCAATTGCTCTTTCTGGCGATCATGATAGCGATAGCTCTGGCAGTCTATCGGGACGACGCATTTTTTGCGACTGACGGCTGGGGCCGAGCTGCGCCAATTCTCGTTGTCATTTCCGGGGTCTACTTCGTGTCGATGGCCCTCCGCTACGTCCTGACTATGGCGCTGCGCCCCGAGCGCAGGTGGTTCAAACGCACCATCCCGATCTGGTTCCACATGGTACTGGCAATTGCTCTTTGGGCATTCGCCGACTACTTGCGGTAGTTGCTCGATGCAATAAATCGTGCCACCCGTTTCGCGTCAATGCGAATATTGTAGAGACCGCCTCGTCCATCGTAGTTATGGCCGATGAAATATAGCCCTGAATAGTTTGCGCTGCACACCCTGTCTCTCCGGTCGCCGAATCCACACTCATCTCTGGCCCCGTAAACACCCATCCATTCAATTGCCGCACGATAACCGGTCGCAAGTATCACCTGGTTCCCTGCCCACTCGGAAGCATCCGAAAAACGGACGCCGCTCTCGGTCATTTTAGCCACCCCGGGCTTCAACTTTATCCGACCTGCTTCAATATGGTCCAGAATCCCGCGGCCGATCACCGGGACGTCCGGACAGTCATCCTTCATCTGTTTTCTCGGTAGCCCGGCCGACCCTGGCCTAAGTAAGCCGCCTATCAGTCCCATCCCGCCCACAATTCCCCTTTGTGCGGGCTTGGGGACACATGACATCATCCAGCCGAAATACTGGGTCGGGATGCCCGCGATGCTCTTCGGGATAACATTGGCCCCCGACCGGACGGAGACTGTTACTTCTATCCCAGCTTCAGCCATCTCCGATGCTATCTCCGACCCCGAGTTCCCAATCCCCACCACCAACGCTCGCCGCCCTTGCCGATCATCAGGTCGCCGATATTCCGTGCTGTGAAATAGCTGTCCTCCATAGGACGACATCCCATCGAAGTCCGGGACCACGGGCGAAGTCATTATGCCGGTGGCAACGACCACGGATCTCGCTGCATACTCGCCCCGCGTCGTTTCGACGACCCACGCACCGTTGTCCTGCCTCAGTCCGGTCACTTCCGTGCAGGCCCGTATGGGCAATGTAAACCTGTCGGCGTATCTTGCGATGTAGGAGGTGAATTCTGAAAGGGCCGGGAACAGGGACGTTTGAGCCGGGAACGACATTCCTGGTAGTGCGCTAAGGTGCTTGCCTGTGTGCAACCTCAGGCCGTCGTAGACGTGCCCCCACATCCAGCCTGCCTGTCCTCCTCGTTCGAGCACTACGTTGGAAATGCCTCGCATTCCCAGCTGTTGAGACGTCGCAAGTCCGGCTGGCCCTCCTCCCACTACGACAACGTCGAAGCTCTCAGCAGGCATGGTCTTCACTTTACCTCGACGCTTATTTTCACCCGGCGGGAAGTGTCCATAGGCTTAGATGTTCAACTCCTTCACCACTTCCCCGTTGTCTTCCCCATCCGGCAGCCCCAGTAGCTCATCTTTGAACTGGATGTCCCTCACGGCCCGAGCCAGCTTGGCCTCGACTCGCCGAGTTGACCAACCCTCCGACATTACTTGAATGATTGGAGCATGCAGCCGCCCCGACTTCCTCTTCTGCTCATACTCGATGTTCAGCCCCGACAACCCATCATCGATGGCTCTACCAAGTCTAAGCGCCGCCTCATCGGCAACCGGGTGCTCCTTGAATTCCAACTGCAACGCATACCGGGACTCCTCCGCCCGGGCCACTGCACGGTAATATTCGACCTTAACACCCACAGATGTCTGTGCTTCCCCCACAGCCTGGATCAACTGCGACACGTGCAGCTTTTCACCCTCCAGGTTCACCATGTCCCGGCCCTTTCGCAGGAACTCCAACATCGGCGTCCCGTTGTGGAATCCCGATACCCGCACAACGTCGTTGATGTCATACCGGTATAGGCCGTTTGGCGAGGTGATCAGGACGTAGTAGCTCTCGCCGCTCTCCAGTTGCCCAACCGTCAGGACGCTTGGAGCGTTGCTTTCAATCTCACCCTCTGGGATGAACTCGTAGAAATTGGCGCCAAGGGTCGGGATGCCCCTACATCCATCATCCTCGATAGGCAGGGTCACGTACGCCTCACTTGAAAGATACCCGATGTCCCGGAATGGCGTTCCCTGCTGGAACCATGGCCGCAGCCTGTCCACAGTCGATCCCACGCTCCCTCCCTTCCAGCACCCGACCAACGCAAGCTCGGGCCAATAGCCTTCCGGCCTCAGCGAACCCGAATCAGCCACCATTATCTCCAACGCCCGAGCCCGCTTCGGGTTCGGCTTAAGATGGGCCTTAACTTCCTCCCGTACTTCCACCGAGATATCAAATTCTCTGGAAAGAGAGCCGTCGTGGATGTCCTTTATCAGCCGGTCATGGTACCTGTCCGCGGTCGTGATAAGACGCAGGATTGTGCTGGGGTTGGGCGTAGCCACCAAGGACACCCGCTGCTCGATTGCGAACCGCATGATCGCGTAGTATTTCGCCTCAAAGTCCTTGATGGTGAACAAGGGGTATGGCACGGCGTAACGCCGGCGTATGACCCAGGACGCTTTCTTGTATATATTCCCGGAAGCCGACCCGAATGGAATGCCGCTCTCCGTATGGCCCTCTATGGCCGGACTCACAATCACCAGTGTCTTGTGATCGAGCACCTTGGGATGGTCCACGAGACACCGGTATAGCCACAGCCGAGACAGCCGTTTGGACATGCGCCCCGTGGCCCGTGTCACGGGGATGGACTTAGGCTGTCCGGACGTACCGCTCGTCAGCGCGAACATATACGGATCTTCGGCGGTCAGGACGCCGCGTTCCCCTCTCTTCACCTTGTCGACCCACGGGCGGAATGACTCATAGTCAGCGATGGGCACGCAGCCCTGGTAATCTTCCACCGACTGCATCCCCGAAAAACCGTGTTCCCTCCCGTACGCCGTGTCCCGGTTAGTTCTCAGGATACGTCGAAGGAGCTTCCACTGGGCTTCCTCCGGGTGCTTGGTGATACTCTCGAACCTGCTCCACGACCACCGCCCCTTCAGCCCAGACAATTGAGAGACGAAGGACATATCTAGCCTCCGCCTTTCACCTTCACAATGTCGTCTGCGAGTCTTTCAAGGGTTTCGTCGTCAACCTCAACCCCCAGCCCGGCGCCCATCACCAGAGACCCTCGGCCCTCGTACCCAAACATCACCGGGTCCCGGGTGATATCTTCACTCAGCAGGTGTGTCCCGAACGAGCCTTCCACGTACTCTACTTCCTGTAAATGCGCCGCGAGATGCCGTCCCGCCGCCGACAACAGCGACGTCTCCCCAACTTGCGCCCCCACCTGCACCTTTACCCCTGACTCCAATCCAAGTTCCGCTATCCGCAACGAAGAGATTAACCCTCCGCACTTCGAGACCCGGACGTTGAACACATCACATGCCTTTTCTCGGATAAGGTTGACGGCATCATCAAAGGTGACCAGCGATTCGTCGGCAATAACGTTAAGCCCGGTCTCTTGCCGGACGCGCCGCATGCCTTCCAGATCAGATGCTGCAACCGGTTGCTCAACTACAGTTATGTCAAACGTCCGTAGCTGATTCAAAGCCGAGACAGCTTCGCGCCCGGACCAGGCGCCATTGGCATCCACCCTGATTTTTACATCCTTCCCGACAACATCCCTGACCCCTCCCACCCTTTCCACGTCCTTCTCCACCCCGACTTTTACTTTAAGATTCGTAAACCCGGCTTGGATATACCGTTCCGCCGTGGCACGCGCTATGTGCGGGTCGGTCGCATCTATCAAACCGGTGTACATCACATGCCCTCTGACCGGCCCCAGCCATGAGGCAATAGACTCCCCGGAACGCTTGAAAGCCCAGTCCAGTAAGGCTAGCTCCAAAGCGCACATTGTTGTGTTCCAGGCCACAACATCAGAGCCCTTCGAAAGGCGTTCAGCCCACTCTTCCACGAAAGATCCAATCTGTTCCACAGCCCCCACCCCCGAACCGAACTCCAGCTTCATCACCTCCGCCCCAATCCTGTCCTTCAGTGCTTCGACCACCCCGGCCACGTCCTCCCCGGTAACATAGGCCCTCGGCAACCCCTCCCCGTACCCCCTCAACCCGTCCCTCCCCGTTAGCCGTACAACTACTGAATCGCTGGTCGAGCGGCTCGTCTTGGAGTGTACGAAGGCTCGATTAAACGGGATATGCAGGGGAAATACTTCCAGGCTCACGATCCTGCTCGGCCCCTGCCTCCGACCCAGCTTGGTGCCTCTAGGAAAATACCGTTTCAGCACAACGTTACGCACAAACGTCCTGCTCAGTATCTGTTCCACTTCATCGGGGCGGAAACCGTAGTAAGAAATGTAACCCTGAAGTGTTCGCTTCCCTTCCTCCGCATGACGAACGTCAACTTCCCCATGCAGTGTGAACCACTGCACCGCCTCCTCGGAAAGCCCGTAGTGCCCGGTCATCGACTCCGCTATTCCGTCGCTCGCCCGAGACAGGAACAGCTCGAATGCAACGGTTTCCAGCAGCATCGAGAGTCCCAAGTCTCTGAGGCTCTCATACGGCACCCTCTCCGACCCAAACTCCCGTCGAGCCTCGTCCGCCTCGGCATTGAGCCGTATTACGTCGGCTTCCGTAAACCCGACACCCCTGGCCAGGTCTATCAGCATCTCCGGGTGCGCCTTTTCTCCCTCGTCCAGCCCCATCTCCTCCATCAGGTTCCCCTTAACCATGTCCGCAGCGTCCCGTGGAGCCACGGCAAACAGAAACGACAATATCTGCACAGAGTTGAGATGCGTGACGATGAAGTTACGGAAGAATTCGCGCAGGTCTCCTCGGGCCATATCGCCCGACAGTATGGCCTTAACGCGAGGGTCGGCTAGAGCCCCAGTCGCAGTTCCTTCCAGGGTTTTCTTTATTGTGGTCTCAATCGAACTATGTAATGTGTCTGGCAAAGATGCTCACTTTCCTAATCGACTCATGCGTCCGAAAGCTTCCCTTCCTGACGCAGGTGTAACCGGGCTAACTTCAATTCCTCGTAGTCAAACTCGTCCCCAAGCCGCTCTTTCACAGGCCCGAGCAAGGCGCTCCCGGACTCCCGGAACGCTTCTTCGATAACGCCCAGTCTTTCGGGCTCAGGGGTAACACGAGTGAGGTCCAACTGAATTCCCTGGTAGGCAATTCGTTCCATATGCCCAATAACGGTATTCTTGGCCAGACCCCGCTCGTTGGCTATCTGGTCGATTGACAGTCCTTGCGCCAGCATCTCTCTTGTAGTTTCGTGAGTGCCGCTCAAGGCTCCGTCGCGAGAATCTCCGTTTCGGTTTGCGCCTCCACTCCGAGGCGCCAGTGCCGGCAGTTCAACGCCCGTCGGCACTTCCACATTGTTCGCCTCAACATACTCCTTGATAACGCTGACGAATTCAGGGCCGTATTCCTGCAGCTTCACCTCCCCAACCCCGTGCATCCGAGAAAACTCCTCTTTGCTGCATGGGTAAGCTGCGGACATGTGGCGCAGGGATACATCGCCGAATACAACGTAAGGTGGGACGCCGCGTTCATCGGCCAGCCGCTTCCGCAATGCACGCAGCTCTTGAAAAAGGGCTTCATCGTATTTGAACGCATCGCCACCGGGCCTCGACCTAGTGGACCGTCTGTCCATTGACGGCTTGACCAGTGTTAGCGACTCCCGTTGCTTGAGGAATGCCCAGCCCTCGGGGGAGAGGGAAAGGGTAGGATAGTCCCCTTCGTTTCGAACCAGCAGTCCTTTCGCCTGAATCTGGCCGAAGACCTCTTTGAGTTGACGCTTGCTGAAGTCTTTGACAATGCCGTAAACGCTCAATTGGTCGTGCCCCAATGCCAACACCCGCTTGTCCCGGCTCCCGACCAGCACGTCGATCACGTGGTTCGCCCCGAACCTCTCATCGGTCCGCACCACTGCCGAGAGTACTTTCTGAGCCACTTCCGTGGCGTCGAATCTGTTGTCGGTATCGAGGCAGATATCACATGCCCCGCAGTCTTCCTCCTTCCATTCCTCTCCGAAATACCTGAGCAGGAATCGCCGTCGGCAGGTTGGAAGCTGGGCGTATTCCACCATCTTGTCCAGCTTCTGCTGGGCGTTGCGCCGCTCCCTCTCATCCTCCATCTGCCCGATGAAATACTCCTGTTTCACCCTGTCGCCAAGAGTGAAGAAAAGGACACAGTCGCTTGGCAGCCCGTCCCTCCCGGCCCGGCCCGTTTCCTGATAGTAACCCTCCACCGACTTCGGCAGATTGTGATGGACGACCAGCCTCACATCCGGTTTGTCGATGCCCATGCCAAAAGCAATGGTGGCAACTATTATGGGAACCCTGTCACGGATGAAATCGTCCTGGGTCCGCCTCCGGAGCTCAGGCGTCAGTCCCGCATGGTATGGAAGGGCGGAAAAACCCTGGCCGTTCAACTGGCGCGCTAGGTCCTCGGTCTCCTGGCGCGAGAAGCAGTAAATGATGACCGACTCGTCCCGGTGCTTTTCAAGGAGTGAGATCAGCTCCCCCCAGGAGTCCGTCTTGGGCCGCACCGAGTAGCTGAGGTTCGCCCTGTTGAAGCTCGACAGGAACACCCGACCCCGCTCCAGCCCCAGCTGCTGGACGATGTCCTCCCGCACCTTCTCGGTGGCGGTGGCAGTCAGCGCAATCACCGGCACCGACGGAAAGTCCCGCCTCAGGTCCAGCAGGTTGCGGTAATCCGGCCGGAACTCGTGGCCCCACTCGGAGATGCAGTGAGCCTCATCAATGGCGATTAAACTCAGGTCCACCTCTTGAAGAAACCGTCGAAACAGAGGCGCAGGAAGACGTTCGGGCGCCACGTACAGGAGCTTGACAAGACCGGCCCTCACATCGCTCTGCACCCGGTCTATCTCTTTCCAGGACAGGGAGCTGTTGATAAACCGGGCGGCTATCCCATTGGCATTCAGCGCATCCACTTGGTCCTTCATCAGTGCGATGAGTGGAGAGACGACCAACGTGACCCCTTCGAATATCAATGCAGGCAGTTGATAACAGAGCGACTTCCCACCCCCTGTGGGCATCAGCGCAAGGCTGTCCCGACCGGCCAGCACATTGCCGATTATCTCGCCCTGCGGCGCCCAGAAGCTGTCATAGCCGAAGCGCGACCTCAGGACGGCAAGTGTATCGACAGTATCGTTCATGGTGTGAGAAGCCCAACTCCCGAGGGCGACCAACGGGCCCGAGGTCATATTACCCTTAATGCAGAGCGGAAAGAAGCTTGGATGCCGGAATGCACCACGTAGGTTCCGGTTGTGTGACAGCGTGATCGAGTAGTGGAAACCATCTCTTGAGTCCTGCCAGTCAACCCGACCTCCACACACTCACCCCTATATAATACCGACAAGCAAGCATTGACCCCGCAAAAGTTAGTTAAGGCATTCAACAATGCTCCAAGGCTCCTTGGATAAAGGCCCTGGCCCCCTCACCGGAGTAAGAGTCCTCGATTTCACCAGGGCTCTTGCAGGCCCCTTCTGTACCCGTCTCCTCTGCGACCTGGGAGCCGAGGTCATCAAGATCGAGCCCCCTCCCGGCGACCAGTCCCGAGACTTCATGTACGTAACCGAGGAGGGCATTAGCGGTTACTTCATGCAGCATAATGTCGGGAAAAAGGGCCTTTGCATCGACCTGCGCTTGCCATCCGGAATCGCGCTTGCGAAGGCACTGGCAGATCTCTCCGACGTAGTCGTCGAAAATTACAGACCTGGTGTCATGGGCCGCCTCGGGCTCGACTACCCTACCCTTACCAAGACTAATCCCGGACTCGTGATGTGCTCCATATCGGGATACGGGCAGGAAGGCAGCTACGTCCATAGGCCCGCTGCCGATCACACTGCCCAGGCCATGAGCGGCGTAGCACATCTCAACGGAGACCCCGATGGCCGCCCTCGACTCGTTGGGACCGCTGTAGGCGACACCGTAGGAGGTGCCCATGCCTTCGGGGCAATCTGTGCCGCTCTATACAGGAGGGCTGTAACCCAAAAGGGCGAATACATAGACCTCTCCCTGGTCGACAGCCTGATTTGGCAAAACGAGTGGGCCTTCGAGTATCGCCTCCTGAGCGGTGGCCGGGACCTCCCCAAGAAGAACAGACCCGTGGTCAACGTGCATGGCATCTACAAGGCACGGGACGGCTACATCACACTCGCCGCTGTCACTCAGGAAGGCTGGGAAAACCTGACGAGAGTCATGGAAAGGCCTGAATTGGCCTCCGACCCTCGATTCCTCACTCCACGGGATAGAGAGCTACGCTGGAAAGACGTAGATCAAATCATCGAAGACTGGGTGATGACCTTCCCCTCGGCCCGAGCCGCCGTCCACGCTTTTACCGACATCGGAGGCCTCGTAGGCAGCGAAGTGCTCTCCGTCCCCGATGTGCTGGAAGACCCTCGCATGGAGGAAAGAGGCCTGTTAGCTGATGTGGTAGATCCAGTGCTGGGGCCTGTAAAGGTGCTCAACTCACCTTTCAAGTTCACCGACTCCATGTCCGGGCCTCGAGCCCACGCGCCCTTACGCGGTGAGCACACCGTCCCCGTCCTCCGAGGCTTGTTGGGACTGTCAAGGGAGCGAGTCCTGGAGCTGATGGGGGAAGGCGCTGTCATCATCGAAGATCGTGCCGTCGAAGGAGCCTTGCGAGACCTGGGCGTTTAATACCTTGAGCCGGAGGAGCCATGAAACAAGAGAGCCCCGTCCAGGACGAAGAACGGGTTATCACCGACGAAATGCTGGCTTTGGCCCGCAGCCGCATCGGCGTCCCTATGAAGGTGCACGTTCCCTTCAATGAGTTCGTTACGGTGGACGCCATAAGGCACTTCGCCCACGGCACCGGCGACGATAACCCCCTTTACTGCGACGGGAACTACGGTGCCAAGACCCGGTGGGGCAGCACGATTGCCCCTCCCCTCTTCTACAGAAGCACAGGCAACCCCGAGCCCCGAGAGTGGAGCAAGGAAGACAGTGTCAGGGCCCGTGACCCCCTCAGCGGCATACATTCCTGGTACGTGGGCGAGACCATCCACTGGCTCCGCCCCATCTATCCCAGCGAACAGCTGTTCGCCCGCCGTTTTCGCCAGGACTTCCTCGAAAAACGAAGCTCCTTCACCGGCGGCCGAGCAGTTATCGAGGTGGTCCGACAGGAGTTCAGAAACCAGCGCGGAGAATTGGTAGTAGTGGCAGACGAGAAAGAGTTCCGCGGAGGCCGGCAAAAGAAGTGGGGTGAGCGCACGAAATACGCCCACTATGAGCGCCAAAGCTACACGCCCGATGCCCTCGAAACCCTTGACAGCGCATACGACTCGGAAGCGAGAAGAGGTGGGTCTCCAAGATACTGGGAGGACGTCGTACAAGGTGAGGCATTGCCACCTTTGGTGAAGGGCCCCCTCATCGTCACCGATATGGTCAACTGGAAAATGGGTAGTGGCTTGGCCATGCTATTCCACGGTGCCCACCGACTCGCCTATCAGTGGCGCAAAGCCCACCCCCGAGCCTATGTAACTAACGCCGACGGTATTCCCGACATAGCCGAATCGGTGCACTGGGACGAGCATATTGCCCGGCTCACCGGAAACCCTTACCCCTACGACTTCGGCGAGCAAAGGGTGGCTTGGCTCACCCACCTCATCACGGAATGGATGGGGGACGACGCTTGGCTCCTCTCTCTTGAAAGCCAAGTCCGCCGCTTTGTCTACATAGGCGACACGGTCTGGATAAGAGGTGAGGTGGCAGATAAGGAGGCCAGTGACGGCGAGCACCGGGTGACGATCAACGTAAAGGCAGAAGACCACCGGAATGAAGTAACCGCCATCGGCACTGCGACAGTCCTGCTCCCCTCCCGAGCCGAAGGCCCCGTGACCCTACCACCGAAACTAAATCTGGCCTCGGCAGGTTAGTCTGTAACCTGTCGGCGGCAGAAGGTTCTGCTGTGCGCCATCACGCCAGGACCCCTTCCGCCTGTAATCTTCTGACTTCTTCCTCAGACATTTTGAGCAGTCCACTGAAGACGTAGTCGTTGTCTTCACCAAAGCGGTGGCAGCGTTCTATCTGTGCGGGCGTTTCAGATAAATGGATGAAGGGCCCGGGGTACTCTACAGAGCCTATCTCCGGGTCATCGACGCTGGTGAAAAAACCCCGTGAGCGGAGATTGGGATCTTCGAAAACGCGTTTCCCATCCTGTACCATCCCCGCCGACACACCGGCCTTTTGTAGAATGTTCATTACTGTCTCGTGTGTCCGCTCCCGGGTCCACTCTTCTATCCATCGGTCCAACTCATCCTGGTTGGCATGCCGATCGGCCATATCCGCAAACCTCGCATCCCTACACCATGCGGGACTCCCCAACGCCCGACAAAGGCCTTCCCACTCCTCCTCACTGCCTACAGCAATGGCACACCAGGCATCACTGCCTTTGCACCGATATACACCGTGAGGAGCCATCCACGCATGTCGATTGCCCAAAGGCTGGGATACTGTCCCGTTGATGAAATAGTCCAGGTACTCCGTTCCGAGCACAGCCGCCATTGCCTCAGTCTGGGCCAGTTCGATAAGTTGACCCTCGCCGGTGTGGTCCCTGTAGCGCAATGCAGCCATAATCGCGACGCTGCCCATCGCCGCGCTCAAATAATCGGGAGTCCAGACCGGTGGGCCTGCGGGTTCAGGGTCGTCCGGGTAAGACCACAGGTGATATAGACCGGTGATGCTCATGGCAACCGACGCCATTCCCAGGTAATCTCGCTGGAATCCCGAGAGCCCGAATGCCGGGAGCCGAGCCATGATGATGTCTTTCCTCAGCGCTTTCAGCTCTTCGTAGCCTAAACCCCACCTCTCCATCACCCGGGGACTGAAGTTCTCCACCACGACATCGCAGAATGGCACAAGTCGTCGAATGACTTCCCGACCTTCCTCCGTCCCCATGTTGACCGTAACGCTTCTCTTGTTCCGGTTAACGTCGGCGAAGGTGACTTTCTGTTGAAGCACGACCTTCGGGTCCAAGTCCGCTCTGGCCCGACCCCTCTGCTGCCGTGCCTCCGACTCAACCTTTATCACCTCCGCCCCATTCTCTCCCAAGACTTGCGTCAGCACCGGCCCTGCTATGGCAAAAGTGAAGTCCAGCACACGAATGCCTTGAAGTGGCGAACTCTTTCCGGGCTTACCTGTCCGTCCCGCTTCAACCGAAGGGGACAGCATCGCCGTCTTGGTTGCCGAGAAATCAGTGAGCACATCTACGTTATGTTCACCTAAGCCGGGTGCGGGAGCGAAGATCGCACCGGGAGTCTCACTCATCCTGAAGGGGCTGCACACCAACCTGCTTCTGCCCGACACCCGGTGCGCCACGTCAACGAAAAGGCTCCGTTCCAAAGCATATGGGTCCCGGGTGAACTCGTCAGGCCGGTTGATCGGGCCAATTGGGATCCGGTAGTCCTGTCCTTTTCGGAACAGCTCGTCCTTGGTTAACCCCCTCATGAACTCCAGCACTTGGGGTTCTATGAATTCGAGGTTTGCATTGCGTACGTGTCGGTTCTCCCAAATCGGGTCCATCAGGGCTTCCGGCCTGCCCATCCATTCGAGCAAGTTGTGCCAGTGCCCACGAGGAATGATTACAATGTGGCAGAAACCGTCGCTGCCAGGGTAAACCCCCTCCGGCATGCCTCCGCCCAAAGGGCCGCGGTTCCCCTCGCGTGCCAGAACGGCCCTATTGGCGCTGTAGTTCACCACTACGTGCTGCTGTGATGCACTCACTTCTTGGCACGACAAATCCACCCGCTGCCCTAGGCCCGTGCTTTCCCGGTATCTCAAAGCCATCAGCATACCAAATGCAGCGTAGGTGGACGCCAATTGGTATGGCTGGTATTCCGGCTCCGTCAATGGCGCCCGTTCGGGCGAACCGCACAGGTACATTACGCCACCCATGGCCGATACCACGATGCTCGGCGCCTTGAAGCGGCTGTAGGGCCCATCCAGTCCGAATCCCGTGATCGACGCCACCACCAGGGCCGGGTTTTCTTTCCTCAGGCTCTCGTATTCGAAAGCCCCCTCCACCGGGGTCTCGATTATGGCATCGGCGGTGCGGGCCAGTCCTCGGAATGTCTCCCTCCCTTGGCCCGTGGTCAGGTCCAGGGTGACACTCTTCTTGTTGGTGTTCAGGTGGAGGAAGCGCAGGCTTGCTTCATCTTCCGGAGCTCCGCGCCTGAACGGACCTATGCGCCTTGCCGGATCACCCCCAGGAGGCTCGACCCTTATAACTTCCGCACCTAGGTCGGCCAGCAGTCGTCCGCATAGCTGCCCCTGCACCCCTGCCAGATCCAGAATGCGTATTCCGCCTAGAGCCGTCTTCATTCGCGCTTGTGAGTTGCTGTCCTCAGGCCTTCGTCCGATATCCGCCCGTGTAGTAATTCCACGAAAACAGTTTGGACACTTCGACTCGAACAAGGACAGGGTTAATGGACTGCTTTAGCGATTCCGAGTACCTGAGCCCTGCGTCAGGCCCAAGATACCTCACGCAAATGCGTTCAATGTACTCTCCAGCCTTGGACTCGGATTCCTCCACCTCCCCCGAACCGTATATCGTGACCTGTCTGTAGGGATAGTGATCGTCGTCGATGAGAAACGACATCCTCACATCATTTTGGAGTGCCTTGCCCCTCGGAGCAGCCCTTCCGCAGAAAAAGAACAATTTGTCGTCTTCATACAGATACCAGGTGGCGACAAGATAAGGAAAACCGTCGGGGCTGTTCGAAGCTGCCCTGGCTACTCGTGGTTCATCCAAAAACCGCCATACTTCTTCGTCGGACATTTTCATAGCACTAGCCCTTTTACCCACGTTGTCTTAAATACGCACGTCATTCCCGACGCCGTGAACATTCTACAGAGGCCCGAGATTCGAGACTACGCAAAGCTCGCCCAGCCACTACCCGCGACTTACTAGAAAATCGCCAGCGGATTAGCCGGAGACCCGGTGGCATTGTGGAATCTCAGGGGTGCCACAACCATCATGAACTCCCATCGATTCCGCCGCGCACACTCCGCAGCAAGGTCCTCTAAATTGGCGTTGTCAATGAGCCAAAGCCCCATGTGAGGTATAGCTATCGCATGATTCGGCGACCGGATGCCTTCGTAGCCTGAGGGCCAGACCTCGTTGGACTGGTCGCCGGCCAGCATGGCTATGTCCCGAGCCCGCCACCACGGTATGCACGACGCATGTGGCCCGGGCCTCGGATCATCCGACGCCGAAAGTTCCCCGGAATAGCACCGCGCCAAATGCCCCGTTCGAATCAGCAGCACATCCCCGGATTCCACCCTCACACCCTGGGCCTTCTCTGCCTCTTCCAGTTCCTCGGGGAAGATTGGTTCGGGGTCCATCAGCCACTTCATCCCCCGCAGCCTGGGTATGTCCAGAAGCACCCCTCTCGTAACGACCCCCTGGGCCAGAAGCTCTATCGATTCCACCTCGGCCCCCGTGCCGCTCTTGACCAGGTTGGCCGGGAATCCGTTGTACATACGGCCTTCGGCAAAAATGTGGCAGAGAGCATCGACGTGCGTGATGGAGTTGCCGTGGTAGGCCACACCTATAAAGTCCCCCGATTCCTCAGCATTCGGGCCTGCCTCCCCGGTCTCCGTCATGTAATGGAGCACCTGGGACATCGTTTCACCAGGCAGGTCCTTGGATATAGTCCAGGAGCAAGAAACGGACGTGCCGTCCTCCACAAGCCCCGCCGCCTGCCGACGCTTCTCATCGGTTACCAGGTTCAGCGTTCCCAGCTGGTCGTCGGCGCCCCATCTGCCCCAGTTGGAGCAGCTATCGGCATATCCCAGGACCTCTTCTTCTGTCGGCAATATTCGGCTGTTCATACTTATTTCCAAGCTCCTGATAACCTATAGCTAACTTACGAGTCCCCGCAAGTCTTAACCTTTACGATACGGCACGTCAATCATTGTCCATTAAGGACACTTGAACGGGCCCGGGACAGTGAGTGTTCGGACTTGCTTCCCACCGACCCCTAACCGAGCCTCATCATCTGGTCGGGGGTCATTAGCCATTCGAGCCACCCGCACCGGGTACCGCCCAACGATTCCAGCCTGAGCTTACACAACGCGCCCTTCTTTAGACGGATTAACACAGTCGGCTCTCCACTCACGACCATCGAGACAAAGCTGCTCAGGTGTGGCTCATGCCCGACAACCATCACGTTGTCCATCGACGCGTGTTTTGAAGCCAGTTCTCCCAAGAGCAGATACGGATGCGCCTCCGGCACTAGGGCGTTGGATGTCACTAGCTCGCCGGGTCTTGGAAGGCCGTCTCTGACTATCTGCGCAGTCTGGGTGGCGCGTAGCAGTGGACTGCTAATCATCAGGTCAAGAGACAGATCGAGGGCATTCAACCCCTTAACCTGTTGGGTCAGTTTAGTATTCCCGTGTTGCGTCAGCGGCCGTTCGTCGTCGTTCGGGTACTCGTGCCAATCTCGTTCGGCTGCGACGCCGTGTCTTAGTACGTACAAATCCATGCTAGCTGGAAACCCTCCTAGCCTGGCGGACCAATGGTGCCCGAGTCCGGCGCAAAACGGTGCGGTTAAATCGTACAGCCTACAGATTATGTCGCCTATCAGCTACATCGAGCAGCATTATGTAACCAAGCCATAGCCAAAAGCAACAGCATCTCTGGACTAACGCCAACCCTTGACACTTCGCTCCCGTGCCAATATCCTCATTTCCAAATCATAAGCACAAACCACTCCCCGTTCAGGTGCCCATCCAGGGAGAATAGGGAAGGCGGTGAAAAACCGCCGCGGTAGCGCCACTGTAAGCGGGATTCGGAGTCGGAGTCCACTGTCGGTTAACCGATGGGAAGGGCCCGGCACCCGAGATCCACCCCGCAAGCCAGGAGACCTGCCCGAACGGGAGGTGACCACTCTCCGCATAAGAGAGGGTCCCTAGCGCGTTGGGCAAGAGTCCCGGACAGAGCGCAACAAGACCTCCTGCGGAGACCCGCAGGAGGTCGTTTTTTTGAGAGCTCTCAGTCTAAGTACTCTGCGAATCTACCGCCAAACGGGCGTCGCCACCCGACTCGCGGTCGGCTCGTCAGTCCTCCTTCTCCTCGTCTTGGCAACCGCCCTTGCTTCACTGAGTCTCGGGCCCGTCAACATACCCGTAGACCACGTCGCTTCAATTGTCCTGTCATATCTCGGACTCGATTTCGCGACGTTTGGACGCACGGAACAGCTTGTTATCGAGCAGATCAGGATTCCAAGGATTCTGGTCGGGGCCCTTGTCGGCATGGCCTTGGGCGTCGCCGGTGCAACCATGCAAGGCCTATTCCGTAACCCAATGGCCGACCCCGGTATCATCGGCGTCTCCGCAGGCGGCGCGGTGGGAGCAGTTGTAGCCATCGCCTCTGGGCTGGCCAGCCTCTTCTTCCTGGCCCTGCCCGCATTTGCATTCGTAGGCGCGGTCGCTGCCTCATTCCTGGTCTACGGCATCGCCGCCGTTGGTGGCCGCTTCTCTATGGCCACGCTGCTTCTTGCAGGAGTGGCCGTTAACGCATTCCTGGGGGCCATTGTCTCCGCAATCATCATCCTCTTGCCAGATAACGCATCCCTCCGTGAGATATTGTTCTGGCTTGCAGGCGGCCTCGACTCCCGCTCCTGGGAGCACGTCCGTATCGCCGCTCCACTGATCCTCGGCGGGACGGCGGTAATAGTAATCATGGCACGAGACCTGAATCTGCTAACTCTCGGCGACGATGAGGCTCGCTCCATGGGCGTCCGAGTCGGCCTCACCCGAGTCTCTCTTCTAACGGCTGCGGCCCTGGCAACGGGCGCGGCCGTAGCCGTGAGCGGGACGATTGCCTTTGTTGGTCTCGTCACGCCCCACATTCTTCGCCTGGTCCTCGGCCCCGACCACCGGGTCCTGATTCCCATGAGCGCCCTTGGAGGTGCCGTGTTCGTCGTGCTGGCCGACACGGTTGCCAGGACCATCATCCAACCCGCCGAGTTTCGTGTTGGTGTCCTAACGGCATTTGTCGGGGCGCCCTTTTTCATTTTTCTGCTAATCAGGAACAAACGGCAGGTCTATTCATTGTGAGATACGGCAATTAAAAGGAGCCCTTGTGTCCATGAGAAAGCCTTGTGCCCTATTCATCCCCCTTGCGGTCATGCTGGTACTGGTCTTGGCGGCTTGTTCATCCGCAACGCCAACCCCTGCACCAACAACCGCGCCGACCACAATCCCAGTGTCGACACCCATTCCCCCCACCACCCAGGCCCCAGCCCCGACAGAGGTTCCAACCGTGCCCTCGGCTCCGACCCCGCCAACGGCCCCTGCTCCTGTTCCTACCGCGCAGCCCGACCCCACACCGACTCCCATTCCGGCAGTCAACTACTTCGAAGGCGTCCCCGGTATCGTCGACCCCGCCAACTTCGGCTGGCCTCGTGAAGTCGAGGGACTGAACGGCATCGTCAGCATCCCGAGCAAACCTCTCCGTGTCATCACGGCCTCCGTCGGCCACGACGAAATAACTCTGGCATTGGTGCCTAAAGAAAGGCTCGTCGGAGTAGGAAGTTCTACCAAGAGTGTTGCCTATTCCAACGTGGCCTCTTTGGTTCAGGACACATCCGAGATCACCCGTGACCCCGAGACCATAATCACCCTATCCCCGGACGTCGTTGTCACCAGCCCCTTCTTTTCGGCAGAAGGCATTGACGCCCTTTCAAGGCTCGGCATTCCGGTAGTCCAGACCGACTTGCAACAGGGCCCCGAGGCACGAATAGACAACATTCTGCTCATGGGTTACATCTACGGCGAGGAAAACCGTGCCGTAGAGTTCGCCGCAGAGGTGAAGGATAGATATGAATCTCTGGTGTCAGTCACCGAAGCAGCAGGGCCGAAGCCTCGGGTGCTGGCGTTGACCCAGTATTCCGACACCATCTGGACCGCCGGCAGAAACTCTACAGAGGGCAGTGTCATTACTGCCGCAGGTGGAATCAATGCAGCCGAAGAAGCAGGAATAGAAAGTAACCAGACTACGAGTCTGGAGGGAGTCATCGCCATGTCTCCCGATATCATCGTCATTGCCCAACCCGTGGAATTCGGCGCCGCCGAGTTCCGCCAAAGCCTCCTCGACAACGAAGCCCTCGCCGAGGTCCCTGCAATCAAGAACGGCCAGGTTCACTTAGTTGAAGGCAAGCACTTCACCACGCTCTCCTACTGGAACATCCGTGGCGCTGAAGATTTGGCCCATTTACTTTGGCCGAACCTATTCCCAGAACCCATAACCACCCCATTCACCCTCGCCGAATAGAGTACATGATGAAAAACGGCACATCTCTTGCAATCAACGCGCATGCCCTCTCCTACGAGGTCGACGCAAAAGCCCTGCTGTCCAACGTGGACTTACACGCCAAGCGTGGTCAGTTCGTTGGGCTGATAGGCCCAAACGGGGCGGGTAAGACCACCCTTCTCAGGGCCTTGGCAGGAATTCTCCGCTATCGGGAAGGCGCCGTACTGTTGGAGGGCGCCGACTTGAAGGATGCCACTCCTAAGAAAATTGCAAAGACCCTCGGGCTCGTCCCCCAGATTGCTCCCTACACCCACGGTTTCACCGCTCTCGAGCTGGTGGTAATGGGCCGGTACCCCCACATAGGTCGGTTCCAGATCGAGGGTAAGGAAGACGGTCAAATCGCCAGGAACGCGATGAAGTTGACCGAGACAGAGCAGTTCGCCGACCGGACCCTCGATACCCTTTCCGGCGGAGAGCGCCAACGGGTCTTCGTCGCTCGGGCCCTGGCTCAGCAGCCCCGCATCCTCTTGCTGGACGAACCGACGTCCAACCTTGATGTCCTTCATCAACTCAAGGTGCTCGGCCTCGTGAGGCGGCTCGTTGACGACGGCCTGACGGCAGTTGCCGCCATCCACGACCTCCATATGGCTGCACGTTATTGCGATCAGCTTGTACTTATGAAAGATGGCCGGGTCCTTGCCCAGGGCTCCCCCGAGGAAGTCCTGACTCCCGAGATAATCGAATCCGCCTTCGGCGTCAAAGCATCCGTCTACCGAGACCCGATAACGGACTCTCTTACCATGACCTTGATCGGCCCTGCGGATGAGCGTCCATAAGTTGGGATAGCGGTTCAGGTCGGCGTAGTACCCGCCACCGAGTTAGGCCGCATCTACGCCGACGAGCTTGGCCGTGCCAACCAACTCATCGCTGCTGAGGCTGACGAAGTCTATTTCATGGCCGCCGGGCTGCCGCTTACCCTAAAAAGCCCAAATCGCCAGGACACTACAGCCGTCCGTCATGCCATCAATCTTAGCAATCTCCGACGACGCCTAAGACAAGTTAATCAGTCACCACGCATTGGTCAGTGAAATGGTGGGCCCGCCTGGATTCGAACCAGGGACCAATCGGTTATGAGCCGACCGCTCTGCCGCTGAGCTACGAGCCCCAGGAACTCAATTCTATCCCACCCCTCCCCACCCCGCAACACGGCTCTGCCGTGATATCCTAACCCCCCAAGCCCCATCTACCCCCCTGAGAAACTATACCCTTATGCACACGAAAACTGTCAAATTCACCTCCGAAGACCAGACCGTACGCGGAGACCTCATCCTCTCCGCTCCCGGGTCCCCCTGCATCCTTATGTCCCACGGCTTCGAGGCCAGCAAGGACGGTACCAAGTGGTCGTTCCTTACGCCAAAACTAGTTGATCGCGATTATACCGTACTCAAGTTCAACTACCGGGGCTGCGGCTACGGCTCGGATGCCAGCAACGGCCTTTTCGAGAACACTACCCTATCAGCCCGCATCGCCGACTACCGCGCCGCCCTCGACTTCCTCCAAGCCGCTGATGTCGACCCGAGCCGTATCGCCGTCATTGGCTCAAGCTTCGGTGGTGAAATTCCCGTCGCCGCCCAAGACCCTCGGGTCAAAGCCTATGTCCTTCTCGCCACCCCATCCCGACCCCAAACGCCCACCGAGGAACAGCTTGCCGAATGCCGAGCCACCGGTTATTTCTCTCTCCCCTCGGGCAAGAGGCTCACACAGGCGTATTTCGAGGATGGGGAACGTTACGACCTGTGCAATGCCGCCTCTAAGCTGGCTCGACCCACCTTGATCATCCACGGCAGTCTCGACGACGACGTCCCGGTTGAGCAGGCTAGGGAACTCTACGCCCACGCCCAAGAACCCAAGAGACTCGAAATATTCGAAGGCGCCGAACACGCCCTGCGCAGGACGGAGGACATGCAACGCATCCTCAAACTGAGCCTCGGCTGGCTGGAATTTTACCTGTAGTAGACCGTCCGGCCCTAGTTCAGCTTGTACAGGTCCAGCGCATTGTCGCCCATGACCTTGCGCTGGTCGTCCTCCGGGAGCTTGGAAAGCGTTTCCCTGAGCGTCTTCACCGGCCCGGTCCACGAGTCCGAGTGCGGATAGTCGTAAGCCCACAGCACCCTGTCAGCCCCCAGGAGTTCTGCCGTAAGCGCTCCATATTCGTCTTCCGGCTCCATGGAGATCCAACCTCGGGTCTTGAAATAGGTGCTCGGCTCCTCTTTCGACTCCATCGAGAATCCGACGACCTCAAACTTCTCATCCATCCTGTCCAGGATGTAGGGCATCCACAAAGTCCCCGACTCCAGAACTACCAGCCGGAACGTCGGGAATCGGTCGAAAACTCCCCCTTGGAAGAAGGTCATGAAACTGAGCTGAATATCCTGTGAGGTGCTGAAGATCCACCAGGAAGGCTTGTCAATCTCGGGGTGCAGGAGGCTTCCCGCCGGAGTTCCTCCAGCGCTCACGTGCAACGCGGGCGGAAGGTCCTGCTCCTGGAATTCCTCCCACAACGGGTCCCAATACCGTGTCCCGTAGGACCTGTCGTGGGGAGGCGTAGCCGGGCACATTACCGCCCTTGGCCCGACCCCTGCAGTCCTCTTCAATTCCTTGACCGCCTCGTTCACGTCCGTCCAGGGAAGCGCGATGGCCGGATAAAGCCGGTCGGGGTGTGCACTGCAAAAGTCGACAAGCCAGTCGTTATATACGCGGCAATAGGCCGCAGCAAGCATCGGGTCTTTGGTTCCCCCTATCCAGCTCAGTCCCAGCGACGGGTATAGAATACTCTTGTCGATCCCTTCCATATCCATCAATTCGACCCGGGCGTCGGGATCACAGGCCCCGGGATTCATCTCGCGGCCCTGCTCCCAGGTAACCGACGGGTTTTCGAAAATATTCTTCTGCCGCCACTCGCGGGTCCTGCTTACGGTTGCCATGTTGGCGCTCGTGCCCTTGCTTAGGAATACATCGCCTTTGCCTTCGGCGAACCACTGCTCCAGCCCATCCTCCCCGACTCCCATGTGCATCGCCATATCCCGATATTCAGGCTCGATGTTCTTGACCCAAAGGTCTGACGGCTCCAGGATGTGACCATCGACATCTATAACGAGTGACTTATTCACGCCTTTTTACCTCCTGGCTCAAAACCGGCTATTGGTGCCCCTATTATATAGTCCCCGCTCGTCTCTTTCCCAAGATTGCCTCTCTATTGCAACCGATATAGCTCAACCGCATTGTCCCCCGCCACGAGACAGCGTTCTTCCGGCGATAGACCTTCCAGCAGCTTCGTAAGGTGCTTTATGGGTTCAGTTTCCGAATCGGAATGCGGGTAGTCGTACGCCCATAATACTCTATCCGCTCCCAGATTCTTGATTGCGAACGGCCCGAATTCGTCGTTCGGCTCCAGCGATATCCAGCACTGCGTCTTGAAGTACTCGCTCGGCCGCATCATCGACTCCGCCGTAAAACCAATCACCGACTGCATCTCATCCATCCGCTCTAGAATCCACGGCATCCACGCACACCCCGCCTCCAGCACTACTAACCTGAGTTCCGGGAAACGGTCAAACACCCCACCTTGAAAGAAGCTCACGAAACCCAGAATCGTGTCGAGGGGCCCGGTCACGAAGTCCCACCAGTTCGGCTGGGTAAACTCCGGGTACAGGATGCTGCCCACAGTCGTCCCCGCATTGCCCACGTGAAGCGACACCGGAATCCCCTGGTAAACAAACTCCGCCCATACCGGGTCCCATCGAGCGCGCCCGTAGGACGTGTCACCCGGCGGTGTATTGGGCGCCATCACCGCCCTAGCCCCGAACCCCGAGGTCCTCTTCATCTCCTGTACGGTCAATTGCACGTCCCCCCAGGGCAGGGTGGTGGCAGGAAACAGTCGGCCCGGGACCTGGGAACAAAAATCCCGGATCCAGTTGTTGTAGGCACGGCAGTGCGTCGCACTCAACTCCCCATCCTCAATCCGGGGCAAGGTGAGACCTATGGACGGATAGAGGATACTTATGTCGATTCCCTCCTCGTTCATCATCCCCTCACGGCGGTCCGGTTGCCATGCCGGTGGATTCATCGCCAGACCTTCAGCCCAACCAACGCGATGGTTGTCGAAGATGTTTTCCTTCCGCCATTCCAAGCTTTTGCCAATGGAGGCTGCATCAGCCGCCGTCCCACCCGAGAAGAATGCAATGGGCCGCCGGTCGACGCTCCAGCACTCCAACCCAGCCCGATCTTCCTCCACCCGCATGGCCCTGTCACGGAACGCGGGTTCGATGTATTCCAGCCAAAGGTCGACGGGCTCAAGAATGTGCCCGTCCACGTCTACGTATCGGATATTGGTCATCGCGCCCCTAGTAGGAAAACCCCCCACCCCCCGTCGGCTGCCCGGTCTTCATGTCTATGGTCTCGAACAACCGGGGCCCGAGAGCCGCCAGCAGCCCGAGCGCCGCCAGGTGCATCGTCCTGTCCGTCGGGTCCAGGGGTGGGGCCACCTCACACAGGTCTATACCCTTCACAATGTCGTACTGGCCGAGAGCCGTCATCAGCGATAGGAATTCCCGGGCCCGGATACCCTGGTAAACGCACGCGGTCGTCCCCGGCGACTCCGATCCGTCTACAACGTCAATGTCCACACTCACGTACACAGCGTCCACACTCGCCGCCGCAACTTCCAACACTTCCTTGAGAGCTTCCTCGATTCCCTTGTCCAGCATCTGCCGCGCCGTCACCATCTTCAGACTGTGGTCGGTGTACATCCGATACTGCTCGGCATCTAGGACTGCGCCATTCAGCCCCAGCCACGCCATATTCTTGTAGGAGATGGTAGCGTTCTCGCTGATGCGCCTGGCAGACGTGCCGTGATTAAATCGGCTGCCTGCCTGCAGTTCGTCCCAGAAATCGGGATGGCTGTCGATGTGCAGGTACCCAATCCGTGGACTCGAATACCTCTCCATCATCCCCCTCGCAAACCCGAGAAAGCCCGGGTAGCAAACGTAGTGGTCGCCCCCAAGGATTACCGGCGAGCCCCCCCGACGCACGATATCGCTCACCCCCGAGGCCACACCCTCCGTGGTCACCATGATGTCCTGGGGAGAAATATCCAGGTCGCCGATGTCGGCCAGGAGCCCGTCACCCTTGAACCGAAACCCCATGTGCGAGTCCAGGTCGACCGTCGTGCGGTCTTCGGCCATCTCCTGCACCATCCGATACTTGTACGTCCCCTCCCGTATGCCCCGAGGCCCGAACCGCGCACCCTTCCTCCCGATGTTGATTCCCTCGTCAATCGGCACCCCCGCCACCACCGTCATCCCTTCCTTCACTTCCTCCCTCCCGATGATCGGCGCCCCGAAGAAGGACGGAAATCCTACGTATGAGTTGATGTAGCCCGGCTTGGTTACTGCCATATTGCACCTCCGGTTGGTGGAAACCGCGCTAATTTAACCCCCACCCCTGAGATAGGTCAACAAACCACTTGCTGATCCCGTTCACATAGAGGGGTGACATATCCCCCTTGACTTCATAAGACACATGTTCTATTATTGGGCCAGTCTAGACCCGACACCCACCTTAAGGAGGTACCAAAAACTAGGGAAGCCCACTCGACCCACCCGAGGACTCAACGCCCAAGCCCATCCCAACGGGCGGCCCACCCGCCGCCCCGCGGCTCAAGCGAAAGCCGCCATCTCCTCTACCAAGGGCCCCAGCTATCCCTTCCCTGACCATCAGGCGATGGAAGACGCCCTGGACCGTACTTGAAAGTCTCCTCACGGAGCAACCTTGTCCCATGGAGCGGAACGGGGCAGCCCGTAGCCGAGGACTTCTCGGCTCTCCGTCCGCTTCCTCAAATAAACTGGGCTGCCGCCGTCTCCCGGCTCCGGGACATCGTCGGCTAACTGGATATCCCGTACTCCTGCGAGGGGAACTGACCCTGGACTTTCCCCTTCCTGCACTCGCCTACGGCGGACAGCGCAGCCAACCCTGCATCGGAGCCTATGACGGATGACGGACCCGTACGTCCGACCATACTTCCAGGTCTAGGCGGCGGCGGAGCCCCGTCCCCACGTTCCCGGGACGCCTCCATGCCCGCATTATCTAAATATAGGGAGCCTAATCCAGCAAGCGTCTTTCATCGCCTTCCCAAAACCCAACAGACAGAACGGAAACCGAAACTCCACAATCGAAGATCCGCCTCTGGAGGACTAAAGAAAAACCCGGTGTGTCACTAACGTGTCAAACGAATGCAATCGCTTGTACGAACGGCATGGGCAGACTAGAATTGCCTCCATGACTACCCAACCCACTCCCGACCCCGAACCCTCCTTCATCGGCCTGCCCTCTTTCCTCAAGCTGCCCTACGTCACCGACCCCGCTGAACTCAAACGCCTCGCCCCCGACGTGGCGATCATGGGCGCACCCTTCGATATGGGGACCACCATAAGGCCGGGAACGAGGTTCGGGCCCCGGGCCATTCGCCAGGCCGCAGGATACGTCGGCGGCAGTCCCGTCGAGCCCATGTACCACGTCTCCCTCAAGGTCGCCCCCTTCGCCGTCCTCAAGGTCGTGGATTTCGGCGATGCCAACTGCTCTCCCCACTCCCTGGAACTCGCCCACGCCGCCATCAATCGCAAAGTCTCCGACGCCCTGGCCGCCAACACCCTTCCTATAGTCCTCGGCGGCGACCACTCGATAACCCTTCCAGCCGCTACCGCCGTCGCCGACGCCTGGGGACGAGGCAAGGTCGGCATCATCCACTTTGACTCCCACGCCGACACCGCCCCAGACAGCTTCGGAGGCAGCCTGATCGCCCACGGCAGCCCCATGCGCAGGCTCATCGAAAGCGGCTCCGTCCTCCCCAGGAACTTCGTCCAGATCGGCCTCCGGGGCTACTGGCCCCCCGCCGAGGTCTGGCAATGGATGGAAGAGCAAGGCATGCGCTGGCACCTCATGACCGAGCTCGAAGAGCGTGGTTTCGACGTTGTCATGGACGAGGCCATCAATGAAGCCCTGGACGGCCCCGAGTTTATCTACCTCTCCGTGGATATCGATGTCCTTGACCCGGGCTTCGCGCCTGGCACCGGCACCCCGGAACCCGGAGGCATGAACCCCAGCCAGCTTCTCCGCGCCGTCCGGAACATCGTTTCTCGGGTCAACCTAGTCGCCATGGACGTCGTGGAAGTCTCTCCACCCTACGACGGTCCGGGCGCGGTCACCGCCGAGCACGCCCACCGGGTCGTCGTTGAAGCCATAGCCGCACTAGCCCACAAACGCACATTCTCCTAAGGGTTTGCTTGCGCTTGGCGTGGCTAAGGCCCCTTATGGTAATATCTGCCCACCGGATTCCCACGTCGAACCCCCAAATAAGCCCCTCAGCGGGCCTGTTTAATGAGAGAGGTAGGCTAAGCAGTGGTCCTTGAGCAGCTAATCTCCGCCGACTCCCACGTAGTAGAACCCCCCGACCTCTGGCAGACCCGCACCGACGCCCGTTTCCGGGACAAGGCCCCCAGGGTTGTCAGGAACGGCAATGTCGACAACTGGGTTGTCGGCGACGACATACTCATTGGCTCCATCGGAGGCCCAACCCAGGCCGGACGCCGGTACACGGACCTCGATTCGCTCTCCATAGAGGGTAACTACGAGGAGTCCCCGCTGGCAGCCTACGACCCCGATGAGCGCCTCAAGGCTATGGAGGTCGACGGTGTGGTGGGCGAAGTGGTCTACTCGACCATCGGCACCCGCCTCTACA
This sequence comes from Dehalococcoidia bacterium, assembly GCA_965197585.1. GTDB lineage: Bacteria > Chloroflexota > Dehalococcoidia > Plut-88900 > Plut-88900 > Plut-88900. The sequence continues at coordinate 1,288,731 of OZ240215.1, forward strand.
CCGTAGACGTTCGCGGCGACCTCCTTGCCGCCTGCTTCCGTGCCCTCAACGACTGGTCCGCCGACTTCGGAGCCGCTCACCCCGACAAGCTAAAGGGCACCGCCGCCATCAGCTTCGACAACGTCCCCGAGGCCGTGGTCGAAATCCAGAGAAGCGCTAGGCTCGGCCTCTCCGGCTTCGTAATCCCCGCCTACCAGTCCGAGGACGAGCATTATGACAATCCCGAGTTCGCCCCAATATGGAGCGCCTTCGAGGACACCGGTATTCCCGTCGGCATCCACTCCGGCTCCGTACGGCCGGGGCCGGCACGTATCGGCGCATTCGCCAACAACGCTTCCGTGGCGGGCACCGCAGCCTTCAGGGCCACCCAGGACTACTGGGTCCGCAGGTCCGTAGCGCAGATGATGTTTGGGGGCATATTCGAACGGCACCCGAAACTAAAGGTCGGCGTCGTAGAATACGAACTCTCTTGGGCCCCATACTTCATCAAGATGATGGACATGGCCTACGAAAAACACCGCTATGTCACCGAGATCAAGTTTAAGGACGACCGGCTCCCCAGCGACGTCTTCCACCAGAACATGTTCGTCTCCTTCCAGGAGGATGAACTGGGCATCGCTCTGCGCCACGTGATTGGCGTAGAGAACATTATGTTCGGTTCCGACTACCCCCACCGGGAGTCGACCTGGCCCCGCTCCCGGCAGGTCCTCACCGACGTCCTCTCAGATTGCACCGACGAAGAGAAGCACAAGATCGGCTACCTGAACGCCGCCAAGCTCTACGGCTTCAACTAGCTTACCTGCTTTGAAACCATGATTCCTGAAATCTGCTCCGGTCTCAGGGTTCTTGACCTCAGCCGCACTTGGACGGGTGCCCTCGCTACCGTGCTTCTCGCCGACGCAGGCGCTGAGGTCATCAAGATCGAGGGCCCCGGTGGCGATCCCACCTGGTCCCACTACGCCTCCCCCATGTGGCATCGAGGCAAGAAGAGCGCCTTTCTGGACCTCAAGTCCCCCGACGGACAGGACACCCTCAAACGTCTCGCCGCGAACAGTGACGTCCTCCTCCACACCCTCATGCCCGGCGCCGCCGAACGCCTGGGGGCAGACTACGAGACCCTAAGGGCAGTCAACCCGGCCCTCGTCTATTGCTCCGTCTCAGGCTTCGGCCCGCTCAAAGGTTTGGATCACGTCAAGGGTTACGACGCCATAGTCGCTGCTCACACCGGTCGTTTCCATGTTTTCGACAAGCAGATAGACCGCGATGGGCCAAAGTTCGCTGCCCTGCCCGTCGCCAGTTTCGGTGCCGGAATGCTGGCTCTGCAGGGCATATTCTCCGCCCTGCTGGTCCGTGAGCAGACCGGCCGAGGCCAGAAAGTCGAGACCAGTCTCCTCCAGTCCCTTATCGCCTACGATTGGTTATGGCTTCTCTGGCAGCTTAAAAACCGCGGAGACAACCCCACCCTCGGATGGTCTGAGACCGAGCCCACACCTCAATATTTCGTAAGCCCCACCAAGGACGGGCAGTGGCTCCAGATGGCCAACGCTATGGAGCACCTATTCTTCAACTGGATTATTGGCATCGGCTTGGGCGATTACCTTGCCGACTCCCGATTCAGCCACTTCCCCAACACCGAGTCCAAAGAGGCCGAAGAAGAGCTCTACCAGCGCATGTTCGCACGGATGAAGGAGCGCCCCTTAGACGATTGGACCCGCACCTTTATGACGGAGGTCGACGCCGCATCAGAGCCATTCAGGCAAACGGCCAGCGCCTTCACCCATCCCCAGGTCGTCGCCAACGCCCACACCATGACCGTTGAAACCACGGACGGTCGTCTAATCAAGCAAGCAAGCCGGATAGCCACGTTTACCGAGACCCCCGTCGGCGTCACCCGACCCGCCCCCACCCCCGGCCAGCACACCACCGATGTCATCGCCCTATCCCGAAACGGTCGTAGACCTTCTGCCATTACCGGAAACGGGTCAAGGCCTCAAAAGCCCCTTGAAGGCATAACCATCGTTGACTTTGCCTCCTGGATCGCCACACCCCTCGGCCCGTCCATCCTCGCCGACCTCGGCTTGCGTGTCATCAAGGTCGAGCCCCTGGGTGGAGAACCGTGGCGCGGCTTCGGCCTCATGGGCCTCAGGACCCACCAGAGCAAGGAGTCCGTAGCTGTAGACCTTAAAACGGACGAGGGCCGCGAAATCATCCACCGCCTCATCCAAAAATCCGACGCCCTGGTCCACAACCTCAGACCCGGCGTCCCGGACCGTCTTGGTATCGACTACAAAACCCTGAGCAAGATAAACCCCGGACTCGTCTATCTGTATGGCGCGGGCTACGGGTCAACCGGCCCCTACTCACCCCGCTCAGTCATGCACCCCATACCCGGGGCCGTGGCGGGGGGTGCCCTGTACCAGGCGGGGCTTGGCACCCCTCCCCCTCCCGACGCTGATCTCTCATATGAAGACACCCGCCGCATCGCCAAAGCCCTCTCCGTCTCCAACGAAGCCAACCCCGACGTCAGCGCCTCCATGGTAGTTGCCGTCTCACTGCTGATGGCGCTCTACGTCAAGAAAAAGACTGGAAAGGGCCAATACGTAGAACCCACCATGGTGGGCACTGGTTTGTTCGTCAACTCGGACGACTACGTACAGTTCCCAGGCAAGCCCTCCCGCCGCCTCCCCGACCCCGACCTCTTCGGCCTTCACGCCCTCTACCGCATGTATGAATCAAGTGAAGGCTGGCTCTTCCTCGCCTGCGACACCGATGACGAGTGGAAAACCTTGTGCCGCTCCATCGCCCGAGAGGATCTTATCGCCGACCCACGCTTCTCCACCCCCGACTCCCGCCTCGAAAACGATGATGCCCTCGCAGCCATCCTGGACTCGATTTTCAAGACCCGGCCCGCCTCCGAGTGGCAGGACTTCCTGACCCCCAAGGCCGTCGCCTGCGTGACCGTTTACCCCGAGGATTTCAGCGACTTCGTCAACACTGACTCGCGCATGAAGGATAGCGGCCTGATGGTCGACCAGAAGCACCCGGCAATCGGGAAATACCTTCGCTACGGCCCGATGATCAACTTCTCCGAGACCTCAGGCACCAACCTCGGCCCCATCACCGTCGTCGGAGAGCACACCGCCAGCATTCTCACCGAGCTAGGCTACACCCCCGACCAGATCGAGGACTTCGCCTCCCGCAAGATAGTCGTCTGCGGAGAAACCTAGGGCGCCTACACAAACGGCAGCACCCGCTTCGGGTTCTCCACGAATATCGCGTCTATCTGCTCCCTGGTCATCCCCTTGCCCCGCATTATCGGCATCACGGTTTCCAGCAGGTGAGCGTATCCGTGCCCCCCATAACTATGCAGCCTCGTCTTCCACGCCGTGTCGTGCGCAACTACTATTTGGTTCAGGTGTCCGTCCTCGATTAACCGCATGATGAAGTCGACTCTCGTCCCGTCATTGGGCATGGTGAACGATGGCGCCAGGGGATAGAAAGCCTGCTCAGCCCCGAACAGGTCGTACTCGATGTAGCAGCCCGTATCCGCCAGCTCCTTCAACGTTCCGTAGTCCGATATCGTCCGGCAAACGTGGCTCATTATCGTCCGGGAAACGTCCCCTCCCGCCGCATCGATAGCCCGGACGATCTCCAGCGGGGCAGAGGGATGGCGCCCGGGGTGGATCGATAGCGGCGCCCCCGTCTTTACCTGCGCCCGAGCCCCCGCCCTCACGGACCTCCGTTCCGCCTCCGTCCACGGCCACGAACACCCCAGCTCCCCGATTATCCCCGCCCTGATTCCCGTGTCCCCAACCCCCTCCATCACATCCTCCACTATCTCCTCCATCATCTGGTCCTCGTCGGTATCGGTCCAGCCCGCCGGCTGGAAAGGCTCTATGTAGTACCCGGACCCCATGACAATATTCAGGCCCGTTGCCCGTGACACCCGCGCCAGTGCCAACGGGTCCCTCCCGATCCCCCGGTTCGTTGCATCCACCAGGCTCTGCCCCCCGGCTCTATAGAACCGGCTCACCTCCTTGATCATCAATTCCTCATCGTAAAGGCCCAGGTTTTCGTAGTTACTGGCCCAGTTTCCCCTTATCCACCCAACGTCGTCGATTGTCACGGGCTTCATCGCAAGTCCCTTGCGGCTCCCTTCCTGCGGCTCCAGGTACAGGGGCTTGAAGTGGATGAACACGTGCTCGTGGGTAAGGGTTACCCCCAAGTCCTCGGGAGATATGGGCCCGAGCACCGTCTGGATCATTCCTGTCGCGTCTGAAGCTGCCATAAGTTGTCTCCGATTCGGCTTTGTTACGAATTGGGCCGGTGGTACCCCGAATCATAGATTCGCCCAAAACGGCATGTCAACGACTCCCGTACCGTTGACATGCCCCATTCCCTCTCCTAACATTCCACCACTTACTCTACGGAAGGCGGATGCTATGCCAAACTTGGAAGTTCTTTCCTCCGATTCTCACATAGTCGAACCCCCCGATCTCTGGACCTCGCGTATAGATCCCGCCTTCCGAGACCGCGCCCCCCACATGGTCATCGGCGATGATGGAATGGCCAATTGGCTGGTGGAAGGCGACCAGCCCCTCGGCTCCATTGGCGCTCCCTCTCAAGCGGGTCTCCGCTACGAAGACCCCGAGTCCATCACCTTCGAGGGTACCCTCGATGATGTCCGACCCGGTGCCTTCGATCCCGCCCCCCGCACAGAGGACATGAAAATCGACGGCGTAGACGGAGAGGTCATCTACCCCACCATCGGCGCCCGACTCTACACCATCCTGAAGCCCGACCTCCTCGCCGCCTGCTTCCGCGCCAGCAACGACTGGCTCGCCGACTTCTGCTCCGCCAACCCCGGCCTATTCAAGGGCAACGCCCTTATCTCCCTGGATGACGTGGCCGAAGGTACAAGAGAGCTGGAAAGGTGCTCCGCACTAGGCTTCCGCGGCGCCATGATTACCACCTATCCCGGTGATGACAAGCAATACGAACACCCCGACTACGAACCCTTCTGGTCCGCCGCCGAGTCCCTCGGGATCGTCCTCAGCATGCACATCGCCTCAAACAGGCCAGGCCCCGGGCAGGTCAGCGTCTTCACCGTCAACGGCGACGAAGAAGGAGCGGCCGCTTTCAGCGTCAACCAGGACCACTGGGTCAGGAAATCCGTAGCTTCTATGATCTTTTCGGGGGTCTTCGAAAGGCACCCTGCACTTAACGTGGCAATTGTGGAGCACGAGCTTGCCTGGGCCCCCTACTTCCTCAGGACCATGGACTGGCTCTACTCCGAGTTAAGCCAAACGGCGCCTCACCGCTTCAAGGAGGGAGTCCTACCCAGCGACTACTTCCGAAGCAACGTCACCATGAGCTTTCAGCAGGACGACATCGGAATTCAACTGCGAGACCTCATCGGCGTCCAGTGCCTCACCTGGGGCTCCGACTACCCCCACGCCGAGTCCACGTGGCCCAAGTCCCGTGAGATCCTCGCCAAAGTCCTTGCAGACGTCCCCGCCGACGAACGACGCAAGATAGTCTGCGACACCGTTGCGGGCCTCTTCGGCTTCGCCTAGGCCTCTATCCGTCCGCCCATCAGAATCGACCTGGGCACATACGCAGCCATAGCCCGCGCCCTTTCTGCCCCCACAATCTTCCCCGCTTCCACCACCGACTCCGCCATCACCGGGGCCCGGGGTCCGGCTGGACGATGGCAGTCCGTGGAAATAACGTGGACCCAGCCCTTCTTCAACAGAATCTCCGCCGTATCCCGCGCCTCAGTCCCAAACCTCCCCAATATGCACGTCGAAGTCACCTGCCCGAGCATCCCCCGCCCCACCAGGTTTCCCATAATCGAGGGGTCCTTCATGATGTCCACTTGCCGTTCCGGGTGAGCAATCAAGGGTGTCAGCCCTTGCTCCTGAAGACGACTCAACACGTTGTCTGTGTAGTCGGGAAGGGAGTCGAAAGGAAGCTCGACGAGAATGTAGCGGCCCTCGTTGATGGGGAATGCCCGACCTGATACTACCAACTCAGGAAGGTCAGGGGTTAGATGGTTTTCCATCCCGACATAGATCTTTATGTCGAGCGTTTCTTCCTGAGACAGCCGGTTTAACGTTTCGACGTGCTCGGGCACCAGGCCTAGCACCCCGGCCTCACGCACGTCCTTGCCGTGCGGAGTTGCCGCCATTCCTTTAATCCCGTCCCCCGACGCAGCCCTCAGCATCTTCATCGATTCTTCAATGGTCTTTGCACCATCGTCGAGGCCCGGCAGGATGTGGCTGTGAAGGTCGAACAACCGGCGCCCTATCCCCGAAGGTTCATCACCTTGAACGCCTCGGCGTAGGGAATGCCTTTGTCCCTGCCCAGGTTCTCTGCGTGATTCCGCAAGCTGTCTGCCACGTTCCAGTCTTCCGTATCGGCCACCTGGCTCTTGTGGCATTTCAGGGCCGCAATCTTCAAGTCGATAGTCTCTGAGATGTCGAAGTGGGTGTCGGGGTCTTCGCTTCCCCAGAACAATATGTGCTTCACCTTATGGGGTTCCAGCCCCTCGGCGGCGTGTTCGGGGAAGTGGAGCCTGTCCCGGGCGTATGGAAAAGATGCGTCCAGGGTTACCTGTCCCGCCATGCGGTGGTCCCGGTGCAGGTAGAAGCTCCGGCGGAGGGGATAGGTCGTGAATACCGCTTCAGGCTTGTGAATCCGAAGGTTCCTGACCAGCTTGCCCCGGAACTCCGTCGTATCTTCCAGGCCGCCGTCCGGGTAATCGAGAAACACCACTTCGCTCAACCCCAGCACCCGACCGGCCTCCAGCTGCTCCTCACGCCTGATAGCCGCGAGTTTCTCGGCAGTCATTTCAGGGTCGTCGGTCCCCTTGTCCCCGTTGGTCGCAACCACCAGGACGGCCTTGGCCCCTTCTTTGATCCACTTGGCTACTATGCCCGCACACCCGAACTCAAAATCGTCTGGGTGGGGCGTCACTACAAGGACGGAACTGGGGGTGGGAATCATCAGATGCGTTGCTCCTGGAGTAAATTATTAACCCGACCCCAATAACCGGAGTCGGCAAGCTACTTTCCTACACTCGAGACACCTCTGTCAATCCCGACATATCCCCCTTTTTCCGTCATCCCGGCCCCCAAGCCCGTCGAAGATGCTGTAAGTGCGCCTTTGGCGTGCGCCGAGGCGTGAATCCATCCCAGGGTGGGGTCGCTCACCCTGAGCAGAGTTGAAGGGTCGAGCGGGGGTGGCCCCGTAATGACAACCACTCATGGGTAACTAACGCCATCCCACCTCCCAACCCCCTGTCATTCCGAGGCCCCGCGAGGAATCTAACGCGTATGCCCACGACTCAGACCAAGAATAGGGACGCAACACCCTCTTCCTGTACTAGGCCCATCCCGTCGTTTATTATTGCCATGTGAATCCTGTGCTGCCAATGAATAACCCTCCACACCCGGGAACCGGCATAAAGGAAAACTGTCTCGTTCCCCTCGGTCTCAGCGTCAGCGAGACTGCTAGGCGGCTGGGAGTAGCACGGCACACCCTTTCACGAGTGTTGAACGGCCATGCGGCGGTATCACCGCTCATGGCGATTCGGCTGGAGAAAGCGGGTTGGGCCAGTGCCGACTTTTGGGTGCGCCGCCAAGCTTCTTATGACTTGGCGCAGGCTCGCAAGATGGAGGAGAATGCAGCCTCCACACGCTCGTATATTCCCACCCCCACCCCCAGGAGGCCGATACCATAATTACCGTAAAAAGCTACAAGAATTCAGACCTGGACCGGCTCTGGTCTCTCACCAACTCCATCCACGGCGACAAAGGCTGGTGGGCCGCCCGATCCATCGACAACATGTACGTATGGCTTGGTCAACCCACAATAGACCCCGAGCGGGACGTCTTCCTAGCCCTGGACCGCGACCAACCCATCGCCTATCTAATAGCCAATATGGAGCCTCCCCTCAAGCGCGTGGTCCTTGAAGGCGCCGTCCACCCCGACCACCTTCATCGGGGCGCCGGCACCCGACTCGTCGAAGCCTCGGTTAACAGGGCGTCCGGCCTCGGATACGAGATAATCCAGATGGCTTTCCCCTTCGGCGCACTCAACACCCGCAGGCTCGCCAAGCGCTGCGGCTTTCGCTTCATCCGTAAGTTCTGGGAGATGAAGCTCGATGACCCCTCCACCGTCCCCGACCCCGGCCTGTCATCAGAATTCCAGATCCGCCCCTTCAGAGACGGCGACGAAGACCGGCTCCGCTTCGTCCAGAACCTGTCCTTTGCCAAGCACTGGGGATACAGCCCCAATAGACCCGAAGACGTCCACTACAAGGTTCGCATGGGCCTCTTCAGCTTCGACGACATTCTCCTGGTCCTGGACGGCGACACACCAGTCGGCTTCAACTGGACTCGGCTGGAGCGCGGAGATAAAAGTACCCAAGGCTGGATCGGGATGATGGGCGCCCACCCCGAATACCGGGGCAAGGGCCTGGGCACGTCCATAATGAGGGCCGGAGTTCAATATCTGAGAGATTCAGGCGCGTCCCGCATCGACCTCACAGTCGACAGCCAGAACCCGAGCGCCCACAGGATATATCGAGCCGGGGGGTTCAGAAGACAGGCCGTGACGGTTTGGTACGAACGGGCCTTGTAACCGGTCTTAGTTAACCGCCCGGTACACCGACTCGTACAGACCAGCGACCCGACCGGCCACCGTAGGCCAGTCCAGCGCAGCCACCGACTCCCGCGCCTGCGACGCCAGCAGTCCACGCAGCCGCACGTCATTTAGCAGCAGGCTTATCTTCTCGGCCAAAGTCTCGGGGTTACGGTCCCGGATCAGGCTGCCGTTCAGCCCGTCCTTCACAGTCTCAGGCAGCCCCCCGACCGCCGTGGCCACCACGGGAGTGCCGCAGGCAATCGCCTCCGCCGCTACCAGCCCGAAGCTTTCGTAGAAGGATGGGACCACACAGAGATCGGCCGCGTTGTAGTAGTGGACCAGCCGTTTGTGGGGTACCGTCCCTTCGAATGAAACCAGGTGATCTATCCCCAGTTCCCCTGCCAGCCGACGCACCTTCGTAACCTCTTCATCCCCCGTCACGTCCCCGCCCACGATTAGTACCTTCAATCTTTCATTTAGGTCCATCCTCGCCACCGACTCCAGCAAGAGCTCAGGCCCCTTGAGTGGCTGAACTCGGCCCACGTAGAGTAGGACATTCTCGTCGCCAAGCCCAAGTTCCCGTCGTGCCTCATCTTTGGGCATCGGCTTGAAGACATCCATGTCAACGCCGCAGGGGATGACCTGAATCCGGTCTCCCGGCGCCTCGTAGAAGTCGATCATATTGCCCCGCTCGTGCTCGCTAACGGCGACAATACGGTCCGCCCGATGCAGGGTGTCCCTCTCCGACCGGATCCGCACTATGCTCTCGTTCTCCTCGGACCGTGCGCGTATCTTCGCCTCTCCCAACGTGTGGAAGCTGGCGACGTGGGGAAGCCTTACGTGTTGATTAAGCCTCGACACCACCTCCCCCGACAACCAGTAGTGGCTGTGATACAGATCGTAAGCCAGACCGCGCTCCCTTTGGAAGCTGATCATGTTTTCCACGAATTCCGGGAGTAGGGAATAGATGCCCTCTTTGGATTCGTACCAGGGCCCCGCCTTGATATGTATCACCCGAGACCCGGGTCCCAGGTCGACTATCTCGGGATCGTTCGGGTCGTGGAAGCGGGTGAAAACGTCGGCGGTGATCCCAAGGCTGCCCAGTTCCTTGGCCAATTGAAGCAGATATACGTTCATGCCCCCGGTGTCTTTCTCACCCAAACGGGCGAGGGGGCAACCGTGGACGCTGACTAGCGCTATCCGCAAATTATCCTTGGACATGGACACGGTGAACTGGTGTGTATGTGCACTGAAAAAGACGCCCTAGCGGTTGGCCGATATGGTGTAAACAACTTCGTCGACGGCCCCTAGGTGATATTTGTACGGCTCGGCGCCCCTCAGGAAATTGAATTCCGTTTTGCCATTCTCAATGGCTTGCTTAAGGCACAATGCCTTTAGTAGCAGCCCGACGCTAAGGTGTGAATACTCTGTATCGTACCCGCTGTTATAGAGGAAATATCGGTTGTCGTAGTCGAAGCAGATGGTCGAAGAAACCCGCTTGCCGTCCACTTCCAGAAAGCTGAGCCGCACGGCCCCGATCTTCGCAAGCCCCGAAAGTGTGTTCCTGAAGAACCCTCTCATCTTCGGGGTCATGAACGCCGCTTTGTCGACTCGGCTGCCCTCCAGCAACCCTAGAAACTCCTCCAAATCTTTGGGAAATCCGTCACATTGGGCAGCGACATGATATCTCACGTCTCCAGCACTGTAAAGGCGGCGCAGCTTCCTGCGAAGCTCGTGGCGGTCTTTCTTGCTCAGCCCAGCTAGATACTCGTCCCAGCTTCCCGGCAGCTTGACGGTTGGGCACACTTCCTCTGGCCGGATTGTCACCCCGACCCCACGCTCCCGAAGGGAGTCCACGAGCCGCGTCATGGTCGGAGACTGACCGTCGACCCCGTTCAGCGCCAATTCCTTCCACTCCATCTCCAGCACGTGCTCCGTGATCGCCGCGTAAACCTCTTCCTCCCGACCTTCTGCCACCACGAAGTCCATGTAGTCGCAAACGTTGGCGCTCCCGATAAACGATAGTTCGTTTGCTGCCCTCTTCAAGGGAAGCACCCCAACCAGTTCTTCACCATCCATGCAGGCGTAGAGAAGCAATTCGTGGCCGTCGGAAAGAGACTCCCACCAGAGCTCGTACCATTGGGGACTCAGGAAGATGTTGTTCTCCCCCGCCCTACCCAACAGCCCCTCCCATCGCGGCTCAAGCCCCGAGAAAGTCTCCCGCACCATTTGCAGACCCGTCATCAACTCCCCTGTAGAATCGAAATGAGCTGTTCCTTGGTGTACCGACCCCGCTCGAAGTCACCTCTTGTCGCCAGGGTGACGATGCGAGTCCCGGGCTTCTGAATCCCCCGCATGGTCATGCACAGGTGCTCGGCGTTTAACATCACCACCAACCCGTCCGGCGATACTGCTTCGAATATCGTATCAGCCGCCTGCTGCGTCAATCGCTCCTGCATCTGCGGCCTCCGAGACAGGATCTCCACGACTCGGGCCAGCTTGCTCACCCCCGCCACCTTCCCGCTCGGAATGTAGCCTATGTCCGCCGACCCAAAGAAGGGCAGCAGGTGGTGCTCACACATCGAATAGAAGGGCATGTGCCGCACCATGACCAGGTCGTCATGGTCTGCCTCGAAACTCGCGGCCAACTCCTTGGACGGGTCCTGGTCGATTCCCGAAAACAGCTCTTCATACGCCACCGCCACCCGAGTCGGCGTGTCCAGCAACCCGTTGCTCGGGCTCAGCGCCCCGAGCCCGGCTATTATCTCCCCGACCGCCTTTTCTATGGCCTCTTTGTCTACCAACTGTCCATCCTAAGTCGCAGACCGGACCCGGCTTAGTCCAAGAACGGACTCAACCCCCTCCACTGTTGGAGGAGCCTCCAGGAACGTCCCTCTACTCTGCAGGGCAATCTCCTGGTCCTTGAGTCCCGTACCCGTGATCACGCACACCGCCGAGGCCTCGCGAAAATCTTTCCCGTCCCGCACCATTTTATACAGCCCCGCCACCGAGGCGGCAGAGGCCGGTTCTCCAAATATCCCCTCTTTTTCCGCAATCGTTCGGTAGGCAGCCAGAATCTCATCGTCAGTGACCTTGTCTATTACCCCACCCGACTCCCTCTCCGCCGCCAGTGCCCCGCTCCAGCTCGCCGGGTTCCCTATTCTGATCGCCGAGGCCACAGTTTCGGGGTTCTCTATTGGCTTCCCTTCGACTATTGGAGCAGCCCCGGCAGCCTGAAAACCCATCATCCGCGGCCTGTTCCCCGCCTTCCCCAAATCTGCATATTCTTTGAAACCCTTCCAGTACGCCGTGATGTTCCCTGCGTTGCCCACGGGCACGAAAAGGTAGTTCGGGGCCTCTCCCAGATCGTCCACTATCTCGAAGGCTGCCGTCTTCTGTCCTTCTATTCTGTTGGGGTTCAGAGAATTCACGAAGGCCACTTCATAAGTGTCGGTGAGAGTCTGGGCAATGCGTAATATCTCGTCGAAGCTGCCGTCTACACTGACCAGCTTGGCCCCGTGGACCAGTGCCTGGGAAAGTTTACCTCTGGCTATCCGACCCTTGGGCGCCAGCACGTACGTCGCCAGCCCGAACCGTGCCCCGAATGCCGATGCCGAGGCGCTCGTGTTCCCCGTCGAGGCGCACATGATAGCCTCCGCATTCGCTTCCAGGGCCTTCGCCACCGCAACCACCATTCCCCGGTCCTTGAAAGACCCTGTCGGGTTGCATCCCTCCAGTTTGAAATAGAGCCTCCCGACACCCAGTTCCTTTTCAATCGTTCTCGAACGCACCAGGGGAGTGCTGCCTTCGCCAATGGTGATCATCGGCGTTGAACGTGTAAGCGGGAGATATTCGCCGTACCTGTTGAGAACTCCCTGTCCCATCAGTCCCTCTCCCTCAACCTTCAACCCGAATCACGTTCCCGATCTCCCTCACGGCCTCGAGCCCCTCCATCCTCCCAACCGAACCCCGCATCGACTTCTCCGATGCGGGGTGTGTCATCAATACAATCTCGGCAGTATTGTTCTCGGGGTCTGACCTCTTCTGGATCACCGAGGCCAGACTGATCTGCATCTCGTTAAATATCTGCGTTATCTGCGCCAGGACGCCATAGGTGTCTTCCACCGTCATCCGCACGTAGAACTGGCTCTCGCTCTCTACCATCGGCCTTATCGCCTTCGGCACGGCCGACGATACCGGCCACCCGTTGGCCTGGCCCATCGACATCGCCTTGGCGATTCTCAAGACGTCGGAGATAACGGCGCTGGCGGTGGGCTCGGGGCCCGCGCCCCGGCCATATAGCAGTATCCTGCCCGCCACGTCAGTGTCTATCTGGATGGCATTGAAAACACCGTCCACCTTGGCTAACAGCAGGTCTTCGGGCAGAAGCGTAGGATGCACCCCTACTTGAATCGACTTCCCATCATTCTTGCCTATGGCCAGCAGCTTGATTGCATACCCCAGCTCTCGGGCGTACTGAAAGTCCCGCGCCGCCAGCCGAGATATGCCTTCACAATATACGTCCGAGGTTCGTACCTCCGAATGAAATGCCAGGCTAGCGATTAGAGCCAGCTTGTGGGCCGCATCCGTCCCCTCGATGTCGGCAGAGGGGTCGGGCTCTGCATAACCCAGTTCCGAAGCCTCCTTCAAGGCCTCCCCGAACTCGATACCCTCTTGCGACATCCTAGTCAGGATGTAGTTTGTGGTCCCGTTAATGATGGCTGTGATGCCGGTGACTTCATTGGCGGATAGATCGTGGTGGAGGGTGCTTATGAGGGGAATCCCGCCGCCTGCGCTGGCCTCATACAGAAGCGCAACTCCTTGACGCTGTGCCAGCCCCGAAAGATCAGGCCCGTGCTTGCCCATCACCTCTTTGTTGGCCGTCACCACGTGCTTGCCTCTGGACAAGGCCTCACGGATATACTCTCGGGCAGGCTCTTCTCCACCCATCAATTCGACTATTATGTCGACTTCCGGGTCTTGAAGCAGGTCAGCCGCGTCGGTAGTGAACAGTTCAGGTGGTAGGGAGGCAGGTCTGGGCTTGGATGTGTCTCTTACCAGCGCTCGCCGGATTTCGATACAGGCCCCGGGGCCCGCATCCAAGGCCCCCGCTTTCTCTTCCAGTACCGCCGCCACCCCACTCCCGACCACCCCAACTCCCATAAGTCCAATCCCGATCTTCTTCGATGGGGAAGCTGGTTGGGTGTTCATGCTTGGGGATATGCTAAAACGTTTTGGGAATATCCGGCCCTGCTCTCCAGGGGCCGAGGCACGGACTGTTGTCAAAGTCCTTCGACGCCTTACGCAGAGACGACTATTGGGCCGGTGTCCATCGTGTGGGTCGGGGCAATGGGCAGTAAAGCTATGGTCCGGGCCCTCTTTATGGCCGTGGTCAGCCTGCGCTGGTGCTTTGCGCAGGTGCCGGTCTTCCGCCGGGGCTCGATCTTCGCCCTGTCGGAAATGAAACGTTTCAGCTTCGTCGGGTCTTTGTATTCTATGGTCTTTACCTTGTCTACGCAGAACGAGCAGACCTTACGCCTGCGTGCGAACCACGTTTTGCCTCCCCGCCGCTCCCTTGGTGGACCCGATCTCGACCTTGACTGGACCAATTTAGACCATCCCTTTCTCGAACTCGCTCAGAGGCGTGACGTTAGAACTCAGTATGTCTTGACTTGCTTGGGCGCGCTAGAAGGGCAGGTCCTCATCCCCGACTCCGGTATTCTCCCCGTACGCCTCGTCCCCAGGGACGGTTACCACGGGTTGCCGGTCCAGGAACAGGACACGATCGGCTATGATCTCGTTCGTGAATCTGGTCTGGCCGTCGCGGCCCTCCCAGGTATCGCTCTTCAGCCTGCCTTCTACGTAGACCCGCTTGCCCTTTTGTAAGAATTGATTGCAGGACTCGGCCTGCTGGTTCCAGGCGACTACCCTGAACCACTCGGTCTCCTGCCGCCGCTCACCACCTTTTGGTGTGTAGGACCTGCTCACCGCAATTCGAAATGAAGTTACGGCGTTGCCGTTGGGGGTGTACCGCATCTCGGGGTCCGTCCCCAGGTTGCCGATCACCATCATCTTGTTCAAGCCAACCATGATTACGGCTCTCCTTTAACCTCCGCCTCCGGCTGCTCTGCAGCCTCGGCAGTCGGCTTCTCAGCGCCTCCCGACTCTTCCGCCGTTGCCGGCCCTGACGCCTCTTCTGCAGGCGGCTCAGCCGCGGGCGCCTCAGCTACGGGGGCTTCTGCAGGTGCCGCGGACTCAGCGGGTTTCGCTGGGGTCACCACCGCAACCGGCTTGGGTGGCTCTTGGGCAGCCTTCTGAAACTCCGCCTCATCCACCTTGATTACCATGTGTTTAAGCACTTCCTGGGCAAGAACGAGGTCCGCCTCCAATTCGGAAGCGTGCTGCGGTTCCAGGGCAAAAGTGGTGAGCAGGTAGTGGGCCTCAGTGTGTCTCTGGAGAGGGTAGGCCAGTCGGCGTCTTCCCCATCTCTGGACCCGAGCTATCGAGCCGCCCCTGGAGGTGATGAACTCATTGATCTTTTCCGACGTTTTCGGCACATCCTCGTCTGCAATCTGCGGATCGACGATGGTTACTATCTCATAGCCTTGCAAGGGCGAACTCCCACTATTATAAAATCCGGTTTTTGGCCGAAAGGCATTATAGCATAGGCCCCACAGCCCCTAGTCCCGCGCCTAGTAGTCAATCCCCGGCACCGGGAACCGAGACGTCAACTCTCCAACGGCGTCCATGACCTCTGCCTTGACCATCTCGTCGTCGATGTTCGTAACCACCCGATACATCAGCCGAGCGATTTCGGCCATTTCATTGGGTCCGAAACCTCTGCTGGTCACCGCCGGAGTCCCGACCCGCAACCCGCTCGTGATCCGGGGCGGACGTGGATCGTTGGGTATCGCGTTCTTGTTGGCCGTGATGTTCACGGCGTCCAACGCTTCTTCGGCCTCTTTCCCAGTGAGCCCCAACGCCGACACGTCCACCAGCATCAAGTGCGTGTCCGTTCCCCCCGACACAATTCTGAACCCCAACTCTTGAAGCTGGTTCGCCAGAATTCGGGCATTGTCCACGACGGACTGCTGATACTGCTTGAACTCGGGCCTCAGGGCCTCCCCGAAGGCCACCGCCTTGGCCGCAATTGCGTGCATGAAAGGGCCGCCCTGCATGCGGGGGAAGACCCCCTTGTCTATGGAGCTTGCGAGGTCCTTGTTGCACATGATCATCGCTCCACGCGGGCCCCGCAGGGTCTTGTGGGTGGTCGTCGTGACTACCTGGGCGTGAGGCACGCACGAGGGGTGCACGCCCGCAGCCACCAGCCCTGCAATGTGGGCCATGTCAACCATCAGCAAAGCCCCGACTTCATCGGCTATCTGGCGAAAACGTGCAAAATCTATTATCCGCGGGTATGCCGTGGCCCCCGTCACTATGATCTTGGGCCGGTGCTCCCGCGCCAGTCTGTCCACTTCGTCGTAGTCAATTAGCTCGGTATCGGGATCGAGCCCATAGGAGACGAAGTTGTAATAGCGCCCGGAGAAATTTACGGGGCTTCCGTGCGTTAGGTGTCCCCCCTGGTCCAGACGCAGTCCCATAACCGTGTCCCCCGGATCGAGAAGGGAGAAATATACGCCCATGTTGGCCTGGGCGCCTGCATGAGGCTGGACGTTAACGTGCTCGGCCCCGAACAGCTCCTTAGCCCTTTCGATGGCGAGTGTCTCGGCCTGGTCCACGAACTCACAGCCACCGTAGTACCTTTTACCTGGATATCCCTCGGCATACTTGTTGGTCAGGATGGATCCCTGGGCTTCCATTACCGCCCGGCTCGCATAGTTCTCCGAGGCGATGAGCACTATCTTCCGCTTCTGCCTCTCCGCCTCCGCATCTATTATTCGCTTTATCTCAGAGTCCTGTTCCAATAGAGTGGTCATTTCGCCTCTGTTTCTAGGGCTGTCGGCGAGTGGCCGCTCCCATGAAATAAGGCACTTCCTGAAGAGAGTGCCTACCTGAATCGGGAGCTATGGCCGGCCCACGCCGCAGGGCCCGTTGTCTCTTTTCCTTGACTGAAAATTCTATCTCACGCTAGTCAGGAGAGTCAATGAAAATGACTGTCCTACCCTCACTCCGTAGGGGCTATCGGCCGACCGTCCCGCTCTCTCTTTGTAGGGGCTACCGGCCGGTAGCCCTCCCAGGCCGCATCTATCAGCGCCAGCATCCCCCCCGACACCAGCGAATGCCCCCCCAAGATCACCGGAATCGCCGCCTCCCTTGCCCCGAGCGTGAACTCCCGCAGCCACGGGTCGGCCACCGACTCCGCTTCCAGCATGTCCGAATAAAATCTGTCGGGCGCCGAGAAGCTCTTTCCTGCGTGATTGAATATCACTCTCGTATCGAGAAACGCCGCGTCCCCCATCTCCGATAGCTTGTCGAAAAAACCGCTCACCCCCGAAGATTCCAGCAAATAACCCAGTATCGACTTTCCACCCCCACCCCACCCATCCGCCCGCATCCCCCGCCCCTCCGACACCACCCGGCACCGGCACGCCGTATCAGTCTCCAACCTCGACCACACAAAACTCCCAACCCGGCCAGCCACCGTGACCCGAGCCTCCTTGTCCGTAAAGCAGGCTATCGCCCTCTTCAGTTGGCTTGCCTGCAATTCAGTGGTGACCAAGGCCCGTCTCAGACCTTCAGGCAATCGTGGATACAGCGACAGAACCGCCAGGTCAGTGGGCGTGTCCACGTCCATCAGTGTCTCGATGCTCTTGTCCAGGGCGACAGCATCGAGGCCCGCGTGGTCCCTCAGCAAACGCGGCAGAGGATTGTCGATTTCCGGCAAGGGTATCCTGTCCAATGCCCCCACAGGTGTAAACGCCGTCATGTCCCCCGAATACAGGTTGTTGGATATCACGGTATCCGAGCCTTCGCCGAGCCTCTTCGCCACCTCCCCGAACAACGACTCTGAAGCAAGAGGCATCGACCCACCCCCGAGGCAGCAGGCCCGGTCCGCGCCCTGCTTCCGCAGCACGTCTCTCAAACACCGCCCGAAATGGAACGGCTCCGGCGACCTCTCAACTTCCACATTTGGGAGCTTTATGTCGAGCAGCTCGGGCTCATTCGTGACTAGAACGTGCCTGTCGAATCCCCCACACCCCACCGCCTTCCTCAGGTTCTCAACCGCTATCGCCCTCTGCGCCGAGGCCAGCGCCCGCTCCGGAGCGCTCTCTCCCCACCCCCCAACAAACGTCACGAAAACCGAGTTTCCCATCTCCGCCTTTCTTACAGCTCCCTCGCCACCGTAACACCCCACACCTCCGTTGCACCGGCCCTTTTCAGCGCGGCCGCACAGGCCCGAAGCGTTGCCCCCGTGGTGGTGACGTCATCGATCACTGCGATCTTCCGGCCCTCGAGACCGCCCGGCTCGCACCGGAACGCCCGAGCCACGTTCGCCCGCCTTTCGTCGGCTGTCGAGGCCCGTGCCTGGGGCCCGGCATATGTGACTCGCCTCAGCCGTCGCTCATCCACATCTACTCCCAACGCCTCTCCCAAATGCTTAGCTATTATCTGGGCTTGATTGTAGCCCCGCTTCCGCAGCCTCCGCTTGTGGAGTGGGACCGGAGCCAACAAATCAAACTCCAACCCATCCTGGCTCACCATGTCCGCAACGTATCCAGACAGCGTGCCAGCAACCGAGCGTAGATTGGCATATTTGAGCGCCAGGACCGCCTCTCTAACCGGGCTTTCGAACTCAAACGCCGACCTCATCCCGTCCAGGGGCCACACGCGCGTCGCCTCCGCAATACAGAGACACGGGTTCGGACCAGGATTCCCGCACCTGTGACACCGCGGCGTCCCAATAGTCGGCAACTTCGATTCGCATTCCGCACATATGAACGCCCCAGACCTGTCGCACGCCACACAGCGCCGCGGGAATACCAAGTCCAGAAACGAGTCCTTAGCGTCTGAGATTACGTTCGAAAGGCTGATGTCTACCTCGACTGACAAGTGTTGGACCCGTGGGCTTGAAGCTCAATTATAGCCACCGTTGTATACTCCCCATTACATTTTCTGCCATCGTCCCCTCACAGGAGGCACGCGAGTCCCCAATGTTCAAGGCCGTCTTCTTCGACCTCTACAACACCCTCGCCAAGTTCGACCCCGCCCGAGAAGAGCTTCAGCAGCAGGTCTGCACAGAATACGGTATCCAGGTCACCCAGGACGGCATCATCAAGGGCTACGCTACCGCCGACGACTTCATGGCGCGAGAGAACGGGAAGCATCACCTCGCCAAGCGCACCGAGGAAGAGCGCAAGGAATTCTTCGCCGAATACGAACGCCTAATCCTCCTCGGCGCGGGGGTCGACGTTCCTGCCCCCCTTGCCGGCGACATCTTTCAGAAAATCCAGACCATCCACTATCACCTCGCCCTTTACGACGACGCCCTCCCCTGCATTCAAGCCCTAAAGTCGCGGGGAGCGATAGTTGGCATGATCACCAACATTTACGCTGACCTCCACCGTACCTGCGCCCGACTCGGCCTGACGGACTGCCTCGATTTCTGGGTCACTTCCAAAGAGGCCGGCTCCGAAAAGCCCCACCCGGCAATCTTCGAAATGGCCCTCTCCAAGGCCGGAGTCCCCGCCGCCGACACCGTCCACGTCGGTGACCAGTACTACTCGGATGTCACCGGGGCCCGGGGCGTGGGCATCACCCCGGTACTAATTGATAGGGCTGGACTGTCCAACAACATGGACTGCACCGTGGTCCAAGGGCTGTGCGAGGTTCCCGACCTGCTTCTGTCCTCTCCCGCTTCCTAGAGCCTTGCGCCTCGTCCTCTCCTGACCTACAGTATGTTCAGGAGTAAGGCCCGGGCATCGGCTTCCCTCCGGTCTCTATCTAAGATTGCTGACGAGCCGGGCCGGATGGGCAGTTATGGGCGGCCAAGGCCGGTTAGTAGTAGTCTCCAACAGGGCCCCTTCCGTATCGACGCCCTCCACCACGGAAGAGCGGCGAAACCTCCCCGTCGGTGGGCTGGTCAGCGCCCTCCGTCCTGCCCTCGAGAGCCGAGACGGCCTCTGGATGGGCTGGAGCGGGGAGACCGAGGTCGCAAATAGCGATGCCCGACTCTCAATCTCGGAAGTAGAGGGCATCAGCCTCGCCTCCTTATCCCTTTCCCGGGATGAAGTCGAGCACTTCTACGACATCTTCTCGAACCAAACCCTCTGGCCTCTCCTCCACTCCTTCCCCGGCAAGGCAACCATCCGCCACGAAAGCTACCAAGTCTACCGCAGCGTTAACCGCAAATACGCCGCCGCCCTCATCGATCTCCTGAAGCCCGGCGACCTGGTCTGGGTCCACGACTACCACCTCTTCCCCCTGGGCCGAGAACTTAGGAAGCTCGGATGGACGGGTAAAATCGGCTTCTTCCTCCACAGCCCCTTTCCACCGTCCGAAATCTTCGGCATCCTCCCATGGGCCCGAAAGCTCCTCACCCGCCTCTTCGACTACGACATTGTCGGCCTGCAGACCCGTAAGTATGCCCACAACCTTCAGGAGTCGATGGGCGACGAGATCAGAGCAGTGCTAATCGGAGATACCCTCCACTATCGGGACCGTACCCTCAAAGTCCGTTCCTACCCCGTCAGTACCGACGTCGAAGCCTTCCGCTCAATGGCCCTGAACAAAGATCCAAGCCCTGTCGTTGATTTCCTCGAAGAATACTCAAAGGACAGAAAAATCCTTCTTGGAGTCGACCGTCTTGACTACACCAAGGGAATCGCCCTGCGGATGCAGGCCATGGAACGTCTGCTGGACACCCACCCCAAACTTCGCGGGAATGTCACTCTAATCCAGATTTCGGCCCCCAGCCGAGTCAACGTCCCGGAATACGCCCAGGAGCGCGCCCAGCTCGACTCCCTTGTCGGCCAAATCAACGGCAAGTTCGGAGAGGCCCATTGGATGCCCATTCACCCCCTCCACCGTTCCTATTCCCAACAGGACTTGGCCCACTTCTACCGGGAAGCCGACGCCTGTCTCGTCACCCCTCTTCGGGATGGTATGAACCTCGTTGCCAAGGAGTTCGTCGCCTCCCAGACCTCCGACCCCGGAGTCCTCGTCCTCTCCCGCTTCTGCGGCGCCGCAGAGACGATGCAGGACGCTCTAATGGTCAATCCCTACGACGTTCAGCGCACCGCAGCCATGCTTCACCGCGCCCTGACTATGGACAAGGAAGAACGTCAGCGCCGCTGGGAAGCTCTTTTCCAGGGCATAAGCAGGCACACCGCCGAAGACTGGTGCTACGGTTTCCTCTCCGACCTCGGAGACGAATAGGCCATCCAACGCAGGAACTCCTCCACTTCCCCCCGCCCCTCCAGCCGGTAGTCGGCCTTTTGCAACACTGCTTTCGGCGTCTCATCGTCCACCACGGCCACCGCCGCCCCCCTGAAACCCCTCCCCAAAACTGCATCGTGCACCGCATCAAAAGCATCACAATCCGTAACGTCGTCCCCTAGGACTATCGCACCCGTTAATCCAAACTCTCGCACCAACCGACTCACTGCCGTGCCTTTGTTCACCTCGGCTTTTGGCCTCGCCTCCACCACCATCTTCCCTTCCTTGATCGCCAGACCACGGGTCTCGACGAAGGAGCGCATCATTTTAAGCACCGCGCCCCGGGCCTCTGCCGGGTCAGGAGCGTTACGGTAATGCACAGCCACGTTCATCCCCTTGTCCTCTACGTACAACCCCCTGATCCCGAGCCCCTCAACCCCCGTCCGCACCTCACCCAACAGCTCCCTATCCACTTCGGCATTCGCCTCCGGTTCCAGTCTCCCCACCCCCCACACCTCCATCCCGTGATTCCCCACGTAGGTCACCCCTCCCAGCCCCACCACCCCCCGCAGGAACCCCACCCCCCTCCCCGACACCACCGCCACCATATCCAACTTCTCCGCCAATACCACTAACAGGTCCCTGATGCTCGATTCAAGCACCGTATCCCGAGGATCATCGAAAATTGGCGTAAGCGTCCCATCAAAATCACTGAACACCCCGACTCTCTCAGCACTCAGGATGTGAGACAGCTCGCCCAGATGGTCGAGAGCACGCGGGGGATGCAAAACGTCTCCGGTACACCCTTCTCTATTCAATAGGCTTTTGCCCAGCCCTTCTCAAAGGGTTGGGCGGAGCATGCGGTTCCCTCTCGCTTGATGAGACCTTTGCAAAAGCCGCATTGGAGGGGCCTGGGCCGCTCGTGCTGAGGCTCTCGAAGTATAAGCGAGGGGTGGGATCTGGACAGTACCACAGAAGCAATCTGTAGTTGTGTACAGGCCTCTCAATGGGTCCCCGAGGCGTGAGAGGGCTAGGGCTGTAGACTCGCCAAGAAGACTGAGGGTGATCCCAAGACATATTCAACGCCGAGCCACTACAACCTCGCGCCTTCCCCCCACTGCTTGCACCTCACCCTCCGGCACATCTATCTGCCCTATAACCCTCTCCAGCATCCGCTGCCACCCCTTCATTGTCATGTCCATGTCGATTCTCACCTGCCTGCTCCCGACCCTCACCCGTCTCCCCACCCCCTGCATCCCCCGTCCGTCGACACGCGACTCCGGCCCCAGAAACACGACTACCTGTTTCCCTTCCCGCGCTATCCTCATTATCCCCCGCTGCGACGCCATAAGCTTAAGCTTAAGCAAATACAGAAGGTTCTCTACCTCCGTGGGCCGGGCCCCGAACCGGTCCTGCATCTCCCTCGCCAGGTCGTCTACACCCGTAGTCTCCCTCATTCTGGCCAATCTCTGGTACAGGGCGAGCCTCACCTCCAGACCCGGCACATAGTCCTCAGGCAGATAGGCGGGGACCGGAATGTCCACGGATGTCGCGTTGTCCAGGGGTAGCACAAGGTTCGTAGAACCGTTCGCCTCCATGCCCGTAAACCCGAGCTCCTTCAGTTCTTCTATTGCCCTGGCCAACATCGCACAGTACAGGTCGAACCCCACCGCTGCGATATGGCCGCTCTGCTCGACTCCCAGCAGGTTCCCCGCCCCCCTGATCTCCAGGTCCTTCATAGCAATCCTGAATCCTGCCCCAAGCTCCGTGGCCGCCTGGATCGCTTTCAACCGCTTCTCCGCCACCTCGCTCATCGCCCTGTACCGGTCGAAGAAGAAATAGGCGTAGGCCCGGTCCGCCCCCCTTCCCACCCGTCCCCGCAGCTGGTATAGCTGAGACAACCCCATCCTCTCCGCCTGGTGCACGATAATCGTGTTCACGTTGGGCATGTCCAGCCCCGACTCGATGATCGTCGTACAAACTAGGACGTCGTAGTCCTTGGCCGCGAAGTCCAGCATCACCTTTTCCAGCTGTCTTTCGTGCATCTGCCCGTGTCCCACGGCCACCCGCGCCTCCGGCACGAGCTTGCGCAGCCTCTGCGCCAACGCCTCGATGCTCTGCACCCGGTTGTGCACGAAGAATATCTGCCCGCCCCTATCGATCTCCCTGATCACCGCTTCCCGCACTACCTCGTCGTCGTATTCCTGCACGTAGGTCCTGATTGGCAGCCGCTCCTCGGGGGGAGTCTCCATCGTGCTCATGTCCCGCACACCCACCAACGACATATGCAGAGTCCGAGGTATCGGCGTTGCGCTCAGTGTCAGCACGTCCACCTCCTCCCTCATCTTCTTCAGCTTTTCCTTGTGCGCCACCCCGAACCGCTGCTCCTCGTCAATGACCACCAGCCCCAGGTCTTTGAACTCGACGTCCTTCTGCAACAGCCTGTGCGTCCCGATGCACACGTCCACCGATCCCTCTTCCAACCTCGCCAACACCGACTTCTGCTCCCGCGCCGACCGGAACCGGCTCAGCACCTCAATCTCTACCGGAAAGGCCTTGAGTCTCTGCCGAAAAGTTTGAAGGTGCTGCTGGGCCAGCACGGTGGTCGGCACAAGCACCGCGACCTGCCTCCCGTCCAACACTGCCTTGAACGCTGCCCTCACCGCCACCTCCGTTTTGCCATAGCCCACGTCCCCACAGACCAGCCTGTCCATGGGCCTCGCTTGCTCCATGTCCCGCTTCACGTCTCGGATCGTATCCATCTGGTCCGGGGTTTCGACGTACGGGAACGAGGCCTCCATTTCCTGCAGCCACGAGTTGTCCTGCGAATAGGCGAAGCCATTCTTCATCTCCCGCTTGGCGTACAGGGACAACAGTTCTCGGGCTATCTTCTCCGCCGATTCCTTGACCTTCCTCTTCGCCCGACCCCACTCCTGCGTCCCGAGCCGGCTCATCGCCGGAGGCCCTTCCCCCGACCCTATGTAAGGCGTCACCCGGTCCACGCTGTCGTTCGGCACGTAGAGCCGGGCGCTGTCTGCATATTCGATTGTCAGGTATTCCCGCTCCCCCTCGTCCCGCCTCATCGTCGTGACCCCCACGAACCTCCCTATCCCATGGTCGATGTGAACCACGTAGTCCCCAACCGCGATGTCCGAAGCAAAAGCCTCCTTCCGCAAAGGCCTCCGCCTCGACGCTCGTCTCTGCTTCACATACCCGAATATCTCCTTGTCCGTGAAGAGGATCAGGGATTTCTTCTTGCCGTCCGCCTTCAGCGTCCATCCCTCTGCCAGGGCCCCCTGCACCAGCTTCGGAGTACCGGGAACGGGAGGCTCGGAGACTGCGGTTGTTACTGGGACGAATATGTCCACCTCTGCGAGAAGTTCTGACAGCCTTTCGGCCTGGTGGCTTACTATCGATACCCGCTGCCCTTCTTCCAGCATTCCCCTTAGATCCCGGAGGAAATATCTCAGATGCCCCCCGAAGTTAGGCGTTGGCGCGAACCCCATCATCTCCGCCCCCGACTCCCCAGCCCTCTCCCAACCTTCCAGCCGCGCCACGCTGCCGGCCCCTTCCAGTGATTTTTGTATCTCGCTCCATTCAGGATAAGCGGGGGATAGGTTAGGAGGCAGTTCCCCCTTCTCGATCCGCGAGGCCCAGAGCTCCTGCGCCTGCTCCAGCAGTTCAGCATAGCCATTCTCCAGCGAGACCCCACCGTCCAACAAAACAAC
Source organism: Dehalococcoidia bacterium (assembly GCA_965197585.1). Lineage (GTDB taxonomy): Bacteria > Chloroflexota > Dehalococcoidia > Plut-88900 > Plut-88900 > Plut-88900. The sequence goes on from OZ240215.1 coordinate 1,313,444, forward strand.
CGCATTTTTCGGGAGATATTCCAGGAAGCTGCCCTTCAGGAACAGCTGCGCGTACGCTTCTCTACCCTCCACCCCCACCCCCGATGCGTAGGCTTCCAGCTCCCTGTTAAACCTGGCCGCCACCTCTGCCGGACACCCCGACAGATCTATAGATGCCGCCACCTCCTCAAGCGTCGGCCCCGACTCACCATCGTACAACGACTCCCTCGCAGGCCCGATCCCCACGGAGTTCAGGTTCTCCACCGAGGCCTGCGTTCCCGGATCAAATCCGCGCACGCTCTCCACTTCATCTCCAAAGAAGTCCAAGCGAATCGGCCGGTCCTCCGTCGGGGGATACACGTCGATGATGCCGCCGCGACGCGTGTAAGTACCCGGCACCTCAACCGCGGCATCGTGCTCGTAACCCGCGGCCATCAGCCGCTCAATCAGCTCCCGCGGGGCTATGCGTCCACCCGCCCTCACCTTAAATCCCAATTCCACGTAGCGTTGTGGTGACAGGGTTTTCAATGCCAGTGCAGGGACACTGGTCACTATCACGGGCGCGGTGCGGCGAGTGACCTTGACCAGCAAGTCAAGCACCCGGATACGGTCCAGTGCGATGGATGGGTCCCACCCCCGAGACTCGTAAGGCAAAGTGTCTGGTTCCGGAAACAGATGGACGTTTTCAGGGGTAGACGACCAGAGGGAGACCTGTTCGTAGAGAGCGGTTGCACTGGCGTCCCGGGGCGTTACCACCACTATGGGCCGCCCCAGCTTACTTCTTAGCGCTGCAACCAGGCACGGTTTGGCCGAATCCAGCGCCACCCCCGACCACACCACCCCCGGCCCTTTCGCCCTGGACGCGACTGATCTACCGAGGCCCGCAAAAGAGGGGTCCCGGGTCACCTGGTCGATCAGGCCCGTTAGGTCCATACGATGGGAGTCCAAAAGCCGCGCAAAGGATTCTAACAAATGTGCGCAAGAAAGTAAGGAACGTAATGGTCGTGATTTCTTTGGGGCAGGCGTACGCCCGGCTATAATGTGTCTGTACGCCGCTTCACAGCACCCTATAGGAGGCCATCGATGAGCACCGAGGCCACAATTATCAGCATCTCGCTTATTGCGTTCTTTATGGTGCTGTCAGCCTTCTTCTCCAGCTCCGAGACAGCTTTCATGTCTCTCCAGCGGGTGAGGATACTCCACCTTGCCAACATAGGCCGGGCCGGAGCCAAGAAGATGCTGGACAGAATGGACCAGCCCGAGCGGACCCTATCCACCGTCCTCCTGGGTAACAATCTAGTCAACATCGCCGCCGCGGCGGTCGGTACAGCCCTCGCGGTGGCGTGGCTTGGGGAAAACCTGGGGATCGCAGTGGCTACTTTGGGCATAGCGTTCCTCCTTCTCGTCTTCAGCGAAGTCATTCCCAAGACCTTTGCAACCCGCCACGCCGAGTGGCTTGCCTTCCGTTACCTCAGACCCTTCGCCTTGGTGGAAGTCTTACTCCTGCCCGTCTCCGTCTTCCTGGAGCTCATCGGACGCGGCATTATCAGCCTGAGTGGGGGGCGGATTGGCGCTAGAAACCTGGTCAGCGCCGAGGTCCTCCGATCCGTCATATCCGTAGGTCGGGAGCACGGCGCCGTCGACCGCGAAGAGGCCAAGATGCTCCAGAACGTTCTTGTTTTCAGGGACCGCCTCGTCAAAGAGGTGATGACCCCGCGCACCGAAATGGTGTGGCTCGACGAGGACACCACCCTTACCACTTTCCTGGACGAATACGACACCGCCCCCCTCTCCCGATTCCCGGTCTACAAAGAGGCCTACGACAACGTAGTCGGTATCCTGCACACCCGGGACGTCATCAGAGCCCTGCACGGCGGCCAGGTCCAGTCCGACAGCATGCTCATCGAGCTAGTCCGCCCGATCCAGTTCGTACCAGAGACCAAGCGCCTCGGCGACCTCTTCTTCGAAATGCGCTCCTCCGGCCAACAGATGTACCTCGTCGTAGACGAATACGGGGGGGTGTCGGGGCTCGTAACCAACCAGCAGCTTGTCGCCGCCATCATGGGTCGAGTCGCGGACGACGAGGCCGGTCGGGACGAAGTCGAAGAGCTCGAGTCCGGTGCCTTCCAGGTTGACGGTGGAATGCCTATCCAGGAAGCCAACGAGACCCTCGGCTTGAATATCCCCGACGGTGACTACGAGACCATTGCCGGCTTCGCCCTCGATATCCTCGCCCACATCCCCACCGAGGGGGAAGCCTTCCGCTTCCAGGGACGCCGCATCACTGTCTCCGAAATGAAGGGTGTTAAAATCGAAAGGTTACTGGTCTCCAAACGCTAGCCCCACCTCTCCCGAATCTCATCGCCAATCACCGATATGCGAATAATCCTCGTTAGACACGGCGAAACCGACGCCAATAAGCTGGGCCGCTTCCAAGGCGCCAGCGACGCCCGGCTCAATGACACCGGTCTCTCCCAGGCCGCGGCCCTCGGACGCCGGCTTGCCTCCGAGAAGCTCGCTGCCGTCTACTGCAGCCCCCAGACCCGTGCCATCCAGACCGCAACCCCCATCGCCGAGGCCCTCGGCCTCCCCATCGAGACCTTGGACGGACTTCGTGAGCTGGATATCGGTGAACTCGACGGCCTCCAGGCCAACGACCTCCGGGAACGTTATTCCCACATCCTCGATCAGTGGCGCACTGACGTCGGAGCCCTCACAATGCCCGGCGGGGAGTCCATTGTCGGTCTGCAGCTGCGCACGTGGGAAGCCATCCAGAAGATTCGCGAACGCCATGAGGAAGACATCACCGTTGCCGCCATCAGCCACAATTTCGCCATACAGAGCATCCTGATCAAGGCCTTGGGTATGGATCTGCGAAACTTCCAGCGCATTAGGCAGGACCTGGCCGCAATCAGCGAGGTCGACTTCAGGAACGGCGAGCCCTCCCTCAAGTCCCTCAATGATCGGTGCCACCTTTCGGGGCTGGCTTAACCGAACCCCGAGGAGGCTCCTGTCATCACTGGAAGTAAGAAATCCATCAGTGCGCTAGAATCGCGCGTCCGCGCGTTCATCCTCGACCACGGCCTCGCCCACGACCCACGACCTCTTGTCCTTGGCGTCTCCGGAGGCCCCGACTCCCTATCTCTCCTCCACGCCCTACACCACCTCTCTCCCGAGCTAGGTCTCTCCCTCCACGTCGCCCACTTCAACCACGGCCTGCGTGCCGATGCCTCTGACGCCGATACCGATTTCGTTGCGTCCCAATCCGAGACCCTCGGCTTCCCCTTTTCCACCGCCAAGGAATATGTAAAGTCCCGTGCCAAGGGGCACAGCCGCTCTCTCGAAGAGCAGGCCCGTGATGCGCGCTATGATTTCCTTGCCCGCGTCGCCGCCGAGCAAAATACCTCCGGTGTCGCTGTCGCCCATACCGCCGACGACCAGGCCGAGACGGTCCTGATGCACCTGATAAGAGGGACCGGCCTCCGTGGCCTTAGGGGTATGTTCCCCGTCGTGGAAACGCAATCATTCTCCGGGCTGGACCTAAAGCTATTCCGCCCCTTGTTGTCGGTCTCCCGTCAACAGACCGAGGACTATTGCAGAGCCTTGCGCCTTGAACCTCGTATCGACCACACTAACCTCCTCCCGGAAACGTTGCGAAACCGGATCAGGCTCGAACTACTGCCCATGCTCAGGGAGTACAACCCCAGGTTCTCCGATGCGCTCCTCCGCCTCGCCGATTCCGCCAACCTGGACCTCTCCTTCATCGAGTCCCGCGTCGCCGCGATATGGCCGGAGGCGGTGGAAGAGATAGCCGGAGGACTATCCATATCCCGCAGAAAGCTCTCGGATATACACCCCGCCCTGCGCCGCCGAGTCCTGTCGCAAGCCTTGGAGTCGGTGTCCGGTAGCCCATTGGACATCGAAGGTGTCCACGTAAAATCGCTGGAGTCCCTGCTGACCGGAGACACTGGCTCCGAGCTTGACCTGCCCAAAGGCATCCGAGCCTCCTTAGGCTACGACCACGTCACTCTGACCAAGACGCCCACCGCACCCCCAACCCCACTTCCCGAAGAAGAACAACCAATTGCCGTACCCGGCGAAACTTTACTGCCTGGCTGGAAGATCACAGCCACCGTCGAAGAAGCAACCTCTAGCGAATGGAATGCAGACCCATATTCCTCGCTCTTTGACATGGACAAAGTGTCGGGGCCTATCACGGTGCGTAGCCGCAAAAACGGCGACCGCTTCTCCCCCTTCGGCATGTCCGGCTCCAAAAAGCTCCAGGACTTCCTCACTGACGCCAAAGTCCCCAGAAGTCACCGCGACTCCATACCCATTGTCCTCTCCGGCGACAATATCATCTGGATAGTCGGCCACCGCCCCTCTAACCACACCAGGATCACCTCCACCACCCGACACGCCCTCCGGCTTACCTTTGAGCCCGCGTAGGACGTGTGGATTAGATACTGCTTATTTGCGTTATCAGATTATATCGCTAATAAACATCTATGTAGTTTTCATTCCCGAAAATAAAGGGGCGTACTGGCCCTCTAGGGTTTAACCCAACGAGGCCACCAGAACATCCTTCGCCTCTTCCTCATGGGTAAGGGTGTCATTTGCAAAACGCACGCATCTGCATACACAGTTGTCTTATTTTCACTTAAATGGCATAATGCTAATAACGCGTCTCTAAATTAGCGGCGTTGAAAGTAAGGAATCCTGTGACTCTAGTGTCTATAGGTAATCGTCAACCCAGTGGTCGCATGGTGAGGTGCATCGGCGGTTATAAGGCTTATGTGCCGGATCCTCTTCCACCTCCCATAGTCTGGAATCAGAGACTCACGGTCGCGCTCTCATCCGCCGACCGCGCCATCGGCAAGCTTGCGGGTGAAGGACGACGCTTGCCCAATCCTCATCTCTTGCTGCGGCCCTTTGTCCGTAAGGAGGCTGTCCTGTCCAGCCGCATCGAGGGGACCCAAGCGACCCTCGGCGAGCTCTTGATTAAGGAGGCTGGGGCCGTCGTGTATCGGACTCACTCCGACCTCAATGAGGTCGGGAACTACGTCGCTGCTCTCGAGTACGGTCTGAATCGCCTCGAAACTTTGCCTTTGTCCCTGCGTTTGGTTTGCGAAATGCACGAACGGCTCATGCGAGGGGTTCGGGGTGATACTGCCATGCCCGGCGAGTTCCGACGTAGCCAAAACTGGATCGGTCCGCCCGGTTCTAATCTGAGCAACGCCACTTATCTTCCGCCGCCCGTTCCCGAGCTAATGCCTTGTCTGGACTCTTGGGAGCGGTTCCTGCACGACGAGGCCCTCCCGCCTCTGCTCCATGTCGCCCTCGCTCATTCTCAATTCGAGGCCATTCACCCTTTTATTGATGGTAACGGCCGGATAGGGCGGCTGCTTATCACGCTTTTGCTTGTATCGCGAGAAATTCTTCCCTCTCCCCTTTTGTACCTGAGCGCCTATTTCGAGGCGACCCGACAAGAGTATTATGCGCGCCTCCAGGCGGTAACGGAGAAGGGGGAATGGGAGGAGTGGCTGTTCTATTTCCTTAGGGGCGTCGTCATCCAGTCAGAGGATGCTTTGGATCGGGTAAGGCGAATAGATGAGTTGTTCGCCGGATGGAAGAAGCTGTTTGCCGACGGAAGATCAAGGCTCCCCGAATCTGCACTCGAACTCTTCATCGAAAACCCCTTTTGGACTATACAGAAGGTAGCTGAAAGGCTGAACGTTGCATTCACAACCGCCCAGCGCGCCATCGACAGGCTGGAGTCGGCGAGCATCGTAGCTCAGGTCAGGGAAGCGAGACGAAACAGGGTCTACTGCGCAGAGTCGATACTCGACGTTCTGGAGGAGCCGACACCTCTCCCCACCTAAAGCCGCCCCCGACCTCACTTATTTGCACAATATGGCCTGGATGATAATAAGTGTGCACGTAGTTTTCGTTTCGAAAATATAAGGTGTTCTAACATCAGGCCTTCAGCCAGTAGACCCACCCCCCGACACACCTCCCACCCACCTGGCAACGGCACCCAATACACCCCTTATTTGCATAAACTGGCCTAAACGCTAATAACTATGTGGGCAATTTTCAAACCCGGAAATAAGTGCCAGCCTATCGATTTAGAGCTAATCTCTTAAGCCCCAACCTCATTTTTCAGCAAACCTAGGCCGCCGGAAAGTCGAATACGTCCTTGTACTTCTTGTAACAGGGATAACACGCGGGCTTGAGCCTAGTCGCCGAATGCTCTTTCCCACAAACGTGGCAAAAGGTTTGTTCGTAGTCGTCATACTTATCCTTGTTCCAATGCCTCCAGTGCCGCTTGCAGAAGGGTTTGGTCGGATCGGCGTCTATTTCATCGCCACAACGGATGCAAACGCCGCGCTCGGTTATTGCACCAGCTCGCTGTGCCTCCTTTGTCTTCTCTTTAGCCATATTAGAGGAAGGTTTATGGTCTTGGGCGGCATAAGTTGATTTTGCAAATGTAGGAGAATTATCACTCCAATCAATGATCTCTTGCGCGTGCTTAAAAATGTCGTTATAGAGCTCCTCGTCTCGTACGTCCCCTCCCAAAATGCCTCCCAAGAAACCTTCACTCTTGGACACGAGCACACCCATTTCCACGTTACGCGTAGACCAGTCGTATAGGTTTATAGATGTCACCAAGGCTTCTTTTTCGTTGAGATAGCACTTGGCGTGTAGACCTTCCAAAACGTGCGCTTTAACTCAAGACACCGTGGTAAGCCACTCTTCCGTCTTTGCCTTAGCCTTTCCCGACGGTTGTAGTACTTCTTTCTTTTTGTCTCATCCTCTTTGTCCTTCCTGTACACCAGATGGACATCCACTCCCTTCAATGCTGACTCATCCTCAAGGCGCCTCTTGATATTGCCTTCAATCTGGAGATATGGGCTTATTATGTAGAGATATTTCTTAGACTCACCGATGATCCTTTCAATTCCTGCCAGAATATCATTCGTAGTAAGGAACTTGATATCGCTCATACACACCTCTGTTACCTTTATCCTCAGACAGCCACCCCACCCCCCTACATCACCCTTTTCAACCTCGGATTAGCCGTCAAACCCGGGATCCGACCCCGCTTCGCAATCGCCTTCCCATCCACCTCATGGATGTCCGCCGTGAAGTTGATCGGACCGGCGTTGCTGATATATCCCCCCACCCCGAAGCTGTCCACCGGGGCATCGTTCTCCCTGAAGTAGCGAATGCGCTCCGGGTCCAGCCCCCCGCTCACGATCAGCCGAACCGAGTTGAATCCTTCCAGGTCCAGCCGAGCCCGTATCTCTTTGACCAGCTCCGCCGTCACCCTGCCCCGTTCCCACGGCGTGTCCACCCTCACACCAGCCAATCTCTCCCGCATCGCACGGGCCACGCGTAGACTTTCTTCCGCTTCATCCTTGAAGGTGTCGACTAGCACTATCCTCGGCACTTCCGGGTCTTGGCTCCGGTCGAACGCTTCGGCCGCTTCCAATGTGTCTCCCATCACCAGGATAAGTGCATGGGGCATGGTCCCCGTGGGCGCGACTCCCGCCAGCGCTGCCCCGTCTATCGAGGCACACCCCTGGCACCCGGCCAGCACCGCCGAGTACTCCATCCTCCCCGAGACCAGCGGGTGTACATGCCTCGCCCCGAAGCTCACCACCGGGATACCTCCAGCCGCCTCGACACACTCCCGGGCTGCAGTAGCCCACCCTGTGCAGTGCGACAAAATCCCTAGCAGCGGCGTTTCGTACAGGCCGAAGGGTCTGTAGGGCGCCCGCACCCTCATCACCACCTCTTTCCGCTCTATCTCAGACCCTTCTTCGATGGCCTCCACTTCCCTGTCTTCGGGAGGCACTGCTTCCTCAATCAGCTGCAGGGCCTCGTCTATGCCACTCAGAAGCCCAGGTTTACTGGGGAAAAACTCCACGGTGCATATCGGGTTCAGTCCCTCGGCCTCGAGCACTTGCTGAGCGCGCCGGAAGTAGATGTCCGTCGTGTCTCCGGACAAAACCCAGTCCGGAAGGGGAAATTTCGGGCGAGTCGCTGGGCCTAAGGAAGGTGGTAGATCGTCTTGGGTAATAGCCATGAAATTTCAGGTTTCAGAGACTTCAGCTGACGGTCTGAGGCTGCACTACCCTGGCCCCGAGCACTTGCTCTATGTGGTCAAGAGCAAACCGATGCACTTCTTCAGAATAGCTGGCCACGGCATCCGCGGGCACCTCGACTTGGTAGTCTCGATTTCGGGCATCGGCCACCGTGTGCATCACGCAAACGTTGGTGCAGACTCCACACACGATGATCTTCTCGGGGTCCAGCTCTCGCAGTCTTTGATCGAGGTCGGTGTTAAAGAAGCCGCTGTACCGCTGCTTGGGTATAACGTCCCCATCAAATTCAACCAGTTCGGGGATTATCTCCGTCTCCGAGGTTCCCCGGACGCAGTGTTCGGGAAACATCTCGAATTCCAGGTCGTCAGGCTCGTGATTGTCGCAGAGGAAGATTATCTTGCTTCCCAGCCGAGACTCGCGCTCTATCAGGTCCCGCACTACAGGGACGATACGCCTCGCCGACTCCCCCGTGTAAAGGTTGCCGCCCTCTTCGCAGAAACCCCGCACCATGTCTACTACTAGTACCGCGTTCGGCATAACACACCTCCTTGCTAGACTGCAGTCTATCCTCCTGTCAGGATGTTACCGCCGCCGAGGGATGGATTCAAGGACGGGACTTGCTGACCCGGTTGCGAGGCTTGGGGATCCCACCCAAACGGAGCCTGAGCAGTCCCTGGAAATCCGCCCAGGCCGTGGAGAACACTCTGACTCGCGTGTCGGGATCGTCCACCCAATGCACGGGGACTTCCTTGACCCGGTACCCGTTCTTTTCGGCAAGAATCAGAAGTTCTGAGTCGAAGAACCACGCCTTGTCCCTGATCAAGGGAACAAGCTCGTTGGATGCGTTTTGGCTTATCGCTTTGAAACCGCACTGGGCATCCGAAAAGCGGGTCCGGAACATGCACTTGATCAGCCAGTTGTAAGAGCGGGAAATGAACTCCCGCTTCAGGCTCCTCTTCTCCACCCTTGACCCTTTGGCCAACCGGGTCCCGATGGCCACGTCAAACCCATCCTCTATGGACCCTATAAGCGCCGGCAGCGCATCCAACCGCGTTGAAAGGTCGACGTCCATGTAACACATCACGTCCGCCTTGCTATCCGTCCACGCCTTGAACAGTGCCCGCCCCCGACCCTTCTGCTTGAGGTGCAGCAGCGACACCCGGCTATCTTCGCTGGACAGCTTCTCGGCCACATTCCGGGTGGAGTCGATAGACCCATTGTCTGCCACTACAATCCGCCATTCGCTGTTCGCCAATTCCTTCCTAGCAAACTGGGAAAGAGTAGCGATGCACTGGGGCAGCGCTGCCTCCTCGTTATAGACCGGAATGATTATGTCAATGCTTCTCAAAGGGCCTTCTCCCGATTCAGAAAGGGTGATTTCTCCTTGCACGCCTAGTGCTTGAAGTGCCGTACTCCCGTGAACACCATGGCCATGCCTAGTTCGTCCGCCGCATCAATGACCTCCTGGTCCTTCACCGAGCCCCCCGGCTGCACCGCCGCCACCACCCCACCCCCCGCAGCCAGTTGTACGTTGTCCGCAAAGGGGAAGAACGCGTCGGAGGCCAACACCGAACCTCTCGCTCTATCTTCTGCTGCTCTAAGGGCCAGCTGCACACTGTTCACCCGGTTCGGCTGCCCCGCCCCCATCCCGACCAACGCCTTACCTTTGACAAGCACAATTGCGTTGGACCTTACGTGTTTTGCAGTCTTCCAGGCGAAAGCCAGGTCTTCCATCTCTTCAGGCGTCGGGCTGCGCTTGGTAACACATCGCCAGGTTGACGGATCATCCCCACCCAAGTCCCGGGTCTGCACCAAATACCCTCCCTGAACTGTCTTCACATCCAAACCTGAACCGTCACTTCTCCCAGTACCCATCTCCAGTATTCGGAGGTTCTTTCTCCTTTTGAGAAGAGCCAAGGCTTCCTCTTCGAACGAAGGAGCAATGACGATCTCGTAGAAGACTTTCGAGATCTCTTCTGCTGTCGCCAGGTTGACCTTTCGGTTGCACGCAACTATCCCCCCGAACGCCGACACCGGGTCACCTGCCAAGGCCTTCTCGTACGCCTCGGTAAGGTCTTTATGGCCGGCGAGGCCGCACGGATTCATGTGCTTGATGATCGCTACCGCAGGTCCCTCGAAATCCGACGCCGCACTCCACGCCGCATCCGCATCAGCGATGTTGTTGAAGGAAAGCTCTTTTCCCCAAAGTTGGTTCGCCCCCGCAATCCCCTCACCCCTAGACATCGACCCCGCATAAAACGCACCCTGCTGGTGTGGGTTCTCGCCGTAGCGCAGCCCTTGTGCCCTGGTCATGCCTATGGTCAGTTCATCGGGGAATGGGTCGATCCCGTCCGACAGATAGTCGGCGATGGCCGTGTCATATAGTGCAACGTGCCTGAACGCCTTCCGCGCCAGGTCCTTTCTGAGCTCGTGATCTATGGCCCCATCAGCCAGCCTTTGAGCTACCGTGTCGTAGTCATTAGGATCGACCACCACCAGCACATGTGGGAAGTTCTTCGCCGAGGCACGCACTAGCGTCGGCCCCCCAATGTCGATGTTCTCTAAAGCCTCCGTCAGGTCCACACCATCCCGATTAACAGTTTCCACAAACGGGTACAGGTTTACGACCACCATGTCTATCAGCCCGATTCCGTGCGACTCTAGTTGGCTCATGTGGTCCGGCACGTCTCGCCGAGCCAGTATCCCGCCGTGGACCGCCGGGTGCAGCGTCTTGACCCGACCGTCCAGGATTTCGGGGAAGCCCGTCAACTCGGAAATGCTTTTCACCGGGGCCCCGGCCTCGACGATGGCCTTCTTGGTGCCCCCCGTTGAGTAGATGTCGACACCCTGCGCAGCCAACGCCAGGGCGAAAGGCCCTAGTCCCGTCTTGTCCGATACGCTGATTACCGCTCTCATATTCACGATATGCTTACCCGTTCCGACCCGTCTCCCCTCACCACCTCCCCAATCTCCACCGAACCCGTAATCTCCTGCAGCAGAATGGAAGCGTCCTCTTTCGAAGCCATTACCGTCAACCCGATTCCCATGTTGAAAACGTCGTACATCTCGTCATCGGAGACTTGACTAGCATTCTGTATCAGCCTGAAGATCGGGGGCACCGACCATGTAGATGCGTCAATCTGTGCCGCAAGTCCCTTGGGCAAGGCCCTAGGCACGTTCTCCCGAAACCCGCCACCCGTTACGTGCGCCATCCCTTTGATTCTGTCCAGCAGCCCCCCCACTACCCCGAGATAGCACCGGTGAGGCTCCAGAAGCTCCTCACCCAGCGTACGCTCCAGCTCTGGATAGAATCGCTCCAACTCCGATGGGTCGTCGTCCAACCCGAAGGCCTTCCTAACTAGCGAAAATCCGTTGGTGTGCAGCCCCGAGGAAGGAATCCCGATAATAGCGTCCCCTTCATTGATCGCCGAGCCGTCTATTATCTCGTCCTTCTCCACCATACCTACTATGAACCCGGCCAGGTCGAACTCCTTGCCGACGTAGACCCCCGGCATCTCCGCCGTCTCCCCACCGATCAAAACGACGCCAGCCTCCCGGCAAGCCCGGGCCAGTCCTTCGACCAGGGAATCGGCCGCATCGGCATCCAATTTGCCCATCGCAATGTAGTCCAGGAAGAAGAGAGGTTTCGCTCCGCCGACCAGGATGTCGTTAATACAGTGGTTGACCAGGTCCTGGCCCACCGTGTCGTATCGCCCGAGCATCGCTGCGATTCGAACCTTCGTCCCGACCCCGTCGGCGCTGGATACCAGCACCGGGTCCCGGTATTTCTCCAGGTGGTAAAGCCCGCCGAAGAATCCGATGTCTCCCAACACGCGTGAGTTGAAGGTAGTCCTGGCGTGTTTGGAAATCCGCTCCGTGGCCCGGGACGCAGTCGTTAGGTCGACCCCTGCAGCCTGGTATTTGCTGTCGATAGTCATGGATAGGTCTCTGGCTTAGGCCGCGGGTATGTCTCTGTAGTGGCGTACTGGAACAAGGACGCACCCTGGCGGATGCGTATCCGCAAGGTTCCGACGCTGGCTTATGGGCGGGTCTCCATCGCGAGCTTGTCCATCTCCAGCTGCACCGGTATGGGGTACTTTCCCGTGAAACAGGCTGTGCATACTTCGTTGTTGGGAAGACTCACCGCCTCCACCAGGCCCTTGATGCTCAGGAAGCCCAGGGTGTCCGCTCCAATCAGCTGTCGGATTTCTTCAACAGAATTGTGCGCCGCCAGAAGCTCCCCGCGCGTCGCAAGATCGACTCCGAAGAAGCACGGGTGTTGGATAGGCGGGGCACATATCCTCATGTGCACTTCTTTAGCGCCATTCTTCTTCAGTAAGTTCACCACGTGGGGTGTAGTGGTTCCCCGGACTATGCTGTCGTCCACCACTATTATCCTCTGCCCTTCCAGCACCTCCGGCATCGCATTGAATTTGAGCCGTACCCCCAGCTCCCGTATCCGCTGGTCCGGTTGGATGAACGTCCTGCCGACATACCGATTCTTAAGGAGCGCCTCTCCAAACGGGATCCCCGACTCCTTGGCGTATCCCATTCCCGCCGCCACCGCCGAATCAGGCACCCCGACCACCATATCCGCATCCACCGGGTACTCCTTGGCCAGCTGTGCACCCATCCTCTGCCTTGCAGAATGCAGCAGCTTCCCTCCCACTATGCTGTCGGGACGAGCGAAATAGATGTGCTCGAAGATGCAGAGAGAGTGCGAGTCCCGTTCCACAAGCTGGTGAGACGTTACACCCGTCTCATCAATGATAACTGCCTCCCCCGGCTCGATCTCCCGGATCACATCCGACCCAATGTGGTCCAGCGCCGCACTCTCCGAGGCGATAACCCAGCCCCCATTCAGCTTGCCCAGCGACAGGGGCCGCACGCCCATCGGGTCCCGTATGCCTATCAGCTTGTCCTTGGTCATCAAGACCAAGCTGTAGGCGCCCTGGAAACGGTTCATGCAGTAGCGGATGCGCTCGGGCCAAGTTGCTCCGGGGGCCTGGCCCATCCAATGAGCCATCACCTCGGTGTCGGAGCTTCCCTTGAACTCCACACCCCGCTCTTCCAACTCTATCCTGAGCTCCTGGGCGTTGATAACGTTCCCGTTGTGCCCCATCGCTACTTCGCCCCAGGGACCGTTCACCAGCATGGGTTGGGCGTTGTCTATGCGGCTCGACCCCGAGGTCGAATACCGAGTGTGCCCGATGGCCAGGTGCCCGGTGAGTTTGCTCAGGGATTCTTCGTCGAAAGCCTGGGCCACGAGACCCATGCGTGTGTGCACGGATATCCTGCCCCCATCAGACGCTGCAATGCCCGCGCTCTCCTGGCCTCTGTGCTGTAGCGCGAACAACCCGAAAAAGCTTAGTCGGGATACATCCTCTCCGGGAGCATAAATCCCGAAGAGCCCACACGCCTCTCTCGGCTTGTCATCCATCTGAACGCATCGCCGGCCTGCGGTCATGAAGGTGATAGATAGGGCATCTCCCGCGAACGTAACCGTACCGGTCGGGACCCGTCCTCGGATTATAGCCCCCACCCCCCACCCGGTCAACGACACCAACCCATTTATCCTCTCTCCTGTAGGGGCGATTCGCGAATCGCCCTCCCCACCCCATGCACCCCCACCCCCGCTCGACACTTCGACTCTACTCAGGGTCGACCCAAATCACACATCGGCTAACCGGCAACTCCCCCCACCCCCCAAGTGTGACATCAGCCCCTTGCGCCACCCTTCCCCCGTAGCCTTGGCCCATGGCCCCCACATCACTTCCCCCAGCAATCCTTCGCATCCTCCTATATAAGACCTTTGCGTAACTGTCATCCCGAGGCCCCGCGAGGGATCTGGGGTGGGGCCTCCCACCTGCAAATGTGACATCACCCCCTCGACTCAATGAAAACACATGTGCTATCTTGACCTGAATGACGCAACACCCGGAAAAGATCACCCGACAAACAATGAAGCACCAGACCTCACATTTGACTTGCCTCAGGCACAAAGACCCGCCGGCCCAAAACAAATTTCTTAGCAAACAATCAAAAATCGTGCCTGAGCCCGTACAACAATCAAATTCGTTCCCCGGCCACAGCCCAACCCTCCCCTTGCACCACTCCTACCCTTCCCCACCCATCCCCCCAGGTGCTATCATTTTCCCGTAGCCCCGACCCCTCTGTGACAAGCCTTTTACCCGTCCCCGACTGCTTATTTTGATGGACTACGCTCAAGTCCGCGCCTATCTCGAAGAACGCGAGGAATCCCTCTCGCCTTTTGCCGTCAAGTCCCGGCTCTCCCGCGGCCGCAAGGTCGAAGAAGAACCCAGCCCCCTGCGCACCGACTTCCAGCGCGACCGCGACCGCATCATTCACACCAAGTCCTTCCGTCGGCTTAAGCACAAGACCCAGGTCTTCATCTCCCCCCTCGGCGACCACTATGTCACCCGCCTCACCCACACGCTGGAGGTCTCCCAGATAGGCCGCACCATAGCCCGAGCGCTTAACCTCAACGAAGACCTCGTGGAGGCCATGTGTCTTGGCCACGACCTCGGCCACGCACCCTTCGGCCACATCGGCGAAGATGTGCTCGCATCCCTCTACCCCGGCGGCTTCCGGCACAGCCATCAGAGCCTCCGCGTCGTGGATAGGCTGGAAGGCAACGGCAAGGGCCTCAACCTCACCTGGGAGGTGCGTCAGGGCATCGTTTCACACTCCAAGTCGAGCCTCGGAATCATGGGCGAAGGCTGGAAGAACCCTCCGACCCTTGAGGCCCAAGTCTGCAAGATCTCCGACGCCCTCGCCTACCTCAACCACGACACCGACGACGCCATCCGCTCCGGCCTGATCACCGAGCCAGACCTCCCCCCCGGCGCCGTAGCCGTCCTCGGCTCCAAGTCTTCTCAGCGCGTCAACACCCTCGTATCTGACGTTGTCGAACACTCCTGGGCAGCCTCCGGCCGGGTCCCCCTCCCCGATGGCGAGACACCCTCAATTAAGATCGGCGACCGGGTCAAAGAGGCGTCTAACCTGCTCCGGGACTTCCTTTTCGAAAGGGTCTACATGGTCAGTGGCGCCAGCCCCGAGGCAACCGAGGCCCGCGCCGCCGTCAAAGCCTTGTATAATCATTATGTCGAGAATCATGAGGACATTCCCCTTGAATATCGCCTCCCGGAAGACTCCACTGAGAGGTGGGCCTTGGACTACATCGCCGGCATGACCGACCGCTACGGACTCAGGAAAGCCCGAGAACTCGGCCTCGTCCCCCAGCCCGTCGGATAGGAATTGAGGGAATCCGCAACTTGAGCAGCGCATCCATAGAGGAAGTCAGAAGCAGGCTGGATATCGTCGACGTGGTATCCCAGTCCGTGCCCCTGAAGAAGGCCGGGCGCAACTTCAAGGCCCCGTGCCCCTTCCACAACGAAAAGACACCCTCCTTCGTCGTAAACCCGGAGCGTCAAACTTGGCACTGCTTTGGCGCCTGCGGCACCGGCGGAGACGCCTTCTCCTTTGTCATGAAGCGGGAAGGGTTGGAATTCGGTGAGGCCCTTCGCACCCTCGCCGAAAAGGTTGGCGTCACCCTGGAGACTCGCGACAAGAAGGCCGAAAGCAAGACCTCCCGGCTTCTGGAAGCCAATAAGGCCGCTTCCGCCTTCTTCCATCACCAGCTTCTAACCGACCCCGCTGCCGCCGAGGCCCGCAAATACGTTCAACAGCGCGGCCTCTCCAGCGAAATAGTCACCGCCTTCCAGCTTGGCTACTGCCCTCCCGCCTCCGGTGCCCTCTTTAAGAACCTCTCCCAACACGGCTTCAGCCGAGATGAGTGCGCCGATGCAGGCCTCGGAACCCGTAACGAGGCCGGTGAGGTCCGCGATATATTCCGCGGCCGTCTGATGTTCCCAATCCGTGACCCCCGTGGCCGGGTTATCGGGTTCGGCGGCAGGGCCATGTCCGACTCGGGGCCCAAGTACATCAACTCGCCCCAGACCCCCATATTCGACAAGAGCGGCACCCTCTACGGCGCAGACAGGGCCCGGGAGTCCGCCCGGCAGCTGAAGAGAGCCGTTGTAGTCGAGGGCTACATGGACGTCATCACCGCCCACCAGTTCGGCTTCGAAAACGTCGTCGCCTCCATGGGCACCTCTCTCACCGAGAAGCAGGTCGAGGTGCTGAAACGCCTCTGCAGCCGTATATCCCTCGCCCTTGACGCCGACACCGCAGGCCAGGAGGCTACCCTTCGCAGCCTGAAGTCTTCCTGGCAGTCCTTCTACCGCAGTGTTCACCCCCTCCAGGGCAGCAGGCGGCAGCGTTTCCTAGAAGGCCCGCCCGACCAGACCGTCGATATCGTCATGATGCCTGCGGGCGAAGACCCGGACAGCATCATCCGCAAAGACCGAGACGGCTGGGTTTCCCTTCTCGACTCACCCAAACCCCTGATCGACTATCTCATGGAGATGGAAGTAGGCAAGGCTAACCTCGATGCACCCGGGGCACGCTCCTCCATCATCGAGGAGTTCCGATCCCTTCTCGTCACCACCGACTTCCTCGACCAGGAGGGCTACGTCCACAAGCTGGCTGGGCTAATGGATGTCAGTGAGGCAACCGTCAAGGCCGCCATCAACGCCCCTGCTAACAACAGCGTGCGCCAGCCCCGTGCCCCGACCCCCCGGTCCCGCACCCGTCCACAGCCCACCCCTACCCCCCGTCGTGGCGACATGCTGGAAGAATATGTTCTGTCCATTCTGCTCCGGAACCCCTCTCTCATTTCGAAGATGGAAGACGCCGACCCCGAATGGTTCCTAGACCTTGCTAACCGGGAGATTTTCAAGCGGTTGGCTTCGGGACATCGATTCGAAGACCTGGCCGACTCGGACCCCGATGAGTTCGCCGAGCCCCTGGCCCGGATTATGAATACTCACGTTCCCGCAGATTCGGATGAGTTGCTGACCAGGGGACTGAAGGAGGGGAGCACCCGGCTGGAGGTTCGCCATCTTAAGAGGTTGAAGCTCGAAGAGAAAAGTCTGCTTGAAGACCAGGACTCGTTGCAGGACATGGCTGATGCGATCGACCAGCGCAAGCTTAGTACGAACAAAGAGCTAAAGAGGGTGTATAGCTAGGGACAGCGCGCTAAGCGTGTATAATATATCCATGCACACGGATACAGCATGAACCGAAATCTAAACCCCCACACCATAGCGGAAGAAGAGGACCGTGACTCCGATCAGGAGTCCCAGGTCAAGCCCGCTATCGAGCCCAGCCCTAATGGCGGCGAGACCGACTACCGAAAGGTCATAGGCGCCGCCATCGCCAACAGAAGTGTCCTGGACCTCATCTCCCCCGACAGGCCACACCACTCCGAAGGCCCTACCAAGGTCGAGAAGGTCTTGGCTGCCGCCGAAGACACTATCGAACAGGAGATGGTGGATGATCCCGTTCGCATGTACCTGCGGGAGATCGGACGTGTCCGCCTCCTTAGCGCCCGGGACGAGCGCATCCTGGCCCGCAGGATGGAGGGTGGCAAGCTCATATCCACCATCGAAGATAGACTCACGGAGAGGCAGGGTGCCGAGCCCTCGCCCGCTGAGCTCGTGGCCTACATGCTGGAGCACCTCGGTTCCTGTGGCCCGACCATCGAGAAAATGGCCTACGACCTCGGCCTGACACCTCCCCTCACCCTCGCTCAGCTCACTTCTCACCCCATCCTCCGAAACTCGATCAAGGCCGAGATAGACCCCGCCGTATCCACCCCCATTGGCGAAGCCGAGGGCAGGCCCCCCGAGGATGTCGTCCATGACCTACTCAACGCTTCCGTGGAAGCCCGCATACTCCCCGAGTCTGCCATCGACGCTGTGGGTATAGACACCCCCCTCGTCGAAATTGACAACTGCCTGCAATCACCGGAGACCGCTAACGCTCTGGCAGCATTGAATGGCCACCTGCGCCGGGACTTGGAAGTCCTGAAGGCAGAAGGCGGCAGGGCCCAGCGCCACCTCACCGAGGCCAACCTTCGCCTCGTCGTCAGCGTCGCCAAGAAGTACATAGGCCGCGGCATGTCCCTCCTGGACCTCATTCAGGAAGGGAACATCGGCCTAATCAGGGCAGTCGAGAAGTTCGACTATAGGAAGGGCTACAAGTTCAGCACCTATGCCACCTGGTGGATCCGGCAGGCCATAACCAGGGCCATTGCCGACCAGGCCCGCACAATCCGCATCCCGGTCCACATGGTCGAGACCATTAACAAGCTCCTCAGGATGAGCCGACGCCTCGTGCAGGAATATGGCCGGGAGCCGACGAGCGAAGAGATCAGCCAGAGTATGGAGATCACCCCCGAGAAAGTCCGGGACATCATCAAGATTTCCCAGGAACCCGTCTCCCTCGAGACCCCCGTCGGCGAAGAAGATGACAGCCACCTCGGCGACTTCATCGAGGACCGGTCCACTGTCGCCCCCGCAGACGCCGCTTCTCATCAGCTCCTCAAGGAGCAGGTTAACGAGGTCCTCGAGACCCTCAACGGCAGGGAGAAGAAAGTGCTCCAGCTTCGTTTCGGGCTGGAGGATGGTCGCAGCAGGACACTGGAAGAGGTGGGCCGGGAGTTCGGGGTTACCCGAGAGCGTATCCGCCAGATCGAGGCCAAAGCCCTCCGAAAGCTCCGCCACCCGACTCGCAGCAAGAAGCTGAGGGATTTCCTCGAATAGAGTGCCCAACGCCTCGCGACTCCCCTTGCCGAATACCCGCGCCGCCCTCAACAGCACAGCACCCTCCTCCCTTTTTCATCGCGCCCTGGGCTGTCCTAGACTGAGCCGGGTGACCCAACCTTGAAGGCCCTCAGAAATGCCCCCAACCCCATACTATTCGTCCCTACTTTGGTGGTCCGCACCATCAAGGAACTTGGCGACGACGATGCCACTCACATGGCCGCCGGTGTCGCCTACTATGCCCTATTCTCTCTCTTTCCCCTCCTCCTCGGCCTGATAGCCATCATTGGCCTTGCCGCCGACTCCAAAACCGTACGCTCCGAGATTCTGGAGTGGGCGGCAGATAACCTTCCCGGCACCGGTGACTTCATCTCCGACAACGTGATAGCCTCCGCTGAGGCATCCGGCTCCCTGGGAGCAATATCCATAATTGGCCTGATATGGTCGGGCAGTGCCATTTTTGGAGCTATTACAAAGGTGGTGAACCGGGCCTGGGACATCCAGCAAGATAGGCCCTTCATAAAGGGCAAGATAATGCAGCTCTCCATGGCCATGAGCGTGGGTGTTCTCTTCGCCCTCGCCTTGACCAGCGCCTCCCTAGCCCAGACCGCCGAGCGCTACGCCCACACCGACATGCCCATCCTCGGTCAGGCCGATGAGGTCTTGGGGATGCTGCTCCTCCGCACCCTCTCTTTCGTATTCAACCTCGCAATCTTCCTGAGCCTATACAAAGTCCTGCCCAACACCCAGACCCATTGGCGCTACATCTGGCCCGGCGCCCTTGTCGCAGCCCTCCTGTTCGAAGGTTCGAAATTCCTCTTCGTCCTCTACCTGGACAACTTTGCCACCTTCAGTGCAGTCTATGGTTCCATCGGCTCGGTGATAGCTCTTCTCCTCTGGGCCTATGTCAGTGCCTTCATCCTGATCCTCGGGGCAGAGATGAGCTCCGAGTTCGGGCGTATGATAAGGGGCATCGACAGAGGCAAGCCGATAGTCAAACGCTCCGGCCAGGGGCCCTTCTTCTAATACACAATGAACTCCATAGCCGAACTGAATGACAAAATAGTCTCCTGCACCCGATGCCCGAGACTCGTGCTGTGGCGTGAAGAAGTTGCCCGCACTAAGCGCAGGATGTACATGGACTGGGACTACTGGGGCAGGCCCGTCACCGGCTTTGGCGACCCCGCCGCCCGAGTCCTCATCATAGGCCTGGCCCCGGCGGCTCATGGAGCCAACCGTACCGGCCGAGTCTTCACAGGCGACGACAGCGGCAACTGGCTCTACACCGCCCTGCACAATCAGGGCTGGGCCAACAAGCCCATATCCACCCATCGCGGCGACGGCCTAGCTCTCACCGACGCCTACGTCTCGGCAGTAGCTCGCTGCGCCCCGCCCAAGAACCGCCCCACCCCCGAAGAGCTGTCGAACTGTTCCCCTTTCCTTGAGGCAGAGCTTGGCCTGCTCGAAAATCTGGAAGTAGTCATCGCCCTCGGCAGCATCGCCTTCGACCGGTTCCTCCGCCTGTGGAAAAGCATGGGCAACCCCGTCCCGAGCCCCAAGCCCCGCTTCGGCCACAACGTCGTCTACGACCTCCCACCAGGGTTGAAGCTGGTCACCTCCTACCACCCCAGCCGGCAAAACACCCAGACCGGCACCCTCACGCGCGAAATGCTAGACGCCGCCTTCACCACCGCCAAGTCCCTCCTCTCCCCTCCGATCCCCCCTCCCTTGATGGGAGAGGGCTAGGGTGACTCCCCCTAAGACTCACGCAGAATTCCCAACACAACTTTGGGGGAGAGGGGCCGCTCGTGCTGAGCACCGTCGAAGTATGAGCGGGGGGGTCTAACAGGCCAGCTACGCTAGGGCCTCCCATCCCCAACCTCCAACCCTGTATAATTCTCATGGACTTCCATACACCCCCGAGGCTTAACACATGACTCACGGACACCTTTCCACCTTCCCATCTACCACTGCAATCACCAGCCAGGACCACCTGTCCATCGGCGGCTGCGATCTCGTAGACCTAGCTCGCGAATTCGGCACCCCCCTCTACATATTCGACGAGGTAACCCTCCGAAACATGTGCGCCCAGTTCCGCGATGAGTTCGCCAACCGCTACCCCAACACCCAGGTACTCTACGCCAGCAAGGCCTACGTCAACCCCGCCCTCGCACGGATATTTAACGAGGAAGGTCTCGGCCTGGATGTCGTTTCGGGAGGTGAACTCGCCGTCGCACAGGCCGCCGACTTCCCTGCCGACCTGGTCTACTTTCACGGCAACAACAAGGGTATCGACGAGTTGGAGGCCGCCCTGGACTGGGGCATCGGTCGCGTAGTAGTAGACAACCCCCGGGAGATGGACCTTATCGACGAAATGGCTCGTGCCAGGGGGAAGGTCCAGGATATCTTGATTAGAGTCTCGCCGGGCGTCGACCCCCACACCCACAGCCACACAACCACCGGCATCCTCGACAGCAAGTTCGGCATCCCCATCGAGACCGGCTTAGCTGAGGAGGCCGTGAAAAAGGCCATGTCGGCGGACAACCTCCGGCTCGTGGGCCTCCATTTCCACCTCGGCTCCCCCATCTATGAGATCGAGCCTTACCGCACAGCCATAGACGTCACCATGTCCTTCGCTGCGGAAATGCAGGACCGCCACGGCCTTGAGATGCTCGAGTTCAGTCCCGGTGGCGGATTTGCCATCCAATACACCGCCGACGAACCTCCCCCCGACGTATCCGAATACGCCGACGCCATCACCTCCGCAATCCTTGAGCGCACCCAGTCCCCGCCCCGCCTCCTCATCGAGCCCGGCAGGGCCATCGCCGGCCGCGCCGGTGTTGCCCTGTACAGCGTCGGCACGACGAAGGACGTGCCCGGCATCCGCAAATACGTCTCTGTAGATGGTGGAATGGGAGACAACATCAGGCCCGCGATTTACGGCTCTCGCTACGAGGCTATGGTCGCCAACCGAGCCTCCGCGCCTTCGGAAGAGACCGTCACCATCGCAGGCAAGTTCTGCGAGTCCGGCGACATCCTCGTCGAAAACGTGGAGTTGCCTGTCGTGGACAGCCGGGACCTGATAGCCATTCCGGCTTCAGGGGCATACTGCCTGGCGATGGCCTCCAACTACAACGCCGCCCCCCGACCCCCCATCGTCCTGGTCAAGGACGGCAAGCCCCGTCTCATCCGGCGCCGGGAGACCTACCAGGACCTCATGCTTTGCGATCTGTGATCGACGCTAAAGCCTCCGGGACGGCTTCCCACATCCACGGCCACAACGGCATTCTAACCCTCCTTTACACAGCCGCGCAGGCCGACAGGCTTGCCCATGCTTACGTCTTGGTCGGGCCTCCCCACGTCGGCAAGATGACGGTGGCTGTTCACCTCGCTCAGCTGGTCAACTGCGAAGAACCGACACCCGGCCCCTGTGGCGCTTGCCGTCAATGCACGCGTGTCGCCGCCGGCCACCACTCCGACGTTCAGGTAACGAGCCTTCCCACCACTGAGGAAGGAGCCCTGGGAACACAGATCAGGATCGAGCAGGTGCGCGAGCTTCGCAGGCAGGCCAGCCTCCGCCCCTACGAGGGCCGAACTCGGGTCTTCATCATCCAGGACGCAGAGCTCCTCACCAATGAAGCTGCCAACAGCCTGCTGAAGTACCTCGAAGAGCCGCCTCCAAATGTCCTGCTCCTCCTTCTCGCTGCAGATGAGGACGCCCTGCTCCCGACCGTCCTATCTCGCTGCCAGCGCATGGAGCTTAGGCCCATGCCTTTTGTCTCCCTCCAGGACGTGCTGACCGCCAACTACGGCATCGGCGAAGAGCAGGCTGCACTGATATCCCGACTCTCCGGCGGTTGCCCCGGTTGGGCCATCTCCGCTGTGGAGGACGAATCGGTCCTCGAAGCCCGGCTTACCGCCCTCGACGAGCAGATCGATCTCGCTGAGGCCGACCTCGGGGCTCGTTTCCGTTTCGCCAACTCCCTTGGAAGCGCCTTCTATCGTGACCGGCCCCGGGTCAGAGACGTTCTCGCCCTCTGCCAGTTATGGTGGATGGACCTCGCCCTCTGCGCCGCCGGCGCCCCCGACCATATCGTCAACATCCACAGGATCGAACAGGTGGAGGCCCAATCTCAACTTGTTGGCGTCTCCGCCGCGCACGGATTCATAAAGGATGTGGCCCGTGCTCGGAACATGCTGGAACGCAACGTAATACCCCGCCTGGCCCTGGAATGGCTTATGCTCAAGATGCCCGCCGGGGCCCAGAAGGCGGCTTAGGTAACTAAATGGCTTCTATAGCAGGCGTAAGGCTCAAGAGATCGGCACCCGTGCTCTATTTCAACACGGGAAACCTGGAGATCAACGTCAACGACATCGTAGTCGTCGAGACTGAGGATGGAGAGCGTCTCGCCCGCATCACCTTCACCCCGGACCAGCTCCTCCTCATTCAGTTGAAAGAGCCCTCCGGGTCTGTTCTCAGGCTGGCAACCGAGGAAGATTTGAACGAGGGTTCATCGGCCCTGGTCTAAGGCCTGCCTACCTCGGAACGAACTTCCGCCACTCGCCTCGAACGTTCAGGTATGAGCCCAGGTCCCGATATCTTCGCGAAGGCGGCACCTTCGGCTCGTGCAGCAGCTTCATGCCCGCCTGGGCAGGCGTACGGCCCGCCTTCCTCAGGTTGCATGCCACGCAGGCGCTCACGATATTGCCCCAGGTGTGGACTCCTCCCGACCACCGGGGCACGACGTGGTCCAACGTCAGATCGGGCGCCTGCTTCCCACAATACTGACAGAAGTGTTTGTCCCTAACGAATACTTCGCGTCTCGAAAGTCGAGGCGGCAGCATGGGACGCTTGATCATATGCCCCAGCCTGATCACCGAGGGCAAAGCAAACAGCGCCGATTCGCTGCGCATGTTTCCCCGGCCGTTCTCCAAGGTTTCCGCCTTACCCTTAAGGAGCAGAATTATGGCGCGGCGCAGGTTGCAGACGTTGAGCGGCTCGTAGTTCTGGTTGAGGACCAGGACGGCTTTCTGGGCTGGTACCGTGCGAGCCATTCGATAAGGTCGCCTTCCAACTGGGCCACTACGCTATCATTGCATGCCCTTCCACAGGGCCGCTCCGGGGAGTCCCGTCCCCTCTCCTTCACTGGGAAGGTGTTAGGGCCGTAGGCTTGCCGAGGAGAGTGAGGCTGATCCAGGTTCCGAAAGAGGAGTCATGCAAAGATCTTACTACACGGGAATCGCGCTGATTTTATCACACCCCCACCCCCCTGCAACCGCCCCCGACACCAGACCAGTACCGCCAAATACACTCCCCCCATAGCTAAAGCCCCCAACGTATCGCTCGGCCAATGCGCGCCCAGGTACACCCTGGACATCGCCATGGCGACTACCAGCATCACCAACCCGACCTGCCCCGCCCTTCTCAGCCACGCGTACCGACCCTTCAACCCCGACAAAAGTATCGCCAGCGCCCCGAAGCAAACGACTGCGAACAGAACGTGTCCGCTGGGAAATCCATACGTCGTGAGCTCCTCCCGCACATCCAGTAGCCCTGGGTCGGGCCGAGGGCTCGCCACTATCTGCTTGATCACCCAGTTCACCCCCAAGCTCACCAAGACCAATACAACGAGCAGCGCCGCATCTGACCTTCGCTTTATCACAACCAGGGCCAACCCTGCGCACACCGTTATGATCGACGCCGGAAGCCACCACCCCAGCGCCGACACCCCTCTCATCACTCCATCGAACAGCGGTATCGATATCGATTGCACCCACTCCGCAACCGCCAAGTCACCCGGCAACCATTCCAATCGCGCCGCGCTCACCGATAACCCCACCGACGTCGCGATAAGGAAAACTACAAGCGCACTGCGCCAAGACCGGATCATCTCGGGTGCGGACATGGGCCGAATGATACACTTCCATGACCGCGCGGGCCGAGAAATACGCCTACCGACTGTGGTTAACTCCACATTATGTAACGCACCGCACGCCTGAGATTGCCTAAATCGGCAGTCCGTTGTTTACTTATATAGGAGCTCCGCGTCCGTCAACACATAAGGAAACAAACATTGCTTGAGTCCCTAACCGAAAAGTTAACATCCATACTCAAACGCCTCGAAGGCAGGGCCCGACTCACCGAGGAAATCATCAACGAGGCCCTCCGCGAAGTCCGCCTCGCTCTCCTCGAAGCCGACGTCAATTTCAAGGTCGTCAAGACCTTCGTCTCGACTGTCAAGGAACGCTGCCTAACAGCGGAAGTCCTCGAGGCCGTCACCCCTTCCCAGCAGATCCTCGCAATAGTCCACGAGGAGCTAACCAACATCCTCGGCGCCGAGGGCCACGGCCTTGAGTCCGCTGACACCACCCCCGGCATCATTCTCCTCGCAGGCCTACAGGGCTCAGGTAAAACCACCACTGCCGCCAAGCTGGCCCTCCAGCTTCGGCGCGACGGCAAGTCTGCCCTCCTCGTCGCCGCCGACCTCCAGCGCCCAGCTGCGATCGACCAGCTCGTGTCCCTTGGCAAGCAGCTGAGTGTACCCGTCTATAGCGAACCCCCGGACTCCGACCCCATCGACGTATCCAAGCACGGCCTTCAAGAGGCCCGGGACCAGGGTGTCGACTGGGTCATCGTAGACACCGCAGGACGCCTCAATATCGACGATGACCTTATGGAGCAGCTTGCCCTTATCAAAAAGGCCGTCTCGCCCACCGAGTCCCTTCTAGTCGTCGACTCCATGACCGGCCAGGAGGCCGTTAGTGTCGCCGAGGAGTTCAACAAGCGCATCGGGCTGACTGGCCTGATTCTCACCAAGATGGACGGCGACGCCCGGGGTGGTGCAGCCCTGTCCGTGACCTCCGTTACAGGTGTGCCAATCAAGTTCATCGGCGTCGGCGAAAAAGCCGACGCCCTCGAACCCTACCATCCGGACAGGCTCGCCTCCCGGATTCTCGGCATGGGAGACGTCCAGACCCTCGTCGAAAAGGCCAAGCTCAGCATGGACGAGGCCCGCGCCAGGGAGATGGAGCGCAAGATGCGCAATGCCACCTTCACCCTGGAGGACTTCCTGGAGCAGATGCACCAGCTGCGGGAGATGGGCGGCCTGGGCCAGGTCCTTGACATGATCCCCGGCATTGGCAAGCTCAAAAACCGCATCGGCCCCGGAGACCTGGACGACGACAAGCTCAACAAGACTGAGGCCATCATCCTCTCCATGACCCCGCAAGAGCGCCAAAACCCCAGCCTCATTGGGGGAAGCAGGAAGCGGCGCATATGCAAGGGAAGCGGGACCCTGCCCCAGGACGTGAACCAGCTCCTGAACCAGTTCCGCCAGATGCAGAAGATGATGAAGGCTATGGCCGGCACAAAGTCCCGCCTCCGCGGCCAACAAATGGCCCAGCTGTTCAGGTAGTCAGTCCGGGCTTCGGCTCGCATTTCGTGAGCGTGCTCCATTTGGGGGCAGCGAAGTGAGCGCTCAAGTCCTGCATTCCAGCTCAGGGCCCGGAATGACGGTAATGCAAAGGCCTCGCCTCGGCGGACCCTCCAGAGGCGGGTGTCCACTTTAAGCGCGGCGCTTCGGCATGACACGGGGGAGGGACCTTAGAGATTCAGCTCTTCCACCCGTGTCGGGCGCTCTAACCTGTAGTCGAGGCGCTTGCTCGAGCTGCGGCCCTTGACATACGGGACAATGCGCGCATCGAATGCGATTGTGCTCCGAGCGGGTATGGGAGAGCTCCACTTGCCTTCCTGAAACCAGACGTGGTCCGTAAGCTGTACGCCTGTCTCCGAATCTTGTATGTCGGCCAGCATGATGTGGCCGAGATATCTATTCCGCTTTTTCAATACGGCGATGAACCGGGCTCGCTTGCCTACGAGCTTTTCAAGCGCCTTTCTGTATCCCTTAGCTCTTCTCAACTATTCCTCCAAAATGCACCGTTATGAAACCCCTCGGTCTCCACCTGCTTATGCTTCGGGGGAGCCGGGATGAGTGGCCGCTCCCGTAGAGGGCTTCACACCAGAGGGACACTTTCGGCCTGATCAGGGCCGGGGGCTATCCTAGCCATTACGTTCTTGAGTGCGTCCAATGGGGTCAGGGTGGGCGGGGGCGGCCTCTGGCGGTGCGGCGGGTGGTTGGGGAGCCGGGTGCGAGGTCATCGTGCGGGATAGATGCACGGCTCGGTGCGTCTTGCTGAGGAGGATTTTCCGGTTGCGGCGTCTTTGATGGCAGGCGCGATTCTTCACAGGGATGGATTTCCGCCTCGGCGCATCTTCGACCTGCCTCTGCAGGAATGACGGTTAAGTCATCGCGGTGAGGCCCTTCGTTAGGTGGGATGTCGGGGAGGGGATTGGTCTCCGACTTCTCGGGAATGACGGTTGAGGTGGACGGGGCTTCGCCGTACGGTGGCGGGTCTTCTTCATCATTGGGGTATTCGTTGTCGGGGTAGGAAGGAAAGGGGTCCGGGTCATCGGGGTCATCAGTGAAGATATCCAAGTCGTCGGGCGGGTCTTCGAGGTAGTGAGACTCGGCTTCTTCACAGGCATTGAGGTTGGCGAAGTATTCGGCGTCTCCGGGTGGCCGGGGATCCTGGGGGCCGATGAGGCCGAAACCTTGGCGATGCTGGAGTGGGACGAGGTGCCTCCAGGGCCACCATTTGTCGCCGGGCTGGGCCATGCGGACAGGGAGAAGGTCGAAGAAAGTCATCTCTCCCTCATCGACGGTCTTGTGGAAGACCTTCTTGATGAGGGCGTCGATCTGCTCCTGGTCGGTGAGTTCACGGGGCATTCGGGAGCTGGCGGGGAGGGACCTGGCGAGGATGCGGAGGTAGCGGGAGATCTGGACGTGGTCGATGGGGCGCTTGCTCAAGAGGCGGTTGGTCAGGGAACGTAGGAGGGCGATTTCGCCTTCCATGCCGGGGCTGTCGGGAGACAGGCGGGGCAGGGAAGGGCTGACAGTGGCGAGGGAGCGGCGGCGATGGGGCCGTCGGCCTCTGACGTGTCCACTGCGCCCGACGGGGCGGGTATTCTTCCGCGGCGCATTGCCGCAGGCATCCGCTTCTGCGCCAAGGGCAACAGTGCGGGATTTCTTCCGCGGCGCATTGCCGCAGGCATCCGCTTCTGCGCCAAGGGCAACAGTGCGGGATTTCTTCCGCGGCGCATTGCCGCAGGCATCCGCTTCTGCGCCAGGGGCAACAGTGCGGGATTTCTTCCGCGGCGCATTGCCGCAGGCATCCGCTTCTGTGCCAGGGGCAGCAGTGCGGGATTTCTTCCGCGGTGGATTGCCGCGGGCATCCGCGAGGGGGTCGGGCTGGGGGTGCAGACCAACCGCCTCTTGAGCAGGCGCCCCGACGGTGAGTCGGGGGGAGGGGTTTGACAAGGGTTTGTTTTGTGTTTTGGATGGTGGCATGAGCTTGGGTGGGATAATAGAACGTGTGTACTGTTTGAGTCAAGGGGTTCGTGTCACATTTGGAGAGGGTGAACCTTCCAGCGTTACGCTGCAGGAGCATATCGACGCTGTACTTTCACGGGTGGAACCCTCACCCCCTTGATCCCCCTCTCACGCCACAGGCGCATCTTCGACCCTTAGGGTCTGTAAGGGAGAGGGGGAGATAAGAACAGAGGCCCGCATTGGCGCTCTGCGCCAATGCGGGCCTCTAGTTCAGTACTGGAGGAAAGGGGGAAGGGAACAGCTTCACGCTCGACGCTTACCTTTGACGGGGATCAGGATGAACGACCCTGGGGATGGATTCACGCCTGAGGCGCACGCCCAGGCGCATCTTCGACATCTTCGACCCGACCGGAGTCGGGAGTGACGGAGGGGGGATGGTGGGGAAGAGCGGTTTATCCGGTGAGATCAATCCCCGCCCCCAACCCCGCATACATATACGTCATCGCCGGCACTTTGTAGTCGCCCCACCTGTCCGTGAAGGCCTCCACGTCTTCCGGCGACACTGCACGGCCGTCCATGAATACGTTGGAAATCGTCTTCAGCAGGTAGAGGTCGGACGTCGGCAGCACGTCGTTCCGGCCGAGAGAGTGGCAGAGAATTCGCTGCGCCGTCCACACCCCAATTCCCCTGTAAGCGACCATCGTCTCCGTCACCGACTCATTGCTCATATCCCATAGCAAGTCCAGGTCCAGCTCGCCGAGGGCCACGGCTTTTGCCAGGTTGTGGATATACTCCGACTTCCTCGCCGAAAGTTTACATGCCTTCAGTTCCTCGACACCCGCTTCCACGAACCTTTCGGGCGTCGGCGAGAGCCAGTACTCCTCACCGTTCACGCTGACCCGCTCCCCGTACTTTTCGATCAATCTCCGCTGCATGGTCAGGGCAACCTTCGTCGAAAGCTGCTGCCCGAGTATCGTCCCGACCAGCGCCTCGAACAGGTCCGTATCGAGTCCCGGCTTCAGCCCCCGGAACCTGTCGATTGTCTTACTCAGCCCTGTATTCTTCGCCGCCATCCCATAGAAGCCGCTGAGGTCGTACGCCGTGTTCAGCCGCCATTCCACCTCCGATACCAGCGCACCCATCGACTCTATTTCAAGCTCCTCTCCCTCCGCCTGCACCTCGAGCCTGGGCTCCTCCACACTACCCACTGACGTTACGGAGATCAACACGGGCCTTCCCCCGGCCCTGGTCATCCGGCGCCACACGTCGTCCTCAATGCGCTCCGTCCCCAGGCCCACGGCGTACCAGCTCGCGTGTCTAGCAGTCAGCCCGAAGTCGAAGGGCGGAACGGGATCGATGTGGGCGGTTAGCAATGCCAAAACGCGGGCCAGTATAGCACTGCCCGTGTAGTTGCGGGCCTGGAGGGGGCGTGGCAACACTATTGACACGCCGCGTATCAACTAATATAATCCGTATAGCATTAAATGCCGTATCACATAGCCAAGAAGGGGCGGTGCAAATGAGACGAGAGGGCGTGTACGTCATGCGGGTCGCCTCCCGACTTTCCGGGATGCACCCCCAGACCCTGCGTAAATACGAACGGTTCGGGCTGCTGGCCCCCACGAGAATTGGGGCCCTGCGCATGTACTCCGATGCGGACATCGCCCTGCTAAAGATGATAAAGTATTTGATCGGCAATCTGGGACTCAATTTGGCAGGAGTGGAGTTGGCAATGGCGATGAGATCGGGCTTGAAAGCGCTGCAGCGGCAGGCCGAAGATATGCCTGCCGATTCGCCTTCGAGACACAACATGGGCCGCACCATCGAACAGATGCTCCGCCTCATCGAAGCCCCGGATGCGCGGTGACAAGATGTCATTAGACGACGATTTTAGCCAGTTCATAAAAGGCCCCGCCGGCTCCGAGTCAGGCCTCAGCGCCCGGCTCGAAGAGCTCGAGCAGGAAGTCAACCGCTTGCGGGAAGCGCTTAATCGCAACCGCGCTGAGCACCTGAACTATAAGCGCCGTATGGAGGAAGCCGAGACCCACCGCACTGCACAGGCCGCCGCCCTGCTCACATCCAGTTTGCTGCCGGTCCTTGATGATCTGGATCGAGCCGCGGGCGCCGGTCCGGCCACGGGCCGGGTCAGTGTTGGAAGTGCACAGGAAAGGGTCTGGAAAGAAGGAATGGAGCTGATCCGGGACAAGCTGATGTCCATTCTGGAGAAAGAGGGTCTTCGCAAGGTCGAGGCGCTGGGTAAACCCTTCAACCCGGTACTCCACGAAGCCGTCGCCCCTCACCCCACCCACACCATACCGGAAGACACCATTGTCGCCGTTCAGCAGCACGGATATACACTCAACGGCACGCTCCTCAGACCCGCCAAAGTTACGGTCGCCCGCAGACCGGAGCACCCTCGATATTAGAATTTATAAGCCGTAGGAGGCTACGGAGGTAGAACAAAAATGGCAAAGGTAATAGGAATAGATCTCGGGACCACAAACTCTTGCATGGCCGTCATGGAGGCGGGAGAGCCCAGCGTCGTCGAAAACGCAGAGGGCGCCCGCACGACCCCATCCATGGTCGGCGTCAACTCCAAGAGCGGCGAACGCTATGTCGGCACAACCGCCAAACGCCAGGCCGTCACCAATCCCGACAACACTGTGTTCTCCATCAAGCGCATGATAGGCCGGAAATACGGCGACGTCGAAGTACAACGCGACATCAAGCTCATGCCCTACAAGATCGTCCAGGCCGCCAACGGCGACGCCCATGTCCAGATCTCGGGCAAGACTTACTCGCCACCCGAGATCTCGGCAATGATCCTCCGCAAGCTCAAGGAGGATGCCGAGGCCAAGCTGGGTGAAACCATCACCGAGGCCGTCATCACCGTCCCCGCCTACTTCAATGACAGCCAGCGGCAGGCCACCAAGGACTCCGGCCGCATCGCAGGTCTTGAAGTCCTACGAATCATCAACGAGCCGACCGCCGCCGCCCTCGCCTACGGCCTCGACAAGGAAGGTGAGAAGACCATCGCCGTCTACGACCTCGGAGGCGGCACCTTCGACGTCTCTATCCTCCAGATCGGCGAGGGTGTGTTCGAGGTCAAGTCCACAAACGGTGACACCCATCTCGGCGGTGACGACTTCGACCAGCGCATCATCGACTGGCTCGTCGCCGAGTTCAAGCGTGACCAGGGCATCGACCTCAGACAGGACCGTATGGCCCTGCAGAGGCTCAAGGAGGGCGCCGAGAAGGCCAAGTGCGAGCTCTCCACCGTTATCGAGACGGAGATCAACCTTCCCTTCATCACCGCCGACTCATCGGGCCCCAAGCACATGAATATCCCCCTTTCCAGGGCCAAGCTCGAACAGCTTGTCGGCGACTTGGTCGACAGGACGGAGGGCCCCTGCCGCAGCGCCCTCCGCGACGCCGACATCAACGCTGCTCAGGTGGACGAAGTCGTCCTCGTCGGCGGCCAGACCCGTATGCCTGCCGTATTCGAAAAGGTGAAGAGCGTTTTCGGCAAGGAACCCCACAAGGGCGTCAACCCCGACGAGGTCGTGGCAATCGGCGCGGGCATTCAGGCCGGCGTACTCAAGGGAGACGTCCAGGACATTCTTCTTCTCGACGTCACCCCACTCACGCTCGGCATCGAGACTCTCGGCGGCGTGGCAACCCCTCTGATCAACCGCAACACCACCATCCCCACCTCGAAGTCCCAGGTCTTCTCCACCGCCTCCGACAACCAGCCCAGCGTCGACGTCCACGTCATCCAGGGAGAGCGTTCAATGGCCCAGCAGAACAAAACCATCGGCCGCTTCCTCCTCGACGGCATCCTCCCCGCCCCCCGGGGCTTGCCCCAGATCGAGGTCACCTTCGACATAGACGCCAACGGCATCCTCAACGTCTCCGCCAAGGACACGGGCACGGGCAAGGAGCAGAAGATCACCATTACCGCCAGCTCCGGCCTCGAAAAAGACGAGGTCGAGCGCATGGTCCGGGAAGCCGAGTCCAACGCCGAGGATGACCGCCGCAAAAAAGAAGAGGTTGAGACCCGCAACAACGCCGACTCCCTCGCTTACGCCGCTGAAAAGATGCTCCGCGACAACGCCGACAAAGTCCCCGCTGACCTAAAAACAGAGGTGGAGGGTAAAATCGCCCAGGTACGCTCGGCACTCCAGTCCGGGGACACCGACCAAATCAAGCGCTCCACCGACGAGCTTCAGGAGTCCATGCAGAAAGTCGGGGCTGCCGTCTACAGCCAGCAACAGTCCCAAGGCCCGACCGATGGCGCAGACCCGTCAGGTGGCCCACAGCCCGGCGGCCCGGGCCCCGATGGCCCGTCCCAGTCCGGCACCGTGGAGGGTGAATTCCGCGAAGTTTAACCCCTTCCTCATCCACAAAAGTCAAACGATGACCCGACATGCTGAGCATGCCGGGTCATCGTTTCTTTCGGTGTAGGGGGGTGTCCCCTGCTCTTTCTAGCCTACCCCGGCCAACACTGCCGCCCCAGGACTTTCCGATCCCGGATGCCCCGGCGCCCCGTAAAGCGGGCAACCCGTGCAGCTGCGCGTCGACCCGCACGGCGCAACGTGTGGCTGTACTGCCCCGGCTGGAACAATGGAGCGGGCCTCAGGCGTTGGTTCCTGGAACAGGTCCAGCCGCAGCTGCTTCGCTTTCGGGGGGCGATGGCCGGGAAACACAAGAAAGGGCCAGGCCCGCTTCTTGATAACCCCCATCAGCCGCAGGTCTGTCCACGAATCTATGGAATGCTGCCTGCGTTGCCTCAGGATCCGGTCCACAGCCGTCGGCCCCACACCCGGGGCCCGTAGCAGCTGTGCTTTCGTCGAGTGGTTTATGTCTATGGGAAAAGCGTCCAGGTTCTCCAACGCAATGACTGTCTTAGGGTCCTGGTCCATTGACAGATGCCCCGACTCATCGAAGGCCAGCTCGATCTCTTCGTTGGAAAACTTGTAGATCCGCTTCAGCCAGTCCATCTGGTAAAGCCGGTGCGACCGCGTCATGGACGTAGCCGGGTGCTCTTCAAGGGGCGTGTAGGGCACCGGCTGAAAGTTGGAGTAGTAGGCTCTCTTGAGGTTCCATTCCCCATAAAGCTGGTCTACTCGGTGAAAAATTTCCCGGTCCGACTCATTGGCCGCGCCCACCACGAACTGGGTGGCCTGACCCACCGCCCCACCCGTCTTCTCCCGGTTCAGGTCGTTGATCCATTCCATCGGCGCCAGGATGTCCCGCTCCAGGTCCTTCATCTTGCTGAGTGTGCGCATCCTCTCGGCAGTCGGCGTCTCAATATTGACCGAAAGCCGGGTCCCGAGCTTGTGCGCCGCCTCGACGTACTGCCGCTCTGTGCCCGGCATGACTTTCATGTGGATGTATCCCTTGAAACCGTACCGTTCACGGATAATCTGCACCACGTCGATCAGCTTCGCCGTGGTCTTGGACCCGGTGCCCGCAACCCCTGAGCTGAGGAACAAACCGTCCACCGTATGGCGCTGGTGCAACTCCATAAAGGTACGCGCCAGCTCCTCCCGCTTGAAGGCGAACCTCTTCCTCGGGACCCAGTGGCTGTTGGGACAGAAGTGACAGTCCATCTTGCAAAAGTCGGTGAACATTACCCGCATCAGACTTATGGTCTTGCCATTGGGCATCGACGCCTTGTAGACGCCGGGCAGCGGGTTCTTCTTCGGGTTCGAATATGGCCTGCGCTCCTTCGGCTGCCTCTGGGGTTGGGATAGAATGTCGTCGCTGGCCATCCCTCCCAGCAGCTGGAGCTTCTCGTATGTGTCGGGCGTACGTCTGATGAGCATGGTGTATTCCTCCTCTAATAGAACTTGTGTTCTTATAGAATACATCAGGTTGTCAAGGGGTCACACATAGGCATGGAAGTGGATGGTTGGTTGGTGGCGAGGCAGGTGTTGGTAGGGCCTACGCTTTAGAATCCTCCCGCCTGAGGCGGACCTAAGGGCGCGGGGCCTCGGAATGACGGGGGAAAGGGGGGTGGGGTGCGTGGCTGGTAGAAGGGGGTGAGTGGTGTCCTGGGCGTGAGGGCGATCGGCCAATCGCCCCTACGGGAGGGGACGCCACCCCATTCCGTCCTTGAGACCCTTCGATGCTCCAGAGGCGCACTTGCAGCTCCGTTCAGGGCGAACGGAATTCCTCACCCATGGATTCCCGTGTCTGGGCACGGGAATGACGGGGGGTACGCTGTTCTTAGGTTATCCCGTACAGCCGAGCACAGTTGTCCCACATCGTCTTCCTCCTCATCGAGCCGGACAAAGGAAGCTCCATGAACAGGTCCACGGCATGGGGGAACTTTGAGTCGGGGTGTGGGTAATCGGTGGAGAGGACCAGGTTGTCGTCCAGTCCGTAGCTCTCCACCATAGCCGCGGGTGATTCCTCGGGCTCCACGGACACATAGCACTGCCGCTTGAAGTAGTCCCCTGGAGTCATCGTGAGGCCTGGCGCCTCCATCTTCCCTGAGAACTCGAAGTGATCATCCAGCCGCCACATCAGCCACGGGACCCAGGAGCAGTTGGCCTCCAGGAACGCCACACGCAGCGACGGAAACCGCTCCAACACCCCTCCCCCAATCATGCTTACCGCAGCCATCATCATCTCCATAGAATGACAACACGTGTGAAACAGCCAGTAGTCTCCCTCGAACTGGGACCCGGCCTCCGCCATCGGCACGTGAGACCCCTCATGAAACCCGACCGCCGCGTCCAGCGCTTCTATCTGTTCCCAAAGCGAATCGTAATATGGATCGTGCCAGTTCCTCCCCAGGTACAGGTTGGGTCTCAGGAACACCCCCCTGAACCCGAGCTGTTTTACGCACCGGCTCGCCTCCCTAACCGCTTCTCCGACATCCGTCGGGCAAACCATGCCGACGCCCTTCATACGGTCAGGGAAGAGGTTGCAGAAGTCCGACATCCAGTCGTTGTAAGCCCGCGCAATCGCCGCTCCGAAATCCGGCTCCAGCTTGTCCGTCGCCACGGCGAACAATCCCCTGGACGGGTACATTAACGCCATGTCCATCCCCTCCTCGTCCATGGCCCGGACCTGCGACCTCGAGTCCCAACCACTCTCTATCGAGTCTCGGTACACCTCCAGGGGGCCGGCCTTCTCTTCGAACAGGTCGTCGTGGACGTCTCTCGGGATCTGCTCCCCGTCGATCTCTACACACAAGTCCTGCTGGTAACGAGCCAGGCCCACGGGCGCGCGCGCCCTGTACTCCGGGTCTATGTAGCGCTGCCACAGATCCACCGGCTCGATGACGTGCATGTCCGAATCCATGAAATTCAAACCATTCTTGCTCATCTTCTCCCCTCCCATGCCAATGCCTTATGTCGATTCCCATGCCTAATTATAAACGCTCATTCCCCTCTCTCACCCGACCATGTGACATCGGCCCCTTACTCCGCTTGTCCGCGCACCCCTATAATGCCCTAAACCCATGCATCTCCTCATTTCCATTTTTCAGAGCCCCATACCTCGGAGAACACGCGGGAATTCTCCCGCGGAACAATCAAGCAGGCACGGGCTTTCGATTGAGTCAATCAAACCCCCTCACAAGACCCCCCCCCCAAGACGCCAATACCGGGACCCCTGAAAAGAGCCCCATCCCCTCCCTCTAAGGGCAACCCGAGTGGGTGACTAACGAACTCGAAAGGGATAAACTACCTTCCGGACTATCCCCTATCTGCATATTGGCAAGGAGAACCTTATCCATGGAAGGCGCTACCATCCAGCCCACCGAGGACGGCCCCTACGAGGTCACCGGCGAATTCACCGTAGTCGACCACAACGGGAAGGAATACAAGAAGCGCAAGAAAGTGTTCCTTTGCCGTTGCGGCGGGTCCGCCATGAAGCCCTACTGCGACGGCACTCACGTATCCAACGGTTTCAAGGACGCATCGGAAGCCAAGTAACCGAGCCCCGGAGTTCAGTCATGCGGTTCGACAGCACCGTCTACTACCACTTCGGCGAGGTGTACCCCTGGGACAAGCTCACCGATGAATTCCGGGAAATCGCCGGTATCCTGGACCAGGCCGGGTTCACCACCGTGTGGCTCGCAGAGCACCACTTCTCCTGGGACGGCTGGAACCGAGCCATGACCAACCCAATCCTCGTCGGCGCCGACCTCGCCGCCCACACCCAGCGTATTCGGGTCGGCCAGTGTGGCGTCATACTCCCCGACTGGCATCCCATCCGCGTCGCCGAAGACATCGCCATGCTCGACAACATGACCAAGGGTCGCGTCGACTTCGGCATCGCCCGCGGCTACGACAGCCGTTCCGCTCTCCAGTTCAATGTCCACGCCGACAGGTTGAACGCCGGTCAGAACTACGCCCTCTTCGCCGAGACCCTGGACATCATCAAGCGTGCTTGGACCGAAGAAGTCTTCCGCCACGAAGGCAAGTTCTACACCTTCCCCGTACCCGGCTGGAAAGAGCCGAATCCCGTAACCCATGACCCCCGCTTCCACAACGAGGACGGCGAGATGGTCGCCTTCAGCGTTTACCCCAAACCCTTCCAGAAACCCCACCCTCCCATCTACCAGATGGCCGATTCCGTCACGTCCCACAAATTCGCGGCGGCCCGGGACGTTGGCGTTATCAGCATGCGCAGCACCATGGAGAAGATCAAAGAGCACTGGGCCGGATACGCTGAGAGCGCCAACGACGTGCTGCTCGGCCCGAACCCCGCGCCCCGGAAGCTGGCCGTAATGCGGCCCACGTACGTGGCCGAGACCCGAGAGCAGGCCATACAGGACATTCGGGAGGGGCTCAACTACCGTGAGAGGCTCACTTCCACCGACATACCCCGCTCTCGAAAGGCGATGCTCTCCGAGGGAGAGTTCACGGAAGACGACCTGCTCGCGGACTGCTTTGAATTTGAGGACTCCCGCAACTTGATATTCGTCGGTACCCCGGACTCCGTGTCGGAGCAGATCGAGATGTATCAGGAGGAGCTCGGACTTGACCACCTGGTTCTCTTCCACAACATCCCCGGCCTCACCCACGAAAAGGTGATGAAGAGCCTATCCCTCTTCTCCGAAAAGGTGCTGCCCCGCTTCCAGAACGGCCCCGTGTCCTGAGCCCCTATCCCATTTTCCCTCGGAAGCCCGGCCAATGCCTACCAAACACTCCAGCCGCCGTCCACCACTATCGTCTGCCCCGTGATGAAACTTGAGTCCCTCGCCGCCAGGAAAAGCAGCGCAGTTTTCAGTTCGTCGGGCCTCCCCTGCCTCCGCATCGGCGTCCGGTACTTTATCTCCTCCGCATCCGGGTTCCCCCCGACAAACGATTGCTCGCTGGGGAAGTACCCTGGCGCCAGGGCGTTCACAGTCACCCCGCGGTCGGCCCACTGGATAGCGCAGGCCCGTGTCAGCCCCACCACGCTATGCTTCGAGATCGAGTATGCCCACGACGGACCCTGTGGCACTCCCCCCACCACCCCCAGCACCGAGGACAAATTGATAACCCGACCGTATCCTCGGGCCAGCATTCCCTTGCCTACCCGGTGCGCCAGCATCGCAGATCCGATCACGTTAGTCTCCATGACCTCATCGAAGGCATCGAAATCTGCGTCAGTTGCGCTCTTCGCCTCAAACAGGGAGACCCCGGCGTTGTTGACCAGGATGTCGATCTTTCCGTACTCGGCCAGCACCTGGTCCACGAAAGTGTCTATCTGGCTCGGGTCCGTCACGTCGGCCTTTACAGCCAGGCAGCGCCGGCCAAGGGCCCGTACCATCTGCGCAGTCTCCTCCATTTTCTCGACCCTGCGGGCACAGACGGCCAAGTCTGCGCCAGCTTCAGCCAAAGCCTCGCAGAACGTCACCCCCAGCCCCGACGATGCACCCGTAACTATCGCTGTCTGTCCGCTGAGATCAAACAGGTCATTATTAGCCATTTTCCCTCGCTTAGCGGGTTCGGAATACCAACCCTGCATTCCCGCTTTACCCTTCGGACGCCAAGCATAATTTGACAGCATGGAAACCGCAAACTTACAATTACCTGATATTCGGCCAAAAAGGCCGATCCAAGACGACTGTGGGAGATGGTGGAAAGTTTGGTTAATTCCACAGAGTTGGAATGCTTCTGTCCACTGACCCGAATGCTCGAAACTCTTCGGTTTCGGCCACAAAACGTTGCTGGCCGAGTCCTTTCCCCGTGGTCTTCGAAATCTAGGAGGTGGACTATGCCCGACACCTAGTCACCAACTTCCGTTCATTTGAAGACTCAGGGCAGGCTGCTTGGCCTGCAACCAATCACAACGAAAGGCAGTGCAATGAAGATACTCAGTAACAATTTGGGCAAGGGTTTGACCCTGCGCAAGGGCTTTATGGCCCTCTTCGCAGTCCTGGCCCTTGCCCTACTTATCGCTGCAGCTTGCGGAGAGGCCGCAACGGCAACGCCGGAAGCAATGCCGGATGAACCCACGGCTATGGCGGATGAGCCCACGGCCATGGCAGATGAACCTACCGCCATGGCAGATGAGCCCACAGCCATGGCAGATGAACCTACCGCTATGCCTGTGCCCACTGCCATGACGGAAGCTGGCATGAGGCTGAGGTCCGAGTGGACCGTCGACAACCCCGCCACCCGTGAAGAGATCGAAGCTGAGCTCCAAAAGTACCGCGGCCAGAGCCTCGTGTTCGCCTCCTGGGGCGGCGCCTACCAGGCAGCCCAGCGTCAGGCATATGCCGTACCCTTTGCCGAGCAGTTCGGCATTGACATCATCGACGACTCCCAGCCCACCCTCGGTAACGTCCGAGCCAGGTCCCAGTCCGGCAACGTCACCTGGCACCTGTTCGACACCGGCACCGGCTCCATCTACCAGTTGTCCAACACAGGCGACCTGGAAGAGCTGGACTTTAGCATTATCGACAACCGGGACTTCCTGGAAGTCGTAAAGTCCCCCTACATCGGTGGCGGCGGCATCACCTGGTCAGAGGTCTGGGCCTACAACACCGACATATTCCCCGAAGATAATCAGCCTCACACAATGGTCGACATTTACGACACCGAGAAGTTCCCCGGCCGTCGCGCGTGGGCCTACTACCCGGACCACGAGTTGGTCTTCTTCCTCTTGTCCAAGAACCCGGAACTCCTTGACACTGCCGAAGGCCGCGCCAGCCTCTCCGCCCTCACGGACGAGCAGGTTGATCGAGCCTTCGAACTGGCCGAAGAGTACAAAGACCAGGTCGATTGGTTCTGGCAGACGGGCTCCGACTGCCCACAGAACCTGGTTAGCGGCGAAATGGACCTCTGCACCGCCTGGAACGGCCGCATCTTCGATGCTGCCAAGGAAGGCGAATCCATAAGAGTGTGCTGGGAGTGCGGCCACGTCCTAAACACCGGCGTCTTCGGCATAATCAGCGGACTTAAGGAGCAGGATCCGGAGGCCTTCGAACTGGCCCATCTCTACATGGCTTGGACCTCCTTCCCCGAAATCAACGCCCGGATGTCCC
The DNA here is from genome assembly GCA_965197585.1 of Dehalococcoidia bacterium. Classification (GTDB taxonomy): domain Bacteria; phylum Chloroflexota; class Dehalococcoidia; order Plut-88900; family Plut-88900; genus Plut-88900. The sequence continues at coordinate 1,353,105 of OZ240215.1, forward strand.
AGTTCATCACTTACGGACCTGTTAACACCAAGTCCCTGCCTTTCCTCAGCGAACCCGAGTACGATGCAGTGAGGGACGAGCTTCCTTCCTCCATCACCAACGTTCCCTACGCCATCTTCAAAGACGAAGTCCACGTAGGTGAGCGCGCCGACATCTGGCGCGAGCGCTGGATTGAGTTCCAGCAGACTTTTGAGAACTAGCATTTCCTGATACTGAATGAATAGGCGCCCTCCAAAAGGCCCACCCCCTTTGGAGGGCGCCAAACCTGTCCCCCGTAGTTCCAGAGAAAGGGAGCAAAAATGAAGAACATCTGCAAATATCCGGGCAAGGGCCTGACCCTGCGCAAGGGCATTTTGGCCCTCTTCGCAGTCCTGGCCCTTGCCTTACTTATCGCAGCCGCCTGTGGCGAAGCCGCAACCGTAACGCCGGAAGCAATGCCGGATGAGCCCACCGCCATGGCGGACGAGCCTACCGCTGTGGCAGATGAACCCACTGCCATAGCAGATGAACCCACTGCCATGGCAGATGAACCTACCGCTATGCCTGTGCCCACTGCCATGACGGAAGCTGGCGCCAGGCTGAGGTCCGAGTGGACCGTCGATAACCCGGCCACCCGTGAAGAGATTGAAGCCGAGCTAGCGAAGTACCGCGGCAGGAGCATCGTGTTCAGCTCCTGGGGCGGCGCCTACCAGTCCGCACAGCGCCAGGCATACGGCGTACCCTTTGCCGAACAGTTCGGTATTGAGATCATCGATGACAGTCAGCCCACCGTCGGCAGGGTCCGGGCCATGCAGGAGTCAGGCAACGTTGCATGGCACGTCTTCGACACCGGCGGCGGCTCCATCCATGCCCTGGCCAATGGCGGCTCCCTCGAAGAGCTGGACTTCAGCATCATTGACACCCGGGACTTCCTGGAAGTCCTTAAAGCTCCCTACATCGGTGGTGGCGGCATCACCTGGTCCGAGACCTGGGCCTACAACACAGACATCTACCCAGAGGGCTCCCAACCCCAGAACATGGCTGACATCTACGACACCGAGAAATTCCCGGGACGCCGTTCCTGGAGCCAGTTCCCGGACGCTGAGATAGTTTTCGCCCTGCTGTCTGAAAATCCTGACCTCATAAACAGCGCCGAGGGCAGAGCCAGTCTCTCAGCGCCCAACGAAGAGCAAGTAGACCGCGCCTTCGAGCTTTTTGAAGAGTACCGGGACCAGCCAAACATCTTCTGGACCACAGGGTCCGACTGCCCGCAGTTCCTTCTCAGCGGCGAAGCCGACCTGTGCACCAACTGGAACGGACGCATCTACGACGCCGCCAAAGAAGGTGCACCTCTAAAGATCTGCTGGGAATGCGGACACGTCCTGAACACAGACGGTTGGGGCATCATCAAGGGCCTCAAGGAGCAGGACCCCGAGACCTTCGAGCTAACACAGCTGTATATGGCCTGGACCTCCTTCCCGGAGATCAACTCCCGGATGGCCCAGTTCATCACCTACGGCCCCGTCAACACCAAGGCGTTGGCAGCCCTGTCTGACCCCATCTACGATGAAGTCAGAGACGAGCTTCCTTCCTCGCCCACCAACATCCCATACGCCGTTATCAACAATGAAGTGCACCGGGCCGCAAACCTGGACGCTTGGCGTGAGAGATACGAGGCTTGGAAAGGCACACTGAATTAGTCTAGTTTGACATTGCAGGCGCCCCCCGGCAGGACTCCAAGCCTACGGGGGGCGCCTCTGTTTTTGTTTCAATGCTCTTGAAGAAAGGAGGAGTTTGCCACTGGTATTTTTGCAACCAATAGTATATGTTTTGTTGAATTAGAGTGAGGAGAGGAACTATGACGATTGATGAAAAGCGTCTCCGCAGAGGCTCGATCTCTGGGAGGCGCTTATTCGTACTTTTTACAGTGTTCACCCTTGCCCTGCTTATCGCAGCCGCCTGTGGCGAAGCCGCAACGGCAACGCCTGAAGCAATGCCGGATGAACCCACCCCCACGGCGATGATGGAAGAGGAGCCGGATGACGCAATGCCGGAACCCACGGCCGTGATGGAGGATGAGGAGCCGGATGATGCAATGCCGGAACCCACCGCAACTGCGGAAGCGATGGAAGAAACTGGCATCAGACCGAGGTCCGAGTGGACAGTCGATAACCCGGCCACCCGCGAGGAAATCGAAGCTGAGCTCCAAAAATATCGTGGTAGGAGCCTCGTGTTCAGTTCCTGGGGCGGCGCCTACCAGTCGGCCCAGCGCCAGGCCTACCTCATTCCCTTCAATGACCAGTTCGGCATTGAGGTCATCGAAGATAGCACTCCGCTCCTCGGCAGGGTCCGGGCCATGCAGGCGTCGGGCAACATCGCCTGGCACGTATTTGACCAAGGTACGGGTACAATACACAATCTCGGGAGGAACGGCTCCCTGGAAGACCTGGACTTCAGCGTAATTGACAACCGGGACTTCCTGGAAGTACTGAAGGCTCCCTACACCGCTGGTGGTGGCATCACCTGGTCCGAGACCTGGGCCTACAACTCCGATGTATACCCCGAGGGCAACCGGCCGACAATTATGTCCGACTTCTACGACACCGAGAAGTTTCCCGGCCGACGTGCCTGGGCCTACTACCCTCACCTCGAGATGAAGTTCGTGATTCTTGCCCAGAACCCGGAATTGCTCAACACATTCGAGGGAAGGGCCAGTCTGTCTGCTCTTAATCCCGAACAGGTGGACCGTGCATTCGAGCTCTTTGACGAATACGCGGACCAGATCGACCTGATATGGCAGACCGGCTCCGATTGCCCTCAGCTCCTGATAAGCGGCGATCTGGACATGTGCACCAATTGGAATGGCCGCATCTTCGATGCCGTCAGGGAAGGTGCACCCATCAATATCTGCTGGGAGTGCGGTCACCTCCTCAACACCGACGGGTGGGGCATCATCAAGGGCCTGAAAGATCAGGACCCCGAGGCCTTCGAGTTGGCCCAGCTGTTCATGGCCTGGACTTCCTTACCGGAAATTAACGCTCGCATCTCTCAGTTCATCACCTACGGGCCGATAAACATCAAGTCTTTGTCTGCCCTTGACGCCCCTGAGTACGACGAAGTCAGGGATGAGCTTCCGTCATCTTCGGCCAACATCCCCTTCGCCATCCTAAATGACGAAGAGCATGCCGCTATCCATGATGACGAATGGCGGGAAAGGTACGCGGGGTTCATACAGACCTTGGGTCAGTAGTCCGGCGTAACATACGCTCACTATGTCCTAAAACGGCTAACTAGAGGGCGCACCGGCAGTGCCGGTGCGCCCTCTCAGTTTGTAGGGTGCACTCCCCGTATCAGCGAAATCCCCGGAAGAACTCCCGCATGTCCTCAGCTAGCCCATGAGGCGCCTCCATCGCCGCAAAGTGACCACCCTTGGGGAACTCCGTCCACCTCTGCACGTTATACGTTCGCTCCGCCCACTCCTTAACCGGTCGGTCCAGCTCCTCCGGGAACACCGCCACGGCCGTCGGAACCCCTATCCCCTCTCCCTGGCTAAGGCGCCACCTGTCCTTCCGGGTCTCATAATATATCCGCGTGGACGCGTTAATCGTCTCCGTGACCCAGTACAGAGTAATGTTTGTCAGTATCTGGTCCTTGGTGTAGACACTTTCAATGTCGCCGCTGCAATCGCTCCAGGAGCGCCATTTCTCTACTATCCAAGCCGCCAAACCCGCTGGAGAGTCGTTCAGTCCATAGGCCAGGGTCTGAGGTTTTGTCCCCTGTATGTGTCCATACGCACCCTCGTCCCGTTCCCATTGTTCGATCTCTTGGAGATATTGCTTTTCTGCATCAGACAGAGGCCGGGACCCGGGCCCCAGATAAGGGCTTCCACCCAGAATCATGTTGATATGGATGGCTTTCACTTTATCCGAGTGGCTGAACCCCAGTCTCGATGATATAGAAGCTCCCCAGTCTCCCCCCTGAGCCACGTAGCTTTCGTAGCCGATCTGGCTCATCAACTTTGCAAACACGTCGGCCATGCCGTTGACACCCATCCCAGGAACCGAGGGCTTCTCCGAAAATCCGTACCCCGGCATTGAGGGCGCAACCACGTCGAACGAGTCCCTTTCGTCGCCGCCGTGGGCCGCGGGGTCGGTTAACAGGGGTATGAAGTCCAGAAACTCGACTATCGACCCCGGCCAACCGTGGATCAACAGCAAGGGCAATGGGTCGGGCCCTTTACCCCGTTCGTGGATGTAGTGCACGTCCAAACCATCCACTTCGTCAACGTATTGCGAGTAGCCGTTGATCACTTCCTCTTGCTTTCGCCAGTCGAACTCCTCGATCCAGTAGTCCACTAGCTCCTTCACGTATGCCAGGTTGGACCCGTAGTCCCACCCCGACCCCGGGATCTCGTCCGGCCAGCGCGTCCTCTTCAGCCGCTCCCGCAGATCTGTTAGAACATCTTCCTTTATGTCGACTCTAAACGGCCTGATAGCCATGATCGTCCTCCGGAATTTGCATTGCCCGCATTTCTTCATTCATCACAGTTGGATTCGAGGGCCACTATCGTATCCACAAGCCTGCCCGCCCATTCCCTCAGCTCCTCTTCGATATCCGCTCCACAGTGGGCGCAGTCCAGGTCCCCGAATCGGAGGTTTATGCCGCAATCTCGGCACTCGGGTCTCTCGGACAATATTCTGAAAACTGTCTGAATCTGGGTCTCGGTAGCCATTTTCCCTCACTGCTGTCGTTGGTCAAGTCTGATGTCGGATGATTATCTTATACCACGCTCTCCATCGTAGGGCCCTTGCTCCCAATGCCAGTACAACGGGCATCCCATTTGATGATATGATATCAAGTAACCAATTCTCATTCCGCTTCACCTGCTTCTCCCCCAAGGATTTCCACAAGCCAACTATGCTCATCCCGCTTCAAAGGCTCTTGTCCCGTGACCGGTTCATAAACGGCAATACGGACAAAAGACTACTTCTCTTCAAGATCCGTCAGCAGGGCATTTACCCCGCCCTGGCCCTTCCCGCTCTGCTTCTAATGGTCCTCTTCTTCATCATCCCACTGGTCAGAATGGTGGACGTCAGCTTCGGTGGGAATGACGGCTTCTCCCTCGCCTACTACGACAAGGCCCTGACTAACCCCATCTACCAGAGGATGTTCCGCACCACCTTCGAACTGGCTGCTTTTACCACCGTCGGTTGCATCGCTCTCGGATACCCCATCGCCTACTTTCTTGCCACCCGCACGGGCCGTTGGCACGGCGCAGTTCTCCTAATAGCCATAATTCCATTCATTACTAACTCCATTGCGAGCGTCTACTCCTGGCGCGTGATATTCGGTAGACGCGGTCCCGTAAACGAGTTCTTGCAGCTCATCGGAGTAATAGATGACCCACTTGAAATACTCTGGAGCCGTTTCGCAGTAGAAGTCGGCATGATCCAGATTCTCCTTCCCTTCATGATTCTCCCACTCTACGCCGTCATGCGAAGTATCCCCAAGAGCCTTACAGCCGTCGCCGAAAGTATGGGCGCCCATCCGATAAAGAGCTTCCGGCATATATTCCTTCCCCTGAGCCTTCCAGGAATCTGGGCCGGGTCCATTCTTGTGTTTATACTCAGCGCAGGCAGCGCCATCGCCCCGAGCATCCTGGGCGGCATCCGGGACCAGGGCATAGCTTCCTATCTGGCCGGAACCAGCGGATTCAGCGCTGCTCTTGCCGTGATCCTCCTTACCGCTATCCTCATCCTGTACATGATTTTCGCCCGGCTGGTCGGGTTCGGCTCCCTATATGGTGCCGGTGAGGCCCTCCTCCGCTCCTCTCCCATCGAGATCTCCTACCGCGCACCGCGGCGCATTTCTTTGAATGTCATGGTCGGGGCAGTTTGCATTTTTCTGGTCCTGCCCAGCCTCATAGTCATTCCCCTCGCCTTCAATGAGTCTTCTTTCGTCATTTTCCCTCCAAAGTCCTATAGTTTGGTCTGGATCAAAACCTTCTTCACTACCAGCGTAATCAGCCCCGTCAACTGGGTGGAGTCTACCTTCACCAGCCTCCAACTTGCCTTTATCACAGTCTTGGTCTCCGTGCCCGCCGGAGGCCTGGTCGCCTACGGAATTGCGCGAGGCTCCTTCCCGGGCCGCGGCTTTCTTGGTTCCTTTATAATCCTGCCCCTCATAATCCCCTCGACCCTCACTGCCATCGCTCTTTTCTACTTCTACTCCTTCCACATGCGGATACTTGTCGGCACCGTCATTGGCATAGCCATGCCCCACGCCGTTCTGGCAATACCCTATGTCGTCATCATCCTCACCGCCACCCTCCGAGGCGTCGACGAGGTCCACGAGCAGGCTGCCATGAGCCTCGGCGCTAATCGATTCACCGCTTTCCGGAGGGTTATCCTGCCCCAGATAGTGCCCGGCATTACCGTTGCCACCTTTTTCGCGTTCATGGTCTCCTTCTACGAGGTGCCAATAGCCGTGTTCCTCAAGGACCCGTTCCTCAGGACCCTTCCCATGAATTTGTGGAACGGCGTAACCGTGGAATTTGCCCCTATGATGGCCGCGGTCTCTTTCATCCTCTTGATTTTCGCTGCTTTCATGCTTATAGGCTTGGTCTTTTTTAGAAGTCGCCTCTTTAAGCAGCGGACCTAAAGCCGGCGATGAGATAGCAGTCCGGGAGGACACCATGGACTACAACGATGCCCTCGCCTTTCTATCAGCCAACTTCGACGCCGTCGTCAACACCTTCAGAAAGTCCGGCGCCATCCAGTCCAGTGTGGTAAAGGCCGGGGCCTATCAGAACGGTGTCGTCTTCGTTGCCATCGGCAACTCGGCAAAGCTGAAAAATCTTGCCCGAGACCCCCGATGCACCGTCACCATCGTTAGTCCCCACTGGAACAGCTGGTGCGCCGTAGAAGGGAAGGTGGTGATTCGGGACTGGGACAACACAGACCACGAATCCCTTCGCATCGAACTACGTGAGACGTTCGTAGCCTGCGGGGGCGACCACGATGACTGGGATGAGTACGACCGTGTGATGCGTGAAGACCGCCGAGCCATCGTAGTGGTCAAACCCGACCACATCTACGGACAGGGAGTTTAGGGAGGCAGGGCCAGTTTCGCCTAACCGAGTAGGTTGAGGGCCTTCGGCACTACCGATATTTCCGCAGGGGTCTCAGCCACCCGCTCTCCGTCTGCCCAGATGGGCATCGGCGCCTCGGTCTCTACCTTTAGCCTCTTTACTCGGTGCATGGAAACCGCCGGGTTCTTTAGATGGCCGCCGCTGAAGACCCGGGGTAACATCATCACCACCTCCCGCCTCGAAACCGATTTCACCAGGCAGACATCCAACATCCCGTCTTCCGGCTCGGCTCCCGGCGCTATCTTCATGTTCCCGCCGTACTGAGGTGTATTGGCAGTCGCCGTCAGGAATATTCTGCCCGAGTATTCGAAGTCTTCTCCGATTAGATGTACCTTTGCATCCTTGTATCGAAGCAGCTGGGCAAAGATCGCATAAACGTAAGACGGCGTTCCCGAAAGTATGCGAGGCACGTGCCCGTCCGCAACGTACTGGCTCACCGCACTGTCGAATCCTAGAGTAGCTACCGTCGCGAAGTACCTGTGCCCGACTGAGCCCAAGTCTATCTGTCTCGAATCGCCGGCTAAAATCAGATCAGCTACGCCCTCGGGGGTATTGGGGAGATCCATCGCCGCGGCAAAATCGTTGCACCTGCCGGCAGGTATGATCCCAACGATAACTTCCGAGGCCAAAGAGTGATCCATCACTCCGTTGATCACTTCGTGCAGAGTCCCGTCTCCTCCGCAGGCCAGCACCCCAACACTTCCCTCCTCTACCGCCTTTCGCGCGAGTCTTTCTGCATCCCCAGAACGAGACGTGTACAGGACCTGGTTAGACACCTCAGCCGACGTCAGCAGCATCCCAGTCTGTGCTGCAAGGGCCCGACTCCTCCCTTTGCCCGACACAGGGTTAGCCACAATGGTCCATTTGGCCCCATTCCCCATGCTTTACGTCACGTCGCAAAGGAAGATTGGCGGATAATGGTACAGTGATACCTCGGGAGACGGTCCTACCGTGTCCTTTGCCATCTCCAATGCCGTCGCTACGTCCGGCGCGGTCTCGTAGCCCAGCCGCTCGGCCACCGACTTGTCTTTCGCCCCCGCCACGATAACCCGGCCCAGGTACTCCTGCCCATAGCACGCCCAGTACCACATGTATAAGGGATGGACACCGTGATACGCGTACGATTCCCGGTACAGCTTCCGATACCGCTCGTCCGAGGCATAAGAAGCTTCAAACCTCTTCTCAATCTCAGCCGCGTCCCGGGTCTCGGGCAGAATGTTGTTGTAAAAATCGATATACGAGGGGTGGTGCAATGAGTTGAATCGCTCCTCCAGCGGGTGCGAAAACACCAGTACCCCGCCCCGCCTCACCAATGGCTTCCCCCGGTACATGTTAAAGCTGTAGCCGAGCGCGAGCGTGTGGATTAGCAGCGGATTCAGCAGCGAGTTCACGTTGTACGGGCAGAGATAAGGAAGGCCCATTACCACCACGTCGGCCTGGCCCTCCACCGGTACTGCCTGCTGCTTGAATAGACTCGTCAATATCTTCTCATGTACCAAGTCCGTGTCCCCCGCCGCGACATCCAGCAGTCCATATGGCGAGCGCAGGTTCTGGAATATCTGCCATCTTAAATAGAACGGCAAGATGTCCAGTGCCCTACGGTTGACCCCGAATGTCACCTTGTCTATGGCATTCCAGTCTGACTCCTGCTTTTGCAGGTGTGCCAATATCGACGGAAACGTGTTCGAGGTAAGGGAAGTCTCTATCTTGAAGACGTTCAGATTCTTGGATACCACCTCTCCCATCCCATTTACCGAGTTATGCAACGCGGACCGTGTCGGGTCCATGTATGACTCGCACCGCATCAGTGTATGCACATTGTGGTTGTGCCTGATGGTCTTGTAACTCACCAGTCCCGTGCTGATCGACTTATGCCCACCATCCATCGAAGAGAGGTTGATGTTCACGTAAATCAACAGATCAGACTCCGCCACCCTATTCGATGTTTCCACCTCCTCACCCTTCTCAGTCATCCCGAGCACCACCAGGTCCTCCTCGTCCTCCGCATCAAAGTTGTACAACCTGTCAGGGTGGAATTCGTTGAATACCCTCTTGCCCACAGCCCGCTTTAGCTCGGAAGGAGTCATACGCCGATGTAGCCCCAGCGCGGCTACAAGGTGTACATCCTCGACACCATTCTCTCTCAACGTTCGAAGCACCGCTTCGATGATCCTCTGGCGCAAGTCGGGCCTCTTCATCTGCGGCAGAGGCAGAGATATATCATCAAAAGCGATGGTTACCTTCATACCGGGCCGAAGCTGGTGGGACAACGGGTCCTGACCCAAGGGGTTCTCTAATGCCTCAGCTATCGCCCCGTCCGCGTCTTCAATAGAGGGAAGGGCAGGCGGAGGATAGATTATGCGGCTCCCCACCGGCAGCTCCTCGAACCGGAATGCCTCCCCATGATGCATCAGGAATCGCTGTCCGGGCTTCTCAACCCGTTTAATCAACTTGCTCTTATCTATTTCCAATACAGTTCCCTTATATCTCAGTGGCCTTCGCCGTAAGTGTAGCAAGCCCCGGTTAGTCGGGAAAGGTGAACACCATCTTTCCGCCCCCCAGCCTCCCCGCCCGACCCGCTTTCACAATTGCTTCCCGGTACCGCTTAATGGGAAACCTGTGACTCACTAGCCTCGACACCCCGGAACGGAAGTTTCCGTCCTTCATGAGGTGTTTGGCCAGTTCGAACGTCTTCATCTCTTTGTCCACGGTCCGCTCTATCCCGTAAGCGTAAGAGCCTGTAAATCGCACCTCCTGGTGCCACAGGGGCGTCAGGTCGGCCTTCGCATCAGACGGCATTCCCAGGGCCACGAGCGTCCCGTTCTCCATCGTCCACCTCATTGCATCTTCCAGCGCTGCCGACGTGCCAACACACTCGAACACTACGGGAAACCCGCCCGAAACAGCCGGCTTCCCCCGAATGACCGACAGCACCTTCGCCCCGACCTCATCCGACAGCTGCGCATATCCCCCCACACCAGCATCACATACCACGTTAGCTCCCAAGTCCATGGCCTTACGCTTCTGTGATTCGTATTTGGCCACAGCCACTATCCGGCATTCCGGTTGTAATGCTCTCAGAGCTGCAATGGTCAGCAATCCAACTACACCACACCCGACCACGAGCACGGGCCCCAACCCTTCTATCCCGGCCCTAAGCACTCCGTGAATAGCACACGATAGCGGCTCCAACAGCACTGTTGCTTCGTCCGAAAAGTGATCCGGCACTCGGTGCAGCTGCGCTGTGTGCGCCACGAACCGTTCTCCCCAGCCCCCCGGCAAGCTTCGGCAATACCCGATCTGCAGCCCCGCCGAAAATTCCCCTTCCGTGGTCCGTACGCAGTTAGCATACCGTCCCGCTGCACATTGAGGGCACAAGTCGGGCATCCCCCTGACCGTGCAGCCTAAAGCCGGTTCGATTGCCACCCTTTCTCCTACCTGGAACTCTTTAACCCCTTCCCCCACCTCAATTATCTCCGCCACAACCTCGTGGCCCGGGACAAGCGGAAATGACGTAAAACCAGATAGATACAGGCTCCCCCTGCACATCACCACTACCAGGTCAGACCCACAGATCCCACTCATAATCGTGCGCACCTTGACCCAATCTGGGCCCGGCAGCGCTGGCTCCTGCACGTCCTTCATCCGCAAAACAGCAGTCGGGCCCAAAGACAACCGTGGGAACCGTTTGGAAAGCGCCCTGGTCACCAGCCACCGTGGAATACTCTTGGAAACAACTAATGCCTTCACAGAAATCCGTCTCATCCCCTCTCCCTCGATGGGAGAGGACTAGGGCCGTATGCTCGCTGAGGAGTGTGAGGGTATCTCTATCCTTTTAGGGTCCACCATCGCACCGGCCAATCCCTGGCACGGGCCAGCTTCTCCAATCTACGTTCCGGGTTTACCGCTATCGGATGCCCCACCATCTCCAGGAGCGGCAGGTCCGAAATGTCGTCCGCGTAGGCGTAGGAATCCGATAATGCCACCCCACATTTCTCCGCCCAGTTCTTTGCAGCCTCCGCTTTCCCGGCTCCACTCAGAGGTCCAAACTCCAATTCCCCCGTGAATCGTTCCCCGTCCACCTTACCCCGGGACGCCATTACCTCGTCGACCCCCAGCAAGTCCCCCAGAGGCCTGACCATCTCCATTAGCCCGCCAGTAAGGAGCACCACCTTGTGACCATCAGTCCTGTGTCGTTCCACCTCATCCCTCGCCTCCCTGAAGAGACGCCCGCCCCAGTAATCTGCGCCTCTCCTCTTAGCCCAGCCTACCAAGTCCCCCACCGCCGACCCGCGGTAGTTCTTAAAGAATCCCCTGATGAATTTCACCCTGTCAGTCCAGTCCGTCAGGGCGTAAAGGGGAATTCTGGGAGCAAAAGCCGCTAACCAGAGGCCTCGGCTCAATAAACCCTTACCTTCCAGAGCATAGTCCAGGTAAACGTCCAGCAGGTTTGAAGAGGCGATGGTCCTGTCCACATCAAAGAACGCTGCAACTCTGGCATTAGGCCTTCCCATCAAGCGCCTCGACTGCCGCCTGAACTTCCCCGGTCACCTCGCGGCTCAACTCACTCAAACCCTTGGCGTCAGCTCCATCGGACCTGCCCGCGAAGCAGATAGGCTCCCCAAAACGTATGGAGACTGGATGCCGCTTCACTCTTACCGTACCTTTAGGCATCGCTTTATGTGAGTCCTTGATAAACGCGGGTACGACGGGGGCCTCCGACATGAGGGCAAGGAACCCTATGCCGTTCTTGAAGGGCTGCATCCTTCCCGGACGACCCCTGCTCCCTTCCGGGTAGAAAACCAGTGCGTGCCCCTTTTCCAGCACCGCCAACGCCAACCCGAGCTCCTCTCGGGACGTCCCCTTCCTATCGAAAGGGATCGCCGTGAACAGTCCCCTCACCATTCGAGACATGAACCCGTTTTCGAAGAAGTAGTCCTTTGCCGCCACGGGGTGGACTTTCTCACCTCTCCGCCCGAGAGCGTGAAATATCACCGGCGTGTCCATGTGGCTATTGTGGTTCGAAGCAATGATATAAGGCCCGGAGTCTGGAATATTCTCAAGTCCCTCACACCGGAAACCCGTCCACCACCTGATCGCCGATCTCATAAGAAAGAACAGAGCTTGCCCCCAACACCTGATCCACAGTGGGACCTTGAACCACCGCTCGGCCTCTACTCCGAATCCGGCATCGGAAACGCGGGCGCCGTTCCCCTTGGGCTCAGGGTCCATGCCGAGCAGGTACTTCTTCACACCCGGAATATGCACATCCTGAAGGTAGGACTCCCAGTCCAGCTTACCGATATCGAAGTCAAAATTCTCCTTATCACTCTCGTGAAGCGCACCCATCACACTGCGGGTGTTGTCGGTGAGAAACTTGCAGTCTGCCTCGGCATACGGTCCGTACAACCTGCCGTACTGGTACAGCCTTTCTAGTGACACCATCTTCAATTTCAATCTGTTATGAAAGCGTCGGGTCCAAGGTGTGAAGGAAAGAGGCGCGGTAGCTGTGATGGCGGCTCGTAGGGGAAGCATGTAGCGCAGGCGGATGTGGCGAAGGAATTTGGGAGTAGTAGGAAAGGTAGGTTTGGTGAGCTTCCTTGCTTTCCCCCCCTCGTCCCCCGACACCGGGAAAGGGGCCCTCTGGAAATGCGCATCAACCTGGTCGGCGAACCCATCTAGCGTTATCGGATTCTCCATCCCTGAGGCAATCTGGTACACCTTTGGAGAGTCATTTACCGAGGCCTGCGCGACGATGGCCAATATCGCGTTAGCCACCATGTCAACGGGGATGATGTCCAGAATTCCGTCTCGTTTGCCCGGGAAATCGATCATGCGGCCCCGTCCGTAAGCCACTATCAGCGGGTCGAGCATCCGAAAACCGTTCAGCCAGCCCGGTACAGGCGCTTTCCAGGCCCCTTCTATTATGGCCGGCCTGATAATCGCCCCTTTCATCCCTCCAATGCTCCGCACAAACATCTGCTCGCCCATCGCTTTGGAGAAGGTGTACACGTCCTGCCAGCCGCGCCTGTGAGCCCATTCCATGCCAATCTTGCTCAGCTGCTTGTCCAGCCGCTCAGACTCGGCACGGCTAACCTGCTCCTTTGCTCCCCTCACCGACCCCGCCTTAGCCAGAATCGCCTCGATCTCCTTTTCCACATCGTAGTCTGTCTGGGGAATGCCGTTGATGTGCCCGACAGTACGGTTCGGGTCAGGCAGCTCCTCCGTAACAGGCCCTTTGCGAGTAGCATTCACATAGCAGGTAGAAACTTGGGCAAAAAACGGGTCCTTACATCCCTTTGCGAACTCAACCATTCGGCCAGGGCCCAATGTGTTCAATCTCACTGCCGTATCCAAAGGCGCATCGAAGGAGACGACCGCGGCGCAATGAATGATTATGTCGACTTCGCTTTGTAAACGTTCGTAAATTGCCGGGTCCAGGCCCAGGCCATCCATCGCCACGTCCCCTGAGACGGCATGGACCTTGCTATCGAAGAGGCTGTCGAAAGCATCTCCCATCCTGTCTTTCAACGGCTCGAAGATCTGGGATTCGAAGACTTCCTGCTTGAGTCTCTCGTCTATGGATATAGCTGTGGCCCCGGCCCGTGTCCTGGGTCTGACAAGAACGTAGACAGCCGCGATATCAGAAAGAAGGCTGAGCATTCTCTCCAGGAGCACCTTGCCCAGTAGGCCGGTGCCCCCTGTGAGGAGCACAGTCTTTCCTCTGTAGAAATCTCGAAGTGGTTGCAAGGAAGCCTGCTGGATATCGTCTAGGTAGGGTGCAGGATTAGGTAAGGTCACGTACATTGACAGGGCTCCGCCAGACCCGACGCATTATAATTTCCACACGCCCACTCGTCCATTGTCACCCATTCCCCCGAGGTTCAGAAAAGTAGCCGTTATCCCGAGAATCCCGAGCCCTTAACCACGCCTTGCTTGAGCATCAGCGGCCAAGTGTCGGGCCACCTCCATCAGTCCTGTTACCCGAATAACGTTCTCCCTGTATTGATATCCCCGATTCCTTGGCCAGTCCCTCAGAAACACCCTCGACAGCCCCTTCCGGGACAGAAGATCGGCAACCCGGCCATCGTCATCTACGAACTCCTCAATCCCGAGTTCCGAGCACATATGCCACTTGAAGTCGGGAGACCGCAACCCCAGGTTGTTCGAATGCACTTCGCGGAACAGTTCGAGAAATCCATGCGCTTTCAACCATCCCTCTATTAACCCCGCTCCAAGCCCGTTCCGGCTGGTAACCAATACCGGGGTTCGGAACTCGCTGATCGATTCAATTCCCTCCCGAGCATCCTCCAGTGGCCTGCGCCCATAGTACTTGAACTTCAGCAACCACCTCATTGCCACAAGCCCGATGCCCGAAGGAGTTTCTCTTTTCTTCGAGTTGAGTGGACGGCTCTCGTACGGCCCCGGCGCTATCGGTATGTTTAGTCCGAAGGGAGGTCGGCAAATTACACCGTCCATATCTATTCCTATCAGGGGTTTATCCATACGCCAGCCTTTTCGGATACCATGTGTTCTACGGTCATTTTACCTTGAATGCCACTTTAGAAAGCTGCCCGTGTGTTAGTATCGGATCGTAGCTGCAAGGGAGGAAGAGACATGAAACAGCTTGGCCCCGAGCAAGTTTGCCACAGGTTCTCCGCCGAAGACCCGCCCGGCCTTCGCGTCGAGTCCGGGGAGGTCTTCTTGGTAAGGACGACTGACCGGTTCCGGAACGTCTCCAAAACCGACCCCGACTTCGCAAAGTCAGACGTTGTCAGGTCTATGAACGGACCCATTTACGTTAACGGGGTCCGCGCGGGCGACACCCTCAAGGTTGACTTCCTTTCCATGTCCCCCGCCGAGCCCTGCGCCTACGTCCTTGCCCTTCCGGGTCACGGGGCACTGGGGAGCCGGATTCCCAACTTCCTGATGGAGACCGTAGACGTCACCGGTCTAGACGCGGTGTTCCCGAATGGCACGTCGGTCCCCTTAAGGCCCATGCTCGGCTTGATCGGCGTGGCCCCCGAGCATGGGGAAGCAGGACTAAGTGCAACCGGGCCTTTCGGAGGCCTGCTCAGCATCACAGACGTCACGGCAGGCTCAACCCTCTACCTGCCCGTGTTCCACGACGGCGCATTCTTGTCTATGGGAGATTCTCATCTCGCTATGGGAGAAGGTGAGGCCACGAGTTCCGCCGTCGAAGGTTCGATGAGTATTACCCTCCGAGCCTCGGCTTCTCAAGAGGTAGAAGTTTCAGGCCCCATGGTAGTGACTCCCGAGCACGTGATTAGCTTCGGAAGAGGGGTCACCATGGAAGAGGCTGCTCACGCCGCCACCTTGGCCATGGCAGACCTCCTTATGTCGCGGCTGAACATATCCGCCCCTGACGCCGCAATGCTCATCGGCTGCGCAGCAGACCTGCGGACCGCTCTTGCCCTCCGTTCCCCCTACAGCATGAAGATGCTCATGCCCCTCTCCACCCTACCCCTCTAACCGCTCGCCCTCTCGCAATCAGAATAAAGTTAGGGGCGGCTGGTTCAGCCGCCCCTAACTTTGCCTATCCTACTTTTCCTAGTCCCTGGACACAAACCCTAGCAGGCTTAGGATGATCATGAATATGTTCAGAAAGTTCACGTACAACCCGATGCTTCCCATCACCGCAACTTGAGTCGCCGCCTCGTAGTTGCCCTGCTCCGCGGCCTGCAGGGCCAATACCTTCATCTGCTTCGTCTGCCACACCGTCAGCGCCAGAAACAACGGCAGCAAAACAATATTTATCAGCAAGAACAGCATGCTGGATTGAAGAAGGAAGACGTTGACGAGGCTGATGACTATCAAACCGACTATGCCGATAATCAGCATCGGGCCCCATCTCGAAATATCCCTCTTGGTGATCATGCCGATTGCGCTCATGCCCACGAACAACCCAGCGGTCAGCAGGAACGCAACTGCGATGGTCTCGGTCGTGTATCGGGACACGATCCAGGAGAGGAACAACCCTTCCATGGCCGTAAAGGCAAGGTAGACCGCAGTGGCGGGTCCGGTGCGCCCCTTCATAGCCAGCCCATTGGCAGCCATCAACATCCCAAATATCAACCCGAACCCCACCAAGAAACCCAACCACCCGATATTCAGAATGACGTCGCCGAGGCCTATCCTGTCCCCGACCCATATGCCTGCGCCGGTGGTAATGATTCCCAAGGCCACAAGCCCGTACATCCGGGCCATGGCCCCTGTATAAATCTCGTTGGCTCGTTCCCTGCCGAAGCCGATGCTGTATTGGTCCCTGAGCATGGGTCTCAAACTCCCTTCATCGGTACATACGGTCACCGCCAAATTATACATCGCGGGGTTTGCCCATTAGTGATAGGTCAGAGGACAAGCGCCGATAAGGTGCAATTAAGGATTCGCCCAAGGCATGCAATGCCTAAGGGCCAGGCGAGCGAGTTGGGCTGTCCTGCGTAGGACGGGGATGACTGCGTATCTCCGCCATCAGGAACGCCAAACTCCCGCGCCACAAGTTCACCTGTTCTTCGCCCCAATCGGGGTCGTAGTCCGGGAACTTGGCCAGAAGCTTCGTCATCATGTCAGAGGTGTGGGGTGGTTCCACGTGTCCCCCAACGGGCTCCAAGACTCGCACTTCGGGAGCTGGGGCTGGAGGAGCGCTCGAGGGCACTGCCCTCTTCCTAGGCCCCCGCGTCCCGGACTGCCTATCCCGCGGCGTCTTGAAATGCGGCGAAAGCTGTATCTCAGCGTCTTTGGCTATGCGAAGAAAGAAAGTCATGCCCTTTCGCCCTACTTCGTCCTGTGATCCGCCTGTCTTGAATTTCTCAGCCAGGTGATCGGGAGTTGCAGACCTGAGCATAAGTCCGTCCAGCACCGGCACGTACGCCCTTTCCACTACCTTATATAGCAGCCCCTTTGCCTCATCCTCCCCCGAAGACAGCAAGCTCTTGAGCGCATCCGTTGGGTGTCTTTGTGAATCCACCAACCCGAGAAAGGCCAAAGCCGATTGCAAATTCGACTCGGCCGAAGCGTTGACCTTCAGTTTCTTGAGGTAACTGTTGTCTATCCGGCTCGGCAAGTGTTGATTGGCAAAGTCCTCCCTCAACGTTTCCAATAGTCGTTGCCATTGGGAGTAAGGGGGATACGGTGGTCGCCTTTTGCCATTTTCTGACCCTGCCATGCCGTTTGTCCTTTGTCCGGCTTGTCTGGCACTCGTCCGTTGTGGCTATGATACCAGCCAAAAACGGTTAAGGCAATATATGCCATCCCCGACAACTAAGGCAAAAGACAGTGGCATATTGGCCTTACAGCATTCTGGTTTTGCCTTAGTTTCACAGATGCTTTTTCCACGGCTAGAATGGCCTCATATTGCCTGAATTGCACCCGAGGCCGGGACATACACCGACCTTACGAGGCAAAGCCCACAAGGCAATATGCCGCCCGGCGGCAAGCGCTATCTCTTCCGGGATAGCGACCCGGACCGCAGTTCGAAAGGAGGGTTGAATAAAATGGTCGTAGAGCAGTTGTTAACTAGTAGACCGATTTCCAGATTATCGGTCGAGAGGGCCCCGGCCCGGATTAAGGTGGTCGGCGTCGGAGGAGGCGGTTGTAACTGCGTCCGACGCATGCTGGCCCACAACGTCCCTGGCGTCGAGTTCGTCGTCGTAAACACCGATATCAAGTCACTGGAATCAGTGACCCACGGCGCCACCGTCCTCCAGATTGGTGAGAACATCACCCACGGATGGGGCGCGGGCGGAGAGTTCGACATCGGCGAGAAAGCTGCGGAAGAGTCTTCCACTCTTATAAAGAAGGCGCTCAAGAACGCCGAGCTCGTCTTCCTCACCGCCGGCATGGGCGGTGGAACCGGCACCGGCGCCGCACCCTACGTGGCCGAGCTGGCCAAGCAGATGGGCGCCCTTGTTGTCGGAGTTGTCACAACTCCCTTCAGCTTTGAAGGGACCCGCAGGCTCAGCCAGGCCATCGCCGGCGTCGCCCGGCTCCGCCGCCACGTGGACAACCTCATCGTCATCCACAATGACCGGCTCCTCCAGTTTGTGGACCACGATGCCGGGATGACCGAGGCCTTCCAGACCGCGGACGAGGTGGTCAGCCAGGGCATCGTCAGTGTCTCCGAGCTCATCAATGTCCCCGGTGAGATCAACGTAGACTTCGCCGACGTCCAGACCATTATGTCCAGCCCCGGTGGCGCTCTCATGGCCATGGGACTGGGACGAGGCAGCATGGGCGCACTGGAGGCCGCCAGACAGGCAGTGACCAACCCCCTCCTCAACCTCTCCATCAGAGGCGCCAAGGGAGTCCTCTTCTCCGTCAAGGGCGGCGATGAATTGACCCTCGGCGGCGTCAACGCCGCCGGTGAGCTGATCAACAGCGCCGTCGACAAGAACGCCAGCATCTTCTTCGGAATGTCCATCGATCCTTCGCTCGGCGACATGGTGAAGCTCACCCTAATCGCCACCGGCCTGAAGCAGGACAAGGGCTTTAACTCCTTCACCGGGAAGTTCAAGGGACTGTTCCCCGGATTTGAGATGAAGGTGAAGGCCCCTGGCATCATGGGCCGGGGTAAGAAGAGGAAGAAGCGGTCCTCACAGTACGAATGGGACGACGACTTTTAGGTAACCCAGGACTCGGGGCACGGGAGGCGACCCTCAACTCCACCTCTCGTGCCCCCATCCTTGCCGCATCCTGAAATCGAGCCCGTCATCGGATACCGGATGCAACGATAGAGTAGGCCGAGAAACCCGAAACTGAGAATTTGGCAGGTAGAAACCGTGGCTTTACAACAGACTCTCCCAACCCCTCAAATCCAGCTGGATCCGGTGGCAAAGATAGCTTTCGAACGGCCTGCTTTGGCCCTCTGCTATCCCTCCCTGAAGCATGCCTCCCCGGCAGCCGAGTTGACTGCGAGATCAGAAAAGGACGCTGGCAGAAAAGGGGCCAATCACCCCACCGTCACTCTTCTCCTTTCCAGCTTAATTGAGTTGGAGCGTAGGGACATGATTGCCATCGGGGCCTCTACATTTAGAGCCAACCGAGGAGAGGCAGGCGGCATCTGGGTTACCAAGAAGGTGCCCAATTGCCCCGGCAACGGAATGTCTTCGGACCTCTTCCACTGCATCACCCACGGTTACTCCTCCCTCAAAGATGTTCTCGCCCGCTACTTCCGAGACTCCTTCCGCCAGGACCCCTGGACCCTTGCCTCTACCCTAGGCATGCAGGAGGCAAAAGCCTACGGGTACCTGACCTCCCAGCAATGGCCCGCCAGTGGCATCAAGGGTTTCCTGAGCCGCATCGGCCTTTCCAATGACATCCAGACTCTATGGGTCAGGGACGGGCTGAAAGTTAGGGAAGCTACCCAGGCCTCGCGGCTCCTCAGAATTCATATAGACGAGTTTCGCACACGCTCCCGAGACTTATACGAAGGGATGCGCGTTGGCATAGCCGAGTCTATTAACAAGATGGATGAGCACCTGACCCCGCGGGTCATCAGCCTGCCAAAGCTCAAAAAGAGGTTTGCCGCAAGTTGACCATATTTGACAACTAACTCTCTTTCTATACCCTCCTCCCCCTTATACAAAGGGCCCGACCTCCGCCAGTCGGGCTCTTTGTCTTTATCCTCGATGCCCTCCCACGACATCAAACGTCAACTCCATGGAAGCACCCAGAGGGTTGCTCTGTTGCCATGACAAAGCAGAACGCCGGTGTGATCCACCGGCGCTCTGCTTACTTATTCAGTTATGGGGAGCGTGGATATCTGGGAGTTTAACTCCGCCCGACACCTTCCGACTCGGCGATCTTCCGCCGGACAACTTCATCTCGGGGATAGAAGATCGAGTCCTCGCCAATCACTCCAGCATCCTTTCGTCTCCGAAAGATGAAGAGCTTGTCCCGGGACGAACGCCCAAGCAAGCCGAGCGCCCCAGCCGTGCTGCCGAGTACGGCCAGACCGCCCAGGGCGATCCCCAAGCCTATGAATTTTCTTCTCTGGTTGATCTTGGTCTCTGCCTTATCGATTGTGGTGCTCAAATGCTACTCCCGGTGTGAACCCGCCTCAAAGGGTCGGGGCTTAGTTGCGTTCTCATATTATAAGCCTCTGACCAAGCGGTGCAACGGGTCGCATCGGTCCAAAGCGTCACAAAAGCACACTAACCCGGGCCCCGACGGTCGAAACCCTTGGAATCCCGCATACCACGCCATTTCAGACCTCGTTCAAAAACCCCTTGCAATCTCATTTTCGCCGTGATAATCTTCGCCCTGATAAACTCTTCACAAAGTTTTTGGGCCGACTCCGGGGGCAATATTGGACCCTAATTTCATCACAAGACAAGACTGGGCAGACATCGGTGAGTTCCTCTTGGCCCTCCTTTTCGTACCCGGCCTGATGATAGTCTTCGCCTTCTCTATACTCACAGCTCATGCCCTAATCCCTTCACTCGTCAAATCGGGCCACCTCCCTGATGACCTCTCCAAAGTCCGACCTGTCTTTTACATCATCGCGTTTGCAGCTCTTCTGGGAGTAATATCCTATCTCGCCTTCGTGGGCGTCAATGCGGACCGCTCTTTCGGAGACGTTTACTCCCGCTGGTGGCAGTAACCACCCCCTGAAGGAAAACCGGACTTCCATCAACTAACAGATGCCCACCACGATCAAAATACTCGTACCGATTGTAGGTCTTGGTGTTGGAGTCATCCTCGTCTTGACGGCGGTATTTTTGACGAAAGCCGTATTCTCCGAACCGTTCCAGGTATTTGGCATGGGCGCCGCTCCCGAGCAGCCCATCAACTTTCCCCACGACGTACATGTCGAAAAAGTCGGCATCGAGTGCATGTTCTGTCACCGCACCGTCGATTCCAGCGGACCCGCCGGCATACCCCCCGTTGAGCAATGTCTCTTCTGCCACAAGGATTTGGGCGATGAGCAATTCATCCTTTCCGGGAGCGAGGAACTGGAACTCCTCAGGTCTCACTTCGATAACGGAGACCCGATTCAGTGGAAACGAGTCCACCGCCTCCCCGACCACGTTCAGTTCCTCCATGAAGCCCACATAGGCGCCGGCATTAACTGCTCCACGTGCCACGGTGACGTGGGCGGCATGCAGGTGGTAGAGCAGGTCCGAGACTTGAAGATGGGAGACTGCGTTGACTGTCACCGGGAGAATAACGCCCCTACCGATTGTCTAACGTGTCACTATTAGACTTGGGAAGTGCACCTAAAGCGGTAAATTAAAATTGCCAGTTAGCCGAAGACAATTTCTAAAGATCGCCGGTATCTCGTCATTGGGCGCGGTCATATTTAAGGCCTGTGGTTTCGATGCGGAAGAGAACCTCGTCGAGAGCCCGGTAAACCTCCCCGAAGACCTGGTCACCGGGACCGATAACTGGTATGCCAGCACGTGCCGGCAGTGCCCCGCAGGCTGCGGCAACATCGTTCGGGTTATGGAAGGCCGAGCCAAGAAGATCGAGGGTAACCCCAACCATCCCCTAAGCCGAGGCAAGCTCTGCGTAAGAGGCCAGGCTGGAGTCCAGGCCCTTTATCACCCCGACAGGATAGCCGGGCCTATGCGCCGCTCCGGTCCCCGAGGCTCCGGCCAATATGAACGTATATCTTGGAATGACGCCGAGGCAGAAATAGTCCCACGCCTCCAAAATGCCCAGGCCGACCGGGTGCTCCTGGCCACCGAGCCCCTCAGGGGTAGACTGGCAATGGTCACCAAACGGTTTGTCGAAGCCCTTGGCATCCGACATCACTCATTTGAAACCCTGGAGCGCTCCACTAACCTGAAAGCGGCAATGCGGCAGGTCTTCGGTGTGGAGCAGTTGCCGGAATTCGACCTCGAAAACACGAGCTTCCTCCTCGGTTTCGGCGCAGACTTACTCGAGACTTGGCTTTCCACAGTCCGGTACAACCGCGGTTACGGCCATTTGCGACAGGGCGACCACCGAGAGCGCGGGACATTCGTACATGTCGACAGCCGATTCTCCATGACCGCCGCCAACGCCGACAAGTGGGTACCCGTCAAACCCGGCATGGAGGGCATATTAGCCCTCGGCTTAGCCTACGTAATTATCAGAGAAGAGCTCGGCGACAAGGCCGCAGCCGATGCCATGACCGGAGGCCGGGGCTTCGAAGCGCTCGCCCCCTTCGCCCCCAACCTAACCGCCGAAATGACAGGGGTGTCGGAGAACGAGGCCATTTCTCTAGCCCGACGTTTCGCCGAAGAGCAGCCGAGTCTCGCCATCGGAGGCGGCTCCGCCGGCGCACACACCAACGGTGTCTACAACCTGGCGGCTATATATTCTCTCAACGTGCTCGTAGGAAACCTGGGAGTGGATGGCGGCCTTCACTTCAATCCCTCGCCATTGTCTCCGGGCGCTGGCAGCTCTATTCCCGACTCCACGTTCAAGGACTGGCAGGATATCGCCAGCGACATGGGGAATGTGGAACTCCTTATGGTTAGGAACGTGGACCCCGTTCACGGCCTGCCGGAGGACCTGGGATTCCAGGAAGCCATTGGTAAGGTGCCCTACGTCGTTAGTTTCTCCAGCTTCATGGACGACACCACGTCCCAAGCCGATCTCATCCTGCCCGACAGCACTTATCTCGAAGCTTGGGGCGACGACGTTCCAGACCCGGGCCCCGGCTACGAAATGGTCACCTTCCAGCAGCCCGTGGTAGCTCCGTTCCAGGACACCCGGTCTTTCGGGGATGCTTTAATCGGCATCTCCAGCCGTCTTGGAGGCTCGGTTGCCTCCGCTCTGCCTTGGACAAGTTTCAAGGATGTAGTACAGGAAAGCGCCCGAGAGCTATTCGCTCTCAACCGCGGCAACCTTACCCTTGAGGGCAGCTTCGAGGCATTTTGGAACGGGCTGCTGCAGCGGGGCGTTTGGTATGACCAGAATTCCAGGCCCAGTTCGAAGGCTGATCCCCAGCCCCTCCCCACGGAAGTTAATGCTCCCGTATTTCAAAATGCCCCCCACGAAGAGGGCATGAATCTCATCGTCTACCAGACCAACTCCATGCTGGACGGTAAACTCGCCCACCTGCCGTGGCTTCAGGCTACACCTGACCCCATAACCACCGTGGTCTGGGATACATGGGTAGACCTCAGCCGCGAAGACGCACGAAGGATGGAAGTGAAGTCGAACGACATCGTAGAGGTCAGGTCCCAGTACGGTGCAATCGAAGCCCCGGTTTATGTAAACAGAGGGACGCCCCCAGGCACGGTATGCATCCCCGTTTCTCAGGGCCACTCGGCCTTCGGGCGCTACGCCGAGAACCGGGGCACTAACGTTATGTCGATTCTTGCCCCTCTCACCGACCCCAACACCGGGGCCCTTGCCTACAACGCTACCAGGGTCAAAGTCACCAAGACCGACCGGCAGAGGACTTTGCCCAAGTTCGAAGGCGTAGTCGAAGCATTGCCCGCCGTAACCACCGAGCTCATTCAGATTGCTAACGGAAAGGACGGCTCCCACTAGCCGTACCCAGGAGGTAATCCTTGGCAGACCAAAACAAATTCAAATGGGGTATGGTGATCGACGTCGACCGGTGTACCGGTTGTGAGGCATGCGTAGTAGCTTGCCAGGCCGAGAACAATATCCCCCTGAATGAAGAGGACAGGTTCCACCAGGGACGCGCCATAGAATGGATCCGGATCGAGCGCTACTGGGAGGGTGAATACCCGAACGTGAAGGCCAAGTTCCTTCCCGTCCTTTGCCAGCACTGTGACAACGCCCCCTGCGAGCCCGTCTGTCCTGTGTATGCCACCTACCACAACGACCAGGGCATGAATGTCCAGGTCTACAACAGGTGTGTAGGCACCCGATACTGTGCAAACAACGATCCCTACCAGGTGCGGTTTTTCAACTTTTGGGAGCCCGAGTGGCCCGAGTCCCTGGAAAATCAGCTAAACCCGGACGTTACCGTCCGCACTCGAGGGCTGATGGAGAAGTGCTCCTTCTGTATCCAGCGTATCCGGCGCACGGAACGCGACCTCAAAAACGACGGCCGAGATCTCAGGGACGGCGAATTGCAGCCTGCCTGCGCTCAGACCTGCCCCACAGACGCATTGGTATTCGGAAACATGAAAGACCCGGAAAGCCGTGTCTCTAAGCTCGCCAAGAGCGACAGACACTACAAACTGCTCGAAAACCTGGGCACGGAGCCCAACGTGATTTATCTGAAGAAAGTGGAGCGTGATGTCTAACGGCGAACACGAAGAGCTCCACTCTTTAGTCGAAATTCCCCGGCCGACGTCGCAGCAGGTCAACGACGACCTTCTCTCCCAGACTAACACCTTGGGTCAGCGGTTCAAGACTGCAACCCCCATATTCGGTGTTCTGGTGGCCGTGGGGGTCATCGGCTTCATTATCAAGGCCCTGGACGGCTTTGACGACCGCAAGGACTGGGGTTACTACGCCGCCATTTTCGCCTTCCTGTTCACCACTTGTCAGAGCGCTCTGCTTGTATCCGCAACCATGAGGCTGGCTAAGACTCACTGGCGCCGCCCCCTCGCCCGGGTATCCGAGCTCTTCGCCATCGTCGGAGTCTTCAACCTAATTATTTTCCTTCCCCTCCTATGGACAATACCCGAGGCCGAAGGCCGCAACAGCATTTGGTTCGAATGGCCTTGGGGCGCTCCCCGGCTCCTTGATGCCTTGGCCATGATTTTCCTGGTCCTTAACGGCCTTGCCCTTCTTTGGGCTTCCTCCCTTCCTGACTTAGCGCTTTACGGGCGTAGGTACGGAGGCGTTCGTGGCGCTCTTGCCCGGCTCATGTCCAGGGGTTGGAAAGGCACTCCCCTCCAGTGGACCGTTCTCAAGAGCGGCCAGATTGCCCTCGGCACTTTCTACTTTATATTCCTTATAGGAGTCGTCTTCATCATATCTTCCGACTTCTCGATGGCTTTAGTGCCTGGCTGGATCGACGCCATATTCCCCGCTTTCCAGGCCATCACCGGTATCCAGGCGGGTATCGCAACCACCATGCTCACCCTTTACCTCGTGCGACGCTTCGGCGGCCACGAGAAGTACATTTACATGGAAGTATTCTGGGCGTTGAGCAAGATCCTGATAGCCTTCACCCTGCTCTGGATATATTTCTGGTTCGCCGGATTCATAACTTTCTGGTATGGCCGCAAACCGGTGGAGGAGAACGTCCTCCAGCTACTCATGATCGGGCCCTACCGCTTTGCTTTCTACTTGGCCGTGTTCCTGAGTTTCGTGGTGCCCTTCCTGATCCTCATGTGGAATTGGGTGCGCAAGACACCTGCGGGCCCGTCCATAGCCTCGGCGGTCATCATCTGTGGCGTCTTCTTCGATAAGCTGCGGCTGTACGTTGCCTCTTATTCCTTCACCAACGACGAGTTGGCAGCCGCTCTCCATCATGAGTCGGAATTCGTCAACACGACCTTTCCGGCCACCGGCGCCGATATTCCCCACTTCTTCGTGACTAACTGGCCGGACTATACCGACATTATGGTTATCCTCGGTGGCTTGGCCATGCCCTTCTTTGTCTATCTGATCGCCACCAAGCTTCTTCCGGTCATTTCCATCTGGGAAACTAAGGAAGGCTACCTATTGAGTTCGGTTAAGACCATTCTGAAACGCCGGTACCTGGTACTGGCCAAGCCTGATTGACAATCCCAACGCAAAGAGGTTAGCGGAGACTCTTAATGCAAGAACGAGTCCCTGTTCCCGATTCCGAAATAAATCGAGAACTCCTAAGTCCCATAGAAACTCACCCTAAGTGGTTTTTCATTACTGTGGCAGTTCTGGCCCTGATCGTGGCCACCGCGGGCGGGGCGTTGGGCTGGATGATAAATCAGGGTCTGGGTGTCACTGGCCTTAATCGGCCGGTGATGTGGGGCTTCTTCATCTCCAATTTCGTATTCTGGGTCGGCATCAGCCACGCTGGCGTTATGATCTCCTCGATACTCAGGCTCAGCCAGGCAGAATGGCGGAGGCCTGTAACCCGTGCCGCCGAGGTCCTCACTATCTTCTCCCTGATGACCGCCGCCCTCTTCCCACTGATGCACGCTGGGCGGCCCTGGCGCATAGCCTACTGGATCTTCCCCTATGACTTCGCCAGAGGTATATGGCCTAACATACGCTCTCCCCTGGTATGGGACCCGGCCGCTATATTCACCTATCTGACTGGAGCCACTCTATTCGTTTTAATAGCCCTGGTCCCGGACTTCGCCGTAATGCGAGACCGCAACAAGGGTGTAAGGAAGCAGATATACGGATTCTTGTCCCTCGGGTTCCGGGGCACGCCACGTCAGTGGAGGCTCCAGGCCATCGCCGGAATCCTGCTCTCTGCGTTGATACTGCCAGTGTTCGTCTCAGTGCACAGCATTGTGTCCTGGGACTTCGGTATGGCTGTATCCGTCGCGAGCTGGCACACGACTGTGATGGCCCCCTACTTCGTGATCGGTGCCGTGCACTCGGGTGTATCGGCCGTAGTTACGATGATGGCCCTGCTGCGCTGGGTCTTCAAATGGGACAAGTTCATCCGTCCCGAACACTTCGACGGCCTGGGCCGTCTCCTCATCGTCGTCGGCACCGGCTGGTTCTATTTCTTCATCCTGGAGTTCATATTCGGCCTCTACAGCCAGGAAACTTCCGAGGTCACGCTCAGAAATATGCTGCTCTATGAGTGGCCGTGGAACTTCATGTTCTTCACATTCCTGGCGACCTCATACTTCATCCCGATACCGATGTGGCTGTTCAGGGGAGTGAGACGCAACGTGTTGCTGATGTTCCTCACCTCCATCCTAGTCAACATCGGCATGTGGCTCGAGAGGTTCTTGATCATCGTTCCGGGCCTGATGAGAAAACAGGAGTTCACTTTCGTCTGGGCCAACTACAGGCCGAGCGTCGTTGAGATATTGCTTGTTGTCGGGTCCTTTGCGTTTGTGACCATGATGGTGCTGCTCTTCTCCAAGGTCTTCCCTCTCATTCCTCTGTTCGACCAGAAGGAGGGCAAGATACTGGAGGCCACCACCAGGGTAGGCAGGCGGAATGTTCCGTCCATTGTCAGAGAAGAGTAAGGTGAAGCCATGACCACATTTGTACCTAAAAAGAGCGTGCTGGGGGTCTTCCCCAACGCCGACACCGCGGCGGATGCCGTGGAGGGACTCCAGTCGAATAAGTTCGACGACAAGGAGTTCGAGATAATGTCGGGCACTCCGTATCCCGAGGGAGCCTTCGGTGAGAAGAAGTCATCCCACCGGCTGTACGTCTTCCCCTTCATTGGGGCAGCCATAGGCTTTACGGTGGCCATACTGCTTACCACCGCCACGCAGGTCTCCTACCCTCTCGTCACAGGTGGTAAGCCGATCCTATCCATTCCTCCCATGGCAATCATCACCTACGAAGGGACGATGCTCGGGGCCATAATCTTCACGGTTCTCGGCATCGTCTTCGAGTCCCGCCTGCCGAGAAGTAAGCTGGGCCTCTATGACGAGCGCATTATGGAAGGCTACGTCGGAGTCCTGGTAACCGCCCCTGAGGACCGGATCCCCGTGGCGCAGAACGTGCTGAAGGAGGCAGGCGCAGAAACCATCAAGGAAGGCGAACCCGTCGGGGTCTGACGGAGGGTAACCCGGAGCGTTATGGAGTTTCACATCGGTATGGGACGTAGCGAAACGATCCACGAGATCGGCCCATTGGCGCGCATCGCCGAGGACGCTGGATTCACTCATATCAACTTCCCAGATCAGCCACCACTCAACCGGGATGTGTTTCTGAACATGGCTATGGCAGCCCAAAGCACTACCAGGATATCGATGGGGCCAGGCATAGTTACCCCATATACCTACCATCCAGCTGTGATCGCCAATGCCACCGCAACCGTAGACGAGTTGTCGGGGGGGCGGGCGTTTGTCGGCATAGGTGCCGGGGGCAGCGCAGTAATGAGCATGGGCCTCAAACCGCGTCCCATGCGTGAGCTGCGCGAGGCAGCCCAGTTCATCAAGAATTTCATGTCCGGCAGGGAAGCAGAATTCAAAGGCGGAAAGACTCACTCAGAATGGATCAAGCGTCCAGTGCCAATGTACATCGCGATTGACGGACCCCGAGGCCACGAGGTCGCCGGTGAATTTGCCGATGGCGTATACGTCCAAAGCGTTCACCCCGACGTGTTCGAATGGAGAAAATCCCTGATTGAGCGGTCAGCTGTAAAGGCAGGCCGGGACCCGTCGAAAATCAAGATCATCCCCTCGACCATCGTCTACATCACAGACGATCGCGAAAGTGCCCGCCGGGAGGTAGCCCCACAAGTTGCTTCCAAGCTCAGACGGGCCTTCCCCATGTGGAGAAGCAGTCACCCGGACATGGTGGCCCTGCGGGAGCAGCTTGAAAAAAACGACCCCGGGCTTGTAGATGAGATAATCCAGGTCGGGGACCGTATTAACGAAGTTTTTGACGAGCACCAGCACGAGAAAATCGACTCACCCCAGGCCGAGCCGGTGACTTGGAGGCTGATTGACTACTATATGCTCGTCGGGAGTGAGGAAGAGGTCTGTGAGCGGATACAAGACCTTAGGAATCGGGGGCTGGCCGGACTAATGCCCCTTATTTACACCATACAGGACAAGCAAACGATGATGCAGGAGATCGGCGCCCGGATCATCTCCCGATTCGGAAACAACTAAGCCATGAGAGCGTTAGCCGCAATAAGAAAATCAGGCTTCAAGTGGACCCTACTATTGGTCGTACTCGGGACCGTTGCCCTCGCCTGCTCTACGGGCAGCTATCCCGTGGACATTTTCACGGAGATGCACTACCAGCAGTCCTACCGTTCCCAGGAACCTCCGCGGCTCTTGACTGCCGAGGGCGCAGTCCCCTTTACCGATGAGTCTATGGCCCTTCGCCCCGCCGAGCCTGCATCCCAAGGTGAAGCCCTGATTCCAAACCCGATTGAAGCGTCTGCTGATAACCTGGTCCGCGCCCAGCAGGTATTTACCCGC
Organism: Dehalococcoidia bacterium; assembly: GCA_965197585.1. Classification (GTDB taxonomy): domain Bacteria; phylum Chloroflexota; class Dehalococcoidia; order Plut-88900; family Plut-88900; genus Plut-88900. The sequence continues at coordinate 1,382,232 of OZ240215.1, forward strand.
AACTGCTCCATGTGCCACGGGGTCTCCGGCGCAAGCGACAGTTTCATATCCGTGACCTTCACCTCCATGGGCATCAAGCCGCCCGCCAACTTCGCAGAGGCCGGTTCCATAACGCCCGATGGCAGCTCCGACGGTCTGGCTTTCTGGATCATGACGGACGGGCTCGGAAACATGCCTTCCTTCCGTCACCTCCTCTCCTATGAAGACCGGTGGGGAGTCATTCACTACCTGCGTGTCCTCTCCCAACAGGCCGGACAGTAGTCCCCATGTCCCGTTTCCAGGGAACGCACACCGGCGGCGTCCGGTTCCCGACTACTTTTAACGCCGCCCTCAGGATAACCCCGTTCTTAACGGTCATCTTGGCCATCCTTATTGTTCTGTCCGCAGCCGCTTGCGCCACCGAGACCCCAACCCTCGAAGAGCGCGCTCAGTCTATTGACCAACGCCTCATGTGTCCCGTCTGTCCCGCAGAGACCATCGACCAGTCCCAGGCAGACGTCGCCATCCAGATGCGGGAGCTAGTCCGCGAGAAACTCCGCGCCGGGGAATCCGAAGACCAGATATTCAATTTCTTCGTCGACCGTTATGACAAGGGAGTCCTTGCCGAGCCTCCCGCAGAAGGCTTTAATATCCTCGTCTGGGTTATCCCACCCTTGGCCTTCCTGTTAGGTCTGGCTCTCATTTGGTTGGGGTTCCGACAGTTGACTCGCTCCCCGCACCACTTCACCCCCACTTCCGGTGGTGACTGGCAAGCCGATTCTGAAAGCTATCTGAGGGAGATCGACGAAGAGTTCGAAGCCTTCCGGCGCACCACAGGCTCCGGCACTGCTCCCGAACACAGCCTTTAAGAGGGAGGTTTAACCTTGGCCGAGCTTGGAACCCTATCCCTCTTTTTCGCCCTGATACTAGCCCTCTACGCTTGCGTGGGCTCGGTATTCGGCGTCCGGAGAAGCCTCCCGGAGCTGGTTACCAGCGCCCGGTACAGCGCCTACCTGACACCCCTCCCTGTAGCTATCGCTGTTCTCGCCCTGGTGGGCGCTTTCTTGTCTCGGGACTTCGATGTCAAATACGTGGCCGAGCACAGTAACGCGGCTATGTCCCGCGCCTACGCCTGGGTCGCCTTTTACGCAGGCAACGAAGGGTCAATCCTATTTCTCGCCGTAGCGCTCTCCATCGCTGCGGCTATCGCCCTTGCCTTGGCTCCGAGGCTCCACCAAGCCAGTCTCGCCTATACCTGCTCAATTATTACGGGAGTCCTCGCCTTCTTCCTGGCCGTACTCGTCTTCCTCGCCAATCCTTTCGAAACTACCGCCGTCGCCGTCCCCGACGGCCGAGGCATGAACCCCCTTCTCACCCACCCGGGCATGTTCGTGCATCCTCCTATGTTGATGACCGGGCTCGTCACCGTCTCCATTCCCTTCGCCTTCGCTATGGGTTCCTTGCTCGCAGGTAGGACTGGAGACGAGTGGGTCGATACTGGCAGGACGTGGGCCCTCGTCTCCTGGGGCATCCTTGGCACTGGCCTGCTGCTCGGCGGCTGGTGGGCTTACACGATACTGGGGTGGGGTGGATTCTGGGCATGGGATCCCGTGGAGAACGCCGGTTTTATGCCGTGGCTCGTGCTAACCGCCTTTGTGCATTCGATAATGGTGCAGAAGAGGCGGGGCATGTTCAGAGTGTGGAATATTGCCTTGATCAACGTGGCCTTCACATCTTCTCTCCTTGGTATGTTCATCAACCGTGGTGGCCCGACACCCTCGGTCCACTCCTTCGCCGAATCTGTCTTGGGATGGGTGTTTCTCGGCTTCATGGTTGTTACCGCACTGTTCTCATTCGGCGTACTTTTCCGCCGCATGTCACTCCTACGCAACGCACAGCAACTGGAATCCAAGCTTTCCAGGGAGACTGCGTTCCTCGTCAATAATCTCCTCTTCCTTGCTATCGCCTTCGTCATCATCTGGGGGCAGGTCTTTCCCGTTATCTCGGACACCGTGACCGGGGTCTCCATCACTGTCGGGGAGCCTTTCTACAACCGGGTCAACGGGCCCCTGCTCCTGGCCGTCGTGTTCCTCATGGGCATCGGGCCCCTCATCCCCTGGCGCCGAGGATCTTTGACCCAACTCCGTAAAGCTCTGCTAATACCCTTCGCCATCGCACTTGCCGTTGACCTCATCCTCATCGGGTTCGGTATTGCCAAGGCGTTCCCCCTGCTCGCTGTTGGGCTTTCGGTTGCAGTGGCGGTCGGAATCTTCAGAGAGTGGTACCGTGGAACCAGGGCCCGACACCGCGGCGGCGAATCTTACCCTGTCGCCTTCCTCCGCCTCATCTCGGCTAACCGACCCCGCTATGGAGGCTATGTTGTCCACCTCGCCATCGTGATGATGGCCCTCGCAATAGTCGGCACCTATTTCTTTGACACACAGAAGGACGTCCGACTAGCCGAAGGTCAAAGCGCTGAAGCCGCCGGATACACCATCACATATCTCGAAACCGAACAGAGAGACTTTCCGGACCGCACCCAACGCATAGCAAGCGTGGAAATCTCGGACGCAGACGGCGAGTCTTTAGGCATTTTCAAGCCCGAGCAGTCCTTCTATCCGGCCTTCAGCCTGAGGCCCGCCCGCGCCGCAATCCGCTCTACCCCCCTGGAGGATGTCTACATCATTCCCAACGATTTCTTCCCCGACGGTACAGTCGGATTCCGCATACTGGTGAACCCTCTTGTGATGTGGATGTGGGTCGCCGGACCTGTGATGGTCCTCGGCACCCTCATAGCTCTGTGGCCGGGAAGGCGCGCAAGCCGGGCCCCGGCGCCTGCTCCGACGCCGTCCATAAACCCGGCATACGCGTCGGCATCAAAGTGAGGAAGGCCGTCTCGTGGTCATAGCCATCGGCGTCCTTCTGGCCTTAGTGTGTCTGGCGGTAGCGGCTATTCCTTTTCTCAAATACCGACACTCTCGCCAGACCGTGGACCCTCTTCAGGTGATATCTGAGCTTCAGACTCAGCGTCAACGCCTCTACAAGGAACTCCTCACCCTGGAAGACAATAACAAGACAGGCGCCGTCCCCGAGCCCGAGTTCAACGCCGTCTCCCTGACTCTCCGCCGCCGCGCCGCAGAGAATCTCTGGATTCAACGCCGTTGGGAGGAGCGATTGACCGACCTGGACCTGGCCATAGAGCAGTTGATCTCTCTGCAAAAGCAAGGCGTTTCTTCCTTGCAAGACGCCACGCCCCATGAGCAGGGCCATAATGCCAAACCTTGTCCCGAATGCGGGGCCGAGGTACCGATAGGCACGCCCATTTGCCCCAAGTGCGGCGCCCAACCGGAGAAAACACAACCGGCTCCCTAGAGCCGGAAGTCATTGCGATGCCCAGCTATATGAAAACCCTGTTAATCGCCTTTGCCCTGGTCCTGGCGATGCTCGCAATTGCTGTAGTCCCCGCCTCGGCTGATGAGCACTTCATTAACGGTCGGGTAGTCAACCAGACTCCCGGCGCCGATCCGCCCTCAGGTCTGCAGGTCGTCCTCACAATCTTTGAAGACGGGACACCCATAGGGCAACTCACGGCGACAACCAACGCAGATGGCGCATTCGCATTCGAGGACATCCCTCGGGTCCTGGGTCTCCGCTACCTTCTGCAACTTCAGTACGATGGTGGCCAGTACCAGACCGAGCTAGACCCAGCCTTATCGGAGCCCGTGCAGATTGTCGTCTACGACTCCACATCCGACCTCACCTCACTCTCCGTCCTCGACGATACCATCATGGTGACCCGAGAGGAGGGGCAGTACGAGCAGTTAACCGTCCGGCAGGTTGTCCGAGTCCGAAACGAGACCCTGCAAACCTTCGTACCTTCCTTCGGGGATCCCGGTGCCGGCATGATGAACTTCCTCCGAGTCTCCATGCCCGCCGGTTTCTCCGAGATGACCATCAGGAGCGATCTCCAGGGTGGTCAGGTGATACCCGTAGACCGGGGTGTGGGCATCACGACTGCCGTTCCTCCCGGCATTCACGCCATAGTGTTCTCCTACGCCGCCCCCTATGATCGGTCGGACCTCATTTTCGAACCCCTCTACCCGCAGGGCGCAGACATGGTGCGTGTCCTGGTGCGAGAGGACGTGGGTCTGCTAATCGGCGCCGACCTCCGTGAAGAGGCCCCCGTTACAGTCTCCGGCAGCAGCTTCAAGGTCTACAGTATCGGCCCCGTCCCCATTGGCAACCGAGTCACTCTCGGATTCACCGATCTTCCCCAGGCCCCCTGGACCACCACAATCGCCGATGCCTTCACGACCCAGTGGAAAATTACGGCCATCATACCCGGCGTTACCGCATTGATTTTCCTGGTACTCCTCGGATATGCCTGGAGGCTCCAGAAGCGAGACCCGCGCCCCGTGGACGCCGCCATTCTTACCGCCAACATACAGAGCCAGCCCGACCAGATGGAGCTCGTACGACAAATCGCCGGCCTGGACGAACGGCGTGAAGCGGGAGAGACGCAGGACTCCGCCTACGAGCAACGCAGGTCTCTTCTGAAACGCAGACTTCTTTCCCGAGCGCTAAAGGACGCATCCTCGGCCTGATCCCCCAGCACCCTAGACCTGTCCAGAACCCGAAAGGTCATTCACAGTGTGGGACCTCTTCGACATCCTGGCCCTCATAGTCCGATCCGTCCACGCCGTTTCCTCCGTGCTTTGGATTGGCGGCAGCATCTTCTACCTCATTGTCCTCAGGCCCGCGCTCCGGGATGCGGAGAAATCAGGAGCCCCGCCTGGCAGGATAGTATCCCGTCTGGTCGCTCTCCATTTCAGGGAATGGGTACACGTGTCGATGATCGCGCTGCTGGTGAGCGGGGCCATTCTCACCTTCGACCGGCTCACCGAGCCCACGGTGTCAGCTCTCTACATCGGGGCCCTTGCATCCAAGATCGGCATAGCATTCTGGCTCTTCGGCATCGGCACTGCCACCTACAGGAAGAAACTGATAGAGCGGAGGCATGAGGCCGGTGATATGGGAGAAGGGAAAAGAAACATCGCCTCCCGTTGGCTGCAACCTCTCGTTTCCCCATCGATGATCGTGTACGGGGGCCTCGTAGTCATCCTCCTCAGCGACCTCCTAAACGCCACGTTCATAAAGGGCATCTCCTGATCTATCTTCACCGGTGGGGAATAAATATACCGAATGAGTACACCGACTTGACGCCACATTTCACCTATTGTAGTATTGACCTGTACATCTTCCCTGGCGTCCGCCTTTGAGCGCACGTCAGGTTGGTATTAGGTCCCGTGGACGGAGCGCTCTTTTGGGCGCTCCGTTTTGCATGAGGAGAACAAAGGGCGTTTGGCTGGACGTGTAGCCATCTTCATAGACGGGGCCTATCTGGATCGTGTCTTGAAAGACGAATTCAGCGGAAGCCGTATAAGCTATCGGGCACTGTCACAGGAGCTTGCCCAAAGCTCAGACATCTTAAGGACCTACTATTATCACTGCCGGGTTTACCAGAGTCAGCCTTCGACCCAAGATGAACGCATACGCTATTCTGCACAAGGAAGGTTTTTTGAAGCCTTGGAACGCCTGCCAAGATACACCGTCCGCCTGGGTAGGTTGGCTTTGCGTGGAACTGATGCTAAGGGCTTACCCAAGTATGAACAAAAGAGAGTTGACATTCTGCTGGGGGTGGACATGGTGTTACTAGCCGCCAAGCAGCAGGTCCAGGAAGTGGTGTTGGTGGCGGGAGACAGCGACTTTATTCCCGCAATTTCGGTCGCTAAGTCTGAAGGCGTTTTAGTAAGGCTGTATCACGGAGAACGCCCCCACTCCGACCTCCTCCGAGAAGCCGACGAAAGAACCCGCATCGACAAGTCCTTCGTAGATTCCGTCTTGCTCACCAAACCCCAGTCCAACTAACCCGTTATCCTCGGTTTTAAACAGTCAAGTTGCCGTCTGACTTGGGCCGGGGGTTCCTCAATGGGTCTATTCTCCCATTCCTTGAATCCCCGCGTCTTACCATCTATCATTTAGTAGTTAGTGACGCCCATCACAACTATGAGTGCCAACGCGACACCACAATCCCCCGCCATCCAGACCCGAGACCTCACCCGAAAATACGGTCGTGTCACCGCCATAAACAGCCTGGACATCACCATAGAGCCGGGAGAGAAGGTAGTTCTCGTAGGGCCGAACGGCTCCGGTAAAACGACCCTGATCAAGCTCCTTTCCACCCTCATCAAACCCACGTCCGGTGACCTATTCATCCACGGATACGACGTCGCCAAGCATGACGCCGGTATCAGGTCCACAATTGGGGTAGTCCTCCACGAACCCCTCCTTTATGGTCGGCTCACCGCCGCCGAAAACCTCCGCTTCTACGCAAGAATGTTCCACGTTCCTGATGCGGAGCAGAGAATCGATGCCCTGGCCGATCAGCTCGACCTCACCCCCTTGCTCAAGACCCGGATCGACATTCTCTCCCACGGTCAGCGCAAGCGCGTCTCCATGCTCAGGGCCGTCCTCCACAACCCGGGGATTCTCCTTCTGGATGAGCCCGACTCAGGCCTCGACAGCGCAGCTCTTCAACGCCTCTTTGACTTCTGTAACAGCCAACCCCGCACCATCATTATGTCGACACACAATATCGATAACGGCCTCCGGATAGCTGATCGGGCTCTCTTCCTGAAGAGAGGACGAGTAGTGATGGACTCCGGCGTGGAAGCGTTAGAGAAAGACGTTTTAAACACTCGATACCAGGCCTTGGCCGTCGGCTAGTCTGCGAATCATGTCCTACTGGCAAGCCATAGCAGCAATAGTGAAGAAGGACCTCCTGGTCGAGGTACGGGGCAAGGAGGTCGTCCTTGCCGTCAGTTTCTTCGTTCTGCTCATGGTCTTCACCTTCAACTTCGCCTTCAGGCCCGGGTCGGTGCCCACTGAAGTCATGACCCCCGGCGTCCTCTGGTTCACCTTCCTTTTCGCCGGCATGCTCAGCTTCCAGCGAGTGGTGAGTTCCGAGCAGGAAAACGGTTGCCTGGACGGCCTCATGCTATGCCCCTATGGCCGGGACGTGATCTTCATCTCCAAGACCATAAGCAGCTTCCTATTCGTCATGATGGTCGAGGCCATAGCCATCCCCATTTTCGCGGTGGTCTTTAACCTCTCCAGCGTTCCCATTCAACTTATCCTGATAATCCCCGTGGCCACCCTCGGCATAGCGATAGTCGGCACTTTCCTCGCGGCCCTGTCCATGAACACCCGACTCCGAGAAGTGATGCTGCCCGTTCTGATGATTCCCCTGGTCGTGCCTGCGGTCATCGGCGCTGTGGAGTCCACTGGGGACGCCTTCGAAGGCGCAGGCTGGGCCGCCGTTCAGCCTTGGATTTACGTACTTATCATATTCGACGTAGTATTCCTGGTAGTCGGCTTTCTTACATTCGAGCACGTGCTGGAAGAATAGGCATCACGTATGGAACAAACTATAAATGCCCCTTCTCGCCGACGCAGGTTCACTTGGATGGACAGTTTGTTCGCCCTGATCACCGTCCTGATGATCGTCAATGTCTACTTGATTTTCCTCTGGGCCCCGGAGGAGGTCAAACAGGGCAACGTTCAGCGCCTCTTCTACTTCCATCTCCCCATGGCATGGATTGCCTATCTGGCCTTCTTCCTGGTGTTCATATTCAGCATCCTGCACCTTCGGAAACACAGTGCCCGGTGGGACAGGTGGGCCTATTCTTCCGCCGAGTTGGGCGTAGTATTCACCTCCGCAACTATAGTTTCAGGCATAATCTGGGCCAAGCCGATCTTCGGCGTCTGGTGGACTTGGGACGCCCGGCTCACGACCACCGCCCTCCTCTGGCTCATCTACGTCGGCTACCTCATGGTCGGGGCTTACTCCGAGTCCTCTGAAAGGTCCTCCCGACTACGGGCTGTCGTGGGCATCATGGGCTTCGTGGTAGTCCCAATTAACTATCTGTCCGTCTACCTCTGGGACACTGTGCACGTGGAGCCGATAATAGGCGGCGGTGAGGAGGCATTCCTCAGCTCCGAGATGTACACCACGTTGATGTTCAGCCTCGTTACATTCACTTTGCTGTTCTTTGTCCTGCTGAAAACTAGAGTAATGCTGAGAAAGAGCGAAGAGACCGCCGCCGGTCTCGACTCCTGACCTGGAAGAGGAGCTATGGAAGACAATTTCGGATACCTTTTTGCCGGTTTTGCAATAGGCTGGGGGATCTTTATGGGCCTGGCGTACTGGATCTACAGGCGCGTTGCCCGCGTCGGCCAGGACATCGAAGAGATGAAACGGGCTCGCGTCCCCCGCAGCGACAAATACCCAATGGCTACGGACTCTCACGTTGACCCCGCCATCGAGGCGTATACTCCTTGGCTGTCGCCGCGCAAGAAAACCATTACCGGGGCTATAGTTATAGCAATCGCTCTAGCGACCTTCGTCTCTCTTTCCATCATCTTCTTAGTCATCACGAGGGAAGACAATGCAGGATATCTCTATGCCGGTTTCACAATAGGTTGGGTCATCTTCATAGGCCTGATATGCTGGGTATATAGGCGTGTAGCCCTAGTCAGCCAGGACGTCGGATGGCTCAACCGGGCTCGCTATACTCATTCACACGATTAACCTATGGCTTCAGATTCCCGCATAGATCCCGCCATCGAGGCGTATACCCCGTGGCTATCCCCGCGCAAGAAGACCATCGTGGGGGGGATAGTCCTCATTCTGGCCCTCGCTACCATCATTTCTCTCATTGCCTTCAACGTCGGGCAGGCTTTCCTGGAGGTGAGCGAGGTACAGCAGAGAGGCTCGATGATCCATGGGCAGGACATCAAAATCAACGGCATCATCGTCCCCGGCTCCATCGAATACGGCGACCAGGAAGACGTGTCCTTCCAGGTGCTGGACGCCAAGAAGAAGTCGGGCGAACCGCTGGATGTGACATTCGCGGGCGTACCTCCCGGACAGTTTGACGTCCCGTCGGTAGAGGTCGTCCTGGAGGGCAGCCTGGAACCCGACAACATATTCCACGCCACCAGCATCATAACGAGGGAGTCCCGACAGTACATACCCGTCACCGAGCAGGAGTCCAACTGAAGGACAAGGAAACGAGATAAACACCCATGAAAGCAGTACAGCTGATCACGAGTGGCGACTACATGTCACACTACCTGGTCGATGACCATGAATCCTGGAAGGCAGAAGTGCAAGTCCATGAAGGCTACGGGCTCGACAGGTTCGAATACACGGATATACCCCGCCCCGAGCCCGGTCTCGGTCAGGTAGTTGTCCAGATCAAGGCCTGCGGTCTGAACCATTTGGACGCCTGGGCCGCCAAGGCTCCCAGGGCTGCAATCAGGGAGAAACCGGTAACTCCCGGGGCGGATATGGCTGGTGTCGTAGATCAGATAGGACCTGGAGTGATGAATGTCTCTGTAGGGGACCGAGTAATGGTCTACCCCGGCGTCAAGTGCAACAGTTGCCGATATTGCCTGGCAGGCCGCGACAACCTCTGCCCCAACAAGCCCGGTTTCGGGAGCGGTTGGGACGGCGGGCTCGCCGAGTACGCACTGGTACCCGAGCAGAGCATCATCCCCGTCCCCGACAACGTATCCCTCATCGACGCCGCCTCCATGCCCATAATCTTCATGACCGTCTGGCATATGCTGGTCACCAGGGCCCGAGTCCAGCCGGGCGACACTGTGCTTGTTAACGCTGCGGGAAGCGGCGTGGGTATCGCCGGGATTCAGATAGCCAAGCTTTTCCACGCCCGAGTGATTGCCAGCGCCGGCTCCGACCCCAAGCTCGAGAAGGCCCGGAAGCTCGGGGCAGACGACGTCATCAACTACACCACCTCCTCCATTAAGGAAGAGGTAAAGCGGCTCACCGACGGCTACGGCGTCGACATCGTTGTAGACAGCCTTTCAGGCAACCTGGCAGAGGAGAGCATCGAGGCCTTAGCTGTCGGCGGCCGGTTCGTTAACTGCGGTTGCACGCTGGGCAACTGGGCAACGGTCAACGTAGCCCGCATGCTGTTCAAGGAGACATCAGTACTGGGCTCGGTGATGGGCACCCATCGGGAGCTCGTCGAGTGTCTGCGCCTGGTCTCGGAAGGGAAGCTTCGCGCTGTCATCGACCAGGTGTATCCCCTGTCGCAAGTCCGGGACGCGGTGGCTCACTTGCTGGAGCGTCGCATATTCGGGAAGGTCATGGTAGTCCCCGACAGCCAGTACCCGCCCTCCGAGCCCTACTCCACCCTGGACTAACTCCGAAGCCCCACGCTTCTCACATGAGACGCGTGGGCATGGGTGTATTCCCATTCTTGAAGCGGTCCACGGAGAAATGTTGCCAGGGGATGGAAGACTTTCCATCGACTATCAGGTCAGCGGTCAGCTTTCCCGCCACGGGGCCCAAGCCGAACCCGTGCCCGCTGTAGCCCATGGATAGAAATAGGCCTTCCGGTTTGCCGGCAGGACCGAGTACCGGCACCAGGTCCGGAGTGGTGTCTATGTAGCCCGCCCAGGACTTTTCGATTCGAAGCTCGCGCAGCTTGGGTATCAGTTTGCCCGCCGCATTAAGCTGGCGCCTCACCTTGTGCAAGGCCCTTTTCGGCTCCTTGCCGACCGGTGCGACGACCGTGGATCGGTTACCCTGGAGCGAAGCCAGGAACAGCTTAACGTCGTGCTTCAGCAGCTCCATGTCCACACGCATGGTTATGCTCTTGCGCTGCTTAATGAGCCTCGGGAGCCACACTTTCAGGTCTCGAAGATCGTGCAGCGATAGTTCATGATAGACGTCCTGACGTCGATACCCGTTGCTGACCCGGACCGGGCCTGAGGCCGTCTGCCTGAAGCAGTAGTAACCGCCCCTCACGAATTGCTCGATAATCGGGGGCGCGGGCCCGGTCTCCCCCTGCGACAGCGTCACTATCTGTACGGGAATGTGGACACCCAGCCGGTCGGCGAGACGGTATGCCCAGACACCCGCTGCAAGCACCACGACGCCGGTCTCAATCTCTCCCTGGGTAGTCTCGACTGACGAGACTCGGCCCCCGGTGACTCCTATGTTGGTCGCCACGCAGCCGGTACGGATCTCAGCGCCGTTCTCCCGGGCAGCGTTGGCAAAGCCGTTCACCACCCTGGTCGGGTTCACGTGTCCCTCGTCAGCGGAGTAGGCCATCGCCTCAAGGTGGCCCTCCACCACCGGGAACCGGGTCCTGACCTGCTCTGTGGTCAGCATCTCCAGTTGGATGCCCCCGTCGCGCGCAGCCTCCACCATCTCCTCGAAAAACGGCATGTCCTCTGGCGACTCGGCAGGCAGCAGGCGGCCTTTCTTGATGAACTCGATCTCGGAGCCGATGTCCTCGCTGAGGCCGTCGTAGATGGCAAGGCTTTCCCGAGCCAACTCGAACTCCCCGGCCTGCTTGCCCAGCAGTCCCACCGCCGCAACGGTCCGCCCGGAGGCCTCATAGGCCACGTCATCCTTCTCGATAACCACCACCCGCTTGCCCCTCCTGGACAGGTTGTAGGCTATGGAGCATCCCGTAATTCCGCCGCCTATCACTACGGCATCAGCCTTGGTTAACATTGGGGCCCTTTCTCAACTCTGCCTGAAAGTTTGACTGTCATCGGGACTTCCACGCAGCCGTTGTTGTGCAGGGGGCAAAATGCACAGTCCTTTTCCAGCTTGGGAATCGGGACCGTGGCCCTGGCGAAACCCATCCCTTCAAAGGCGCCCGCAGCGTAGGTCTGGGTCAGCGTGTGAAGGGTGTCGTAGCCCTTCTCTCTGGCCGCCTCCTGGCAGCGCTTGATCAGCTTGGATGCGATACCGCGACGCTGGAACCGCTCCTCGACTGCCAGCGACCTGAGTTCGGCTATTCCGTCGTACTCCATAAGGGACGCGCAGCCTGCGAACTCGCCCTCGGTAGCGGCTATGAAGAACCGGCCCTCGGACACCAGAGACCGAACTTCATCCTCACCCACCGGCAGGAGAAAACCCTCCGCCTCCTCCCCCGAGTGCCGGAACCGATATAGCTCAATCAGGCGGCTTATCGGCCCTACGTGCTCGGGGCCTGCTTTTGATATCCGAACGGACTTGGTTACTGTCATGTGTTCAGTCTAGTCCCGACTCACATCAAGCGTGGCGGCACAGGGGTCTTCTCTTCCGCGAACCGGCTCGGCCTGAAGGAATTGATGTCGACCGATGTTCCTCCATCGATGATCAGGTCTGCCAGCAACTTCCCGACTATCGGCCCAGCCGCAAAGCCATGCCCGCTGAACCCTGTCGCCAGGTAGAACCCCTCAATTCCCTTCACTGGCCCGATGATAGGCAGAAAGTCGGGCGTCATGTCCACGTAGCCGGCCCACGTCCGAGCCAAACGCAGTCCCTTCATTTCCGGCACAAGCTGCCCGACCCGCTTCAGCTTGCGGGCAACGTTCTCGGGCTGGGGTCTTGGCTCGGTGCCGACGGGAGCAGGGTTGCCGTTTCCCGTCCCGGTCACTTTCCTGACCAGCGATTCAAAGTCCAATTTGAGGATGTCCTTGTTCAACTTCATGGAAACGTCACCCCGGTACTTGAGCAGCCGGGGAATCCACGTTGCCATGTCGCGGAGGTCGTGGAGCGACAGGTCATGGTAGACGTCCATCTTGCGGTAGCCGCCCGTGACCCGGAACGCCCCCGAGGCCGTCTGCCGTGACCCGTAGGTAGGCCCCCTCAGGAAGCAGTCGAAGAGTCGGGGCGCGGGTTCCGTCTCCCCCTGCACCACCTTGATTAGCTGTATAGGCAGCTTAACGCCCAGTCGGTCGGCGAGGCGGTAGCCCCATACACCGGCCGCGTCCAGGACTACGGGAGTAGAAATCTCCCCACGATTCGTGATCACGGATGTCACTCTGCCCGCCCTCGTGACTACCTCCGTTGCGAGGCAGCCCGTAACTATCTGCGCACCATACTCCCGGGCAGATCTGGCGAAGGAGTTCACCACTTTGACAGGGTTTACGTGTCCTTCGTGCTGAGACCACGCAGCCTTGATGAAGGGGCCTTGCAGAAAGGGCCACTTGGCCCGGGCCTGGGGCGCATCGTACCACCGGACTTCCACCCCCGACTCCTCCGCCCCACTGATCATCTCCTCGAACAGCGGCATGTCTTCTTCGGTGTTGGCGATCACCAGCCTGCCGCCGTTGATGAATTCGATGTCCGTGCCCAGCTCATCGTTCAGCCCGAACCAGATCTCCATACTGGCCTTGATTAGAGCAAACTCGTCGGGGTGGTGTTTTCCAACGAGCCCGACGGCCGCCATCGTGCGCCCTGAGGCCTCGTGTGCGATATCATCCTTCTCGAGGACCACCACCCGCCAGCCACGCTTGGCGAGCCGGTAAGCCGTGGAGCACCCGGTGATCCCCGCTCCGACGACTACTGCATCGGCTTCGGTCGGAAATCTGTTATCCATTCGGTGACTTTACCAGCACGACTTACCCCATTCAAGACCGTGTATTAATTTGCCAAGCGATGCCCCTCAACCCCATCCCCTCAAACGTGTACTCTCGATGCCTTTCACTCTGTCATCCCGAGGTCCCGCGCTGAAAGTCCGCCGAGGCAGGAGGAATCTCGGACTCGCCTCCTCCCGAGGGGAGCCTGTCCGACTAAGGCGGATCATTCCGGCCGCCGAGAACCGGCTATAAGTGCGCCGAGGCGCGAATCCATCCCCAGGGGCTGAGGGGCCGCTCATCCTGAGCTCCGTCGAAGGGTCGAGCGGGGGACGGCCCACCATGTCAATCCGTCGTGCTTATCTTGACTCCCACCCAACCCTCTTAACCCCGTCATTCCGAGGCCCCGCGAGGAATCTTGTGTGACGAAGCAGTGATAGAGTTAGGGTCTCGGGGTGCGGCAGGCCGTAGGAATCGTGGTCCTTCAAGACCGAGCTCTAGCATGGGCCGCCGTACCCTCTCTCATCTAAGCCCGTACAGTTGCCCGGGTCAACAACCCGTACCTGCAAGAAAGGGATAACATGAGTCAAGACTCCGTCATAGGCATCGACGTCAGTAGTCAGTTCCTCGACCTTCACATCCTCCCCCAAGGCCAGGCCGCCAGACATCCCAACGATGCTGAGGGTATCAGAGAGATCCTCCAATTGGCCAAGGACCTCAATGTCACCCTCATCGTCATGGAGGCCACCGGCGGCCTCGAGAGGCCCTTGGCTTTGGAGTGTGGCCTTCTTAAGATACCTACTGCAGTCATGAACCCCAGGCAGATCAGGGACTTCGCTCGCTCCACCGGTAGGCTGGCCAAGACCGATGCCATCGACGCCCACTCCATCGCCCTCTTCGCCTTCACCCTCAGGCCCCAACCCCGCCCTCTCCCAGACCCTCAAGCAGCCCATCTCAAGGCCCTCCTCGCCCGCAGACGGCAGCTCATCGACATGAAAGCCGCCGAGTCCCTTCGCCTCAATCGTGCCCTCGACCCCCTTCTTCCCAGCCTCCACAAACACATCCTCTTCCTCTCCCAGGAACTGGACGACCTGGACAAGGAGATTGACGACCTCATTAACTCCAACTCCCTCTGGAAGGGCAAGCTCAACCTCCTCATGGATGTCCCCGGTATAGGCTCCGTATCCTCCTTCACCCTCGTAGGCTCTCTTCCCGAACTCGGCTCCCTCAACCGTAAGCAGATCGCCGCCCTCGTCGGCGTCGCTCCCTTGAACAGGGACAGTGGCTCTCATAGGGGAAGACGTTCCATCTGGGGCGGCCGGGCTAACATCAGATCCGCACTCTACATGGCCACAATGAGCGCCAGAACCCATAACCCTCCTATCAAAGCCTTCTACGAGCAACTCCTCGCTGCCGGCAAGCCCGGCAAGGTTGCACTCGTCGCCTGCATGCGTAAGCTCCTCACCATCCTTAACGCCATGATCAGAGACAACTCCCCTTGGAATCCCCTCCCCAAACACAGTTGCTAGGACTTGCCCTCTCACGCCCTTCCTAGCCTTCCTTCCCCTCCCCCTTGGTAACGATATATCGGCCATGTTGCTCTGCAACATGGCCGATATATCAATAAAACAGGGCGGGTGGGCGGGTACCGATTAAACGGGGTCGGGAGGGGTGTCCCCTTCCAAATGTGACACAAACCCCTTGACCATACTTGTACACATGTACTATATTCACCCCCGGCTAGCTCGTCACTCACCCTAAACCCAAGGAGGAACCAAAAACCCAGGGGGAACCCCAGCCCCGGCCCCGAGGACTCAACGTCTAAGCCCATCCCAATGGCCGTCCCGCGGCCTGCGGCTCAAGCAAACGCCGCCATCTCCTCTTCACAAGGGCCCCGGCTACCCCTTCCCCCTACTTCCAGGCGATGGAAGGCCCACAGACTATACGCGGCAGGCCCCGTCCAACGACGCCCCTGCCGATTCAACGCTTCCCATTACCGGATGCGTTTACCCCGGCCCATTGCGCGCCGGTTTTCCCGGTAGGTCAACCGACCCCCGGTTTAGCAAGGCCCTCGTGTCCTTGTTTGTCCCGCCGTCCCTGCCATCCGTCTCTACGACCGATGCACCGGGACGCCGGTTCTGAAAGTCCGCCTCAGGCGGCATGTTCCCCGTCAGCGGTCCGGTCAAGTGCCGCTGCCGGTGGGATCGGCCCCACACAACCCTGACCGCGGCCGACAACGTGTGGGGATAAGCCAGCCCGGCGCCGATGGCCCGGCAACAACCCCCGGCCTGGATTCTAGTCACGGACCTTCCATCGCCTGCCCCCTCCCAAACAAAACCGAGACACCATCACCACATTTCAATAGAACCTGGGAAGCGTAGATCATCGCTCCTCATGGAAAGAGGTTCTCCAACTATCGGATATGTACGCACAATTTTGCCCATCCTTGACCCCGCCCCACCCCTGTGCTACAAAGGGGCCGCTTATGGACAACCCATCCGTCCCTCGCCCCGACATCGACGCTATTCTCAATCCCGGCTCCATCGCCGTCGTCGGTGCGTCGACTCACCCCGCAAAGCAGGGTCACACCTACGTAAGCGCTCTCCGCGAATTCGGCTTCCAGGGCCAGGTCTACCCCATCAATCCGAAGGCCGAGGAGGTGGCCGGGTACACCTGCTACCCCTCTCTCAAGGACGTGCCCGGCCCGGTGGACTATGTCATCTCAGCCGTGCCCGCACCCCTTCTCCCTCAAGTCATGAAGGACGCCCGGGGCAAGCAGGTCAAGGGAATCCACCTGTTCACCGCACGGATGGCCGAGATGGCCACCGAGGAGGGACTCGCTCTGGAGGCCGGCATCATCAGGTCGGCAAGGCAGCTTGGAGCGCGGATAATCGGGCCCAACTGCATGGGCCTGTACAATCCCGGTCACGGCATCTCCTTCAGACAAAACCTTCCGAAGCAGCCTGGCAGAGTTGGATTCCTCAGCCAGAGCGGCGGAAACACGGTGGAGTTCGTCTACCGAGCCTCGCTGCGGGGCGTCTTTTTCAGCAAGGCTGTGAGCTACGGCAACGCCGCCGACCTCAATGAGTGTGACCTACTGGAGTATTTCACCCACGACCCTGAGACCTCGATCATCGCCTGCTACATAGAGGGCATCAGGGGCGGGCCTCGCTTCTTCGAAGTCCTTTCGCAAGCGGCATCGGTAAAGCCAGTCGTACTGCTGAAGGGGGGTCGGGGGAAAGCCGGGACACGAGCGGTCGCATCTCACACGGCCTCCCTCGCCGGGTCCACACAAATATGGCGCTCTGCAGTTACCCAGGCCGGGGCAATCTGGGCCGAGACCATAGAGGAGATGACCGATATAGCGGTGGCCTTGCGCTTTATGGAGCGGCCCCAAGGCCCGAGGGTCGGGATCATCTGTGGTGGAGGTGGCAACACCGTCCACAGCGCCGACATCTGCGAAGCCGCAGGACTCACGGTCGAACCTCTGCCCGAGTCCGCTCGCTCGGGGTTCAAGGAGCATCTCCCAGACACCTGGTTCCACACCAACAACCCCTTTGATCTATCGGGCATTATGTCGAGCGACGACCACGGTATGACCATGCCGCTCGCCGTGCGTCTCATGGCCGAAAGCGGGGCATTCGACCTGATCCTCATAGACCCCGACATAGATTTTCACTTCGACCATCCCCTGGCTCGGGGGCGGGTTTTCCGCCTGATGGAGGTCCTCACCAAGCTGCCAAAAGAGATCAAGATTCCGGTAGCTATGATCATCCGACCCGGGGACGCGGTAGAAGAGTGGCGCTGGCGTGCCGTCACCGAGCTTCAACAAATGGCCTGGGAAGCGGGTGTCCCGGTATACAACTCGATGCCTCGAGCCGCCGCCTGTATCACCAAGGTCTTGGCCAGTCCAAGGCACTGAGCCAGTAGGGACAGTTCGTCCCTCTCCCCGATTCTCTAGCGACGCCCGAATTCCTTTTCAAGCAGGCTGGAGCTCAAGTGCACCAGCGTGGGCCTGCCGTGAGGGCAGGTGTGGGGACTTTGCGCCTGCTCCAATAGTCGAACCACCTCTTCCATAGACGCCTGTTGCAGAACGTCCCCTGCGCGAATGGCGCTGTGGCAGGCGATGGATGCAGCTATTCGCTCCTCGGTTTGCTCAGGGGAGGCGGGATCGAGGAGTGAGTCCAGGACGTCCAGGAAAGCTCGGTCCGGGGCTCGGGCCGAAAGCATGGCCGGGACGGCCCTGAGCACGTATGCCCTATCCCCGAACGGCTCGGCGTCAAACCCGTGCCCTCGAAGCAATTCCTCCACCTGGGTCAGGCTTTCTCTTTGCACAGGTGAAAGGTCGACGGTCGCAGGAGCCAGCATCCCCTGTACCTGGACCCGCTTCTCCGCCCGCTCTTTCAACACCCTTTCGAAGAGCACCCGTTCGTGGGCAGCGTGCTGGTCGACCAGGTACATTCCGTCCGGGCCCTCAGCCACTATGTAGGTGTTGCTGACCTGGCCGACCACCCGCAGAAGCGGCAGCGTGCTCTTCGTGAACATCGTGGGAGCAGCAGGTGTTTCGCGCGCCGGAACCCGGGGCCCCGACGCCCAACCCAGAAGGTCCGACCCTAGGGGAGTCCTCCTGGAAGAAGTGTCGGGTGTTGTGCCGGGGACATTGGTAGCGAAGGCTGCGGAATGCACGGGGCTCGATTCGACCAATGCCTGTCTGACCACCCGTTGGACCAGGCTGAACATCTCCCGGTCCTTCTTGAACCTCACCTCAGCCTTGGAGGGATTCACGTTGACGTCCACGTCCTCAGGAGACACTTCGATCAAGAGAACGGCCACGGGCCTACGCCCGACCATCAACAGGTTCTGGTATGCCTCTTCCACCGCGTAGTTGAGCCTCCTGTCCTGGATCCACCGACCGTTCAGGACAAGGGTCACGTACCCCGTCTGGGCTCGACTCACCGTCGGCGGGCCAGCCAACCCCTCGATTCTCCCAACGCCATCCTCTTCACCCGACAACTCCAGCATTGCAGCGGCAGTGTCCGCTCCATAGACGCTGGAGACCGCTTCACGCAAACCGCCAGCGCCGGTGGTTGCAAGTGTTTTACGGCCATCGATGGTCAGGCTGAATCTGACCGAGGGCCGGGCCATCGAGTACCGGGTGACCAGATTTCCAATGCGCCCGTTCTCCGTGGCCACGGATTTCATGAACTTCAGCCTGGCTGGGACGTTTTGGAATAGGTGGGTTACCCGCACGGTGGTGCCCCGTGGCCTGCCCACCGCTTCCCTTTTCATCAACTCGCCAGCCTGAAGACGGACCCGGGTGCCGGCCTGCTCACTCTCAACTCTCGTCAGCAGCTCCATGTCGGAAACGGAGGCGATGCTCGGCAGGGCCTCCCCCCGGAACCCGAGAGTGGCAATCTTCTCAAGGTCGCTGCTGGAGGTGAGTTTGCTGGTGGCGTGTCTCAGGAAAGCTATTTCCACGTCGGCGGACGGGATGCCTGCACCGTCGTCCACTACTCGTATGAGCTTCAGCCCCCCACCCGACACCTCCACTGCGATCTGCGAAGCCCCTGCGTCCAAGCTGTTTTCGACAAGCTCCTTCACCACGGAGGCCGGTCTTTCCACCACCTCCCCGGCAGCGATCTGGGCAGCAGTCTCAGGAGTGAGTACCCTAATTGCCATGGCTCGAACCTACTCCGCGCCCCGGCCTTTCTTGGCCTTTTCCTGCAGTTCGTAAAGCTTGAGTATGGCGTCCCGCGGGGTCATGGATGCGATGTCGATTTCGGCGAGCTCCTTTACCACAGGAGAGGAGTCGGCGGGAAGCGTGAAGAAGGACATCTGCCACGGCCCCGATTCCTCGCTCCGCGGAGCAATACCCGGCGAGGGCTTTGCGCCGTTTTCCAAATGTTCCAGCACCCGAGTTGCACGGTCTATCACGGTTCTCGGGATCCCGGCCAGTTGGGCCACGTGAATCCCGTAGCTCTTGTCCGCGCCGCCCGGGACCACCTTGTGCAGGAAGACGGCCTTCCCATCTTCCTCAGCCACCGACACGTTGAAGTTCACTATCCGTGGAAAGGTGTCGGCGAGTTTGACCAGCTCGTGATAGTGGGTGGCGAAGATGGTCTTGGCTGAGGCCCGGGGGTCGGTGTGGATGTGCTCGATGACCGCCTGGGCGATAGAGAGGCCGTCATAGGTGCTCGTGCCCCTGCCGATCTCGTCCAGGATGATCAGGGACTTGGGGGTCGCCAAGTGGAGGATCCTGGCCGTTTCCAGCATCTCGATCATGAAGGTCGAGCGGCCCGTCGAGAGGTCATCCTGCAAGCCGACCCTCGTGAAAATCCGGTCCACCAGTCCGATGTGAGCGCTCTCCGCAGGGACAAAGCTCCCGATCTGCGACATCAGGGTTATCAGGGCCGCCTGCCTCATGTAGGTGGATTTCCCCGACATGTTGGGCCCCGTAAGCACGATGATCTGCTGCTCCTCGCCCGTCAGGCGCAAGTCATTGGGGACGAACACGCCCTCACCGACCACCCTTTCCACCACCGGGTGCCGGCCCCCGACTATGCTGATGACCCCGTCATCCGATAGCTCGGGGCGCACGTAGCCGTACAGGGAGGCCACCTCGGCGAGGCTGCTGAACAGGTCAATCAGAGCCAGGGTCCCGGACAGTTCGTGAATCTTGACCACCGAACCCGCCACCTGTGCGCACAGATGCCGGTATATGGCCTGCTCCAGCTCCTCGACCTTCTCCTGCGCCCCGAGAATCAGGGCCTCGAACTCTTTGAGCTCAGGCGTGACGTAGCGCTCGCCGTTCACGAGGGTTTGCTTGCGGATGTACGCCGCCGGGACCTGGGGCAGGTGGGACCTGCTGACCTCCACATAGTAGCCGAAAACCCTGTTGTAGCCCACCCGTAGCGACTTGATGCCCGTCTTCCGACGCTCGTCTCGCTCCAGCGCCGCGATGAACCCCCTCGCCTCCGACGAGGCGTTCCTCATCTTGTCCAGCTCTGCATCGAAGCCTACGCGGACCACTCCGCCTCCCCCCACCGTCGTTGATGGTTCGTCCATTAGGGTCCGCGAAATGAGGTCGGATACATCTGTACAATCGGGCATCGAGTCCAGTACCCAGGACAGTCCGTTCAGCCCGGCGTCCTGGATAGTCTGTATGATCTCGGGGCCCAGGTCCAGGCCTCTCTTCAGAGCCATCAATTCCTTGGGGTTGGCGATTCCCCGCTGCACACGCACCGCCGTGCGTTCTACATCTCCCACCTTGGACAGCAACTTCATTACGCGTGTCCGGCAAACTCCATCGGCGTAGAAGGCCTGCATCGAGCCCAGTCTCCGGTTCAGGGCCTCCAGGTCAAACAAGGGTTGCCCGATCCACTCCTTGAGGAGTCGGGCGCCCATGGGCGTGCTAGTGCGGTCCAGCACCCACAGCAGGGAGCCCTCCACCTCATCTCGCCAGGCGCTGCGGAAGAGTTCCAGGTTTCGCCGCGTCTGCGGGTCCAGGACCACCGTCTTGTCCAGGGAATAGGTTGAAGGGCCGGCCAAGGCCCCCGCCGCCGCCTTCTGAGTCGCCCTCAAGTAATCGACCAGCCCTCCCGCGGCCCGGGTGGCCAGCGGCAGGCCCTCGCAGCCAAAGGACTCCAGGCTGGTCACACCGAAGTGCTCCAGCAATACACGTTCCGCTTCATCGCTGTCGGATGTTACCGGCCCGGCGCGGGTCACGGGTGACGAGGGCCAAGCAGGCTCGGGGCTAACGCTTTGAGGCAGGAGCAGCTCGGATGGCGCGAGGCGATCAAGCTCGGGGGCGAGAGCGGCTTCGGGGAGCTGGGCTACCCGGAACTCTCCGGTGCTTATGTCGGTGTAGGCGATCCCGGCCTCGGGCCCGTCCGGCACCACCGAGACCAGGTAGTTGTTCCTCTTGTGGTCCAGGATCTCCGGCTCGACTACCGTGCCGGGTGTGACCACCCTGACAACTTCCCGGTCCACGAGGCCACGGGCGAGGCTGGCATCGCCCACCTGTTCGCAGATGGCTACCTTAAAGCCTCGGTTAACAAGCTTTGCAAGGTAGCCGTCCAGCGCATGGTGAGGCAATCCCGCCATCGGGAAGCGCTTTCCGCGACCCATCTCCCTGGACGTGAGGGTGATGGCCAACTCCTTCGAAACTATGCGGGCGTCTTCGTCGAAGGTCTCGTAAAAGTCGCCCAGCCGAAAGAAGACCAGTACGTCGGGATATTGCTTCTTGATGCCGAGATATTGTCGTCGAATGGGTGTGGAAGCCAAGGGGACTCCTTTAGGCTATTGTACCCGGAACATTCCCTGTCACAAGGGACTTACCGGAGTGGCTCCCCATCCAGGAATAGGTTGTTTCGCAGCGCAGCGAGCGGGGAGATTCAGAGGCTCAACCCCTGCTCTTGCTGAAGAACGCCACAAGGAAGAAAGCGCATCCCAAAAAGAAAGTAACGCTCGCTGCGATACCTACAGGGTCTCGGGCCAGCAGGCTTTGAGTGATGAACAAAAAGCTGCAAACCAGAAAGACAATCCAGCCCGCAAGCTGAAAGGACCTCTGCAAAGTGGGGCCTAACCGACGACAGCGGCCAGCTTAGCCACCCTGGCCCGAGCCCCGCTCCGGGGCACGACCGCCGACGGGGACCGGTTGAGGCTCTGCACCAAGGTGTCGGTGTGGGGGATTGAGAGATGCATGAAGCCGGCGGGGACGTACTCGCACACCTGGGCCACCGCCTCCGAGGCGCCGGTCTGAGTGATGACCTCAATCTCGTCCCCGCTATTTATGCCGTTTGACGCGGCATCCTCCGTGTTAATCATGGCCCTGGTTCGGCCATCAAGCTCCACAACTCCCTTGATTTCCCGTAGCGTGCCGCTCAAAACGAAAATTGGGTAGTCGGGGTTCGCGGCCACTGTGTAAGGTCCAGTCTCGAAGGCCGACAGCAAGCCCTTGCCCCTTGCAATTCCGTCTGAGTGCAGTACCGGGGTGCCGGGGTGCGAGGCGTCGGGGCACGGCCATTGGAGCCCGACCACGCCCAGTCGGTCGTAGCTGATTCCGCCGTAGGCCGGGACCATGGAGCTTATCTCTTCCATCACCTTTGCAGGGCTTTCGTGATCGAACCCCGAGGCGCCCATCCTCGCCGCCAGAGCGCTCACCACCCCCGACACCGTCATCGAATCCCCAATGCGCTCCACAACTCTGTTAATTCTCTGCACGCGGCGTTCTGCGTTGGTAAATGTTCCGTCCTTCTCTGCGAAGCTAGCCGCGGGGAGCACCACATCAGCCGCCCTCGCAACGTTGGAGAAGAACAGATCGTGGACTACCAGGAAATCGAGGGAAGACAGGGCCTCGGCGTCCAGGTCGGGCGCCTCTCTCTGGCTGTCGAGAGAAACGAACAGCGCCCGCAATCCATTTTCGCCGCCACCCTGCACCATCTGCCCATAGCTGAGCCCTGCTCCCGAGGGAGCGTCGGAGCCGTCGACCAGGGACACGTGGCCCGGAAGCATTGAAGGTGCGCAACCCATGTCGGTGGTGCCTTGGCTGTTCGCATCCGACCTCAGCGGGTTCACCCCCGCCGACGCCTTGCCAACGTTGCCCGTAATCAACCCCAAGTTTGCCGCGGCCCGAGCAATAGCAGCACCAGGCTCCACGGACCGCGATGTGCTGAAGAACAACGCCGCCGGCTTCTGACTAGCGTAAGCCCGTGCAGCTTCAATCAGCAGACCCTGATCGACTCCCGTGAGGTCGGACAGACCTTCAAGGGTCAAGTCTGCCAGCGAGCCGGTCAGCGCATCCAGACCTTCGCATTGACCATCGATGAATTCCTGGTCCTGTAGCCCCTCATCCAATATAACCTTGGCGAGTGCGGCCAGTACGGCCGCGCCGGTCCCGGGCAGGTGGCGCAGCCAGATCGTGGCCTCCAGGGCCAGTTCAGTCTCCACCGGATCGATGACTATGAGAGTCGCGCCCCGGTCGGCGGCCTCCTTGACCTGAATGGCGGCCACAGGGTGGTCCCAGGTCAGGTCGCTGCCATAGACCAGGATGCAGCGAGCATCCCTCATCTCGCGGAAGCCGTTGGTCATTGCGCCCACGCCAAGGGTCTCTCCCAGGGCCGAGACACTCTCTGCATCGCACGTAGCGTCCGTGTGGTCGATATTGTTCGAACCCATCACCGACCGCGTGAACTTCTGGAGAAGGTAGTTCTCTTCGTTGGTGGCCCGCGGTGAAGCCAGAGCGCCGAAGGCCGACCCCTTGTGCTCGGCGAGTTTTCCGGAGATCAGGTCCAATGCCTCATCCCACGTGGCCTCGACAAGCTCTCCGTCTTTCTTGATATAGGGCGTCGAGATCCGGTCCTTGTTGTGGACGAACTTGTAGCCGAACTTGCCTTTGCCGCAGGCGTTGCCCTGGTTCGCGGGGCCGCTCAGGTCAGGTATGGCGCGTATAACCCGGCCCTTCTTTACCAGCAGTTCAAGCTGGCATCCCACGCTGCAGTTGGAGCAGATTGTGGTAACCGATTTCTCCGGCGCGCCCGACCATTTGTGGTCTTTCTCGGTGATTGCCCCGACCGGGCAGACGTCGACGCAAGCCCCGCAGAAGGTGCACCCGGAGTCGGACAGGGAGCCGCCAAGGGACGTGCCTATAAGGGTCCGGTCGCCGCGTTCGATGAAGGTGATGGCATTGACGCCCTCTATCTCGTTGCAGGCCCTCACGCAGCGCCCACAGACGATGCACAGGTTCATGTCGTGGTCTATGAAGGGGTTGGATGTGTTCAGGGGCTCGTGCCGGTACTCGTAGGGCAGGTCCGAGTCCTTCATCTGAAGATGGTAGACCACGTCCTGCAACTCACACCGTTCGTTCTGCGGGCATAGCACGCACCGGTCGACAACGTTGGCATGGCGCAGGCAGATGTCCTGCGGACCACAGTGGTCGATACGCGGGCAGGTCAGGCAACCGTGGGGATGCTCCGAGAGGATCAGGTCCATGATATTGTGCCGGATCCCGTCAATGGCCTTCCCCTTCGTCGTCACCACCATCCCGTCCATTGCGCCCGTGGTACACGACGCCGGAGTCCCGCGCATCCTCTCGACCTGCACCACGCACATCCGGCACGCGCCGAACGCCTTCAGGGTCGGGTGCCAGCAGAGGTAGGGAATGTAGATTCCCGCCTCCCGAGCGGCCTCGATGATCGTCTGGCCCTTTCTGGCCTTGATCTCCCGTCCGTCTACGGTAAGCGTTATCTCGTCCACTACTGTTACCTCTAACCGGGTGTGCTCAGGGCCGAGCATCGGCCCGCGGGACACACCTTATGGATAATATGAGCTTCCAGCTCGCTGGCGAAATACTTCACCGCCGACTTTATCGGGTTCACCGAAAGCTGACCGTGGCCGCAGAGGGAGGTGAGCAGGGTGTCGCCCATCGCGAGCATCTTGTCTACGTCGCCCTCCTTCGCCCTGCCCTCCGTCATGGTCTGGAACATATCGAGAATGTGCTTGGTGCCGAGCCGGCAAGGGAAACACTTGCCGCACGACTCCTCGTTGTTGAAGTCGGCCAGTATCGAGGCCATCTCCACGGGGCACGAGCTTTCGTCGCCGACAATTATTCCACCCGACCCCAGGATCGCCCCTCTTTTCGCCATCTCGTCAAAGTCCAGGGTCACGTCGATCTCCGATGGCCCGAGGAATCCGCCTAAGGGCCCGCCGGTCTGGAGCAGCTTGATCTCCTTACCCGGGCTCACTCCCCCGGCCACCTCCTCGATGACCTGACGCAAAGTGAGGCCAAAAGGCACCTCTGCCATCTGGGGCCTGGCGACGTTGCCGGTGAGGCAAACTATGGCCGTACCCTTGCTTCTCTCCGTCCCGATTCCCGCGAACCACTCGCCGCCCCGCCTCAGTATCTCCGGGACGTAGGCGTATGTCTTCACGTTGTTTATGTTGCTCGGCTTGCCCCACAGCCCCACCTGCGCCGGGAAGGGAGGCCTGGACCGCGGCATCGCCCGCTTCCCTTCGATGGATTCCATCAATGCGGTCTCTTCCCCCGCCACGTAGGACTCGCCGGTCAGGGAAACAGCTATGTCAAAGTCGAAGCCGCTGCCCAGGATGTTCTTTCCAAGCAGCCCGTCCCTGTAGGCCTGGTCAATCGCCGTCTGCGTGGTGCGGATAACGTCTCGGTGCACACACCGGATGAAGACGTATCCCTTGCTGGCGGCGGTCGCATAGCCTGCGATGGTCATCCCTTCCAGTACGGTGTGAGGATCGCTTTCAAGGAGGCCCTTGTCGTTGTAGGCGCCCGGGTCTCCTTCCTCGGCGTTGCAGAGGATGTACTTGGTCGGGCCCGGGGCCCCGGCCAGGAACCGCCATTTCATCGCCGCCGGGAACGCTGCCCCACCCCGCCCCCTAAGCCCCGACTTCAACACATCCTCAATCGCTTCCGCGGGAGCCATATCCGAGAGGCAACGGTCGAGTCCGGAATAGCCACCGTTGGCTATGTACTGGTCGATTTCCGATGGATCGATGGTGCCGCAATTCCGCATGGCAACCCGGACCTGGGGTTTAAGGTCGGGGAGGTCGAAGAGCTTGGGGAGACCGTCTACCGACTCATCGCCCCGGATGGCGAGAGCGAGGTCGGGCCTCGGGTTTCCACCGACCAGATAGTCTTTGACCAGGGTTTCAGCAATCTCTGGGGTAACGTTCGCGTAGGTAATACGGGGTCTGCCGGGCGCGATTATGTCGACTAACACCTCTGCATAGCAGAGGCCGATGCAGCCGACCTGGTGTACCTGCGCCTCGATGCCGCTCTCGGCGATGGCCTTTTCGAAAGCCACCACCACCTGCAGGCCACCCGCCGCCCGTCCACAGGTCGCCGTCCCGACGAATATCCGGGCCGGGCTACCCTTCATAAGGGAGTCCCAGCTGGCGTCAGCGCGCTGCTTAAGCTGTATGTAGGCTTCCGTCATCGGGCCTTCTTTATAATCTCGACTGCGGCCTCGGGGGTGAGGTCACCATATATCTTTTCGTCAACGATAGCCACGGGTCCGTGGGCGCATGCGGCGGCGCAGGACGTTCGCTTCCAGGTGAATTCTCCGTCGGTAGTCGTGCCTTCCTCTTCCATCCCCATCTCCTTCTTCACCGCCGACATCACTTCCAGCGCACCCCTCACGTGGCAGGACGGGCCCCAGCACACCTCCACGGTGTGCTTGCCGGGAGGAGTGAAGCGGAAGTGGGTGTAGAAGGTAGCTACGCCGAAAACGTCGTTGACTGAGGCGTCGGTGAAGTCGGCGATGAGGGGAATAGACTCGGAAGGCAGGAAACCGAACTCTTCCTGGACGTGAATGAGGGATGAGAGAACGGTGATTTCCTCTTTGACCTGTCGATCAAGGGCCTGAGTGACTCTATCTGTCGTAGAGGCCGTTGGCGTCATGTGAGGTAGTGTCTGCTCGAAGTATGAGGCTGCGACCTATTATGCCCTACACGCGCTTGCCGTTCAAGCGGGGCAGGCCTATCCGCTCCGGTCTTCAATCACCAGATTGGCAATCCGCTCCCCGAGCCGTACGGAGTAGTTCGTCCCCCGGTCCTCCGGATAAATCTGGGTAGTGTTCGCTAGGTAGAGGTCTTCAATAGGAGTGCGGTGCGCCGGTATCTTCTCGCCGTAGTTAGTCGTCACTATGGGCTGCGCCGCCTCCTCCCGGTGATAGTAGTACTCCTCGATCCACGACTCTTCGAAATCGGGGTTGAGGCGTTTCAGGTGAGGCAGGTACTCGGCCATCAGCTCTTCACGGCTCATCGAGTACATCGGACTTTCCTTGCCCAGGTAGTTGCTCAGATATACGAGGTGCTTCCCGCCATAGTGTGACTTGTCGATGAAATTCGTGTGCTCAATCACTGCGAGGAATGGTGTCTTGTATCCACTGATGTTCATCCAATATATGCGGGAGAGGGAACGCTTCAGCACCATAACCACCAGGATCGCGGCGTGGTATTTGATCCTCTGCAACGTCTCCGTATATTCCTCCGGGAGCTCGGGGACGAGCCTCGGGAATACGTAAGACGGCGTAGTGGAGATAATCAGGTCAAAGTCCTCGTATGCTTCCCCACCCCCCGGCTGCCGGATCTCGAGCCCCGTGGCCCGGTTGTTCTCCACTCTCACTCGGGTCACGGGTGTAGAGAGGTGCACCTCCCCTCCCATCCCTTCGATACGTTCCGTGAGCACTTCGAACACTTCTCCGAAGCTGCCCATCGGGTAGCCGAGCCTCTCCTTCTGCATGCTCTTGTCCCGGGAGGCGACCCTCAGATAGATCTTGCCCCACAGCCAGGCCATGCTGACGTCATCGGCGCTCGCCCCGAACTTGCCGCGCAAGAGAGGGCCCCATACCACGTCGTAGGCCTGCTGACCGGCCCACTTCACTATCCACTCCTTGGCCGTGACCCCTTCGAACTTCTTCCAGTTGGACGTCTTCTGAAGATAGAGGGTCACCAGCCCCAGCCGGATTCGGTTGATGAGGCTCAGGGGCTTGAACTTGAGCAGATCGAAGGGGGTGACGAAGTTGTAAATCGTGCCGTCGTGGTAGAAGCCGACTTTGGATTCGATCCAGGCCAGCTTCTCTCCGAGACCCAGCTCGTGGATCAGGTCCACCATGTGGGTGTCGCTCTTGAACAGATGATGGTAGCCGCGCTCCAGGCGGCCGTTGCCAACGTCGAAGGTCGAGGCCTGGCCTCCTACAAAAGGAGCGGCTTCGTAGACCTTCACCGAGTGGCCCTTCTTAAGCAGCTCGTATGCTGCGGCCAGGCCTGCGGCCCCGGCCCCTATTACGCCTATGTTCAATCCTTGTGGTCTCCTTCTATAGATATCGGGGCCACGGCGCCTGCGCCCGCAGTTGCGGGCCCGCCTCGCACTAGTTCCATCAGAGAGCGATGTTCAAGCCACAGATACATTATGCCTGCGACGACAACCGGTAGCCACAACACCACGTGAAGCGTCGCCGCGTACGCCACCGAGATCTCGGGGCTGTACCCGAAGGACACCAGGGTGACCTTTATCGCCCATTCGAATGTGCCGACGTTGCCGGGTGCCGCTGGAAGTGCTCCCACGAGGTTAGACGTAGCCGTCACCACCATAGCCAGCGCGAAGGATACGTCGAAGTCGTTCCCGAAGGACAGCGTTATCAGGTAGTACATCAAGGATTCCATGATCCACACAGGCAGTGACATTATGAAGATGACCAGCACTTTTTTGGCGCTGTCCAGGGAACCCAGCCCTTCAATAAAGGTCTCCGCCAACCCCCGGACCCCGACCCTGAACCGGGCTGGCACGAATAGCAGAAGAATTCCTATCGCCCGGTTCGTCAGGCCGGGTCTCACCGTAAGGGCTACGAATGCCACTATCGCCCCAACGAACACCACCAGCACCACGGCACTCCCCGCCACCCTTGCCCAAGACACCTCTCCGGCGTCGTTCTTCAGCAGGTCGGCCAAGGGCAGGAAGGGCCAAACTACCAGGATGAAGAATATAAGGGTTAGCCCGTCGAAAACCCGGTCCACTCCCACGGTTCCCAGCGCCGAGCTGGTACTCATTCGCTCCCGAGTCGCCAGGTAGTACGAGCGCGCCACCTCTCCAAGACGCACGGGCATGATATTGTTGGCCATGTACCCAACTATCGTCACTGGGTAGAGCCGGGATATCGAGACGTCGGCCAGGTGTTTCATCAGGTACTGCCAACGCAGCGTCCTGAACCACAACGACCCGAAATAGACCAAGATGGCCGGAGCGACGTAAAGGTAGTTCGCACCCTTGAGGGCGTCAAACGTTTCCGAATAGTCGATGCGGAAGAGGAAGAGGGCGAGGAAAAGGGCGCTTACAGCCAGCCCCAGCCAGACCTTTTTAGACCTTAGCAATGACTGGTACGCCTTGAGGTGGAAGTGATTTCATAGTAAACAGGCGTGCCCCCAGGCCAGCCCAGTTAAAACGATGTGATGACAATGTTGCTTCAATTATAGGAAGGCCGTCTCTTGTGGGCAACTTGCAGGCATAGACAGCTGTCTATTGCTTTTCTTCCGATTCAAACGGTACAGGCCCCAGACGGAAGAAGACTATGGAATCTTCCGAACCCACGGACTTGTCATCCGCAAGTTCCCTGTTGACGAAGAAGTTCCACCACTGCCGCCAAGCATCGCCGTTTCCCAGTGCCCCGACGAAATCATCAAGGGGCAAGGGGTCCGACCCGCTCTTATAGGTGGCGAACTCGGGGAACCACGCCCGATGACCGATCCGTTCTCCCTCGCCGAAAGCGTCCAGGAACTCCGCTGATGCTGCCTCGTTCCTGTAGTGCATCACTATGACCTCGGCTTCGGGCTCGGCGTTCAGGGATGCGCAAGTGGTATCGGAGGTGTTGGCGTCATAGCAAGGCCATTGAACCCTCTCGTAGTCGCGCAGATACCATCTCCACGGATATCCGAACCCGCTGGTCCTGTCGATGATGATGGGTAAGTCATAGCCTAGCCCCGTCTCAATTGCTCTCTCCTCGATGTTGGCCATAGTCCGCGTTATGTCGGGTGTGGTCTGGGTGTAGACCAGCATCTCGATGGGGTAGTCACCCGTCCCCGGCCTGCCGACCCCATATGCCGCCTCCACCCCCACCCTCACCGAGTGGAACCCGACCAACCCCAATACCAATACCCCGACGACAGCCACCGCCAACCGAGCATCCAAGCGCGGCTTCCAATCGACTCGGGCCAACGCCCTGCCCACGAACCTCGCCGCGAGCAGGGTGATAGGCAGTGCAGTGTGCACCATGAGCCACGGCATCTTCTCCCCCGCCGCCGAGTACAGGATCAGCGTTGAAGCGAGCCAATAGATCAGGAAGACGTCGATTTTGTTCTCGGGGGTCAAGGACTTGTATGCGATCACTGATAGGGCTATGAAGAGTACGAGGGCATTCAACGGTTCCTGAGCCGCTGCTATCGAGTTGAAGAAATCGACACTCGTAGCATCGAACAGCCTCGGAGCCGCCCAGTTGAACGCAAGCAGCAGAAGGGCGGCCACGTTGGCTATCAATAACCTGCTCCGCAGGAACCCCTTGTCGAAAATTGCTCCGTACGTAACCAGGACAAACACTGCCCCGAGCAGCATCATGGCCCCGATGATAACTCTGGTATCCGGACTCTCCGGCATCCAGTACGTGTACAGGACCAGGGCCCCGGCAATTACCCAGAATATCCCCTGGTAGAGCAGCAAGCCCGGCTTCAGTGCCGCCTTCTGCCTCAACAGCAGCCACCCCCCACCTATAAGCACGATGACGAGGGCCAGAAACTCATAGGTCGCGGTCATAATCAGGTAGTAATACCACGGCTGCGCTCCCCGCCTGACTTCCTGCTGCGCTACCCAGTACCCGAGCGACTGCCACAGCCCGCTCCCGAGCCCCTGGCCCGTGTTCGTAAAAAAGGTCGTGAACAGGACTGCGAATATCGACCAGAAGATGACGCTGGATATCAGGAACTTCTTGCGGTCCCACTTCATCCCTATGAATATGCTCGCTGCGAAGAGATAGATGACGATTCCCACGGCTATTGCCAGGGTCACGTTGCCGGAGGGCGCTCCGTCGGGGATGCCGGGCACATGGCTTTCGCTCGCTCCGCCAAATCCGTTTGGGTTGGCGAGGGTGAGGCCGAGAGGCTCCTGAAAAATAGCCGCCGCCGCTCCCATCAAGGGCAGTGCGAGCAAGACCAGCAGCAACCACGGCGTTCTCCGAAGGTCCCCCATCAACTTCGCAGTATCGATAAACCGTCCAAAGTCCAGCCATCCATTAAGTCGGGACCTTTTCAGCATCCACAACCAGGGCAGGACTCCCGCGTACACCCCTATAACCACGCCCAGGGAAACAAGGCTGAATGTCGGGTTCACCCTCCCGAAAACGTCGTATATGTCGAAGGACCATAGGATGGCGGCGACCACCCAGGCCGAAGCGAGGGTGAAGACCAGCGGGTAGGGCGCAATCCGAGGCCAGAACCATCTTGCCGCGTCGGATACTCCGTCGAGAGTTTTTTGAAGTATCCGTGGGCGCCACTCTCTGCCTCCCTCATTCTCAGACTCTTCCCCGGTTTCCCAACCCTCGCGCCCCGCCTTAAACGACAGCAGGAAGAAGAATCCACCCATGATGACCATCAGGATGAACGTGCTCTCCTTAGTCGCGAAGGCCATCCCAAACAGTGCGGCGGCGCCGTACAGATACCTCGCCTTTCGGCCGGAGGTGTACTTCCAGAGGCAGATGGCCAAGCCGAGGGTCCAGACGGCCATATAGGCGTCGTTGCGGGCGAACCGGGTGAAATACAGGATGGACGGGGAGAGGAGGAGCACGAGGCTCGCAATCATGCAGGCCCAGCGGCCCAAATAGCTCCGCAGGAAGAATGGCAGCCCCACGAGCACCACCCCGAACACCGCCGCCAACCCCCGAGCCGTCACCTCGCTCTCTCCGAACAGGTTGAAGAACAGGTTAAGGCCGAAGAACTGAAACGGGCCGTGGGTCAGGGGGTTGTGCTGGTACGCATTCAGGAATTCCAACGCAAAGAAGGCGTGGATGCTCTCGTCGTGGTGTATGGCCCGGGTCCCGAGGTCCCAGAACCTCGTCAAAACCGCCAGTGCCACTACGCCGACATAGAAAGCGACTTCCCAACCTGGGAGTCCCCTAAGCCACATCTCCAGGCGCGCGCTCGTCCTAGCCAGGCGACTTCTCGGCTCGTCGGCGGACATGCCGGCGTCCGTTTCTACTTGGCTCGGTCCAGTCAATTCTCCCTCACTTTATATATGGTGATTTGCCCGCTTTCGAAGGCACGATCCATAAATTCGTCGAAGGTGGTTGCCGTGTCCAGGCCATACAAGTCACGTTCCAGCCCGCCCACGTAGACGTATTCGACGCCGTATTTCTCAAGCAAAGCCTCGACCACCGAGACATCGGCCTCCGTGTAGATCGCTCTGACGTCGTCGGCCCTTTCCCGGAACCCGCGCCGGCTCCCTCGCCACTGCTCCTCGTGTCCCGCCCAACCGAGAATTGTCGGCACACCGGTGCGCCCCGACACCCGCGCATAGTCGAGCCTGTAGTCTCCGCCGGGTGTGCCCCGGTCGTCTACTGCCACGGCTTCCACAATCACCGACTCGGGGCCTGAATCTTCCGAGATGAATGCCAGGGCTCGGGTTTCCGTGGACTCGGAGCCACCGAGGAAAGCCAGGCCGTTAAGGGTCGGCTCTGCCGAAAAGGAGTTCGTCTTGTTGTTCAAAGCGCTCAAAGTAAACATCGCCGATGCAACGATTAGCAATCCTATCAGTCCTACGGCAACCGTGCCCACAGTTCTTCTATAGATGCCCGACCAGTCCCATCCCGACACCAGGTAGTAGACGCCGAACGCCGACGCCGCGGCTAGCAGTATCCAAGCCTGGTAATAGAACTTGAACACCGTGTTCATCCTGTTGCCAAAAACGTCCACGATTCGAAAAAATTCCGGGCCGAGTGTCGCGAGCAGACCTGCGAATAACAGGATGAGGGCGAAAGTAGTTGCGGCCCGGCTCTCGTTCTTGGCGTTCAGCCCGAGCTTGAGAATCAGCCATAGGGCTAGCCCTAGAACCAACAGAAGAGGAAATGTCCCAAGGACCCGTGCCCCGATTTCGTCCAGACCTCCCAAGACATCTCCCTCCACAAGGCTTTTGGGCAGTACGATTGCCGCCCAAATCGCGAAGGGGGCCAGCACCAGCAACGTCCCGGAGTGCCACATTCGTCCAGTGTCGGACCTAGCCCGGAGGTAGCGGAAGGTCAAGGCCAGCAGGAAGGGAACGCTTATGAGCAGGAAGAGCCCCACAACCAGGAAGTAATGGATGTATCGGGTGTGGACTCCCTCCACGGGGAGCACCCAGGGGAAGAGGGGCGAGGGCCTGTCCCCGAGGTAGAAGGGCAGGTACAAGACTACCACCGCAGCCACCAGGACCCCGGCGAACAACCCCCAGCTTTTCATCTGTTCACGTCCCCACCCCACCCCCGACCAGTGGTTCGCGACCAACGTCGTCCCCAGGAACAACCCGAGTCCCAGCGGAAGGTCCCAGCTGTTGAGGAATCCCAATCCTCCTATACAAAGCGCTATGACCGCAAACCCGACCTTATTCTCCCGCATCCATCGGAGTCTAAATGTCTCTCCCGATGCGAGAGTTCGCAGACCCAGGCCCAACGCGAGAATCAGGAACGGCAGCGACATCACGTGCGGATGGAGATCGCCCAGGATGAAGCTGAAGCTGGGGAACTCCGTAATCGCGGGCGTCGACCCGCCTTCTGCGGCCTGGATGACCCGGGTCGTGCGCCACCACCACCAAAAGTCCTGGGAGAACCATGATGAGGTCTCCGGTGCCGTCGTCGCTCCCTCGACCCCGATCCACGACCACACACCTTCGCCTCCCACCCCCCATGCCCGCACAATCTCAGCAACCGACTGGAGGTTCCCTATCCCCACCACCAGCAATGCTGCCAGCAGCCCGACGGCTACCGGAATCTCGCGACCATCCCCGTTGCCCCGTCGATGTATGCCTACCATCTCCGACACCAGCCCAAACGCCCCAACTACCGACAACGAGAACAACAGGGCAATCGCAAGGTTGTACGCCACCGCCGCCTCGACGCCCGTGACCTTGGCCAAAACCCCGTGCATCACGTACCCGAAGTAGTAGTAGCTCACCGAATGTCCGCTCAACCAGGGGTCTTGGGGGGGCATGGACTCGGCCCTGATAACCGAGTTGAGCAGGGCAAAGTCCATCGGCTGTTCCGTGTGGCTGATTGCGGGGTCGTAGGCCCGAGCGGCGGCCCACCCGGCGAAAGCCGCCAGGAACAGCACGTCCACGATGACTATCGTCCATCGCTGCTCTCGCACGTACTGCCGGAACTCGTCGAGTCTCCGGCAAACAACCAGGAACGAGGCCGCCGCCAGAACCAGCGCCACCCCCGACACCCAATAGCGGTTGAGAGGCACGATTCCAGAGAACCCCACCATCCACACCAGGAAGCTGAACAGCAGTATCCCAAGGACTTTGGAGAAGGCATAACCACCGTAGGGCAGGCGCGAGAACAGGACGAAGGTGACCGGCAAGGCAATGAGACCCAGGGCCTCGACGGCGAGCGCCCAGGAGATGAAGTCGATCATGTCGGGCTAACCATGGTCATGGAATGCACACCCATATTATCCATAAAGCCGATGCGTCCGCCTGAGGCGGACGCATCGGCTTTAAATAACCCGTTGTCGGGTGCCGAGGGCAAGTCTCTATCCCAGCAAGGCCGACACAAATTCTTCCGCGTCGAAGGGGGCCATGTCGTCGGGGCCTTCGCCCGTGCCTATGAACCTGATAGGTATGCCCAGCTCGTCGCAGATGCTAAGGACTACGCCACCCTTTGCGGAGCCATCCAGCTTGGCGAGGAAGATTCCTGTCACACCCGCCGACTCGATGAACTGTCGGGCCTGGGCCACCGCGTTCTGCCCGATCACCGCATCCAACACCAGCACCACTTCATGAGGCGCGGATGGATCGAACCGGCTGACGACTCTCTTGATCTTCTGGAGTTCCTGCATCAGGTTGTACTTGGTGTGCAGCCGACCCGCGGTGTCGACTAATACAAGGTCGGCCTTCCGGTTTTTGGCGCTGCTCAGCGCGTCGAAGGCCACCGCCCCGGGGTCCGACCCCTGCCGGTGGGCCACAACGTGGGCCCCCGACCTTTCACCCCACACCTCCAGTTGCTCGATAGCCGCCGCCCGAAACGTGTCAGCCGCGGCCAGCACCACGCTTTGCCCCTCCGAACAGTAGGCGTGGGCCATCTTGCCTATCGAAGTCGTCTTCCCGCCTCCGTTCACCCCGACCACCAGCACGACACCCGGCCCACCGTTAACGGAGGATAGAAACTCTCGATCTCCTGAGGCCTTGGATAGGATCGACGCCATCTCCTCTCGCAGCGCAGCCCGGATATCGTCGGGATTGCCCAGCCTCTCGCTCTTGACCCGTTCCCGCAGGGTCTCGGAGATTCGCGTGGAAGTCTTGACGCCGACATCCGCGGAGATCAGGACCTCTTCGAGGGTCTCCCAGAACTCCTCGTCTATCTTGGGCGTGTTAAATACGCCGACAATTCGCCGAAGAAAACCCTGTTTCGTACGCTTGAGGCTCTCCTCGGTCTTCTTTTCACGTCTTCTGAGTCTAAAGAACGGCATGTATGCTCCTGAATCGATGTTAACACTCGCCAAAAAACACGGTCAACATTTGCCCTCGAATTGACACTCCCTCCCCCCGTTCTTATCCTTCCCTCAATCAGACCCTCCCACCAGGAGTATGCCATGCCCGAACCCACCCTCTGGACACCCCTCTGCGATATGCTCGGAATCCGGTTCCCCGTTCTGCAGGCTGGCATGGTACCAGGCGGCTCCCCCGAACTAGCCGCCGCAGTCTCTAACGCCGGGGGCCTTGGTGTTCTGGGCGCTTCCGGCTGGGAACCCGAGGACATCCGCCAGAAAATTCGCTGGATCCGCGACCACACTAATAATCCTTTCGGCGTCGATCTGCA
Source organism: Dehalococcoidia bacterium (assembly GCA_965197585.1). Classification (GTDB taxonomy): domain Bacteria; phylum Chloroflexota; class Dehalococcoidia; order Plut-88900; family Plut-88900; genus Plut-88900. The sequence goes on from OZ240215.1 coordinate 1,418,231, forward strand.
ACTTCCCGTGTCCATGGCTGATGTAGACGACAACCGGGAAGAGGTCAAGGCCACCCTCCACTTCGACTACCCTGACCACGTCGCCTGGGTCAAGGACGCTGTCCAAAGGCACTCCGTCCCCGACGCCAAGGCGGGAAAGTCATTCGCCTACAACCCGGCTTTCATCCGACGTCAGGTCGAGGTGATTCTCGAAGAAGAAGTCCCCGTGTTCGTATCAGCACTGGGCCCGCCCGGCTGGATGACCGAGGACGCTCATAAGCTCGGAATGAAGGTCATTGGCATGGCCGGCAGCCCCCGGCACGCCCGCCGTCACGTCGACGCCGGGGTGGACATCGTAGTGGCCCAGGGCAACGAGGCTGGGGGGCACACGGGAAGAATCGCCACGATGGTACTCGTGCCACAGGTGGTCGACGCCATAGCCCCGGTCCCGGTAGTCGCCGCCGGGGGGATTGGGGATGGGCGGGGAATCGCCGCCGCTCTTTCTCTCGGGGCCCAGGGAGTATGGTGCGGCACGCTGTTCCTCTCCTCCGACGAAGCAGCCGTCCCCGACATCCACAAGCGCCGCATAGTCGAGGGCCGTTCCGAGGACTGGGTAATCAGTCGTCTCAGCTCCGGCAAGACGGCCCGCTATTTCAACAACGTCCTCGTCCAGGAATGGGCCGACTCCGGCCTGCAGGCCCTCCCCATGCCGCTGCAAGGCATGCTCATCGAAGACATGGAGCAGGGTGTTGTTGAAGGCCATTTGGAAGAACTGGAGCTGAATTCCGGCGGCCAGGTCGGGGGACTGATCGGGAAGCGAAGGCCCGCCGCCCGCATCGTCGAAGACCTGGTGAGTGAGGCGTCGGAGGCCCTCGCGCGACTTAGCCGCTATTCCATCGGAGCAGAGGCCCGGAACTAAGCCCCCGATCCACGGAGACTCCTGACATGTACGTGCCCAAGCTCTATGCCGTAACCGACAAACAGCGCAGCTACGACTTCATACGGGATAACGGGTTCGGCATTTTATTCTCGTCTCAAGGCTCGGGCCCGGTGGCTTCTCACCTGCCCTTCGTCCTTTCCGAGGAGCCCGACGGTCAAGACTTTCTCCTGGGTCACATGGCAAGGGCCAACGACCACTGGCGTCACGCCGACGGCAATGAGGTCATGGTGGTCTTTCACGGGCCTCACGCCTACATTTCCCCCACCTGGTACCGGGAACCCGATACCGTCCCCACCTGGAACTATGCCGTCGTACACGTCTACGGCGCCTTCGAGGCGCTGCACGACAGGGAGGACGCCGTGCAGGTCGTTCAGCAGGTGGTCGACTACTACGAGTCCTTCCTGCCACAACCCTGGAAAGCCGACTTCGATTCCCCCTACAACCGTAAAATGATCAAAGGGGTCACCGCCTTTAGGATCAGGATAGACCGGGTGGTGGGCAAATGGAAGTTGGGTCAGAACCGTCCGGAATACATCCGACGCCGTGCCATCCACGCCCTAAGGACTTTCCCCGGCGACTATGAGCGCAACATCGCCGATATGATGGAGTCGGCAATAGACTCCAACAACGAGGGTTAATGGGCGGCGTAAGCCTACGACGCGGCGAAACGGTCCAGGGCTTGTTTGGCAGCTCTCCGTTGCGCTACCCGCTTGGATGTCCCCGTGCCCCTGCCCATTGAACGCCCACCGATGATCACCTTAGTGGCGAAAATCGGGTCACCGGTCTCTGACAACTGCTGTGTCGTCTCGTACCGGGGCTGGACTTGAAGCCGCGCCTGGGTGAGCTCCTGAAGCCGCGACTTATAGTCGGTCTCTCCGCCACCGTTGGATACGGTTTTAATCCTGGCCTTAAGCGCCTGGACAACGAAGCTGCGAGCCGCATCCAGACCGGCATCCAGCCAGACAGCGCCTATTATCGCTTCCAGGGCCCCCGCCAGGTTGCGCCGCTTAGTCCTCCCCCCCGACTTCTCCTCCCCCCGCCCCAGCCGCAAATGCTTGCCGAGGTCCATAGCTTCCGCTGCCGAGGCCAGGGCCTGGGTCGAGACCAACTGGGCGCGCAGGACCGTCATTTCACCTTCGGTGAGTTGCGGCCATTGTCCATACAGATCGTCGGCGATTATGAACCCGAGAACGGAATCGCCCAGGAATTCCAAACGTTCGTTGGATTCCTGGGCGGCTTCCGGGTGCTCGTGTAGGTAGGATGAGTGGGTCAGGGCCTGGACCAGCAGGTACTCATCGGCCAATTCCACTACTTTGCTTGGTTCGACACCGTTGTTCGGGGACATATTCTTCGGGTGGTGGGTTAGTCCCCGGGAGGGGTTGGACGCTTGATCTCCTGGAGGTTCGGCACGCCGTTGACAACGCCGAGAACGCTTTCAAACACCTCTCGGGCCTGCTCAGCCGGCGGTGGAGGCATCATCTTGAGGAAAGCCGAGGCGCCGGTGTCGGTGAACATGGTGGGAACACCGAAGACACCGTAGTTGGCCTTGGCTTCTTCGTAGTCGGAGGCAATGGTCTTCAGGGCCTGGGGGTCGTTGATGTCCTCGAGGAACTTGTCGATGTCCAGCCCCGCGTCCTTCGCCACGTCCGTCAGAATCTCGAGCTTGTCGATGGCCTTCCGTTGCATGTGACGGGCATTAAGCAGTCCAACATGGAACTTTTCGAATTTCTCGGCGCCCTGCTTCTTGGCGGCCTCTCCGGCCTTCAGGGCAAGGAGACCTTTGCTGGGGAAGGACTCATCCTGTTCCCACAACTTCCAGTCGGGGCCTTCCTTCGAGTTAACCTGCTCCAACGGGAAATTCTTCCACGTTATGTTAAGATCGTCTCCGTACGCCTTCTTTACGTCTTGCAGCCAAACTGCCGCAACCCGAACGTAGGGTCAGAGATAGTCGTAGAACACCGTGAGATTAACTTTTTCAGACATGACGCCCCACCTTTCACACTAGAATCAAGACCATTTTAACATCCGGCCACCCTATAATACACCCCAGATCATGGACTACCTGAAGGCACTGCAATACCGGACCCGCCCCGACCTCTGGGCCTTAATCACGCGCTTAGCTGATCTGGCCGCGGACCGAGCGAGCCCCCTCTACATCGTCGGCGGCCGAGTCCGTGACCTCCTCCTTGAACGTCCCGCCGCGGATTTAGACTTGGTCGTCGAAGGCGACGCTCTGGACCTGGTGCGCGCCCTGGCCCTCGACCAGGGCGGCGAGGCCGTCGTGCACCCGAGATTTGGCACGGCAACCTACCGTAACGGCACCCTGAGATTCGACCTGGCCACCGCCCGCACCGAAACCTACTCGCGCCCCGGCGTCCTCCCCGATGTCCGCCCCGGCCCCATTGAAGAGGATCTGGCGCGTCGGGACTTCACCGTCAACGCCATAGCCCTGCGCCTCAGCCCTCCCGATGCGGGAACGTTACTGGACAGGTTCGGGAGTCGGCAGGACTTAGAAGACCGCCTGATACGCGTCCTCCACGACGGCAGCTTCGTAGATGATCCAACGCGCATAATGCGCGCCATCAGATACGAGCAGAGGCTCGGGTTCCAGATCGAATCCTCGACCCTCGCCCTCCTGTCGAGAGACCTCCACCTGCTCCCGTCCGTCGGCGTAGACCGACTGCGCCGAGAGATCGACCTCTTTCTCCTGGAGCCCGCCCCCGAGCTACCTCTTCTACGTGCCGAAACCCTCGGCGTTCTCCCGACAATCGATCCTGCCCTACATCTCGGCGCTCGTCTCTCAGAGATTTTCCAGTCGGCCCGCCATGAATTGGGCCAGGTCGAGCCCACCATATTTCTCGCACTGCTTCTCTACTCAGTAGAAACAGGGAAAGCCATTCAATTTCTTGACCGATACCGCTTTCCGAAGGAGTCGATTGGGACGGTGAAAGGCACACTAGCCTTGAGGGACTCGGAGGTAAGAATCTCGGTAGAGGGACTCAGGGACAGCCAGGTGTACACTCACTTCAAGGGATTCGACAGCGACTCCGTTAGTGCTTTTGGAATCGCTACCGAGCATGAGGTTGCCAGAACCCGCGCCGCCGACTACCTATCCCGGCTCGCCGACGTTCGACCCGAGCTAACCGGCAAAGACTTGATCAACTTGGGCGTGCCTCGCGGCCCGGATATAGGCCGCGTCCTGAATCGACTTCTTGAGGCTCGTTTGGACGGGCTGACGTCCTCATGCGAAGACGAGGCCGCCCTCGTCAAGGAGTGGCTGGCGGAGTCTGGGAGCTAGCCGACTTCTTCTCCAGCCTTCGCCCTTGGAAAAGGTACTGCTGGGCGTAACCCGCGTGCACCCCAAAATAGTCCAGGGCCCAGGTCCGGATCGCATCGTAAGAAGGGTTCTCTCCCACCGAGTACCACTCCTCCACCGCCCTCCTGACCCACCGGTCTATGGGAAAGGAGTCCAGCTTTTCCAGGGAGAAAAGCAATACGCAGTCGGCTACCTTGTCCCCCACCCCGAACAGAGTCCTCAGGTCCTTCTTTGCGTCGTCGTAGTTGAGTTCCCGCAAGCCCTCCAGGTCATACACGCCGCGGCCGATCCGGTCCGCGGTGTCGGCCAGGTACGGCGCTCTGAACCCCATCCCCATCAACCTCAGTCCAGTTTCACCCAACTCCATCACCTTCTCGGGGCCCGGGAAGGAGAACCGGACGTGGCCGTCCATCTCCAGCCGGTCGCCCATCTTGCCGCACAGCGATTCTATTGACTGGCTTATCCGGGGGATGTTCGATGATATGGAGCAGATGAACGACACCAGGCATTCCCACGGCTCCTGCCTCAGAAGCCGCAGACCGAAAAACTGGGCAATCGCCCGACGCATCCTGTCGTCCCGGCCTATGACCCGGTAGATTTCCGGCAGATCGTCGTCCAGTCTCAGATAGTAGGCCAGCCGATTGACGATCTCCTCTTCGGGTAAGGGGTAGCTGTTGAATTCGACGCCCAGGAGCGTCTGTCGAATCTTCAGGATGTTGCCGTAAATGACCCCGTAGTACCAATCGCCCTCGCGCCTCCACCTGAAGGCCTGGCCGCACTCCAGCGTGTGGGTGAGATTGAATGGCTGGTCGATGGGGATCAGCATAAGGTGGAATTGTTGGGCCTTCCCGACCGGCCCCACCCCCGACCCTTCCCCAGGCTAGACGGGGTTGTAGATGGAAAGGGACCCTTGCCTGAGCCCCGTGCCCGGACGGTACCGCCCCGCCCTGAGCTCGACGAGAAGGTCCTCGTCGGTGTGAATGTCCCGCTCGAAGACCGTCACGTTGCACCCGACACCGTGATGAGAATGGGCGTCGCTGCCGGCAGTGCAAGGCTTGCCCAGCATCTGGGCGACTCGGTAGGCGGTCTCGTTCTCTCTCTCGTTGTTGCCGCCATTGAGCGCCTCGATTGCATCAACATATTCGAAGACGCTGTGGCGGCTCTTCCCTTCCAGAGACTCGGGCTTGGTGCCGTTGGGCCAAAGCAGGCTGCCTCGGTGGTCGTAGAAGCGGCGGAACGGGTGCATCGACACCATGTAACCGCCGACCTCGTTGATCACCTCCCGCAGCTTGGCGACTTTGTGCATTCCGCTCACATAGTGGTGCAAACCGAAAGAGCCGATGTGCCCCATTTCGGTGTCGACCTCCAGGGCGTGAAAAACCATGATCTCCTGGGAGGCTGAGAATTCGCGAAACTTGGACCAATCCCAGTTCGCACCGTGCTCCGTGAAGCAGATCCCGTCCAGTCCCTGCTTTTTCGCTTCAAGGACTAAGTCCTGCGGCGAAATGCTGCTGTCGCTCCCCCCGATCATCGTATGGGAATGTAGGTCTATAAGCACTTGGGCGGTTTTCTCAAATCCCCGCGCCCTGGCTGGGGCGCAAACTGTGAATTATCGAACAAAGCCGCAGTCATTTTATCAGCCGGACACCTTCACGACAACAGAAGCGGCATCAACCAGCCGAACATCCCTGCAAAGGCCAGGCCCAGTAAGTATCCGTCCCGCCAGATCCATTTACGCGTCCATAAAGCCCCGAGCACAACTGCATTCAGGGTGAATGCACAAATCCCGATGGAAAAGGCCATGTTGGGACTGCCGATACCCGAGCCCGGTGCCAACGCCTCCGCCCCGATATACAGCGCCCCTATCATCCCACCCCCGAGTCCCCACGCTCCCATTACCACCAGTGGAAGCAGTGCCGAAGCCGGGATGGTCCCCGGCACCCTGTTCAAGGACCCGAACAAGCCACTGGGTTTGCGGCCCGGCGCGGTAATGTTGATCGCCCAGAGCATAGTGAACAGGGTGCCAATGAAGAACCCGCATGCAGTGCCAATCAGTAAGGCCACGGTGTCAGCGCGCCTCACTCATCTGTCAATACACGGGGGCCTTGGCCCGGAGTCAGGGTTCTGACCAAACGGGAATCCAGCCCTTTTGCAGTACATTCAGTGACGACCCTTTGACCTTGTTCAGACCCGTCAACCCGACAAAACAGCGTTGGGCCAGCCCCCGAAAGATGGACCGGCCTGCCCGATGCCTCCTGCAGAATCGACCAGGACCCGTCGATGCCAGGGAATATCTGGGCAGCGACTCTATCGAAGACGTTGAAAAATGAGTCGTGGGCTATTTCGGAGCCGGCCTCTATTAGTTTGATGAGGTCAGCGGTCCTGCGACCATCGGTGTGGTCGATGAGGCACAGGGTCTTGTAGGCGATGGCGGTCTTGTTTTCGAGTCGATGGTCCGGGAAGGCGAGCACCAGCCAGAACGTCGGAGGTGTCTTCACATTCGACACCCGTTCTCCCCTCCCCTCCACCAAGGCAGTCCCCCCTGTCACGAAGAACGGCACGTCCGACCCCAGTTGCGCCGCCAACTCCTTCATTTCCGCCTCCGCAAGCCCGATACTCCATAAACGGTCGAGGCCCAGGAGAGTGGCCGCCGCGTCGCTGCTGCCGCCACCCAGCCCCGCCGCCAACGGTATCTGCTTATCGAGGCGGATCTCCGCCCCCGCCGACACCCCCGAAGTCTCCCTGAGCAGCATGCCCGCTCGATAGACCAGGTTGTCCTGCGTCCCCAGGTCTTCTATCTCAGCCAACACCTTGATTTCGTCGGAGGGGCGAATAGTAAGGGTGTCGAATAGGCTGATTGCCTGCATCACCGACGCAATTTCATGGTAGCCGTCCAGCCGCTTGCCCAACACTTCAAGTGTCAGGTTCACCTTGCCCGGAGCTTCAATTGTGACCTTCGACACTCCCGTCACCCGAGCTCCTCCGACAACCTCTCCCACTCTTCGATCGTGAGTGTCGATGGCCTTCTTCGCCCGTCGATACCCACCCGTTCCAAGGCATCCTTCACGAAATCTCCCTCGGCGTCCAGTCCTTTGACCAGGGAGTTGTGCAACTGCTTCCTCGGGGCCCGGAACCCGGCTTTTGCGACTCTGAAGAAACGGTCCGGGTCGGACACCAAGGGCTCGGGGTGAACGTCGATAGCCACCACCACCGAGTCCACTTTCGGTTTAGGGTGAAACTTGGCAGCCGGAATGTGTGCCACGATTCTCGGGGCGCCGTACACCTGTACAGCCAGGCTCAACAGGCCTATCTTCCCGGGCTCGGCTACCATGCTCTCCCCAACCTCCCGCTGCACGGTCACGACCATTTTTACGGGCTTGTGGTCGGATTCCAGGAAGTGCCGGACTATGGGCGATGCGACGTAGTACGGCAGGTTCCCGGCAACCTTGTAACTGCCATCATTACCCACCAGATCACCCCCGTGCTCCCTGAGCAACTGCTCGGGTGCAAAGTCCCTGACGTCGCCTGATACAGTGCGAACGTTTGGGAATTCAGTCAGGTTGGTCTGAAGAAGGGAGGCAAGGTTGGAGTCGATCTCTACGGCAATGACCCGCCCAAACCTCCGGACCAGGGCCCGGGTCAGGACTCCCGTGCCCGGCCCCACCTCTATGACTACTTCATCGGGGCTCGGGTCTGCGGCGTCTACGATTTCCTCGATTATCGCCGCGTCATTGAGAAAATGTTGGCCCAGGGACTTTTTGGCCCACACACCGGTCACTTGAGCTCGTTTTCCCGTCGCAGACGCCGACATGGCCTCACACTATACCGAAGCCAAGCCGCTGTCTAATCAACCGTTTATGGGAGGTTGAAAAAAGGGAATCGGAGAGTGTCAACTCTACAAGTTCAGAGGCAGTACGCCCAACTGCTTATAGATGTTCATGTTGTCCCGGTATGCGCGGAGGGCCCGGAGCTTGCCATCCTTGAACTCGGCGATCTCCATGAACGTCCAGCCGACGCTCTTGCCTGTGCCCGGGATGCCCTTGAAGTCTCCCTGGTGAGTACCGGTCACCGTGGCCTCGGCGGCGGCCCAGTTCCCGGACGCTATTATCATTTTCCCCGTAATCTGTGAGTCCGGGAATGCCTTCCACCATTCCTTCAGCGCCGCCACGAACAGGTCCCTGCCCTCGACAGGCGACGGTTTGGAGGCGTCGTGGAACTGGAAGTCATCGGAGCAGAAGGCTCGGAATTTTGCGGGATCGTGGCTGTTGAAACAGACGAAAACGTTTTCCAGAAGGGCTACGGTCTCAGCATCTCCGACAGACGGTACGTTACTCAAGGTTATCTCCGTTCATTTAGGCAGGGCTACATGCCCAGCACTTTCTTGGCATTCTCCAGCATAATCAAGGGTCGGGCTTCATCCCAGAAGGGCGCTCCCTCGAAGTCCCGGACCCATCGCTCGGGGGTGAGGGCCGGGTAGTCCGACCCGAACAATACCTTGTGCTTTATCAGTGTGCTGGCGTACTGGATAAGCAAGGGATTGAAGTACTTGGGAGACCAACCTGAGATGTCCATATATACGTTCGGTTTGTGCACCAGCACTGCCAACTGCTCCTCCACCCAGGGGAACGCCTGGTGGGCCATTACTATGGTCAATTCCGGCAGGTCGGCGGCTACGTCGTCGATGTAGGGGATGGGCTTGGTGTATTTCAGGTGGACGCCCCCTCCCCCCGGCAGCCCAGCCCCGACTCCCGTGGTCCCGGTATGGAACATGGCTATCATGCCCAACTCAGCAATTTTTTCGTAAATCGGGTAGAACCTGCGGTCGTTTGGGTAGAACTCCTGGGTCATGGGTATGAACTTGATGCCCTTCATGCCCAGTTCCTTGCCCGCCCGCTCGACTTCCTTTACCGCAAGCTTGCCCATCCACGGGTCGACCGATCCGAACCCGATGAAGGTATCGGGGTATCGCCGGCTGATCGATGCAACCCAGTCGTTGCTGTCCCACGCGTCACCCTGGGCTGTGCGGTCGTCGTTGGCCAGGACCACGGCCATGTAGTCCAGCTCCTTGTACTTGGCCGCCAGTTCTTCGAGCGTAAGCTCCGGGGGCGACTTGAAATACGTGGCCATTGCCGTGTGGAACCGAGTCGGCGGCGTCCCGGGCTCCTTGGGGGGATGGATGTGGAAGTCTATAGCTTTGGGCACGGGCGGCCTCCTGGGGAGAAATTTAGATCGTGCACCCCCCGTCGATCAAGTCCCCTTGGCCTGTTGTCCGCCGCCGGGCTCAGACCAGGCGACCCTACGGCACCCAGAATTGACCGCTTACCGTTGCTTCCTTCCGGACCTGGCGGGGTTCACAGTTTTCTGCCGCGTAGGACCCAATCTTCAGCGCCCGCCGAACGGGTACAGCGTCCGAAGGTCCAGGACCTCTAGGGGGAATTCAGTCCCGCTTTAGCGGATTGCGGGTTCAGGGCACCGCTAGCTCCCCACCTAGCACGACCTGGACATATGTTATTTGACGCCCATTCCGGTGTCAATTAAAAGACGGATATGTGACAGCGCGTGTCTCGGTAGCTGAGCGCCCCGCCAAAATGATCCCGTTCACATAGAGGGGTGACATATCCCCCTTGACTTTATAAGACAGGTGTTCTATTATTGGGCCAGTCTAGACCCGACACTCACCTTAAGGAGGTAACCACAACCCAGGGAAGCCCACCCGGCCCCACCCGAGGACTCAACGTCTAAGCCCATCCCAAAGGGCGGCCCACAAGCCGCCCCACGGCTCAAGCAAACGACGCCATCTCCTCATCCCCACCGGGTCCCGTGCACCCTTCCCTGACCCCCAGGCGATGGAAAGACGCCCTGGTTCGCTATCGTTCCATGTGAACCCCCTCTAAGACGCTTCAGCCTCTTACAGGGAAAATCTCCCTTGGGAGTAACCTGCTCTTTAGAGCGGAATTGCAGTCGGATAGGCCCGGCGCCGAGGTCCTCTCGGTGCCCCGACTGCTCAATAAAGCCGGGAGCCGGTGGTCCCTGCGCTCCGGGTCGCACCGGCAAACTTGGACACATTACACCTGCAAGAGGCTCACGCCGGACGCTGGACGAGCCTCCTTGCCGCCCTTATGCGGTGCAGCCAACCCCCGGAGTCGGGCTCGGACCTGCTGGCCCTGTCGGTCCCTTCCCATGTCCAGCGTATACAGGGCCACAGGCCGCAGCAGCGGCAAAAGCGGGCCGGACGCCCTTGCCCCGGGGCGTCGGAGCACCCGAAGCACATGAACGGGGGCATCGTCCAGCAAGCGTCTTCCATCGTCAACCCAAAACCCAACAGACAGAACTGAAACCGAACCCCCACAATCGAAGATGCTGCAAGTCCGTCGTAGGCGGGGAACATCCTCCTCTGGAGGATCCGCCACTGGAGGACTGAAGAAAAGGCCAGTGTGTCACTAATCTGCCGAACGAGTACACTCAATTGAGCCGGAGTCCCATTTGTGATAACCTAGCGCCCGTCGGGGCTTGGAACCATTGGCCCGGGAAAGCGACGTCAGACAAGCAATACTACGGTTATTTCCTCGCAATTCCTCCTCCAAGCGGACCTTACCCGACAGGCGAAAGCCAACTACAGCTGAATCCGGCGTTGCGCCAGGTTCAGACTCACATCATGATGGGGTAAGGCATTGGCTAAGGCCGGAAGGCTAGCCGGTAGCGTCATAGGCGCAATAGTGGCCGCCCTGCTGGGGCTGGGCATCGGCCTTTCTCTTTCAGAAGCCGGCATATTCGAAGGCTGGAACACCTGGATAACCCTTGGCGCGAGCGTTCTGGGATTTGGGTTTGGACTAATTGCCACCGCCCTTGTAATCATCCCTGGAGTGCAAAGGGCAGCCGGGAGCCTCTCGTCCCTTCGGCCGGAAGTTGCCTTCTCGGGGACCGTAGGTGCACTGGTCGGAGTAGTCCTCTCAGGCGTCTTGATCTACGCCTTTGCGGTGGCATCTCTTGCCTACCCCTGGAATGCCATAACCCCCGGCCTGCTGGTGCTCACACTGGCTGGCCTCGGGGGCTGGGCCAGTGCATCCAGGGCCACACAGGTGATCTCCATGCTCGCCCGAGGCACTATCCCGGAAAGGGTCGCCGCCCCGGCATCCGTTAACGGGGCACAGAACGGGCGCTGCATCCTTGTCGACACGTCCGCGATCATCGATGGACGCATCGCCGAGATCACCCACACCGGTTTCGTAGACGGCGATCTTCTCATACCTCGATTCGTTCTGGAAGAACTCCAGTACGTCGCAGATTCCCCGGACAGCCTCAAGCGCAATAGAGGCCGCAGGGGTCTCGACGTCCTCAACCAACTCCAGAAAGACAGTAACGTGGAAGTCCAGATTACCGAGATCGACGTCCCCGACCAGGACGGCGTCGACAGCAAGCTCGTGAGCCTGGCAAAACGCTCCGATTACTCACTCCTCACCACCGACTTCAACCTGAACAAGGTCGCCGAGCTTCAGGGCATCAGGGTTCTCAACATCAACGACCTTGCCAACTCCCTTAAACCAACGCTCATACCCGGTGAGGAGCTGAATCTCCACATCACCCAGGAGGGCAAGGAGGAGACCCAGGGAGTCGGGTTCCTGGACGACGGCACCATGGTAGTCGTCGAGGGAGGTCACAAATACCTGAACTCCCAGCTGCCGGTGGTAATCACGCGGGTGCTGCAAACCTCGGCGGGCCGGATAATCTTCGCCCACTTGAAATAGGGGCTGTGGTAGACCAGGAGCGGCCCCCGGCACCCGACCAGTCCGTCGGCGCTTTGGTCCTCGCCGCGGGGCGCAGCCAGCGAATGCAGGGTATCGACAAGACCTTCGCCTCCATCTTGGGTAAGCCACTCATCCTCCACACTATTTCCGTTTTTCTCGACTGCCCCGACATCCGGAGGGTTGTACTTGTCCTACCCGAGCCAAATATCGAAAAGGCCCGCGCTCTGCTTGAAGGGCTCAATAATTCCGGGAAGCTCACGCTGTGCGCCGGAGGTGAAAGGCGGCAGGACTCCGCAACCAGGGGCCTCGACACCCTTGGACAGTGTGGCTGGGTCGCCGTTCACGATGGCGCACGCCCTTGCCTTTCCCCTGACATTCTCCAGCGTGCACTTGCCGACGCCCGACTTCACGGCAGCGCCGTCGTCGCAGTTCCGGTGACCGACACCGTAAAACGCGCAGATTCCGAAGCCTTCATATCTGCTACCGTGACCCGCGAAGGTCTCTGGGCCGTTCAGACTCCCCAGGTATTCCCCTTCGCCGTGTTGGAGCGCGCCTATCGAGAAGTTAGCGATAACGCTACCGACGACGCCTCAATGGTCGAGCGGCTGGGCGTTAAGATAAAGTTGACTCCCGGTTCTCCGACCAACTTGAAAGTAACCAACCCAGAAGACCTGAAACTCGCCGAGATGATCCTCAAGTCCCGGGGCCAGGCCTCAGACAGGTAGCCACTCAGAAAATTATGCGCATAGGAATGGGAATCGACGTTCACGCCCTTGTCGAGGGCCGACCCCTCATATTGGGTGGCGTCACCGTACCGCACTCTCTCGGACTGTCCGGCCACAGCGACGGAGACGTTCTCACCCACGCCGTGGTCGACGCTCTCCTGGGGGCGGCGGGGATGGGGGATATCGGGGGCCGGTTCCCGTCCTCCGACGACACCTACAAGGACGCAGACAGCCTGACTTTCCTCTCCGCCATTGCCCCGGAACTCGCTAAGGCAGGTTGGAGCATCGAAAACGTGGATGCTACAATAATCGCCCAACGGCCCGCCCTTTCCCCATTCGTCAAGGAGATAGCAGCAAACATGGCTCGGGCCCTGGCCATAGACCCAAACCAGATCAACGTAAAGGCCACAACCAGCGACCGGCTGGGAATAGCCGGCAGAGAAGAAGGGATAGTAGCTTTCGCCGTGGCTCTCCTGGAACGGCAGAAGCCCCCCGACCGGTAACGCCAATGCAAATCTACAACACCCTGACCCGTACTAAAGAGGAGTTCGTCCCCCTGGGCGACCCCGTCAAGATGTACGTCTGTGGCATCACTCCTTACTCGGCCTCCCACGTAGGCCACGCCATGAGCTACATCACCTTCGACGTGGTCCGCCGCTACCTCGAGTGGCGCGGCTACAACGTGCTGCACATCCAGAACTTCACCGACGTCGACGACAAGATAATCGATCGTTCCGCATCCATCGGGTCTTCACCGAAAGACCTCGCCGAGGGCCTGATCCAGGACTATTTCAACGAGATGGACGCCCTTAACATCAAGCGCGCCCACATCTACCCCCGCGCAACCGAGGAGATCGCCAAAATCCTCGAGATGACCCAGGGCCTGGTAGAAAACGGGACCGCATACGCAGTCGACGGAGACGTCTACTACCGCATCAGCAGCTACGCCGACTACGGCAAACTCAGCCACCGCACCCTGGAAGGCATGATGTCCGGGGCACGGATCGAGGTCGACAACCGCAAAGAGCACCCGATGGACTTCGCCCTGTGGAAAGCCGCCAAACCCGGCGAACCTTCCTGGGAAAGTCCTTGGGGCCCCGGCCGACCCGGCTGGCACATGGAATGCAGCGCCATGTCCCTCAAATATCTCGGGGAGAGATTTGACATCCACGGCGGCGGCCTTGATCTGATATTCCCCCACCACGAAAACGAGATAGCACAGACCGAGGCTTTCACCGGCGTATCCCCTTCCGTACAGTATTGGCTCCACAATGGCCTGCTCCAACTTGATGATGAGAAGATGAGCAAGTCCCTCGGGAACCTGGTAACCGTCAATGAGGTCCTCGACGGCCATTCCGCCGACGCCCTACGCCTCTTCTTCCTAGGTTCCCACTACCGCAGCCCTCTCAGCTTCAGCGAACGCGGTCTCGAAGCGATGGAGCGGGGCGCAACCCGCCTTCGGAACGCCGCACAGCAGGCGGACGCAGGACAAGGCAACGGGGTTCAAGTCTCCACCGACGGCTACCGTGAGCGATTCATCGAGGCCATGGACGACGATTTCGGCACCTCCCAGGCCCTCGCCGCACTGTATGACCTAGCCCGCGACATTAATCGCGGCGCCGACTCAGGCTCGAATGTGGCAGACGCCGTAGTAATGCTTCGGGAGTTGGCCGGTGTCCTGGGCCTCACCCTCGAAGGCCAGACCGCCGGGTCCGGCGTCGATGACAAGAACTTAGCGGAACTGGTCGAGCAGGTGTCCTCCAATTTGGAAGCTGCCGGTCAGATGGAGACTGCAGGACAGCTTTCAGCCAGCCTTTCTGGCGAGAGCTCGGGGCCCGACGATTACGTCAAAATCCTGATAAACGTGCGGGAAAAACTTCGCAAGAGTCGGGAGTTCGCACTAGCCGACCAGATCCGGGACTCCTTAACTGAAAGGGGCGTTGCCCTCAAGGACTCACCTACCGGCACCACCTGGGAGTTTGTCTAACCGGAGCCCTTGGCCCGCCAACCCGTCCCAAGGCCACTCTTTGAGATTCCATGTACAGGGAAATAGAAGTCCCGCCCAAGGTTACCCCCGACGACGACTCCGGCTATTTTGAGGAGCTAACCAAAGCCATCTTCCGCTCGGGCTTCTCTTGGCGCGTGGTACGCAATAAATGGGCCAATTTCCGGGCGGGGTTCGACGACTTCCACATCTTCAAGGTCGCGGCCTACGGAATTGAGGAGATGGAGCGGCTCTTCCAGGACGAGGGGATCGTCCGCAACCGCCGCAAGATCATTGCTACGGTGGAAAACGCCAGAAAGTGTCGGGTAATCGTCGCTGACCACAGCTCCTTCTACAACTACCTCCGCTCCATGGACGAACTCGACTACCGGGCCAAGGTGAAGGCCCTCACCAAAGAGTTCTGGGGTCTCGGGAACACGGGCGCTTTCGTATTCCTGCATTGCGTCAACGAAGACACGCCGACCTGGGATGAGCGTTAGCTTCTCAACTCCGAATAACAATCGGGCGGCTGGCCAAGCCAACCGCCCGATGATTCTCTCTTTGGCCCGTTGCGGCTATGCGATATCCAGCCTGTCCTTCACCCACTGGTTAAACCGGAGCACGTGAGGCTCCGCCGGCCCGAGCACTCCCTGCTTGTGGGCCCTTGAGCGAATTCCCTGGTGGGCAAGCTCACACACCCCGAAGTCCTGCTTATTGAACAGGTCCCAGAAGTCAATGGTGTCGCTGCCATCGAAGTTTGGACTGTCCACCTGCTCCGCATCGAAGAAGAACTCGTTGGTTATCTTCGTCCTGTTTGGCCCATCCGGCCACATCACAATGGTCACTACGGATTCAGGCTGGAATGCCAGGACCACATTCGGATACAGGGATATGCTCCTGAAAAGTCCCATGTCCTCTTCGATAAGGCCCTTTAGCATCGGGCGATTCGTCCTGCCATCGGCAGTCATGGTCGCCCTTTCATCCAGGAACCGCGTTCCCATTATTGAATCCCGGCCCGTCAGGCCGGTCTTGTATATCGGCACCACTTCGCACAGTTCCGGATGGACACTCGGGCAGTGGCCGCACTCGCTGGCATTCTCCCAGATCTCTTTCCAGTTGGACTTTACATCATAGTGAAACACGTGCCCCGACTTAAGGCTCCCCAATCCGTACCTGGCCAGAATAGGGTTAAGGTCTCCAAAATCTGCCATAAAGGGCTCGGGATTGGGATCCAGGTTGATGAAAATCAGCCCCTGCCAGACCTCAACCGGCACACGATAGAGGGGGTAATTCCCCTTGGGCAGGTCGTCCATATACATCTCTTTCGGAATCGCGACAAGGTCCCCGTTCATGCCGTAAGTCCAGCCGTGGTATCCGCAAGTCAGCGCCCCACCCGGCGCCCGACCGGCTTCTTGTGTGCAAATTCTCGATCCACGGTGTCGGCAAACGTTGTAGAAGGCATGGACCTGCATGTCCCGGTCTCGGGTAATGACGATGCTCTCGTCGCAGATGGTGCGGACAACATAGTCGCCGGGTTCCGGCAAGTTACTGTCGTGGGCCACAAAGAGCCACGACTTGTAGAAGATGCGCTCTTTCTCAAGCTCGTAGATGTCGGGGCCCCAGTAGTAGCGGCTTGGAAGCGTCTTCCCTATCTCGGACGATTCCCTGACTATCTGACCTACCATAGCGATTCCTCCGTGTGAACCCGGTTCACAGTAAAACTCGCTCCAGGACTACATCGCTTCCCACTCGGGCCCCGGTCCGGGCCGCCGCATTGCCGTTTCGCTCCGCTATCTCCACGTATCCCGCGCTGCCTACTAGAGGGAATAGGTCTTCTCCCTCGGCAAAAGTACGTGCAAGAGCACTGATGGGAAGTTTGTCAACCATAGCCCTCACTGCGCCTTCAGGCAACTGGTCTGCGCGTATGCTTGTTATGAGGTTGCCATACCTGTCCACGTGCACCACCTCGCCTACTACCCTACCCTGTTCATCGACCTTAGCCGAAGGCCGAGGAAAGGCCAGCACCGACGTAATCGGCTCACCCATGTCTGCAATCTCAACATCCGGCAGTTGGGACGCGACCGGGGCGAAGATGTCCCGGCCGTGGAAGGTGTTGCTTACTTCCAGAAGCCAATAACGTGAATCCGTCAACCGGACACCCTCGAAACCCTCTGGTAGGGGACACGGGTGGGCTTGATCGTCATCTTCGGACACCGGCGCCTCGTCTTCAGTCCAGACATCGGCTAGTACGTGGCTGAAAACGCCGTTGTCCGGGCCTACGAAGAACTGGCCCATCCCGCTGAGGCACAGCGCATTTCGCTCAGTCCCAACCCCGGGGTCAACCACCACAAGATGGACGGTATCCTTGGGAAAGTACTTGTACGACATCCCCAGGACGAAAGCCGCGCTCTTCACGTTGCCGGGCTCAATATCGTGGGTTATGTCTACTATCTGGGCCTGCGGGCTGATCGCCAGAACAACACCCTTCATCATGCCGACGTAGCCGTCGCTCAGCCCGAAGTCCGTGATCAGCGTTACTATCGAGGCCAATTGATTAGCGCAGTTACTGCTCGATGACTAGTTCGGGCCGAGGGACGCGGGCCTGTCAGGAAAAGCGCACACTGAGAAATGAGATGAGGATAAATACGGCGATCAGGCCGATGGTAACCTGAAAAAGGGTCTTCTCCAACCCGCGGCGTGTGCGGAAACCCGTGCTGGCCCCGCCGAACACTCCACCCATCCCTTGCCCCTTCACCTGGAGCAGGATCACCGCAACCAGGGCCACCGAAATAATTATCTGGACTACGTTTAGCAATGACATGTAGATAACGCCTTACGATCTCGCCCATTCGCGGGCTATTTCATACGCTCCCTGAGAAGCTCGTTCACTTTTGCCGGGTTCGCTTTGCCCCGGGTCGCCTTCATAACCTGGCCTACCAGGAATCCAATCGCTCGGGCGTTCCCTGCCGCAAAGTCAGCCACCGCTTGCGGATTTTGAGCCAGCGCCTCATCAACCACTGCGGATATTTCCCCTGAATCCGTAATCTGCACCAGTCCCCTATCCTTAACGATGTCCGAAGCAGCCTTGCCGGTCTCGTACATCTCCTGGAATACGTCCTTGGCCATCTTCCCGGAAAGGGTGCTGTCATCTACCAGGTCGATTAGCTTAGAAAGGCCTGAGGGAGAAATCTTGGCTTGGCCTATGTCTTCTCCGGCAGCGTTAAGGTGCTGTGAGAAGTCTCCCAGCAGCCACACCCCCACGTCCCGTGCCCTCTTCCCCGCTTTGCCATTCTTGCTTTCGTTACTGCAAGCGACAGCCTCTTCGAAGAAGTCAGCCATCGCCTTGTTGTTGACCAGGGTATCGGCGTCCTTGGGCTGAAGGCCAAAATCCGAGATGAATCTCTCGACACGGGCTTCCGGCAGCTCCGGGAGCCGAGCCCTGATTTCATCGACCCAGGCAGGGTCGATTTTCATTGCAGGTAGGTCGGGTTCCGGGAAGTACCTGTAGTCGTGGGCGTATTCCTTGCTCCGCTGGGACACCGTGATTCCCTTGTCTTCCACCCAACCCCGGGTCTCCTGGTGAATCGGAAGCCCTTCCGAAGTGGCCCGCACCTGCCGTTCGAACTCGTATCTGAGAGCTCGATACACGGCGCGAAAGCTGTTCATGTTCTTAACTTCGACCTTCGATTGAAGGCCGGTCGAGCCCCGGGGCCTTATGCTAATGTTGGCGTCGCAGCGGAAGCTGCCTTCTTCCATGTTGCCCGTCGAAACGCCCAGATATTGCAAAATGGTGCGCAGCTTTACGAGGTACTGACGCGCTTCTTCGGCTGAACGCAGGTCGGGCTCCCCGACTATCTCCATGAGCGGCGTGCCTGACCGGTTCACGTCCACCCGAGACCAGCGCTCACCGCCATCCCCATCCACGTGCATTAGTTTCGCCGTGTCTTCTTCAAGGTGCACCCTGGTCAGCCTCGCGTTCCTGATTCCATCCTCAGCCTCCACGGACAGCCAGCCACCCCCGCAAAGAGGCATGTCGAACTGGGAAATCTGGTATCCCTTCATCAGGTCCGGGTAGGGATAGTTCTTCCGGTCGAACTTCGTATGCTCGGCAATGGTGCTGTTGAGTGCAAGACCGGTCATGATTGCGTATTCCACCGCCTTGCGATTAATGACAGGAAGGGTTCCCGGCATCCCGAGACATACGGGGCAGACCCGGGAGTTGGGATCGGTGTCCGTGTAGGCTGACGCGCAGCCACAGAACATCTTGCTCCGGGTCTTGAGTTGGGAGTGTACTTCCAGTCCGATTACTGCCTCAAACTTATCGAGAGGCAGGTCTTTAGTCTGGACAGTGGCCGTTTTGGTAGTAGTCAACGTCTATCTGGGTATGAAACTTGTTAATTCAGTATAGCATCGGCCCCCGACCCTAACAACGCGCATAGTCCCGCACCCTACCTGGGACTGGCCTCAACTCTTCCACGCCCCGTCTCCGATAAGCGGGACGAAACGACACTGGGCCAACCCCTTGACCCTGGGCTTGCTCTTTCGCCTTTCAATGAGTTTCAGGTCCTGCACCTCCCTGTCACCGACGGGGAGCACCATCTTCCCACCCACCGCCAGCTGCTCCATCAGCACATCCGGTATCCGCGGCGCCGCCGCCGACACCACAATCGCATCATACGGCGCAAGCTCCGGGTACCCCAATTGCCCTTCCACCCACTCCACCCGGACGTTGCTGAACCCAAGTTGATCCAATCGCACACGGGCATCCCGCGCCAGTTCCGGCACCCGTTCCACTGTCACCACTCTAGCCGACAGCTGTGCCAGCAGGGCCGTCTGGTACCCGCTCCCCGTCCCAACCTCCAGCACTGACTCGTTTCCATTTAGAGACAATGCTTGCAGCATCAGGGCCACTATGTATGGCTGGGATATGGTCTGACCGAAGCCTATGGGCAGCGGGTGGTCCCTATAGACGAACTCACGCGAGACCATCGGTACGAATGCTTCCCGGGGAGTGCGGGCAAAGGCGTCGAGGACTCTTCGGTCTTTTATTCTGGAGGCGAGGTCGTTCATCATCCCTTGTTGGGCGATGTCCAATGCACCCCAGTCCCCATTTTGAGCCACGTTTACCTCACCCCCTGGCCCGAGTCGGTGATTCAATTAGAGTGTACCAACGCAGGTGCGTCTCCGCACCGGTGCTATAATCTCGAGACCCATCCCGTACAGGAGTGTCGATATCGAGCCGGAGAGAATTAAGTCCATCCTGGAGCAGGTTAAGGGCGGGTCCTTGAGCGTTGACGAAGCATTCGAGGGGCTCCGATTTCTGCCCTACCAAGACTTGGGATTCGCCAAGATAGACCATCATCGGAGCCTCCGCAAAGGTGTCCCGGAAGTGGTCTTTGGCGAGGGTAAGACCGTCCCGCAGATCACGGCCATCACCAAGGAGCTCGCCGACCAGGCTGGCCGGTTCATGGTTACCCGCACCTCACCGGAAACCTTTGAGGCCGTGTCCAAGCAGATCCCCGACACTCGATACAACGAGCCCGCAAGGATAATCTGGCTTGACCGCCGAGAGAACATCGCCCTTAAACAGGGAGTGACGATAGTCACCGCAGGCACCGCCGACCTCCCCGTCGCTGAAGAAGCAGCCGTCACCTGCCGAATCATGGGCCACGACCCCCTCACCCTCTACGACGTCGGTATAGCCGGCATTCACCGGCTGCTGTCCAACGTTGAACTCCTGCAGAAAGCCAACGTCATCGTGGCCATTGCAGGGATGGAGGGCGCGCTTCCGAGCGTAGTCGGAGGCCTGGTCCAGGCCCCCGTTATCGCAGTCCCAACAAGCATCGGCTACGGCGTCGGCGTCGGCGGCCTGGGCGCGCTGATGACAATGCTCAACAGTTGCTCCCAAGGCGTGGCCGTGGTCAATATCGACAACGGTTTCGGGGCCGGGTACCTGGCCGCGATTATCAACCAGACCCGGTCGTGATCACGGCGCTCCCCCCAAGGGACCCAACCAAGACCGCCTTCAGATTCGGTTTTCCCTGAACAGTAATGCGACCGGCGCTTGAGCGCCTCGTTATCCGGCCTTGCGGACTTCGAGTACTTCTCCCGGCGCCAGGGCCACGCGTCTTACGTTAACGCCAAACTTCAGTAACCAGTACCACAATGTGCCCTTGTTGACTTCCATGTCCTCCGCCATACCGGGCAGCCCCATGCGGTTGTACATCTCCGGCAGCAGTTCCTCCAGCGGCCGGTTGTAGCGTTCCTCGACGCGACGCATCAATTTACTCTTGCGAGTAGCCAAAATAACCTCCCACCTCCTGAGGTTGGCTTCACTCTAGCATCGCTTTAGAACCTGGTCAAGATTTTGTCACAAATGGTCTAGGTCAGTTACAGTACTGGCTATAGAAACATTCAGAACTTGATTGAAGCTCAATCCGGGCAGGCTTGTTTACCATCCGGCGTCCATGGCAAAATACCCCCGAGTGGTGACCTATTCCGCCGACTGCCTAACTAGCCAGAGTACAACGAGCATCGAAGAGTGTTAAACAAACAACCGCCTAACCCCATCCTGGCCACCCGCCAGAACCATGCCCTGGAGCACGCTACAATTGCCATTCTCCTCCAGCGCAGTGGTGTCAATACCAGAATCGCGGGTCGAGCCTCCGCGGGTGGATTCCACCTTTACGGGAACCTGTCCACCCCCGTGGTCGAGGATGCGGCCCGGGAGGCCCTCCGACGCCTGAGGAACGGTGAGGCAGAATTAGCCCTTTCGCCTTTCTGTGGCACTAACATCGCCGTCGCGGGTATATTGGCCGGGGTGGCTTCCATCTTGGCTATGGGCTCAGGCAACAGGTTTCTCAACCTGCCCAGAGTCATCCTTGCCACTATGGTAGCGGTGCTGGCCGCCCAGCCGCTGGGCAAACTGGTGCAGAAGAGGCTGACCACTCACACGGACCTGAGCAGTATGGCAATCACCGCCGTGTCAAAGTCGGGCCTGGGCCCCTGGTCTTCCCACAGAATAGACACCGCTTTTACGATAGAATAGGCCCGGGTGCCGAGCGTCGGGCCACGAGACTGAGTCCGTCCCTGTAGCTCAGAGGATAGAGCAACTGCCTTCTAAGCAGTGGGTCGTGGGTTCGAATCCCCCCAGGGACGCCAGCCCCCCAGGTCCGCGCTACGCATATCCAAAACCCAAGCTAGTGCAGAGTGAGACGAACAAGGAGGCTACGATGATCTACGAACTCAGGTCCTACTACGCCGCTCCCGGCAAGATGGACGCCCTTAACAGCAGGTTCCGGGACCACACCTGCGAAATCTTCGAAAGGCACGGAATGACGGTCGTGGGCTTCTGGACGCCCGAGGGCAAAGAGCAGGAGCTCCTGGTCTACATGCTTGGCTTTGAAGACGCCGAGCACATGAAGAAGTGCTGGGCATCCTTCGGCGCCGACCCCGAGTGGAATAAGGTCCGCGCCGACAGCGAGGTCGACGGCGAACTCGTATCCAGCCTCGAAAGCTCGGTTTTCATCCCCACCGACTACTCGGCAATCAAATAGCCCACCGACCGAACAGCGCTAAAGCAAGAGAGGGGAGCGGCTCTGCCGCTCCCCTCTCTTTTATCCCGTCCGGCAATGGACCCCGGTCGGGTCTAGTTTCGTATCTTGTTTCCTACTGGATGTCGGCGAGGAATTCTTCCATTCTCTCAGCCAGGGAGTCCAGGTTGGTTCCCAGCCATACCTCGTCAACCACGACGGCCTTTTCAAGCGCTGACGGGGAGGTGGGGAGGTTGTCTATGGTGAGCTGATCAACGACGTCAGTGTTAACCAACGGCAGGGCCTGAAGGTTCAGGGGGCCGTAGGTGATGTACTTGATCATCTCTACGTTGATGTGCGGCTCAGCAGTCCAGGAGATGAAGAGTTCGGCCAGGGTCTTGTTGGGCGAGCCCTTCGGGATGTAGAACACGTCGGTCTGGTTCAGGTGTCCGCACTCGAAGCAGTAGTGGAGGTTGTCGCCGCCTTCTTCCTGCTGGGCGTTCCAGATTCGACCGTTCCAGGCCGTGCACATGTCCGCTTGGTCGGTTATCAAGGCTTGGGGGCAGTCCGTACCGCCGGTCCACCAGAACTGGATGTCATTCTTGATCTTTTCCAGCTCCTCAAAGGACTGGTCAACCTGCTCAGGGGTGAGCTTGGCTATGGCGTTCCGTCCTTCTACGGTTTCCAGGATCTCAGGGGTGCGCCTGAAGTGGGCGAAGAAGATGTTCTCGTTCACCCTGCGACCCATCCACCTGGTGCCGGGGAAGTTCTCGGTGTCCCAGAGGGCTTCCCAGTTGGTCGGGGCAACGCCGCCCCAAAGCTCGTCCACCTTGTTCTTCTGGTAGGCGAGACCCGTGGACCAGAGCACTCCGCCGCCGCCGCTCCAGGGAGTCACCGCAACTTGCGGGAAGAAGGGGAGGTAACGGTTGTGGATAGCCGGGGTCAGCTCTTCAAGGTCACCCGTCGGGCCAAGCTGGTAAACGGCCCTGGTACCAGAGTCGACTACGTCCCAGGTCACGTTTCCGGTTTCCACCATGGAACGGATCTTCGCGTACTCAACGGGGCTGTCTTCAATTAGATTGATGTTGAATTTATCCGCGAATGGTATGAAGTAGGCCTGCCTCTGGGCCGCCTGGTATGCGCCGCCCCAGGAAGTTACGTTGAGGCTCTGGCCGCTGTAGTTCGCCAGCTCCGCCTCAATTTCTTCGAAGGTACCCGGCTCATCTGCCGTCCATTCGGACATGGGACGGAGCGCAGCGGGTTCGGGTTCGGGTTCGGGTGCGGAGGTCGCCGTTACTACCGCGGCAGGCACTGCCGTGGCCGTGGCCTCGGCCTCCTCCTCCATCGCCGGCTCAGCCGTCGGCTCTTCCATCGCCGGCTCAGGTGTCGCCGTGGCGGCTTCGCCACAAGCGGCTACCACAAGCATGAGAGCCAGGACTAGTCCCAGCGCCCCGACGATGGCCCGGCGCCTGCCCAGGCTCATCTTGATTCGTTTCTTTCCTAATTGCATAAGCTCTCCTATCTAAAAGTACTTACGCGTCTCACTTTAGTCGACGCGTCCATCTTCATATGCCAGGGTCCCGTTAGTTCCATAGGCGTTCTCCTCAAGGTTAGGTCTGTTTGTAGTATTGCTCCGATAGTACTGCCGATGTTGTCTTTGAACCTTTTCCGGTCACTCAAATTGTGAAGGCAGGTAAAGGATACCACCTGCCGGTTCTAATCGGGTGGAGGCGGAAGAGGTCTGAGCCTCCTCCGCCTCTATCCTGATTGTTGATTTCTCGTCTTTCGGGGATTATCCACTATATGGGATTTATCTGCATCGAGGTGGAGAAGCATGAAGCTCCTCCACCTCTGCGCATACTAGTTGATCTTTAGTCTTTCCTCTGGAGTTAATCGTCAGCTACTCCTGCAGTAGTTCCTGGAATTGTTCGATCAGCATTTGACCGTCATCCAGGTTGGTGCCCAGCCAGTACTCATCCATGAGCACGACCTTCTCCAACGCGATGGGGGAAGTCGGCAGGGCATCCACAATCTCCGGAGCGAGCACCGAGGGCGCCAGGGCAACCGCGTCCGCGTGCAGAGGGCCGTAAGTGATGTAGTTGGAAACCTGGACGGCATTCTCCGGGAATCCCATCCACGCCAGGTACAGCTCCGATAGCTCTTTGTTGGGGGAGCCCTTAACTATCGAGTAGACGCCGGTCTGGTTGATGTGTCCACACTCGTAGCAGTAGTAGAGCGGAGAATTATCATCCTCTTGCTGGGCGTTCCAGATCCTGCCGTTCCAGGCGGAGCATGTGTCGAAGTCACCTGCTATCAGTCCCTGGGGGCAATCGGTGCCGGTGTGCCACCAGTTGACCAGGTCGTCTTTTATCACCCTAAGGTGCTGGAGGGACTCTTCCACCTGTGCGTCGTCCAGGCTGCTTATGCTCTGTCTGCCCTCGACCGTTTCCAACAGCTCCGGATGGAGCGCCATCTGGGCAAAGATCACGTTCTCGTTGGGCCGGTCACCCAGGGACCTGTATCCGGGAACGCCTTCAACATCCCAGAAGTCGGCCCAACTCGTGGGAGCGCCGTCGTGATTGGGGTAGGCGTCGAGACTGTAGGCCAGACCGGTTGACCACATGATGCCGGCGCCGCCGCTCCAAGGCGTGACGGTAATGGCAGGATACCCGTCCAGGTAGCCGCTGTGGATCGCCGGATCCAGTTCTTCCAGGAAGCCGGGAATGCCGAGGGTGTAGACCCACCTGGTGCCGAAGTCGACGACGTCCCAGGTCACGTTGCCCGTTTCCGCCATCGCCTTTATCTTGGCCAGCTCGACGGGGCTGTCTTCAACTATCCCAATCCCGAACTTATCCGCGAAGGGGATCATGTGGCCCTGTCTGACGGCCGCCTGCCAGCCGCCGCCCCAGCTGGTCTGGTTTAAGCTCTGGCCGCGGTATTTGGTCAGCTCCGCCTCGATCTCAGCCAAGGTGGCCGGATTCTCTTCCGTCCACTCCGACCGAGGCCTGACGTGGCTCACCATCGCATCCCCATCGTCCATGGCATCGCCATCGTCCATGGTCGTGTCCGGTTCCTCGGGTTCGGGGGTCGCGGTCGCAGACTCGCCGCACGCTGCGCCTACTAGCAACGCCATCGCCAGGACGCTAAGTACGGCAAGCAATGTCCACTTCTCGGTCAATCTTCGTCTCAAGGTCGTAGATATTTGTCTCATATTCCCTCCTTCACCGAGTTGTTCATCCGTGTCTGGATGGCTTCCATTGGTCTAATGGCAGCCCGTTTTAACGGTTTTGCCTGAAGGTAAAAGAGTAACCTCCCCCCTTATAGAGATTAGGGGATTCTATAGACGGGCCACTCCATTTGTCAAATTTTGCCCATCCCAGCGCTTCGTCAAACGGCCTCTCAGTACCGCCCAACTACTCGTAAAGTACTGATGGTATACTCCCCCCACCCAACCCCGAGAGGTAAACCGTTGCAGCACAACCCTAATCTTCCCTTCACAGCCGACGAATATCGTATACGGGTCGAAAAGACCCTTGAAGCCATGAATAGCAAAGGCCTCGACGGCCTGATGATTCACTCGCCTGAAAACATCTACTATCTCACCGGCTACCACAGCGTCGGATATTTCACCTATACCGCACTTATTCTTACTTCCAAGGGTGCGACCATAGTGGCGAGAAGCCTGCTATCCAGTATGGTAGAGCACACTTCCTGGGTTGATGACTTCCAAGGCTGGACCGACACCCAGGACCCCATCACCACTACTAAAATCGCCCTCGACTCCGCCGGGCTTATCGGCAAGAACGTTGGATATGACCAGCAGGCGTGGTTCTATAACATCGGGCATCACAATGCACTGGTTGCCAGCTGCGGCGCCACGAACTTCGTCGAGACGGCAGGCCTCGTCGAGGTTGTCCGCCGGTTCAAGTCACCCCAGGAGGTCGCATACATCCGGGAAGCCGCACGGACTTGCAAGGCCGCTATGCAGGGCTGCATCGACGCTATAGAAGAAGGCGCCACCGAGAATGACGCCGCTGCCTCCGCATATTACGAATCCATCAAGGCGGGCAGCGAGTATCTGGGCCACGCTATGCTCGTGGCTACCGGCGCCCGGAGCGGCATCGGATTCACCACCTGGGAGCGGAACCCCATAAATCGCGGCGACCTTCTCTTCCTGGAAATGGGCGGGACCTATAAGCGCTACAACGCCGCCATGTCCCGCGGTGTCGTTGTCGGCGAGCCTTCCGATCTAGCCAAACGCCTGGCCGAAGCTTCGAGAGGCGCTCTCGAACGGGCCATAGAAGCGATGCAGCCCGGCGCGACCTCCGCCTCAGTAGACAGGGCCGCTCGAGGCTACATGGAAGAAAAGGGCCTCGGCGAGCACTTCCAACACCGCTGCGGCTACCTCATCGGCATCGGCTTTCCCCCCGACTGGGGCGAGGGCCGCTTGATGAGCATCATCGAGAACGACGAGACTCCCCTGGAACCCGGCCTTGTCTTCCACCTCGTCCCCGACGTCAAAATCGACGGCGAGATCGGTGTAATCTACTCCGATACCATACTCGTAACCGACTCGGGCCCCGAGGTCCTGACCGACTTCCCCAGAGACCTGGTAATAAAATAATACCGCTCCCAAGAACCTCCCCCCATCCCTTTCTCTCATGCCATTCCGCGGGGTAGGGCCGCTCACCCTGAGCGAGCTGGAAGTGCGCCGTGCTGTAAGTCCGCCTTTGGCGGAGAGCATCGAAGGATCGAGCGGGGGTGGCCCACGTACAGCCAATCCGTCACGCCCGCCTTCATCCCAACCCAGCTTCTTTACACTGTCATTCCGAGGCTCCGCGAGGAATCTAGGACTTGCCCTCTCACACCCTTCCTCGCCTTTCCTCCCCCTCCCCACTTGGTAACGATATATCAATAAAACAGGGCGGGTGGGACTCAACTTATCCCGGCGGGGTCCGGAGGGGCGTCCCCCCCCCAACCCTCTCCCTCAACCCACCATTCCGAGGCCCCGCGAGGAATCTAGGACTTGCCCACTCACACATCTTACCCCCTCCCCAGCGTTGGGCCGCTCATGCTGAGGCTCTCGAAGTATGAGCGGGGGGCGGCCCGCGTTTGCCAATCCGTCGCGCCCGTCTTTCCCCCGGACACCCCATTCCACCCCATCATCCTCTCACTCCCCGGTAGGTGTGGCATTACCCCCTTGACCCGGTATGAACACTTGTGCTATATTAGCCTCCAGGTCCCGACACCCCACGTCGGCCCTAATCAAGGAAAGGTGGAACATCCGCCCAGCTGAAAGTCCGCCTTTGGCGGAGCGGAACCAAAGGAGTCCCATGAGTCGCACAAGCCTTCATAGGCCCCGTCGTTACCGAGCGGTATGTCACCGCCCGGCCCCCGGCACGCGCCTCCTTCCCAGCCCCTTTCCACCCACCATCCCCCAACTCAACTCCCACTACAAGCGCTGCCCAAAGGCCCTACGCCTACGCCTTCGCAGCGATCAATCACCGTCCTGTCCCCTGTATGGAAGGTTCCCGGACAAATCACGGCACGCCCTTTCCAAGGACCACTGCCAAGTGTGCGCCCCATTCAAACGGCGCTTAGGTTTCGCCCCTTCAGGCGACGCCCTGGAGCACAGCGTCATGTCTCCACCCTGGGCCATAGCGCCCTGTTCGGACTCCCACGGCCTAGACCTTGCCGGCGAGTCCGAACAGTCGGATGAGCGCCGACTCAAAACCAACGCACCTTTTACGGATTCCACCGTCGTCACCATCGGAGATCTCCGGTCTACGAACGCCGGTCTCGGGTCCCCGCTCCCATCCCTTGGGATGGTCGAGCACTTCTGGTGGTCGGGACTGCCCCACAGCGAGACTTCCTCGCGTCTCTTCCACATCCCCTCAGAAGTTCGGGGCTGTCGCAAAGCCGGCTTCGATGTGGAATATCCGCTGTCGCGGACAACACCCATCGGTACAGGCGTCGCCGTCTTCCTGCGCAACCGTCCGGGACCTTCCATCCCCTCCCCCCACCGTTTACTCCCTCATTCCCGACTCCGATCGGGAATCTATCCCCGGAAGCGGGGCCGGGGCGCTCCCTCCCCCCGTAGGGACGACCGGCTGGTCGCCCTGGGGTGGGGTCCGCCTCTTGTTCCCCCGCCACCCACGAAAGGAGCCCGCCTACCCGCCAACGCCCACAACTGAATGACCGCCGCCCCTGCATTCAGGCGTATGTACCGGTCAAAGGCCGGGGATTAACGGGTCTCCCGCCTTGCAACCCATCTGGGCTGGTCGCAAATGTCGCCCAGGAACTCCATCACCGTATGGGCCGCCAGGTAGGAGGTCACTCCCGTCCCGACGTCCAGCTGCGGATTAACCTCGCACAGGTCAAACCCAATGATGTCGGCGTGCTCGGCCAGCACCTTCAGGGTCTTCTGGAGCTCCGCGTACATCATCCCGTTCGGCTCCGCCGAGACGCAGCCCGGGACCAGGCTCATATCCAGCACGTCTATGTCTATGGACACGTAACACCTGGCATTCGAGGGCAGCTCCTCCACCAGGTCCTTATGCCCCCTGTCCCGGAACTCTTCCATGCTTATGACGTGGTTACCGTCACGGAACGAATCATCGATGTACTCCTTGACATTACGCAGGCTGCGGATTCCAACCTGATATATCGACTCCACGTTCTGCATTGCGTTGATGTGCCGAAAGGCATGGCCGTTGGTGTACTCAAACCCGTGCGAAAACGGCGTGTAGTCTATGTGAGCGTCGAAGTGGAAGACGTATAGCGGCTCCTCGTAGGCCCGGACCACTGGGAAGGTGATGGCATGGTCGCCGCCCAGAACTACGGGCATTGCGCCTCTCTCCAGTACCTTCTTTGTCATGGCCGTGATGTTGTAGAAGGAGTCCTCGGCGTTGGTCGGTATGATCGGCGCGTCACCGACATCCGCGATGCGCCCGTTCTTCATCTCGTATTCCAGGTACTCCTTGTCCTCGGAGAAGTTGTAGAACCCCTCCTGTCCGAAGCGCAACGAGTGCTGCCGGATGCTCTGGGGCGCGAACCGTGCGCCGCCCATGAACGGCGAGCCCTCGTCCGTCGGGGCGCCCATGACCGCGATGTCGGCCTCCAGCTGGTCCAGATCCGTCACGATCCTCGACCTCAAGAACGAAGGAATCCCGCTGAACGGCCAGACCTTCGCGCCACGATACATGTCATGTTGCTGCATTTCTTAGTCCTTTATGTAAATTGAGGCCGCTTTATGTAAAATGCTGGCCCTCGACCGCAGAGGTTTCGTGTGATGGCGAACTTAGTCCCTCAATTCGCGCTGAACCCGTACAGGGAAGCGGCGTTTGAGCTGACTATCTGCTGCTTATGTTCCTCCTGCACCCCCGCGAACTGCCTCTCTATCGCCTCCCGGGACTTGGGCCACGTGCCTTCGTGGTGAGGGTAGTCGTTGCCCCAGAGCAGGCACCCGGCGCCCGTGAACGAGATGTTAGCCAGCCCCACCGCATCCTCCCCGAAGGTCGCATATCCCTGCCTTCGGAAATAATCGCTGGGCTTCATGTCCAGCTTGGGCCTCACATACATGTGGTGCTTGTCCGCTCCTTCATCCATCGCGAGCATGTTCCAGGCAATCCACCCTATCCCCGACTCCACGATCACGAACTTCATCTTCGGGTGATTCATCAGCACCCCCGAGGAGCACAGGTACGTCGTCACGTCTATCCCGTCGACCAGCGCGCCCATCACGTAGTTGATGATCGCCCCACCGGGCCCCCGCTCGATGCGCGGGTCACGGCCGCTGCTTATGTGAAAGTTCGCAGGCAGCCCCACTTCCTCTATTGCACTCCAGAGGGGCTCGTACTCGGGTCTGTTGTAGGGGAGGGGCTGCTTGCTGGGCAGGAACATCGACCCCATCCCCATCTTCGCCGTCCGGTAGACCTCTTCAACGGCGCCCTGGATATCGATCACCGGAATAAGAGCCGCCAATGCGAACCTCTCCCTGTGCGCACCGAAGAGCTCAGCAGCCCAGTCGTTGTAGGTTCGTGCCGCGGCCAGCTGAAAACCCGGGTCCGGAGACGCCGTCAATTCCAGCCCGTAGTTCGGGTAGATCACCTCTGCCGCTACGCCGTCCGTCTCCTGCGCCTCAAGTCGGACGTTGACATTCCATCCACCCTTGACCGCTTCCTCTCGTAATAGGTCGTCCTTCCCCATCTCTTCCGTGCCCAGCTCGACCTTCCTCGGGCGCAGGCCGTCCCTGATTTCCAGCAGCCTCCCATCGACTACCTTCCTGTGGGGCGCCTTCTCCCGGTAGTCCGCAGGCATCCTTTCCTGCCACATGCTAAGCGGTTCGTCCACGTGAGAGTCCGCCGATATCAGCTTGTAGTCCATCATGCCACTACTCCTTTCAGGTCGTTCTCACCCGATTATTGTCCACGACTAGGCGTCCAGTTTAGCCGAATGCCCCATCTTCCTTCAAACGGGCAAACTCCTCGGCGCTGAACCCCCCGACGCCCGTCATCACCTCTTCGTTATGCTCCCCCAGGGCCGGAGCCGCAGCCACCCTGCCCACGGGAGTCCCGGAAAACGCCAGCGGAACACCTGCCGCCGGTATCCTGCCCCGCGTAGGGTGGTCAATGTCGGTGACGTAGTTGTTGGCTCGAGCCTGGGGGTCGGCCGCCAGTTCCGCCATCGAGTTAACCGGCGAGTACGCCATCTCCAGCCCTGCCTCCTCAAGCGTACTCACCCACTCGGCCAGCGTCTTCTTGGCGAATATCTCATCGAGTTTGCCCATCAACCCCGCCCACCCCTCATCCTGCGGCGACGTCGCCGCCAGTTCCCCAGCCCCGATTGCGTTGCAAAACTCCTCCCACCATCGGTCGGGGTCCGGTTCGCAGAACATTAGCCACCGGCCGTCCGCACACTGGTACCAGTTGTATAGCAAACTGGTGGATTGAGACCTGTCATTCCTGGCATGCAACGGAGACCCTTCGCCCGGCGGCAAGTTCAAATCGGGGAACCTATCCGACCACAAGGCATAGTTAACCGCACCATGCTGGAAGTGCATCGCGCTCCCCAGCAGCGACCCCTGCACCATCTGCCCGTGCCCCGTCCGCTCCCGATTCACCAGCGCCGCAAGGATTCCATATGTCATTACCGTGCCCGTGTTCTGGTCGAAAAGGCCGCCCTCCAAAAGAAGCGGCTCGGCCTCTAATCCTCCACTTATCATTGCGGTGAAACCGCTCCGCGCCTGGACCAGCGCCTCGAAGGCCCTCCGGTCCTTGTCCTTGCCCAGGGGCCCCCATGCTCCAACGTGCCCGTAAACGAGCCTGCTGTTTATCCCCGAGAGAGTCTCGTAGTCAGCACCCAGGCGCTCCAGCAAGGCCGTATGGAAGTTCGATACGAAGACGTCCGCCCTGCCGACCAGCCGATACAGCGCTTCCTTGCCCGATTCCTTCTTCAAGTCCAGCGTAACGCTCTTCTTGTTCCGGTTCACGGCGTCGAACCAGAAGGTGCCCTTGGACCGGGTCGGGTCTCCGCCGTCAGGGCGCTCTATCTTGAGCACCTCGGCCCCGAGGTCGCCCAATATGTACCCGATGGGAGGCCCAACGTGTATAACCGCCATCTCCACAACTCTGATTCCGTCTAATGGTCCCGGCATAGCTCCTCCTCAGTCGAGCGTTTGGGTTTCCTTTAATATCGGGTGGGACATTATGTTAAGACTTTCCCTTCCCCGACTAGTTCTTCGCAATCTCCGGCACCCGACCCGTCCAGGGCCGAGCCTGCTCCAAAGCCGCCGAGGCCCGCAGCACAGTCATCTCATCACCCCACCTCCCCACCACCTGCAGTCCTATCGGCAGCCCATCCGACGAAAACCCGCAGGGCACGCTGGCCGCGGGATTTCCGGCTATGTTGAAACTTGCGGTGAAAGGCGCTGCTCCCCACAGCTTGCTGACCTCCTGCCCGGCAATCTCCCGGGGCCGAGCCCCGATGGGATACGCAGGCACGGCAGTCGTGGGAGTCAATAGCAGGTCGTATTCCTCAAAGAAATCTTCCATCCTGGCCCGGAACTTCCACAGTTTCGACATGGCCCTGGCGTAGTCCGTCCCCATTGCCCGTTGCCCGGCCTCCAGGGTCGACTTCACGTAGTTCATCAACTGGTCTCCGTGGCTCTCCAGCAGAGACCCGTTGTTTGCGTACTCTTCCACTATGACTATGGGGCCAAATATACCGAACGGCGCCCCCGACTCCGGCGTCGCATCCTCCAGCGAGCATCCCATCCCCTCGAAAAGCTCCGCCGTTTCCCGCGTCTTGATCAACACCTCCTCGTCCACCACCCCATACCCCAAGTCCGAGCTCCACGCCACTTTCAAACCCTTCACCTCACCGTCCAGAGCTTCCAGAAAGTCTGGCGCTTCCGAGCGTATGGCGAGGCTGTCCCGGGAATCGTGGCCCGATATCTGGTTCAGCATCAGGGCCGCATCCCTCACGCTCCGGCTCATCGGCCCACTGTCCGAAAACAGCGCCCAACCTCCGTCCTTTGACGGGACCCTGCCGTGCGTCGGCTTGATCCCGTACACCCCACAGAATGCGGCTGGCACCCTGATCGAGCCCCCGCCGTCGCTCCCCGTGGCCAGAGGGCAGATATACGCCGCCAAGGCTGCTCCTGACCCACCACTCGAACCACCCGGCGTCCGGCCCGTATCCCACGGGTTCCGGCAGTCGTCTCCCAGCCGGTTCTCGGTGCTCGTAGACTGCCCGAATTCCGGGGTGTTCGTCTTACCCAGAACTATCGCCCCGGCCTTCCTCAGCCTCTCCACAATTATGGAGTCTTCATCAGGCACGTTGTCCTTAAATGCCAGCGAACCGAATGTAGTCCTGATTCCCTTCGTTGCCTCCAGGTCCTTTACGGCGACGGGAATCCCGTGAAGGGACGGCATATCCGGCCCCGCGCTCTTCTCCGCCTCCCTCGCCGACTCCATAGCCTCGTCACCGCACACCGTGAGAAAGGCGTTGAGAGTCGGGTTGAAGGCCTCGATCCTCCGCAGGCAGGCCTCGATGAGCTCCACCGGCGACACCTGACGGGACGATATCAGGCCGGCCAGTTCTGTCGTGTCTTTTCTGATTAGATCATTGGTCACAGATCGGGTTCCTCCGGTGCAAGGTTCGGCCGAGCGAGTTCATTCGATAAACTGGACACGGAAAATGAGCGAGTGCGGTTCGGCCCGATTATAGGAATCGCCCGACAACACGGTCAAGGTTGACGCCCCTCCCCCTTCTCACCCCACCATTCCGATGCCCCGCGAGGAACCTAGGGCATAAGCCCGCCACTCACCTATTTAATCCCCAACCCCACCCCCGCCCCCGAGCCGGAATCCAGGGAGGGGCCGCTCACACTGAGCCTGTTGTAAGTCCGCTGAGGCGGACCGAAGGGTCGAGCGGGGGCCACCCCACACTGCCATCCCCCATCCGTCTTTCCTACGGAGGCAGGTCGCAGATGCGCCAAGGCGTGAACCCATCCCCCCTGAAGGCGCACCCCCGCCGAGCCGGGACTCCCTTCCCCAGGGGCTGTGGGGCCGCTCACCCTGAGGCACTCGAAGGGTCGAGCGGGAGGCCCCACACTTGCCGACCCGTCGCGCCTTCCCCCCAAAAGTGACACGAACCCCTTGACCTAATCAGGACATCTGTACTATTATCCCCCTTGAATGGCCAATCACACACCCTAAACCCAAGGAGGAACACACAACCCAGGGGGAACACCAGCCCCGGCCCCGAGGACTCAACGCCTAAGCCCATCCCAACGGCCCTCGCGCAGGCCCGCGGCACAAGCGAAAGTCGCCATCTCCTCATCCCACCGGGTCCCGTGTCCTCTTCCCTGACCCCCATCAGGCGATGGATGGTCCACAATTTTAAGCGGCACGCTCCCCTCAAAGGAGCCCTGCCCAAATGAGCCCCGCTCACGCCGGGCCAAACACCTCGGGCCTTTACGCCCTTGGAAACATCTCCCCCGTCGTTCCCTTCGGAGACCCCCATACAACCAGCGACGGCAGCGAGAAAACGTGCTCCCCACCCCTCCGAGTGGGTCAGCCAAAACTGGTGGTAGAGATGCCCTCAAGCGAGAACCCCTCGCTTGTCTACCACGTGATAACAGAAGCACGGGGCTGAACCAGGCTGGCCTCCCGCCCCCTGAATCCGAGTCCCGGACCTTCCATCGCCTGCCCTCCGTCACCAAGTAACAAAGTGAAAACGAAATCCCAACTGAATACACAATCCCTGAAGGGAAGACCCGCCGGTCTCCCTGGGATGGCAGCACCGCAATTTGTAACCCCCCGAGACGGGGCACTATAATTGCAACCTGCCATGCCGGAACCCAAGACTCGCGCCTCCATCTTCATAACCTGCCTCGTTGACCAGTTCTATCCCCAGGTAGGCGAGGCTATGGTAAAGGTACTGCGGGACCAGGGCGTGCAGCTTTCCTTCCCTCAAGCCCAGACCTGCTGCGGCCAGCCCGCTTTTAACGCGGGTTTCCAGTCCGAGGCCCGAGACCTCGCCAAACGCTTCATCTCGATCTTCGAAGGCGACGACTATATCGTGGCCCCTTCCGGTTCATGCACTTCAATGGTCCGGGTCTACTATCCCGACCTCTTCAAAGACGACCCCGAGATGCTCGAAAAGGCCCGCAGCCTCGGGGCCCGTACTTATGAGTTCTCCGAGTTTCTCGTTAAGGTTCTCGGCGTCGAGGATGTAAATGCAACCCATAATGGCTCGGTGACCTACCACCCTTCCTGCCATCTTTTGAGAGAGCTCAAAGTCCGTAACGAGCCAACGCAGCTTCTAAGTAATGTGAAGAGAATAGAAATCAAGGACCTCCCCGATGCCGAACAGTGCTGCGGGTTCGGAGGCTCCTTTGCAGTCAAGTATCCTCACATATCGGGCTCCATTCTCCAACGCAAGCTCGACTGCATCCGTAATTCGGGCGCCGACACCCTCGTCGCCAATGATGCCGGGTGCCTCATGCAGATGGCGGGTGGACTGAAACGCCAAAATATCCCCGTCCAGGCCCGACACATCGCCGAGATTCTCGCCTCCAGGGAATAGCACTCTGCCTCTTCGATAGAACATATAACATGGAGATCAAGACCAAAGACTTCAACGCAGGCTCCCGACGCGCCGTTAAGAACGTGCGAGTCCAGCAGGCCGCCCAACGCGCCACCGGCAACCTCCTCCGGGAGCGCAACAACGCCGCGGCCAACCTTCCCGAATGGGAGGAACTCCGAGACCGCGCACGGGAGATCAAGGCTCATACCATCGAAAGACTGGACGACTACCTCGCCCTGTTTGCCGACTCCGTAGAGAAGGCCGGTGGCAAGGTGGTATGGGCGAGCACTGCCCAGGAGGCCGCCGAGTACGTTGTCTCCCTCGCTAGGGAGAAGGGTGTCCGCACCGTGGTCAAGGGCAAATCCATGGCCACCGAGGAGATAGACCTCAATCACAAGCTTGAAGAGGTGGGCGTCGAGGCCATAGAGACCGACCTCGGTGAATACATGATCCAGCTCGCCGGCGAGACTCCCTACCACATCATCGCCCCAGCTATTCACAAGACTCGGCAGGACTTCGGCCAACTATTCTCAGAGCACCTATCCATCCCCTACGAGGAAGACCCCCAGCGCCTGACCCAGATCGCCCGGCACGCCCTCCGGGAGAAGTTCAGCCAGGCCGACATGGGCGTCACGGGCGCAAACTTCGGCATCGCCGAAACCGGCACCATCGTCCTCGTAGAAAACGAAGGCAACCAGCGGCTCTCCACATCCCTTCCACCCATTCACGTCTCCATAATGGGCATGGAGAAGGTCATACCCACCCTCCAGGACCTGTCCGTATTTCTCGCTCTTCTCCCCCGCAGCGCTACGGGCCAACAGGCAAGCTCTTACGTATCCATGATCACCGGGCCCCGAGCCCCGGGCGAGATTGACGGCCCCGAAGAGTTCCACATGGTCATCCTGGACAATGGCCGCAGCCGTATCCTCGCCGACCCCGCCATGCGCGAGTCCCTGTACTGCATCCGTTGTGCAGCCTGCCTTAACATATGCCCCGTATACAACTCTGTCGGGGGTCACGCCTACGGGTGGGTCTACTCAGGCCCCATCGGTTCGATTATCACGCCAGAGATAGTCGGGATCGGGGAGGCTAAGGACCTGCC
Organism: Dehalococcoidia bacterium; assembly: GCA_965197585.1. Classification (GTDB taxonomy): domain Bacteria; phylum Chloroflexota; class Dehalococcoidia; order Plut-88900; family Plut-88900; genus Plut-88900. The sequence continues at coordinate 1,454,646 of OZ240215.1, forward strand.
CGCCGCATCGACTCTGTGCGGGGCGTGCCGGGATGTCTGCCCTATCAAAATCGACATCCCCCACATGCTCCTCAACCTCCGGCACAAGGCCGCCCAACCGAAGCCGAACGATCCCGTTACAAATGGCGCCGGGGCCCCCCTCCTTGAAAAATGGGTCATGCGTGCCTGGGCCGCGACTATGAAAAGCAAGATGGCCTACTCCACCGCAACCGGCCTCGCACGACTCACCCAGAAACCCCTTTCGAGAAACGGATATCTCAGATGGCTCCCACCGTTCCTCAGGGGATGGACTGACCACCGGGAGTTTCCCGCCCTCGCCCCCCGCTCATTTGCGCAGTTGTGGAACGAAAGGCTATCCAAAGATGCCCCTGACTAGCCGGGAAGCCTTCCTTACAACCGTCCGCCGAAGCCTCGGCAGGGCCGGGACCACCGCGCCCCCATCAAACGGAGTTACCCACGCTGAAACCGACAGTTCGATTCCTCCAAAAACTCCCGATCTTGACCGTGAACAGCTAATCTCACGCTTTGCAGAAGAGGTGAAGAAAGTCCACGGCGTCGTTACACGGGTGTCGGGGCGAAACAAGCTATCCGCACTCTTGGGCGCTCTCATTGAGGAGAAGGGTATAAAAAGAATAGTCAGGTGGGATACCGCGGCTCTCTCGAGCCTCGACCCTGCTCTCATTGGCGCTGGCGCAGAGGTAATCCCTATCAATCTGAACGAAGACGAAGCCTCTCGTTCCGAACTGAGGAACGCCCTCATCGACGCTGATATGGGACTCACCGAGGTCGATTACGCCATCGCAGATATCGGCTCCCTGGTACTACGAGCCTCCGGCCCGCAGAGCCGGCTTTCATCCGTTCTCCCCCCAATCCACGTAGCGATTGTCGCTTCCGATAGGATCGTCGCTTCCCTGGCACATCTCCTGCCCCTGCTCAATTCTTCGGAGAAACTCCCGTCCGCCGTGGCCCTGGTCACGGGCCCTTCCCGCACCGCCGACATCGAGACCATCCGCACCGTCGGGATTCACGGGCCCGTTGAGCTCCACGTCGTAATCCTGGACGTAGAGTGATCCTAATTATCTTGTCGACAACAGCTGTTCTTGACTAGCTAACGTTTGTTATTGACTAACTACCTCTGCACCGCTATATTGCAGCTTACAGTCCCGTCCTGCGACCCGGTGGGTATAGGATCAGTTGTAAGGAGGGTGTGTATGCGAGTTCAGAAGAAGACCTTGCTGTTCCTGCTGGGACTGTTAACAGTCCTGGCTGTCTTGGCCCTGGCATGTGGAGGTGGTGATGGGGAGGACGACGAGGGCCCCTTCAGGGTTGGCGTCATGGAATCCGTTACGGGCGCCGGCGAAACCTACGGCGTGATGGCCGTGCAGGCCAAGCAGATGGCCGTCGACGAGATCAACGAGGCCGGCGGCATCAACGGCCGCATGCTCGAGATTATCGTCGAGGACGAAAAGTGCAACGCTCAGGACTCCATCACTGCCTACAAGAAACTCACCGAAGTTGATGGCGTGAAGATTATCCTCGGCACGTCCTGCAGCGGAGCAATGCTCGGCGCAGCCCCATTGGCAGAGGAAGACGGCGTTGTCATTTTCTCCGGCCTAGCCACCAACCCCGACATTGCCGACGCCGGGGACTACATCTTCAGGACGTCTTTGAACGACGCCCTCGTCGGCATCGACACCGGCAATGCGATGTGGGTGGACGGCCACCGTACAATGGCCACCATTACCGAGAACACTGACTACGCAGAAGGCGTGCGACGCACGACCGTGGACAGGTTTGAGGAGCTCGGCGGCTCCGTCGTTGCGGAGGAGCACTACGCCTCCGACGTAACCGACTTCAGGACCCAGTTGACTAAAATTATCGGCGAGGAACCCGACGCCCTGCATGTCTCCGCTCAGTCTGAGTTCACCGGCGGCACCATAATCAAGCAGGTCCGGGAGCTTGGCTGGGAAGGCCCCATCTTCGCCGAGATCGTGGCCGTCGGCCCCACCGCCCAGGAGATCGCAGGTGATGCGATCACCGGAGCAAAGGGCATAGCCGCCGCGGGCTTGGACCCGTCCAACACCAAGGCCATGGAAGTCCTCCAGAACTTCCAGGAGCGCTACGAATACATCGTCTTCCCCTGGTATCTCGGCTCCGCCTACGACGACGTCTACATCACCGCCGAGTGCCTCAAGCAGACCAATGACGACCAGGACGCCGACGGTTTCAGGGACTGCCTCTACGACATCACCTGGAGCGGCACCATCGGAGAAAACTACAGCTTCGACGAAAAGGGCGAAGTCGAGGGCCTCTCTAACGTCGTCGTTGAAATCCTGCCCGTGAGCGAGAGGACGACGGACAACCAGGGCTTCAAAATCCTCGGTCCTGCGCCCATTCCCTAGACCCGAACAAGACTTAGCGTTGGGTGGTCGGCCCAAACCGGGCCGGCCGCCCGTCCCAACATAGTCCCTGGCCCTGCTCCCCTGGCCCTCTGTGGTAGGGAGATTCTCAATTGATCAGCAGGTGAAAAATTGATCAGGCAACGCGAAGGCGAGTCCCGGCTTCCCAGGCTCTCCCAGTACTCCGGCAGCCAGATCCTCGCTGTAGTTCTTACCGTTGTCCTCATAGGCTACATCAGCTGGAAGATCAGCGAATCGGCTGATCAGGCCCTGCAATTCGCATTCAACGGCGCTTCCGTGGGCGCCATCTATGCCCTGCTTGCCATCGGCTTCACCCTCGTCTACAGCACGGTTTGGTTCTTCGATCTCTATTACGGCGCTGCCGCTGCCATCGGCGCATACGGCGTTTTCTACCTCAGGTCCAAAGACGCCCTCCAGGTCGGGCAGTTCGAAGTCAACGATCTTTACGTTAACGTCGTATTCGCCCTCGTGGTGGCCGGCGTGGCCGGATGGGGTTTCCAGGCAGGCCTCAGGCAGCACATCGCTGCCCGCATAGGTCGGAGGGGTGGACTTATAGTCCTGGCCCTGACCGCCGCGGCGGCCGGCAGCTATGCCGGCTTCATCCTCAACAATCCGGACGAATTGAACGTCGTCGTAAGCCCCGCCGTCGGGGCCCTGACCGGCATCGTTGCTTTCTGGGCCGCCAACAGTGTCATCGGAGCCCGCGTTCCGGAAGGCTCCCGGATGCCCTTCATCGTCCTTGCCGCCATAGGCTCAGCCGCTCTGGGTGCATACTGCGGCCTGCTCACGTCTCAGGCCTCCGGTTCAAGCCTATATCTCAGCTGGGGCGTCTCCTGCCTGCTAGCCGGATCGGTCAGCCTGGCCCTGTATCGCGGCCTATACTTATACATGCGCCGCCGAGCCCGGTCTCCATTGATAATGCTGGTGGCATCCCTGGGTGTACTGCTCGCTCTAACTGCATTCACAACCATCATCTTTCAGTCCGCTCCCCGCCCCCTTCCCGAGGCTTTTGGCAGCACTCCATGGCAGATCTTCGGCGCATACATCAAACCCTTCAACGTCTTCTCCATCGGTGTCGCCATCGTTGGATTTATGGCGCTGATCCTCTTTCTTAGGAAGACCTCTTTCGGAAAGGCCGTGCGGGCCATAGGTGACGACGAAGAGGTGTCCAAAGTTGTTGGGATAAACACCACCGTCGTCATCGCTATCGTATTCTTCATTGGGGCTATGTATGCCTCGCTGGCCGGCATACTGAATGGCCATGACACGGCAATACAGCCTCGCATGGGTCTGCTCCTGCTCCTGAAGGGCTGGATCGCATCCGTAATCGGCGGCATCGGCAACTTGTACGGGGCAATTGTCGGCGGTTTCGTCCTGGGTATGATCGAACAGTTCGGCATCTGGGACCTCGCCGGCGAGTGGAAAGATGCCATCTCTTTCATTCTTCTCATCCTGTTCCTGGCCTTCTGGCCCAAGGGCCTAATCCCCAGGAAATAACTCATGGCTATGGAGTTACAGGCAGAATCTGAAGTCCGCATCGGCGTCGCCGATGTGCTCCGCGACCCTAGACTGCTCATTCGCGGAGCCAGGTCTAACCTTGAGATCTGGGCCAACCTGATCGTAATACTCTGGGCCGTCGCGTTCATGCTCTGGCAGGGGACCGGCTTCGCCGTCACCATCGCTACTGTTTTTGCCATCTGGGCGATACTCGCCGTTAGCCTTAATCTGGTGGTCGGGTTTGCAGGTCTCCTTTCGGTGGCACACATCGGGTTCTTCGGCATCGGCGCCTACACTGTAGCCATCCTGACCTCGGACCAGGATTACGAGCAGCTCCGCACACAGACCCTTCCTACCTTCGATTTCCCCTTCTTTGCAGCTCTCCCCATCGCTGTGGTTATCGCGGGTCTCGTTGCAATCATTGTCGGAACGGTATTCAACCGCTTCCGAGACGACATTTTCGTTCTCGTGTCCTTTGGCTTCGCCATCATCGCCTTCAATGTGTTTCTCAACTTGCGCCCCGTCACCCGTGGCGCATTCGGGATCCACGAAATAGCCCGGCCCGCCATAGGAGGCTGGGTCTTCGACGGCGATTTCGAATTCCTGCTTCTATCTCTTGTAATACTGGCCCTCGTCATGCTCGTCTCCTGGTTCATCGTCTCCTCATCCTTCGGACGCGTTTTGACCGCCATCCGCGAGGATCAACAGGCCATCGAAGTATTCGGCTATCGCGTCACCTTCTACAAGCTGGCCATCTGGGTCATCTCCGCCATGATGGCGTCCCTAGCCGGCGGCCTGTTCTCAAGCTGGACCAGCTTTATCGACCCCAACTCCTTCATACTCCTTGAGTCGATCCTCATGGTATCCATAGTCATTCTTGGCGGCTTGGCCACCATCTGGGGGTCCCTGCTGGGCGCAATGGTCTTTGTCCTGCTTGAAGAGGGCATGCGATTCCTTCCCTTCCTCCCCACCGAGTACATAGGCCAGGCCCGACAGATCGTCCTGGGAGTCCTTCTTGTTCTCCTAATGCTCTTCAGACCACAGGGGCTGGTTGGGAGATATAAGCTTTGACCACATCCACGCCTGAAGCTCAAGAACCGTCCATCCTGGCAACCGATGAGGTTTCCAAGCACTTCGGTGCAGTCCGGGCCGTCGACAGGCTATCCATATCCATCCCAGGCACGGGTGTGACCAGTATCGTAGGGCCCAACGGCTCGGGGAAGTCCACCCTCGTTAATCTCCTCTCCGGCACCCTCCCCCTCGACGGCGGCATGGTCATTATCGATGGCAAGGGTCTCAAAGTCGTTCACGCCTTCGAGACCCCTGACCACGGTCTTACCCGCACTTTCCAGGAAGTCCGGCTCTTCGACCAGATCACCGTCTGGGACAACATCATGGTCGTCATGACCAGCCGGCCCTGGCTGCCCGCCCTCTTCGAACGTGCCAAGCCGGACTATAAGAAAAAGGCCCAGCAGATACTCGAAAACGTCGGCATGTGGCACAAGCGCCGCGCCCTCGCCATGAACCTCTCCTACGGCCAGCGCAAGCTCCTGGAAATCGGGCGTGCCATGGCCATGGACGTCAAGGTCTACCTCTTCGACGAGCCCTTCGCCGGCCTCTTCCCCCAAATGCTCGAACGGGTGAAGGAGATCATGAAGCAGATGCGGGACCAGGACCACACAATTGTCTTCATCTCCCATAACATGGACATCGTACGCGAGCTCTCAGACCACATTTTCGTCCTGGACAGCGGTACCCTTTTAGCCGAAGGGAAGGTCGAGGACGTCCTGAACCGCCCCGAGGTTATAGAGGCTTACCTGGGTGACTAACCCCGTGAGGATAATGCCCTGATGAAAGCGAAAAACGGCAACGGCGAAATGAGGCTGCTAGAGCTCGTGGACATCTCCGTCCACTATGGCGCCGTCATCGCCCTGGACCAGGCGTCCCTCGGCGTAGAGAAAGGCGAAGTCGTAGCTGTCATGGGCCCCAACGGCGCAGGGAAATCGACCGTACTGCGCGCCATCATGGGTCTGGCGCCCGTGGTCGGAGGGAAGGTTTACTGGCAGCAAAGCCTCCTCCAGGCCGAGACCCATGAGATCGTCAAAGAGGGTATCGCCTTCGTACCCCAGGGCCGGCGGGTCTTCACCCACCTTACCATTGAAGAAAACCTCGAGATGGGCTGCCTCTATCTCAACAGCAGCGCCGAGAAACGCCGCCGTATCGACGGGGTAATGGAGTTATTCCCGATTCTCCACGAGAAGCGCAAGGACTATGCCAGCCAGATGTCGGGAGGTCAGCAGCAGATGCTGGCCCTCGGCCGGGGCCTCATGGCCGACCCCGAAGTCCTGCTCTTGGACGAGCCGACCCTCGGCCTCGCTCCCATCGTAGTCAAAGAGGTCTTCCAGAAGGTCTCCGAGATCAGCGAAAAGCTCGGCACCACGATATTTGTCGTTGAGCACAACATCAAGGGAGTTCTGGACATCGTGAACCGGGCCTACGTCCTCGACAAGGGCCAGGTTGTCCACGACGGCACACCGCAGTCGGTCCGGGACACGGACATCCTGACCAAGGTCTTCTTGGGCGCGGCGTAGCGCCTAACCCCTACTTCGCCTTCTCCAGCGCCAGACCGGCCATCAGGTACATGATCACGTACACGATCACCCGGTAAATCACCGCCGACCCCGGCGGTATGCAGATGAATGACATACCGCTCAGGCCGCGCCGCCCGACCTCGTGGGCAATCCTGATGACCTCGTAGTCCGTCAGGCCGATAGGCTCGGCAAGCTCGCCCATTATGTCGCCCGACGCGGGCCCCGCACCCCCCAGCACATCCATGTCGAAGTGAACGTAGACACCGTCGGTGCCCTGGTAGGCTCGGTCAAGCTCCTTGATCACGCCCTCGATGCCCAAGCTCCGCACCTCCCATGAGGAGATGAACCGCGCCCCATCCCTTAGGTAGCGACGCACGATGTCCTTCTTCTCCAACATGCCACGCTCCCCGATCTCGACCAGGGTGCTCGGGTGCATGTTCTCGAGGAACTCGTACATCTTGTGCTTCCAGCTGCCACTTCCGGCGATGCGAGGGTCGTTGGTCATCCGGTCAATCTTTGCCGCATCCCAGTGGGTGTCCAGGCTGACGCACCCGACCTGCCCCGCCGTGTGCTCCGAGATCGACTTGGCTATGGCAAAAGACCCCAACGGCGAGTTCTGGCCAATCACAATCGGAATGCCCCCGGCTTCAAGCACGTCGCCGACCTTCTCCTCCACTGCCGCCTGCGCCCTGAGAATGTTCTCCGGCGTCTGGGAAACGTTGACCTCTTCCGGGATGTCGGCGTCTCCGTAGTCCACAACATTCAGGTGTTCGAAGACGTCGATATCGAAGTCCTGAATGTATCCCGACCCATACCGCACCGACTGCTGCCTCACCCTCTTGGGCCCCGATATCCACTCCCACTTGTCTACGCCCGCATACTTGTCCGTAGCCGTCGCAACGTAGGGCGCCCCGATTATCACGACGTCCTGTCCCTTGAGTTCGTCCTTAGAAGTGACGTGGGGAACGCCCAGGAAGGTGGGCAGTTCGTCGGCTATCAAGGGGAACTTCCGGCGGCCTGCGAAACTGTTGGCCATGAAGTCTTCCCAGTCGGGGTATTTCATAGAGCACATATTGGTCCTCCTGAGGGTCTTGGTTGGTTGGGAATCCGGGCGGGCCCGTCACCCCATTACTTTGGAAGCATAGTCAACTCTATTCAGGGCATCGTCCCCAAACCGGGACATGCCGAGACTCGAAATGTCTATAGTCGTAGCCTCACCATCCACAATCATCTCCGCAACGAGCATCCCCACCGCCGGCGACTCCTTGAACCCATGGCCGTTGAACCCCGTGCAGATGTAGAGTCCTTCTATCCCCTCCATCTTGTCGATTATCGGGTGGCCGTCCGGTGTGTTAGTGTACAGGCCCGCGTAGCCAGTGAAATACTCCGCCTCCCCCAGCCCCGGGACCCGTCTAGCCACCCGGCGCCACATCCTCTCGATATAGTCCATCCCCGGCTTCTGGTCGTAGTCGTCGGGGTTGGCCTCTATCTCCAGTTCCACGTCACCCACAAGGGTCAGGTCGGGGCTTTCCGGCCTCATGTACGCCATGTTCACCAGGTCCCCGATCACCGGGTGCTCAGGTATAACGTTCATCGGGCGTTTCAGGAAGAACACCTCGTGCCGAGTCGCAGTCAGAGGCATGTCCATCCCGAGCCCCTTCATCACTCTCACCGACCACGGCCCCGCAGCAACTACCGCAGTATCCGTCTCAATACGACCCTCTCTGGTCTCAACAGCGACAACCCTGTCATTCACAATCTCTACGTCGAGTGCCGGGTTGTCCAGCAAAACCTGCGCCCCCATGCCCCGCGCCGCCGACGCAAAGCCCTGTCCCACACTCGGAGGATCGGCATACCCTGAGTGTGGCTCGAAGCAGATGGCATCCGACTCATCAAATGCGAAGTGTGGCGCAACCTCTCGAGCCTGCTTCATGTCCAGGACTCGGGTGTCAATCCCCAGCGACTGCTGCATGGCTATGTTGCGTTTGAACGACTCCTCAGCCCCCGGCGGTGCTATGAACATGGCCCCTACGTTCACGAACCCCGAGTCTCCACCCACAATCTGGTCGAAGTCGCGGATCGTCTCCAGGCTAGTCATCGCCAACCGGGCATTAACCTCGCTGGAGTAGTGCATCCGCACAATCCCCGACGACCTGCCGGTCGACCCAGCGCCCAGCGATTCCTTTTCGACCAGCACCGTATCCGTCACCCCGCGCCGCGCCAGGTTGAACAAGATACTGCACCCCATCACCCCGCCGCCAATGATTACAACGTCAGCCTTGGATTTCATGTCTTCCTCAACGGCTCCTCAATCTCTGAATGCCAACTCGAATCATATTGTCCGAAGCACCCTCCGTCAATCAATCCATTCCCAACCCTCATGCTACAATAAGCCCACTTCCGAGACCGAAAGAAAGGCCCTCGATGCTGCCTCTCGACGGTATCCGCGTCATAGACCTATCCCAAGGCGTCGCCGGTCCATTCTCTACCCGACTCCTCGCCGACCAGGGCGCCGACGTAATCAAGGTCGAATCCCCCACTCTTGGAGACCCCGCCCGACGGCTCGCCCCCTTCGCCAACACTCTCCCTGGCTCCCAGGCAGGCGGCACGTTCCAATACGTAAACCTCGGCAAGCGCGGCATTACCCTCAACTTAGCCAGCGAGGTCGGTAGGAAGGTTCTTCGGAAACTGGCCGCCGGGGCCCATATTCTCGTTGAGAGCTTCGAGCCGGGAGTTTTGGACACTTTGGGTGTCGGTTTTCGCGAACTGTCGCAGTCCAACCCGGCCCTCGTGATAACATCGGTCACCAATTTCGGGCAGACGGGCCCCTACCGCCAATTCAAGTCCGACGAGATAACCCAGTACGGGATGGGCGGACCCATGTCAGTCACAGGCTCACCCGACCACCCGCCTCTCAATCTCGCCGACGGAATAGTCTTCCATCAAGCAGGCACTGCCGCAGCACTGGCGACGATGATTGCGTTCTTCGAAACAGAGGTGACGGGGGTCGGGGACCATCTCGACATGTCCATCATGGAGATCCAGGCAGGAAATATAGACCGACGCAGCCTGACCTTTCTCTCCTACCAATACACGGGTGAAAGAGGCGGTCGGCTGCCCGCCGGAGTGAGCGCGGTAAGTGGAGTCCTGCCTACCAGCAACGGCTACATTGCCTTCGACGCGGGCACTCCGGCTGCCATGGGGCAACTTCCCACGCTGATCGATGCTCCCGAACTGGCCCAGGACCCTCGCTTTACAGACCCCGACGCACGCCAGGAACCCGAGAACTTGGAGATGCTCCAGTTACGCATCCTGGAGTGGGCTTTGAACCAGGATAATCAGACGGCGTGGCGAAAGGCGCAGGCCCATCGTTCAATGGCCGCGCCCATCAACAATACTGCCGACCTCCTCGCCGACCCGCACTATACCTATCGTGGGTTCTGGAGCCGCATCGAAAGCGCTTCGGGGATCACGGCATATCCGGGGTCGCCCCTGACAATGGGCGGGGCCCGTGTCTCGGTCAGAAGACCGGCGCCAAGGCTCGGCCAGCACAATGCCGAGATCCTCGGCGGCGAACTGGGGTTCAGCCGAGAAGAGCTCAGTAAGCTAAAGCAAGCGGGGGTAATATAGACAATGGGTCGTCTTCCCCTGGAAGGAATCCGAGTCCTGGACATCACGCAGATCTGGGCGGGCCCCTTCACCACCCAACTCCTCGCCGACTGGGGCGCCGAGGTCATACGAATCGAGTCAACCCAGATTGCGCCCATATCCACGCGGGTGTGGTCTCGGGAAAGGATAGCTCCTCCCCCCGGTGTATGGTGGCTCGCCTATCCTGAGGGGGAGTTGGGCGACAATCGAGCCAACCGGTTTGCGCTCTTCAACGTCCACGCCCGCAACAAGCAAAGCGTGACTATGGACCTCACCCGCCCGGAGGGCCGGCAAATCTTCGACAGGCTTCTACAGGTAAGTGATGTACTGGTCGAAAACAACACGCCCACTACAATGGCGAAACTGGAGATCGACTATGAGGCGGTACGTAAGCAGCGACCCGACATCGTTATGGTGCGGATGCCGGGTTTCGGGTTGAACGGGCCCTACAGGGACTACCGTTCGATGGGTAACCACGCCGAGGCGATCGCCGGGCATACATGGCTTCGAAACTATACGGACACGGATTTCTCGGCAATCAGCACAACCACGGTCGGAGATGGGATCGCGGGCCAGTATGCGGCATTCGCAGCCATGAGCGCTCTGCGGGCTCGGCGGCACACTGGCAAAGGCTGTCTGATTGAGCTGGCCCAGATCGAGTCTATGGCCTCATTCATGCCTAGGCAGATCCTGGAGTACGCCGTCAACCGCCGCATACCCACGGCCCTCGGGAACCGACACTGGTCACTGGCTCCCCACGACTGTTTCCCCTGCAAGGGAGAAGACCAGTGGGTCACCATCGCCATCGGGACCGACGATGAGTGGGAGGCATTCGTTCGTGCGCTTGGAAGTCCGGAGTGGGCCACCGACCGCCGTTTCGCCACGGTAACCGGCCGCTACAACAACCAGAACGAGATTGGCGAGCATATCACCCGATGGACCCTCGAACGTGACCCCTATGAGGTCGCCACCCTTCTCCAGTCCCACGGGGTAGCCGCCGGGCCCGTTATCTACAACGAGGACGCCTTCTCCGATCCTCAATACGAGGCCCGAGGCTTCTTCGAAACCGTCACCCAAGAGGACTGCGGAACACACCTGCACCCCGGAATCATGTGGAAAGCCTCGGCCCACCCCAACGAGATTCGGATGCCACCCTGCCAACTCGGTGAACACAACCCATACATCTACTCTGATCTTCTCGGCTACGGTGAAAACGATTACGCTCGAATGGAAACCGAGGGCCACATCGGCACGACTTACGTTGTCGACAACCCGTAGACTAAACATCCCATCCAAGAAACCACTTGAGTTATGGGGCAGAAAACATCGTGCATTCATGCATTCGGCACATGCCGACACAGGTCTTCCGCAGTCCCGAAAGTCTTCCAAAAAACAACCATCAATGCTACCATGTGGCAAGCGCGCCATAGTGCCAGAGGGGTGCGCGAATTTCATAAAATTATTAAATGGAGAGGCGAGAAATGACATCTAATCAAGATTGGTGGCCGAATCAATTAAGCCTGAAGGCTCTCCGCCAGAACTCTCCCCAATCAGACCCGATGGCGAAAGACTTCAACTACACTGAGGCGGTCAAGAACCTTGACGTCGATGCCCTGAAGAAGGACATTGAGCAGGTGATGACAACGTCCCAGGACTGGTGGCCCGCCGACTACGGCCACTATGGACCGCTCTTCATCCGGATGACCTGGCATGCAGCGGGCACGTACCGCATCGCTGATGGCCGCGGCGGTGGAGGCTCCGGCCACCAGCGCTTTGCACCACTCAACAGCTGGCCCGACAACGGAAACCTGGACAAGGCGCGCCGCTTGCTCTGGCCGGTCAAGCAGAAGTATGGACGGAGCCTATCGTGGGCCGACCTGATCATCTTAGCGGGCAACTGCGCTCTGGAGTCGATGGGTTTCAAGACCTTCGGTTTCGCCTTCGGGCGCCCGGACGTCTGGGAGGCCGACGAGACTGACTGGGGCGCTGAGAGTACGTGGCTTGCAAACGAGCGCCACGAAAATAACGGAGACCTCCACGGGCCTCTGGGCGCCGACCACATGGGCTTGATTTACGTGAACCCGGAGGGGCCGGACGGCAACCCGGACCCACTCGCATCGGCGCCCTTCATTCGCCAAACGTTCAGCCGCATGGCGATGAATGACGAGGAGACCGTTGCGCTTATCGCCGGCGGACACACGTTCGGCAAAGCACATGGCGCCGTCGCCGAGGACTACGTCGGCTCCGAGCCGGAGGGCGCTGGCATTGAGGAGCAAGGCTTTGGGTGGAAGATAAACTATGGTGACGGCAAGGGCGTCCACACGATTACCAGCGGCTTTGAAGGAGCCTGGACTGATACCCCAACAAAATGGGACAACAGCTTCTTTGAAACCCTGCACGGCAACGAGTGGGAGTTGTCGAAGAGCCCGGCCGGCAAACAGCAATATGCTCCCAAGAATGCCGCAGCAGTGGCAACCGTGCCCGACGCACACGATCCGACCAAGAAGCACGCCCCCATGATGCTCACTACGGACATGGCGCTGAGAATGGAAGCGAACTACGCGCCGATTGCGAAGCGCTTCCTCGAAAGCCCAGCGGCGCTAGAGGATGCCTTCGCCAGGGCGTGGTATAAGCTGATTCACCGAGACATGGGCCCCCGCAGCCGGTATCTCGGGCCCCTGGTTCCCGAAGAGGTGCTGATTTGGCAGGACCCCGTCCCCGACGTAGACCATGAGTTGATCGGTGATCAGGATATCGCCAACCTCAAGGCTAAAGTCCTCGCCTCTGGACTGTCGGTTTCCCAGCTGGTCTCTACAGCCTGGGCGTCGGCGGCAACGTTCCGCGGCACCGACAAGCGCGGTGGAGCAAACGGAGCCCGCGTACGCTTGTCACCGCAGAAAGACTGGGAAGCGAACAACCCTGCCGAGCTGGCTAATGCGCTGCAGGCGTTGGAGAAGATCCAGGCCGAGTTCAATGCCGGAGGAAAGAAGGTCTCCCTCGCTGACCTGATCGTCTTGGCCGGGTGCGCGGGTGTCGAGCAGGCTGCAAAGAACGCCGGACAGGATGTGCAGGTCCCCTTCACTCCTGGCCGCACCGACGCATCGCAGGAGTGGACCGACGAAGAGTCCTTTGCCGTCCTCGAGCCCACTGCAGACGGGTTCCGCAACTACAACGCAAACGGAGATTCTGCGGCAGAACAGCTGGTTGAGAAGGCATACATGCTGACGCTGACCGCTCCCGAGATGACAGCCTTGGTCGGTGGCATGCGTGCCCTTAATGCAAACTCCGGGCAGTCCCAGAACGGCGTATTCACTAACCGGCCGGGTTCCTTGACCAACGACTTCTTCGTGAACCTGCTCGACATGAGCACCGCGTGGAAAGCCTCGTCATCTGATGGTGTCTTCGAGGGACGCGACCGCCAGACCGGTGATCTCAAGTGGACTGCCACCAGTGCAGACCTGGTCTTCGGCTCGAACTCCGAGCTCCGGGCCCTCGCAGAGGTCTACGGTTGCGACGACGGGCAACAGCAGTTTGTGAGCGACTTCGTCGCCGCGTGGAACAAGGTGATGAACCTTGACCGCTACGACCTTGCGTAGTTCCACCGGGTAATCGTAACGGACAGCTAATCGAAGCTACAATGTGGGTGAGGGCTTAAAGCCCTCACCCACAAGTTCTGCCCTGGAACTCACGCTGAACCACCATAGGAAGAGCTAGGCAGGGAGAAACCACATGACCACCTCCATAGACATCCGCCCCGAGAAGCTCGCCCGGTTCGTAGAGGGCGTTGTGGAAGTCTCAAAGATGGGCCTGCCGCCCGAGGAGGCCATCGAACGCATCTACCCCGAGTTCCAGCAGATGCTCGACTCCCCGGACTGGCTCGCCGACGAGTTCAAGGTGCCCCTCCCCGAAAAATTCGCCCAGTACCTGGTCCACCGGGAGGAGGACAACTCCTTATCTGTAATGGCCATGGTCGTCCCCGCCGGTTGCACCACACCAGTACACGACCACCTGGCCTGGGGACTCGTCGGCGTGTACCAGGGCAGTCAACTGGAGACCGTCTACCACCGAGAGGACGACGGCTCGGACCCCGACCGCGCCCGCCTCACCCACGTCGCCACCAACGTCCTGCGCGTCGGGGACATCACCCGGCTCGTCCCTCCCGACGGCGACATCCACAAGATCGAGACTATGGATAAGGACCAGCCTTCCATCTCGATACACATCCTGGGCAACGACATAGGCTGCCGCTGGCGTCACGCTTTCGAGGTGGAAAAGGAAGTGGTGCTGGACTTCAGGTCGGGGTACGTGAACGCCCCCTGCGAAGAGGACTAGGCTCGACTCGGCCTTACTGCAAGGCTATCGCGTAGGCATCGCCTACAACTGACAAGCCTGGACCCGAACTGCCCCCAATAGAATAGGCAATACCGTCCACCTTCGCGGTGGCCGCCCCATGCAGTGCCGAGGGTAGAGGCTGGTAGTTGTGCCACCGGGCGGCTTTTGGATCAAAACTCTCCACCGAGTCCAGGGCCGTATCGATGTTTTCGCCGCCCAGAACGAAGAGACGTCCCCGGTGTTCCAAGGCGCCGATACTAGCCCTCCCGACGTTCAATTCCCGCACCTCGGCCCAGGCCCCGGTTGTCGGGTCCAGCGCCTCTACCAGGTCCAGACTCGCGACTCCCGTCTCGTCCTTGCCGCCGATCACGTAGATCAGCCGACCCAAAGTCACAGCACTCATGTGGCTCCGCCCGGTCATCAAGGGAGGCCCTTCCGACCAGGAGTCCGACTCTGGCTCATAGATGTCTATTCGAGACGAGACCGCATCATCCTCCAACCCGCCGATCACGTAGATCAGGCCGCCGTATACGGTGGCCGTGAGCGCTCCTCGAGCGGCGGGCATTGGGGCCATTTCGCCCCACCAGTCCAACCGAGGCTCATAGATATACACCGCGTCCGACGCCTCCCCCCTCCTCCCGGATAGCCCGCCAAACAGGTAAATCTTGTCTAAACCATCAACGCTGAAAGTGACTGCCGTCGCGTGATGCAGTCCCTTTGGCAAAGGCGCGGCGTCGCCCCAGCTGCTGGTGCGGGGTTCGAACACTTCGACTTTTGTGGATGAACGGCCAAGCTCGTCCAGGCCGCCCATCACGTATATCCTGCCCCCGGCCTCTGCCACCGATGCTGAGGTTCGAGGGGTAGGAAGGTCCGGTATCGCAGCCCAGGCCTGCTCGGTTACGGAGGTGCCGGTGGGTTCGGGGGTCGGACTGGGAGATATCGAGACCGTGGAGCACCCGGCTGCAACCAGGACACAGACAACGGCCAGTACAAGTAACCGGAATTTCATCTTGCCTATGATACCAAAAGGAAAGGGCCTTTCAATAAGAAAGGCCCCCCTTTGGCTTAACCGGTTCAGATTCATCAGCCGCCGTTGGCTCCCGGGTTCCGGGCCCCGCCCGCGAGGGGCGGAAACACGCTCACGACGTCGCCTTCCTGTAGCAGTTTCTGTTCCCGCCATTCCTGTTCGGCGGGACAATGCTGGCCGTTAACCAGGGTCATGTGGGCGAGCTCAGCGGGGATTTCCAGCTTGGAAAGAACATCCCAAAGGTTAGCGCCCTCCTCCAACTCCATCTCTCCCTTTCCGGTGCCGTTGCCCATCCGAGCCCGCAGGCTGGCGAATAGCTTTATCTCTACTTTCATGACATCTACTCGGAGCCCGAGTCAGCCTCCGGTATCCCGCCGACCAATACGCCGTGCCAATCGGAGACTTGCGTCTTTGCGCTGACATTGTTGTGTCTGTAGCTTCGGTCTGCGGACTCACCGCCCGTGAGGGTGCTTTTCAGCAGTCCTTCGGCGACCTTGCAGGCCACGTACGGCTTTCTTACGTCCAGCGGGTTCTCTTTAAGGTAGTCCTTCCACTTGGCCAGGTGTGTGCCGGCCTGAATGAAGCCCTTGACCATGCCCACGTCGTTGAGTGCTCCGACGTCGGAGGCCCGGCCTATCATAACCGCGCCCACTATCCGGTCCCCGTCCCACGACAGTCGCCGGTATACTGAGGTTATCGAGCTTGAAATGACTATGGTGTCCGCATCGCTCTGCCAGTCTCCGAAACTCGCCACCTGAAGCCCGACCGCATCAACCACGTTAAACCCGACGCTCCCGGCGTAGCTCACGTCGTGTCCGGCCATGTTGCACCCGGCCACCCTTCCATGCTCGAAAGCGGTGGGTTGAATGGCGTGCACGGCCTTGGAGTCGGAGTGGAGGACCGGGCCCTCTGCCACGTCTCCCGCTGCGTAGATCCCGTCCACGTTGGTCGCCATTCTCCCGTCCACCAGGATCCCCTGGCCCGTGGCAATCCCCGCGCCCGAGGCGAAGTCCAGGTTGGCCCTGATGCCAGTGGCCATTACGACCGCGTCTGCTTCCATCTTATCGCCGTTTCCCAGCTTCACGTCGCGGTGACCGTCGTGCTCACCGATACTGGTGACGCTGGTCCCGGTAATGCACCTCACCCCGTTCTTCTCCAGCCACGCTTCCACTACTTCAGCGGCTTCGGCGTTGATCATTCTCGGCAATATGTGAGATTCCAGTTCAACGAAAGTGATTGTGTGCCCGCCACCGTGAAGGCCGTCCAGGATAATCAGGCCAATGAATCCCGCCCCGACGATCACCACCCTGCTCCCCGCCGAGACGCTGGATTTGAAGTTCCTGGCGTCCTCTATGTCCCACATGTTCTGCACACCCGCCAGGTCGGCCCCGTCAATCGGGGGCCGGGTGGCGGAGGAGCCGGTGGCTATCAGCAGGTCGTCATATTCAACGGTCGAGCCGTCGCTCAGAGAGACCGACTTCGCCGCCGCGTCGATTCCCGTGACCTGTGCTCCGAACTTCGTCTCCACGTTCAGACCGGCAAAATAGCCGTCGTCGCCCGTGAATAATGCCTTCTCCTGGATGTCTCCGGCCAGGTAGTAGGGTAATACCATCCTAGAGTACGCCGGCTCATTGCCTATGAGTGTAATCGAGGAATCGGACTCGTGTGATCTGATCGTCTCGATTGCCCGAAGTCCTGCCGGTCCCGCACCTACGACTACGTGTCTCTTGTTTGCCATTTCACCTAACCTCCCGGAAAGCCTCTTACGCCGTGGTACAGGAGGGTTACCCTGTCTTCCTTGTCCAACGGCGTTGCCATTCCGTCCAGGAACTTTATATTGCGGCCATTTACCAGTACTTCTACGTCCTCGTTAAGGTCCGACTCATCACCATCCAGGAACAGCAACGATCTCAACTCGCTTCGACTCCCGTTCGATAACTCTACCAGAAGCCCCTGCACCCGTGGTTGGCTTATCTCTTCTTCCGTTACTTCCGCTAGCTCTCTCAGCTTCCCCAGATACTTAACCTTAGGCACGATCTCTACGCAATAGCTAGGCGATGCCCAGCATTTCCAACTTAGCCTCGGTCGGCTTTCCTTCTTGGTCCCATCCCCGCAGGCTGTAGTACTCAGGAAGCATCTTGTCCAGCTGCCCAACTCTGCCCTTCGCCGGATTATTATCGCCGGATATCGCATCCTTTAGGATACGGTCGGGTAGTGTGTCGTCGGCCTTGGTGAGTCCGGCCTTGAGGTTGAACAGCCTCTCCAGGTTCCATACTCTTTCACCTATGGTGTTCATGTCGTCCATGGTGAATTCCAGGCCCGTTACCCCTTCCAACAGTTTTCTTATGTCATCCAGATCGTTGCCGGCGGAAATGAACAGGCACAGCCCCGTGGAGTCGTGTATCGAGTTCTCATTCTGCAGAGACACGACCAGTTCGGCCTTACCCTCCGGCGAACCGGGGTCCAGCTTATACGGCATACCGAAGATCTCGGCCCCCGGCGTGAACGCCCGCAGATGGTCGGCGCCACGATTATTGGTGGCATAGGCCAAACTCATCCCGTTAAAGGCTCGTGGGTCGTATGCAGGGAACTCCTGTCCCTTGGAGCCCATGTGCACCCCTGGGTTCCCGTACTTGACCCCCATTCTCTTCGATCCCTCAGCCAGCGCATCCCCGATCCCTTCTCGGTAGCAGGTCTTTTCGACCAGGGACACCAGCGCATCCCCGCTGCCGAAGTTTATCTTCATGCCCGCTTCGCTGTCGGGGATGGCGCCCATTTCGTACAGTTCCATCGCCGCCGAGATCGTTGCCCCCATCGAAATTGTGTCGACGCCCAGGTCGTTGCACATCCAGCTGGCCTTGATCAAAGCGTCCAGGTCCGAAATCCCGCACTGAGACCCAAGGGCCCACGCGGTTTCGTACTCCGGCCCTTCGCCTGCTACGTTCCAGTTCCGCGGGTGGGTGTTCACCAAGAACTTGCCCGCCGCGTCTCCCGGCAGGTGAGTAACCCGGCCGCATGCAATCGTGCAGCTGAAGCACGCCTTGTTTGCTACAAGCCGGTTGTCGGTCACGGCTTCGCCGTTTATGTCTTCCTCACCCTCGAATTGCGTTTCCAGGTGGTTGCGGGTCGGAAGCCCGCCCGTCTCGTTGATGATTCCCATGATTTCGAGTGTGCCGTACATCTGCATCCCCATCACACCGGGATTATTCGTCAACTTCCCGTGCTGCGATCCAATGGCCTGCATAGCACGTTCCACCGATGCAACCTGAACGCAACCCGTGCCTCGCACGGCGATAGCTTTCAGGTTTTTCGAACCCATCACCGCCCCGACCCCGGAGCGGCCCGCGGCCCGGTGCAGGTCGTTCACTATGCACGCAATCCTGACGAGGTTCTCCCCTGCCGGCCCGATACTTGCGATAACGCAGTCCGGCACTCCGGTCTGAGCCCTTATCAGGTCCTGAGTCTCCCAGACCGTCTTGCCCCAGATACCTTCCGCAGGGAGGAGCCTTGCGTCATCGTCGTAGACCCACAGGTACACGGGGCTCGGAGACTTCCCATGAACGATGACCATGTCATACCCGGCGAACTTGAGCTCCGGGCCCCAAAAGCCTCCCGAGTTGGATCCGGCCATCCCGCCAGTCAGCGGGCTCTTGGTTACAACCGAGTAGCGTGATGACGCCGACGCCCCTGTACCGGTCAGCGGCCCCGTGGATAAGACAAGCACGTTATCCGGCGCCAAAGCGTCGACCGTGGGGTCATGCATCTCTTCGTATAGGTACTTGGCGCCGAGGCCTCTCATACCCACGTACTCACGAGCCCAGCCCATGTTCAGGTCTTCTTTCGCAACGACTCCGTTGGTCAAGTTAACCCGCAGGACTTTTCCGGTCCAACCGTTCATCGGTATCCCATGCCTTTACAGGTCCCGATAGTCCATAAATCGGTCGGGCTTTAGAGAATGCCGAGCTGCGCCAGTTTGGCGTCCGTGGGATCTCCGTCCCGGGTCCAGCCCCTGAGGTCGTAGTACTCGGGCAGCATCTCGGACAGCCGATTGACTCGACCCTTGGCCGGGCCTGCGGGAATGCCTTCGTCAAGCAGCCTCTTGGGCAGCGTGTCCTGGGCCCCCGGAATACCGGCGTTGATGTTCCAGACCCGCTCCAGGTTGTAGATCCGCTCTCCGACTTCCAGCAGGTCTTCCATGGAGTAGTCCATGCCAGTCGCTGCGTTGAGCTCCGGCTGTATGTCGTCCAGCCCGATGCCAAAGGTCAGGAACAGGCACAGCCCAGCGGCGTCCACTGTCGAGGTGACGTCCTGGAATATCTTGGTCAGCCCCGCCTTACCCTCCGTTACGGCAGGATCGGCCTGCTCCGGTATTCCGAACACTTCCGCGGCTATGGTGTAGGCCTTCAGGTGGCATGCGCCCCTGTTGGAGGTGGCGTACCCCAGCCCGATGCCCTGGAATGCCCGTGCGTCGTAAGCCGCGACTTCCTGACCTTTCACTCCTATGAACAGATCAGGGTGGCCGTACTTCTCGGTCATCCTCTTGGAGCCTTCGGCCAGTTCGTTGCCAAAGCCTTCCCGGAAGCAGGTTTTCTCGGCCATGGCGACCAGCGCATCCCCGTCGCCGAAGTCCAGGGCCATCCCGGTCTCTTCTTGCGTGATAACGCCTTTTTCGTAAAGCTCCATCGCCGCTGCGAGGGTGCCGCCGTAGGATATCGGGTCGATTCCCAGGTCGTTGCAGATCCAGTTGGCCTTGATCAGCGCATCCAGGTCCCCGATTCCGCAGTCGGCGCCCATGGCCCATGCTGCCTCGTACTCCGGCCCCTCACCCGACATCTTCCAGTTGCGAGGAGTGGTGGTAACCATGTACTTATCCGCCGCATCTCCGGGCAGGTGAGTCACCCGACCACATGCTATGGTGCAGGCGAAGCACGCCTTGGGCCCAGTGAGACGGGTGTCGGTCATCGTCTCACCGCTAATCCCCTCGGCTTCGTCGAACTCGCCGTACTGGTGGTTGTTCGTGGGCAGGCCGCCGTGCTGGTTGATCACGTTGACCAGGATTGGGGTCCCGTAGGCTCGGAGACCCTCGCCGGTGACGGGAGACGCAGCCAGCTTTACCTTCGCCGCAAACGTCGATTCCATCATCGCGTCGGGCTTCGCCACTTGTACGGCCCCCGTGCCCCGCACACCTATCGCTTTCAGGTTCTTGGAACCCATCACCGCCCCGACGCCGTTGCGACCCGCGGCCCGGTGCTTGTCATTCATTATCGATGCGAATCGGACCATGTTTTCACCTGCAGGCCCGATGCTCGCCACGATAGCGTCCGGGACCGCTGTCTCGGTCCGGATCGTGTCCTCCGTCTCCCACACACCCTTGCCCCACAGGTGACTCGCATCTACGAGTTGCACGTCGTCGTCGTAGATCCACAGGTAGACCGGGTTCGGCGATTTCCCGTTGAAGATCACCATGTCGTACCCGGCAAACTTGAGCTCCGGGCCCCAGTGCCCACCCGAGTTGGACGTGGTAATAGTCCCGGTCAGTGGGCTCTTGGTAACAACCATGTACCGAGCCCCGCACGAGGCGTTGGTCCCGGTCATCGGGCCCGTGGCGAAGATCAGCTCGTTCTCCGGGCTCAGGGGTTCGACCTTCGGATCCAGGTCCTCATAGAGATACCTGGCTCCAAGGCCCCTCCCACCTACGTATTGGTGGGCCCACTCTTCATTCAGGTCTTCTTTTACTATTGTGCCGGTGCTGAGATCAACTCGGAGCAGACGCCCCGACCATCCGTATGCCATGGCTTTAGCTCCCTTCTATGGATCGGGCGTAGTTAGCGTCCACCTTGTCACCCCAGGACCCCAGCCACGTCGCTTCCTCGATCTCGGTGAACTCGATGGCGTTAGTCGGGCAAGCCCTGGCGCAGGCGGGGTCTCCGCCGCACAGGTCGCACTTGACAGCCTTTTTGGTGGTCGGATTGAGAAACACCGTACCGAACGGGCAGGCGATGACGCACAGCTTGCAGCCCACGCAGGTGTCCTCTATGACGATCTTCGCCTGGGTGTCCGGGTCTACGCCTATGGCGTTGACCGGGCAGACCTGCAGACACCATGCCTCTTCGCATTGGAAGCAGGTGTACGGGCTATAGCTGGACTGTTCATCGAATATATGCACCCGTATCAGTGACTGGGACGGCTGGAATGTTCCAGTCTGCACCCACGAACAAGCCAACTCGCATTGTATGCAGCCGGTACATCGGTCAGGGTGGATTTCGAGCATCTTGACAGTGCTTCCCATGCCTGCTCCTTTAAGAAAGTACGCTATAAGGTAACGCGGGCTTTTTAACATCAGGCAATGCCCGATGGAGGGAGTTTTAGGATAGGGTTGAAGAGGCGTTTTGTCAATGAAATCCACCCTTCAACCCACTCTTCACACAACTACAAACCATCTGCGGCAGAGGATTGTCACACAACATATATGTTGAGTATGCTGGCTGCATAAACAGGCGTGATGGCACACAACCGACCATTCCCGAGAGAATCCATGCTTTCATATCCAATACATATCGAAAACGAGGGCTCGAGCCTTCTGGTAACTTCCATTGATTTCCCAGAGCTCACCACCTCCGGTGACGACTGCGAAGAGGCCCAGGCCCGCGCCCTCGACGCCCTACAAGAGGCCATCGCCGCCCGTATCCACGACCGCAGGGCCATTCCTATCCCCTCCCTCGGCGGCGACGCCCGAGTAGCCCTTCCTACTCTAACTGCAGTTAAGGTCATCCTGTACCAGGGCATGAGAGACCAAGGTATTAGCAAAACCGACCTCGCTCGCCGTCTAGGGTGGCATCTCCCTCAGGTCGACCGAGTACTGAATATCAACCATAACTCCCGTCTCGACCAGATGGATACAGCCCTCGGAGCCATAGGCCACCGCTTGCAGGTCAGCCCTGCGCCTGCCTCCACCACCTCTTAACTGAGAGGCGTCAAATGGCATTCCGTAACCTGTATTGCTTGAAGTTGTCCCCCCTGGGCCGGAGGATGCTCAAAATAGCCACAAGTTTGACCCCCAACACCCCCTTTGCTACACTCGCCCTCAGCCTGCCACCCCGCGCCCGAGGAGCCGACTATGTCCGAATCTCCTCAACAAGATACCTTCCAGGAAGCCAAGACCAACTGGACCAAAAAGTACGACGAGTCCAGAAAGCGCGACGCCCTCTTCACCACCGTCTCCGGCGCGCCCGTCGAGCCTCTACACACCCCCTCCCCCGACCCCTACCCGGACTTCGACGAAAAAATGGGGATGCCCGGTCAGTACCCGTTCCTGCGCGGCATTCATCCCACCGGACACCGAGGCCGACTCTGGACAATGCGAATGTTTTCCGGCTTCGGGACCGCCGAGGAGACCAACGCCCGGTTCAAGTTCCTCCTTGGCCAGGGTGAAACGGGCCTCAGCACCGCCTTCGACATGCCCACCCTCATGGGCTACGACCACGACGACCCCATGGCCATCGGCGAGTTTGGAAAGTGTGGCGTCGCTGTCTCATCTCTAGCCGACATGGAGGTCTTGTTCGACGAAATTCCCATCGAACAGGTCACCACCTCTATGACCATCAACGGCCCCGCCGCCATTATCTGGGCCATGTTCATCGCCGCCGCCGAAAAACGCGGCGTGCCTAGGGCAAAACTCGGTGGCACACTTCAGAACGATATCATTAAAGAGTACACCGCCCAGAACGAATACATTTTCCCCGTCGAGCCCTCGATGCGCCTCGTCACCGACACCGTTGAACTTGCCGCCAGAGAGATGCCCCGCTGGAACCCTATAAGTATCAGCGGATACCACATTCGGGAGGCCGGCGCCACCGCAGCCCAGGAGCTTGCCTTCACCCTTGCCGCCGGCTTCGAATACGTGGACTGGGCCCTTGAACGCGGTCTTGACATCGACGAGTTCGCCCCCCGGCTAAGCTTCTTCTTCAACGTCCACGACGACTTCTTCGAAGAGATATCCAAGTTCCGCGCCGCCCGCAGAATATGGGCCCGAGAGCTCCGCTCCCGCTACGGCGCAAAAAACGACCGCTCCCTCTGGCTTCGCACTCATGCCCAGACCGCCGGTGCCGCTCTCACTGCTCAGCAGCCAGAGATAAACGTATCCCGGGTCGCCCTCCAGGCCCTCGCCGCCGTGCTCGGGGGAGTCCAGTCCCTCCACACCAACTCCATGGATGAGGTTCTTGCCCTTCCCTCCCAGGAAGCCGTTCTGGTTGCGCTTCGAACCCAGCAGATTATTGCCCACGAAAGCGGTGTGGCTGACCTCGCCGACCCCCTCGGGGGGAGCTACCACCTTGAAGCCATGACCGACCGCATTGAAGAAGAATCCTACGAGTACTTCCGACAGATCGAGGACCAGGGAGGCGTCATCGCCGCCGTCAAGAACGGCTACTTCCAACGCCAGATCGCCGACTCTGCTTTCAAATACCAGCGGGAGATCGAGCAGAACCAGCGCATCAAGGTCGGGATAAACGGCTACGCCGAGGGGAGCGACCCCCGAATTTCCATTTTAGAAATGGATCGGGAAGGCGAGCGTCGCCATCTCGAAAGACTGCACCGCACCCGGGACACTCGAGACCAGGCCGCCGTCGACCGCGCCCTCTCCGACCTTAAGCACGCCGCCCTCGGCTCCGAAAACCTCATGCCCTACCTGCTCACCGCGGCTCGGACCTACGCCACTCTCGGCGAGACTACAAACGCTCTTCGCGAGACCCTCGGCGAGTCCGAAATCTACAACGTCGCGTAATTCTCTGCCCCGTTTTCCTTAGCACTTTCGAGAGCCGCCAATGCAGTACTCAGTCGTTATCCACAAAGACCCCGGCTCTTCCTACGGTGTCACTGTCCCTGATCTACCCGGCTGTTTCTCGGGCGGCGACACATTTGAAGAGGCGCTGTCCTCTGTTAGGGAAGCAATCAAATGTCATATCGAGGGAATACTGATGGACTGCGAAGCCATCCCAGAAAAAAAGCCCTTGCAGATCCATAAGGCCAATGAGGATTTCTCAGGCGGCACTTGGGCCAGCGTCTGCGTAGACCTGTCTAACCTATCCGTGGTACCTACGCCATCCCGACTATAGACCTCATCCCCTAGTCCTCCCAATTACAATCTGCACGCTCTCAACACGACCTTCCCTTGCCTCCTCTCCTCAGCTTATTGGCGCAACGCGCTCCACACGTTTATCATAAGCGAGGCGGGCCGACCTCAATCTTCGTTATCAACCAGGGGATTCCCTATGCTCAAAGAAAAAGATTTGAATAAGATTACCCAACGCCAGCAGGAGTGGCAGGAAAATGCCGACAAGGCCCGACAGCGGGATGGCCTCTTCTCTACCTCCTCAGGGGTCCCCATCAAAGCCGCCTACTCTCCCCTCGACATAGCCGATCAAGACTACATGTCCGATGTCGGCATGCCCGGCGAGTTCCCTTTCACCCGCGGAATCCACCCGACGGGCTACCGCGGCCGGCTCTGGACCATGCGCCAGTACGCTGGTTTCGGATCCGCCGGAGAGTCCAATCGCCGCTACCGCTACCTGCTCGAGCAGGGCCAGACGGGTCTCAGCGTCGCCTTTGACCTTCCGACCCAGATGGGTTACGACTCCGACCATCATATGTCCCGCGGCGAGGTCGGTAAGGTGGGCGTCCCCATCGACACCCTCGCCGACATGGAAGTTCTTTTCGAGGACATTCCCCTCGAAAAGGTCACCACGTCCATGACCATTAACGCCACCGCCTCTATCCTTCTAGCGCTTTATGTCGCAATGGCTAAGAAGCAGGGCGCCGACCTCTCAAAGCTCGGCGGCACCGTACAGAACGATATCCTCAAGGAATACATCGCCCGTGGCACCTACATCTACCCACCCCGCCCCTCCATGCGCCTCATCACTGATCTCTTCCGCTACTGCGGTGAGAGTCTTCCTGCCTGGAACACCATAAGCATAAGCGGCTACCACATGCGGGAAGCCGGGTGTACGGCGGTCCAGGAGCTCGCCTTTACCTTTAGTGACGCCATAGCCTACGTTCAGGCCGCCGTGGATGCGGGCATGGACGTGGACAAGTTCGGGGCCCGGCTCTCCTTCTTCTTTGTCAGCCAGAACAACCTCCTCGAAGAGGTGGCCAAGTTCCGTGCCGCCCGAAAGATCTGGGCCCGAATAATGAAGGAGCGCTTCAACGCCCAGAACCCTCGCTCCTGGATGGTCAGGTTCCACACCCAGACCGCCGGCGCCGCTCTAACGGCCCAGCAGCCCGAGAACAACATCGTCAGGGTCACCATACAGGCCCTGGCCGCGGTCCTCGGTGGCACACAATCGCTCCACACAAACTCTATGGACGAGGCCCTCGCCCTTCCTTCCGAAAAAGCCGCTACCATCGCCCTCCGAACCCAGCAGATCGTCGCCAACGAGTCGGGCTGCGCCGACGTTATAGACCCGCTGGCAGGTTCCTTCTACGTAGAGCGGCTCACAAAGGATCTGGAAGACGAGACCTTCAAATATATCGAGCGAATAGACGATTTCGGCGGGGCTCTCGGCGCGATTGAGCGCGGATTCATTCAACAGGAGATTCAGGACAGCGCATTCCGCCATCAGCAGGAGATCGAGTCGAGGAAGCGGGTAGTGGTGGGTGTGAACGCCTACGAAAGCCCCCAGCCTCACCTCCACGGAACGCTCAAGATAGATCCCGAGCTGGCCCGCACCCAGGTCGAGAATCTCCAGAAGATCAAGCAGTCTCGAGACCAGGCCGCCGTGGACAGCGCCTTGAACTCTCTGAGAGAAGTGGCCGCGGGGGATGGCAACACGATGCCCGCGATCCTGGAGGCTGTCGAAGTCTATGCCACCCTCGGCGAAATTAGCGATGTCCTCCGGGACGTCTTCGGTGACTACGAACCGTCCGCTACTTTCTGAGCCCCGTGATAACTGGTTAGTCATGCCCCAAACCGGGAAGGATTTAGTAAATGGACTTCGGATTCACTGAAGAACACAAGCTCCTGCAGAGGAACGTAAGAGACTTCGCCAAGAAGGAAATAGGGCCATCTGCCGCGAGGATCGATCGGGACGAAGAGTTCCCTTGGGACAACTTCCGCAAGATGGGAGAAATAGGCCTGATGGGCGTCTCCGTAGACCCCCAATACGGCGGTTCCGGAGGCGGCTACATAGACCTTTCCATCGTGGTAGAGGAGTTGGCCCGGGTCTGCGCCGCCACGTCCCTCATCTACATCGCCTCCGTCTCCCTCGCCTCCAAGTGTATCGAGGCGTTCGGGTCGCACGAGCAAAAGAACGCCTATCTCAGGCCTTTAGCCCGAGGCCAGAGGCTTGGCGCCTTTGCCCTCTCCGAGCCCAACGCCGGTAGCGACGTCGCCTCATTACGCACCAACGCCACGACACACGGGGGCCAATATTTCCTCAACGGCAGCAAGACCTTCATCACCAACGGAGACCTAGCTGACTTCCTTGTTGTGTTTGCCACCGAAAACCTAAAGCTGGGCACCAAAGGCATCTCCGCTTTCATTGTCGAGAAGCAATACGAAGGTTTCACAGGCCGCAACGAGCCAGGCAAGATGGGGATGCGCGGCTCCAACACTGCAGAGCTTTTCTTCCAGGACTGTTGCGTTCCGCTGAAGAACCTGCTGGGCGAAGACGGCAAGGGGATGCGGATCGCGCTGGCAACCATAGAGGCGAGCCGCATTACCATTGCCGCTCAGGCCGTGGGAATTGCCCATGCGGCTCTGGATTCGGCTCTTGAGTACTCCCGGCACCGGCAGGCATTTGGCCACCCTATTTCTGACTTCCAGGCCATTCAGTGGATGCTGGCCGACATGGCGACTCAGGTCAACGCCGCCCGTCTCATCACCTACCAGGCCGCTGACAAGAAGGAGCGTGGAGAGCCCTTCGGCCGGGAATCGGCCATGGCCAAGCTCTTCGCCTCGGAAATTGCTGGTCAGGTCACATCCAAGGCCATCCAGATTCACGGCGGCTACGGCTATTTCAAAGAAAGCCCCGTTGAGAGGTATTTCCGGGACGCCAAGGTCACCGAGATATACGAAGGCACCTCCGAAGTGCAGCGCATGGTAATATCCCGGGACCTTTTGAAATTTGGTCTATAGTCCTCTCTCAAGGATCCCCAATGACACAAGATTCCACACCGGTCTGCCAGGCCAGCCACATTAACCACGTCGCCATAGTGGTCAAGGATGCCGCCGAGACCCTCCGCTTCTACCAGGAAACCTTCGGCGTCCCGGACGCCGCTATCGAGGAAATCGCCGACCAGGGTGTCCTGGCAACCCTCGTCGCCGTCGGCGGGACAAACCTGGAGCTCATCCAGCCCGTCCGCCCCGACACCGGCGTCGCCCGCTTCCTCGATGCCCGCGGAGAGGCGCTCCACCATGTTTGCCTGGAAGTCGAAGACTTGCAAGGTAAACTCGATTCTCTACAGGCAAGCGGCACCCGTCTCATCGATGAATCGCCTCGCCAGGGCCTCGCCGGCATGATAGCCTTCATTCATCCCAAGTCCACCCGCGGAGTCCTTATAGAGCTCGTAGACAAGGACAGCGTGCAATCGTAACTCTTCCGACGGGGGTACCCAGCAATGACACAAGTTGGCATTAACACTATCAGGGTCCTTGTAGCCAAGCCGGGCCTCGACGGACACGACAGGGGTGCAAAGGTGATCGCCCGAGCCCTTCGGGACGCGGGTATGGAGGTCATCTATACCGGCATCCGTCAGACCCCCGAGATGATCGCCGAGGCCTCTCTCCAGGAAGACGTGGACGTCGTCGCCATCAGTATCCTCAGTGGCGCACATATGGAACTCTTGCCCCTCATCATCAGCGAAATGAAAGACCGAGGCATTGATGATCGGCTGGTACTCGCCGGCGGCATCATCCCCGAAGACGACATCGCTCCTCTCAAGGAGTTGGGAGTTGGAGAGGTATTTGGCCCCGGCACTTCCACCACCGACATCATCGACTACATCAAGAATCATCAGGCCGAGGCTTCAAATCAGGCCTAGTTATCCCGCCCTTCACCTCTTTCCGGGACCAGACGCCCATGCCTGATGCCGCTTCCACCCGAGACCCACTCACCACCCGCATCCTGGAGGCTCTCCAAGAGTTGGGCCGTCCCATTGATGAACTGACGTACCGGGACCTTATTCCCGTGAGCGAGCTCCACAACCGTGGAAAGCAGGCCACCATAGACCTTGCCCGGCTGGCTGAAATCCAGCCCGAGCAGCACGTCCTCGACGTAGGCTGCGGTATCGGTGGCCCAGCCAGGACACTCTCAGTCGAGTTCGGGTGCTGGATCACGGGGATCGATATCTCAGACGAATTCTGCTCTGCCGCCCAGTCCCTCAACGAGCTGGTCGGCCTCTCCGACAAAATCTCCATCCGCACCGCCGACGCCCTCTCCCTCCCCTTTGAAGACGAGTCCTTCGATATCGTCTGGACCCAGCATGCTTCCATGAACATAGCCGACAAGCAGGCCCTCTTCACCGAAATGCACCGTGTCCTTCGGCCCGGCGGCAAACTCACCCTTCACGATGTCATGGCAGGCCCCGTGCAGCCCGTACACTTCCCCGTCCCCTGGGCCCCCGACCCTTCCGTAAGCTTTCTGGCCGACCCGGAGGAAGCCCGAACTCTTATCCTAGCCACCGGTTTTGAAGAGCTCACCTGGCAGGATCAGACCCAACTCACCGAGGACTGGTGGCAAAATGTCCGAGAGCGCGCTTCCGGAAAGCCCCCCTCCCCCCTGAACCCCGGCCTCGTCATGGGGTCGCAATTTCCTAAGATGGCGCATAATATGTATCGCAACATCCGGGAGCACAGGGTGGCAGTAGTGCAGGCCATTTTTCGGAAGCTCCCGACCCCATAAAGTCCCTGGTATCGAGGAGAATCGGAGAGGACGGCATATGCAGATTGGAGCCCACGTTTCCACCGCAGGCGGCATAGACAAGGCCATAGGCAATGCCCAGAAGATCGGGGCGGAGTGTGTTCAGATCTTCGCCTCGGCGCCCCAGAGTTGGCGATACAAACACCCGACCCCCGAGACCATCTCATCCTTCAAGGACAAGGCCAAAGACGCCGCTATTGGCTCTATCTTTTTCCACGGCGTATACCTTATAAACCTCGGCACCGAAAAAGAAGAGAATATGGGCAAGGCCGTCGACTCACTCGTCGGTCACATGTCCCTCGCCTCCGAAATCGATGCTGCGGGCGTAATCTTTCACCTCGGCAGCCACAAGGGCCGAGGCTTCGAAAACGTCCTTCCTCAAGTACTGTCCTCCATGTCCCGCGTCTTGGCTGACACCCCCGAAGACACCTGGCTCATCATCGAAAACGCCGCTGGCATGGGCAACCACATAGGCGCGGGCTTCGGCGAGATCGGGCAGGTTGTAAAGGGTTTGTCCGATGACCGGGTAAAGGTCTGTCTCGACACTGCCCACACCTTCGCCGCCGGTTACAACATCGCCGACCCCGCAGGCATTGAGGAAGCGATGAACGAGTTTGACTACGAGGTCGGTGTGGATAAGCTCGTAGCCGTTCATGCCAACGACTCGAAGATCCCACTCGGGGGCGGCGTGGACCGCCACGAGAACATCGGCGAAGGATACATAGGTCACGAGGGCTTTGAGGTTATCATGGCCCACCCTGCATTCAGGGACGTCCCATTCCTGCTGGAAGTGCCCGGGTTCGAAAAGAAGGGCCCCGACCAGCGCAACATCGAAATTCTTCAGTCTATCCGGGACTCCAACTCCAGCGCATGATCCAAAAGACCGCCCTGCTCTTACTTGTTCTCGCCACACTCAGCCTCTTGGCCTTGGCCTGCGGCCCGGGAAGAGATGAGATCATGGTCTTCA
Organism: Dehalococcoidia bacterium; assembly: GCA_965197585.1. Classification (GTDB taxonomy): domain Bacteria; phylum Chloroflexota; class Dehalococcoidia; order Plut-88900; family Plut-88900; genus Plut-88900. The sequence goes on from OZ240215.1 coordinate 1,485,044, forward strand.
CCTCTGAGGACGAAACGCGCCACGTCCACCTGCGCGAAGGCGACGATAACCCCGAAGCCCTGACTAACGGCCCCTCCCAGAACCACTCCCCGCGCCTTTCTCCCGACGGTGAACTCATTGCCTTCGTCTCCGACAGAGAAGGCAAATCCGACATATACGTCATGACTAGGTCGGGAGAGAACATCATCCTGATTTCGGACGGGGAAGGCACGGCTTCCCACCCCCGCTGGTCACCCGACGGTCGGCAGATCGCTTTCCTTCTCGAGGCTGAAGACGCCAACACCCAAGTCTTTTTGTCCAACGTCGAAGACCCGCAGGCTCATCGGCTCACCGTCGGAGACTTCACCGAAGGGCCACCGGCCTGGTCTCCCGACGGCAGGTGGATCGCCTTCTCTCTCTCCGACAGCGACGGCGAGGGACTGGGGATAGTTCTCCGCAACCCCGGCGGAGTCAACCAGATAACCCTCACCGACGGCCCCGACTTCAATCCGTCATGGTCCCCGGAATCCAACAGCATCGTTTTTCAATCTTCCCGGAACGACGTCCCGGACATATACGTCATCGATGTTCTGGAAGACTTCACCGGGCAGCCCCGGAGAATCACTACCAATTCCGAGCCCGACTACAACCCGATCTGGTCGCCCGACGGCGACCGCATAGCTTTCATATCCGATCGGGACGATAACCCGGAAATCTATGTAATGTCGACCGACGGCACCGTCCTTCAGCGTCTCACCAACAATCGGTCCGTCGAGTCAGAAATTGTCTGGTCGCCCAAAGGCCAGCTAGCCTTCGTGTCCTATCTGCACGACAACGCCGACATCTTCATCATGGACTCCGACGGCACAGCCCAAGCCCAGGTCACCAGCGCCTCCGGCCCCGACACCCAACCCCACTGGTAACCCAACCCCATCGGTAACCCGATCCCATCCCCCGTAGGGGCGATTCGCGAATCGCCCACAGGCTCAGGACGCTAACCAACCTTCAAACACGCGAACGTCCGACTCACTACCCACCCCACAGCCACCCCACCCCCCATTAACTATGTCATCCCGAGGCCCCGTAGCAGGAACCTTGTGTGACGCAACGGTGATAGAGTTAGGCTGTCCGGGTGCGGCAGGCCGTAGGAATCATGGTCCTTCAAGACCGAGCCTTAGCTTGTGCCGCCGCACCCTCTCTCATCTAAGCCCGTACAGTTGCCCGGGTCAACAACCCGTACCTGCAAGAAAGGGATAACATGAGTCAAGACTCTGTCATGGGTATCGACGTCGGTGGTTAGTTCCTCGACCTTCACGTCCTCCCCCAAAACCAGGCCGCCAGGCTCCCTAACGACCCTCAGGGTATCAGTGAGATCCTTCAATTGGCCAAGGACCTCAATGTCACCCTCATTGTCATGGAGTCCACCGGTGGCCTCGAGATGCCTCTCGCTTTGGAGTGTGGCCTCCATCAGATACCCACTGCCGTTATGAACCCCAGGCAGATCAGGGACTTCGCTCGCTCCACCGGTAGACTAGCCAAGACCGATGCCATCGACGCCCACACCATCCCCCGCTTCGCCTTCACCCTCAGACCCGACGCACGCCCTCTCCCAGACCCTCAGGCTGCCCATCTCAAGGCCCCCTTCTCCCGCAGAAAGCAGCTCATCGACATGAGAACCGCCGAGTCCCTTCGCCTCAAGCGCGCCCTCGACCCTCTTCTCCCAAGCCTCCACAAACACATCCAGTTCCTCTCTCAAGAACTGGATGACCTCGACCGCGAGATAGACGACCTCATTAACTCCAACATCCTCTGGAAGGACAAGCTCCTCCTCCTCAGAAATGTCCCCGGCCTGGGCCCCGTTTCCTCCTTCACCCTCGTCGGCGCTCTCCCCGAACTCGGCTCCCTCAACCGCAGGCAGATCGCCGCCCTTGTCGGTGTCGCTCCCTTGAACAGGGACAGTGGTCGTCATAGGGGAAGACGTTCCATATGGGGCGGTCGGGCCAACATCAGAAGCGCCCTCTACATGGCCACCATGAGCGCCAGAGTCCACAACCCTCCTATCAAGGCCTTCTATGAGCGGTTGGTCGCAGCCGGTAAGCCCGGTAAGGTGGCCTTAGTCGCCTCCATGCGTAAACTCCTCACCATCCTCAATGCTATGATCAGAGACGGAGCCTCCTGGAATCACCCCACCCGCACCTCCCCAATACCCCTCCCCCAACACAGTTGCTAAGGCATTCCTCCACCACCCTGCCCCTTCCGTGCAAGATCAGATGCTCGCCGTCTGCTCCCTCTCCCCACTCCTACAAGAACCCGTACAAGAGCCCCGCGTTCTCGCACACCACCTTGCGCCGCACCCTAGGGTCCCGCACCCGACCCAAATTCTTCTCGATGGTCTCCATGGAGTCGGGCCACACGCTGTCCGGGTGCGGGTAGTCCGACCCCCACATCACGTTGTCCTCCCCTATCTTGTCGATGAGGTCGGCCACCAGGTCTTCGTCCTGGTAGGTTGTGTGTCCCTGCCGGCGCCAGTATTCAACGGGACTCGCCTCCAGACCTGGGAACCCCGTGCATTCGTGGTCGAGCCTGTCCAGCATGAACGGTACCCAGGCTGCCCCACACTCCCCCAGCACGAACTTAAATCCCGGAAACCTCTTACAAGCCCCCGACAAGAGTATGGAAGTCAAAAACTCGGCCCCGAACAGAGGCGACAACACCATGTCCATCGTCCACCAGATTCGGTTGTATTTGGCAATGTCAGTGGCCTTTGGTTCTCTCGGGCCCCAATTCAGAAGGTGGAAGGATATTGGCATCTCGCATTCCTGCGCGGCTTCCCATAACGGGTCCCAGTCCTCGTAGTAGACCGGGACCCCCGCCCCGTGTACGTCCAACTCCGCTCCCCTTAGCCCCATCGACGCTGCCCGGCGAAGCTCGGCTGCCGCAGTTTCGGGGTCGTTGTTCGGCAGGCAAGCCAGCCCCGCAAGCCTCTCGGGCGAGGCCCGGCAGAAATCCGCCATCCAGTCGTTGTATATGCGAAATAGCTCGACCATCACGTCCGGGTTGGGTACCGTGACCCGGGTCCCACCCGGAAAGTTATAGCCCGCCATTAACCTCCCCCCGATGAAGGTGAGCCCGTAGATAACCTCCGCATCCACACCGTCCCTGTCCTGGTCCCCGATCCTCAGTTCCGGGTCGGTGGGTCGGGGTCGTCCCCGAGCCGCGTCTTCGTAGAACCCCGTCTCGGCGATTCGGTCTATCCTGGCCTCGTTCTCCGGTGTAAGCAGTGCCTTGGCCCGCCGCCCCGACACTGCGAGATACATCCCGTTAGCCCACCACTCGGGCCCTTCGCCCTTGTCCACCACCCTCGGCATCTGGTCTACAAGATGCGCCGATGCGTTTTCAACGAAAAGCTCGGGCGGCAAGTAAGCCAAATCCACGTGCCCATCCGAGGAAATTACCTCATACTTCATCCCCATATCTCCATTCCCAGCGCTGCTCCCTATAATCCTCTCTCTCGATGGGAGAGGGCTAGGGTGAGAGTGAAAGCCCCCTACCACGCAAAAGCCCTCTTCGGATTCTCGACCGTAATCTGTCGAATCGTAGCTTCACTTACCCCCGCCTCTCGCAGCCACGGCAAGAACGTGCGCTGTATGTGCCCATAGTCCGGTGCATGGTCTTCTTCAGCCGTCGGCCCTGACTCAGGCGCCCTGCCAACTTCCTTCACGAACAGGTCATGGGACAACATGATCTGGTCCTGATACCCCAACCCAAGCAACCCCGACACCATCGCTGAATTAGTCCTGTCCGACACCACAGTCTGGATGCCGATTGTGTCGAACGCTACGAAGCAGCCACGCTCCAATACCTCAACGATTTGCCCCACGTTGGTAGTCTGCGAAACGTGCCCGATTATGCACCGTTTCGGGTCTGCCCCGGCCGCGACCAGCGTATCAATGTGCGCTAACCCCACATTTCCCGAGGGCCAGTCTGCCGAGTCCGTATGCGTGCCGATCGGTGTGCCCAGCTTTGCCTGTACGCGCGCCGCCGACTCCAGGACCCGACGGTCTCGATCAGATAGCAGTTCGTCCAGCGGTGCATTGGGTCCGATGGGCCGCTCATGGGGCTGCAGCCGCGTCCCGACCTTTATGATCCCGCACCTGACTCCTTCGTCCACCGCCCCCTCCTCAATTTCCCGCGTGAAGAAATCCTCTATCGCCTCTGTGCTCTGCGCTTCCCAGTAGGCGGGATAGCCCCAGGCCCCGAATATGCCCGTGCATGCCACTATGTCCCACCCCGAGGCCCGGGACAGTTCCACCATCAGCCCCATGTCTCGGCCCAGATCGGCGGGCGCCCAGTCTACAAGACCCGATATCCCAAATTCCTCTCCAGCCGCCTTCAGTTGGGCTGCTCCTTCCTCGACGGCCTTCCCTCGGTCAAAGACCGACGCGGGGTCGGACGGAGCCCCGAGCAGATGAAAGAAAGTGTGCTCGTGGGGAAGAATGTGCCCCATCTCGGCCGGGTCTTTGTCGCCTAGAACGGTCCTGATTTTGGGCATCTCATATCTCCATCAAACTGCTGGCTGTAACATGGGAAGTCACGCGCTTACCATGCAAGCGCCCTCTTCGGATTCTCAACGGTCACCTGCCGGATCGCCTCCTCCGACACCCCCGCCTCTCGCAGCCACGGCACGAACACCCGTTGAATGTATCCATAGTCCGGCGCGTACTTCAGACCCGCATTCGGGCCGCTCTCCGGCACCCTACCGACCTCTTGTACATGCAGATCATGGGACAGCAGAATCTGCTTTTCGTATCCAAGCCCGATCAACCCGATCACCATCGCCGCCTTGGTACGGTCAGTCACCACAATCTCGATTCCTATGGTGTCGAACGCCACGTAACATCCCTTCTCCAGGACCTCGACAACGTAGCCCAGGTTAGAGGTGTGGGAAGCGTGCCCTATGATACATTTCTCGGGGTTCGCCCCGGCGCCTGTCAGTGTTTCGATCTGCTCCAACCCTACGTTCCCCAGACGCCAGTCTCTTCTGTCGGTGTGCGTCGTGATCGGGACGCCGATTTTGCCCTGCACCCGAGCCGCTGCTTTCAATACCCTTCTGTCTTGATCAGAAAGAAGCCGTTCCCGACTAGACACTGGAGCCGCCGGCTTTTCGTGGGGCCGCAGCCGGGTCCCGATTTTTATAACTCCACACCTTACTCCCTCGTCAATTGCTCCCTCCTCGATTTCTCGGGTAAAGAACTCCTCAATCGCTGCATCGCTCTGACCTTCCCAGTAGGCCGGATACCCCCACACGCCGAATATCCCCGTCGCCGCGACAATGTCCCACCCAGAGGCTCGTGACAGTCCCACCAGCAAGCCCATGTCCCGGCCAAGATCATAAGGCGCGCAGTCCACCAGCCCCGACACTCCCTGCTCGGCGTTCACGGCCCTCAGTTTGGCCGCTCCTTCCTCCACAGCCTTCTCCCGGTCGAATACCGAAGCGTGGTCGGACTCTGCCGCCAGGAGGTGGGGGAAGGTGTGCTCATGGGGAAGAATATGACCCATCTCCGCAGGGTCTTTGTCACCTAGCACCGTTCTTATCTTGGCCATGTCAATTCTCCAGTTTCTCGCAGTTGTCGACTCCCTGCCCGATTATATCCCACACCCCACCCCACCTTTCCCCGATTGACCAATCCCATTACACTAACTGCAATCCGAAACGGCGGGAGATTGCCATGCCAGACACAGGAATCGTCGAAAGGTTAAGCACAGGCGAGCCCATGCTCATGGACGGAGGCACGGGCTCCGAGATTCAGCGAAGAGGAGCCAACGTCCTCATCGACGCCTCCGCCGACTCCGAAATCCTCGCATGGTCCGCCACCGCCAACGTTGAATACGCCGACGTTGTCCAGCAGGTCCACCAGGACTACCTGCGCGTCGGCGCCAACATTATTATCAGCAACAACTTCTGGGCCACCCGCAGCCGACTCGGCCTGATAGGTCTCAGCGAGCAGTGGGAGAAATACGCCCACGCCGCCGGCGAAAATGCCATCCGCGCCCGAGACGCCATCAACCCCAACGCCTACGTCTTTGGTGGCATCGCCGCACCCTACACCCAGGACTACCGCAAACCCTACACCCAGTCCGACGTCAAGACCCTCGGCCCCGAGCGTTACGCCGAGGAGTTCACCGGCCCCGGCAAAGTCCTCGCCGACCTGGGCGTCGATGCCCTCCTCGCCGAATACGTCGGCTACATCGAGGATTGCGTTGCCGCCGTGGATGCCCTGGCTACCATCGGCCTTCCCGTATTCCTCGGCGTTCGCCACATCACGGAATACGGCTGGATGCAGTACGGCGAAACCTTAACCGATCTCGCCAAGGCCCTGGAAGGTCACCCCGTAGAAGGCATTCTCCTCATGTGCAGCCGCCCCGAGTGCATCTCCGTTGGCATAATCGGCCTAAGCCAGGCTTTTGATGGGGTGGTCGGGGCCTATGCAAATGTCGGGTACAACCCCATGGCGCCCGTCAGTGGACGCGTCCACAAGGGAGGCGACCTCCTTTCCGGCTACAGCCCTCTCCGCCTCGCCGACTTCGGGCAGGACTGGCTCGACATGGGTGCAAAGATAATCGGCGGCTGCTGCGCCACGGGCCCCGAGCACATCATTGCCCTGAACAACGTGATGCACCCTTCCCCGCCCCTTGTCGCCGACCATGCCGGCTATCACGTCCAGGCGTTCAATTGACCCATGCAGAGCGCTTCCCTCCCACCCGAGCCTCAGGCCACCGCCCCCGACGGCTCGGCCATCCGCTTTCTGCTGAAAGGCAGCCGAGGAGAGCTCAACCACTTCACCCTGCCGCCTCACCAGACCTCTACCGCTGTCGTTCACCGCTCCATTGAGGAAATCTGGTACGTACTTGAAGGCCAAGGCCAAGTCTGGCGTCAAGAAGGTGACACGGTGGAGGTCTTGGACTTGCGTCCGGGCGTCAGCTTCGATATCCCCACCGGCGCCCGATTCCAGTTCCGCAACACCGGCCCCGAGCCCCTGTCCGTCCTCATAGCAACCATGCCCCCCTGGCCCGGAGACACAGAAGCCACCCCCATCCCCGGCCCTTGGCCCTCTTCCTAAATCCCCTCGCCCCTCTCCATCATCTCGCCGACCACCCTCCTTACTCCGTCATCCCGATTGTCGTGTCATCCCGAGGCCCCGCGAGGGATCTAAAGCGCTTGCCCACCACTCACCCTAACCGTATCCACTACTCATCCATTCAGGCGTGGGCCGAAACGTCACCCCACCGGCACCCTCCACTTCTCAATCGTTTCCTCATCCAAGTCAATCCCGAACCCCGACCCCTCCGGCACGAGCATGTAGCCGTCCCGAATCTCAGGCTGCTTCACCGGCAGGTCGTACCACAACGGGTCCCGGTCGGGATCAAGAAAAATCTCAACCGCAATCCCGTGGGGCGCCGACGCCAGAAGATGCAGTGCAATTTGGGGTTCCTCGTGGTGCGCCATCCCGATACCAAAGGCCCGAGCCATCCCCGCGATTCTTCGCCACTCCGTCACGCCTCCGGCTATCGTCACATCCACGTTAAGGATGTCCACTGCTCCCCGAGCCACCAGGTCCCGACACCCATGCCTCGATATCTCACCCTGCCCCGCATTCACGGGTATTCCCTCCCACCTGACCCGGGCGTTCCCCTCGATCTGATCATGCCACTGCACCGGCTCTTCCAGCCACGCCAGCCCGATATCCCTCGCTCCTCTTGCGAACCGCACCGCCTCCTCGACAGTCCAGGCCTGGTTCGCATCGACACTGAGCAAGAAGTCTTCACCCCCCACCCGCCGCGCCAGCTTGGTGCGCTCTAAATCCTCCTCTATCGACAGCTTCCCTACCTTCAGCTTGAGTCCAAGAACTCCCAAGCTCTTGTACGTCTCTATCTCCTCGACGAGACTCTGCATCGGGTCCCCGTCCCGGATATACCCGCCGATGGCGATAACCCTCACCTTGTCCTGAAACCCGCCCAGCAGCTTATACACCGGCTGTTCCAAAGCCTTCCCCAATGCATCCCACAGCGCATTGTCCGCTGCCGCAATCGCTTGAGTAACGACAGCGTGCTTACCCATGTTGATTACGTGCAGCCCTCGCCAGGCGAGGTCCACCGGCGCATCCCACATCCTCTCCCAGTGCCGTTCCACATCCCTCACGTCCTCCCCGACCAGCATCGGCGCAAAAACGTCATTCACAATCTGACAAATCTTGATGTCGTTCTCATCCTCATCCCCGCCGTAAGTCAGCCCCACCACCCCACCCTCCAACTCCACCCGCGTCACGATAGTATTCCTGCTAGAGATGTAGTACGTCCCCCCATGAAACGGCTCCCTCAGCCGCCTCACCAGTGGTATCGCCTCAATATGCTTGATCTTCATCTACATCTTTCCCCTACGCGAACCACGCCTATGCCATGTCATCCCGAATCCCCGTTCTCCATGCGTCATCCCGAGGCCCCGCTCTCCGTGTGTCATCCCGAGGCTCCGCGAGGGATCTAAGGCGTATCAACCGTCACTCTCATATTCCAAACAAGTCAACGTGTCCGGCTCGCTTAGACAGGCGAAGACCCACCCCTACCCGCCCAACTCCCCCCTCACCACCCGGGCCCCGTCTACCAGCGCCTTCAACTTCAAATAAGAAATCCACCGGGGCATTTGGAAGAACCCGCAGTCCGGGTTCAAGTGCAGCTTCTCGACAGGCACGTACTTCAACACCTCACGTATCCTCTCCGCCACGTCCTCCGCTGTCTCCAGGTAGAAGGACTTTATGTCCACTACGCCGGCGCCCAACTCCTTCTCTCCATCGAACTGCTTCCAGATGTCGCTTTCGCTCATCTCCCGGTTGGCGAATTCCAGCACCAGTTGGTCGGCCTTCACGTCGTTCAGAGCGGGGAACATCCAACCGTACGTTCGCTTTCCACGGGGCCTGCTCATAAGATTGCCGAAACAGATGTGCAGGGCGTGTTTCGCCTTCACGCCATCGATACAAGCGTTGTAAAGCCTCACCCATTCGTCCACCTCACCGGGAACGACTGCATAGGAAGGCTCGTCCATCTGGATAAATTGCGCCCCCTCCGAGACCAGGGCCTTCAATTCGGCATTGATAACTTCCGCCAGCTGCCAGCAAAGCTCCAGTTGATTCTTGTAGGCAGTCCCCGGCCTGATGTGGATGGTCATGGTCAAAGGCCCGGGACACGTGACCTTGATCGGCCTGTTCGTATTTGCCTTGGTAAACTTGAACTCATCCACAATCCCCAGCCCGGAAGGCAAAGTAACTTTTTCAATCGCGCGGTATCGGGTCGGGGTGTCGTAGCCGTACAGGCCCGTCTTGCGCAACGGAGGTTCAATCGCAAGCCCCGTCATCCTCTTCGGAAAGCTCTGCACAAAGTACCACCGACGCATTTCCCCATCCGACACTATGTCTATGCCGGCCCTCTCCTGGTCAAGGATCGCCATTCTGCACGCATCGTCGTAGACCTCTCTGATGTCGGTCTCGCCGTACTCACCCTGGCCTATCTTTTCCAAGGCAGTGAGGAGCCAACTGGGATACGCGTAACTCCCGATCACGCTGGTGGGTAAAATTGGAAGAGATTCGCTGCTCATGTGCCTGCTCCCTCCTTGTAGTGGCACCAGTTTATAGGAATCACTTCCCTTCAACAAAACCCTTCTCCTGCTCTTCGTGTCATTCCGAGACAACGCGCTGAAAGTCCGCCGAGGCGGGAGAAATCTAGGACTTGCCCAACCAACATCTCTACACCTCCTCGCCCCACTCCCCACCCAACATGCGCTATAATCCCTTCGGCCAATTTGATACTAGTCGCACATAGCCGGACGGAATAGCACATGTCTAACAAAAACCTGTTCCCCGTATCCGTAGTCGGAAGTTGGGCCCGGCCCCCGTGGGTCGTGCAGGCCCTTCGCAAGAAGCAAGCCGGTGAACTTTCGCAAGACAAGTTCGACGAAATCGCCGACCAGGCCGTACTCCTGGCCATCAAGTACCAAGAAGACGCGGGAGTCGATATCATCACCGACGGCGAAATGCGACGGGACAACTTCTACTCCTTCGCAGTCGACAAGCTGAACGGCATGAAGCTCATGAAGGTCTCCGAACTCATGGACTACATGAAGGATCGAGCCTCCTTCGAAGAGGTGCTCAGGGCCCTGGACGTGCCCGCCTTCGCCATCAAGAGCCCCATTGCCATCGACAAATTGTCGGCCCGCGACGGCCTGGCCCTGGACGAAGCTGACTTCCTCATGGACCACACCGACAAGCAGACCAAGATCCCCCTCCCCGGCCCCTACCTCCTCACCAAGTCGGCGTGGTTTGAAGGCCTCTCCGACACCGCTTACCCGGACCAGGAAGACCTTTCCAGGGATGTGATCGGCATCTTGCGGGAAGAGGTACTAAGACTGAAGGAGCGGGGCGTCGACTTCATCCAGTTCGACGAGCCCACCCTCTCCCAGGTCGTCTACGGAGACGAAAGCGCCGAGACTTTCATGTGCGCCGCTATGGCCACCCGGAAAGACCCCAGAGACGAGCTTGAGTCCGCCGTACGCATGATGAACGAGACGGTCGATGGCATTGATGGCGTCAGGTTTGGCGTACACGTCTGCCGGGGCAACTGGAGCCGCAAGGAAAACGTCCTGCTTAAGGGTAACTACGGCCCCCTCCTTCCCTACCTCATGGCCATGAACATCCACCAGCTCGTCCTCGAATACGCCACCCCCAGAGCCGGTGAGATGGAGGTCTTCAAGGAGTTCCGCAACGAAAAGGAGATCGGCCTGGGCGTCGTAAACCCGCGCACCGAGGAAGTCGAGTCTCCCGACCAGATTGTTGAGCGGGTCCGCGAGGCCCTCGACTACTTCGAGCCCGAGCAGGTTTTCCTAAACCCCGACTGCGGTTTCGGCACCTTCGCCGAGCGCTCCATGAACACCGACCCCATCGCCTACAAAAAGCTCCAGTCCATAACCGCGGCCGCAGAGAAGCTAAGAGTAGAGTTCGGTTAGTAACCAGCCCGACCGCCTACAGGTTCGCCTTTGGAGGAATAACACAATGGCAGAAGAGTTGAATGGGCTCAGGCCCGAAAAGTTAAACGAGATTCTCAACTCCCTCAAAGACCCGGAGGTCAAGAAAGCCGTCAGCGGTCCCTGGCGTTCCCGAGTAAGGTGGGAGAGCGGCTTCAAGGGCAAGGCCTACACCCGCACCCACACCGTCGAACTTGACGAGCCCGAGGGTCTTGACGCCACAGACACCGCCGCCTCAGCTCACGAGCACATTCTCTCCGCCGTCGGTGGCTGCATGATGGTCGGCTTCGTCCTCAACGCTACCAAGCGCGGCATCAAGATCAACGACCTTGAAATCGCCCTCGAAGGCCACTTCGACAACATCCTCAAGTGGGCCGGCCTCGATGACGGTAACCCCGGCTACGGCAAAATCAACGCCAAGGTCTACGTCTCCGCCGACGCCGATGAAGACGCTCTCAGAGAGGTCTGGAAGCTCGCCGTCGAAGGCTCCCCCGTTGCCAACACCGTGGCCCGCGCCACGGAGATCATCCCCGAGTTCGAAAAGATATAAGTCCTTGCCTGCTATCTCTCCTTGGAAAAACAGAGTTGTCGGAGATTGCGTTGCAGTCTCCGACAACTTAATTCTTAATGAGAAGGTGGGGATATGAGCCCTGTAACCTGGGTAACCCCCCACTGGGTCCGCGAGCACCTCGCTGACCCCGACTTCATCCTCCTGGACCCCCGGCGCCCGATGAAGTACATGTCGGGCCACCTCAAAGGGGCTGTAAACCTTCCCGTATATACCGCGTTCGACGAAGAAGCTCGCCTCATGGACCCCGAGCCCCTGGCTCGCTGGGCCGCCGACGCGGGCTTCACCAACAATCGCACCCCTCTCCTCTACGATTCCGTTGACGGTCAGACCGGTGCAATGCTGTCTTGGGTTCTCCAGTACCTCGGCTGCCCGGAAGTCCTGCTGATGGACACCTTCTTCGAAGGCTGGGCCAAGGCTGGCGGAGAGGTTTTCTACCGCCCCGTCCCCTCCACCCCCGCCGAATTCTCACCCACGCCCAACGAATCGATCAGGGCTCGGTGGGAGGATGTCTCACAGGCTTCCAACGCCTCGCTCATAGACTTTAGAAGCGAGCTTGAATACTTAGGGAAGGACGGCGAGGAGGGGGCCGGAGGCCACGTCCCTGGCGCCAAGCACCTCGAGTGGCGCTCTTTGGTTGGTGAAAACAACTCTTACCTCGCCCCCGACGACACCCTTGCCTCGATGCTAAGTCCTCTAGCCGCCGACTCAGGCGATGTCGTCACCTATTGCCGCACCGGGCCCCGAGCCTCCCTCGGATTCCTCGCCCTCTCGAAGCTCGGCTACACTCCCAAGCTCTACGACGGCTCCATCACCGACTGGCTCCGCCACAACGGCCCTCTGGAAACCTCTTAGGTCACCACGTCCCGTAGAGGCGACCGGCTGGTCGCCCTCCTATTACCCCTCAATTCACCGCAAACCCATACAACGCCGCCGAGTTCTCCCTCACGATCTTCCTCTTCGCATCCTCGCCGATTCCGGCAAACTGCTTCTCCACAACCTCACGAGAATGGGGCCACGTGCCCTCGTGGTGGGGGTAGTCATTGCCCCACAGCAGCCTTTCGGGGCCGTAGTATCCCAACGTGGTCATGGCGACCGGGTCGTCCCCGAAAGTAACGTAGCCCTGCCGCTTGAAATACTCACTGGGCAGCATGTCCAGCTTGGGCCGGGCGTACATGTGGTGCTTCTGATAAGCCTCGTCCATCGCGTGGAGCTCCCATGCCAGCCACCCCGCCCCCGACTCCACAATAACGAAGTCCATCTTTGGATGGTCCATCAGCACGCCTGAGGAGCACAGGTAGACCAGCAGCTCAATCCCGTCCACCAGTGCGCCCATGATGTAGTTGATCACCGCTCCCCCCGGACCCCGCTCCACCCTCGGGTCCCGACCGCTGCTAATGTGGAAGTTCAGCGGAACGCCCGTCTCTTCCACCGTTTCCCAAATCGGCTTGTATTCGACACGGTTGTAAGGCGGGTCCACGACGCTCGGCAGGAAGAACGATCCCATCCCCAACCCCGCCGCCCGGCACATCTCCTGGCACGCCCAGGGGATGTCGATGACCGGGATCAAAGCTGCCATGGCGAACCGGTCCCTCCGGCTGCCGAACAATTCCGTCGTCCAGTCGTTATAGACCCGTGCCACTTCACCCTGGAACTCGGCGTCAGGGGAGCAGGCCATTTCCAACCCGAACGTGCCGGGATAGACCACCTCCGCCCCCACACCATCAATGTCCTGTGCGTTGAGCCTGTATCCCACGTCCCAACCTTGCAGCCGACCCTGCTCCCTCAGCTTGTCCTCATCCGTCTTTTCGTCCGATCCCATCGCCATCTTCTTCGGCCGCATGCCATCCTGGATCATCAGCCGCTTTCCGTCCCGCACCTCGATATGCGGGGCCTTGTGCCGAAGGTGGACGGGTAGCCTCTCCTGCCAAAGTTCCAGTGGCTCATCCACGTGTGAGTCCGCCGATATCAGCTTATCTTCAAACATATCCCTCTCCTGCATCCAGAAATAACACTATTGTTGATGCCCCACTTTAGCATGTCCCTACCCTTCCCTAAGCCTCATAATATTCGTAATTCTAGTAATTGCAATGTCATCCCGAGGCTCCGCGAGGGATCTAAAGCACTTGCCTGGTATCCACCCATCATTGCGCCCAACAGGCACCGATCCCCTCTAGCCTCTTTAGACCAGACCCCTTATCATCCCACCATGTCCAGAAAGACCGGCTACCAGTCCAGACTCACCACCCCCGAAGAAGCCGCCGGAGTCGTCAAGTCCGGCGACCTCGTCTACATCCCCGCCCCACCCCACCCCCAGGCCCTCATCCAGTCCCTCGCAGACCGCCGCGACAAGCTCCGCAACGTAAAGGTCTGCATAGACAGCCACGTCTTCGATCCCGGCTGGCTCCAACCCGGTTGGGGCGATTCCTTCTACATCGTCACCGAGCAGTTCTTAGGCTTGGGCATCGACGCCTACAACGACCATCATATAGATTACTCGCCCCTTCTCAACACAACCCGTATCCCCAGCCTCATCGCAAAAGGCGTCCCCAAGCCCATCGACGTCCTCCTCATCCTGGTCTCGCCCCCTGACACCAACGGCTTTTGCAGCTTCGGCTACGCCCCCTGGGACAAGGCCAAGTTGGCCAGTCTGTCCAAGATCGTCCTGGCCCAGGTCGAAGAGACCCAGATCCGCACTCACGGGTCCAACTACATCCACGTTGATGACATCGACATGATCGTCGAGCACACAGATCCCCTCCTCTCCGACGAAGAGGCCACCCAAACCATATGCTCCTCCTCAGACCACACCGTCCGCTCGCTCCTTACGGCCCTGCTCCCTAAAATGAGCCAGGACGAGCGTACCCGCTATCTCCCCCAGTTGGCCGTCCTCACTGCAAAGCAGGTACGAACCTTCGCCTCCCGTATGGGCTGGACTGAGCCTCCTGAAATCGCAAGGTCCGTCGCCGACTATGTCGCAGAGTTAGTCCCGGACGGTGCGACATTGCAGACCGGCATAGGAACTCCCGGCGGATATCTTCCAATGCTAGGCGCTTTCGACGGCAAGCAGGACCTCGGTTGGCACTCAGAATTGGTCGCTCCCGGGGCCCTTTCTTTGATAGAGCAAGGCATTTTCACCGGGGCCCTAAAGACCATCCACCGCGATAAGGCTATCTTCACTTGCCTGCACGGCGCAACCGCCCCCGAGATCGAGTTCGCCCATAACAATCCCGCCATTGAGCTCCTCCCCTCCGACTACGTAGTCAACGCCCGAACCATCTCCCAGCACGACAACATGGTCTCCATAAACAATGCCCTCTCCGTCGACCTCACCGGCCAGATCAACGCCGAGACCGTCTTCGGAGACAGGCAGATTAGCGGCACCGGCGGACAACTCGACTTCCAGTTGGGCGCAATCATGTCCAATGGCGGTCGGGCCTTGACCCTCCTCTGGTCTACGGCCCTCGAAGGCGCAGTGTCTCGGATCGTTCCCCAGCTGGAGGAACGCAGCGTCGTCACCGTGCCCCGCACCTTCGCCGACACCATAGTCACCGAATACGGTGTCGCCCGGCTCCTCGGCAAGTCCATCCGTGAGCGGGCACAGGAACTCATCAATGTCGCCCACCCCAACTTCCGCCCCGAACTCAAAAAAGCCGCCGAGCGCCTCTTCTATCCCTGATTTCCTCTCCCCATCCATCATTCCGGTCTCCGAGATCCGGGATTCATCCCCTAGGGTGGCGAGGCGGAGTGACCCCTACTTGGGGCGGGGCCGCTCACCCTGAGCAGGGTCGAAGGGTCGAGCGGGGGGCGGCACACCTTTGCTAATCCGTCGCACTCATCCTACACAGCTCCCCAAGCATGACCCCACCCAATCCCCAGTGGTAATATGTACCTATCCAACCTTGCTGGAAGTAGCGATTAGGAACTATCTAAAGTGCGCGTTAAACTGGCCTACGGCACCAAGGCCCTGACCATCGATCTCCCCCCCGACCGAACAACGGTCATCGAGCCCGACTACCCCACACCCCTCCCCAACCCTGAAGCCGCCATCCTTCACGCTCTCCGCAACCCAATAGACTCCCTCCCACTCCGGCAACTTGTCCACGCGACCCAATCCGTAGCCATCTCCGTCTGCGACGTGACCCGACCTGTTCCCACTGCCGCCATTCTCCCAGTCCTCCTCAGCGAGCTAAGCCACGTTCCCAAGGACCGGATAACCGTCCTGGTTGCCACCGGCACTCACCGCTCCAACTCCCCCGAGGAACTCGAAAGAATGCTCGGGCCCGAGATTGTCAGGGACTATCCCGTCATCTGCCACAATGCCTTCGACCCAGACTCCCTCGTCCCCGCCGGCCCATCCATCGACGGCGTGCCAGTCCTGCTCAACCGGCGCTGGGTGGACTCCGACATCTGCATAACCCTCGGCCTCGTCGAGCCCCATTTCTTCGCCGGGTTCAGCGGCGGTCCCAAGATGGTCGCCCCCGGCCTCGCGGGCGTCGACACAATCATGAAGCTCCACTCCGCCCCCCTCATCGGCCACCCCGATGCTACCTGGGCCGTCACCGAGGGCAACCCCGTCCACGATGCTATTCGACGCATCGCCCGGGACACGGGTGTGACCTTCAGCATCGACGTAACTGTGGACGACGCACATCGCATCACCAGCGTACATGCCGGGGAACTCTTCGCCGAGCATGCCGACGCCTGCCGCTTCGCCCGCAGTGTCGCCATGCGCCCCACATCCGAGCCCTTTGATGTCGTGATCACCACCAACAGCGGCTATCCCCTGGACCTCAACCTCTACCAGGCTGTGAAGGGCCTCTCCGCCGCCGCCCAGGTAGTCAAGCCTGGTGGCTCGATAATCTGTGCGGCCGAGTGTCGGGACGGCATCCCCGACCACGGCGACTACAAGTCTCTCCTAACTTCCCGACAGTCCCCCGGCGATCTGCTCTCAATGGTCGAGGCGCCCGGTTTCTCCCGCCAGGACCAGTGGCAAGTCCAAATCCAGGCCCGGGTCCAGCTAAAGGCCCGCGTCTACCTCAAGTCCGATTTCCTGACCCCCGAGCAGATTGAAGCAGCCCACATCCACCCCGTCTCCAACCTGCAGGCCACCGTGGATGAAGTTATAGATTCCTACGGCCCCCAGGCCACCATTTGCGTGCTGCCCCAGGGGCCTCAGACCATAGCTTACGTCGACCAGCCTATGCTGGCCGGCATGAGCGCGTGAGGTTCTTATCATGACCAACATCTACCGTTTCACCGACGACTGCGAAGACAAAGCCCTCCTCGGAAACAAGGGCGCCAATCTCGTCACCATGACCCGGCTAGGCCTCCGTGTGCCCCCCGGTTTCGTCGTGTCCATTGACGCTTTCAAGGAGTACAGGGACAGTAGCACCCTTCCTCTTGACGAAATCGACGAGGCCCTCGCCTGGCTCTCAGAAAAGTTGGACCGCTCCTTCGACAACGGTCTCACGGTATCCGTCCGTTCCTCCGCACCCGTCTCCATGCCCGGCATGATGGACACCGTCCTCAACGTCGCCAGCCGGGAAGAGGTGCTTTCCTGCCTGAAGACGGTCTTCGGCTCTTGGGACAACCCCCGAGCAAATGAGTACCGGCGCCTTCACGAAATCCCCGGGGACATAGGCACTTCCGTCGTCGTCCAGTCCATGGTCATGGGCAACCGGGACGAGATGTCCGGCACGGGCGTCATCTTCAGCCGGAACCCGAGCACCGGCGCCCGAGGCCTCTTCGGAGAATATCTCCCCGTGGCCCAGGGCGAGGACCTGGTGTCGGGAGTCAGGACTCCACAGAGCATCGGCGCCCTCAAGAACCAGATGCCCGACGTCTACGAGGAGTTGGAGGGCCTATCCCGAGACCTCGAACAGCACTTCCACGACATGCAGGACGTTGAGTTCACCGTCGAGTCCGGCAACCTCTTTATGCTCCAGACTCGATCTGGCAAGCGCAGCGGCGAGGCCGCCGTCAAGATCGCCGTCGACATGGTCGAGGACGGACTCATAACCCGCAACGAGGCCCTACTCCGCATCACCCCCGACGACATCCGATCACTCCTTCACAACCGCATCCAGTTCCCTGAACGCCACCAGGCCATCGCCCGCGGTCTCAACGCCGCCCCCGGAGCAGTCTCCGGCAGGGTAGTCTTCGACCCCCTGGAGGCAGTCTCCGTCGCCAAGACCTCCGGCGGTGTTATCCTCGTCCGCCCCGAGACCAGCCCCGACGACATCCAGGGCATCGCCGCAGCCGGCGGTGTCCTCACCTCCCGCGGCGGTCTCACCTCTCACGCCGCCATCGTCACCCGAGCTATGGGCAAGCCCTGTGTCTGCGGGGCTGAAGAGGTAATCGTAGACCTCAAAGACGAGTCCTTCAGAGTCGGCGTTACCGTCGTACGCAAGGGCGACGTGATCACCGTTGACGGCTCCAGCGGCAGCGTTTACCAGGGCGCTCTTGCCCTCCTCGAGGCCGAGGCTACCCCCGAGCTCGCCAAACTCCTCAGCTGGGCCGACGAGACCAAGCAGATCGGCGTCTGGGGCAACGCCGACACCGCAGAAGGCGTAGCCCTCGCCAAGAAGCACGGCGCTGAGGGCATCGGCCTCTGCCGCACCGAGCGCCAGTTCACGGGCAAACTCCGGCTCGACGCCATCCGCGACTTTATCCTCAGCGATTCCAAAGATGAGGAGCAGAAGGCTCTCGCCAATCTTCGAGACCTCCAGAAAAGAGACTTCCTCTCACTCTTCAAGGCCCTTGGCGGCACCCCTGTCATCATCCGCCTCCTCGATCTCCCCCTCCACGAGTTCTTGCCCGTCGAGCAAGACACGGACGACCCCAAGCTCAGGCGTCGCCTGGAAGAACTCCACGAGGTCAACCCCATGCTCGGGCACCGGGGCGTCCGGCTTGCCGTCACCACTCCTCAGGTCTACGCCATGCAGGTCGAGGCCATCGCCGAGGCTCAGGCCGAGACCGGCGCCCGCGTCTCCATAATGGTCCCCCAGGTCATCACCCTCCAGGAACTCCTCTGGGTGAAAAAGCACATCGAAGGGCTCGGCTTCAGGATCGGCATCATGATGGAGACAGTCCGCGCCTGCATGAGGGCCGCTCCCCTTGCTGAAGAGGCCAGCTTCTTCTCCTTCGGCACCAACGACCTCACCCAGGCCGTCTACTCCTTCTCCCGTGAGGACGCCGAGAAGAAGTTCCTCTCCACTTACCTCGACAACAGCCTCCTCGACGACAACCCCTTCGAAATTATCGACGTCAAGGGCGTGGGTCGGCTCATGGAAACGGCCATAGGCTGGGCCCGAGAAGAAAAGCCCAGCCTGGAAATTGGCGTCTGCGGCGAACATGCCGGCGAGCCCCGTTCCATCCGCTTCTTCCACGATGCCGGCGTCAACTACGTCAGCTGCAGCCCCTATCGCATCCCCATAGCCAAGCTAACCGCCGCCCAGGGCGCCATCCTGAATCCCCGCAACGGCTCCCCAGCTTAGAACCTTTTGTGGCGGGGGGCGGGGCCGTCCGCTCGCCCTGAGCCCGTCGAAGGGTCTATAGAGCGGACGGAGGCAGGAGGCCTCGGCGGTCGACCAAAATCCACCATGACCAAACTCACCTTCGGCATGTCCTTCCATGAGACCTACCGGTACTCCCGGCAGGCCATCATCGACTACGCCCGAGCCATCGAGTCCCTCTGCTTCGACACCCTCTGGATCACCGAGAACGTCCACTCCGGCGCCGATGCCCTCGAACCCCTCGCCACTCTCTCCTTCATGGCCGCCCACACCGAGCGCATCAACTTCGGCCCCTCCGTCATCCTCCTTCCCTTGCGAAACGCCGTCGGCCTCGCTCACGCCGTCGCCACCTTGGACCGCTTGTCTGGGGGTCGGCTGGTCCTTGGCATCGGGACTGGTGGTAACGTCCCCGGCTCCTTCCAGGCCTACGGCGCGTCCATCCGCCAACGCGGCCGCTACTGCGACGAGGCCCTCGAAGTGATGAAATCCCTCTGGACCGGCGACCCGGTAACCTTCTCCGGCAAGCTCCTTGACCTGGACAGCTACGTCCTTGGCGGACGCCCGACAGTAAATCCCCACCCTCCCATCTGGATAGGGGGCACGGCGGAAGGAGTCCTCAAAAGGGCCGCTCGGTTCGCCGACGGCTTCATCCCACACAGCATCAGCCCCGAGCTATATCAAGACCTATGGAGGAGAATCGAGGAGCATTGCGCGGTCATCGGCCGAGACCCAGCCTCAATAACCAGGGCCATCCAGTTCTACTTCTGCATCGACGACACGCGTGCCGAAGCCCAACACGTCGCCGAAAAAGCCCTTGAGCACAGATATCAACGCTCCATGTCCCTCGCCCCGACCGACGACACCCACTTCGCCCTCGGCGCCCCCGACGACATCGCCCGCACCATCCAGACCTTCGCCGACATCGGCGTCACCCACTTCGCCTTCTCCAACGCCCGCCCCCCACACCAGGTCATGCCCCAAATCCAGACCCTGGCCACGAAAGTCATCCCTCGGTTCCGCTAGCCCCTTACCTCTGATTCCACAAGTGCTGAAGCAAAGGCCTGAAAGTTCCTTGGTCGCCAGGTTGTGAGCCTGAGGCTAGACGAACAGCTTTACCAATACCCCCACCATACCAGCAATGAGCGCCGCACCGAATCCGAACATCCCGAAGATTACCTTGTCCAGTCTTGTTTCCAAGCCGTTAAACCTAGCTTCCAAGCTGTCAAATCTCGAAACAAGTGTCCGAACCTCACCTTCGAGCCGTCCAAGACTTCTGGATATTTCCTCCGGCCCACCGGTTACTTCCATTTCTCTCCCTTAAATCGCACCCTTCGCTCCCATTAGTCGATGATACCGTTATATCAGTTTCCCTGCAATAATCCGGTTAGACTCAAGAACGGTTGGGGAAGGGAGAGTGGCTCCCATCAATTCCTGCACAAATGCTGCATATCCAGTGCTATTCTTACTCTAGCGGGAGTGGCACAGTGATCGACAAAGAAGAAACTGAACTACTGGAAACGGCCCGCGCAGAGGGCGTATCGAGGTTTGTCGTGGGCGCTGTGTTAATGAGACATCAGACCATCCTGCTGTTACGTCGAATACCGAGCGACTTCATGGGAGGCATCTATGAACTGCCAAGCGGCAAAGTCGAGCACCGTGAGTCCCTTGGCGAGGCTCTGCTCAGGGAATTGAAAGAGGAAACCAGCCTGGAACTCGCTCGAATGGAACAATATGTGGGTTCGATAGACTATTTCTCCAAAGCGGGGGAGCCGACTCGCCAATTCAACTTCATCGCTAGAGTCTCGGACTACTCCGGAATCAGGCTAACTGAGCACGACGATTATGTGTGGGCCGGTAAGAGTCAATTGGAGCAGCTTCCAATGTCCGAAGAGACACGAGACACGGTGCAGGCATGTCTCCTCTGAGTTAATGCCGCACCACATCCCCCCAATTGTGACATCGTCCCCTTCCCTAACCCCCTCTTTTTCGCTACTCTCCCCTTGTCAATTTAACACGAGAATAGCATTACACACCCCACCACACCCGACACTCCTCAAACCCCGCAAGGATGCAAACAATCAAAATCCGTGCCTAATCCCACCGAACAATCGTACACAAAGCTATTCTCATTGGATTGTCCGTTCCCACCCTTGATTGTTTTATATGTCAACTAAGTCCCCTCCACCCCCCATACGCTATAATGCCTCCCAACACCCCTCCCCACCGGAGAACACGCCCATGAAAATGGACTTCAGCGTCGCCTGGGGCCGAGAGCTCGCTACCTACGAAATCGCCGACCATTCCATCGCCGCCGAAGAGGCCGGCTTTGACATGCTCGGCATCATCGACACCCAGAACCTCGCCCGTGACCCTTATCCCGCCATGACCATTGCTGCGCTGAACACCAACCGCGTCCGCATCGGCCCCTCCGTCACCAACACCTTCACCCGGCACCCTTCCGTAACCGCCAACGCCATGGCTACCATCGACGAAATATCCGGCGGTCGAGCCTGGGTCGGCCTGGGCTCGGGTTTCAGCGCCGCCCGCACCATGGACGTCGGCGTCCAGCCAACGACCCTCCTCGAAAACGTCATCAACTTCATCCACACCTACACCTCCGGCCAGGAGGCCGAGTTCAACGGCGCCAAGATGCACAACGAGTGGATTAGCCGACGCCTCCCCGTCTACGTCCACGCCGCCGGCCCCAGGACCTGCGACATTGGCGGCAGACTCGGCGATGGTCTCCTTCTTGCCTCCAAGGGCAGCCCAATTGTCGCCCGCTGGTGCCTCGATCTCGTCCGCCGCGCAGCCGAGTCCGCAAACCGTGACCCCGATGACATCGACATCCGCGTTTGCCTTCCCATATTCGTCGAGGAAGAAGGAGGCAAGGGCTGGGATGAAATGGCAGCCTCCGTCGCCACCATGTGCACCGGCTTCTACCTCTCCATTTTCCGACACGACCGAAACCCAGCCGTCCGTAGCCTAATCAGTCAACTCGACGCCGACCTCCTCCAGGACCTCAAGCGTGTCCACGACGCCTATGATTACTACCAGCACGAACGTGTCGACGCCGACCACGCCAAGCTAGTGACCCGCCAGCTCGTCGACTTCATCGGACTCTACGGCACAGCCGACCAGATCTGCGAACGCATCTATGAGCTTCAGCAGGCCGGGGTCAAAGCCCTGGACTGCCACATGTGGACCTTCATCGACAAGAAGAAGCAGATGCGTCTTATCGGCGAAAAGATCATGCCCTATTTCAGGAACTAACCCCGAGCCCCGATACGGAGGACACAAAATGACTGACAATTCGACCAGAGGCATTACCGACTGGCACACCCACTGCTACCTCCCCGAGCACCGCAGCCCCGAGGCCATGGCCGAGCGCATCAAGTACGGCGTCCGCGGCGGCGAGGCCTGGCCCGAGGAGCACCGTGCCGCCATGGACGAGGGCAACATCACCCAGTTCGTCGTCGTCAACGTCCCCCGGCGCCCGGGCCACGAGGTCCCCAACGAGTTCATCGCCGAGTACTGTTCCCAGTACCCCGGTCGGGCCATCGGTCTCGCCTCCGTCCACCCCAACGATCCCACCGCCTTTGATGATTTCGAGAACAGCGTCAAGAACCTCGGCCTCAAGGGCCTCAAGCTCTCTCCCGTCTACCAGGGCTTTGATCCCTGGTCCCCGGAGGCCTGGCGCCTCTACTACATGGCCCAGGACTTCGGCGTGCCAGTCATGTTCCACATGGGCGGCATGTACGACCCCAAGGGCACCCTTGAATGGGGCGATGTCCTCACCCTGGACAAAGTTGCCCGAGCCGCCCGCGACCTCAAGATAATCGTCGCCCACTTCGGCCAGCCCCAGATGCAGGAGACCGTCATGCTCCTGCGCAAGAACCTCAACGTCTTCGCCGACCTCTCCGCCCGATTCCACCGTAAGTGGCAGCTCTACAACGGCCTCCAGGTCGCCATCGAGTACAAAGTCACCGACCGCATCCTGTTCGGCTCCGATTTCCCTGTCATGAAGCCCGGCCTCGCCGCCGACGCCTTCCGCAACATCAACGACTGGGGTGACGGCATCAAGCTCCCCCCCATCCCCGCCGACTTCATAGACGAGGTCCTCCACAACCGCCCCTTCTCCATAATGGGCCTTGAAGCCTAAATCTAGGCCGTACCCGCGGCGCGGCAACGTCTATGAATAATGAGCTGCGCTCATTCATCAAGGAGTCACTGGAGCATGGGCAGTCCAAGGACGCTATTCACGCCGTCCTAACGCAATCGGGGTGGGAGGATGGCGAGGTGCGAAACGGCCTGGCTGCCTTCGCCGACGTGGACTTCCCCATCGCAGTTCCCAGGCCGACCCCCTACCTTCATGCCCGTGAGGCGTTCCTCTACCTCGTTTCCTTCATTGCCCTGTACGTCTCGGCCATCAGCTTCGGCTTCCTGGTCTTCGGCCTTATCGACCATACCTTCCACGACCCCCTTGCCTACCGCGACCGGTTCCCATCGACCGGCGAAGCAACCTCCATAGCCTCGGTCATCGTGGCTTTCCCCCTCTACCTGTTCCTGATGAAACGCCTGGCCTCGGAGATGGCGGCGGAACCGGAAAAGCGGCGGTCGTTGGTGCGGCGTTGGCTTACCTACCTCACCCTCGTAATAGCTGCGGGATTCATTCTCGGAGACGTGATTGCCCTGCTCGCCAACTTGCTGACAGGCGACCTGGCCTTCCTATTTTTGCTGAAAGGCTTCGCCATACTGGCAGTCACCGCCTGCATATTCGGGTTTTACCTGTGGGACATGCGCCGGTCGGAGACTCTGGCCGTCAGCGCCAACGCCACAAATGCCCTGCGAGCGTTCTTGGGCATAGTCGTCCTCTTGGTCGTCGCCTGCCTGGCATATTCGATGTTCCTATTGGGAACTCCCGGGGAGCAACGGAGCCTGAGGTTCGACGAGCAGCGAATTTCCGACCTGAGAAACATCTCCCGCAACGTCGACCTCTACTGGGAGACCAATCAGCAGCTGCCCGAGAGCTTCGATGACATGTCGGGCACGAGATATTCCATCTTTTCTATACACGACCCGGAGTCCGAGGAAGAATACGAATATCGGGTGATCGAGGAAGCCGGCTATGAGCTATGCGCCGTTTTCTCCGCCGATTCGGCCAGATCCATTGACCCCGACCGCCCATATTCAGCCGGGTCATGGGACCACGGCACAGGACGCACTTGCTTCCAACTAGAGGCGCAATCGCAGCAACCCCCACCTCCCCCCGCCCCGACTACAGGCGATAGTTAGGTCTAAGGTGAATCCTGGTTCCCCCTCCCCACAGCTTCGGTTGGGTGGGGAAATCCCCCGCTCGCCCTGTCGAAGAT
Organism: Dehalococcoidia bacterium; assembly: GCA_965197585.1. Lineage (GTDB taxonomy): Bacteria > Chloroflexota > Dehalococcoidia > Plut-88900 > Plut-88900 > Plut-88900. The sequence goes on from OZ240215.1 coordinate 1,509,545, forward strand.
GCGCCGTGGCGTGAGCCCGTCGAAGGGTCAACCGAGCGGAAGGTGGGGCGGCAATGGCCCCCTCACACCCCCCACACCACCTCCCCCAACCCCTTCAACGTCGCCATCCGATTCTCGGCAGGGAGCCGGAACGTCACCTCTTCCGACCCCAACGCCACAATCTCCCTCACACGCTCCCGACACTCAACCACACTCCCGACAATCGCCGCGTGCCTGACCAGAGCATCCGACGCCAGGCCACCCTCCCCCGCAGACGGAGACCTTCCAAAGGACTTCGCTCCCCTGATCGCTGCAACCTCGTCCCGGAGCAGTGACGGTGTCTCCTCGCGCCAACTCGCCGGAGCCCGACGAAGCTGATAGGTCACTACCGGCCGCACCCGCTCTATCGCCGCAGCCGGATCATCGTCCCAGGAGATTGTTAGCTGGGCGTGTGCCTCAACTTCACCCTCGGCCCGACCCGCGGTCTCAACCGCACTGCGCAGCCGACGAATCTTGGTCCCCATAGTATCTGCATCCGAAGGCCCCGCAATAAGCGCTCCCTCGGCTAGCTCCCCCGCCATCTGGATCATCTTAGGCCCCCACACCGAGAGATATATCGGGATTCGACGTTCCATCGAATGTACCCGGTATCCACCTGACCGTCCTACCCTAACCTCTTCCCCCGATACCAAATCCCGCAGGCCCTCAAGCCTCTCCCTAAACCGCGCCATCGACTCCGTCCGAAACCCGACTGCGTTAGCGGAACCCGGCGCCCCCCTCCCCAGCCCCAATAGTGTCCGGCCATCGCTCAGGTCGTCCAGTGTCGCAATGCCGTTGGCTATCACCGAGGCGTGCCGAGTCAGGGGGTTCGACACCCCCGGCCCGAGCCTGATCTTCTCAGTTGCCTGTGCCGCGACGGTCAGCGCCACGTAGGCGTCTTTCGTATAAATTGGGGTGTCCCAAATCCACAATGTCGAGAAGCCCATAGCCTCGGCTTCCCGTGCCACGTTGCCTATCTCCCTCACCGGCGTCCGAGGGTCGGCCCACGTTATGATCCCGAATCGCGTATCAGACAATTGCTTATCCTCGTCTACAATGGGTTGTGCGGGTGTCCTTACCCCGCCAGAACAGTATAATCCGTGTCGTACTGGACTTTTCGATACAACCCCGAAGGAACAAAGAAATGCTTGACCTGCTGATAACCAACGGCCAGATAATCGACGGCGCAGGAGGCCCCGGCTTCTACGCCAGCGTCGGTGTCCAAGGCGAAGACGTAGAGATAATCCGCGGCGATGTCTCCCACGTCGAAGCTGCCCGGGTTATCGACGCTACCGGCCACGTCGTCTCCCCCGGATTCATCGACGTCCACTCCCACGGCGGCTTCACCATCCTGAAAGAGCCGCTGCACGAGCCCAAGGTCCGGCAGGGCGTCACCACCGAGCTTATCGGCATCGACGGCAACTCCGCCGCCCCTTTCAAGACTCAGGAGGACCTCCACCGCTTTATCGAGATGGATGCCGGCCTCAACGACAGGCCTCCAATGCCCACCGACTGGTCCTCCGTCGCCGACTTCCTCGCCCTCTATAACAACAACGTTTCCGTCAACATCTGCTACATCCTCGGCAACTCCCCCGTCCGAATTTGGTCCGTCGGCTGGGACGACAGGCCCGCCACCGGCGCGGAAATCGAGGACATGAAATCGGTCATTAGAGAAGCGATGGAAGACGGCGCATTCGGCCTTTCGACAGGTCTCGACTACCCGCCCGGCGGCTACGCCGACACGAATGAGCTCATCGAGCTTTCCAAGACCACCTCAGCAATGGGCGGCTTCTACCACACCCACACCCGTGCCTCCCTCAAGTCCCAGGGCCTCCTGGCTCCCTGGCACGAGGCAATAGAGATCGGGCGCAAGAGCGGCATCCCCGTCCACCTCACCCACTACCGGCAGAGCGCCCAGGGCGTCGGGTCCCATCTCGACTACATCGGCCTCGTAGAAGACGCCCGCGACGAGGGCATGGACGTCACCTTCGACTGCTACCCATACGTCTACTCCAGCACCCGGGCCACCATCGAGCTTCCCCTCTGGACCATGGATGGCGGCCCCGAGCGCATCTTCGAGGTCATCTCAAGCCCCGACGACAGGGCCAGATTGGTGGCGGAGATGAAGTCCGGCGGCCGGGACGCGACGGCCAACTGGCTGACCAACCTGCAAAAGGAGCACAACAAGCAATACGAGGGCCTATCGGTGAAGGAAATCGGACAGATACGGGGCCAGGATCCGGTGGAAGCCTTCCTGGACATACTACTCGACGATGGCCTTGACCTGTGCATCGTGGGGGTGGGCACCAACGCCAATACTCTCCCCGCGTTCGTGTCTCACCCCTGCGGCATGGTCGGCAGCGACGCAGTGTTGATGGGCGAATTCCCCAGTCCCCGGACCTACGGCTGCTTCCCCGTCATCCTCGCCGAGAACGTACGCGCCGAGAAGCAGCTCCGCCTCCCCGAGGCCATCCGCAAGATGACGTCCTTCCCCGCCCAGCGCCTGGGCCTCAAGACCCGGGGCCTCCTCCGAGACGGTTACAAGGCCGACATCACCATCTTCAACCCCGACACCGTCAAAGCCCCCGCCACCCGAGAAAACCCCAAGCAATTCCCCCTGGGCATCCCCTACGTCATAGTCAACGGCAAAGTCGTAGTCGACGAAGGCCAACACTCCGGCCAACTCCGCGGCCGAGCCCTCCGCTTCGGCCAAGACTAGCCAACTCCTTCCCAAATCCTCAGGGGCGATGGGCCGCTCGTGCTGAGCCCCGTCGAAGTATGAGCGGGGTGGGGTGATGGACTTGCCAATTGACCCTTTGGGAATGAGTCAACTAGACTTCTACCATGAAAAAACGCCTACAACTGCTCCTCGATGAGGCAGAATACCGAGAAATCCAACACCTCGCCCGACTCCAGCGCGTCACCCTCGCCGAATGGGTCCGCCGAGCCCTCCTCAAGGCCCGGAGTGATCACTTCGATGCGAAGACCGCCAAGCTCCGCGCCATCTCCGACGCCTCCCAACACCACTTCCCCACCACCGACATCCAAACCATGCTCCGGGAGAGCGCACCCCGATAAGAGCTGTCATTCCTGTGGATGTCAGGTAATTCGTTGACAGAATTAGATGGATTTAAGGGTCTCCAAAGGGGTCTTTCCGTCCATTGCCTGGTGGGGTCTCTGAGTATTGTAGTAGATCAGGTATTGCTGAAGCTCGTCCTTCAGTTCCGAGACCGATTCGAAGGTTGTCCCCTCCAGCAGGTCCTCGTTCAAGGTTCTCCAGAACCGCTCTATCTTCCCGTTGGTCTGGGGCCTATAAGGGCGGGTGTAGCGGTGCTTTATGCCCAGCTCATTGAGCATCCGTTCCATGGGGTGGCCCTCGGTGTTCCTTGGGGAGGCCATCTCGGGGCCGTTGTCGGTGAGGATGGCCTCGAATTGGATGCCGTACTCCACGTTAAGGAAATTGATGGACTTCAGAGTAGCAAACATAACGGAGAGACTCTTGATGTCTCCGACCACTTCGGCCCAGGCCAGACGGGTGTAGGCGTCGATGAGGCCCACCAGGTAGTAGCGGTGCTTGGTGCCCACGATGGTATCCCGGCTGAGGTAGTGGCTGTCCAGGTGGCCCAGCTCTCCTGCCCGGGTCTTGATGATCTTGCGCTTCGACTGCTGCATCGGCTTTGTGAGCCTATTGAAACCGTGGCGTCTGGTGATGGCGTAGATGGTGGAGGGCTTAGGGGTGTTGTGTTTAAGGATGGGTTTGAGTATGGCATAGATCTCGTAACGGTTGGTACCGTTAAGGCGCTCGTTGATGACCTTCTGCTCAATGTAGGGCAGGGTGCGGCGGGACTTCCACCCGGGACCCCGCTTACGGGGGAGGAAGGCGTTGTCGGAGGGGGAGAGGAGGAACCGGTTGTAGTACTTGGCAAAGGTCTGACGGCTAGTGCCGTGGAAGGAGTAGAAGTCCTGGGCGAAGCGGAAACGGGGATGCTTCCCTGCCTTGACCAGTTGATACTCATGGATGAGGAACCGCCACTTCTGAATGTAGTTACGTTCAAGGGTGAGGTCCTTGCTATTGTCTCGCATTCTCGCCTCCAGATTGGTGTTGGCCTCTTATACCAATCTGTCAACGAATTACCTAACACTTACAATTCCGAGGCCCTGTGAGGAATCTAACACTCCAGCCCTAACCCAGCGTCTCTGAATCTCACCCCCCATCTATACTTTACGTTTAACACGGCGCATCAAGTTACACTGTACGCTGTTCTAACGTTATGGGAATTCGTAGGCTAATACGTAAAATTGTCCGCCGTTGGCTCTGGGTGGCCTTATCTATATTGGTGCCGGTCATTGGCTCTTGGCTGGCAATGGAGCATTGGGAGTCGCTAAGAACAATTGGGGAGCCGCTAGGAACAAATGGGGAGTCGGCAAGTGCCACAATCCGAAACATCGGCTTAGTTATAGCAGGTTTAACTGCTCTATTCTTGGCTCTATGGCGAGGTTTCGTCGCCGAAGACCAAGCGGATGCAGCTCAACAAAGCCTAAGAAACGAGCGTTACCAAAAGGGCGCCGATATGCTCGGTAACGAACGACTTTCAGTTCGCCTGGGCGGCATATACGCTTTACAAAGCCTGTCTCAAGAGCATAGTAGGGAATATCACATCAAGATTATGAAGATTCTATCTGCCTTCATCCGTTTTCCAACTGATGATCCCAATCACCTCATGGAATTGGACCGAAAGATAGGAGAGAACGTAATTAGGGAAGATGTCCAAGCGGTGCTGGATATGATTCGCGAACGGAGCAAATCTCAAATCGCAATAGAGAATACTGCGAAATTTATCGTTGATTTGCCGTTTGCCAACCTCAGGTATGCGCGGCTTGCAAATGGCAAGCTTAAAGGTGCAATCCTTTGGAAAGCAGACCTCTCCTACGCAATACTATGGGCGACAGATTTTTCTGGTGCAATGTTGTCTCAGGCTAATCTAAACGAAGCTGACCTAAAGCAAGCGATATTGTCAAATGCCGACCTTCGGGAGGCACAACTCCGAGATGCTGAACTGTTGGGCACCCGTATGAACGGCGCAAAATTACAAAAAGCAAAACTGTCTAAGGCAAAACTTTGGGGAACAGACTTCTCCGGCGCTAACTTAAACGACGCAATTTTAGATTCCGCGGAAATCTGGGCAGCTAAGTTTCCAGGCGCCTTTCTTCATGGTACAAACTTGTCAAATGCCGACTTCAAACGCACGGACCTGTCCTACGGAAAACTTGCCAAGGCAAACTTGTCAAACGCGAAGGCTCAAGGCATGAATCTGTCCGGTGCTAACCTTAACGGTTCTAACCTATCCGAGGCAGACCTGCGAGAAGCCAATCTCTCGACTACCCAATTTTGGGCAGCCAATTTGAGCAATACACTTCTCGATGACGCGAATTTATCTGGTGCGGATTTCTCTGGAATCAGAACCCCAACATCCCTCTCATCGGTAATCGGTCTCACGCAGGCGCAACTGAATAGTGCGCGTGCCTACCCCAAAACTCCTCCGAAACTAAAGGGTGCACTCGACGCAGTTAGTGGTGAGCAGTTGCGCTGGCACGGGGGCCAAGGCGCTCCCCTTAAACAAGAGGACTAGCCCCTAAAACGCATCCCCACCCCGCACATACGCCCCCAGGTCCTGCCCCGTGTTCCGGTTCACCAGGTTCCGACCGTACATCGGGTGCCTCATTCCCCGCACCTCGTGCTCAATCTCGAACAACGCTTCCCCCGACTCCGGATCGACAATCTTCTGAAACCTGAACTGGTGATTACGTATCTCCTCGGTGATCAGGCCTCGCTCCGACAGCGCAGTGAAAGGCCCCGAGAATCCTGCCACGTATATCGCAATGTGATGCCCGTCGTAGTCGGGGACATCGCCGCTTGACTCGCAGAACCGCAGCTCTTGCCCCGCCCCGATGCTCACCTTCGCCATCCCATCCGACGCTTCCGCAGGAGCGCCCATGATCTGCCGGTAGAACGCCGCTATCCCCTCCACCGTCCCCGACGGCACGCCAAACTCCACGTACGGTATCCCCAGCGACATCTCCCCAAACTTATCCGACCTTCCGTCGTAGCACCGGAACGAGTTCCCCCACGGCCCCGTCACCTCGACGCAGCAGTGCTTGTCCTCCCATGCAAACTCCGTCCCCGCAAGCCTCTCCTCCGCCTCCGAGAGCCTCTCTCTTAGCTGGTCCAAGCTCGGCGTCACCAGCCCGACGTGTCCCCGTAGGTGCTGTGCCTGGTTGGTCGGCAAGTGAAACTGCTGGTTACCCAGGTTTACCCACATATTGTCCACCCCGACCATCAGGTACGGGTCACGGGTCCCGCCCAGTGCGGTCAGATAAAAAGCCGTCGCCGTCGACTGGTCGGGCACCGTCAAATTCACGTGCTCCATCCCGACTATATTCCCAATGTCCTCAGCTTGCAGTGCGATCTCTGGATTGCTCATGTTGCCTCCCTACCGGGCATTCTCGAACTTGATCTCAGCATACGCTTCACGCCATCGTTGAGTTCAAGCCTATTCTATAACATCCCATCTACAGTGCCCCAACCGACCCAAGACATACAATGCCGAGGCCCAGTTTTACTGTCATTCCGAGGCCCCGCGAGGAATCTAGGACTTACCGCTTCACCCATCTCCCAGCTTCAACTTTCCACCTTACACCTTACACCACCTCTGAACTATGAGCGCACGACAGAACACATCTCTGTCAACTTCCTGTCCCCTCCTCCCGTACCGAATTACACCTACATGCCGACGCAATTCACCAGGCTGTACATGCTGATCCATTCCAATCATCACTGAGTTAGGCGCCTACCGCAAAACATACCTCAAGCCTATTCTTTCCATCTTCCCCCCCAAGGTACTGAATTAGGAGCCTCCTGCAACACATACCTCAAGTCCATTCTTTTCCCCCTCCCCCCAGGTACTGAATTAGGGGCCTGCCTATGCGCTATGCGCATAGGCAGGCCCCTATTCATCTTTCCCCCTCTCCCTTGAAGGCCCTAAGGGAGAGGGGGATCAAGGGGGTAAGGGTTCCCTTGGGGGGTGGGGGACATCCCCTCCCTAAGGCCCTTCCTGTTCAAACGTCCTCAACACCCGAGCCGGTGGCCGAAAATACTCCTCCGCCCCCAGCTTACCCTCGTCAAGCTCTATCCCCAGCCCCGGGGCCGTCGGCAGTTCGATATACCCGTCCTTCACCTTTATCGGCTCGACCGTTATGTCATTCGCCTTCTCTGCGAAGTTCACGAAGTACTCCGTGATAAGGAAGTTCGGTATGCACGCCGACACCTGCACCGTCGACGCCAAAGCCACCGACGTGCTGTTGTAGTTGTGCGGTGAGACCGCCACGTAGTGGGGCTCGGCCATCGCCGCTATCTCCTTCAGCTCCAGGATTCCGCCGCAGTTGGCCACGTCCGGGTTGATGATGTCCACGGCTCTGTTCTCGAACACTTCACGGAACGCCGCCTTCCCATACAGGGCCTCGCCCGTCACAACGGGTATGTCTATCTGGTCTCGAACCTCGGCCATCGCCCGCAGGTTCTCCGACGGAACCGGCTCCTCATACCAGAACGGGCGGAACCGCTCCACCTGCTTCGCGACCCTCACCGCGTTCATCGGCGAAAGCCGCCTGTGCACCTCGATGAGTATGTCGACCCTGTCGCCCACCGCCCCCCTCACCGCCGCTATGTTGTCCACTGCCGCCTCCTCGACCTCCTTGTCCACGTACAGCCGCCACGGCCCGGGGAACGGGTCGAACTTCAACGCCGTAAACCCTTCCTCCACCACCTCTCTAGCCATCGTTGCGTAGTCCTCCGGGTCCTTCGCCCCGCCGTACCAGCCGTTGGCATAGACCCGGATCTTGTCCCGGCACGCCCCTCCGAGAAGCTGGTAAACAGGCACACCAAGTTTCTTCCCCACAATGTCCCACAGCGCCTGCTCGATACCGCTCAGAGCGCAGTAAAACTCCATCGACCCCCGACGCCCTGCATAATCGTCGTAGGCCATCTGCGTCGTGTGCTTGATGTTGAACGGGTCTCGGCCGACAATGTAGCGCCCCAGCTCCTCAACATGGGCCTGGATCGACCGGTCCCGGTCAAGCTGGGTGTATGCCTCTCCCCAGCCGTGGATCCCGGCGTCGGTCTCCACCTTCACGAACAACCAGCTCTTCCCACCGATCATCCCCGCCCTGTGCCCCTTGGAGTAGACCAGGTACGACTTGATGTTCTCAATCTTCATGCCGCTCCCCTTCACCCGATGACCGCTATCGCCTCGACCTCTATCAGGGCCTGGGGATCGAGCAGCCGATTGCATACCGTCGTGGAGGCCGCCGGAAGCTCCGACCCGAAGAACTCCCGTCGCACGTCTATCGCTTTGTGGTAGTTGGGGAGCGCCGCCTCGTCTATGTAGTCGGTGACCTTCAACACATCCTTGAAGCTCGCTCCTCCTGCCTCCAACACCTCGGCTATGTTCAGGTACGTCTGTCGGGTCTGCGCTTCCAAATCGCCGATGGCCAGGGCACCCGTCTCCGGGTCATGCCCCGTAGTCCCCGATACGAAGAACAAATTGCCCTTCTTTACGCCCGGCAGGAAGGTTATCCCCTGTGCGTGGGCCCGTTCTGTTAACACCGTCTCCTTCTTTCCTCCCTTTACCGCCACCATGTTGATCTCAATCATCCACTCGGGGGCGTTCAAGGCGAGGCACACGACCCCCGTGGACGCCGGAAAGTCCTCTCCGAAGAACTCCCTTCTCAAGTCCGCCGTCAGCCTGTAGAAAGGCCGCGCCGCCGGGATGATGTAGTCCCGGGTCATTATCACGTCCTCCTGAGTCACTCCGCCCTCTGCCAGTATCATCTCGAACTTCTCGAAAAGGTAGCGCGTCTGCTCGACCAGCGTCCACGGACAAGCCCGCTCGTCGTTTTCATCAATGTACCAGGGCGCCTGCCCGGCCGACCAGAGGATGTCGTTCTTGAGAACGCCTGGCCGATTCGTCCCACTCTCGTAAGATGCAATGGTCTTTTCCGGGAACGGCGGGTAGCCGGGGTTGATGTACCGTCTCTCTCCGGGGCTGATGTCCAGGACGAGGTCAACGCTCCATATCGCATTCAGATTCAGATTTCCCTGCATGTAAAGCCCGGTGCCCGGTGCATAGTTCGGCCCGAAATTGCTTCGCCACGTGTCGGGGCTGACCGTGGGAGATGAACGGAACGCTCGATTGTAGTGCGACAAGGGAGGACCCCCCGCCGCGGACGTGAAGACCGTCCGATTAGTCATGTCCTCCGGCTTCCCCCCCGATGCCTCGATCAGAAGCTTGTGTTTCTCCATGATCACGTCCATCTGCTCAACTGCATCGCCAGTGCACTCGATCTTCCCCGTCTCCGGGTTCTCACGCTCCGCCGTCTGCCCCGAGAGATAGAGAATCCCATTCTTCTCCGCACCCAGCGAGTAGGGCACCTTTGAGTGGTCGAAATAGGGCCAGTTAGCCGGGTTTATGAGTCGTCGTTCCGCCATTTCGTCTCCTTGATTCTGTCCAAGTTTTGATTTGCGCCCTTAACCCTTCGGAAAATCTGGGCCCGGGTAGGCGGGCACGTAAATGTCCTCGTATTCTTGCTTGAATCGCGTCCACACCCTTAGCGTTGCCTCCCGAGCCTTCTCCACGACCTCGTCCTCATCCATGGTCAAGACCCTTCGGTCGCACAACACGAACTCGCCGCCTACCATCACCGACTCCACGTCCCCAGTCTCTCCGTAGTGCACAAGGTTCGACACCGGGTTTATCGCCGGGACCAGGTGCGCCCGACTCAAATCAACAAAAGTCAGATCAGCGAGCTTCCCCGCCTCTATCGACCCCAGTTCGTCCTCCATCCCGACGGACTTCGCCCCATTCAGAGTTGCCCAGTGCAGCAAGTCCTGGGGCATTGGTTTGGGCGGTGAATCGTCCCGCAAGCTTCGGTTTAGGACAAGCCCGAAGTTCAGGGCATGGAACATGTTCTCAGTCATGTTGTCCGTGCCGAGGGTGACGTTCACCCCCGAGTCCGTGATCTTCGGCATCCTGGGCATCGGGTACCGGCCCGTTCGGGCGCTGGGCGACGGACAATGGGCCATGTGCGTACCCGTCTCGGCGAGAATTTCCACGTCGGCTTCGTCGCAGAAGAACCAGTGTGCCGCAAGCACGTCCCGCCCCAACCACCCGTTTTCCCTCAAGTACTCCGCCGAGGACTTCCCGCTCACCACCCTCACCTGGTCCAGTTCTTTCTGACTCTGCGCCAAATGCACCGTCCGACGCAGCCCATGCCTCTCCGACATATCGAGCAGCTTCCTCAGCATCCAGGGTGAACAGTTGTCTGGGGCGTGGGCCGCCACCTGGCACTGCACACGACCCCCGTCCATCCCGTGAAATTCCTCGATGAGCCGCTCGGCCCTGTCCAGAAACTCCTGTCCCCACTCCTCGGAATATTCGTATATGCCATAACGGATTTTGAGGTTGAGGGCGTCGGCGCAGCTTTCGCTCAGGAACAGCCTGAGCCCCGAGTCCGCCATGGTTTGTGCGTATTGATAGACGTGCCGGAACGGGTCAACCATCGTCGTCGTCCCCGACCTGATCGCCTCCAGGCAGCCCAGCGCGTTCATTGCCCGCCGGTCCTCGTCCGTCATGGCGAATGAGATCGGCGACATGTATCCGTAAATGGCGTCGCCGCCCATGTCCTCCACCGTGCCCCGAAGCACCGTGAGCACCGAGTGAGTATGTGCGTTGACGAAGCCCGGCATAACTGCCCGCCCCGAGGCGTCGATCCTATCCAGACTCTCATACTTCCGCCTCATCTCCCCCGACTCTCCTACGTCCAGAATCCTCTTCCCCCGAACTGCAACCGCCCCGTTCTCTATCACCGCACCTTCGGCGTCGCACGTAATCACGACAGCATTTTCTATCAGCGCATCCATAGTCATTCGTCCTCCGGCCCTATTCTATCAGCCGAGTGAGGGGGCAGTGCTAGAATAGAATCTACTCTCCCGAGCCCGACCGGAGGAGAAGCAGGTTCAAATGGGTTGTATGCGGGCGCACGACAAGTCGTAAAGGGAGAATTGCATGAACCCCAGGATCATAATAGTCATAGCGCTGCTGATGACCGTCCTTGCGTTTACATGTTCGAGCTCCGGTCCCACAGCGACGCCTGCGCCTGCACCCACGTCTACTCCAACACTCACGCCATCGCCAACCCTCATATCCACATCTACCCCGACACCCGCGTTTGCTACAACACCTACACCCTCGCCTATCCCAGCACCCGCGCCAACACCGACAATGGCGCCTATCCCTACACCCACCCTCGCGCCTACCGCAACTCCTACGCCGATACCGATACCCACATCCACATCCACACCCACTCCCACGCCGATCCCCACGCCGACGGCCACACCAACGCCAGACCCTTATGAGCTAATGCTGGCCCTAATAAATGAGGCCCGGGTAGAAGCGGGCCTGTTAGCGGTTGTGAGGGGCGATAACGAGGCGGCGCAAATTCACGCTGACCGCTCGCTGGAAAACTGCATCAGCTCCCACTGGAGCATCGACGGCCTAACCCCGAATATGCGGTACTCCCTGGTTGGCGGATATCAGTCGGCTAATGAGAATATGTCCGGTTCTGACTATTGCCGGTTGCCGAATCTAGGCTATAGCGCCATTTCGAGTGTCGCCGAGGAAGTGCGTGAGGCAATGAGAGGGTGGATGGACAGCCCCGGCCACAGGGCCAACATCCTCAAACCTCGCCAGAGGAAAGTCAACATCGGCTTGGCATGGGACAGGTACAACTTTGTGGCCGTTCAGCAGTTCGAGGGCGACTACATTGAGTACACGATCTTGCCTGCGATCGAAGGCGGCGTGCTGTCGATGGAAGGCAAGCTGAAGAACGGCGCGAACCTTGAGCATGGCGACCACTACCGAGTTACGATCTTCCTACACCCGCCGCCGCATCAACTAACGCAGGGGCAGATTGCACGGGTATACGGCAGTTGCTTGGGGCGGAAGGTTGCGTTCCTGAGTTACCGTAGCGCAGGAACAGCGGAGAGCACTTGGAACCCATGCCTGAGCCCCTACGACGTGTCGCCTGACGCCCCTGCTCCCACCTCGGGCAACGCTGCGCACGCTCTGTGGGAGGAGGCCCGTGCGCGGTATGAAGCTCTCGAGGAGTCCGTGCCCATAACCGTCGCGAAGGTACGGATGTCGAGATGGGAACTGGACGGTGACCGGTTCGCCATCAGCGCCGACTTGGGAGACGTGCTGGAGACTCACGGGCCGGGCGTCTACGAGGTGAATGTTTTCGGAGTATTGGATGGGAATGTTGATTTAATTTCCAGATACTCCATCTTCCATGGCATTCCAAGGCCTGCGGGCTACGATGTTCCTGCCCGTCCCACACGCTAGGTGTCGATGGGTTCTTTTCGTATTAGCGTGAGCGCTTTTGCATCAGCAGGGGGTTATTCATCAAAGCACCTCAGCCCCATCCCCGCCCAGTGTTATAATCTCCTCGGCGCTCCCGTGCGTGTGCGGAGGAAGAACGGCTTGGCATCCGACCCCCATCAGACTCTCGACTACTTTGAAGCCGTCGAGTTTTACTTCAACCAGGGCCTCACAGACGGCCTGCCCGTAGTACCCCCCACCCCCAACCGCCTCGCCGAATTCCTCGACTCCGCAAACCTGAAACCTGATGACATCGTTGGCATCGTCCCCATAGGCGCCATCCCCATAACCGCCGAAAAGGTGGCACTCAACGCCGTCATGGCCGGCTGCCTCCCCGACTATATGCCCGTCATAGTCACCGGCATCCAGGCCATGGTCGACGACGAATTCAGCCTAAACGCCACCGCCGCCAGCACCTCCGGGTCGTCTCACATGCTTGTGGTCGGGGGCAAGGTGGTAGATGAGCTCGGCATCAACTACGGCGTCAATATGCTCGGCCCCGGCACCCGAGCCAACTCAACAATCGGCAGGGCCATCAGGCTCATACTCATGAACGTCTGCGGCGCATTGCCCGGCGTGTTGGACAAGTCGACCCTCGGCAACCCGGGCAAGTACACAGCCTGCATCGCCGAGGACGAGTCCCTCACCCCCTGGCCTCCCCTCCGCTCCGACTACGGCATCCCCGAGTCCCAGGATGCCGTAACCGCATTCGCCTGCTACGCCCCCGTCCAGGTCTCCGACCACCGCAGCAGTAGCGCCGAAGAGGTCTTGACCCGCATCGCCGACGCCATTGTCGCCTACCCTTACTACGCGCGTGGATGCGAGATCATGGTCATCCTCGTCCCCGAGCACTTGACCCATATCCTGCACGCCGGTTGGACCAAGGACGAAGTCCGGCAGTTCCTGCACGAGGCTACCCAAAGACCCATGGACTTCTGGAAAGCCCGCCCCGACAGCGGAAAGAACGAATTCCGGGAGGGCATCGGACTCTCAGGCGTCACGGCCTCCCCCGATGACTTTCTGATAGTGCCCGCAGGCGGCAGCGCGGGCGGATTCTCGGCATTCCTCGTATCATGGGGCAGCGAGGTCGACTATAGCCGCAGCGTCACCCGGCCTATAAGACAGCCCTGACTCCGACCACTAATAATGAGGTGAATATGTCAAATCAAAGCGCCACAGGCATTCCCGTAATGGACCCCAGAGGCGAGACTCCAGCCGCGAGTGTGTCAATGGCCCTCCGTCTCCCGAGCCTCGACGGCGTGACCCTCGGCCTGGTCGATAACACCAAGATCAATGCCGGCAAACTACTGGATCGGCTTTCTTCCCTCCTCGAAGAGGAAGCCCCGAATGCCCGCATAGTCCGGTTCTCCAAGCCCGATGCCACCCGCCCCGCTCCCCCCAACCTGGTCAAGCAGATCACCGAGGAGTGCGACGCAGCAGTCCTCGCCATCGGGGACTGAGGCTCCTGCAGCCAGTGCAGTTTGCACGACGGTATAGAATTGGAGATGAACGGCATCCCGACTGCCGTAATAATCACCGAGGAGTTCGAGGTTCCCGCCAGGACCATCGCCCGCATGAGAGGAATACCGGACTACCTCTACGCCAAGGTGGGCCACCCCATCGGGAGCCTGAATGAGCATGCCCTTCTGGAAAGAGCCAGGTCGGCGTTGCCCCAGGTGCTTAGCATCCTCACCCGAGACCCAAGTCAAAGAAATGGACGGAAGCAATAGTGGACAATTCTTCTCTCTCTCCCTCGAATGAAAGCAGGCGCGGATCGGGCCTGAGGCGCCTGGGCCGCATTCTGGCCTCTCCATTTTCCAGGTCCCACCGCGAAGGTCAGATCCGAGTGATCCAGACGTCTCCCGAAACTGCCAATCAAAGCACCCCCGGAGGTAGAAAACTGAACATCAAAAGGAACAAGGCTTCAACAGGGTCCGGCGTGTACATTGACGTCGAGAACCTTCAGGGCGAGGCCCAGGACCTCATCTCTTCCCTCATGTTTAACTGGCCCCACCCCGCTCCTCCCCCTTCTCGTCTGACCCTCTACGTCCGTGCAGACCAGGTCGAGCTTTGGCGTCTATGGGCCGTCGACCAATTTAATACCGTACAGGTCATCGTCAAAGGCATCCAGCACTTCAGCCGGGACTCCTCCAAGAACTCCGCCGACATCGCCATCGCCACCAACGCCATCGCCGATTTCGTGCGCGGCAGGATTGCTCATGTTGTCGTCTTGAGTGACGACAGCGATTTCATATCCCTCTATGCCTCCATCCACGACGAGGTAGACCAGAACGAAGGCGCCACTCCGTTCCTATGGGTGGTCACGGACCGCCACAAGTCACTCTCCGCCAACGTCAAGCAGTTCGTCCCTCGGAATATCCTTCACGTGATATCCGCGGATGTCCGCTCCCCCAAATCCCCCCCACCGCCCCCACCCCGCCGGGCCAGAGCCCCCATCTCAAGACGTCCCGTATCCCCAACTCCCCCACCCCCATCCGCACCTCCGACTCCGCCACCCCTTACACCCGTCCCTTTGGGTAGTCCCTGGGCCGACATGGCCCGAATTATTGTTCGGGAGCGTCCTGTCGGCGCCTTCAAGAGCACCGACTGCCAGGACATCATCCGACGCCACTGGTCCGGCCACCGGATGGCCAGGGCAGGAGGCGGCACTTTCGGCACCGAGTTCAAAAAGAGCGTCTGGCCGGAGCTTGAAAAACTTGGTGTCAAAATCCCTAACCTAAACCGGAAACCCGTCACCTACGAGATGACCAAAGAGGCCAAAGCAGCGGTCTAGTAAGGGAAATCAGGCCATTGGCTACCCCATTTCCCCACCTGTTCCAACCGATAAGGGTCGGCAAGTACACCCTTAAGAACCGGATAGTGAACGCTGGCCACGCCGCCCACTTCCAGGGCGAGGGCGGCCTCCCCGACGATAGGTACGTCCACTACGTCCGGGAGCGCGCCAAGGGCGGTGCGGCGATGGTCGTACTAGGCAACACCGTCGTCTACAACGACGGCGAAGTCCCCCTCTCCATGGCCAACTACGACGACCGGGTCATCCCCATCTACAGGCGCATGTCCACCGCCACCCATGAGTTCGATACGCCTCTCCTCACCCAACTCGGCCACCGAGGCAAAATGGTCGTCGACGCATCGGGCGTCCTCGGCAGACCCCTCATGGCCCCCTCCGCCGTCCCCCCACCCCACTTCGCCAGCCCCCAGTACATGCCCCACGAGATGGACTTTGATGAGGTGAAGGAGGCCGTCCAGCAATTCTCCGACGCCGCCGCCCGGGTCCGCGAGGGTGGCCTCGATGGCGCCGAAATCCTCGTAGGTCTTGGCTATCTCATCTCCGAGTTCCTCTTCCCCGACTCCAACCGCCGCACCGACAAATACGGTGGCAGCACTATCGAGGAGCGCATGACCTTCCTCTACGAGGTCATCGACGGCTGCCGCAAGGCCCTTGGCCCCGACCTCCTCCTCGGCGTCCGCCTGTATGACGACATGGTCGACTACAGTATCGGCATGAGCGAGCTCAAGGCTATCGCTCCCCTCCTCGAACGCACCGGCGCCATCGACTATCTCAACGTCTGGCAGGGCGCGATCCCCGACCCCAAGTCCTTCGCCGACCACTGGCCCAGCTACTACCGGGAGCCCGGCCAGTTCGTGTACAAAGCCAACGAGATCAAGCAGTTGGTCAGCCTCCCCGTCCTGGGCGCAGGCCGCATCGACTCCCCCGCTCTCGCCGAGCAACTCTTAGCTGACGGTGTCGTCGACTTGGTCGGCATGGTCCGTGCCCTTATCGCCGACCCCCACCTCCCCAACAAGGCCCGTGAAGGCCGCGCCGGGGAGATTCGCTACTGCATAGGCACCAACCAGAGCTGTGCCGGACACATCCTCATCGGCCTGGGCGTCGGCTGCATCTACAACCCGGTGACCGGTCGAGAGAAAGAATGGAGCATCCTGCCCCCCGCCCCTCAGAAGAAAAAGGTGGTCATCGCCGGCGGAGGCCCGGCCGGTATGGAAGCAGCTCGCACAGCCGCCATAAGAGGCCACGAGGTCATCCTCTTCGAAAAGGGCCCCCGGCTCGGCGGCCAATTGAACCTGATTCTGAAAACCCCCAGGCGGGACCACTTCGAAGAGGTCATTCTCTTCTTCGAACGCCAACTTGACAGGCTGGGTGTCGACGTCCGGCTCAACACCGAGGCCACCACCGACCTCATCCTCGCCGAATCCCCCGACTCAGTCATAGTCGCAACCGGGTCCACTCCCTACACCCCAGAAATCCCGGGCGCCGAGGGCCGGAATGTCGTCAACAGCTGGGATGTCCTGGAAGGATCGACTGAGTTGGGTGATCGGGTCGTCGTCATCGACACCCAGGGCCGCCCCGAGGCCTCCACCATCGCCGACTACCTCGTCTCCGGCGGCAAGTCCGTCGAAGTCGTCACAGGCCTTCAGTACGTGGGCCGGGAGATAACCCCGCCCCTTTGGCAGCACATCTACGAAAGCCTGCTCCGCAAGGGCGTCAAGATGACACCCTTCACCGGAGTCTTCGAAATCCTCGAAGACTCCCTCTACGTCTACGACACAATCACCTGGGCGCCCCGCTACATCACCGGCGTCGACACCGTAGTCGTAGCCGCCGGCGGCCAGGCTGTGGACACCCTCTACCGAGACCTCAAGGGCCGCGCCCCTAACCTCCAGGCCATCGGAGACGCCCTCCAACCGAGAGACATAGAAGTCGCCGTAGTAGACGGCCACCGCGCCGCCCGCGCCGTCTGACCCTTCTCGACCGCCCATCGTTCACATCCTGCCGAGTGATAGAATAGCCCTCCCAGGCGATTCGATGCCGGCATGAACACAAAGAAGCTAACCACAGCGGTCGAGGATTATTTTGCAGACCTGCGCCGGATTCGCGCCTCCGGCGGCGCAACGGATGAACTCTCTTACTATCCCCCTCTAACCAATCTTCTGAACGCTGTCGGCGGCACGCTCAAGCCCAAGGTGTTCTGCATCAGTCAGCTTGCGCAGCAAGGTGCTGGTCATCCCGACTTCGGACTCTACGCTGCACGACAGATCCAGAAAGGCAAACACAACCAGGGGCAAATCCCGGAATGCGGAGTGTTGGAAGTTAAGCCCGTTGGTGACGACGCCTGGCTGACAGCCGAAGGCGATCAGGTAAGCAAGTACTGGAACAAGTACCGGCTCGTCCTGGTCACCAACACCCGAGACTTCGTCCTGCTCGGTGAGGATGAAGCGGGCAGGCCCGCAAAGCTGGAGACCTTCCGGCTGGCCCAGTCCGCGGAAGAGTTCGAGTCCTCGCTAGAGAAACCCCGAGCCTTCGCAGGTAAGACCAGTGCAGGTCTGGGAGAGTACCTCTCCCGTTCCCTCTCCCACCGAGCAACACTTGTCGAACCCAAAGATTTGGCATGGCTGCTCGCCTCCTACGCCCGAGACGGCTTGGCGCGGGTAGAAGCGGCGGGCGACGCACCATCCCTCGCTGCGGTGCGCTCAGCGTTGGAAGAGGCTTTGGGCGTACGATTCGAGGGAGATAAGGGAGTTGCATTCTTCCGCTCAACCCTCGTCCAGACCCTCTTCTACGGCGTCTTCTCTGCCTGGGTACTCTGGGCAAAGCAGACGCCACCTCCAAACGGCCCCTTTAATTGGCATGATTCCGTCTGGCACCTGCGTGCTCCTGTACTGAGGGCACTCTTCCAGCAGTTGTCGGACCCCGGTCGCCTGCAACCCTTGGGGCTTGTCGAAGTCTTGGACTGGACCGCCACTGCTCTTGACCGCGTTGACCGCTCCGCCTTCTTCGACCGATTCAACGAGGGTGAGGCCGTCCCCTACTTCTACGAGCCGTTTCTGCAGGCGTTCGACCCTGCCCTCCGCAAACAGCTTGGAGTTTGGTACACGCCTATAGAAGTCGTGCGCTACATGGTGGCCCGGGTGGACCGCGCGCTCAAAGATGATTTGGGCATTGCGGATGGCCTGGCCGCCGAGAACGTCTATGTGCTGGACCCCTGTTGCGGCACAGGTGCATATCTTGCGGAGGTTCTCCGGCGCATTGCCGACAATCTCAAGGAACGTGGTTTCGGTGCCCTCACCGGCGCACGAGTCAAACAAGCCGCAACTCAGAGAGTATTCGGCTTCGAAATAATGCCCGCTCCCTTCGTCGTCTCCCACCTGCAAGTCGGCTTGACCATGCAGGCATTGGACGCGCCGCTGTCAGAGGACGGGACAGAGCGAGCCGGAGTCTTCCTGACCAACGCCCTTACCGGCTGGGAGCCGCGAGTGCAGAAGCCGCTGCCCTTCCCGGAGTTGGAGGAGGAGCGAGAACGCGCCGAGAAAGTGAAGCAAGACACGCCGGTTCTCGTAATCTTGGGCAATCCGCCCTACAACGGCTTCGCCGGCATGGCGGTGGACGAGGAGCACGAGCTTTCGGCGGCCTACCGGACGACCAAGCATGTGCAGCCGCCAGAAGGGCAGGGATTGAATGACTTGTATGTGCGGTTCTTCCGCATGGCAGAGCGGCGTATCACCGAGAAGACAGGCCAGGGTGTGGTCTGTTTCATCTCCAACTACTCATGGCTGGACGGGCTCTCCTTCACTGGAATGAGGGAGCGCTATCTTAAAGCCTTCGACGCTATTCGTATCGATAATCTCAACGGCGACAAATATAAGACCGGCAAAACTACGCCCGAAGGCGCACCTGATCCAAGTGTCTTTTCAACCCCGGAGAACCCGGTAGGCATTCAGGTCGGGACCGCAATAACCACCCTTGTGCGTAGGGCCGACCACTCCCCTTCCGGGACCATCGGCTTCCGCCACCTCTGGGGCCAAACCAAGCGAGAAGAACTTACGGTGACGGCAGAGACTGATACGAATGCCATCTACGACAGTATTGAGCCGAGTCTAACACTCGGGCTGCCTTTCGCACGGATGGCGGTCAGTAAGGACTGGCACAGTTGGCCATCGCTGCCTGATCTATTTCCAGCCTCGTTTCCCGGCGTAAAGACTAGTCGGGATTCGTTCCTAGTGGACGTTGACATTGATCGGCTAAAGGCGAGAGTTCAAGATTATTTCAACGCCGAGTTGAGCCACGAAGTAATCGCTCAACATCACCCGGCAGTTATGAATGCCATCAGCAACTTCAAACCGCGCGCGGTGCGCGACACCCTAATCAAACGTGGAGGCCCTAACGAGGAAGGCTTTCTCCAATACGCCTACCGCCCCTTCGATGAACGGCGGCTTTACTGGGAAACAGGTGCAAAACTACTTGATCGTCCGCGCCCTGAATACAAACCGCATGTATTCAAGGGCAACCGTTGGCTAGTCACTCAGCAGAAACCTCGTAGAGAGTGGTCGCCTCCACAGGTCATTGCGCACATAGGATGCCTAGACCTCATGGATCGGGGCGCAACTTGCCTTCCCTTTTATCTACGTGATGACGGACTGGGGACCAAAAAAGTTGACGAAACCTTGTGCAGTCCTAACCTATCGCCAGCCGCTGAATACTACCTTGAACGCATGGGGGCAAACGCAGAAGACTTGTTCCATCACGTCCTCGCCGTTCTCCACAACCCGGCCTATCAAGAGACCAATGCCGGAGCGTTACGGATGCAGTGGCCCCGCATACCCCTTCCCGGCTGGCCTGACGGCAAAGAGAACGGAGCGGCAAACAAGCTTGCAGCATCCGCGATGCGAGGCAAGGAATTGGCTGCACTGCTGGATTCGGACACACCCGTGCCTGGTGTGACCGAAGGTGCATTGCGCACGGATATTTCATCTATTACCGTCCCATCGACCGACGACGGCGGTAACATGGCCGGAGACGACTTCGCACTGACTGTCGGCTGGGGCCATTTCGGGCAGGGTGAGGCAGTCATGCCAGGCCAGGGCCAGGTTATCGAGCGCCCATACACATCTGATGAGCGCACCACACTAGGCAATGCTGCGCGGACCCTCGGTGACACTACGTTCGACATTTGCTTAAACGACCGCGCTTACTGGCGCAACGTCCCGGAAGCCGTTTGGAACTACAAGCTCGGTGGCTACCAGGTCCTCAAAAAGTGGCTGTCGTATCGGGAGCGCAGAGTTTTGGGTCGGAATCTGAAGCCGGACGAGGTCCAGCACTTCACCGACACTGCGCGGCGGATAGCGGCCATCTTGACGCTCGTGGCCCAACCCCTCCCCTGACCCCACCCCCATTCCGAGGCCCCGCGAGGAATCTACAGCGCCCCTCCCTAATTCCACCTTGTCCGCTGAAACCCACCCACTCCATCCGTCATTCCGGCCCCCGAGCCGGAATCCAGCCCTTCCTTCTACCCAGTATTGAACTAGAGGCCCGCACGGGTGCTGTGCACCCGTGCGGGCCTCTGTTCTTATCTCCCCCCTAACGTCAATCCCGACTCCGATCGGGAATCCATCCCCCTCCCCCCAGTACTGAATTAGAGGCCCACGTGCGTGCAGAGCACGCACGTGGGCCTCTATTCTTATCTCCCCCTCTCCCTTGAAGGCCCTAAGGGAGAGGGGGACAAAGGGGGTGAGGGTTCCCCGGTGAGGCTGGGGAGGTGTCTCCCCAAGTGTGACATGAACCCCTTGACCCTACTTGAACACCCGTGCTATTATCCTCACCGTTCGAACACCAGCCTAACTATCTCAAGGAGGAACCAAAAACCCAGGGAAGCCCACCCGGCCCCATCCGAGGACTCAACGCCTAAGCCCATCCCAACGGCCCATACACGGGGCCCGCGGCACAAGCGACCGGCGCCATCTCCTCATCCCCACCGGGTCCCGTGCACCCTTCCCTATCCCCCAGGCGATGGAAAGACGCCCTGGTTCGCTATCGTTCCATGTGAGGCTCCTAACGGAGATGCCGCTCCTTCAAGCGGAATAGTGGTCGGATAGGCCCGGCGCCGAGGTCCTCTCGGTACCCCGACCGCTCAATCAAGCCGGGAGCCGGTGGTCCCTGCACTCCGGGTCGCACCGGCAAACTTGGACATATTACGCCTGCAAGAGGCTCCACCCGGACGCTGGACGAGCCTCCTAGCCGCCCTATAGCGGTGCAGCCAACCCCTCGGAGTCAGGCTCGGACTTGGTGGCCCTGACGGTCCCTGCCCATGTCCAGCGTATACAGGGCCAAAGGCCGCAGCAGCGGCAAAAGCGGGCCGGACGCCCTTGCCCCGGGGTGTCGGAGCACCCGAAGCACAGGAACGGGGGCAGCGTCCAGCAAGCGTCTTTCATCGCCAACCACCCAGACAGAACAACCAAAACCCCACCCTCCCACAACTGAATAAACCGGCGTGTCACTATCCCACCCAACGAGTGCACTCCCTTGACCCCACCCCCCAACCCCTCTAATATCTCCCCGCGATGCGGGAGTAGCTCAGCGGTAGAGCCCCTGCCTTCCAAGCAGGCTGTCGCCGGTTCGAATCCGGTCTCCCGCTCCACTCACAGGCTCGCCAACGCCTGTCCCAGGTCCGACTCGATGTCCTCCGCCGACTCTATCCCGCAGGACATCCGGATCAGCCCGCCGTAGATTCCAACCTCCTCCCGCTCCCCCTCCGTCAAAGACCTGTGCGACGTCTTCGCCGGGTGCGAAACCGTCGTGCACGTCTCCCCCAGGCTCGCCGCGAACCTGATCATCTTCAAAGACCGTATGAACTTCGACGCCGCCTCCACCCCTCCCCTCAGCTCGAACGACACCATGCTCCCGAAACCACCCTCCAACGTCGACTTCGCCAACTCATGCTGCGGGTGACTGTCCAGACCCGGATAGTGAACGGCCGCCACCGCCGCGTGCCCCGACAGATATTCCGCCGCCCTCGTGGCATTTTCGCAAGTGCGAGCCACCCTCAATGGCAGCGTCCGAATCCCCCGTACGATTAACCACGCTGCAAACGGGTCCAACGTACTTCCCCACACCCTGTTCGACTGCCGTATCGACGCCATCGCCTCGAACCTCCCCGCCGCCACCCCTCCCATCACGTCCGAGTGTCCGCCTAACAGCTTCGTTGCACTGTGGATTGTCACGTCCGCGCCCAATTCCAGGGGCCGCATCAGCAGTGGCGTCGCCAGCGTGTTGTCCACTACCACCTGCACGCCCCTCTCACCCGCCAACCGGGCAATCCCCTCCACGTCCGTCAGCCGGAGCAGAGGGTTCGTTAACGACTCGACGAGAATGACCTTAGGCAACCGCTCTAAAGCCCGCTCAACCAGCCCCAGGTCCGTCACATCCACGAGCTCCACCCGAACCCCGAGCCTCGGCAGATGTTGCCTCAGCAGCAGGTTCGTACCTCCGTACAACACGTCCCCCGCCAAAACCGTGTCCCCAGCCTCTGCCATCGAAAGCAGCGTGTTACCGATCGCCCCCATCCCCGAGGCAAACGCCACCGCATCGTCGGCATTCTCCAGCTCCGCCACGACCCTTTCCAGGTTCTCCACGTTGGGGTTTCCATCTCGGGAGTAGATAAAGCCGTCTTTGTTTCCCGCATAGATGTCGTCCAGCAATTCCAGGCTTTCGACCTCGAAGACGGATCCCTGGTAAATGGGCGCCATCAAGGGCCTCGTCGCCGACTCCACGTCCCTCCCCGCCGACGCGCATATACTCTCCACCGACCGCCTCTTGCCGTTCACTGCATTTGCCCTTTCTACCTTGAGTCCTCCCTGAACCCTAGTGCCCAGCCTAGGCAAGATGCCCAGGCTCCGCTCCCTTGAGGATACTATTTCGTAATCGTCATTCCGAGGCTCCGCGAGGAATCTGGGGAGAGGTCTTATCCCCTCTCCCTCGATGGGAGAGGGCTAGGGTGAGGGTGTTCCGATGCTTACAATCAACATGACGCAAACCTAAGCCCCCCTACCCTACCCCACCCCCAACACCCGCCGATACAGCAGCAGATTGTCCCTCAACACCCGAGTAATCAGAAAATTCTCCCTCACATGCTCCCGAGCCTGTCGCCCCATTTCCTCCGCCATTGCCGAGTCCTGCAAAACACGCAACGCCCTATCCGCACACTCCTCCGTCGACTCAATAAGAAATCCGGTCTTGCCATCCAGTACCTGAAGCGTCAGCCCACCCGCCCGACCCGCGATCACCGGCTTCCCGTGCCACAGCGACCCCGTCGCGCTCAGCCCGAACCCCTCCCTCGTCGACTTCTGTACCATCACCCGCGCCAGGGTCTGCACAGCGTTCACCTCCCTGTCCGTCATCCCCTTGAAGTTCGTGATCAGGTGGACGTCCGGGTCCTCCCCTGCGCGCCGGGCCGTCTTCTCGAAGAACCCGAGACCCTCAGGATCATCCGCTGCCGTCGGCCCTATCATTATCAGCTGGATCCCGGGTACCTGCTCCTTCACCAGCCGATAAGCATCCACGACACCCAACGGGTCCTTCCAAGGGTCGAACCTCGACACCTGCGCCATAATCGGCCTCTCCGGGTCGACCCCGAAGGGTTCCAACACCCGCGCTGCCTCAATCCATGTCAAAGGCACATTCTTCTCGTCCAGTGGATCGATCCCCGGCGCCGAGACCACCGCAGTCGGCCCTCCATACCCCCCGATGATGAACTCCTCCATGCTGAACTCCGCGGCATCATACAGCCGGATGTAGTCCTGGATGTTGGCCCACACGTCGGGTTGAGCGTCCGTAAGGTCGATATGGCACCGCCATATCCACTTCGTTTCGCTGCCGCGACAGTCTCCCAGGAAGTGCAGAATGGGCGCAGGTTGAGGATCGTGGACGAAGACGATGTCGTATTCCGCGTACAGGTCTCGGGCGTTCCTCCGGTTGTATTCCAGCCACGTTTCCCACATATCCGCCGTCCACTCAACCCGCTTCCCCTGCAGGCTGTTGTGCATGCTCTTGGTCACGTCGAAGAACGGCGCCTCACCCCTGATCGTCCGCCACTCCGCCTCGACACCCACGTCGTTCAAAAGTGGAATCAGCGCCTCGAAGATATCTGCGACACCCCCGCCGCTCGGCGAGGAGTTGAGGTGCAGGACCGTCTTGCCCTTTAGCCCGGCAGCCAGCTCCCGAATCTCCTCCACAGGCCCCGGCCCCGTGACCGCCGCGTAATCTTTCAGCCGCCTGTGGCCCACCTCCCTCACCGGCAGGCTCGTCTTCCTGGTCTTCTCTGTCACCTGGATCTCCTCGTGGGCTTCGCACAAGACGAGGCGCTCGCCTTTGCCGCGAGCGCCTCCCCTGCAGTCCCGTCTTCTTTTATTTTGCTTATGTCGACTCGTTTGCTATGTCAGGCTGGATGGAATACCAGGCTCTTCTTTGCCCCTTCTCCCTCACCCTCCTCTTTGAACCCAGCCATAACCTGCATCCCAATCGACACCGCACCCGGGTCCGCCGCATCGAACCCATCAAGCATAGCTGTGATGCCGGGTCCTTCTTCGGTCTGGACTACCGCACTCAAATACGGCTTGTCCCGACCGTAACCCTTGGCCGCCATGCCCGTCGGCACGATGGTAATGGCAGTGAACCCGATAATCTTGCCCTTGCCGCTCAGCTCTTTCCAACCCATGTCCGTGCCGTGGCACTCGGGGCAAACGGGCCGGGGAGGCAGGTACAGGATGTCGCACTTCTCACAGCGGGAAGCCATCAGCTTCCCTTCGGAGACGTGCTGGTTGTAGCTGGAAATCGTAAAGTCGCTTTGCTCCATCATGATTTTCGCTCCATGATGTGCACCGCACAGGTCCCGCCCGTGCCCCCGACATTATGCGTGAGCCCCAACCTTAGGTCCTTGTCCTTCAATTGCCTGTCACCGGCTCGTTCGGTAAGCTGCATCCACATCTCAAGCACTTGCCCTGCGCCCGTGGCCCCTACCGGATGGCCCTTCGACTTCAGTCCGCCCGACACGTTCACCGTGCAGGGCGCTTCACGAGAAGTCTGCCCTTCGGCTGCGGCGAATGCGCCCTTGCCCGGCTCGAACAGCCCAATGTCCTCGATCCCGATGATCTCGGCGATGGTGAAGCAATCGTGCACTTCCGCCATGTCTAGGTCGCTTGGCGAGATGCCGGCCATTTCAAAGGCTTGGCGCGCGGCAATCCGCGCCGATGGTATCGAAGTGATGTCTCCGGCCCATGTCGCCAGGGGGCCGGCGCTGGCCTGCGCGGTCGCAACTACGCTTACAACTTCATCGGTGTACTCCCGAGCCACGTCCTCCGCAGCCAGGATTATGCAGGCCGCGCCGTCGGTAACGGGCGAGCAGTCGAATAGGTGAAGCGGAGATGCCACCTGTGGGTTGGCCCGGGGGTCGTTCAGGAATTCGAACTCATCTGTCCATGTGGGCACCGGCCTGCCTCGCTTTGCCGCACTTGCCTTCCGCCTCTCCATGAAGTCGGCAATCGACACGTTGAACTGTGCCTTCGGGTTAAGCGCCCCGTTTCGATGGTTCTTGATCGCCACGTGCATCAGGTGTTCGCGCGTCGCCCCATACCTGTCCAGATACGCCGACCCCATCGCCGCGTATAGGCCCGGGAACGTGAACTGCGCCTGGTCCAACTCCATCGGCACATCACTGGCCGCTGCCAGGGCGTCCTGGACCTCTTCGGTGGCAAGAGAAGTCATCTTCTCCGTCCCTCCCACCAGCACAACGTCATACATCCCTGAGGCTATAGCCATGATGCCTTCACGGAATGCCAACCCACTGCTCGCACAGGCTCCTTCCACCCTTGTAGCGGGTCTTGGCGCGAGTCCTACCCAGTCCGCCATCAGGTGGCCAAGGTGTCCCTGCCCTTCGAACAGGTCCGCAGAGAAGTTGCCGACGTAGAGGGCCTCAATGGCCTCCGGGTCAATCCCCTTGCTCACGGAGCCGATGGCCTCGGAGTAAGCCTCTCCGAAAAGGTCTCGGGTGGTCTTCTCGGCAAAGGCCCCGAACTTCGACATGCCTCCACCTATTATGCTGACACCCCGCCCCAGCTTTCGTTTCTTGGCCGCCATTGGCTCCTCCTTAGGCAGGTCTATTCCCCTGCGTTGCCTTGTTCGTTCTTGGTAGTCGAGGCTAGTCTTTGAGTTCTAGGGTCGTGACACTGCCCGTCGAAAGGGTAGCAACCCTGATTGCGTGATTGTTCGTGTCGGCAATGTACATCTTGCCGTTCGCAATGGCCAAACCTTCCGGCTCATAGAAGAGGGCCGCTCTGGCGGGTCCGTCCTCGAACCCCGTGTCCCCCAGCCCCGTGAAGCTCACGACAGCCTGGGTTAGAGGCTCGATCCGCTTGATCTTGTTGTTGTAGGTGTCCGTCACGTACAGCATCCCCTCGTGCCAGCACACACCCTGCACGTGCTGAAGAAGTGCCCTGTCCCCGACTCCATCCTTGTCCCCGAAGTCGAACAGGCCCGTTCCCACAACCGTGCTCACCTTCCCCGATTCTCCTCGAGTTGCCGTGCGCACTGCGCTAGTCTCACTGTCCGCGAAGTAGATCGTATCGCCGTCAGTGTCTATTCCCGTCGGCTGGGCCAGCATAGCGTTGCGGAGAGACCCATCCTTGATGCCCTCCCTGCCGCTTCCGGCAAATGGTCCCACGTACCCGGACTCCAGGTGCATCACCCAAAGCTGGTGGAACCCCGCCATAGCGATGTAGAGCATCCCGTCCAGGCAGGTCAGGTCCCACGGCGAGTTCAAGGCTACCGACCCCACACCCCCATCGTGGAACATCCGCGCCTGCTCACCCGTCCCGGCTATCGTCTCCACCCGACGCTCCCGCAGGTCTATGCGACGGATGGCGTGGTTCTCCGTATCAGCCACGTACAAACTGTCGCCCGACAGGGTCAGACCATGAGGATGGTGGAATTTCGCATCGGCGTATTCACCATCCTCCAGCCCCACGTCCCCACCCCCGATCACGTCCAAGATCTTCCCATCCAGGGAAATCGAGAGCACTCGGTTGTGGTTGGAGTCAGACACGAAAAGCCGAGACCCCTTCTCATCGGCGATGATCTTGCTCGGGAACGAGAGCGTTCCGCCCTCCTCCTTGTGCGCCGAAAGCCCTGGTATCGGGGTTCGGTCCAGCGTACCCCTCGCCTCAAACTCGGTAATCATGTCCCGGATCACCCTGTCGAAAGCATCGAAGGTAATCTCCCCCTCGTGCCTTCCCAAAATGTTCCCCTCAGGGTCGACCACGTAAAGCGTCGGCCAAGCCCTCGCTGAGTACTGGCTCCACACCCGGAAGTCCTTGTCGTTCACCACCGGGTGCTCCAGCTCGAATCGCCGGATCGCCTTCTCGATGTTGGCTGTGTCCTTCTCTGAGGTGAATTTGGCAGAGTGGACGCCCACCACCACCAGCTCCTCCTGGTATTTCTCTTCAAGTTTCCGCAACTGCGGAAATATGTGCATGCAGTTAACTCAGCAGTATGTCCAGAAGTCCAGGATGACTATCTTGCCCTTCAGGTCCTCCATGCTCAAAGGGCGCTCGACGTTCAGCCAGTCGATGTCCCTCGGAAAATCCGGGGCCTTTACGCTGCCTACCATAGTCTGTTGTGCCATTACGGATTACTCCTCAGTTTTCCAAAGCGTCCCGATATCCGTTCGACTCACTACCCGGTTACCCTGATCACCCACACGGCGGGAAGGCCGCTAGCAATTTGTTCCCAGCTGTCTCCCTCGTCCTCGCTCGCGAACAATTCCCCGTCAGTTGTGCCGGCGTAGACAGCGCCCGGTGTAACAGGGTCTGCAACCAGTCCCCTCACCATTGCATGGAGCCTGTCCGGCAACCCGTTCCCGAGCCTCTCCCAATTTGAGCCCGCATCTCGGCTCCTGTAGATCCGCGCCAGCGCTCCACCCGGCCCTCCGAAGGTTGTCGGGTTGTCCGCCGCTGCTCCTATGTACAGCAGATTGGGGTCGCGGCTGTCCAAGACGATGGGGTGAGTATATGGGTTGTCCATTCCACCCTGCAGGTGTTCCCAGTTCCGTGCCCCGTCCGTCGAGCGATAGAAACCGTCGCCCGTCGTGGAGTACATCACTTTCGAGTCCCGCGGATGGGAAAGGATATAGTGAATGTCTTCGTAGATGCCTTCGCCGTAGCTCTCCCACGTATCGCCGCCGTCCCGGCTCCGAATGAGTCCCCCCACCTCCACACCAGCGAACACCGTGTCCGGCTCATCCGCCACAAAGTCGAAGGTGCGAACATGGGAGATGAAGGGAGGTGCGGGGAACGACCACGTCGGGTAGGAAGGCAGATCTTTCACCGCCTTCAGCTCGACCCAGTTTTCACCCCCGTCCCGGCTCCTGAACACCGCCGCGGGCTCTGTGCCAGCAAACACGGTTCTTGTTTGATGAGGCGAGACGCCCAAACCTCTGATATCTCCCTCCAAACCCTGGGACCAAGGCCCGGATGGCGAGTCGGCCCAATAAACCCCGTCTCCCGTCACCCCCGCATATAGCCGCCCCGAGGCATCTATCTCCAGCTTCTGCACCCATTTCCCGTCCAACGACTCAGCGGACTTGGCCCACGCCCCGTTCTCTTTCTCCAACACAAGGAGTCCCGCATCCGTGCCCACCAACAACTTCTTACTCATGCCTCACCTCCTGTTAGCTAGGTTCCTCCGTCGACCCGTTCACCCCAGTGCAACTACATTATCCCCTTTACGTGATGTACACAGCAAATCACACTCTTTCCCTAGTCGCGACCCGCGACCTCGCTCTCTCAATCAGCCGACCACTCAAATACTTGTGAATCACGCTGGAAAGCAGTGTCTGATACGGGATACCTTCCTCCCTCGCCCGAGCATGGGCCAGATTGAAGTCGCGCTCCGTCACCCGAAGATTCACCCTTTTGGTCTTGTTGAACGTATTTCGTGCGGCCTCTCGGGCCCATTGTATTTCCTTCTCCTCATTGGCAACGGGCCGCAACTCTCCCCGCTCAAATCGCTCTAGTATGTCAAGCTCTTCTTCAGTCATTCTGTCCTTCATTTTGTCCTCCTCCTTCGCCTTCTCGTCTCCCTGCTACTAGGGATTATCGTTTTAAGGAACGCACTCCCATCTTCTTGTCTCACAAATGGCACTAGATAAACATGCGCGTTCATTTCAACAACGTAGATTTGTTGCCCAGGATATCGAGCCTGGTTCGGGTGGTCCCGCACTGCCAATTGACCACCCAGTTCTAATGATGACACGATATGCTCGAATGATACTCCCCTCTGCTCGATTAGTTGTTGATTCTTTTCTTCGTTCCATTCAAACCCTGAGTGCATAGTGCAATAATCGCACTATGTGTGCATTTTGGCAACACCACATCAGACATTCAAGAACAAGTCATTGGGAGAACTGGCCCGATGTTTTTCCCTTGCCGTAAGGCTATTTTTGAAGTGGAGTGCCCCCACCCCTACCCCCTACCCCAGATACTCCAGCGCCGCCTCCGTCATCACTTTCAACCCGACCTCCAGCGCCCGCTCATCGAAACCAAACGTCCCGCTGTGATGGGGCCCGTATCCCCCCTCCTCATCCCCACCCCCGACAATGAAGTAGCACCCAGGCACTTCCTTCTGGAAGTAGGCCATGTCATCGCCGCCCATTGATGGTTCGCAGTCGATTACGTTTTCAGCTCCAATGGCCCGAGTCGCGGCACTGCGGACCAGGGCCGTCATTGCGGGTTCGTTCATGACCACCGGGCTCTGATAAATGTCCTCGAACGTGTACGACGCTCCCGCCGCGGCCGTAATACCGCTCAGCACTTCTTCAATACGACCCATAACCCTGTCCCGCGTCCCGTCATCAAAGGCCCGCACCGTGCCCTTTAGCTCGACCTCCTCAGGGATTATGTTGAACGCCGTCCCGCCCCTAATCATCCCGATGCTCAGCACCGCCGCTTCCAGGGCCCCTACGTTCCGACCCACTATCTGATGTAGCGCACTCACTGTCTGCCCCGCGACCAATATCGGGTCGATCAACGACTCCGGGTGGGCCGCGTGACCGCCGGTCCCCTGGATTCTGATTGTGAACTCGTCCACGCTGGCAAACATGCCCCCCACCCTAACCCCCACCCTGCCGGCTTCAAGCCCATTGATGATGTGAAGGGCCAGGGCCGCATCGACTTTCGGGTCCTCCAGCGCGCCCGACTCTATCATCCCCAGGGCCCCGCCCGCGGTCTCCTCCGCCGGCTGGAAAGCGAACTTAACGTTCCTCTTAAGCTTTCCCCTCATCCCCGCCAACACCGACGCCACTGACATAGCCACGGCTACGTGTCCGTCGTGGCCTCAGGCATGCATCTTCCCCGGCTCACGAGAGCAATAGTCCGCATCGTTGTCCTCCTCGACAGGCAAAGCGTCCATGTCCGCCCTAATGAGCAACGTCTTCCCACCCGACCCCCCTCTCAGCAGTCCTGTAACCCCCGTACCCCCCACCCCAGTCTTCACCTCCAGCCCCAGTTCCCTTAACCCATCTGCCACCATCCCCGCCGTCCTCTCCTCCTCGAAAGACAACTCCGGGTGGCTGTGAATGTCCCTCCGAAGTGCCACCATTGAGGGTATAACTTTCTCGTATGCGTGGCTCAGGTCTAGCGTCATGGAAATTCTCCTTGAATATGGACTGGTGCAGCCCAAGGCTAAGCGGATTCTATATCACGCCCCGAGCCCCATCCAATACCCCCACCCCACCCCTCTATGGAGGCAACCCTTGTGGTTATCCTGCCTGTTCCCTCCGCAATTCCCGCGCACCGACACGGGAATCCAGAAATGGCCTACTCGCGTTGGCTTTGCTTTGTGACATCAGCCCCTTGCCCCACCCCACACCTCATCCTCCATAATGCTCCCATGCCCACGCACATTTCCTTCCCCTCCCATCGGTATCCTTTCCCTCGGGAAAACGCGTGTAGAAACGTTTTCTTTCCGCAGATCAATCAAAGCAGGCACGAGTTTTGATTGTAACAATCAAAACTTCCCATTTTGACCAGATGCGAGTCCCGTCCATAGCCCTCTCCACCTGCGCCCCCCGCCCCTTGACCCCCGACCATGTGCGCGGTAATCTATTTCTAGGTATTCGCTAGACAGCAAGTCAGGAGAACCAAATGGTAAGCCTAACCCCTCTGGCCCTTGAAAAAGTCAAGGAGTTCATCGCCGAGCAGAGCGAAGAAGAAATCTCGCTTCGCGTCATGATCGCCGGCATGGGCTGCGGCGGACCCCAGTACATGATGTCCCTGGACAACGAAATCTCCGCCGAGGACCTCACCGTTGAGCAAGACGGCTTGACCGTTGTCTACGACCCCGAGAGCGCTCCCATGCTTGACGGCTCACAGATCGACTACATCGAGACTCTGGAGCGCTCCGGCTTCACCGTCAACAACCCCAACTTCCAGAGCGGTGGCGGAGGCGGCTGCGGTGGCAACTGCGCCTGCGGCCGAGGCGGCTAATCCCCGACCTCACATAATCGGCCTTGACGAAAACGGGCCCGCCGAATGGCGGGCCCTTTCTTTTGATTGTGCATTAGTGTTATATTGGCATCATACCGCAGTCAAAAAGGAGTTACAATGGCTGTAAATCTCTCCATTAGAGAAGTTCCCGACGATTGGGCTGAAAAGCTGAAAGAAAGGGCAAGGCGCAACCACCGCTCGCAGCAGGGAGAACTGCTTGCAATACTTGAAGAAGCCCTCAGACCCGGACGCCTATCTATAGAAGAGGTTCACCAAAAGATTCAAAGTATGCATTTACGCACACCCGATGAATCTACCCAATGGATAAGGGAAGATCGAGATGCCGGGTATAGTAGCTGATGCATCCGTCCTAGCCGCAATTGCCTTCGGAGAACCCAATAGGTTGCAAGCACTTGCCCTCGTATCGGGCCATGAGATTCATGCTCCGTCCCTCATGGCATTTGAGATGGCCAACATTGCTTGGAAGAAGATTCTTAGAAACCCTTCTCAACATCTGACTACATCAAAAGGGCTAGATGCGATGCTCAGCGGAGCTATCTATTGGACTAAAGTGGACTTCAATAAGACCCTCGAATTAGCCCTCGAGACTGGACTGACCGCCTACGACGCCAGTTGCCTCTACCTGGCTCAGACCCTCGGCATGCCGATAGCCACCTTCGACAGGAAATTGAGCTCCACAGCCCAGGCCCGAGGCATCTTCTAGCCCCCCACCCGACCCCTATGGCCGGATCCGCGTCCTCTTATGGTTTATGTAGTCCACCAGGATGTACTCGCCTAGCCGGTCCGCAGTCGTGAAGAACGCCCGACCCTTGTTTATCTTCGTCACCTGTTCCATGAAGTCGATCAGGTAGTAGCTCGTGTCCAGCATGAAGATGTTGAGGGTTATCCTCTCCTTGGTGCAGCGCCTCACCTCCTGCAGGGTGGCCTGCACCGTAGCGAGACTCGGCGGCCAGGCAAAGTAGGGGTACCCTTGCTCCATGTGGGCCGTCGGCTCTCCGTCGGTGACCATGATGATCTGCTTGTTTTCACATTTGCGCTTTGCCAGGTACTCGCGCGCTAGCTGTAAACCGTGTTGCATGTTGGTGCCGGGCGCACTATCGCTCGCTCCCGCCTCCGGCAGGTCCCGAGCCAATATCTCCTTCGCCATCAACGAAAACCCGATTATGTGAAAATCGTCCTTCGGGTACTGCCCCGATATCAGGCTGTGCATCGCCAAAGCCACCTTCTTAGCCCCGAAGAAGTCCCCGCTCATATCCATGGACCGGCTCTGGTCCAGCAGCAAGACCGTCGCACTCCGAGTTTGGTGCTCGGGCTTGTAAATCTCCAGGTCTTCTGGGGACATGTTCACCGGGATCCCCGGCCCCGACCTCTCCACCGCATTCAGTATCGTCCGCGGGATATTAAGCCGGAACGGGTCCCCAAACTCGTAGGTTTTCGTTTCCTGCACGTCTTCCAACCCGATCCCACTCCGCTGGGTCTCGTGGGCCGCGCGCCGGTCCTTTTTCATGTGTCCGAATATATCCCTCAAAGCCTTCTGCCCGATCCTACGCAACCCCTTCGGCGAAAGCTCCATCCGGCCGTCCTTGAACCGCAGATAGCCCGCCTCTTCCAGTTCCCGGGCCAGTTCCCTCAGCGCTTCAATGTCATCCTCCGCCTCCTGTCCCAACACCTCATTCAGCTTCTTCGTATCGATCCCCTCCAGCCCCCGGCTAGCCTGCGCCTTACGCAGCTGCGCCTCCAGCTCTTCCATCTTCTGGAGCTTGGACATCACCTCCATCGCCTGGTCCCAGCTGAGTTCCTCTTCACCCTCAAATGGGAAGCCGCTCCTGCGTCTCCGCGTGGGGTGCAGGGCCTCCAGGTTCTCTGCGAGGCTCGCCATCAGGTCCGCCAAGTCGGGGTCCGTGAGTTGAGACTGCATCATCTGCTCCAACGACTCCCGCGCCTCGTCCGACAAGCTGTTCATCAACGACTGCATCTGCGAAATCCGTCTCTGCAGCTCTTCTATGAACTCTTCCAGGGTGTCGGGCATATCGGGGAAAGCCCCGCCGTAGCGCTGCTTGAACTCGTCATATCCCGAGTCGAGCCCCATGCGTTGTCTTTCGAGCATTTCATTCAAGTCGGAGAGCATCTGCTTGATCGCATCCATCTCCCCCTGGCCCATATTGCTCATCCGCTCCGCCATGTCCCGAGCGTAAGGATCTAGCATCTTCTGGCGCAGCATATCCAGCAGTTTCTGGAACTCTTCCCGCGCCTCTTCGTCGAAGAACTCGTAGTCCATCAGCTCCTTGAACATGCCGCCGGGGCTTTCAGGAAGGCCGTCAAGCGTGTCCTTCTTGCGCTGCACCATCCGCTCCAGCATTTCCTGCATCCCCTCCCCGGGCCCCTCCTCGGTCCCGGCGCGTGCATCCTCCAGCCGCTTCTCCAGCCCTCGCCTCTCCATGCTGACAATCTGGTCGAGCTTCTCTTTCAGATCGTCCATCATCGAATCGAGATCGTACTGCTTAAGCTGCTTTTCCTTCTCCCGACGAAGCTGGTTTATCAGGTCTCGCAGTCCCTGCAGCCGCATCCCTTGCCGGGTCTGCATCCCCCTTTCCATCAGCCGTTGCATCGCCGACTCCAGGTTGCCATAGGCTAGAACGTCCTTCGTCAGCTCATCCAGCAGCTCTTCGGCAGACGCCTTGAACGGCTCCTGTGTCCCGTCCCACTTCGAATACCTGTATCGAATGCTCAAACCATCACCTGTTAGCTACCATGCTTTACTGTGGCCCTCTCAGCGGTCAAGACCGGAAGGAATCGACCGTTCGACTCAATCCCTCTTCCAGCGACACCGTAGGCTCCCACCCCAACACCCGACGCGCTTTTTCGGTGTTTAGGACTATCTTGAACACCTCGCCCTCGCTCAATGTCCTGTACTGGGGACTGAGCGAGTTGCCCGTCAGTCTGTCCAAATGACTGAATATCTCTTTCACTGAAGTCCCAACCCCGGACCCGAGGTTGAACGCTTCGTCCTCCCCGGCGCTCAGGGAGATGACGTTGGCCCGAGCCACGTCCTGAACGTACAGGAAGTCCCGTTCCTGTTCGCCTGTGCCGTTGATCGTGACCCGTTCATTCTTCAACATCTTGCCCGCGAATATTGCAACTACTCCGGCCTCACCGCCGGGGTTCTGCCGTGGCCCGTATACGTTGGCGTAGCGCAATGCCGTATACCTCAGGCCGTACAAACTCCGGTAAATGGGCAGGTACAGTTCAACCGCTGCCTTTGCTGCCCCATAGGGGGCCAAAGGCTGGATTGGGTGGCTTTCGTCGCATGGCAGGGATATTGGCTCTCCGTAGATAGCCCCTCCGCTCGAGGAGAAGACTATCTTTTCAACGTCGTTATTGCGGCATTCCTCAAGGACGTTCAGAGAACCCATTATGTTCTCGTCGGCGTCCACCAGGGGCCCGCGTATCGACTTAGTTATGCTAGCCTGCGCCGCCAGATGACAGACGAACCTCGGCTTATGCTCCTGAAATATACGTGCCAGGCCCGGGTCCCGAAGGTCTGCTTCCAGGACCAGGACGTCGGGGTTGACGTTCCCCCTGTTGCCCGTGACGAGGCTGTCTATGACCACAACCTCGTAGCCCTCTCCAAGCATCGCATCAGCAACGTGGGAGCCGATGAATCCCGCTCCCCCTGTCACCAGAACCTTGTCAGCCATGCCCCTTTTCCCAGCTACTACTCACTTCCCGATGTAAAGACCCTTGCACCACAATGCCGAACATCTACTGGGGTGGTGTCTCGTCCCCTCTCCCTCGATGGGAGAGGGCTAGGGTGAGGGTGATTCGATTCTTACGAAAGCTGTTAAGCACAATTCTCAAAAGTGCGCGATCACCCCGTCCGCAAACAGCTTCAGCGACTCTTCAAGACCAGTGAACCTGCCATTGGATGCCTGCGTGTTGAGCACTACCGTATCGAACCCCGACACAGTCGCCATCCTTTCCACCTGTGCTCTAACCTCATCGGGATTTCCCGCCAAGGCCAGCTGATCGATGAATTTATCTGGCACGCCGCCCGCGTTCTTGGGTGCGTTCGGGTCATGTGGATAAGGCGAAAATCCCTTTTTGATTCGCTCGATGGCTTCCCTGTCTTCCTCGTCGAACAGGTCCGGGTTGACCCTCGACAGGAGACTTGCCACGTGTTTGGAGACGTGCTCCCGAGCCACTCCACCCTCCTTCGCAATGGCGAATGGCGCCCACATTATCACTTCCGCCTCCGAAATATCCTTCCCCGCATCCCCCATTCCCGCGTAGGTCTTGTCCAGTCCCTCCTGCACAAAAGCCGGCCCCGACCCAGCCATCAGTATGATATTCGACGTCAGCCTCGTCGCCGCCTGCAGCATCTTTGGCCCCGTCGCCGCGACGTATATCGGGATTTGGGTAGGACTGTTCAGCCAGGAGATGCCACCCCTCACCCCACTATCGAAATCCGTGTCCCGGTTGTCCAGCAGGTCCGTCAGCTTCCCGACATACTCCTCCATCTCCGCGATACGGGCTGGCCTTCGCCCTATGGTCCTTACCAGGCTGTTGCCTGTGCTCACACCCAGGATCACCCTGCCCGGAGCCAGTTCGTTTAACGATGCAAATGCGCCCGCAGTCACGCTCACGTGCCGGGTATACGGCGCCGTCACCCCCGCCCCCAGCTTTATCCGGCTCGTGCCCAGGGCGCAGGCCGTCAGCGTCACGTACAGTTCCCGGCATAGCACCTGGGAATCGGCGATCCACAGGCTGTCGTAGCCAAGCTCCTCCGCCAACTGCGCTATACGCACGACCTCCGGCAGAGGTTGCTGCGCAAACATGCACGCCCCGAATTTCAACTTTCTCGTCAACATATGTCCTCTTTATCAGCCATTGTATCACCAGCCCTGTCCTTTCCCTGCTCTTCCTCCCCCCCCCCAAAGAAACATCCCTTGATCGTCCCGTCCCCGAGGTGGGGCCGCTCACCCTGTCAGAGATCCGCCGAGGCGGAAGCTACGTCGAAGGGTCGAGCGGGGGGGGCCACGTACAGCCAATCCGTCACACCGCCCTCCCCCCGCCCTGCACCAAAATCCCCTTGACTGCATGAAACGAACGTGCTAACTTATCCCTCGACCCCGTCCCCCTTCAACCCAAATGCAAAAGCCTCATCACACCTTCTCCATTGACTCCATGACTCCCGCAATTCGCTGCAGGCGTCATTCAATCAAAACAGCTACGAATTCAATCAAGTCCAATCAACGTTCAATCGACTATCAATCAAGATCAATCATTTGTTAATCAAGCTCAATCACCCGTCAATCAAGTTCCGTCAAACTCAATCGTCGCTCATCCTTCCTCTCCCCGGCTCCCCTTGCGCCCCCACCCCCACCCCCTTATCATCCCTCCCGCTATGGCCCCACCTCCAAACCCCAACTTTGCAAGAATAGTCGTCATCGGCGGCGGCACCGGCAACTACGTCGTCCTCAACGGACTCAAGCACCACACCCCCAACCTCACCGCCATCGTAGCCATGACTGACAGCGGAGGCTCCTCCGGCAGACTTCGAGACCAACTCGGTCAGCTGCCCCCCGGTGATGTCCGCCAGTGTCTCCTCGGCCTGAGCCCCGACAACCCCAACGACTCAATCCTCCGCCGCCTCCTCGACTACCGCTTCGACCGCGGCCAAGACCTCCAGGGCCACAGCTTCGGGAACCTGATGCTCGCTGCCCTCACCGAGTTAACCGGCAGCATGGCCCTCGCCATCATCGAGGCTGGACGCATGCTGCAGATCACCGGCCGCGTCCTCCCCGTAACCCTCACCAAGACCAACCTGAAGGCCCGCCTGGTCGACGGCACCGTCGTCGCCGGAGAGGCCAGCATCGACGTCCGCAGCATCAAGCCCGGCGTCCTTATCGATTATGTCTACCTCGATCCCCCTGCCCAAGTTTATCCACCCGTGGTCGAGGCAATCCTTGAAGCCGACCTGGTAGTCATGGGCCCCGGCGACCTTTACACCAGCATCATCCCCAATCTCATGGTCGACGGAGTGGGTGACGCCATAGCCCGCACCCGGGCCAGGGTTGTCTACACTTCCAATCTCATGACCAAGCCCGGAGAGTCGGACTCGTTCAAGGTCTCCGACTTCGTAAAGGAGGTGAAGGGTTACATGGGCCCGCGTGGGCGCATCGACTATCTGCTGGTAAATAACGGCCCCATGCCAGACGACGTCGTGAACCGTTACCGTTCAAGCAATGCCCACCCCGTCGTGTTGGACACTGCGGAATGCACAGGGCTGGTTGGGCGGATAGTCCGTAGCCCGATTGTCGGATATGGAACGCAGATCAGGCACGACTCGGACGCCTTGGCCAGGATGATCATGAGCGTAGCTAGGGATCAGGCTTCGTAGCTGATGTCCCCCGACTGAGCCGTCACCTTGTTCAGCTTCCGGTTCAGGTGCAGCCCCTCGAGGATGAACTCCACGCCCGACGCCACCATCGCCGGCTTCTTGTCGCACTCCAGCTTCTGCAACCCCTTGTCAAAGCCGCCGAGCTTCTTGACGAGACGCGTGTGCGTCCGGGAGTGGGCCATGTCCGAAATGCCCACGCTTGCCCCTTCCTGAAACTGCGTAAGTAATGCTGCGAAGTCGGTAACGTTGAAATAGCGTGCAAATACGTTGGACACGGCCCGGTCCACGAGTCCGTCCAACACCTGCTCGCTCCGCTCGTCCTCCACGGTTTCCAGCTCCAGCTTCCCCAGCGTCGACGCCTTTAGGTAAGTCAGGTCGGATATCCTTGGCGCAGCCGCCTTCTCACCCGTGTGGAGCGCCCTCCGCATGGCGTTCCCCATAATGCTTTCGTAGTTTGCCGTGGATATCCTGACGCTGACCCCCGACCTCTGATTCACGTCCGGGCTCTTCCTTGCCAGCGCCGACACCTGCGCCACGATCTCTTTCATAAAGTGAGGCACCAGTGTCGTACGCCCATCCTCGAATCGCCGCGCTTCACCTTCCATTATTGCAATCTCGACTTCAGGCGTCTGGGGATAGTGAGTGCGTATCTGGGCCCCATACCGGTCCTTGAGCGGCGTGAT
This sequence comes from Dehalococcoidia bacterium, assembly GCA_965197585.1. Taxonomy (GTDB): domain Bacteria; phylum Chloroflexota; class Dehalococcoidia; order Plut-88900; family Plut-88900; genus Plut-88900. Next base: position 1,548,505 of record OZ240215.1, read on the forward strand.
AATCCGCCCTCGGTTTGTGTAGTCCTCCGGGTTGGCGCTCGCTACGACCAGGATGTCCAAAGGCAGCCGGATCTGGTATCCCTTCACCTGGATGTCACGTTCCTGCATCAGGTTGAACAGCCCGACTTGCAGCCTTTCCGCCAGGTCGGGAAGCTCGTTGATGCAGAAGATGCCTCGGTTGGTCCTCGGGACCAGCCCGTAGTGCACGGTCAACTCGTCGGATAGATACCGGCCCTCGGTGACCTTGATCGGATCGATGTCCCCGATTAGGTCGGCCATGGTCACGTCGGGCGTGGCGAGCTTCTCCGCGTAGCGATCGTCCCGGTGGAGCCAAGTCACCGGGGTCCCATCCCCGAGGTCTCGCGCCTTGTCCCTGCAGGTACGGCATACCGGAGCGTATGGGTTGTCATTGATCTCGCACCCCTCCACCACGGGAACTTCCTCGTCTAAAAGACTCACCAGTCCGCGGATCATCCGGCTCTTAGCCTGCCCTCGCTCCCCGAGCACGATGATGTCCTGACCCGCCAGCAGAGCGTTTTCCAGCTGAGGCATAACCGTGTCCTCGTACCCGAGGATCCCTTCAAACAGCGGCTCACGCCCCTCCAGCTTGCGGACCAGATTCCGCCTCAATTCTGCCTTTATCGGCAGCACCTCATACCCCGACTCCCTAAGCTCTCCAACCGTACTGGCCTTTACCATTTTTTCACCTTCAAATGAGTTGTTTCCACTCCTAATCCCCTCTACCTCCACCTCTATCATTCCTCGCGTGGCCTCGGAATCTAGGACTTACCCCTACTCCTTCTGCCATGCCCTACCCCTCCCACGACCCCTCAAACCTAACGTTGCCCATGTTCCCAAACCCCCCTCCCCAATGTCAAATAACCCTCACCTTGCGATACGCACGCCGCGACTGTACGCTTTCATCATGCCGACCCACACCTTGACTCTAGGCTCCCTCTCACTGGACGGCGATGTTGTTGCATCGCTCAACGGCGAATCAATACCCGTCCCCCTCGGCATCCGCGGCGAGACCGTAGAGGTCGAGGTCCATGAAAATCGGCGAGGCACAAAAACTGGCGTTGTCACCTGGGTAATTGATCCCTCCTCCCACCGCGTTGAGCCTCCGTGCCCCTACTTCGGAGAGTGTGGCGGCTGCCAATGGCAACACGTCGCCTATTCTCATCAGCTTGAGATGAAGCGCGACGTTCTCAAAAGACACCTTGAAGAGGTGGCCGGCTTGAAGTCTCCCAACGTATCCCCGACTATCGCCTCCCCTTCGCAGTCCGGATACCGGAATCACGCACGGTTCTCCGTGGACCGGAAAGGGAGCCTCGGATTCACCAAGGCCGGGACCCACCGTCCCCTCGAGATCGCCCGCTGCCTTATCATGCACGAAGATATAAATGCCGTCTTGTCCGAACTCCAGGGCAAGGGCAAAGGCCTTCGTCAGGTCGCGGTCAGGTGTGGTGTCAACACCGGTACCCTTCTCATCCAACCTTCCCTCACTGTCCCCGACGTAAACGTCAAGTCAGGCCAGCCCGACTTCACCGAGTCCCTCTTCGGCTACACTTTCAAAGTCTCCAGCCCGTCCTTCTTTCAGGTCAACACGCCCCAGGCCGAACGAATGACCGCCGAGCTTAGAGACCGCCTCTATCCCACCGGAGATGAACTGCTTTTCGACGCCTACGGCGGCGTGGGGACCTTCGCGGTCCTCCTGGCCCCCTACTACCGGGAGATTGTCACCCTGGAAGAATCTCCCTCGGCAATTGAGGACGCCTTGGTAAACTGCCGTCCTTTCTCCAACGTAACCGTTCTGAAGGGAAAGGCAGAGGAGGTGCTTTCGGAGATTGAGGCCCTACCCGACACCGTAATTCTCGACCCTCCCCGCGTCGGCTGCCACCCGAAGATTCTGGAGGTGCTCGCCTCCCTGCGGCCGCGGAAGATAGCCTACGTATCCTGTTCCCCTAGCACTCTGGCCCGGGATTTGGCATTCCTTACCGGCAACGGCTATTCTCTAAGGGAAGCCGTGCCCATCGATATGTTTCCCCAGACCCACCACGTCGAGTCCATATCCATCCTCGAAAGGACCTGACCAATGGCTGTTAATAACGGCCCGACCCTGGTCCTCGCCTCCCGCTCCCCGAGACGCCGGGAGATCATGGACGCCCTCGGGGTAAGCTACGAAATCGTCCCCGCAGACATAGACGAGGCCTCACTCCTGGACCAAGCCGCTGGCCCGGAGGACGCAGCCCGTAGGCTAGCCCTGAGCAAAGCCGAAACCGTAGCAAAGCTCCGCCCCGAGGCACACGTCCTTGCCGCCGATACCGTAGTCTGCCTAAGCAGCCGCATCTTCGGTAAACCCGCTGATGAGCAGGAAGCCACCGACATGCTGAAAGCCCTGCGGGGAAAACCCCATCGGGTGGTCACGGGCCTCGCTCTTCTGCCACCTGGCCCCTCCGACCCCATCGTCGCCCACACCAACACCTCAGTCCTCATGCGTCCCTACACCGACGAGGAAATCGACGCCTACGTCGCCACCGGCTCTCCCATGGACAAGGCGGGCGCATACGGCGTCCAGGACACTGAATTTCATCCCGCCGCCCCCGTCAATGGCTGCTACTTCAACGTAGTCGGACTTCCCCTCTGCACCGCCTCGGAGATGCTAAGGCAGGCGGGTTTCCCGCCCGTGGTGGACTTGCGTGTCGCCGCGGCCTGCGTCAGCCACCGCTGCCCCTTCGCCGGGTTCGGTCACTAGCGGGCAATACCTGGAGAGCCTACTACTTCCCCCGGTTACCGCCCGACAGACCACCCCCCGCGCGGGGCGAAATCATCAGCCCCGCTAAAGAAACCGCTATTGGACATAGCGCTGAGATTATCATGGCCAGATGCAGGCTTCCCGTTGCTGTCTGCACCGCCCCCACCATCACCGGCCCGATGAAGCTCCCGACCCACAACATCGTGAACATCACGCCTTGGATTACCGCTGCCTCCCGGGGCGTGATACCCGGAAGCTCGAACGGAAGCGACGTAAACGGTATCCAGAACGCCCCTCTAGCCAAGCCGTTGATTATGAAGGTCACAACCAGGATGGGCAGAGACCCGGTGAACAGTACGGCCAGCGATGTGACGGTTACCAAGACTCCTATCCCGATAAGCGGGATCCGGTAACCCCCGAATCGGCTGATCACCGGCAACATCACGAATCCCCCCACTGCCACCACCACCCCTACCACTCCAATTATTAGCCCGGCCTGTACAAGAGACATGTCATATGTCTCTTGCATGAACTTAGGCCAGAAGGTGAATTGGGACATCTGGGCTATCGCATATCCCAGTATTCCAACACCTAGCAGCCAGGGCTCTTTGTACTTGAACAGACTCCTAATCGGCGAGCCTTCTTGCGACTGTTCTACCTCTCGGTAATCCGCGGTGCGGTTTTCACGGCCGAGTAGCAACCATGCTACCGCCATACCAATGCTGAAGAAGCCCCAGGCATACAGGGTCTTTCGCCAATCGTTGTCAAACGCCTCCAGCAGCATTGGCGCTACTACGAAACTCACCGTAAGGCTCACCCCGAACACGGCGTTCAGTATTCCGCTCGAAAGCTGGATCTCTTTCCGTGGCAGCCATTGCCGCACCAGAAGCACCCGAGACGCCTCCCGGGCCACCGGAGTAATCCCGAACAGTACACGCCCGAGCAGCAGGACCACAAAGTTTGCGGCCTCTGCTTGCATGAACACGAACCCAGCACCGAGAAACAGCGTGATAGCCGTCAACAGCATCGGCCTGAATCGAGACATCCACAGCCCAAAGGGTATCGAGAAGATAAGGCTGCCAATAATTGCCGAGGATCCGAGCCACCCCTGCTCCAGGGGCGATAGCCCCAGGTCCTCCGCCATTGCGGGAAGGAGCACGCCCAGCACCAGCGCCCCAACCATCGCCGAGGCGTGCGCGATGTTAAACGTCATCATCACCACCCAGCGGTAGGATGATGGCTTGTTTGATTCTACGGCGGCACTAGTCAAGCAGTTTGTGGCCCGCCAACTTAGGCATTGTCCGGCTCATTCGTTTATGCAAGGCCTTTCAAATTTTGTTTCTTGTCCGGCGGGACCCTGTCTCGGAACAGCATGAGCCCCGCGGCGGCCATTGTAAGCCCAAAGAAAGAGCTTATCACCATCGGCCACACCCGGTCTCCCGTCGCGTCCCACGCTATCCCGACAAACGCTGGGCCCATTACGCCCCCCAGCCGCCCCACTCCTTCGATAAACCCGGATGCCACCGCTATCTGCCTGTGCGTAACCCCAGGTATCTCAAACGGCACTGTCCAAATCAGCGACACGAAGGAAAACCCAACTCCGTGAAGCGCCGCAAACGTCCACAGGAGCGGCACGGTTGTACTTGCATTCATCCCTATCGCTGTGCCGACGAGCAGCAATGCCAGTATCGTCACTATTGGACGCCGCATCCCCCTAGATATCCGTCCCATCAACATCGCCGACAAAGCCACGCTGCCTATACCCTCACAAATCGCCCCCGTCAACAGCATCGCACCTGATATGGTCTCCTCTATGCCTCGCTCTCGCAGCATCAACGTCGGCCAGAGGGTAAGTATGGAGAATTCCATTACCAGCATCCCTGCCATTCCTACCCCCACCACCCAAATGTCCTTCTCTTTGAGCACCGACCAGAGGGATGTGTCACCCGAGCTCCCGCGCTCCTGCAGAGCGGGTACGGCTATCGGTTCCTCCGTTCTGCGTTCCTTGCCGATGACGGCCCAAATAAGCGTGACTACTACGAATATTGCCCCGTATATAGTGAGTGTCCACCGCCAGCTTTCGTCCAGCCATATTTGCAAGTATGGCGTCAGTAGAAGGGCAATCACCGCCGAGGCGCCATAGGTGGTGTTGACCAGACCGTTCACTAGCACAATCTCCCGTCTCGGGAACCACTGTGCGGTCAGCATCGCGCGCGCCGGCTGCCGAGCCACGATTGCAATGCCGAATGCCAGGCGCGCCAGAAGCAGCACCGTATAGGTCGGGGCCCAGGCCTGGACTATCACGAACGTCGTCCCGAAGGCCAGGGACCCTAATAAGACTTTGCTCGCATCCGGCCGGGACAGCCACAGTCCTGCTGGCAGGGACATAATCATTGTCCCTATGAACATGGATGAACCCAGGAACCCCTGTTGTGCAGAGGAAAGCTCCAGGTCCTCGGATATGTTGGGCAGCAGGATGCCCAGTGAGAGCATGATGAGGGAGTTGAGAATGTTGGACAGGCCCAGGAACGCCAACACCACAAACCTGAACCTTGATGGCGGCCTGTTACCGGGGTCTATGACGAACCCCTCCCCCGAGCATGCGATGCGGACAACATTCTCACGTCGCCGCACATTCTAAAGTATTCTTTGACTACGGCGGGGGTCTTCTGCCGCTCTATTGTTGGCCGCAAGCCCTTTTCGTATACTTTCGACGTATCCCCTCTTCTCACTCATCTTCCACGGCCTGGATTCAGAAATCCCAACTCTCACGTGAACGACCTTACTGAGCCACAGGGCCTAGAGGCCCAAGAATCCCCTGCGCCTCCACAGCGTCACAACATGTTCTCGGGGGTTCAGCTCCTCCTGGAAAAGGCCGGCATCAAACGCCAACACCTGATTGCTGGTGCAGCCGTCGCCGCCGCGGCCGCCAGTGTCGGGGCCTTCTTCCTCCACGATTTCCTCTTCGACCAGCAAAACCTGATCTCCTTGGGCTACGCCGGCGTATTCATCTTCACGTTTCTGGGTGCGGCTACCATTTTTCTGCCCAGCGCCAGCAGTCTGGTGGTCATTGGGGCCGGGGCATGGCTCAATCCCTTCCTTGTGGGACTCGTAGCTGGCACCGCCGCAAGCCTGGGAGAGTTTACCGGATATGCCATTGGATACGAGGGCGGTGAGCTTCTCGAAAGGCGCAGCAGGGTTTTCCAACGGGCCAAAGGCTGGATGGAGAAACGCGGCAGCATCACCCTATTTCTCCTATCGATCATACCCAATCCTTTCTTTGACGCCGCGGGTTTGGCCGCGGGCGCCAGCAAGTTCCCCATCAAGAGATTCTTCGCCATCGTATGGGTTGGCAAGACCATCCAGGCAATCGTCGGTGCATATCTGGGGGAACGTACGTGGGACTGGCTTTCCGAGATAATCGACCGGGTACTCTCCTGACCCGTGCCGACTCCCTCAGTTACCCAGATACAATCTCCCCGGCATTCAGTGTAAAATTAACGCTTGGGTGCTCCCTTTTAGTCAATAGAAACAGGTCTTTTAGATAGCCTTATGCCAGTTTACTATCCCGCATTTCTCAGTATTGAGGGCCGACCCTGCCTCGTCGTCGGCGGTGGCCAGATCGCCGAGCGAAAGGTCAAGGGCCTCTTGGAGGCTGGGGGCAAGGTTACCCTGGTAAGCCCCACCGTCACCCCGAGACTCCTCCGCCGCATAGACAAGGGCCAGGTCGAGTATTTCAACCGTGAGTTCCAGTCCTCGGACATGGACGGCATATACCTCCTAATCACCGCCACCGACGACATGCCCCTCAATCGAGAGATCGGCATCGAAGGCCGCAACCTCGGCCTCGTCGTCAACGTCGTCGACGATCCCGACTATTGCGACTTCATCGCCCCCTCAATCGTCCGCCGCGGCGAGATCACCTTCGCTATCTCTACAGCCGGGGCCAGTCCCGCATTGGCCCGTTGGCTCCGACGCCAAATCGAGCAACAGTTCCCACCCTCATACGCCGGTCTTGCCAAGGTCATGGCCAAGGTCCGTCTCCAGGTTAGAGGCGGAGGCCACGTCGTCAGTGCAACTAAGTGGCAAAAGTCTATAGATGAGAGCTTCTTGACCCTGGTCAAGCAACGCAGGCTCGCCGAAGCCAGGCGTCACCTTTTCGCTGCTCTGACCAGCAGCCGGTCCACGGCCAGATGAACGAGCCGCGACGGTGATGAACACCATAAAACTGGGTACGCGGGCCAGTGATCTCGCTATGGAGCAAACCCGAGAAGCGTCCCGGGCCCTCACCCGAGCCTACCCGGACCTTAACGTCGAAATCGTACCCGTACATGCCCTCGGAGACCACGATAAGGTGTCCCCCATCGCCAAGCTGGGCGCTCGGGGCGTCTTCGTATCTACATTGGAAGACCGGCTCCGCTCCTGCGAGATCGACGCCGCAGTCCACAGCCTTAAGGACATGCCCACTGATACCGCCGAGGGATTCGTACTCGCCGCAGTACTGGAACGCCTCGATCCCCGGGACGTCCTGCTCACCTCCAACGGCTGCGGACTGAAAGACCTGGCCCCAAATGCCCGCGTCGGCACCGGAAGCCCCCGACGCGCAGTTCAGATCAAGTCTGCTCGCCCAGATATTGAAATCACCGGCATACGCGGCAACATCGACACACGTATCCGCAAGCTCAACAACGGTGACTACGATGCCATTGTCCTCGCCGCCGCGGGTCTCATCCGCATGGGTTGGCAGGACCGCATAGCAGAGTACCTCCCTGTTGAGACCTGCCTTCCTTCCATGGGCCAGGGCGCACTCGCCATCGAGACCCTCGCCACCAACACGGAGGTCACCCAACTCTTCGCCGAAATCGAGCACACCCCGACCCGCCGGGCGGTCGACGCCGAGCGGTCCTTCCTAAGGCAACTTGGCAGCGGTTGTCTCGCTCCGGTCACCGCTCACGCAACATTGAACGGCGATACCTTGGCCTTGACCGGTCTAGTCGGCCACCCCGAAACTTATCAAATTATGACTGATTCCATAGAAGGAAGCCCTGAAGACCCCGAAGGTCTGGGAATACGCCTCGCTGAAAGGTTCATGGCCCAGGGCGCAGAATCCTTGCTCGCAGGAGTTGTATCGTGAGCCGAGTCGGCTTGGTAGCCCTTGTCGGCGCGGGTCCCGGAGACCCGGGCCTCATCACCGTCAAGGCCTTGGAATACATCAAACACGCCGACGTTATCGTATACGACAGGCTGGTAAACCCTGTCCTCCTGGACCATGCCCTCGAGACCTGTGAACTGGTCTACGTGGGCAAAACTCCAAAACATCACACCAAGACGCAGGACGAGATCAACAACATCCTGGTCGCCCAGGCCAAACAGGGCAAGCTCGTCGTCAGGCTCAAGGGCGGCGACCCCTTCCTATTCGGCAGGGGAGGGGAGGAAGCCGAGGTCCTTGCCGCCGAAGACCTGCCTTTTGAGGTCATACCCGGCGTCTCCTCCGCAATCGCTGCTCCCGCTTACGCCGGCATCCCGGTCACCCACCGCGACCTATCCTCCTCGGTTGCCGTGGTCACCGGCCACGAGGACCCTGAAAAGTCCCGGGTCTCCGTTGACTGGGCCGCCCTCGCCCACGGCCCCGATACCCTTGTCATCCTTATGGGCCTCGGCAATCTTCAGTCGATTACTGACCGGCTTATTGAGGCCGGTAAGTCCCCCGATACTCCCGTCGCGCTCATACAGGACGCCACCACCCCCGACCAGAAAACTGTCATCGGCACACTTGCCGATATCGCCCAGAAAGCCAGTGAAGCAGGCCTAAAGCCCCCTGCCGTCGCCGTAATAGGAGACGTGGTGCGCCTCCGAGAACAGATCTCGTGGCACGAGACCCGGCCCCTTTCCAACCGCCGCATCCTCGTAACCCGTGCCCGTAAGCAGGCCAGCGCCCTATCTTTCAGGCTCGCCGCTCTGGGTGCGGAAGTAATCGAGCTTCCCGCTATTGAAATTACCCAGTCGCCCGATCACCGGAAAGCCCTTGGAGAGGCGGTCGGCAGTGTGCACGAATACGACTGGGCTATCTTCACCAGCGTGAACGGTGTCTCCCTATTTTTTGACCGATGGCGCACCCTTGGGGCCCTACCCGACTCCCTGAACGGCTTGAAACTTGCCGCCATCGGCCCCGAGACCGCCAAGGCCATCGGGAGCTACGGTTTCCCCGTATCCGTCACCGCCTCTACCTATACCGCTGAAGGACTCCTGGATTCCCTAGCCACCCTGGACATGCAAGGGACCAGAGTCATGCTCCCAAGAGCCGAGGGTTCCAGGCCCGTGCTTCCCGCAGGGCTGACAAAAATGGGCGCAACTGTGGACGAGTTCCTTACCTACGGCGCCTCGGGCCCACAAAGAAAGCCCGAGCAGGCTATTAAACGGCTCCGGGCCGGAGAGGTGGATATCGCCACCTTCGCCAGCTCGTCCACGGTTAAGAACCTTGTTCGCATGCTGGAAGGCGACGTCTCCCCCCTGAAAGACACTTGCGTGGCCTGCATAGGCCCCGTGACGGCTGCAACTGCCGAGGAACTTGGCCTGGATGTCACCATTGTGGCCCGTGAACACACCATACCCGGGCTCGTAGACGCTATACTTGAAGGCAAAGGAGGTCTGACATGACCAGTTTGCTTGAGCAGATGGTACCAACTCAGGGTTCTGGATTCCCCATTCAGAGGCTCCGACGTTTACGCCGAACCCAGGCTATGCGGGACCTGACCAAGGAAACTACCTTGAGCCCCAGCGACTTCATTTACCCGATGTTCGTCACGCAGGACTCGGGCCAAAAGCGTGAAGTCTCTTCTATGCCGGGGGTCTACCAGATGTCCCCGGACATCGCCGCCAAGGAAACGGAGGAAGTCGCTGCGCTCGGTATTAAGGCGGTGCTTCTCTTCGGCCTGCCCAAAGAAAAAGACTCCGTCGGCACAGGGGCCTACGACCCCAACGGAGTTATTCAAGAAGCGGTCGCCAGCATAAAAAACGCCTCCCCCGACACCCTCGTCATCACTGACGTCTGCCTCTGCGAATACACCGACCACGGCCACTGCGGCGTCATCGTCGACGAATATGTCGACAATGACCAGACCCTGGAACTCCTGAGCAGGACAGCCCTCTCCCACGCCGAGGCTGGCGCCGACATCGTTGCTCCTTCCAACATGATGGACGGCGCCGTCGCCTCCATCCGGGATATCCTCAACCGAAACGACCTCGACCTCACTCCCATCATGGCCTACTCGGCCAAGTACGCCTCCTCCTTCTACGGGCCCTTCAGGGACGCCGCGAACTCCACTCCCTCCTTCGGAGACCGTAAGTCCTACCAAATGGACCCCCGAAACTCTCGAGAGGCCCTTCTGGAGATAGATTTGGACATCCAGGAAGGCGCCGATATAATCATGGTCAAGCCCGCGCTGGCGTTTCTGGACGTAATATCCAAGGCCCGAGAAGCCTTCCGCCAACCCCTCGGGGCCTACAACGTCAGCGGCGAATACGCTATGGTCAAGGCCGCGGGCCGTAACGGCTGGCTCGACGAAAAGAAAGTCACCATGGAAATCCTGACCGGCATCAAACGTGCGGGCGCCGACCTCATCCTTAGCTACCACGCCAAAGAGGTCTCTCGCTGGCTAAGGGAACAGGAGTAGTTACACCCAATGAGTTTCGTATCCCTGGCCCTGAAGGAATGGGCAGTAATCACCCGGGCACTGGCCCGCGGCGAACAATTCCTCGTCCTCCGCAAGGGCGGCATCCGTGAACAGCAAAAGCGCTTCGTCCTGGAGGGCAACCGATTCCTCCTATATCCCACCTACGAGCACCAGAGTGTAGATCTCCTCAAGCCCCAGTGGCACGACTCCCTCGCCCAGACTCTGACCCAAGCCCCGTCACCCGACACCGTTATCATCGATACCCTCGCCGAGGTCGTTGAAATCCTCGAAATCACCGAGCCTGAACGCGTAACCGCACTCACCGACTTCTACATCTGCACTGACGACTACGCCCAGTATCGGCTCAAGTGGCGGCCCAAGCACGCCCTGTCGATCATCCTTCTCCGGGCAATGAAGCTGAAGCGCCCTCAAGCCATCCCGGTCCTGCCTCGATATGGCGGTTGCATCTCCTGGGTGGAGCTTGAAGAGCCCATCAACGTTACCGGAGCCACCGCCGTAGTGCCCGACGAAACCCTCCGCTCCGAAATCATCCGCATTAAGGAGGCCGTGGGCACGGTAGTCCCAGTATGAAATACCGTACGATACCCAACACCGACCTATCTGTATCCGAGACCGGTTTCGGCACCTGGACACTGGTCAGTAACTGGTGGGGTAATGTCAGCGAAGAGGATTCCGTCAAGCTCATCCACAAAGCCCTCGATCTTGGCATAAACCTCTTCGATACCGCCGACCAGTACAGCTCCGGCGCCAACGAGGAAGTCGTCGCCAAGGCTCTCAAGGGTCAGCGCAACGACGTCGTTCTCTGCACCAAGGTCGGCTACGACTTCTATACCTTCACCGCCCGCATCCGGCACAAGGAAAAACCACAGAACTTCGAACCCCATTTCATCAGAGAGGCCTGCGAAAAGAGCCTTCAACGCCTCCAGACCGACTGGATAGACGTCTACCAGCTCCACAACCCCCGTATAAATGTCATTGAGCGGGACGACGTTTTCGAAACCCTGGAAGACTTGAAGAAAGAAGGCAAGATTCGCCACTATGGCGTGGGCCTCGGCCCCGACATAGGCTGGTTCGAAGAGGGCCAGGCCTCCATGCAGGAGCGATCGGTCTCCACCCTCCAAATCATCTACAGCATCCTGGAGCAGGACCCGGCCCAGGACTTCTTCCCTATCGCCAAGGATTGCGGCACGGGCCTTTTCGTGCGCGTGCCCCACGCCAGCGGTTTGCTCGATGGTACCGTCAACCGGGACACCGTATTCCCGGAGACCGACCACCGCAGTTACCGCAAGCAGGAGTGGCTCGACGAAAGCATGATCAAGGTCGATCAGATCGGCTTCCTCACCGAGGACACTGGCCTGACCATAGGCCAGGCCGCCATAAAATTCTCTCTCGGTCAAGATACCGTCTCTTCCGTCCTGATCACTGTAACCGACCCCGTACAGCTCGAAGAGTTCGCCAAAGCCCCGGACCTTCCCGACCTTCCCCAGGAATACCTTGACCGAGTGTACGAGCTTTATCGAAATAACTTTGGCATAACCCCGGCGCCCACCGCCGCAAGTTAAACCAGACCCGACCCAAATCGACTTACCAGGAGCAAGAATGGTCGCCAAGACTGCCACGGAACTCACCACAACCCAGAAGGAGCTTCTAAACACACTGCAGTGGGACTTTCCTTTGGTAGAAGAGCCCTTCTCCGAGATTGGCGCAAGGCTTGGCTTGACTGAGGGAGAGGTAATCGGTCAAATAGCCACGCTCAAGGACGAGGCCATAATCAGGGAGCTAAACGCCATATTCGACACCCGGAGGCTCGGTTACAAGAGCTCCCTTGTAGCCGTCCGTGCCCCCGAGGACCGCGTCGACGACGTAGCGGCCGTAATCAGCGAACACCCCGGAGTCAGCCACAACTACAAGCGCGACCACTATTTCAACATCTGGTTCACCCTCGCCGTACCGCCGGAAAGCGACCTGGAATCGGAGCTCGACTCCCTTGCCGCACGCGCCGGTGCCGAGAAGTACCGCCTGCTGCCCACCAAGCACCTGTTCAAGATCGGCGTGAAACTGGACATGACCAAGGATGAGGTAAAGCTGGAACCCGAGAAGCGCGTAGCCAAAAAGTCCAGGCCGACCGCTGGGCCCTTAACCGACGAAGACCGGGCCTTCGTTCGGGAACTTCAGGAAGACGTCCCCTTGGTCCCGCGCCCCTTTGACGGCATGGCCAAAAGGCTGGGTATGACGGTTCCCGGGCTGTTGGAGAAAATCCAGTGGTTTCAGGATGTGGGGTTTATGCGCCGGTTCGCCGCAGTGCTTAGGCACCAGAACGCGGGCTTCACTTCCAACGGTATGGTCTGCTGGAAAGTGCCGGAGGAGCAGATCAGGAGCGTGGGAGAGATTGCAGCTTCATTCCCTCAAGTGAGCCACTGCTACCAGAGGCCCACTTACCCCGACTGGCCCTACAGCCTCTTCAGCATGGTTCACTCGCGGTCCGATGATAAATGCCGCAAGATTGCTGAGCAGATCTCTGAAAAGACCGGAATCACCGAGTACGAGATCCTTTTCAGCACGAAGGAATACAAGAAGGAGCGGGTCAGGTATTTCGTTTAACCCGTACCCACGCCTGACTGAATCAAAGGGTCGTCCCAAGGCGGCTAGCCGCCTTGGGACCGTGCTTAAAGGGACGGTGCCGCTACTCTGCCTCCGCGTCCTTGTTGCCCATCCGGCCCTTTAGTAACTTGGCTGCAGCGCCTATCACTGCGGCAACCAGTGCAACCAATATAAACTTTTTCTTCATCTTGTACACCTCTTACCCGGGAGTCGAGGATCGGAGAAATTCACGACCCTCTCCATAAATTATATTGATTTGCCCTTCCCTTTAGCAAGTAGTGACATAGGAGCGTCTGCCAACCCTATCCCCGAGGCCGTTAACTAATGCACAGAAACCTTCCGAACGCCTCGCTTTAATCGGATATTCGTATAAACGGTTGCCCAAGGAGGTTGGGCGAGGCTACCATATGCCCTGAATGATCTCCCTCTTAGACCTCGCATAATTCCCAAGCCACGATACGGAGAAAACATGTCCGCCCAATTGACGCTAACCCAACTCGAGACCCTCCGAAACATCACCGCCCCCACAATTGCCAACGCCATTGAGACTTTCGATATCCAATCCAGAAGCGTCGGCTTCATGGGCCCCGAGATCAAGTGCATCCTCCCGAGCCTCGGGAACATGGCTGCCTACGCGTGTACGGCAGTCATCAGCGCCCGTTCCCCTGCCTTCAAAGGACAGGGGCCAACAGCCCGAGACCTCTGGGAGCACGCACTGAGCATCCCCGAGCCCCGCGTCGTTGTCATCAAGGACCTGGACTACCCCAACACTATTGGCTCCTTCTGGGGTGAGGTCAACGGCAACGTCCACAAGGCTCTTGGGTGCGTTGGCACGGTTACCGATGGTGGAGTGCGTGACCTGGACGAGGTCGAGGAGCTAGGCTTCCATTTCTTCGCTACTGAAGTATTGGTCTCCCACGCCTACGTCCACTTGGAAGCCGTGGGCTGTCCCGTCACCGTCGGAGGTGTGGAGGTCCGGCCCGGTGACTTGATTCACGGCGACAAGCACGGAGTCATCAGCATTCCCTCTGAGATCGCCGCCCGAGTCGCCGACGCCTCTCAGCAAATGGAAGACTGGGAGCGGCCTGTCATCGAGTTTTGCAAGTCCCTCGACTTTAACGTGGACAAACTGCAGGAACTTATGTCGAGGCCCCGCCCCTCCAACTAGCTATAACCCCGACCTGTTGGCCTCCGACTGCCGCTGCGCCGCGATCAGGCATTCCCTGTACGCCGTCTCCACTCCTCGTCTTTCGAGCGCCTTTATGCCTGCAAAAGTCATGTTGTTCGGCACCCGGGCGTAGTCCAACAGCTTCTCCATTCCTTCGGGTGTACAGTCCTCGCCGTCTAACACCCTGGACGTGCATCTGAGCGTAGCGAGCGACACCGCCTGGGCGTCCGCCACCGACAACCCCGCCTCCCGACCATAGGCCACCATCGCCTTGATCACCGGAAACAGAAAGAACTGGCTGCACGCCTGCAGCACAGTAAATGCGTCCTGCCTTCCGTCCTCGACTACCATGATCTCGTTGCCGAACCTGCCCCAATACTCCTTCAGTGCCTCAACGTGTTTCACCGAAGTCCCAGGTTCGAATGTCATAGCAATATAGCCTTCTCCACTCCCCATGAAGACCGGCGTAAATACCCAGGCCAGGGTGCAGGGGGACTTGAGAAATTGCCGGTACCACGACAGGGGAATCGACGCTGCACCAGTCGCCACGATTTGCTCCTCACCAATAACCGGCCCGACCTCCTCCATCAGTGCGGCCATCTGTTCCGGCCTTACCAGGGGAATGATCATGTCCGCACCCTCGCAAGCCTCCCCGTTGGAAGCCAGCACCCGGATCCCGAATCGCTCTGATACTTCCACTCGACGCTCCGCCCGCCTGTGCGTCGCGACTACCTCCACTCCTCGCGCCTTCTCCTCCTCCGAGGCCATGACCTTCAAAAGCAATTCTGAGTATCGACCCGCGCCCAGTATCGCAATTCTCTTTATTCTTCCCATCGCTCTCCTAAAGCCCTATCGAGGGATTTGTATAACAGTTGCTCCCGCTCCCGAGTCGGATCCATCCTCACGGGCGGGGCATTCCGCTCGCCCTGAGCCGAGTCGAAGGGTCTCAAGAGTGGAATGGGCGGGGTGGCTCAGACCTGATCTGGAGTTATACAAAGGCTCCTTATCCGGTATCAGCCGCAGCCAACTTAGGAGCTGGAAAATCTATGCCGAACTCCTCGGAATAGGTCCGTAGCGCCTCCACAACTTCCGTATGGAGAGGCACCCCGTCCCTGAGGCGCTTCAACCGAACCTCGTGCTCCTTCTGTCCTGGAATCAACACCGGCTGGTCAGCCTGGACCCGTGGTGTCGACCTCATGTCCCGTATCATCTCATCCATCATGGACTTGAACTCCGCCACGGGCCGGAAACCGTCCACCCGAAACGCCCCTAAGAAGTGCCCGACCACCCGTTTCTCCCGAGACATCGTCGCCCCGAACCCCACTCCCGTCAGCACCCCGGAAAGAATGTCCACCAGCATCCCCAGCCCGAATCCCTTGTAGCTGCTCAGCTCCGCCATCGACCCCAGGGGCACCAGAGCGCCCCCATTCCAGTAGTCGTTGGGGTCCGTCGTGTCCCGTCCTTCCGAGTCCACCGCCCACCCCACTGGTATCGGTTCTGACTTTCTCCTCGCGAGCTCCAGCTTCCCGACCGCCACCGCACTGGTAGCCATGTCCAGCACGTACGGGGGTTCCTCTCCCGCGGGAATCGCATAGCTCATCGCATTCGTCCCGATTTTCCGTTTCGCCCCGAAAGTCGGCAGTACCGCCGGCGACGCCTGCGTCATTGAGATTCCGATCATGTCGTGAGGCAGCGCCATCTCCGCATAGTATCCCGCCGACCCGTAATGTCGGCTGTTCGACACCCCCACCAGCCCCACCCCCGTGGCCCGCGCCTTCTCAATCGCCATCTCCATCGCACGGTGACCTACCACCGACCCTAGCCCACCGTCCCCGTCGACCATCGCTATCGTAGGACCGTCAGTGATAGTCTTCAGCTTAGGACGTGGATTGACGTTTCCGTTTTTGAGCCCTTTCACGTAGGACTGGTGCGCCGAGAGATGAGCGATACCGTGGGAGTCGATCCCTCGCAGGTCGGCATATAACAGGACGTCTGTGCCGATGTCGGCCTCTTCCCCACTCATCCCACACCCCTCCAATATCGAGCTGGCCAGCCGATGCAGTTCATCGGCGTCAAAATAGGTGTATTCGTTCATCTTTTCCCTCGAGGTCAGGGCCGCCGAATTCTACCCTTTTAGCTGAACCCTTGTGTAGAAGGGCCTGATACCTGGAATGGAGACTGTCTTGCTGACCCTTTCCCTCACCCCTTGTGTATCAGAGCCTTGCACCTTCAATAGCCCCCGACAGCCGGGGGCTGGTATACTGAGATACGTGACCCACCCGAGCCCCTGCCCGGCATTCCTTGGATCCTCCCCTCTTCAACACTGTTAGGAAACCTCAATGAGCAACCTCATCTTCTCGGAATCCCCCGAGCTTAGGAAACCCAAGGTTGTTGCTGGATTCTCCGGCTGGGCCAATGCAGGCGAGGTGTCCTCCGGCGCTGTCGCATATCTGAAAAGCAAGCTGAACCCCACCAAATACGCAGAGTTTGACCCCGAACCCTTTTATGATTTCACCAATGCCCGGCCTCATGGCGTCATCACCGACGGCGTAGTAAAAAGCCTGCAATTCGTCTCCAACGAGTTCTTCTACTGGGAAAACGTCAAGGGAGAGCACGACCTCATCCTATTTCTCGGCACCGAGCCCCACCTCATGTGGCGCCAGTTCTCCGAGGACTTCTTCTCCGCCTTCCAGGACAGCGACCCCGACGAGCTGATCCTCCTCGGCAGCTTCTACGACTCAACACCCCACACCCGGGACCCCATCGTCTCCGCCGCCGTCAACGACAGTGGCATGCGCGACACCCTGGCGGAATTCGATCTGCAGTTTACAGACTACGAAGGACCCACCTCCATCCATTCCGTCCTGGAGCATGCCTGTGTGGAGTTGGGCATACCCAGCATCAGCCTTTGGACCGGCACCCCCCACTACCTCCCCACCGCCAACCCCAAGGCCTGGCGCGCAGTCCTGGACCGACTCCTGCCCATCCTCGGTATAGACCTCGACCTCCGAGACCTCAACCGCCGCGAGGACCGTCTCATCAAGCAGGTCGAGCAGGCTTTATCCCAGAATCCAAAGCTGCAACGCTACGTCCGCCAGCTTGAGAACGCCCTCGAGGTCAAAGAGGAAGACGATTCCTTCCAGTCTGAGGAGATCATCAAGAGTTTGGAGGACTTCCTTAGGCAGCGCCAGCATGACGGGCCGGAGGACTAGACACCGCCACCTGTCTTAAACGTACGGCCCCAGGAACCTGCCCCCTATCACGTGCAGATGCCCGTGCTCCTGGCTCTGCATGGCATCATCCCCAAAATTCGATACCAGCCGAAACCCGTCCGGACAGTACCTCTTCCCCATCTCTACCGCAATCCTCCCTGCCTCCGACATGTCCTGCCAATACTCCTCCTGGCCCATGTGCTGTTTCCGCACCACCAGCATCATCACCGGCGCCCAGGTAAGCTTGTTGTCGAAGACCATAAAATTCTCATCCTCGTACCGCACGTTGGACGGCGCCACCCCGGAGATGATGTCACAGAAAACGCAGGAAGATGCCATGTTAGTGATTGAGTGAAACTGGTGGTCGGGGGGAGCCTGAAGCCTGTTAACGGCGCTCCCTCATGGACTGCCCTCTGCGGGGACGCGAAACCCTGGTCTCCCCGCTCCGGTAGTCCGGGGCTTCGTCGATTCCGTAGAACATTGTTAGGCTCGGGTCAGCCAGCCGGGAGCTTATTCTCTCGTCCATCTCGTCCAGCGGGAGCGCCGTGGTTATTACCGTCGGCAGCCTGCCGTTATAACGATAGTTTATGATCTGGTACAACTTCTCCTTGGCCCAAGGCGTGGCTGCCTGCTCCCCGTAGTCGTCCAAAACCAGCAAAGCAACGGTCCGCACTTTGTTGAACAGCTCGTCATATGTGATTTTCGCGTCCAGGGAATATGTGGAACGCAGGTAGTCCAGCAAGTCCGGCACAAGGATGAATAGGCCCTCTTTGCCCCGACTCCGATGGTAGTGAGCGATGGACGCAGCGAGGTGTGTCTTCCCTCGGCCCGGCGGCCCCATCAACACCATCCACCCGTCCAGCGACTCTGCGAAGTTGATCGCCGCCCTGTACGCCCCTTCCAGGTTCTGCTTGGCGTCCCCGCGCAAGCCCCTCCCTCCGGGCTTAAACGACTCGAACGTCATGCCCGATGGCAGGGCCAGACTCAGACTGTCCATGGAACTGAGCACCGATGACCGCCGCTCCACCTCAACGACCGTAGACAGGGCAGGGTCCGTCAGTCGGCTTTGCAGACTTTCGTCCAACCGGTCCAGCGGAACGTTCGTGGTCACCACCGTGGGAAGCTGGGCGTTGAACCGATGGTTCAGTACCTGGAACAGCTTTTCTGCTGCCCACGGGCTGCTCGTCTGCGCCCCAAGGTCATCAAGTATCAGCAGCGGCACGTTCCTCACCTGCTCGAACAATTCATCGTAGGTGACCTCGCTGTTCGGGCCGAAAGTAGCCCTCAGATGATCGAGGAGGTCGGGGACGACCATAAAGAACGTTCTGACCCGGAGGCCGATACAATAGTTGGCTACCGCCGCCGCAATATGCGTCTTTCCGCCGCCGCTGTTTCCCGTGAGTACCAGCCAGCCCCGAGGCTCCATCGCGTACCGTTTCGCCGCCTCGTAGGCCGCATGAAACAGCCGCCGATTGTCCTCATCCGGACTCCGGCCTTGTGGAATCAGGTTGTCGAAGGTCAGCCTTGCCAGCGGCCCGAGGTTGCTGTAGCGCTCCAGGCGCTGAGGGATTCCGGCATCCCATTCCAACTGCATGCACCTGCAGGGCAGTGCCTTGCCAAAGTCGGCGTGGCCAAAGGGAACATCAGATGTCACCCACCCGACGCCCCCACAGATCTCGCATTCCGGGTCACCGCTGTCTTTAGTCGAATCTGCGGCGGACGAGATGCCCGTATCTCCCCTGGAAATACCTGTCCGTATCTTCTCTTGATTTAGTATGTCCCCGATCCGTTCCACCGCTCCTGCCTTCCGTCTTCCATTTCTTCAGAATGGCCTCGATGTATCTCCAGCTCCGAGCCTCGTACTTGACTGCTTCCTGGATCGCCTCGGCAATCCATTCTTCGGGATAATTATCCAGGGCATCGTTGAGTTCGTCGGACACCAGAGGCGTAAGAGGCCCGATATTGTCCTCGTATAGCGAGAAGATATTGGGCCGAGATTCACCGGCCGTAACGTCGACGGGCACCCTTCCGAAATCAATGTCTCTGCTCTGGATGCGTGTGAGGTCCCTGGCCGCCGTCGGAGTATTCAGCATATACAGCTGATTCCTCAGCCCCTCGGCCTCGACCTCCGTCGTAATCAATATCCCCTTCTCCACCGCCCCCCTCAGCCCCTGCTCCAATACCTCGACTCGTTCAGTTAGGTGCTCTCCCAGACTAAGCGTCAAAGTCTTGTCGCCTAGCAGTTCCCTGAACGTCACAAATCGCGGTGACCCTTTCTTCTGCTGGAGGGCCCAGAAAACGTGCAGGGCTATCTTCAGTTCTGCCGCGTCCTTGATCAACGGCATGAGCCGGGTGAAAAAGACGTTGGGGATTGCCGTCTTTTGAGAGTTTGGTTGAAAACCCTCGAACGCCGCCATCAGACGGCTATGCCACGCCTACAGGCAATGGCTCGAACTTCGCGAGATGGTCTATGAACCGCAGCTGCACCGTGCCCGTAGGCCCGTTCCTGTGCTTCCCGACTATGATGTCCGCTATCCCCTTCGGGTACATCTGGTCCGGGAACAGCTTGTTCCACTGCTGCTCGTCATAGTAACGATCGGCCTTATAGATAAACATCACCACGTCTGCATCCTGCTCAATGCCCCCACTCTCTCTCAGATCGGACAGCATGGGCCGGTGGTCATTTCGCAGCTCCGGCGCTCGGCTGAGCTGCGATAACGCCAGTAGGGGCACGTCCAGGTCCCTCGCCAGCAGCTTCAGAGACCTGGATATCTCGCTCATCTCCGCAACGTTATTGTCGCCCCGCTGAAGCATCAACCCTATGTAGTCCACGATGATCAGATCAACGGGGTTTTCCAGGTGCAGCCGTTTCGCCTTGCTGCGAAGCTCAACGATGTTCAGCAAGGCCGAATCGTCTATGTAGATCGGAGCCTGGGCCAGCTTACCCGTCGCCTCAATGACGTTGGCCTCTTCATCCGCCGTGAACTCCCCAAGCCTGAACTTCCGCGTATCGACCCCCGACTCACTCGAAAGCAGACGCTGCACCACCTGCTGCTTACCCATCTCCAGGCTGAATACCGCCACCCGAGCCCCCTGCTCCAATGCAGCAGTGCGGGCGATGTTCAGCGCAAGGCTGCTTTTCCCTAAACTGGGCCTCGCCGCCAATATAATCAGGTCCGAACGGTGCAGACCACCCAGCAGGGTGTCCAGGTTGTGGAAACCGGTCAAAGCCACCGACAATGGCCCTGCCTCGGCGTCCGGCCCGAACCCGCTCTCATCGAGATACTGGTCCAGGATTTCCCGGATGTGGACGAAGTCCCGAGAACCCTGCCCGCTCCTAAGCTGGAACAGGATGTCTTCGGCCTTGCTGAGCGCCTCATCTTCGTCGGGGCCCGCTTCATACCCGATCTTGGATATCTGGCCGGCCGACTCGATGATCCGGCGCATCATCGCCATCCGGTGCACGATACGCGCGTAATGCTCAATGTGCGCCGATGTCGGCACCACCGAGATCAGTTGACTCAGATACGCCGCCCCGCCTGCACTGGTCAGCCTATCCAGCCGTGAAAGCTCATTCTCGACCGAGACCTGGTCAATCGCCACCCCACGGTCGTACAACCCTATGCAGGCCTGATAGCACCACCGGTTCGACTCCCTGTAGAAGTCCTCGGGATTCAGCAGAGGCGCTACCTCAGGCATCGCATCGCCGTTAATCAGCAGCGATCCTAAAACCGAGTCCTCCGCATCTATATCGTGTGGTGGCAGTCTTTCCGCGTACATCTATCCCTTATAGTGCCCTTTGCATAGTCCTGCGTCTTGGGTGAGGGGCGGCGTCCCACCCCCTCTCCCTCGATGGGAGAGGGGGTGGGGTGAGGGTGATTCGTACCTTGTAAGACCGGTTACGCAAAGGTTCCTCGACGTATGGACGTGATTCAGGTCTGGCTACAACAGTCAAGCAAAGGTCTCTCGCAGACTCCTAGCCGCTTCCGGCCCGAGACTATCCGGATTCGTCGGATTGCTCGGACGGCATCCTTCGCTTGGCCCGCCGGACCGCAGCTGCCGCAGCCGACTCCTTGCCTGCCGCAGACCTTCTCTGTGTTGCGGCAGCCTCAACTTCTTCTTCTGATTCCACCGCGGCGGCAGAATCATCCTCCGTGACGGCGCTCTCCTCCGCTGTCGGTTCGTCCGCAGTTTCCTCGGCTACCGGTTCTTCGGCCACTTCCACTTCGGCCTCAGCGACAGGTGTTTCTTCCGACACGGGGGCCTCTTCCTCTACCTCCCCCACTGCGGTTTCCTCTTCCATCTCCGCAACAGGAGTCGATTCCTCTACCTCTGCGACAGGAGCCTCTTCTACCTCCGCCACGGGGGCTTCCTCTTCCACTTCAGCAACAGGGGCCTCTTCTTCTGCCTCAGCTACTGGAGTTTCTTCAATCTCCGCCGCCGGGGCTTCTTCTTCAATCTCCGCAACAGGAGGTTCTTCCACATCAGCAACAGGAGCCTCTTCGACTACTTTAGCCACCACCGCCTCTTCCTGCACCTCGGCTACAGGCACTGCTTCCGTCGTCTCCTCAACAGCCGCCGCCGACACCTTCGCCGTCTCTCTGCTCTTAGGCGTTCTCGCTTTACGCTTGACTGCCGGCTTGGCAGGCGCAGCCTCGACAACCTGTACGGTCACCACGGGTTCAACCTCTTCAGCCAGCCTGAAAGTGACCTGATAGTCGCCCACGGCCTTAATTGGCTCTGCTAAATCCAGGTCCCGTGCCTCGATCTTTTCTCCCGTAGCCTCGGCAACCGCCTCGGCAACCCTCGCCGACGATACCGACCCATACAACCGACCCGTAGGCCCGCTCCTCGCTTCAATAGTGATCGTCAGGCCTTCCAGCTTGGGTGCCAGCTGTGCAGCCCGGGCCCCGGAAATACCCTGCCGTAGATCCTCTGCCCGCTTCAGGGCATCTACTCTTCGCAGCTGGTCCGGGGTGGCCAACACGGCTAGGTCCTTCGGGAACAGGTAGTTCCTCGCAAACCCGTTCTTCACTTCTTTTACGTCACCCGTTTTGGCGACGTTCTCGACTTCTTCCAGGAATATAACTCTCACTTCGAACCCGAACCTTTCTATCGACGCTTGTTTGGCGATATTAATTGGGCATTCAGCCCAAGGCAATTATATACTGCTGGCGGGGCGGGACAAGAACGTCAGCAAGAAAAACATACTACCTCATGGCCTCCGACAGACCGTTTGTCCACACCCGCTCTATTTTCTTCAACGGCAGGTCTATGTAATTCCCTATCGTCAGCCGGTCTCCCCCCACCACCCCCAGCCCCATAACCGTCACCCCTGACTCCTCCGCCATCTTCCTAACTCCTTCAACGTCCCCCGGAGCAACCGATACCACTATACGGGACTGCCTCTCCCCAAACAGCACTGCATCCCACCGCCCCTTCACCCCAATCTCCCCACTGAACCCGATCTGCCCACGCACAGCACACAATGCCAGGGCAACCCCCAGCCCACCCATTGAGCAATCGTGCGCCGACCGAAGGAGGCCCTTTTCTATAAGTGAGATGCAAAGCTCTTGTACCCGCTTCTCAGTGTTCAAGCTTATCGATGGTTTTCCGGCAACAGTCCCGTGCATCACTTCCAGGTACTCGCTTCCACCTAGTCCGTCGGCAGATGGTGGAGTGCCCAAAAGCAGCACCTCGTCCCCCGGCTCCTGAAATCCCATCCGGCACGCGAGGGATACGTCTTCCAGGAGTCCCAGCACCCCGGCCACTGGGGTCGGGTAAATCGGCTCGTTCATCGTTTCGTTGTAAAGGCTGACGTTGCCGCTTATCACCGGTATTCCGAAGGTATTGCAGGCCTCCGTCATCCCCTTGATGCACTGCTCCAGCTGGTAATACACCTCAGGCTTCTCCGGGTTTCCGAAGTTCAGGCAGTCTGTCACCGCTATCGCCCGTGCCCCGACACACGCCACGTTCCTGGCCGCTTCTGCCACCGCTATCGCTCCCCCTGCATACGGGTCAAGGTAGCAGTATCGTCCGTTCCCGTCCGTCGAGAGAGCAATGGCCTTCCCAGTCCCCTTTATTCGTAGCAGCGCAGCGTCTCCGCCTGGCGGCACTACGGTGTTGGTCATCACCTGATGGTCATATTGCCTGTACACCGACTCCTTGCTCGCCACATTCGGCGAGGCCAGCAGTCGAAGCAGGACCTCATCCGGCCCCGAGTCCGGCATTGGCAATGAATCAAAGTCGAACCCCTGAAGCTCCGTTAGCCCCTCCGGCTTCCTGCTTTCAATCGTGTACAGTGGAGGTTCGGTCAGCACGTTAACCGGCAAGTCTGAGACCAATTCCCCATCGTCCCTAACCTTGACCCGACCGTCATCCGTGACCTTTCCGATGACATCGGAGTGAAGGTCCCACTTTTCCGTTATCTCGTCGACTTCTGCCTTCCTATCCGGGGTCACGATTAGCAGCATCCTCTCCTGCGATTCGGAGAGCATGATTTCGTAGGGAGTCATGCCTTCCTCGCGTCTCGGCACCCGTGCCACGTCTATATCGACACCGCTCCCCGCCCGACCCGCGCTCTCCACCACCGAGCTGGTCAATCCCGCCGCCCCGAGGTCGGCAAGCCCCACCAACAACCCCGCCTCCGATAGCTCCAGGCACGCCTCTATCAACACCTTTTCCAGGAACGGATTGCCCACCTGTACCGTCGGCCTCAACTCCCTTTCCTCTTCGAAAGTCCGTGACGCCAGCCCCGAGGCCCCATGAATTCCGTCCCTTCCCGTATCTGCACCCACCAGAATTAGCAGATTGCCCGTGCCCTCCGCCCGTGCCTTCAATAGTCCCTCACTCCGCACAATCCCCACGCACATGGCATTCACCAACGGGTTCCCCGAATACGTCGGGGAAAACACCACCTCGCCCCCGACATTGGGTATCCCAAGACAGTTGCCGTACCCGCTTATACCGCTCACCACCCCGTTGAACAGGTACCGGTTACGCGCCGAGTCCAGGGGCCCGAATCGAAGAGAATTCATCAGGGCGATTGGTCTCGCCCCCATTGTGAATATATCCCGTACTATGCCCCCCACCCCCGTCGCCGCCCCCTCATACGGCTCGATGGCTGAGGGATGGTTGTGAGACTCGATTTTCATCACCACCGCCAACCCGCCTCCGATATCGACAGCCCCCGCGTTTTCCGCGCCCGGCTCCACCAGCACCCTTTCACTATCCGAGGGGAACATCCTCAGCAAGGGCTTGGAGTGCTTGTAACTGCAATGCTCACTCCAAAGAGACCCGATAATCCCCAGTTCGACGAGGTTAGGCTCTCTCCCGAGCTTGTCCACGGCCAACGCGTACTCCTCGGGGGAAATGGCAAGTTGGTCCAGGGCCTCGGAAGATACGTTCATCCTAGGCTTCCCTCGGCCCATGCATGACGCTTCTGTCAGTAAGGATCGGCAAACAGCACCCCCACGGCAATGGCATTGTTCAGTAAGTGGACAAGAATCGAGGCCCACAGCGCCCCGGTTCTATGATATAGCCATGCGAGCAGCAGCCCCAAGACGAAAAGAGGTGGGAATCTCAGCGGTTCCAGGTGCGCTCCCATGAAAAGTAGGGAGCTAATCGTCGCCCCCCATACCGGCCCCCACCGCCCCGCCAGCCCCGCGAAAATGAAGCCTCTGAAAAATAACTCCTCCATAAACGGAGCCAGCGCAACAGCTATAATCGCTAGCCCGATCACGTATTCCGTACCGCCTTCCAGGAATGGCGTGGGGGACAAGTCTTCCGTGTCGACACCCGCCGCCTCCAGGATCAGGTAATACACCACCTGCACCGTCAACTCTGCAACCAGGACGACTATCCCCCACCCCGCATCCCGGAGCGCGGGTTTCCGCCAAAATCCCAAGGCACTCCACCGGACTCGCCTTCGGGATACGGCGAAGAACCAGACCGTGACCGGCTGCGCCAGCTGCGCCAGCAGCATCCCCACCAGCAGGGGGACCCCCGTGTACTCGACATCCGCCACTCTCGCCACCACCAGGACAATCGCTAAAATAGAGACGGCCTGGATGATGTAGAAGCCCGTGCCCAGCGCCACGTCCCCAACACCCCACGCCACCCGACGCCCCGGCCCCTGGGGATCAGTCGCGGCAGCGCCGAATGACGTCTCGGCTACGACAGGATGGATATGTACCCCGCACCGGGTGCAAAACCGCCAATCGGGTTGTAAGCGCTGTCCGCAGGTGCTGCAAAACACAGGTGGGGCATGGGAAGTTTGCGCGGAAGGTTCGTCGGAAGAGTACATCGGGCGAATTTCCTACTCTGTACGGCGTCGTGCGGAAAGCAAGACAGAAGGGTGAAGAATCATCGACGCACGACAGCCCCGACTATCGCCTCGAAGATATACAGCCCATCCGTTCCCCCGAGCACCGGCTCGCAGCAACGCTCAGGGTGTGGCATCATCCCCAGCACGTTCCCCTCTCGATTCATGATTCCCGCAATCCCATTCAACGAGCCGTTGGGATTCGCTTCAGGGCTTACGGCGCCATCCTCGGCGCAATAACGGAACAGCACGCGGCCCTCTGTGTCCAGGGTGCGAAGCGTCGCATCATCGGCGTAGTAGCGGCCCTCGCCGTGAGAAATGGGCACCCGAAGCCTCTGTCCCGACTCGCAGTTCCCCGTAAACACCGACTCCGAGTTGTCGACTCTCAGGTTAACCCATTCGCACCGAAACTCCAGGCTGTCGTTTCTCAACAGTGCTCCCGGCAGAAGCCCCGCTTCACAAAGGACTTGAAAGCCGTTGCATATCCCAATCACCAGGCCCCCGCGTCCGGCAAAATCAACCACAGCCTCCATCACCGGGGAAAACCGGGCGATAGCCCCGCATCTCAAATAGTCGCCATACGAAAACCCGCCTGGCAGAACAACGCAGTCATATGACGACAGGTCCGTATCCTTGTGCCAAATGTAGCTGACCTCTTGGCCAAGCACTTCATCCAGAACGTGGTAGCAATCGACGTCGCTCCACGTCCCCGGAAATACAACTACCCCAAATCTCATACGCAGTCCCGATTAATATCCTCATCACCTCTCCCTGGAAAAACCTTTGCGTAACCCCGCTCCATAGATGGAGGGGGGAGGTTCAGTCCCCTCTCCCTTGACGGGAGTCGTAGATGCGCCGAGGCGTGAGGGCTAGGGTGAGGGTGAAGGCTTTATTGACACTCTAATACAAACCCGCCGGACAAACTAAAGCCCGGCTCCCTGATTAATCATAACCCAGGACCGGGCCCCATGACCTCTTATATGCCTATGCTTAAACTGATTTCCCGGCCAGCAACTCCCCGACTATCTGGCTTACCAGCTTCCCGTCCGCCTTGCCCTTCACCTGGGGCATCAGCCGTCCCATCACCTTACCTCGATCGCCAGCCCCTACGGCGCCGGTTTCCTCTATCACCGAACGTGCGATCTCGGTGATCTCCTCTGCGCTGAGTTGCTCGGGCAGATAGCTGGAAATGAGAGCCAGTTCCGCCTCTTCCTTTTCCACAAGGTCGGGCCTATTGCCCTTCTGGAAAGCATCGATGCTCTCTCTCCGCCTCTTCGCCTCCCGAGACAGTATTTGAATCACGCCGTCGTCACCCAGGGCCTTCCCCTGGGATTTCTCCTCCGACTGCAGACTGGCCTTAATAAGACGTAAGGCGGAGCGCCGGAATTCATCCTTACTGCGCACCGCCTCAAGCAGTTCGGCGTCTAGTTGTTCTCGTAGAGACATCTGCCCATCCGGTCACGTGACCCGGGGCTACCTCCGCGCGGTACGCCGTTTCCGGGCTGCCGCTGCGATTTTCTTCTTCCGCTTGATGCTCGGCTTCTCGTAGTATTCACGCCGCCTGGCCTCGGAAAGAATGCCGTTCTGCTGCACTTTCTTATTGAACCGCTTCAGCAGACTTTCGAAGTTTTCGTCTCGCCCCAACTTTACCTCGGACAAACTGGAAGCCTCCCACCTGCGCTATCTAATCGATACCGGTTTAACTATAGAAACGGATTCTGATTATATGTACGACGCAATTGAGTGTCAACAAAACCCCTCCAGAATCTCCCCAACCCTCCTCACCCCGTCATACCGAGGCCCCGCGAGGAATCCGGGCCCTGCTCTCTCACCCCCTTCCTCCCCTCCCTCATTCCGCCAGAGCCAGTTCCGTTCTTGATACGGGGGCCGGGACCTGAGCGGTGTGCGCGGAAACCGACGTCCCTGCGCGCCTACCATCGTCCCCCCTCTTTTCTTCGTCATCCCTGCGTCGGCGGGGACCCACACGATCATTCGGGCATAGCGCACGCCTGCCGTACGAGCCTTCACCCGGTAGGACCGGCGGGCGGGAGAGGGCCGGTGGAGCGGTCGGTTCCGAGGGTAGGCCAGATACGCAGGAGGACGGTCTCCGCTGGCGGGACGGGCATCATGGCGCGGCGCGGGAGGTCGCGGGATGCGAGCGCGCGCCTGACCGCCTCGGCGCTCGCCTCGGGCTGGGTAGAAGCACACGCCAGCACGACATCGACACGCGCGGGAACGGTACGCCCGCAATGGACGACCGTCGCAAGTGCGCCGGGCTCGAGGTTCCGCCACCACCCGCCGTGGAGGCTGGTCAACGCCTCGAGCGCGCCGTCGTCCGCTCGGCGGTAGGCGACGGGTGTCTCGTAGCGCTTGCCGGTGCGCCTGCCCTCGAAGCACAGGACGATGACGTGCCGGCTCATCAGTCCGTGCAGTGGTGAGTGGAGTAGGGCGCGGGCGAGGGGGTTGATCTTGGGAAAAACGGCAGGCACGAGCCGCCGCGCCACCCACCTCGCGATGGCCGTCCTGAGCGAGCACGTCTTGATACGCGTTCTCATTCGTCGGACCGCCCGTTTACCGCTCTCAGGCCAAGCATGCCGATGAGCGTAGCGGAGACGGCGGGGGCGTGTCTATCATCGGCGGGGCGCTTGGCAAGGCCCGCTTCCCCCTCCAGCACGTAGCGCTCGAGTAGTTGATAGACGGTCGGGGCGAAACCCCGTTGCGCGAACGAATCCCGCCTCTCTATCCTACCCCTTCCCTCCGTCATTCCTGCCTAGGTCGTAGATGCGCCTTTGGCGTGTAGGCCGAAGGTGCGCCGTGACGTGAATCCATCGCCGGATGCGGGGTCGGTCGTCCCGTCTTTCATGCGGGGCCGCTCACCCTGAGCAAGCTGAAAGTCCGCCGAGGCGGATCGAAGGGTCGAGCGGGGGCGACCCACGCCCCTCCAATCCGTCACGCCCCACCCCCCGAGGGGAGCCTGTCCGCCAAAGGCGGATCATCCCGAGGCCCCACGAGGGATATAGGACTTGCCCTCTCACACCCTTCCTCGCCTTTCCTCGCCCTCCCCACTTGGTAACGATATACCAATAAAACAGGGCGGGTGGGCAGGCTGTAAGTGCGCCTATGGCGTGACTCAACTTATCCCGGCGGGGTCGGGAAGGGCGTCCCCCCCCCCCGACCCCCTCCCTCAACCCACCATTCCGATGCCCCGCGAGGTCGGAGATGCGCCTTAGGCGTGAATCTAGGACTTGCCCACTCACACATCTTACCCCCTCCCCAGCGTTGGGCCGCTCATGCTGAGGCTCTCGAAGTATGAGCGGGGGGCGGCCCGCGTTTGCCAATCCGTCGCGCCCGTCTTTCCCCCGGACACCCCATTCCACCCCATCATCCTCTCACTCCCCGGTACGTGTGGCATAACCCCCTTGACTTTACTGAACATATGTACTATATTACCTCTCAGGCCCGACATCCCGCGTCGGCCCTAATCAAGGAATAGGTGGAACATCCGCCCCTGGCGGAACAAAAGGAGTCCCATGAGTCGCACAAGGCTAATCAGGCCCCGTCGTCCCCGAGCGGTATGTCACCGCCCGGCCCCCGGCACGCGCCTCCTCCCCAATCCTCATTCCCGCCTGGACCATTCCCTGAGGCGGGGCATTCCGCTCGCCCTGAGCCGAGTCGAAGCATGTCCTGAGCCCCGTCGAAGGGGGTCTCAAGAGCGGAATGGGTGGGGCCTCCTCCCCTGTCCTCTCCATCTCAACTCCCACTACAAGCGCTGCCCAAAGGCCCTACGCCTACGCCTTCGCAGCGATCAATCACCGTCCCGCCCCCTGCATGGAAGGTCCCCGGACAAATCACGGCACGCCCTTTCCAAGGACCACTGCCAAGTGCGCGCCCCACTCAAACGGCGCTTAGGTTTCGCCTCTTCAGGCGACGCCCTGGAGCACATCGTCATGTCTCCACCTCGGGCCATAGTGCCCCCTTGGGCCTCCGCGCCCTTACCGGACTCCCACGGCCTAGACCTTGCCGGCCAGTCCGAACAGTCGGATGAGCGCCGACTCAAAACCAACGCACCCTTCTCGGACTCCGCCGTCGCAGCCCTTGCCGGCCAATCCGAACAGTCGGATGAGCGCCGACTCAAAACCAACGCACCATTTAAGGATTCCACCGTCGTCACAACCGGAGAACTTCCGACTACGAACGCCGGTCACGGGTCCACGCTCCCATCCCTTAGGGTGGTCGAGCACTTCTTTACGGATTCCACCGTCGTCACAACCGGAGAACTTCCGACTACGAACGCCGGTCACGGGTCCACGCTCCCATCCCTTAGGGTGGTCGAGCACTTCTTTACGGATTCCACCGTCGTCACAACCGGACTACTTCCGACTACGAACGCCGGTCACGGGTCCCCGCTCCCATCCCTTGGGATGGTCGAGCACTTCTGGTGGTCGGGACTGCCCCACAGCGAGACTTCCTCGCGTCTCCTCCACATCCTCTCAGAAGTTCGGGGCTGTCGCAGAGTCGTCGCCGATGTGAACCGTCCCCAGGGGCGGACACCGTGCATCGGTACAGGCGTCGCCGTCTTCCTGCACAAACGTCCGGGACCTTCCATCCCCTCCCCCTCTGCCCCTCTAACAACCAAAACAGGTGTATACTCCCTCCATCCGGCATCCGGCCTTAGTCACCGACACGGGAGCAAGCGCCATGACGAAGCTGAAGGTCGCTCACTACCTGAACCAGTTCTTCGCCGGCATCGGCGGCGAGGACAAGGCCAACACCTCACCGGGCACCGAACCCCGACCCCTCGGCCCCGGCAACTCCCTCCACCAGACCCTGACCTCCTCTGGCGATGGAGCGGTCGTCGCAACCGTATTCTGCGGCGACACCTATTTCACCGAAAATGAAGAGGAAGCCCTCGACCGCATCGTCGAACTAGTCCGGGACTCTGGTGCCGACGTTCTCGTCGCCGGGCCCGCTTTCGGGTCGGGACGCTATGGCCTCGCCTGCGCCCAGGTCTGCCAAAAGGTTGCCTCTTCCCTCGGTATTCCCGTCGTAGCCGGAATGCACCCAGCCAGCCCGGGAGCCGAGCAGTACAAGGGCCAAGTCTACATCGCCTCCACCGCCGAGACCGCAGTCGGCATGCCAGCCGCCATCTCTGCTATGGCCAACTTGGCAGCAAAGCTAGGGCGTGGTGAAGAGCTCGGACCCGCCGACGAGGACGGCTATATACCCACCGGCCGGGTCAAGACCCAGGTCCACGAAAAGACCATGGCCCAGAGACTTGTCGACATGGCCCTCAAGAAGGTCAGAGGCGAGCCTTTCGAGACCGAGTGGCCCCTCCCCACCATGGAGAAGATAGCCCCGGCGCCTGCCATAGATTCCTTGGCCGGTGCCCGTATCGCCCTCGTCACCGAGGGCGGCGTCGTCCCCAGGGGCAACCCCGACAAGATTCCCAGCGGTTGGGCCCGCCACTGGGCCCGCTACGACATCGGCGAGACGTCAGACCTCACCGCCGAGGAATGGCAGTCGGTCCACGGCGGCTTCGATACCACAACGTTAAACCGTGACCCGGACAGGGTCGTGCCCCTTGATGTGATGCGCGATCTGGAAGAAGAAAAGGCCATAGGCAAGGTCCATGAGTATATGTACTCGACCGTCGGGAACCTTGGCTACGTCGCCAACATGAAGCAGTTCGGCCAGGATATCGCCGCCGAGCTTCAGGCCGCTGGCGTCCAGGGGGTGATCCTCACCGGCACCTGAGGCACGGGTACACGTAGCGGCGCTACGCTTGCCAAAGAGTTGGAACGGGCCGGCCTTCCCACCGCCTTCATCACCGCAATGGTCCCATTGGCCCAGAGCATCGGTGCAAACCGGATCGTCCAGGGCAAATCAGTGACTACGACTACAGGCGACCCCAGCCTCCCCCCCGACGAAGAAAAAGCTTTCCGCCGACGCCTCGTCGAGAGGGCTCTCAAGTCACTGCAGTCCACTCCACAGGACCAGGAAGTCGTCTGGGGCGAGGACCGGGGCTAGACCGCCACCCGCTCCAGGTCTTTCAGTATGGCCTTTGCGGCGTTGTGTCCCGGTGCCCCAGTGATCTCTCCACCGGGGTGCGTCCCCGACCCGCACATGTAGAACCGGTTGATACTCGACCGGTACGGCATCCGACCCGTGAAAATCTGTTTCGTCGTTATGTCTATATGCCGGATGTTGCCGTCCGTGAGGAATTGCCTGATCTCGATGTCCTCCGGCGTCTGCAGCGTCCAGTCCACTATCGACTCCCGGAAGTTGGGTGCATAGGTCGTCAGTATGTCTATCAGCTGCTCCCCGACCTTCGGGCCCTCCACGTCCCACGAACCGTCTTTTAGCTCCGCAGGCGCATACAGCGTCCACGACGAAAGCACGTGGTGGCCCGCCGGCGTCAACGACTTGTCGTAGATCGAAGGCATCTGCACGTTCATCACCGGGCAGCTTGAGGGATAGCCGTTCTTGGCGTCGTCCCAGCTCTGCTGGAAGTAGTCCACCGAGGGACAGATTCGGAAATACGCCGTCAGTCGAGGATCGTATTCCTCCCCCAGGTAGCTGCTGAAGTCGGGCAGCTCCCGTAGGGCAACCAGCAGCTTGACGCAGTTCGCTCGAGTGGATAGTCCGTCTACTTTGGTCTTCGTAGCCGCGTCTACGTCGGCCGCATCCACCAGGTCCCGGTAAGTGCGCTTGGGGTCGGCGTTGGACACGACCATGAAACTCCTGATCTCTTCACCGCTCTCCAACCTGACCCCGACCGCCGTCCCGTCTTCGACAATCACCTTGTCTACTACAGTGTTCAACCTGATCTCGACCCCGAGGGACTTGGCATACCGGGCCATCGCGAAGGGCAGTTGGCTCATGCCACCGCGCGGTATGCCATAATTCTCCGGCTTGGTGAAGGTGTTTACTCGCAGATATGCCAGGCTCAGGATGCTGCCCGGTGCGCTTGGGTCACCTGCGTCCTGGGCGTCGATGAAGTGCGCCTTCACCTGCGGATGCTCGAAGT
The DNA here is from genome assembly GCA_965197585.1 of Dehalococcoidia bacterium. GTDB lineage: Bacteria > Chloroflexota > Dehalococcoidia > Plut-88900 > Plut-88900 > Plut-88900. Next base: position 1,581,285 of record OZ240215.1, read on the forward strand.
GCCTGTCGACCAGGTCTCTCATGCTGACGGTGAGCATGGTCTCCCACACTTCCTCATCACTCGTGCCCCGGACGTCCTGGTAAACCTCCGCAAGCGTCGGCGGCTCCCGGAACCAGTACCTGTGCAGGATCGCCGACGCCCTTTCCCAGAAGTTCACCCATTCAGGGAATGCCCGGGCATCCCTCTCCGAGAACCGGGCCAGCTCCTCTGCGTTCCGGTGATTCTCCCGGTACGTCATGATGTAGTTGCCGTCCGGGAACGGGTCGAACCGGAACGTCGTGAACGGGATTATGTCCAGCCCGTTGTCCCGCAACTTCAGGTCGTCGATCACCCGTCCCTGCATGATGTGCAGAATGTAGGCGCAGTAGGGGATGGTGAAGCCCGGGGCGAGTTCGTCGCTGACCACGGCGCCGCCCACCATTTCGAGCCGCTCCAGCACCAGGACTTTCAGGCCTTCCTGGGCCAGATATCCCGCCGTGACGAGACCGTTGTGCCCCGCCCCGATGATGATGGCGTCGTATTCGTGCTGCTGCATTTAATGTGCTCCCGGGCCCCTGGCTAGTCGTACATGATGACGCTTCTGGCGATGTGTGCGTCCCTCATATCCTCGAAAGCCTCGTTAATGTCTTCCAGCTTGATCCGCTTGGAGATTATCTCGTCCAGCTTCAGCCGACCCTGTCGGTAAAGCTCCATGTACTGCGGCATGTCCACCCTGAAGTGGTTGGAGCCCATGTTGCTTCCCTGGATTCGGCGCCCGTCCAGCAACGAGGGCCCGTCTATCGTGACCTTTGTCCCCTGCGGGATCATGCCGATAACCGTGGCCATACCACCCTTATCGAGCATGTCGTAGCACTGCTCTGCCGTAACCGCCTTCCCTATCGCCTCGAACGCATAGTCCACTCCCAGGCCTCCCGTGAGTCCTTTTACCTTGTCGACTACCCCACCCTTCGACGCGTCGATAACGTCCGTAGCCCCGACCCTCTGCGCAAATCCCAGCTTGTCCTCCACGGCGTCTATCGCTATGACTTTCGCCGCCCCGGCAATGATCGCTCCATTGATCGCGCTCAGTCCAACCCCCCCACACCCCACAACCGCCACGGTACTCCCCGGCCTCACCCTGGCTGTCCTCATCGCCGCCCCGACTCCCGTGGTCACGCCACAACCTATCAACGCCTGCACTTCGATTGGCACATCCTCTTCCACAACCACCGCCGCGTTCTCGTGGACCAGCATGTACTCCGCAAAGGAAGACAGGTTCATCGCTTGGTGGATCACTTCGTCGCCCTTGTGCAGGCGCGGCGACTCATTACGCCCCCTCTTGAGGCCTACTCCCCTGCAGTTCACCATCTCGCCCTGTATGCACTTGTCGCAGGTGCCGCAGAACACGGAAAGGCAGGTTATGACCCTGTCTCCCGGCTGATGGTACGTCACCTGGGCCCCGACTGCTGCCACCGTCCCCGCAGCCTCGTGTCCCAGGATGGTCGGCAGGGGGCACTTGTACAGCCCGTCTATGTAGTGCAGGTCGCTGTGGCAAACTCCGGAAGCTCCCGTCTTTATCAATATCTCCCGGGGCCCGGGTTCCCCTACGTCAACCTCTTCTATGGTAACCGGCTCGTACGGCGCCCTCATAACGGCTGCTTTCATCTTCATCTCGGGTGTCCTCCTTGGGTTTTGGTCAATCGGACTCGGTCATTCGTAACGTGATTCGTATTGCTAGTCAAAGGTGAGCACACTCCGGGCCACGTGGCCTTCTTTCATGTCATCAAAGGCCCTGTTTACGTCTTCCAGGGGCATCTGCTGGGAGATCATCTCCTTCAGCTTCAACCGACCCTGTAGATATAGCTCTATGTAGCGGGGCATGTCGATCCGGAACCTGTTCGACCCCATGCTGCTCCCGCCAATTTTTCTCTCACTCAATAGGGACGGCCCGTCCAGGTGGATCATCGTTCCTTCGGGAATCATCCCGATAACCGTGGCCAAGCCTCCGGAATCGAGCATGTTGTACGCCTGCTCCGCCGTCTCTTTCAGCCCGATAGCTTCGAATGAGTAGTCGACGCCCCTCGGCGAGAGTGAGAACACCTTATCCACCGTCCCCCCACCCGAAGCGTCAATTACATCCGTCGCCCCAAGCTCCCTCGCCAACGCCAGCTTAGTCTCTATCGTGTCGATGGCGATAATCCGCTCGGCGCCGGCGAGCACCGCCCCTTGCAAAGCACTCAGCCCGATTCCCCCCAGCCCCAGCACCGCCACCGTGCTTCCAGGTGCAACCTTTGCAGTGTTCAGGGCAGCGCCCACACCCGTCGTAACCGCACACCCGATCAACGCCACCTCTTCGAGGGGAACATCCTTCCGTATCTTGCAGGTGGCATTCTCATGCACCAGCATGTACTCTGCGAACGTGGACAGGAACGAAAACTGGTGCATGATGTCCCCATTCTGTCGCAGGCGAGAAGGCTCGCTGGGGAGACGTTCCATCCCTTTCCTACGGCATAGGTTAGGATGCCCGCTCAGGCACTTGTCACATACGCCGCAGAATACCGAGAGACACGTAATCACGTGGTCGCCCGGCTTCACGTAGTCCACCATCGACCCCACAGCCTCTATCACCCCTGCCGCCTCGTCACCCAGCACAGTCGGCAAGGGGAACGAGTACTTGCCCTCCATGTAATGAAGGTTGCTGTGGCAGACCCCCGAGGCCACCGTCCGCACCACCACCTCGTTCGGCCCCGGATCATCGATCTGTACGTCCTCAATAGTTAGCGGGGTATCGACCTCGCGTAGTACGGCTGCTTTCATGGGTCACCTCCCTATCGTGGGTCTCGATGCGGTGTAAGTTTAGTTAGCGGCACACAATGCGGGTCACGGGTGAGTTTATTATCCCCCGTCGCACGGAGTCAACATGTCTATCCCGCATCAGAAAATATGCCCGCGCCGATGATTAAACCGCTCTCCTCATTATTCGCCGACCCAATCTGCTGTAAGATGTAGGAACAACGCTGGTTCCACAAGGACCCGCGTTACAATTCCATATGCCAATTTCCCACTAGGAGCTTGCCCATGACGTCGCCCTCAGGTTCCAAGATCATCATGGAAGGCCAATTTGACACGCGCTACATTGGATACTACCGCATTTGGGTGTCCATGTTCCTTGTCATCACCGTAGTCGGCATTCTCTTCATACCGTTCTGGCTGATTTTCAGCCTGTGGTACGGCCCCGAGTCCATACGCCGCCTCTCCGTTCGGCTCACCCCAACCACCCTCGAAATCGGGAAAGGCGTCTACTTCCGTAAAGAAATCACCATTCCCCTGAGCCGCATCACCGACGTCCGGCTCCACGATGGCCCCCTGATGCGATTCTTCCGCATCCGCGGCCTTAAGGTCGAGACCGCAGGCCAGTCCGGCAATGATGCAGGCACAGAGGGTGATCTCGTCGGCGTCATCGACCCAGTGGAGTTTCGGGACGCCATCCTTCGCCAGCGTGAGGGTATAGTGGAAGGCGCTCAGCCCCCCACCCCCTCCCCTGCCGCTTCCGGTGACACTGACTCCGTCCTAACCGAAATCCGGGACATCCTCGCCCGCATAGAGTCAAAGGCCTGAATGACCTGAGACTAACCTGGGTGCGTCGCACTCCACTCAACCCCCTGATTACAAAAGGAATCGGCGAATGCCCAGGGCATTCGCCGATTCCTTTTTCTGCAAAATAGTTGGGCAGCTACTCCGTAGTTACCTTCTCTCCCTTACCGACTAGAGCGGCCTTCAGGGTATGCCAGGCGAGGCTCGCGCACTTGACCCGCATCGGGAATTGGCTGACTCCAGTCAACGCCGCTAGCTTGCCCAGCCTATCGATTGCCTCCATCATATCCATGCCGGTCTCCCCGGTCACCGACTCGTGGAACAGTTCAAACAGCTCCCGGGCTTCCTCTTTATTCAGACCCTTAACCAGCTCCGTCATCATTGACGCCGAGGCCTTGGAGATAGCGCACCCATCCCCCTGAAACCCCACTGCCATGATAGTCTCCCCGTCCAGCACGACTTCCACGTTTATTATGTCCCCGCACAGCGGGTTGTACCCTTGCGCCGAGCCGTTTGCGTTTTCGAGTGGCCCGAAGTTTCGGGGCCGGTTGTTGTGGTCCAACACGGCCTGCTGATACAGGTCTGAAAGATCGCTCATGTACCAAAGACCTCTATTACTTTGTCTAGTCCCTTGACCAGGGCGTCTATATCAGACTTGGTGTTGTAGAAAGCCAGCGACGCCCTCGCCGTCGCAGGCACCCCGAAGTGCTGCATCACCGGCTGGGCACAATGGTGCCCCGTCCGAATCGCCACCCCTTCCGTGTCCAGTATCGTTCCCACGTCGTGAGCGTGAATGCCGTCCAGAAGAAAAGACACGACTCCCGCCTTCTTCCGGGCCGTGCCCAATATCCGCACCCGTTCTATTGATGATAGCGTCTCGTGCGCGTAGCTCAACAGCGAGTTTTCGTATTCTGCGATGCGTCCCATCCCTACTTCCTGCACATAGTCAATGGCCGCGCCCAAGCCTATGGCTCCGGCTATGTTCGGCGTCCCAGCCTCGAACTTGTAGGGCAAGTCGTTGTACACCGTTTTCTCAAATGTCACCGACTTGATCATGTCCCCACCACCCTGGTAGGGAGGCATCGATTCAAGTATGTCCGCTTTGCCGTAAAGCACCCCCATCCCCGTCGGCCCGAACACCTTGTGAGACGAAAACGCCAGGAAGTCGCAGTCTATGTCCCGCACGTCCACCGGGCCATGAGGCACGGCCTGCGCCGCGTCAATAAGTACTGGTATGCCCCGGCTGTGCGCCATTTCGACTATCGTATTCACCGGGTTTACCGTTCCCAGCGCGTTCGACGTGTGCGCCATGGACACCAGCTTCGTCCGAGGCCCCAGGATCCGCTCATATTCATCCATGAGCAGTTCCCCGTCCTCGTTGAAGGGAACAACCTTCAACACGGCCCCCGTCTGCTCGCACACCACCTGCCACGGCACAATGTTCGAGTGGTGCTCCATCTCCGAGATCACGATCTCGTCCCCCACCCCGACTCGGTCCCGGCCGTAGCTCGCCGCCACCAGGTTTATCCCGTCCGTCGTGCCCTTTACGAAGATGATTTCCCGGTCTTCGGCGGCGTTAATGAACTTCCGCACCTTGGTTCGTGACCCCTCGTACTCTGCGGTCGCCATTTCGCTGAGGGCATGGAGCCCGCGGTGAACGTTGGCGTTGTAGCGCGAGTAGTAATCGCTGATCGTGTCTATAACGGCTTGGGGCTTCTGGCTCGTGGCCGCGTTGTCGAGATATACCAGAGGCTTGCCCCTGACCTCCTGGTTAAGGGCCGGGAATTCGCTTCTGAGCCTTGCGGCCTCCCGCTCGTCCAGGGGCCTGGCGACGTCTCTCGACACGGATGTGCTCACCGGGTCTCCTCGAACGCGCCGGACTCGGCAAACTTGGCGAACTCTCCGTCCACCAGGGTCATCAGATGGTCTCTGATGCGGGAGTCGGCCACTTTCGCTACAATCGATGTCGCAAAACCGTACGTCAATATTCGTTTTGCCTGCCCCGGCCCGATACCTCGGCTGGCCAAATAGAAAATCTGGTCTGCGTCCAGTTGACCCACCGTGGCGCCATGCGAACACTTCAGGTCGTCGGCGAATATCTCCAGTTGGGGCTTGGTGTCGACCATCGCCTTATCCGAAATCAACAGATTGTTATTGGCCTGCTGTGCGTCGACCTGATGAGTCCCGCGCCGCGCTATCACCTTGCCGTTGAACACCCCCCTGGCGCTGCCTGCCAACACCCCCTTATAGAGTTGCCGGCTTGGAGTAAAGGAACTCCTGTGGTCCACCGACGTATGGTTGTCCACATGACAATTTTCCGAGGCTATGTACAGCCCGTTCATTTCACACGCCGCCCCCTCTCCATCCAGCCTCACCGACAAATCATTCCTCCCTATCCTGGCCCCTATGTCCAGTGAAAAGGAAGAGAATTCGCTGTTTCTAGCAAGCGTCGCGTTGGTCGTCCCGACGTGATAGGCCTTAGTCCCCTCTGCCTGCACCTTGAAATAATCTAGTCGAGCCCCGGCCCCTATCACAATTTCTGTAACGGCATTGGTCAGGTAAACGCCGTCACCGCCGCTGTATTGCTCTACCACCGTGGCCCTGGCGCCCTCCCCCAAGACGATCAAATTGTACGGATTGGCCATGCGGGGAGTAGCTCCCGAGTCCGCAGCGAATGACAGCAAAATAGGCGAAGGCGCCGTTGCACTGGCGGGAACGTGTACGAATCCACCGTCCCTCAGGAACGCATTGTTAAGTGCGACAAACCCGTTGGGCCGGTCGGCAGACTGCCTATTGAGGTGCGGCTCGATCAGCTCCGGCGAATCGCGCAGCGCCGAGGCCAGACCCATCACCCGAATCGAATCCGGCAACCCTTCTCCCGAAGGTGCGCGACCAACGCACAGCCCTCCGTAGAAGCTAAGCCCGGGAAAGTCTGCTACCGGCGACGAAGCCGCTTCCGCTCCTGTCCTGCCCGCCAGCACAAAGCTCTGCCTGGCTATCGGCGCGACGTTGGTGTATTTCCAGTCCTCGTTCCGCGGAGTGGGAAACCCCAGCGTCTCGAATTCTCGGAAGGCTTCTCGGCGGAGCGTTCTCAGCCAAGCCGGTGCTAAGCCGTCTTCGTCCGACTGTAGAGCCTTGAACTGACCGACATATGAGTGGTCGCTGCTACGGACCTGCACCAATGTAGGTTTCTCCCTGGGGATTGGGTGGGAACCCGTTAAGCCGTAGTTGCTTGTTCACGCACCCAGTCGTAGCCGTGCTCCTCCAGATGAAGGGCCAAACTCCCGTCGCCCGACTCTACAATGCGTCCGTCCATCAGCACGTGAACGTAGTCCGGGTCAACGTAATCTAGCATCCTCTGATAGTGGGTAATGAGAAGTATGGCCTTGGAAGGGCTCCTCAGATGGTTGATTCCCTCGGCTACGATTCTCAGGGCGTCGATGTCCAGGCCGGAGTCCGTCTCATCGAGCACCGCCAGATCGGGCTCGAGAACGGCCATCTGGAGAATTTCATTCCTCTTCTTTTCACCGCCGGAAAAGCCGTCGTTCAAAGGTCGCGACAGATATGCTGGGTCCATCTCGACCACCTTCAGCTTGTCCTGAAGGAATCGGTAGAACTCGACGGCGTCCATCTCCGGCAGGCCCCTGTACTGCTGCAGTGAGTTGTACGCAGTCTTCAAAAACTCCTGGTTGGATACTCCCGGAATCTCATAAGGGTATTGGAAAGCCATGAATACGCCTTCCCGGGCCCGGTCTTCCGGTGGCACGTCCAGCAGTGACTTGCCTTTGTAAAGAATCTCACCCTTGGTGCAGGTGTACGAATGGTGCCCGGCTAATACACGAGCCAATGTGCTCTTACCGGAGCCGTTCGGCCCCATGATGGCATGAAGTTCTCCGGCCTTGACCGTGAGGTTTATGCCCTTGAGGATGGGTACGTCCCCGACTCCCGCGTGAAGGTCTCTGATCTCGAGCAAGTCGGTTCTGCCTCCGCCTACCCCGTCGACCCTTCGAGACTCACCCCGAGAAGCCGGCTCGCCTCCACCGCAAACTCAAAAGGTAGCTTCTTCACCACGTCCCGGCAGAACCCGCTCACTATCAGCCCTACGGCATTCTCCAGCGAGATGCCCCTCTGCTGGCAGTAAAACAGCTGCTCCTCGTTTATCTTGGAGGTGGTTGCCTCGTGCTCCATGTTGGAGGAGCTGTTTTTCACTTCTACGTATGGGAAGGTGTGGGCCCCGCACTGGTCCCCGATAAGCAGGGAGTCGCACTGGGTGTAGTTTTTGGAACCACCCGCCCTTGGCCCGATTCTCACCAGGCCCCGATACGTGTTGTTCCCGTGTCCCGCCGATATGGCCTTGGACACGATTGTGCTCTTCGTGTCCCGGCCCAGGTGAATCATCTTTGTGCCCGTGTCCGCCTGCTGGTAGTTGTTGGTCAGCGCTATCGAGTAGAATTCACCAACCGACCGGTCTCCCTGCAAAATAACACCCGGGTACTTCCAGGTAATCGCCGACCCCGTCTCAACCTGCGTCCACGATATCCGGGAGTCGTCTCCGGCGCACTTGCCCCGCTTCGTGACGAAATTATAGATGCCGCCCTTGCCATTCTTGTCACCGGGGTACCAGTTCTGTACGGTCGCGTACTTGATCTCGGCGTTCCCGAGAGCCACCAACTCGACCACTGCGGCGTGGAGCTGGTTCTCATCCCGCATCGGCGCCGTGCAGCCTTCCAGGTAGCTCACGTAGCTGTCCTCGTCGGCAACGATCAACGTCCGTTCAAACTGCCCCGTGTCCCGAGCGTTGATCCTGAAATATGTGGAAAGCTCGACAGGACACCTGACTCCCTTCGGGATGTAGCAGAATGACCCATCGCTGAAAACTGCCGAGTTAAGCGTCGCGAAGAAGTTGTCGGTATAAGGCACCACCGACCCCAGATACTTCTTGATCAGATCCGGGTATTTGTGTACTGCCTCAGAGAAGGAGCAGAAAATGATCCCCATCTTGGCCAGCCGCTCTTGGTGAGTCGTGGCCACCGACACGCTGTCGAACACCGCGTCCACCGCGACTCCGGCCAGCCACTTCTGCTCATCCAGGGAAATGCCCAGCTTTTCGTAGGTCTCCAGAAGCTCGGGGTCCACCTCGTCAAGGCTATCGGGAGCCTTCTTGGGTGCGGCGAAGTAGACGATCTCTTGATAGTCGATTGGCGGATAGGTGACATTCTGCCAGGAGGGCTCCTTCATCGTGAGCCAATGGCGGTAGGCTCGCAGCCGCCACTCCAGCATGAAGTCGGGCTCGCCCTTTTTCGCCGAGATCCACCGGACTACGTCTTCACTAAGGCCGGGCGCCAACCTATCCTGTTCAATATCAGTGACGAAACCGTACTTATATTCTTGGTCGGCTATTGCCTGTATAGTGGCCTTGCTTGCCATCCGTATTGTCCGTCTCGATTTAGTATTTGGGTATGCGAAGCTGGTCTATTACATCAAAAACCGGGGCCTGCCGGTAAAGCGGGGGCCCCGGTGAGCCACCGAGTTGAATGTCTAGGGGAATTATAATCTGTTTTGTTATAAAAATCCATTGAACCCCTTCCTCCCCGAGGGGAGCGTGTCCGCCTAAGGCAGATCATTCCACCCGCCCAGAGCCGGTCAAAGATGCTGAAAGTGGAACATCCGCCGGTCTGAAAGTCCGCCCTAGGCGGAAAAGATGCACCTTTGGCGTGAGCCAAGGCGTGAATCCATCTCCAGTGGCAGGGCCGCTCACCCTGAGCGCCGTCGAAGGGTCGAGCGGGGGGGAGGCCCCGCACTGCCAACCCGTCGCACCCGCCCAACACCCCCCTCCCCCCTTGGCAACGATATATCAGCCGTGTTGTTCTGCAACACGGCTGATATATCAATAAAACAGGGTGGGTGGGCGGGTACCAATTAAACGGGGTGTCCGGGAGGCGTCCTACCCCCTCTCCCTCCGATGGGAGAGGGTTGGGGTGAGGGTGACCTTTCCCCAAAAGTGACACGAACCCCTTGACCTAATCAAAACACATGTACTATATTCGCCCCCAGGCTCCGACCTTGTACGTCGGCCCTAATAAGGAAAGGACTAAAGGAGTCCCATGAGTCGCACCAGCCTAATCAGGCCCCGTCGTAACCGAGCGGTATGGAACCGCCCGGCGCCCGACACGCGCCTCCTCCCGAGTCCCTCTTTCAACACCGTGTCCCTCGGATTCCCTCTACCAAGCGATGGAAGGTCCTTCGACTGTCGGCGGCATTCTCCCTCTAAGGGCCTTTGCCGATATATCGCCCCCTCATCCGGGCGTTTGCTCCTCGCCGACTTTACCCTCGCCGAGGATATATCCGCGTCTTTTGACGCGTTTGCCAGGGCCTTAGTGCCCTTATCCGGCTCCACCACCCGCTGTAACTGGAGATTCTCCTTCGGTCCACCGCGGCATCGAGTCGTTATGCCGTCCCACGCAGCGGTCGAGCGCTGCCGCCGGACGGATAATCCCCACCCAGAGACGCCCTCGACTTCGGTATGTCTCCTCCGACATGCGTGGGGATATCGCAGGACAGCCGTCGACGCCACCAGCGTCGGCGCAGGTGTCGTCGTCTTCCTGCTTACCAGTCCCGGACCTTCCATCGCCTCCCCTTCCCTTGCCCCATTCCCAGGCTCCGCTAGAAATCTCGGACTTGCCCACTCACCTATCTCCGCCCTCCCGGCCACTCAGCGGAAATCCAGGTGGGGAGGCCCCTACCCCCATCACCCACGAAAGAAACCCGCCTATCTGCTCACATCCCCCACTCTCCCAACCGAGCAGCCAAAGAAAACGTCCCTTTTCCAAAACAATCAAAATTCGTGCCTCTAACCGAAATTCAATCAAAACCCCCCCATCAGAACAACCCCCACAAAAGGAGACTGCCTGCTAGCCGATACCTCCTACTCAGCCCCCACAACTAAATATCGCACCTTCCGGGGCCTGGCATCTGGCCCTCACTGAACGGGTCAAAGGGACAGCGGAATAGCGAGAAGACACCCTTTACCCCCATCAACCTTCCCCTCCCGGTTGACGCCCACGCACCCGCTTATTACAGTTGTCCCCCGAGACGATAACCCCGAAGGGAGCACCCGACGTGACCGCCAAACAACCCACCCGAATAGAAAAAGACTCCATGGGCCCAATGGAGGTCCCCGCCGACGCCTATTACGGCGCTTCCACAATGCGGGCCGTCCTCAACTTCCCCATCAGTGACCTGAGATTTCCCCGCTCCTTCATCCGAGCCCTTGGCCTGATCAAGCTCGCCGCCTCGGAAGTCAACTCCAGCCTGCGTTTACTGGAACCCGACAAGAAGGACGCCATCGTCCAGGCTGCCCAGGAGGTCGTCGACGGCAAACTTGATGCCCATTTCGTCCTCGATGTCTTCCAGACCGGCTCCGGCACCTCAACCAATATGAACGCCAACGAGGTCATCGCCAACCGCGCCTCCGAGATCATGGGCGGCGACATCGGCTCCCGTATCGTCCATCCCAACGACCACGTAAACAAGGGCCAGTCCTCTAACGACGTTATCCCCACTACAATGCACCTCGCAGCCCTTACCGAAATCGAGACCAATCTCATCCCCGCCCTACGGCGCACCCATGCGGCGCTCGAATCCAAGTCCCGAGACTTCTGGGACATCATCAAGACCGGCCGCACCCACCTCCAGGACGCGACACCCGTGCGACTCGGGCAGGAGTTTCTTGGTTACGCAGGCCAGATCAAGCTCGGCATCCGACGCCTCTCCCACGCCCGGGAAGAGCTTTCACAGGTCGCCCTCGGCGGCACCGCCGTCGGCACGGGCGTCAACACCCACCCCGAGTTCGCCGCCCGAGTCACCGCCCGCGTCTCCGAGCTCGGCGGCGTGGAAATTCGAGAAACCGAGAACCACTTCCAGGCCCAAAACACCCTCGACGCCGTCGTCGAGTCCAGCGCCGTCCTCCGAACCATCGCCATCAGCCTCACCAAGATAGCCAACGACATCCGGTGGATGGGCTCAGGCCCCAGGGCCGGCATCGGCGAGCTAGCCCTCCCCGAGGTCCAGCCCGGAAGCTCTATCATGCCCGGTAAGGTAAATCCAGTCATTCCCGAATCCGTCATCCAGGTCTGCGCCCAAGTCAAGGGCAACGACACCGCCATCGCCGCCGCCGCCCAGGACAGCTATTTCGAGATCAACTTGATGATGCCCGTGGCCGCCTACAACCTCCTACAGTCCATTTCCATACTCTCCGCCGCCGCCGACAACTTCACCAGCCAGTGCATACAGGGCCTTCAGGCCACCGACCAGGGCCCCAAAACCGTGGAGCGAGGCCTTATGATCGGCACTTCCCTCGCCCCCGTCATCGGCTACGACCTTGCAGCCCAAATCGCCAAAGAAGCCTCAAAAAGTAACCGCACCATCCGTGAGGTAGCCCGAGAACTCACCGATCTCTCCGAAGAAGACCTCTCCCGCATCCTCGACCCCAAAACCATGGTAGAACCCCGCGCCTAAGTGTTAATTCACAGAACGAGGGGTTGTCACCTCTCTCATAAAGAACTGCCACCAACTGCGATGCACTTGGTGGCAGTCCGAATGAACTTTTTGGGGTGGCACTCCGTCCCTTTCCGTTCGCCCTGAGCAGAGTCGAAGGGTCTCAAGAACGGAAAGGGACGGAGTGGGGGCGGAGTCCCCTCCTAACTCGGAAACTGGATCACAGACCTCAACACCTCACCCCTCTCCATCTCCTCGAACGCCTCCTCCACGTCCTCCAGCTTGATCAGCTTCGTCACCGCCCTGTCCAGGTCCAGCTTGCCCTGCAGATACCAGTTGGCCAGCATCGGGAAGTCCCGAGACGGTAGATTGTCCCCGTACCAGCTAACCCTCAGCGATCCTCCTAGCCCGAAGAACTGAAGCATCGGCAGCTCCATCACCATAGTCGGGTCCGGCACCCCGATAAGCGTGCACGTCCCCGCCAGGTCCCGAGACCACAGCGCCTGCAGCAACGTCGCCGGTGTCCCGACCGCTTCGAAGGCGTGGTCAACGCCGTGGCCACCCGTGATCTCCTTGATCGCTTCAACCGGGTCGCCCTTGGTCGCGTCGACTACGTGAGTTGCCCCGAAATCCTTGGCCCATGCCAGCTTGTTGTCGGCAATGTCCACCCCGATTATCGTCTTTGCATTGGCCAACTTGGCGCCCATGATCACACTGCAACCCACCCCGCCGCACCCATACACCGCCACCGTGCTCCCCCGACGCACGCCTCCCGTATAAAGCGCCGCCCCGACACCCGTCGTCACTCCGCAGCCGAGCAGACATGCCTGTTCCGGCGGGCATTCCCGAGGCACAGGCACGGCCTGCTTTGCCGACACAACGGTATGAGTGCAAAACCCCCCTATACCCAGCGCGGGCGAAAGCAGCTTACCGTCGCTTTTGGCAGTCATCCTGGGTTTCGCATTCAGGCTCGCCGAGCACAAATGCGGCTGCCCGATAGCGCAAAACCGGCAGTTGCCGCACGGCGCCCGCCAGGCGATCACCACATATTCACCCACGCCCGGCGACTCCACCCCCTCCCCCACCGCCTCAACGATACCCGCAACCTCGTGCCCTAGCAGGAACGGAAACTCGTCCGTAATCTTCCCAAGCTTGTAATGGAGGTCCGTATGGCACACCCCGCTGGCCTGTATCCTTACCAGCGCCTCCCCCGGCCCCGGGTCCTCCACCACCATCTCCTCCACCCGTGTAGGCGCACCCGCCTCCCTCGAAATCACCGCCTGCGCTATCGTAGACATGTACAACCTCCGCGAAAGCTGAAATGTCCGCGTATCCTAACACACGCGGTGTGGAATGAACCCTCATATGCCGACTCGAAAGAAAAACACCGAGTCCGTTCGAGAGGAAGCCGTCAATACGCTTACCGCCCACACCCTCCACCCTGTCCCCGACTCCCTGTCCCCGCTTCTTGCCTCTATGGTCGAACCTATGGCTTGCTCCTACCGGGGCATTGCGCTGGGTCGGCTGAGGATCGAAAGTCGGGTGCTTGTGCTGGGCGCCGGGACCGTCGGCCTCTTTGCAGGCCTCCTGGCCCGGGACCGCACCGCCGAGGTCGCCATCACCACCCGATACCCCCAGCAAATCAAAGCCGCCCGAAGGCTGGGGCTCACTCCCCTAGGCGAGAGCGAATGGGAGGATTGGGCCCGTGACCGCTATGCCAGCCAGAGCCGAACGTCATCCCGTCGTAGCCGACCACCCAAACGCGCACGTCCTCCGTGGTCACCCAGTGGCCCTCTGCGGGAACATCAGATATATCAGTGCCGAGCAGGTCCTTGAGGGCCGTTCCCACCAGTGCTTTGTCGTAGTGGTCTACGATTGTGCCACTACTGTCGGCAATGAACGCGAACCATTCCCCTTCGACGGTCTGGGCGCTGTTGTAGTAGTCGATAGTCGCTGCCAGTCCTGAATAAACGCTCTCGGGGCCGGTGAAGTATGCGATGGTCGCTTCCAGTCCTGCCGAACGGAACTTGTTGACGGCGGCGAACACCAGGGACATGGTGAATTCATCGGCGTTGACATACCAGCCGGAGGCGAACAGCAGCCCGTCGTGCCTCACAACCCAGGCGTTCTTGAGTTGCAGCGTGCCGGAGTGGTCGGAACCGAGACTGCCACTCTCCGGATTTCTGAACACGTAGGACACCCACTTGCCCTCCCCGGTGGCAGACAGCATGTCCGGCCCGAAGTTGTAGCCGTTGGCGTCGGTGCCCACCCAGCCCTTCAGGTCCAGCCCAAGGCGGTGAGCATCGGGATGTCCGATGACCAGATCGTTCTCGTCTATGATGAACACGTACCACTGGCCGTCGATGCTCTCTGGGCGGTTGTAGTAGGCGAGGGTGGCGTCCAGTCCCTGGCTCTCGTACCTGCTGATGGCCTTCTCTACGAAGAACTTGGTGTACTCGACGGGGGCTGACGTGGGTGGGATAGAGGCGACGACGCTGCGGGCGATGCGCTCGGCTTCAGCGGCCGTGAGTCCGGGTTCCGGACGGGGCATGTCTGCTATCGCCGCCCGGATGGCGGCTTCGATTATCTGCTCGACATCCTCTTGGGACAGTCCCGATTCAGGCTGGGGCATGTCCGCCATCGCCGCACGGATAGCATCCTCTACATCTGCGGAAGTGAGTCCCGGCTCCGGTTGGGGCGGGGCTGGCGCGTCGGCTAACTCCTCACGCACGATCTCCTCAACCTCGGCGCGGGACAATCCTGCGTCTCCGTCTCCGCAGGCGACAAGGAGAACCAGAAGCATCACGGCTAGCGCTGGTGCGACCTTATTCATCTTCAGCCTAGTTGACAACTTCATAGGCTATCCAATAGAGCCAAGCATTGCGGGGCAATCCTAATCTCATCAGAGTCCCCCGATGTCCGCCGCTACCTTGTGGCCTGAGTCGTCGGCAACGGCGTCGTGGCTCAAATCAGCGTCGTTTATTCCGTATCCGAACTTCCCTGTGGCATCCTTGATCTGTTGACCTGTCAGCTTATTGGCGCCGATGGAGATGCCGTTGTCGTCAGTGTCCCCAGCCTGCACGGTGTAGGCATAGACCACCTCCGTGCCATCGTGGCTCTCGTAGGCGGCGGTTCTGGCTGTGCCTCCTATGTCAAGCGCAAGCTCGGCTTTGCAATGAACAACTTCGCTGCTACAACTGATGCTTGTGGGAATGCTCATATTCTCGCTGAAGGTCACGGTGACTTCGATCTTGTCCCCGGTCCCATAGGTGTCGTCATCCCCCGGGTCGGAGGTAAAGGCGATAGACGAAACGGTTGGGGCAACCGCATCCACTATGAAGGATGAGTCGGCAGCTACGGCCGAGTGGGTCAGAATGGCATCGTTGCCCGCTGCGTCTCTAATGAATCCTCCATTGAGGTCTACCGAGTTGGCGCTAATGGTCGGCCCGTCACTGTCCAAATCTCCTTCCTGTACCACGTATCCGAAATAGCCCCGATCCCGATACCGGTCAGTGTGGAGGGAGGGGTCCCATTTGGCCACCCTCGCTTCGCCATCGAAGTTCAAAGTAACTCGCGGTGGACCGGTGACGCTGCCCCGGACTCCATCTTCGCTGAACTCTACTTTGACGAGCAGCTCTTCGCCTGTGGTGTATGCCCCGTCACTTCCGCCCGAGCTTGCCAGAAAGTCGAGGCTGTCGAGTCTCTTTAGCCGCGGTCGAACGCCGTCAACCTTGTGTCCATCCTGAGCAGCCAGGGCGTTGTGGGACAGGTCGGCGTCATTGTTCGCCGCATCCTTGATGCTGCCGCCATTGAGCGTTAGCTTATTGGCGTTTATAGCGATTCCGTCCCTGTCCCAGTGGCCCTCTGCCACCGTGTAGCTGAAAACCACTGCGCTGCCCTCGGCACTCTCGTAGGCAGCGGTCCTATTGCTGGAGTCGAGAGCCAGTTCCAGTTGTGGTGAGCCAGTGACAGTTACGTTCTCGCTGAACGTCACCGTCACCTGAACATCGTCGCCGATGCGGTAGACGCCCGAAGCCCAGCTGGTCGATTGCACAATGCTGCCGCCAGACCGGCCGACAATGTAAGCACCCAGATCGGCGTCGTTTTCATCGGGGTCGCTGGTGATGGCGACGGACGAGATGGTCGGGGCCGTAGTATCCGCTTGGGCCGAAACTGAGGGCAGGCCGTCGAATGCGAACAGTCCGATGATTCCCACGAGCACTCCAACCACAAGCGCCCACGCCAGTGTCCATCTAAGGGTTCCTATTCTTATGGTCATCTGGTTCCTCTCTCTGGAGATTTGGGAGCCTTCCCTTGGGTGAGCTCCACGGGTTACGTAGTCACAACCCGCCCAAAACCACCACCGCCGTACCCTCGCTTGTCTGGGACTCCTCGCTCCCGGCGTCGTCGGTATAGGTGGCTCGCACCGAGCGTCATTTCATAATTGGCGAAGGTTATAATCGCACTTTTGGGATTCTTTGCCAAGCTACGGCCTCCTATGTACCCCCTACATAGGCTGCGAAGCCGGGATTGCATGACAATGCCGTAGCGTCACCCCACTGGCAATTGCCCGGCCCGTCGCGCCCTGGACGACGGCATATCCAAAATCCTCGGCCTCCCTGACCTCGCCAAGCTAAGAGACCTCCTGGCCTCGGAACCCGTCATATCCAACCGGCCCTTATGATCCCAGCCCCCATCCCGAGCCCCCCCAATTGACCCCCCCCGAAGTGAGCCTGTCCGCCTAAGGCGGATCATTCCCGACCCCGAGAGCCGAAATCCACCCCCATCCCCCTCCCCCCAGTACTGAACTAGAGGGAGACGTTGGCGCGTCTGCGCCAACGTCTCCCTCTGTTCTTATCTCCCCCTCTCCCTTAATGGCCCTAAGGGAGAGGGGGATCAAGGGGGTGAGGGTTCCCGGTGGGGCTGGGGCGGTGTTCCCCCGAAAGTGACACGAACCCCTTGACCCGTGTGGAACACTAGTGCTATTATCCTCACCGTTCGAACACCAACCTAACTATCTCAAGGAGGAACCAAAAACCCAGGGAAGCCCACCCGACCCACCCGAGGACTCAACGCCCCAGCCCATCCCAACGGCCCTCGCGCAGGCCCGCGGCACAAGCGAAAGCGGAACGTCCGCCTATGGAGGAGCGCCATCTCCTCATCCCACCGGGTCCCGTATCCCCTTCCCTGACTCCCAGGCGATGGATGGTCCACAATTTTAAGCGGCACGCTCCCCTCAAAGGAGCCCTGCCCAAATGAGCCCCGCTCACGCCGGGCCAAACACCTCGGGCCTTTACGCCCTTGGAAATATCTCCCCCGTCGTTCCCTTCGGAGACCCCCATACAACCAGCGACGGCAGCGAGAAAACGTGCTCCCCACCCCTCCGAGTGGGTCAGCCAAAACTGGTGGTAGAGATGCCCTCAAGCGAGAACCCCTCGCTTGTCTACCACGTGATAACAGAAGCACGGGGCTGAACCAGGCTGGCCTCCCGCCCCCTGAATCCGAGTCCCGGACCTTCCATCGCCTGCCCTCCCCCAACAACCCAAACCGAAACCCCACCCCCCACAACCGAATAAAAACCCGGCGAGCCACTAACCTACCGGACCAGTTCCCCCAATTGACCCCCCACCCCCGACATGCTACCATCCCACCCTAGTGACCCCTATCACGCGGTAGGGGTCACATTCGGGTATAGAGCCACCCTGTGCTGGAAGAGTTAGCCGCCCACCCACCTGACAGACACACAGCCGTTGCCATCGGCGTGTTCGACGGTGTGCACCTTGGACACCAGGCCCTCTTCCAGACCACCATCGCCCAAGCCCAGGCCCGTGGCCTCGAATCAGCAGTCGTAACCTTCCGAAACCACCCCCTTACCGTCCTCTCGCCCACCTTCCAGCCCCGCTACCTCATGGACCTCGACACCCGGCTTAATGCCATAGGCTCATTGGGCATCGACCATACCGTCGCCATAAACTTCACCCGAGAAGTCTCCCAGCTAAGGGCCAGAGAGTTCGTGCAACGACTTTCCGAAGGTCTGAATATGAAGACCTTAGTCTGTGGCCAGGACTTCGCCCTCGGCAAGAACCGAGAAGGAGACCTCGAGACCCTCACAAAGCTGGGAGAGGACTACGGTTACGAAGTAGTCTGCCAAGACGTAATCCAGGACGCCGACCTCACCGTAAGCAGCACCGCTATCCGACAAGCCCTCACAAAGGGCAACGTTGAACTGGCAATGCGCCTGATGACGAGGCCCTTCCGGCTCTCGGGGTCCGTGGTAGTCGGCGACAAGCGTGGACGCCTCCTCGGCTTCCCCACCGCCAACGTCGATGTCCCTCCCGACCGAGCCCTTCTGGCCGACGGCATATACGCCACCCGTGTCCTGCTCAATGACCGATGCCTCGACTCCATAACCTACGTCGGCAACAAACCCACCTTCGACGGCGAAAAACGTGCCACTGAGGTCTACATCTTCGATTTCGACGAAGACATCTACGGCCGGTCCATCGATGTGGATTTCCTGGCCAAGATCAGGGGCGACATGCGCTTCTCCGGCGCCCAGGAGTTGATAGACCGGATGAACATTGACGTAGAAATGGCCCGAAATGCCCTCTCATCAATCCTCAGCTAATGACTACCAGCAAATACGACTACATATTCAACCGCGGAGTCACCGAGGTAATCCGCCGCGAGGAGTTGGAGCAGCTCCTCGACGCTGGTAAGCCTCTCCGACTCAAAATGGGGTTCGACCCCAGCCGCGCCGATATCCATCTTGGCCACACCGTCGGGCTCCGTAAACTGCGCCAGTTCCAGGACCTCGGCCACCGCGTAATCCTCATCGTCGGCGACTGGACCGCCCAGATCGGCGACCCCAGCGGCCAGTCCGCCACCCGGCAAATGCTCTCCGCCGAGACCGTCCGCGAAAACGCCCAGACCTACATGGACCAGTTCTTCAAGGTCGTGGACCGTGACCACACCGACGTCCGGTGGCAGAGCGAGTGGTTCGGCAACTTCACCCTCACAGAGGTCATATCCCTCACCAGCCGCTTCACCGTCGCCCAGATCCTCGCCCGTGAGGACTTCTCCAACCGCTTCAAAGCCAACCGCCCCATCGCCATCACAGAGCTCCTATACCCACTCCTCCAGGCCTACGACTCCACGGAGATTGAGGCTGACGTCGAGTTCGGCGGCACGGACCAGAAGTTCAACCTGCTCCTCGGCCGCGAGCTCCAGTCCATGGTAGGCCAGAGGCCCCAGCAGTGCCTGCTCGTCCCCATACTCGTCGGCACCGATGGCGTACAGCGCATGAGCAAGAGCCTCGACAACTACATAGGCGTCGCCGAGTCCCCCAAGGACACCTATTTCAAGGTCATGCGCCTCAACGACGACCTCATCCCCAACTACCTAGAACTCGTCACAGACATCTCGGACAACGATATCTCCGATGTCAAAGAAGCGATGGCATCCCGCTCCGTCAATCCCATCGAGATCAAGAAGCGCCTCGCCCGCAATATCGTCTCCCAGTTCCACTCCACCGAGTCCGCCTCCACCGCCGAGACCGAGTTCGAACGCATCGTCCAGCGCAAAGTGGCCGACGACCTGGTCACTGAAGTTCCATTATCATCTCTCAATGCCGGAGAGACCGCTTTCATCCCCCGGCTTCTCGTCGAACATAAGGCCGCTTCCTCCTCCGGCGAAGCCCGACGCCTCATAGACGGCGGCGGAGTCGAGATCGGCGGAGACAGGCTCTCCGAATACACTGTTGACCGCTCGAAGCTGGTGCCTGGCACCCGGATGAAAGTCGGCAAACGCCGTACCCTCATCTTCGTCGATAGCTAGCGACCTTCTCCTCGGCGCTTAATCCGCTAAAATCTATTCGAGAAAGTGCTATGACAAACGCAAAAGTCCACCTCCGTATCCCCGGCCCCACCCCCTGCCCCGAGGAAGTCCTCGAGGCCATGACCGCCCAGATGATAAATCACCGCGGGCCTGCGTTCAAAGACATCCTGGAGCGAGTCACCGACCGCCTCAAGCAGTTCTTCCAGACGGACAACGACCTTTACGTCATGACCAGTTCGGGCACAGGCGCTATGGAAGCCTCGGTAGTGAACACCCTCTCGGCCGGAGACCGAGTCCTAGCCCTCACCATCGGCTCTTTCGGACAACGCTTCGTCCAGATCGCAGAGGCATTTGGTGCGGACGTAGTCAAATTGGAAGCCCCCTACGGCAAGGCCATCAACCCCGACGACGTAGACAAGGCCCTCGCCGACGACCCCTCCATCAAGGCCGTCCTAATCACCCACAACGAGACCTCCACCGGCGTAACTAACCCCCTCTGCTCTATCGCTGAGATCACCCGTTCCCACAATAGACTCATCCTCGTCGACGCCATCAGCAGCATCGGCTCCATCGACCTCCCCGTCGACGCCTGGGACTGTGATGTAGTATCCACCGCCTCCCAAAAAGGCTGGATGGCACCGCCGGGCCTCTCCATGATCAGCGTCAGCCAGCGGGCGTGGGAAGCTTGGGAGTCTGCCAAAATGCCCCGCTTCCACTGGGATTTCGGGCAGCTGCAGTCCTATCTGGAGAAGGGCCAAACGCCCTGGACCCCCGCCGTTTCCACCTTCTACGCCCTCGACGCAGGCCTTGAAGTAATGGCTAAAGAGGGTCTCGCCAACATATTTGAACGCCACGCCTCCGTTGCCCGGCGGGCCCGAGACGGCGCTCGGTCCCTCGGTCTCTCCCTCCTCGCCGACGAAGAGATTGCCTCCAACACCGTCACCGCCATCAACGCCCCCGAAGGCATCGACCTCGCCCAACTCCTCAAGATCACCCGCGAGGAGTACGGCGTGGTCCTGGCCGGGGGCCCCGGCCCTCTTGCAGGCAGGGTATTCCGCATAGGTCACCTCGGTCACGTTACCGAGCAGGACATCGACGTGGTGATCGACACCCTCCGAGAAGTCCTACAACGCCTCGGGTTCCGGGGATCGGGCCAGTAGGTCAATCCAGACCGGACCATGAACGCCTCACCCGCCCCCGCCGACCGCCACGCCGAGCTTAAGCGCACCCTCAATTTCCACAACCATCGCTACTACGTGCTCGACGATCCGGTCATCACGGATCACGAGTACGACGCCCTGATGAGTGATCTCCGAGCCCTCGAAGAGCAGCACCCTAACCTGGTCACCCCCGACTCTCCCAGCCAGCGAGTCGGCGCCGAGCCCCTCACGACATTCGAGTCAGTCCAGCATCCCAGGCCCATGCTCAGCCTCGCCAACGCCTTCTCCAAGGAGGATATGCTTGCTTGGCGGACCCGTGTTTCAGGCCTACTGGAAGAAGCGCGCTATGACCTGGTCTGCGAGCTTAAATTTGATGGTCTCGCCGTGGCCCTCACCTACGAAAACGGCCTCCTGGTCCGGGGCGCGACCCGGGGAGACGGCCTCCGCGGCGAGGACGTAACCCAGAATCTTCGTACCATCCATTCCATACCCCTGACCGTGCCCTCCGATAGCCCCAGCCTCTTCGAGGTACGCGGAGAGGTCTACATGACCCTCAGCGGCTTTGAAGAGCTTAACCGGCAGCGTCAGGAGGCCGGTGAGCCTCTTTACGTCAACCCGAGAAACACCGCCGCCGGCGCCATCCGCCAGCTCGACCCCCGGATCGCCACCCAACGACCACTGGATATCTTTATATACGGCCTCGGTTACGCCGAGGGCCCAGTCCCCGGCACTCACTGGGAAATGCTCCAATATTTCAAATCCCTGGGCTTCAGGATCAGCCCCCATTCCGAGCTCGTACACGACGTTGAAGAGGTCGAGTCCTACTTCAATCGCTGGGAAGAGCATCTTGCAGACCTCGACTACGCCGCCGACGGCGTGGTCGTTAAAGTGAATGAGATCGCTCTGCAGGAGCAGTTGGGATTCGTGGGCCGGGAACCGAGATGGGCCATCGCCTACAAGTTCCCCGCCGAGCAGGCAACAACCAAGCTCCTGAACATCGGTATCAACGTAGGCCGTACAGGCTCTCTCAACCCCTTCGCCGAGCTGGTGCCCGTGATGGTCGGTGGCGCAACCGTCAAACAAGCCTCTCTCCACAACGAGGACGACATCCACCGCCGTGATATCCGTATCGGCGACACCGTAATCGTCCAGCGCGCCGGAGAGGTCATCCCCCAAGTACTTGGGCCCGTGGCTTCCCTCCGAACCGGTGAAGAGCGCGTATTCCAGATGCCAACCGAGTGCCCAGTCTGCGGCACAACCGTCGTCCGCCCCGAGGGCGAGGCCATGCACCGCTGCCCCAACCTCTCCTGCCCCTCCCAGTCCTCCGAGGCCCTCAAACACTTCGTCTCCCGAGGCGCTATGGACATGGAAGGTGTCGGGGAGTCCTTATGTGAATCCCTCTTGGAGTCGGGCCTTGTAAAAGACCCCGCCGACCTCTACTCCCTCACCAAAGACGATCTCTTGACCCTTGAGCGCTTGGCCGAAAAGAGTGCCTCCAACGTCCTGGCCGCCATCGACGCCAGCCGCTCCCGCCCCCTCCCCCGAGTCCTGATCGCCCTCGGCATCCCCCACGTCGGCGGAGAGACCGCCGACCTTCTCGCCCGGCGCTACCCGGATATCGACGCCTTAGCCAATGCCACGGAAGAAGAGCTCATCGAGATAAATGCCATCGGTCCAATCATCGCCAAGAGCGTCGCCGAATTCTTTCAGGATGAAGCCAGTCTTGCAATCATCGCAAAGCTCCGGGAAGCGGGCGTGAACCTCAAGTCAGACGAAGTCACTATCTCGGGCCCCGGGCCTTGGGTGGGAATGAACTTCGTAGTGACCGGCAAGCTCGACAACTACTCCCGAGACCAGGCCCACGCCCTTATCAAGGAGTTGGGTGGCTCTGCCGTCTCCAGCGTCAGCAAGAAGACAAGCTATCTGCTCGCCGGCGCCGACGCCGGCTCCAAACTCATCAAGGCTCAGAGCCTACATGTCCCCGTCATAGACGAAGCCACCTTTGCTCAGATGCTAGCCGACGCCCGCAACACTCCGGGAGCAGGAGCCCTTTAGATGTGGCCCTTCAAGAAGAAAAAGTGGTCTGGCGGAGGCTTCGACCTGGCGGTGGTTGGCCTCGGTAACCCCGGCCCTGAATACGACGGCACCCGACACAACGTCGGCTTCGACTGCGTCGACAAGTTCGCCTCCGAGCACGGCCTGAAGTGGACAGGGCGTCGCGGCCCCCTCAAGTGGGCCGAGGGTGGGGTAACAATTGACGGTTCAGTCAAGCGTGTCCTCCTCGCCAAGCCCCGCACATTCATGAACCTCAGCGGCGAGGCCGTACGCTATATCACCACCCGCTGGTCCGTCCCCGAGACCAGCCTGCTCATAATCTACGACGACATGGACCTGCCCTTAGGCACTATCCGAATCCGTATGCACGGGAGCGCCGGGGGCCATAATGGGATCAAGTCCATCATCCGCGCTCTCGGTACCGAGAACATACCCCGCATAAGGGTTGGCATCGGGCGGGATGCCACGGGCCGGACTGGTGCCATCTCCCGGGTCCTCGGCCACTTCTCGGATGACGAAAGACAGGCTATGGACAGCTCAGTATCCACCGTCTCCGAGGCCATAGCCTGCATCCTGTCCAAGGACCTGGACGCGGCCATGTCCCGGTATAACTAGCAGAGGCTTCCTCATTGGCAGCATTTGCCGCACCCTGCTATGGGACAATAACCTCCATAGCTTCCACCTCACCTTCCACGCCATAATCTGAGCTAGACTCCGCAACCCCGGAATGCCGAGGGTCCGGCAGGGGAAGGCCATCTTTTCTCATCTCCTCGACATACAGTCCCACAGCTTCTGCGATGAGCTGACACACCTCCTCCTTGGACTCGGCGGCTGCTATGCACCCCGGCAAATCCGGCGCATACGCACTGTAATTCCTGGGTCCCTTCTCGATTATTACGGCGTATTTCATGACCGCCTCGCTTTATTTCAAACCTGCCTGTTTCAGAATGTTGTTGTAGGTCCCTTTATGCAGATCGTATCCCTCATTTCCTGCGATTACGACTGTGCCCGGCTTATCCGGGTGCTTATATATCCTATGACTCCCTCGCGTTCTTGCAAGTCGCCAGCCGTCCTCATGCACAATTCGCATAGCCTCTCTAACCTTTGGCATGTACGTCTACCCAATGATCCCTACCAGATACTCCAACCCCCATCGACCATAATCGTTTGGCCGGTTATGTAGCTGGAGTTCTCGGAGGCCAAAAGCAGCAGAAGCCCGACCAACTCCTCCGGCTGCCCGACCCTGTTCATAGGCGAAAGGGCCGAGAGTTCCGCCTTCACGTCGGGTAACTTCAGGAAACGGTCAGTCAGCTCGGTGTGAAAGAATCCTGGCCCGATCTGGTTGACCGTTACACCCCTCTTGGCCCACTGCTTGGCTGTCTCTCGGGTCAGTCCCGCCATCGCGTGCTTGGCCGTGCAGTACCCAATGCTGGGGTCGTTCTCCGGCGCGGCCTGCACTCCCTCCACCGAGGAGATGTTGATAATCCTGCCCCACCCCCTGTCGAGCATCACCCGACCCGCCTTCTGCGTCAGCATGAACACTCCGAAAAGGTTGGTGTCCAGAATGGTGCGGTATTCTTCAAGCGTCGTGGTTTCGGTCCACATCGCCATTCCGCCCCGAGCCGCGTTGTTCACCACGATGTCTATCCTGCCAAACTCCTCCATCGTCCTCGAGACCAGTTCGTCTATCTGGTCCTCCTGCGAAACGTCGGTCTGCATCACGAGGCACCGCCGTCCCCGCTCCCTCACCCCCTCGGCAGTCTGTTCCAGCCGCTCTTTCCGCCTCGCTGCCACCACAACGTCCGCCCCCGCCTCGGCGAGCGCGTGGGCAAACACCACCCCGAACCCCGAGGATGCGCCCGTCACTATAGCCACCCTGTCTGTCAGATCGAACAATTTCTCTATCATGGCTCCTCCTCAGTTAACGCGAAACGGCAACCTGCGCGCTGCGCAGGTTGCCGTTGCCTTGTCTCGTTCTAAGCGTGGTAGTACAGAGCGAACTCGAACGGGTGTGGTCTCATTCTCACCGGGTCGACCTCGTTGACCCGCTTGTATTCGATCCACGTCTCTATCAAGTCCGGCGTGAAGACGCCGCCCTTCAACAGGAAGTCGTGGTCGGCCTCCAGAGCGTCCAATGATTCTTCCAGGCTGCCAGGTACTTGGGGAATTCCCTTGGCTTCCTCCGCCGAGAGCTCGTACAGGTCCACGTCCATCGGGTCTCCGGGGTCCATCTTCTTCTCTATCCCGTCCAGCCCCGCCATCAACAGGGCCGAGAAGGCAAGATACGGGTTGGAAGTGGGGTCTGGAGGTCGGAACTCGATGCGTACCGCATTGGGCGAAGTCGAGTAGGCCGGAATCCTGATACAGGCGCTTCGGTTCCTGCGAGAGTAAATCAGGTTTACCGGGGCCTCGTACCCGGGGACTAGACGCTTGTAGGAGTTGGTGCCGGGAGCGCAGAAGGCCATCAAGGCCGGAGCGTGGGCCAGCAGACCGGCTATGTAGTGTCGGCACATGTCGCTGGTGAAGGCGTAGCCGTCCCCGTAGAAGAGGTTGATGTCGTCTTTCCTCAGGCTCTGGTGGACGTGCATCCCCGTGCCGTTGTCCCCGAAGATCGGCTTGGGCATGAACGTCGCCGTCTTCCCGTGACGCTTGGCAACGTTCTTGGCAATGTACTTGTACAGCAATGCCTTGTCACCCATCTTGGTGAGCGTGTCGAACCGGATGCTGATTTCACTCTGGCCCCCGGTTGCCACCTCATGATGGTGCATTTCGACCCGGATCCCGACCTTCATCAGTTCCGTTGCTATATCGTTCCGGATGTCCGTGAGCGAATCCATGGGTGGAGCCGGAGAGTAACCCATCTTGGCTGGCGGCCTGTGTCCCAGGTTAGGAAAAGGTTTCCCTCTGTCTCCCATTGCCCTATCGGCCCCCCTATTCCAAACGGCCTCCTGCGAGTCTATGTAGTAGTACGCTGCATTTGGCTGGTTGTCGTACCGGATGTCGTCCAGGATGAAGAACTCCAACTCCGGCCCCCAGGCACTCGAATCGGCGATGCCCGTGCTTACTAGGTAGGCTTCCGCCTTCTTCGCAACGTACCTCGGGTCCCGAGAATACTCACCACCCAGCACCGGGTCCCGTACGTCGCAGATCATACTGAGAGTCGGGCGCTCGAACACCGTGTCAATGAACGCGGACGCCGGATCGGGCACTATAAGCATGTCGCTTTCATTGATTGCCTGAAAGCCCCTGATGCTCGAACCGTCAAACCCCATCCCCTCTTCGAACAGCGCTTCATCCACCTCTACTGATGGCACCGAAAAGTGTTGAAGTCGCCCGAACAGGTCGGTGAACTTCAGGTCAACGTACTCTATCCCCTCGTCCTTACACCTCTTGATTATGTCTTTGCCGCTGGTCTCCGCCATGGGGCCTCCTTTAATCGTGTGGTAACTCTCTTGCTCTTCTCTTGCTTGGTTACGTTAATGTCTCCCGTTGGCCGAATCACGCCGCGCAATCTCTAGAAATGTGTATTGTCGGTTCGGCGCGAGGCCGCAGGGGAATATACCAACTTGCCAACTCACACACAACGACGAACGCCCCACGGGCCCCGAAATTAGAGAGGGCGCCCTCCGGATGGAAGGGCGCCCTATACAAGACGTGTCCATTTCTCTTTGCGTACAGGTCGATCGGTTAGGCGTGGGCCAGCACGCCGCAAAAGGCCTCGTAGTCGATTAGTTCCGTGACCGTGGGGTTGTCGCCGCACACCGGGCAGTCCGGGTCTCGACGCACCTTCACCTGCCTGAATTCCATGTCCAGCGCATCGAAGATCATCAGCCGGCCCGTCAGTGGATCACCCAGCCCGAGCAACAACTTTATCGTCTCGATTGCCTGGATAGTCCCTATGATGCCCGGTAGAACTCCCAGCACTCCGGCTTCGGCGCAACTCGGCACCATGCCGGGGGGAGGGGGGTCCGGGTAGAGGCAGCGGTAGCAGCCCTTGTCATGGGTGAACACTGACGCTTGCCCCTCGAACAGAAATATGCTGCCGTGCACGTTCGGCTTCTTGGTCATTACGCAAGCGTCGTTGACAAGGTAGCGAGTGGGGAAGTTGTCCGTGCCGTCCACGATAACGTCGTAGTCGGCCATTATGTCGAAAATATTCTCGGAAGTGAGGCGTACGGGGTGGGATATGACGTTGACGTCCGGGTTGATGCCCTTGAGCGTGTCCGTCGCCGAGTCCACCTTGGGCCTCCCCACGTCACTGTTTCGATGCAGTATCTGCCTCTGCAGGTTGGTGAGGTCTACTACGTCGAAATCTACGATCCCCAAAGTCCCGACCCCCGCAGCTGCCAAGTACAGCGCTGTCGGCGATCCAAGACCCCCCGCCCCGATCAGAAGCACCTTCGAGTCAAGCAGTCTTCTCTGCCCTTTGCTCCCGACCTGCGGCATTATAAGATGTCTGCTGTATCTCTGGACCTGTTCTTTAGTGAAAGCGAGCGACGTTGCCATTAAGACAATTCCTCCTAGGGATTCAAGCCTGTTTCTTCGGCCAGTCCATCCCCTTTTCCGCTATCCAATGACAATATATGATAACATAGCGCTCGCTCCCCTTCAATTTGGGTGCTAGCTAGAAAACGATAACACAGACCGGAGATACCGATCCTATGGACACCATACAGTTGGCCGTAGATGTTCGCGAAGCAATGGGCAAGAAGGCCCGATTCCTGAGGCGCGATGGCCTCACCCCCGCCAATATCTACGGCCGAAACCTCGATTCCGTCGCCCTTCAACTCCCCTCCGCCGACCTTATCCAGGCACTGTCCCAGGGAGGCCAAAACGCTGTCCTGGACGTCAAGGTTAAGGGCGAGAAAACTGCCAGAACTGCCGTTATTCGCAACATCCAACGTAATCCCGTCACTGACGTGGTAATCCACGTTGACTTCCTCCAAGTGGACGTCACCCGGGCCATCACCTCTGACGTGCCTCTGGTGTTTGTCGGAGAGTCACCCTTGCCCAAGACGCAGACAGTGATATCTCAGATCCTCGCATCCATACAGGTCTCCGGGCTGCCTATGCAAATCCCGAACTCAATTGAGGTAGACGTTTCGGTGCTGGAGGAAATAGACCAGTCGATATTCGTGCGTGACCTTCAGCTCCCCGACGACATTGAGGTCATCACAGACGGTGATCAGATGATAGTCAGGGCCACTCCGGGCCGCGTCGCAGAGGTGCTCCCCGGAGAAGAGACGGAGGACGCCGAAGACGGGATTCCCGCCGAGGCCCCCTCCGAATCAGAAGAATCCTAACCCCTTGCTCTTGTCCTCCTGTCAATCTGAGGCTCCTTCTCTGTAATTCCGAGGCTCCGCGAGGAATCTGGGACTTGCCTAGCTTCGTCTCTCCTCTGTATGTCGCGCCCCATCCACCCTTTCTCGCCCCCATTGACACCCTCTGTCCACTTTGTTATTATTTCCTTAGAACGCCCGTTCCCAACAGAGGTGCGCATGAAAGCTTTGTCAAAAAAACGTAAGCAAGTCCTTAACGCCATTACTGGCTTTATGGACCGGCACAAGTATCCTCCCAGCGTCCGGGACGTCGTCCATATGTGCAGCATGAGCTCTACTTCAGTGGCCGACTACCACCTCAAAGCCCTCGAGAGGGAGGGCTACATCCGCAGGGAGTCGGGCGTATCCCGGGGAATAGAAGTCATCGGCTACGATGGTCGGGACGCCAACATCTTCAGGGCCCCACTCCTGGGCACCATCGCTGCCGGCGAGCCTCTCCCAGTCCCCACCTCAGAGCCCTGGGCTTCCTTGGAAACCCTCGAAATTCCCGAGGACATGGTCGGCGGCAGAGAGAATGTCTACGCCCTCAAAGTCAAGGGCACTTCAATGATCGACGCCCTAATCGACGACGGTGACATCGTCCTCCTCCAGCACGTCAACACCGCCGACGACGGCGATATGGTCGCCGCCTGGCTTGAGGCCGAGGAGGAAGTCACCCTCAAGCGCCTCTACCGAGAGCCGGATAGGATCAGGCTTCAGCCCGCCAACTCCCAAATGGCCCCCATCTACGTCCACCCCTCTAACCTCTCCGTCAAGGGCAGAGTCATAGGCGTCATACGCAAACTGGCCTAACTCCTCGTCCTAGGCTTAGCCCATCGCTTAACGAAGATGAAGAGATGGCTGGGGTAAGACGGTTACTCTACTCAATCAGCGGGCCGAGCAGAGCGCACTCAACACCCATGTTATCGTGAGGTTCCACACTGAAAGTGGAACATCCGCCTCTGGCAGGAGATATCTAGGACTTACCCCCTCACATCCTTCTCTGCCACCCCTTTCCCTCAATGAGTCCTTTGAACAACCCACCAAGGATTACCGCGGACTGGCATGTTAGATCCTGACAGGAATCCGTCCGCACTGATCCCCATTAAGCGCGAGCGTATTCTGCGTGGGGTGAAAAAGAAAAATGAGTCTGGCTCAACTCCTCCCCCCCATCGGAGGAAGAGGGCGAGCCAAAAATAATGAGACGTTTAGTCTGTGGGGTCTGGCTCTAGTCCGCCGAGGGAAGAGGCTTCGGCTGCTGGAGTGTCATCTCCACGCTGCAGCAGTTCACCACACCCTCTCCCGCCTTGGTGCACAGCACCTGGCTCCCGCAGTTCTCACAGACGAACCGTTTGCCCAACAAGTTTGGCATTCCGCTAAATCCTCTCCGACGTTTTAAGTTGACCAGTCCCTGAATGGACCGTGGTGGTCGCTACTTGAGGACCATCTCATTTTCGCAGCACATTATTGTGCCATTCCCGCCCCGGGTCACAATGAACTCCGACCCGCAGGTCTCGCACTTGTACCGCTTGCCAGTCTGATTTGCCACGTAGTGCCTCTTGGAAAATCGGGCCCGAGTCCAAAACCCGCGCCCGACAAGATTTTGCGCAATTATAGCCACCCCCATTTAAGAGGGTCAAGGGAGCGTGGGGCTACAGCGCCCACACGTTGAAATTTAAAAACTGAGCGTCACCCCTGTCACCTTCGAAAAATCCAGCCATCGCACTAACCTCGCCAACATCTTGATTATGTCCCAAGTCCAACTTGAACACTAATTGGTCGTTTATGAAAACCCACCCCGAGCCCGCAACAGCTATCAATGCCAGCCGATTCCGATTCGAAGACAGACGGCACCCAGAACTGGAAAGGAAACCAGAAGACACCTCGGTGTATTCGGTGTCCCCAACGTCCCGAGTATTGTGGAACCACCATTCATCATCCGTCACACCAATAACTTCCAATCGATTGAACTCGGGGTTCCTTATTACGAATCCATAGTCCCAGTTTTGACCCCCCGGATTGATAAACTCCACTTCTACCACCAAATCCCTGGTCCACACTCTGCTTCCGTGTTCTCCGATAACACCCGGCCTATCCTCCATGACTCCGTCCACAGGTCCATACTGCCTCCTCAACCTATAGCCCTTGAAACCCTCGTATCGGGTCACGGCCCCGGTAATTTCATTCCCCCCGTAATATCCAGTGAAGACCACGACGTCACCGGCATGTGGCACTGTTGCCAAGTCTACAAGCGTGACAAAATCTCCATTCACAAAGAACCATCCCCGCTCTCCTAGAGTCACAACCATCAGGTGATTACGGCCTCCGACACTCGAATCGAAGTTCCCGATTTTTCCCGCATCCAGGAGGCTGGAAGAAGACCCAATGCCAGATTTTACCTCCCAGCTATGGTCGCTAGTTACGATAAACCCCAGAAACGAACCAATGCTATCCTGCCAGTTATAGCGCAAGAACATCCCGTAGTCCCATGAGTTAGTCGAAGCCGCATATGGGTTCACGAACCTGGTCTCAACAACCATGTCTGATGCCAAGACGTTGGCATGGATGATCTTTGAGTAATTCGCGGATGCATTGTGGCGGAGCTCTCCGTTCAAAGGCCCAAAGTCATATCCCTGACTCGCAAAAGGTGTTGGGGTAGGGCTTGTAGGAGTTGCAGTCGGCACCGCCGTCCCAGCCCTCAGGACCGGCACCCGCTCTGTCACCGTCCTCGCTGATATCGCAAACCCGATCCCCTCCGCACCATAGTCCGACACGTATACAAACGAGTTGATCCCCAGCACTCGGCCTTCAGGCGAAAGCATAGGGCCTCCACTGTTGCCCGGGTTTATCGACGCGTCCGTTTGGATCACATACGCCTGATGATCTGAGTCGTAGCGCAATGCCGATACTATCCCCTTTGTAACAGTAGCCTGCCCTTCGATGCCCAACGCATATCCAATGTTCACCACTTCGTCCCCTACTTCCAGCGCCGTCGCATCCCCGAACTCCAGAGCTGTGAAATCGCCGCAACAGTGCTTACAACCGCCAGATCCCGAGTTGCGTCTACCCCCAACACCGTCCCGTTATAAGTCGTCGAATCGTTTACCGTCACATTCACTCTTGACAGCGCCTCTACAACATGCTCATTAGTGACCACGTATCCCGTCCGGCCCTGCGTGTCGAATATGACCCCAGTACCGCTGATCGTGCTACTGGTTATCCTCACCACGGCCGGCCGCGCCCGTCTAACCATCACACTAATCGGCTCCGAGCTGGACGTTGCAGTGGGCACAGGCGTAGGTATGGCCGTAGGCACAGGCGCTGGTGTGGCTGTAGGCACGGGTGTGGGTGTGGCCGTAGGTAGGGGCGTGGGCGTGGCTGTAGGCACAAGTGTGGGAGTGGCTGTAGGCACGTGTGTGGGAGTGGGCGTCGAGACCAGTGTGGGCGCAGGTATAGCCGTGGGGGGCATTGCCGCCATGGTGGCCGCCAGCCGTGCCTCAACTGTGGCGTCGATGTCCGGGAGAGGGGTTGGCGTAGCTGTAGGCAGGGCTTCCGCGACCGCCGTCCTCACCTCCGCCCCCACGTCGGTAGTAGGCGTAGGGGCTTCACCCGACCCGCTGCACGCGCCCATCAATAGCGCAAGGGTGATTGCCACCACACCAAGGACTCTCATTTGTTGCCCCAACTACTCCTACGTATAAGCCTGCTCCGGAGTTCGCGCAATATCCCGTACCCTCTAAATCATCCCGTCTCCCCCACACCCGACTCCCTACACGCTCCCCGCATCTTCTACGTACGCGGGCCCCGCATTGTCCGGCCTGAGATTTCTGGCGTCTTTCATATATACGTGCTTTATGTCTTTTGCCGTCTTCTCAGTGTTAATCAGAACCATTGCCCGGATCACCTTTTTGAGTCCCTTAGGCACGTTCATCTCGTGGCCGCAAAGAAGGGCCGTGTCCACCCAACCCAGCCGCCGGGCCGCGACCGCCGGATACTCCGCATTCAGGTCCTCCGTAGTAGTAAACGTCGCCGAGGCTATCTGATCAGCCTCGATGTCGTTCGCCTTGATCATCTGTTGGAGAAGCTCAGTCGTAGCCTTAAGGATCGATTCCTCACTGTTCTCTGTTGCCGTAATGGCCCCGCGTATTCCTCTGCACCACAAAATAAAAACTCTCCTGTTACAAAGCCTCAGCGCAGCCCCGAAGCCCGCGCACAAAATTCCTTACATTCTCTTCCCGGTCCCCAGGCACCGACTGCTCGATCAGGTTTATTAGAGCGCTTCCCACAGCCACTCCATCTGACATCGAAGCGGCCCTTTCCACGTGCTCTCTTGTCGAAATCCCAAACCCGACCAATAACGGCAAGTCCGTCTCGGCCCTCACCCTGCCCAGAAACTCCGGAAGATCGGCTCCCATCTCCCGCCTCGCCCCCGTGACACCCGTCAAGCCGACGCAGTACACGAACCCCGATGACACCGCCGCCACTCTTTTTATCCGCTCCTCCGTGCTGGTAGGGGCCAGAAGAAATATGAAGTCCATGCCGCGGGCCTTCGCCTCGCTCTGCAATGGCCCCGCCTCTTCGAGAGGCAAATCGACAACAATCAGCCCATCGAGACCCGCCTCCGACGCATCATCGGCAAACTGGTTCAGACCATAGCTCAGCAGCGGATTGTAGTATCCCATCAATATCAACGGAACGTCCGGGAATCGGCTTCGTGCGTTCCGGCAGCAATCGAGGCAGTCCGCAAGAGTGATGTTCTGATCAAGAGCAACCTGGCTGGACCTCTGTACGGTCGGCCCTTCCGCAAGGGGATCACTGAACGGAGCCCCAAGCTCGATAATGTCGGCCCCACCCTCCACCATTGCCCCTACCATAGCCTGGGTCAACTCCCTCTCAGGAAACCCGACTGTTAGAAACGTTGCAATAACGGGTCTATCAGCAGCTCGGGCCCGTTCAAATGTATCGGATAAACGGCTCATTTGCTTATCAACATCCGGTCTTTTTTCAAACCCAACCCCCTCGGCCTTGCTCCCCGCACCAATAAGGGTGGAATACTAGCACCCCCCTCCCCCCCTTTCAAGAAACGTAGACAGACCCTCATATTCTCGATATTTCAAGCTACTAGTCAGGGGAGCCCGTGAAAATTGCCATGCCGTATAAGCTGAGTTTCTTCATAGTCACTCGCTCCTCTCCACTCCTACACTCCCCGCCGTATCTACTGCTTATTATCCGACTTGCGAAATACGGCCCAACTACCTCCCCTCCTTCCCTTCCCACACCCTTGACACAACTTTAGCCTATCGGTATCTTGGAACCGCTTCATTAGGAAGTAATACCCGTGGCCCTAAGCCTAGGACTCAACCTGTCCCTCGTTTGAGGGGGAAAAGAGGCCCGCCTTTGAAATGGATCGATTACCTTAGCCCTACGTCCCTTAGCAAGGCTGTCGAGATCCTCGCCCGTGACGGCGACCGCACCCGTGCCCTCGCCGGCGGCACTGACATCCTCGTTCAGCTTCGCGCCAGGCGTCGCCAACCCGATTTGCTGCTCGACGTCAAAACCATCCCGGAGCTCAATGAGCTCTCCTACGACTCCGCCTCAGGCTTGACCATTGGCGCAGCGGTCGAATGTTGCAAGATCTACGAAGACGCCGCTGTGATGGCGCATTACCCCGCCCTCGTGGACTGCACCTCAATCATCGGCGGCATCCAGATCCAGGGTCGAGCCTCCGTTGGCGGCAACCTCTGTAACGCCGCCCCCAGCGCCGACTCCATTCCCGCTTTGATAGCCTACGGCGCAACCGCTAATATCGCCGGACCCAACGGCACCCGTAGCGTCCCCGTCGAGGACGTCTGCACCGGCCCCGGTCTGAGCATACTCGCCGCCAACGAGATTCTTGTCTCGATTAGCGTCCCAGCCCCCGCTGCCAACTCCGGCGCCCGCTACATCCGCTTCATACCCCGTAACGAAATGGACATCGCCGTAGTCGGGGCAGGCGTATCGGTGGAGTTGGACGGAGACACCATCAAGTCCGCCCGCGTGTCCCTCGCCTCCGTCGCACCAACTCCCCTCTTCGTCAGGGAAGCCGGCGACGCCCTCGCCGGGCAGCCTATAAGCGACGAGTCCATTCGTAAGGCTTCCGCGCTCGCCCAGGCCGCTGCCAGACCCATTACCGACATGCGCGGCACCATCGAATTCAGGACACACCTCTGTGAAGTTTTGACCCGACGAGCTTTAAACACCGCCATCGAGCGGGCCAAGGAGGCGTCTTAGATGCCCAGGAAAACCTACGTACAGACGACCATTAACGGCGAAAACGTCGAGTTCCTCTGCGAACCCCGACAAAGCCTCCTCGAGTGCCTGCGCGATGTAATCGGGCTCACCGGCTCTAAAGAGGGCTGTAATGACGGCAACTGCGGCGCCTGCACCGTGAACATGGATGGCCGCATCGTCACCTCCTGCCTCGTCCTCGGCGTCGAGGCCGAAGGCAAGAACATCGAAACCATTGAGGGCGTAGCCGACGGCAACAACCTCCACCCCATACAGCAGGCCTTCCTCGAAAATGCAGCCCTCCAGTGCGGCATCTGCACCCCCGGCTTCATCGTGGCGGCCAAGGCGCTCCTTGAAAGGGAACCCGACCCCTCAGAGGACCGCATCCGCTTCTGGCTCGCCAACAATCTTTGCCGCTGCACGGGCTACGACAAGATCGTTAGAGCCGTACTCGACTCCGCGAAGAAGATGCAGGAGGCTAAGAGTTGACAACAAGGCAGGGCACCGACTCCAACGTAGTCCTAGTTAATCAGGAGTTCGATGTAGTCGGCACCCGGCCCATCCGTCATGACGGCGCGGATAAGGTAACGGGCCGCGCCCGTTACGGCGCCGACTTCCAGGCCGCCGACCTCCTTCGCGCCAGGGTACTGCGCAGCCCCCACGCCCACGCCCGCATTAAGTCCATAGACACCTCCAAGGCCGAGGCCCTGGAAGGCGTCCGCGCCGTTGTCACCTCTAAAGACTTCCCCACCAACGGCGCCGACAAGCCTGCCAGACACTACCAGCGGGAGAACGTCCTCGCCGGAGAGAAGGCCCTCTACGTCGGCCATGCCATAGTAGGCGTAGCCGCCGTGAGCGAACATGTCGCCGAAGAGGCCCTTTCCCTCATCGATATCGAATACGAGGTCCTTCCGCCCGTCACCAGTGCCCCCCAGGGCATGGCCTCCGACGCGCCTATTCTCCACGAGGAAATGCGCACCGACGAGTCCGGTGAAAAAGGCGCTGAGCCCAGCAATGTCGCCACCCACTTCCAACAGGTCATCGGCGATATCGAAGAGGGTTTTGCAAAGGCCGATTTCATCATCGAAAGAGATTTCGACACCGCAACCGTCCACCAAGGCTACATCGAGCCCCAGAACGGCACCGCCCTCTGGAACAATGATGGCCGTCTCCACGTCTGGACCAGTACTCAGGGCGCCTTTCCCGTAAGGACCTCCATGTCTCAGATCTTGGACATACCCGTTTCCAAGATACGCGTAACACCTATGGAGATCGGTGGAGGGTTCGGCGGCAAGATACCCGTCTACTTGGAACCCGTGGCCGCGCTCCTCTCCAGGAAGACCGGCCGACCCGTCAAGATGCAGATGTCCCGCAGAGAGGTTTTCGAGGGCACAGGCCCGACCCCCGGCTCCCACGTAAAGGTAAAGATGGGCGCCACCAGGGACGGCAAACTTACCGCCGCCCAGGCCCACCTCGCCTACGAGGCCGGAGCCTTCCCCGGCTCCCCCGTTGGTGCCGGTGCTACTTGCGTTTTCGCCTGCTACAACATCCCCAATATCGTCATTGACGGCTACGATGTTGTCGTAAACAAGCCCAAGACGGCGGCCTACAGGGCCCCCGGCGCGACCAACGCGGCCTTCGCTTCCGAGACAGTGGTAGATATGCTCGCCGAGAAGGTTGGCATGGACCCCTTGGACTTCCGTATGCTCAACACCTCGAAGGAAGGCACCCGTCGCGCAGACGGCACGTCCTACGGCGTGGTCGGCTGCGCCGAGGTTATCGAGGCCATGAAGTCGCATCCCCACTACGCTTCCAAGCTGGAAGGACCCAACCGGGGACGAGGTGTCGCAGTCGGGTTCTGGATGAATATCGGCTGGAGGTCGGCCTGCTCCATCAGCGTCAACTATGATGGCACCATCAATCTGCTCATCGGCTCCACCGACATCGGCGGAACCCGAGCCTCCATCGCCATGCAGGCCGCAGAGGTCCTGGGCATCTCTCCCGAGGACGTTAACCCCGCCGTCGTCGACACAGACTCTATAGGCTACACCGACGTCACTGGCGGCAGCCGTACCACCTTCGCCACCGGCTGGGCCGCCCACGAGGCCGCGGTGGACGTCCGCAACGAAATGGTAAAACGGGCCGCCATCCTCTGGGAAATAGAGCCGGAGAACATTGAGTTCAACAAGAGCGTATTCAGGTCCAAGTCGGACCCTGAACTCTCCATCTCCTTCAAGGAGTTGGCTCGCAAGATGAACGATACCGGAGGTGGCGTCGTAGGCAAGTCCACCGTCGACCCCAAGGGCGTAGGCGTCTCCTTTGCCGGTGCAATCGCCGACGTGGAGATAGACCCCGAGACTGGCAAGGTCACCGTCCTCCGCTTCACCTGCGTCCAGGACGTAGGCAAAGCCGTTCACCCGTCCTATGTGGAAGGCCAAATGCAGGGCGGCAGCGTCCAGGGCATCGGCTGGGGCCTCAACGAGGAGTATTACATGAACCCCGAGGGTGGCATGGACAATTTCACCCTCCTAGACTACCGGATGCCCACTTCCCTCGACATCCCCATGATCGACACCGTCATCGTCGAAGTCGCCAACCCCGGCCATCCCTACGGAGTCCGGGGCGTGGGAGAGGCAAGCATAATCGCTCCCCCCGCGGCCATCGCCGACGCCATACACAACGCCATGGGCATTAGGCTGGAAAACTTGCCAATGAATCCCCCGGCAGTCCTGGCCGCTCTGAGTAACGGTAACTCCGAGAGTTGAGCTCATGGCCACCGTATTTATCCCGTCCCTGATGCGGACCCTATCCGGCGGTAAGGACCGCGCCGAGATTGAGGGTTCAACCGTGCGCCAGATCATCAAGAACCTTGACGAGGTCTTTCCCGGAATGCAGAACCGGCTCACCGAGAACGGACGCCTCAAGGCCGCTTTTGCCGTCGCCGTAGACGGCGAAGTCTCCCAGCTTGGCATCCTCGAAAAAGTCCGCGAGGACAGCGAGGTCCACTTCCTCAACGCCATAGCCGGCGGCTAGACGGGGCACCGCACCAACATGGAGCAGCCCAACCCCATAACCGAACTCACCTACGAAGACGCCCAGATCGGCTTCGAGTTCGTCCCCTACACCTTCGAGGTCACCCGAGACCTCGTTGACCACTTGGCTGACCTCCTCGAAGAAGATCTCCCCGTCTTCCGCAATTCCGACGCTGCCAAAGATGCCGGCTATTCACAAATCGTAGCCATGCCCGTGCTTATGAACTGCTATGCCCACTTCATAGCTATCATGGATGGCGCGGGTTATCGACGCCCGGGCGAGTCCTTCCACTCCCGTTCCGGCTTCACCTTCATCGCACCCGTCTACCCCGGCGACACCATCACCAGCAAGATGAAGATCGTCGACAAGTGGGTTAAGCGAGACCATCAGTATCTCGCATTCCGCATCGAGAGCCGTAACCAGAACGGTCCGTCGCCGAGAAATACCACGCCAGCGTCTGGCCCAGCGAGAACAATCCGCCCGCCCTTAGGAGAGCGTCATGGCCCAAGCCGGAGATCCGAAAAGGCGACACCGTCCCGACCCTCACCCGCACCGAGGAGATGGTCATCGCCTACGAAAACCCTTCGAGAGAATAGCCGCCCGCAGGAGAGCGTCATGGCCCAAGCCGGAGCGACTCACCGAGGCCCTCTTCTCCGTCCTCCTCACCCGCTGGCTCCCCAAACCCAAGGGTTGGAAAGGCGGCACCCTCACCACCAAGTTCACCGTCTGGTACCGACACCCTCACCTACAACGCAGAAGTCTCACCCGCCACCGTCCACCTCAACATCTGGGCCGAAGACGGCAAAAAAGTCATCGTCGGCGAAGGTCCTGTAGCCTATCGCCTACGAAAACCTCTTCGAGAGAATAGCCGCCCGCAGCGATTGGAAGGCCAGCTTCCACGCCGACCGGGAAGCCGCCTCCCAGACCATGTACCAGGAGCCCATTGCCCAGGGCGTCCTCACTGAGGTCCGCTCTTCTCCGTCCTCCTCACCCGCTGCCTCCCCAACCCTAAGGGTTGGATCGAAGGCGGCACCCTCACCACCAAGTTCATCGCCCCAGTCTGGTACGGAGACACCCTAACCTACAACGCAGAAGTCTCCAAAGTCGAAGACACCACCCCCCGCCCCACCGTCCACCTAAACATCTGGGCCGAAGACCAGAACGGCAAAAAAGTCATCGTCGGCGAAGCCATCCGCCCGATATCAGACTCATTGAACCCACGTCCCATTCATCCCGCCCTCCCCCGTAGGGGTAGGTCTCGTGCGCTACACCTCCCGGACAACTTCTTGGCCACAAAATGTGGATGTTAAGTACTGGGAAGGAGGTACTCGCTCTCGGCAGACTCAACGCTAACTACCCTGTCATTCCGAGGCCCCGCGAGGAATCTAACGCGCTTCATTAACAATCTGTCTCAGGAAACCCCCTCACCGAATGGCCCCGAATCCTCTCTTCCTCAACCAGTGTCCAGAGAACAACTGAAACTGATCAGTACCACTCGTTCGGGGACTTAGGTAACACATTCCATAGGATCACGTTGCAATGCTCCTTCACGGAATAACCCCCTCCCCCTTCATCCCCTCAATCTCATCCCAGGAATACCCACACTCCAGCAGCACCTCTTCCGTATGCTGCCCCGTCTCGGGCGCCGGCCCCCGAGCCCCATTCTCCGTCGCACTGAACTTCACCGGAAAGTTAATCGTCCTGTACTCCCCAAACTCCGGGTGCTCCAGCGTCTCAAAAGCCCCAATCGCCTCGGCCTGCGGGTCCTCCGAGACCTCCATCAGGTTCTGGATCGGGGCCCAGATCACCTCGTTTTCGGTCAAGAGCGGGGCCCACTCATCCCGGGTCTTCGTCGCGAAAATCTTGTCGAACAATGCGTTTAGCTCAACGCAATGCTCTAGCAGTCCTTCCACCGTGGAGTACTCCGGCACATTCTCCAGGTCGGCAAGCCCCAGGGCCCGACACGTCCGCTGCCAGTAGGGGCAGGGATTTGGGTTCTCCAAGATCAACCACTTCCCGTCTTTTGCCTGGTACCAGTTCGTAATGGGACTTTCGTTCTCGTGGCGGTAGGGTCTGCGCTCAGCGTCTCGGCCATTCACCAAAGTCCTCTGCAGGTCAGCCCCGATAACCCACAGACCAGTGCCGAACAGCGACCCCGACACCTCCTGCCCCTCCCCCGTCCTCTCCCGGTAATACAGCGCACCCAGCACCCCCGCCAGCAGCCCCAGGGAAGTGGCGTGGTCTCCCATCCCGCCTCGCTGCAGGATGGGCGGTTCGCCCGGCCAACCCATCAGGTTCATGATACCCGACCGAGACCAGAATGCCCCGAAGTCCATACCTAGCCTGTCATATTGTGGCCCCTTCTCCCCGTATCCCGTGAAGGAAACATAGATAAGCCGGGAGTTGATGGCTTTCAAGTCTTCGTAGGTAACCCCAAACCTTCGCCTGCGTCTGGGCAGCAGGTTGGTCACGAACACGTCCACGCCCTTGGCAATCTTGTGCACTATCTCCTGCGACCGGGGATGGCCCAGGTCAAGCGCTATGTCCCTTTTGCCCCGATTGTCCTGTTCGAAAGCATAGTTAACCGGGTCTCCAGCACGATACCCTCGCCACGGGTCTCCCCTGTGAGGCTCGACCTTTATGACGTCGGCCCCCAGGTCAGACAGCAGGGCCGCTGCCGCCGGCGCCGCCAGCCAGTTGGCTATTTCCAGGACCTTTATTCCATCAAGTATTCTGGTCATAGGTTAGAGATGTCCGAACTGCAAATGCCGGTCAAGTATAATGGCCTCGGCAAACAAGCGACAACGCAGACTCCGACACCCCAGAAAGGGACGGCCAAACATGCTTATAGACGGCCACGCTTACATATTCGAGCCAATGGACTCTGCCGCCGGATACCCGACCCTCGAGCAAAAGATGCAGGCGGTCCAGCAGGAACTGTCGATTCACCACCAACCCGTCTGGCGAGTCCGCGACCGAGCCCACGCCGACAACTCCGTCCTCGCCGACCCCGACTCCGGCGCCCTTCACGAAGTCTCTTGGGGCCGGGACAAGGACCGCCTGACCTGGACGTATGAGGGTGAGACTTACACCAAGCAGTACCTTCCGCCCATGCTCAACAACCTCGAAATGCCCCCCGAGCGTCTCATCGCCGAGATGGACTACGCCGGCGTCGACTTAGCAATTCTCCACAACGCCTCCCACCTGGGCCGCAACAACAAGCTCCACTCCGAGGCCACCTCCCAATACCCCGACCGCCTCAAGAGCCTCATGCACGTGCCCGAGACCGACATCCCCTCCGACCCATACGCCGCCTTAAAGGAAGTCGAGCATTGGCTTAACGCCGGTGGCGTATGCGGATTGCAATTCTTCACGCGCCCTTACTCGACCGGCGGCTTTGCGGAAAGCTGGAATATGGGCCCCATGCGCGAATTCTGGCAGGGCATCTCTACGCTTGGACTCCCCGTATACTTCACAGTACAACCTAGGGCTGGTCAGGCATTCGCAAAGTCCGGCACCGCAAGCTACCTCAGTGAACTCGATACGGTTCACGACTGGCTGGAAGATTATCCCAACCTCCCCGTCGTCCTTACCCATGGCCTTAGCTGGGGCAACTTCCGCCAGGACGACCGCATCATTCTCCCCGAAGCCGTCTGGCGTGTATTCGAATCCGACAAATGTCACCTCCAACTCCTCTTCCCCATCCAACTCGGCGGCATCTGGCAGTACCCTTTCAAGAACGTCGAGCCAACCGTTGAAGAGATAGTTCAACGCATCGGGTCCGACCACGTCATCTTGGGCACCGACTTACCCATGGTCGCCCGATTCTGGACTTACCGACAAACCATCGACCAGTACCGCGTCCACTGCCCCTTCCTCTCCGACGAAGACCGAGCCAACATCCTCGGCGGAACCGTCGCCCGAATTCACAACCTTTAAATACAACATCCTCCGGAGGACACCTATGAACAATGGCTTCAAAGTCATGGACAGCGACATCCACGTCTCCGAGCCCCCCGACCTGTGGATCGACTACATCGACCCCGCCTTCCGAGACGTTGCCCCGCGCAAGATGTCCATGAACGGCCGCTCCGAGACCTGGCACTGCCTTGGCAAGCCTCTCCCCGCCTTCATCGACAGGCCCGAACGCCAGCGTGGACTCGATATCCGCAACGAGATCGCCCGTCAGAAAGCTGAAAGCGAAGGGATATACCAGCCCGAAAAGCACGAGTCCGGTAGCCCGGGCGTTGAGGAGGAAGAAGGCTCCCGCCCCGAGCACATGCTCGAGGCAGTCAAGGTGGAAGGCCTGGACGCGGCCGTCTGTTTCCGTACCATGGCTGCCCACGTCATCGGCATCGACGACATGGACCCCAATATAGCCGCCGCCATATGCCGGGCCTTCAACCGCTGGCTCCGGGACTTCTGCGATGCGGACCCATCCGTCCTCAAGCTCGGCGCCCTAGTCCCCATGCACGATGTCAACCTCGCCGTCCGGGAAGCCGAGTTTGCGGTCAACGAACTCGGTGCCGTGACTCTCGTCCTACCCAGCAACCCCGTCCGCCAACTCCCCTGGTACGACCCCTCCTACGAACCATTCTGGGCTGCAGCCCAATCCCTCGGAGTCCCCGTCTCATTCCATGGCATCCAGATGGCCTACCAGGACCATCTAGCCAGGCGTTACATGGACAACCACGCACTGGGCCACTCCGTTGCCCACCCCGTCGAAATGATATGCACCCTCGGCGCAATGATCACCGGCGGTGTCCTCGAAAGAATGCCCACCCTTAAGGCCGCCTTTCTGGAGGGCCACAGTAGCTGGGTCCCATGGTGGCTCTACTGCCTCGACGAGCACGAGGAAATGATGGGCGACAAAGACCGCTTTGGCCTCACCCGTGCCCCGAGTGAATATTTCCTCGAACACTGCTTCGTCTCCGTTGACCCCGACGAGGCCCTCGTCAAATACACCATCCAGGCCATAGGCTCCAGGAACCTGGTCATCT
Organism: Dehalococcoidia bacterium; assembly: GCA_965197585.1. GTDB lineage: Bacteria > Chloroflexota > Dehalococcoidia > Plut-88900 > Plut-88900 > Plut-88900. Next base: position 1,624,023 of record OZ240215.1, read on the forward strand.
CCACCGACTGGCCCCACAACGACTCCGCCTACCCCCATGCCATCGAGACCTTCCTCTCCCTCGAAGACGTCCCCGAGTCCAGCCAGCGAGAAATCCTCTGGGACAACTGCGCCCGCCTGTACAACATCTCGTGAGTAAAACCTTCTTGCTGAATAAAGCCGGGATTACCGTCACGTCCGTAGTACTCGCCGTCCTGCTGATGTGTATCGCCTGTGGCCCGACACCCCCCGCCCTACCCCTCCTCGACGCCATAGACCAGGAGGATACGGATGTCGTCCGGGCCCACATGGAGATCGGCACAGACCCCGACAAGACATTCATCCCACCGGGCATCCCATTTGCCGGTGCCTCGGCCCTCCACGTTGCAGTCCTTAAGGACAACCGAGAAATAGTCCAACTCCTCCTCGATAACGGCGCAGACATCGATATAAGGGCGCTGGACGATTCCAAGGGCTCACCTCTCGAATGGGCGGCCTACTTCGGGCTCAAGGACATGGCCGTCTTCCTCGCTAAGTCGGGCGCATATATCAACGCCAGAAACGCTTACGGCACCACGCCCCTTGACGCCGCCTATGCCAACAACCCCTTCATCCCCGAAGAGGATCGCAACCGGTTCAACGCAAACCGCGACCTCATAAGTGCATATCTGATTGAAAAAGGCGCACAGTCCACCACCCCGGTCCTCACCCTCTTGGACGCCATCGATCAGGACAACACCAACGCCGTACGTGCTCACATGGAGTCCGGTACAGACCCTGACAAGACTTTCATCCCGCCGGGACTTCCCTTCGCCGGCGCCTCAGCACTCCACGTCGCAGTCCTTAAAGATAACCGGGAGATCGTCCAGATTCTCCTCGACAACGGTGCAGACATCGACATGCAGGCATCCGACGAATTCAAAGGCTCGCCTCTGGAATGGGCTGCCTTCTTCGGCATCAAGGACATGGCAGTCTTCCTGGTAGAGTCCGGCGCCGACATCAACTCTAGGAACGCCTACGGCACAACCCCCCTCGACGCCACCTCATCAGACAATCCTTTCATTCCCGAAGAGGACCGCAAGCAGTTCGACGAAAATCGCTTCTTCTTAAGACAATACCTCTCCGAAAAAGGCACCCAGTCCGGCCGGTAAACCCCTCCCCCTACCCCCCACCAAACAGCGGAATAACCTCCCGCGCAATCCTCTCCGGCATCTCCGCTGTCACTTCCTCCGGCCCTGACGGACTGAATATGAAGTGCTCGACCCCTGCATCCCGGTACTCCTGCATCCGAGCCACAATCTGCTCCGGCGTCCCCAAAAGCGCGTACCTCCGCACTATCTGATCGAATGACTGACCGTAGTCGCCCCCCAACGCCTGACTCGACATCCGGGCCGCCTCGTCATAGCTGTCGTCTATGCAGATTGGTACCCATACCGTCGGCTCTATCTCCTTCGGGTCCCGACCCACACCCTCGGCGATCTCTACAATCTGCTGCCACCCCTCCTTGAACAGTTCCGGCGAGTACATGTACGGAATCCACCCATCGCCGTACAGTGCCGTCCTCCGCACCGACTTCCTCCGCCCGCCGATGTAAATCGGCGGATGCGGTTTCTGCACCGGTTGCGGTTTCAGCCCCACGTCTTCCAGTTGATAAAACCGCCCGGAAAACGTCACTGACTCCTCAGTCCACAGCCGTTTCATTAGCCGCATGATCTCGTTGGCCCTCGGCCCTCGCTCATTCACCGGCACACCCATTGCCTCGAACTCTTTCGTGTATTCCCCCCCAATCCCGATCCCGAACTTAACCCTCCCCCCCGAAAGATGGTCCAGCGTGGTCACCGCCTTGCACATCAGTATCGGGTGCTTAAGGGGGATCAGTACTATCGCCGTGCCCAGCTCTATGCGCTCGGTGACCGCGGCCGCAGCCGCCATCTGCATCAGGCTGTCCTGGATCGGGTGTCGCCACACGACGTGCTCTCCCGCCCACACCGAGTCGAAGCCCAGGTCCTCGGCCTTGCGCGCCTGCCCCGCGGGGTCTCCCCCACTCTCCTTAAGCGTAATCCCGAACTTCATAGTAGGCGTTCGGGCCCTACCCCAGCTCCGAGCTCACGTCGCTTAGGATTTCGTTCAGATTGCTGACTATGTAGTCCACCTCATCCCTTGTCACACACAGTGGAGGACTGAGGAAAATCAGGTTGCCACGCTGCCGAGTCAAGATGCTGTGCTTTAGGAAGCCCTTGGTCAGCTTCTCTCCCAGCCCCGAGTCTTCTGCAAACTTCTCCTTCGTGTTCCGGTCCTTCACTATCTCCACCGCCGCCAGAAGCCCGAGACCCCCCCGCACGTCCCCGACTATCGGGTGCTCGTACAAGGTCTGAAGTTGCTCATACATGTAAGTGCCCATCTCTGCGGCATTCTGCACCAGCCCCTCGCCTTCCAGGATGTCCAGGTTGGCCAGCGACGCCGCGCACGAAACAGGGTGACCGCCGAAGGTCAGCAGGTGTTTGAACGTCTTATCCTCACCTCCGATGAATGTGTCGGCCACCGACTTCCGAGCCACCGCCGCCCCTATGGGCAAGTATCCGCTCGAAAGGCCCTTGGCCATCGTCATTATGTCCGGCTGCAGGTCCCAGTGCTCCGATGCGAACATCTTTCCCGTTCGCCCGAACCCCGTGATCACCTCGTCCACAATGAGGAGCACGCCGTATTTGTCGCATATCTCCCTGATCGTCGGCCAGTATTCGGGATGAGGCACCATCATAGTCGCCGCCGAAATCGGCTCCGCAATGATCGCCGCTACCGTCTCTGGCCCCTCGTGCAGTATCGCTCTCTCGAAGTCCCTGGCACACTCCACGTTACACTGACCGGCCATACTGCAGAACTGGCACCGGTAGTTGTTCGGCTGGGAAACGTGAATGTTCCCCGGGATCAGAGGCCCGAATCCGCTTGTGCCGGGGTATCCTCCCAGGCTCATCAGCGCGAACGTAGCCCCGTGATAGGAGTTCTGGCGGCTGATGATCTTGTACCGACCCTTGTCTCCCCTCACCTGGTGGTACGCCTTCGCCATCTTCAACGCCGATTCCACCGCCTCCGACCCACCGCTCACCATGAACACCCGAGACTCCTTGTCCCGTGACAAGCTAGCCAGCCTTGTGGCCAGCTTAAGCGCCGGAACGTTAGTCGTGTTCTCCGGCGAGTATGTGATGTGCTGCATCTGCTCATACACCGCATCGGCTATCTCCGTCCGGCCGTATCCAATGTTCTTCAGCCACATCCCCGACAGTACGTCAATGTATTTCCTGCCATCCGTATCCTCTACCCAGCAGCCCTTCCCGTCTGCCATCACGTGGAGCCCGTCCTCCTTATCGAAGTCGGCTACCTGCTGAGAGTGAGGCCAGAAGTGATCGCGGGCCATTTTTTTCAGCTCGTCTGCGCTGGGGGATTGGATAGACGCCATAACGTGACTCCTTTGGAGAGCATTCCTGAGACTTGTGGGTAACGGGCACAGCCCCAACTAATCGGGGCCTCTGGCCTCGATTCTATACCCGCCCGCGAGGCTCGGTCAAACCTGTGTACTCATTCGGTAGACTAGCGACACACCGGGTTTTATTCAGTTGTGGGGTTTTGGGTGTTGGTTGTTTTGTTGGGGGGGTGGCGATGGAAGACGCCCGTTTGGCAGAGCTGCTTGTTCGTGGACTTGCAGCCAGTATGCCCTGATGCTAGATGGTATACACGGACAATTCTCGGGCCAGACGTCCGGCAGAGGCTCCTTATGGGGGCTGTATGCACGTGGGGGCATGTCAGGGCCAGGGATCCAGCTGTGCGAGGCCCCACAGCCTAACTAATAGTGTCCAAGTTCGCCGGAAAAGGACAGGAGCGAATATCCTCCGGGCACCCCCGCGCCGTAGCGCCAAACTCCAGCAATGCGGCCCGACGTTCGAGATGGTTCTCCATGGGGGTTAGGCGGTCCGCGGAGTGTATGCTCCGGTCACCCTTGATGCAATCTCCCATGCAGGGAGCGGGGTGGGAGCGTGAAGGCCAGGGCGTCTTTCCATCGCCTGGGGGTCAGGGAAGGGTACACGGGACCCGGTGGGGATGAGGAGATGGCGCCGGTCGCTTGTGCCGCGGGCCTGCGCGAGGGCCGTTGGGATAGGCTGAGGCGTTGAGTCCTCGGGTGGGGCCGGGTGGACTTCCCTAGTTTTTGGTTCCTCCTTAAGGTGGTTGAGGGTAGTGGTCGGGTCTAGACCTGGCTCCAATATAGAACATAAGTACTTACGATGTCAAGGGGGTGATGTTACCCCTCTATGTGAACGGGATCATCTGCCCCTCTCGTCCCCCTCTCCCTCATCCCCGTGCCCCGACATGTGAATCCATTCCACGGGCGGGGCCGCTCACTTGATCATCCTTAGTCTGCTAAACGTTACAATTCCATTACATTGTTGGTGTTTCAGATAAACCTGTTGGGGTGTATTGAGGAACGGCGCTTCTCCCCGTCATTGTCCCTCTATCCTTCCCTGTGATATACTCGCAGACGCTAATTTTAAGGCTATACGGGAAGGGAAAGAGCAACCTAAACATGGTACAAGAGACCGTAACGGAAGCACCAGCGGAAGCACAGGTAGAAGCGCCTCACCCCCAGGAGCAACGCCCTCCCGAGCCCGTGCCCGTAACCATGAAGCTGCTTCTCGAATCAGGCGTGCATTTCGGCCATCAGACTCGCCGTTGGCATCCCAAGATGAAGCGCTACATCTTCACCCAGCGCAACGGCATCCACATCATCGACCTTCAGCAGACCATTACAATGCTCGACGACGCCTGCGATTTCATCCGCTCCATCGTCCTTGAAGGTGGCGAAATCCTCTTCGTCGGTACCAAGAAACAGGCCCAGGACGTAATACAGGAAGCGGCAGGCCGCTGCGGAATGCACTACGTCAACATACGTTGGCTCGGTGGCACCCTGACCAACTTCAACACTATCCAGTCCCGCATCGACCACCTGGTCCGACTCGAAGACCAGAAGGAGAAGGGCGTATTCGAGTCCCTCCCCAAGAAGGAGGCGCAGAAGCTCGAGGACAAGATCGTCCGTATGAACCGGCTCCTCGGCGGCATCAAGGAGATGACCAAGCTCCCCGACGCCGTATTCATCGTCGACCCCGGCAAGGAGGACATCGCCGTCAAGGAGTCCCGACGCGTTGATGTCCCCCTCGTAGCCATCGTGGACACGGACTGCGATCCTAATCTCATCAACCGCCCGATCCCCGGCAACGACGATGCCATACGTTCCATCAAGCTCATCAGCGGCAAAATCGCCGACTCCGTCCTTGAAGGTATTCAACTTCGCCAGAGGCTCGCCGAAGAGCAGCAGAAGGCCTACGAAGAGGCCATGGTAGAGCCGGAAGACGTTTCCCAAACCTTCGTATCCGAATCCGAATTTCAGGACTCCACCCCGTCCACCCCTCAGGAATAGACAATGCCAATTTCAACCGATTCCATTAGAGACCTCCGGGAGCGTTCCGGGGCCGGTATCATGGACTGTAAGCGTGCCCTCGAAGCGACCGATGGCGCAATAGAAGCGGCCGAAAAGCTCCTCGCCCAGAAGGGCCTCGCCGTCGCCTCTAAGAAAGCAGGCCGCACCGCCGGTCAGGGACTCGTAGACTTCTACGTCCACTCCGGTGGCAAGCTCGGCGCCATGATCGAAGTAAACTGCGAGACAGATTTCGTCGCCAGGACTGACCAGTTCAAGTCCCTGGCCCACGATCTCGCGATGCAAGTCGCTGCCATGAATCCCCAATTCGTCCGCGCCGACGAAATCCCCGAGGACTCCGCCTACTCCCCCGAGGAAGCAGCCCTCCTTTCCCAGACCTTCATTAGAGACCCCTCCAAGACTGTCCAGGACCTCGTCAACGAGACCATAGGCCAAGTCCGCGAGAATATCCAGGTACGTCGCTTCACCAGGTTCGAGATCGGTAAGTGACGGCACCTGCCAACCCCAAATACCGCCGCCTCCTCGTCAAGATCAGTGGCGAGGCCCTCGCCGGCAGTAAGGGTTTTGGCATCGATAACGCCACCGTCTCGCTCGTTGCGCGCCAGATAAAGGAAGCCAAGACCCCCGACTGCGAGATAGCTATGGTCGTCGGCGGCGGCAACATCTGGCGTGGCGCCGACGCAGCAGCCAACGGCATGGATCGGGCTACTGCTGACTATGCAGGGATGCTCGCCACCGTCATAAACTCCCTCGTCATGCAGGACGCCCTCGAGAAAGAGGGGATTGTCACTCGGGTCCAGACCGCCCTGCCCATCCAGTCCGTCGCCGAACCCTACATTCGCCGACGCGCACTGCGGCACCTCGAAAAAGGCCGCGTTGTCATCTTCGCCGCAGGCACCGGCAACCCCTATCTCACGACCGACACCACCGCCGCCCTGCGCGCCGTCGAAATTTCCGCCGACGTCGTCCTAATGGCCAAGAACGGCGTCGATGGCGTATACGAGGCCGACCCCAAGTCCCACCCCAACGCCAAAAAGCTCCCGACTCTAAAATACCTCGAAGCCCTCAACCTGCGCCTCGGAGTCATGGACAGCACCGCCCTCTCCCTCTGCCTCGACAACGACATTCCAATCATCGTCTTCAACTTCCAGGCCCCCGACTCCCTCAAACGCATCATCCGCGGCGAACACGTCGGCACCCTAATCTCATAAGCTATCCCCTCTCCTGTTGAGGCAGAGGATTAGGGCCGAAGGCTCGCTAAGGAGAGTGAGGGTGACCCCTCCCTCGTGGTTGCCCTCCCCGCCCGTCACAGACAATCAAAATTCATGCCTGTCCTCCGCAAACAATCAAACACAAACCTAATTGCTTCTGTTTGTCCGCACCTGACTTGACTGTAATATGTCAACTGATTCCCACCCCTTGCCCCTTCCACCCCCACGCTATTAAACTTGCCCCCATCACCTCTCCGCCTGGAAGGCTATTGCTATGCCAGAAACCGACAAATTGCTAGAAGAAGCCGAACTTAAGATGGAGGACTCCGTCGATGCCATTGCAAGGAGCCTCGCCTCCATCAGAACAGGCCGGGCCAGCCCTGCCCTCATCGAGGGACTCCAGATCGACTATTACGGTACCTCCGTTACTCTCAACCAGCTCGCCTCCATCTCCGTCCCGGAGGCCAGACTCCTCATGGTACAACCTTGGGACAAGCGCTCCATCCCCGCAGTCGAGAAGTCCATCCTCAAGGCCGACCTCGGCCTCAACCCGTCCTCCGACGGCGAGCTTATCCGAATCCCAATCCCCGCCCTCACCGACGAACGGCGCAGGGACCTCGCCAAGCTCGTCAGCCGACGGGTCGAGGAGGGACGCGTCAGCGTCCGGACCGCCCGACGCGAATCGGTGGACCAGGCGCGGTCACTGAAGAAGGCCAAGGAGATATCAGAGGACGAGGAGCGTCGCACCACAGAACAGCTTCAGAAACTCACCGACTCCTTCGTAAAGAGGATCACCGGCCTCGGCCAGGCCAAAGAGCAAGAGCTCATGGAAAGCTGATCCCCGCGTTCATTCACTGATGCTGTTTTGGAACAACCGGCAGTCCAACCCAAGCCCGTAGAGCAACCCGAGAGCGCGTCCGCGCTCCTCGGTCCTGTTCCCCGTCACGTGGCCGTAATCATGGATGGCAACGGAAGATGGGCCCAGCGCCGCAACCTGCCTCGCCTCCAAGGACACAGCGCCGGTATCTCCAACATCCGCCCCGTCATTGACAGCTTCGCCGAACACGGCGTCGAGTACCTAACCCTATACGCCTTCTCCACCGAAAACTGGACTCGCCCCCAAGAGGAGGTTGCAGGCCTCCTGGAGTTCCTCGCTGCCGCCATCAAGGACGAGACCCAGTATTTCCACGAAAAGGGCGTCCGACTCGTTCACCTCGGCCGTATCGACCGCCTGGCCCCGGACATCCAGGCAGCTATCCGCGAAGCCGTCGATCTCACCAAGGACAACCGCTACATCACCGTCTGTATCGCCTTCGACTACGGGGGCCGCGCCGAGATCCTTGGCGCCATCCGCCAGATCGTCGAGGACGGCGTCGATCCTTCTACCATCGACGAAGACCTGATATCTGACTATCTCTACACCAGGGACATCCCAGACCCCGACCTCATTATCCGCACCGCCGGCGAAATGCGCCTCAGCAACTTCCTCATCTGGCAGTCCGCCTACAGCGAGTACTATTTCACCCCCAAAGCGTGGCCCGAGTTCGACCGGGAGGAGATCCGCAAGTCTCTGCTGGCCTTTTCCCAAAGGCAAAGACGGTTCGGTGGCGTCAACTCCTGACCTTTCCTTCCCCTCTCCTTTCCCTCAATGAGACCTATGCATAACCCACGTTGGAGGGGCCGGGCCCGCTCGTGCTGAGGCCCTCGAAGTATGAGCGGCGGAAGAGGTAGGAGCGATCTTGGTGGCACAACACCTATTATATGCAGTTACCCGGAATTCCCTCTTTAGGTGAAGGCCAGGACGAGGGTAAGATAGGCCAAGCCATGAGCACCACCCCTCCCCGCACCTCAAACCTCCTCACCCGCGTCATTACCACAGCCTTCGCCCTGCCCATAATCTTCGCCGTCATCTGGTTCGGCGGCCCACTATTATCGATAGCTGTCGCCGCAATTGCCGTGGTCGGAGTCCTGGAGTTCTACACTCTCCTAGCCATGCGCTGGCGGTCGCCCGCAACCCTCATAGGCGTCTCCCTGACTGCTCTATTCTTGGTAGGCGTTGCATTCTTCGCCCAGGTGGTCCTTCCAGTGCTTGCCGCCGCCACCGTAGTCCTCTGCCTTGGCGTGCTCTACCTGAAGCAGCGCCAGCAGTTGAAGTTCGTCGGCCCCGTGATGTGGGGCGGTCTGGGCGCCTTCCTCATAGCGTGGCCTCTCTGCCACTTCATCCTTCTCAGAGACCTCCCCGAGGGCCGATACTGGGTCTTCTATTCCCTCGCCACGGTATTCGCCGCCGACACCGGCGCATACTTCGTCGGTAAGGCTGTAGGCTGGCACAAGCTCGCCCCCCGGATCAGCCCCAACAAGACGATGGAGGGTGCAGGAGGCGGCATCGCCGCTGCGGTTGTCCTCGGCACACTGGCCCACGCCCTTATGGGCCTCCCCGGCGCCCTCGCCCCGATAATCGTCCTCTCCGCCATCGTTGCCTTGGTGTCCATGTTGGGAGACCTCGCCGAGTCCTACCTCAAGCGACGAGTCGGGGCCAAGGAGTCTAGCAAGCTGCTCCCAGGGCATGGCGGCGTGCTCGACAGGCTCGATAGCGTTGTCTTCACCGTGCCCCTTGTGTACTATTACGCCGCATGAATGACGGGCGTAAAGGTCTCGCAGTCGTGGGGTCCACCGGCTCCATTGGCACCCAAACCCTAGATGTGGTTCGAGCTTTCCCGGACCGCTTCAAGGTCGTCGGCCTCACCGCGGGCCGAAACACCGACCTGTTCAACCAGCAGGTCAAGGAGTTCTCCCCGCCCCTCGTCTGCTGCCAGGACCCCTCCCCCGAGACCCGCGCCCTCATGGGCCAAACCTCCCAATGGGCCTCCCCAGAGGAAATCTCCTCCCACCCCGATGTCGATATCGTTGTAATGGCCACCTTCGGCCGCGTGGGTTTGGAGCCGACCCTCGCAGCCCTTCGCGCTGGCAAACGCGTCGTCCTCTCCAACAAGGAGGTCATAGTCTCCTCAGGCGAGCTTGTGGTCAAGGAAGCCAAGGCCTCGGGCGCCGAGATAATCCCCGTCGACAGCGAACCCAGTGCCATTTGGCAATGTCTCCAGGGTGAGGGTGAGGTCTCTCGTCTCGTCCTCACGGCCTCCGGCGGTCCCTTCCGACAGCGTCCTATTGATGAACTCCAGGACGTAACCCCCGAGGAAGCCCTCCGACACCCCACCTGGCGCATGGGCAACAAGATCACCATCGACTCCTCAACCTTGATGAACAAGGGCTTCGAGGTCATCGAGTCCCACTGGCTCTTCGACATGCCCTACGAGAAAATCGAGGTCGTCGTACACCCACAGAGCACCGTCCACTCCTTCGTCGAATACGCAGACGGCTCGGTCAAGGCCCAAATCGGCCCCACCGACATGCGGCTCCCTATCCAGTACGCCCTCTCCCATCCCGAACGCTGGCACAACGCCCACACTCCCCGCATGGGGAACTTGGCCACCATGGAACTCACCTTCCAGGAGCTGGACACCGAGCGATACCCCTGCTTCACCCTGGCCGTCGAGGCTGGAAAGAAAGGCGGCACCTACCCCGCCGTCCTCAGCGCCGCTGATGAAGTTGCCGTCCAACTATTCTTAAACCGACGCATCGGTTTCAACGACATCTTTCATGTCGTCGAAAGAGTCCTTGAGCGTCACGAACCCGTGTTCGAACCCTCCTACGAAGATATCCTCACCGCCGACCGCTGGGCCCGTGACCTGGCCTCGGGTTAGAGCCGTGGCCCTATGACCACCGTCCTCCTCTTCTTCGTAGTCATTAGCGCCCTGATCGTCATCCACGAATTTGGCCACTTCATCGCTGCGCGGCTTTTCGGAGTCCGGGTTGAAGAGTTCGCCCTCGGCTTCCCACCCCGTATAGCCTCGATCGTCCGCGGCGAGACCCGATACAGTCTGAACGCCATCCCAATCGGCGGTTACGTCAAGCTCACCGGCGAGGAAAACCCCGAAGACCCAAGAAGCCTTGCAGGGCGCAGCATCCCCGTCCGAGCTACCATCCTCACCGCCGGCATCTTCATGAACCTCGCCCTCACTCTCGTCCTTTTTGCTGTCTTCTTCACCTTCCCGCCTGAGGTAGTCGGAACTCAAGTTATTGTCTCCCACGTCGAGTCCAACTCCCCTGCCCAGAGCGCCGGTATGCTTCCCGGAGACGTCTTCCTTCGAAAAGACATCTCTCTGGATAGCTCAACCCTCATCCTGGAACAACCTGCCGACTCAGACCTTTATGGAGGCCAACAAATCGACTCCCTCCGGGACGTCACCGAATACACCGAGGCCAACCTTGGTCGGGAGGTCACCTTCCTCCTAGCCCGAGGCAACACGCCCGTGATCGTCCGGCTCACTCCTCGCGCCATCCCACCTCCGGAACAGGGGCCCATGGGGATAGGCGTGGGAGTCTCAGGTGGAGAGGTTGTCACGCGTTTCAGTCCCAGCTTCAGCGTCATCCCAGAGTCATTCCGTCAGCTCTACCGTTTTGTCGTCACCCTCGGCTCGTCCATCGGCAACATCTTCACCTCCGCCGAGGGCCGGGAGGGGCTCGCCGGGCCCATAGGCATCGCTCAGGTCACCGGAGAAGTCGCAAAGACCGGCATCCTCCCCTTCGTCGGCTTCGTCGCCATCCTGAGCCTCAACCTCGCCATCTTCAACCTCCTCCCCATACCCGCCCTTGACGGCGGACGCTTGCTCTTCGTCATGATCGAATGGGTGCGCGGCGGACGCCGGGTCCCGCCCCAGAAGGAGGCACTGATTCACCTCATGGGCTTCATCGCCCTAATCAGCCTCATCGTCCTGATCAGCTTCAGCGACATCAACCGCCTAATCCGAGGCGAACAATTCCTCCCCTAATCACACACCCTTTAACCTGTCAGTCCGAGGCTCCGCGAGGAATCCAAGGCGCAAATCCATCGCTCACGTCCTTCATAACCCCTCACTTCGAACTACAGACGCAGTCCCGCCTTCGGCCCATCCCCTCCCCCTTCCTGTTGTATAATCAGCCCGTCGGCGGCCCCATAAGCAAACGGAGGTACCCTCATGGTGAGATTCGGTTCCCAGCGTGACTTGCTCGGCCAGGAAATCGTAGACTTCGACGAGAGAGTTAATATAACTCGCCTCAAGAGGGAGCGCCTCGCCCGGCTCCAGGGCCAAATGGCCAAGGCCGACCTCGGCGGCATCCTCATATTCGACCCCGTCAATATCCGTTATGCCACCGGCCATCGCCATCCGGGCGTCTTCGGCATGAGGACCTTCGGTCAGTACGCCATCGTCCCCCAGGAAGGGGAACCCTGGGTCTCCGAGTACGCCGAAGACGGCTCCTGGGCCCTCGAAAAAGGCACCCTATTCGACTTTTTCCCCGCCGGACAATACGCGCAGGACGCCGCTCGGCTCTGGGGCGACCGAATAACCTCAAAACTCAAGGATATGGGTATCCTGGGACAGCGCCTCGGCTTCGACAGGCTCGACTTCAACAGCATGGAATCCCTCCGTAACCACGAAATACCCCTCGCCGACGCCCGCATCCCCTTCGAACTAGCTCGCTCCATCAAGACCGAGGACGAAGTCTCCCTCATCCGCCAGGCCTGCGCCGTCGCCGACATTGCCATATGCGCCGTCCGGGACGCCATCAAGCCCGGCGTTACGGAGCAGGAGCTCTTCGCCGTTATGACCTACACCAACCTCAAGCACGGCGGCGAGCACATGGACGCACGGCTCCTCTCCGCCGGTGGCAACACCAACCCCTGGGGCCAGGGTTCCACCGACCGCATTGTCCGGCCCGGAGACCTCGTCGGCTACGACACCGACATGGCCGGGCCTATGGGCTATTTCGCCGACTTCTCTCGCACCTACCTCTGCGGCGATGGGCCTCCCAATGCCGAGCAGATGGAAGCCTACAAGCTCGGCTACAATTTTATCTACGAATCCCTGGAGCACTTCCAGGTCGGGGCCAACTTCCAGGAGATCGCCGAGAAGTGCCCCGAGTACCCCGAAGAGTACAGGTTCCAGCGCTACCCCATGATCGCCCACGGCGACGGCATGTCCGACGAGTGGCCCTGCATCTACTGGCCCGACCAGTCTTGGAGCGGTTTCGGCAACGACGACGAAGTCCTGCAGGAGAACATGGTCCTCTCCCTTGAAGGCCTTGCCAGCAAGCGCGGGGCCCGGGAGAGCGTCAAGCTCGAAGAGGAGATCCTCATAACCAAGAACGGCCCCGAGGTCCTCTCCCACGCTCCCTACGACTCCCGGTTCGTAAGCCATTCCCGCTAGTAGATACTTCCGCACAACCCAACTCTCTCTTGGGGATGGGGGGGGTCTTATCCCCTCTCCCTTGATGTGACCTCTGCATAACCAGTGTTGGAGGGCCCCAGGGCCGCTCGTGCTGAGGCTCTCGAAGTATGAGCGGGGGGCGGAGTTTAAGTGATCTGGATGGCACTAAGGACTCCCTGATTGCAAGACAACGCACATGAGGCTTGAAGGAAAAGTAGCCCTCATATCCGGCGGAGCCCGAGGCATCGGCGGCGCCGTCGCCCGACGCTTCGTCTCCGAAGGGGCATCCGTAGTCATCGGGGACGTCCTTCTTGAGGAGGGCCAACTCCTCGCCGACGAAATCCGACACTCCGGCGGCGAGATTACCTTCACCCCTCTAGACGTCACCTCCGAATCCTCTTGGGCCGACGCCGTCGTCCTCGCCATCGACCGCTACGGCAAGCTCGACATCCTCGTCAACAACGCCGGCATCACCAAACGGGACCGCATAGAGGACGAGACGCCCGATAATTGGGACCGTATCATGGAGATAAACTCCAAGGGCGTGTTCCTCGGCACCAAGGCCGTCCTTGACGAGATGAAGCGCCACGGCAACGGCTCAATCGTCAATCTATCCTCGTCCTACGGCCTGGTCGCTAGCCCCAATTCCGCCATTTACGGTGCATCCAAAGCAGCCGTAAAACTCCTTACGAAGTTCACGGCCATACAGAACGCCACGCTGGGGATTCGGGCTAACTCCATCCACCCGGGCCCGATCAACGCCCCACTGATTCAGGAGTTTTTCGGCTTTCCCGAAAAATTGAAGATGCTGGCGTCACTCGTACCCATGGGTAGGATCGGTGAGGCCGAGGAGGTCGCCAACGCAATCCTCTTCCTCGCCTCCGACGAGTCTTCCTTCGTCACCGGCTCCGAGCTTGTCATCGATGGCGGCATAACTGCTCAATAGCCCGACCTAAAAGAACGCGAAATGTCATACAAAAGCCCAACCAGCCTCGTTTCCGGAGATGGCGTCTAGATCGGCGTAGGCAGATAGTTCTCACCTGTGGGGTGACCAACATGAGACTTGAAGGAAAAGTAGCCCTTATATCCGGCGGAGCCCGAGGCATAGGCGCCGCCGTCGCTCGACGCTTCGCCTCCGAAGGAGCCTCCGTAGTCATCGGTGACGTCCTGCTTGAAGACGGTCAACTCCTCGCCGACGAAATACAGCAGTCCGGCGGCGAGATAGCCTTCACCCCTCTCGACGTCACTTCCGAGTCCGCGTGGAGCGAAGCTGTGGCCCTCGCCATCGCCCGCTACGGCAAGCTCGACATCCTCGTCAACAACGCCGGCATCATCAAGCGTGACCGCATAGAGGACGAGACTCCCGAGATTTGGGACCGCACCATGGAAGTCAACGCCAAGAGCGTGTTTCTCGGTACCAAAGCCGTCCTCAACGAGATGAAGCGCCACGGCAACGGTTCCATCGTCAACCTCTCCTCCACTGCCGGCCTGGTCGCAGGCCCCGCCACCGCGGCTTACGGTGCATCCAAAGCCGCCGTGAAGCTCTTTACCAAGTCCACAGCAATACAGAACGCAAAGCTGGGCGTCCGAGCTAACTCGGTTCATCCGGGCCCTATCAACGCCCCCATGATGCAGGAGATCATAGACATTCCGGATAAGCACGTGGAGAATAAGGCCCGGGTCCCCATGGGCCGGTTCGGAGAGCCCGAGGAGGTCGCCAACGCAATCCTCTTCCTGGCCTCCGACGAATCCTCCTTCGTCACCGGCTCAGAGCTGGTTGTCGACGGCGGCATTACCGCCCAGTAGCCTCGACTGGTTATACTATCTACATGTCTAACCGACGCCCAACCAAGCTAGTATCCGTAGGTGGCGTTCCTATCGGTGGCGGCAACCCAATTGTCGTCCAGTCGATGACCGACACCGACACCGCTGACGTCGACGCTACCGTCTCTCAAGTCAAGCTCCTGTCGGACGCCGGCAGCGAGCTGGTTCGCGTCACCGTCAACAATGATGCTGCCGCCGCCGCCGTGCCCCGCATCCGCGAGCGGTTGGATGACATCGGCTGCCATGTCCCCATAATCGGAGACTTCCACTTCATCGGCCATCGCCTCCTCCGCAACCACCCCGACTGCGCCCGTACGCTGGCCAAATTCAGGATCAACCCCGGCAACGTGGGACGCGGCCCCCGCCACGACGGTAACTTCAGGACCTTCATCGAAATCGCCCGTGACCTCGATAAGCCCGTCCGGATCGGTGTCAACGCAGGAAGCCTGGACCCCGACCTCCTTGCCAAGAAAATGGACGACAACTCCCGCAGGCCCGATCCCGTCTCGGGTGATGCAGTTGAGCGCGAGGCTCTGGTCGAAAGCGCCATATCCAGCGCCGAGGCCGCCGTCGATCTTGGCCTCCCAGAAGACCACATCATCATCTCCTGCAAAGTCTCCCGCCTCAACCAGATGGTCGAGGCCTACCGGGAAATTTCCCGTCTGTGCGACTTCCCTCTTCACCTCGGCCTCACCGAGGCTGGAATGGGCACCAAGGGCATGGTCGCCACCACATCCGCCCTCTCTATCCTCCTCTACGAAGGCATCGGGGATACCATCCGTTCCAGCCTCACCCCCGAGCCCGGCGGCGACCGCGCCCGAGAAGTGCGCCTCTGCCAGGAGGTCCTCCAGGCCCTGAATCTCCGCTCCTTCCGGCCTGCCGTTACCGCTTGTCCCGGCTGTGGCCGCACCACCTCCACCCTCTTCAGAGAGCTGGCCCGCGACATTCAGCAGCACCTGGACAACAAGATGCCCGAGTGGAAGTCCCGCTACGACGGCGCCGAGACCCTCAAGGTCGCCGTCATGGGATGCGTGGTCAATGGCCCGGGAGAGTCCCGCGTCGCCGATATCGGCATATCACTCCCCGGAACCGGCGAAACTCCCCGCGCCCCCGTCTTCGTCGACGGAAAACGCCGCAAGTTTCTCGAAGGCCCCACCATCGCCGACGACTTCGTCCAAATGGTCGAAGACTACGTCGAAACCCGCTGGGGCGGCTCCCCTCTCAACTAGCCCCCTCCCACACCCAGCCAAGATGACTGACCGCAACACATATCAAGTCATGTGGTCGCAGGAGGATGCTTCCCACATTGGGCTTTGCACCGAATTTCCCTCGCTAAGTTGGATAGCCCCCACGCCCGACCAGGCCTTCTCCGGAATTCGAAGTCTTGTCAATGACATCCTCGCGGACACGGAGAAACTCGGAGAATCCCCGCGCGCCCGTTAGCCAGATCGATTCTATAGCAGCGCGGGTTATATCACTTGCCATTCCGAGGCTCCGCGAGGAATCTAAAGCACTCCTCACCCCAATCAACCCTCTAATGCAGGCCTCGGCCTCTCTCGCTCTCCCCTCCCTCCTCCAAAATCCCCTTCACCACATCCGGAAAGTCCGACACGACCCCATCCACTCCCAACCCCGATAACGTACTTACTCCCTTCGAGTCCTCCACCCCCCACCCAAACACCATCCTCCCTAACGCCTGTACTCTATCCACCAATCCTCGCGTTATGTGAAGCACACGCACCCCGATAACCTCACACCCAAGTGTTGCTAACATCACCTCAGGGTTCTCAGGCGGAGCATCCACTATCAACCCCAACCGGATTCCTGCCTTAACATCTCGCACCCTCATCAAAAGCTCCGGCTGAAAGGAGCATATCCCAACTTCTCCATCCATCGCCGAGCCTCTAATGCTCTCAAAGATTCTGCCTAGTGACCGAACCTCCTTGAACTCCAGCACGACCCCAACCCTCCCCCGACACAAATCCAGCGCCTCTTCCAAAGTCGGCGCCCGACACCCGTCCCCCACATCCAGCCCCATTACTTCACCCAGTGCCATTTCCCGAATGACCCGACCCTCGATAATCGGATCGTGAGCCAACACGAAGCCCCCGTCCCGGGTCTCCTGAACGTCCACCTCAACCGCATCCACCCCGAGATTTATCGCCGCCTCTATCGCCTCCAGCGTATTCCCCGGCCAATCTCTCGTATACCCACGATGCGCAATGTTCAACATCCCCGTTCAATCTCCCTAAACTCCGATGCCTCTATCCTATCTCCCGCGCTGGGGAGGGCTAGGCTAAGGGTGATAACTCCATACCTCCCAATGCTACAATCTACACCTATCCCGCAATGCGGCAAATCAGGAGCCATTCATGCGACTCTCCCGAATGTTCGGTAAGACCCTTAGAAGCGAGCCCGCAGAGGCCGAGTCCATAAGTCACCGCCTCATGCTCAAGGCCGGCATGGTCCACCAGGTCTCCGCCGGCATCTACAGCTACATGCCCCTCGCATGGAGAGTCCTCCGCAACATCGAAAACATAATCCGTGAAGAGATGAACGCCGCTGGCGGGCAGGAAGTCAAAATGCCCGTTATCCAGCCCCTGGAACTGTGGGAAACCACGGGCCGAGCCTCCGCCTTCGGAGACGCCCTCTTCAAGCTCAAGGACCGCCGAGACCGACCCCTCTGCCTGGCCCCCACCCACGAGGAGGTCATCACCCAGATGGCCATCCAGCACATCCACAGCTACAAAGACATGCCCCAGATGCCATACCAGATCCAGACCAAGCTGCGTGACGAGCCTCGACCCCGCGCCGGCCTCATGCGCGTCCGTGAGTTCGATATGAAGGACCTCTACAGCATGGACGTCGACCAGGACGCCCTCGACGTCAGCTACGAAAAGATGGTCCAAGCCTACAAGAACATCTACCGGCGCTGCGGCCTCCCCGCGTTGGCCGTGGAAGCCGACAGCGGTGCGATAGGTGGCAAGGACTCCCACGAGTTCATCCTCATCGCCGAAAGCGGCGAGGACCAAATTGTCCAATGCTCGGCTTGTGGTTTTGCCGCCAACCTTGAGCGGGCCTCGGGTGTCAAATCCCCCCAGTCCAAGACTGGCCCCATACCCCTTGAAGAGGTCTCGACACCCGGCATCAAGACCATTAAGGGTCTCGCAGATTTCATTGGCGTCCCCGAGTCCAAGACCCTAAAAGCCGTCTTCTACTCCGCCGACGGCCAAATAGTCTTCGTAGTCATCCGCGGCGACCTCGAAGTCAACGACGTCAAGCTCAAAAACCTCCTTCATGCCGCCGACCTCCGTCTCGCCACCGACGAAGAAATTAAGGCCGCAGGCCTCGTCGCCGGCTCCGCCTCACCTGTCGGTAGGGGAGACCTGAAGTGTATCGCCGACGACTCCATTGAGCTCGGCGACAACTTCGTGGTCGGCGCCAACAAGCCCGACACCCACCTCCTGAACGCCAACTACCCCCGCGACTTCGGCGCCGACGCCATCACTGACATCGCCGAAGTCCAGGCCGGCCAGGGTTGTCCCCAGTGCGGCGAGCCCCTGACCATCACCCGGGGCATTGAGGTGGGCCACGTATTCAAGCTAGGCACCTTCTTCAGCGAAGCCCTAGGTGCGTATTATTCAGATCGCGAAGGGCACCAGAAGCCCATAGTCATGGGTTGCTACGGCATCGGTGTAGGTAGGCTCATGGCCGCCGCCATGGAGCAGAATCACGATGAGCATGGCATCGTCTGGCCCCTCCCCATCGCCCCCTACCAAGTCCACCTCTGTGCCCTTTCCCTGGACCGGCCCGGCGTCGCCGAGGCCGCAGACCAGCTCTACGAGTCCCTTGAAGCCGCCGGCCTGGAAGTCCTCTACGACGACCGCGACGAGTCCCCCGGCGTAAAGTTCAACGACGCCGATCTCCTCGGCATCCCCGTCCGCCTCACCGTCAGCCCTCGCAACCTCAAACAGGAAGCCGTCGAAATCACTGACCGTACCACCCTCGAAAAACACATGGCCCCCATGTCCGACGCCGTGATCGAGGCTAAGGCCATGCTCGGTGTGTAGTGGCGGTAGTTTGATTGCCCGACAAGCGGATAGTATGATGGCCTCAATCGGCCCCACCCCACCCACACCGAAAGGAAGCGTCTCGTGACAAAAAATGGCTTCAAGGTCATGGACAGCGATATGCACGTCAACGAGACTTGGGACGTGTGGCTCAACAACATCGATCCCGAGTACCGTGATCTCGCCCCCGTCGGGATAACCAAAGAGCAATTGGTCATGAACATGGCCATCCAGGGAAAGCCCATAGCTGGCTTTCTGGCTAACGCCGACATCCAAGTCCACGAGGAAGAATCAAACCGCCGCAAGGTAGAGGCCGAGCACGGGAACAAATACTTGAAGCTCGCCATAGAACGGGGCTTCGACCCCGTGTCCCAGCTCCACGCCATGGATACTGAGGGACTGGACTTGGCCATTATCTTCCCCACCCGCGGCATGTCAGTTGCCGGTGTCCCATATGAAGACGGCAAATACGCGGGCGCCGTGGCCCGCGCCTACAACGATTGGATCTCCGAGTTCTGCAGCCAGGACCCGGCCAAGATGCGCCCCGCCGCAATGATCCTGGCCGCCGACGTCGAGGAGGCAGTCATAGAGGTTCGCCGCACCCGCGAAGAGATGGGATTCCTATCCGCTTACCTGCACCCGAATCCCGTCCGAGGACGCAACTGGCACAACCCCGTCTACGACCCTCTATGGCAGCAGTGCCAGGACCTCGATATGCCCATCACCTTCCACGAGACTTTCAAGTGCAGCCTCCCACAGGGCATCGCCGACCGCTTCTATAACGAGCCGGACAAGATCTGGACTATGGGCCACGTGGCCTGCCATCCCATCGAGCAGATGTACGCCTGCCTCTGCTTCTGCGCCGGCGGCATCCTGGATCGCTATTCTGACCTAAGAGTCGCCTTCCTGGAGTGCAACACCGGCTGGCTCCCATTCTGGCTCTGGCGCATGGACGAGCACTACGAGCACCGCATCGACCAGGCGTCTCGCTATCAGTCCATTCTCCCCAGCGAATGCTTCAAACGCCAGTGCTACCTCGCCATCGACCCCGACGAAGGCCCCGCCAAATATGCCGTCGACTGGATTGGCGACGATAATTTCGTATTCTCTACCGACTACCCCCACGCCGATGGCAAGTACCCTTTCGCCATCGACGAATTTCTGAAACTTCCCCTGACCGAAGAGTCCAAAAAAAAGGTCCTCTGGGACAACTGCGCCAAACTGTACGGCATCGCCAACTAGCAAGATGGAACATTCGCCGTAGGAGAAAGGAACCCCCCAATGGCAAAAAACGGCTTTAAAATCATGGACAGTGACATGCACACCCACGAGCCTTGGGACCTCTGGCTCAACTATATCGACCCCGCCTTCAAGGACCGCGCCCCCATCGGCACCAGCAAAGACCCCGTCGACATGAACACCACCATCGAAGGGGACATACTCGGCGCTTTCCTCTCCAACCAGAAACACCTCGATCATGAGGAGGAGAAGGCCCGACTCAACATCTCCCACTCTCGCAGCAGCAAGCACATGCAGGAGGGCATAGACCGCGGCTTCGACCCCGTTTCCCAGGTCAACGCCATGGAGGTCGAGGGCCTTGACGTAGCCAACCTCTACCCCTCCCGAGGCATGGTTGTCGCGGGCGTGGACTACGAGGACGAGCCCTTCGCCGACGCCATCGCCAAGGGTTACAACAACTGGCTCGCCGACTTCTGCTCCGAGAGCCCGGCCCGCCTTAAAGGTGTGGCAATGATCTTGTGTTCCAATATCGACAACGCCGTCGCCGAGGTCCGCCGCACCCGAGAAGAGCTCGATTTCGTCGGTATCTATCTTCACCCGAACCCCATCCGAGGCCGCAACTGGCATAGCAACGAATACGACCGCCTGTGGGCCGTCTGCCAGGAGCTCGACATGGCCGTCACCTTCCACGAGACTTTCAAGTGCAACCTCCCCCAGGCCATCGCCGACCGCTTCTATGACGAACCAGACAGGATATGGACAATGGGCCATGTCGCATGCCATCCCATTGAGCAGATGTACGCCGCGCTCTGCATGTGCGCCGGCGGCATCCTGGAGAAGTTCCCCGGTATCAGGGTCGCCCACCTGGAGTGCAACTCCAGCTGGCTCCCCTTCTGGCTCTGGCGTATGGATGAGCACCACGAGCACCGGGAAGAGCAGGCCTCGAAGTATCTGAACATGCTCCCCAGCGAGTACTTCAAGCGCCAGTGCTTCGCCGTAATCGATCCCGACGAAGAGCCCTCCAAGTACGCCATCGACTGGGTCGGCGAAGACAATTTCGTATTCTCCACCGACTACCCCCACCCCGACTCCATATACCCCTTCGCCACCGACAGTTTCCTTAAACTCCCCCTCAGCGAAGAAGCTAAGAAAAAAGTAATGTGGGACAACTGCACCCGCCTCTACTCCCTCTCCGTATGACTCGACTTCGTCAAACTTACAAACTTATCCTTCGAGGACACCCTCACGTAACCGTCATTCCGAGGCTCCGCGAGGAATCTGGGGCGGGGTCCCGTCCCCTCTCCCTTGACGGGAGAGGGCTAGGGTGAGGGTGAATCTACTCAAACCAAAAAGGAGCCCAAATTGGCACACAAAGCAGACGTAGTAGTCATCGGTGGCGGCATCGTAGGCACCGCCTGCGCCTACTTCCTTACCGAGGCCGGAGCCAAAGTCATCATCCTTGAGCGCGACGCCCTGGGCAGTGGAGCCTCGGGCCACGGGGCCGGAGCCTTCGGCGTCCCCCTCCACTGGATCGAGCCCCCATTCCACGCCGACTTCATGCGCCGTGCCGTCCGCTTCCTTAAATACGTCGTACCCGACGTCGCCGAGCAAGCCGGTATCGACATTTTGATGAGAGAGATGCCCTGGATGGAAATTGCACGTAGCCAGCCCACCTGGGACTACATGCTCGAATGGGGCCCGACCTCCGGCCAAGTCATGCTCACTCCGGAGGATATCCGGCGCATAGAGCCCCGTCTCTCCGGTCCCATCCTCGGCGGAATGATGGATGAAGCAGCCGGCCAGTTGGACGCCTACAGGACCACCCTCGCCTACGCCAAAGCCGCCGAGAACCGCGGCGCTGAAGTCGTGATCGGCGAAGCTACTGGCCTTAGGCAAAGCGGGGGCAAAATCACCGGCGTCGAGTCATCCGTCGGTACCATAGAGTGCGACGGAGCAGTCCTGGCAATGGGTGCCTGGACTGGCGTGGCCAAAGAATGGACTGAGTTCCCCCTGGAGATCAGTGCAATGAAGGGTGAAATCCTCACCCTCCGCAAGCCTGATGAGGACTACTGGCCCTACTGGGTCGCCAGCTACGAGACCTCCGACAACGGCGAAGAGCTGCCCATCTACCTCCATCGCCGAGCCAACGGCCTCATCTACGCAGGCACCACCGCCGAGCCAGACATATTCGACAACATCCCTACCGCCGCCGCCCGTCAGGGCATCCTCGAACGCGCCTCCCGCATGATGCCCTTCATAGAAGACGCAGAGCTCGTCGAGCACCTCGCTGGCCCTAGGCCCAATCCCGCAGACGGCATCACCGTCCTCGGGGGAGTTCCCGGCTGGGAAGGCCTGTTCACCGCCGTTACCTTGCCCGGCATCCTATGCAGTGCCTACCTGGGCAAGATCATTGCAGACCTCGTCTTCGACAGACCCCTCCCCACCGACATCGACAAGCTCAAGCCGGATAGATTCACCAAACCCCTAACCACCCAATACGGCTACCACAAACTCGTCGCCGACAGAGGCATCTAACCCCACATTCCCCCCTTTATGTGACCTTTGCATAACCCGTATCGGTGGGGCCGGGGCCGCTCGTGCTGTCGTAGATCCGCCGAGGCGGGAGATTCTCGAAGTATGAGCGAGGGCGGAGGTTAGGCTATCTGGATGGAACGATAAATGCGAAGTGCAGTTACGCATGCGTCCCTAAATGCACCGAAGCGTGAGAGGGCTAGAGCCTGCACTGGGTTACTGCGAGTCCGCCTCCGGCGGGCCTACGGGGTGAAGGTGTTTCCCCTCCTTGATTCCCCGTAGGGGCGATTCGCGGAGTCTGTTTCATAAGTTATAGGCATATGGAGTAGGCTATGGTGGACAAGGTAGACAGCGTCATAAGGAGGTGACTGGGGATGCCACATCGACCGATGAACCGGGAACAGGTATGGATGTTGCCGCCGAGTCTCGACGAGATGCTGGGGGCCGGTCATTCTGCTCGATTTGTTGCTGAGTTCGTCGATGCCTTGGATGGAGAGGGCTGGGCAGCGATTGGGATTGATAGAGACGGGGAGGCGATGGGAGCGCCGGCCTACCATCCCCGTGCGCTGTTGGGTGTGTGGCTGTACGGCTTCATGACCGGTGTGCGATCGAGCCGCAAGCTGGAGGCGGCCTGCTGCGACCAGATACCGTACCTTTGGCTGACGGGCTGCCAGCGCCCGGACCACGTGAGGTTGTGGCGGTTTTACAGCTCGCATCGGGATGGTATGAGGAAGCTGCTCAAGCGGACGGTGCAGACGGCGGTTAATATGGACCTGGTGGAGATGGCGGTGCAGGCGGTGGACGGGACGAAGATTAGAGCGAATGCGGCAAAGGACCGGACCTACGACGCCGCTGGGTTGCGCCGTCTGTTGGGCCGTTTGGAAGGTGCGATAGACGAGTTGGAAGCGCAGAACGAGGCTGGGGAGGAGTCGGCTATCGGCCATCTGCCGGAGAGGTTGCAAGACCGCAAGGCATTGCGTGAGCGGGTGCGTGAGACGGTGCACAGACTTGCCGATCGGGATGGGCAAAAGCAGATCAACCTGACCGATCAGGACGCCCGGATGATGAAGACGCGACAGGGTTATGCGGTGGCCTACAACGCCCAGGCGATGGTCTCTACGGTAGCAGCGGCTGAGGGTAAAGCGCCCGGCATGCTGATCACGGCAGTTGATGTGGTGAACGACATATCCGACAGACGGCAACTGGGTGCGATGATGGAGAAGGCTGAGGAGACGTTGGGACAAAGGACGGAGATGACGTTGGCGGATGCGGGCTATCACTCCGGGAACAATCTACAGGAGTGCGCCCTAAGAGGCCAACGGGTGGTGATGCCTGAGTCGCAGGACCGGGCGCTGCAGAGCCCGTATCACAAAGACCGTTTCACCTACGACGAGGCGAGCGACAGCTACCGTTGCCCCGAGGGCCGGTTGCTGCGCTTCACTCGCACCAAGCGCACTCGCAACACAGCAATGCGGCTCTACCGGGCATCAGGGGCCGTGTGCCGGGCCTGCCCGGCCTTCGGGGTCTGTACGAAAGACAAGCGTCATGGGCGTGCCCTGGAGATCGGTTCCCACGACGCTGCGTTGCGTCGACACCGGGCCTGGATGTCCACCGAAGAAGCCAAGGGTGCGTATAAACAGAGAATGCAACTGGTAGAACCGGTCTTCGGCATCATCAAGGAGCAACAGCAAGCCCACAGGTTCCTGTTGCGTGGCTTAACCAACGTCTCGGCTGAATGGAGCCTGCTCGCCACAGCCTTCAACTTGCGCACCCTGTGGAGGATACGGCGAGCCGCAGCTGCCTGGACAAAGCATTGGGTAGCCGAGGGCGCATACTCGGCCTATCGGGCGCTTCAGACGGCAATCGTGGGCACACTCAGCCCCCTGCTTCGATTAATGCGGCTCCGCCATCAGCCAGCCCGACCAAGCCAACTCCCCACGTCAAGCACAACCTACATCTGAAACAGACTCCGCGAACCGCCCTCCCCGTCCTGAAGTCACTAATTTGATCGCCAGTCCATGTAACCGGCAACCCACCGCGCCGTTTGCTTATCCAGCTTTCGCAGTTGGGGTCTCGCAGTCACGGTTAATTCATTCGTCTAGGCCAAGATCTTCCCTGACCTCGGCGGCGGAATACACCCGTACCTGACCCTTGCGTACGCGCTCTAGTACGTCCGCTGCTAGATAGTAATCTTCGAGATCATCGAGCCCGCGCTCAATGATCTCCCGTAGATAGAAAGCCTTAGTGCGTCCCGTTTGGGAAACCAGAAAGGCTAAGCGCTCCTCTATTTCAGTAGACAATCGAATTGACGTAGCCACAAACCGTCTCCCAGGGCGCGATAGGTGTATTCATTGAATCACACCCAAATATGTGCACCCCCTACTCCCCACCCACAATAATCTTCGACAAACTATCACCCTCCACGTTGGCGACCCACACGTTCTTCCCGTCGAAGGCCAAAGAAACGGGCCCCTTGCCCACATCGAACCTCCCCAGGCGTAGCCCCGTCAGCGACAACCTCATCACGTTGTTGCTGCCTGCGTTGGCCACCCACACCGTCTCTCCATCGAACAGGATGTCCACGGGCCCGTTCCCGACCTTGAACTCTCCCAACCGTGTCCCGTCCAGGGCCAACCTCGTCACCGAATCTGCCATATCATCTTCCAGAGGGCCGCTGTTCGCGATCCACATGCTGCCCCCATCGAAGGCCAGGGCTATCGGCCGAATCCCAACCTCGTACTCTGCCACTACCCGACCATCCCCATCCAGCTTCTGGACCGTGTTTCCTTCCGAGGTCGGCGACCCCAAGATTGTCACCCAAACATGCTCCCCATCAAACGCCAGCCCCGAGGGCCCGTCCCCCACCCCGAACGTCCCCAATATCGCCCCCTCTTTAGATATCTTTGTTGCCGAGTCTTCAGTCGGGTTGACGACCCATAAGTTCTCCCCATCAAACGTCATCGCAAATGGGGAATTGCCTGCTTCATATACCCCCAGTTCGGCCCCTTCCCCCGACAGCCTCACCACCCTGCTTCCCGGTTCAGTCGGGATCCCCAGCTCGGCTACCCACACATCCTCGCCGTCGAAAAGGATTGTTCCGGGAGTCCTCCCAATATCAAAGCTGCCCATCTCCGTCCCATCTAGCCCAAACCGCAGCACCTCCGTGTTCAATGTATCCAGCCTCCCGACGCTCGACACCCAAATACTCTCACCATCCGACTCCAGATGCGTCGGCGCAATCAAGCCCAGGTCGAACTTCTCAACCCTCGGTGGTATGTCCCCGGATTCGACTATCGGTATTGGCGTCGGCGTTGCATATGCCCCACCGCAGCCCAACCCCACCAAGATAGTTATTAAAGCCAACGTTGCGAATGCCAAATATCTTCTAACTTTCATATATGTTGAAGAGCCCCTTATCGGTTTGTAATTTTAGCCCCCATACTCTATACGCTCGCGCCTCGGGTTGAACAGGTGACCGGGAAGCCCTGGACCCGTGCAATGCTATACTTTCTCTACGAAAATCCGAATGCAGGCAAGGCGAAATGGCACAAAATGAGTCCTACGTAATTGTTGGAGCGGGTATAGCCGGGGGCACGGCCGCCGAGACCCTCCGAAAACAGGGTTTCGACGGTGAAGTCCACCTTGTGGGTGCTGAGCCCCACCGGCCCTATGACAGACCACCCCTCTCCAAAGAGTTCCTGAGCGGCGCCAAAGAGGAATCCAAGCTCTTTTTCAAGACAGAGGATTTCTACGCTGAACAGTCCATAGAACTACACCTCGGCGCCGAGGCCGCCTCTCTCGATCCATCCTCTCACACCGTGACCCTATCCAACGGCGAGTCTCTCCACTACGACAAGCTTCTCCTTGCCACGGGGTCGCAGGTCAAAAGGCTGCCCATCTCCGGTTCAAACCTCGACGGCGTCCACTATCTACGCAACATTGAGGACTCCAAGGCCATCGCCCAGTCCATGAAAGACGCTGGTAGAGTGGTGGTAGTCGGGGCCGGGTTCATAGGCTCCGAGGTTGCCGCAGTCTGCAAGACCGCCGGCCTCGAAGTCACCGTCCTTGAAATCCAGCCTCAGCCCATGGCCCACATCCTCGGAGCCGATATGGGCGCAATCTACGCCAACCTCCACACGAGCCGGGGCATCGACCTCCGGCTCGGCGAAGGCATCTCCGAAATCCGAGGCCAGTCCCGCGCCCAGCAGGTCATTACAGACAAAGGCAACGCCATCGACTGCGATCTCGTAGTCATAGGCGTAGGCATCGCCCCCGACACCTCCCTCGCTGTGACTGCCGGCCTTGATGTCGAAGCGGGCATTCTCATCGACGAGCACTGCCGCACCTCCGACCCCAACATATTCGCAGCTGGGGACGTGGCTAACTGGTTCCACCCCGGCCTCGGCCATCGGATCCGTGTCGAGCATTGGGACAATGCCCTTAATCAGGGCGCTGCAGCGGCAAAGTCCATGCTCGGCAACCCCGAGGCCTACGCCCCAGTCCTCTACTTCTGGTCCGACCAGTACGACCTCAATATTCAGTACTTGGGCCACGCCACCGAGTGGGACGACATCGCCGTCCGAGGCGACCCTGCGGAGGAGAAGTTCTCAGCCTTCTACCTGAAAGACGGCTCGGTCCACGGAGCCCTCATCGTCAACAACTTCCGCGACATCAGGCCCACCCGCACCCTCATCGGCCAGAAAACCCCCGTCGACGCCAACTCCCTCTCCGACACATCCACCAACCTCAAACAGCTAGCCCGCGGCTAGAGTCGCCAAAGTGGGATAAGCGACGGATTCCACTCCCCTATCCTTCGATGAGACCTTTGCACAACCTCTCGCGGTGGGGCCGGGGCCGCTCGTGCTGAGGCTCTCGAAGTATGAGCGGGGGGAGAGGTCATGTGATCTGGACAGTACAGCAGAGGCAATCTGTAGTTGTGCAAGAGTCTCTCGATAGGTCGAGGATGCGCCGAGGCGTTAGAGGGCTAGGGCCGTAGGCTCGCTGAGGAGAGTGAGGGTGAACTCAGAGGTCTAATGGCCTGGCAATCAATCAGACAGTGCTCACCTGGCAGCCGACCTCACCCAAAAATAACCGCCCCACCCAACCCCGCTGCATACATCATCCCCGACTGACCATGCAGCTTGGCCGTCTTCACCAACCCCATGCTCATCTCCCGCCGGTCTTTCCCCGTCAGCACCCTTCTCGCCGCCAGGAACGCCCAAAGTAGCGACGCCAGCCCTACCAGCCCCCATATCGAGACCACCCCCGTCACCGCGATTATCACCAGACCGCCGTAGGAAGCCAGCAGAAACCCGACATATATAACCCTTCCCGCCCCCGGCCCCAGCATCGTCACGAACGTCCTCTTGCCATTCTCCCTGTCCTCGTTCACATCCCTCAGGTTATTGCAGTGCAGAATGGCCGTTACGAGGAAGGCCACCGGCATCGACCCCCAGAAGGGCGCCCAAGCCAACTCTTGAGTTTGCACGTAGTATGCCGCCACCACCATCAAAGGCCCCATGAAGAAGAAAACCGTCGCCTCCCCGACTCCCGTGTCCCCCAACGGCTTCGGGCCCGCGCTATATAGCACCGCCACCAAAACGCTCCCCAATCCCACCGCCAGTATCGGCCAGCCGACCTCCGTCACTATGTACAACCCCATCCCTATCCCAACCGCAAACGTTGCTATACACCCGATAAGTACCTCCCGCTCCGTAAGCAGCCCCCGAGCCAGCACTCTGTGCGGTGCTGGAAACTTCGCTTGCCCGCCCTCCCGACGATGGTCCGCGTACTCATCCGTCAAATTGGTGCCGATCTGTATCGCCAACGACCCGACCAGCGCAAAAGCAAACAGCAGCCAGTCGAGGCTCACCCGCTCCGCTGCAATCGCGCTTCCCACCAGCACCGGCACCACCGCCGCACTCAGCGAAAACGGCCTCGATGCCCAGAACCACGCCCGACCGTAGTTCACAGTTCGATTCATCATTACGTTCACCAACCAGCTACCAAGGCATATGCCTGTACGGCGAAAAGTCCGGCTGCCGCTTCTCTAAGAAGGCGTTGCTACCCTCCAGCGCCTCCTCCGAGCCGTAGAACAGGCTGTTCGCACCATGCGCCACCGCTTGCAGGCCATAGACCCAGTCCGTCGCCGCGTTGAAGGAGGCCTTGAGCATCCTGAGTGCCGTGGGGCTCTTCTTCAGCATCTCGTTGCACCAGCGCACTGTCTCGGCCTCCAACTCCTCCCGTGGCACGACCTTGTTGACCAACCCCATCGCCTCCGCCTCCCTGGCCGTGTACTGCTGGCACATGAACCAGAATTCCCGGGCCTTCTTCTCTCCGATAATATTCGCCAAGTACACCGCCCCGAACCCTCCGTCAAAGCTCCCGACCTTCGGCCCCGTCTGCCCGAATATCGCCGTCTCGCTCGCTATCGTCAGGTCGCACAGCACGTGGAGCACGTGCCCTCCGCCTATAGCGTAGCCGTTCACCATGGCTATCACCGGCTTCGGTATCGAGCGCATCGTCCTGTGTAGCTCCAGTACCTGCATCCGAGTCGACCCCGAGTCGTCCCGATAACCGCCGGGCCCCTTCAACCGCTGGTCTCCCCCCGAGCAGAACGCCCGGTCCCCGACCCCCGTCAGAACTGCCACTCCCACCTTCTCATCGAACCACGCATCCTTGAACGCGTCCACCATCTCGTCTATGGTGCGGGGCCGGAAAGCGTTCAGCACCTCCGGACGGTTAATGGTGATCTTGGCTATGCCGTCGCCTTTTTCGTATATGATGTCTGTATAGGTTGAAGTCATGTTACCTCCCGGAAGTCAGTTAAATCGAGTGTGGTAGCTATTTTTGACTCCCCTGCTCACCTGATCTTATGTTAATCACCGGTATCGAATGGCAGAGCGTAGCCGTCCCATTCAAGCGCCCTTTCCGCACGTCATCGTCCCTAATAGACGCCCGATATAGCTTGTTGGTCCAGATCGAGACCGACAACGGCATCATCGGCCTCGGCGAAGCCCCCGCCTCCCTCACCCGCAGTCCCGCATCCCTCCGATACCTCGCTACCGCCCTAGAGACCGTTGCCCCTGCCCTGCTCACGAGGCCCCTTGCCTCGACCCCATTTCCCGCCATTCCTCCACCCTCTCTCGCCTTCGCCCTTGAGACCGCAGCACTGGACTGTCTTTCCAAATCCGAGGCCAAGCCCCTCGCTGTCTTCCTTGGCGGCTCACCCAGACCTGTTGAAGTCAACGCCATAATCGGCGAAGCAGCCCCCGCTGAGACGGAATTTCTGGCAACAAAAGCCGTCGAGGAGGGCTTTCGAACCCTCAAGCTCAAGGTCGGTGGCCGAGACCTCGACGTCGACGAGGACGCCCTAACCCGCACACGCAATGCCGTGGGTGCTGCCGTCAATCTCCGCCTGGATGCCAACCAAGCTTGGGCCGAGAACCAGGCCTCGCTTGCCCTCGACCGTCTTTCCAAATTCTCCCCCGAGTTCATTGAAGAACCCGTAACCCCACCCGACATCCCAACCCTCTCTCGACTCCACCTCAACTCCCCCATCCCCATCGCCGCCGACGAGTCCGTCGAGAATGCGCAGTCCGCCGCAACCCTCGCCG
Source organism: Dehalococcoidia bacterium (assembly GCA_965197585.1). Classification (GTDB taxonomy): domain Bacteria; phylum Chloroflexota; class Dehalococcoidia; order Plut-88900; family Plut-88900; genus Plut-88900. Next base: position 1,654,280 of record OZ240215.1, read on the forward strand.
AGTCTGGTGCCGTAGACTTCCTTGTCATCAAGCTCGCAAGAGTCGGCGGTATCACCGCTGCCCGCTCTATTATCGAGCACGCCCAAGTCCGTGGCTTGGGGGCCGTGCTTACTTCCTCTCTGGAAACAGGCGTCGGTCTGGCCGCCGCGTTACATTTAGCAGCTGCACTAAACATCCCCCAAGCCTGCGGCCTGGCCACCGGGCCCCTACTCACCCACGACCTCCTCCAAGCGCCCCTTTCCCCCGACAGCGGCTTCCTCATCACCCCCGACTCCCCCGGACTCGGCATCTCCCCCGACCTCGATGCTATCCAACACTTTGCCCTCGGGCCTCGCGGGCAAGTCCGGCTGTAGACCCGTTATAGCGGTTCCCGTCTAAGGCGTTTAGGAACTCGCAAACCTTGGTCTCAAACTCTTTCGGATTCTCCAGGTGAGCACAGTGACCCGCGTTCGGAATCGAAGCGTAGTCGCCGATGGGAGTCAGTTCACTCATGGTTCGGGCCAACGTCAGGAACTTCTGGTCATCCTCACCCGCAAGGAACAGTGTCGGCTTCCGAAATTCCGGAAGACGATGGTAAACGGTGGGCTGCGCCCCGGTCCCCATCCCCCTGAGACTGTTGGCCAGCCCCGTGGCCCGATTCCCCAGCCTCTGCCGCCTCAACTCCATTCGTACCCGCTCTTCCATCCGATCTTGGCTGGCAAAAAGGGCCTGAGACTCCCAGTGTTCGACAAAGGACGCTACGCCCCGGTCCTCTATCCGAATAGCAAGCGCCCTGTCCGCTGACACCCTCGTCGCCCTCTCCCGTTCACTACCTATTCCCCCTGAAGCCCCCTCCAGAATCAACGCCCGGCATCGCTCCGGTGCGGTCGTGCCCAGGCATAGTCCAACCCGCCCACCCATCGAATATCCCAGCCAGACCGCTTCATTTATTTTGAGATGATCGGCTAGGGCGAGCAGATCATCGACACACCGCTCCATCGAATATCTCGCTGGGTCTTCCGGCGCATCCGACTCCCCATGCCCTATCAGATCGACCAGTACCGTCGTGTACCGTCCCCCGAGTGTCCCAGCCAATGGGCGCCAGGTGCTCAAGTCGCCCGTGAAGCCGTGAAGCATGACCAAGGGTGGACCCTGTCCTTCAACCTCCACGTTCAACCGGATCCCGTTGACTGGCACAAGCGCCACGGCTAACCCCTCTCCACGCTGCGGAGCGCATCCGAGGCCGCGGCCCACGCTTCTCGATGCAGAGCCACGTTCCGCTCCCGGGAACTCGGGACCTCAATGATCGACGTTCCTATGTCGGCAGTTCCCCGATCCACGGCTTCACCAAACTCCTCCCACGTCGAGACCCGCGTGTACTCCAATCCATACAACTCCGCCACTGACCCAAACGTCAGCCCGTGCGGCGTCCCGTAAACCTTTTCAAAATGTGCCGGGTGCTCAGCCTGGGGCAGGAATGAAAATATGCCCCCACCATCGTTGTTCACGACCACAATGGTCGCGTTTATCTCACTGTTCCTGGTCATAAGCAGTCCCGTCATGTCGTGGAAAAAGGATAGGTCGCCTACCACCGCCACCACCGGCCTCCTCGCCCCGCCCCCCGCCCCTAACGCCGTCGATATCACCCCGTCGATGCCGCTCGCCCCCCGATTCCCCATTACCCTGATATTTCGATGCGAAGCAGGCATGAACGTGTCCATATCCCTCACCGGCATACTGTTCCCTGCAAACAGGATCGTAGATGCGGGGATGTGCTCTTGGATTTCGTGAAAGATCTTCCCCTCGAAAAGCTCGTCTAACCCTGCCATATGTCCCCCCGCCCCCTCCCCGACAGATCGGCCGAAACCGACCCACTCGTCGAGCCACGGGGACCCGCCGTCCCGCCCACCGCCACCCGCGGCCAGCCCACGGCAAAAGGTTACCGGATCCACCTGCACTACGTCTGCGGCTAAATGATGCGGGTCCGGCCAGCCGGTCTCTGGCACCAGCACGTGCCGTGCGTCCCTGAATCGTGTAAGGAACGTGCCCAACGACTTGGAAGTCGGCCAGGCCCCGAACCGCAGCACCACCTCCGGCTCGAGCCTCTCCCACAAACCCTGGTCGCGCAGTATCAAATCGTAGACGCTAATAACCTGTGAAATATCATGCGTCCCGCACCTGACTTGCGATAGCGGATCGGCAAGAATCGGATACCCTAGGCTCCGCGCCGCCTCCGACACCGCTCCCGTCAGCTCCGGATTGCTCTGCGGCCCGCAAACGATCAACCCCCGCTCAACCCCCTCCAACCTCGCCCCGGCTTCCCTCCCCGCCTCCCATCCATCCGGTGCACCCGCGACCTCTACGTCATCCAAAATTCCCCCACCCCCGGATACCTCAATCTCCTCTCCTGTGATGGCAACTGGAGCCAACGGCTCACGAAACGGCACGTTAAGGTGCACCGGCCCCGACGGATAGCCTGCAGCCGTGGCATAAGCCCTCCGCCCGATGGCCAAGGCGTAGTCTGTGAGCCGAACGTTCGCTTCCGGGACTGGCAGGTCGGCGGCCCACTTCACGTGCGCACCGTAGATTCTGCTTTGCTCGATGGTCTGGTTGGCCCCCCAGTCCACCAGCTCCGAAGGTCGGTCCGCCGTAATCACTATAAGAGGCGCCCCCGTCAGCCGAGCCTCGACTACCGCAGGCAGCAAATTTGCCGTCGCCGTCCCGGATGTGGTCATAACCGCAACTGGCCTCTTAGACCCCTTGGCAATTCCCAGTGCAAAGAAACCCGCAGAGCGTTCGTCAAGGTGCACCCAGGTCTTAATGGCGGTGCTCCTGGCAAAAGTAATCGCAAGCGGCCCCGACCGAGACCCGGGGCACATGACCACATCTCGTAACCCGGCCGACGCCAACCCCTCCCCCAGACCCCCCGCCATTGCGTAATTCCGGTTCTCCGTCTTCATGAGGCCTTTGCGTAACTCGGCACTTAACACTCAGAGGGACTATATGCCCTTGCTCGGGGGTGGGGCCGGAATCCGCTCACCCTGTCGAAGATCCGCCTAGGCGGGAGCAGGGTCGAAAGGTCAAGCGGATTCCGGGCGGGGTTCCCATTTGTTGACAAGTTGCGCACAGGTCTCTTCATGCCTAACCCAAATTCAGAGCTTCCTTTAGACCGAGCATCTTCAGCTCCGTCTCCGCAAACTCCCTCTTCGCGTCAGATCCTTCCACGATTCCCGCCCCCGCGTACAGATAAGCCCGGTCTTCCGTAATTAACCCGGACCTGATAGCTATGGCAAACTCCCCCCGACCCTTGTGGTCCATCCACCCCACAGGCCCCGAGTACCATCCTCGGTCCATCTCCTCTAGCTCCTGGATCAAGGCCAAAGCCTTCCAGGTGGGAACACCGGCCACGGCGGGAGTCGGGTGCAACGCCTCAACAAATTCCAGGATGTCCCGACGCTGGTCATTGGCACCGTGGAACGCAGTAGACAGATGCTGCACATTCTTCAGTTTCGACAGTCGCGGTGTCGAGTCCCATGTAAGCTCATCACACAGCCCGCTCAAAGCCTGCTCGACCGAACTGGCCGCAAGATAGTGCTCCCGCTGCTCCTTCGGATCGTTTAATAGCGCCTCGCCCAGCTTCCTGTCTTGCTCCGCCGTCACACCCCGGGCCGCCGACCCCGCATGGCATATGCACTCTAGCTTTCCATCGGCGAGGGTCACCAGTGGTTCGGGACTGGCGCCCAGAAAAGTGTCCGGCCCAACCCCGAATGAGAATACCGAGCACCTTGCCTCGCCATCCATCAATCGTTCCAATGTCCCCGGCACGTCCATCTCTCCCGACCCATCCACCGCAGCCCTACGCGCGATCACTACCTTGTCCGCCTCCCCCGACCTCACCGACTCCAACGCCCCTTCCACCGAACGCGTCCATAGGTTTGCCATGCCCGAATTAACTACAGGGTCAGCATCGTGCACGGACGTAAATAGGGTTTCCGCCCCGTTGGAAGATAGCAGTCGATTCTCGGTCACCCAGCACCCGTCGGGAGTCCACGCGTAGCACACCCGGGGCACGACCATCATCCCGTCGGCAAACCTCCTCCATTCAGGAGATTCCTGCGCCTCGGCATCAAACCGGAACCCCCCGAGGGCCATTGGCCCCGTCCCGGCAACATCCGGCCCCTGAACCACCGCTTCCTCAATCAGGTCGCGGTACCACTCCCTCACCCGCATAAACCTGTCCGCCCCCGACACCTTGACCCCGCACGCTACCCCCAACCCCACAATAACCAGGTCCCGGTCCCGCTGGGCCCAGAACACCCGAAACTCCTCGCCGGGCTCCGCGTTTCGGTAAACCTCCGTTGGGCTCGCTTCCTGCCGAAGCAAGCGCGACCGGCTAACGAGTCCGGGCCCGTACTCGGCTCGTGACAACGTGGACGGGCCAAGAGTGGATGTCCGGGAATTGGGACTCATACCGCCGCCTCTTCCGTTTTTGTTACGCGCCCCCCGACCGCCTCTCCCTCCCCCGCCTGAACTCCTATGCCATTCATAAGCAATTCACGAACGGCGGGCGCACTTTCCATCAGGGGCGACGGCTTGTCTCGCAGAAGCCACCTGAGGATTATCTCGTTTAGCGCCCCCAACCACAGCTGCGAAACCAGGCTCGTATCTACCGGCCTGATCGCCCCTGCCTCCACCGCCGCATCCAGCTCCCGGCGAATCAGCCCCGCGAATTTGTCCCGTATCGGCAGGAACTTGCGGTCCATCGCGCGCCCCTGCCCCACGATGTTTACCATCAGTATCTGGGCCAGCTTCCTCTGCTTGGAGAAGGTGGAAAGCAGCGCGTCTATCGCCAGCGGTATCCTCTTCAGTGGGTCGGTCTCCGACGCTATGGACCGCTCCAACTTCCTGACCAGTTTCTCGCTCAACTGGTCGACAAGGCCGAGCGCCATCTGCTCCTTGCTTGGAAAGTGGAAGTAAAAGCTGCCCTTGGATGTCCCCGACTGCTGGACTATCTCGTCCACGTTGGAGTTGTAGTAACCCCGCCGTGCAAAGAGACTCGCCGCTGCATTCAGGATGCGCTCGCGTGCGGTGCGGGTTTCGGTTCTAGCAGTCATTGTAGACGACTCCCAACACTAGACCGACCGGTCTGTTTACTCCGTCAGTCTATAGGGAGACAATCTAGTCGTCAACCGATATCGGACTACTGCACCGTCCCAGCGACCAGATACTCGGCCAACGCCCGCTCTATGATCCGTTTCACGTTGTACGCCACGTAGCCCCTCTCCACCGACGCCTCGATTGCAGTCTGGGCCTCGGCGGACATATCAAGCATCGAGTAGGCAATCGCCTGTCCCACATAAGCCTTCCCCAGATCCGCGTCCAGCCCGATGGCCTTGTCAAAGTCCTCCAATGCTAATCCCGGGAGCCCCATTTCGATGTACATGCTGCCCCGGTTGGCGAATGCCTGCGCGTTCCCCGCGTCACGCTCCACAACTTCCGTGTAGTCCGACACCGCGTCCTGCGGTCTTCGAAGCTGGGAATATGCAAACGCCCTGTTGTAATAGGCAGCGACCCTCTCAGGGTCTAGTGCTAATGCCTCGTCGTAATCGTCGATGGCGTCATTCCATCGCTTTGTTGCCAGCCAAGCGAGACCCCTGTCGAAATAGGCGTCTGAGAATTCTGGATCGGCGCGTATGGCTTTGGTGAACGCCGCAATGGAGGCCCCTAGTTGGCCCTTGCTGAAGAGCTCCTCGCCCTCCCGATAATGCGCCAGTGCAGCCTCAGACTCGGTATCCGGGCCTCGAGCGCCCTCCCCACCCCCACACGCGATTAACAGCAGGAGGCAGATCCCGGCCAGAACGAGTTTCAGCATCCCACTGATCGGGACCGCTAAACTACGCTTTCTTGCCGCAGTTTCTCTATGCGCTCTTCGGAGTAGCCCAGCACGCCTGCCAGGACCTCATCTGTGTCCTGCCCCAATAGGGGTGCCGCTCTGTATTCAGTCGGGGAGTCCGACAGATTGATCGGGTTCCCGATCATCTTCCACTCCCCTCTCTGCGGGTGCTCCATGGTGGCTATCATCCCCCGCTCCTCGATGTGCGGGTCTTCGAACAGGTCCTTGGCGTTCAGAACCGCCCCAGCCACGACCCCCTGGCTCGCGCACGTGTTCATAACCTCATACTTGGTGTGCTGTAGCGTCCAGTCCTCGACCATCTTGTCCACCTCTTCCTTCCGATTGAACCGGAGTTCCGAGGAGGTGTAGCGCTCGTCGCCGACGAGGTCTTCCCTGCCGATTATCCTGAGCAGGCTGTTCCACGAATCTGAGATGCTCTCGGTGGCGTAGACATAGCAGTAGTCATCGAGACCGCCGGGCTTGCACCGGTACATCCGGGAGGGCGCGGTGTTCCAACCGTCGTCTCCCTTTCTCATTATCATCTCGGGATTGTGGTAGTACCACATCATCGCAACCCTGCCAAAGTTGAACACCGACTCCTGCATGGAAACCTCAACTACCTGCCCCTTCCCAGTCCGCTCCCTCTGAAGCAATGCCGCCACAACTCCCAGAGCCGCGTGGTAGCCCGTCCCAATATCCCCGATGGACGTTCCCATCGGTACAGGCGGCCCATCTTTGTATCCATTTGTGGCATACGACCCGCCCGTGCACTGCGCGATCATGTCGAAGCACTTGTAGCGACTGTAGGGCCCGTATGTCCCGAACCCCTTGACCCGCCCCAGCACTATCTTCGGATTCACCTCCGACAGCACATCGTATCCCAGTCCTAATCGCTCGAGGGTCCCGGGTCCCTGGTTCTCCGCCACTACGTCTGCATTTCTCACCAGTTCCAGGAACACAGCCTTCCCCTCCTCCGACTTCAAGTTCAGAGTGATGCTCCGCTTGTTGGAGTTCAGGATCAGAAAATAAGGACTGTCGATCCCGGCAATGTCCTGCGGCGCTACCCGACCCGGATCCCCTCTCCCTGGGGCCTCCACCTTGATCACATCCGCCCCCAGCCAGGCCAGAGCCTGAGTAAAGGAAGTTCCGGCCTCCCACTGTGTCAAGTCGACCACCCTGTAGCCTTCCATTGCCTTTTCCATCTTTGTCCCCCTTTGCTTGGTTACCGGTGGTTGCAGAGCGTATATAATCCCAACTGCGCCCCGGGTGAAACATCCGCCTGGCTGAAAGTCCGCCGTGGGCGGAGCGGGGCCGTTACATTCTACACCACCAAAAGACTGCGCCAAGGCCCTGCGCCCTGGCCCCTAGGGAGGAGAACATGGCAACAGACTTGAGCTTCGTTTGTATCGCCGTCCACGACCTTCAGGAAGCCTCCGACAGATTCTGCAACCTCTTCGGCTTGGAGGTTATGCAGCTGCCCAACGACAACACTCAACTCGGCTACAGCAGCACCTACCTCGGCAACGGCTCCAAAGCCCTCATCGAGCTCATCGAGCCCCTCGGCGAAGGCAGTGCCGTCGGCAAGTTCCTTGAAACCCGAGGCGAAGGTGTCTACCTAATCACCTTCGAGGTAGATGACATCCGCGACTCTGTAAAAAAGGTCCGCTCCCACGGCGGCCGTGTCACCGGCATCCCCGATGACGAAGAGCCCGGCCCCAACGCCGACTACCTATGGGTCCATCCCAAAGGCACCCACGGAGTCTTCGTGGAACTCCTGCAAAAAGGCTTCGGCCCCCTCCCCGGCGGAAGCTAACCCCACACTATCCCTATTGATCCTTTGCCCGCTCCCCCTCCCCCCGTAAGGGCGATTCGTGAATCGCCCTTCCCCTCGCCATCACACAGTTGTCTACCCAACACCCACCGTAGGCTGACAAACCGGACAAAAATAAGTCCCCCTCCCCCCGACCACCATCCTCTGTATCTCCCCGGAACACCCGGGACACGACGCCCCGCTCTTCCGAGGAACCAGGAATATCTTGTCTCCCAAATCCTCCGTAGGGGGCGCATCTGCCGGGAGATTCTCCTGCAATATCTCAATGGCCCGCGTCAGTATCACTACTATCGAATCGTGAATCGCACCTATCGACTCCGCACCTAGCTTCTTCGCCGGTGTCTGAGGATGCACGCCTGACCTGAACAGAATGTCGTCCGCGTAGATGTTCCCAATCCCGGCAATCCGCTTCTGGTCCATCAGCAGCGACTTTATCACCGTGCTCCGTCCCTCAACGATTCCCTCCAGCACTCCCGGAGTGAATGAGGGCTCCAGTGGCTCGGGCCCGAGCCCCCCGACCACCGACTCCGCATCATCAACTAACCACACCGCCCCAAACTTGCGCGGGTCCACGAACCGTAGGTCGTACCCGTCTTCAAAGTGAAATACCGTCTGCGTATACCGGTGCATCTCCTCCGAGGACTCTACAACCCGCAGCGAGCCCGTCATCCTCAAGTGCACTATCAGGGTGCGCGTATCCCTCAGTTGGAATAGAAAATACTTCGCCCTCCGGCCCACGTCATCAATGGTCGCGCCTAGAATGTCCTCCCGGAACTCCCCAGCCGAAGGGGTCTTGACCGCCTTCGGCCAGTTCAGCGTCACCCCACCGACGGTACGGCCCCTTACTTCAGGCGCTATCACCCGACGCATCGCCTCAACGTCCGGTAATTCCGGCATCGGTTACGCCATGTCTCCCCAGTTGGGGCCCATCTTTACATCCACGTTCAGGGGTACGCTCAACTCCAGCGCCGAAGACATGACCTCTCTCGCCAGCCCAGCCATCTCCTCCACTTCATCCGACGGCGTCTCGAAGATTAGCTCGTCGTGGACCTGAAGAAGCATCCTGCTCCTCATATGGGCCTCGTCCATCCGGTTCTGCATCCCGATCATCGCCAGCTTCGTTATCTCCGCCGACGTGCCCTGGATGGGCATGTTGATAGCCATCCTCTCGGCAGCCATCCTAACGTTGTGGTTCCTCGAGTTTAACTCCGGGAAGTGCCGCCGCCGACCCAGCACCGTCTGCACGTACCCCTGCGCCCGAGCCTTGTGCTTCGTCACCTCCATGTACTCCTTGACTCCCGGGTACCGCTCAAAATACTGGTTTATGAAGGTCTGGGCCTCTTCGTTGGAAAGCTCCGTCCAGGACGCCAGCCCGAACCCGCTGATCCCATAGATGATCCCGAAGTTTATCGTCTTAGCAATCCGGCGCATTTCCGATGTGACCTCGTCCATCGGGACACCATATACAAATGAAGCAGTTGCAGCGTGAATGTCCGCCCCGTCATGGAATGCCTTTATCAGGCTCGGGTCCTCCGATATATGCGCCAGCACCCGTAGGTCTATCTGCGAATAGTCCGCCGCCAGCAATACCCAGTCCGGGTGGTCCTGCGCAATGAACGCATGCCGCACCTGGCCGCCCAGTTCCGTGCGAATCGGTATGTTCTGCAGGTTCGGATCGTTGCTCGACACCCGACCCGTCACAGTCCCCGTCTGGTTGAACGTCGTGTGCACCCGACCCGTGTTCGGGTTCACCAGCGACGGCAAAGCATCCAGATATGTCGATTTGAGCTTAGATATCTGCCGGAACTCGAGCATCTTTTCCACCATCGGATGCGCGCCCCTCAGTCCTTCCAACACCCGTGCATCCGTCGAGAACCCGCTCTTGGTCCGCTTGGCGCTCGGCAGCGACAGCTCTTTGAACAGTACGTCACCAAGCTGCTTCGGCGAATTAATGTTGAACCGGTGCCCGACGTCGTCATAGATCCCCCCCTCCAGCACCGCCATCCGCTCCCCCAACTCCAGGGACAACCCCTCCAGTAGTTTCCCGTCCAGTGCAATCCCCGCACGTTGCATCCGCACAATGATAGGAACGAGGGGCAGCTCCACGTCGTCCATGATTTCCCATCGCCCCTCCTCCCGCAGCTCCCTCTCGATCATCATGGATAGGCGCAGGGTAATATCCGCGTCCGCCGCCGCGTACGGGCTCGCCGACTCCACGCTCACCTTGTCCATCGTGATCTGCTTTGATCCTGTGCCGATCAGCTCCGTGATCGGCATCATCTCAATCCCCAGCCTGTCGAAGGAAAGCCCCTTCAGTCCCAATGACTTCTCCCCGATCAGGAAGGCTGCAATCATGCTGTCGTTGGCCAGACCCCGCACCTCTATCCCGTAATTAGCCAGGATCATCATGTCGTAGTTGGCATTGTGGGCTGTCTTGGGCAGCGACTCGTCCTCGAACAGAGGCCGTAGCCTTTCTATTACCAGCTCTCTAGGCAATTGCAGCCCCGAGTTGTGCCCCACCGGAATGTAGTACGACACTCCGGGCCTCGCCGATATCGAAATCCCCACCAAGCCCGCCATCATCGCGTTCAGGCTGGTCGTCTCAGTATCGAAAGCGAAGTATCCCGCCTCCCGAACCTCCGCAATCATCGCCTCAAGGGCGCCTTCGTCCCGTACCGTGTGGTACTCGACAGCCCCACCCCCCGAGACCTTCTCCTCGGCCTCTTCACCACTCTCCCTATCCCCACCCGGCAGCCGAGGCAGCAAACTGGAAAATTCCAGCTCCCTGAACAGTCCCACCACCGCCTCCCGGTTAAACGCCGCCCTTGCACAAGCTGGAAGGTCAAGGTCCAAAGGCACCTGCACTATAATCCTGGCCAGGTCCACCGACAGCCTCGCCTGGGATTCGTGCTCTTTCAGTAAACCTTGAATCCGCGGCGGCTTCACCTCTTCTACATGCTTGTATATATCCTCTATCCCCCCGAACTGCTGCACCAGCTTCGCCGCCGTCTTCGCCCCGATCCCCGGCACCCCAGGTATGTTGTCCGACGTGTCCCCCATCAGCCCCTTTAGGTCTGGGATCAGGACAGGAGGCACACCGTACCTCTCCACAACCTTCTTCTCGTCGTAGAACACGGTCTCCTTGAACATCCCTCTGGGTATTAGAGCCTTCACGTACGGATTGATAAGCTGGACGATGTCCGTGTCCCCCGTGAGGATTACCGTATCAATCCCCTGCTCCGACGCCTGCTTCGACAGAGTCCCGAGAATGTCGTCCCCCTCATAGCCATCCATCTCGTAGGCGGGAATCCCAAAGGCCGCAATGAGTTCCCGGGTTCGCCTGAACTGCGCTCTCAGTTCATCCGGCGTCGACGCCCGCTGCGCCTTGTATTCCTCATATTGCAGGTGTCTGAACGTGGGCGTCGGCCTGTCGAATACGATCGCGCAGTGAGTCGGGTCTATCTCGTCGAGAGCCTTCAGCAATGCGCTGGTGAACCCATACACCGCCCCGATAGGTTCCCCTGTCTTATTCACGGTGAGAGGCGGCAACGCATGAAACGCCCGATGAATCAGCGCATGCCCATCCATCAACAGAAAAAGCGGTTTCCGCTCCAGCATAGAAGCCTGTTGGTTCGCCATGGTCTTTTTCCTCCCCTCTCCCTTGAGGGGAGAGGGCTAGGGTGAGGGTGAGGGTGAATCCTGTCCCCCAAATCACCCCGATTATAGCACCCCACCCCCCACACCCTTCCTGCTAATATACGCCCATCATCCGCTTCAATGGGAGGCATTCATGGCCCTGCGTATAGGCATGCACACCGGCGTCCAGGACGTTAGCTACCCCGACCTCCGCAAGCTCTGGCAAGTCGCCGACTCCAATGGTTTTTACTGGGTCTCCGTCTGGGATCACTTCTACGAAAATCCCACCCAAGACGGCAAAAGCCCTTGCTTCGAGGCTACGACCACAATGGCTGCCATTGCAGCGGAAACCGAAAATGTACGCATCGGCTGCCTCGTCATGGCCATCGGCTACCGAAATCCTGCTCTCCTCGCCAAGGCAACCGTCACCATCGACCATATCAGCAACGGACGCGTTGAAATGGGGATCGGTGGCGGCTGGTACGAGATGGAGTTCCTCGCCTACGGCTACCCGTACCCCCCAATAAAGACCCGACTCGACCAACTCGAAGAGGGTGCCCAGATCATTCGCTCCATGCTCCACAACGAGTCCACGACCTTCCAAGGCGAGCACTACTCCGTCGATAACGCCTACCTCTTCCCCCGCCCCATCCAGGCCTCTCCCCGACTCTGGATCGGCGGCCTCGGTGAAAAGCGCACCTTGCGCATTACCGCTAAGTACGCCGATGGCTGGAACGCCGCCTACGTCCCCCCCGAGATGTTCGCCGCCAAGTCCCAGATCCTCGACGGCTGGTGCGATAAAGAAGGCCGGGACCCGGCCTCAATCACCCGCAGCGTCAACTTAGGCTTCTACATGGGAACCGACGAAGCTGACGCCCGAAAGAAACACGACGATATTGAAAGCGCCTGGGGTGGCGACCCCACCTACAAGCCTGGCGGCATGCTCTTCGGCACCTCGGCTCAGGTCATGGACCGCATCGGGGAGTACGTCGACATCGGCGTCACAGACCTCAACATCGCCTTCCGCGCCCCCTTCGACTTCGACGCTGTCCAGTCCTTCATCGAAGACGTAATGCCAGCCTTCAAATAGAATCCACTGTCATTCCGAGGCCCCGCGAGGAATCTGGGGCGGGGTGGGACTCCGCTTAGTCCCTGGGTGGTGGGCAATCCTACCCTCTCTCCCTCGACGGGAGAGGGCTGGGGCCGTAGGCTCGCTGAGGAGAGTGAGGGTGAATCCCTACCTCAGCCGCTTCATCAACGCCTTGCCCACGTGCGCCGGCACAAAAGAGTCCGGGTCTCCACCAAGCTTCACTACCTCTTTCAACAGGGAAGAGCTTAGGAACTGGTGCTCCAGGCTGCTCATAAACGTCACCAGCTCAATGTCCGGGGCCAGCTTCTTGTTCATCAACGCCATCTCGAACTCACGCTCGAAGTCCGAGTTCATCCGAAGCCCTCGTATCATCACCTTGGCATTGATCTCCCGGGCGTAGTCCACGGTCAGCCCCGTATACTCAACCGCCCTGATGTTCGGGAAGCCTTCCAGCGAGTCATTGATCAGGGCTATACGTTCCTCGGTATTGAATAGCAGCCTCTTGTTGTCTGGTGTGGAGTAAACCGCTATTACAACCTCGTCGAACACTAAGGAGGCCCTCTTTGCGATGTCCAGGTGACCGTTGGTTACGGGATCGAAGCTCCCGGGGTATAGGGCGGTGGTCAAAGACTTCCCTCCACTCGAAAGATGCTCAACATTGTATCACCGTACGTCTTCTCTTTTTCCAGCACGAAATTCCCGTACCGTTCCTTGATAGGCCGACGCTTGGAGTGCTCAACAATTAGCAGTCCTTCCGGACTGCATAAGCCTTTCTCACCTATCAGCCCCAGGACCCGATCAACCGGCTCATCAGCATACGGAGGGTCCATGAATATCAAGTCGTACTCCCCCGAGAGTGTTCCCACCGCTTTCTCCGCATCCAGCACATGCACCCGACCCCGGTCACTTAACCCCGTGGCCTTAAGGTTATCTCCTATAGTTCGAGCCAACCCCCGGTCCCGCTCCACGAAGTCCACCCACCCCGCCCCCCGGCTCAACGCCTCGATCCCGATCGCCCCTGTGCCTGCATACAGGTCCAGCACCCGCCTCAACTCCACACCCGCCGCATCCAGCATAGAGAACAGCGCCCCTCGAACCCGTTCAGAGCTGGGCCGCAGCCCCGCATTCGCCGGAGCCTTCAACCTCCGCCCCTTTGCCTCACCAGCAATAACCCGCATTCCAGGATTCTAAGTCCCCCCCACCCAACCCGCAACGCTCTACCTCTTCCCCGTCACCACGAGCCTCCTCCCCAACCCCCTCACCCCGACGCTCCTCCGCCCATTGTCATCCCGAGGCTCCGCGAGGGATCTAGGATTTTCCCACTCACCTCCCACTACATCCCAGCCCCTCCGTCCTCCTCCACCCAATCTCCATGTTTGATTCCGCTCATCCTGAGCGTGCTGAAAGTCCGCCATGGCGGATCGAAGGGTCGAGCGGATACACACACCCATCTTAATAACCATACCTCCCCATAGGGACCGCCATCGTTGTCACACTGCCCCCCTATGACATCAACCCCTTGCCCCTCCCCACCCTCCCTATAATGTCCCATGACCAAGGCTCACCCTGCGAAAAGCCTTCATTACAACAAGCCGCAACCCCCTCACCACCCAAATCCTCCGACTCGACAAACAATCAATAATCATGCCTGCGCCCCGCAAACAATCATATGCAAAGCCGTTTCCCTTTGATTGTAATATGTCAACTAACTCGCATTTCCCGAACGAAAACACCATCTTGTCTCTTCCAGGCCTCGATGATAAAATCACCCCCGACCCGACCCCCCAATACAGGTCATCACTTGCCACAACACGACGTACTAGTTATAGGCGCGGGACTCGCCGGTATGAGGGCAGCTCTTGAGGCCCACCGACACGGCGCTAACGTAGCCGTTGTTTCCAAAGTTCACCCCGTCCGTAGCCACTCCAATGCCGCCCAGGGCGGTATCAACGCGGCCATGCCCGAAGAGGGCCGAGAAGACGACTGGGAGTCCCACGCCTTCGACACCGTCAAAGGCTCCGACTACCTTGGTGACCAGGACGCCATCGAGATCATGGCCCGGGAAGCCCCGAGCGACATCATTGAGCTCGAGCATATGGGCGTGATCTTCAACCGCGACGAGCGAGGCAGACTTGGCGCCCGAAGCTTCGGCGGCGCATCCTTCGCCAGGACTTTCTTCGTTGCCGACATCACCGGCCAGGCCATCCTTCACGTCATGTACGAACAGCTCATGAAGGCCGGCATCTTCGTCTACGAAGAGTGGTTCGTCACTTCCCTGATCATGCTCGACGGAGTCTGTAAGGGTGCGGTGGCCATGGACATGCTCTCGGGCAGGATCGAGCCCATCCAGGCAAAGGCCGTGATAATGGCCAGTGGCGGCCTGGGCCGGGTCTATGAGCCCTCCACCAACGCCATGATCTGCACCGGAGACGGCATTGCCCTTGCCTACAACGCCGGCGCTCCCCTCATGGACATGGAGATGGTCCAGTACCACCCCACCACCCTCCCCTCCAACGGCGCCCTCCTCTCCGAGGCCGCCCGAGGTGAAGGCGCTTATCTCATCAACTCCGAGGGCGAGCGCTTCATGGGCAACTCCCGCAACCCCTACTACGCCCCCAACAAGATGGAGCTTGCCTCCCGGGACGTCGTCTCCCGAGCAGAACGTGTGGAAATCGATGCAGGCCGTGGCGTCGATGGCGCAATCCTCCTCGATTGCCGACACCTCGGTAAGCAAAAAATCCTCGAACGTCTATCCCAGATCCGGGAGCTTGGCGTCCAGTTCTCAGGAGTCGACATCGCTGAGGAGCCCATCCGCATCGTGCCCGGAATGCACTACCAGATGGGGGGCATCAAGACCGACCTCAACGGCGCAACATCCATCCCGGGTCTCTACGCCGCGGGCGAATGCGCCTGCATCAGCCTCCACGGAGGCAACCGGCTCGGGGCCAACTCCCTGCTGGAAACCGTCGTCTTTGGCAGACGCTCCGGCCTCACCTCCGCCGAATACGCCTCCTCCCTTAGCCAGCCCATCCTTTCCAACGCCATCAAGTCCGATGAAGAGGCCCGTATCGAGGCTTTACTCAAGCGGGATGCCAACAGCGACCCGCCCGCCGCGATTCGACTCGCAATGGGCCAGTCCATGCACACGAACGTAGCTGTCTTCCGCGACGCCGACGGCCTTAAAAAGTCCCAGGAGACCCTCGTCCAGCTCAAGGAGCGCTACGCCAAGGCCTCGATCAACGACAAAGGAAAAGTCTTCAACTACAACCTGCTATCCTACCTCGAGTTGGGGTTTATGCTCGATTGCGCCGAGACCATCGTCGCCGGCGCAATCGTTCGCAAGGAGAGCCGCGGTGCCCACACCCGCACCGACTACCCCGAGCGAGACGACAAAAACTGGCTCCAACATACCCTTGTCACCCTTCAGGGGGGCGAACCTCGTATCGACTATGCACCCGTTACTATTACTAGATGGCAGCCCCAGGCCCGAACTTACTAGCCGGCTGGAACGCGAGGGAAGATGGAAGTAGCCGTTAAAATCAAACGCTTCAACCGGGAGTCGGGCTCAGGGCCATATTACGAGGACTTCAAGGTCGAGTGCGATGAGCACGAGATGGTCCTCGACGCCCTGATAAAGATCCGCGAGTACCAGGACCAGTCCCTTGCCCTCCGCTGTTCCTGCCGCAGCGCCATCTGCGGCTCCTGCACCATGCGGGTCAACGGTCATGCCGGACTCGCCTGTAACACCAAGATCACCGACGCCCTCTCCCGCTCCGACACCATCGTCGTCGAGCCTATGGGTAACACCTCGGTAATCAAGGACCTCGTCGTAGACGCTAAACCCTTCTGGGAGAGGATAAACAAGATTCAGCCTTGGCTCTCCCCCACCGGCCCCACCCCCGACCACGAATATATCGTTGACAACTCCGCCATGCTGGCCCTGAATCAGGTCATGGGCTGCATCATGTGCGGAGCCTGCGTCTCTGACTGCACCGTCCTGGAAGTCGACAAGCGTTTCCTCGGGCCCGCTGCCCTTGCCAAGGCCCTCCGCTTCGCCGGAGACCCCAGGGACGGAATAGAAGAAGACAGGCTCAGGAAGCTCGGTCAGGCTGGCGGCATCTGGGACTGCACCCACTGCTTCGAATGCGTTCAGGTGTGCCCCAAGGGCGTCGCTCCCATGGACCAGATACTTGAGCTTCGCCGCAAGGCCGTCGAGCAGGGCTTCGTCAACAACAACGGCGCCCGCCACGCCGAGTCCATGTCCAATTCCATCAAGCGAAGTGGCTGGCTGGATGAAAAGCGCCTCATCGTCGAGTCCTACGGCATTTTCAACATAGGTGCCCTCCTTGGACTCATCCCCACAGCCTTCCGTTCTCTCAAAGCTAGGAAGTTGCCGCCTCTTTTTCATCACAAGCGGCCCGGTGCGGACAAAGTAAAGCGCATTTTTGAAAAGCTGGAAAACAAGTAATGAAGTACGCCTGGTATCCCGGATGCGTGTCCCAAGGAGCCTGCCCAGAGCTCTTCAAAGCCACCCTCGCCGTAGCCGATAAGCTCGGCATCGAGTTGGTCGAACTCAAGGAGGCTGCCTGCACGGGCGCCGGAATCCTCAGCGAGCGCAACCCCGAGCTCTCCGACACCCTCAACGCCCGCACCTTCGCCATGGCCGAGCGTCTGGGCCTCCCCCTCATGACCATCTGCAGCACCTGTCAGGGTGTCATGAGTCAGGCCAACTACAAGCTCCAGAACGACCCCGAGTACCTCGCCAAGATCAACGAGACCCTCGCCCTGGAAGGCCTTGAATACAAGGGCACAACCAAGGTCAGCCACTTGCTCTGGGTAATCGTCGAGGACGTCGGATTGGACAAGGTCGAGCCTCTGGTTGAGAGACCCCTCACCGGCGTCAAGATCGCCCCCTTCTACGGCTGCTACATCCTCCGCCCCACCATGTATCTCGGCTTCGAAGACCAACCCGAGCGTGACACCTACATCGAGAAGATCACGACCACCCTCGGTGGCATCGCCGTCGACTACTCAGGCAAGACCAAGTGCTGCGGCTTCCCCATCCTCACCATGAACGAAAAGGCCTCCTACGCCATGGCCGGAGATCACCTCATAGAAGCCAAACAAGAAGGCGCCGACGTTATGGTAACGCCCTGTCCTCTCTGCCACCTAAACCTGGACGGCGCCCAGCCCAAAGCCGCCCGTCAGAAGAAGATGCAAATTGGCCTCCCCGTCATCCACCTCCCCCAGATGATAGGCTTGGCCTTCGGCATCCTCCCCAAGAAGCTCGGCCTAAACCGACACATCGTCAACACCAAGAGCTTCGTCGCCAAAGTCCCCGCCTAACCCCGCCCCATATCGTCCCCTCCCCCCACCCAACCCCCTTAACCTCGTCATTCCGGCCGCCGAGAGCCGGAATCCATCCCCAGGGCGGGGCCGCTCACCCTGAGCCCCGTCGAAGGGTCGAGCGGGGGTGGCTCAAGTTCGCCAATCCGCCGCATCCGCCCCACCCCAACATACCTCTGGCCTTACCTGGACCCCCGTTGCCGTGCAATTAGGAGGCCAGTTTCACTGTCATTCCTGTAAGTGTTAGGTAATTCGTTGACAGATTGGTATTCAATGGGTAAACCAATCTGGGGGCGAGAATGCGAGACAACAGCAAGGACCTCACCCTTGAACGTAACTACATTCAGAAGTGGCGGTTCCTCATCCATGAGTATCAACTGGTCAAGGCAGGGAAGCATCCCCGTTTCCGCTTCGCCCAGGACTTCTACTCCTTCCACGGCACTAGCCGTCAGACCTTCGCCAAGTACTACAACCGGTTCCTCCTTTCCCCCTCCGACAACGCCTTCCTCCCCCGTAAGCGGGGTCCCGGGTGGAAGTCCCGCCGCACCCTGCCCTACATCGAGCAGAAGGTCATCAACGAGCGCCTTAACGGTACCAACCGTTACGAGGTCTATGCCATACTCAAACCCATCCTTAAACACAACACCCCTAAGCCCTCCACCATCTACGCCATCACCAGACGCCACGGTTTCAATAGGCTCACAAAGCCGATGCAGCAATCGAAGCGCAAGATCATCAAGACCCGGGCAGGAGAGCTGGGCCACCTGGACAGCCACTACCTCAGCCGGGATACCATCGTGGGCACCAAGCACCGCTACTACCTGGTGGGCCTCATCGACGCCTACACCCGTCTGGCCTGGGCC
The DNA here is from genome assembly GCA_965197585.1 of Dehalococcoidia bacterium. Lineage (GTDB taxonomy): Bacteria > Chloroflexota > Dehalococcoidia > Plut-88900 > Plut-88900 > Plut-88900. The sequence goes on from OZ240215.1 coordinate 1,672,918, forward strand.
GAAGTGGTCGGAGACATCAAGAGTCTCTCCGTTATGTTTGCTACTCTGAAGTCCATCAACTTCCTCAATGTGGAGTACGGCATCCAATTCGAGGCCATCCTCACCGACAACGGCCCCGAGATGGCCTCCCCAAGGAACACCGAGGGCTACCCCATGGAACGGATGCTCAATGAGCTGGGCATAAAGCACCGCTACACCCGCCCTTATAGGCCCCAGACCAACGGGAAGATAGAGCGGTTCTGGAGAACCTTGAACGAGGACCTGCTGGAGGGCACTACCTTCGAGTCAGTCTCGGAACTGAAGGACGAGCTTCAGCAGTACCTGATCTACTACAATACTCAACGACCCCACCAGGCAATGGATAGAAAGACCCCTTTGCAAACCCTTAAATCTCTCTACTGCTGTCAACGAATTACCTGACTTCTACAATTCCGAGGCTCCGCGAGGATCTAGGATTTGCGCGATCACTTATCTGACCTGCCCCACATTCCCCCCTCTCCCTCTGATGGGAGAGGGTTGGGGAGGTGATTCCCTCCTGGTAGGTGCGCCGCCACCCCCTTGACCAAATCAAAACATCCGTGCTATATTACATCCCAGGTCTCGGCTACGTATGTCGAGCCTAATCAGGAAAGGGATCAAGGAGTCCCATGAGTCGCAACAGCCTAACCAGCACACGTCGCACCCGAGCGGTATGGGACCGCACGGCCACCGACACGCGCCTCCTCCTGTCCTCTTTTCCCTACCCCGTGTCCCTTGTCAACACCATGAATCCACTGAGGATGACCCTAATAGCCAGCGCTCCCTCTCGGCCACCTTCCCCGCAGCGACACCTCGCCGCGGATGCCCGCGTTCCCTCGCCGCGGATGATAACCCACGGCTCACACCCCCAGCGAGCTCGCCCCACGACCGTGGATGCCCGCGTTTTATCGCGGATGATTTCCCGCTCCTCCCTCCTTGGCGTAGAAGCGGATGCCTGCGGCATTGCGCCGCGGATGATTTCCCGCACTGCAACCCTCGATGCAGAAGTGGATGCCTACGGCATTGCGCCGCGGATGATCTCCCACGTCCCGTCCCAGGCCGCAGAGGGAGCGCTGGCAAACCTCATCCTCACCCTTTCCCCGTCCCCCTTCCGCCTTTCCCCTCCCCTCCATAGGGGATCCTGTGCGCCAAAGCCGGATCATTCTGGCCTTCGAGCCGGAATCCATCCCTTCAACATTTCCCTTTCCTCCAGTAGGGTCGACCGGCCTGTCGCCCTGGGCGTGGGCACTCCAAATGGGGCGCCCACGCCCCTCTCCCCATCCATGAAAGGACCTGCCTGCTAGTCCATACCCCTACACTCCACGCAACTCACAACCGAATATGGAACATCCGCCTTTGGCGGAACCGCTTCAACAGGGCCAAAACTTCACAACCTGGATGCGGGGGCAGTCCCCCACCCCTCACATAAGAGAAAAGCGCCGATCCAATCGCCAGCGCTTTCCCTGCTCAAAGCGGAATATGCAGATCAATTCCTGAAGTAAGGCATCACTTTCTCGGATATCTCCCTCATCATCCCCTTCTTGTCGATAATCGAGAACAGTACCGTGGACACATTGTCTATCCCCAACGGCTGTAGCTTCTCAATCTGCTCCCCGATATCGTCCGGAGTACCCGTCAACATAAACGTGTCGATCACCCTCTGCGACACGACCAGGGAGTGCGGTGCATCCGTCAATTCGTGCTGGTACGGGTCAAAGGCGTCATATACGGCTTTGATCTCCTCCACTATGCCCGGCTGCACCTCTTCCATCCGGTTCCGCAGGTCCTCGACCTCCGAGGTCTGTCGTCTCAGAAGCGACCTGTACATCTCACACGCACAAGTTGCCGCATAAGACGCCACTTCCCTCCGAGCCGCCTCCTTGGAAGGCGCAACGTAAATCATCGTACGCGCCCACTTGTCTATGTCATCCAGCGATCTCCCCGCCTTCTCAGCCCCCTTCTCCATTACCTCCAGGCTCCACTTCAAGATCGTCGGGTTCACCCCTATCAGGATCGCACCCTCCGCCAACTCCCCAGTCATCCGCAAGGACTTCGGCCCGACCGTCGCCATGTAAACGGGAATCTGCTTGCGGCTCCACTCGGAGTGCATCATCGCACCGTCGTATTCCACTTCCTTGCCCGCCGTGTATCCTTTGAAGAACTCGATAACGTTCCGAAACTCGTCCATCGACCGCGCCTTCATCCCCATCGTCATCACCGAGCTGAACCCCGCGCCGATCCCGAGAAATGCCCTTCCACCCGACAGCTCATTCACTGTTGCCGTGCCGTTCGCCGTCACCGATGGATGCCGCGTGAACGGGTTCGTCACACCATGTCCGATGTGGATTCTGTGAGTATTCACCGCCGCCACAGTCATCATTGAATATACTTCCCGGCACAGGTTCTGCGAATCGATAAGGGTCATCTGCTTGAATCCGCAGTCCTCCGCAACCTGGGCGTGAGTAGCAACCTCATCAAGCCTCAGGTTCCGCCCCATCCCGACACTAAAGTCGAATTTCATCTATTATTTCCTCTCTTTCGTGACCCCTTCCTAAGGGCCGCATAACCCTATCAACCGCCCATTCCCATGTCAACGCCGCACATCTTTTTACTCTTATTTCACCCTTTCGTTGCTTGCCTACCTTTTCCCTGCCATCACACCCCTTTTACTGTCACGCCACATTTTTGCTGTCATTCCACCTTTTCACTGTCATTCCGAGGCCCCGCGAGGAATCTAACGCGCATGCCTACAACCCAGCCCCATCATCGACCCACCACCCTTGAACCAAAATCCTTGGGCAAGTACGATTGACTCCATATTCACTGACTGCTAGGAGAACCCGAAATGGCTGTGCCACCCCAAAACGAACTTCACAGACCGCTACTGGAAATAGCTTTAGGGGCTGGCGAGCCGTTGCATAAGACTCAGTACCTGGAAACTGTCGCTTATCGGCTGTCACTAACGGCGGAAGACTTGGCTGAAATGCTTCCATCAGGCCAGCAGTCCCGGATTTTGAACAGAGTGGATTGGGGGCTCTACTACTTACTAAAGGCTGGATTGCTCCAAAGACCCTCCAGAGGTAGCTATCAAATCACTACTTCCGGCCGAGACTACCTTAAGGATCATACAGGCCCTATCTCATTTTCCCAATTGAGAACATTAACAGACCGGCGGGAGTCGGAAGACGAGAGATCACCAACGAGAATATCTCCCCAATCTCCCTTCCATTGCGGAAAGCCGAATGAAAGTGATTCCTCGCCTCAGGAGAGAATCGATAGCGGATACCGTGAACAACAGGATCAGCTAGCGGATGAGCTACTGAACAGTATCTCCCAGATTTCCCCCGAAGGCTTCGAACGCTTGGTAGTCGACTTGCTGGAGAACATGGGCTATGGCAGAGGTGAGGCTATAGGCAAAAGCGGAGACGCTGGTATTGACGGCATCATCAACCAGGATGCCTTGGGATTGGAAAAGGTATATATGCAGGCCAAGCGATGGCAAAGCCAAGTCGGCGAACCAGAAATACGCAACTTCTCGGGTAGCCTGGATGCCAAAGGAGCGAGCAAGGGAGTCTTTGTCACCACTTCTAGCTTTAGCGCCAGTGCAACACAGACTGCCAAAACCATCTCCGCTGGCAGCAAATTTATCCGTCTCATTGACGGCCCGGAATTGGCTAGACTGATGCTCGAACACGATGTTGGTGTCATTACAAGATACACCTACAAAATACAGACCTTGGACGAAAACTATTTCTCCGAAGACCTATAGCCCCGCAGTGTCTACCTCAAGCAGTTCCACTGACGTTCTTCTCCTCTGATATACTCCCCTCAAACCCCCAACACCCCACCACAACGGATATCACACCATGAAATTCGGATACTTCGACACCCGCGTTGACCCCGGCGGCGACCGACACTACCACCAGCTCCTAGACGACCTTCGAGAGGAAGTCGTCCTCTGCGAGCAGGCCGGTTTCCACTCCGCCTGGGTCGGCGAGCACCACATGGGCCCCGAGGGTATGGACCAGCTTCCCAACCCTGTCCTCATGTGCGCCGACCTCGCCTGCCGCACCAGCCGCATCCGTCTCGGCCAGGGCGCCAACCTCTTGCCCTACTGGCACCCCATCCGCCTCGCCGAGGACATCGCAATGTTGGACCAGATGACCAAGGGCCGCATCGACGTGGCGATTGGCCGAGGTGTCCGTTCTCGGGAAGGCTCCGTCTTCCACCCCAAGTCCGACCCCGCCAACCCAGAGGCCAACCGCGAGCTTTTCGAAGAGTCTCTGGACGTCCTCATCAACTCTTGGACCAACGAGTTCTTCTCTCATAAGGGTCCCAACTACACCTTCCCTGCGCCGGGCATCCATTGGAACCACCCCCTGAGCCCTCCCGACCCCCGGTGGTCCGAAGGCGATCTCGTCACCAAGCTGCAAATGCTTCCCAAGCCCTACCAGAAGCCCCACCCGCCCCTCTGGCAGGTCACCGACAGTGATCGCTCCATCGCCTTCGCCGCCGAGAGAGGCATGAAGGTCATCAACTGGCAGCCGACGCCCGCCCTGCTCAAGAAGAAATTCCAACTCTACGCCGACACCCGTTCCCGCGCCGAGGGTCGCACCTTCCCCTCAGGAGAAGGTATGGCCCTCATGCGAACAACTTACATAGCCCCCACAATGGAGGAGGCCCGCAGAGACGCCGAGGCCGGGATGCTGATGACCTTCCGCTGGACCCAGAACCGCCGGCCCCTCATCAACTTCATGAATCCCGGCGAAGAAGTCCGCCCCGACATGGCCTTGGACTGGGACCTGTTGTTTGGGAGAAACCTACTAATCGGCTCCCCGGAATACGTCGTCGAAAGGCTCGAGGAACTTCAGGAAACCATCGGCCTGCAGGAGCTTATGACTTACATGGCCATGCCCTACATACCCCACTCCAAAGTCATGCGCAGCATCGAGCTTTTCGCCGAAAAGGTCATGCCCCACTTCCAAAAGGCGGCGCCTCAACCCATTCACGCCTCTTGACCCACGCTTTTATCCCAAATCCACCTTCCCACTACCCTAGTACATCGCGCCTTTCATCCACAGCACAGAGGCATATCCCCCCACCCCAAAGGAGACCCGATTGAAAATCTTCGTTTCCGGCTCCCTCGCCTACGACCGCATCATGGACTTCCCGGGCCGCTTCTCCGATCACATCATGCCCGATAAGCTCCACATGATTAACATCAGCTTCGCCGTCAACAGCCTCGTCGAAAGGCCCGGTGGCACCGCCGGAAACATCGCCTACGCTCTCCGACTCCTGGGCAAAGACCCGACAATCGTCGCTGCCATCGGGCACGACTGCCAAAGCTACTTCCGTTGGTTAGACGACAAGGGCATCGACCGCAGTGCCGTCCACGTCGTCGAGGAAGAAGCCACCGCCTGCGCCCACATCATCACCGACATGGCCGACAACCAGATCACCGCCTTCAACCCCGGCGCCATGAAACACCCCTCCCCCTTCCCCTCCGAGGCCATCGATCCGTCCGATTCCATCGCCATCATCGGCCCCGGCAACCTGGACGACATGATTGATCTTCCTCAACGGTTCCGCGACCAAGGCGTCCGGTTCATCTTCGACCCCGGCCAGTCCCTCCCCATTTGGGACCCTAAACCCTTAGCCCGATCCATTGAAGGTTCCCATATCTTGATCTCTAATGATTATGAGCTGGCCCTAATCAAGGAGAAAACCGGATTAACAGACGATGCCTTGCTCCTCCTCACCGACACCATAATCACCACCAAGGGTGAGCAGGGCTCTGTAATAGTGACCGATGAGGGCGAGACATTGGTCCCCGCCATCCCCCGCCCCGACACCCTCGTAGACCCCACCGGTGCCGGTGATGCCTACCGAGGTGGACTCATCAAGGGTCTGGTAACCGGGCAATCCCTAGAACAATCCTGTCGGCTAGGTACCACCTGCGCCTCCTTCGCCATCGAGGTTCAGGGCACCCAAGAATACGCCTTCACCCCCGAACAGCTCCAAGAACGCCTCACCACCCACTTCCCCAATTAGGATTAGTGGTCTTCCTAGCCCACCAGCATTTGCCGTGTCATTCCCTGTAAGTGTTAGGTAATTCGTTGACAGATTGGTATAAGAGGCCAACACCAATCTGGAGGCGAGAATGCGAGACAATAGCAAGGACCTCACCCTTGAACGTAACTACATTCAGAAGTGGCGGTTCCTCATCCATGAGTATCAACTGGTCAAGGCAGGGAAGCATCCCCGTTTCCGCTTCGCCCAGGACTTCTACTCCTTCCACGGCACTAGCCGTCAGACCTTTGCCAAGTACTACAACCGGTTCCTCCTCTCCCCCTCCGACAACGCCTTCCTCCCCCGTAAGCGGGGTCCCGGGTGGAAGTCCCGCCGCACCCTGCCCTACATTGAGCAGAAGGTCATCAACGAGCGCCTTAACGGTACCAACCGTTACGAGATCTATGCCATACTCAAACCCATCCTTAAACACAACACCCCTAAGCCCTCCACCATCTACGCCATCACCAGACGCCACGGTTTCAATAGGCTCACAAAGCCGATGCAGCAGTCGAAGCGCAAGATCATCAAGACCCGGGCAGGAGAGCTGGGCCACCTGGACAGCCACTACCTCAGCCGGGATACCATCGTGGGCACCAAGCACCGCTACTACCTGGTGGGCCTCATCGACGCCTACACCCGTCTGGCCTGGGCCGAAGTGGTCGGAGACATCAAGAGTCTCTCCGTTATGTTTGCTACTCTGAAGTCCATCAATTTCCTTAACGTGGAGTACGGCATCCAATTCGAGGCCATCCTCACCGACAACGGCCCCGAGATGGCCTCCCCAAGGAACACCGAGGGCCACCCCATGGAACGGATGCTCAATGAGCTGGGCATAAAGCACCGCTACACCCGCCCTTATAGGCCCCAGACCAACGGGAAGATAGAGCGGTTCTGGAGAACCTTGAACGAGGACCTGCTGGAGGGGACAACCTTCGAATCGGTCTCGGAACTGAAGGACGAGCTTCAGCAATACCTGATCTACTACAATACTCAGAGACCCCACCAGGCAATGGACGGAAAGACCCCTTTGGAGACCCTTAAATCCATCTAATTCTGTCAACGAATTACCTGACATCCACAATTCCGAGGCTCCGCGAGGAATCTAGGACTTGCCCACTCACATAACTCTTTGCCTTATCCTTCCTAGGAATTAGATTAACGGGATACAGACTATCCGGTGGTGCTGTGGATTGCGCTTTCTTTAGGTCGAGTCGAATGGTCGAGTGGGGATCAAGCCTGAGTCCCCTACCCACAATACTTCATTCCTTCGAATAAGCCTCCCACTACTTGACCAGCTTAGAATCTATGTACTATATTTGTTTGCAAGAGTTTACTAGCACACCAAGCCAAATCAAGATTTACAATGTCCACCAAATAGAGCGGCTGACAGGTATTTGATAACGATTTTCTTCATCACCGCGAACAATCTACACCGAACTTCTGGTAGCAGGAAATGGTTTACGAAGATAAGTTGACACGTGCGCTTAGGCTCACAAAAGAACTCGGAGATGAAGCTCTATACCGGCGATCCAATAGAAAAGACATCGCCGATGAGGCTCAAGTGTCATTGTGGACTGTAGATGATGCCCGACGCATCATGAGTATCCCACAACTCGCTGATCTTGTCCTTGATGGAAAGGTAACTGCGGGCTGGGCGCTCGCGACAGCCCGCGATCCTCGTCGTAGGAGAAAACACAACAAAAATCGTCTCATCCTGGAATTGTTAATTGAGAGACAAGGGGGACAATGCACATGGTGTAAGCGCACTTTGACTATGGAGGACGCGACACTTGATCACATTCTTCCCATCGCTAGAGGAGGTAAGACTACCAGCAAAAACGTCCAAGTTTTACACAGCAATTGCAATATACAAAAAGGCGACAAGATGCCCAGATACTCGTAGTTTCGAGAAAAGCTCCCTCAAATAGTGCAACTATTGGTCTTGTAGATTAACCATAGACCTATGGCTGGAGGCGAGCACCCGTTGCATGGCGCCTAGGTCTATTAGCACCTTGACTGAACTTTTGCAAATTCCGAACTAGCCAAGTTACCCCCACGAACCACAAAGCCGCCCGAAAGGCCAAGCCCTTCGCGCGGCTCTTGGTGATCGCTACGGAGAAGACAGCCGACTACAAGTCCGGGTCCTGAGACCTCATCGTGTCCACAAGCTGCTGCACCGCCTCCGCTGAGCCATGCAGCCCAGCCTGCTCCTCTTCTGTCAATTGCAGCTGCACTATCTCCTCAATCCCCTTCGACCCCAGCTTCACAGGTACCCCGACAAACAGCCCCTTTATCCCGAACTCGCCATCCAGGTAGGTCGCACAAGGCAATATCCGCTTCTGGTCCAGGACTATAGAGTCCACCATCTGCGTAATCGACGCCGACGGTGCATAGAACGCGCTCCCGGCCTTCAGCAGTTTGACTATCTCCGCTCCCCCGTCCTGTGTGCGCTGCACAATCTCGGCAATCCGTTCCGCCGACAGTAGCTCGGTAATCGGGATGCCGCCAACGGTTGTCAGCCGCACCAACGGCACCATCGTGTCCCCATGTCCTCCGAGGACATAGGCCGACACATCATCCACCGAGGCGTCTAACTCTCTGGCCAGAAAAGTCCGGAATCGCGCCGTATCCAGAATCCCTGCCATCCCAATCACCCGATGCCTCGGGAATCCGCTACGTCGATACGCCAAGTGCGCCATGGCATCCAGTGGGTTGCTCACTATTATCAGGATGCTGTCCGGCGACTGCTCAACGACGCTTCGCGTCACATCCCCGACTATCTTCATATTCGTGAACAGCAGGTCGTCCCTGCTCATCCCCGGCTTCCTCGGTATCCCCGCCGTAATGACGACGATGTCCGACCCCGCCGTATCTTCATACGAGTTCGTCCCTACGATCTGCGAGTCATACCCGACTACCGGACCGGCCTGCAGCATGTCCAGCGCCTTGCCCTGGGGCAGACCTTCTATTATGTCCACCAACACTATGTCGGCGTAGCCCTTTTCCAAAAGCCTCTGGGCAGCCGTAGCCCCGACATTGCCCGCTCCGACTACCGTTATCTTCTTTCTCATTGACGCCTTCCGACCTTATTTGCCTTCCAGGACTACGCTCGTCTTTAAGAGCGCGGCCCTGCTAAGTCCTTGTTAAACCCTTGCCCCGGTCCTCTGACCGACATTTATTCTGGCCTAACCGGGTGTCTTTTCACAGTTTCGTAAGAGAGATTGGCCTTCACCTAGGCGTAGACTAACTTCTCCCACTTCGCTTCCAGGTCCGGGTCATTCACCGTCGAGACCAGGTACTCCCCGAACTCCTTGCCCGTGGCCCCCGTGTCCCGGCCGGTCATCACAAGCCTGCGTTCGTACTGGCCGCAAACGTCCAGCGCCTTGGTAAGTTTCTGACCGAGTTCCTGGTACCCGATGTGCTCCATCAGCATCGCCCCTGCCCGGATCATCGAGCTCGGGTCAGCGTACTTCGCCCGGCCTGTTTTCACCATCCTCGGCGCGCTCCCGTGGATCGCCTCGAACATCGCGTACTCATCCCCAACGTTCGCACTCCCCGCCGTCCCGACTCCTCCCTGCATCTCCGCCGCCTCGTCCGTCAGGATGTCACCGTAAAGGTTCGGCAGCACGAGCACCTGGAAGTTCTGACGTCGTTTCGGGTCGATCAGCTTGGCCGTCATGATGTCGATGTACCAGCCTTCCCAATCGATGTCCGGATAGTCTGCTGCGACCTCTCGGGCCATGTCCAGGAATTTGCCGTCCGTCGTCTTCACGACGTTGGCCTTGGTTACGACAGTAACGCTGTTCTTACCGTTATCCTTCGCGTACCTGAACGCCTTATCTATAATGCGCCGGGACCCGGGGCTGGTGATCACCTTGAAGTCGACCGCCAGGTCGTCGGTTACGTTCACCCCTTGCGTTCCCACCGCGTACATGTCCTCCGTGTTTTCCCGGAAGAAAGTCCAGTCGATGCCCTCCTTGGGAATGCGCACGGGCCGGATGTTGGCGTACAGGTCCAGCTCCTTCCTCATCCCCACGTTGCAGCTCTCGATGTTGGGCCACTCGTCGCCCTTTTCAGGGGTGGTGGTTGGGCCTTTAAGCGTGACGTGGCAATCTTTTATCGCCGCCAATACGTCATCGGGTATGGCCTTTAGGTGCGCCGCCCTATTCTCAATCGTCAGTCCATCAAGTACCCGGAACTCCACCTTGCCCGCAGCAACCGCATCGGCCAGCAGCGTTTCTAGGACACGCTCGGCTTCTTCAGCTATGAACGGCCCGATCCCGTCGCCTCCCAATATCCCGATTACAACCTTGTCCAGCTTCGTATAGTCCGTCACAACGGACTGTTTCTTTATCCGCTCTATTCGAGCCAGTTGCTCCTCCAGCATCACCGCGAATTGCACCTGCGCCTTCGCTATGGCATCTGAGTTCGTCAAAATCTTCTCCCCTTCTTCTATTGGGTGGCCCCTTCTGATTTCAGTTACCGAATTGGTAGTGTTTTCCCTGCTCTCCGTCCTGGATTCAACCTATCAACGCCAGCACTTCACCCTTGCTGACCACCTGGCCCGGACTGCATGGGAGAGATAACGCCTTGCCGTCCATCGGAGCAGGAAGAGAGTTCTCCATCTTCATCGTCTCGATCAGAATAATTCCCTCCCCTGCCTTTACCTCCGCCCCCTCTTCTACCAGGTACCTGATTACAGTCCCTGGCATCGGCGCCACTATAGCCGTCCCCTCCCCCGAGTCCCCCGCCGCGGGTGCCTGGGTCGGGGGTGGAGTAGCAGCGGGTCTCGCTGGCGGCGGACTTGGCGCAGCGCTAGATCTGGAAGGCGGAGGGGGCAGTGGAGCACGCGTCGGAACTGGTGCTGGCGGAGGAGGCGCCGAGGCCGCTGGCGGCGGCGTTGCAGCCGCAGTCTGCCCGGACCCTTCAATTACCACCAATACCTCCCCCTTCCCCACGGCTTGCCCTGGCTGACAGGGAAGAGACATTATTTTGCCATTGACAGGCGACGGCAGCGAGTTCTCCATTTTCATGGTCTCTATCAAGACCACTGCCTCCCCTGTCTTTACCTCCGCTCCTTCGTCCACCAGGTATCTGATCACGGTTCCTGGCATCGGCGACACTATGTTGGCCGACCCGTCCGCTGCTACCAAAACGCCTGCAGTAGGCGTGGGAGCGGGGGGCGGAGCCGCAACGGGCCTTGGCAGTGGAGCGGAACGAGCCGGGCTTGAGGTTGGTGGGGGGGGAGCTTGGGGCCGCAATCTGCTCGGGGGAGCCGGCACGGCTGCTACGCCCACCGATCCCTCTGAATGCGGCTCAACGTCGACTCGGAATTCCTCGTCGTCCACCCATACGGTGAATGATCGCCGGCCCCTCGCCCGGGGTCCGGCTTCACTGCCTTGCGATACCAACTTACCCTCCTTGGCTTCCCTTATTAGCCTATCTTCATCTTTTACTTCTTCCAGCGTCCTCGCCATAACCGATACAGGAATCTCGTCGATCCCGTACTTCCATTTCAGGAACTGTTTCCCCGTGGAAGGGAACAGTGCATAGGTTAGTACATCCTCTTGGCTCTTGGCTATCTCCCCCACGTCCTTTTTTGCCTTTTCCATCTCGCCGTCCAGGTCGTCCGCCGGACGGCCCGTCACGGGAGTCTGGCCCTTGGGATAGTCCTTAAGTATGAGGGCTGTCAGGTCGGGGTCTATCGGCGCAGGCGGCCTGCCGTAAAGACCATAAACGTAGTCCTTGACCTGGGTGGAGATCGACTTGTACCGACCCAGCAGCACGTTCTGCACCGCCTGGCTCCCGATTATCTGGCTGGTCGGAGTTACCAAGGGCGGACAACCGAGGTCCGCCCTAGTCCTGGCCAACTCTTCCTGCACTTCTCCCAGCCTGTCCAGCGCGTTCAACTGCTTAAGCTGAGACTCCAGATTGCTGAGCATTCCTCCCGGCACCTGGTGGCGGATCACCGAAGAGTCCACTACTGACAACTTGTCGACACGCAAGTACTCCCGATACTTCGGAAACACAGACTCCAGGTGCGCACACACATCCTGCGCCTCCGTCATATCCAGTTCGGGAGATCGCTCGGTCCCGTGAAGCGCCGCCAGCATCGACTCCGTCGACGGGTGAGACGATCTCATCGCTAACGGCGAAAGTGAAGTGTCCAGCACGTCCACTCCCGCCTCAATCGCTTTAAGAGCAGCCATGGAGGCCATACCGCTCGTGTGATGGCTATGTAGTTGGATCGGCACGTCCAGATTGGCCTTGAGTGCCTTGACCAGATCGTATGCGTCATAGGGCCCGAGCAGACCGCTCATATCCTTGATGCAAACGCTGTCTGCACCCATCTCCTGCAGCTTCTTGCCCATCTCCACGTAGTAGTCCAGCGTATACACCGGCCCCCCGAGCCGCGCCTCGGTAATTGTGTAGCTCATCGCCCCCTGCAAGTGCTTCCCCGCCTCCTTTATCGCTGCAAAGGAGGTTTCCATGTTTCGCTCGTCATTCAGGGCGTCGAACACGCGGAATATATCGATCCCCGCCTCCGCCGCAGCGAGAATAAACGCCCTTACCACGTCATCGGGATAGTTCCGATACCCGACAAGATTCTGCCCCCGAAGAAGCATCTGCAGTGGCGTCTTCGGCGCTAGCCGCTTGAAAGTCTTAAGCCGTTCCCACGGGTCCTCGTTCAAAAACCGGTGTGCAACATCGAAAGTCGCCCCACCCCACACCTCCAGCGAGTGGAAGCCCATGTCGTCCAGCTTCCCAATGATCGGCGCCATGTCCTCCGTCCGCAGCCTTGTCGCAAGGATCGACTGGTGACCGTCGCGTAGGGTGACATCCGTTACGCGCAGGGGGACATTGCCATTTACTGTCGCTTCTTCAGACATTGACTGGTCAGATGCAGAGGTCACAAGGGTATGTTCCCGTGTTTCCTGGCGGGTGGCTCCTCTTCCTTGTGTCTGAGCATTTCCAGGGCGGCTATCAGCTTGGGCCTGGTCTCGGCGGGGTCGATTATCTCGTCCACAAACCCCCGAGACGAAGCCTGGTACGGGTTGCTGAAGTTCTCCTCGTAGTCCCGTACAAGCCGCGCCCGAGTCTCCTCCGGCGTGTCCGATTCCCGGATCTCGTTTCGGGAGATGATGTTCACTGCCCCACTTGCACCCATCACCGCTATCTCCGCCGAGGGCCAAGCGTAGTTTATATCCCCGCCCACGTGCTTGCTGCTCATCACTATGTAGGCCCCGCCGTATGCCTTCCGGGTGATCACCGTCACCTTGGGCACCGTTGCCTCTGAATAGGCGAAGATCAGCTTTGCCCCGTGTTTTATTATCCCGCCGTACTCCTGCTCCGTCCCCGGCATGAATCCCGGCACGTCCACGAAGGTGACCAGCGGTATCGAAAATGCGTCGCAGAACCGCACGAACCGGGCCCCCTTCAACGATGCCGCTATATCTATCACCCCTGAGAGATGGGAAGGCTGCTGCGCCACAATCCCAACCACCCGACCATTCATCCGCCCAAACCCGACCACCATGTTCGGAGCATACAGTGCTGCCACTTCCAGAAAGTCTCCGTGATCTACGACACGCTCAATGATCCCCTTAACGTCATATGGCTTTGCGGAGTCCTGCGGTGCGGCTTCTCTGAGCCACTCGTCGATCTGGCCCGGGTCCCCGAAGTATGTTGCCTCCGGAGGCTCATCCTCGAAACTGGATGGCAGAAAACCGAGGAGTCGTCTTACCCCGTCCAGGCACTCCTTTTCGGTTCCAAACATGAACTGTGCCACACCGCTCTTCGAGGCATTCGTATAGGCCCCTCCCAGCTCCTCATGCGTCACCACCTCTCCCGTCACCGCCTTCACGACGTCCGGGCCCGTGATATACATCTGCCCGACACCCTGCACCATAAAGGTGAAGTCCGTGATCGCCGGCGAATATACTGCACCTCCTGCAGCGGGTCCGACGATGACGGATATTTGAGGTATCACCCCCGAGGCCTGCGTATTCCTGTAAAGAATGTCCCCCACAGCCTTGAGGCTGATCACACCTTCCTGGATACGCGCTCCTCCCGAGTCGTTGATGGCTATGAGAGGCGCCCGAGTCTTGACTGCCAGGTCCATCGCCTTGCAGGTCTTCTCACCTACCGCCTCCGACACAGACCCTCCAAATACGGTGAAGTCCTGGGAGCATACGAAGACGGTACGGCCGTCAACTTTGCCATAGCCTGTAACTATGGCGTCTCCCATGAAGACTCGGTTCTGCAGCCCAAAGTCCGTCGCCCGGTGCGTAACAAAAGGGTCGAGTTCATTGAAGGTGCCGGGGTCAAGCAGGAGGTCTATCCGCTCGCGGGCCGTCAGCTTACCCTTGGTATGCTGGCGTTCAATAGACTTAGGCCCGCCGCCAAGCCTGCTCTGGTCTCTAAGCTTGACCAGTTTTTCCAGCTTGTCGTTGGATGTCATTCCAGTAGGGGCAGTCACCGGGGAAGACTCAAAAGCGGCATCGCAATTGGGGTTTGCCGAACGCTCTCGGTCATCCATCCGGCTGCCGAATGCTACCAGAATATCCCTACCCACACAACCTGAATGCCTCCATCTACATCAGGTGCTAAAATTAGATAAGGCCACGAACACTGCATTCAATTCCCGCATATGAAAACCGAGACACAACCCCACCCCACCCCCTTCCCCTGGGGTCAACGTACCTTCGTCATGGGGATAATTAACGTTACCCCTGACTCATTCTCGGGCGACGGGCTCGGCGCTAACGTCGACGCCGCCGTCGAACAGGGCCTCAGTTTCGAGGCCCTGTTCGCCGACATCCTGGACGTCGGTGGTCAATCTACCCGGCCCAACCACACCCCCGTCTCCGAGCAGGAAGAGCTCACCCGCGTCATTCCCGTCGTCAAGTCTCTTGCCTCCCGCACAAGCCTTCCGATCAGCATCGACACCTATTATGCCCGTGTCGCCGCCGAGGCCCTCTCCGCCGGCGCATCCATAATCAATGACCAATGGGCCCTCCACCGTGACCCCGAGATGGCTCCTCTTGCAGCCGAGGCCGGAGTCCTCGTGGTCCTTATGCACAACCAGGGCGGAACTGAGTACCAAGACCTAATCCCCGACATCAGGATCAGCCTTGCCGCTAGCGTCGACAACGCCTTGCAAGCCGGTGTACGCCCTGAGAACATCATAATCGACCCCGGTCTTGGGTTCGGCAAAACTCTCGAACATAATCTTGAGGTAGTGAGAAGGCTTTCGGAGTTAAAGGGCCTTGCTCCGGCCATCCTGGTCGGCCCTTCCCGGAAATCAATGATCGGGCGCACTTTGAACCTGCCCTTGGATCAGAGGGTCGAGGGCACGGCAGCTGTCGTGGCCCTCTGCATCGCAAACGGCGCAGACGTCGCAAGAGTACACGACGTCCGGGAGATGGTCAGAGTCTGCTGCATGGCCGACGCTATAGTCAGGGTGCCCGTAAACGGCCATGAGGCCAAATAGATATGTCGATTACGAGCATCGGGCACAAGTGGAAAGTTTATCTGGGTCTCGGGTCCAACATCGGGAGCAAAGAGGCTAATGTCTCCCGGGCCCTCAAGCTCCTCCCCAACCAGGTCACGGTCACCGAGGTCTCATCTATCTACGAAAGCGAGCCCGTCGGATTCAAGGAGCAGTCTTGGTTCGTCAACGTCGTCTGCTCTGCCTATACCGACCTTTCCGCACCGCAGCTCCTCGACTACGTAAAGAATATCGAGGGCCAGATGGGCCGAATAATGAGCTTCAAGGATGGCCCTCGCGTTATTGATATCGACATCCTCTTCTACGGGGACCAGGTCATCGACACCCCTGACCTCACCATTCCCCACCCCCGCATCGCCGAACGCGCCTTCGTTCTCCTCCCCCTCTCCGAGCTGAACCCGCTCCTCTTCCATCCCTCCAAATCCCGGACCGTCGCCCAACTCTTGTCCGCACTCACCAAGCCAGAGCGCGTAAAGAAGCGCAGGTGGAGCACTCTCTACGGCAAAGACCTGACCTCCACGCCCAAGGGAACGTTGATAGAAAACGAAGAGGGTAACCCCAAGACCCCCTCCTAGCCGTCTATTGCCGCATCTCCCGAGGCAGAAAATCCGGGATTGAGTCTATGATCGGGTACGTGTGCGGGCAACGCGGACACAGCAGAGACCCCGATACCACCTCGTCCCCTTCCTCCTGCTCCGCTGTCAGTTTCAATTCACCCTTACATTCTGGGCATGCAAGAATGTCCATTAAGTCCTTTTTCATATTCGGAAACTCCAAGAGCCTTGGCGATGCGCAACGCCGGGGCCTTCGCCCCTTGGCTCCTGCCTAACCATTCACCCTCTGATGCGTTATATTATAACCGTGACTCTGAACACTTCTCAGACCGTGTCTCAACCCTTTGAGCTATCCTTTCAAAGGAGATCGGCCCCGTAGCAGCCCAGTTTTTCGGAGAGGCCACATGAAGGCAACGCGCCTAACCAAACAGCTCAACATACAGTCTCCAATCATCCAGGCCGGTATGCCTTGGGTTTCCAACGCCGAGCTTGCCGCCACCGTATGCAACTCTGGCGCCCTCGGCATGATCACCCCCAACGCCGGCCTCCAGGAAGACGGCGACGAGATCGAAAACTATCAAACCCAGCTTCGCAAGATCAAGGCCCTGACCTCTCGCCCCTACGGCGTATGCCTGTTCATGGACCATCCCATGCTGGACATCCTGGTCAGCATAACCACCGAGCAGGCTGTTCCCATAGTCGTAACCGCAGGAAACGGCGCCTCCGACCACACTGGCCACCTGAAGGACGCAGGCATTACCGTCTTTCATGTAGTGGGGTCCGTTCACCAGGCCCGTAGCGCTGAAGCCCGTGGCGCCGATGGCGTCATTGCCACCGGCCTTGAAGCCGCAGGGCCAGGTAGCACCGACCGACTATCCCTGTTTACTCTCGTACCCCAAGTGGTCGACGCAATTGAAATACCAGTCATCGCCGCAGGCGGCATCTCAGACGGGCGTGGCCTTGCAGCTGCCATCGGCCTCGGTGCCAGCTCTGCTTACATCGGTACCCGATTCGTCGCCACCCACGAGTGTGTCGCTCACCCCAACTTCAAGGACGCGATCATCAACGCTGTCGACACCAGCACCGCCATCGCCGACGTCAACTCCTGCCCCACCCGGCTTCTCAGGAATCGTGCCTTCGAACATCTCCGCAACTCAAGCAACGGCACAGACCCCGCCTCTTCGTTCTCAGATGCGCAGACCCGCGCCTCCCTCTTGGACGGAGCCACCGACGAAGGCCTTGTTCACTGTGGCGCTGGCGCGGGCGTGGTCAACGAGGTTTTGAGCGCCGCCGAGGTAGTCAAAAACCTGGTCAGCGGTGCTGACACCGCTATGTCCCGCATACGCTAGTCCGACGACTCCCGCCCTCCCTGGAATCTGAGTTCCACTCCTGCCCGCTCTTCGTGTAGCTTGATAACTGCACGGGAGTCGTCTTCACCCCACCCCCGACCCACGGCTTCCCGTATATCCTTCAATGCCAGCTCGATCGCAGGCATGGGAACGTCGTATTCCTCCCCCAGTTCAGCAGCGAGCGTCACGTCCTTCATCGCCAGCTTAAGGGCAAAATCAGGCGAGAAGTCACCCTTCAAAACCTTTCCGGGGATGCTGACATGTAATGCAACCCCCCGCCCCACCGCCCCGTCCCTTACTGCTTTCCAAACGACTTCAGGCTCCACACCCGCTTTGACCGCCACTGTAAAGCATTCGCCCACCGCCTCCATGAATGCGTAGTTTATGGCGTTATGGGCCAGCTTGCAGATCGTCCCGCACCCTATGCTGCCGCAATACTGTGCTTTGTCCCCTATGGCATCCAGCACAGGTTTGCACCGGTTGTACGTTTCCTCATCGCCGCTGACCATCACGGCCAACCTGCCGGCCACCGCGCCCGGTACCCCGCCGCTCACCGGCGCGTCCAGCATCACACACCCCTTCTCCCGAAACATCGGCTCGATCCTGCGCACCAGGGACGGTCTGTTGGTGGTCAGGTCCACGTACACCGAGCCCAGCCTCAACCCCTCCAACACCCCACCCTCTCCAATGGCAACAGCCTCCATCTCCACCGGCCCGGGCAGGGATGTAAACACAATGTCGCTCACCGCCGCCACCTCCGCCGCAGAACCCGCCCCCGAGGCCCCATTCCCCATGAACGGCGCCATCAACTCTCGCCGAAGGTCCAAAACCGTCATCTCAAATCCGGCCTTCGCCACGTTCCGGGCCATTGGCC
Source organism: Dehalococcoidia bacterium (assembly GCA_965197585.1). GTDB lineage: Bacteria > Chloroflexota > Dehalococcoidia > Plut-88900 > Plut-88900 > Plut-88900. The sequence goes on from OZ240215.1 coordinate 1,691,296, forward strand.
CACCCATGTTGCCCAGCCCTATAAACCCAACTTTCATTCTGTTTATTCCCCTTTCATAGCTCCGCTCATCCTTCGACAAGCTCAAGATGAGCGGGCCTCCTTACTCTATCGCTCCCCAAAGGTCATCCGCACTCAAGGGCGGCCCGGCATCCGAGACTCCCGCCCGTGCAGCCATCGGCTCCTGCATCGACTTGTAAAATTCCGGTGTCCCGTATTCCCGTGTCTGGATTACCACCGGCATCGGCACGGAGTGGCCGAAAATCAAAGCCTGTCGGTTCGAGTCCAGACCCGCCAGCACAGTCTTCAACTGACGTCCCCCGGACACCCCCGAAAGAACCCTGTCCACGTCCCTCTCGTTGTCCAGCAGGCAGCATATCTTAGTCCCGATCTGGCTCATCACTTCCTCGTCTATCCCGCTTGGCCGTTGGTCTATGACCAGGAGTGTCACATTGACCTTCCTCATCTCCCTGGCAATCACCCCGAAAGTCGTCTGCCCCGAAAGTCCCGGTCCTAGAAACTTGTGCGCCTCCTCAATTGTGATCATCAGCCGCTCTGGATCGGCGCCCCCGTCTCCTAGCGCCATTTCCGCCCTACGTACGTACTGGTCATGGATCCGACGAGTCAGAAGATTGGCTACGAGAATATACGCCGCCAAGTTAGTCTCATACCGCCCAAACTCCAGCACGACGCTCATGCCCCGCGCCAGATGGTCCAGGATCTGCTTCACCGCGTCCCCACTCCCCTGTGGCGTCAAAAAGTCCATCCTCCTGAGTATTTCGAGCCGTCTCAGAAGCGCCGCCAACGCCGCCGGATTAACGTTTATCTCATCCGCCAGCTCCGCCAATCCCTCACCCATGTTCAGGAACTTCTCCAGCCACTTCCCCTTCCCGTACTTCCGCTCCAACATGTACGCCGCTTCCGCAGCAACTTGGCTTAGATTCAGCGTCTCTCTCAGTAAGCTAATGTCCTCCGGCTCGATCTCTTCGTACCCGATCTTCACGTCGTAGTCGGTGCTCACTTTCCTTCGCCGGGAGCTGTCCGGGTCCAGGGTGAAGACCGCCACCTTGGACGGAAATAGCTGTTTAAGTCCCTTGACCTTGTACCGCTCCTCGCTCCGACCCTCCCACCCGTATTCGCTGTGCATGTCGAACACCAGGTTGACCGCTGTCCCCTTCTGGATCGACCCCGCCAAGAGCAGCCTCGTCAGGAAAGTCTTGCCCGTGCCGCTCTTCCCGAACACCCCGTTGCTCCGTTTCGCATATTCCCCAAGGTCCAGGCACACCTTGGTCTCCATGTCCAGTGGATTGCCAACGTAGAAATGCCGCTCGTCCTCGCTCCCGAACACTCGAGCCATGTCCTCCTCCGAGGCCTCCGTGACCCGAGAAAAGTGGGGTGGTATCGTCCTTACCGGCTGCGGCCCCTCCACCCCCGACTTGTCCCCCACCCCGATCGTCAGCATCGGCGTCACTTTCAGTCCCCCGTACAACGCCGTCCCGGCAAGGACCTCCGCGACAAAGGGGTCTAGCGGATCCGGAGGGAACGCCGAGAGCCGGGCGTCCGAGCTTTCCAGGGAAACGTCGGTCACCATCCCAAAGAACCGCTTCGACCCACCCTGTATAACCGTATATCTCCCGACCGCCATGTCCTCAATCGGGGCACTACCGTCCAGCTTGACCGTCAGGCCTTCGCTGAACGACCCACCCACCACCCGCCCCAAGGGCGCCCCGACACCCGCCTCACCCGTCAAGGCCGTATCCCCGCCAACAGTGTGTAAAGTCTCTGCGGTTCCGCTGCCAGGAGCACGGCCAGTGCCTTTCCCGCCCTGATTAGAAACCCTCGCTTGTCCTCCGACGCCACACTCATCCGCCGAAGGCAAGCGCTGATCAGTTGGTCGCCTGCCGGTCCACGCGCCCCGGCCAGAATGCTCAGGAATTCCATCGACTCCCCGAAAGCCGCTGCGTACTCCGTTGGACAGTCATAGACGAATGAATGCACCCGAGGTGGACGGTAAGGCAGCCTCTGCATCATCGATTCACCCGCTTCTCCCCCATCCCGGTACCCGACAATCTGCGCCGTGAACAGCGTCATCAGCAGTTTCTCTATCTGTGGGTTGTTCGCGTACAGAGCCTCAACCGAAGGTTCATCTTCGCCCCGGGCCAAGGGCTTTCGTCCCGGCTGAATCGACGACGTCCCCGCCTCCGAAACCACCCCCACCACCTCCACATCCCCATCGGGCACTAGCACCAGGCTGCCCAGTGCCGGGGGCTCATGCAGACGATAACACTGTGCCTGAAACGCCGTGGAGTCGCTTTCGATCACCTCTCCCACCCTGTCCGCCAACCGCTTCTCCTTGCTCTCCAAAGTCGAATTCATACGCCGGATTGTAGCACGTACCCAGAAGGTTTTCGGGGGCACAATGCTTCATCCCCATCCCGGAATCTGATAACCGGCGCAGCTCTCTCTATGGGCAGCATTTCTGTCCTCTCTCCCTCGATGGGGGCCTCGTACAAACTGTGACGGAGGGGCCGGGGCCGCTCGTGCTGAGCCCCGTCGAAGTATGAGCGGGGGGAGGGGAAGAACGAGTCACCCATTAGAAGAGGCGTGACCGGTAGTTGTACGAAAATCCCACGATTGGAGAGGACTGGGATGCCCTGATTACACCCACCGAGTCTGCTTGCTCGCCGCCTTAGCCGACTTCACCATACTCACCCCGCCACCCCCCATCTCGATATCGACCATCCGCCAGAATTCCTCCCGGTCAGCCCCATTGACCACCGCCTGCTCGTGGGCCTCCGCCAAGGCCAGGGGATATCCTTGCCCCAACCGGCACTGCTCCAACACCACCGAATGCACCAGGTCCACTAGGTCCTCCCGACGGCTCGCCCACCGAGGCATCTCCACCCGACCCACTTCCTCCCCCACATTCACGTAGAAAAACTCTACGTGGTGCTCCCGGTATCTGTCCCTCACTATGGACGACCGGCTTGCAAACAACCCCGACCTCTCCCCCACCCCGAGCAGCCTCTCAAACAGGTCCCGGTCCCGTATCATCGACACCACATCGCATTCCCTCACCCCCTCCGGAGCGGCCACGCATGCAGCACACCCCGAATTTCCGCCCCTGTACCCGGAACAATGCCTGTCGCAGTCGGGAAAAGGAGTGTGAGGACAGAATAAGACTCTAAGACTGTTCACCACCTCAGCACTGCCGGGATAGCTGATGTAGGAGGCCAGGGCAACGGGTGCCTTCTCGGAAAGCTCCCGAAACCCATCCATCGCCTCTAGCAACCCTTGATCTAGAAACCTCCGCCTTACAAAGTCCTTTACGCTGTCTCCTATCAACCCAATGGGCACCAATGTCCCGTCCATAAGACACACCGTCGGCACCCGAGGCGGCTCCTTTTCCATCTCCCTGAGCAGATACCGGAACTCCTCCACCATCCGTTTTATCCCGACCATTGCCGGGTTCATAAATTGCTCGCCCGCCGAGTCCGGGTCCCTCAACACCAGGTCCTCTTCCCCAGCATATAGCCTCGGCTCGCTCCGAAGCTCAGCCCCGTGCCCCGACCCATACCGCAGCGCCGCCAGCCCGATGTTTATCAGATAGCACCGCGCCGGCCCGTGCCGGTCCGAGTCTATGCTCGACCCATCCACCGAGACCACTCCATAATCTCTGGGCACACTTGGGGCTGGATATTTTGCAGAAAGCGCCTCCAGCGGCTCCGACACCAGCCACGTTACCTTCGCCCTTTCAATCCGTGCCCTGAGCGCCTCCGCGTCCATACCCGGTTGTTCGACCAGACCAAGCGCCGATTCCAGGTGCTCCTGCCAGTCCTTCTCCCCCGACCGGATGTCCTCCGCCATCTGGGCTATCTGCCCGATCACCTTGTCTATTTCTAGACTCACCGCAACACCCTGTCATCCCCAACTCTGCGCGTAATCCTTTGCTGGTCCAGGTACTCCATCAACGCCAGGGCGTACTTCCTGCTCGTGTCGAACATATCCCGCACCTTGCCTACGTTGATCTTCCCCGCCGACCTCGTCTCCTCGACTATCCGGTCTCTCATCTCCTTGTACGCGCCCGCGCTGAATACCACGTCCTGGTTCACTCTCACTACCTTGCCTTCATCCACCAGGCCGGCAACAAGCTCCCCACTGATCCCGAGATCTGTCGGTGGAGAGAACGGCTGGGCGTCCAACGCCGCTAGATACCGGTCTACCTCCGCCTGCTGTTTCGCGCTCAGCACCCGAGAGTGCTCTGGCAGCCGTACAGCCGACCCCTCTTCCACCAACGTTCCATCTTCTACCAGTTTCTCGATCACCTTCCCGAACACCTGCCCCCCAAGCCCGAGCCTGCTCCTCAACTCTTCTTTCGGCAGCCCCGTCCTGAGCGGGTGTTGCTTGTGATACGACTCCAGCGCAGCCCTCGACTTGGACATCACCCCACCCCACCCTCTCCCCGAGTACAGGATCGTACCGTCCGTCACTCGACCGTTCCCCAGAGCAGTCACTGCGTCGCGATCCAGCAGACTCTCTAGCGCCTGCGCAACATCCTCCGATGCGATACCGCTCTCCTCCACCACCCTCTTCAATGAGCTCGGCTCCATCGATTCCAACGCCTTCAGCAACACCTCCTCAGGCCTACCTTCCGCCAGCACACTGAGCCGTTCCACTACCGGCTCGCTGAACCGCTTATGCCGTCGGGCCAGCGTCTCGATAACCTCCCCACCCCCAAGTGTCCCCTGATGCGACCGTATTACAAACAGGTCTCCCTTTACGGCGGCTATCGGATACTGAAGATGCAACTGCGCCCACCCCGACTCCCCCGCTCCCAACTCCTGTTCGTCCAGCAGCCTGACCCGCGCCAGCGTCTCGCTTGTACCCAAATGTAGCATCACTGAGGCTCGGTGCTTCACCGCGACCGGCGAGTCCTGCACGACCCGAAGCCTCACGTCCAGGGCTTCACTTTCCTTCAGCCATCCACGGTCTGTCAGAATCTGTCCTCTTGCTATGCTCTCGTGGCCGATCCCCGACAGATTCGCCGCCACCCGTGATCCTGGCATCCCCGACTTCACGCTCTGTTTATGTGTCTGGATCCCCCTCACCCGCCCCCTCTGCCCCCCCGGCGCCAACTCAACCTCGTCACCCACCGAGAGCCTCCCCCCGACCAACGTCCCTGTCACAACCGTCCCAAACCCCGATATCGTAAAAGCCCTGTCGATTGGCAGGCGTGGGTGTCCGTTGTCGTCCTTCTCCTCCACTCCATCCAACACCGAGTCCAGAGCCCCCAGAAGCTCCGGCAACCCCTCCCCCGTCACCGAGGAGACTGAGACCATGCGCGCATCCTGCAACGTAGTCCCCTTCAGCGAATCCATGATGTCGGACGTGACCAGCTCCATCCAGTCTTCATCCACTAGGTCGCTCTTGGTCACTACTACCAGCCCCCTATCGATGCGCAACAGGTCTATGATCGCAAGGTGCTCTCGAGTCTGAGGCATCACTCCCTCGTCCGCCGCAACAACCAGCATCGCCAGGTCTATCCCCCCGACCCCCGCCAGCATGTTCCTTATGAAACGCTCGTGGCCCGGCACGTCGACTATGCTCACCTCTCGACCGCTTGGAAGCTTAAGCCACGCAAAGCCAAGGTCGATGGTCAGACCCCGTTCCTTCTCTTCCCGCAGCCTGTCAGGGTCTATCCCGGTAAGGGCGCGTACCAATGCGGACTTACCGTGATCAACATGCCCCGCCGTCCCGATTACGTACATCTACTCTCCCACTATCTCCAGCCCAGCTTAGAATAGCACCCCAAAATCCTTGCCGCCAACGTCGCCAATTCTCTAATGCAGAATAAGAAAAATCCTCAATCCGTTGGGCAACCCAGTGGATTGAGGATTTCACATTCCATCGGTTGATGTGGAAGAGTGCCTACACCCCCACCGACACAAACCTCTGGAAAACCTCATTCCCGAGCAACCGCCCCCGACTCGTCAACCTCCACCTGTCCCCCTCTTGCTCCAGCAATCCCACCCCCTCCAACTCCTCAAGGTCCGACCCAAATACCGATTCCATAGATTTCCCAAACCGCTCTCTAAACCCCTCCCTCGACACCCCATTCAGTAACCGGAGCCCTAGCATCATCGTCTCACCCATCTCCAGCATATCCGATATAACTTCCACCTCACTTACGAGCCCTCCACCCCCTAATGCCTCCGACATCGCTTCCGCATCCTCTGTAGACAGTCCTCCCCACCCCCCTCTCGACCTCAATTCTCCCACTTTCGTCACATAGCGACGCGGGTTCTTCTCCTCCCAAAACCTGCACCCCCCGAGAAACGAATGCGCCCCCGCCCCGATTCCGACGTAAGACTCATTCCGCCAGTAGACCAGGTTGTGTCGGCACTCCCTCTCCGGCTTCGCCCAGTTGGAGATCTCATATTGCCCGTACCCCGACTCCCCTAACGCCCGTACCGCATATAAGTACATGTCGGCTGCCATGTCCGGGTCCGTATCGGCTGTCGCACCTCGTGCCACATCCCTCGCTAGGGGAGTGCCCTCCTCCACAGTCAGAGCATACAAGGACAGGTGCTCTGGCCCTAGAGTTCGGGCACGGTCCACGGTATCGACCCACTCATCTAGAGTGTGGTTGGGCAGCCCGAACATCAAGTCCAGGTTTACGTTATCAAATCCCGCCTCCCGAGCCATCTCGAACGCCCGCTCAGCCGCCATCGCCGAGTGCCTTCGGGTCAAGGCCACCAAGTGCACGTCATTAAAGCTCTGCACCCCGATGCTCAGCCGGTTCACTCCCGCGTCCAACAGGGCCTTGAGTCGCTCCACCGTCAGGTCTCCGGGGTTCGACTCCAACGTCACCTCAATGTCTTCGTCGCAACTGAATCCCCGATAGCAGGCTCTCAGAATCCGTTCGACGTCTTCGGCGGGCAACAGCGAAGGTGTACCGCCCCCGAAGAATATGGTCGGCACCCGGGTCTCTTTCCCCAACGCCTCCCCCCACATCCCGATCTCGTCCACCACCGCCGATACATATGCGGGCATCAGATCTTCTATCCCCGCGTACGTGTTGAAGTCGCAGTAGTTGCACTTCGTAACACAGAACGGAATGTGCAGGTACAGGGAGACCGGAGAGCTTTGGCTAGACATTAAACAGAAAGTTGATCACATCCCCGTCTTGGACACGGTATTCCTTGCCCTCCTGCCGGATCAACCCCAGTTTACGTGCTTCCACGAGACCCCGACAATTCATCACATTCTCGTATTCAATTACTTCGGCTCGTATGAAACCCCGCTCGATGTCTGAATGGATCTTCCCCGCCGCCTTAGCGGCAGCCGTGTCCCTTTCCACGGGCCATGCCCTGGCCTCGTCGGGGCCGCAGGTAAGAAACGATACCAGGCCCAGCAGTTCATACGACACCCGCAGCACCTTCTCCAACGCCGGCTCCCCACCATTCATTGAGGCCCTGAACTCAGCGGCCTCTTCTGCATCCAGTTGCGAAAGCTCCGCCTCTAATTTGCCGCACACCGCTGACACCGACACCCCATGTCCTCCGAACTTCTCCATGGCTTCCTGTTCAAGCGTGTCCATCTTGTTCAGGTCGTCTTCTCCAACATTCAGCAAGATAAGCTCAGGCTTGGCCGTGAGAAATTGGTAGCCGCTCAGAGTCTTCTGTTCATCGGTGTTCAAAGTCTGGGACCGCATTGGGAAACCGTCTTCCAGCTTCGCTCTTATCTTATCTATGAGGACCTGCTCGGCCAGTAACTTGTCCCTCTCCTGGGCCCGGGCGCCCTTCAAGCTGTCCTCCAGCCGCTCCCTCTTTCGTTCCAAAATCGTCAGGTCCGAATACGTCAACTCCAGGTCCAGCACCTCGGCATCCCGATACGGGTCGACGCTTCCCTCCAAATGAGGTGTCGAGGGCTCGTCAAACCCCCGCACGACATGCAGCAAGGCATCCGCCTGCGAGAGCACATTGAGCAGCTTCCCCCCGAACCCCTCGCTCTTCCCCAGTCCCCTCGGCGTGAGAGGCACGTCAAAGTACTTAACTTCTGCCTGGACTATCTTCCGGGAGTTGAACAGATCAGAGAGAGGCTGCAGCCGGGAGTCCGGCACCTTCGCCATCCCGACCGCAGCCCTGTCGCCATGAGTGCCTTGATTATTGGCCCCTAACCCCGTGAGGGCGTTGAATATTGTCGTCTTACCGCTCTGCGGCAGTCCTATGATTCCTATTTCCAAGAGTCTTGTTTGGGGCCTCCCGATAAATGCATTTGTGTGCTAAAAGAGCACCAAACCCTCATTGGCGGCTGCTTTCGCCAGCCTTGAGTCCAGTGTCGCAATGCTGGCTTTACGCCTCATGGCCAATTCCAAGTAGATAGCATCGTAAAACGACAGTTTATGAGTCCTGGCGAGGTCGAAAACCACTTCAAGGTTCTGGCTCTCATCAGTTTGTATGGGTAGGCTCTTGAGCGCATTCAGAAGTTCATCAACCCGTGCTTCTGTTGCACGCCCCCGCCTCTCTGCAGATATCAATGCGTTACGTGTCTCTATCTGCCACAGCCAAGGTGCAAGTCCCCCAGTTTCCCCTACTTGCCTTAGGGCCTTGTCAGCAAGTGGCTGGTGCTCGTCATCAAGCAACGACGCCATGACAATAGATGCATCGATGACAAGTTCGCTCAAAAGCGGTGCCCCTCGTGACGCCATTCAAGCATCTCTTGTAGAGTCGCTTTGATCTTTTCTCCCTCATCTCGACGACGAAGAAATTCCTCTACAGCCCTTTTGCGCTGTAATCTCTCCTGTGCCTCAGCTGGAATCAGGTGTGCTATAGGCTTGCCATGCCGCGTGATGGCTATGGTCTCGCCCTGCTCGACATTCCGAAGAAGTTCGGCCAGATGGATTTTGGCTTCAGTTGCTTGAATCATCCGCATTTTGCATTTCCTAACCTGTTGTTTTAACCAGTTTATTATACGATCGAACCAGCTACTTGACAATCTGTCCCACGCCATTCCATCGCTCCCGCCCTTCCTTGACAACCGACCCCCTCCATCCTAATGTGACATCCGTCGTCACAGCTATCCCCGTCCCTGATCGTGAGCTCACGAATATGAGATTCGACAGCGGCCTATATGTTCACAGCGGCCAGCCCGAGGGCTACCCCTGGATCGAAGAGTGGCGCGCCGAGGCCCGACTCTTCGAACAGGCCGGCTTCACCACCGTCTGGAGCGCCGAGCACCATTTCTTCTGGGACGGTTGGGTCACACCCACCCCCTCCAACCCCATCCTCACCTGCGTAGATCTCGCCGCCCACACTTCCACACTTCGCCTCGGCCAATGCGGCGTATCCATCACAGACCGCCACCCAGTCCATGTCGCCGAAGACATCGCCATGCTCGACCACGTCAGCAAAGGCCGCGTGGACTTCGGTGTCATACGCGGCATTAACAACCGTGTAAACGGCAACTTCAACGTCAACGCAGACAGGCGAGACAAGAGAAAGAACTACGCCCTATTCGAAGAGGCACTTGAGATTATTCTAAAGTGCTGGACAGAGGAAGCCTTTAGCCACACCGGGGAGTTCTATACCCTTCCCATGCCCGGCTGGCACGAAACCGTCGCTGATATTGCCCAGGACCGGCGTTATAACAACCCGGACGGTGAGCTCATCGCCCTGGGCGTCCTCCCCAAGCCGTACCAGAAGCCCCATCCTCCTGTTTGGCAAATGGCCGACTCCGCATCTTCCCACGCCTTCGCCGCTAGCAGGGGGTTCGGGGGTATGTCCTGGGGCCGCACCCTGGAGGGAACCCGTGAAGCCTGGACTGCCTACCGGGACGCCGCCTCCGAGGCCCAGGGCCGCGACGTTCCCATGGGCGAGGGCGTCGCCATGATGCGCCCCATCTTCGTTGCCGATACCATGGAAGAGGCCCGGCGCATCATGCGCCCGGTAATTGAAACAGCGATGACCTATGGAGCCGGCAAATGGGCCCGGCCCACGATGGTCGGCAAAAGCGAAAACGTATCCGACGATGACCAGGCCGATGATTGGCTGGACTTCCTCACGAAACGAGGCCACACCCTCGTCGGCACTCCCGAATTCGTCGCAGAGGGTATCGAAAAATGGCGTACGGAACTCGGCTGCCAGCATGTAACCATGTACTGGCCCCTGCCCCACCTCACATACACCGAGGTGATGCGCTCCATCTACCTCTTCGCCGATAAGGTCATGCCCCAATTCGTCGGAAAATAGAGACAATCAGAAAAGGATGCTCCCATGTTGAAGGTAGCCCTCCTGGTCCTTTCCATGGCCCTTATAGCATCGCTCGCCCTCTCCTGCAGCGATGAACCCGAGTTAGTGCGCTTTGGCGCCGACGGAGACTATTTCCCCTACAACTTTCTGAACGACGCCGGAGATGTGGACGGCTTTGAAGCAGACTTGATCGACGAGGTCTGCCGTCGCGCCAACCTGGAATGCACCTGGGTAATCACCCCGTGGGATGGCATCATCGACAGCCTGATTGCCAAAGAATTCGACGTCATATCCGCCGGGATGAGCATTACTAACGAGCGTGACGAAGTCATAGATTTCACCCAACCCTACCTGCCTCCCACCCCCTCAATCTACGTCGCCTTGGCCACCGCGGGTGAAGACGCCTTGAACGGCAAGATCGGCGCGGGAGTCTCCACGGTGCACTCCGCCTATCTCTCGGAGTCCGGAGCCGACTTCGTCGAAATCGATGGCTCCGAAGCGCTCTTTGCGGCGCTCCTGGCCGGCGAGGTAGACGCCGTACTGGTGGATCGGGAATTCGGCCGCCAGAACATAGCTGACAGCCAAGGCAAGCTCTCAGTTCTCGGCTCTCCGATCATCCTAGAGGAAGGGATAGGCGCAGGCCTTCGCGAAGAAGACGGCGCTCTGAAGGAAAAGTTGAATGAGGCCATCAGCGCGATAAAAGCCGATGGCTCTCTCAACGACCTGATCCGCAAGTGGTTCGACGAAGACGCCGAAGTCTTCTAGCTCGACCCGAGGAACACTCTCCTCTATACCTTCAGCATGTCCAGCGTCCGGTCGAAGATCGAGCGCTCCTTGCCGCCTTCGACAACCGCCACCGACTTCACCGCGGCCACGAGGTGGTTCCACCGATACGGCTCCCGAGTTGCGTAGAACTCATCGACCAGCGCTTGGTGGTGCTTGATACCATGCAACTCCGTGAAGTCGTCACGGCAGATAATCTCGCCTATTCGTTTGAACAACGCCTCAGGATTGTACCGCCGGTCGGCATAACGCTGCGCAAGCAGCATAGCCTCTTGTATCTCGTTGCCTAGTTCGAGGTTGTCTACGCCGATCTCTCTCCAGTTAGCCCACGGCTGCCGCTCGATGCTCTCCACGATGCCGTCCAGCAACTCGGCCTGTCCCCTCTCCGGCAGTGACTCAGACTTCGCGGGATCAAACGGCTTCTCCCACAGCATCCGAGACCCGTTAAGGCACTCGGGGCCTGTGAGCGCCGTGATCAGCGCTTCAATCTTGTGCCTAAGGCCTACACCCTCCACGTTCAGCAGGTAGCGCCGCCCGTTGGTCCCCGTGTGCAGGTGCGAGTCCATCGGGTTACCGTAGCTCGACTTCAGGTATGCCATCGACGCACCCACCGACAACGCCTCTCCCGCCCCTTCCAGGGACATCCCCTCGGACAGCGCCTTCGCAATCGGCTCCATGCCGTCCAGGTAGTTGGTGCATTGCCCTATGGCCTCTCCCAGCCTCCCGATCGCCTCGGTCTCCCGGTCTCCTGTTCTAAGCGGTATCTCGCGTTCCATAAGTGAGTAGTCTTCTATCAGCCGAGTCACGTCGTCGAACACCGAAGCCTCGGTCCGCGATAGGCTGAACGGGTTCCGAGCCTGGTATCGCACCACAACTCTCATCAGAACGGGCGCCCACTCCCACCCGATAACGTCCAGTGCCCTGAACGTGAACATCGGATACACGAAGTAATGGTCGTCAATGCTGTTCCGGGACACGCAGGCCGGCAGAAGCAGGTCTAACGTCTCCCCCGGTATCCGGTTCTCTTCCAGCCACAGGTAATACTGCTCCGCGAGGCTCGGCTTCCGCACTTGGATAGCCCTCAGCAGTGCGTCTTCCGTAGACCCCATTACGTCCGGATCATCCGACGCCTCCGTACCGTCCGCCAGGTGGTATGACCCGATCATCGCACCCGTGCCTTCCAGCGCATCCATCGCAGGCATGATGTACGGCCCCATCTGCGGAGAGTGAACGTGGTTGTTGCACAGTGCCACGTGCTGCACTATCGGCATAAATGCCATCTCGCCACTTAGCCTGCGGGAAGTGTTGTACACACCGTGAATCCCGCATATCGGGTGAACTGGACCACCGTGGTGCTCTGGAGGAAGCTCGGTAGAACGGCACACCGCCAGGGCCCCTGCCCTGAGCAGGTCGACAGCCGGCGTCCCCGTCCGCAGCTTGTCCAGCGTACGCTCAATAATCTCGCTCGGGTCCGTCCCTTCCACAAATTGGACCAGTTCTTCTACTTCGTCACGAAATTCTATTCCCCTGAACATTAAGTCCTCCTGCCGAGATACGGCACACTGCCAATAAAGCGCTTAGATTACGCCTGCGGTCTTCAATTCTTCGAACTTGGTCCCGTTTATTCCCAAAATCTCGTTTAGCACTTCCGCTGTATGCTGGCCCAGCAGCGGCGCAGGCTCCATCTCAAAAGACGAATGCGCCAGCTTTATCGGATCGGCGATGATCTTGAACTTGCCCCGCTGAGGGTGGTCCATGTCCACAATCATCCCCCGCTCGATAAGGTGTTTGTCCGTATGGATGTCCTCCGCATTGAGCATTGCTCCACACGGAATACCGGCCCCGCCTATCTTCTCCATCACCTCGTACTTCGTGTATTGCATCGTCCACTCTTCGACAAGCATGTTGACTTCCAGGCCGTTCTCGCGTCGGGCCTGGCTGGTGCTATACCTCGGGTCTCCGATCAAGTCATCCCGACCCATTACCTTCAGCAACTTGGGCCACATGCTGTCCCCGATAACCGAGCTAACATATATAAAAGCGTAGTCGTCGAAACCACCGGGCGCACACCGGAATATGTCACCCGGAAACACGCCTGCCGTCGTTGTCCCCCGACGGTCGGGAGCCTTGCCGGTCATGTTATATGTCATCATCATCACCCGGCCCAGGTTCACCACCGCATCCTGCATCGAGACTTCCAGTTCCTGTCCGACCCCCGTGACCTGCCTCTGCCACAGTGCCGCCATAATCCCCAGCGCCGCGTGGTAACCAGTCCCGATATCGCCAGCAGTTATACCCATCAGCGTAGGAGACCCACCCGGGTGCCCGGTCATCGCCGCCGCCCCGCCGACCATCTGCGCTATCATGTCGAAGCTCTTGAACCCGCTGTACGGCCCGTAAGTCCCGAACCCCTTCACCCGAGTCAGAATTATCTTCGGGTTGACCTCCGACAGCACGTCGAAAGTAAGTCCTAACCGTTCCAAGGTTCCGGGGCCAAGGTTCTCGACAACTATGTCCGCTTTCCGAACGAGGTCAAGAAATATCTTCTTGCCCTCTTCGGTCTTTACATTCAGGGTCAGGCTGCGCTTGTTCGCATTCAGTAGAAGAAAATAGTAGCTGTCCAGACCGGGCACGTCCGCCGAGGCCCGCCTCCCCGGATCGCCCTTCCCCGGCGCCTCCACTTTTATGACGTCGGCGCCCAGCCACGCTAAGGCCTGGGTGCAAGTAGTACCTGCCTCGAACTGGGTTAGGTCTATTATCCTGATACCTTCGAGAGCCTTCGCCATACGCCCTCCCGATATTCGCCTACTACTGCACTAAATAATATCACACCCCTCCTATTCAACCGACAAGAACATGCAAAAACATCATTCCCGACTTTGATATGTTCTTTTTTAATGGGGTGTGGCTATTCCGTTCGCCCTGAGCGGAGTCGAAGGGTCTCAAGAACGGAATGGTAGTAAGGGGCTCTCACGAGTTCCTTGCAGGAAGCTTCACCACTGCCTTCCCGCTCTTCAACACCCGAGTCCCGTGCTGGTTCTCGATCCACAGCTCGCACTCCACCACCCCACCCTCACCCTTCCCCGACACCTTGCCCTTACAAGTCAGCGTGTCTCCCGGAAACACAAAGTCTCCGTACCTGAACGAAAGCCGCTTTAAAGTCCCCCCGATGCCCGCCCAGTCCGTAACATGCTGAGCCAAGTACCCGCCCATCTGTTGCCCGTCCAGGAACTGCGTCCTCATCCCCTTCCCGTTCGCATATTCCATGTCGTGGTGATAGCGATGAAAGTCCCATGTTGACGCCGCATACATCACCATGCTGACAGTCGTTATCTCCTTAACCAACGCCGGAATCTCCTCCCCAACTTCCACATCCTCAAAATAAACCCCAGATTCCCTCGCATTCACGACTTCTAATCCGTCAGACATCCGACTCTCACTCTCTACCTGATCCTTGTTTAAACCAAGTCAGCGAGTTGGGAGAAATGTTGATCCCTGATCCCTTGACGGGACTTTTATGTAGCTCCATTGCCTCGGGGTGAGGCCGCTCGTGCTGAGGCTCTCGAAGTATGAGCGGGGAGGGGCACAGGCCCATCCGTGCGGCAGGATGGGCGTGGCCACCAGCATTGCAAATGACCTTCGAAGGGCCGTTATACACGGGTGCCTCTCTCTCCCTACCCCTCCCTAAATATCATCGTCTCGTGATTCACTGCCAACAGCGCGTCCCGCTGGTTCGTATATGTTATGTCGTATTCCAGGAGATACAGCGTCCCCGACCGGCCCTGCTTTTCACGCACATTTGTCACCTTCCAGTGAGCCGTGAGCACGTCCTCGGGGCGCATTGGTTGGAAGAACTCGTAGTCGTTCGCCGCCCGTATCTCCATCCCGACAGGCAGCCCGAACCGCCCCGCCGCCCCACCCGTTTCGTCCACCTCTCCCACCATATACTGCAAGGTCTCACACACAAGGGTGGGCGGAGCGATAATCCCGTCATGCCGTGTCCCCGACGCATATTCCTCGTCATAGTACAGAGGGTTCATGTCCCCTTGCGCCTGCGCGAAAGAACGTATCCCAGACCTGCCGATCTCGTCGGGAGAGGTAATCTTCATCTCCCTGCCGACCATCTTCTTAAGTTCGGACAGGACCGGGCTTTCGGCGGTCAATACAGTGCCTCCCTGAACCCCGCGAGTATATCACCACACCCCGATTGCCCTCCCCCTTGCCCCGTGTTACCTTGCACTCACACCCCTGCTGCGGAGGCTCACATGAGCGATTACCTGGACAAGCTGTCCCAATTCGTCTCCGAGACCACCTACGATGCCCTCTCCCCCGACGCCCGAGCCGCCGCCAAGGACGTCATTATGGACACCTTGGGCGCAATGGTTGCAGGCAGTCGGCTCCCCGAGAATCGCGCCCTAGCCCAACTCGCCTCCGAGCGTTCCCACCCCGCCGTTGCCACCCTGCTGGGACACGACCTGAAGGCCGAGCCCATGTTCGCTGCCCTATCCAATTCCGCCGCCGGTGTCGCCCTGGAGATGGACGAAGGCAACCGCTTCGGGGGTGGACATCCCGCAATCCACTCCATTCCTGGAGCCCTGGCCGTGGCGGAAGAGAAGGCAGTCGACGGCAAAAGGTTCATCGAGAGCGTAGTAGTCGGCTACGAAATCGAGTCCCGTTTCGGCGGCGCTACCAAGCCCCGGGACAACGTCCACTCCCATGGGCACTGGGGTGCCGTAGGCACGGGTGCCGCCATTGCCAAGCTCCGTGGCTACGCTCCCGACCAAGTGCGGGCCGTCATCAACCTCGCCGCCTCCATGAGCCCCGCGAATACCTGGACTACCGCCTTCCGTGGCGCGACTATCCGCAATCTCTACCCCGCCCGATCCGGCTTCCAGGGCATTCTCGCCGCCCACCTCTATGCGTGCGGCTTCACCGGCCTCGACGATGCCCCCTCCGACGTTTTTGGCACCATCATCGGCGATTCCTTCAGCCCTGAGGCCGCCGTCCATGGCCTCGGCGGTGAGTTGCGAATCCAGCAGAACTACTTCAAGTTCCACGCCTGCTGCCGCATCAACCACGCCTCCATTGAGGCAGTCCTGGACGCCCGAGCACACAATGGCCTGGATCCCGACGCCATAGAGCGCATAGACCTGCGCGTCCATAGAATGCTTGATGGTATGCTCGGCCCCTACCCCAACAACGTCCTCGCCTCCAAGTTCCATGTCCCCTACGCCATTGCCGTAACCCTCGTCGAGAACAAGACCGACACCACCGTCTTCCACCCCGATGTAATCTCCAAACCCCGCATCAAGGACTTTGCATCCAGGGTAAACGTGAAGATGGACCCCGTATTAGCCACCGCTGGAGACGCTGGCCCCTTGGCCCAGGCATCCATCCTCCTGAAAGACGGCAGCACCGTCCACGGCGAGACCGGCACTCTCTGGGGAGATTACGGCAACCGAGCCCCTCGCTCCCAGCTCCTCGACAAAATCCACTTCCTCTGCGACGACATCTTGGGCGCGGACAGCGTGAACCGGCTGGTCGACTGCACCGAGAAATTGGACGAAGTATCGGACGTCCGACAGCTTACCGCTCTGGCCTAGAAGGGCGCAGGCATCGGCCCTAGCGGCACCTCGATTAGCACAGGGCTGTCCAGTTCGATGGCCTTGTTGAGCGCCAAGCCCAGCTCTTCCGGCGACTCTGCCTTAATCCCCACCACCCCATAAGCCTCCGCCAGCTTCACAAAGTCCGGGTTCTTCAACTCGGAGCCAATTGTCCTGCCGTTGAACATCTCTTTCTGATCCCGCAGCACGTTCCCGAACGCTCCGTCATTGAACACGATGCCGATTACGTTAATCTCGTACTGCGCCGCCGTAGCCAGTTCCTGCGAGTTGTATAGGAATCCCCCATCTCCGCACGGAGACACGACCACCTTATCCGGCTGCGCCACCTTCGCCCCGAGAGCCGTCGGGTAAGCAAACCCCAGGTTCCCCGCATACGACGACGTGAAGTACGTCCGCGACTCATAAGCCTGGTAGTAGGCCCTTGAGTAATATCCGACCTGCGTCATGTCCGGCACAAGAATCCCGTCCTCCGGAATGCACTCTCTGATCGTCCGCACAAACCCACCCAGGGGCTCGACTTGGTTCGACGGATCATAGCGCTGGGCTCTGAGCGTCTCGCATTCCTCCCTCCGAGAGTCCGCCGGAGGCCCCACCTCCCGACACCCCTCCAGAATTCTTCGTAGAGCAAGTTTAGCGTCTCCGGCCACACCTACGGTGTCGGTATGGTTACGCCCTATCTCCTGCTCATCGATGTCTATCTGCACCACCTTCTGCCCTTCCAGCGCCTCCACCCCCGCAAATCTCGTCCCTACCGCCAGGATCACGTCCCTCTCCCAGAAATACAACCGCAATGCGTCCCGGGTCTGCCCCGTAGAACGCCCCCTCGTGACCCCTATCGAAAGAGGGTGCTTGTCAGAGATAGCCCCTTTGCCCTCCGGCGTCGTGATAACTGGCGCTTGCAAGTATTCAGCCAACGCCAGCAACTCATCACTCGCCTCCGAGGAGTGGACCCCACCCCCCGCCCAGATCACCGGCCTCTCCGCCTCCATCAATACCGCTACCGCATCCTCCACCTCGTCCTTTGTCGGCGCCGACTCAGCTTTCTTGGCGGAGCCGCACAGGTCTATATCTGCCACCTCAGCCAGCGTCTCAGGCGGTATCTCGATCTCCACCGGGCGCGGTCGACCGTTACGCAACTGCCTGAACGCCTCCTGAACTGTCCCTGGCACTTCCATCGCGTTGAGAATTCGGGCATTCCACTTCGTGACGGGGTCTATCACATCGATCTGATCGTTGACCTCGTGCAGTATTCCCACGTCCCGACCTATGTTCTTCTTGTTTATCTGCCCTGAGATCAGAAGCACCGGCGAAGAGCACGCATATGCGTTCCCCAGCCCCGCCCCCGCGTTCTGGAGCCCGGGCCCCGGAACTACCATCGCCGTCCCGATCTGTCCCCCGGCTCTTGCGTATCCGTCTGCCATATACGTCGTCGCCTGCTCGTGCCGAGTCGTGATGAAGCGGATATCCGGCATGTCGTACAGCGCATCCATCGCGTGGTACAGCTGCACCCCCGGCAACCCGAAGATTACCCGCACACCCTCGTTATAAATCGAGCGGATCAGTGCCTGTCCGCCCGTCATCTCTGCCATTCGGTTTCTCCTGTTCAGTCCGTAATTTTCATGTTTGAAGCCCACCCCTCACCCCACCCCCTGCCTCGGAGCCAGGTTATACAACCTGGCACAGTTCTCCCACAACACCTTCCTCTTCGTCTCTTCACTCACTTTGTCATATTTCAGGAATGAATCCACCGCATGTGGATAGCTGGAGTCGGTATGCGGATAATCGGTGGACAATACCACGTTGTCGTCTCCAATCGAATCCACAAGGTAGTGTAGCAGCTCACCGTCCGTCTCCGTCGATACATAGCACTGCCGCACGAAATACTCACTCGGCTTCATGTCCAGCTGGACTTCCTGGCTGTCACCGTAGGTCTCCCACTGATCATCTAGCCGATACAGTACCCACGGGACCCACGAGCAGTTCCCCTCCAGAAACGCCATCCTGAGCCGAGGGAATCTGTGCAACAACCCGCCTGCCGTGACACATCCTATCGATAACATCAGGGGTATGGGAAACGAGAACGCGTGCACCAGCACCAGGTTGTTGGGATGGTCCCGAAACCAGTTGCCCGGATTTTTGGCCGCAAACCCCTGCGACGTGTCGTGAAATGTGACTGGGATATCCATCTCTTGCAGGGCGTCCCATAGCGGGTCGCATTCCATATCGTGCACCATCCGGTTATCGACCACCGTCGGCAGCAGAGTCACCGCTGCCATTCCCAACTCCCTGATGCACCTCCCCGCCTCCTCCACCGCCGCCGAGATATCTGTCAATGCCAGGATCCCCGACCCCTTCAACCGCGCCTCGTCCACCGACGCGAACTCATGTAGCCAGTTGTTGAACGCCCGACACACAGCGAAGGTGTAACCGGGGTCCTGCCCATCCACCTGTATCGCCATTTGTGCAAACGTCCGAAACAGGATCGCTACGTCGATCCCTTCCACGTCCATCGCCCTGAGCGTTAGCGCAGCCGTATACCCGTGCTTCAGTTCCTCGGCGTACACCTCCGACTTCCGGTCGTCGAGGCGCTTCCGGGAGACCATCTCTTTCTTGGTCCACTCCTCGGACACCGGGGCATCGGTCTTCACCACGAAGTCCTTGTGTCCGCTTTCAGGACGAGACATCCACACCGGCGCCGCCTCCCGATACCTCGGTTCGAGGTATCGCTCGTACATGTCGGGCGGCTCCATAACGTGGAGGTCGCTGTCGGCTACAAGGAATCCGTTTTTAGACATTGTGTAATGCAGGCCCGTGCCCCAGGCCGGGAGACCCGTGCAAGCACGAGTCTCCGGCTTAGGCTCGGTAGTTCAGTTGAGACCCGGCTAGCTGCCGAGAATCTGCGAAGGAATAGACTTCTTAGGGTCCACGAACGGGATCGGGACGATTGCAGCGTCCACGGGCCCATCATCCGGGAGCACCGCCTTCAGCTTAGTCCCCTCCGCCGTCATGTCTATCGGCATCATCGCCAGCGCTATGTTGCAGTCTAGCCTCGGCGAGAAGAATGCGCTCGTGACATACCCTACATCGTTCTCCCCCGACTCATCTTTCACTATGAAGTAGTCCGGGTTGTACCAGGTTATCGGCGTGCCGCCCATCGCCAGGCCCACCATCCTCTGCTCTATCCCATCTTCCTTGATCTTAACCAGCGCTTCTTTGCCGATGTACCCTTCTTTGTTGAAGTCCACCTGCCAGTCCAGGTTCACCTCGAACGGGTTTGTCTCGATGTCCATGTCCTGGCCGTAGGACAGGATGGCGGCTTCCAGCCTGCGCACGTGGCTCGGAGCGATAACGTGCAGTTCGAACTCCTCGCCCGCCGCAAGGACCGTGTTCCACATCTCGTCCGAATTGTCCACGGCGTCGTGCAGGTAGATTTCAAACCCCACCTCCGCCGAGAACCCCGTCCTCGAGATGTCCACCCGAAGCCCGTTCAGGTCTGTCTGCCAGATCGTGTAGTACTTCATGTCCATGATCCCGTCACCGAACAGCTTCCTCATCAGCTGTACCGACTTCGGGCCCTGTATCTGCACCGGCGAGATGTCGACCTCGCTGATGTCCACGTTAAACTCGCCCTTGTAGTTGACCCCCTGGCACCATAGCAGCACGTCAGAGTCCGAGATGCTGAACCGGAACTCGTCCTCAGCCGTCCTCAGCAACACCGGGTCGTTGATGATCCCGCCATTCTGGTTGCACAAGATCACATAGCGGGCCTTGTTCACCGGCAATTTCTTGTAAACGTCCCTCGTGATCACCCGGTCCACAAACGCTGCGGCGTCCGGCCCCTTCACCTGGATCTGCCTCTCCACTGCCACGTCCCACATCGTCACGTGCTTGGTGATGTACTCGTACTCCTTCATCAACCCGCCGTCCTCGGGCTTCACGTACGCCCGAGGGTGGTAGGTGTGGTTATACGTCGCAAAAGCCCATGCGCCTGCCTTCACCGCCAGGTGCCAGTACGGGCCCTTGCGCAACCGGGTAGTGATCTTGATTTTCGCATCCACGTCGCCGCTCTGCCTCATGTTCAGGGGCAAGGAACGCTTCTTCAATCGCAGCATTAAACCAGCCCTCCCGGTCTCACTTGACCGTAGAATGTCCGGCCGCTCGGGCGCCGGCCCTTAGTTGAGGAACCCGTACAGCTTCCCGGCATTTTCATAGACCAGCTTGTGTCTCATCTCTGCGTCAAGCTTTCCAAGGTTACGCTCTATCGTTTCCATCGAGTCCGGCCACACGCTGTCAGCGTGCGGGTAGTCCGACCCCCACAGCACGTTCCCCGTCCCAACCGATTCTATGACATCCGCGGTAAGGGGCTCATCCTGGAACGTCGAGTACCCGTGCTGTCTCCAAAGCTCGCTGGGCATGGCGCTCAGACCAAGCTGGAACAGCCGGTCTTCGTACTCCACGTCTATTCGATGAATCACGTAGGGCAGCCATCCTATCCCGCATTCACCAAGAACGAATTTGAAGTTCGGGAACAAGTCGCATGCCCCCGACAACAGCACGCTCGTCATGAACTCCGGCCCCGAGAGTTGGAACAACGTGTACATCAGGCCAAGGGAGATCGTTTCGTACCGTTCGCTCGCCCCCGACTCCGGCTGACGGTAGTTCAACCCGACAGTGTGAAAAGAGATTGGCATGTTGCATTCGCCCGCCGTCTCCCACAACTCGTTCCATTCTTCCTGGTAGATCGGCGACGACGCACTGGACACGTTCATCTCCGCGCCCTTCAACCCGAGGTCCGCGGCCCGTTTCAACTGCGCGGCAGCAATCGAAGGACTGTGGCTCGATATACAGGCCAGCGCCGCTAGCCTGTCGGGGGCAGCCTTGCAAAAATCGGCAGCCCATCGATTGTAAATGTCATAGACACAGGTTAGAGCCTCCGGGCTCGATAGCCCGCCTTCTGCATCGGAAAATCCGGTGGATACCCCCAGAATTCCGTATATCACCTCGGCCATGATCCCGTCGGCGTCCTGGTCCTTGAGCCTCAGCTCCGGCGTGCTGGGATGGAACTTACCCGCATCCGCATCCGAGAAAAACCCCATCTCCTCCATCCGGTCGAGCCGCTTCGACTTCCCCGGCTGGTACGGCTCGTAGGAGCCCGTCAGCGCCCCCGCCGCCACAAACCCAAAGCTCGTATTCTCAGCCTTCCAGATGCGTCCCTCGGCGGTCTCCACCACCCTGGGCATCTTGTCCTTCAGGGAATCCGGCGCATTGGACACGAACAGGTCCTCCGGTAGCCACACTATGTCCATATGGGTGTCGGCAGAAATAACCGTCTGCTCCACGACTGTACCCTCCTCTCCATCAGAGGTAAATTGTCCAAGACCCCGGGGCCCGACTCGACTTCTCAATTGCCCCGACTATCAGCCCTGCGCCGACAGTCGGCATATTGTATTCCCTACATTCAATTAAAGAAATACCTAACTCAAATCCATCACTCTGAAAAACCATTCACAACCCATGTACAGGGACTAGGGACCGCTCGTGCTGAGTCAATCCATATATGAGCGGGGGGGGGCGAAGTCTTGTCCCCTCTCCCTCGATGAGACCTTTGCATAATCCGTGCCGGAGGGGGCGGGGCCGCTCGTGCTGTCGTAGATCCGCCGAGGCGGGAGGCTCTCGAAGTATGAGCGGGGGAGGGAGGTAAGGTGATCTGGATGGCACCAATGGCTTGCTCTGCAATTACGCAAAGGTCCCTCGACGGGCCGTAGGTTCGCCTTTGGCGTAAGAGGTCTAGGGCCATAGACTCGCTGAGGCGAGTGAGCGTGAAATCCCCACCCTCTCAAACTGTAGTCGCGTCCGGAGGCTGCGGCTCCCGCTCAATCAACTCCAGCATGTTCCCATCCGGGTCGTACACGTAGCAGACCTTCCCCGCCCACGGGTACACTGCGCCGGGCCGCAGGGCTGGAGGATTCACGAACTCCATCCCCCGCCCCGACAGCTCCTCATAAAACGCATCCACGTCGTCGACTATTATTCCTAAATGTGCTGTGCCCACCCGATTCCTGGGAGGCGTCGACCCCGCAATCACCGACGGTTCCAGGAAATGCACAAGCTCGACTGCGTGCCGTAAATCATTCCCCAGATAAACGACATGCACCTTGGCGTTCTCAAACCCGGTCAGCTGCGTAACAATGTCCCCTTCCAGGACCATATTCCGCTGTTCCCTCATCCCCAACACATCTCGATAGAATTCCAGCGCCCGCTCCATGTCCGACACCACAAACCCCGTATGATTCATCCATTCAACCTTCACAGATATCCCTCCAGTCCTAGTTCAATCTTAACTGCTGGCCCATCTGTCCCCTCCCTGTGGGGGCTGCTGGTAGCCCTACCCTCCCCTCCGTCATTCCTGTAAGTGTTAGGTAATTCGTTGACAGATTGGTATAAGAGGCCAACACCAATCTGGAGGCGAGAATGCGAGACAATAGCAAGGACCTCACCCTTGAACGTAACTACATTCAGAAGTGGCGGTTCCTCATCCATGAGTATCAACTGGTCAAGGCAGGGAAGCATCCCCGTTTCCGCTTCGCCCAGGACTTCTACTCCTTCCACGGCACTAGCCGTCAGACCTTTGCCAAGTACTACAACCGGTTCCTCCTCTCCCCCTCCGACAACGCCTTCCTCCCCCGTAAGCGGGGTCCCGGGTGGAAGTCCCGCCGCACCCTGCCCTACATTGAGCAGAAGGTCATCAACGAGCGCCTTAACGGTACCAACCGTTACGAGATCTATGCCATACTCAAACCCATCCTTAAACACAACACCCCTAAGCCCTCCACCATCTACGCCATCACCAGACGCCACGGTTTCAATAGGCTCACAAAGCCGATGCAGCAGTCGAAGCGCAAGATCATCAAGACCCGGGCAGGAGAGCTGGGCCACCTGGACAGCCACTACCTCAGCCGGGATACCATCGTGGGCACCAAGCACCGCTACTACCTGGTGGGCCTCATCGACGCCTACACCCGTCTGGCCTGGGCCGAAGTGGTCGGAGACATCAAGAGTCTCTCCGTTATGTTTGCTACTCTGAAGTCCATCAATTTCCTTAACGTGGAGTACGGCATCCAATTCGAGGCCATCCTCACCGACAACGGCCCCGAGATGGCCTCCCCAAGGAACACCGAGGGCCACCCCATGGAACGGATGCTCAATGAGCTGGGCATAAAGCACCGCTACACCCGCCCTTATAGGCCCCAGACCAACGGGAAGATAGAGCGGTTCTGGAGAACCTTGAACGAGGACCTGCTGGAGGGGACAACCTTCGAATCGGTCTCGGAACTGAAGGACGAGCTTCAGCAATACCTGATCTACTACAATACTCAGAGACCCCACCAGGCAATGGACGGAAAGACCCCTTTGGAGACCCTTAAATCCATCTAATTCTGTCAACGAATTACCTGACATCCACAATTCCGGCCCCCGAGCCGGAATCCATCCCAGGGGCCGGGTGAGGCCGCACACCCTGTCGCAGATGGAACATCCGCCTCTAAAGGAACCGCTGAGGCAGAAGCCCAGTCGAAGCGTCAAGCGGGATGGGTGAGGGTCCGCTCACCTTAAGCCGAGTCGAAGGCTCGAGCGGGGGTGTCCTGTCCCTCCGGCCCTAATTCAGCCTTCCCTGCCAACGCCTCTACACCTAGACTCTTGGCACGGGCATTTCCTATACCTAATCTAACGGCGCAATCTTGCCTGGCGGTTCCTGTTCTTGCGCTCGTTGCCACGCTTCCCTTAGCTCTTGTTGATGAAGTCTCGTCCATTCCATCACCATACTCCGGGCGCGTATGGGCATTTGCCCCTGCAGTAGGAGTGGAGGATCGATGCTAAAGACTGCTTGGTTACTAGCATATCTGGCATGGAAATGTGGTGGAGCGTGGTCATCAAAGTACATTTGGACGATTATCCCGTAGAATCGGCAGATTTCAGGCATTTTCCAGAACCGTTTGCGCTTCCGGCATAACTTCGGCAAGAGACTTGTCCGTAACCCTCATATATAGAGCATCCGGGCACAATTCAAGCTCTTCAGTCCACGCGATGGAATCGTATTCGGTTATGTGTACTGCTTCGAAGCAGGCTCGGTCGTTCCATGCATTGAACACCCCCCGACCCGCGAGATGTGATAGGTCTACCTCGCCTTCGGCGCCGTCCGCGTACCGTATCCATATCCTGTAGCCCATTCTCGGTTCTACCGCTGTAGGTTTGGTCATCATAATCCTCCTAGCTTACCCCACCCCCAGCACCCGCCCCGCATTCCCCCCCATCATCAACTTCACCGCCTCCTCCGATATCTCAGACCCGTACTTCTTCCCCATCGACGGCAAATCCTGGCATAGCTCAACGAATCTCTTCAACGGCATCTCTTTCCTGATCCCCGGAAAGTCACTCGCCCACATAACCCGTTCCGCTCCGAGACTTTGGATCATGTGATCGATTGCCCGCACTGTCCCCTCTTCATCGGCCTTGAACCTCGCCTGCCACTCCGAAATCTCTGGGTAGATGTTTGGGTGCGACTTCGCCACCGTCACGCAGTCTTGCCACCAGTCCCCACCCGCGTGGCCCAGGATCATATCCAATTTGGGAAAGTCCGCCGCCACCTGATCGAACTCCAGCGGGTGCGCCGATTTCCCATACAGCAATGGATGAAAACCCGGCCCCGAGTGGAACAGCACTGGCAGTCCGTTCGCCACGCAAATTTCATAGAGGTCATAGCAAGACCGGTCGCTGGGATAGTAACCCGTCGTCGGATGCAGCTTGATCCCCGACACCGCCCCACCCTTCACCGCCGCCTCAAACTTCTCCGCCGACCCCTCCCTCTGCGGGTCGATTCCATAGAATGCTATGAGCCGTTCCGGGTACATCTCCCGCGCCGACACCAGCATCGCATTCTCTTCCTCCACCCTCACCTCTGTCTCCCCGAAACGCATCGCAAAGTCGGCCAGGATGACTACGCTCATGTCCACCGACGCCCCATCCATCTCCTCGACAATCTCCCGCGCCGCCCGACGCCAATCAAAATCCGAAGGCTCCGACCCTTCCCAACGCGGGTCGCCCGCAAACAACTTCGGGTGCCGCTGGTCCGCCGACCACATATGCCGGTGTACATCAATAATCATCTTCCCTCTCCTGTTATCCCAACGCCATCTCTGCAATTCCGAGGCCCCCCGAGGAATCTGGGCCGGATCCCCTCCCGTAGGGGCGACCGGCTGGTCGCCCGCTCCGGTGCAGGGCCGCTCACCCTGAGGTTCTCGAAGGGTCGAGCGGGGTGTGGCTCCGCATTGCCAATCCGTCGCGTCACGCCCCCAATCACCCAATAATCGCATCTATCGCCGACTCCAACTTCCCCGCCGACTCATCAAGCCTGCGTTTCCTTTCCTCTACCGACTCCTCATCTTCCCGAAGTCGCGCCTCGTACTCCACTATCCTCCTACGGCACTCCTCGGGAGCCGGGCCCCCGTACAATGTCCGACGCTCCACGAACGCCATCGGGTCCAACGCCCGAGCCAGGGCTTCCTCACTTAAACCGACACCCTCCCCCATATACTCCACGGCCGCTTCGTCCAAAAGATCCGGCGTCACGTCCCTTGGCCGGATTCCCCGCTCCTCCGTGAACCGCACCAGTATCCCGACTATCTGATGTGCAGTCCTCCACGGCAATCCCTTCTCCCTGACCAATGCACCCGCCACGTCCGTGGCCTGCGCCCAGTGCGCCCCCGCCATCTCCCTCATCCGCTCTCGTTTCACCTCCAGCGCCGGCATCAGCTCGATAAACCATCCCAGGTTCCGAATTGCCATGTCGAACGAGCGGAATAGAGCATCATCCATGTAGCGAAGGTCCATCGTCGGGTCCCCACTCGCCGCCTTCTGCACTGCGAACGAGGCCACCAGGCCACCCATGGCATCTGCCACCGCTCCACGAACGTACTCCAGGCTGTCCGGGTTCTTCTTCTGCATCATTATGCTGCTCGTCCCGCAGAACCGGTCCGGCACGTCAATGTACCCCGCCTCCGACGTAAACCAGAAGTTCAGGTCCGACGCCCATCTGGAAAGGTTCAGGTGCACCGTGGCCACCGCCATGAAGGTGTCCAATGGTGTGTCCTCGTTGAGGATTGCGTCATAGGTATTGGGTAATACACCGTCGAACCCCATCAGCTCCGCCGTCCGATGCCGGTTCAGCGGAAAGTCCGATCCCGTCATTATCGCCGACCCCGCGGGGCTCTGGTTTGCCCAGCTATACGCAAACGCCGCCCGACCAAAGCACCGCTCCAGGCTCGACGTCCAGGCCAGCAGTTGATGGCCTAGCGTCGTAGGCTGGGCGTGCTGGCTGTGAGTATAGGCTGGCATCACCGATTCCAGGTTCTCACCCGCTACCTGCAGGAACACTGCCCGAAGCCGGTTGATTTCCCCCATTAGCGTGATCAGCCCATCCCGTTGCCGGCACCGCCGCCACACCGCGTGCAGGTCCCCGGAACTCCGGCCCAGGTGCATCCTTCCCCCCACATCCTCCCCCAACCGCCTTATTAGAAAGTACTCCCCAGAGTGCATCGCTCCCCCCGCCTCCAGCCTCGACTCCACAATCTTGTCCGGCTCCGTGCTCCTAAGCTCCTTAAGCATCAATGCCACATCGGTCTTCGGAATTAGAGCCTCCTCCGCCAGCATCACCAAGTGGGCTTTGTCGAATAGGTGATAAGGATAAAGGGCCCCCTCGTCCTGATCTTCAGAGAAAGCCGGGAGACCTGCCAGCATAGGCTCCATAAGCCGGATCCCCGCCATACGGTATCCTTTGTACTCTTCCTGTTTCTGCTTCCTCACTCCGAGACTCCTTTCCCTCGACCGTTCACGATCTCCGACTCCGACGGTATCCTACATTCTAACCGCCGCCCTCTCAACAAACGCCCACCCTCAACTCACGCCGAAACCCTCCGTCATGCAAATCGAACTACGCCCTTCCTATGTCATAGCACTCCCTTACCCCCTGACATCCACAATGCTGAGGCTCCGCGAAGAATCTAGGATTTGCCCACTCACACGTCCTTCGCCAAAACTGTGAGCCTTCAGTCCCAAGCAACCGGGCCCGCTCATGCTTTCGTAGGTGCGTCGTGCTGAAAATCCGCCTTCGTCGGAGCATAAACCCCTCCCCGGCGGCGGGGCCGCTCACCCTGAGCCGCGTCGAAGGGTCGAGCGGGGAGAGGGGCCTCGCGC
Source organism: Dehalococcoidia bacterium (assembly GCA_965197585.1). GTDB lineage: Bacteria > Chloroflexota > Dehalococcoidia > Plut-88900 > Plut-88900 > Plut-88900. Next base: position 1,719,197 of record OZ240215.1, read on the forward strand.
TGCCAATCCGTCGCGTCCATCCAGTGATCCTATGCTTGACTCCCTCCACCCACGCGAGTAGCTTTTCACACATAACCCTTGCCAGCACCAAGGAGCCCAGCCATGCCAGACCCGACCCCCTCCATCTTCAACCAAAACCTCGACTCCAATATCGCCAACCACCAGCCCCTCACCCCACTCACCTTCCTCGAATGGTCGGCCACCGTCTACCCCGACAAGGCGGCGGTTATATACGGCGATACCGAGTACACCTACCGGGAGTTCGCCCGGCGCTGCCGACTCCTCGCCTCCGCCCTCTCAAAGCGCGGCATAGGGCTCGGCGACACCGTCGCCCTCATGGCCCCCAACACCCCCCCGATGCTCGAAGCCCATTACGGCATCCCCATGACTGGCGCCGCTATCAACGGAATCAACATTCGCCTCGACGCCACCGCCGTCGCCTTCATCCTTGAGCACGGCGAGGCCCGCGTCCTCATAACCGACCGTGAGTTCTCCCCCGTAGTCAAAGAAGCCCTCACCCAAGTCACACGCCCCATCACCGTAATTGACATCGACGATCCTCTTGCTCCCTCTGGTGACCTCATCGGCGAAAAGGATTACGAATCCTTCCTTGAAGAGGGTGACGATAACTTCACCCCACGCCCCTTCTCCGACGAATGGGAGGCCATAGCCCTCAACTACACCTCCGGCACCACCGGAAATCCCAAGGGAGTCGTCTTCCACCATCGCGGCGCATTCCTGAATGCTATGGGCAACGCGATGATGTTTGGACTTAACAGGTACAGCATGTACTTGTGGACTCTCCCCATGTTCCATTGCAACGGCTGGACTTACACCTGGGCTGTCACCGCCGTCGCCGGAACCCACGTATGCCTCCGCAGAATCGACCCCGCAGTCATCTTTTCCATGATCAAGGAGCGCCACATAACCCACATGTGTGGTGCTCCGGTGGTTCTCGGGATGCTGATTCACGCCCCCGAGGAGGCCAAGCAAAAGTGGGACCACACCGTCGAGATCGCCACCGGAGGCGCTGCTCCACCCAGCCCCGTTATCGCCGCAATGGAGGGCATGGGCTTCCGAGTCACCCACCTCTACGGACTCACCGAAACATACGGCCCGGCCAGCGTCTGCGCATGGCAGGACGACTGGCTGGCCATGCCCACCGACCAGAAAGCCTCCATGCTCGCCCGCCAGGGCGTTCGCTACCCGACCCTCTCCTATCTCACAGTCGCCAACCCCGATACCCTTGCCCCCGTCCCCGAGGATGGCCAGACCATCGGTGAAATCATGATGCGCGGCAACACCGTAATGAAGGGCTACCTGAAGAATCCGGCTGCCACCGATGAGGCCTTCGCCGGAGGATGGTTTCACTCGGGCGACTTGGCCGTCGTCCACCCAGACCACTACATCGAGATTAAAGACCGCTCCAAAGACATCATCATCTCCGGCGGAGAAAACATATCCTCCCTGGAAGTCGAGGAGGTCTTGTACCGGCACCCCAAGGTCATGGAGGCAGCCGTCGTAGCCAAGCACGATGAAAAATGGGGCGAGACCCCCTGCGCCTTCGTCACCCCCCGCCCCGACACCCCCGACATCACCGAGGAGGAGTTAGTCCGCTGGTGCCGCGACAACCTCGCCCACTTCAAGGCCCCCAGGAGGTTTGTCTTCGGCCCCTTGCCCAAGACCTCCACCGGAAAAATCCAGAAATTCGCGCTCCGTGAGCGCGCCAACACCCTCTAGCTGAGAGAAAGGACCCTCTCACGGAGAGTCGTTTCACGAACTGCATTGGAGGGGTTGGGGCCGCTCGTGCTGAGGTTCTCGAAGTATGAGCGGGGGTGGCTGCCGTGTTACCTGGATAGTACGACATAGCCAATCTGCAGTTACACTAGGGTTCAGCGAAGGAGACTAGGTATGGTGCGCATCCCCACCAAACGGGAGCCGACACACCCCGACGAGATGTTGCTGCAAGAGTTCCTGCTGCCACTCGGCATGAGTCAGCGCGACCTCGCCACCGCGATACGTGTGCCCTATCAGCGCGTCAATGAGGTAGTCCGCAAGAGACGTGGGGTCACGCCTAGCACTGCATTACGGCTTTCTAAATTCCTCGGCACGTCTCCCGACTTCTGGATGAGCCTACAACTCCGCTGGGACCTTTACCATGCCCAACGCGCCGAAGCAGATCAGATCGAAAACATCCGGCCGAATGAACTGGTAAACGTACCGTAAAGGGCTGTCGAATCTTACGCGCTCAGTCCGATTAGAGTGCATCGAGCGCTCCGAAACCCTACGCGCTCGAATAAATCCCCGACTCCAGGTCGAAGACGTGCTGCCGACCCCCATCGCCACCCAGGACTATCGCCAAGGAGGACGGCTCGTCTCCCTCGGCCCATTGTCGGTGTATGTTCCGCGGCGAGTCATACCAGTAACCCAGGTCTCCCCGCTCTACGTGATGGTCCGTGACAACCTGTAGAGATGCCTGCCCCGACTCATCGTCGCTCACCCGTCTCCAGACCGTGAATCTCTCTTTGCCGGCTACCCCGCACTCCAGCCCCCACCGATAATGGCTATGGATCGGGGTTGGCTCTCCGGGAGGAAAGCTCGCTAGAACAAACTTGTACCGACCCTGCGGGTCAACGTGGAGTATCCTGCTGGGAAGTCCCGTGCTCCCGACCGAGGCCTCGCCCTGCTTGGTCAGATCGCCGCCCTCTGCCACCAGCTTCTGCAGCCGAGGCCCCATCTCCCAGATCGCCTCCACCGTCGGCCCCACATCATCCAGAATGCGGTCCACCTCCGCTACGAAATCCTTTAATTCATATCCCATTTGTTCTCCCCCTCTCCTGCCTTAACAAGGTTTTGTCTATAAGAGCCCGAGGCTCGAAATATACCGACAGTCCGCCCCGAACCTGTAAAGTAAAAATCAGTCTAGGCTCGGCCCCTGGACCCGTCAAGGATTGGCCCGACCATTGCGAAGAGAGTATTATGGGTAAGCACTCCTGATCCGTCACGGTTTTGCTTTTGGCGCAAGCTTGACCTTATGTGACATCGTGTTCGCAGGATGAGGCCCGGGCCCCGGCGGTCGCCCAGCCTCCTACGAATGAAGTCGAGGACGGGGGACATATGATCATCGGCGTGCCCAAAGAGACCAAAGACCAGGAAAACCGCGTCGCCCTGACGCCGGCCGGCGTTGCCTCTCTAACCCGCAGCTCTCACAAAGTGCTCATAGAACGCGGGGCCGGCACGGGAAGCGGCTTTTCCGACAAGGAGTATGCAGCCCAGGGCGCGACCATAGTCCGGGATGCCGAGGACATATTCTGGTCTTCGGACATGGTGGTCAAGGTAAAGGAGCCCATCGAGCCCGAGTACGAAATGCTTAGGCCGGGCGTCATCCTATTCACCTATTTGCACTTGGCCGCAGACCCTGACTTAGCCAAGTCGCTCCTCGAACATCGCGTCACCTCCCTCGCCTATGAGACCGTACAGGATGACTATCGTGGCCTTCCTCTCCTCGCCCCCATGAGCGAGATTGCAGGAAGGATTTCGGTGCAGATTGGTGCCCATTTCCTGGAAAAACAGCACGGCGGCATAGGGAAGCTGCTCGCCGGTGTGCCGGGCGTCTCGCCGGGTACCGTCACCGTTATCGGTGCCGGGATGGTCGGTTCAAACGCCGCCCTCATAGCCCTGGGCCTCGGAGCAAAGGTAATTCTTATCGACACCAACATAGGGCGGCTGCGTCAGATGGAGCAGGTACTGAGCGGCAATCTGATCACCGTTGCCGCTGGAATAGACGCCACCTCCCGAGCCGTAGCTGAAGCCGACCTCGTGATCGGCGGTGTCTTGATTCCCGGGGCCAAGGCCCCGAAGGTCGTCTCCCGGGACATGATAAGCCGCATGACGCCCGGCTCGGTCGTTATTGACGTCGCCGTCGACCAGGGCGGTTGTATCGAGACCTGTAAGCCGACAACCCACTCCGACCCAACCTTCCTGGTAGACGGCGTTGTCCACTACTGTGTAACCAACATTCCCGGCGCCGTGCCCCGGACCTCCACCGAGGCCCTCTGCAACGTTTCCTTCCCCTTCATCGAGGAAATTGCCAATCTCGGTCTGTCGGAATCTCTGGGTCGGGACCCGGTCCTTGCCAAGGGACTCAACACTTACGAAGGCCAGGTCACAAACCGCGCCGTTGCCGACTCCCTCTCCCTTCCGTTCCAACCCCCCGAGACCCTCGGCGCGTTTTCATCCAACTAAATCTGAAAGGCGGTACAACCGGATGGCATCCAATTCCGAATTCGAGGCTCTGGCCCGCAACGCAGGTCTCGACAGGTTTCCCGGTACCCTGGACATGATTGAGCAGGTTTATGTCAGCTACAGGGAACAGCTCGACCAACTTTATTCTGTCGATCTGGATGGTGAGGAAGTTCTGACCGCCTATCAGTACCTCTACGATTCCGACTAAGGAGCATTTTTATCCATGCCATCTACAGAGCTGCATTACCTGACCATCGACGAGGCCTCTAAGCTCATCCACGACCGTGAGCTCTCCTCCATCGAGCTGACTCAAGCCCATATTGACAGGATCGACGCCCTCAACGACACCCTCCACGCCTTCCTCACCCCCACCCCCGACCTCGCCCTCCAGCAATCCGAAAACGCCGACCGAGAAATCGCTGCAGGGAATTCCCGCGGCCCCCTCCACGGCATTCCCATCGCCCTGAAGGATCTGTGCGACACCAAGGGAATCCGCACAACTTACGGCAGCCTCGGCTTCAACGACCGCGTCCCCGACTCCGACGCAACAGTCACCGAGCGCCTGCGTGAAGCCGGTACAACAATGCTCGGCAAGCTCACCATGAGCGAGCTCGCCATGATGGGCCCGCCCAGCAACGGCCCCGAGGCTCGGAACCCTTGGAACACCGCTCACGCTCCCGCCGGTTCCAGTAGTGGATCGGGCGTCGGAGTTTCCGCTGGCCTCTGCTTCGGCGCCCTCGGCTCCGACACCGGCGGCTCCATCCGATTTCCCGCTTCCTGGAACGGCATATCCGGCATCCTTCCCTCGAATGGAAGGGTCAGCCGGGCCGGTGTCATGCCCCTCAGTTGGACCATGGACAATATTGGCCCCATGTGCCGCACGGTCGAAGATACCGCAATCATGCTGAAGGCCATCGCCGGTGCCGACCCCCGGGACCCCACCACTTCATCGGCCCCCGTCCCGGACTACCGCTCCATGCTAACCGGGGATGTGCGCGGCCTGAAAATCGGCGTCCTGCGCAGTTATTTCGATCGACACCCCGGCGCCGTCCAGCCGGAAACTCAAGCCGCCGTAGACAAGGCTATCCTCGATCTGGGCGAAATGGGTGCAGAAGTAGTAGACGTGGAGATCCCTCACCTGGAGTACACAAGTGCCGCAGGCGCCCCAATCTACATCGCCGAGGGTTACAACATCTTTCAGAAAGACTTCCATGACCGTCCCGACAAGTTCGGCGAGACCGTCAAGGCATTCCTCCTCGCTGGTGCCCTTTTCACCGCAAGCGACTTCATCCAGGCCCAGCGAATGCGCAGCCGCCTAAAGCGGGAAGTAGAAGAACTGTTCAAACAGGTTGACCTCATCGCTGGTCCCGCCACCCTCGGTACTGCGGTCGCCATCGCAGACTTCGACCCGATGGATCTCCTCAACTCAGTCCGCGGCGACACGTCAGTTGTCTTCAACCTCACTGGCTGCCCCTCTATTTCCGTGCCCTGCGGCTTCAGCAGCGACGGTCTCCCCATCGGCCTCCAACTCTCAGGCCGCTACCTCGACGAGCCCACCGTCCTCAACGCCGCCTACGCCTACCAGCAGTCCAACCCCCTCCACAAACAACACCCACCAGTCTAAACCCTGGATGTCCCCCCTCACATGGTCAACCCCAGCGGCTGTCGGGCAGCCGCTGGGAATAGTCCTATCCCCTCTCTCCCTTGATGAGACCTTTGCATAACCTGTGTTGGGGGTGCGTGGGGCCGCTCGTGCTGAGCCCCGTCGAAGTATGAGCGGGCGGGAGGCGTCCCCTCCCCTTTCCGTCATCCTGCCCCCCGAGCCGGAATCCATCCCACCCCTATAACCCTGTCATCCCGAGGCTCCGCGAGGAATCTACGGCGCACCTAACCCACTCACCCCTTGCCAACAATGCCAACATCAATTAGTCATCTTCGCCTTCTCGGGAATCCATCCCTTCCAATCGCCCATGAAACAAAGAAGGGCGGTGGTGTATGACACCACCGCCCTTTTCTTCTTTTCGATGTCTACGAACGACTAAGTCCCGTTCGACCTCCTCCCCTGAATCCCCTTCAGCACTACTCCCGGCGACATCGGCAGCTCCCTGAACCTCACCCCCGTCGCCTTGTGGATCGCATTCGCCAGGGCCGCGAGAGCCGGAACTATGTTCGCCTCACCCGCCCCCCTAACCCCAAACGGATGCCCTGGGTTTGCCTTTTCGACCATCACCGGCTCTATCATCGGTATGTCGAGAGCTGTGGGCATCCGATAGTCCAGCAGCGTGAAGTTTGCCATCTTACCGTCGTCGCCCATGAAATACTCTTCGCTGAGAGCCCAACCTATTCCTTGGGTGCTTCCACCTTGAATCTGACCTTCCACGTAGCTCGGGTGTATCGCCTTGCCCACGTCCTGGAAGGCCGTGAACTTCAATATGGCCACTTTGCCCGTCTCGGGGTCCACTTCCACGTCGACAATATTCGCCGAATAAGACGCCCCTGAACCGGTCGGGCTCACGTTCCCCCGACCCACAACCGGCCCACCCGTCTGCCCCAGCTTGGAAGCCATCTCCTTGAACGTCAATCGAAGCTCGGGGTCCGACTTATGCCTCACCGAGCCGTCCACGTACTCAACTTGCCCTTCCTCCACCTCCCACAATATCGCCGCCCTCGAAATCATCTGTCGCGTCACATCCTTCGCCGCCTCATAAGCCGCGATCCCCGACTTGTATGTGACTCCGCTGCCCCCCGTCGGAGAAGTGAGCCCCACCTCATCCGTATCCCCAATGCTGGGGTTCACGTCTTCTACGGGTATCCCTAGAACTTCCGCTAGTTGCTGAGCAATCGAGGCCCGAGACCCGCCAATATCCACAGCCCCTTCAACAAGACTCACCGTTCCGTCACTCAGTACGTTGGCAATTGCGCACGCTGGACCGGTGTTGTTCCGGCAGAATCCCATGCTTATGCCGCGTCCCCGGTTTTCCCCCTCCAGCGGCTCTCTGTAGTGGGGATGGGCCACCACCGCGTCCATCACTTCCTTCGCCCCGATCACCAGGTTCTTTACGCCGTCGGCCCGCCGAGACCCCTCCGTGGCAACATTCAGCATCCGAAGCTCCATCGGGTCCATGTCCAACACTTCGGCTATCTCGTCCATCAGGTTTTCGACTGCCCAAACGACATTCGGCGCCCCCGGCGCCCTGTAGGCCGCGGTCTTGGGCTTGTTGTCCACTATGTCATAGGCATCCACCAGTAGATTGTCGATCACATAGGGCGAAAAGATCGCCGCAGCAGCCGCCGCCAGTGGGGCCCCGGGAAAGGCACCAGCCTCGAACAGGTATGTCGCCTTTGCCGCAGTAATTCGGCCTTCTTTTGTAACTCCTAGCTTGAGCGACACCTTGCTGCCGCAGCTCGGGCCGGTGCTCTCGAACACCTCGGCCCGACTCATGGTCATCTTTACCGACTTCCCCGATTTCCGGGACAGCACCGCGGCCACCGGCTCAAGGTACGCACTCAGCTTCCCCCCGAACCCCCCGCCGATCTCCATTGGCACTATCTTCACCTGCGAAATCGGGAGACCCAGGATTTGGGCCACCTGCTGCTGGATGAGGAAATGTCCTTGGCTGCTGCACCAGATCGTGACCCGACCGTCCGCCGACCACGAAGCCGTAGCATTCTGTGGCTCTATGTAGCCCTGGTGCACCGACTTGTTCTTGTATTCCCTCTCAATGACTAGATCCGCCTCGGCAAACCCCTTCTCAAGGTCTCCGAAAGCGTGCTGAATATGGTCCGCCACATTCGGCCCATCAATCCCGTCCCCGCTTGACCCGTTCTTCGGCCAGTGTTCGTGGAGCGCCGGGGCCTCCGCTTTCAACGCTTCCTCAATATTTGTGATCCAGGGAAGCGGTTCGTACTCTACTGCAATCAGGGCCAGTGCCTCTTCTGCGGCCAGCGCAGTTGTTGCCGCCACCGCCGCCACTGAGTGACCTTTGTACAGCGCCTTCCCCCGAGCCAATATATTGTCCGATACCCCTTTCGGGAATACGTTGTCCCGGCTCACGGGGCCCGGGTCTGGCAGGTCCACCGAGGTCGCCACGGCCCGCACCTCGGGATGCGCCTCCGCCTTGGAGGTGTCTATGGAAATAATGCGAGCGTGGGGATGGGGACTGCGGAGAACCTTGCCGTGAAGCATTCCCGGCAATCTTATGTCGGCTCCGTACTGCGCTCTCCCGATAACCTTGTCCACGCCATCGTGCCGGATGGGGCGGGTCCCGATGACCTTGTACTCCGGCTTCGCAGTAGTTGTCATGTAAAAACCCTCACTGAAAATTACACAAGTTGACCGGGTCGAAACAGCGTCATAATTCTACCACGACTCGCTACCACGTCCCGTTCACGATCCCACCCCCCGATCCGGAGTCGATCCAATCCCGTAGGGGCGACCGTCTGGTCGCCTTCCCCCGGTCCCTCACGCTGTAAGGGCAAACTCTCGTGTATCCCTGGTTCCGAGGGGCCGCTCACCCTGAGCGCCGTCGAAGGGTCGAGCGTGGGGCGGCCCACCACCGCAAATCCGTCGCGTCCCTAGAAGACCCCCATCCCCGCCCCCTTATCCGTCATTCCTGCGGAGGCAGGAAACCATCCCTCCTGAAGGCGCACCTCCCGCCGAGCCGGGCCCCCTCCCCGTAGGGGTGGTTCGCGAACCGCCCTGCCGTATGGTGTGACACCAACCCCTTGACCCAAGCAAAACACTTGTACTATATTCACTCCCGACCGGCCAGTCACCCACCCTAAACCCAAGGAGGAACCATAACCCAGGGGGAAACCCAGCCCCGTCCCACATAGCAGAAGACTCAACGTCCAAGCCCATCCCAACGGCCCACGCGCCGCCCCACGGCTCAAGCGAAAGCCGCCATCTCCTCACCCCACGGGTCCCCTGTACCCTTCCCTGGTCCCTAGGCGATGGAAGGCCCATCGACTCTAAGCAGCATGTAGGCTTGCGAGACCGGCCTACTCGACGCACCTCTCACCCGGCGCGTTCGAGTCAACGCTATGCGCATAGCCCGCGAATATACGGGGCCCTCCAATGCAGGGCCCGCCAGGGGCCTTCGTGCCCCCGGCTCTGACTCCACCGTCGTTCCCTTCGGAGATTCCCACCCCCCAGCGGCGGAAGTTGAGTCGTACTCCCATCCCTCCGAGATGGTCGAGTAGCGTCTTGCGGACGAGACACCCCGCCTCTCTCGTCCGCCTCAGTAAAGACACGTGGGGTAATCGCAGGCTGGCCTCCCGCCCCTGCCCAAGAGTCCCGGACCTTCCGTCGCCTTCCCCCTCCAAAAAACAAACAACGAACCCAAACCCCACAACCGAATACCCCCACCGATACGGCCCTATCCTGCTGGACAAGCGCACCGCGTTGACTACCCCACCCCCCACCCCCTAAAATTTATCTAAGCCCATGCAAGACAGATACGATCTCCCAATCACCACGAATTCAGCCAAGGCCGCCGACCTTTTCGTCGAGGGCATGGACCTCCTCCTTTCCATGAACGTCGGCTCCTTGGAGCGCATTAGGGAGGCCGTCGAAGCTGACGACTCCTTCGCCACGGCCTACGCCACCCTCGCCTACCGCTACATGGTCGAAGGCAAGGTTAAGGAAGCACGAGAGAACATCTTACACGCCGAGTACCGCGCCTCCGGCCTCACCCGCCGAGAGCGCCTCTACGTCGCTGTAATCGATGCCTATGTCCACAGTTCCGGCCCCCGAGCCCTCAGCCTGATGAAAGAGTATCTCTGGGAGTTCCCCAGGGACATACTCATACTCTACATAGCCAACAACCTGCTCTTCTATGGATGCAGCGGTGGAGGCTCCAAGAGTTATCCGGCAGACCAGCTCGCCCTTTGTACTGAGGTGGCCCCTCACTATGGCGATGACTGGGCATTCCAGAGCCGCTATTCCTTCGCCCACCACGAATCAGGCATTCTCGACGAGGCTCTGCGCCTCGCCGAGGCCTCTCTCAAGACCCGTCCCGACAACGCCGACGCTTCCCATTCCGTCGCTCACGTCCTATTCGAAAGAGGCGCCTCCCCGGACGGAGCTCAATTCCTGGAAGAATGGACCAGGGACTACGACCGCCGAGCTCCCTTTTACGTCCACCTGGCCTGGCATTACTGCCTCTTCGAGCTCTCCCAAGGCCATTACAACAAGGTCTTGGACCTCTACAACAGCCGTATTCAGCCTGCCGTTGCCGCAGGGGACGGCGGCGCCCTCGCCGACGCCGCAGCTCTCGTGTGGAGAATGATGCTCTACTCGGACACAGTGCCTCAGATCGACTGGAAGGCACTCTGTTCCCTCGCCGAGCCCTCCATCAGCACCGAGGGTACAGCCTATCGGGACGTCCACGCTGCCCTGGCATTCGCCGGAGCTAACGATTGGGAGAAAATGACCGCTCTCCTTGACCGCTTCCAGGCCCGAGCCTCTTCCGGTGACACCCTCGCCTCCGAGATTATGGTCCCTCTTATGAAGGGCCTCCAGCTCTTCGCCCACGAACGTCCTCAGGAAGCCTTGAAGTTGTTGGAGCCTCTATTTGGTCCTTCAGTAATGGACCAGCTTGCCCGCGTTGGTGGGAGCCACGCCCAGAGGGAAGTGCTTGAGGACACCCTCGTTGCCTGTTTCCTCGAAACGGAACAGTTCGACAAGGCCAAGTCGATGCTCTGCACCCGCCTCTCTCGCCGCCCCTCCCCCCGGGACCTCTTCTGGCTGGCCCGCGCGAAGACCGGTCTCGGCGACTCAGATGCCGCCCAGCGCGACCTTACACAAGCCAACCTCGAATGGACCAGCTCCAACCACGACCCCGACTCCCCGGAGTTCGCCCGTCTCCGTGCTTCTGTAGCAAACCCCCGCTAGGGCACCCTCTCCCCTGCCCTGAACACCCCCACAACATTCCCCAACACCTTCAGGTCCTGGGTCGGGTCGCCATCCACCAGCAGCAGGTCCGCCTCCTTGCCGGGTTCAACAGTTCCTATCTCACCCCCAAGCCCTAACGCCAGTGCCGCATCCCTGGTCCCCGATAGAAATGCCTGCTCCGTCGGCATCCCCACGTCCACCATGGAATCTAGCTCTCTGTGGAACTGTCCGAACGGGTACGCCCCCCACCCGCAGTCCGACCCCCCGATCAACCGCGCTCCCACCGAGACCAGTTCCCGGAACACCTCTCCCCTCTGCCGGATTGTCTCCTCGTTCTCCTCCAGTTCCATCCTCTCCTCAACCGAGATCGTACCCTCGTCCCGTTTCGCCTCAAGTGCTAACGTCGCCGCCCGACGTATGTGAATAGTCGGGTTTATCCACACCCCGGACTCAGCAATCCTCTCCCCTACCCTCGGGTCCCACCTGCTCACCCCATCTTCGTCCATGAAGTTGCAGTGGATGATCATGTCGACCCCGGCGTCCAGGCAATACACAACCGCCTGCGTGGAGATAGCATGTCCCGCCACCAGTTTCCCCCGAAGATGCGCTTCCTCCACAACCGCCCGAAGCTCTTCTACCGTGTACGACGCCCGTTCAGGCATGCTTCCTCGAGTCGTACCTCCGCTCGTCATCACTTTGATGAAGCTCGCCCCATTCTTGATCATCCGACGCACTGCCGCCCTGACCCCATCCACGCCATCAGCCTCGGCCCCCATCATCCAGCAGTGACCGCCGGTCATGGTAACCGGGTTCCCGCACGCCACAATCCTCGGCCCCGGAACTATGTCCCGCCGTATCCCTTCCATCAGCGAGAATACGACCTTGTTCCAACCTCCGTTGTCCCTCATCGTCGTCACACCGCTCTCCAGGGCCATACGTGCGCTCTTCACTGCTTCCATCAGGTGAATGTCATCCCCGTCTTCATGCACTTCATCGACCGAAAGGCCCGTGCCCGGCATATTCGTGTGCGTATGGCAGTCGATCAATCCCGGCATCAGTGTCGCCCCGGGGAAGTCCAAAGCTGTCCCTTCGATATCCCCGCACTGAGACAGCTCCGACTGTCGGGCCACCCACTCAATCCCTCCCCCCGACACCTTAACCGCCATCCTCTCCTGCACCACGCCACTCAACCCATCCGCCAGCCTACCCACCTTGATAATCGTCGGCTCACTGTTTATGTTCATTGCTTCCCCTTTCTAAAACTCTCCCATCTCCCTCCATGATACCCTTCAGCGCCTCTCCCGCACGGACTTGCTGGAAGGGCTCTATCGCCTCCTCCTCGATAAGACCTTTGCATAACCTGCGCTGGAGGGGACGGGGCCGCTCGTGCTGTCGTAGATCCGCCAAGGCGGGAGGCTCTCGAAGTATGAGCGGGGGGAGGGATGTAGAGTGATCTGGATCGCACCATAGGCGTTATCTGCAGTTACGCAAAGGTCCCTTGACGGGAGAAGGCAAGAGTGAGAGTGCACCCATCCTCAAGGCAACTTCCGAACCCTCGGCAAAACTATCCCCGACAAAAAATTCGCGACCGCCAGTATGCCCCCGTTTATCAACAGGGCCCGCGGCGCCCCCAACACCCCCGCCAGTGCCCCGACCTCCAGATGCCCTGACGGCGCAGTCCCTATCGCCAGCACCCAAGACCCCATCGCCCGGCCCCGATGCTCGTTGGGCACGTTCTGCTGCATCAGCGTCTTGTAAAGCGTATCCGCCGCAGTCGCACACGCATTCACCACTGCTATCACAAACAGGTAGAAGATGAAGTTCTCATACAACGAAAATGCCGCAAGCCCAAGCCCGAATCCCCCCGCCGACAGGAACGCATACAACCCCTTCCTCCCGGAATTCCTCAACCTCGCCAAGCTCAACAACCCCGCCAGCCCTCCGACCTGACTGGTAGCCGCCATTATCCCCAGCCCCACCTCCCCGACGCCAAGCACGTCCTTTGCAAAAACCGGTAGCACGCTCTGATGCGTGAAGCCAAAAATCTCCGTAACCGCCGCAAGGTACATCAGGGTGAGCAGCACCCTGTTTTGGCGTATGAGCCTCATCCAGCCCATCAGGTTCTCGAACACAGGCCGCGGATGCACCACAGCCGACTGTCCCACCTCCCGGGTCCCCATCAGCACCCCCAACCCCACTATGTACGTCGCCGCTATCAGCACGTACAACCCCGCGATGCCCAACTCGTGAATCACGAATCCCGAGCCCAACGACCCAATCAGCGCCCCAATCCGGTGGCTCGAAGACATCAGCGCCAATCCATTCAGGCTTCTATCCGGCCCCACAATGTCGTATGCATACGCTTGGCTCATCGTCCCGAAGAACGCCTTCAGGCTACCCGCCACCCCCGCCAACAGGATTATCGGCCATACCCTGTCCAGATCGTTGAACATCAGCACTGCCATGATCACTGCCACCGCGCTGCCTCCGGCGTAGACGAACCGCAGAAACACCCTCCGGTTCACCCTGTCCGCCACCGACCCCGACACTATCCCCAGAAAGAAAAATGGTGCCATCCCCGCCGCAAACGCCACCCCGATCAGGAATGGAGAATTAGTCATTTCGAAGACCAGCCACCCCAGCGCCACCATCTCCATGCCCCAGCTCAGCGCGTGGAATACTCCCCCACCCCAGAGGAAACGAAAGTCCCGGTAGGCAAAAGATGCCCATACGCCTCTTGGCGCTGCGAAAGCTGTCTGAGCCATATCAGTAAGTCCGCCTGCGACTCCCGGAGCCCAGGGAAGGAGAGTCGAGAACGAGACTTATTCCGGCACGCCCACCAGGCCCGCCTTCAACATTGCCTCGATCTCTTCCGAAGAGTAACCCATCTCACCCAACAGCTCCACCGTGTGTTCACCTATCAATGCCGACGGTGGGTTGTCCACAGTCCCCGTCTCCGAAAAGTGCACCAGAACCCCCGGCTGCTTCAGCCCCGTGTAAACCGGATGATCACCCTCATAAACCATCCCTGTCTCGATGGCATGAGCGTTCTCGTAAAACCCCTCCATGTTCCCTTGCGCCACCTTCACACACGGCACCCCCTTCTCCACAAGCCGAGCCTCCCACTCCCGCGCCGTCCCTTTCGCGAAAACGGCCGCGATAACCTCGCACAGTTCCTCGTTCCACGGGTCCATTACGGACGCCTCCTCAAATGTCAAATCCGGCTCATCCCACCCTCCACCCAAAGCCCCCTTCAGCCGATCCCACTCCTTCTCCTGCACGCAAGACAGGAACACCCACCCCTCCGCAGTCTCGTACATCCGATACAGCGCCGACATCCCGTGAACTCCCGCATCCGCCAACGCCCGAGCCTTCTTACCCTCGTATCGCATGAAGTCGTCCGATGTGGCGAGCGCCCCGGTCTTCATCAGACTCAAGTCGATCTTCTGCCCATTCCCCGTCCTGTCCCGATGATTCAACGCCATGAGCACGGCGACTGCCAGCATCAACGCATTCGTGTCGTCGCAGATCGCCGTCCGCAGAAAGATCGGCCCCCCCGACCTCCCTCCGTTCCAAGCCGTCAGCCCCGACATCGACTGAAACAGCGGATCGAATCCCGGCTTCTTAGCCTCAGGGCCCGACGGCCCGTACGCAGTGCTGTGCACGTAGATGATATCCGGGCGAATGGCCCGCGCCGATTCATAATCGATACCCAACCGCTCCGCCACCCCGACCCTCATGTTGTGTACCAGCACGTCGCTTCGTTTAATCAGCCTTCTGATCACCTCCCGAGACTCGGGCGCCTTCAGGTCAAGTGCCAGATCCCTCTTCCCACGATTCGACCCGAGAATCAGCATGGGAATGCTGTGCGCCCCTTCTCCTTGGAGCGGCTCCACCTTTACGACGTCCGCCCCTAGGTCGCACAAAGCCATTGGCCCCAGCGGCCCCGCAATGTACGCTGAGAAATCCAGCACCCTCAGCCCCTGCAACGGCGTCCGTCCTTGGATCGAGTCGTGGCCGTCCAGACCTCCTTCATCCTCGCGTTCAGGAAATAGCCCCTCCGGCAATGACGAGCTATTTGCCTCAGCCCTATCCACCGGCGCAGGCCCGCGCACCTTCCCCGGAGTCTCCGAGAAAATTATCGGGTGTCCCACCTGCTTCATGTCGCCCAGCACCGGGTCATTCACATCCACTACCAGCCCGTTATGGTGCACCTGGGGCACGTCCATATACTCCTGCGTGGTCAATACCGGCGCCATTGGCACGTCCCCCGCCTCCAGCACCTTCAGCCACTCCGCCCGAGGCCGCTCCCTCAACCTCCTCCCGATAATCTCAATCGCGGCGAGTCTAAACTCGTCCTCCGGCCAGCCTGTGGGGGCCGTATCAAATCGAGTGTCGACAACCAGTTCGGGAAGGTCCAGCGCGATGGCCAGCTTGTCCCAGAACCACTTCGTCAGACAGCCAATGTGTATCCACTTGTCGTCGGCGCACGGGTACATCCGGTACGCCGGCATTCCGCCGTGGGGATGGATGTTGTTCACGATGAAGGGGGGCAACTCGTTGGATATGGGCAGCACTGGGTACCGGATAGCTATCGCCCCCTCGTACATGCTCGTCCACACCCGCTGCCCGACCCCCGTCTCATTGCGAATGTGCAGCGCCGCCAATATCCCCTGTAACGCAAGCATCACGGTTCCCAGGCTTGCTACCGGTGACGACACGTACACCGGCCCCGGCCTTACCCCCGCCTGCTCCGTCATTATCCCTGATGCCGCCGCCGCTATCCCCTCATATCCCGGCAGGTTCTTTAGAGGCCCCTTCTCCCCGAAAGACGAGATCGAGCAGTAAATCACACCCGGGTTCCGCTCCCGCACCGCCTCATATCCAATCCCAATCCCATCCGCCACCCCCGACCTCCAGCTCTCCAGCACAACGTCCGCCCGAGACGCCAACACCAGCGCCTCCCCCACCCCCGACCTCAAATCAAGTCCTACGCTCCTCTTCCCCCTGTTCCACACCCGAAACCCGGGCTCCGCCTCCAATGGTTCGCCGCCCGGCCCCACCACCTTGACTACGTCCGCCCCGTAGTCGGCAAGGAGCATCGTGGTCAGCGCCCCCGGATACCCCCGCGAAAAATCAACCACCCGCAACCCGACCACCGGCCCCGAGCAACCTTCGCTATACGTCCCTGCCAAAACTTCTATCCGACCTCCCAATCTCTAAGCGGCCCCTTCTGAAATCCGTCCTCCCGTCTCATCTCCCCTATGCCCTTTCTTATGTCATTTCGAGGCACGTTTGCTGTGTCATCCAGAGGCGTTTTATTACTGCCATTCCGAGGCTCCGCGAGGAATCTAAGGCGTCAATCCCACAAATCCACCCCCTTCACCACCACCCACCCCTAACCATAGACATCCCCCACCCAACACTCTCCCAAACCCCATGAGGACCCCTCCCCCCTACAGCACCACCCTCTCTTCCTTCATCTCCAAAATCTCCTCCCACGTATACCCCGCCTCCAGCAGCACCTCTTCAGTGGACGCCCCGAACTCTGGGCTCGACGCCCTGGGTGTAAGTGGCGCCCCGTCTATCTGAAACGGTATGGCCGTTTCCCTCAGATGCCCGAGAACAGGGTGCTCTACCCCTATCACGTACTCATTCGCATTCACCTGCTCCCCCGAAATTACCTCCTCGGGCTCCGTTACCAGCCCCCATGCAATGTGTTCGGCATCCAGTCGCTCTCCCCAGTCATCCAGCGTCCTTTTCCTGAACTCTACGTCGAATATCGCCACCATCGCCGCGCTGTTCTCCCTGCGCGGCTCGATTACCGAGAACCGGGCGTCCTCAGTCAAGTCTTCTCTTCCAATGGCCCGGCAGATGTTGGGCCAGAATCGGTCTCCCTGCAGAACGGTCATGTAAATCCAGCGATTGTCCGAAGTGTTGTATATATTGACCAGCGGGTTCGGCGGGCTTTTTCTCGAATATTTCGGAGGCGTCTTACCCGTTCTCAATGGCGCCCAAAGGTTCTCCGCCGCAACCCACGTGCCGGTGGCCAGCAGGGACCCGTCCACCAATCCCCCTTCTCCCGTCCTTTCCTTCCTGAATAACGCGGCCATCATCCCCGCAAATAGAAACGTTCCTGTCGACACGTCTCCGAGTGACCCCCTCATCCTCACGGGGACCGCATCTGGGTCTCCTATCGATGCCATTATTCCCGAGCGTGCCCAGAATCCTATGGAATCAAACCCCATCCTGTCCTTCTCCGGCCCTCTGGGCCCGAATCCCGTGCCCCGCACGTACACGATGCTGGGATTAACTTCCTTGATGGATTCATAGTTCACTTTGAGTTTGTCCAGCGTTGACAGCCGAAGATTGGTGATGAAAACGTCGGCCTGCTTACACAGCGTGTATAGAACTTCACGCCCCTTCTCTTGAGACAGGTCCAGAGCAATGCCCCGCTTGCCGCGGTTCATAGTCTCGAACACGTAGTTGGGTTCTTCCTTGACGGTCGCATCGGTCGGCGTCCAGCCCCGAGCCGGGTCGCCTCCCGACTCCAAATGCTCAACCTTTATCACATCCGCGCCGCAATCGGCCATGATCACGCCGCACGCGGGACCCGCCAACCAGATCGCCAACTCCACGACCTTTACGCCCTCTAAAGGCAACATAGGCCCAACTCCCTAAATCTCCGTCTAGCCTTCCGTCCCGAAAGCCCCACCCCTCCCCACCTTAGCCGCAGATTATACCAGCAGCCCCCACTACTCCCTCCCTGCCCAAAACGAAGTCCTTTGCTCCCCGCCCAGACTCCAACACTGTCACTCCGAGGCTTTTTTACTGTCATTCCGAGGCCCCGCGAGGAATCTAACGCGCTTGCAGAGTCCGAGCCTAAATCTCTGCACTACTCCATAGTTACGGCGATAATTACCAACCACAAACCATCCGCCAACTTGACAAAGACCACTTGCACCCGTGACCATTGCCCCCACCCACACCGCCTGACAAACCCATGAACGTAGAATACGCCTTCCTCTGCGACTATGCAGAATCATCCAACAAGCTCACTGCCGTAGGCATCGGCATCGACACCATCTACGCCAAAACCGTCCCCGTTGTCCACCAGCAGCTCTTCGCCGTCCTCGGCCTCAAGTTCACAATCAACGAGACCCGACGCACTAAAGTCTTCGAGATGCGCGTACAGGACGCCGACGCCAGTGACGTCATCCCTCCCGTCACCGCCAACCGGGATATCCCCTCCCCTTCCAAAGGACTGACGTACCGCACTTACCGCACCGTCAACGGTCTATACGGACTTCGCTTCCAAAAGTTCGGCGACTACCAGATCAGCTGGATCATAGACGGCATCGAGGTCTGCACCCGCCACTTCCGCGTCGCCGAGATGCCCCAACCCTAACCCGCCCCCTCCCTTCCGCCATAACATGTGTGGGTCGTATCCCGGCCCACCCCGTTTGCGACCTGTCATCCCGAGGCCCCGCGAGGGATCTAGGACTTGCCCCACCACGCTGTCTTCCCAGCCCCTTCTCCCTCCCCCGTAGGGGCTATTCGTGAATCGCCCTCCCGCCCACCAGTCACGCGGACGGCGAAGGCCTAAGCGCCCTGATCCTATCCACCATCCGAGGAAGAATTTCCCCCGAAGGCCCCCGTAATACGACATCACACCGCGCTGATATCACCGTCTCGTAAGGATTGATCTCTATCAGCACTCCCCCAGCAGCCTTGATCATGCTGGGGAACCCGGCAGCCGGATAGACCTCCGCAGTAGTACCCACCAATATCATGCAGTCCGACTTCCTCGACTCCTGTTCACATTCGACCATCACGTCAAACGGTATCGGCTCCCCGAACATGACAGTGTCGGATTTGATGATTCCTCCACAGTCGACGCACAGGGGCGGGTAGTCGGTAATTTCATAGTCGGCCGCCGACCACCGGGAGTTGCACCCGACACACCGCAGCTTGGTCGAATTCCCGTGGATTTCAGCTACGTTCTTGCTCCCTGCAACTTGGTGCAGATTGTCGACGTTCTGGGTGATGATGCACCGCAGATACCCCATCTCCTCCATTTCGGCCATGGCCAGGTGTCCCGCATTGGGACGTGCCTGCTTGAATGTGCTGCGAAACTCCGCCATAGGCCCCTCATCGCTGTTCCGCTCCAGCCAATATCCCTCTGGGTCCCGCAACATCTTTCGGTAGCCGTCCATTTCCGGCTCGCCATACTTCGTCCAGATGCCCCCCGGCCCCCTGAACGGCGGGATTCCGCTCTCCACCGACATCCCCGCCCCGACCAACGCCGTCGCATACTCGCAACCGACGATCAACTCTGCAGCCCTGTCAATCTCCCTCTGTAAATCGACTTCGTTCACGGTTGCCCCTCCTTCTTCTGATCAGCGCGCGCGTTGCATCTACTGGCTCTATGACAGAGTGCCTTCCTGCACCCTTAACAGTCTGGCTTGCGACTTAACGCTTTCGTCTATTCTGTCGAGGTCGGTAGTAGTCAGAATGGTTTGCTGACTTGCCAGCGCGGTCTTTAGCACCCGCCGACGCCTAGTCTCGTCCAATTCCGACAGGATATCATCCAGCAAAAGGATGGGGTCTTCACCGGTCTTGTCAACAAGCAGATTGACCTCAGCAAGCTTCAAAGTGGCAACGACAGTCCGCTGCTGCCCCCGAGACCCGTACAACCCCGTGTCCCGCCCCTTGATTTCAAACTGCACGTCGTCTCGGTGAGGGCCCACCATGGTCGCCCCTTGGCCTATCTCCCTATCAACATTTGCCGAAAGTCTGGCCTGCATCACGGCCCTGACCTCCTCGGCATCTTCAAGTCGATTGTCTGAAAGCTCCTTGGGATTCGGGAGATAGTTGAGCGAAAAAGTCTCACCGCCGTCGGTCAACTCGTCATAGATAACCGACCCCAAAGCGGCCATCTCATCAATGATGCGGCTGCGAGACAGGTGTATGAAGGCAGCCTCTTCCGTCAAAGGCTGGTCCCATTCCCTTAGGTGGCTGATTTGACTTCTCCCTTCCCTTATCGACCGGAGAAGATGGTTCCTTTGCGTAAGTATGCGTGCATAGCGCTGAAGCGCCTTAAGGTATTGCCTGTCCATCTGGGAAATCGTAACGTCCAGGTAGCGCCGCCGCACCGACGGCGGGCCGGTCACAAGGTCCACATCCTGGGGGTCGAAAAGTACAGCGTTTAGAGTCCCAACCACATCCGACGCCCGACGCGGCACCCCGTTCACCCGGGTCTGCTTGCGAAGATTAAAATTGGACTCCCCATCCACGCCCGCCTCCCCCCTCTCAGCCACCAGCCCGATCTCCAATTTAGTCGGTTCGCCTCCACTGCTCAGTTGCCCTGTGACTCGCGCCGACGGCAGCGGATCATCCAGCGCCTCCCAGTTGATCAGCTCCCGCTCATTTGAAGCCCTCGAAGACTTGGTGGTGGCCAGCATATACACCGCTTCGAGAATGTTCGACTTTCCTTGGGCGTTATCGCCCCACAGGATGAATGTCCCCGGACCAAGGGGCAGATTCAGGGAAACGTAGTTTCTAAAGCCCGTGAGGGCCAAGCTTTCCAGGTACAAAGGCTTTCAACCGGCGCGGGTATACGGATCGCTACACTGTATTGTCTGGGAGGCAAGCCCGCAAGATATAGGGCAGCTATCCGACAGGTGGAAGACTCCTTTCTTGAGAGGGGGCTTTAGTCCGAGGGCGAGGTGTGGGCGGTGGTAGTGATACCGATCCAGGAACTGCTCTACTAATCTCCGGCACTGGGGAAGGTCCTGGGCGCTGTAGCGGGTCCAGCCCAGACATTCTTTCCGCACTGTCCGGTTGAAGCTCTCGATGTAGGCCTGCTCGTTCTTCTTGTAGGGCCGAGCCACCCGGTGTCGTTGGCAGTAGGCCAACACCCGCTCTGCAAAGGCCTCTTTGAACTCACTGCCCCCGTCCGTTTGGATCAACTCCACCCTGCCATCGAAGCGCCGTGTCATCGCTTGTTCCAGGAAGGCACAGCCGTAAGCGGCGGTCAGGGAGGGGGCTAACAGGATGTCTGCCTCCCTGGTGTATATGTCGATGCCGGTGAAGGCAAACAGGCCTCCAAACATCACCGTGTCCATCTGTACCACCTGGCGAGGGCTGCTGGCCGTGGGCACCGGCCCTCTACGCCGATTCTTCTTCCACTTGGAACGGATAATGTACTTCTCCTTCAGGATCTCATATATCTTAGGCACTGACAGGCGTACCTCGTGTTCCCACTCCAGGAAGTAGGCGATCTTCTGTCCACAGCACCCCGCCTCCCGCTCCCTAATGGCCCAAATCCATCGCTTCACCATCGGGTCGACCCGCCTCCCTAACCTGGGCCCCTTCTTGGCTTGCTCGTATCGACCAAGGAAGGGCAGCAGCCCCTGTTCTTGGATGCCCCGAACCCACAGATGGATCGTCTCCCGGTGTTTACCCAGCTGCCGCGCTATCTGCGCTTTTGTCATCCCTTGCTCGTACAACTCCCAGGCCAACGTTATCAGTGTGAGATTTGACATGTCCATGAGCTTACATGGACTGTCGGATTTCTACGGAAACATCGCGGGGGATTGACCGGCGTAACCTTCGCATGTAATATTCGTCTGCCCTTGCAGGCGCCCGAGCATTCCCAACACCAGTCTCCGGGCGTCAATCAACAAACCCTCTGGAGTTGTAGCAATGAAATTTGCGAGATATGAAGTGGGAGGCCGTACCACCTACGGCGTAGTTGGGAATGGAACTGTCACCGACATTGATGGAGACATCTATGGCGATGTGAAAAAGACTTCTGTTCAGCACAATCTCCAGGATGTGAAGCTCCTTGTACCGTGCGAGCCCACCAAGGTCTTGGCCGTCGGCAATAACTATGCCAGCCACCTCGGCGGGGACAAGAGGCCAGAGGTCCCCGGCATCTTCTTTAAGACTCTCACCTCCCTCCTGGACCCCGAGGGCACAATTATCCTCCCCCGTGACGCGGGTCTCGTGGAGCACGAAGGCGAGTTGGTGATTGTGATAAACCGCAGGGCTAAGTCCGTCTCCAAGGAAAATGCGCTGGACTACATTCTCGGATATACCGCAGGTAACGACGTAAGCTGCAGGCCCTGGCAGCGCGACGACCTCCAGTGGTGGCGGGCCAAGGGCTCCGACACCTTCGGCCCTCTGGGGCCGTTCATCAACACTGAAGTAGACCCCTTCAACACCAACTTTGCCGTCCGCATTAACGGTGAGACAGCCCAGGAAGGCAACACCTCCGACCTCATATTCGACATCCCGACAATTGTTAGTTTCATCACTGTCTCGATGACCCTTGAGCCCGGCGACGTGATCTACACCGGCACCCCCGGTATCGCTGGCTCTACGAAAGATGGGGATACGGTGGAAGTAGAGGTGGAGGGTGTCGGGGTGCTCCGCAACTTCGTGGCCGACGAGGGCTAAAAGAGAGCCCCGGGGCAAGAGGCTCGGCCATGATCATCGACTGCTATCCTAGCTCCTTCGCCCAATGGGATTCCGCTGCAGGTTACAAGTCCCGCGCCGAGAAGATGGAGGTCATCCATCGGGAGTTGGCTACCCATCACCAGCCCGCATGGCGCGCCCGAGACCGCGCTGGCGTCGACAACAGCTCGCTCATCAACCCCGACACCGGCGAACTCACCAACGCCGAGTGGACCCGCCATATGGGTCAGCTTGCTTGGGCATACGAGGGCGAGACCTACGTTAAGCAGTACTTCCCGCCGATGCTCCACAACATGGAGTGCCCTCCCGAGCTCATGATCGCCGAGATGGACTACGCAGGCATCGACGCCGGTATCCTCCATACCCACCCACACAAGGGCAGGTACACCTTCCAGAACGAGTTTCAGCGTAACGTCGTCAACCGCTACCCTGACCGACTGATGCGCCTGGTGATGGTAGAGGCCCACTCCATTCCCTCTGACCCCGAGAAGGCAGCTGAGGAAGTAGCGTGGGAGGTTTCAAACTCTAAGAGTCGCTCCGGGTTGCAGTTCATGCCTCGCTACTACTACAGCCCGCCCCTGACAGGCCAGCAGGGCCATCGAGACCCGTGGGACGATGGAGCCATGCGGCCCTTCTGGGACGGGGTGGCCAGGCTGGGAGTCCCCGTTTTCTTCACCATGATCGGCAAGGGCCTCTCAGGCCCGAGCCCCTACGGCCAGGCCCTACTCGAAGAGTATATGGACGAACTTCGAGTGCTAACCCGATGGATGGAGCGCTACCCGGAGGTCAAGGTCGTCATAACCCACGGCCTCCCGTGGCGAGCTTTCCAGGACGGCGACCGCATCGTCTTCCCAGACGAGATTTGGTCGGTCTTCGAAAACCCTCTGTGCAACATGGAGCTTATGTTAACTATCCAGATGGGAGCCATCTGGGAGTACCCGTGGAAAGAAGCCGAGCCAACCATAGAGGAATGCGTCAAGAGAATCGGCGCTCACAGGCTCATGTGGGGCTCAGACTGGCCTATGGTCGGCCGTTACTGCACCTACAAACAGTCCCTGAACCAGTACCGCAAACACTGCGACTTCCTCTCAGACTCTGAGAGAGCCGACATCCTAGGCGGCACCGCCGCCCGCGTCATGGGCATCGAATACCCTTACCCCGGGCGGTGAGGGGTGCTCCAGTCCCCTCTCCCTCAATGGGTCGAAGATGCGCCGAGGCGTAAGAGAGCTAGGGTGAGGGTGATTCCTGTTCCGGGTGGAGTGGTCCAGTCCCCTTTCCCTCAATAAGACCTTTGCGTGGCCGATGTTGGCGGGGTCGGGGCCGCTCGTGCTGAGGCTCTCGAAGTATGAGCGGGGAGGTGGAGCTCACATCATCTGGACAGTACAACAGACGCAATCTGTAGTTGCACACAGGCCTCTCGATGGGCCGTAGATGCGCCTCTGGCGTGATAGGGCTAGGGTCGAAGACTCGCCGAGGAGAGTGAGGGTGAATTGAGTCTATAAGAAATAGACATCTAAAGTGTCGACTCGCTGAAAGCTCAGGGGAGCGACAGTACCTCACCCATCCACTCCGCCAAATCCCCTTCTTCCAAAACCCTAATCCCCAACCCCCGAGCCCTCTCCACCTGCTTCTCCGTCGTGTACCCATACGCGGCGAGATAGCAATTCACCCCCAGCCCCTGCGCCGACTCCAAATGCGCCACCTGGTCGTCCACAAAGTGGATATCGGCATACGAAACGTTGGCTGCCTCAGTAACCAGCCACATATGCACGTTCTTGTCCGGTGACGCCCCGACCATGTCCTTCCCAAGAACATGCCCGTCCGGCAGAGTGAAGCCGTTGTGCTCCAGGATTCCCTTGGAAACGGTACTGGGCTTGGAGGTCGTAACGAAGACATTCCCCAAATCGCCCTGACGCTCACTAAGAGCTTGGATCATGCCCGGATACAGGGGGTTGCGGTCCATCCACCCGGCCTCATCCCGCCCCCGAAAGCCCGCCCGATACCGCTGAAACGCAGCTTCCAGTTCTGGCCCCGACTCCACGCCAAAGAGACCAAGCAGGTCCGAAAACCGAGCCTCCAACGCATCATCGAAGTCCTTCTGGTCGGACATGGGCACCCCTAGATCGAGCAAGTACAGGATCATTAGGTAATCTCGACCGTCCCTGATTAAGGGCCTCATCCGGTAGAATCCGTCCTTGAAGTAGTCGGTAACAGGAGATGCTAGCGGATCGAATTCTTCACCCTTGGCTTCAAGGAAAGCGCCATAGGCGGACACAACGCACTCGGCGGCGCTGTCACATATCACACCGTCAAAATCTAAAGCAATGACGTTGGAGTTCATTATTTACACCTGCATGGGAAAGCCTTCTTGCCCTTGAAATGAATTGGGGCTAGAAGGCTTCGGTTGACTGAGATGGCATCGACTATTATCATTGAGTCTACACTACTCACCTTGAGGGGGACAAAAACATGCCCTTAGGCGGCTTCATTGGGGGCCCGGGTATAGGCCTACCCGAGATACTGGTAGTCCTGGTAATAATCGTCATCATCTTCGGCGTGGGTAAACTCCCCGAGATCGGCGGAGCGTTGGGCAAAGGCATTCGGGAGTTCAAGAAGTCCTCCACCGAGGTAGACAAGGTGATCCAGGACGTCAAGGAACCCCTTAAGGCCGAGGTTCCTAAGGCTGAGCGGAAGCCCCACATCCCCGAGTAGTCTCCCTCCCGTACTCGTCCGTACCAGGCATCCTCAGATTGCCTGAGCGCGCGCCCGGATCGCCTCCACGTCCACCCCCACCTCCGAGGCTATCTCCAGCACCTGCTCCCAGTGCTCCTCCCGCACCGGCACCCCCTCCCGAGACCTGCGCTCATATTCCTCTTGGGCGCGCTCGCCGGGCAATACGATCTTCTCGAACCCCGATGCCAGGTTGGAGCCTTTCACATTCCTGATCATCTCGTCGACTTTTGCCTTGAAGTCATCAAGCGGTTGCAGGTTTCCAACGTTCAAGGCCATTAAGAAGAAGCCGCCGGTCCAAGGTTCATCGGGAGTGGGAAGGGATGGAATGGGCTTGGCTGTCGTCCCTCCGGACGCAATGCCTGCTAGCACGTCAACGAAGATAAGCCACCCCATCCCTTTTGGCCCGAGCGGCAAAATTGCACCCAGTTGCTCCGAGCCCCGCTTTGATGGATCGACAATTAGAGGCACGGGATCGCCCGTGCGTACTCCGTCAGGCCCGACAAGCGGATCGTCCGGTATCGACTCCTTGTCCCTCGCAGAAAGCACCACGTGACCGTGCGAAACCGAGCTCATCGCCCCGTCGAAGATGATGGGCCTCTCTGTACCTGCCGGTATTACAAAGGCTAAAGGGTTGGTATTGAACACTGGGTCCCGACCTCCCCACCCCGCCACCAAAGGCACCCCGTTGCTCATCGCCAACCCTATGAAATCGTGATCCAGTGCCCTCATCGCATACGCCGAAGCCATCGTGAAGTCGTTGGTGTTGCGCACCCACACGATTCCGACTGTAGACTCCCGAGCCTTTTGAATAGCCAGGTCCATACCCCTGGTAGCTACTATCTGACCCGGACCGCCATTCCCATCTAACAGCGCATAAGATGGCCCCTCGCTGACCGTCTCCGTTGGTGTTCCAAATCGCACGGCCCCACTGCGAATCCAAGGGTAAACAAGATCGATACACGCAATGCCTTGGGTGTCCTTCCCGTGCAGGTCGCCCTGAACAAAGGGCTCAGCAAAGAGATCGGCTTCCTCCTCAGACGCCCCCAAGGCACGCGCCAAGCCCCGATACACCTCACGAAGAAATCCCGCTCTCTCGATTCTCAAGCTATCTCCGGATTCCTGTCTAACCTCGGCCCAAGAGCACAAGAAATGGTAGGCTTATCCCCTCTCCCTCGATGGGAGAGGGCTAGGGTGAGGGTGATCCTAGTTTTGCCTGAACAGTTGCGTAAAGGGCACTACATCGCGGCCCCACCTCACTGCTCCAACTCGAGCATCCGCTTCTCAGCAGCCTTAATTCTGCGCCGATTAGCGAGCTTTGAAAGCCATATCCCTATCTCGTAAAGCACGATGATTGGGCTGGCGAGAAGCGTCTGGTTAAAAGGGTCGAACGTGGGTGTAAAGATGGCTGCCGCTATAAACGCACCGACAATCGCCAGCTTCCTCCTCTTGGCAAAACTGCCTGGCTTCACAACCCCCAGCCTGGACAACAGGGTCATGACCAGAGGCGTCTGGAACGAAAGCCCGACCCACAATGTGAGAGCGAGAATCAAGTTGATGTAGCGCCCGATTCTGATATTGGCCTCGGCTACATCCCCCCCGAAGTTTAGGAGAAAGTTGAGGGCGGGGGGAATTAGGATGAACCAGGCAAACACTACGCCCGCGGCAAAGGAGAGGATGATGCCGGGCACGGATACGAGCACATAGCGCTTCTCTCTGGGCGTGAGGCCCGGGGCTGCGAACATGATCATCTGGAAGAGGACTACGGGCATGGCCAGGATGAATCCACCAAGGAGCGCCACCTTGAAGTAGGTGGTTATGAATTCGGTGGGGTCGATATAGACCAGTGGGGTATCGCCCGCGGGGCCCTTCAGGAATTCCAAAACGCGGAACGTAAACACGGCGGAAATGCCCGTGCCAACTAAAAGAGCCAGCAGGGACTTGATAAACCGGCTGCGCAGCTCGTTCAGATGCCCCAGTATGGAGATCTTGTCGGGCGCGCTCATAGCTGGTGGGGGCCGGTGCGGTTTGGAGGAGGATCAACCTTGGTAGAAGGTGTCACGTCCTCTTCCCTATCCTCTGAATGGAAGCCGACCGGCTGGTCGGTCGTAACGGTAGTCTCGGCCTTTGACTCTTCCACAGCAGCCGAGGCAAGACCTTGCGCAGCGCGCTGAAACTCTTGGACCGCCCCGCGGAGGGACGTGACAAGTGAGATGAGTTTAGAAGGCCCGAAAAGCACCAAGGCTAGCGCCAGGATGACTAGGATTTCCAGGATTCCGACGTTTAGCGGGTTCAAAACTGAGTATCGCCTAGTTTATCGGCCCATTTGACTGGTACCCTTGGGAGTATAGCATGGTGTTAGATGTTCCCCCTGATCCCGTTCACATAGAGGAGTGACATTAACCTATTGACAGGATAAGTACGGTTGTTCTATATTGGTGCCAGGTCTAGACCACTACCCTCAACCACCTTAAGGAGGAACCAACACCCAGGGAAGCCCACCCGACCCACCCGAGGACTCAACGCCTCAGCCCATCCCAACGGCCCTCGCGCAGGCCCGCGGCTCAAGCGAAACGTCCCCCTACGGAGGACCGCCATCTCCTCATCCCCACCGGGTCCCGTGCACCCTTCCCTGACCCCCAGGCGATGGAAAGACGCCCTGGTTCGCTATCGTTCCATGTGAGGCTCCTAACGGAGATGCCGCTCCTTCAAGCGGAATAGCGGTCGGATAGGCCCGGCGCCGAGGCACTCTCGGTACCCCGTCCGCTTAATGAAGCCGGGAGCCGGTGGTCTACGCGCTCCGGGTCGCACCGGCAAACTTGGACACATTACGCCTGCAAGAGGCTCCACCCGGACGCTGGACGAGCCTCCTAGCCGCCCTATAGCGGTGCAGCCAACCCCCCGGAGTCAGGCTCGGACCTGCTGGCCCTGAAGGTCCCTGCCCATGTCCAGCGTATACAGGGCCACAGGCCGCAGCAGCGGCAAAAGCGGGCCGGGCACCCTTGCCTCAGGGCGTCGGAGCACCCGAGGCACAGGAACAGGGGCAGCGTCCAGCAAGCGTCTTCCATCGCCAACCCAAAACCCAACAGACAGAACGGAAACCGAAACCCCACAATCGAAGATGGAACATCCGCCTTGGGTGGGTCCGCCTCTGGAGGACTGAAGAAAAGGCCAGTGTGTCACTAATCTATTGAACGAATACACCCCCTTTCCCCTCCTCCCCTAACCCTGTTAACATTCTCGGCGCATGGAACGGGAACACCTTCAGCGATTGATCCTCGAATCCGTTGAGGATTCTGCCATCGAACCATTCAAGGGCCGGGTCCCTGTCGGCCTCGGCAGGTCCACCGCCCGTGCCCTCATGTTCAAGATCACCTGCGATTGCGGCGTTACCGCCATGCTGTCGGTTGATACACCGGAAGAGGCCTCGGAAGAGAAGCTCCACGACATGGTCCCCCATCTAGCCAAAACCCTCGACAATCAGGCCTCCCAGTTCAAGCGCATCCCCTGTGATGCCCACTCCCGCATGTCTATGGGTTAGCCTTTCCCACGCCAGGAGAAAATCATGCAATCATCGGACGTTGTCATACTGGGCGGAGGAATCGCCGGCTGCCTCACCGCTTACTACTTGGCGCAGCGCGGGGTCAAAGCCACTGTCATAGAGCGAGAGGCTATCGGAAGCCACGCCTCCGGATACGCTTTCGGGGGCCTGAGCTACCATAGCGGCTCCGGGATCCCCGGCCCGGTCTTCCCTATTGCCAAGGCCGGCTACTTCCTCCACGAAGATCTTTACGATGACCTCCTCGAAGTCACAGGTGTCGATACCCATTACCGCAAGGGCGCCAACGTCAAGATTGCCTTCACTTCTCAGGAGGCACGAGACCTCGAGGAGGAAGTCGCCTGGCAGACCAAACTCGGCATCGATTCCAAGATCATCGACCTTGCCCAGGTCCAGCAGATCGAACCTCGCGTAAATCCCGAGGCCATCAGTTTCCGATACATCGAGGAGTCAGCTGCGGTGGAAGCTTACCGATTGTCTGTCGCTGTTATGCAGGCTGCAGAGAAGCTAGGTGCAGTCCTAAGGCACGGCAACGTCGTTGGCATAAAGCGTAACGGCTCCCGCCCAGAGGCCATATTGACTGAGAGTGGTGAGGAAATACCCTGTGACACCGTAGTCGTGGCCATGGGCCCATGGAGCACCGATGCCGCTTCCTGGCTCGATTTTCCCGTGCCCATTTGGCCCCTCAAGGGACAGATAGTCCGACTCGAGATGCCCGGGGAGCCCTTAGCCTGCTGGTTCGGATACCACGACAGCTACTGTGGCACCAAGGCCGACGGCCTAACCTGGTGCGGCACCACCGAGGAGAACGCAGGATTCGACGTGAGTACACACGTCCAGGCCATGAATAGCGTCATTGCCGACGCCGTTAAGATGATCCCCTCCCTCGCCGAGGCCCGTCTCGCCCTACAGACCGCCTGCCTCCGACCCATGGCCTCCGACCTCTTTCCCATCGTCGGCCCCGTACCCGGATGGGAGGGCGTCTACATGTGCACCGGAGGCGGACGTAAAGGCATACTCCTGGGCCCCGGTATGGCTAAAATAGTCGCCGACCTCATTACAACCGGCCAGTCAGACATAGAGCACTCCGGAATCCTCCCCTCCCGATTCTCCAAAGACTAACCTCGCTTCTACAACCAACTCGTCCCCTCCGTCATTCCGGCCGCCGGGAGCCGGAATCCATCCCATTAGACCACGATAGACGTAGCATCTTCCCTCGCCAGCGACCTATACCATGTCATCCCGAGGCTCCGCGAGGGATCTAAGGCATAAGCCAAGTAATCTCACTCCTCTTAGACTACCATCCGAGCCCGAGAGAACTCCCTCTCTCCTCACCATTCGATCTGCAACAAAAAGAACCTCCGGACTGCTCGTTTAAACGAGCAGTCCGGAGGTTTCTTATCTCAAATTGGCGGGAGGAGAAAGAGGAAGCGCTTAGCTACTTCTTCTTAGCGCTCCCTCGACGCCCCGAGCCCGCCTTGGGCTTGGCCGACGGTGTCGGGTCGCTCATCATCTTGTTAAGGCCCTTCATAAGCCTCGACGCGGTCCTGGACGCCTTGTTCGGGTGTATGTAACCCCGGGACCCGGCCTTGTCCAAAGAAGACACCGCCGCCCGCGCCGATCTCTGTGCCGCGGCCACGTCTCCCTGTTCCGCCGAAGTCCTCGCGATCTTAACTGTTGTTTTCAGGGCGCTTGTCACACGGCGGTTTATTATCGTCTTTCGTGCTGTCACCCTTGCCGATTTCTCTGCGGACTTTGAATTGGCCAATCTGCTAAGTTCCTCCCGACGCTACGACTATCCGACCGTCTTTACGGACTGCGAAAGGTGATCGCTTCTCCTGACACGTAGCACTCCCGGCACCGTTTCCAGCCGGTTGAATATTCGGCTTAGCTGGCTGATGCCGTTCGTACCCAGACTCAAGTATTCCGTAACCGTCCCGTCCTCGTGCGCCTCAGATAATACTCCCGATATATTTACTTTTTCTGCCGAAACTACTGTCGTAATGTCCCTCAGCAACCCCACCCTGTCCTTGCCTTCGATTTCGATTCTAACAGGGTACAGCCGTGCAGTCGAACCCCACCCTACCTCGATTAGCCTCTCCGGTTCCGTCACGTTAGTTATATTGTAACAAGACTTCCGATGGACGCTCACCCCTTGTGCCCTAGTGATGAAGCCCATAATCTCGTTGCCCGGCAGGGGTTGGCAGCACTTCGCGAGGCGGGTCAGCACATCTCCCACACCCAGTACCGTGACTCCTCCGGTAAAGCCCTTATCAATATCCGGCCCCGGACCATAGTCGGGCGCTTGCTTCTCCGTACCCGATAGCCGAGTTGCAATCTGGTGGATGCTGATCGCTCCCGACCCGATAGCCGCGTACAGGTCCTCCCTCGTCGTGAAGCTCAGCTTGTCAGCTATTTCATCAACCGTAAATTCCAGCGCTAGCCGCTTTCGCTCTTTCTCGATAAGGTCTTGGCCGCGCTGCATGTTCTCGACCCGTTCCTGTTTCCTGAACCATACGCGGATGGCCTGCCTTGCCCCGGCCGTGTTCACATACCCCAGGTCCGGGTTCAGCCAGTCGAGCCTCGGCCCCTGGATTCTCTTGCTGGTCAGTATCTGTACCGTGTCCCCGTTCTCCAGCTGATAGTCCAGCGACGTGAGCTTGCCGTTTACCTTGGCCCCGCTGCACTTGTGCCCAATGTCTGTGTGGATCCGGTATGCGAAGTCTATCGGCGTGGCACCCGCCGGAAGCTCCTTGACCTCCCCTTTAGGCGTGTACACGAACACCTGGTTCGGTAGCAGGTCCGTCTTGACCGACTCCAGGAACTCCTCCGCCCCCGACACGTCCCTCTGCCATTCCAGCAGCTGTCGCACCCACGTCATTCGCTCTTCAAAGTGGCTCGTGCCCTTCGCCCCCTCCTTGTATCGCCAGTGTGCCGCTATCCCAAACTCTGACACCTGGTGCATCTCGAAGGTGCGGATCTGGACCTCCATCGGCACCCCGCCTTCGGCCATGACACTCGTGTGCAGCGACTGATAGCTGTTCTCCCTAGGATTGGCTATATAGTCGTCAAACTGACCGGGTATCGGATGCCAAAGCGCATGCGCTACTCCCAACGCGCCGTAACAGTCAGCTACTTGCTTCACCAGGACCCGTAAGGCGAACAGATCGTGAATCTGGTCGAACTCCTTGCCCTGTGCCGTATACCTAGCCATCTTCCGGTGGATGCTGTATATGTGCTTCGGCCTACCCGTCACCTCCGCCTCTATCCCGGCATCATCCAACGCCGACTTCAACAAATAGGTGACCTGGGAGACGTAGCGTTCCCGCTTTGCCCGCTTCTGGGTCAACAAGCGGGATATCTCCCGATACCTGTCGGGCTGTAGCACGCGGAAGGCCAGGTCTTCCAGTTTCCACTTTAGATCGGCCATCCCGAGCCGGTGTGCCAAAGGAGCATAGATGTCCAATGTCTCCCGAGCAACGTTTAGCTGACGCTGTCGGGGCAGTGCCCTGAGTGTGCTCATGTTGTGCAGTCGGTCGGCCAGCTTAATCAGCACCACCCGGATGTCCTGCGCCATGGCCACCAGCATCTTGCGCAGGTTCTCGGCCTGAGTCGCCGAGTCGTCCATGTTGTGCCCGTTTGTCCTCCGGATGGCCATGAGTTCCAGCCTGGTCAGCTTGGACACCCCGTCGACCAGCCGCGACACCTCCGGCCCGAACCGTTCGTCCAACTGCTCCGGCGTGACATCGCAGTCCTCTATCACGTCGTGAAGTAGAGCAGCAGCGATGCAGTTGGCATCCAGCTTCAAGTCCGCCAGGTGCAGTGCCGTGGATAGAGGGTGCTGAATGTACGGCTCCCCCGACATCCGTGCCTGTCCCCTATGACTCAGCTCCGCAAAATCGTACGCGTCCGACACAAACCCGACCCTGTCCTCGGGCAAATACCTCTCTAAGCTGGAAAGAAGCTTCTCTTTATTCATCGCTTACACTTGCCGGAAATCAGCATAAGTCAGTATAGCCCACGCCAACTCACCCTTTCAATTTCACCCAGCGTCCCAGTCCCTCACAATCGACGCACTGTTCTTGTTGAGTCTTCATGCTTTTGGGTCTCTTCTGGAGGTCCGACGTCGGGACAATCTGCGGTTAAGGTTTGCGCGTGCGGCAACGAGATCTACCTGCGCTTTGACAACTCTGTCTAGATCAGAATCCTCCTGGTAATCGGCAGGGACAACACAGTTGACACGATTATCTTTAAGAAACTGGTTAGCCGCCATAAGTGCATTTTTGCCACGGGGTTCATAAACCGCTATGGAGAGTCCGCCAGAGTCTTTGACTAGTCTGAAGCACGGAATATCATTCGCGCTGTCCCCAACATAAATCATATTTTCAAATGGTACCGGGCGGTCTTTCATCTCTACGAATTCGTTAATCCTCTTGTCATCTGTCAATTCGTGCGCGTCTTTGTTGATTCTGAAAAGAAACTGGGTTTTCGTAGTGTAATTAACTACCTGCGCAGGCCACGTGGCGACTTCATGTTGGTCGAACAGGAACCTGGATGCGTAGATTTCCTTGAAATGCCGCTCTATCTTAGTCCCCTCAATAATTTCTGCATTACCTGATGACACAATATAATGCTCGTTAGTGACATTCTTGCATTCGCTGTAGGCATTAATCCGGTCGAACCATTCTTCGACCCCCTCATAAAATGCAACTCTACTACCTTGCTCACGAAAGCCTTTCCGATCTACCTTTACACCTTTCTCATTCGCCTTTTTTAGCATGAGGTGCATGTACATTAGAATCTTGTCTGCTTTATGAATTTCACAGAGGTAATTGACCTCCGACCAAAAATCTTTGGGGCTCATTCCGATATCAGGAATGAACTGGGGTTCCTGCATATTGCCGGGAGCCAATGTCCCGTCAAAGTCATAGATGATTGCTAATCGTGTGTTCTGCTTGGGCATTTCGTGTCCTAACTCATTAAGCCAACGTTTCTTGTCTTCACCCGACCCCCTCTCTCTTCTAGATTCCATGCTTCAAGAGACTGCTCCGACTCCGTACGGCTCTCCCAAAAATCTCGGAGTGTTTTCTTAGCAATTATCCACACTGCAAATCATACATGCTCCTCTTACACGACGTAATACGTTATTCCCATTTGTTGAACAAGTAGTGCATAGCAACTGAGACACACTCCATTCCAGGCCCCCAAATCGATAGGCTCGAAGCCCCAGCCCGAACTCCGAAAATCAAAGACCAAAATCCCCCAATCCGCTAAAATCCATCCATGCAACCCGACCCTTGGCGCTATATCCTCCACGCTGACCTCGACGCCTTCTACGCCTCCGTAGAGCAGCTCGACAATCCGCGCTATCGGGGCCTACCCCTGGTCGTAGGCGGCTCTCCCACGGTTCGCGGGGTAGTGGCTGCCGCCTCCTACGAGGCCCGCGAGTTCGGCATCCGTTCCGCTATGCCCATGCGCACCGCCCTCCGGCTCCACCCTCCCGTCATCCGAGTCCCGCCCCGCTTTGACCGCTACCGGGAGCTCTCCGAACAGGTCATGGCCGTCTACCGGGCCCTCACCCCCCTCGTCGAACCCCTCTCCCTAGATGAAGCCTACATGGACATCAGTGAGCAGGTGCCTCGCGGCTCCGTACAGCGAACGGCAGCCGAACTAAAAGCGGACATACTAAAGGCAACTGGCCTACCTGTCACCGTCGGCGGTGGAATCTCCAAGACCGTGGCCAAGATAGCTTCCCAACTCGGAAAGCCCGACGGCCTGCTCCTCGTCAGACCCGGCGAAGAAGTGGAGTTCCTTAGACCCTTGGATGTAGGCCTTCTCTGGGGTGTCGGGGAAAAATCCGCCGAGCTTCTCCGCCGCTATGGCATCGACACCATAGGCGACCTGGCAGACCGTAAGGACGCTTGGTTAAGCCATACCTTCGGAAAGCGCGGCCCAGAGCTCAAGGAGCGAGCCCTTGGCCTTGACCGCGAGCCCGTAGTCCCCTCCCGCGAGACCAAGTCCGTCAGTTCGGAGACTACCTTCCCAACGGACGTCGGCAGCCGAGACCGTATGGAGGCATTCCTCAAAGATCTATCCGATGAGGTCAGCTCCCGACTCAAGAAAGAGGGGCTCCGAGGCAAGACCGTCTCCATTAAGCTCCGCCTGTCCGATTTCACCACCTTCACTCGCCAGCAGACATCTCTTTCACCCATCGACGACGCATCCGATATCTTCCGCTCAGCCCGTACTCTCCTGCGTCGGGAAATGAACCCCGGCCTGGAGTTCCGGCTATTGGGTGTCGGCGTCTCTGGATTCCAGGACTTCGGCCAGCTACCCCTGTTCTCTCTCGACGAAGAGGAATCTTAACCCGCTATCCTAATCTCGTTACACCCCCTGCGATATAATCTCCCCATCACCAACCGCCACCGCAACGGAGGAAACCGCCATGCAGTTCGGATGTACCCTTCCCAACAGAGGAGACCTTACCTCAGCCGAGAACCTTAAAGTCATGGCCCAAACCGCCGAGAAAAACGACTTCGATTCCGTCTGGGTAAGCGACCACATCGTCATCCCCACCGACATCGCACCCCTCTACCCCTACAGCGAATCCGGTGAACTCCCCTTCAACCCCGACTCCCCATACTGCGAACCCCTAACCACCCTCGCCTTCCTCTCAGGCGTCACTGGTTCCGTCCGGCTCGGCACCCACGTCCTAGTCCTGCCCTACAGGAACCCGGTGCTGGCCGCCAAGATGATATCCACCCTGGACTTCCTTTCCGGCGGAAGGGTAATCATGGGCATCGGAGCAGGGTGGATGGAGGAGGAATTCGAAGCCCTTGACTCCCCTCCTTTCCCCCAACGAGGCCGAGTCACTGACGAATACTTAGAAATATATAGAGAGCTCTGGACCAACCCCAACCCCGAGTTCAAGAGCGAGTTCGCCCACGCCTCTGGTTACAAATTCTCACCCAAGCCTGTCCAGCAGCCAGGGCCACCCATCTGGGTCGGCGGCCACAGCGGTCCCGCCATCCGACGCGCCGCTCGATTCGGAGACGCTTGGCTCCCAATCGGTCTCCGTGGCACCGCCGGCCTCGAACCCGATGAGCTCAAAAGCAAAATACAGCACCTGGCCTCCCTCACCGAAAAAGCAGGCCGAGACCCGACCTCCGTCAAGACCTGCTTCAGCACCGACCTCGGCTTCGATTACGGCCCTGATAGCTCCGAGCGCAGGACCCTCTCTGGCAGCCCAGAGCAGATCGCCCAGGATATCCGCCGTTACGCAGAGGTGGGGGTAGAGTACTTCCTCTTCTCCTACAGATCAGGTTCTGTGACCGAGGTCCTCGAGTCCATGGAGCAGTTCGCCACCGAAGTCAGACCCCTCGTAGCTTGATGTCTTCAAGTCGATTCTCGAGCCTCCAGAAATAATGGATCCCACCCGCTTCGATCTCCAGCACATCCACACCGCCAGTAACGTCAAGGAACTCGCCGAGCGATATGACCGCATGGCCGACAACTACGACGATTCCCTGGAAGGGGATTGGGGCTGGACTTCGCCCGAATACACCGCAGAAGTCCTCTCTCGATACGCGTCCCCCACCGCCCGAGTCCTCGACGCTGGCGCCGGTACCGGCCTCGTTGCCCAGGCCCTCTTCAGACGCGGCTACCGGAACTTATTCGGTATCGACATGGCCCACGAGATGATGAGGAAAGCCTTGCCAAAGAGAGTCTATCGAGGCCTCTACCGCGTCGAGTTGGGCGAACCTCTACCCTTCCAATCAGACCAATTCGACGCCGTTATCTCCGTTGGCACTATGGCAATGGGACACGCCCCGGCCCACTGCCTTGAAGAGCTGGTGCGCGTGACCCGACCCGGAGGCCACATCGCCTACACCCTCCGACCCGTCGTCTACAAGCACATGGGCTTTGAGAAAGTCCAGGACTCCTTGGAGTCCCGAGGCCAATGGAAGTTTCTGGAAAAGACCCTCCCCTTCGCCCCGATGCCTAAGAAAGAACCCGACTTCTATTACGAGGTCTGGGTCTACCAGGTCACTCGATAGTCCGCCAGATAGTCCTTATCCCGTGACCTTCAGCGTCCTCAACCTGTTAATCGCCGCCGCCAGTTCCTGAGGCCGGAAATACGCCAAATTGCCGGGGAGGGGCCGAGGCGTCAACGCATCTAACCCCGAATCCTCAATCACCCTCTGCACTTCATCGATGATACCCCTCACATCCGTCCCGCTGGTCCTTACCATTTCTGCCATGGCCTGACCTATAGCCTCTACCTGCCCGTGCTCCACTAGCTGTTCCACCGCCGTTAGATCGATGTCGCTCTCCCCGTAAGTCAGCGTCTTCAACCCCCGAGGCCGCGTATATGACGACCTCCGGCCCTTCACCGCGTTCAACGTTCCGGGCATGGGTTTCCTTCTCAATGATGGCTCGAACGCGCCCGCCTGCGCTCCTTTTCTCCCTGTCGGGTAGACCCGAGCCACCTCCCGAGCCTCCTTAGTCGAGTCCACCGGCACGTATTCCACCATCGATATCACCGTGTCAGCCGCCTCGAAGTAGTCCCCCGAGCCCCCCATCACCAGCACTGTCGACACCCCGTGCTCCGTGTACATCTGCCTAACCCGGTCCAGAAACGGCGTTATCGGCTCGTGCCCCTTCTCTATCAGCGCCTCCATCCTTCGGTCCCGGATCATGAAGTTCGTCGCCGAGGAGTCCTCGTCCAACAGCAATACCCTGCACCCCGACTCCAGCGCCTCGATGATGTTAGCCGCCTGTGACGTAGCCCCGCTCGCGTTTGGCGTGCTGAACTGCCTGGTATCAAGGCCGCCCGGCAGACCCGATATGAACGGCGATATGTCCACGCCCGCCACACTTCGCCCATCTTCCGCCCTGATCTTTACCGCCGTAGGGTCCGTCACTACCAGCTCCCGACCATCCCCCGGTACGTGGTTGTATACGCCCCTTTCCAGCGACCTCAACAATGTCGACTTCCCGTGAAACCCGCCCCCGACTATCAGCGTGACTCCCTTAGGAACCCCCATCCCCACCACCCGACCCCTATTAGGCAGCGTGAACTCCCGACGTAACGTCTCCGGCGAACGGAACGGAATTCCTCCGGCCAAAGGCCCGGCCTCCACCCCGCGCTTTCTGGGAAGTATGCTGCCATCCGCCACAAACGCCACTAACCCCGCCACGTCCAGCATGCCTCTCAGACTGTCCGCGTCCTCTGCTGCCAGCACGTGCCTCGTCACCGCATCTCCGTCTACATTCTCGTACAGCAGCGACGCGTACACTGCTTCCGGCAGCCGTCTCACCAGAATGTCCTCCGCCTCCCGACCCAGCACCCTCCTCCCCGCCGCTGGCAGCCCAACCAGGAATCGCACCTCCACCGACTCCCCATCTACCAGCACCGCGCTCCTCTCCAAAACCTCTTGCCCTGGTAAAGTCGCCGGCCTCATCCCCCCGTCCCTCGTTGCCACCCTACCAAGAGCCCCGATCCACGATCTCAATATCCAATCCCGCAGTGCTATCTCCCGGGACCTGGACTCAAACAGATGTGCCGGGAACCGAGCCACTCTCTGCGGCACCCTAACATGAACTCTGCTCGGCGATGCGAACGGGTCTCCCTGCACGTGGTCGATGTTCAGCGTGAACACGTCGAAAGCGAACCGCTGACCGATCAGCTCCTTGTACGCCCCGTACCCCCGACCATCGATCTCCCTCAATATTGACCTGAGTCTCTCCACGTATCTCTCCGGTCCCGTCTTTTATTTCCTGCGATAATGTGAGAAAACTATATCAGCCCCTTCAACACACAGGGGCGATCTCCACAACCCTATTTCTACTGACCCCCATAAGGAGCAAACATGGCGACCGGCCCCGCCCGACAAC
This sequence comes from Dehalococcoidia bacterium, assembly GCA_965197585.1. GTDB lineage: Bacteria > Chloroflexota > Dehalococcoidia > Plut-88900 > Plut-88900 > Plut-88900. The sequence continues at coordinate 1,758,004 of OZ240215.1, forward strand.
TACCCAACTCCGTCCTTCCCAAGAAATACCGTCTTTCCCTCACCCCCGACCTCCAGAACTTCACTTTCGAGGGCCAGCTCGACGTCGATGTGAACATAGAAATCCCAGTCACTGACATCGTACTCAACGCCGCGGAGCTTACACTCCACGAGGCAACTCTTTCTCAGGGGGAAACCACAATCCAGGCTCGCTCAATTGCCGTCGATGGAGAAGCCGAAACGGCTACCATCACCCTGGAGGCGGAGGCCGTCCCCGGCCCCGCCACCCTGTCCATCTCCTATCGTGGCACCCTTAATGACCAACTTAAAGGCTTTTACCGCAGCCGCTACCAGGACACCGAGGGCAACGAGCAGTACCTTGCAACCACTCAATTTGAGGCCACCGACGCCCGACGCGCGCTGCCATGCTGGGACGAACCCGCTCTCAAGGCAACTTTCCAGGTCTCCATGACTGTCCCGTCTAACCTCACCGCCGTCTCCAATACCCCTGCGGTAAGTGAGTCCGACGCGGGGAATGGCCTAAGGACAGTCTCCTTCGCAGAAACTCCTCGCATGTCCACCTATCTCCTGGCCTTCATCGTCGGTGACCTCGCCAGCGTAGAAGCCACCGCACCTAACGGTACCCTCATGCGTGTCTTCGCCACCCGAGGCAATGAGCATCTCGGCCAATTTGCCCTCGATACCGCCATTCGTCTCCTGGAGTATTACAACGACTATTTCGGCATCCCCTATCCCTTGGATAAGCTCGACCACTTCGCCATCCCCGACTTCGCCGCCGGAGCTATGGAGAACTGGGGTGCGATCACATACCGTGAGGTAGCCCTCCTCTTCGACCCCGATAACTCCGCCGCCCCGACCCGGCAGCGCATCGTCGAGATCATCGCCCACGAAATGGCCCACATGTGGTTCGGCGACCTCGTTACCATGGACTGGTGGGACGACCTATGGCTCAACGAAAGCTTCGCCTCTTGGATGGGCAACAAAGCCACCGACGCCCTCTACCCCGAGTGGTCAATGTGGACACAGTTTTTGTATCAGGATATCGGTGAGGGCCTCCGCATTGACGCTCTTCGCAATTCGCACCCCATCGAGGCCAACGTCAAGGATCCCGGAGAAATCCGGGAAATATTCGACGCCATTTCTTACAGCAAGGGTGCTTCCATTCTCTGGATGCTCGAGCAGTATCTTGGTGAAGACGCCTTCCGAAAAGGCCTTCACGCCTACCTCTCCCGACACATGTACGGCAACGCCCGTGGCGCCGACCTCTGGCAGGCCATGGAAGACGAGTCCGGTCAGCCCGTCATTTCGCTCATGGACTCCTGGATCAAGCAGACTGGCTTCCCCGTCCTCACCGTCGAGACCTCCACGGACGGCAAATCTTTGAATCTAACCCAAGAACGCTTCCTGTACGACCGCCTCGCCGGTCAGGACCCCGGCCCCACCACCTGGAAGGTCCCTGTCAGTGTCATCACCTCCGATAGCGCTCCCATCCCACCTGTCCTTATGGAAAGTTCCAGTATTACAATCCCTGGAGAGCCGGAAACCGGTGAGAGTCGTTGGACTAAAGTTAACCCTGGCCAAACGGGCTTCTACCGAGTCCGCTACTCCCCCGACGCCCTCTCCCCCCTACTCGATGCTGCCTCCTCACTCGAGCTTCCTCCTATCGACCGCCTCGGCCTTCAGTCTGATCTCTTTGCCCTCGTGCGCGCCGGTATGGAGCCCGCAACCCGATACCTGGACCTCGTCGGCGCCTACAAAGCCGAGACCGACGCCACAGTATGGACCGACCTGTCCACCAACCTCCGCGAGCTCGAAGTCCTCCTCGCCGACCACCCGTCCCTAGATCAGCTGCGGGCCTTCAATAAGTCCGTCTATGAAGACATTGCGTCACGGCTTGGCTGGGAAGAGTCTCCCGGCGAAGGCCACCTCGACGCCCTGCTCCGCACTACTGTCCTGGCCCGCGCAGGCGGCCTCGGTAACGAGTCCGTCTTGGAAGAGGCCCGAGATCGCTTTCAGGAATCCTTGCGGGATCCCGCCTCCCTCCGCGCCGACATCAGGGGCGTCGTCTACTCCCTAGTCGCCCTGGACGCCGACCGCGACCTCTACGACACTCTCTGGGACATGGAAAAGAAGGCCACCCTCCAGGAAGAGAAGCGTCGCCTTCTCGGTGCCGTCTCCCGCCCCAGGGACCCGATTCTCCTGCAGGATACCCTTAAACGTTCCCTCTCCGACGATGTCCGTTCCCAGGACACCCCCCTCGTAATCATCAGCGTCGCCGCTAACCGATTCGGCCGGGACCTGACCTGGGACTTCGTCAAGGAGAACTGGTCCGAATTCGACCACCGCTATGGCAAAGGCGGCTTCATGATAATGCGCCTCGTCTCCATCACTGAAGACTTCACCACACTAGAGAGAGCTGACGAAGTAGAGGCCTTCTTCGAGGCCAACCCGGTTGCCGGCGCCCAGCGCACCGTACAACAGTCCCTGGAGAGCATCCGCCTCAACGCCCGTTGGCTAGACCTAAACGCCGACCCAATCACCAACTGGCTAAACACCCACCCCTCCATGTAGGGGCAGCCGTTGCCCTCGGCACCGTGGAATGGCTCTTATCCCCTCTCCCTCGATGAGATCCTTGAATAACCCATTTGGGAGGAACTGGGGCCGCTCGTGCTGAGGCACTCGAAGTATGAGCGGGGGGAGGGAGGTAAGGTGATCAGGATGGCGGCACTGGCGTGAGAGGCTAGGTCAGAAGACTCGCCAAGGAGAGTGAGGGTGACCCCCTACTCCCCCTGACAAAATAAAATATGGGAACCTGCCAAGCAGGTTCCCATATTCCTAAATGCATGTGCGGGCGAGTCAAACTTATCCCCGTCTCACAGCACTTCCTTCAACCCTTCCTCCAGCTCGTCCAAAGATGCGTATCCCTCGTACTTCGCTCTTATCAACCCATCCTCGTCGATGATGAACACCCAAGATTCATTCAGGTATTCATCGGGCTCAGTTAAGCCCCAGTCCACTACCACGGGTGAGTATATCCCCATATCGAGGCTCGACTGGATTTCTACCGGGTTGTCGTAGATTTCAACGTGAATGAAGTTGGCCTGCTCTGCATACAGGTTTTTCAGCTCAGTGACGGTGTCAACCTGAGGCCCACACGTCGGCGATGTGCAGAACCCGGGGCTCGACATCACCACTACAGACGGCATCCCCGATTCTAGTGCCTCCGCTATGGTTAGTTGGTACAGGTCGATATCTGCCCGAGGCCAGGTTGTTATCTCCGTCAATCCCGCCTCGTCCATCGCCGTTTTGTTAACCGTAAGAGGTGGTGTAGAGCCAATAGTCGGCGTGAAGGTTGCCTCTTTGACCTCTACATCCATCACCGCGGAAGCCAAAGTCTCCTCACCCCGAGCTATCACGGCTTCGACCTGCCAGTCGCCGACCTTGTCGAAAGTCATCTCCGAGACATAGTTCCCCCGGGTTCCGAACGGCCACAAGTGGAACCTCCCCGTCACCTTTTCCACCTCATCCCCATCGTACAGGCTCCTCACCTGAATCTGGGGCAGCGTCACCAGTCCCTCAGAAGTTTGAAGCACGAAGGAAATTCTGTTGGTCCCGACACCCAGGTCTTTGGTTCCCAACAGCCCTTCTAGGTCCGGGAAAGTAAGCGCTGCCATTGCCGCTGGGGTTTCCGTGGGAGCCTCCGAAATAGCCTCAGTGGGGGTTGTCGGTGGCGTCGCAGTCGCGGGTGTTGCTCCTCCACCACAGGCCTGCAATGCTAGCAGGCCGGCTGCTAGGGCGAGTACAAGAATGGCCAGTCTCCTGGCCCTTCGAGTCTTCTGACCCATTTTAGAAGCCCGTGGCGTAGGATCCGAACGTGAATGCAAAGACATTGAAGTCCTCTGAATTGGAGCTAAGTTTCAGTTCGTGGCTCCCGTACGCCGGTAACCGTATCAGGCTGTACAACCTCGGCTCGTCCACTGTAATCACCGTCATATCTTCCCCGTTCAGACGCAAGTCATCGCCCCAAGCTTCCTGTGTTACAGGTTTATCGTCAATGGTTATAACCACGTCGTATGGGTCCGCACCCTCGGTGTTGATTACGACATTTACAGACGTGCCGAAGAACTTAAGGGCTATGTAGTCCTCCAGGTTCTCAGTTGCCCTGCCGTGCTCAATGCTCTCCGGGCCGTTAACCCAGAGCCCCTCCAAGTACAGGTAGTGGTTCCTGTGCTGGCCCGGGTCTTCGTATTCATTTGAGGTGTTAAAGTCCGTGAAGAAGTACTCATTGTTGCCGTAATACGGTATCTGCGCTCCCATGTTCCGGTCGGTGCCGGCATACAGCTCTCGAGTCTGGAGAACCCTGCCATCCTCGTCGAAGGCCCCTTCGTCTAGCTCCGGCCCTGCGTCCCTATTCGCCTGGATGTCGGACACGTCAGCCCCGATCTCCTCAAGCAGGTCCCGGATCCATTCTTCAGTCTCGTCATACCGACCTTCTCCGAAGTGCCGGTAACGGATCACACCTTCGTGGTCTATCAGGTATTTGGCCGGCCAGTACCGGTTGTTATACGACCGCCACGTCCTGAAGTCGTTGTCCTGCGCCATCCGCCAGCCCAGGTCGTGCTGTTCTACCGCCGCCACGACGTTGTCGAAGTCTTTCTCGAACTCGAACTCCGGCGTGTGTACTCCGACTATATTCAGGCCCAAGTCGGCATACTTCTCATGCCATTCTCTAAGGTAAGGCAGCGTCCTGAGACAGTTGACGCAGGTGTATGTCCAAAAGTCGACTAGAACAACCTCTCCCCGAAGGCTGGCCAGGGTGAACTCATCGGTGTTGACCCACCCGGATATGCCACTCAGGTCAGGCGCGAGGCTTCCCACCTCTCCAGCCACTTCCGAGAACACTTTCGGCGTGGGCGTCTCCACCGACCCCGAGGGCGTAGCAGTAGGATCTGTCGTGGCTGTGGGGTCCTGCGTATCCTCTTCCGTGGCTGTAGCAGTATTGTCCTCACCCGCAGGGGCGCTCTCATTTCCGCACGCAGCCGCTGTTACTGCCAGAATCAGCAGAACGGCAACCAATCCCAGCCCCATCCTCGTCAATCGGAGATATTTCCTCATATTGGCCCTCTCAATGGTCTACCTGGATGTTCGGCCCCTGGCCCGCGCCCCAGTCTTGAAGTTCCGCACCATACATCATCATCTTGTCCAGATTAGATAACGTTCAGGATCGGCAAAGGTAATGTGTAAAATCGCATCTACCTTAATTTTGCCATATTACGCCGGCCACTGAGACCAAAGACCCACCCATAGGGTCCGCCGGACACTGATCATACGCCGTAACCTTCCCCGACACCCCCTCTCCCAGCACCCGAAGCGCCAGGTATATAGGCGTCAATCCGCAAATGCGCCTCTGGTCCTGCTCTTTCCGTATCCCTTCCAGGAAACCCTCGGCATCTCCATTACAGGCAGCCTCCAGAGACAGGTCGTCGGCTCTCTTGAGAGCCGCACGTTCACTCCGAGCCCACGGCGCGGGATCCCCGAAAGCCGGGCCCACGTGCGCCAGGTCCCCCGCTGCTATCACCAAGGTCTTTCGACTCGCCATCACCCCTCGCAACTCCGACACCACAAAATCAAACGCCGCTTCCCCCTCCACCACCCCACCCCCGTGAACGTACCTACCCATATGACCGCACAATACTGGCAGCACGTAAGGCACACACCCCTTGGGATTTCCCTTCCTAACCAGGTAGTGCAGCCAGACCAGTGCCAACTCTATCGAGTGCTCCTTGATGTGGTGTTCTTCTTCCTCAAACGCAGACTCCCCACCCAACCCCGTCACCAAAGACTTCACCAGCCCCTTGTCCGTGGGAAGCGAGCCCCACGGTGTCGCGTAATTTTGAAGCGTAGGAGTTATCTTGCAGTCTCCCCCTGCATGGTCCGTCCCGAGAATTATCGCCAATTCACACTCTGCCGCCGCAGCGGAAACATGCCGCCAAGTCTTCGCATAGCTCCGGTGACCCCGGTGATAATCAATATGCGGACTCAACACCCCTACAATCCCAGCGTTCATCCCCTCTCCCTTGACGGGAGAGGGCAAGGGTGAGGGTGAGTTTTTGGGCTCCTCCCCCACCTCCTCCATGTACCCATCCAACGTCTCCTCCAAAGCAACCGGGTCCGCCGGATAGCTGGGCCCGGCCAAAGCTGAAGCCCTGTACGGCAAACCTCGGTACGTCTCCACAACCCGCGCGCGAGCCTCCTCGAACCGGGGCCCTTCCAGCAGCAGAGCCTCGTCCAGGCGGCCAAAGAACGCATCCACCTGCTCCTGAGTAATCGAAAGCCTGTGAAGCAGCATAGCCGCCGTTCTGATGCGTGGTAGGTCCCTCTGCCCGTCGCTGAGAGCCAAGAGAGGAATCAACTGCACCGGTACAATAAGCTCCTCCCCCGAAAGCGACATCGGGTCCCGCAAATGCAGATACTCCCGACCACCCTGCTGCACCCTTTTAATATCCAAGGCCCTGAGCTTGGGCCGCAGTTCCAAGCCTCTCATTCAGATCATGACCCTAGCAGGACACGGACCTTCTCCACGACCTCTACAACAACTTGCATCGGAGCCTTGCCTGCCGGGCGTGCATTCCTTGTTATCCAGTCTAGACTCTTGATGTGATCGGCCAGCACCACACCCGAAATGGCGCTTGAGTCAGGAAGGCGCACTTCAAATGGGTAACCTTTCGCCTTAGACGTAACTGGACAGAAAAACGCAAGACCAGTCCTTCTGTTGAATCCCTCGGGACTAAGTACCAGAGCAGGCCGATATCCGCTTTGCTCTCGTCCTGCTGAAGGTTCAAAATCCAGCCAAACAAAGTCGCCCCGCGTGGGAATGTATGGACTCTCTACCACCCTTCACGTCCCACCGCGGGTCCCGTGTCCCATTCGGGATGGAGGTTACTTGGGTCGATTTGCTCCAACATCTCCTCCAAGTCATAAACTCTCTTCCGCAGCACAACACGGTCGCCTTCGGAGAACATCTCGATGGCTGAACCTTCTTGAACACCCCACTGTTCTGCGACAGGTTTAGGGATACGAATCGCAAGGCTTCCTCCCCACTTGGAAACGCGACTATTGGCACCCATACAATTACCTCCTAGATAGACATATAATATATCACTATATCTGTTCCCTCTCCCACTCCCACTCCCCCTCACAAATCGTCTCCAGCCACGACACTATCCCCGACAACTTCTCATACGCCACAAGTCTCGCACTATCTTCCCCCGACTCCTCCGCCTCCGACACCACCGCCGCCATCTGCCCCACCACCCTAGGCCCTACCTCCATCACACCCTCACTCCCCGATGTCGCCCATTTAACCAACACGTACCGGGCTATCGCACCAACAGGCAGGCCCAGGCTTCGGCTCATCCCCTTCAGTGTGGGCATCGGATCTATCTGGCTATAGAGCGCCACATCCCGCTTGAAATTAGCGTCGGGATCAGCCTCGTCTATCGAATCTTCGAAAATATCAAGCCTGATCGTCGGGTGTTCCATGCTGCATGCCTTTCTGTCTTATCTCGCAACCAATGATATAATGCGCCAACTTTCCCCGTCCCCACCCCGCCCCTCATGACACCCGGCGACTACAACTCTACCCAGCTAATACTTGGCATCGACATAGGTGGCACGTCTCTTCGCGCCGCCCTCGCCGACTCCCCATCTTCCATCCTCGCCAAGACCCGTCGCCCTGCCCCCGCCGACCAACCCCCCGAGGCCATGGTCGAAGCAATCAGTTCTATGTACCATAGTCTCCTGGAACAGGTCGGATCCAATGGTGTGGTCGCCGTCGGAGTATCCTCTCCTGGCCCCGTCGACACCGTGGCCGGAGCCCTCGTCGATCCCCCCAACCTCCCTCAATTCACCACCGTGCCCCTCAGGGATATGCTCCAACGAGAGTTGGCCCTCTCTGTTTCACTCGAAAACGACGCCAACGCCGCCGCCATCGCCGAGCATCGAGTTGGCGTGGGCAAAGGGACTCGGCACATGGTATACGTGACCCTCAGCACCGGCATCGGAGCAGGCATCATTTCCGATGACCGATTGGTCCGAGGCGCAAGGGGCGCCGCAGGAGAAGTGGGTCACATCAAGCTGATGGTCGATGGCCCCCCATGCGGTTGCGGACAAAACGGCTGCTGGGAAGCCCTCGCTTCCGGCTCCGCGATTCGCAAGGAGGTTCTCCGTCAAATCAATGAAGGCCGCGAATCAACATTAAGCCGCTTCGACCCCTCCACCATCGACGCCCAAGCCGTCTTCCAGGCTGCTCAGTCAGGCGACCTCCTTGCCTCCGAGGTCATAGACAGAGCTGCCTATTTCACCGGCATTGGGCTCGCCGCCGTGGTAGACGTCCTGAACCCCGAAATGGTAATTGTCGGTGGAGGGCTGACAAACATGGGAGACCGGCTACTCGGCCCCGCATTCAAGACCTGCCACAATCACATCTTCCCCCTCCACGAAAGATCTCTCCGATTAGAGGTCAGCAACCTCGGTGACGATGTATCATTGATCGGAGCCCTAGTCCTCGCCGATGAATTGGCCCGTTCAAACGAAGTCCCGACAGGGAACACGTAGGTAGGAGTGCCGACATATGAACTTCGAAAAGTCCATTGAACTTCACGAAAGGTCCAGCCGATCACTGGCGGGCGGGGTCAGCAGCCATCACCGCCGCGGCGAGCTCCCTGTGCCCCTCTTCTTCGAAAGGGCCAAGGGGTCCCGACTCTTCGACGTGGACGGCAATGAGTTTATCGATTACATCATGGGCAACGGCGCAGCCATCTTCGGCCACTCCCCCGACTTCCTCCTTGACTCCGTCCGCCGGATGCTCGATCGCGGCCAAATCATCGCCGGTCAGCACGACCTGGAGATAACAGTCGCCGAGCTAATTAACGCCTCTGTCCCTTCCTCCGAGATGGTCAGGTTCGGCAGCTCGGGCACCGAGGCCGTCCTCGCCGCCGTCAGAATCGCTCGTGCCTACACCAACCGCTCCCTAATCATCAAGTTCGAGGGCCATTACCACGGCTGGGCAGACCCCGTCCTCTATAGCGTCGCCCCTAACACCCAGGACGCCGGCCCCTACGACTCCCCCCTCCCCGTCCCCGAGTCCGAAGGCCAGTCTCCCGGGTCCGCAGAAGAAGTTGTTGTCCTCCCCTGGAACGATCTCGACGTGCTCTCCACTGCAATCCGTAAACACCCCGGAGAGATCGCCGCCATCATCATGGAACCCGTGCCCGTCAACACCAACAGCGCCTTCCCCAAGCCCGGTTACCTGGAGGGCGTCCGCAAGCTCTGCGACGAAAATGGCATAGTTCTCATCTTCGACGAGGTCATCACCGGCTTCCGACTCGCCGTCGGTGGCGCTCAGGATCTTCTTGGCGTAACTCCCGACCTGACAACCTTGGCCAAGGCCGCGGCCGGTGGCTTCCCCTTCTCCGTTGTTACCGGTAAGCGAGAAGTCATGCAGCCCGTATCTCAAGGCCGAGTCATGCACGCAGGCACCGCCAGCGGCAACCTCGTATCTCTCGCCGCATCCGAGACCACAATCAACAAGCTTAAAGAAAACGACGGTGAGGCCATCCGACGCATGCACCACGTCGGCGAGCTTCTCATGGACGGCCTCCGAGACCTAGCCCGCAAGCACGAGGAGGATGTCCTCCTACAGGGCCCATCATCCATTTTCACCATGGCCTTCACCCCCGAGTCCTCCCTCCCCGACTACAGAACCTTCTACGAAAAGGTGGACCACGAGCGTTACGTCACCTTCCGCCAGAAGCTCCTGGAGGGCGGCATAAGGGCCAACATGCACGGCAAGTGGTTTCTTTCCTGCGCCCACACGGAGCAAGACGTCGAACAAACCCTCGCCGCCGCCGACCAAGCCTTCCGCGCCCTCTAACACAGACCCCCAAATCCTTGACCCCCGTCACTCCCAGGCCCTCGGCCGTGTTCTACCGAGGCCCTTAACGCCGTCATTCCGGCCCTCGAGCCGGAATCCATCCCCGCCCCTTCCCGTATGGGCAGGTCTCGTGCCTGCTCCATCTTTACCTCCCACCCTCCAAGCAGATTTAACCTCGCCATTCCGAGCCCTTACCCCCTGTCATTCCTGTAAGTGTTAGGTAATTCGTTGACAGATTGGTATAAGAGGCCAACACCAATCTGGAGGCGAGAATGCGAGACAATAGCAAGGACCTCACCCTTGAACGTAACTACATTCAGAAGTGGCGGTTCCTCATCCATGAGTATCAACTGGTCAAGGCAGGGAAGCATCCCCGTTTCCGCTTCGCCCAGGACTTCTACTCCTTCCACGGCACTAGCCGTCAGACCTTCGCCAAGTACTACAACCGGTTCCTCCTTTCCCCCTCCGACAACGCCTTCCTCCCCCGTAAGCGGGGTCCCGGGTGGAAGTCCCGCCGCACCCTGCCCTACATTGAGCAGAAGGTCATCAACGAGCGCCTTAACGGTACCAACCGTTACGAGATCTATGCCATACTCAAACCCATCCTTAAACACAACACCCCTAAGCCCTCCACCATCTACGCCATCACCAGACGCCACGGTTTCAATAGGCTCACAAAGCCGATGCAGCAGTCGAAGCGCAAGATCATCAAGACCCGGGCAGGAGAGCTGGGCCACCTGGACAGCCACTACCTCAGCCGGGATACCATCGTGGGCACCAAGCACCGCTACTACCTGGTGGGCCTCATCGACGCCTACACCCGTCTGGCCTGGGCCGAAGTGGTCGGAGACATCAAGAGTCTCTCCGTTATGTTTGCTACTCTGAAGTCCATCAATTTCCTTAACGTGGAGTACGGCATCCAATTCGAGGCCATCCTCACCGACAACGGCCCCGAGATGGCCTCCCCAAGGAACACCGAGGGCCACCCCATGGAACGGATGCTCAATGAGCTGGGCATAAAGCACCGCTACACCCGACCCTATAGGCCCCAGACCAACGGGAAGATAGAGCGGTTCTGGAGAACCTTGAACGAGGACCTGCTGGAGGGGACAACCTTCGAATCGGTCTCGGAACTGAAGGACGAGCTTCAGCAATACCTGATCTACTACAATACTCAGAGACCCCACCAGGCAATGGACGGAAAGACCCCTTTGGAGACCCTTAAATCCACCTAATTCTGTCAACGAATTACCTGACATCCACAATTCCGAGGCTCCGCGAGGAATCTAAGGCATATTTCTCTCCCAACTAGACAATTGATTACCCCATCCACACCAAGCAGGCGTCTTGATCCTATCCCCGTTTCCTCGACGAGAGAGGGCTAGGGTGAGGGTGATCCCATTCATGCAAACCGCCCACCTGTCTGCTTGGCAGACAGGTGGGCGGTTGAACATCTTCCTTGGTGCTAGAACTTTTCGAAGCGAGTCCCTCTACAACCGGGTCCCGTACCTCGCCTTCTTCCCCAAGTTGCTCCTTATCGCCCCCTGAGCCGCCGCTATAAAACGATATACGTAGTACCGCGTCTCCACAGGATCGATCATCTCCTCCAGGCCAAATGCCTCCGCCGTCTTCCACGGTGACGAGTCTGCCAGAAGCTTGGCCTCAATCTGGCTCCGTCTGGCATTTGGGTCATCCGCCGACTCTATCTCCCGTCGGAACGCCGCGAAGACACCGCCTTCCACCGGCATGTCCCCGAACTCTCCCGTCGCCCAGCCAATCCGCAGGTGCAGCCGGTCCGGGTTAGCCGTCGAGTTGCACGCCATCCCGAACGCTTTTCGCATGTGTACCGTAACCATCGGCACCGTAGACTCCATCATCGCCTGCAAGGCCCGCATCCCTTTCCTTAGCGTCCCCTCTCTCTCCGCCACCTCACCGATCATGAATCCCGGAACGTCCACCAGGTAGACAATGGGCAGGTTGAAGGTGTCGCATAGCTCTATGAATCGGGCCTGCTTCTGCGATGCCTGCGCGTCCAGCGCTCCACCGATGTACATCGGGTTGCTTGCCAGCACTCCTACCGAGTATCCCCCGATCCTGGCCATGCCCACCACCAGGGAGCGGCCCCAATCAGGTCCAATCTCGAAGAACGAGTCCCGGTCGAAAATCACATCTATGACCCCGTGGGAATCGTAGGCCTGCCTCCGGTCTTCGGGCACCAGGCTCAGGAGTATTTCGTCCTGCCTGTCGGGCGGGTCCCCTGTCTCTACGAAGGGCGGCATCTCCCAAACGTTCTGCGGCATATAGCTCAGGAACCGCCTCATTTGGTATATGGCGTCCGCCTCATCCTCGGCAACGTTGTCGATTGTGCCGGAGAGTTGTGTGTGAACGTGAGCGCCCCCCAGATCGAACTTGTTGACTCTGCGCCCCAGGGCTCTTTCCACGACCGGTGGTCCCCCTGCAAAAACGCACCCCGTATCTCGCGTCATTATCGAAAAGTGTGAAATCACCAGCCGTCCCGCCGAGCCTCCCGCACATGCTCCCATCCCCGCGGCGATTACCGGCACCTCACCCAATAGCTGGTAGCTGCGCCCAAAGCTGGACGAGCTCACTATGGGGGCGTGGCCTGTGGTCTGCTGCATGCTGACACCGCCCCCCACCCCTTCCACGAAAATCATCAATGGGATCCTGTACTCGTGGGCCAGGTCCTCCAGGAAACCGCCCATCCCACCCTTCTTTCGGTCCAGCCCGATGGTGTGGCCCGCGCTCACCGTGAAGTCCTCGCCCCCGAGTGCCACTGGCCGGCCATCGACTTCCGCCAGGCCCATGATGTAGCTCGCCGGAGTTGGCTCCAATTCGTTGCCTTCGGAATCGAAACGGTGGTCGATAGCCATCGTCCCGACCTCTAGGAAGCTTTCCGGATCGGCCAGCATGCCTATCCTGTCCCTCACCAGCCCCCCTCCCCGTGATCGCTGCTTCTCCACGGCGCGATCGCCGCCGTGGGTCATCGCCCGGTTTCTCCGGTATAAGAGCTCTTCTCTGGCCTTTTCCCATGTGAACGACTGGGCCATTGCCTCTCCCCCTGCGCGAGTTATTGTTATCTCTGTTTCTTTCCTTGCACCTGGCCTACTTGACCACCAGGTCCAACGGCATCCGGGACAATCTTTCGCATCCCGTCTCCGTCACCAGCACCGTCTCTCCCGGCGACATCGTAATGCCCCTGGTGCTGTCCAGCAATATCATGTGCATGAATATAACCATATTCGGCTGAATAACCACCGGGTTGCCGGTGAACAGCATCGGGTAGTCCATCCATGTCGGCGGGTACAGGGCCCCGAGACTGTAGCCGCAGGCATTCAGCCTGTGCTCCCTGAACCCCGCGTCGTCGAACGCCTTGGCGTGCGCATCGAATACGTCCCCGAAGGTTGCGCCCGGCTTACAAGTGCCCTGGGCTGCCTGGAGTGCATTCACCCCGGCCTCGTGCATCTTGTAGTATTGCGGGTCCGGGGTCCCGGTCAACGCCGTCCTCATCAGGCACGAGTGATAGTGCCGATACGCCGCCCCGAACTCCAGCTGCACTTGGTCGTTTTCTCCAATGTCACCGTGGCCCGTGATGTGTCTTACCATCAAGGCCCTCTCCCCAGACCCGATTATCCACCGCCCCGCCGGGTAGTCTCCACCCCCGCGGAATATCGCCGAGTGCATCCCAGCGAATAGCTCCAACTCCGGCACCCCCGGAGCGAACAGGTCGTATGCCACTTCCAGGGCATCATCCGCTAGAGAGGCCGCCTTCCTCACATATTCGACCTCCTGGGGACTCTTGACTAGCCGAAGCTCGCTCACCAGGTGCGACGCGTCCTCCCAGCTGCAGAAACCATCCAACGCGCTCTTCATCATCTCCCACCGACGCCCCGTCAACGTCCAAGCCTCCAACTCAACCCCCAGCCTCTTGCCCCGGCACCCCTTCTCTTCAAGCACCTTCTTCACGTCCAGACCGGGATTCGCGTCCCCGCTGTCCATCCAGATCCGCACGTCTTCGATTATCGACGTGAACCCCGACTGCCGCAGGTCCGCCGACCTCGTCACCAAGGTCATGTCCCCGTCCGCGCCCATGTAGAGACACTGGAACTGGGTGTAGCCCATGGTGTCGTAGCCCGTAAGGTAATACATGGTCTCCTGGCGGAAGATCAGCAGCCCGTCCAGCCCCTTCGCCGCCATCGACTCACACGTCCTCCGCCTCCGCCCCGCGAGCTCTTCCTCGCTAAAATGCAGGTGCTTGGCCATCAAGTCTTATCCTTTCTTCATTCCTATCCGACTCTTAATTTTCAATCGACCCCTACCCCCCGTCACGCCTCCCGAGGGGAGCCTGTCCGCCAAAGGCGGATCACACCGGTATCACCGGCAGCGTCACCCGAGACGCATAACTGTCATTGTGAAGAACAGTCTGCGATGCAGGCTTGGCCTCCGTCCCCTTACCCAGCGCACCCCCCGTATTCGGGTTCCTGTCAAACCGCGGGAAGTTGCTGCTCGAAATCTCCACCCGGATCCTGTGCCCCGCCTTGAACAGGTTGCTCGTCGCCCACAAGTCGATCTTGTACTCATACACCTCGCCGGGTGTTATCAACTTTGCCTCGCTCGTCGACTCCCGGTACCGCGCCCTCACTATCCCGTCCGCCAGGTTAACCGCTCCCCCACACGGGCACGCATCCACCAGCTTCGCCGTGAAGTCCGTATCCACCGCCGACGATGCTGCGTAAAGCGTCACCGTCACCGGCCCCGTGACCTCGACGGGTTGCTCCAACACCGCCGTCGAGTAGACCAGCACGTCCTCCCTCGCCTCAATCGCACTCTGATCGAACGAACCCGGCGGTGAAACAGCCTCGTTGCAGCACAGCCCCCCGCCCCGAGTCGGCACCGGGTTGTTCGGGTTATAAAGATAGGCGTCGTAGGGCTCGTCACCCGGCGCCTCGATGCCGAGCATCCCGTCTCCCCGCGCGCTGTTCGCCCGACCCCCGCTGTGGAGGTAGTAGTCTGTGTACTGTGTCCGGGCCAGCGGCCATTCCTTCTCACTGCGCCACTCATTGGCCCCCATCACGAATATCCGTACCGGGTCCTCCTCCCCAACCCCGTTGTCCTCTCCCTTCAGCCAGTAGTCGTACCAGCGCAGCTTCGTACCCTGGAAATCAAACGAGACCGCGCTTGCGCTCGGCCCGAAATTCACTTCGCCCCCAACACTGCCCGGCGTATCGTCGTGGAACCAGGGTCCGATTATCAGCCGTTGCCCGTTCCTTGCCGCGTCCGTTGCCCCGTTCTCCCTCATCCCCACGAAGTTGCGAATCGCCCCACCCAGGAAAATGTCGTACCAGCCCGACATGCTGTAGGCCGGAACCTCAACCGTCGAATGCCGCTCCCTGATGTTCACCGACTTCCAGTATGAGTCGTCATCCGAATGCTGCACCCAGTCGTTGAAATACTGGGCAAGCGCCGGGTTCCTGAACAACGGGTGCTCTGCAAAGTTCAGTGTTTCGAATGACCCATCCAGGTCCTTCAGTGCCTCCATCATCCGCGCCGAGTCTGCCGAAACATCCCCATGGTCACGTTCGATATGATCTATGTTGGCCATCGCCAGTGACACTGCCCAGCTAAGTGTGAAGAACAGCTGGAATGCCCCGCCCTGGTACGTCCATCCCTCGTAGTAGTCGTCGCTGGTTATGGAAGGAATGATGCACTTCAAATGCGGAGGCCTGGAAATCGCCGCCAGCCACTGCGTAGCCCCGACATACGACCCCCCGTGCATCCCCACCGCCCCCGAGGACCAAGCCTGCGATGCCGCCCACTCCACAGTGTCGTACCCGTCGTTTATCTCGTTCTTGAAAGTGTAGAACGTCCCCTCGGAGTTGTATCGCCCCCGAACATTCTGCATAACGAAAGCGTATCCCTGCCTCGCCGCCCGGATCGGGTCCACGCTGTCAACTCTCGTCGAGAAGGCATCCTTGTCATACGGAGTCCGGCACAAAATAACCGGATACCGACCCGGCGTATCCGGCCGATAAACATCACTATAAAGAACTGTCCCGTCCCGCATCCGGGCCGGAACATCCTGCTCTACCCTAACCGTAACCGGCTTCGTCATCCGTTACCTCCCATATCTAGGTCCCGTCCGCCAACCATTAGCATTCTCTCAATGACATTCCGCTACGTACACCGCACCATACCAACATCCTTACGCGTCATTCCGGCATGAGTCTAGTGTCAAACCAAGGCCCGTTTCTGTGTCACCCCTTGGTCCATCTCAATGTCATACCGAGGCCCATTTATAGGTCATTCCGAGGCTCCGCGAGGAAGCTAAGGCGTCTGCCCTCAACCATCCATTAACGAGCCCAATACGTTCGAATACGGTGTAGGGGGAAATCATTCCCGCATCCTGCAAAGCATACCCATTGGAATGGAGCTCCCACCTCACGAACGCAGAAACTCCTTCACAATAGCCGAAACCTTCTCACGCTGTTCCAACTGTGGAATGTGACCCGCTCCATCAAGTATCTCCGTCCGCACAGTCGTGTTTACCATCCTGTCGGAAAACTCCTTGGCATACTCCGGAGGGACGAGGGCATCCTGTTTGCCCCACAATATCAACGCCGGCGCCGACACCCGATAGATCCGGTTCTTCAACCCCTTGTCCGGTATCGGCCACGTGAATTTGGATGTACAGGCGATGGCCCACGTCCTTGCAATAGTGAAGTTTTGGAACTCCTCCTCATCCTCCGGTGCCTCGAGGAAACCCTTGGCAAATTGACCCTCGGGGTCCGAGAACAGCGCTTTGACCAACGCATCCTGGCTCATCGCCGTCCAGTCCAACACCGGGTATTCATCCAGCCAGAACCCGATGGGATTCATCAGCGTCAACTTGCTAACCCTGTCTGGGCTGCTCGCCGCAATCTCGGCCGCCAGCATTCCGCCGTAAGAATGCCCAATCACCGCCGGAGACTCTAGCCCCAATGCATCGAACAGGTCGTAGTGGTACAGCACCAGGTCCCACAGGCTGTCGATCTTCCGGATGTCGTCAGGGTCATGGAGCCCGGGGTGAAGTGGTGCGTACACCGTGAATTCGGAAGAGAGGTCATCCAGGAAACCGTCCCATCGCAGGCCTCCTGCCCCGTGCAGGAACACGACGGGTGGGCCTTCCCCTGCAGTCATCACCTTCGGGTTGAGCAGCCCGTCCCTGATCTTTGGGAACCGGTCTTCCACAGTGACCATTTACTTCTCCTATTAAGGTTGATCGAAAGACATCTGCGCACCTATGAATAAACCCCCGTCGGTTTCACAGCTTCCCCCTCCCTCAACGAGTGTTTTGCATAACGGTCATTCCCGGCGGCCGAGGGGAGGTCCAGTCCCCTCTCCCTTGATGGGAGAGGGCTAGGGTGAGGGTGAATTTCGGTTACTCAGGTTTCTCTTCTGTCACGCGCCTTTCGAGTCTTTACGAAATCCCCGCTAACCCGCCACCGGGGCGGGTGCCTTCGTCTTCAAGGTCTCGGGCCACCAATGGTTCTCCCATTCGTCGTCCCAGATGTTCCGGATGTGAGGGAGCACCTCTTTGGCAAATATCTCGATGTTCTTCAGCGTCAGTTCGTGCGGCATGGACCCGATCTGCAGCAGCACCATCAAGTTTCCGACCCGCAGCCGCTTCACCGCATCCTTAAGCTGGTCCACCACCGACTCCGGTCCACCGCTGATCACGTACTGTTTATCTACGAAGTCCTTGAACTTCCACTCTTTCCACTGTCCCATCTGGTCGGTCCTGCCGCCTCCAAGCTGCTTGATCCGGTTGACCATGCTCTTGTAGTCCTGATATCCCGGCGCGGCCAGGAACTCGGGGGCCGTGGCCATGCACTTGTTGAAGAAGTACTGGATGTGTTTTTCGTAGTCCTTTTCCGCCTGTACATCCGTCTCCGACACCGCCACAAGCTGTAGGAACCCTGCTCGGTACGGGTTGGCATCCAGCCCGTTGTAATCGACTCTTTCCCAGAACTTCTCCATGATCTTCGTAGCGAACAGGTTGCCGTAGTAGCTCAGGTAGCAATAGCAATAGTTCTTTTCGCATACGAAGTCCCACGTACTGCTGCTGCCCCCGCCCGGCACCCATATTGGGGGGTGAGGCTTCTGTATCGGCTTCGGCCAGACGTTCACGTAGCGCAACTGTGTGTACTTGCCGTTAAACGCGAACATCTCATCCCGGGTCCACGCATCCACGATCAGGTCGTGCGCCTCCCTGTACCTCTCCCGTTGTACTATCGGCGGTATTCCGTAGCAGAAGTTAGCGTCCGCCGACGTGCCCAGCGGCATCCCGGCAACCAGCCGACCCCCGCTTATGCAGTCCAGCATTGCGTACTCCTCAGCGATGCGGACGGGAGGGTGGGTGGTGGGCAGCGTGGCCCCCATCTGCACCAGGGCCGCGTTCTTCGTGCTCCGCGCCAGCACCGACCCCATGAGGTTCGGGTTCGGCATGAAACCGTAGGCGTTCTGGTGGTGCTCGTTAACGCATATCCCGTCCATCCCCATCTTGTCGGCGTAGATCAGCTCGTCCAGCGTCCAGTTGTAGTACTGACCTACCCGTTCCGGGTCCGCGAGCTCCGACCAAGGCGGGTCCACCCACACCGAGTGATACCTGTCCTCAAAGTCATCGGGAAGCTCTCTGTGGGGCATCAGGTGGAACATGGATACCTTCAAGATTGCACCTCCGGGGTATGAAAACCCGCCATTTACTCAGGCCTAGTCCTCGCTAATTGAGGAGCCTCAACGTCTGCGCATATTAGCACAATGTTTCCCTTATTTGTCCTTTCTCCAGCCCATTACCCCCTACGGCCACTTCTATATAACTCGAGGCTTTTCTCCAGTTATTTCGATGCTTTTTCATTGTCATAGCGAGCCCCCTTTGATTGTCATTCCGAGGCTCCGCGAGGAATCTAACGCGCTACTCCCTCAATCGACCTCCAGAAACTACCTGCCACGTACAAAAACAACATGGCGCAAGTGCAAGACACTTACGCCATATCTTCCCTAAAGTCTAGGAAACTCTGACTCAGTCCAGCTTCTCCAAAAACCTCAGCATCAGGTCATTCAGAATATCCGGGTGCTCGATCATTATCGGATGCCCGCACGCCGAGATAAGGTCGTACTGCGCCCCCTGCACCTTCTCCGCCGCCAGCTCCGACCCCGGAATAGACATCGCATCCTCGTCTCCCACTACCACCATTAACGGCACCGTCACCTTGCTGAAGTCCGGGTTAGGGTCGAACGTGCCACAAGCCGCAAGGTCTGAATAGCATACCTCTCCCGGCGTCCCCGACATCTCCCTCGTCGCCCATTCCTTGACCTCAGACGACGTCTGCCGCGAATACATTTCATCCGAGTCCCGCCTCATCTTGTCCGGGTCAGTTTTCCACGGTTCAATTTCTTCGTCGCCTATCTCCCAACTGGGGCTCGACCCCACCATGATCGCACCTTTTAGCATCTCCCCATGGTGCACGGCGAAGTCCAGTGCCATGGATCCGCCCATAGAGTGACCCGCAAACACGAACGGGGCCAAATTTAGGGCATCTGCCAAACCTTTCACAAAAGCCCGATACCCTTCCGCGTTGTCGATCCCCTCCCCACCGGAGTCCAGGTGGCCGGGCAGGTCTACCGACACGGGACTATGGTCTTTGGACAACGCCTCCATCTGGTGGTGCCAGATTTTGTGGTTGTCCGTGGCTCCGTGGATCAACAGTACCGTGTTACCCTTCCGGTTGCCCTCCGCGAATCCTTCCGCCGCATCGAAGTTAACTTTGCTGCCATTGACAGTTACGCTGCCCATTACCCCTCCTTACTTGTCGAAACCTGAGGCCCCGATATCGTGGCCGGTTACTCGGACGGTGCTACTACCAGGGCCTGTCCCGTGACCGCCCTCCGCCCCTCCGGGTTCTCGATATACACGTCTACGTCTATGCAGTTCTCCCCGTCCCGCACCTCTTTGTCCGTCACCACACCCACGCATTGGATCGGCTCTTCGTGCTTCACCGGCGCCCGGAAGATGATGTCCAGTTTCTTCAGTGTTATGTTGGGCGCCCAGTCGGTTATCAGCTGGGACAGGTAGGCCATGCTCATGATCCCGGGAATAATCATCTCGTCGACGCCCTCGCTCCGGGCCGTCTCAAGGTCCGTGAACCGGGTCTTCTCCTCCAACCCGTAGGCCCTGCAAAACGCTTTCACCTGCTCCAGCGTAGGCTTTTTGTCCAGGGGCCCTATCTCATCCCCTACGTCCACCTGGTCGAAATAGACCGCATTGCTCTGTTCACTCATTGGTCTTCTTACTTCCTCCTTACGGTGGACATTCCCACTCTGGCGACCGTCTCGCCCCGTTGGTTGGTAAAAGTGTGCTCCCTCACCACGAAGGCCATCGGTCCCGACCGCCCTGTCTTTTTGTAGACCGACTTCACCCGGGCAACGCAGGTCAGCACGTCCCCCGCCCTCACCGAGGCCTCGGGCTCAATGTACTGACCGGCCATATAGTCAAACCCCTCGAAAGCGAGGTTCAGGTCGTCCGGGCCCTCGAACTTGGCGAAGATGGTGGCTATCAAGGCCGAGGCATCATCCCCGCTGTCCGCTCCCTCTCCCGTGCCATCGTTGAAGTCCCGGATCATCTTCGCTGTCACTTCGAAAGATCCCAGGTTGTACTCCTCGTCGAGTACGCGCTTGTTGAAGGTCACCTCGTCCTGTTGTGTCATCTAGATCCCTGTCTCGCGTTTATGTCGGTTTGCCGTGTGCTAGGGCCATTTGAAGCCTTCATTTCGGAGTTGGATGATAAGCCACGCACTCTCCCCTGTCCAGACGTTCATCCCTTCCCAGCGTTCGAGGATAAACGCTCTAGGCATCGGACTCCCCGTCCTCTATGTCCGGCAAAAATGTGCGGATTAGCCCCCTGGCAATTACCTTGTATATCTTTCTGGATACATAAAGCCCCGCAACCGAGATGATTCCCAGTACGGCAAGCGTCACAGGCGTGGCTATGCTCCCCAGGAATAGCAGTTGTGACAGCAGGGGAATGCTCCAGATGAATAGTACGATCATCAGCATCAGCAGGAGGCCGTCCCGCATGATCATCGCGAAACCTCTCCTGTAAACACTGCTGGCAGGCAACCCTCCCCCCGGGACCCGACGGGCAAGACTGCTGTTTATGTAGTTGCCCACTTCATTAGTTAGTCTCCTCAATGACCACCACGTCCCGATCGATGCAGGTAGGGCTAGAGCCAGTACTCCGCCGCCTATGATGAGCCCTACGGTTTCCTGACTTATGCGCATTAGTTCGGCAATGTCTCCGCTGAACCGTATCACCACATTCCCGACAGCCAGCAGGAGAATTATGACGCCCACGTTAACCAGTGTGAGCCGCGTGTGATGCCGTACCCGCAACGCTTCCTCACTCTTCAGCTGTAATAGGCTTCTCGTTGCCCTTATCCATTCAGTGATGTAGCTCATGTACTGACGCGCCACTTTCGGAGTCCACCTTTGCAACACATTGGCCAGCAGGTCTCCGCTGCGGAAGATGAAGGGGTACAGTAGGGATGTGATGCCCGTGGCCACTGCAACCACCGGGTATAGAAACGGCCCCACCGCCCCGTGAAGCGCCCCCGCACTCACTATTGCTAGGGAGAACTCACCTATCTGCGTCATCCCGGTCCCGACCTTGATCGCAGTCCGACCGTCTTCTCCCGTCGCGAACGTCGCGACGGTGTCCGCTATGAATTTCCCTCCTATGAACACCCCGGAAACTATCAGCGCCGGCCAGATGTGGTCTGTCATGTCCGATAGATTCACCAGCATGCCTATGGAAATGAAAAACAGCGCCGCAAAGAAGTCCTTAACCGGAGATACTAGCCGGACTAGCCTTTCCGACTCCCTTGTATCTCCCAGTACCGCCCCCACCAGGAATGCTCCCGCCGCCGGTGAAACACCCAGCTGTTGGGCAATCAGCGCCAGCCCGAAGCACATGGCCAGAGTGGCCAGCAGCATGATCTCGTCCGACTTGTACCTAGATATGAATCGTACCGTTCCGGGTGCGACTATCGCACCTACCCCTAACGCCGCAAATCCGAAGATGCCCAGCTTCAGTACTAGCGACCCCACTGCCCCGGCTTCCACTGTTCCGGTGGTTGCTACCCCGGAAAGAACCGTTAGCAGAATTACCGCCGCCACGTCTTCTATCACCAATATCCCGACGATTATCCGCCCATGAGCTTGATGCAGTTGCCCCGTGTCCCTCAGCATCTTGTATAGGATCGCCGTGCTGGATATCGCAATCGCCGCCCCGAGATAGATCGACTCAGTCCCCGTCCACCCCAGCAGCGTCCCAATCTCATATCCCAGAGACATCATCAAAGTAATTTCCAGCGCCCCGATAACCAGCACCCGTAGCCCTACGCTGCTCAACCTCTTCCACCCTAGGTCCAGCCCCAGCGAAAACAACAGGATGATCAGCCCAAGGTCCGCCAGCGCGCTTATCAGTTCGACGTTTTCCACTGGCGGATTGGGAAGCGTGTACGGCCCGATAAGCAGTCCACCCAGCAGGTATCCCAGAATCGGGGGTTGCTTCAGGACACGGAACAACACCACCGCCCCACCCCCCACCGCCATCACTATTGCGAAGTCGCGCAGTAGCGCAAAGTGCTCCGTCGAAGACTCTTCAGTCTCCGCAAGAAACGGCAACAATGTGCTCAGTAAATATTCCATAGCTCTGTATCACGTTCTCCGACTCTCCATTATATGACCTGGCCCCCTCAATAAACCTACCCTGTCTCTCTCCTCTTTCCGCATAATTCCCCCGCTCCGATTCTAAAACCCATCCCCTCCCGTAGGGGCGACCGGCGGTCGCCCTCCCACCCACCGCACCAAAGGACTAGCGAGATGGTGGTGGTCCTCCCCGTAGCGGCAATCCCTGGTGGTTGCCCATGTCCCCCACTCTCACCGCTCGTGCTGAGCCCGTCGAAGTATGAGCTTGCTTAAGAGCGCCAGGGCATCCGCAGATCCTCCTCCCCCCTCCCTCCCCCGAATCCTATATAATCCTCCCCGCCACCCCTACCACCTATTCCTCTACCGGAGGTTCGACATGGCAGACTACAAAATCGTCTCCGCCGACTCCCACGCTGAGGAGCCGGGCAGCATCTACGAAAAGCTCCCTGAGCAGTTTCGTCACCGCAAGCCCCACGTCGAAGTCGTAGACGGACGTAAGTACCAGGTTCTCGACGGTCAGCAGCCCATCCTCCTCGACACCCCCAACCCGCTAACCGAAAAAGACCTGCGCAAGGAGTTCCGGGGCGGCGAGGACGTGGGGCTAGGCGTCAACCGTGAATGGGGCACCGACGTTGATATCCGCCTCAAGGACCAGGTCGAGGACGGAGTCTCCGCCGAGGTCATCTACCCAAACGGCATATTCGAAGCCTTCTCCTCCCCCGAGCCCGGCTACCAGATGGCCGTCTGCTCCCTTTACAACGACTACTACTGGGACGTTTTCTCTACCCACTCAGATGTCTGCATCCCTTCCGCCACCATACCCACCATCAACGTTGACGCCGCCGTCACCGAAGCCCGACGCATCGGCGCATTGGGCTACCGTTCCGTATCCGTGCCCGTCAACGTCGCTTCTACCCCCTACAACCTCCCCGTCTACGAGCCTTTATGGTCCACCCTCGCCGACCTTGGCCTCCCTCTCAGCTTCCACGTCTTCACCAAGACCGAACCCGTTTCCGACGACGAACCCCGCAAGTACCGCACCAAAGAAGAAACCCACGGCCAGGACCTCACCGGCATGGTCCTCGGCATGGCCGAGGCTATGGCCCCCATGACCGCACTCACCGCCGCCGGAGTCTTCGACCGCAACCCTGATCTCCGCATAGTCCTGGTCGAATGCGGTATCGGCTGGCTCGCCTGGGCCCTCTACGCTATGGACGACGTCTACCACGCCCGACACATGTGGCAGTACCCCAATCTAGATAGGCTTCCCAGCGAGTATTTCAAGACCAACGGCTTTATCACCTTCGGCGACGACCCCATCGGCCTTAACAATATCGAGTTCACCGGCGTCGAGGGCCTCATGTGGGGAAGCGACTACCCCCACGACGAAGGCACCTTCCCCCACTCCCGAGAAGTCATCGAGCGCACTTTCGCCAACATTTCGGAAGAGGACAAGATCAAGATTGTCGGCGAAAACGCCGCCCGGCTCTACGGCATAAACCTCAACTAATCCTCATATCCTACTGGAGTTTCTTAAATGCCTGACAAAGAAAGCGCCGACATATATCAGGAGCTCGGCATCCGAAAGGTAGTCAACGCCGTCGGAACCGCCACCGTCATGGGCGGAGCGGTCCTTAGCCCCCGAGTCCAGACCGCAATGGACCAGGCCGGCCAGGCCTTTGCCAGCATGGAGGAGGTCGTGACCCGTGCCGGCGAAGCTATCGCCTCCGACCTCGGCGCAGAAGCTGCCTTTGTCACCTCCGGCTGCTTCGCCGCCCTAGCCATCAGCTGCGCCGCCGTCATGACCGGCCCCGACACCGATCTCATAGCCCAGCTCCCCGATACCTCCGGCCTCCGAGACGAGTTCCTGATCCAGAACCGCCACCGCTACCATTACGACCGATCCGTCTCCGTCCCCGGTGGCAAGCTCGTGGAGATTGGTGACGAAAACGGCGTTACGAAAACCCAGTTCGAGGAGGCCATAGGCCCCGACACCGCCGGAGTCCTGTATCCGGCCCACATGGACGGTATGGAGGGCACCCTATCCCTGGCCGAGGTGATCTCCATCTCCGAAGCCCGAGGCATCGCCGTAGTCGTAGACGCCGCCTTCCAAGTCTATCCCGTCCAGCGTATGAAAGATATCGCCTCCTGCGGCGCCGATTCCGTCTGCTTCAGTGCCAAGTACATGGGCGGCCCCAATTCCGTCGGATTCATGGTCGGCAAGAAACACTTTGTAGAATCCGCCCGGCTCCACGGCTTCACCGCATTCGAATTGGAAGACAACCGGGCCTTCGGTCGCGGCTTTAAGGTAGATAGGGGAGAGGCGGTGGCAATGGTCGCCGCCATGCGTGAGTGGTTCACTCTGGATCACGATGAGCGAGCCCGAGACCAGGAGCGCCGCTTCCAGGTCCTCGTCGAGCTCCTTGGAGACATCCCACACGTCACGCTCCAGCAGGGCTGGTTCGGCCAAATCCCCTGGATGCAGCTTCGAGTCGTCCTCGACGAAGAAGCTCTCGGCATGACCGTAACCCAAGCCGCCGACGCCCTCAAAGCCCTAGACCCATCCATCTGGACCCGCCCCGACGGCGACGCCCTATCCATCGCAGTAGTCACCCTCCAACCCGGCGAAGAACAGCTCGTAGCCCGAGCCGTCCGCCAAGTCCTAGCCAGCCAATAAACCCTCACACAATCCCCATCTAAAGGAGCAGGGAGGGGTCCAATCCCCTCTCCCTCGATGGGAGAGGGCTAGGGTGAGGGTGATTCCAATTGGCAGCAGACCATGATATGAAATCACACTAACCCCCCATATTGGCATAACCTCCTCCCAGCGCATATCATGCCAATATCATCTCGCAAGGGGGTGGGGGTAAATCCCCCTCAACACCATGCCAAAAATCAACTCAGTCCTCGGCCCCCTAGACACCGCCGACATGAGCTTCACCCTCTCCCACGAGCACGTCCTCGTATCCTCCGCCGGCATCCAGCAAATCTACCCCGAGTTCATACCCCGTGATGCCATAATCGAGCGAGGCATCAACGACCTGAAAGTCGCCCACGCCGAGGGCGTCCGGACCATCATTGACGTCACCACCATCGACCTCGGCCGAGACATCCGTATGCTCGAAGATGTCTCCCGAGGCTCCGGCGTCAACATCATCGCCGCCACCGGTACTTGGCGAGACATTCCTCGCGTCTTCTGGGAAGCCTCCCCCGACGCCATCGCCGCCCTCTACATTCGCGAGATCGAGCAGGGCATCGAAGGCACCGACATTAAGGCCGGTGTCATCAAAGTCGCCAACGACAAGGGAGGCGTAACACCTCAGGGTGAGATCATCCTTCGCGCCGCCGCCCGAGCCCACAAGGCCACCGGCGTTCCTATCTCAACTCACACCTGGGCCCCCGAGAGGGTCGGACTCCAGCAAGCCCGCATCTTCGAAGAGGAGAGTGTCGATCTAAACCGCGTCTACGTCGGCCACAGCAATGACACCACCAACGTCTCCTACCTTATCGAGCTCCTCGAAAAAGGCGCCTGGATCGGCCTCGACCGCTATCCCGGCTTCACCTCTGAAGGCTCCGACACCCCCGACTGGCAAGACCGCACCCGCACCGCGGTCCGGCTCATCGAGGCCGGGTACGGCCACAAGATAATGCTCAGCCACGACTGGTCCATCCCCATCTCCCGCCCCAGCGAGGAAGAAATCGCCCGACGTGAAGCCCGCAACGCAGACGGATACCTCTTCATCCACCGTCACGTCATCCCCCTCCTCCGAGATCTCGGCATCTCCCAGGACGCCATAGACCAAATGATGGTCCACAACCCCCGCAACTTCTTCTCCGCCGTCTAACACCCCACCCTCCCCCGTCATTCCCGACCCCGAAGGAATCCATCCCCGGGGCGGGGCCGCTCACCCTGAGGCACTCGAAGGGTCGAGCGGGATGCGGCCCCCCATCAATCCGTCGCACCCTCCTCCACCCCAACCCCCTTCGCCCCTGTCATTCCGATGCCCCGCGAGGAATCTGGGGAGGAGTCCTATCCCCTCTCCCTACGACGGGAGAGGGCTAGAGTGAGGCTGATCCCCTCCTTGGGGCGGAGCCGCTCACCCCTTCCTAGCCTTTCTGCCCCTCCCCCTTGATAACGATATATGAGCCATGTTGCAGAGCAACATGGCTCATATATCAATAAAACAGGGCGGGTGGGCGGGACTCAATATATCCCTGAGGATGGTGAGGGTACCCCCTCCCATATGTGACACGAACCCCTTGACCCAAGGTGTACACATGTACTATATTCACCCTCGACTAGCTCGTCACTCACCCCAAACCCAAGGAGGAACCAAAACACAGGGGGAACACCATCCCCGGCCCCCGAGGACTCAACATCTAAGCCCATCCCAAAGGGCGGCATTAGCCGCTCCTAGGCTCAAGCGAAAGCCGCCATCTCCTCATACCAAAGGCCCCGGCTCACCCTTCCCCCACCAACCATCAGGCGATGGAGGGTCCGTAGACTATAAGCGGCATGCCCTGTCCAAGGGCCCCTGCCGATACAACGCTCCCCTCATCAGGAGCGTATACCTCGCCCTCACAGGCGAATACCCTGACCCCGCCATTGGCCGGACTCAGATACAGGGCCTTTGAGCCCATAACCGACTCCCCCGCCGACGCCTTCGGAGAGGCAAGCGCACCCCTCGGCGGCTCCGAGTCACGCTCCCATCCCTCCGCATGGTCGAGCACTTCTGGTGGTCGGGACGCCCCACGCCGAGAATCCCTCGGGTCCCCTCCCCATCCTCTCAGAAGCTAGGGGCTGCCCTGTGCAGACAGTAGATGTCCACAGGCACCGGCACAGGCCTAACCGCCTCCCTGCCCAACACTCTCGGACCTTCCGTCGCCACCCTCCCACTCAACAAACAAACCCAGACCCCCAACCCCAACTGAATATCCCTCCCCCGTAGAGGCGACCGGCCAGTCGCCCTGGAGTAGGGCATTTCGCTCGCATCCTCCTGGGAAACGCACAATAATTCCCCCCAAACAATCATACAGGTGTGAACTTTTGATTGGATCAATTAAAAGTCTCACCTCTCACAGTGTATAGGCGCCACTCAACGGGCCGTCCCCCGACACCCTGCCATCCCTGCCTCCATCACTCCCCTTGACACCCGGCACATTCATCGCTAATATTAGCAACTGCAACTGATTGCAACAACACTTCATCGCATTAAGCGCTTCTCTACCATGCCCAAGCTCCTTACTCTTCTCCTCATCACCCTCACCGTCGTCACCATCGCCTGCGGCCCTACCTCCAACCCCTCCTCTGGCAAGCTCAACGTAGTGACCACCGTCGCACCCATCACCAGCATCGTCGAGAACATCGGCGGCAACCGCATCCAACTCCAGGGTATAGTCCCCGAGGGAACCAACTCCCATACCTATGAGCCCTCTCCCTCAATAGCCAAGACCCTCACCAAGGCCGACCTCATAATCGCCAATGGCCTCTTCCTCGAAGAACCTACCCTCAACCTCGCTGAAAGCGTCAAACAGGACGACACACCCATCCTCCTACTCGGCGACAACACCATCTCCCAAGACCAATGGGCCTTCGACTTCAGCTTCCCCGAATCCGGCGAGCACCCCAACCCTCACCTCTGGCCCGACCCCAACCTCGCCCTCCATTATGCCCAACTTGTCCACGACTCCCTCGTCTCCCTCGACACTTCCAACAAGGACTACTACGGCGACAACCTCACTGCCTTTACCGTTAGAATAGACCACCTCGACAACGCCATCCGCGAAGGTATATCCACTATTTCTCCCGACAACCGCAGACTCCTCACCTACCACGACTCCTGGGCCTATTTCGCCCGCACCTACGACATCGAGATCATAGGCGCCATCCAGCCATCCGATTTCAGCGAGCCCTCCCCCCAGGAAATGGCCCGCCTCATCCTCCAGGTCCGAGACCTCGGCGTACCCGCCGTTTTCGGCTCCGAGGTCTTCCCCAGCAAGGCCCTCGAGCAGATCGCCCGGGAGGCCGACGCTCTATACAGCGATGAGCTCGCCGACGATGACCTGCCTGGCCTCCCTGGTGACCCCGACCATTCCTACCTTGGCCTCATGACCCGGAACATGATCACCATGATCGGGGCTCTCGGCGGCGACGTTTCACCCTTCCACAACCTCGACTCATCCCTCGTGTTCGAAGGCCCCTCTACCGCCATTTACCCGCAGTAGGAAACTCTTTGCTTCATCCCGGCTCTCATCCACCAACCACCGGCACTCCCATCGTGGCCCTGGATAATGTCTCCTGTGGCTACGATGGGCAGCCCGTCATGACCGGCATGGACCTAAGAGTCATGCCAGGTGATTTCGTCGGACTGCTCGGACCCAGCGGTTCCGGTAAGACCACTCTGCTCCGTGTCATCCTCGGTGCCGTCCGACTCTTCTCCGGCCGCGTCCTGCTCGATGGCATCCCCGTAGGCCCGAGACGGCCTCCCATTGGCTACGTTCCCCAGCTCGAGACCATCGACTGGAACTTCCCTGTCACCGTACAGGAAGTAGTCCTCATGGGTGCCGCCATGCGCAAGCCCCTCTTCCCTTGGCACTCTTCCCAGCAGGGCCGCAACGCTAGGGTGATCATGGAGCGCCTCGGCATTGCCCATCTCGCCCACAGGCACATAAGGCAGCTATCCGGCGGGCAGCAGCAACGCGTCTTCCTCGCTAGAGCCCTCATCAGCAACCCTAGACTCCTTCTCCT
Source organism: Dehalococcoidia bacterium (assembly GCA_965197585.1). Taxonomy (GTDB): domain Bacteria; phylum Chloroflexota; class Dehalococcoidia; order Plut-88900; family Plut-88900; genus Plut-88900. Next base: position 1,787,447 of record OZ240215.1, read on the forward strand.
CGACGAGCCAACCGCCGGAGTCGACATCAAGACCCGGGACGACATCATGCACCTCCTTCACGAGCTTAACCACCAGGGCGTGACCATCGTGATGACAACCCACGAGATTAACTCCGTCGCCGCCCACCTGCCGCAAGTAGTCTGCATCAACGGTGGCATCGTTGCCCAGGGCCCTCCCACCGACATCTTCACCCCCGACATCCTCAGGCGCACCTACGGCGCGGACATGCCCGTTATCCGCTATCAGGGCCTCGCCCTCGTCGCCGAGCGTCCCCACGTCTTCAGCCCCACCGCCGACCAGCACACCGGAAAGGAACCTCACCTCCACACCCATGCCCCCGATTCTTGAACCCTTCCAGTTCGAATTCTTCATCAAGGGCCTGGTAGCCGCCACCCTTGCCGGAGGCCTGTGCGGCCTGATCGGCGTCTACATCGTCCTCCGCGGCATGGCCTACATCGGCCACGGCCTCTCTCATGCCGTATTCGGCGGCGCCGTAGTCAGTTACGTTATGTCTATCAACTTCTTCGTCGGGGCCAGCATCTGGGGGTTCCTCTCCGCCCTTCTCATCACCCTGACCACCCGCAAGAGGGTGATAGGCGCTGACGCTGCTATCGGCATCGTAACCACCGCCAGCTTCGCCCTCGGCGTCGCCATCATTAGCACGCAGCGCACCTTCACCCGCAGCTTCGAGGCCGCACTGATCGGCGATATACTCGGCGTCGAACGAGGCGACCTCGTGGCCCTTGTCGCCGTATCAATTGGCACGGTCCTCTTGGTACTTCTCGGCTACAAGCTCATCCTTTTCACCACCTTCGACCCCGAGGTAGCCCGCTTCTACGGCGTCCCCACCGCCTGGGTAGATACCGCCTTCTCCCTGGTCCTCGCCGGCGTCATCGTCGTGTCGATGCAGATTCTCGGCGTCACCATGATCGCCGCTGCCATCGTCATACCTCCCATCGTCGCCCGGCTAATCACCAACAAGTTCTCCCATATGCTGCTCCTGTCTACCGCCATCGGGACCTTCTGTGGCTTCTTCGGTATCTACATCAGCTACTGGGTCGACGTTTCGTCGGGCGCCACCATCGTCCTCTTCGCCGCCGCGCTCTTCCTCTTGGCCATGGCGTGGAACACCTTCTGGCGAAGGTTGCCCTTCTCTCGTCGCCCCCGCCTTCCTTAAATGCAATCCCGACCCCTTTCCTACTGTCATTCCGCGGCCCCGCGAGGAATCTAGGACTTGCCCACTCACACTTCTCTCCTGCCCCACCCCCCCCACCCGGGTACTGGTCATCCGACTCCTCATGGTGTAACTTGAACTTCACCCGCATAGAGTGCCCAATGGGGCTCAATAACAGGAGACACCGGTGAAGCTAAAGGACAAGGTAGTCATTGTCACGGGAAGCAGCAGGGGCATAGGCAAGGGTCTTGCTATCGGTTTCGCCAAAGAGGGAGCGAAGGTCGTAGTTATGGCCCGCACCGACGCCCCAGGCCAGAGCAGACTCCCCGGCACCATCCACGAAACCGCAGAACAGATCAGAGCCGCAGGCGGCGAGTGCCTCCCGATACGCTGTGACCTTACCAGCCCGGAAGACCGTACTGCCCTCATCCACCAGGTCATCGACGCCTATGGCAGGATCGACGTCCTGATAAACAACGCCGCAATCATCCTCCATACCAGCGTCGCCGACACCAGCGTCAAGCGCTGGGGCCTCATGGCCGAGATCAACGTCCGTGCCCCCATCGAACTCTGCATGTTGGTCTTGCCCCATATGATGAGGCAGAAGTCAGGCTCCATTATCAACGTCACCTCAGGCGCCGCTCACGATCTTGAAGGCCTTACACTCTACGGTGCTTCCGATGCCGCCCTTGACCGCTTCACACAGGGCCTCGCCCTCGAAATGAAAGGCCACAACGTCGCCGTCAACGGCCTCGATCCCGGCAGAGTGAAGACCGAGGGCGCCCTCTTCACCTACCCCGAAGGCACCGACTGGTCCGAATGGAAGGAACCTGCCGCTGTCGTACCTTCCGCCGTCTACCTAGCCGCCCTCCCCGACACCTCTTTCACCGGCCGCATAGTCGAGACCGACTTCTTCGGCCAGTCCTGGCCATAGCCCCGGCTCCAATACCATGCCGTCTCCAACCAGCGTCAGGACTGTCGTTGTTCCCGCTGCCGGGTGGGGGACTCGCTTCCTCCCCACCACCAAGGCCGTCCCGAAGGAACTCCTCCCACTAATCGATAAGCCGGTCATCCAGTACGGCATGGAGGAGGCCGCCGACTCCGGTCTGACGCGCGCAGTACTCGTCACCTCTCCCGGCAAAAATGCCCTTGAGGACTACTTCCGTCCTCGCCCCGCGCTCAACGACTTCCTCGATTCGAAGGGGAAGTCCGACCTCATCTCCAGCGTTGCCCGCATCACCGACCATCTCGACATCTCTTCAGTCATCCAGTACGAGCAGTTGGGCCTCGGCCACGCCGTCCTAACCGCTCGCGAGGCCGTGGGCCCCGAGCCTTTCGCCGTCCTCCTCCCCGACGACGTCATCCACTCCCGCACCCCCGCCCTCCAACAGCTTCTACAAGTCTTCAACTCCCGGCAAGCCTCTGTTCTTGCCGTGCAGAGGATCCCACGAGACCGGATATCAGGTTACGGAGTCATTGAACAAGAAGAGATAAGCCCCGGCCTCCACAGGGTCAAGGCTCTCGTTGAAAAGCCCCGCCCCGAAGACGCCCCCTCCGACCTCGGCATCGTCGGACGCTACATCCTTACATCCACTATCTTTGAAGCCCTGGCGGCGACCAAACCCGGTGCCCTCGGCGAAATCCAACTCACCGACGCCATCGCCATTCTGCTGGAGAGCGAGCCGGTATACGCCCTTGAATTTAAAGGTGACCGCTACGACGCCGGCAATCCCCTCGGCCTGATCCAGGCCTCGGTTTGCATGGGACTCGCCCACCCGGACATCGGCCCCGACTTGCGGGCCTTCCTCGCCCGCCTCGATCTCCCTAGCGGTTAGACCCGTCCTGTTTCCCCACCTTAAGCACCGCCATGAACGCTTCCTGCGGAATCTCGACGTTCCCCACCCGCTTCATCCGCTTCTTCCCCTCGGCCTGCTTCTGCAGCAGCTTCCTTTTACGTGACACGTCGCCCCCATAGCATTTCGCTAGAACGTTCTTCCGAAGGGCCTTGATCGTCTCTCGGGCGATCACCCGGTTCCCGATCGCCGCCTGTATAGGCACGTCGAAAAGCTGACGCGGGATTATGCCCCTAAGCGAATGTACCAACCCCTTGCCCCTCCGATACGCCTGGTCCGCATGCACTATCAGCGAAAGCGCATCCACCGGTTGCTCGTTCACCAGGAGGTCCAGTTTAACCAGCGGTGCAGCCACGTACCCAGTTAGCGAATAGTCCATCGATGCGTAGCCCTTAGTCCTCGATTTCAACTGGTCGTAGAACTCCAGCAGCATCTCGGCCAACGGCATCTGAAACTCCAGCGACACCCGCCCCCGCCCCCCCGACGCCCCATTTCCCTGCCCAGAGTTCAAATACTCCATCTTGGAATACTTCCCCCTGTGTTCCTGAACCAACTCCATCACGGTGCCTATGAAGCTGTCCGGCGTTATGATCGTCAGGTTCAGCCAAGGTTCCTCTATCGAATCTATATCCCCTCCAGGAGGCAGGTCCGTCGGACTCTCAACCAACTGCAGACCGCCGCTTCTCAAGTTAACCCTGTACTCCACGCTCGGCGACGTAGTGATCAGGTCTAGGCCGTACTCCCGTTCCAGCCGTTCCTGAACTATGTCCATGTGAAGCAGACCCAGGAAACCGCACCGGAAACCCGGGCCAAGAGCCAGGCTATCCTCAGGTTCGTAGGACAGCGAGGCGTCGTTCAGTGTCAGCTTGTCCAGCGCGTCCCTTAAGGAAGTGTACTCCCGCGTGTCGACGGGATACAGCCCTGCGAAAACCATAGGCTTCAGGGGCCGATACCCGGGCAGTGCCTCCGAGGCGGGCGTTCCCGCACTGGTCAGCGTGTCCCCGACTCGGCACCTCCTCACCTCTTTCAGCCCCGTGGCTATTCCCCCCACCTCCCCGCTGCTTAGGCCGACCACCGCCTTGGGCCAGGGTGTGAACACCGTAAGTTCCTGCCCTTCGAACTCCACCCCGTTCGACATCAGCTTCAGATCTTCACCACTCGAAACTTCCCCATCGAACACCCTTACGTACGCGATCACGCCCTTGTAAGAATCGTATTTCGAGTCAAAGATCAGCGCCCGCAGCTGCCCTGAGCCGTTCCGCCTTGGCGGTGGCACCCTTTCGACAATCGCGTCCAGCACGCCCTTCGTCCCCAGCCCCTCCTTCGCCGAGACCTGCAGCACTTCGGAGGCCGAGAAGCCGAGCGCATCACACATCTCCTCAATGATCCTCTCCGGCTCTGCGTTTGGCAGGTCTATCTTGTTCAGTACCGGGATTAGTTCCAAGTCCTGGTCCAACGCCATGTACACGTTCGCCAGCGTCTGTGCCTGTATCCCCTGCGAAGCATCCACCACCAGCACGGCCCCCTCGCAGGCGCTCAGACTCCGTGACACCTCGTAAGTGAAGTCCACGTGTCCCGGAGTGTCGATCAGGTTCAGCTCGTAGGCATTGCCATCCTCGTATCCGTACTGGAGCCGCACCGCCTTTGCCTTGATGGTGATCCCCCGCTCCCGCTCCAGGTCCATGTCATCCAGCAGCTGCTCCTTCATATCCCGCGCCGAGATCGTGCCCGTGTACTCCAACATGCGGTCCGCCAACGTAGACTTTCCATGGTCTATGTGGGCGATGATGCAGAAGTTACGAATATATTCCAAGTCCATGTATCTATCTTACCTCTGTGCAGACCCGACCGCTTTTAGCCTTACCGCCGGTAGTCTCTTGAAACTCTGGTTGCGCGGGTCCACTTCTATGCCCACCGACTCTAGCGCCGTAACCCCAAGCAGCGGTTCGGCATCCTGGTCACCGAATATAATAGTAGTTCCTGCAAAATCTCCCATGAACTCTATCTGACCAATCGTGACGTCCATGCGTATTTCACTGCCATCGGCCAGTTCGTAAATCCTCTGCCCCTTGGGTTCCAGACCTATGGACTCCAGGCATTGCCGTGGAACAAGGCAGTCGGTCGCGCCTGTATCTACCAGAAACAAACCCTCCCATGTCCTATCCGGCTCAGCCGGGTTACGAACTACGGCTGTCACGTGCGCTACTCCCATGTCAGATCAGTTCTCCTCAACCCTTGGATTTTCGATCTCCGTGCTTCTACACTCACAATTCAACTGAATATAGTGACGTGTAAACTCTCCCTTACCTCCGTTATAACACATACGCATTTACTATGAATCCCTGACCCTCCCTACGCCCCTCCCGTCACCTCTATCGTCGCCCCCGACACAAAGCTCGCCCCATCCGAGCACAAAAACCCGATAACCGACGCTACTTCCTCCGCCCTCCCCACCCTGCCTAGCGGTATCGAGCCCACCATTAGCTCCTTCTCCTCCTCCGAAAGAACCCTGAACCGCTCTGCTACCCGTGTCCCTGGCTCTGTCACTATCACACCCGGCATCACTGCATTCACCGTTATCCCCCAGGGACCCAGGTCTTTAGCCAGCTGATTGGTCAGCCCGATGATCCCCGCCTTGGCCCCGGCATACGGCAACCTCGCCGCCGACGGCCCTCTCGCCCCAAACGCTCCCTTCGCAGATATCGAAGACAAATTCACTACCCTCCCGTACCGACGTTCCTTCATCACTGGTGCAGCCGTCCTTGTGCACAGGAACGCGCTCTTCAGGTTTCCGTCCACCACCCTTTCGAAGATTTCATCCGTCACATCTTCTATGTGATCGATCCCGACGTGTCCGCTCCCACCCGCGTTATTCACCAATATATCGAGCCTCCCGAACCGCTCCAGTGTCCGGGCCAACATCTCTTCCACCTGCTCCGTAGAGGTCACATCCACTTCCATAGTCATTACCCAATCCCCACTTGCGTCCAATTCCGCCATCGACTCCCGCACCTTGTCCCCTTGCAGATCTACCGCGCACACCCGACACCCACGTCCCAACAGTTCCGCCACCGTAGCCCTCCCGATACCCTGTGCCCCGCCCGTCACGATTGCCACCCTTCCTTCCATCTCCCTTGGCTTTATTTCCACGGTTGTGTCCCCTCTCTATGCGTCCTGTTTCGGCGAGCCAACTATAATGTAACCCTAGCGAAGGGGGTAGCCTTGCGAGTAGATGTACACACCCACGTCTGGCCCGAGACCATAGCCAAGACCGTAGAACGTCACGCCACCAGCGCTCTCCACTTGGATATGCCCTTCGATAACACCGTTCCGGGCCTTAAGTCCCACATGAATGATTCAGGCTGCGACAAGTCCGTTGTCATGGGCATCGCCGAACGCCCCGATCAGGTGGAAGGAGTCAACGACTGGCTGATCGGCATCCAAGACCGGTCCATCGTATCCTTCGGGGCCATTCACCCCGCTCTCGAAGACAAGCCCGCCGAGATCCGGCGCATCCGCTCCCGAGGCCTGAAAGGGATCAAGCTCCACCCTATCCTCAACCGCTTCCACCCCGATGACCCCATCATGTTCCCTCTCTACGAGGAAATCGGAGACTCAATGGTCGTCGCCATTCACTGCGGCTCTATGCCGCACCTGAAGAACGAACGCCCCGACTTTGCCGCCCCACGCCGCATCGCCAATCTTGCCCGTCAATTCCCCAACCTAAAGATCATCGCTCTCCATCTTGGCGGCTTCTACATGCTCGACGAGGCCGAAGAGCAACTGGTAGGGCTCCCCAATCTCCTCATTGACACCGCTTGGCCCCCGACCGTAAAAGAGCTCGCCTCTGACACCCTCATGAATATCGTAAACAACCACGGCGCCGATAAAATCTGCTTCGGCACCGACTTCCCATTCGCCTCTCAGACCTCAGACACCGAACACCTCTCCTCCCTTCCCCTCTCATCCACCCAGCTCGATATGGTCCTCGGCAACAACGCTGCCGAATTTATCGGCCTCTAACCACAGTCCCTTCTCTGCGAAAGCAAGAGGCCCGGCGCCAATTGGCGCCGGGCCTCTTCGAATCTTCTGTTTGTCTTCGTTCCGTCTAGCTTATCCGGTATACCGGATTTCTAGCTGCCTACGCCCTGCTGGTATTCCAGCCAGAGGTCGGTCCACTCACTGTTCTTTTCACCGCTGTACTGCTCGCTCTCAATGATCGCGTACGGCGCATTTGCCGGCGATGTTGGCAGCGCCGGTCGTACCGCGTCGAAGCTCGCATCATCCTGGAAGCCGGCAGCCCTTAGGTTCGTGGGCCCATAGGTGATGAACTTGGAAATGTTGGCGTTAATTTCTGGATGCCCTGTCCAGGCTATGAACAGCTGTCCAAGGTCAAACGCCTCGGGGTTGGCGTCTCTCAGGCCTCTCGCCATCACGAAGGTGCCCGTGCCCACCAGGTGTCCGCACTCCCAGCAGATTGCAAGGGGAGCGTCCTCGACCTGGGCATTGTAGATCCTGCCATTCCACGCAGTGCACATGTCGTTGTCGCCGGATATTAGCAGCTGCGGGCAGTCAGATCCCGTGTGCCAGAAGTGGTTGGGAGGGTTGGCTTCCCAGAGCGCCAGCGCCTCTTGTACGTCCTCATCCGTCGGTGCCCCGAGCCGCGTCCTCCACTCGGTGTTTTCCAGCCTGCTGGAGTCATTGGCTAGTAGAGCCGAGAACCAGCTGCCTCTGTAGGCATCCCTTACACTTCTCGTTCCAGGGTAGTTCTCTCGGTCGAAGAAAGCGCTCCAGCTGGTGATGCTGCCCTCGTCGTATACATCCGAGTTGTATGCCAGCACCGTTGACCAGGTGATTCCGCCACCGCCCGCGTACGGGGTGTTAACCGTCTCTAGGTGGTTGCGGTTGTCCACTACGCTTTGGTCCATCGCTTCTAGTGCGCCGATCTTGATGTGGTTCCACAGTTCCCGTCCGCCCACGTCCATCACGTGCCACTTGTAGTTGCCCGTGTCCACCATCACCCGGATTACTGCGTACTCCATCGGGCTCTCTTCAACGATATCAATCCCGAACTGCTCGCTGAAGGGCACTACGTAAGCCTGCCGTTGGGCAGCCTGGTAGGCGCCGCCCCAAGACGTGAACACAAAGCTCGCGCCTCGGTACTTCTCAATCTCCGCTTCCAACTCTTCCAGGGTGGCAGGGTTCTCGGGAGTCCACTCAGACCTGTCCCTCATACCCGTGTCATCCATGGCTTCTGGCGTCGCAGTGGCTTCCGGCATCGCATCATCAGGTTCGTCCGCCATCGCCGTGGGTTCCATCGCGTCATCCGGCTCTTCGTCATCCGCCATCGCCGTGGGTTCCGGCATCGCCGTCGGTTCTTCCATTGCTTCCGGCGTCGCGGTGGCGGCTTCGCCACATGCCGCTAGCACCAATAGTGCTACTAGAAGAATGCCGACAGCAGCGAGTATTCCCCGCTGCTTCGTCAGCCTCTTCCGCCAATACTTTCCGTCTATCATAGCTGCTCCTTGACTATTTCTTTGGGCCCAGTTTTTGCTCAGGCCTGATTTGTGGTTGCAGGCCTATCACATAGTTCCGATCCGATATACGAATAGACTCACCTCCAAATTTCAGGCAATGCTCTTGGCTTTCTTGTGGAGAATTGCGGTCACCGTTAAAACGCCGACAGTGTTCCAAGTAAGGATGCAGTAAAAGTATAACGTCGCAGATGCTCAAAGACCAACTGCGGCGTTAATCAGGTTACCAAACTTATGTGATTATTGAGGGGCATTATATCTGAGCCAAACCCCTTGTCAAGAGCCCCAAATTCTCCTTGCCTCCGAGCGAATACCGGGCAATCACTGGGAGATCTGCCTATGGCCGTACGCACTCCGTACTGGGTAATGGGCTTACAGCATGCGCGGTTAAACGAAGCACCAAGAAAGTCAGAGGCCCGGCGCCAAATGGCGCCGGGCCTCTTCGATTCTTCCCCTTATCTTAGTTCCGTTTAGCTTATCCGGTAGACCGGCCTCTTAGCTATCTACATTCTGCAGGAATCCTAGCCAGAGCTCGGCCCACTGGTCGTTGTATTCGCCCGAATACCTCTCATTCTCGATTACTCCGTACGATACATTGGCTTCAGACAACGGGAGGGCGGGGCGCACCTCGTCAAATTCCGGCTCACTGAGGTACGGAATTGACCTTAGGTTGAGAGGGCCGTAGGAGATGAACTTCGACTGCTGTGCATTGATCTGAGGCTGTCCCGTCCATGCAATGAACAGCTCCCCGTTTTCGAACGCCACCGGGTCCGCTTCATCCAGCCCCTTGGCCATTACGAAAGCTCCGGTCCCGATCAGGTGTCCACACTCCCAGCAGATGGCAAGGGGCGCGTCTTCCTGCTTCTGTGCATCGTAGATCCTGCCGTTCCACGCCGTGCAGATATCCACCTCGCCGCTGATCAGCAGCTGCGGGCAGTCCGATCCTGTGTGCCAGAAGTGGTCGGGAGGATTAGCTTCCCAGTAAGCCAGCGCTTCCTGCACGTCTTCCTCGTTCGGCGCTCCCAGACGCTTCTTGAGTTCGGTATCATCGTACCAGTCTGGATGCAGCACTGAGAGGGCCACAAACCAGCTTGCCCTGTAGGCGTCTCTGACGCTCCGGCGGCCGGGGAAGTTCTCCCTGTCGAAGTAGTCCGCCCAGGTTGTGATGCTTCCTTCAGGGTAGCTGTCGGTGTTGTAGGCCAGCACGGTGGACCAGGTGATTCCGCCGCCACCACCATATGTCGGGCCCCCAACGTTCCTTACCGAGTCCACGTGGTTACTAGTGTCGACCACGCTCGGGTCCAACTCTGCCAGGCTGCCAACTTTGATCTCTGCCCACAGTGCCCGTCCACCGACGTCCATGACGTTCCACTTGTAGTTCCCGGTCTCTACCATGGCACGGATTATCGGGTACTCCATGGGGCTCTCTTCAACCACGTCGATTCCGAACTGCGCCTCGTAAGGTTCAATGTATGCCTGGCGCTGGGCCGACTGGTAGGCGCCGCCCCAGGACGTGAACACAAAGCTCTCGCCTCGGTGCTTCTCAATTTCCGCCTCCAGCTCTTCGAACGTGACGGGCTCCTCCTCAGTCCACTCTGACCGCGGTCTCAAGCCCGTTTCCGGCATCGCCGTCGGTTCGTCTGGCATCGCTGTCGGCTCATCCACCATCGCCGTCGGTTCCGGCATCGCGGTCGGTTCTTCCATCGCTTCCGGCGTAGCTGTAGCTGCCTCGCCACACGCCGCCAGAATCATCAGTGTTACCAGAAGAAGGCTTACAACAGCGATAATCCCCCGCTGCTTAGTCAGCCTCTTCCCCCTATATTTTCTGTCTATCATAGCTACTCCTTGCTATTTCCTTGGACTTCTTCCTTGGATAGGCCTGGTCTCGCTTCACAGGCCCTCTAGTAGTTTGTGTCCGCTTTGTTTATAGACTCACCTCCAAGAGTCCTGCGAAGCTCGTGGTTCCTTACAACCCAACGCAATTACTGCCTAAAATGCCGCGGCCCCCAGAGGGTAAATGGGGCTACAACAGATAACGTCGCAGTAATAAAAAGGTTACCTGCGGCGTTAAGGCAGAACGCACTGGGTTATCCGAGTAATAGCAGAATAGTAGGGTATAGCCGAGTCGAGCCCCTTGTCAAGTCGGCACTACGCATTAGGCTTAGATAGCCCTGTGTTTGGCCACAGTCCTCACCATATTCTTGCCCGCTTGCAAGGCCAGAGTTTATATTGGCGCCGAAAATATGACTCCTCCCTTCGAAAACGGTCGACCACCCCAGGCCCTCGGCTCGATGAATGTCCTTGACCTCACCCAATACGTCGCCGGGCCTTTTTGCACCAAGCTCCTCGCCGACTATGGCGCCGAAGTCATCAAGGTCGAAAGGCCGGGTCAGGGAGACCCGGGGCGCAGGCTCGGGCCTTTCCCCAATGACTCCCCACATCCCAACGCCAGCGGCCTGTTCCGACACCTGAACGGCAACAAGCTGGGTGTCACTCTGGACTTGAAGCACACGACGGGCGTCAAGATATTCGAGGAGTTAGTCCGGTGGGCCGACGTTGTCGTCGAGAGTTTCAGGCCCGGCGTGATGGCCGGTTTTGGCCTTCCCTACTCGCGCCTCTCGGAGGTTCACCCGGGCGTGGTTATGACTTCCATCTCCAATTTCGGTCAGACAGGGCCCTACAACCACAACAAGGCCACCGAGATAATAGAGTACGCCATCGGCGGCCCGATGCTCTTTACTGGCACCTCAGCCAAAGAACCTTTGAAGCTCGGGGGTCGCGTGGGAATGATCTTCGCTGGTCAAGAGGCTGCAACGGCAACCCTCATGGCCTTCTACAGAAGTATGGGACGTGAATGTGCCGGTGAACACGTCGATGTCTCGATAATGGAGACCCAGGCCGGATCCATCGATAGGCAGACCGCGCTGTTGCTCAATTATCAATACACCGGAAACAGGTTCTCCCGACTTGATGCCTCAGAGGCGTACCTGGGGGGCGTATACCCTGCACATGACGGTAACCTGGACGTTCAGGTCATAGAGAGATTTACCCAGCTCTTAGCTGGCATCGGCCAGCCCGACACCATCACCCCATCTGAAGCTGTCGTCTTGACCCAATTTCTCGACAAATGGGAAAACGCAGATGGCAACCCGCTGGAGAGTAAAGAGCTTATCCGTGAGCTCGGTGATATTTTGGAGGAGTGGGTCCTGGCCCGCCCCGTGGGCCCGGCCTTGGCCCAACTCCAGAGGCATGGTACTTTGTCGGCCCCCTTCTACGATGCCGCAGGTGTGCATTCTGACCCTAGTTTCAGACTGCGAGGCCTGTGGACCGCGGTCGAGAGTGCCAACTCGAGCCAAAGCAGATTCCCCGGTCGCCATACCATAATGGAGCGTACACCGTGGCAACTACGGAGGCCCGCGCCCGGACTCGGTGAGCATAATGCCCATGTCTATGGCGAGATGCTCGGATACAACCGACGAGACCTGGCGAGGCTACGGCAGATGGGGACAATCTAGCAGCCATGACCTCTACCAAGCTTCCTCTTGATGGTGTGCGGATCGTGGACCAGACCCTTGCGTGGGCAGGGCCCTTCGGCACGCAGCTTCTGGCCGATTGGGGAGCCGAGGTGATTCGGGTCGAGCCTCTCCAATTCATGCAACGCGCAACCCGTGCCCCGAATATCAGGCCCTTCAAAAGGCCTACCTCCAACTGGGCAAACGATTATCCCGATGGCATACCGGGAGAGCGGCATTGGAACAGACACTTGATGTTCCAGGTCCATGGCCGGAATAAGCTAAGCATGACTTCCGATCTCCCAGATCCCGACTGCCTGGAGGCATACCTCAAACTCGTCGCCATCTCAGACGTTGTCATGGAGAACAACGTCCCTCAGACCTATGCCAAGATCGGGGCCAGCTATGAGATGCTCCGTCAGGCCAGGCCCGACATCATCATGGTTAGGCTGCCCGCCTACGGCCTCCACGGGCCCTACGCCAAATTCCGAGCAGCTGGGCGTCAAATGGAGTCCATGGCTGGCCACAACTGGATTCGAGGGTACAGGGACGAGTCCCTATCCGATTCAAAGGACTTGATATCCATCAGAGGCACGACCTACCTCGCCGACGCCGTCGGCGGGGCTAGCGTAGCCTTTGCCACCCTCGCGGCCTTGTGCCACCGCAGGGAGACGGGGGAGGGTCAGTTAGTGGAGGTGGCGACAGCCGAGGCAGTGGTACATTATGTGCCTGAGTCGGTAATAGACTACGAACTAAATGGTCGTATCCAGGGTCCACTGGGTAACTCCAACCCTTCGAGGGTGCCCCAGGGCTGCTACCGATGCCAAGCCGACGACAACTGGCTGGTCATATCCATCGGAAGCGACGACGAGTGGTTGGGGTTGGTTCGGGTAATGGGCGACCCACCCTGGGCCCGAGAACGCCGCTTCGCTACTGTACTGGGCAGGTATCGTTTGCAGGAGGAGATTGATGAACACATCTCGGTCTGGACGCGGGACAAAGACCACGTCGAGCTGATGAACCTGCTGCAGTCCGAAGGTGTGCCCGCTGCCCCTGTCTACGACCAAAGAGAATTATTCGACGATCCTCACATGAGGTCTCGAGAATTCTTCCAGGAGCTGCATCAACCATCAACAGGTACCCATCTGTATTCCGGCATGTCATGGAAAATGACTCAGACCCCAAATGCCATCAGGCTGCCGGCCCCGATGTTGGGCGAACACAACGAGATGCTCTACAAGGAACTCTTGGGCCTCACCGAGCAGGAATACAAGAAGCTTGAGGACGCCGGCCACATCGGCAGGGACTACCCGCCCCACCTCTACACCTAACCCTGCCACCCTTTCTCATTCCCCCGCTCACCCTATCACGGATGGAGCATCCGCCTGTGGAGGATCCGCCGAGGCGGATGCGGAGTCGATGGGTCTAACGTGGGGAGACGTAGCGCACATGTCAACGGCAAAGAGAACTTGCCGCCAAAGATTTTAGCCCTGCCGCGAGCATATCTCCCGATAAAGTGAATGTGCTACCTAACCCGAGGCAGCACCTCTTTGGCAAAAGCCTCGTACATCTCCTCCAACTGCTCGGCTGGGCATTTCATCGAAATCACGATGTGCGTCAACCCGACATCGATGTACCGCTGGATACCTTCTATACAGTCATCCACCGAGCCAAAAGCGTAGCAGCCCTCGTCCCCATCGGTTACCTCTCTTCCAGACCCTTGGCGGATTACGGAACTGAGAGTCTGCCACGCATCCTCTCTGGACGGCCCTATGCAGCCGTACATTAGACAACCCCACTCAATGGCCTCGAGGTCCCGACCGAAGGAGGCTGCATAGTCCGATATCTTATCCTTACACTCTTTGTATAAACGTGGAGGTGCCCTGTTCAGGAATCCATCGCCGAAACGCCCGGCCCGCCTCAACGGGCCCTCTAAGACTTTCCCGTCCCAATATGCTGAGGTCCAGATCGGCAGGCTGTCTTCTCGTACTGGCCTGGGTAAAATCGTCAAGCTATCAAAGTTAAAATATTCGCCCTGGTAGCTCACGTTCGTTTCATGCACCAGCAGACGAAGCACATCAAGAGCTTCATCGTTCAACTTTGCTCGAGAAATATGACCCACTTGGGCCGCCCTCAGGTCGGTCCGTAATATCCCCAGCCCCGTCCCCAGTATCAGCCTTCCGTTGGACATGGCGTCCAGGGACAACGCGGTTTTCGCCAGTTGCACAGGGGGTCTCGCCGGAAGAATCAGGACGCTGGTGCCGAGCCGAATGCGCTTCGTCCGGGTAGCCGCCCCCGACAGAATTACCAGGGGGTCCAGGTCCGGCGTCGTCAGCAGGTCGGGCACCCAGAACGAGTCATAGCCCCAGCCCTCAGCCTTCTCCGCTAGAGATGCAGGCTCGACTACGTCTAGCGCAGTGCTCCTGGGGTATGTGACCCCATACTTAACCCGAGCCATGTCCGAATGCCGTGGCCCGCGTCCCTACCCGACCATATCACTGCTGCGCAGCAGCTTGCCGGGCAATGCCCCCGTGCAGTCATTCCCCTCGAAAGTGACGGTGCCGTTGACTATCGTGTAGCGCAGGCCCGTAGGCTTCTGGATTAGACGGCGCTCATCCCCCGGGAAATCGTTGGCGAAGATTGCCTTGTCATACATGAACCCCAATTCGTCGAGGTTGTAGATCATTATGTCGGCCCATGACCCTACTTTCAGGGTGCCACGGTCTTTGAAATCGGCGAACCAGGCGGGTAGGGCGCTCATCTTGTAGTGGGCCTGTTCCAGGCTCATGATCTCCCTGTCCCTGATCCAGAACTGTAGCCAGTACACGGGCCACGTGCTTCCTGTAGCGAACTTGGTGTGGGCGCCGCCGTCTGAGACGGAGATGTGGCCGTAGGGATCATTGAATCGCCTTGCCGCTTTCTGGATTACGTCTTCACCTCGCAGGGTGGGCAGGGCGAACGTCGTCTCTAAGTCCTCATCCAGCGCCAGGTCAATAAAAGCGTCTACGGGGTGCTTGCCCGTCATTTCGGCCACCTCGCTGATGGGCCTTCCTTCAAATTGGACATTCCGTTCGTGGGCTGTTTCCAACACCTTGAGGATGGTCCAGGTAGTCCGGAAGTGCGGCACTCTCTCTACATCTTCCTTCATGGCCTGTCGAGTCTCGGGCACCCTAAGCTTGGCGGCTCTCTCCTCGGCGCTGCCCACCAGGGGCTGCACCCAGTTGGGCATGTAGTCGTATAGATTGTACTCGGAAAGTTTGAATTCACTGTCGAAAGGCGTACACACTAGCTGCGTCACCAACGGGAGCCCCTCGGCACGGCACGCCTTCAACCAGTCCCGACCCTCGCCCAGTTGGGCATCCAGTATATGAAGTGGACGTCCGCTCTTCCTCATCAACTGCGTAGTCATGTTTCGCACGGCAGTACGCTCGTCCAATTCCAGACCCGACCCAATAGTCACCCCTATGTGGCCAACTCCGAACCCGCGCATGACATCCGCCATCGCCAGGAACTCTTCGTCAGAAGCAACCACAGTGGGCAGTACGCTCCCATCCTCTGCCCTGTCTTCCAGGTTCTTGTCCAGGGCAAAGCCAAAAGCCCCCGCCTCCATGCTCTCATGAAACATCCGTTTCATCTCGTTCAGCTCTACATCCGTTACGGAAGTCCTCTCCCGAGCTGCGTACATTCCCAGCACATAGCCCCTCATAGGCGAAAATGGGAACAGCGCCCCTACGTTCAGCCCGAGCCCCTGCCTGTCTAGGCTATCCAGATACTCTGGGAAAGTCTCCCAGTCCCAGCGCATTCCCAGTCTCATGGACTTCAGCGGTATGGCCTCGATTCGGTCCATCATCCGCATGTTCAGGTCCCGGTCTTCGGGCCTCGTAGGTGCGAAACCGAAGCCGCATTGGCCGATGGTAAGGGAAGTTACCCCGAACCACCCGGACAGAGAGGCGTACGGGTCCCAGTTGAGCTGGGCGTCATAGTGGGTATGCAGATCGACTGCCCCGGGCGCTACAAAGCAGCCGGACGCATCGATCTCTTTGGCGGCGCCCACCGGAATGTTGCCGCTGATCATTGCCACCCGGCCATCCTTCACCGCCACGTCAGCCTGACGACGGGGGACGCCTGTACCGTCTATGACCGTTCCGCCCCTTATTACCAGATCGTACTCTCTCATCGCATAACCCTTCGTTTACAGATTTGATTGCTTGCTATCTTTTGTATGCTATCGACTGGTCATCCTTACACAGATCAACCTTCCGCAAGTCGCTGAGGCACTAGAACTATGACTCAGGTCTGATGTTACATCATATGCAGTCGCAGACTCTACCAGGACTTCAATACCGGCAGGACTTCTTTCGCAAAGAGCCTCAAGCCTCGCTCCGCAACAGGAAGAGGCGTACCGCCGAAGCGGAAGGCGATGTTCAACTCGAAATCGCCAAGCAGGGCTCTGCGTTCCTCAAGCCCGCGTAGAATCTTGTCCGGCGTGCCCCAGCTAGCCGCCTTCATGAAACCCTTGACCGCCCCTTCAAGACCCGCCGAACGAGCGATTTCAGCTTTCTGCTGATACGCGTTGTATCCCTTCACCGACTTAAAGTGGTCGCTAAGAAACTCGTAGTGATAAAAGTTGCTCTCGACAAATTTGCCCTGGTATTGGAGCGCATCTTCTTCGGCCTCTGCCAGATCGGGGCCGCATATGGCGAATTCGGTGAGCAGCAAGGTTGGTGGCTCCGTACCGTGAAATTCACGGTGCAAGGCTCGGCCGCGCTCAATCCCCTCCATCCGCATTTCCCAGGGACGATCAGCAAACATAATAATGTGTGCGCCAAGTTTGGCCGCCGAGAGAATAGAATCGTCGCTAGCGGCAACGGCGTAGATGCGCCCATCGAAGGAATGCTGCGGTCGAGGCCTGAGCTCCGTTCGAGGTTGTTTGAAGTAGGTCCCGTCTCCCTCAATGAACCCTGTCCGTAAGGCATCAACGATCATGGGCGCCGCTTCGTCGAAACGGCCCCGAGACTCATCCATACTGATCCCAAAGGCCTGGAACTCCCGGCGCGCCAGACCTCGCCCAAGCCCCAGCCGTAGCCTGCCATTGCTCAACATGTCGAGAACGGCAGCGTTTTCCGCCACCCGCACCGGGTCATGCCAGGGAAGTATCACGGCGGCCGTGCCCACGTCGATGTTGGGGTGCTTGGCAGCCAGATGGGTCATAAGCTGGAGATTGTCCGGTACGAAGGAATAATCGTTGAAATGGTGCTCCGTCGACCAGAGGCAGTCGAACCCCAGGTCCGCAGCTATATCAGCAAGGTACAGGTCTTCTTTCCACATCTGACCGTCCGAGCCATCGTCCCAGCCGTAGCTGGAAAAGATCATCATCATTCCGACATCCATCTGAGTTCTCCTTCAGATTCATTCAATTTGCTGACCCGCCCGAGTGATACGTGTCAAAAGCTCGGCTTGGTGGAAAAGGGGGTCAATTGGAGTTCGTGGCTCCAGCAGGACTTGTCCTGAGTGTACAGATAATAGAAGGCTTCGGCGATCTTAACTGGATTCATCAGCAATTCAGGCTGTTGCTGTGCCCGTGGCAGGGCTCGGGTGCCGGGAGAATCAATGAGGCCGTCGATCACCACATTGGCAACATGTACTCCATGCTCGGAATATTCCTCCGTCAACGCCTGCGCCAGCGTCCGCATCAACACCCTCGGATAGTATAGTGATTGTCCCGTGTACCGCTTTTTACCCCGCAACGACGCCGGATTGTTGGAAAACAGAATAGAGCCTTCGCCTCGCTCCCGCATGGCAAGCAGCACTTCCTTAACGACCAGGAACGGGCCGCTGCTGGATATGTGCTGTGCCGTTTCGAACATTTCGAAGGGAATGTGTTCCAACAATTCCTTTTCCGGCGGAAGGTCACGCCCCTCCAGATACCCCGCGTTATAGACCAAAACATGCGGGTCGCCGACCTTATCTCGGATCTGTGCGAACGCTTCCGTTATGGACTCCTGAGACGCGAGGTCCAGTTCCACGATCATGCTTTCGCCGCGCTGTTCCCGAATCGCTTCCTCCAATGCAGCCGCGTTGGCAGCCTTTCGGGTAGTCAACACGACGAAGAATCCCTCCCTTGCAAACTTTAGGGATATGGCTCCCCCAACCCCCCAGCGCACGTCAACGGGCAGCTCGCTGTCATCGATCGCCCCGCCGTGTACCAAATGGGTGTTCCGTCCGTCTGACTGCCACTTGGATGTCGCCCCCACCACTACGGCGACCGGCTTTCGGGTTGAGTTCATGTTGGATTCCTTTCGTGGAGATGTATGCTGCCGGTGATCATCGAAAGTCTTTCCTGCTGGCAATGATCACTCCGCCCACCTGCGCTATAAGCAATTCCAAATATAGGAGGATTGTTTCAATAGAGCCCAAGGAGGGTTTAGCTCCTTGGCACGGGTCTAACCGGTCTTCAATCCTGTCAACTTGCCGTCGATAGTCTCCGCCTCCAACGACAACCTCGCCCACTCCTCCCAGAGGGAGTCCGTCTCCTCTTTGAGTATGCGGTACTGCTCTCCTGAGGCGGCTATCTGGTCCGGCTCGTCAAACAAGTCGGGATTGGAGAACTTTGCCTCCAACTCCGCCATGCGGGCCTCGTGGTTGGCTAGGGAACCGTTTATTTTATCAATCAGCCTCGCCAGTCTGCGGGCCTCTTTGCTAAGTGACCGGCGCTGCAGTTCCTCAGCGCTGGTCGCCCGACCATTGCGGTTCCCACTCAGCTCCTGTACCAAGGAATCAACATCCGCTCCGTTGGCCGTTGAATTGGCGCTCCCCTTGTTGGTGTTAGTTTGCTTTTGATACAGATAGCTGTCGTAGTCCCCCGGGAAAACCGTGGGTTGGCCCCCATCTATTTCTACAATCTTGTTTGCGACCTGCCGCATTAGTGTCCGGTCGTGAGTTATGAAACAGATAGTGCCGTGATAGTCACCAAGTGCGTCCGCAAGAATCTCCCTGGAAGCGATGTCAAGGTGATTTGTCGGCTCGTCCATGAGGAGCAGATTGCTTGGCTGTAACAGCAGCTTGGCCAAGGCCACCCTGGCCTTTTCACCACCGGACAGTACGGAAATGGGCTTGAGGACATCGTCACCGCTGAACAGGAATCCCCCGAGAGTCGTGCGCAGGTTCTGCTCCGTTTCCGCTGGTGCCGACTTCTGCACCTCTTCAATCATCGTGTTGCCCGGGTCCAGAAGTTCAAGCACGTGCTGTGCGTAGTAAGTAGTGATTACGTTATGACCGGTCTTTCTCTCCCCACTGTCAAATTGAATCACGTTTGCGAGTATCTTCAGCATCGTTGTCTTGCCCGCGCCGTTGGGCCCGACCAACGCAACACGATCTCCCCGCGAAAGTGTCAGACTAATGCCTTGGTAGACCACGTTTTTACCGTAAGACTTGCTTAGGTTTCTCAGTGAAATAACCTCGGAACCGCTGCGCGGGGGCTCCGGGAATGAATAGCGGACCTTTTTGGTGGCCCTCGGCAACTCGATGATCTTAATTTTTTCCAGCTGCTTCACACGGCTCTGCACCTGGGTGGCCTTCCTGGCCTTGGATCGAAAACGATCGATAAAGCGCATTTGTTTCTGTATCTGGCGCTCCTGCCTCGCCGAGGCCGCCACCTTGACCTGGAGGTTGCGCTCCCGTGCAAACAGGTAATCGTCATAGTTGCCCTTGTGAAGCACGGCTTCGTCCGTCTCAATGGCAAGTACCTTTGTTGCGGTCTGGTTCAGAAAGGCACGGTCGTGAGATGTGACAAGCACACCACCCTGAAAAGAGGCTAGATACTTCTCAAACCAGAGGTTTGCATCCAGGTCAAGGTGATTGGTTGGCTCATCAAGGAGCAACAGGTTGGGCTTCCTGAACAGTATTCTGGCTAGTCCAGCCCGCATGACCCATCCACCGCTGAACTCGCTCATAGGCCGGAGAAAGTCGGCCTGCTTGAAACCAAGGCCCGATAGCACAGCCTTGGCTTCGTGTTCTCTGTCGTTTCCGCCGGCCGCCTCCAACTCCATGTCAAGCTTGCCGAGGCGCTCCAGCAGGTAGCCCTGCTGCACAGGGTCGGCTTCCGATGACAGGACCTCCTGTACGGCGGCAATTTCACTCACTAAAGCGTTCACTTCCGATCCGGCGTCCAACACCTCTTGGAGAAGAGGCTTGCCGGTAAACGAATCGGGCTCCTGCTTGAGATAGCCCACGGTAACGTTGCGCTGCCTGGATACGCTCCCTGTGTCCGGAGCCATTTCACCCGCCAGGATATCCATGAGCGTGGTCTTACCGGAGCCGTTTGGGCCAATCAGCGCAATACGGTCCCCGGCGGTCAGGTTCAATGTGAGGCCACTGAACAGGGTCCTGTCTGAATAGGTCTTGCTGATGTCGGATCCAACTAGCATGTCGTTTTGCCTTGTCTATCATCCTATCCGCACG
The DNA here is from genome assembly GCA_965197585.1 of Dehalococcoidia bacterium. Taxonomy (GTDB): domain Bacteria; phylum Chloroflexota; class Dehalococcoidia; order Plut-88900; family Plut-88900; genus Plut-88900. The sequence goes on from OZ240215.1 coordinate 1,807,981, forward strand.
ATGCAACTGCAAGGTGCGGGCACGGGTTTTCATAACAGTTTAAAATAAGTGCGCCTAACTTGACGGTATGCAATTGGAACAGCCGCTTGAGCGACTCCTAAAAGAGCCCTCCCGTCAGACCTTGTTTAGACACCTACCGAATCCAAGGACACTTGAATGCCAACCGTGATAAGAAATCTATGAGCGCGAAGTTGAAGTCAGCATTAGTCCTCACCTCTATCACTCTGATGTTAGTTGTGTTAGTAGCTTGCGGCTCACAACCCTCCCCCACTGCAGGCCCTGGACCCGTGGCAACGCCCACTCTGGTGCCCACACCAACCGCTTCGCCGGCGGTACCCACCCCCACCACAACCCCCGAGCCCACGCCTACTCCTGTGCCGGCGGTACCCACCCCCACCCCAACTCCCGAGCCCACGCCTACGCCAACTCCTATGCCCACCGAGCCGGTCGAGCCGGAAACTGAGGTAGAGGAACCCCTGGACTTCGACCCCCTGGTGGTCCGCGGTACTCTTTCCAACGGCCTGAGCTACTACATCAGACACAACGAAGAGCCGCGCGACCGCGCCCAGATAGCCCTGGCGATAAAGGCGGGTTCGGTGCTCGAGGAGGAGAATCAGCGCGGGCTGGCTCACTTCGTAGAGCACATGGCATTCAACGGCACCGAGCGCTTCGCCAAGCAAGAGATAATCGAATACATCGAGTCCATCGGCAGTACCTTTGGCCCCGACCTGAACGCCTACACCGGTTTCGACGAAACCCTGTATTTTCTGGAGATTCCGACAAACGATCCCGAAATCACCGAAAACGCTTTCCAGATCCTAAGTGACTGGGCTTATGCAATAAGCTTCGACCCGGAGGAGGTTGAGCTGGAGCGTGGCGTGGTGCTGGAAGAGTGGCGTTTGAGCCAGGGATTCAACTCCCGCCTCCAGGATAACTTGCTCTCACTGCTCTTCGGGTCCTCTCGCTACGCCGACCGGGCCCCTATTGGACTCACGGAAATCATTGAAAACGCGCCCGTAGAGCGCCTGATCGAATACTACCAGCGTTGGTACAGGCCCGACTTGATGGCCGTCGTCGCCGTGGGTGATTTCGATATTGTGGAGATGGAAGCCAAGGTGAAGCAGCACTTCGCCCCCCCTCCCGAAGGCGAGGCTTACCAGGAGCGCGCTGTCATCGCACCCTCCACCGAAAGGCCCACTTTCGATGTCCCCGGCTACGACGAGACGCGTATCGAGGTCTTTACCGATGCAGAATCCCCCGGATCCCAGTTCATCCTCATCCGAAACCACACTCCCGACAAGGGTCAAGACTTGTTGGCATTCCGGCGCTATGTCGTGGAAAGCCTTGCCTTCATGATGCTCAACGCACGACTCTTTGAGCGCACTCAATCCGCCGATCCACCCTACCTGTGGGCCGGAAGCGGACGTTCAGCATATGTAGAGTCCCTGGATATTTTGACGTTCCAGGCATGGGTGGAGCCCGATGGCATCGAAACTGGTCTGGGTGCGGTACTGGAGGAAATGCAGCGCGTACGGCAGCACGGCTTCACTGAAGGCGAACTGGCCCGAGAAAAGAGCAACCTGCTCAGCTCGGTGGAAAGCGCGTACAAGCAACGGGAACAGACATCGTCAGGTACCCTCGTCGACGAGTACGTAGACCACTTTTTCAGCGGAACGCCCGTTCCCGGCATAGAAGCTGAATGGGAGCTCTACCAGGAAGTGCTGGCGCAGATTTCCTTGGCAGAGTTCGGTGAAGTGGCGGAATCCTGGACTCAGTCCGGGAACACAGGGCTGCTGGTCGTACGCCCCGAAGAAACTGAAGCCAACTCGGATGCGGACTTGGCAGTAGCCACGCTGGCTCAAATCAAGGGAGCCCCAGCACTGACGGTAGATCCCTACGCAGATGACGTAGGAGATGTTCCCCTGCTGGCAACTATCCCGACCCCGGGAAGCATAACCGCAGAAGAGCAAATAGAGTCTATCGACACCGTAAAGTGGACGCTGTCCAACGGCATTACCGTAATAGCCAAACAGACCGACTTCAAAAACGACGAGGTCGTATTCAGGGCCTTCAGCCCAGGCGGGCACTCCCTCGTGTCCGATGATGACCACGTGTCCGCTACCTACGCCGCACAATTGGTTTCCGGAAGCGGCGTAGGCCCGCACGACAATGTGACTCTGGACAAGCTGCTAGCCGGCCAGAGGGTCTCAGTATCTCCATATATAGAGGAGTTGTTTGAAGGCTTTAGTGGCAGTGGCTCACCGGAGGACATGGAGACCCTGTTCCAACTAATCACGTTGTATGCAACCGAACCTCGGCTGGATCCGGCTTTTTTCTCGAATTACGAATCGAGGCTGCGCAGCGTCGCCGAGATCAACGCCGCCGAGCCGGACTCAGTCCTTTTTGATACCGTAAACGCCCTGCTGGCCCAGAACCACTTCCGTGCCCGCCCTCTTTCAGTAGAACTGCTGGAAGAGCTGAGCATTGAACAGGCCGAGGCCGTCTACGCGGAACGGTTCGCAGACTTGAGCGATTCAACCTTCGTATTTGTGGGCGCGTTCGACTGGGATGAACTCCGCTCGTTGACTGCCACCTACCTGGCCAGCTTGCCAAGCACAGGTCGGTCCGAACAGTGGCAAGACCACGGGATTGACCCGCCGCCCGGTCTGGTAGACCACGCTGTTTACAGTGGGACTGAGCCCCGCAGCAACACATTAGTGCTTTTCGCCGGAGATATGGAGTGGAGCCACCAGGAGGCCCTCACTCTTAACGTGGTCGGCGAGGTGCTCGGGATTCGATTGCGGGAACGAGTCCGCGAACAATTGGGCGGCACGTACAGCATTGGTGTAAGCGCGAGTGGCTCCAGCCTCCCAGACCAGGAGTACTTGGCCTACGTCATCTTTGGCAGCGATCCCACCCGCGTCGAAGAGCTTTTCGCCGAGGTGATTGCGGAAATTGACTGGCTGCGTGAGGGAGGTGAACAGAGCTACCTGGACACCGTCAAGGAGCTCATGCGAACCTCCCGAGAGGAACAGCTGCGGGACAACGGGTTCTGGCTTGGTCAGATCCAGGCCGCGGCCCAGCGGGTTGAACCTTTCACGGAAATCACCGGCTTCGACGAACGGCTGGAGGCATTAACGCTGGAGGAAGTCGCGTCCGCAGCTGAACGCTACCTGACCACGGACCGATACCTGCGGGTAGTGCTGTTCCCCGTAGAGGAATAACAGTCCGGGTAATCCCCCAGACCACCCCCGACGCCTTTGCTCCCCCTGTTCAGCCAAGAGTTGAGCCCGAATGGAGGCGCATAAGGCCTTGGCACAATGTCCCCCGCAACCAATGGGGCAACAAAGCATGGTGCTTAGTCCAATCAAGGTATATCCTCTTGGATACTATGTTGCCCGGAGGAGGCTGTTATGAAGTTGGACTTTAGCGTCGGCCTGGGCCGTACCGAATCAGTCCACGAGATAGGGGAGTATGCAAGGTTTGCAGAGGACAGTGGGTTCAAGCAATTAACCCTTATAGACATGCCCTTCGTCGGCCGCGACGTACATACTTTGATGGCCCTCTCCGCTCAGAGCACCAGATCAATCCTTATAGGCCATGGGGTAACCACCCCGATAACCTTCCACCCGATGTCAATTGCCAACGCCACCGCCAGCATTAACGAGCTGTCCGGGGGTCGTGCCTTTGTCGGCCTGGGAGTCGGCGGGCCTTTCGAAACTGTCCTGAAGCGGCCTGCTCCAGTCAAGGAAATGCGTGAAGCCGTGAATTTCATCCGAAATTTCATGTCTGGGGAGGAAGCGGAATACCGAGGAGCGAAAGCACACTCGGAGTGGATACGGGACCCGGTGCCCATCTACTTGGCTGCAGAGCGTCCGAGGATGTTGCAGCTTGCCGGCGAAATCGCCGACGGAGTGATCTCAATCGGGACCAATCCGGAGTGGGTCAGGTGGAAGATGGCGCAGGTTGAGAAGGGAGCGCTCAGGGTTGGCAGGGATCCTGCAGAGGTGGAGTTCTGGGTCCGCACCATGATATATGTCGCCGACAACAAAGAGGACGCCCGAGAGGAGGTTGCTCCTTATCCCCTTGCCTATGGCCACCTACATACGCTTTTCGAACAGGATACCCCCGAGGTAAACGAGCTACGCCGAGGACTGGAACGGGCAAATCCGGGACTGATCGAGGAACTTGCCTCCGATTCTAGACGGGTCGCCGACGCTTATGAGCCCTACGGTGTCGAGCGGCTCGATGCGCCCTGGGCGAAACATGTCACTGCTACCCTGATTGATTATTTTCATCTGACAGGTAAACCGGATGACATCAACGAAAGAATCTCCCTTTTAGGGGAGATGGGAGTAAAGAACATCTCCACCGTGATGTTCACAATCCTGGACAAGAAAGGAATGATGCGGTCAATTAGAGACGAGATCATGCCCCACTTCCAAGCCTAGGATTATCCCTGGAGACATTTCCGGCCCGCCAACCAACGCGAACTGCATATAGAACTGCGCCACTCCAACATGCGCTGACTCTCAGGAGGAACACAATGACAACAGTAACCAGCGGTTCAATTCCTATGACTGCCCCTCCCTTCTCTCAAGAGGAATACCAACGACGCCAGAGCGCGGTGATGGCAAAACTTGAGTCGCAGGGGATGGATGCGATTGCGGTGACGGCTTACAGCCGCCAGGAATATCTCTCCGGCTATGATGGTGCCGGCGGATACTTCGCCCCCTTCCCATTGATTCTGGCCCCCGGCCGCCCGCCGACATACGTGGTCCGCGAGTACGATGAAGACGCAGTCAGGACCGAAAGCTGCATAACGGAAGTTGTCACCTACACTCAGGAGGGTGACCAGGCAAAAGCCGTGGCCGACGTGCTCCGAAGCTTCGGGCTGGAGCAATGTAGGCTTGGGATGGAGTTGGCTTGCTGGAACCTCGCCCCGAGGGACGTAGCCGCACTGCAGTCTGAACTGCCCAACCTAAAGATCGTCGATGCCACTGGGGTTGTCGCTTCCGTAGCCGCCGCAAAAAGCGATGTGGAAATTGCAACCATGCGCAAAGCCATGAGTTTCACACGAATAGCCGTCGAGACAATGAACGCATCACTTCGAGAAGGCATCACCGAACACGAGGTTGCCCAGGCAATCACTGCCGCCGTGGAAAACGCCGGTGGTGAGATACGTCCCTTCACCCTGCTGTTTGGGCCCCGAACGGCCCTGCCCCACGGCCTCCCGACTTCCTACGCCCTTCAAAATGACCAGCCGATTTTTACAGAGATGGGCGGCTGGGCCAACGGTTACGCCGGCAGTATCTGCCGCTCGGCGTTACTGGGTAGCCACGCGGGTGCAGAGTCCCTCCACTCCCTTGCCGAGGAAGCGCTGCAGGCGGCCATCGATGCTATACGTCCCGGCGAGAAAACGGGAGACGTCGACGCCGCCTGCCGAGGTGTCATCGAAAGATCAGGACGCCCCGAAGTCTTTCGGCATCGCACCGGGTACCAGAACGGAATCATGTGGTCCGATCGAGGAAACTTGAGCCTGGAACCCAACTCTGAAGATGTGCTCGCTCCTGGCATGACTTTCCACATGCCCATCATCCTCTTCGAATCAGGCCAGTACGGAGTCGGATTGAGTGAGACCGTCCTGGTAACTGATCAGGGTTGCGAAGTGCTCAGCGGATTGCCCCGTGCGATTCATAAAGTGGAGTAGACAAGCCGACCATAGGTCTCCGTACGCAATGATTTGCTACCGGCACTCTTCCTCCGACCATTCAGTCACGGGACCCGAGTCACGCGGACTGCGAAATTGCGGACATCCGGGGCACCGACGCGCGCTGCGTCAATCACGGTAGCTAGCGCCCACCCCACAGCGCTCGCCGTCCACTCAGGCAACATGACCGACACCCCGAGACCCGAGCGGGCAGGGGAGATGGGGCGCTCGGGCCAGTCGAACGACGCCTTGATCGAGTGCTGCTCAGGCACCGCTGCAACCGGTCCGAACTTGAATAGTCCAGTGTTCCTCCACTGGAGACCGGCGACCAACTCTTCCTCGGTTTGACCTCCGAGCAGCTCCTGGTTGAAGGCGATGAGCGCATCTGCTTTTCCCTTCAGGGTGGTGTTAAACCAATTGAGCGCAGAGACCAAGTCCCCTGCCGGGGATCGTATGCCGGGATCTAGGTCATATGCCGTCACCTGTATCCCAGACAACTCTACGTCTCCAAAGCGGCGGAGCGCATCATCGAAGCACTGTACCAACGCCGGCAACACCATTGCCGGCTCGGCAGGGCGTCGGCGAACCCCGAGCGCTGCATACCCCCAACCTGTAACCGGTGCCGGAGGCGCCCTGGTTGGCTTGAGGTCACCAACGTTCAGTCCGACCTGCACCCACCCAATCCGGGATGCCTCAACGCCGACGGTTAGTTCCGCCTCGTTCATATCCCAGAGCATCGGGCGGCGACGATTCGACGTGGTTGACCAACCCATCAGTTCAGCACGCGCTCTAAAGACGCTATAGAGGTCCTCCTCCTCGGCATCAATCAGGTTCGTGCCCGGAGAAAGCTGTCCGAAAGCCTCAAGGAAAAGGGTCGACATGGCAACTCCTCACCACCAACAAGTCCATAGACTGTCGCGGTGTACGTATCTGGACAATAGGCGGAACAATCTTCGAGACGTGACTTGGTAGACTGTTAACATCAGCAACCTCACGATGCGGTATGTACTACGCCACCCATCAGGCTTTTTGGTCAAGTCGTTATACAGCCACTGGAACGGCCGGCCAACGTGCACGACAGGCACAATCGCGATCCCAAGCGCAACGGTCCACGCCATTTAGTCATCCAGGATGCCGAGCACTGCGGGAGGGATGGAAACGGTGGGTATGACAACGACCAAACCAGATATACACTTTCCTCTGCGCTTCACGGTAAAGTAGCTCCCGGCAAGATTTTAACAGCCGAAACGGGAGACTCGAGGTACGAGCGCTGCGTGGCACGAATGCAGGACCTGTAGAGCCAACTGCGTAGACCCGACACCTATGAGTCTAATTGGCTGACACGGCAAAGGAGGCACCCCGATCAAATCAGAGAGCCTCCCATGATCTCGTTCAGATAGAGGAGTGACACCAACCCCTTGACCCGTATGAACATTAGTGCTATTATCCCCACCGTTCGAACACCAACCTAACTATTTCAAGGAGGAACCAAAAACTAGGGAAGCCCACTAGACCCACCCGAGGACTCAACGTCCAAGCCCATCCCAACGGCCCGCGCGCAGGCCCGCGGCTCAAGCAAACGCCGCCATCTCCTCATCCCACCGGGTCCCGTGACCCCTTCCCTGACCCCCAGGCGATGGAAAGACGCCCTGGTTCGCTATCGTTCCATGTGTGCCCCCTCTAAGACGCCCTCAGCCTCTTACAGGGATTCCCTCCCCCGGGAGGGTTCCCGCTCTTTCGAGCGGGGCGGTTGGGTAAGCCCGGCGCCGAGGTCCTCTCGGCTCCTCGACCGCTTAACAAGTCGGGCGCCGGTGAACCGTGCGCTCCGGGTCACACCGGCAAACTCAAACATACTACGCCTGCATGAGCCCCGACGACCCACGCCGGACGCCGGGTCTCCTCCCCGCCCCTGCGGGGTGCAGCCGACCCTCGGGAGCAGGGCTCGGACTGTCGGCTCTGACGGTCCCTGCCTTGTCCGGCGTGTCAGGGCCTTAGGCCGCAGCAGCGGCAGGCGGGCCGGATGCCCTTGCCCCAGGGCCTCGTCGGAATACCCGCAACACAGGAACGGGGGCAGCGTCCAGCCAGCGTCTTCCATCGCCAATCCCCTCCCAACAGACAGAACCGAAACCCACAAACCCCACAATCGAAGATGGAACACCCGCCGTGCTGAAAGTCCGCCTTTGGCGGAGAGGATCCGCCTCAGGAGGACTGAATAAAACCCCGGCGTGTCACGAATCTACCAAACGAGTACATCCCTTAGCATTCATCATCCAAAACTCTGTATTATTAGTCCCGAACCATGAATTCGAAGGGAATTTCCTTCTAGCAGCGTCATCTACAATGGTAGTCCGGCTCCGGGGTGACACTTAAGACCGCATCGTGTAAAGCTAGACAACTAAGACAAGAGTACGGCGTATCAGCCAAATGGCTCCAACAACGAGTTATCACGCCGCCTATAATTAGGAACTCTATCAATGGAGACAGGCAGTTTTCCATTGTTGATATGATGCACCCTATAGAGGGCAGACAGAGGGAGGAACGAATGGATTACAAAGTGATATCGGCAGACACCCATCTGGACGTTGCATGGCTTCCGGGTGACCTCTTCACGAACAACGCCCCGGCACATCTCAAGGACAAAATGCCATATGTGGCCGACCAGAAAAACGGCGGCAAGGCATGGGAAATCGAGGGAGAATATATGTGCGGCGCCGGTGTAGGAGGAAATCTGACGAAGGATTTCGCAGCCTACGTACCTGGTCAGTCTCACCATCTTGACCGTATGGCTGAAGTGGGTTTCTTTGACGGCATAGCGAACGGCATCTACCACCCCTCGGATGCACAGCTGCGCATCAAAGACCAGGACATCGACGGTGTAGACGCCGAGGTGATGTACGGCATCCTGGGCATAGGTGGAGGCGGATTTTCGGGGCCCGGATTCAAGGATGTTGAGGTTACAACCGCCATCTATAATGCCTACAACGAATGGGTGTCCGGCTTTGTTCGACCCCACTCCGATCGCATCGCCGCCCTCGGTTGCCTCAGCAGCCACGATCCCGAAGTAGCAGCCCGACAGGTGAGACGCTGCGCCGAATTGGGATTACGAGGCGCGGAAATCAATGCTGGCAAAATGCCTAACCCCGCATATCACAAAAACTGGGAGCCGTTGTGGGAAGCCGCATCGGAGACCCGTATGCCAGTATCTTTCCATACGTTGGGCTATCCCCATAGAACTCCTTCACCTGCCGACCAGGACGATTACGGATGGCTGAGCATGGGCCTTGGATTCATCATGTTCCAGCTATCGGGCATCGAGTTCCTTGTAAGCATGGTTCTCTCCGGGGCCTGCGAGCGAAATCCAGACTTCCAATTCGTCCTCGGCGAGTGTGGAATCGGATGGATCCCCTACGTAATCGAAAGGACCGATTCAAAATACGATGACCGTCTGTTCCACCTAGGGTTCAACATGAAGCCTAGCGAGTACTGGCAGAGACAGGGCTACTCAACCTTCCAGCAGGAATACGTCTCAACCGATGAGATTGAGCGGATCGGCATCAACAACATAATGTGGGGCTCGGACTATCCCCACCCCGACGGCGTGTTCCCCGATTCTGCCAAGGCCATCGCAGAAGGCATGGGACACCTGGACGACGCGGTTCGGCAGAAGTTGATATGTGACAATGCTGCGAGAGTGTACCGATTCAACTAGATGATGACACGATTAGCAAACAGTAGGAGAAGCACATGAAATACAATCTGATTTCCGCCGACACCCACATGGATCTGGTCTATATGCCGCCAGAGATGTTCGTAGAGAATGCTCCCTCTGCGCTCAGGGATAAGATGCCCCGGGTGGAGGACACGGAAGAAGGTCCTTACTGGATGTTGGAAGGCAAGAAAGTTGTGCCCTCTGGCAGCGGTGGCCTGACCAGCGGCCACTATCAGGAAGGGGAAGCCAAACATCTGGACCGGATGGCCGAAGTCGGGTTCTTCGATAGTATGGCTCACGGAGTCTATCATCCCAGCGATCCCGACCTCCGCGTGAAAGACTTGGATATAGACGGCGTGGATGCCGAAATCATGTACGGCATCCTGGAGATCGGTGCCGGTGGCCGCCTTGGCCCCGAGGTCGAAGACGCAGCGATTCTTAACTCCACCTACCAAGTCTACAACCAGTGGGTCGCCGATTTCGTCGGTAAGAATCCCGCGCGGATGAACGCACTCGCTTGCCTGACTCACCGAGACCCTCAGACCGCCGCCGACCAGCTTCGCCAGGCAGCAGAGTTGGGCCTAAGAGGCGCGGAGATCCTCGTACCGCAGATGAACAAGCCCCTGTACCACAAAGACTGGGATATATTGTGGCAAACCTCTGGCGAGTGCCAAATACCGATCTCCTTTCACACCGTGGGTGGCACCTTCGCCAGGCCGCAGCCTAAGGAAGAAGCGGAATACCGGTACGTGGTCAGGGGGTTGGGGGAAGCCCTGTTCCAGATCACTGGTTCAGAGTTCCTGATCAGTGTCATACTTTCCGGGGCTTGCCAGAGATTCCCTGACTTCAACTGGGTGCTGGGCGAATGCGGTATCGGATGGATACCCTACATCGTCGAGAGGACGGACATCGAATACGCCGACAGGTTATTCCAACTCGGCCTCGAGATGAAACCGAGCGACTACTGGCGTCGACAGGGACACTCCACCTTCCAGGAGGAGTACGTCTCGATGGACGAGATTGAGAGAATTGGTATAGACAGCATTATGTGGGGCTCCGACTACCCTCACCCCGACGGCGTATTCCCCGATTCCAAGTCGGTCATCCAGACTAACCTGGGACACCTCCCCAAGGACGTGATACAGCAGATAACCTGCGAAAACGCCGCCAAGGTGTACCGGTTCAATTGATCTGATTGCGATTGGCCTTTGCCCCTCTTGACCTGCACATGGACACGTAAGCGTCTCGGCATCTTAGATGAGGGCACAATTGGCGCTGAGGTCAACCGGTTTCGAATTTACCCTACGAGAACGCGTGTGACACATCTATTGAGGGCAACGGGCACAAGCTGCTAGCGAAATGGAGAAGTTGACCAAATGCTTAGCGAGTACAGTTTGGAAGGCAAATCCGCCCTCATTACCGGTGGGGGCCGGGGTATTGGCAAGGTTATCGCTTTGGTGTTGGCCGAGGCCGGCGCCGACATCGCAGTCGCTTCTCGCACCCTGGACCAGGTTGAACAGGTTGCCAATGAAATACGGTCGCTAGGCCGAAACTCCGTCGCTGTGCAGTTAGACGTATCCGACTCGGCCCAGGCTGAGCAGGCGGTGTCCCAGGCCACCGCCGCCCTGGGGAAAATCGATATCCTGGTCAACAACGCTGGCATAAGCTACGGCGCCGTACCCCTAATACCAATTGAGAGGCTCCCCGAGGAAAAGATCTCCGGTGACCTTAAGGCCGGGCTCACCGATGACCAATGGAGCCGCCTCCTGAACATTAACCTCAGCGGAGCTTTCTACTGCTGCCGAGCCGTAGCCGGTCAGATGTTGGAACGGCGCAGCGGCAAGATCATCAACGTCTCATCGATGACTGGCATCCTCGCCGAGGCCTACTACACCGCCTACGACAGCTCCAAGGCTGCCCTGAACATGCTTACCAAGTGCCTTGCCCTGGAGTGGGGCCGGTTCAACATCAACGTCAACGGCATCGGCCCCGGCTGGTTCATGACCGAGATGACCAGGCCCGGTTTCATCGATCAGGCCGTCCACGAGGCCCGTGTTAAAGGCGTTCCCCTCCAACGCCTCACCGACGCCCGGGACATCGGGCTGTTGGCCGTCTACCTGGCCAGCCCGGCCTCGGACTGGATGACAGGTCAGGTGATCTATCTGGACGGTGGACAGTCGGCGATACATGCCTAGACAGACGTCGCCCTGAAGTTGCAATCAAGCCACCCGACTCCGGCGCTCTCCGTACCATCATTCCGGGGACCGAGTGCCGTGGCTCGTAGATTAGCTAACAACCGGCCACCCGAGTCCCAGGTCAACCCCGAGCCGTCCCGCCCGAGCAACTACCGAGTCAGAGACTGTCCGGTAGACCTCCTGCTCGTCCACTCGGGTCGAGTGTCCTTCACTGAAGACCATCTCTCCGTTAACCAGGACAGTATTCACACTCCCGGTTCCCATAGTTAACGCCAGCAAGTGCAATGGGTTGTTTGAGGGATAGGCTTCGGCCGCGCCCGCAGACCTCACAACGACGTCCGCGCGCTTGCCGGATTCCAGGCTTCCCAGCTCCGCATCCATTCCGGCAGCCGAGGCCGCATTGATGGTCTGCATTTCGAGTAACGCTCCGGGGGAAAGAGGGTCCGCATAGGTTTGTGACGCGTAGTGTGCAGCGAGCATTATCCCACCCGGAGTGCATCCGATAGCGCCGTCGGTGCCTAGAGAGACACGGGTTCCTCGTTGGTACCGCTGCGCCATCTTGAAGTTCGCACTTCCTCCGAACCCGAGCGAGAAGAAGGCAGCCGGGCACCATACTATCTGGCAGCCCGATTCCTGGACCACTCTCTCCTCCTCTTCGTCCAGCACGTTTGCATGGACTATTACGGTGTGCTCGTCGAGTACACCGAGCTCTTTCAGGTGCATGATGTGGCTGGTGCCGTTTATGGCGCGATAGATCGCGGGCTCTCCTGGAACGTAACCGGCATGAAGCTGAAAGGGCACGTTATTGTCGCGGGCACATGCGTGTGCCGCCTGCAACAGTTCGGGCGAGGCAGTCCCTGCGCCGTAGACGAATATGTAACCCCGGACCAACGCTTCGGGGTCTCTGTTCCGGTGAAGCTCCACGTCCAATTGCCCCAGTGAATGGTCTAGATCGATGGGCGCACGAGCCATCAGGCTCGGACTTATTAGCGAGGGTACAGCATCAAAGCACTCGCTCCTGTCCCACAGATAGAGCGGGGCGAAAAGGGCCCTCATGCCCACACGCTCTACCGCCTCAGCCCCAGCCTCGGTCGAGAACAGTGAGCCCGGTTCTATAAACATCGTAAAGCCGCTTCGAAGCATTTCGAGACTGGCCGTGGCAGTGGCAGCAGCCTCGTCCTCATCGGTAACTCCGGCTTTCCAATCTGCGAAGTTGACGGGCCCTGGATTTGCATCGCGGATATTTCCAACCCCCCGACATGAAGTGTGGACGATATGATTGTGAGCATCGATGAAGCCAGGATGCACGATGCCGCCTTCGGCATCTATCGTCTCCTTTGCATCAAAGCGTTGTCTCATATCGGCATCGGTGCCTACCTCTACAATGCGCGAACCCGTAATCGCCACCGCGCCCGTGCGATAGATTCTGCGCTCCGAGTCCATGGTGATGATCTGACCGTTGTGAATGAGAACGTCACACGTGCTCTTGTTCATCTGATTGTGCTCCAAGTTAATACGTGGGTTGAGACTCATAGTGATACGGCAATAGACTGTGCCGCCTCCATCGAATGTATCAGGACGCGCATCCCATGGCCCGGATTAGACCATCTTTAGACCGCAACGTTCTGACTGGCCATGGGATTGCCAATCCGTAGAAGATCCCCCGGCCTTCACCTGATTCAGCGCTCTTAATCACACTCGGCAGGTAAGTATCTCGAAGGCGTAGCTAGTCCTTTATCTTCTCGCTTTTCGGGTCGTAGGGCGGGCTGAGCCGTACACTGGCCGAAAAACGCTCGGTAGCAACCTCTATTGCATAGGAGCCTGAGCGTATCCAGCCGGGAGTCGACCCTTCTTCATTTTCCAGGTAGCCCATAGCCACGGACCGACCCAGTGCGTGACCATAATTCCCTGAAGTTGTGCGGCCCACAATAACCCCATCTCGATAGATGGGCTCATCGCCCAGCAGGAGCGGCTCCGGGTCTTCCAGTACGAATATGGCCAGCCGCTTTTCCAGTCCCTTCTCCCTTTGGCGCAGTAGAGCATCTCTCCCGATGAAATCGACCCCCTTGTCGAAAGCCACCGCAAATCTAAGCCCGGCCTCCAGTGGAGTATCGACGCTCGTGATGTCGTGACCCCAGCTTCGGTACGCCTTTTCTAAACGCAGCGAGTCCAGCGCATGGTAGCCGGCATGCTTCAACCCAAATTCTCCGCCTTCTTCGACTATGGAATCGTACACGTTGCAGGCGTACTCACTAGGGACGTAGAGCTCCCAGCCCAGCTCGCCCACATAGGTAATCCGCGAGGCCCGCACCGGCGCATAACCGAGATAGATCTCCTTCGAAGTTAGAAACGGAAAAGCCTCGTTTGAAAGGTCGGCGTCGGTAAGGCGGGATAACAGGTCCCGGGACCGAGGCCCCATCACACTCAACACAGCGTAGGATGACGAGACGTCTGTAAGCGTCGCTCTCGCATCATCGGGAATGTGCCTTCTCATCCAGGTGTAGTCCCGGGTCACCGACCCCGCTGACGTGACAATCATATACGTGTCTTCCGATATACGGTTTACCGTCAAGTCCGACACTATTCCGCCCTTCGCATTCAGCATGGCGGTGTAGACCAGACTGCCTGGTGCCACGGCTACGTCGTTGGCCATCAGGCGTTGCAGGACAGATTCGGCGTCGGCTCCTTGAAGCAGGAACTTGGCAAAGGAGGTCTGGTCGAACAAGCCTACGGCTTGCCGCACTGCCAAGTGCTCCTTGGCAGAATGGTCAAACCAATTCTGTCGCCCCCAGGAGTACTCGTAAACGGGGTCAACTCCCTCTGGGGCGTACCAGTTGGGCCGCTCCCATCCGGCAACAACACCAAAGCACGCTCCCCGCGAAACGAGTCGTTCGTGCAGAGGAGATTGTCGTACGTTTCGGGCCGATTCCGGCTGCCTGTGAGGCCAGTGCATGGCGTAGAGCAGACCCAGGGCCTCCCCGGTTCGGTCCCGCAGGTAGGCGGGATTGTTTGCCCAACTCTGGAAGCGACCGATGTCCACCTCCGAGAGGTCCTCGGTCATTTCCCCCTCCGTGATCCATTCCGCCATAGCCTTCCCCGCCCCTGCCGCCGATGCTACGCCGCTGGAGTTGAAACCGGCTGCCACGAAGAAGTTGCGCAGTTCGGGAGCCTCACCCATGATGTAGCGGGTGTCAGGCGTAAAGCTTTCTGGCCCGACAAGTTTGATGCGCACTCCTGCATCGGCTATGGCCGGGACGCGGTCCATGGCATTTTCCATCAAGATGTCGTAGTGGCTCCAGTCACGGTTGAGCATGTGGAGGGAAAAGTCGTCTGGTATGCCGTCCATCCCCCACGGTACCCCCTCGGGCTCAAAGCCGCCTATTAGTATTCCACCAGCTTCGAAGGGGTATCGCCGTACGTAGATGTAACCATCGGGGTCGCGAAGTGAGGGCATGTCCTCCGAGGCCCCAGGCACCGGTTCGGTGACAAAGTAGGCGTGATCGGCAGCGTGCAGAGGAATGGATACTCCACACGACAGCCCGATCTCCCGTGCCCACATACCTGCGCAGTTCACCACTACTTCACATCTAATGTCTCCCCGTGATGTGGCCACGCCCGACACCGCTCCACCGCTGGTCAAAATGTTGTTCACAGGGGTGTTCTCGATGATTTGCGCGCCACGTCTCGTGGCCCCTGTCGCCAGTGCGTTAGCCGTGCTGTCCGGCACCGTTTCACCATCGTAGGGCAGGTGTACCGCTCCCACTAGCCCTTCGATGCTCATCAGGGGCCAGAGCTCTTTCGCCTCGTCCAGGCCAATCTCGTTCATCTCCACGCCGAAGCTCTTGGCCATGGATATCATTCGCCGAAGCTCGTCCATGCGGCCCTGGGTCCGGGCTACGCTTATGCTTCCCGTCTGTCGAAAACCGGTGTCCAGGCCGGTCTCATCCTTGAGCTCCTGGTAAAGCTGCACGCCATAGCGAGAGATATCCGTCAATGCGCGGGTATGGCGCAGCTGGGTTACCAGTCCCGCCGAGTGAGCGGTGGTTCCGCTGATAATGGCGCTTCGTTCCAGTACCACCACGTCTTTCCACCCCATTTTGGCAAGGTGATAGGCGACGCTGCACCCCACGATACCCGCGCCAATGACTACGACTTCGGCGTGTTGTGGTAAGTTCTTAGCCATGATTTAGCTGCGTAGGCTAGCATTACCCTTCTGAGTGGTCAAACTTGACTGGTCTATCAACACCATAACAAGGAAGGTGTTTCACAAAGCCGCTTTCCTGTCTTGGAGACTGCGCAGATTGCTTGAACCATCCGATCGAGGTTGCCAAGTCCAGCTCCCCATAGACTGCATCACCCAGAAAGATATCGACTTTGAGGATTCCCGTGATCCACTCTATGGTTCCGACAAGCTAGCGGCATGATTGCTGATAGCGTGAGCATGGGCCTGTTGGCGGCCCTGGGCTTCGGACTGGCCGAGTTCGCTAGCGCGCTGCTTGCCCGCAGGACCAGCCACTTCAGGCTGATCTTCGGAGTAAACGTAGCTTCCGTGCTGGCCGCCACTGCCTATCTGCCCCTCGATGGGGGCATCATCCACACATCGAGCCGGGAGTGGCTCACCTTCATCGGTCTCGGAGCCCTCTATAGCATGACCTACGTCCTGTATTACGCGTCCCTTCAACGTGGGCCCGTAGCCATCGTCAGCCCGATCATGTCCGTCTACAAGGGAGTCGTCGTAATCCTGGCCGTCCTGATCCTTGCCGAGTCTCTGTCCCCGGGCCAGTCCTCAGGCACTGCCGCGGCCCTGCTTGGCGTTTTCCTCGCATCGATAAACATCTCGGAACTGAAGGGCGGACGCATCGTCGTTGGAAGGGGCGTCTTCTTTGGATTCTTAGCCATGATCGCCTTCGGGGTCTTCTACTACTCGGTCGCTGCCCTTTCAAAAGACCTCGGCTGGTTCCTGCCAATCTACATGATCAGGATGTTCACAGCTGTTCTAGTGACGCCCCTCGCCATAAGGCAACGCCCCGAGCCCCACCAACGCCTAACCACCAGAATCACTTTGGCAATCCTCGCGATCGGCGCCATCGAGATCGGCGGAATGTTCGCTTTCGCTAGGGGCGCTCAAGTGGGGAATGTGGCCATCGTCGCCGCCGTCTCGTCCGCCTACACCCTCGTCCCGATCGCTGGCGGCATCACCGTACTCCGCGAGCGTCTGCACCCTATCCAGATTCTGGGGGTCGCATCGGTCGTGGTGGGAGTGCTTCTACTGAGCACAACTTGACTGCCTACAGAGCCTCCTAAAACTGACCGCGTCAGCACAGACACATCTCCACCCATGCCACTGAGATACGTCGGTTTCCACAAAACAACGATCTCACCGAGCCCCGCGCCAACTCTGCATTGTCCTTTAAGGACATTTAGGCAGCCCCAGGTTAAGCACTTGCCGACTGCCCTCGGAGTAATGCCGTAACCCGGGCCCCTTTGCTACCTTATGGCCCGAGCCATACGCAATCGGCCCACAGGTTTGTCATTGATTGGGAAGTGCACAATAGCAGCGAACACCCCGAAGCCGACTCCCGCCCACCACATAGCGTCATAGGAACCTGTGCGGTCGTAGAGCAACCCGCCCATCCACACTCCAATAAAGCTCCCGACCTGATGACTCAGGAAAACAAGACCAAACAGGGTGGCCATGAACTTGAGCCCAAATATCTGCGCCACTATCCCCGTGGTCAAAGGCACGGTTGACAGCCAAAGTAGTCCCATTGACGCCGCAAATAGATAAATTGTCAGCCCGTTGGCCGGGGCCATCAGAAGTCCCAGGATGATCAGTGCCCGGGTGAAATAGATGAAGGACAGCCCCATCTTCTTGGAGTATCGTTGCCCGAACGCTCCTGACGCCAGAGAACCAATAATGTTGAACAGGCCTACTAATGAAAGCGCATATGCGCCTGTCTGAGGAGAGAGACCGAGATCAGTGACGTACGTCGGGAAATGCACGGTGATAAATGCAACGTGGAACCCGCATACGAAGAAGCCCGCCGTTAGGAGCAGGTAGCTCCGATGATTTACCGCCTCGCCCAAGGCATTGGTCAGGCCCTGGTCCGATGCTGGTTCCCCTCTCGATTCCGAGCTGCCTCGAAGGCTGAACGCCAGGGGTATCAAGACCAATGAGACCACCGACATCACCAATAGGGAGTCGTACCAGCCGTAGCGGGATATCAAGGCCTGATTGATCGGAGAAAAGATAACTTGGCCTAGAGATCCTGCGGCTGTCCCAAGCCCCAACGCCAGGGACCGCCGTGCAGGCCCGATAAGGCGAGCAATGGCCGCCAGCACCAGGGAGAACGAGCAGAAGGCTACTCCCAACCCGACTAGAATCCCTCCGGTCAGGTGTAGCGCAAGCCCGCTGTCCGACATCGCCATCCCGGCAATGCCAACAGAGTAAACCGCCGCCCCTAGGGCGACTACCTTGGCTGTCCCGAACCTGTCCGCAATCGCCCCGGCCACCGGTACGCCAATGCCCCACAACAAGTTCTGGATCGCCATCGCCAACGAAAAGGTCTCCCGAGACCATCCGTTGGCAACCGTCATTGGCTCCAGATATATGCCGAAGCTGGCCCGGATTCCGAACCCGATAAGAGAGATCAGGCATGCCGTCGCGATCACCGCCACTACGGCAAAGCGTCCGGGATTAGTGCTGATGTAGGCGTAGTTCAAGAGGGTTAATTTTGCAACAACTTAACGTCGTAGCGGGTGCGAAAGCCGATAGTTTTCTGTCGTAATTTCGCACGGCTTCTAACTATACACGAGTGGAATAGGATGGCTTCAAGTCCACCGCCCACGAGTAGCGGACATCTAAATGTCTATGTCCTACTACGAACCTTCGAGTTCGCCGTGCGATTGTAGGGCGCGATGGGTGGCGATTCGCTGGGCGAGGTCGGGGAATGCAAGGTCAATCTCGTAACGGTAATCATCCCAGTAGCCATCCCGGCTGGGGTCGAAGTGCCGAGGTGGCGTGTCGCTGGCAAGAGCCAACTGTTTCATGCTCTGCTCGATCGTTCCTCGCTGTGCAGCGACTTCTTCAGGCGGGACAGGTGGAAGAACGGTGAGGCTCATGGACTGGTTGGTGCGAAGTGTGGGTGTAAATGGGTGCTCCCAGACACGGTGCCCACCCGTAACGACTACCGGGAGGATCGGACGCCCGAGGCGCTCCGCGAGATTGAAGGCTCCAGGCTGAAACGCGACTTCAATCCCGAGGATAGAACCTTGGGGGAATAGGAGGACGCTTTCTCCGGACTCGATCGCAGCGCGGGCGTCGCGAAGGAGCGAACGCGTTGTCGATACCGGGCGCTCGGGCCGGATCAAAAGGTGCCGCCCGCGCTCCAGATGGCCGCCGAGAACCGGGAACGCGGCAAGCTCGTCTCGGGCGACAACTGTGAACGAGAGTGGTAGATGTAGGAGCGCGAGGCCGTCGGCGAAGCCCTCGTGAAGTGCTACAACCACGTACTGTTCGTCCGGGTCGATGTGTTCGAGGCCATTAATTCGGATGCGCAGACCAAGTAGGCGGGCGGCGAGCCGAGCCCACCAACGCTCCGCGGCCCGGCAGGCAGCCCGGCCTCGTATGGGCAACAGGTTTGGCAGCGCCGTAGCGAGTCGAAGTACGAGCCTTGCAGGACCGAGCAGTATGAGGACGGCTGCCCACGCCCTAAGCCATTCCCGAGTGGAGCCGACAGCGAGATAGCCGCCGAGAAGGATGCGTGAAGCGCCGTCCGAGGCGACGGCGGCGACGGAAGCAGTATCGTCAGGCGTCATCGGCGACGGCGGTTCGGGCGTCCCCCACGAGGGCGAAGCGGAGCCCATCTTCATCGGGGACGACACCCTGGGTGCTGACCTTCCCGTTGATCGTAACTACAGGCGGGTGCCATCCGCCGCGGCGCAGGGCATCAATAATGTGGTTGAACCACGGCTTGATGCGAACTTCGATGTGGGGTAGGTCAGAAGCAATGCGCTGGACCAAGCGAACGGTTAAGTCGCACTCCTCGCAGACGGCGTGAGGCACGTTGAAGAACAGTTGCCGGCCGGTCATCGGATACACGGTCACGACGGTCGGGGCTTGGGCGTCACTCGATGAGTCAATCATTCAGTCGAAGTACTTTAGGAATCGAGCCCGTACAGATTTACAGCGTTCTCCCCTATGATCTGTCTCTGCTCCTCCTCGGGAAGATGGCGAATGCTCTCCTTCAACTCCGTCAGCGGCTCGGCGTGGCCTTCTGCGTGTGGGTAATCGGAACCCCAGACCAGCTTATCGGCGCCCAGCATCTGCGCGGTAAACGAAAATGCCTTTTCGTCCGGCTCGCCCGATATCCAGCACTGCCGCTTGAAGTAGTCGCTGGGCATCATCGCTGCTCCCGGGTTGTTCCTCATGGCCGAGTCCATGGCATCCAGCCACGCGGGCATCCAACCGCAATGGGCCTCCACTACACCCAGCTTCAGGCGTGGAAAACGGTCAAACACGCCTCCCTGGAAGAAGGTAGTGAACCCTAGCTGGCAGTCCAGCTTTTGCATCAGGTCGAACCACCACCCGTTGCTGGTGAAGGTAGCCTTGTACAGATCGTTGCCCACGAACCTGGGGGTGCTGCTGACGTGGATGCCGATGGGCAAGCCTGCTTCCTCCACCTCGGCCCAGAACGGATCGTAGTAAGTCTCTCCGTATGGGATTCCGTTTACCGGCGGGTTCGGAAACATGTACACCCCCTTCGCCCCGAGCCTCGCCGTCCGTTTGACCTCCTCGACTCCGTTCTCCACTTCCATGAGCGAGACCATTGCGATGGGAATTAGCCTGTCCGGGTAGGGTCGGCAAAAATCTATGATCCAGTCGTTGTACACTCGGCAGTAAGCTGCTGCGAGACCGGCATCTCCGCACTCCGTCTGCCAGTTCAACCCCAGCGAGGGATAGAGGAAGGCGAGATCGATGCCCTGTTCGGTCATCCACTCTATTCGAGCATGAGGGTCCCTGGACCCGGGGGTCCTGCAATCCTCCCAGTTTAGGAGCTCCGGCTTATGCTCTTTCAATCTCCAGGCCGCCCCTTCGTCCAAAGTTCCGAGCCCTCCCAGGGCTCCGTTAAGGACCTCGGACCCCCTGCCGTCTATCTCCAGGTAGTCGAGTCCATCCTCACCGCTTACCACCTGCATAGCCCTATCCCGATATCGAGGTTCCAGGTTCTCCTTCCACAGGTCTCCGGGCTCCATGATGTGCCCGTCGGCATCCGCTACCACCCCGTTATGTCTACCATTGGCACCCATATTTCTGATCTCCCTTCTAACACCCCTCGAACTCGGCAAGCGGCCCTGGATCAATTAGGTTTTCTCAATCTCCTCGGATTCTTGGCGTAAGCATGATAACGGGCTTGTCGTATGAACGCCAATTCACTTCCTCTGACCATACCGGCAAAATTCTGGTGTAACTAGGTTATATGCAGCGTCAGAGGGGATCGCCAATCCGAAGCCTCCTTCCCGCCGGAGCACCGGTGTTAAAATCGACGGTCTAGGAGGCTGATCATTATGCAAACGCTTTCAGTCGAAGAGGCAATTCAAAAGCCGGCCCCTCAAGTGTGGGAGGCCCTCACCGATTGGACGAACGCCCACAGGTGGATGCCCGGAATCGAAGGGATGACTGCAGGGGGAGAAACCGCCATAGGTACGAAACTGACTTTCCGAGCCCGTGGCGCGGATCGCTCAAGCACCATCATCCACTGTGACATTGGTCGATCAATAGTCCTGCGTTCGATCCAGGGCGGTGTGACTGCGGATTACACATACGAAGTGCACGAGATAGACGAGCGTTCCTCCCGAGTCACCTTGGTCGCCAATTGTCAGATCACGGGGCTATGGTGGAAACTGGCGTCACCCCTGCTTCGTCTGGCAATCCGATTCTCCGACGGCAAGCAGCTAAGACTGTTAAAGGCCATGGTTGAGGAAAGCTAATTCGGGTCATTCTCGCTGAAGTTTAGCCTGCCATTCTGGCCGATAGCGCCAATAGACAATCGATACCTTTCGAATACAACTCCGCGGCGGCTATGCAAAAGTTCCCTGCATGGGGTGCACTCCTTTGCTATCCTTCCAGTTCTTGGCCTGTTTCAGCATCTCTAGAGCGTTGGCGCGGGTTGCGCCGCTATCGGAGCCCAGCATCTGACTGAGTTCCGACACCCTGTCCTCGCCGTCCAGCGCCTCCACCGATGTCACGGTCCTATCATGTGAGGCAAGTTTTGTAACCTTAGCGTGGTGGTCTGCGTAGCACGCTATTTGCGGGAGGTGAGTTACGCAAAGCACCTGGTGGCTCTTGGACAGACCCCATAGCTTCTGGCCCAGTACGCTCCCGACTCGACCCCCTATACCCGCATCGATTTCGTCGAACACCAGTATTGGTATTTGGTCAGCCGTGGAAAGGATGGTCTTTATGGCAAGCATAAGCCGAGACGCTTCTCCCCCGGAGGCGACCCTGGCCAGGGGCCGGGGCGGCTCGCCCAGGTTCAGCGAGATCAAGAATTCCACGGAGTCTATACCTGTCCCGTTGTACGCTAGGTGCCTGATCGACTCCCCACCCAAAGAAGATGTTGCGTTCGGGCCCGGACCCGCGGTCCCAACCGGCACCCCGTCCTCCGACTCTGATTGACGAATATCAACCAACACTTGGGCATGTCCCAAGGCCAACCCGGCCACCTCTTCCTGTATGGCATCAGCCAGGCGCTTGGCTGCGTGTTGCCGAGCTTCGGAGAGCTGACCCGCCAGCCTGCCCACCTGCCTTCGAATATCGATCTCTCGGGACTTCAACTCCTCCACACGCTCTTCGCTGTAATCTAGCTTTTCCAGCTCCTGCGAGGCCCGCTCGCCGAAGGCCAGGATTTCTTCGATCGTACCGCCGTACTTCCTTTTGAGATTGTTGATTAAGTCCAACCGCTCCTCAAGCTCTTGAAGACGCGCCGGGCTGTATTCGATGCCATCGCGATAGTTTCTCAGTCCATGCGCCAAATCCTCCACCTGGTGCGTCAAGGCGTCTACCAACTCAACAGTCTGGCTCAATGAGGGGTCCAGCCGCTCCAGTTGGGAAAGGTCCTTGGATACCTGCCCCATAAGGTCAATGACCGATTCGTGCCGGTCGAAACTATCGTATAGCGCTCGGTAGGCGTGGTCGGACAATGTGATAATTTGCTCTGCATTGGCGACCCGGTCCCTCTCTATAGTGAGGTCATCATCTTCAGCTGGGCGTAGATTTGCCGTGCTGATCTCTCCTGCCTGATACCTCAGAAAATCAACCCGTTGAGCAAGCTCCTTTTCATCCTTCCGAAGCTGTTCTAGCTCTTGGCGAACTTCAGTTAGTTGGCGGACCACCCCTGCCACTTCGGTGCGAAGCTGCCCTAGCCCCCCGTACTTGTCCAGGATATCCATGTGCTCACGTACTCGGAGAAGGGATAGGTGTTGATTTTGGCCGTGAATGTCCACCAGGTGTTGGGCCAATGTGCTTAACAGCCTGAGAGGTACGATTCGCCCGTTCACGCGGCAGGTGTTGCGCCCATCCACGTTGACCTCCCGAGCGAGAATCATCTCCTCTTCTCCGACGTGAATTTCGTACTCAGCCAGAGCAGCATCGATTTTCTGAGAGATGTCGCCGCCAAGCAGAAAAATGCCCTCTACCCTGGACCGGCGAGCCCCGGAACGTACCATGCCGACATCGGCGCGCCCTCCGAGTAGAAGACTCAGCGCATCCACGATGATCGACTTGCCCGCTCCCGTCTCCCCGGTCAGCACACCAAAACCGGGCGCCAACTCTATTTCGAGCTGTTCTATGGTGGCGAAGTTGGTGACACTGAGGAGTCTGAGCATGGCTATGTCCGAAACTCAACCCTTCCGGGCAATGCCCTTTGGCCTACCGGGGTGGAATCGAACCGGAGATTGGCCAACCAGCGGCTATGGCACTTGGCTTAACCGTTGGAAAAACCTTCATCCCTTACGCAGATGCGGCAAGCACATAGGAGAGTGACATCAAATTCCAAAGCTACATTCAAGACGAAGGTTCTTGATTTTGACCAAACTCTGGTGAGCCGTGTGGGATTCGAACCCACGACACCCGGATTAAAAGTCCGGTGCTCTTCCGCTGAGCTAACGGCTCCCGAGCCCAATATTGGCACCCGTCCATCCCAGTGTCAATTTACCCTTGCACCTTCTCCTCCATCATCCCCGTGTTCGACCCAGGCATCCAGTGCTTAGGCGAGATGTAGGAAACCCTACCCACCCCCCGGACGCGCGATGGGTGTCCCTTTCTGGCACTCCGGGCACTCCTCAGGTTGATATACCGGGACTTCCACCTGATGACAGCTGTAAAGTGGCGCTCCCACCTCCACCCCTCCCCCCGAGCGATCAATCAGCACCCCCACCCCTACAACCTCCCCTCCACAATCTCCAACGGCATTGACCACGTCTACCACCGACCCTCCGGTAGTGAGAATATCGTCCACAATAAGCGTCTTCTCCCCAGACCCTACACTCAACCCCCGACGAAAGCCCCTGCCTTCTCCCACTCTCTCCGCATAGACGGCCCTCACTCCCATTAGTCTAGCCACCTCATACGCCAGTATCACCCCACCCAACGCCGGCCCCGCCACTACCTCCACTCCCGACCCCTCGAAGTGTTCGGCCACCATCCGGCACAAGCGGCCGGTGTATTCCGGGTATTGCAGCAGCCGGAACTTCTCCAGATATCTCGGCGAATGTAGTCCCGAGGTTAGAACAAAGTGTCCGTCCAGCACTACACTGGTCCTCGCCAACATATCGGCTACGCTGTCCCTGTCCACTGGATTGTCTTTGCTCATTCCTCTGACTCCGGTTCGATTTGAAAGCTGTCCACGGTCCCAAAATCTCCTGGCGGCCAGTAGGCCAGCCACGCCTTCCCAACAATCTGGCTCTTATAAATGGGCCCAAAAGTGTTCGAATCGTTGCTCCGGGGTCGGTTGTCTCCCAGTACAAAGTAGTGGTCCTCAGGAATCGTGCTCTCATCACGGTCCCTGGTATTCCCCAGCACGTACGGCTCGGAAATCGAGTGTCCGTTAATCTTGACAATCCCGTCCTCTATCTCCAGCGAGTCCCCCGGCAGCGCCACTATCCGTTTCACCAGTCTCTTCTCCATTTCTTGTGGAGATCTGATAACCACCACGTCTCCCCTCTCTGGCTCTCCGAACAAGTGAAACTCCGACCCCTCGTCAACTTCGTAGAATGGGATAAACTTGGAGAGCCCTTCTACGTCCAGGGACATGTACGCAGCCTTGTTAACTATCACGTGCTGTCCGGAATGCAGGTTTGGCTCCATACTCTGCCCCAGCACTTGGTAGTTCTGTAACACGGCCTGCACCACGAAGAAGAATACGGCAGCCAGCGCCAGTGCCTTAACAACATCGAGCAGCGATCTTTTCATCTCATTGGAAGCCTTGGACCCGAAGCATGATACTTGGAGTCCAATTATATCCGAGCCACCTGACCCCTGCCCCCGACCCTGTGGAACAAATCTGATGGCTAATTCGTCTTAGCAATGAATACGGGAAGCTAAATTGCCCGTCTCGGGCAAACCAAAATCCAACGCCCGTGGAGGAAAAATGAGAAATCTCAAAAATGTCCTGGTCATCGTCGCCGTGCTGGCCATCGCCCTTGTCGCTGCTATCGCTTGTGGCGCGACAACGGAAGACCCCCCAACCCCTACCCCCGAGTCCAGTTCCGCTAATGCTCCCCAGGGCGGAATCTCCGTATCCGGGACTGCGTCTATCTCCCTTGCCCCGGACACAGCCACTATCGTACTTGGCGTCGAGGCTCTGCATGAAACCGTAGCCCAAGCCCGCGCCGACGCCGCTGCCGCGATGACCAATATCGTAGACGTCCTCGCCGCTGCCGGCGTTGCAGATGAGGACATACAGACCCAACACCTTTCCATTCAGCCCCAATACGACTATAGCGGCGAGACCCGGGAGCTGAAGGGTTTCACCGTAGTTAACATCGTCAACGTCACTATCCGGGACATCGAGTCCGTTGGCGCCGTCATCGACCAAACCGTCGACGCTGGCGGCGACCTCACCCGCATCCAGTCTATCTACTTCTCCGTCGACGACACTTCCTCTTACGAAGATCAGCTCATCGAGGAGGCCGTACAGGACGCCACGGCCAAGGCCCAACGCCTCGCCGATCTCACCGGCGTTACCCTCGGCAAACCTCTCTCCATCAACTACGGAGGCGGCGTCCCTTATCCCGTATTCGATCGCTCCTTTGGCATCGCAATGGCCGAATCCGCCGCCTTTGACACCCCCATCAGCGCCGGAGAAGTCGAGACCTCCGTCACCGTAAGCATCATCTTCGCCATCAATTAACCCCCCACCACCCACCTGTTAAAGAAAACGGGGCGATTGCTAAGCAATCGCCCCGTTTTCTTATCCAAGTCCCTTTAAGAATCAAATCCCCCTTCTCAGACGATACCTTTGCACATTCGTCATCCCCGCCCCTGACCCGGCTCACAAAGTATGGCCTTTCCATTCCTAGGAGGCGGGGTATTCCGCTCGCCCTGTCGTAGATCAGCTGAGGGGGAAGCCGAGTCGAAGGGTCTCAAGAGCGGAATGGGTGGGGCTTCTCCGCCCCAACACCATGAGTTACGCAAACCTCCCTCGATGGGCCGTAGGTGCGCCTCTGGCGTGAGAAAGCTAGAGCCTGCCCTGTGATGAGTCGAAGGGGTGAGGGTATTCCCCTCCCCCTAGACCACCCACCCGCGTATTGCTAATATATCCCATCCGCACCATAACTCACCTTGTCGGACACCCATCGGAGTTTAGAGTGGTACTCAGCGATAGAACAATAAGAGAAGAGATCAGCGGGGGCCGTATCGTCATCGATCCCCTCGACCCCGCCGACATCCAGCCCGCCAGCATCGACGTCCACCTCGACGACAAGGTCCTTGTCTTCCGCAATTCCCGTAAACCCTTCATCGACGTCCGACAGGACACCACCGACCTCACCGAAATGGAACAGATCTCCGAAGATAATCCATTCATCCTTCATCCGGGTGAGTTCGTCCTTGCCAGCACCACCGAGCACATTGAAATCCCCGACGACATCGTCGCCCGCCTCGAAGGAAAGAGCTCCCTAGGCCGCATCGGCCTCCTTATCCACTCCACTGCCGGTTACGTAGACCCTGGCTGGAAGGGCCATCTCACCTTGGAGCTCAGCAACGTCGCCAACCTCCCCGTCACCCTCTACTCAGGCATGAAAATCGGACAGATATCCTTCTTGCGACTCACCAGCCCCGCCGAGAATCTCTATGGCTCCAAGAATCTCGGCAGCAAGTATCAAGGCCAGACCCAACCGACCGCTAGCAGGATCCATGTAGACTTCAAACCTGGCTCCTCCGGAGACCGGAGCGGTTGAACCTCCTGTCCCGTCCACCCCTCCCCGCCACGGACTACATGGAGTACTGCATCTCCCTGGCGCGGCGCTCCCTTGGCATCTCCTCACCTAATCCCGCCGTCGGTGCCGTAGTGGTGAGAGATGGCGAAGTCGTCGGAGAGGGCAATACCCGGCCCCCAGGCCAGTCCCACGCCGAGATCGTAGCCCTGAATCAAGCCGGCTCTGCTGCCCGTGGCTCGGAGATATACGTCACTCTCGAACCGTGCTGCTTCGCCGGACGCACCCCTCCCTGCACCACCGCCATCATCGAACGCGGTGTCTCCCGAGTCCATGTCGCCGCCGTTGACCCCAACCCCCGAGTCTCAGGAAAAGGCGTCCGGGAACTGGAGAGGGCCGGCATAGACGTAGTGCTCGGGGAGTCCCGCAGATCAGCGGAGCGCGTAGTGGAGGGCTACTCCAAGTACATAACCACCGGCAGGCCCTTCGTCACTGCCAAGTTCGCCGCTAGCCTGGATGGAAAGATAGCCACCCGATCAGGTGAGTCCCAATGGATCACGGGCCCCGAGGCCCGCGCCCGCGCCCACGAAATACGCCGCAGCGTCGACGCAATACTCGTCGGCGCAGGTACAGTCAATGCCGACAATCCCAGGCTCACAGCCCGGGACTCCAAGGGTAACCCTCTCGACCGACAACCCACTCGCATAATAATTGCAGGCAAGTCCCGTATCTCCCCTGATGCCCTTATCTTCAATCAACCGGGAAGCGCCATCCTCGCTACACCCGAACTATCCCCCGACCTCCGTTCACGCCTCGAAGGAAAGGGAGTAGAGGTTATTATCGTCCCCCAAGCTGGTACAGGCGTCGATCTGAACGCATTGCTGGACCTGTTCGGCCAAAAGGAAATGACCAACGTTCTCGTCGAGGGCGGCGGCGCCCTCCTCGGATCATTCTTCGATAATCGACTCGTAGAAAAAGTTGTTGCTTTCCTTGCGCCGGTTATAATAGGCGGAGACAATAGCCCCGGGGCCATTGGCGGTATCGGTGCCGAGGCTATGGCCGATGTGCTTAGACTCACCAATATCGAGATAGAGACCCTCGGCCCTGACATAGTGCTAACGGGATACGCCTAGAAACAGCGGACATATTGTTTACTGGCATAGTCGAAGAGCTTGGCCGGGCCCTTTCAATGGATAGTTCCCGGTTGTCCATCTCCGCTTCTACCGTATTGGACGACTCCCGAATTGGCGATAGTATCGCCGTCAACGGCACCTGCCTGACCATAACCGACATCTGCGAAGACTGCCTCTCCTTTGACGTCATGCCCGAGACCCTGCGTCGCACCAACCTCGGAGCCCTCGAACCCGGCGCCCCTGTCAACCTGGAGAGGCCCTTGACGCTCAACTCCAGGCTCGGTGGCCACATAATGCAGGGCCATGTGGACGGTTCTGGCACAGTCGTCTCCATCACCCCCGACAAAGGCGCTTGGATCATGGAGATCAGGCCCCCGGCGGAGCTTCTGCCCTACATTGTTGACAAAGGCTTCATCGGCGTAGACGGTGCAAGCCTGACTGTCATGGACCGCCTCCCCGAGACCTTCACTATCTCCCTGGTCACCTACACCTGGGAGCACACTACTCTCAGCCAACGCTCCATCGGAAAATCCGTCAACCTGGAAGTCGATATACTGGCCAAATACGTAGAGCAGCTCGTCAAAGGTGGCGATCTGTCAGGGTCCCCTCTATCTACCCTCGCAAGCCCTCAGTCCTAGCAGTCCTGGAAACCGGAGGATACCGGATGCCATTTGCCACCATCCCCGAGGCCATTCAAGATTTCCAAGCCGGGAAGATGGTCATCATTGTCGATGACGAGGACCGGGAGAACGAGGGCGATCTCGCCATCGCCGCCGACAAGTGCAACCCTGAAATCATCAATTTCATGGCCGGGCACGGGCGCGGTCTCATCTGCATTTCCATGACCGGGGAACGCCTCGAAGAGCTCCGGATCCCCATGATGGTCCAGGACAACACCGCACCCTTCAGCACCGCATTTACTGTCACTGTCGAGGGCCGGCGCGAGGTCACCACCGGCATCTCCGCCTTTGACCGGGCCCGCACCGTCGCCACCCTCATAGACCCCGACGCTCGGCCCGAAGACCTCTCCCGCCCTGGGCACATGTTCCCCCTCCGTGCTCGCGAGGGTGGCGTACTCGTCCGTGCCGGCCAGACCGAGGCCGTCGTTGATCTCGCTAAGCTCTCCGGTCTCTACCCCGCCGGCGTGATTTGCGAAATCATGAACGAAGACGGCTCCATGGCCCGGCTTACTCACCTCACCAAGTTCGCCAATGAGCACTCCCTCAAGATAATAACAGTCGCCGATCTCATCTCGTTCCGCATGCGCAACGACAAGCTCGTCAAGCGCATCGCTGAGTCCCATCTCCCAACCTCCTACGGGGAGTTCCAGGCTATCGCCTACACCACCTCTATTAACCAGGACGAGCACATGGCCCTAGTCAAGGGTGATATCTCCGACGGCGACCCCGTCCTGGTACGTGTCCACAGTCAGTGCCTCACCGGAGACGTCTTCACCAGCTCCCGCTGCGACTGCGGTGAGCAGATGGGCCTCGCCCTCAATGCAATCGAAAAAGAGGGCCGAGGCGTATTCCTCTACATGCGCCAGGAGGGCCGAGGCATCGGCCTCCACAACAAGATCAAAGCCTACGCCCTCCAGGACCACGGCATGGACACCGTCGAAGCCAACGAAGCTTTAGGCTTCCCCGCAGACCGCCGGGACTACGGCATCGGCATGCAGATCCTCGTTGACCTCGGCATCCGGGAGATGCGCCTCCTGACCAACAATCCAGCCAAGCGTGCGGGATTGGAAGGCTACAACCTCCAGGTCGTTGAGAGGGTTCCCATTAAACCCACGGTCAACCAGCACAACAGGCATTACCTGGAGACCAAAAAACAAAAACTCGGGCACCTTATCTAGCCGGAGTTCTGCACGTCTAATGGGTAAAACATTCAAGGGCGACACCCTCGGCAAGGGCCTCCGAATCGGCATCGCCGTATCCCGGTTCAACGAGCCCGTAACTACCCGGCTCCTTGATGGCGCACTGGAAGGGCTGAATGCCAACGGCGTCTCCCAATACGCCGTCGACGTAGCCTGGACCCCCGGCGCCCTGGAACTGCCCATCGTGGCCAAACAGATGGCGGGCAGCGGCCGCTACGATGCCATAATCTGCCTCGGCGCTGTCATAAGGGGCGAGACCGCTCACTTTGACTACGTTTCCGCAGGCGCACAGCAAGGTGTCGTCAAAGCATCCCTGGACACAGGGGTTCCCATCCTCTTTGGAGTCCTCACCACCGACGACACAGCCCAGGCCATGGAACGCTCCGGCGGCAAGAAGGGCAACAAGGGCTTCGACGCAGCCGCCGGTGCCATCGAGATGGCCAACCTCCTAAAGTCCCTCCCCGGAAGCTACACATAGCAGACTGCTAAAGTATGGGGTGTGCAGAGAGGCTCCACCCCTCGCCGGGAGTCTGAGGGTGTCCCTCAGATATCACTTTCTCTCCCTTCCAGGTCAGGAAGGGGCTGCGGGAAAACTCCAAAATGTTTTTCCGCAGCCTGCTAGCGCTTGCCGTTTCGAATCAAAGGCATTTAGGACTGCTATGCCCTGGATGCGTCCCAGCTGCCTTTCCACCTTGGGCGCCAATCTGTCCACTTCGTAAACTCCTTTGGAGTAATGCCTGTTTCATAGATTTCAACGGCGATTGGGAGCTTACTAAAAGTTTCCGGAATCAAGCTGCTATCTCCGTCTGGGCAGACTGAGACCGAAATTAGCAGGTCGATTTCCGCGTAAAACTCTATGTAGTCACCTTTCTTGGCGTCGGTCTTGGTGAAGTATCGACGCCCGGTCAGCCCATCGATGCGCATCTTCTGAAAGAGGTTGACGTTGTCGCCAATTACATCCTGTTCGGTCAGGCCCAGAGACTCCGCACCTTGCAACAGGTTGAGGTGACACCCGTTTAAACCAGCCTCACCGAAGGTCAATTCCCAGATTTCTGAAGAACAGTGACTCCCCGGGAAGTGGGCATGCCACCCCTCATCCGCCGGTCCTGTTACTACCGTGTCCTCGATACAGGTCGCAATCGGGCGATATCTGGGGACGTCGGACCAAAGTCTAAAATTTGTCGTGATAAATAGTCCTTCAGCAAGAAGGGTCTGATTAAGACTAAGCGATTCCCGCTGAGGACAATCGGCGTTCCACAGACATACGTCTACAACTTGGGGTCCTTCCTCCTCTATTACCCTGAAAGTTTGCCCCTTGCTTACCCGGAATCCTCTTCCGTTGTCGGGTGGAATTATTGTCCTCTGCAATAAGGTTCGCTTGGAAGCCCTTGCTCGGATATTATCGTAGAACTCGATATCCATCCTGTATAGTTCGGGATTGGCATCGATCAAACTTTTCTCAGTGGATTTCATAAGTGTCTCTCCTCTCGAGTATTGCCGAACCTGTGTAAGGAATCATGCGCGGGAGCATGTACTCATATTCACTCCCTGGAGAACAGTGACAAGGCGAAACCTTTCAACTACCTCACCGCAAACACCTGGTACCCGATGCACGGCGATGGCAGGTCTTCTGGTATAAACCCCCGAGCCACACCCAGCGTGCCATTCAACCACCGGTAACTTTCCGAGGCTGTCTCGAACAGCACCGACACGTAGAAGTAGTTCTCGTCCTGCGAGGCCAGCTCTCCACTATTCTGCGCCTCGGTGAACTCCTCGCTGTACCGCACGACTCCTTTATAGCTCATCATTATCACGTCTCCGCCCTCCGACTGGATCGTGATCCTCGCATCCACCTCTCCAACCCCGTCGTGGCGCATCAGAAACGGGTCGCCACCCCCCTCCAACACCTCCCCGTTCAACCGAGGTCCCCACACCTTCGCCCCAGCCTTCGGATACGTAATCCTCCGAAGTCCCAGCGGCCCATCACCTATCAAATGATGCGGCCCCTGCGGAATCCGCACCTCGAACAAAAACTCAGTCTCTATATTTTTCGGCTCCATCTCCTCCTCCTTTGAGAAAGGTTACAACCACCCCATTCTACCCTCCATGCCCACCCTTTTTGACTGTCATTCCGAGGCTCCGCGAGGAATCTAAGGCGCATTTCTCCCCAAACTAGTCATTTCATTAGCCCTTCCACATGACGCTGAGTCCTACTTCTCTCCCACTTCCTCCCCGTAGGGACAGGTCTCGGCCTGCCCTGCCCCCTCCCCCCATTCCGGCCCCAAGTCATACCCCTCAACCCCCTTGCCTCCCCACCCCCCTCCCCGATACCATCACCCTACCATAACCCTTCTCCCGGAGAACCTCACATGCCTAAAGCCAATGTCAACGGCCTAAACATTCACTACGAGACCCGTGGCCAGGGATTTCCCATCGTCTTCGTCCACGAATACGCGGGCAGCTGGGAGAGCTGGAACTCCCAGGTCGACTTCTTCTCCCGAACCCACCTCACCGTCGCCTACAACGCCCGAGGCTATCCCCCCTCAGACGCCCCCACGGACCCAGACGCCTACTCTCAGCAGCACGCCGTCGACGACCTCCATGGCATCCTCAAACACTTGGAAATCGAGCAGGCCTACATCTGCGGCCTCTCCATGGGAGGTAACGTCGCACTCCACTTCGCCTTCCAGCACCCGGATATGACCCGCGGCATCGTCGTCGCCGGCACAGGGTCCGGCAGCACCGACTCTTCCCGATGGGGCCGCCAAATCGACGACCTCGCTACCAGGATGGAGACCCAGGGTATGGAGTCTATGGCCTTCTATACGAAAACACCCACCCGAGTCCAGCTCCTCCGCAAAGACTCTGACGCCTGGGAGGAGTTCAACCGGCTCTTCCTTTCCCACTCCGCCATCGGCTCCGCCCTAACCTTCAGGGGTGTCCAGGGCAAGAGACCCTCGATATTCGACCTCACTGATCAGTGCCGCCAACTCTCCGTACCGACCCTCATCATGGTCGGCGACGAAGACGCCCCCTGCATCGAGACCTCCATCTTCCTAAAGCGCAACATCCCCACTTCTGGGCTTCTGGTCTTCCCCCAGACCGGCCACACCATGAACCTCGAAGAGCCCGCCCTCTTCAGCCACTCAATCCAGATGTTCATCAAGGCCGTCGAAGAGGACCGCTGGGCCACCTCCGACATCGAAGAGTCCCCCAATTTCCTCATCACCCCAGACTCACCTTGAACTCCTAAAGTCCAGTCTCTTGGCCTTGGCGGCTGACTCTGGTCTGGAATCCTAGGGCGTAAGATGCATAGTACTGGTAGTGCCTTCCCGCGACACAAACGAACGAGAGCAGGTTCAGACCCTCGGCGCTGAATATTGACGCCCGATGTTTAGCAGTTTCCAAGTCTATGGAGCTTGGTTCGTGATAGGAGAAATTTGCTGGGTCGGATGCGGGATGATTGTGGAAAGTGAGGATTGTTGAATATCCTCCTTGCTTAGCGATCCTGACAATGGCCTCATTCGACAGATACGTCGATGCTTGAGTTCCGTCGGGGCCTTTGTTTAGCCAGGCCTTTGTAACCCTTTTGTTCTTCTCGAATCCCACAATGACCCATTCGTGTCTCTTGTATTTCAAAAGACCCGCCGCAAGTGCCGGAAACTCGGACAGGCTCTCATCCAAGTTGTAGAACTCCCCCTCAGCATTCATAGTCGACTTTAGGAAGCTGTTTACGTTGAACTTACGTTCGTCGAAAGAAAAATACCTTTCCAAGGGGGTCTTTGGCCTCTGCTCGGCTTTGCGTTTCTTTGCGGCGTTATCCCCGAAAAAAACGACTATGAATAGACCAAAGATAATTAGGCCACCAATTATCGTTACTGCCAGTCCTTCCATCCCGACCTCTAACTTCCTAACCGCCTCAAACTCATCTTAGCCCCCCTACAGCGAATAATGCTCCCGCGCCGCCAGGTGCGCCGGATCATCCAGCCGGAAAGTATCCGGGTTCCGACCCCTGTCCAGCGCCAGCCAATACGTGAACAACTGCAGCGGAATCAGGTACACAATCGGAGACAGCGCCTCCGATACCTTAGGCAATGTGACTACAACATCCGCCACCGACGACATCTCCCCATCACCCTCCTCCACTAACGCCGCCAACCCTCCGCCCGTGGCCTTAACCGCCTTGCCGATCTCCACTGCCCGACCATTCCCGGGTCCCGGCGGCGCAATCAGCGTCACAACACATCTCTGGTCTGTAGCCACGTACGGGCCGTGCAGGAATTGCTCCAATTGGAATGCCGTGGTAACGTCGTAAGCTGCCTCGTTGATTTTCAGTGCGGCCTCGTAGGCCGTGGATGCGTTCGGCCCCCAGCCCGCAAAGCAGTACCACCCGTAGTCCCGCACCTTCGCCACCATCGACTTCACACCCTGCTCGGTCTTCAACGCCTCAGCCACGGCATCGGGCAGTCTCTTGAGTTCCTCAGCCAAAGCCTCGCCTCCCGGGACCTTCGAGGCCACCATCGCCAGCGCGGTCATCGCCCCCGTGTGACTGATCGTGAACGCCGACGACCGGTCCCGATATGTCGTCCTCAGCACCACGTCCGCCTGGTCCACCTTGGCCTCCGACGTAAGACAAGTCACCAACGCCGTTGAAGCCCCCGACGCCTTAGCCAACGCTAGCGCCTCCCCTGAGTAGTGCTTCGTGCCACTGTGCGCCATCACTATCACCAGGTCATCCCCCGAAAGTGGTGGCGGATAAGACACAAACTCGAAAGAGTGCCACGCTCGCGCCTCCGCCAACCCTACCGACCTGAACAGATGCTCCCCGACCAGCGCCGCATGCCATGACGTCCCGATCCCGCACACATACACCCTCCTCGCCCTCGATGCCAACCCCGCCAGTTCTTCTGCGGCGGCTCCTTGGCTGTCCAATATCTGGGCAATCGCCTCGGGCTGGTCTTGAATGCAATCGTGCATATAGTAGGGGTGCTCTTGCCGTGGCGGCGGTCTCTTGGCCATTTCCATACTCCTGTCTGAATTGAAGAGTCGGGAGTATAGCCTTCACCCCTCCATTAGGCAACGCTACCTTCCCCTATAAGAGACCTAAAAAAGGGTGGGTGGGCTGCAAGTCCGCCTCTGGAGGCCGGCACCCGATTCACTCTGTCGATAGACTGGAGCGACCAGCCCTCCTCCTATGTGCCACCGCCCCCTTGCCCCGCACACCCATTTCTACCTATCCTATACTTGCAATCACCTCCGGCCCTGCATCTCTCCTCATGCCAATGAAACAATCAACAATCAGTTTCATCCTTACCCTCCACACATGTTCAACAAACCGGTAACAATTGCCGATGGCATTTTCCAGATTCGCGCCGTCGGGGCCCGAGTCACCGTCATAACCGAGCCCGGTGACGCCATACTCGTCGACGCAGGCTTCCCCGGAAGCTACCGAGCGATTACCCGCGGCCTTTCGGAATGCGGACTCTCACTCGACCGGATCAGCCGTGTTGTAATTACCCACGCCCACCCCGACCACTCCGGCGGCCTTGCCGAGCTCGCTGCCGATGCTGATTTCTCCGTAGCTGTACACTATACTGAGGCGGACATCATCGAGGGCATAACCCCCGCCCCCAACCCCTTGCAAATCCCCCTGCTCGCCTCCGTGGCCCAGCCCGCCCTTGACAGGCTCACCGGCAACCCCGTCCCCGTCGCCCTACGACTACACGACGGTGACCTCATCCCCTTCCCAACCGAACTCCGAGTCGTCCATCTCCCCGGTCACACCCCCGGCAGCATCGCCCTTTACATGCCACAAAAGGGCATAGTCATCGTCGGCGATGCCCTCCAGTACAAGTTTGGCTGGAGACTCTATCCCCCGGCCCCCGGCGTCACCCACTCTCCTGGGCAGGCTATGCAATCCCTGGAGAAACTCCTCGAGCTTGACTTCCACACCATCTGCTTTAGCCACTTTCCTCCTCTCCAGAAAGACGCCCGAGACTCCCTCCGGCGCCTCATTGAACGTTACTCCGGCCGGTCCACCATCACCCCGTGCTAAACTCCCTCTCATAAAATGGCATGCCTACAACCTCGGTACCCGACACCATAGTCGACTTCCTGCGCGAAGCCGCAGCACGCCACGGGCCCCGCGACGCCCTCCTCATTAAACCCGCCTTCCGCTACATCCGCTGGACTTACGACAAGCTCTGGGAAGATTCAGGCCGTGTCGCCACTCTCCTCCAGCGCCGTGGCTTGAGTAAGGGAGACCAGGCCATCCTCTGGGGCCCCAATTCTCCCCACTGGGTACTCGCATTCTTCGGATGTCTACGGGCAGGGGTTGTTCTGATCCCCCTTGACCTTCGCAGCGCTCCCGACTACGTCTCCCGCGTCATATCCCGCACCGAGCCCAAGCTCGCCTTCACCTCCCGCTTCACATCCAAGGGAGATGTCGAGCTCGGCGTCCCGGAAATCACCTTCGAAGAGCTGGAGTTGGCCATAGCCGACCTCCCCACCCCCAACCCTGTACCCATCCAACCCGACGATCTCGCCGAAATTATGTTCACCTCCGGCACCACCGGAGATCCCAAGGGTGTTATGCTCACCCACCGCAATCTCACCGCCAACATCGAAGGCATCTCCCAATACATCTCCGTCGACTCTTCCAGCAGGCTCCTGTCCATCCTCCCTCTCAGCCACATGTATGAGCAGATGGGCGGCCTCTTTTTCACTCTACACTCCGGCGCCAGCGTCACCTATCCCACCAGCCGACAGCCCACCGTCCTCTCCCGAACCATGCGCGAACGCAAAATCACCACCATGCTAATGGTGCCCCAGGCCCTGGAACTGCTGATGAATGGCATTGAGCGTGAGGTGATCAGACAAGGCAAGGAGCGGCTCTGGAAAAAGCTCCTCAAGGTAGCCGGGCGTACCCCCTTCGGCCTCCGCCGACACCTCTTCCGCACGGTCCATAAGCAGTTTGGTGGCAAGCTTGACCTCATCGTGTCCGGCGGTGCGCCCCTTGACCGGGATTTGGGCCGCAAGTGGGAAATGCTTGGTATCAAGGTCCTCCAGGGCTATGGCGCCACCGAGGCTTCACCCGTGATCAGCAATCACACTATGGATGAACGCCGCCCCGACTCTACTGGCCGACCCTTGCCCAACGTACAGGTGAAAATCAGCGAGCAGGGCGAAATCCTGGTAAAAGGCGATAACATCACCCCCGGCTATTACAACGCCCCCGAAGAAACCGCCAAGGCCTTCGAAGATGGGTGGTACAAGACCGGCGACCTTGGCTACTTCGACGAGGATGGCTTCCTTCACATCCAGGGCCGGGTCAAGGACATGATCGTCCTCTCCAGCGGCCAGAACGTATTCCCCCAGGACATTCAAACCGTGCTGGTCAAACACCCGAGCGTCAAGGACGCAGTAGTTGTAGGTCTCCCTAAAGGCACGTCGGTAGAAGTTCACGCCGCCCTCATCCTTGACGACCTCAACACCGCCCGAGAGGCCGTAGACTGGACAAACTCCCAGCTCGCCGAGCAGCAGCGGGTCCGTAGCTTCACCGTCTGGCCCGACGAAGACTTCCCCCGTACCCACACCCTGAAAGTCAAGAACCAGGTCGTCATAGATACAATCCTCCGTGGCGCCGAGCAGTCGACCCCCTCGTCTCCCCGCCCCTCCTCCACCCCTCCAACCGGCGCCCGAGACCTGATGAGCATCATCGCCGAACTAAGCCGCCGTGACCTCGAACTCGTCAACGATACCGCTAACCTGGGAGACGACCTGGACCTCGACTCCCTCGGCCGTATCGAACTCCTCTCCGCCGTAGAATCCGAGCTCGGCGTATACCTCGATGAGTCCCAAATCTCCCCCGAAACGACCGTCCGCCAGCTATCCTCCATGGTCGAAGAAGGCTCCAGGCGCCCGCCTATGGTTAAGTTTCCCGCCTGGGGAATGCGAATGTGGGCTCGCATGGCGCGCGGATTCCTACAGCAAGGCCTTGTCTTTCCCTTAATGACCCTTATATACGGCCTGAAGGTGTCGGGCAAAGAGAACCTTGCTGGACTGACCGGCCCCGTGCTCTTCGCTTCCAACCACCATCTGGGCCTGGACAACCCACTCATTTTCAAAGCCGTGACCCGACGCTGGAGAAGTCGCTTGGCCGTCGCCGCCGCCGCCGAGCTGTGGCAGAACCCCATCTGGTGGGTGCTGAACCCGCTCTTGGGCAACGGATTCCCCATCGCGAAAACGGGCCCAATCAGGCCCAGTCTCGAAAACCTGGGAAGCATCATGGACCGCGGATGGTCGGTCCTGATCTACCCGGAAGGCGTACTTACCGTCGGAGGCCCGATGAAGCCCTTTATGCAAGGTGCTGGATTAGTGGCCGTTGAAGGCCGAGTCCCCGTCGTGCCCATGCGGCTGGACGTCACAAGGTTCGGCTCACCCTCCCGCCTCCCCTTCCTGCGCCGGGGCCGAGTCGAAATCCGATTCGGCCCTCCCCTCACCTTCCCCCCCGGCACCGACTACCAGGACGCAACCTCAACCATAGAGGAAGCCGTCAAAGCCCTCTAACCCCCTATCCAAATCCCCCCTCCCTCAACGAGACCTTCGCATAACCGTCATTCCAGGCGGCGGCGGAGAGGTCCAGTCCCCTCTCCCTCGATGAGACCTTTGCGTAACCACTGCTGGAGGGGCTGGGGCCGCTCGTGCTGAGTCCCGTCGAAGTATGCGCGGGGGAGGGGTTTGGCGATCAGAATGGTAAAAGGGGCCTGTTCTGCAGTTACGCAAAGGGCTCGCGATGGGTCGAACATACACCGTAGCCTGAACCCCCCCTCGACGAGACCTTTGCGTAATCACTGC
This sequence comes from Dehalococcoidia bacterium, assembly GCA_965197585.1. GTDB lineage: Bacteria > Chloroflexota > Dehalococcoidia > Plut-88900 > Plut-88900 > Plut-88900. The sequence goes on from OZ240215.1 coordinate 1,846,898, forward strand.
TGGAGGGGCTGGGGCCGCTCGTGCTGAGCCCCGTCGAAGTATGCGCGGGGAGGGGTTTGGCGATCAGAATGGTAAAAGGGGCCTGTTCTGCAGTTACGCAAAGGGCTCGCGATGGGTCGAACATACGCCGTAGCCTGAACCCCTCCCCCGTAGGTATGACTCTCGCGGTCGCCCTTCTCTCGCCTAAATAGGCAGCAAAGGCGTAGCCCCCGCATCCACCTCCACCTCGAACGTGTTCAGCGCCCCGGCTAAGAGAGCATAGTACCCGGTCGTCACCGTAAGGTCCGCCACCCCCTGCGCCCCAAACCTGGCGTAAGCCGCTTCATAGACACCCTGTGACACGTTGTGCTGGCGCATCGTCTCAAGCACATAGTTGCAGACCACAGCCTCCTCATCACTCAACCCCGAGGGCGCCCTCCGGTCCCGCACGGCCATAATGGCCTCTTCACGCACCCCGGCCTTTCGAGCCTCCGGCTCGTGATAGGTCCATTCGTACTGGCAGTCCCACTCCCGAGCCGTCACCAGAATCGTCAGCTCCTTGACATCCGCCGGGAGACTGGACTCGAATCTGATGTAAGCCCCCAAGTGCGCAGCGCGGCGCGACATCTCCGGGCTGTTGAGCAGCACAGAAAACGGCCCCGACACCTCCCCCCGGCTCCCCCTAATCTCATCGTAGGCAACCTGCCCACCTTCGGGCGCGTCTTCCCTGTTCCTGATCCTGGGAATCCTGGTCATAAGATGCTTTCCTCCTGCTATTACTACCCCAAAAACCCTGTTCCTTGCTCAGCCCCCCTTGCCATGCCGACACCATTCGCATTGACATTCCAAAGTCCCGTGATCCTCTCATACCGAGGCCTTGCTTTACTTTTATTCCAAGGTGCTGCCTTTCTCTCATTCCAACGCCTCGTTTTACTGTCATTCCGAGGCTCCGCGAGTAATCTAGGACTTGCCCGCTCACTTTGTTGCCTCGATAGCCCTTTCCCTATTACGCCGGACTCCTCTTCAGCAACGATGCTATTACCAACGCCCCACCTATCATCATAATCACAATCGTGGGTACTATCAGGCTGCCGGTGACATCCGTGAGCATCGATGTACCCACATCAATACCTAGCTGGCACAAAGCCGGCTCCACGTCCGATGCCCTGCCCGCCAGTCCGTCGCACCCCGCATGCCCCACCTCAAGGAAAGATGCGAACATGTTGGGAAGTTGCGCTCGCAAAGCCAGGGCAATGCCCATAAACGCGCCGCCGGAAAGCAGGATCGCCAGGCCCGGCCAGCCCATGAAGGATTTGAGGCCCGGCAGATGCACAAGACCCAGCAGCACGCTGAACACGACAATCGCCAATATGCCCCCCCAGGAACCCGCTGTCTTCCCGCGGGTCAGCCACTCCCGGACTTGATCCACGTCCGCCAGCACCTCTCCTTTGCTCACACCCCGGTTCTTCGCGATCTTCCTCAGTGGATCGAACCGGTCCTGGTCGTCCAACTGGTTCTCCCGGAACTCCTCTAACGCGCTGTCGATGAGCGGCCCAGCCAACGGTTCCACCGCTATGACCAGGACCCGAGTGAGCGCCTCCCGAGAATCGGGCAATAGGAGAGCCTCGTTGACCTCGCTATCAAATTGGTCCAGCAAGGCAAGCAAATCCAGCGAAAACCCCTTCTCTCTTGCCTCGACCTTCGCCTGAGCATAGGCCGCGGGCCTGATCTCCGGTGGCACTCCCACAAGAGACGGTGCCGTTATCGGAAACTGCGGGTCTTCCAGTTGGATAAGCGTATCCGCCAATTGAAGGCTAAAGGTGTCTACCCGGTCTTGAAGGGTGCCTTCCGGCGGAGGCAGTATTACCAGGTTGTTCTCTACCGCCTTCGCCAGGAATCGAAGCAAGGCAGGCTTGGCGGTCCCCTCTACAGGCTCGACCCCTTCAGGGGTTGGCACGCCCGTGCCGATTATTGGCCTAAAATGAATGTAGACGTCTGGTACGGCTATCGGCTCATCGGTCGCCGGATCGATCTCTTCGTTGAGATACTCCACCGCTCCACTCACCGCACCCTCCACCTGACGCCGAAGCTGAGGTGGCGACAGAATGCCCTTGATCAGCGGCTCCACGTCTTCTTCCTCAATCCGGATGCCACCCAGGAAGTTGGCCCTTTCATCCTCCTGGATCTGCCTCGTCACCTCGGGGACCAACACCGCATCATATAGACGGTTGTAGACGTCATTCTCCGAAAAATGCTTCAGGTAGAAGTCTTCGGATATAAAATGGGAGCGCAGCGAGTCTGTAGTCAGATAGCTCAGCACGCCGAGGAAAATCACTACCCCCAGCGCCAAGCTTATGATGACTTTGAAGAGGCCCATGCTTCAGATCAACGGCAGCGCTAAGCGCCGGGGAGGCCGACCGTTAACTCCTGGCTGCCTTGGCGGTGTGGCCTTTCTCGTTGTCCCGAAATTCCCGTGGCAGAACAAAGGTTATGTCCTCCTCGGCCCCGTCCAGGGTAGTCACCTTCTCAGGGTGTAGCGCCTCTACCACCTGCCGCACCAGCAGCTCGGGCGTCGAGGCACCGGAGATGATCCCTATCCTATTCACGTCCCCGCCGATCTCAAGTCCGTCCAGGTCCTGTGCCCCACTGATCAGATAGGACGGGACGCCCAGTGCCTCGGCCACGTCCCTGAGCCGGTTGCAGTTCGAGCTCTGCTGCGCCCCGATCACGAGTACCAGGTCGGATGTTGCCGCTAGCTGCTGTACTGCCTCCTGACGATTGGTCGTCGCATAGCAGATGTCATTCCTCACCAGCGAGTTCGGGAAACGGGACTTTACCTCATCCACCGCCTTGGACGTGTCCAGTACGGAAAGCGTTGTCTGCGTGAGCACCACAAGCGGGCTTTCAGAGTCCCACTCGGGCAGTTTTATCTCCTCCCGTTCGTCGATGAGCTCCATTGAGGTCTGCCCCATGGTCCCGATCACCTCTTGATGGCCCGGATGCCCGATAAGCACCACCTTGCGGCCCTCTCTGGCGTACTTCCGGGCCTCGTTATGCACCTTGGTGACTAGCGGGCACGTGGCGTCGATCACCTTGTGCCCGCGCTGGCGCGCTAGTTCGAAGTCCTCGGGCGGAGACCCATGCGCCGAGAATACAACCACCGAGTCCTCCGGGACCTCCTCGACGTCCTCTACAGTTATCGCGCCTTTCGCCTCCAGGGATGCCACCACGTATGGGTTGTGGACTATTTCGTGCTTGACGTATACCGGAGGGCCATACGTCTCCAGCGCCAGTTCCACTATATCTATGGCGCGCACAACTCCGGCGCAGAATCCCCTGGGGGTGGCAAGAAATACCTCCAAGATCGCATCTCCTTTTCTGGATCAGTCTCTTCAGCCATAATCATTATACATCCGTTCACCCACCCCCCGCCCTGACACCCCTCATTAGACACTCCCTCCCTCCCTTCTTTCTCGACTCCGATCGGGAATCCATACCGCAGGGTGGGGCCGCTCACCCTTGTATATTAGCAAGGACATCGGGATAGGCCGAATCATCCTAGGTCAAGAGACCGTTGCTCAGCGTGGTCGTCCCGACACTCCCAAAGTAGAGCCCGAACAGTTGCCTGGGCTGGAGCAAGCCCGCATCAGCAAGGATGGGTCAAAGGAGAGAGGGATGACTAATCAAGGGAAAGCATACGTAGGGATAGACATATCCAAGGGGTGGGGGGATGTGGTGGTGAGGACCACGGGAGAATCGTGGCGCTTCAATCAGGACGAGGAGGGTATAAAGGATCTGGTAGACCGCCTGGCGGCCTTGCAGCCGACATTGGTGGTGATGGAGGCCACGGGAGGCTATGAGAGGGCCGTAAGAGAGGCTCTGAGGGGTAAGGCCCCGGTGGCCGTGGTGAACCCGAGACAGGTCCGGGACTTTGCCCGCTCACAAGGGATGCTAGCCAAGACTGACAGGCTGGACGCAGCCATGATCGCCCACTTTGCCGAGGCAAGCGACCTCGGCCCACAGCCTCCCAAGAGCCCGCAGTTCCTTGAACTGGACGCCTTGGTATCCAGGCGACGGCAGCTCATAGGGATGAGGACTGGTGAGCAGAACAGGCTGCATGGTGCAGACCCCGTGGTAAAGAAGAGTATAAAGAAGATGGTGGATGCGCTGGACGAAGCTATCCGCGAGATAGACCGGCAGTTGAAGGACCTGCTGCACAAGTCCACCTCCTGGAGTGAACAGGTCATGCTCCTGACAACCGTACCTGGGATAGGCCCCGTGGCAACATGCACACTCCTGGCCGGCCTGCCTGAGCTGGGCCAACTCAATCGCAGAGAGATCGCCGCCCTTGTAGGCGTAGCCCCTCTGGCCCGGGACAGCGGCAAGATGCGAGGTCCCCGCACCTGTTGGGGCGGGCGGGCTTATGTCAGGGCTGCCCTCTACATGCCCACCCTGGCCGCTGTCCGCTTCAATCCAGTCCTCAAGCAGTTCTACGACCGCTTGGTCGAGGCGGGCAAACCGAAGAAAGTCGCCATCACAGCATGCATGAGAAAGCTCTTGACCATCCTTAACTCTATGATCAAAACCCAGTCTCCTTGGAGCCCTGTTCATGCTTGACTATCAACACAGTTGCTGAGCAGAGTCGAAGGGTCGAGCGGAGGGGGCTCACGAAATACCAACTGGCTGCCTCCCACCCTCCAAACCCTTAATGGACACTCCATGACCTATAGGTTAGATTACGCTCGAACCTACCCCCCGCTCACCCATGCACCAACTCCTCGAAAACGTCAAAGTCCTCGACCTTACTCACTACGTTGCAGGGCCATACTGCACCAAGCTCCTAGCCGACTACGGAGCCGACGTCATTAAGGTCGAAAGGCCCGGTATCGGCGATTGCGCCCGACGCATCGGCCCCTTCCTTAAGGACCTCCCCCACCCCGAAAACAGCGGCCTGTTTCTACACCTCAACGGCAACAAGCGTAGCGTCACCCTGAACTTGAAATCCGCGCGCGGCCGACGCCTGTTAGAGGCTCTCGCCCAATGGGCCGACATCCTGGTCGAGAGCTTCCGGCCTGGCGTCATGGCCCGGCTTGGACTCTCCTATGAAGCGCTGAGCAATCTCAACCCGTCCCTCGTTATGGTCTCCCTGTCTAACTTCGGTCAGACCGGCCCCTACAAGAACTATGCCCTCGACGAGATAACCGGCTACGGTATGGGAGGCATGATGCACGCCAACGGCCTCCCGGACCGCGAGCCCCTTAAACTGGGCGGACGGGTCGGGCTCTACCAGGCCGGGACCGTGGCCGCAGGTGCCACGATTACTTCCCTATACGGCGCCCGAGCCGCTGGCATCGGAGACCATCTCGACATTTCAATCTTCGAAACCCAGGCCGGAAGCATCGATAGGCGGGCCAACTGGGTCCTCGCATACCAGTACACCGGCGAAAACGCCTTGAGGCTCGGCCCCAACATCTATTCCGGCCTGAGACCCGCCGGTGACGGCTACATAGATATGTGGACCGTAGGAAAAATGCTTCCACGGCTCGCCACGGCCCTCGGCCCGAGCCCCGACCCGGCCTTGGACGATCCCGCAGACCTATCCGACGCCGTTCAGGACTTGGAGGCCCGGATACTCGACTGGAGCCTGAGTCACACCAAGCAGGAGCTGTGGTTCAAGGCCCAGGAGCAGAGAATACCCTCGGGGCCCCTCAACTACGTCGACGAGGTGATGGCCGACCCCCAGTTCCGGGCCACGGGATTCTGGAACAAGGTCGAACTACCCCACACAGGCTTGGTCGAGCAGCCCGGCAGCCCCTTCGCCCCCCACACCGCCCCGAGACAACTCCGCCGCCCCGCTCCTACCCTGGGACAGCACTACCAGGAAGTCTTCTGCGGCCTTCTAGGCTTCTCCAAGCCCGAGCTCTCGCGCATGGCCCAGATGGGGGTCGTCTAAGGAATGCCGGACTTGAGCTATAAAGCCCTCCCCCTCTCCGGCACCCGAGTCCTTGACCTCTCCATCGTCTGGGCAGGCCCCTACGCCACTCAACTGCTCGCCGACTGGGGCGCCGAGGTCATCCGAGTAGAACCTCTCACCGTTTTTCAGCCCGTGACCCGTGGCGTAGTCCCTCGTCCCAAGAAGGGCCAGTTCCTGTCCGCCCACAAGTTCCCCGACAACGACCCCGGACTCCGCCCCTGGAATCGCGATTCCGCTTTCAACACCCATGCCCACAACAAGCTCAGCATGACCCTCAACCTGGACGCCAAGGATGGACGCACGGTTTTCCAAGACCTGGTCGCCATAAGCGATGTGCTCGTCGAAAATAACCCCGTCTCCACCTTGACCAAGCTGGGCATCGACTATCCTTGGCTCAGAAACATCCGCCCCGACCTCATTGTCGTTCGAATGCCGCCCTACGGCCTCCAGGGCCCCTATCGCAACTTCCGCTCCGTCGGATCATCCTTGGAAGCAGTCATGGGCCACACGAGCATTCGCGGATACTGTGACACTGACCCCTCAATGACCAGCTCCGTCTACACCGCCGATGCCTCTGCCGGAGCTAATGCCGCATTCGCCGTGGTCTCCGCATTGCTCTTCCGTCGCGAGTCGGGTTCCGGAGGCTTGATCGACGCCAGCCAGGCCCAGGCCATGCTCCCCTACCTCGGCGAGGCCCTCATGGACTACTCCATGAACTCCCGAGTCCAGACCACCCTCGGAAATGCCGACCCCTCAAAAGCGCCCCACGGCTGCTATCCCTGCCTCGGGGGCGACCGATGGATCACAATCTCCGTGGACAGCGATGATCAATGGAAAGCCTTGAAAGGTGTGATGGGCAATCCCCCCTGGTCCTGCGACTCTCGATTTGCCACCTGTTCCAGCCGGTGGACATGGCAGGAAGAGTTGGACTCCCTAATCTCTCGTTGGACCCGGGACCGGGACTCTAACGAACTAATGGCCGAACTCCAGCTTTCCGGTATAGCCGCCGGTCCGGTAAACAAAGACGCCGACCTCCTGGCAGACCCCCACCTAGCCGACCGGGGCTTCTTCGAACCGTTGGACCATTCCGATACTGGACACTACCTCTATCCCGGTCCAATGTGGCGCTCCCGCTCATTCCCCAACCAGCTCCGAACACCGCCCTGCAACCTGGGCCAACACAACGAATACGCCTACCGAGACCTGCTTGGATACAACGACAACAGGTATTCCGAACTGGAGGCCGCCGGCCACATCGGCACCGAGTTCCACCCAAACGTCACCTAGACTTACTGGGCCCGCCACAATCTCACCCGCTCGTGCTGTCGGAGATCCGCCTGAGGCGGGGGCCCCGTCGAAGTATGAGCGGCCGATGCACCCACCCCCAGACCCCCTACCACCCGATAGCGCACCCATCCTTCCGAGGCTCCGACCCACCCTTCAGCACACCCGTCTCGGCATCTCGCTCGATGATCTGCCCACCCCCGAACAGGCTTCGGTTCTCGTCCCCGTAGGTCACTATGTGGTGACCCCTTCTGATTAGCTCCTCCCGAGTTCCCCCGTTAACCTCTTCTTCCAACGCCACTCCGTCCCCGATCAGCGCGCTGAACCTTAGAGCGTCCAGTGCCTCCTGAGGCTCGAGATCGAAGTCGACCATGTTCGCCATCACCTGCAGCTGCCCCTGCGGCTGCTGGAATCCACCCATCACCCCGAAGGAGAGCCACATCTGATCGCCGCGTGTGGCCATTGCCGGGATTATCGTGTGGTAGGGCCTCTTGTCCGGCGCCAGGGCATTCGGGTGCTCGGGGTCCAGCGAGAAGAGAGCGCCCCTATTGTGCAGCGCAATCCCCGTACCCGGCACCACCAGCCCTGTCCCGAAGCTCTCGTAAAGGCTGTTGATGAACGAGCAGGCGTTCCCGTCCCCATCAACCACCGTCAGGTAGGCCGTATTGGCAGTCGCATACACGTTTCCGGGACGCGGCTGCTGGATGACTCCATCACAGGCGATCTGACTCCGGCGTTCCGCCGCGTATCCCTTGTCCAGCAGCACTTTGAGCGGCACATCCACCTTGGCTGGATCTCCGATGTATCTGAGCGCATCGGCATACGCCAGGCGCATCGACTCGATCAGGTGGTGGTACGTGTCCGCCGACTGGAAACCCATCCCCCTAATGTCGAATCCCTCGGCGATGTTCATCGCCATCAGTGCTGCAAGCCCGTGTCCATTGGGTGGGCATTCCCAGACCCGAACTCCTCTGTAGTCCGAGGAAATTGGCTCGTCCCAGGTGGACTGGTGGCTTTCCAGGTCTTCCTTTTCCAGCCAACCACCCATCTTCTGAACGTAGTTCGCTATCTTCTCCGCCAGCTTACCCTTGTAAAATGCCTTCGGTCCCCGCCTCGCGATGGACTTGAGCACCTCAGCCAACTCCGGGAACCTCATTACTTCACCCGCCCGCGGGGCCCGGCCATTGAGCAGCATTTCACTCCCCGACGGATATCGCGCCAGCTTGTCAGCGTTATATGCCCAGGACTTCCCCAGCACCTTCTGCACTACAAACCCATCGGCAGCATAGCTGATGGCAGGTTTCAGCAGCTTTGACAGAGGCATGCTCCCGTGCCTCTTCAACAGCGTCTGCCACCCATCCACGATCCCCGGAACCGTCACCGAATGTGCGCCCAGATGGGGCATCTCTTTGTACCCTTCCCCCACCAACTCTTCCAACGATGCCCTTCTCCCCGCACGCCCGCTCCCGTTCAGCGCCGTGACCTTCCGGTCCTTCGCCGACCATGTCAACGCAAACATGTCCCCCCCGAGCCCCGTGGACATCGGCTCCGTTACGCACAACGCCGCGGAGGTAGCCACCGCCGCATCTGCTGCGTTGCCTCCGTCTTGAAGCACCCTGAGTCCGGCCATCGCCGCTTGAGTCTCGCTGGTCGCCACCATGCCGCGCCGGGCCTCGACACTCGGCCTTCGGGTCAAGAAGCTCATCTCTTCCTCCTGATTCGTTCTCTAATTGATCAGCTTGCGGAGTCCCGCTCGTCGAATACCTCTTTGGCCACACCCAGTGCATTTAGGCAGGCGGGCAACCCACAATAGAATACAAGGTGCAGGAACAGCTCGCCTATTTCTTCTCGACTCCACCCAAGGTTCAACGCCCATGCCACGTGGCCCTTCAGCTGCGGCAGACGCCCGAGAACGCACAACGCCGACATCGTGGCAATACTCCGCACTTTCTTCTCCAGCCCCGGCCGGCCCCAAACGTCCCCAAACAGGCTTGCCGTCACCCACTCCTCCATCCCGGATACTAGGCCATACTCCGCCCCCGATGCCTCTTCAGGATTACCTAGCGTGACCTCCTCCAGCACCTCATTCCCCTTGGCAATGCGCTCCACCGTCGACTCCCCAACCTCCGCCTCAACGGGACCGTCGTCCATAAGACCACGCTCCTCGAATACTGTCCTCGCCACGGACAGCGCATTCAGCGTGGATGGAAGCCCTGCATAGAACACCAGGTGCATGAACATCTCGCCCAGCTCTTCCTTCGTCCATCCCAGGTTGAGAGCGTAGCCTATGTGCCCTTTCAGCTGAGGCTCCTTGCCCGTCACGGTCAACGCCGTCATCGTAGCTATGCTCCGCATCTTCTTCGGCAGTCCGGGCCGTCCCCACACCTCCCCGAACAGCGACGCGGTAACCCAGTCTCCCATACCCGGGACCAGGTCGTACTGCGGCAGGCCTGAGGCCGTTCTGCCCCCCAGGCTTAGCTCTTGATAGCTGGCTTCCCCCCGGTTTACCCTGTCTTTAAATTCCGTCATAGTATGTCCAATCTACAAATTTATCTTGGCCTGGCCTCATTATAGGCCATTCCCACAGACTGCAAAGGTCGTCCCAGTCCCACCCTTGCGAGGTAGCTGATGAGCAAACAAAAGCGTAAGCCCCGAGAAGAAGAATTCTCTCCGAAGTCCCGTTCAACCGCCGGCAATCTGGGCGTCGTATTCGGGCCCGTAGGCGCGCACAGGTTCTATCTCGGCTACACCCTTCACGGTATTATCCAAATCGCCCTGAGCATCACCATCATCGGCGCTCTCTGGGGCATCTACGAAGGTATCACCATTCTCTGGGGCAACGAGTGGCGAGACGCCCAAGGCAGGCTCCTCCGCCCCTCCCCTCCCACCGGGAAGCAGACCCAGTAACGAGGCCACCAGCACTTGAGGAGGTAGCGACATGTACGAAAGCCTGAACGGAAAAGTAGCGCTGGTCACGGGAGGAGGCTCGGGGATTGGCCGGGCAACCTCCGAGGCCTTCGCCCGGCTCGGTTGCAAAGTCGTCGTCTCGGACATGAACGGGCCCGGTGGCCTGGAGACAGTGAAGGGTATTCTCGAGTCCGGCGGCGAAGCCGTATTCATTCAGGCCAACGTCACTGTTACCACTCAGGTCCAGGCCCTGATCGAACACACCGTTTCTCGGTTCGGCAGGCTCGACTGCGCTGTCAACAACGCCGGCATCAACGTCACGTCCCGGCTCCCCACCCACCTCCTCCCCGAAGACGACTGGGACCGGATCATAGACGTCAACCTGCGCGGGGTCTGGCTCTCCATGAAGTACGAAATCCCTGTGATGCTGGATCAGGGTGGCGGCGCAATTGTTAACCTCGCATCCATCTACGGGATCGTAGGCGCCCCCAACACTGCCGCCTACACGGCAAGTAAGCACGGAGTGTCTGGACTGACCAAGGTCGCCGCCCTCGACTACGCCAAGAACGGCATTCGAGTCAACGCTGTCGGCCCAGGCTACACCGACACCTCGATGGTACAGCGCGTCGTCGACGCCAACCCAGGAATACAAGACTGGATGATTGGCAAAACGCCCGCAGGCCGCATGGGAAACCCATCGGAGATCGCCCAGGCCATAGTCTGGCTCTGCTCCGACGAGGCTTCCTTTGTAACCGGCGCAATCGTCCCCATAGACGGCGGAATGATAGCCCGCTAACCTCCACCTTCCGCCTCGGTGCTTACTCCCCCGTAGGGGCAGGTCTCGTGCCTGCTCTGTCTCCTCCCATCCCCTTCCCTCGTCCCACCCCGAGGCCCCGCGCGGGATCCAGGACTTGCCTACTCCCACTCTTTTGTTGTCACCACAACCGCCGCACCCCATATCGGTCAAACAGTGGTTCCCTGGATACAAGAATGAGGTCATGAGCCATCGATTGTGCAATCAGCATCCTGTCGAATGGATCGCCGTGGTGACCGGGAAGCCCTCCCGCCTTTAAGGCATCATCCACGGTTATCGGCAGCTCTTGGAAACCTTGCGCGGCAATTATGCCTGGCATGTCTAGAACTAGAGCATCAGCCTCATCAAGCCTGCCACTTCGATGCTTGATCGCAATCTCCCACACCGATGCAGCGCTTATTAGCTTGTCATTCATATCGTCAGAAATTGCCCGGTAGCCCGTCTCTGAAAGCCGATGGCTGGATGCAACCCACCAAATCAGCGCGTGCGTGTCCAGCAAAAGCCGCAACTACCTCCCCTCCCACAACCTCAGTTCCTCTTCCGGCAGCGGATCAAAGAAACTGTCGTCTATCTTTATCTTTCCTTTTAAAGCGCCAAACCGCGGCTTCCCATTAGGCTTGCAGCTCACCAACCAAGCCACCGGCTTCCCATTCCGGGCAATAATCACTTCTTCCCCCGCCTCTACTTGCACCAGTAACTTCGACAAGTTGGTCTTCGCTTCATGAACATTTACTGTTGTCATAGCTGTTCACATGGACCAGTGTAGCTAACTGTATAGCTAATTAAGGATGGAGTCATGTAACGCTCTTATCCGACACTTGAAATCCTATCCTACCTCCCTTCCCACAACCTTAATTCCTCTTCCGGAAGCGGATCGAAGAAACTGTCGTCGATATTAATCAGACCTTTGAGCACGTCAGGTGTCGGCTTCCCCTTAGGCTCGCAGCTCACCAACCGGGCCACCGGTTTCCCATTCCGGGCAATGATCACTTCCTCCCCAGCCTCGACCTGCGCCAGCAGCCGAGACAGATTGGTCTTGGCCTCATGTACATTCACAGTTGTCATAGTTGTTCCCCTTGCCTATCTTAGCTAACTATATAGCTAACTCTGAATGCAGTCAAGCGGATGCTCTTTTCCGATAGGAGAAATCTCTATCTCCCTCTACCCCCGAAACTCCTCCCGAGGCCCCTTCAACCGCTCCGACAAATCAGTGTCTCCCATAAACTTCACCAGGTATTGGTGCAAGTCCTTAGCCACGTCTTCCTTATCCTGTACCAGGTTCCGCTCCTGGCCCGGGTCTGAAGCCAGGTGATATAGCTCCGACTTCCCCGCCTCCGCCGCATACATCAGAGACCAATCGTCTGTCGTAACCACTGTGTTGGAGTGGACCTTCGCCCTTCGAAGGAAATTGTCCACGTGTCTAACCTGAGCCCCGGGGTTGGCAAATGGCTTGCCACTGATCACAAACTCCCGACCCGGCAACGACAAATCGTGCATCCTAGGCAGCAGCGAGTCCCCCTCCACTTGCTCAGGAACCGGCTGGTCCAGTATCTGCATCACCGTCGGCATAACGTCAACTGCTGCCGTTAACTTGTCATACACCCCCGCCTTCAATCCGGGAACGTACATCAAAAGCGGTATACGTATGATCTCCTCATATAGCGGATCATGGCCCCAGCCCGCGTCGGCTCGCATCCAACCGTCGGCCGCCGACCCGTCCTCCGTCGTATAAACCGACTTCCCAAAATGTCCCCCGTGCTCCCCAAACAGAAATCCGTGATCTGTGGTGAAGATGATCGCCGTATTGTCCATCAACCCCATATTCTCGACACACCTCATCAGGTAACCGATCCACGTGTCTACCATCGTCACCTCGCCACAATAGGTGGCGTGTGCCTTCTTGACCTTGGCCTCCGTGAATCCGGGCACGTCCTGCCAGCGGTTATACGGCGGTTCGATGATCTCACCATCGTAGTCGGGCATATAGAGCTCGGTATAGTAGTTGGGCGCGTCCCAGGGCTCGTGAGGGTCCCACGTGTCGATATAAAGGAAGAAGTTCTCTTTGTAGTGTCGCTGCAGCCATTGCATCGCCCAGGTAAATGTCTGTGGTGCAGCATGGTCCGCCTCCGACCTCCACCCTGCCCGCAGGTCATGCGACTCTATCTTGAACTTCCCCGGGATAAGCGACGCATCCTGGCTCGGGTTGAAGTAAAACCCCTGAAACCCCCGGTCGAAGTTCATGCCGTCCCGGATATAGTACGGCGTATCAACCACCGCAGCCGTCACATACCCGCGCTCGGACAGGATATCCGCCAACGTGATCGATTCAGAAGGAAGCGGCTCCCACCCCATGAACGACATCGTCCACTTACCCGTATGATGGTCTGCTCGCGCAGGCACAGTGGGAAAGGACGAGACAAAGTGTCGGTCGAACCGCACGGCCTTGGAAGCCAATGAGTCAAGCGCTGGAGTCTTAATCCAATCGTTCCCGTAGGCCCCCATCCGGTCCCACCTGAAAGTATCGGCAACTATCCAGATTACGTTCATAAACGCACACCTTTCTCGGCCTGGCCCTCACGCGTGGCCGGCCGATGCATAGCCTCCATCCATGTCCGTGTCAAAGTCATTCAACGGGCTTTCTCCATGGCAGACATTGCCATCGCATTACCACCTATCTCGTAAGGCGAGATCACCTGGTTCGCTCCGGCTCTGCGCGGCTTCTCCTCCGCCTCAGGTCTGGACGCCCTGGCCACGATATGCAACCCCGCGTTCAACCCCCTAGCCGTCAGCGTTATATATACATTCTCACTGTCATCGCCCGTCACCGCAACCAGTCCCACCGCCTTATCTATCAGCGCCGATATTAGATCAGCGTCTCTGGTGGCATCGCCCTGCAGAGACAACAGACCAAGCTCTTCAGCTTCGGCCAATGCCTCGGCCTCATTGTCTACCACAATTACCGGCACCGACTCCCCTTGAAGGGTGGAGGCAACTACCCTGCCGACTCGTCCAAAACCGCATACGATGAAGTGGCCCTTGAGCTTTGCGATTTTTTGTCTTCAATTTGCGCCTCCGGAATAAGCTCCCGACCTCATGCGCGACTGCCAAATTGACCACCGAAGTCAGGACATAGAGCATCACCCCTACACCCGCCACCATCAGGAATATTGTATAGATGCGGCCGGTTGATGGGAGGGGGTGGACCTCCTCATAACCTACGGTCGTCAAGGTGAGTATGGTTATATAGGCCGCGTCCAGCAGTGACCACCCCTCAATCACCATGTACCCGGTGATCCCCACCGCCACCACGACTGCCAGCGCAAACACGCCCCTTGCTAACCCACTCCTGAATAGCCTCACTACTGCCCTTCACCTCTTACTCGACAGTACACATTTCGAGCCACCGTCTCTGTAAATGATAGTGCCGACACAAAATGACTCCTCAATGCGCCGGAGCCCGAATCTCACCCTAAATCGATTCGCATTTGCGTCACCTTTGTATAACCGTCATTCCTGTAGATGTCAGATGATTCGTTGACAGAATTAGAGGGATTGAAGGGTCTCCAAAGGGGTCTTTCCGTCCATTGCCTGATGGGGTCTTTGGGTATTGTAGTAGAGCAGATATTGCTGCAGTTCGTCCCGCAGTTCAGCCACCGACTCGAAGGTGGTCCCCTCCAGCAGGTCCTCGTTCAGGGTCCTCCAGAACCGCTCTATCTTCCCGTTAGTCTGGGGCCTATAAGGGCGAGTGTAGCGGTGCTTGATGCCCAGCTCCTTGAGCATCCGTTCCATGGGGTGGCCCTCGATGTTCCTGGGCGAGGCCATCTCGGGGCCATTGTCGGTGAGGATGGCCTCGAATTTGATGCCGTACTCCGCATTAAGGAAGTTGATGGATTTCAGGGTTGCGAACATGACAGAGAGGCTCTTGATGTCTCCGACCACTTCGGCCCAGGCCAAGCGGGTGCAGGCGTCGATGAGGGCTACCAGGTAGTAACGGCGCTTGGAGTCTACCAGGAGGTCCCGGCTGAGGTGGTGGCTGTCCAGGTGCCCCAACTCCCCTGCCCGGGTCTTGATGATCTTGCGCTTCGATTGCTGCATCGGCTTTGTGAGCCTATTAACACCGTGGCGTCTGGTGATGGCGTAGATGGTAGAGGGCTTAGGGGTGTGCTGTTTGAGGATGGGCTTGAGTATGGCATATATCTCGTAGCGATTGGTACCGTTGAAGCATTCGCTGAGAACCTTCTGCTCTATGTAGGGCAGGGTACGGCGGCTCTTCCAATTGGGGCCCCGTTTACGGGGGAAGAAGGCTTCGTCGGAGGGGGAGAGGAGGAACCGGTTGTAGTACTTGGCAAAGGTCTGACGTGTAGTGCCGTGGAAGGCATAGAAATCCTGGGCGAAGCGGAAGCGGGGATGCTTCCTGGCCTTGACCAATCGGTATTCCTGTATGAGGAATCGCCACTTCTGAATGTAGTTCCTTTCAAGGGTGAGATCCTTGCTGTTGTCTCGCATTTTCGCCTCCAGATTGGTGTTGGCCTCTTATACCAATCTGTCAACGAATTACCTAACACTTACAATTCCGAGGCTCCGCGAGGAATCTGGGGCTGGGAATTGGCTAACATGTCTAGTCTTCCCAATATGTTCGAGCACGGGAAGTTATTCAAAGGTTTCTTTATCGCTGAGGCCGCGAGCCTCTCAGCGCACGTGCTATCAAGTCACCCGGATAGGATGCGGAATCGGCTGATTGAACAGATATCCCCGGTAGTTGAAGGGTGTTTCATCAGGCTGAGTGTTCCCCGCCGAGTCCGTGGCCCGCGTCATTATCGTGTGCCGTCCTGGAGCCGCATCCCACGTAAACTCGAAACGAGCCCATGAGTACTGCACTTGCGGCCCGGTTATTTCCGCGTCCTTCCATGTCCGACCGGAGTCCTCGCTCCATTCAACTTTAGCAATAGAGCCGTAACCCGAATGCGCATAGCCATATATCTGGCGCGGGCCCGTAGACAACTCCGCGGGCCATGAAAGAGCGAGAGCGCTCTTCACAACCTGGGTCGTTATGACTTCTCCCTCCGCCTCCCCCTTCGGCTCATACTCATCGCCGATAAGCACGTAGTGCGTGGTGTTATTGCGGGTCCAGATTGGCTCGGAAGACACCACTATCTGACCCAGCCATTTGATGGATGACGTCCCTGCCCAGCCCGGCACTACAGCTCGTAGTGGGAACCCATGGTCCTGTGGCAGAATCTCTCCGTTCATACCGTAAGCTAGCAGCGTGTCGGGGTGCATCGCCTTGTCCACGGGTAGTGTTCGTCGGTAGCCTTCCTCCGGAGCATCAAAGTCCATCCCGACCAATAGCACACTCTGTGCCTCTTCCTTGATCCCCGCTTCCCTTAGCACGTCCCTCAGTGGCACCCCTATCCACTCACCATTCCCCACCCCTCCCCTGCCCCACTGCGTACCTATAGTCGCCTCTCCTTTTACCAGGTCGAACATCACACGCTGATTGCCCGCACACTCCACGAAGGAGACCAAAGTCCTGGAAGGCATATTTAGAATCTGGTCGTAAGACAGTTCCAGCGGAGAAGATACGGCGTCCCCTCCTATGCTGAGCTTCCAACCAGTGGAGTTCACTGCCACGCTGCTGGAGTTGTTGCGCACGAAAAAGAAGCGGTTCGGCGTAATCAATCCCTGGATGTTTTCCAGGCGACCCTCTAGGCTGCCTTCGTGCTTAATGAAAGGGTCCGCGTCCTTGAACCACGCCGCCGACGCCATAGTTCCCAAGTCTGGCATGGCAGTGACGATTGAAGTTGGGGATGGGCTCCCCGAGCAAGCCGCCAACACATCTGCCGCACCTCCTGCGGCCAACAGTTGTAGGAAACGGCGCCTGGCTATGCCATGAGCGCTGGCCTGCCGCCAGAGCCGGTCTTCCTCTGACGCCCTCGTGTACCTTGGGACACTTGTACAGTCAACCTCTGATGGGTCCATATCTCTACCCCATTGCCTGCGTAACAAGTGAATAGCCTGAACAGGTTCTTGGGACGGTGCACCCTAACGGTATCATCTTCTCGGTACTGATTAAAGTCCCGAATTCCCAGCGCAGAGCAGGCCCGCATACACTATAATATCCCAGCCCCGACCCCATACCGATAGAAATTACCCCTAATTAAGGAGCAACCCCAATGGCAGCTGTTTCATGGAGCGAGGTCGCCAAATATTTCGATGACGCCTTTCCCCTCAAGGGCAGGGTCGAGCGCCGTGATGTCATGGACCTCGCCGATGCAGATCTCGCCTCAGATGACGTCGTAGATGCAATAGACGCCATCGGCTCCCGCGTCTTCCCGACCATCGACGCCGCCAAGTCCTTCCTCGAATCCCAGGGCTACATTTCCGCCTAAACCCCACCCCCATCCACCCGCTCACTCCGAGCGGAGCTGCAAGTGCGCCTCTGGAGCATCGAAGGGTCGAGCGTGGAGACCCCCCCACCATCAATCCATCGCGATTGCCCTACCCCCATCCACACTTGTCTCTCTTCCCGACGTTCATCCGTCACTCCGGGCCCCCAACCGACTCACGGATCAAAGCCAACCCATTATTACCAACGATGCTCTTGGCTTCCACACCCTTTACTTACGAAAACAACAATCGGGGGCTGGCATATGTGCCAGCCCCCGATTTCTTTCGCCTTCTAAGAAATTATTGGTGAATCTACACGAACAGAGGCCCGAACACCACCGCCACTATCGCCATCAGCTTTAGCAGGATGTTCAGCGAGGGACCGGACGTGTCCTTGAACGGGTCACCGACAGTGTCACCGACTACCGCCGCCTTGTGCGCCTCGGAGCCCTTGCCCCCGTGCGCTCCCTGCTCGATGTACTTCTTCGCGTTGTCCCACGCCCCGCCTGCATTCGCCATCGTGATGGCCAGCATCACGCCGGATGCTATCGAGCCGATTAGCAGACCGCCCAGCGCCTGCGGCCCCAGCACAATCCCGATAATTATCGGCGTAACTACGGCAAGCAGTCCCGGCACAATCATCTCTTTGATCGCTCCGTTCGTGCTGATGGCCACAGCCTTCCCATACTCGGGGCGTCCCGTGCCCTCCATAATTCCCGGTATCTCTCGGAACTGCCGTCTCACCTCATTCACCATCGCATTGGCGGCTCGGCCCACGGCCTGCAGCGTAAGCGCCGAGAACACGAAAGGCATCAGACCCCCGACGAGTAGCCCGATTAGCGTGCTCGAACTGTCCTCCAAAAGGTCGATTACCTCGATGTTAACCACCTCGGCGTATGTCACCATCAGCGCTAGCGAGGTGAGCACCGCCGAGCCAATCGCGAATCCCTTGCCCGTGGCCGCTGTCGTGTTACCCAGCGAGTCCAGGGAGTCAGTCCTTTCTCTTACCTCGGGCGGAAGCCCTGCTTGCTCTGCGATACCTCCCGCGTTGTCGGCAACCGGACCGTAGGCGTCTGTTGCCAGCGTGATCCCCAACGTCGAAAGCATCCCAACCGCCGCCAGTGCTATCCCGTACACTCCGGCCAGCCAGTTCGCCAGCCAGATGGCTACAACTATCGACACGATGGGAATGACTGTGCTGAACATCCCCAGCCCGATCCCTCCGATTATTACCGTCGCCGGGCCGGTTAGCGACTGTTTGGACAATCCTCTCGTGAACGGATATTCGTAGGAGGTAAAGACCTCGGTAGCCGTGCCGATAACCTGGCCCGTCACCAACCCGACCACCACCACCCAGAACAAGTTGAAGTCCATATCAAGCTGCCAAATTGCCAGCCCAGTCCCTATCAGTACCAGTCCCCCCGACGTGAAGATTCCCGTTCGAAGGGCCCAAAGCAGCCTGCCCATCCCCGCACCCTCCCCGGTCCGCACCAGGAAGGTTCCTATCACCGAGGCGAATATGCCGATAGACGCTACCAGAAGGGGCAATATGAACCCGTTGGAGTCATACCCGCCCGTGTGCCCGACCAGAATGGTCGCCGTAGCCGCCAGCGAAAGTGTCGCTATAAGGGAACCGACATACGACTCGAACAAATCGGCCCCCATCCCAGCCACGTCACCCACGTTGTCACCCACGTTGTCGGCTATGGTCGCCGGGTTCCGAGGATCGTCCTCCGGAATTCCCGCTTCCACCTTGCCTACCAGGTCAGCCCCGACGTCCGCCGCCTTGGTGTAAATGCCCCCGCCTACCCGGGCGAACAGTGCCACCGACGAAGCTCCGAAGCCAAATCCGGCCACAATGAATGGGTCCTTGAACACCCAGTACAGTGCCGTGACTCCAATAAGCCCGATCCCGACCACCGTGACTCCCATCACCGCCCCGCCCGAGAACGCTACGCGCAGCGCAGGGCCTAGCCCCACTTGAGCCTTCGCAGTGGTCCTGGTATTTGTCCGGACCGCCACGTTCATCCCTATGTATCCCGCCAGCCCCGAGGCCACCGCCCCCGCCATGTAGGAAATTGCCGTCGCTGGCAGGGACCGGGCGTCGCCGGGGATCCGGTCCAGTACGTCGGCGTCAATGAATATCCACAGCACCGCGAAGGAGATCAGGGCAAAAGCCCCAAGGACGGCGTACTCCCTTTTGAGGAAGGCCATAGCCCCCTCCTGGATCGCCTTCCCGATCTCCCGCATCAACTCGTTGCCCTCGTCCTGTCTGAGTATGTAAATGATCAGGGCGATGGCAAAGACCAGCGCAGTCGCGCCTGCGGCGAAGCTGATGATGAATGAGGTCATAAGAGGAGGTCTCCTGACTGGAATTGATTGTAGAGTCTGGGCCCCTGTCAGACACGGATTTTATCGGCATCCCCACCCAAGCGTCAAGAAGCCCCACCCCCCTGAGCCGGAATCCATCCCCGGAGGGGCCGCTCACCCTAGCATGCTGAAAGTGCGCCTCTGGAGCATCGAAGGGTCAAGCGGGGGGCGGCCCAGCACCGCCAATCCGTCACGGTTACCCGACCCCACCCCCCGAGGGGAGCCTGTCCGCCAAAGGCGGATCATTCCTGCCCCCGAGAGCCGGAATCCCTGGGTGGGGAATTCCGTTCGCCCTGAGCGGAGTCGAAGCATGTCCTGAGCCCCGTCGAAGGGGGTCTCAAGAACGGAATGGGTGGGCCGCCCTCCTTCCCCGTAGGGGCGACCGGCCGGTCGCCTTCCCCGGGGCAGAGGGGCCGCTCACCCTGAGGCACTCGAAGGGTCGAGCGTGGGGCGGCCCAGCACCGCCAATCCGTCGCGGTTACCCGACCCCACCCCCCGAGGGGAGCCTGTCCGCCCAAGTCGGACCATTCCTGCCCCCGAGAGCCGGAATCCATGGGTGGGGATTCCGTTCGCCCTGAGCGGAGTCGAAGGGTCTCAAGAACGGAATGGGTGGGCCGCCCTCCTTCCCCGTAGGGGCGACCGGCCGCTCACCCTCCCCGGGGCAGAGGGGCCGCTCACCCTGAGGCACTCGAAGGGTCGAGCGTGGGGCGGCCCACGCTTTGCCAATCCGTCACGTCAGCCCCAACACCACCCCACCCCCTTCTCCCCTGTCATTCCGAGGCCCCGCGAGGAATCTAAGGCGTCCTTAACGCCAAGCACGCTATTCCAGAATTAAACCAACAGCCTGCAAAATGACACTGGCCAAGGCTGCTACACCCGTAATGGTAGCTATTGATGCGGCGAACCAATGTTTCTTGAGCCACGTCATTCTCGGGGCTTTGAGCCGCTCCAAGTACTTGAGACCTGACAACGAGGTCAACGATTTATTGTGCCCACCTCCCACGCCATTTGTAAGATAATCGGCGATATGCAACAGCTGAACTGTGTTGGCATCTTTGTGAGCGTGTAGGTAAAGCACTGGTTCCTTACATTGCTCCAAAACACGGATCATGCTCTTTCTTAATTCTTTATCCACCCCCCACCCCCTACCCCTCCCCCAACCTCGCCACCAGATAAGCCATATCCCTATCCCCCTTGATCCGATTGCAATTCGGGCACAGCAGCTGAAGATTCTCCGGGTGGTCCGACCCTCCCCGACTCCTCGGCACCACGTGGTCCACCTCCATGATCCTGAACAGGAACTCAACCTTGCACCCCCCACACCTCCCCTCCTGCCGGCCAAACAGCACGTGCTTCTGCTTCCGGTACGGTATCGGCGCCTCGATATCCGTCCGCCGAGGAATGTCCGTCCGAGCCGTCACCAGCCGGTCGTGGAACAGGTCTCCCATGAACTCCCGCAGCCGCATGTTCACCAGCTCGACAGCCTTCTCCGATATGTCTATCCCCACCCACTTCCTCCCCAGCCTCTCCGCCGCCACACACGCCGTCGCACACCCGCAAAACGGGTCCAGCACCACGTCTCCCGGATTGGATGACGCCGAGATAATCCGTTCCAGGAGGGCGAGGGGCTTTTGGGTCGGATAGCCTATCCGCTCCTTAGCCTGGGAGTTGATGGCGTTGATGTCTGTCCATACCGCCTGAAGTGGCCTGCCCTTCATTTCATCGAGGTATCTCTTCAACCTAATGCCGCCCCGACTTGTGAAGTGCAGGCGTCCTTCCTCATCCAGTCTTCGCATTGTCTCTAATGGAACACGCCACAGTGACGAAATGCCCTTATATTCATATTCGTACCCGCCACCTGATAACCCTTTGGCTGTAATGTCGTAGTCGGCCCATGCCCGTCCGTCGGGGTCTCGCTGCCGAAATCTGGCTATGTAGGTATCGTCGTGCGGCTGATATAGAGAATTCCAAGTCCAACTCTCACGGTTCGAGTAAAACAAAATCACGTCAGAGTTTTTCCCATATCGGACTGAGTCGTTGTGTGCGGTAGTTCGTTGCCAGGTGATTTCATTCTGAAACTGTGCTGACCCAAATATCGAGTCCATCAACAACTTCAGGTAATGGCTAGCCGTCGGGTCACAGTGCAGGTATATCGACCCCGTCTCCCTCAGCACCCGACGCATCTCCAGCAGCCGCACGGCCATCATGCACAGGTAGCTCTGCATCCCCTTCCCGTGCGTCAGCCCCGCCGTCTCGATAACCTTGTACATCGCCGGCTGCTCATCGGCGATCAGGCCCATCCAGGCCGTGTCCAGGTCCGACAGCGTCCACGTGTCCTTGAACGCCGCCCCCGCCGCCCGTGACCCCACCGGCGCAGCATAGTTCCGGTTCGAGTTGAACGGCGGATCGAGATATATCAGGTCCACCGACTCCGAGTTCAACCCCCGCAATATATCGAGGTTGTCCCCCGTCCAGATCGTCTTGTCCACAAAATTCGGCTCAGGCATGTCGTAGATGCGCCTCCGGCGTAGCCGTCAGTTTACTCCAACTAGAGCATACGTTCAAAGACAGCCACCCCCCGCCCCCAACCCTCCTTACCATTCCGATGCCCCGCGAGGTCGAAGATGCGCCTGTGGCGTGAGAGGGGGATTAAGGGAGTGAGGGTTCCCCGGTGGGGCTGGGGATGGGGCCGTAGGCTCGCCTCGGCGAGTGACATTTGCCTCTTGACTGATATAGGGCATGTGTTCTATATTTATGCCCGTACTGCCGATACTCAGGATATGCTACAACCACGAAAGGATTGCCGATATGAACCCTTCTTCCCAAACCCAGGACCCCTTCTATGCCTCCAGCATGACCCGCACCGAGAAAAAGAGGTTGGCCGACGCTCAGGTTGTCCGCGGCCTCAACGATGAAATCGCCCTCCTCCGCCTCAAGCTCGGCAACCTCGTCGACAATGACCCCAACAACATACCTCTCATATTCAAGGGCGCCGACCTCATCGTGCGTGCCGTCGCCGCCCGAACCCGCGTCTCCAAGGACTCCCCCGAAGACTCCGAGCAGGGCATATACAATATGCTCAAGGACGCCAGCGAACACTTCGGACTCAAGATGATTCCCTGGGACTGCGAATGCGGCCCCGAATGCCACTCCCAATCCTAGCCCCCCGCCTACCCATCATCCCCCCCGAGGGGAGCCTGTCCGCCAAAGGCGGATCATTCCGAGGCCCTGAGAGCCGGAATCCATCCCCAGTGTGGGGAGGGGTAGTCCTGTCCCCTCTCCCTTGAGGGGAGAGGGCTAGAGCCTGCCCCGAGTCCCCCCGAGGGGGTGAGGGTGATCCCCTCCCCCAGCGCGGGGCCGCTCATCCTGAGGCACTCGAAGGGTCGAGCGAGGGGCGGCCCACCATCGCCATTCCTTCACGTCCGCACTCCCCACCCCACCCCCCTCTTCCCCGTCACTCCGAGGCCCCGCGAGGAATCTAGGACCTGCCCTCCCACACCTTGCCTAGCCTTCCTTCCCCTCCTCCCTGTTAACGATATATCAGCCATGTTGCACAGCAACATGGCTGATATATCAATAAAACAGGGCGGGTGGGCGGGACTCCATTTATTCCGAGGGGCCGAGGGGTATCCCTCCCCAAAAGTGACACGAACCCCTTGACTCAATAAGTACGCATGTACTATATTCTCCCTTGAATGGCCAATCACCCACCCCAACCACCAAGGAGGTACAAAAACTAGGGAAGCCCACCCGACCCACCCGAGGACTCAACGCCTAAGCCCATCCCAACGGCCCTCGCGCAGGCCCGCGGCACAAGCGAAAGCGGAACGTCCGCCTATGGAGGACCGCCATCTCCTCATCCCCATCGGGTCCCGTGTACCCTTCCCCCTTCCCTGACCATCAGGCGATGGAAGACGCCCTGGACCGTACATAAAAGTCTCCTCACGGAGCAACCCGACCCATGGAGCGGAACGGGGCAGCCCGTAGCCGAGGCCCGCTCGGCTCTCCGTCCGCTTCCTCAAATAAAACTGGGCCGCCCGCCACTCCGGGTTCCTGGATACAGGCGGCGAACTGGATACCCACTACTCCTGCGAGGGGAACTGACCCTGGACTTTCCCCTTCCTGCACCCGCCTCCGGCGGACAGCGCAGCCAACCCTTATTGGAGCCTATGACGGATGACGGACCCGTATGTCCGACCATACTTCCAGGTCTAGGCGGCGGCGGAGCCCCGTCCCCACGTTCCCGGGACGCCTCCAAGCCCGCATTATCTAAAAATAGGGAGCCTAATCCAGCAAGCGTCTTCCATCGT
Source organism: Dehalococcoidia bacterium (assembly GCA_965197585.1). Lineage (GTDB taxonomy): Bacteria > Chloroflexota > Dehalococcoidia > Plut-88900 > Plut-88900 > Plut-88900. The sequence goes on from OZ240215.1 coordinate 1,870,923, forward strand.
CAACCCAAAACCCCAAACAATACTCACAAACCCCACCCCACAGCTAAATACCCCCCAGCTTATCCTCCAGCCTCCGCAGCGACCGTTCCAGCTGGTGCTGTCGATAGGCCACCGTCAGGTCTCCCCGCGTACGCTCCACCACTCCCCTTACCATATCCGTCGTCCGCCGGAGCCCCGAGGTGATCCCGTCCGGGAAGTCGATCGTCGTCAGAGCCATGTAGATAGTGTCGATCTGCTCAAGCTTCCGCTCGCAAAGGTCTATGTCGCCCTTGCGAAGGGTGTCCAGGATGTGCCGGCGCATCTCCCCCACCGCCTCCCCCATCCCGTTTAGATAAGCCGGATACCCTACCCTTAGCTCGTCCGGGTCCGGTAAAGGACTCTCCGATGCCAGGGACAGCGTGATCTGCCCCTCGGCGTACTCCTTTTGAGCGTCGTGCAGAAAGCCCGCGTGATATACAGATGGATGTCCTGCCAGCGATTCTTCGGCCCTGTCCAGCAGCTCCCGGGCCCGTGCCAGCAGCCTCTTCGCCTCATCAAACTCCCCCCGGTGAGTCGCCCGGATCGAGTTGGCGCAATGCCGGATCGCGTCCCTCGACCCCCGCAGCCCCTCCTCCCGCGCCCCGTGCTTCTCCGATAGGCTTGCCCGGACCTTCTCGATTATCGGCCCCAGGTTGGAGACCGGCCCCGGCCCTTCACTTGGCATGACGCCCTCGGGACGCTGAAGTAATCTTCTCGCTCAGTTCCCTCGCCGCCGCCTCTATGTCCGGCGCTGACAACACTGCGCTGATGACGCATATCGAATCTGCACCCGCTTCCACCACCGGCCCCACGTTGTCGGCGTTGATACCCCCAATCGCTACCACCGGCGCCGACACCCCACCCGACACCGACTCCAGCGTCACCAGGCCCGCGGGCCGCGTCACCGCCTTGGACTTCGTCGGATATATCGCCCCGACTGCTATGTAATACGCCCCGTCGGCCTCGGCCTTTCTCGCTTCCTCCACCGTCGCCGTCGACACCCCAATAACCGCTCCCTCCGGCATCAAGGCCCGAGCCTCCACTAGCGGAAGGTCCTTCTGTCCCAGGTGCACACCATCCGCTCCCGAGGCCAAAGCCAAGTCAACATGGTCATTCACTATTGAGGTTACGCCGGCCGCGGCACAGATGCGATTGACTTCCTTGACGATGGGCAGCTGTTCACCCTTGTCCCGGGTCTTGTCCCGCCACTGGATCACCCGAACCCCGCCCCGAATCATCGCCTCCGCCGCCTTAACCTCCGAGACGCCACTCAGGAAGCTCGGATCGAGAATAACGTACAACCCCGAGATCTTGCCGCTCTTCATAGCACCTCCATTTGAGGCATTTGCTTATTAGTCATGCGAAAGCAGGCCGATTGGGCGTCTTAGTGCGAAGAGTGGGGCGGATGGGCCGCTCACCCTGAGGCCCTCGAAGGGTCGAGAGGGGGACCGCGCATCACCAATCCGTCGCATCTCTAAACGCCACCCCACTCCCTTCTCCCATGCCTCCCCAGTCCCTTTCCCGCCAACCGACGCCCAGACCCCCTGTCATCCCGAGGCCACGCGAGGGATCTAGGATTTGTCCAATCTGGTAGTTCATTGAATCACCCATCCCCAAGCCCCCCGACCTCTAGATGTCCTTGATCGCCGGAGGCATCTCACCGTCCCGAGCCGCGTCTATCATCTCCCGTGCCTGCTCCGGCATATCCACACCCATATCGCCCAACCTCTTCTCAGCCCACCGGCCGATGTTCGTCGGGTCCTTGTAATAGTCGTCGGTCGGGTTGAGCTGTGGCGGCCCTGAGGCGTCCCACTTGTCCTGCATCGACCTGTGATACGCCACCTGGGATATCATTCGGCTGAGGTCGGCGCTCCCGCAGGACTCGCAAACCGGGTTGGCCGTCGATCCTATACTGCGCAGGAAGATGCTAGTCGTTCTGCGGCAATCTGAGCATCTGTATTCGTAGATAGGCATATCAGTCGAAATCTCCGTCGTCGCCCGGCTCTTCGGGCATGTCGCCCGGCTCTTCGGGCATGTCCCCCGCCTCCATCCGGTCCACTATCTCCCCGAACTCCGGGCCCATTTCCTCGCCCATCGAATCTTCCATCTGCCGCATCATGTCTGCCATAACCTTCGGGTCCTTGTCGTCGCTGCCGCCCCAGGACGAGGGGTCCGATAGTTCTTCCAAGCGGCTTTCGTCGGATTTGAGTATCGCCACCCGAGAAATCAGCCTCGAAAGCTCTCCCGACCCGCATTCGGGGCACGCCTTGGACGGTGGGTCCACGAACCCCCGCACGAGCAAACTCACCCTACGGTTACACCCGCCGCATCGGTATTCATAAATAGGCAACTTTGATTTCGTCCCGGCCCGAATTCTAGCACATCGATCCCGTCCAACCCTTATCCGACATTCCTGCGGAGACAGGCCGAAGGTGCGCCTCAGGCATGAATCCAGAGGTGCAGGGCTGGGTCCAGTCCCCTCCTTCTTGATGTGTCGCAAATGCGCACCCGTTCCCCATGCCATCTCGAAAGCCCCCAAGTCATCCCGAGGCCCCGCGAGGGATCTAGGGAACCTCTGAACAACTCACTGTAAACCAGCTTAAGTTGTCTTGCATGGAGTTTTGAGGAGAGGTTGGGTCGTAATGTTGCGTCCCGGAGGCTTATTTGCATCCTATGTTCTGGCCTGTCAGGGCATCCAGTCACCATCAACCTGGATTTGGGCACACTGCTTCCCCGTCACACCGCTAAGTGGCGCTCGGCCCTTACCAAGTTGGCCAGCCCCAGCAGCATCGCCACCCGTTGCGTGTTCTTGTACAGGCCCCTGTAGCGGACCTTGGCGTAGCCGAAGTGCCGTTTCACGTACAGGAACGGATGCTCCACCTTAGCCCTGATGGATGATTTGCTCTTCTCCGCCAAGGCTTCGCAGCTCCCCGCCCTCAGTTTCCGACGCTGTCCGGGTCTCATCGCCACCCGCCACTCCACATCCATATCCCGATTCTCCGCCCGCTTCTCCACTCCCTGATATCCCGCATCTCCCCACACTCGCCTCTCCCCTCCATGCAGCAGCCGGTGCGCCTCCGTCACGTCATGCACGTTCGCAGCTGTCGTACTCATACTGTGCACTACCCCCGTGTCAGCGTCTGCACCAATGTGCACTTTCATCCCGAAGTGCCACTCCTTCCCCTTCTTCACCTGGTGCATATCGGGGTCTCGCTCTCCAGTACGGTTCTTCGTAGACGCCGGCGCCTCGATGATGCTCGCATCCACAATCGTACCCTCCCTGAGCCTCAGTCCCCGAGACTCCAGATGACGGTTGATCTCCTCGAACAGCCCCCGACCCAACTCCTGCTCTTCCAGCAGATGGCGGAAGTTCAGTATCGTAGTCTCGTCAGGCAAGGGGCCGGACAGCCTCAGACCTGTGAACCGCCTCACCGACTCCACCTCGTAGAGCATGTCCTCCATGCCCGGATCGCTCAGGTTGTAGAACAACTGCACGCAGTGTATCCGCAGCATCACGGATAACTCGTAGGGCCTCCGTCCACGGCCCGCCCTGGAATAGTAGGGCCGGATTCGCTCCTCCAACTTTCCCCATGGAACCAGGTCCTCCATCCGCTCCAGAAATATCTCCCGGCGGGTCTTTCGCTTCTTGCCCTCGTATTCCAAGTCTGCAAATGTGGGCTGCTCCATCAAATCTCTCCCCAGCTTTGGCGTTAGTCCCCTTATCTTACTATTACCTATGCCCCTATACTTGTTCAGAGGTTTCCTAGGACTTGCCCCCTCACCTTCCTCCTTAAAGCATCCCTCCACCGGACTGACCCGCTCATCCTGAGCCAGCTGAAAGTCCGCCTCAGGAGGATCGAAGGGTCGAGCGGATACGCACGCATATCCCTTACCCCACCCCCCACCCCACAGCATTCCGTATCAACTGCACCCGAGGCCGAGCCCCCCCTGCCTCAATCCCAACCACGTCGATACGCCACTCCCTCCCCTCGTAACCCTTCTCCTGAACATACTCTTGCGCCGACTGCACCAGCTTCTTCTGCTTCGCCACCGTCACCGACTCCTCAGGCCTCCCAAATGCCCTAGTCCTTCGGCTCTTCACCTCCACAAACACCAGGCAATCTCCGTCCCACGCCACTATATCGACCTCCCCATACTTCCCCCGATACTTCGCCTCGATTATCGAGTACCCCTTCTGCTCAAGGAATCGGCGGGCGTATTCCTCACCCCAGTCCCCAAATCTCGTCCGTTCGTGAGGCATATTCCCCGACCCTAGACCAACGTCCCGAGCCCGTTCACCCGAGCCACGGGAGCAAAGCTAACCCGATGAATGATGCACGAACCCTGCCGGTACAGCGCCTCAATGTGCTCCCTGGTCCCGTACCCTTTGTTCCGTGAAAACCCGTAACCCGGATACCTCCGGTCCGCCTCTACCATCATCCTGTCCCGAGCCACCTTTGCCACTATCGACGCCGCAGCTATGGACAACGACACCCGGTCTCCCTTAATCGGACACTGCTGAGGTAGATCGATTCCCGGAAGAGACAGCGCATCGATGAGCAAAGCTTGTGGTCTAGGCTGAAGCTTCCCTATCGCACGGCTCATCGCACGGCGCGTCGCCCCCACTATCCCCACTACATCAACCTCCCGCACCGAGGCCCGCCCTATCCCCACTGCTAACGCCACCTCGTGTATCCGCAAATCCATCCGCTCTCTAGCCGATGCCGTCAGCTCCTTCGAGTCCCGAATGCCGACTAGACTGGATTCAGCGATATCCGGCGGGAAAATCACCGCCCCTGCCACCACCGGCCCCGCAATTGGCCCCCGCCCCACCTCGTCCACCCCGGCAACGTAGGTGATACCTTGCCCCCAGAGCGCGTTCTCCAACTCAAATCCAGGAGGCCGACTCTTAACTGGAGTCATTCGGTTGGCCTGCCTGCGTAGTTACGGGCATTGGCCATATTCCACCTTCGTCGAAGCTGCGATCGCAGTAAGAATCAGGGTTTGGCAGGCACGGGCACTCGAGTCCCGTCACTGGCTAATTCATCAGAGGAGGCGCTCAGTGGGCCATCTATCACCCCACCCCCCACCACCTCATCCCAGCAATAAAACACCGCCGCCTGGCCCGGAGTCACGGCCCTCTGAGGCGCGTCAAACAGCACGCTGACCGTGTCGCCGTCCGGGAATAAGGTCGCACCTACTTCCGGTGCCCGATGCCTTATTCTGACACTGATACTCGTAGGCTCGACTGGAGCAACCCCCGACACATAGCTCACCTTGGAAGCCGTCAACCCCTCCGACCAAAGATCGGCGTCTTCACCAACCACAACCTCGTTCCGCTCCGCATCCAGAGAGACCACGTACCTCCGACCCAGGGATCCCACCCCCAACCCCTTCCTCTGCCCCACCGTGAACTCCTCAATCCCCCCGTGCGTGCCTATGCGATTCCCCTCCAAGTCCACTACGTCACCCTGTCTCGGTTCGATGCTCTTACGCAGAAAGCCGCGGTAATCGCCGTCCGGGATAAAGCAGATGTCCTGGCTGTCCGGCTTATCGGCAACCGGCAGGTCCAACGACCGGGCAATCTCCCGAATGCGGGGCTTGGGATACTCTCCGACAGGGAACATGAGCCTCGAAAGCTCCTCCTGTCCTAGGCCATACAGTACGTAGCTCTGGTCCTTCCCCGGGTCCCGAGCCTTCAGCAACTTGTACCCGTCACCCGACTGCTCGATGCGCGCATAGTGCCCCGTCGCCAGCTTGTCCGCGCCCAGGGCCCGGGCTCGCTCCATTAGGAACCGGAACTTCACCTGCTCGTTGCATGCGATGCACGGGTTGGGCGTCCGGCCCTGCCGGTACTCGCCAAGGAAATATTCGATGACCTTGGCCCTGAACTCCTTCTCGAAGTTCTGGACGTAGTGAGGTATGCCAAGTATGCGACACACCCGCCGGGCGTCGGTCGTGTCCTCGGCCGTGCAGCACCGTTTGTTCTGCCGGCTGTCCGCTCCCGGCTGAGGTGCAGAAAGCCGCATGGTAACGCCTATGACGTCATATCCCGCATCCTTCAGAAGGTATGCCGACACCGCGGAGTCGACTCCCCCGCTCATGGCCGCAACTACTACACCGTTCTTCATCTCTTTATATCGTCTCACCCGTCAAGTTACATTCGAGGATATCACGCCCTCTCGAATAGCGGCAATCGCTCCCCTGGATCCATCGTTGACCCGAGCCTGTCCGATGCTACAATTGGGTATCACAAACCCGCAGGAGGCAGGCCTGGAGCCCCTCGAACAGGCGCGCAAGATCACCGAGATCGCATCGGAGAGGCAGGGATCCGACATCCTGCTTCTGGACGTCAGCGAGGTCTGCGGTTTCGCCGACTACTTTGTGATAATGAGCTCCCTCACCCCCCGTCACACCGTGGCCCTGCGCGAAGAGATAGAGTCCGGCCTGAAAGGCATAAGCGACGACCTTATTCACAGAGAGGGCTCAGCAAGCTCCGGATGGGTCCTGCTCGACTACGGAAGCGTGGTCGTACACATCTTCTCCGCCGCCGAGCGTGACTACTATCGGCTGGAAAGCCTCTGGGAACACGGCAACACCATCGTCCGTATCCAGTAGCTCCCCACTACTCCAATATCCACGGCTCCACGTTCCGCTTGTAGCTGATTAGCTCCCCCTCCCCGAAGAACAATTCCAATTCCGTCACCGCGTTCTCCGGAGAGTCCGACCCATGCACCAGGTTCCGGCCAATGTCCATCCCAAAGTCCCCGCGAATCGTACCCGGAGCCGCTTTCTTGGGGTCGGTTACTCCCATCATTGCCCGCACCACTTCTACCGCTTTCGGGCCTTCCAGCGCTATGGCCACAATCGGGCTGGACGTTATGAAGTTCACCAGCCCCTCAAAAAACGGCTTGCCTTCGTGGATACCATAGTGCCGACCCGCCAAGGCCCGGTCCATGTGAATCATCTTCATCCCAACTATTTTGAGTCCTTTCGCCTCAAACCGCGCTATCACCTGCCCCGATAGGCCCCTCTGAACGGCGTCGGGCTTTAACAAAACTAGCGTTCTTTCCATGCTTATCTATTCCCTGCATCGCCGTCAGACGACGCAGTCCTCCTTATTCAATGTTCACCTTCGAAAGATGTAATGCGGAGCTATCTTAGCAGAACCGACCTCACCCTCCCGGCGGCCGAGTCGACTTCGATATCGATGGTCGGCGCAGATAAAACGGCTGTAGTGTTACCGGGTCGTCCACTTCGCCCTTGGCTATCTTTCCAATGCCAATATCCCCCATACACACCGCCCTCGACGCCCGACTTACCGCCCGCGGTATCAGCGCCAGTCCCCCTAGCCGATCCCTCAACTCCGACTCCATCTCCTGCGTGATCGCGCCACAGAAAATGGTCGGCTCGCTGACCAGTTCGGCCAGAGCCTCTACGGTCGTCACCCGGTCCTCGGCCGTCTTCTCCATTTCCGACTCATACATCCGATAAGACGCCGCAGCCACCTCCCCCCGCCCCACCGGCAGCAGCGAGCATACCGGCGCGCCAAGCCCAACAAACGGAAAAGCCGACGCATCCAGCGTGTCAACAGCCACCAGCGGCGAACCCGTCGAAACAGCGAACCCCTTGGCCGTCGTCATCCCCACCCTCAACCCCGAGAATCCCCCCGGCCCCAGGCTCACAACAAATCCCTTCAGGTCGTGCAGCCCTATATCGGCCTTTCCAAGGAGATGCAGGATAGCTGGTACTAGCTCCGCAGAATGGTTCTGCCTAGTGCGCCAGTGAAACTGTCCAGCCACCTCAGCCTCGTCCATCAGGGCCACCCCCAAGTCTTTCGTAGCCGTATCAATGACCAAATACATCTAGCCCTCCCCCAACCCCTCGATCAACCTCGAGTGCCGTTCACCCCCCGCCCGAAGCTCGACCACCCGCTCCTCGGCACCCGTGACTGTGATCTCGACCCGAAGGTGCTCCGCAGGAAAAATCGACTCTCCCTTCTCCGCCCACTCGACCACGCACACGCCGCCATTCCCATAGGTCTCATCCAGCCCCAGGTCCTCGATCTCCAACGGATCGTCGATTCGATAGAGGTCCGCGTGGAAAAGAGTGTGTCGACCCTCATATTCGGAGACTAGTACAAAAGTGGGGCTCCGAGCATATTCGTTGACTCCCAGCCCCCAGGCTATCCCCTGGGTCATGCACGTTTTACCCGCCCCCAGGTCCCCGACCATCAGCACCAGCTCTCCGCCTTCCATCAGTTCCCCGATACAGCAACCCAGGGCCTGAGTTTCCTCCGGCCCCCGTGTCACGAGCTTCATTCGACTTGAGTACGTCAAGGCTTCGAAAAATGCTCCCATCCGGATTTAGGGGCTTCAACTGGCAGGCCATCGTCACCCAAGAGCGTAACCACCCCTGCCTCTCCCTCCACCATCTCCCCGATAACCGTCAACGGGAGCGCAATCTCCTCCGCAGCCCGCTCCAACGCCTCCCGAGACCCCACCACCAATAGTTCATAGTCTTCTCCCGCTGTAAGCGCGAGGGTCACCGCCTCCGGCCCGAATACCTCCCTCACATCCCCCGACACCGGCAGCGTGCCTATCGATACTCGCGCCTCAACCCCGCTCATCGCACACATCTTCGGCAGGTCGGACATCAGCCCGTCGCTCAGGTCCATCGCCGCCCGTACGCCTGCTCTGAGCAGGGCCTGCCCTTCGGAAACCCTGGGATTAGGCCGATTGTGCGCCGCCTCCAACCGCCCTCGAACGTCCCCCGAGACATTGGCATCTCCATTCAGGACTCGGAACCCCGCCCCGGAGCTTCCCAGCCATCCCGTCACGGCTATCAGGTCCCCAGCCCTGGCCCCATCCCGCCGCAGGAACTCTCCCGAGCCCATTGCCTCCCCAATCAGGGTCACGTTTATCATCATGCACGGTGCCCCCACCGTATCTCCCCCTATCACCCGGCACCCGAACTCCTCCCCTATCTCCTTCATCCCTCGGTACATTTCCACAACCGACTCCCCTTCCGTGTCCGGGCTCAGCCCCAGCGACACCAAGGCATATCTCGGCACTCCCCCCATGGCTGCAATGTCACTCAGGTTAATCGCCAACGCCTTCCAGCCCAGGTCCCGATACGACGTCGTCCCGGTGCGGAAATGTACGTCCTCTACCATCGTGTCCGTAGTCGCCAACTCGACATCCGAGCTCGGCTTCCAGGCCGCCGTATCATCACCGATGTCCAGCAGCACCCCGCCGCTATCCCGCGGGGTCCCGACCTCAAGCACGTCGGCAATCATCTCCACCAAACCGAACTCCCCCATCTCCGATACCTTCATACCCGAAATTATACCCGCAACCCCACGACCCCACGAAGAGACCATGCCTGTAAAGTGACACCAGTTCCTTGACTCATTGGGGCGCAGAACGACAAAATAAGGAGGGGAGCGTATCAGATGAACCAGATTGCACTTAAAGACTTTCGCTGCTTCGGTGATCAGCAAACAGCGCGCCTTGCACCCCTTACCCTCCTCGTTGGAGAAAACAGCACGGGCAAGACCTCCTTACTAGCAATGATTCGCGCACTTCTGGATGTTGTTGTTGATAATCGGGTTCCAGATTTCAAAGAAGAACCCTACGACCTTGGAAGCTTTGAAGAAGTAGTTAACCACCGCGGCAGTAGGGTGAACGGGGATTCAGCATTTGAGGCAGGATTTCAAGCAACTGTCTCACGCAAGCGAACGACAAAGCCTACCACGACCTTTAAGTTCAATGTCATATTCGAGCGATTGGGTACTATCCCATTTCCAGTAATAAGAACAGTCAGTAGTAGTGATAACTGGTTCGAAATTCGTCAGGATAGCGAAAGGCGTGACACAGTCCGTTTCGGAACTCGGCGAGGGGTGTGGGAGTGGCATTTCCCTGGCTCAAGGGAACGAAGGTTTGAACGGGAAGCCTTATTATCAGCTTCCTTAGCCTTTGTCAGAATTCGCAATACAATGGAAATCGACGACGGCACCATCAGTGTAAGGAGGCAATCCCAATCTCCACCAATAACTGCCCAAGATATATCTCAAATCCAAGGCTTAGCGTTTGCTAGTCGCCGGATTATGGGTAGGGTGTTCGCCAGCGCACCCGTGCGTTCCAAGCCAAGAAGAACTTACGACCCTTCCCGTCCGATTCGTGACCCAGAGGGTGACTACGTTCCAATGTACCTGGCTAATATATATTCCCAAAACAAAGAGATGTGGATGGCGATAAAGAGTAAACTGGAAGCATTCGGGAAAGCCTCTGGTTTGTTCGATGAAATATCAATTAAGCGATTGGGCAAGAAGGGCAGTGAGCCGTTTCAGTTGCAAGTCAGGAAATTCTACAAGGGACGCAAGGGGCCACAACGTAATTTGATCGACGTAGGATATGGCGTCAGTCAAGTGCTCCCGGTAATAACTGAGATGCTTAGGCAGGACGCCCCCGATGTATTCTTACTACAGCAGCCGGAAGTGCACCTCCACCCCAAGGCACAAGCCGCCTTGGGCAGCCTTTTTTGCGAAGTCGCATCCCAAGGCCGCGAATTGATAGTCGAGACCCATAGCGATTACATCCTTGATCGTGTTCGTATGGACATCAGAGATGGAAAGACCAGCTTGAAGCCTGAAGATGTTTCCATTCTCTTCTTTGAGCGCCAAGATCTCGGTGTTGAAATTCACTCAATCAGGCTGGACGACGAAGGCAATGTCCTAGACGCCCCTCCCGGCTACGGCAACTTCTTCATCAACGAGACTACCCGGTCATTGGGACTGTAAAGGTGTGCGCCATTGTTGACGCTAATGTGGCCCATGAAGTGTTTGGTGCAAACCAGACTCCTGCAGGCAAGAAGTTTTACGATTGGATCAACGAAGGGCAAGGGCGTCTGGTAATTGGAGGCAAGCTCACAAAGGAACTTAACAAGGCCTCCATGAAATTTGCTCAATGGGCAAAGCGGGCCATTTTGTTCGGTAGAATCCACAGTGCAGATAATCTTAAGGTCGATTTAACGACAAGGGAACTAGCCGCCAAAGGTGAATGTGTGTCCAACGACATTCACATCGTGTCTCTTGCCCAAGTAAGTGGTGCCCGACTCTTATTCTCCAACGACGAAAAACTTCGTACAGACTTCCAGAACAAGAATCTAATTGACAAACCGAGGGCTCGAATCTTCTCAACTCGCACCGGCGGAGACTTTACTAACTCACACAAGAGTTTGTTGGCAAGAAAAGATCTATGTCGCGCTCACTCATCCTAGCCGACATACACGCCAACCTGGAGGCATTCCAGGCCGTCTTAACCGACGCCAAGTCCCGAGGCCCCATCGACCAACTCTGGTGCCTCGGCGACATCGTCGGCTATGGCCCCAACCCCGGTGAAGTCATCGACCTCCTCCGGGAGCACGACCACATCTCCATCGCCGGCAACCACGATTGGGCTGCCATCGGCAAGATCGACACCTCAGACTTCAACCCCTATGCCCGCTCCGCAGCCCTGTGGACCCAGACCCAGCTGACCCAGGAGCACATGGATTATCTCGGCCGGTTGCCCCAGACCCTTGTAGCGGGAATTTTCACCCTCGCCCACGGCACCCCTCGGGACCCGATATGGGAGTACCTTGTCACTGAAACCGCCGCCCTCGCCAGCCTCGAACACCTGCAGACCAACCATTGCCTCGTCGGCCACTCCCATATCCCGTTCTTCTGCCGCGTCGACCCGTCCGCCATGCGCAGCGAGTTCCAGGAATTTCCCGTCGGTGTACCAGTCGAACTGGGCGAAGGACCCCTCTTCATCAATCCCGGCGGCGTAGGCCAGCCCCGAGACCGGGACCCCACCTCCAACTACGCCATCTATGACAGCGATCAGGGCGCCATCTGCCACTATCGCGTCCCCTACGATATCCCGGCCACACAGGAAAAGATGCGCAAAGCCCACCTCCCTGAACCCCTCATCACCCGCCTAAGCCGCGGCCTCTAGTGCCCTGTCGCACTCGCATGATGTGACACGACAATCTTGAAGGCCCCCCCGCCGATTGCTATAATCGCCCAATCTTCGAAGAGACCTCGCTGGGAAGGTGGCTCAAGTGGCTGGACTAAAGATCGCTCATGGATATCCCATATCACAGACCTACTTGGAAAGGCTCGCGTCGCTTTCCGGCGTGGAGGTTTTTGACATCGGGGATTTGCTGAAGCAGGAGAAAGAGACTGCTTCTAAACACGGCCCCGACTCCCCGGAAGCCGGGGCTGCCCGCCAGAAGGTGGACGAGATAATAAAAGACGTCGAGATCTACTACTCCGCCTCCCTGCCCGGCGGCTTGCCCGAGCGTGCTCCCAACCTGAAGTGGCTCCAGTACGTCTGGGACGGCATAGACCTCGATGTCGGAAAAGACCTCCTGGAATCATCCGTCGTCATTACCAACGCCCGGCAAATGGCTGCTCTGAACATCGCCGAGTGGGCGCTCATGTGCATATTGATGTTCAAAAAGAAACAACACCAACTCATCGCCGAAAGACGTAACAAGGTATGGAGCAACGACTTCTACGACCAGATTGAGCTCCGGGGCCAGACTATCGGAGTCGTCGGGCTGGGTGCCATCGGCGGGGACTTGGCCCGCCTCAGTAAAGCCTTCGGCATGACCGTGCTCGCGACCCGCCGGACCGTGTCCAGCCGTCAGTTCAACGTCGGTGATGTCGACGAAGTCATGCCAGCCTCCGACTTGGACGACCTGTTGCGAAGAAGCGACTTCACGGCCCTCTGTGTCCCCGGCACGCCGGACACACAGCAACTCATTGGCGATCGGGAGTTGGACCTGATAGGACCCTCTTCCTTTCTGATTAATGTCGCCCGTGGCAGTGTGGTCGACGAGGGAGCCCTAATCCGAGCCCTCAAGGGGGGCCGCATAGCTGGCGCGGGCCTGGATGTCTTTGCTACGGAGCCCCTGCCCCAGGACAGCGAGCTCTGGGAGCTGGACAATGTGATATTAGGCACTCACAAGACCGGCGACGTTATGGGCTACGATGACCGAATCGCCGACCTGTTCACCAGAAACGTCGAGCGGTATATTAAAGGCGAAGAACTGATCAACCTGGTCGATAAGAAGGCGGGCTACTAGCGCCCGCATCCCGTGAGGAGAAAATCATGCCGAGAGTAACCATAGAAATGTACCCTGGCAGGACCAAGGCCCAGAAGGCCGAGTTGGCCCGCGTCATCACCGAGGCCATGGTCACCATCGCCAACACCCAGGCCCAGGCCGTGGACATCGTCTTCAACGAAGTGTCCCAGGAAAGCTGGTCCTTCGGCGGAGTCCTCGCCTCCGACAGATAACCCACCCACTCCCTCATTCGCCCTGAGCCCGATGCAAGTGGAACACCCGCCTTTGAAGGGTCCACTTATAGAGGATCGAAGGGCCTCAAGATCGGGCATCTTGTCCCCTCTCCCTTGATGGGAGAGGGCTAGGGAGAGGGTGATTCCTCACTCCCCCTCGCAGCACACCGGGGGCCGCTAGCTCAATTTGGCAGAGCAACTGACTCTTAATCAGTAGGTTCAGGGTTCGAGTCCCTGGCGGCCCACCATGACGCAGTGAACTGCGAACTCCACTGCTCAAGGTGCCCTCAGCGTTGCCCAGAGCTCCTTTCTCAGCAAAGACATAGTGTAACAAGGCTCGACGTAAGAGACACATCATGCGCGCAAATAAGAAGATCGGTTTAGGAATCGCTCTCGGAGCTGGAGTAGGCGCAGCCATAGGCTTGGCACTCGGCAACGTCGCCGTCGGTGTGGCAATAGGAGTTGCCGTGGGCGTAGCGCTCAGTGCCGCTTGGGGTCGACGTCGTCACCAAGGCTAGTGTTAGCATTCCCTGTTCTAAGGCACCCCCACTGAATCCCTATACCAGAACCTTCCACCGGCAAGTTCGCAGTTCGGTACGCCCTGGCCCAACTCACAGTCCTATCTGCATGTCGAAGATGGTTCTGTCTTCAGTCAACTCTAGCCCACCATCTGTCCCCATACTTACAGAACCCCGCTGACGGGCCTACTATCCGCGCGCACGCACAGCTATGAAGAGCAGGATTGTCTAGGCAGCATTGTCCTCAGCTTGGTAAAGCACACAGAGACCCAGACCGAAACAGGTCTTCCCGGCTCCGACGGTTGAGGCAAACTGCCCTCCGGCGAGAGCGTATAACGCCCGCTCGGCGACGAAGAGTGGCAATAATTGCATCGACTTCATCGGTAGATTCCTAGCAGAGTTGGCACGACTTGGATAAACTTGGTCGGACAACTGCGCGTAGACAAAGCAAAGGAGACTTCACTAACTTGGACATCATCATACGGACCAAAGCCTGGTCCGCATCCATATTCTTGATATTGGCATTGACCTTAGTGATGGCCGCGTGTTCAGACTCGGACTCAGGTGAGGATGTTACTGTTCGACCCACAGAGGCAGTAACACCTACAGAGAGTTCCCTGCCGCCGACAAGCACACCTGCCTCAACCCCCATAGCTACTCTCGAACCGACGGCTGCCCCGGCCATGCCTGAGACTTATCCGCTGGAAATAGTTGATATGCTCGGTCGGAGTGTTGAGATTCCGGCCAGACCGGCGCGGATCGTAAGCATTAGCCCAACGGCCACGGAGATACTGTACGCCGCCGGCGGAACGGCAGTCGCTCGTGACACAAGCTCCACCTTCCCTGCTGAGGCGTCCGACCTTCCGGAACTCGGTGGAGCCTACTCGCCTAGCTTCGAAGCAATTGCCGCCCAGAGGTCCGACTTGATACTGATCGAAGCTCTGAGCCAGGCCCGCTTCCTGGAGCCATTGTCGCGACTGGGTCCGCCTGTGGTGGCTGTTCGTGCAGCTTCGCTCGACGACATAACCACGGGCATCAAGCTCATCGGGCAGATCATCGAAAGCGATGAGATAGCCGAACGGGCAGCAGAGGATCTTTCGGCACGAGTATCGTCAGCCGTTGAAGGCCTTAGTGATGGTCAAAGCGCCTTGATCCTGATCTCAGACGCCGACAGAAACCTTTACGTCGCAAAGCCACAGTCGTATCCCGGCGCCATAGCTTCCTTGTTGAAGCTGTCGAACCCGGCTGCCGATTTGCCCGACAGCGGGACATTCCCGGGTTTCGCTCAGATCTCGGCAGAGCAATTGCTCACCATGGACCCGGACTACGTGTTTACAATTACACCGGCGCCGGAACCCGCACCACGTCTTTCTGCAACATTGCCCCGCATTCCCGGCTTCTCCAATCTGCAGGCAATCACAGGCGGCCGGATGCATGAAATCGACCACGTAATCTTCCTGCGCAATCAGGGGCCGCGCATTGCCGAGGCAGTGGAAGCCATGGCCGAAATTGTAGGAAGCGCCCCATAGTTGCGCCGCCCGGCCCTTGTCCTGACGAGTCTCGGTGTCGCCTTACTCACGGGCTGCATTGTAGGGGTTGCTTTTGGCACTGCGGACCTGGAAGCCTCTACACTCCTTAAAGCCCTCTTCACCGACAGCGGAGACCCTACCGCCGAGGTGATAGTGCGCTCTCTCCGCATACCGAGGGTCGTTGCGGCTCTGGTAGTAGGAGCGTGTCTTGGGGCCGCAGGATCGCTGATTCAAAGCGCTACTCGTAATCCCTTGGGAGACCCCCAGCTATTCGGACTGGGCGGAGGGGCAGCTATAGTCCAGGCTCTAACTTTAGTTGGGGTCCTTGGAACGGGGGCTTGGGGACTAACCTCTCTATCTGTAGTGGCCGCCCTGATCGGGGCCCTTCTCATATTTGTGTTGTCTTCAAGGGAGAGCGTTACTGCGGCTCGTCTCGCCCTGATCGGTGTATCCATAGGGGCTTTGACTCTGGCAGTTGCCGCCGCTATCTTGACTCACGCACGGATCTTCAGCCTGCAAGCCTTGGCTCTGTTCAGCGGCAGCCTGGCCAACCGAAGCTGGGATGACGTCATGCCGGCCTTCCCTTTCCTTGCCCTCGGAATCGCACTCGCGGTCCTGGCGGCAGGTCGGCTGAACTTCTTGGTACTAGGCGACCGGCTTGCTGGGCAATTGGGGGCCAGTCCCAGGAGGACTCGGTTAGTGGCTATGGCCTCCGCCGGGGTACTGGCTGGCACTGCTGTAACCTTGGCCGGTGTGGTCGGTTTCGTGGGCCTGCTCACCCCGCATGTCGTAAGACTGATGGTGGGCAATGACCCTCGCACCGTTATGGCTGTTTCTGTCCCCGCCGGGGCCCTGGTAGTTCTTTACGCAGACCAGATTTCGAGGCTGGCCTTCATGCCCTCCGAAATACCGGTTGGACTGATAACCACAGTATTGGGTGCGCCCCTTATGATATGGGTGGCAAGGAGGCTGCAGTGAGGCTACAACAGGTTCTATAGGATGAAGATCAGCATAGAATTGGATAATGTCTCCTTCTCTTACGGAGAAAAGCCTGTCTTAAGGGAAGTCTCCGTCTCAGTGGCCATGGGCGAATTCGTTTGTCTGTTGGGGCTTAATGGTGCAGGTAAGACAACTCTGGCACAGCTAATCGCAGGCGAACTGTCGCCTACACAGGGCCGAGTCTTCCTGAACTCAGGAGACGCATCCGGCGATCTAACAGGGGTAGGACGGCATATCGCATATCTGCCGCAGGACCTTCAAGACCCTCCCTTTGTGACCGTGCGGGAACTGGTCTCTCTAGGACGTTTCAGCCCAAAACGCAGCCTCGGATGGAGGGTCAGCGATAAAGACAAACAGGTTGTCCAAGAGTGCCTAGACAGATGTCTTGCGGAGTCCTTTGCAGACCGCCCTTTTGCCCAGCTCTCAGGAGGCGAAAAACAGCGGGTATGGCTCGCCTTTTGCCTGGCCCAGCAACGAGAGTTCATTCTGCTGGACGAATCACTGCACAAGATAGATTATTCAACGAGAGACCTCTTCTTCAGAATGCTTGCCAATCTGGCCGAGGACGGCAAAGGCGTTGTTCTCATAACCCATGACTTGCAGATGGCGGAGCGGCATGGCCGGAGGATGCTGCTGCTGGGTGACGGTGGACTACTGTACGACGGGCCGCCGGACCAGGTTGTCTACTCACTTCTGGATCGGTAGCAGACTTTCCTCGGCATGATGCGCCTGCCGAGGCAGGACGGCCCGGCATCTTCACGCCAATGTGCTTTATTCACGCTCGCAAATCGGTAAAGCCCATGTGATAGCATTAGGCCCATCGAGAGCAAAGCTACCTCATCTGGAGGCAACGTTATGGTCAAGGTGAATTTTGGCGTCGGCATGGGCCGCAACGAGAGGATCGACGAAATAGCCGACCTCGCGCGCACCGCCGACGAGATGGGCTTCTCCCACATGACCCTTGTAGACGAGCCTTACTTGTCACGGGAAGTGCACATCATGTCGGCCATCGCCGCCGTGAACACCCGCCGTATCCGCATCGGCCAGGCGGTGGTGGACCCGCATACCTACCACCCCTCGACCATCGCCAACGCTGCCGCCACCCTCAATGAACTGACCGGCGGTCGGGCCTTCCTTGGAATGGGCGCAGGCGGGCCCTTCGGCAAGATCATGAAACCCATCCCTCATAAGGAGCTTAGAGAAGCGACCATGTTCGTCAAGAAGTTCCTCGCCGGCGAGGAGGCCGAGTACCAGGGACAGAGGATGATTTCGGAGTGGATACGAGGCCCGGTGCCCCTCTACCTCGCCGCCGACGGCCCACGATCGCTTCAACTCGCGGGCGAAGTCGCCGACGGCGTCTACTTCATGGGCGGGCCTCCGGCCATGGTCAAATGGAAAGTGGATAACATCTACCGCGGCGCCGAAAAAGCCGGCCGAGACCCCTCCAAGATAGACATCTGCGTCCGTTCCTACATCTACGTCACAGATGACAAGGCAAGCGCTATGAGGGAGCTTTCGGGATTCGTGCCCTTCGGCATGCACGTTCTGGAGCGGAACAAGAAGGAACCGGCGATAATCAAGCTCTTCGAAGACTTGGACCGCGAGAGCCCGGGAATAGTCGATGAGATGAAGCGGTACGCTGCTGCTCGCGCCGAATTCACCCGAGCCGACGGATACGATCCCTGGTTTGAGAAGATGGACGCCCCTTACTCTCAGCACATGACCCAGCGCATGATCGATTGTATTCACCTGGTCGGTTCCGTTGAAGAAATCTGCGAAGGGATCGAGAAGCTGATCGACGCCGGGGTCACCACTGTTTCCACAGCCACCTACACCATCATCGACAAAAAGTGGATGTTGGAGGAAGTCGGCAGAAAGATAATGCCCCACTTCCGCAGCTAGCAGCAGGAGAATCCAAAAATGATTATGCCGAATACGCTTCGTGAAAAACTGGACGCCGGGCAGCCGACCATCGGTACTCACTACCTGTCCCCAGACCCGGATATCCCCGAGATAATTGGCGACACCGGCCTCTTCGACTACGCAGAATACGGTGCCGAATACTCCAATTTCGATATGCGGCTCCTCTATCACATGGCTCGGGCTGGCCAGGCAGGAAACCTGCCTCTGATGATCAAACTGGATCAGGAGGGTCAGGGATTCTGGGCACAGGCCGCGTGGGGCGCAGGATTCAAGGCTATCCTCTTTACTGACATCAGGACTCCGGAAGACGTTGAGACGGCACATCGCCTGATCAGACCTGACACCCCCGACACCAGAGGCCTCATGGGCGTCAAAATCCGCCGCCCCGCGCTGTCCGGATTCAAGCCTGAACAGTACATGCAGGACCTCGAATCAGTAGTGATCGTCATCATGATCGAAAAGAACGTCGCCGTCGAGAACATTGATGCGATATTAGACAAGGCGAGAGAAAAAGGTATCGACATGACACAGTGGGGACCGGCTGATTTCGGTTTCTCTCGGCGCCAACCCGGACTCATGTATACCGACGAAATACGACCGTTTGAAGAGTTCGTGATCAAGAAATCCATCGAACATGGCGTACCACCGCGCATCGAGATCGCAGAACCCGACCAGGCTAAGAGGTACATAGATCTCGGAATTCGCCACTTCTGCATCGGCTGGGACCGATTCATATACCAGGCCGGCCTGGACCGGATCGGAGAAGGCATCCGAAAAGTCATGCAAGAGTCGAAACTTTAATTTCGCTCTACCGCGCAGCAACCTGTCGGTCGAAATGGATGGCTCCAACCGTACCAGATCGCTGGCGTCGAAGGCCTAACCTAGTCCCCACTCCCAA
Source organism: Dehalococcoidia bacterium (assembly GCA_965197585.1). Lineage (GTDB taxonomy): Bacteria > Chloroflexota > Dehalococcoidia > Plut-88900 > Plut-88900 > Plut-88900. The sequence continues at coordinate 1,890,154 of OZ240215.1, forward strand.
CCCAAGCATGCGCCTATAACTCGGGTAGTCCCAGCCCTAGTACAAAGGTCCCGTCCAAATGTAGTCGTTGACCTTCACCTGCCCGTGGCACGCTTGGCATCCCTTCACCCGACCCTCTTCCTCCACCGTCCCGTCCGTCAAAACCTTTAACCAGAACCAGTCGTTGTGATCCGGGTTGTACCCTGACTTCTTATACATCACCGTGTTAGCCTGAAACTCGCCTTCGGCAGTGTAATTCTCCTTAACGATGATGGCTCCGTCAGGCATACGGCCGTTCTTGCTCAAAAGTCCATCGAGCGCGGCAGCATTGAGGTAAGTGGTCAATAGCATCCCGTGGGGCTCTTTCGCCGAGTACTTCTCCCCGAGATCCGGCCACAACTCCCAATTCTCCTGGTATTCCACTTCCTCCAGATACTCGTTTACCGAATCGGCAGAGGCATCGGGCAGTTCCGGCTCAGAAGCGGTGCCACACGCTGCCACAGCTGCCAATCCTGCCAGCAGGAAGATTAAGCCTCCAATGTATTGCTTCGTCATAAATGGGCCTTTGATCAGGATCAAGGAAAACAGCTACCCTTTCCGATCGAAGTTTAGCATCCCTCTCCTGACACTTCTCAGTTTCTATAGGGATTGACGCGTGATAAGCTTAAGTTGTACCGCATAAGAAGGACTCTCGGGAAAACAGATCTGCTGGTGCATGCGCTGCTCAGCTCCCCCATGGCGGTCGATGCAAACCTAACCCTGATATGTCTAACAAACGCACACGAATAAGTGGGCTCACAGCATGCGGCATCGTAGTGGCACTCATATTGATCGCCGTCATTGGCTGTGGCAACGGGACAGAGCCCCCCGACTACACCCCCACCCCCCTCGCCACCCCACTCCCCGCCGCCCCGGGACCCAACCTCTCCAATACAGCCCTCGCTGGCAAGCAGGTATTCAATGCCAACTGCTCCAGCTGCCATGGCGCTGATGTCATGGGCTCAGCAACCGGCCCGCCCCTCATCGACAGGATTTACGAACCAGGCCACCACACCGACTTCAGCATTCGAAGTGCTGTCCGCAATGGCGTGCCGCAGCACCATTGGTGGTTCGGGGATATGCCTCCCGTCGCCAGCGTAACAGACCAGCAAGTTGAACAGCTCATCTGCTACATCCGAGAACTCCAGCTCGCCAACGGCATCTTCGAAGAGGGCACATATTCATTTACGTGTTGACCACTCCATCCCCGGATGATGCAGTGCCCGCCCTTAAGATTCTCGTGAGCGCCCTTTTGTCTTAGCCCTACTACTGAGATGCCCCTGCCCCTGTCTTGAAGCATCTCGACATCCGCTTCCCTAGCCCTTAATCTTCGTATCCTGCTCCAAGACCAACTGCTTAACGCATACAGGGAGATTTACACATGCAACTCGGCGCCTTTTCGATCAGCCTCGCAGTAAAGAACATCGAGGCGTCAAAAGCATTCTACGAAAAGTTCGGGTTCGAGGTAGTAGGGGGAGACCAATCCCAGAACTGGCTGATTCTCAGGAATGCCGGTCACACAATAGGCCTCTTTCAGGGAATGTTCGAAAGCAACATCCTCACCTTTAACCCAGGCTGGGACGCCGAGGCCCACTCCTTGGACTCCTTCACCGACATCCGTGAACTCCAACGCCAACTGAAGGAAAAAGGTGTCCAGCTAGTCAGCGAAGCCGATGAAGAGACTACGGGCCCGGCCAGCTTTGTGGCCGTCGACCCCGACGGAAATACCATCCTCGTCGACCAACACGTCTGATACCGCCTTCCCCTACCCCACCACCCCTTCCTTCCAGTCCTTCAGAATCTCGTGAGCGGCATTGTGACCCGGGGCCCCGGTAACCGTGCCCCCCGGATGCGTCCCCGCTCCACACAAATACAGGCTCTCAATCGGGGTCCTGTAGTCCGCCCACCCCGAAAATGGCCGATGCTGAAACACCTGTCCCGGCACGCACTCGCCGTGGAACATGTGCCCCTGGCTCATGTAGATCCGGTCCTCCAACTCCTTCGGCGACACAAAGAAGTAGTCGTCGATAATATCCTTCAGGTTTGGGATGTACTCAGTCATCAGCTCCACACAATGCTTAACGTACCCGTCGCCGATGCTGTCCCAATCGCCGTCCTTCAGGTGATAGGGCGCCCATTGCCCGTAAACCGTCATGTACTGCTTGCCCGGCGGCGCCATTGACGGGTCCATCGCCGAGTGAATAATCCCGGTCAGATACGGCTCCCTCGCAGGTTGACCGAACTTGGCCTCGTCCCAGGCCCGCTCTAGGTATTCGACAGTAGGTGCTATCCAAAACAGCCCTTGGTGCTGAGGTCCTGCCCCCCGACCCGGAAACGCCTTGAACTCCGGCAGCCCGCTCATTGCAAAATGGATGTTGAAAGTCATCCCCTCCGCCGCGATCCCTTCTACCTGGCTTAGGAAATCAGAGTCCAGGTATTCCGGCTCGACCAACTTCTGAAACGTCCTCTTGGGGTCAGCGTTGGATATCACAACCCTAGCCTCTATCTTCCGTCCATCCTTAAGCTCCACCCCCACCGCCCGACCCCTCTTCACACTGATCGAGGCCACCTCTGCATCCATATAAACCTCCGCCCCGAGACTCCGCGCCGCCCCTGCGATGGCCTGCGTTATCGTTCCCATCCCGCCCGGCACCCGACCCCACGCTGTCCCCGGCTCAGGCCAATAGTGCAGCATCATGTACGCAGACCCCGCCGACATCGGACCCATCCCTATCCCAGTCATCCCCCTGGGTGCTATCGACGCCTTCACTTCCTCCGACTCGAACCGCGAGTCCAAGAAGTTCTTCATCGAGCCGAACATGATCTCCCGGAACGCTCTCGACTCCCCTGCCTCCGCAAACCGTGCTTCTACCTCCCCCACCGACAACGGAGGTCGCAGCTCCAACGACGGCTTCATGATCGAAGCAAGCCTGTCCATCTGCTGCTCTAACTTCAGATAAGCCTGCGCATCCTTCTCAGAGAATTTGGCCACCTCGGCCATGCTCTTCGCCGGGTCCCGCCAGAACTGGATGTACCGACCGTCCGGAAAGAGGTGTAGCCGGTGTGGATCGAACGGCACAAGCTCAAACCCGAACTTCTCCAACTCCAGGTCCCGGATGATCTTCGTCTTCAGCAGCCCACCAATCTGCGCGGCCGTACAGACCTTGTACCCGGGAAATATCTCTTCCGTTACACACGCGCCACCCACCATCGGCCGCCGTTCCAGCACGGCAACTTTAAGACCGGCCTTGGCCAAATAGGCCGCGCACACCAGCCCATTGTGCCCTCCCCCGACTACCACCGCATCGTACCGATCAGCCATGCGCCCTTACCCGTGCCCCACTACTTCCTTTGTAACCGGCTTGCAGATTCCCTGCCCCCAAAGAGGCAGGACCATCGAGTGTCCCCCCGCCGGGCCCCCAGCCACGAAGGTCATAAAGTCTTCCGCCGTGTTCAGGGCAACATCCCCCGCACCCGCCGGCCGCGGGAACACCGCACCCGCCAATGCCCCACTCAGTCCCTTGTCGGGGGCCAATGCAGGCCGCAGCTCGTTCGCTTTGGTCGCAATGTATTCCTTGACTTCCTGTTTCGACCAGCCGGCCCCGGCTATGATCCCCGCGTGCTCGGGACTTATCACTACTATCGCACCGCCATGACAACGCTCGGTCGATGCAATAGTGTGCGCAATCACGTCCAGGATGCTCTCCGGATCATGGTCCCTCTGGTTGAACGCCTCCATCGGGTGCCCGACCGGCAGCAGAGTCACCGTGCTCGACTCCAATGAGAAATCATTCTCCACGTGGTAGGGGCTCCAGGGGCTGGCTTCTTCGTTCTCCCCGAAACACATTGTGTACCGACCCGAATGCCCAAACGTCGACTTATCCGTCACGCCCGGAATCTCCCGGCACACGTTCATCAGAACCAGCCTCAGAGCTCGCCCGATAGTCGCATTCGCACGCCGTCCGGGTCCCAGCAGGTTCCAACCGCAATTCACGTCTATGTCCGCCCTGACCGGACCGTTTATCACAACCATCGCTGCCGAAGCCCCAGTAGTCTCCGCCACCGCCGAGGCATTAAAGCTGGGTTCAAACAACCCCCGTATAGCAGCGACTACCACAGGGGCATACTCAGGCAGGCACCCGGCCATCACGGCATTGATTGCGACCTTGTCAGCAGTGACCCGCCAGTTCCTGCTGGCCCGAGTACCAAGCACCTCCCCTGCCCCCACACCCGATACCTCCAGAAACCGCTCTACAGACTTTGACGTTGGCGGTACAACGGGTAGCCCGTCAGTCAGCCCCTCTCGATAGAAATGCTCTATAACCTCTACCGCATCCGATACTGGGTCCGCCATTGCAACCTCTCTTCCCTCTCATTCCAAGTTCTAAACTTTCTCTGACCCTCGCGACCGCCCGTGCGAAAACCCAACCCCCCTGAGTCCGTGTCCTTCCGAGGCTCCCCGCAGTAAGTGGAACATCCGCCTCTGGAGGATCCGCCCGTGGCGGAAGGAATCTAGGACCTACTCACTCACACTATACTCACCACACTCCCCATCCCAGACCGATTGATGTTACCCACCCCCCACAACCCGGTCAACCGAACCCCAATTCGAGCAAGCCCTATCGTATGCAACCTCCAATATGTTAGTATCCAACATCCCTTCTTAGACTCACCCCCTCGTTAAAATAGGGGCACAAAAGTACCGGTTAGTCCCCAATCCCCAAGGTAGCCACCCAAAGGGTCACCTGAAATAGGTGGACTGCAGTGATAAGGGATCGTCAGGGAGGAATTCAATGAAATTCGGCATATTCACCAATCCGGCCATGCCCGGCGTAATCCCGGACGGCAAGAAGCTCGCCCCCATCGGACGGAACAACGAGCGTTATCAGGGTCTCCTGGATGAGCTGAAACGCATATGTTTCGCCGCCGAGGAACTGGGCTTCGACTCCTTCTCCACCACCGAGCACCATTTCCACTCCGAAGGCATTGAGATGTCCGTCGCCCCCCTCCTTCTCTACACCGACCTCGCTGCCAGAACAAAACGAATAAAGTTCGCTCCCCTCGCCCTAGTCCTTACCACCTGGGACCCTATACGCGCCGCCGAGGAGTTGGCCATTCTTGACCACCTTACCAAGGGCCGCATGATGGCCGGATTCGCCCGCGGTTACCAGGACCGTTGGGTCGGCGTTCTGGGCCAGAAATACCGAGTCAAGGGCACCCAGTCAGACAAGTCCGCCACCAACGAGCGAAACAAAAGACTCTTCGAGGAGAATTGGCAGGTCGTGAAGGCCGCCTGGACCCAGGAAGTCCTCAGCTTCAAGGGCGAGTTCTACGAAGTCCCGTTCCCCTACGAAGAAGGAATCCAAGGCTGGGCCCTCGACCAGATCACCCGAGAGCGCGGCGCCCCCGGCGAGATCGATGACGAGGGTGTCATCCGTGGCATCTCCGTAGTCCCGAAACCATACCAATTGCCCTACCCACCCGTTTTTATGGCCTTCTCCCTCAGCGAGTCCAGCATCCGGTTCGCCGCAAGAGAGGGCATGATCTCCCAGATACAGGTCTCCCGCCCCGCCGACTTCAAACGGCTGTGCCATGTCTATCAGGAAGTGGCCGCCGAGAACGGCAGAGATTTGGGGCTCGGGGAGAATGTAGCCGCTCCCCGATACATCTACTTGGGCAAAACCTATGAGGAAGCCCTCGCCCGTGCCGAGAGAACTCTGGGCTGGCAGTACGACGAATACTTCGGCGCATTCGGGTTCATGGAGGCATTTCGCAACGAAGAGGACCCCGAAGAGCCAAAACCCCTGCGCTTCAAGAATGCCGCCGAGGTCACCCAACGACTAATCGAGCACCAGTACGCCCTCGTCGGCACCGTTGATGACGTCAAGCGCCAGATGGACTCATTGTCCCGTTGCTATGATGGCGGAAACTTGGAATGGTTCTCCTACCAGCTTGACCAGGGCTACATGCCCATAGATGAGGCCATGGACCAGCTGGAGACCTTCGGCACAAAAATCATGCCCGAGTTCCAAGGCTAATCGTCCGTCCGTAACAACTCGGCCGGATTCAAATAGTGCAGATTGGTGCTCTTGTAACCGAAAGGTGGAGGCTCCGATAGCATGACTAAGGTTGTAGACGCAGACGGCCATATTTTGGAACCGTCCGACCTCTGGGAGAAAAACCTGGAGCCCGAGTACCGCGACCGCCCGATTCGTATCAGGATGGACTCGGACGGGCTGGAGTATATGGAGCTTGATGGAAAAAAGTCCGTCTGCGTTAGCGGCGGAGGCTTCAACAGCTTCGGTAGCCTGGACGTCGACATTAAGTCTCTCCGTGAAACCTCCGAAGGAGCCGGTGGCCCGACCTACGAGGAAAGCGTCCCCGAGGGTGCCCGCAACTTTAATGTCCGTCTTGCTTGGATGGACCACCATGGCATCGACATTGCGATCGTGTACCCGTCCCTCCTGCTGGGCTGGCAGGACGAGGTCGAAGACCCTGGCCTGGCCTCAGCCTACTGCCGGGTCTACAACACCTGGCTCACCGATCTCTGCCGTCCCTACTCTGACCGCATGGTCCCCATCGCTCACGTTGCCCTTCACAACATTGAGGACGCCGTGATCGAGGTGAATCGAGCGGCAAAGCTCGGTGCCCGGGGCGTCTACCTGTTCGCCACCCCCGTCTACGATATCCCTTACGGCGACCGCCGCTACGATCCGTTCTGGGAAGCCTGCCAGGACCTCAACCTGCCCCTGGGTATCCACGTCAGCAACACCCCCAAGCACGCCGGGAATCACCTCTACCAAGGCGGCTTCCACTCCAACTACTGGTGGTTCAACGTCATGTATAACCAGGACTGCCAGATGGCCTTCACCTCTTTCTTCCAGGGCGGCGTCTTCGAACGGTTCCCCAGATTAAGTGTCGGTGTGGTCGAGACCGGTTGCGGGTGGATAGCCCATTGGCTCGAACTCCTGGACTCAAAATACAAGATCACCGGCCACCCCGAGCTCAATATGCTCCCCAGCGAGTATTTCGACCGGCAGGGCTGGATTACCGGAGAGGCCGACGAAAAGACATTCCCCCACATGGCCCAGCTCGTCGGTGCACACAAGCTCATGTTCGGCTCCGACTATCCCCACGAAGAAGGCCACGAGGAGCCCGTTGCCGAGCTAAAGGAGACCATCGGGCCCCTTTCGCAGGAAGATCAGGACATGATCCTGGGTGGAAACGCCTTGAGAATCTACAACCTCGGCTAGGCCACACACAATCAGCTATAGGCCTACGTTTTTCAGCCTGTATTGTCAGGTTTTTAGGTTAGCTTTATCGACGATACCCAAGTAATATCCACTTAGTCTTAAGGGAGCCTGGGACAATTGTCAGGACACTCGTACAATTCTTTCTGACCCGAGAGGAACTAGATGAATAGCCTAGTCGTCGATGTCGATGGGCATGTCGCCGAGCCCATAACCGAGATCATGGACGAATACCTTGACCCTCAGTTCAAGGATCGCCCACTACGCCTTCTCAACGACGAAAACGGCCTCGAATACCTCGAAATTAACGGCAAGAAATCAACCCTTGTTCAGGGAGGCACAGGCCTGGGTGCCGACGCAGGCAAGGCCTTCGGCGCCGAGGACTACGAGCCCTTCTTCACGCCCGGCGGGGTGCACTACTACGACGGAATGATCCCCGCATCCAATCAGCCCGACGCCCGCGCCGCATGGCACGACCAGGAAGGCATCCACAAGGCAATTCTCTACCCCACCATCGGCATATCTTGGGAGGACGAGTGCGACGACCCCAAGGTGGCCTCCGCTTACTGCCGAGCCTACAACGACTGGATTGTCGACTTCTGTAAGTCCCATCCTGACCGGCACTACCCCATCGCCCACATCCCCACCCTTGATGCCCACGAAGCCGCCGCCGAGGTCCGGCGCACCGCCGCCTTGGGCGTCAAGGGCTTCATGGTCTACAACACCGCCACCAATGGCATCTACTACGGCAACCCCTACTTCGATCCCCTCTACGAGGCCGTCGAAGAGTCGGGCCTGCCTCTGGGCAACCACGTCGTCAGCCAGATCAACTATCTCGCCAAGGACCAAAACCGGGCCATCGACACTATGGGCGATGATTTCTACTACGTCACCATGGTCATCCCCTTCCAGTCCCAGCTTGCCTTGATCCACATGATCACCGAGGGTGCCTTCGACCGGTTCCCCACAATGAAGTATGTATTCTTGGAAACGGGCGCTACCTGGCTCGCCTACCTGCTTGAACGATTGGACGACAAGTTCAAGAGCCAGAGCCATTCCACCACCTTCAAGGAGCAGCCCAGCGATTATTTCCGACGCCAGTGCTGGATCTCTATCGAACCCGAGGAGGAGCTGATACCCAACATCATCGACAAAGTCGGCGCCGACAAATTCTTCTGGGCCTCAGACTTCCCCCACCACGACGGATTCCCCGGAGTCGTTGGAGCGATAAGAGACCTCCTCAGCCCCCTGTCCACCGAAGACCTAAACAAGGTCATGGGCCAAAATGCCGTGGACGTATACAACCTGAGATAGCTGCACTACGCGGGAATTCCCAAAAAATGTCTGCCGAACAGCACATCGCCAATAGCCCCCCCGACAACAACGGTGGCTACCGTCTCGTCTGCCGAAACATCTGGAAAATCTTCGGTGACGACGCCGATAACCTCGTCGGCTCCATAGACCCTTCCATCTCCCGAGAAGAGCTGCTCGCGCAAACCGGATGCGTCGTCGCGGTCAAAGACGTCTCTTTCGAGGTTCGCGAAGGCGAGACCTTCGTCATCATGGGCCTTTCCGGCAGCGGCAAGTCCACCTTGGTCCGCTGTCTCAGCCGCCTCATCGAACCCACACGCGGCCACATTCTCATAGACGGCGAGGATGTCCTCGCTATGAACAAGCAGCAACTCCGGGACATCCGCCGTTACAAGATGGGCATGGTATTCCAGCACTTCGGCAACTTCCCCCACAAGAGAGTCATGGAGAACGTCGTCTATGGCCTGCAAATCCAGGGCATGGACAAGGCCACCCGCAACAAACGCGCCGCCGATGTCATTGAACTCGTTGGATTGATGGGATGGGAGGAGCGCTACCCCCACGAGTTGAGCGGCGGAATGCAGCAGCGTGTCGGCCTCGCCCGAGCCCTCGCCGTCGACCCCGAGATCCTCCTCTTCGACGAACCCTTCAGCGCCCTTGACCCCTTAATCCGGCGCGAAATGCAGGACCAGCTAATCAAGCTCCAGCAGCTTGTCCAGAAGACCATGGTCTTCATAACGCACGACTTCCTTGAAGCTCTTAAGGTCGGCGACCGGGTCGCCATTATGAAAGACGGAGAGTTCGTCCAGGTAGGCACACCGGAAGAAGTCGTCTCAGCTCCCACAAACGACTACGTCCGGGACTTCACCCGAGACGTCCCACGGTCCAAGGTGCTCACTGCCCGTTCCGTCATGACCCCAACTCGCATCTCCGCTGGCCCAGACGAAATATTGTCCGGCGTCGTAACTAGGATGAAGGACCAGAATTGCGACTGCGCCGTGGTCGTTGACAATCAGAATCACTTCAGGGGCACGGTGCAGCTGTCCGACATCCCCAGTGGCGCCGCCGACAACGCCAGCGTCGCCTCCATAATGCGCGACTCATGCCCCACCGCCCAGCCCGGGACCCGACTTGAGCAGCTCATTCCCTTAGTCATCTCCAACGATGATCCCATCGCCGTCCTCGAAGATACCCGGTGCCTCGGAACTATCAGCCGCCAGGCCGCCATGTCTGCCCTAATTAGCGACGATGGGGTGGCCACGTGATACGCGTAGGCGCCCTTCCCACTCAGATACGCCGCGGCGGAGGCCGGTACCGGACCTATTTATGGGCTGCCGCAGCCGTCTCCGCCTACCTTTTGGCCTACTCCCTCGCCCAAACCAACGCAGGCACCGAATTCGGAGACTGGCCGGAGCGCTGGGAGTTGCCTATTCAGGAACCCATAGACAACTTCTTCGATTGGGTAGGCGACACCTTCTCATGGTTCTTCAACCCCATCTCCGATGTCATAGATGCAGTCCTGTCCTGGATTGACTCCTTCCTACTCTGGCTCCCTTGGCCCGTGGTAGTCGCCACTACCGCCTTGGTCGGTTTCAGGCTGGGTGGCAAATGGCTGGGCCTGTTCTGCGGAGCTGCGACCCTGTATATAGGCCTGAACGGCTACTGGGACTCCGCGATGCTCACCCTGAGCGTGGTGGCTGTTTCGGTATTGATCGCTGTCGCCTTTGGAGTAACAGTCGGCATCCTGGCCGCCTCCAGCAACCGCTTCGAGTCAATCGTACGACCCATCCTGGACACCATGCAGGTCCTGCCCGCCTTCGTCTATCTCATTCCCGCCTTGATCTTCTTCGGGGTGAGTGGTACTCAGGGAGTGTTCCTCACCGTAGTCTATGCGATTCCACCCGTCATCCGGCTCACGAACCTCGGCATCAGGCAAGTGCCGCGCGCCACCATAGAGACTGCCTACTCCCACGGGTCCACGACGCTTCAGACCCTCTTACAGGTGCAATTGCCCCTCGCTAAAAACTCCATAATGTTAGGCATTAACCAGACCATAATGATGGCCATTGCTATGGTCATCATAACCGCCCTGGTCGGTGTGTCTGGGTTGGGCAAAGATGTATGGGTCTCGTTGAGGGAAGTCAACGCAGGTGAGGGGTTGGAAAGCGGCATAGCCATTGTGCTTCTTGCCATCATCCTGGACCGCATCAGCTACGCCCTATCCCAGTCAGGCCCGACTTACTCCCAAATGGACCCCACTGATGCTAGCCTTTTAGAAGGAACGCTTTCCCAAAGGGTACGGGCGTTATTGGTCCGCTACCCTTACCAATTATTTGGCGTTGCAGTGACAGCCCTCCTTATAGTCGTCGGCTTGATGGTGCCGTTCCTAAATGAGTTCCCTGACGAAATCACCTTCTCAATGGCCGAGTACATCAACAGTGCTTTCGACTGGATGGCCATTAACCTCCACTTCATCACAAGCTGGATACGGGACAGCCTGTTCCGGGAGCTCGGTTTCGCTCCCGTCCACACAATGCTTGTTTGGCTGCCGTGGCCCGCGATGATGGTCCTTGCAGGCGCACTGGCGTACTTAACTTCGGGATGGCGGGTTTCGCTTCTTGCAGTGTCAGGACTAGCTTTCGCCGGCATCGGCGGGGTTTGGGACGTGACCATGGACACCCTGAGCCAAGTTCTGACAGCGGGAGTCTTGACAGTGGTGTTGGGTCTCGCACTGGGAGTCTTCGCCTCTCAGAACAAGACTTTCGAGTCCATCCTCCGCCCCATCCTGGACACCATGCAGACCATGCCTATTTTCGTCTACCTAATCCCCGTCATCATGCTCTGGGGCATCGGGCCCCTTGTCGGCATCATAGCCACCGCCGTATATGCCCTTCCACCCGTGGTCCGTATGACCAGCCTGGGCCTTAAGGAAGTTCCGCCCCAGGTGATAGAAACCGCCCAGTCTCACGGTTCCACTGGCCTCCAGACCATGTTGCAAGTGCGGATGCCTCTGGCCTTCCCCACTATAATGATGGGCGTCAACCAGACCATTATCATGGTTCTGGCCATGGTAATCATCGCCGGACTTGTGGGAGGGGGCGGCCTCGGACAGGAAGTGTACATCAATTCCATATACCTCAGGATGGGCCATGGCCTTATATCCGGCATGACCATCGTATTCATGGCCATGGTTTTGGATCGTATGACCCAGGGCAACCAGGGAACCATGAAAGCGTTTGCTGCAGTGAGATAGTAAAGTTTTATCATGAGGCCCTGTAGGCCATCAAAGGAGCGGTGCCTATGAGAGAATAGCTTCCACCTCTAAGTTCGGAACATCACTTTAACCTCCCAACACGGAAGGGAGAAACGAAATGAAAAAAGTTAATTCTAGATGGATAGGTCTCTCGGTGGCCTTGGCACTCATCATCGTCCTCGCGGTGGGACTGGCTTGCGGCGGAGTGGATTCGGAGGAAGATGGATCCAAGGGAACCATATTCCTGGTAGACCAGGACTGGAACGGCCAACTCGTACTGACAGCTGTAGCACAAATCCTATTGGAGCAGGAAATGGGCTACAGTGTTGCGACCAAGTTCTCTCCCGCGGACTCCGCACACCTATTCACTGGCCTGCAAGACGGAGACTTCCACTTCGTGTGTTGCAACTGGCCCTCCTACAGTGCAGAATTGCTTGATGAATTCGTGAATGAAGACGGCAAGGAATCCGTGGAGCGCCTGGGACTGGTGGGCATCAGTGGTGATAGCGGCTGGTACGTTCCCTCCTACGTCATAAATGGTGACTCCTCCCGCGGTATCGCAGCAGTCGCCCCTGATCTCCGCACCGTCGAACAGCTTAACCAGTACAAGTCTGTCTTCGCCACGAGCGACACCGGTGAGAGTGGAAGACTTCTGGAGTTTACGCCGGCCTGGGACACCAGAGGCGAGGAACGGCTGGAAGCTTTCGGAGCAGACTATCAGGTCATCTTTGCCGGTTCAGAAGCCGCTGCCTTGGCAGAATTGGATGCCGCCTTTACACGCGGCGACCCTGTCCTTACTTACCTCTGGGAACCCCATTGGGCTCATGTGACATACGACCTCGTACAAGTCGAGATGCCTGAATGGACACCGGATTGCTATCCTGACGGCGATGATTTCGGCTGCGGTTTCCCCAGCGACCCTGTTGCCAAGCTTGTTTGGCCGGGCCTCAAGGACGAATTCCCTGATGCCTATGCGTTCCTTTCAAACTTCCAGTTGACCAATGCACAGCAGACTGCGATTGTCCTCAACCATGAGGAAAACGATCTCACCGTTCGCGGCGCCGCCCAAGAATGGGTAGACGCCAATGAGGACATCTGGCAAGAGTGGATTCCCTAGACACCAGGCTTTCGTTCTAATCGCCGAAACTGGTCCCATTCCAAACTTGGAATCATAGGTCACGGGAGGGTTTAACCCCTCCCGTGGCCCGACTCGCAGAGGGTTGGCAATGAAGTATGACCACATTGTAGTCGGAGCGGGTTCTGGTGGAGCCGTACTCGCCAGCCGACTCTCCGAAGACCCCAACCGGTCCGTCCTCCTGATCGAGGCCGGTGATGACTTCTCCGACCTGGACCGCCTTCCTGCCGAGCTCAAATACCTCTACGGCCCGAGACCCACAGTCTTCGAAAGCCATCACCTCTGGAACTTCGAGGCCCGCACCACCGACGAGGCCATTCCAACCATGGTCCCGCGCGGCAGAGTCACCGGCGGCACCAGCGCCATCAATGGCGCCAACTTCCTCCGTGGCGAAAGGGAGGACTTTGACCTCTGGGCCGAGGCCGGCAACGATGAATGGGCATTCGAAAAGGTCCTACCCTATTTCAGGAAGACCGAGTCCGACGAAGACTTCGACACCGACTACCACGGCAAGACAGGCCCTATCCGCTGCCGCCGCTTCACCCCCGACGAGTGGGGCCCTTTCCAAAAGGCCTTCTATGACGCCTGCCTGGACTACGGCTTCCCAGACTGCCCGGACCATAACCGCCCCGACTCCACCGGCGTCGGCCCTCTCACCTTCAACGTCGTCGATCGAGTCCGTTGGAGCACGGCCATCGGATATCTGAATCCTGCCCGACACCGCGTTAACCTGACAATACGGCCCAACTGCGTAGTCCACGGCATAATCTTTGATGGCAACAAAGCCGAGGGGTTGCTCGTCACCAGCGGCGGCGAGATGTTCATCGTCTACGGCGGCGAGATAATTCTCTCCGCGGGGGTGATAGGTTCGCCGCACATACTGACCCTCTCAGGAGTAGGCCCTGCAGACCAGATGGTCAAACTCGGCATTCCCGTCGTACAGGATCTGCCCGGCGTCGGCGCAAACCTCCGCGACCACATGGACTTGGACCTCACCTGGGAATCCCTCGCTCCAATGCGCGTGGCTGAAGAAAAGTGCGCCGAGGGAGCGATCACCCTGCGCTATACCGCCAAAGGCTCTCCCTGGAAGAATGACATGGTAGTTTGCATGAACAATCGCATGTCGGAGATGCCGGGATTGCCCTTGGATGAATCTGCGGAGGCCCTTGTCGGCTGCCAGCTCCTGATCTATATGAGTCTTTCCTCCGGGCAAATGACCGTCGTTTCCACCGACCCCCGTAAGGCCCCCGAACTGGACTACAACTACTTCGAGGAACCTCTGGACCGCTCAAGGTACCGGGATGGCGTAAGGATCTGCGTTGACCTCTTCAAAAACTCCGCCTTCAATGGCCTGATCGGGAAACGACTGGGCCCCTCAGACGAAATCCTTGACTCCGACGATGCCCTTGATCTCTGGCTCAGGAAGAATGTCAGGACCGGCCATCACCCCGCCGGCACCTGCAAAATGGGCCCCTCCTCCGACCCCCTGGCCGTGGTCGACCAGTACGCCAAAGTCCACGGTGTTGAGGGAGTCAGAGTACTGGACGCCTCCGTAATGCCTCACTCGCTCCGAGCCAACCTCAGCGCAAACATCATGGCCATGGCCGAGCGCGTCGCCGATTTCATCAAAGAAGGCCGCTAATACAGTAAAGCCCTGGTGCGTCCTTCTTGCAGCCATACCGCATGACGGGCGCAGTTCCAACAGCAGAAGTTTGCCTCTTCCCTATCTCGTCCCCGGTGGCCCCACCCGCACCGTAATTATGTCCGTGTCGCGGAACTGCTGGTGTCGCACCGAAGACGCGTAACGCCGCAGTAGCCGCAGAGAAATCTCCGTGTCTATCGGTGTCTCCTCTTCATGATCCTGCATCTGCCGGATTCTGTCCTCCAGGTTATCCTCGTTCCCACCACCAATGAATTCCAGGTCCGCCACCGGCCCGTCGCTCGAAGCCAGCACCACCAACTGACGGCCATCCCCCTCTGCTTCATCTGCCAGGTCTTCAAGTTCCGCCTCAAAATCAATTGGTGCAAGTGTCAGAAGCGTCTCCTCAGCCACCGCCGACAACCGGTCTTTCATAGAGTCATTCCAATGTCGGCTGTCCGCAAACCGGTGTACGAATTGCGTTAGTTCCGCCAAGGAATCTATATGCAGCTTGGACTGGAACCTCATCCGTCTATGGCTCGTCAACTCCAGGAAGACGATCATCAGCACTGCAGACACCCCGCCCGTGGTCACCGCACTCTTGAGCAGCGCCCCGACCACCGGCCCCAAGTCCGGCAGATTGAACAAAGCGAACTGGAATGAAGCCCCTATCCAGAATGATATCCCCGCCACCATCAGCCGGGATCTGTTCGGCTCATTCTGGATAACCGTGCGCGCCCCGTCCACGAAAAGCGTCCCTACCACCAGTATCAAATACCCTGCCATCACCGGGCCCGGTATAGTGCTCAGTAGACCCGAAACCTTCGGCACGAACGCCACTAGTATGAACACAGCCCCGATGACGTACCCAATCCTGCGCGACGCAACCCCTGTGATTTGCGTGAAGGCCACCGCACCCGGGTTTATGACTAGCGGGACCCCACCGGCCACCCCCGACAACAGGTTTCCTATGCCGGCGCCCGCCAGAGCCCCTTGCACTCTCCTGAAGTCGATAGCTCGTGGCTCCCGGCTGGAGACCCGCTGCATCGAAATCGCCTCCCCGTTTACCTGTATGGAGATAATCACCCCCAGGAACAGGAAGGACGGGACTAGCACCCAGAAGTCGACGCTAAAGTCGAGCCCTAGACCCGGCCATTCGCTCGGTACACCGACCCACGCCGCCTCCGTAACCTTGTCAATGTCGTAGATTCCCAACCCCGCCGCCGCTGCACACCCCCCTGCGATACCTATTACCGGTGCCCACAACCGCATCACCGGTGTGCCCCTCAATGTTAGTGCAACAACTATGACCAGGGTGACAAGGGCGGTCAAAGGCGCGGCTGCCGGCTCCTCCTGCGCCGCATCGTCGAGCAACGCAAACACCACCGAGGCCAATGTTATGGAAAGTATCATTATCACTGTGCCGCTCACTATCGGCGTTACGACTCGCCGCAGCACGAACAGCCACTTGGAAATAACCAACTGGAACAGCGCAGATGCAATGATCAGCGTAGTCAGGGTAGCCGGGCCCCCGTCGACTAGCGCGGTGATGCAGAAAGGTATTGCGAAGGCAGCAGTGAACATTGGAAGCACCGCACCGGCGCCCGCAGGTCCTAGCCGCCTAACCTGGAGCAGAGTCGACACCCCCACCACCAGCAGCGAGGCGAACACCATCCAGATTAGATAAGACTCGTCCCCACCCGACTCCTTCGCCACTACAACAGGGGTCACCAGCAAGGTCGCCGAGGCGATTATGCTGAACTGCAACCCGAGTCCCAAAGTGGATTTTAAAGGCGGGTTTTCGTCGACCTCGTACCGAGGGTTCCGTACCGCTCCTGCCGCCGTTGGAATTGCCTCCCAATCTTGTTTGTGGGACAGAGCCTAGTGGATTCTACTAAGAATCACCGCTCGTTGCGACATTATCACCAACCTAAATTAAGTACATGCCTTTATTGAACGAATTGCCAGTCTCCAATTCCTAGAAAATCGGCGTAATGCGTTCGAAAATGGAGCCGCTGAGAAACCATATCATCGCCCCACCCCCATCTTCCCAAACCTACGTCTTGTGATATGTTCTACCCATGCAAACCGGCAACGCCAGCGCAGGTCACATCATCATGGACCGAATCTCTCCGGCATTGACCGAAGCCCTGTGGCAGCTGGTAAACGACGCCAAGCGCACCGACATCCTTGCCCCTGTCACCGTCATAGGCCCGACCCAATATGCCAACCTGACCCTCCGCCAAGAGCTCGGAAGCACTGGATTCGTCAATGTACGGTTCATCGTCATGGGTCACCTCTCGGAACTACTTGGCGCGGCCGAACTGGCTAGAGAAGGACGCAGCCCCTTGACCCGAGTCATTGAGACCATGTCTATCAGGCAGGTGTTGGACCAACATTCGAAATTGTTAGCCTCGGTACGAGGGCACGTCGCCACCCAGGCCCGAGTTCGCAGCTGTTTCAAAGATCTGCGTCGAACCGGCGAGGATGTCTTGACCGCTTTGGAAACTCAGGGTGGTGTCCGCGGTGAGGTCGTTCGGCTATACCGGGACTTTCGCCAGGAAACGAGGACAAAATGGTACGACTCTGAGGATTTGGCCGAAGCCGCATCTAATGCCGTCCGCTCAAATGAGTCCTCCGGCCTCGCTGACTTAGGCTTGATTATCTTATATCTCCCCCACAATCCTAGCCCCGCGGAACAAAAGCTCATCGAGACGCTGGCTTCTAAGGCACGGTGTGCCGTCCTGCTTGGCACCACCGGCGATCCTGTTGCCGACGAGCAAGCAGCCACTCTCTCAGAGGCTCTAACCCCGATGCTTGGAACAGCACTCCCGAAGGAACCTGCTAAGCTGCCACGCCTCCCGGGTGAAGCACGCATCCACGTCGCTCCCACAACCCGAGAAGAGCTCCGGCGAGTCGTGCGCGGAATAATGGAGGAAGTTGCGAAGAGACAGACACCCTTCCACAAAATGGCCGTCCTGTATCGTATACGTGACCCCTACACCGCTCTCATTCACCACGAGCTCCATGAGGCTGACATTCCCGTAGCCGGACCCGGAGCAGGCTTGCTCCGCGACACGGCCTCAGGCCGGACTCTCATGGGGCTCCTTGACTTGGCGGACGGCGAATTCCCCCGCGCCCGAGTCATGGCCTGGCTCACCGGCTGCCCTGTCTGCCCCAAGGATTCACAGGAAGCCTTCAACCCCAGTACCTGGGACGCGCTCACCAAACGGGCGGGGATAGTAGGAGGGCTGGGCCAGTGGCAAGGTCGACTGGATCACTATGCAAAAGAGATTGAATCTGACACCGAATCCCGACTCACCAGAGATGAGATAACCGATGCCCGCGCCAACATTCTGTATCAAGATGCCGCCACCGCTAAGAGTATCGCTGAATTCATTGATGCATTGGGCCATCAGCTAACCCCGCCGAAGAACGGCAGCGAATGGGTTGCCTTCTGCAATTGGGCACGCGGCCTTCTCGATCACTATCTGGACAAGAGCCTCCCTTCTACCGAGACCGCTGCTCTGGAAAAGATTTACCGCTCCCTTGAAGAGCTCAAGGCCGCAGACTCCGTCAAAGCCGGGACTACTTTGAAAGAGTTCCGCCAGACGGTGGACGACGCTCTGCAAGAATCCACTGGCCGACTTGGCGTCACCGGTCAGGGCGTCTTCGTTTCCAGTTTCGCCGCCGCCGCAGGCATGAACTTCGATGCCATCTGGATGGTTGGCATGATCGAAGGCGCCGTCCCCCCCGCCCTACCCCCCGACCCCCTCCTCCCAGAGACCGACTGGCTGAGTGCCGGTGGGCCTTCGCGCCTCAAAATATACATCGCACAGGAGCGTCGGGACTATCTCTCGGCGGTAGCCTCCGCCCCGCGCCGAGTGCTTTCGTACCCTGCTGCGGGTGCCGCATCAAACCGTAAAGCCTACCCATCGCGGTGGCTCTTGGAACAGGCCTCGGCGCTTGAGAACGCACCCATCCGTTCTAGTGACCTCTCCCGTCTAGCCGACCGACCGTGGCTCACCATAGATGCCTCCCCTGAGCAAGCTCTCTCCCGCGTCCCCGAATCCTCCCTCGCCGACCTCCATGACTACACACTCCAAAGGCTCCTGCACTGGAAGAGGAGTGGCAAAAGACTGGGGGACCACCCCTTTGTACAGAACGGAGCGCTGGCCCGAGCCACGCTCCTCGGAAGCCACCGAGACCTGTCGCTGCTCACTGAGTTCGACGGCAATCTTTCTTCAGTGGCCCAAACCGCAAGATTCAGTCGATCTTTGGATACCTCACCCATTTCCCCCACCCGGCTGGAAAGTTGGGCCCGCTGCCCCTTCAGCTATTTTCTCGGACACGTTTTGCGGTTGAATGCTCTCGACACCCCGGAGGAGACCGTCGCCATCAGCGCACTGGATAGGGGCGGCCTGATGCACAAGATTCTCGAGCGCTTTATCAGGGAGTCCGACACTCCTCCCCCTGGCAAGGACTGGACCCCCGAGGACCGCATCCGTCTAACACTCATTGCGCACCAGGAGTTCGCTAGGGTGGAAAGCCGAGGTGTTACCGGCAAACCCGTCCTATGGGATCTCGACAAAGAAGAAATTCTCTCCGACCTCGATACCTTCCTCGAAGAGGACGCCAACCTGAGGCATGCACATGGCTCCACTAGCATTGAAGTGGAATTAAAATTTGGTTCCGAGGGTGATACACCCACAGTGACCGATGCAGAATCGCCACTCCGTTTCCGCGGCCAGATAGATCGTGTAGACCTCACCGCCGACGGCAGGTCGGTCCTGGTCATCGACTACAAGACCGGCAGACCTGATTATTTTCGAGGCTTGGAGAAAGACGCTATAGACCGCGGCAAGCATCTCCAGCTTGCCATCTACTCCCTCGCCGCCCGAGAAATATTCCCCAAGGCCGAGCAGGTCCGCGCCGCCTACTGGTTCGCCACCACAAAAGGAGGCTTTAGGCGACTCCCTTCCCAGCACTTTGATCTTGGAGACCCCCAGGTTCTGGAGCGATTCCAACAGGGTGTATCGACCATCTCCGATGGCATTCGTGCTGGAGCGTTTCCCGCCAACCCAGGGCCCCCCGATCGGAATAAAAATGCCAACTGCACCTATTGCGACTTCGATGCCATCTGCCCCTCCCGCCGATCCGACCTCTGGGACCGGAAGAAGCAAGACCCTCTTCTGTCTCGGTACCTGGAACTCGCCGAGGGGGAGGAGGAACAGTCATGACTAGCGTGTCATCCTTCAAGCCCCGAGACCAAGCGGCCCGGGACACCATCGCCAACAACCTGCAAGACACCGTCTTCATCGAGGCCAGCGCCGGTACCGGTAAGACCACTAGCCTCGTCAATCGGGTGGTCAACATGATCTCCACTGGCACTGCCACCCTGGACAAGATTGCTGCCATAACCTTCACCGAGGCCGCCGTCGCCGAGCTTCGGGAGCGCATTCGCGAAGAGCTTGAGAAGGCCGCCGCCGATTGTGAACACAGTACTGACGAGCGAGACCGTTGCCAACAAGGCATCTCCGATCTGGACCAGTCCGCTATCCAGACACTCCATGCCTTCGCTGCACTCCTCCTTCACGAGCGTCCCCTGGAAGCCGGACTGCCCCCATCCTTCGAGGTGAGCGAGGAGATGAAGTCTGGCGTAAGGTTTAATGAGGAGTGGGACAAGTGGCTCGATAAAGCACTGGAAGACCCCTCCCTGGCTGACCACCTCTCCCGAGCTCTCACCCTGGGCCTGACCCTGGATAGGCTTAAGGACATCGCCCAGGCATTCCACAACAACTACGACGACCTCGCCAACACCGTGTTCGAATCCGTATCCCCCACCCCACAGGCCGCCCAGTCCCTCATCGATGCCAGGGTTGGCCTGGAACATCTCTGCACCCTTTCTAAAATCGGGCCCGGCGACAAACTATATGACCACGTCCAAGGCAAACTGGGAGCTATCCGCCGATTGAAGGACGGCAAACCAGGTTCCAATCTGTCCTATCGATTGCTAAAACGGCTTCAACCCCTGAAGTGTGGTTCGGGTAGGCAATCGGACTGGAATACGGATCCCGTGGTGGGTGAGAACGGCTGCAAGAGCCTGAAAGAATTGCTCAAACTCCTTGACGAAAAAGTGAATGCGGAGATCACAAGGACCCGGCGCGCCGTCCTTATGCCCATTCTCGAAGCCCTGCGGAAGTACGTAATTGACTATGCCGAAAAACGCCGCACCGAGGGCCGCGCTGAGTTCCAGGACCTTCTCGTCTGGGCCCGAAACCTCCTCCGCGACAACCTGGAAGTTCGTGACCATTTCCAGAAACGTTTCTCCCATCTCCTCATCGACGAGGTCCAGGACACCGACCCTCTTCAAGCTGAGATCGCCATGTTCCTCGCCGAGGCCGTTCCGAACAGTCAGCCCCCCGCTCCACGCCCCGATTCCTGGCTCGACGTAACTCCTGAAAAGGGCAAGCTGTTCGTGGTCGGTGACCCCAAGCAGTCTATATATCGCTTCCGCCGCGCGGATGTCGAGCAGATGAATCAACTCCGGGAACGCATGGAAGCCGCCGGGGGTAATGCCCTGAGCCTCGTCCAGAATTTTCGCTCTCACCGGCCGATAGTTGCCTGGGTCAACCACCTCTTCTCCCAATGGATGGACGGAGATGAGACCCAGGCCCGATACGAGGAGATGCACCATCGCTGGGATGCGGACAATACCGATCCATTCCATCCCCGAGTCTGGGCCCTCTCCGACGTCGAGAGCAAGGACAGCATGAGCGTCGTTCGCAATCAAGAGGCCGAAGACATCGCAGATCTGCTCCATCAAATGGTCGCCCAAAAATGGAAAGTGTTAGACAAGGAAAAGTCCGACAAATCAGGGAACGCTTCACATCGGTGTGTCGGCTACTCCGACATCTGCATTCTCATGCCAACCCGCACCGGCCTCGCTAACCTCGAACGCGGGCTCGAAGCAAGAAATATCCCCTATCGCCTCGAAAACGCCTCCCTCATCTTTGAGACCCAGGAGGTAAGAGACCTCCTCAACTGCCTGCAAGCAATCGACGACCCATCCAATCAGATTGCAGTAGTCGGCGCCCTACGCTCTACCGTATTCGGCTGCAGCGACATAGACCTCCTCCTTTACCACGAAGCCCACGGCAGCTTCGACTACTCCCGCATAAAGGAGGATTCGCCTTCCGGCCTTATACCCGACGCCCTCGCCGTACTCCGTACATATCACAACTCCAGGATGTGGGAGTCCCCCGGTTCCCTAATTGATCGGTTCATCCGGGACAGGGGCTTAATGGAGTCCGCCCTGGCCCACTCGCGCAGCCGAGAGCAATGGCGCCGCTACCGATTCATGGTGGAGCAGGCTTGGCGCTTCGCCGAGGGCGGCGGCAACTCTTTGCGAGCCTTCGTCGAATGGATCGAAGACCAGATCAACGAACGAGTCCGGGTTTCCGAGTCCCCCATCCCGGACTCTGACGAGGAAGCCGTACGAGTCATGACCATCCACGGTGCCAAGGGCTTGGAGTTTCCCGTCGTTGTCCTCACCGGCCTAAACTCATCCGGGAGGCGGCAGAGTGACACCGTGATATTCGACAGAGTCAGGAAGCAGGTTGAGGTCGGCCTGGGCTCCAAAAATAACCGGATCTCGACACCCGGCTACGAGGAGTTGGTAGAAAAAGAGAAACGGATGTCGGAGGCCGAGGACGTACGCCTGATGTACGTGGCCGCCACCCGCGCCCGTGACCATCTCATCCTTAGCCTTCGCCGTAAGGAGACCGGCAGCAGCTCAACTTCCAAAACCTTAGCTGCCACGATCTCCGAGACTATGCAAGGCTCGGGCCTCTGGGAGCCCGTTAACTTGGTAGACGTGGACGAGTCCCATGGTTCCATTTCCGACTCCATTTCCCAGGACCCTCCAAACTCCATCGACCATTCCATCGAGGCTCGTGACCGCTGGGTAATCGAAAGAGATAATTTGATAAAACGTATGGGTCGCCCGACCTACGTCTCTGCCACCTCCCTCGGTCGCCATGTCCAGGAACAGGAGGACAAGCCGGAACAGGAAAGCGATGAACCCTGGCGACGGGGCCGGGCCGGCACTTCCGTCGGGCGTGCCGTACACGCTGTGCTTCAGTCTCTAGACCTCGCCACAGGCGCCGACATCGAGGCCCGGTCTCGAGTTCAGGCTGCCGCTGAAGGTGTGCCTGACCGCGAAAAGGAAGTTGCCGGCCTCGTCTGCGTCGCCGTGGAGAGTGACATAGTGCATCGCGCCGTGGCCTCCGGTCGGGTTTGGAGAGAGGTCCCTGTCGCAGCACCAACTGGCGACGGAATCCTCCATGGCTTCATCGATCTCTTGTTTGAAGAGGATGATGGATTGGTCATAGTCGACTACAAGACCGATGCTGTATCCGCCGAGGAAACCCCCGAGGCCGTTCTTCGCTATCGATTGCAGGGTGGAGCCTACGCCCACGCCCTTCAAAAAATTACCGGGAAGCATGTGAAGGAGGTTGTATTCCTATACCTGCATCCTCGCCGCGAGCAGAAGTTGGCCGACCTGTCCCAAGCCATCCAAGACGCAGAAGCCGCCGCCAAGTCCATCTTGGCCCCGGTCTCTTAGACCCCTCTACAATCCTTCTATGCAAAGGGGAACCGCCAGGGCCTATTTTATCGTCGCCCAGGAGAATCACGAAGCCCACCTAGAATCGCGGCTTAAACCCTTCCTCGAAAGCCCGTGGAACACCCATTTCCAGCTTGTCGAGCCTTCCTAACGGATTAATAACCTTATGCAGGCCAAGGGTACAGCCGAAATTTCCCAGCTATGCTGGTAAAATAGACTCCCGAGATCATGCAGAGTTCGCAAGAAAACACCTTGACCACTCCAACTAAGGGATCATCCGGCCTTGGCGCCGGCCTCTTCCTTCTCATCACCGCCGTTGCCACCCTGGTCGCCGTGGTCACCAGGGTCTCCGCCAACGCCGATCAACCCACCCTCGCCGAGTCCCTGGCCGTCATCTCGGAAAACAAAGCTCTTTATGCCTCTGGAGGCGGAGCGCGGTTTGTGTCCGGGGTGACGCTGATTGTCGCCGCTTGGTTCCTGTCAAAGACGGGCACAGGCGAGACCCAACCCTCTGCACGCATAGCCTCGCTTATCTTTGCTCTATCAGGCCTTTTCACTGCCATTTCCGGTGCTAGTGCCATCGCCTTGGCCAACGCTGCACCCGCCCCTCCCGACACCCTGCCCGAGTCCACAGCCTACGTCCGATGGCTCACCGGCAAGATAGGCTTCACCCTTGCTGGTCTGGCCCTCATAGCAGAGGCAAGACGGCAGTGGAATTTAGGAACGCCCTTCAAGTACCTTGCCCTCGCCTCGGGTATCATAGGCATTCTTATGCAATTCATCTGGTGGGACGACGCCACCACAGTTCACCGAATCACCGGTATCGGCTTCCTATTCTGGCTTATTGTAGTAGGCATACTACTGCTCAAGGGCCGTCCCAGGCCTGCCCGCAGGAAGGCGTAGCTTAACTACCCCGCTCCACAAAGACATACTCGGACATGACGCCCAAAATTATCCTCCCTCGTATCCTTCCAATTCTTCTCCTCGTAATGTCTACTCTCGTACTTGCCGCCTGCTGGGACGACATCCATCCAACACCAACCGAGCACCCCTCCCCCACCGCCCTTGCCCCCACTCCCACCGCCCCACCCCCCACCCCGACACCCCAGCCCTCCATTGTCGATCAACTGAAAATGAATGCCGAGGAGTTTGAATACACTACCGGCAAGCATGGCGGCAATCTGACCTTCGCCACCGTCTCCGAGCCCCTCACTTTCAATCTGGCCATCTCCACCGACGCCTCCTCCTCCGGCGTTCTCGGCTACCTATTCGAGGGCCTCACCGAGACTTCCTGGCTCACTGACGAGGTGGAACCCGCCTTGGCCGAGTCCTGGGAGCACTCCGAGGACGGCCTCACTTGGACCTTCCACCTCCGCAAAGACGTCCAGTGGCACGACGGCGCGCCCTTCACCGCAAACGACGTAGATTTCACATTCAACCGGATCATCTACAACCCCGACATCCAGGCCAGCAGCCGTCCATCATTCCACTTCCGCTTCTTCGACGAAGAGACCGAAACTTGGGAAGAAAAGCCGATGACCGTAACGGCTCTCGACGACTACACCGTCCAATGCGTCCTTCCCGCACCCTTTGCTACCTTCCTCCGTTCCATGGGGACGTCCATTTACCCCAAGCACATCCTTGATAGTCACGTCGAAGACGACACCTTCGCAGACATCTGGGACATCACCACCGACCCTGCAGAGATCGTAGGCACCGGCCCATTCACCATCGAGAGCTATGTCCCCGGCGAACAGGTTATCCTGAGCCGCAACCCCAACTACTGGCTGAAGGACGCAGATGGCAACGCCCTGCCCTACCTGGATCGCATCGTCCAGGTCATAGTCCCCGACTTTGATGTCGAGCTTGAGAAGTTCCTGGCCGGAGAGTCGGATACCCACGGTGTTCTTGGCGAGGAACTGGCTAACCTTGAACCCATGCAGACAGACGGGAACTTCACCATTTACAAGCGGGGCCCGGCCTTCGGCACCACTTTCCTGACCTTCAACATGAATCCTGGTAGCAACCCGGACACCTACGATTCCTACCTGGAGCCCCATAAACTGGAGTGGTTTGGCAGCAAGGAGTTTCGGCAGGCCGTAGCCCACAGTATGGACAAAGACGCCATCATCGACAACGTCCAGCACGGTGCAGGCTATCCCCAGTGGTCCTCCATAAGCCCCGCCGCCGGTGACTTCCACAACCCCAACGTCCGCCGCTACGAATACGACATCGACAAAGCCAACGCCATTCTGGATGGTCTTGGCTGGGTGGATACAAATGGTAACGGCACCCGAGAAGACGCCCAAGGCAACGAGATAGAGTTCTCTTTCGTCACCAACTCCGGCAACAGCGTGCGCGAACGGGTCGGCGACATCCTGCGCCAGGGCATGGAAGAGATCGGCCTCGGTGTGGACTACCGGCTGATCGAGTTTGGTGACCTCGTATCCCAGCTAACCCAGACCTACGAATGGGAAACCATCCTCATCGGCTTCACCGGCGGCTCCGACCCTCACTCCGGCATCAGCTTCTGGCACACCGGTGAAAACCTCCACCTCTGGTACCCCAACCAGCCCTCCCCAGCCACAGAATGGGAAGCCGAAATCGACGAGCTCTACATCATGGCCAGCCGGGAGCTGGACCGCGACAAACGCATCGAACTCTACAACCGCACCCAGGAGATCGCCGCCGAGAACGCGCCTGTCATCTACACCACCCTCTCCGAGCGCCTTAGCGCCATCCGCAATGTATTCGGCAACGTCACACCCACACTCTATGGTCTGTTCGACACCCGCTACCTTTACCGCACCGACCTCTAAGCCGCTTCTGCCACCCGCGCACCACCCCGAGGCAAAGATATACTGACCCCGCATCTATTCACTCAGGCATTGACACCTGTGTGGACTAGACGGTTGGCGTCGGCCTTACCGGCTTACCTCTGGCCTTCGTAGGCCTCTTCTCCATGCTGGGAGATGTCCAGGCCTTCTTCCTCTTGCTTCTCGTCCACCCGGATTCCTATGGTGTACTTCAGAGCGTAGAGGATCACGATAGTGACTACGAACGCCCAACTGAAGGAGACGCCTATTGCTAGAAGCTGCCTGAGGATCTGCTGCCCTCTGGAGAGGTCGGTAAACTCGCCTATGCTCATGAAACCTATCCCTATGAACAGACCGACGCACAGCATGCCCCACATCCCCCCCACTCCATGGATCGCCCACACGTCCAGGGAGTCGTCCAGCTTGACCCGGGTCTTGAACCAGACTGCGGTGTAGCACAACAGTCCGGCCCCCAACCCGATAAGCACCGCGGGCATCGGCCCCACGAACCCCGCGGCCGGAGTGATCGTCGCCAACCCAGCCACCGCTCCCGTCGCCGCTCCCACTACACTCGGCCTGCGGGTCCGTGTCCAGTCTAGTATGACCCATACCACTGCTGCCGTTGCGGCGGAGATATGAGTGACTACGAACGCAGACGTGGCTCTCCCCGCCGCCCCAAGGTCGCTGCCGGCGTTGAATCCGAACCATCCGAACCAGAGCAGCGAAGCTCCCAGCACCACGAAAGGCACATTATGGGGAGTCATATCCAGCTTGCCTAATCCGAGGCGCCGCCCAAATATGATTGCCGCCGCAAGGGCCGCCGACCCCGAGCTGATGTGCACCACCGCGCCGCCGGCAAAGTCCAATGCCCCCGCACCCCCGAGCCACCCACCTATGCCCCACATCCAGTGCGCCAGCGGCGAGTACACGATCGTAGACCATGCGATGACGAAGAGAACGAAGGAGCTGAACTTTATGCGCTCGGCGAAGGCCCCCGCTATCAGGGCCGGTGTGATGATGGCGAACTTGGCCTGGAAGACCATGAACGCCTGGTGCGGTATCGTGTCCGCGTAGGGTCCGGGCTCCGTCGCCGAG
The DNA here is from genome assembly GCA_965197585.1 of Dehalococcoidia bacterium. Classification (GTDB taxonomy): domain Bacteria; phylum Chloroflexota; class Dehalococcoidia; order Plut-88900; family Plut-88900; genus Plut-88900. Next base: position 1,917,297 of record OZ240215.1, read on the forward strand.
ACGCCCATCAGCCCCACCCATTCCAGGTTCCCTATGAAACCCCCGACACTCGGGCCGAACGCCAGACTGTATCCCCACAGGACCCACGTCAGACCCACAATGCCCAGAGCTATGAAGGATTGCATAAGCGTCGCCAGCGCGTTCTTGCTGCGGACTAGACCCGCATAGAAGAACGCCAGTCCGGGAACCATGAAGAAGACCAGAGCTGAAGAGGTCAGGACCCAGGCGGTATCTCCACTATCTATCATTACCCGTCACCATCCCTTTCAGAGGCCAACTCCGAGCACCCTGGTTTTCCTCGGCCGATTATATCATTGTGAGGATAAGGAGTCTGCCTGAGTTTCTATGCAGAACAACTACGGAATCTACACAGGTCCCTATGATCCCGTTCACATAGAGGGGTGACATCACCCTCTTGACATTATAAGTACCTATGTTCTATATTGGTGCCAGGTCTAGACCAACTAACCCAACTACCTTAAGGAGGAACCCAAAAACTAGGGAAGCCCACCCGGCCCCACCCGAGGACTCAACGCCTCAGCCCATCCCAACGGCCCTCGCGCAGGCCCGCGGCACAAGCAAACGCCGCCATCTCCTCAACCACCGGGTCCCGTGCCCCCTTCCCTGACCACTAGGCGATGGAAGACGCCCTGGACCGTACTTGAAAGTCTCCTTACGGAGCAACCTTGTCCCATGAGCGGAACGGGGCAGCCCGTAGCCGAGGACCGCTCGGCTCTCTGTCCGCTTCCTCAAATAAACTGGGCTGCCGCCGTCTCCCGGCTCCTGGCTTCAGGCGGCGAACCGGATACCCCGTACTCCTGCGAGGGGAACTGACCCTGGACTTTCCCCTTCCTGCACCCGCCTACGGCGGACAGCGCAGCCAACCTTTATTGGAGCCTATGACGGATGACGGACCCGTACGTCCGACCATACTTCCAGGTCTAGGCGGCGGCGGAGCCCCGTCCCACGCTCCCGGGACGCCTCCATGCCCGCATTATCTAAATGTAGGGAGCCTAATCCGGCAAGCGTCTTTCATCGCCTTCCCAAAACCTAACAGACAGAACGGAAACCGAAACCCCACAATCGAAGATCCGCCTCTGGAGGACTGAAGAAAAGGCCAGTGTGTCACTAATCTACCGAACGAGTACAACCTATTGATATGCCCCGTCCAAACCGGTATCTTTCATTGGATTCGCCAACAGTCGGTATGGTCGGCGGAGGACCAACCGACAGACTGGCAAGCCCGGCGCACCACCGATTTGGACGGGATGTCATAAACACAAGTGCGCTTTAACTTAAACTACGACATTCAAACCCTGCGCGGAGACCTCTTCGGAGGAGTCACCGCCGCCGTCGTCGGATTGCCCGTGGCCCTTGCCTTTGGGGTCGCATCGGGCCTCGGAGCCATCGCCGGTCTATACGGTGCCATCGCCGTCGGTTTCTTCGCCTCTGTTTTTGGAGGCACCAAGTCTCAGATATCCGGCCCCACCGGACCCATGGCTGTGGCGATGGCAGTCATAGTCACGACCCACTCCGATACCCTCGCCGAGGCCTTCACTGTAGTCGTGCTGGCGGGGGCAATTCAGATACTACTGGGAGTCCTGCGGATAGGGCGCTTTGTAGCCTACACGCCCTATTCGGTTATTTCCGGGTTCATGTCCGGCATTGGCATTATCATCATGCTCCTGCAGGTCCTCCCATTCCTCGGCGCAGACACATTAACAGGCGGTCCTAGAAGCGCTATCCGAGCCATACCCGACGCTATCCAAGCCTTCAACTCTAATTCTTTCATCATCGCCATCGTTACCCTAGCCGTAGGAGTATTATGGCCCCGCCAACTGAGAAGGTACCTCCCGCCTACCCTCGCCGCCCTCATTGTCGGCACAATCATCGGCGTCCTATGGCTGACCCATACTCCAGTTATCGGCGAAGTGCCCTCCGGACTCCCCGAATTTCAGATCCCGGTATTCGACGCCGGTCTGCTAGCCAGCGCCATTCAACCAGCCCTTATCCTTGCCCTGCTCGGCTCCATAGACAGTCTGCTCACCTCCCTGATAGCCGACTCCATCACTCGAACCCAGCACAGCCCCAACAGGGAGCTGGTGGGACAAGGCGTAGGAAACGCTATTGCGGGTCTGATAGGCGGTCTGCCTGGTGCTGGTGCTACTCTGGGCACGGTTGTCAACATCCGGGCGGGCGGCAGGTCTCGGCTCTCCGGTGTATTGCGGGCGGCCATCCTCTTTGCCTTGGTTCTCGGTCTCGGGAGATACGTCGAATCAATCCCCCACGCAGTCCTGGCCGGTATCCTGATGAAGGTTGGCTGGGACATCATCGATTGGCGTTTCCTTACCAGAATCCTCAAAGTCCAGAAGGAGCACCTGCTGGTGATGGTGATCACCCTCGCGCTCACCGTCTTCCTTGACCTTGTCACCGCAGTGGCCATAGGTCTGATTGCTGCCGGTATGGCCAGCGCCCGGCAGTTCGAACGCCTGGAGCTGGATAGGGTGATATCCACTCCGCTGCTGGACATCAGTTTCCTCGGTACGGAACCCGATAGCGAGGACGATGAAGAAGTGGATCCGTTCTCGGCACGTGTCGGTCTGCTTGCTCTCAGGGGCACCTTCTCCGTTGCCTCGTCTAAAAAGCTCGTCAGCGCTATCAGCGAAGACATCCGAGACCACGATGTAGTCATATTCGACTTTTCCGATACCGAGTACATAGACGACAGCGCATCCCTTGTCGTCGAGTATATGATCGATGTCGCCTATGATCAGGACACCGACTGTATCGTGATGGGGCTCCAGGGAGCCCCCGCCACTAGCCTTCGCGCCCTTAACGTCCTGAAACGCGTCCCCTCTGAACGCTATGTCGAAAACCTGGACGGCGCGCGGGAAACCGCAAAACAAATCCTTCGTGAGAGAGAAAGCCGGACCATAGTCGACCAAGCGTAAACGTGTTCAACTGGGCTGCATGGCCATCACCGCAGGGCTGGTCCTCGCCTTCCCGCAGATAGCCCTCTGGCTCCCCAATTTAATCTACGGGGCCAGATGACCCTTCTTCTCTGTATGACGTGTGTATCCTGGGGTGGGGCCGCTCGTGCTGAGCCCGTCGAATTATGAGCGGTTGGGGCAGGGGTAACTCCCCCTAACCAAAGCCGGGTATCGACTCCATCCGCACCTCAACCTCCAGCCTTGTATCCCCACCTCCGTGGAATATCCCCCGAGTCGGTGCCACGTCGTGATAGTCCCGGCCCACCGCAACCCGCACGTGTTGTTGGCCGACAATCCAGTTGTTCGTCGGGTCGAATCCCACCCACCCCAGCCCCGGGAGCCGGCATTCCACCCAGGCATGTCCTGCAGCCGCCGAAATCGGCTGTCCCGCATCATCCTCCACGTACAGATAGCCCGATACGTAACGGGACGGCACACCCCATGAGCGCGCAATCGATATCATCACGTGTGCATAGTCCTGGCAGACACCCCTCCCAGACTCGAGGATGTGCTCAATTGGAGACACCGCCGATGTGTTGCCCGGCACGTACTGAAAAGCCTCATACAATGTCTCGGAAAGACATACCAACGCACTGAGCGGGTCCCCCTCAGGCTTGTCCATCCCGCGCCCCGACACAAAATCATCGAGCGCGGTTGAGGGCCGGGCAAACCGGCTTGGATGCATGAAGCCCCAATGCTCCACAGAGTCCCTCCACGTTTCAATCTCGGCCCACGCTTCATGCGCCAGGGATTCCGGCACTGGCGCTTTAGGGCTTTGCTCCACCGTGGATAACGCCGTGATCTCCAACAACTCATGAGGCTGGTGGATGATCAGGAAGTGCTTTGTATTTCCGAAATAGTCGCTTTCGGAGGTTAGGAATATGGCGGGAATGGTCTCTATCTCGAAGCTCAGCAGCGATTGACCATCTTCTTCCCGAGGCCTGAAACAGAGCGTCAACGCCGACTTGCTCACCGGCGAAGAGTATACGTAGCGGGAGGTGTGTTTGATGCAGTAGCAGACTGGACCTGTCATACAGCGGGTGCTCCGCCCGGTCTCCCCTAACCCGAAAACGCCGGCAGCACTTCCTTGACCATCAGGTCTGCCGCCAACTTCTTCTCTCCTTCGACTTCGTCCACAGTCGGGCCATACACTACTAGCCTGTCGAATCCCATATCCACCACTTGGCGAATCCGCCTTATGCACTCCTCCGGAGGCCCGACTATCGCGTACCGGTCCACGAACTCCGCAGGCAACACAGCCGACGAGCTATGGTCACGTACATCGTAGTTCCTGTGGACTGCCTTAAGCACCTCTTGGTCCTGCTCCGTAACGGGTCCGTTTGTCTTCCCGTGCATGTTGGAAAAGCGGACAGCCGCGGCCAACTCAGGTGTAAACCCCCTCGCCACTTCGACGTCGGGATGGCAGGCTACACTGAGATAGACACCGATGCGGATTCCCTCCGGGTCCAGTCCCGCCTCCCTTCGCGCGTTCCGGACCAGTTCCGACCCCCAGTGCAGCCTCCTCAGGTCCGCCCCCACCGCCAACATCACGATATCGGCGTATCGAGCCGCCGCTCCGATCACCCTCGGCCCCGAGGCCGAAACCGCTACCGGCACCTTCTTGTCTTCGGGTCCAAGCCACGTGAGCCGGCTGTCCTCCGGTGCTTCCGCCAGCTTGAGCGTATCCACGTGCGGCGCCATCCCCCGGCCAAAGGTGAGCTCGTCGAAGGGTACGCCGTCTCCGCTGAGGTAAGCCTGTAAAGCCTTAAGATAGCTCTCGAAAAGCTTCGTGTAGACCGGCGCATGACCAACATGCGCCAATGCCGAATCACCCCTCCCGATCCCCAGGACCGCCCGACCATCCGACACTTGCTGCACGCTCGCGATAGCCCCTGCGGTGACCACGGGGTGTCGAGTCAGGGGGTTCGTCACGTCCGAGCCGATCTTGATTCGCTCTGTCGCCATCGCCGCGAGCGTCATCGCCACGTACATGTCACCTGATACACTTTGAACGTCGCCAACGGATATGCCGTCCCAACCAGCCTCCTCGGCCCTCCGGGCATATTCCCCTATCTGGCGTACATCCGGATAGGCGAACGTCCACATTTCTACTTTGTTATTCACAACTCACCCATATCAGTCCGAAATGTCCAACCAACGTTTTGCACGCACTATCATCTCGGCGCCTTCTTTCCCGTCCTCCCGAGGCTTGAAGCAAAGCATCATCACCAAACTGCTCACCGGCGTTGAATAGGGATAACGGTAAGTGTGCTGAATCCGGTAGAGCCCTCGGCCTGGCATTCCGCCCAGATTCCGCCCTACACGCCTAACCGGAAAATGCCGGAAGAACTTCCTGTACCATCAGGTCCGCGCAACGCTTCTTCTCTCCCTCGACCTCGTCCACCGTCGGCCCGAGCACAACAATCCTGTCTATGCCCAGGTCGACAACCTCTTGGATCCGCCTGATACATGTCTCCGGAGGCCCGACTATCGCAAATCGGTCCACAAACTCCGCGGGGGGAGCATCCGGAGTGGTGTGGTCCCGCATGTTGAAAGACTTATGCATCCCCGTCAGGACTTCCTGCTCCATCTGGGTAACCGGCCCGTACGTCTTCCCGTGCATTACCGAAAATCGGGCAAACGTGTCCAAAAACGTTATCAACTCCCTCGCCACTTCCACTTCCGGATGACAGACAATATTTAGATAAGCTCCGTATCGGATTCCGTCCGGGTCCAGCCCCGCCTCCCGCCGCGCCGCTCGGGCCTGTTCCAGTCCCCACTTTAGCCTTCCTATGTCTGCCCCCAGGGCAAACGTAACGATGTCGGCATGTCTCGCCGCCGCCCTTATCACCTTCGGCCCGGAAGCTGCAACGGCCACGGGCACCTTCTTGTCTTTGGAGTCGAGCCACCTGAGGCTGCTGTCATCCGGGGCATCCGCCAGCCTCAGCGTATCAACATGTGGTGCCATTCCCCGCCAGTGCGTCAGTTCCTCGAAGGCCACGCTTCCCCCACTGAGGTAGGCTTGCAGCGCCTTCAGGTAATTCTCGAAGAAGTTGGAGTACACGGGCGCATGCCCAACGAACGCCAGTGCCGAGTCACCCCGCCCGATACCCAGCACCGCCCGACCCTCCGACGCCTCCTGAACGCTCGCAATCGCCCCTGCAGTCACCGCCGGATGTCGGGTCAGGGGATTGGTAACATCCGTGCTCAGCTCTACCCGCTCAGTCACCGCCGCCGCCAGCGCCATCGAGACGTATGTGTCCCCTCCCAGGTTCTGGGAGTCGAAGAACCCGATACCGTGCCAGCCTGCCTCCTCCACGCGTTTGGCATAGTCCGCAGCTCGCCGGGTATTTGGGCTAACGGCCGTCAATATTTCTACTTTGTTTTTCATAACATCCCGATTCTACTCCATCCTGTCCACCGCCCTCCCGAGACTTGAAGCAAGGGGCATCGCCGAACCGCTTACCGGAGAGGAATAGGAGTAACGGGAAATGTGTTGAATCCGATATCAGGCAGGCCCTGTCATACAGCCGGGCCCTGCGCCCGGTCTGTCCTAACCCGAAAACGCCGGAAGCACTTCCTTAACCATCAGGTCTGCCGCTATCTTCGCCTCATCCTCCACCACGTCAACCGTCGGCCCATTAACTACGATCCTGTCGATACCCAGGTCGATAACCTCCCGGATTCGCCTGATGCATTCCTCCGGTGGCCCGACTATCGCGAAACGGTCCACGAACCCCGCAGGCCGCGCGATGCTCGAACTGTGTTCGCTCATATTGAACATCTTGAAGCCCTTGTGCAGACCCTTAAGTACTTCTTGGTCCTGCTTGGTCACGGGTCCATAAGTCTTGCCATGCATTACCGAAAAGCGGGCAGTCCCGTCCAGGTGGGGATATAACTTCCTCCCCACTTCCACGTCAGGATGACAGACAACAACTAGGTAAGCTCCATATCGGATGCCGTCAGGGTCTAGTCCCGCTTCCTCTCGGGCATCACGAGCCTGTTTCATCCCCCACTTGAACCTGTCAGGTTCGGCTCCCAGCGCTAACATCACTATGTCGGCGTGGCGGGCCGCAGTTGCGATCACCTTAGGCCCGCTGGCCGCAACGGCTACGGGCGCCTTTTTGTTCTCCGGTTCCAACCATATCATGCGGCTGTCTTGCGGAGTCTCCGCCAGGTTTAGGGTGTCCACGTGCGGCGCCATCCCCTTGCCGAAGGTTAGATCGTCAAATGGCACTCCTCCTCCCTTTAGGTAGGCCTGCAGAGCTTCGAGGTACCTCTCGAAGAAGCTGGTGTACACCGGTGCATGGCCCACGTACGCCAGTGCCGAGTCCCCACGCCCGATCCCCAGCACCGCCCGCCCTCCCGACACCTGTTGCACGCTCGCGATGGCGCCCGCAGTAACCGCCGGGTGTCGAGTCAAAGGATTGGTGACATCCAGACTGATCTCTATTCTCTCCGTTGCCATCGCGGCGATGGTCATCCCCACATAGCTGTCGGCGGTGAGGTTCTGAGAATCATAAAGGGATATGCCGTCCCAACCGGCCTCCTCGACCTTGCGGGCATACTCGGCAATGGGCCCCACTTCCGGCCCGACCGCCGTCAACATTTCAACTTTGCTACCCATCTCACCTTTGATTATACCCTAACATGTTCACCCCGAACCGGGTCCTGGGGCGGGAGGGACCACTCGTGCTGTCGTAGATAGAACATCCGCCTGTGGGGGATCCGCCAAGGCGGAAGGCTCTCGAAGCATGCGCGGGGGGAGCACATCTTCACACTAGCCACGTCGTTAATAACTTCTCACCCCCGTCCACCCCGGCTTGCGCCTCTCGGCCTTTGGTGGGAGACTTTAAGTGCTGCTAGGGCCCTGGGCTCTGGCAGATTTCGGACTGGGCGGAAGTGTCGGAATCGGTAGACGAGCATGATTTAGGATCATGTGCCTTCGGGCGTGTGGGTTCGAGTCCCACCTTCCGCACCACCCTATCCCATTCCGTGCCTACGAGTTGACAATAGCTAGGTATAATGACTATTTTGCCGACAGTTTTTTGAAGGGAGAACAAAATGGAAGACACCCCAGATACCACAATAGTAAAGAACATCGGGCCTTTGCATAAACCGACCTCGACACGTTGCGAATTATGCTCCGAGGACTTGGAAACATGGTTGGCCCTTAGAGGCCACATGGTTTTCGCGCATGGCCTGATCAAATTGGAGGAGCACTTCGTTGACGAGGAGGTTGTGGGGGTAAGTAGAGGGTGGCACCAGATTGTCGACCTTGATGGATAATGAAATGGAAGACAGCAAGGACTCGGCGAAAGGGCAGGCCCCTGCGAATAGGGAGCCGAAGCAGCGGGCCGACAGCAATGAGGATGACTTAATCACCCGCCGCGACGGACCCTTTAGGAAACTCGGAGCGGAAGGGGTGGAGTGCCTTTAAAGAATCAGCCCGTCCCTCCCCCGACCTTCCACGACCTCAGACGGCCTTTTCAGGCACGAACCACATCCCTCTACGACCCTCAGCGACCCCTACAGTCGGAGTCCCACCTTCCGCACCACCCTATCGCTCCTCAGGCCACCGCAGGTCTGGAGCCAAAATGACCCCTAGACGGAAGACGACCGCTTGGGAGCTGGACCTCCACGGCCAAACTTGGCCCGAGGCCCGCAGACTGTTCGTAGATTTCTACAACCAAGCCCTCTCTTCAGGCAAGGGCCGGGTCGAACTCACGATAATTCACGGCTGGGGAGCATCCGGCCAGGGTGGAACCCTACGCAGCCGACTGAGACATTTCCTATCCGGCTATCGGGACAGCCTCGAGTTCACACCTGGAGAGGACGTCGATGGAAACCGGGGCTGCACATACGTCACACCCCTGGAACACCTCCCCGAAGCCAATAACCCCCTCGCCGAGGCGATCTGGGACTACTGCCAACGCCCCCGCGCAACAAGTAAGGTGATGGGCAGGTTCCGCCGCCACGGCAACCCCCAAGTCTTGGAGGCCGTTCGCCACCTCAAAAAACAGGCCCGCCTCACCGAGACCCACAATGGCAAAACACCGATCTTAGAGTCGCGCTAAGCCACCCTTAAAGCTGCCTCAGGCTGTGCACGGCATCCTGAGGACTGATCGCCGGAATCGGGGACTTTTTATAGTCTTTGAGGTTCCTGGTCACTATCCGGGTCGCCCCACACCCTCGCGCCGCAGCCACTTGCATCGCATCCTCAAAGTCTTCCATCGGCAGTGAGGCCGCATAACGCACCCCCTCCGCATCTGTGGCCGCGACTTCCACGATACGGGTCAGCTGCACTATGAAGTCACGGGTACTAATTCCACCATGCCGCGGCGACACCAGGTAGTAAAGGTTAGAGACGCTGTGCCAGGCTATGCATGCCTTTTCATAGCCCAGTTCCACAAGGTCCAGCACCTGGGCGGCAGCTTCGGAGAAAGGCTCCCTATCCAGGGCCACGTCAATGAGCACGTCGGTGTCGATGAGGATCATCTAAGGTATTTGCGGGCAAGCGCTTCGTACCTGGAATCCTCGCCCTCGGCCTGTCGGAACCGTCCCCTCCACCGGGAGGAGAATGTCGGCTCATATTTGACAGCGGCCTCCCTCAGTGACCTCTCTACAAGGGAAGATAGGGACTCCCCCCGGGAGTAGGCGTACTTCTTGGCCTTCGGTATTAGTTCCTCATCGACGGTTATGGTGAGTTTCTTTTTCATTTCCTTTTCTCCAGCCTACCGTATACGTATATTGTACACACGTATACCACTTTATCAACCCCAGCACTGAATTGGTGCGTGGGGCAGGGCAGGCCACCCCCGAGCCCTACTCCTCCTTCTTCACCCTGATCCCACCGTACGTCTCCGCACGCCACTCCAGCGCCAGCCTCAGGCCTTTTTCCTCCACCATGTCGTAGAACTGCCGAACTTGGGGAGCCAGGTGTGTGAACGCAGAGTTCTCGACTGCCAGCCTCTGGGACGCGGCGAATCCCATGTTGTCCAGTACCTTGTTCACCAACGACTTGTTCGGCTCCAGCAGGTCCAGTGGCAGCAGCGCAATTTTCTGCGCCAGCTTGTCCACCTCCGCATCCAATTCCTCCGCCGGCACCGACTTGAACGTCAGCCCGATCCGTTCCGCCGTCTTCCCGTCTATGTTGTCGCCCGTCAGCAGGACATACTTCGCCCATTGCGGTCCGACAAGGTACGTCCACGCATGCCTGAGTACGCTCTGCATCCCTTTCACGTCCGGGCATCCTATCTGCGCATCCTCAGCAGCTAAGATGAAATCGCACAGAAGGAAAAGGTCCGTGGCCCCTGCCAGGAAATAGCCGTGCACCTGCACTATTGTAGGCTTGCTTATCCCGCGGATCATGTCAGCGGCCTCTGTCCAAACTCTCGTTACCTTCTTGTAATCGTAAGCGGTCGTCACATCGGAGGTTCGGTTGGGCTGGTCTGGCGCCAGGTCCGCCCCTGCCGTGAAAGCCCTGCCATTACCCTTGATCACTATCACCCTCACCTCTCGGTCATCATCCATGCCCTTCAGCGCATCGACAATCTCGCCCACGAATGCCTTGTTTAGCGCATTCAGCTTTTTTGGCCGGTTGAGTATCACGTACCCGATCCTGCCCTTTTTCTCCGTTAGAACGTACTCGTAGTCCACGTTTTCCTCCATTGCCTTATTCGGACTCTGAATCGTATTGGTTAGTTTCCTCTAGTTGCCATTCTTGTCCTGGAACCTCGGCACGACCTCCGTGCCAAACAACTCGATACTCTCCATGTACTGCTCGAAACTGATGAACGGTATGCTCGGGAATATCTGGAAGTGCTGGAAGTTTATCTCCCTGTTCAGCCTGTCCAGCTGCTCCGCAATATGGTCGGGCGTTCCCACCATTATTACGTTGTGCTTCCACAGGAAGTCGAACCAGTCGCAGTTCAGGTCGTCGTTGTGCAGCGTCTCGCTCGACCCCAACAGACCCTGCCGCACCCGACCCATGTGCGCCTCGATATTTCCGTACAGGTCGTTAATTCCCGGCCTGGCAATGCTGATGGCTTCCTCCATCGTCTTGGCGCAGAACGACATGAACTGGATTGATGTCTTCTCTCCCAGCGGCAGACCATTCCCCGCACTCTCCGTGCCCTTCTTGTATGCCTCGAACCCGTCCCTGATCCCTTCCAATGACCTCGCCGACCCCATCCCAAACAGCCCCCGAGCCCCGGCCACTTCCCATGACCGGTTGCTCGTCACCATCTGGGTGATTGGTGGATGTGGTTTCTGGTACGGCTTAGGCAGAACCGACACCTTAACCAACTCCCCGTCAGGCGAGTAGTGCGGAGGAGTAAGAGGAACACCGGGATCGGTCTCCATCCAGCCCGGTAGAGGGATCGTGTAGAAACGCCCCTTGTGGCTGAATGCCTCTTCAGTCCAAGCCTTGATGATTATGTCCAGAGATTCGGTGAACAGGGCGTAGTTCTTTTCGTTGTTCCGCCGGTCGGCCTCCGGGTTTAACTGCGCCCCCCACCGACTGTTGAATCCCCTCCCAATCCCGAACTCAGCTCTCCCCAGTGTCATATGGTCCAGGGTTGCTATGTCCTCGGCAACACGGATCGGATGCCAGTCGCAGATCGAGGTTGGGCTTTGTCCTACTTTCAGCGTCTTGGTGTGTAGGGCTATGTCCAGTCCCGTCATTATCGGGTTCGTGGCCGTCGAGAAGAAGCCGTCGTGCCAAAGGTGGTGCTCCGCCACCCACGCCGTCGTGAACCCCAGCGCCTCCAGAGCCCGGCCATACTCCCTGTACTCATCAACCTGGATGTGCCAGGGGATTACCTTTTTCGTATGCCAGAATATCGAGCTATCAAATCGCATCTATGACCTCTCCTTTGAGTTTCTGGAAACGGATCGCCGTCCTCGGAGATCCCTGAAAGGCCTCTAATCCTACAGCGGTTCTACGAAGGTCAAAGCCCGCCTCGGATTATCAATAAGTATCCGCCGGATCTCCTCTTCCCCGAAGCCCTTGAGCCGCATCCTGGGAACCATGTATTCGAGGAAGTAGCAGTAACCTTGACCCCCGTTCTTAACCAGTTGCTTCTTCTGAGCTATGTCATGCGACACCAGTAGTTGGCCCCCGTGCCCCTCGCTTATCAGCCATGCCATTATATTTAGCCGCTGCGCGTCATTGAGGATGTCTATGTGAGGCGCAGCCGGGAAAAACGAGGTCTCCTCCCCAAAAAAGTCGTACTCGAGAAAGCACCCGGTCTCCGCCAGTTCCTTCAGCAGCTTCTTGTCGAATATCGTACGCTCCAGGTGCCCGACAATCACCCGCCTGGGATCGGCCCCCGATTCCAGCAGGATTTCCATGATCTCCCCTGGGCTCGATTGGTCCCTGCCCGGGTGTATCAGGATTGGCGCTCCAGTCAGCCTATGCGCCCGAGCCGTGGCCCTTAGCACCTTCCGCTCGTTTGGGTGCAGCGGCCACGAACACCCCACCTCCCCTATTATCCCCGATCGTATACCCGTGTTCCCAACGCCCTTCAGCACATCCCCAGCTATTTGCTCGGTTAGCGACTCCTCACTCCTCTTATCCATGTCGGCCGGATGCGTCACGCCGACATAGAAGGAAGACCCCATGATCACGTGCACCCCCGTGGCCCGGGAGATGCGCGTCAATCCCACGGGGTCCCGTCCGATGCCTATGTTCGTTGCATCCACCAGCGCCGAGCCACCGAACTCCTTATACAACCCCACTTCAGCGATGATGGTCGGGATGTCATCCAGCTTGGAATTATCCTTGTTTACCCCCTGCCCGTGATGAATCCATCCCAGGATCTCGATGCTGAATGGAGCTTCGTATTTCCCCCTCTGGCTCGCCTCCTCCGGAACTTCCGCCAACCCGTCGAACGACGATAGCAGGTGCTCGTGCGTCATCGTAACGCCCAGGTCCTCCGGCGCTATTGGCCCTAGTACCGTCTGCACCTTACCCCCCAGGCTCACACCGCTCACTGAGGCTCCACGAATGTCAGTGCCCGCCTGGGGTTGTCTACCAGAATCCGGCGAATGTCTTCTTCCTTGAAGCCCTTGATCTGCATCCTCGGCACCATGTATTCCAGGAAGTAGCAGTACCCTTGGCCCCCATACTTCACCAAATGGGCCTTCTGAGCTATGTCATGCGACACCACTAGTTGGTCCCCGTACCCCTCGCTTATCAGCCACTCCATCATGCTCAAACGCTGCGCGTCATTCATGATGTCTATGTGAGGTGCTGGCGGGTAATACGAGACCTCCTGCCCGAAGATATCGTACTCCAGAAAGCACCCCGTCTCAGCCAACTCCTTCAACACATTCTTGTCGAAGATAGTCCTGTCCAGGTGCCCGACGATCACCCGCTCGGGATCGGCGCCCGCCTCCATCAGAATCTCCATGATCTCCGCTGGGCACGACTGATCCCTGCCGGGATGTATCAGGATAGGAGCCCCCGTCAGCCTTTGCGCCCGAGCCGTGGCCCGTAGCACCTTCCTTTCGTTAGGATGCAGAGGCCAAGTGCACCCCACCTCCCCCAATACCCCCGCCCGAATGCCCGTGTTCCCCACCCCCCTCAACACGTCCCCTGCTATCTGCTCAGTCAGCGACTCCTCGCTCCGTTCGCCCATGTCCGCCGGATGCCTTGATGCCACGTAAAACGACGCCCCCATGATGATATGCACACCCGTGGCCCGAGATATGCGCGACAAACCCACCGGGTCCCGACCAATACCTAGGCTCGTAGCATCCACCAACGCCGAGCCGCCGAACTGCTCGTACAACCCCACTTCTTCAATGATGGTAGGAATGTCGCCCAGCCTGGAATTGTCCTTGTTTACGCCTCGCCCATGGTGAATCCAGCCTAGAACCTCCAAATTGAACGGGGTTTCGTACTTTCCATTCTGGCTTGCCCCCTCCGGCACCCCGAACACCCCATCAAACCACCCTAATACGTGCTCGTGCGTCATCGTAACGCCCAGGTCTTCCGGCTCTATTGGCCCAAGCACCGTCTGCACCTTCCCAGCCATGTTCACACCATTCACTGAGGCTCCACGAATGTAAGCGCCCGCTTGGGATTGTCTACCAGGATCCGACGGATATCCTCCTCCTCGAAGCCCTTGATCCGCATCCTCGGCACCATGTACTCCAGGAAATAGCAGTACCCGTGCCCTCCGTACTGCACAAGCCGGTTCTTCCGAGCGATGTCATGCGAGACAAGAAGCTGTCCCCCGTGCCCCTCGCTTATCAACCATGCAAGCATGTTCAGCCGTTGCGCATCGTTGGGCATGTCTATGTGGGGTGCCGCCGGATACAGAGAAGTCTCCTGACCGAACACGTCGTACTCCAGGAAACACCCCGTCTCGGCAAGGTCCTTCAGTAGCTTTTTGTCAAAAATGGTCCTGTCCAGATGCCCGACAATCACCCGCTTGGGGTCCGCCCCCGTCTCCAATAGGATCCCCATTATCTCCGCCGGGCTCGTCTGGTCCCGCCCCGGATGTATCAGGATCGGCGCCCCCGTCAGCCTCTGCGCCCGAGCCGTGGCCCGTAGCACTTTCCGCTCAGTGGGTCGCAGGGGCCATGTGCACCCCACCTCCCCCATTATCCCCGCCTTTATCCCCGTGCTCCCCACACCCCTCATCACATCCCCGGCTATCTGCTCGGTCAGTGATTCCTCGCTTCTCTCGTCCATGTCCGCAGGATGCGTAACACCCACATAGAACGAAGAACCCATGATCACGTGTACTCCCGTGGCCCGTGATATGCGCGTCAACCCCACCGGGTCCCGACCCAGCCCTAGGCTCGTCGCATCCACCAGCGCCGAGCCCCCAAACTCCTTATATAGCCCCACTTCCTTAACGATGGTGGGGATGTGGTCCAGCTTGGAATTATCCTTGTTGATTCCCCTTCCGTGGAGCAGCCAGCCGAGAATCTCTATGCTAAAGGGAGCTTCAAACTTCGCCTTGAGACTCGCCTCCGTCGGTTCCTTGTACACCCCCACCGTCGACACAAGCAGATGCTCATGCGTCATCGTTACACCCAGATCATCCGGGTCTATAGGCCCAAGAACCGTCTGCACTTTCCCTGCAAGGCTAACGCTGCTCATATTCTGCCCTTCATGCTTTTTGTCATGCACCCTTGTATAAGACCTTCCGCACCTCTCTTGGAAGGGCTTGTGGAGGTGTCCTGTCCCCTCTCCCTTGATGGGAGAGGGCTAGGGTGAGGGTGATATGGCTTCCCCCACCCGCAATTGCGCAGGAACCTCATTTTGCCCCCACCCCCCTAGTCCCTAATGTTGAAACCCCGATACACCTCCGCATATTTCACGCCCCTCGGCTTTCCATTCTCACTCCGCCACATCCGCATGTACTTCTCGGCGTCCTCCGGCCTGACCTGGCTTCTGTGCTGTTTCAAAGCCTCGATAGCCGTTTCTATAGTGTCTGTCACGTCTATGACCGTGTTTGCATCTTCGCTCCGGTCCATAATCAGCAGTTGTGCAACCTTGTGAGGCTCGAAACCCTCGTCCAGAAGCCCGGGAAACGTGAGCCTATCCCGGGCCGCCGGGTAGACCGCCGACATCGTTGCTTCTCCCACAGCAATGTGGTCCGGGTGCCCGATATAGTCTCCGTGATCGAAGCTGCGGATCGGGCAGGGAGAGATGAGTATGTCCGGTTTGTGCCTTCTTATCTCTCTGGAAATGTCCTTGCGCAGCTCCAGTGATGGGGTCAGCATGGCATCTTCGTAGTCCAGGAAAATCACATCCCTCACGCCCAACACGTCGGCAGCATCGCGTTGCTCCTGCCTCCTCATCTCGGCCAGCTGCTGGTTGTCTATCTCCGGGACGTCCGTCCCTTTGTTCCCGTTGGTGCAAATAATGTACACGACGTCCATTCCATCTTTGCACCACTTCGCCACCGTCCCCGAGCATCCCCACTCCGCATCGTCGGGATGTGCCACAATCACCATCCCCCGCTGAGGCTTGATATCGTCTTCCATGCTCCTCCTACCTTGTTATTCTTATCATCGAATTTTGTGCCGAATTGAGGGCCGAAACCCGGCCTTCAACTGTATCGTTCTACCAGTTCCCTTATCAACAGCGTCAGGCCGGAAATGATTATGACTGCAACCACCGCAAACCTCAACATCGATTCCTTCATTCTCCCAACCAACCGAGATGCAACCCAGAATCCGGCCAGGGTTGCGGGCAGAAGCATCAGATTTAGCAGCCATCTTTCCCTGGTGTATATACCGAATATTACGTAAAGGACAATTGCAAAGACTGCAACCGTAGAGTAGTAGACCGCTATCGTCACCCTGATCTTCCTCGCCCCCAAGCCCTGGTTGAACAAGTGCCAGGCCACAATCGGAATCCCGACACCCAACCCCGTCACCAGTGCTGCCCCACTGAACCCGAACGCCGCGTCCACTAACTTGGATTTAGGTATCGGAACCCTTCTCCGCGAAAGGCTCAGCGCTGCCAATACGACTATCACGACGCCAATGAGTATCTTCAGTGACTCTGGAGCCAGGTTTTCCAGTACCAGGAGTCCTACAGGTACTCCAGCCAGTCCTGCTATTACTAGCGGCTTGGCCGATCCGACGTCTACCTCCCCCCTCCCCTTCACCCCGATCATCGCCAGCCCCACGAAGGATAGCGTGTTGACAGCCAGCACCACGGGTGGGGGATCTAAGACCAGCAGGAGCATCGGAGACAGCATCATCCCCATCCCAAACCCCACCAGTCCCGCCACGGCGGAGCTCAGAAACACCGCCCCCATCGCAAATGCCAGCTCGGGACCCGAGAGGAGCATCAGCAGACCCGCCCTCTAGAGGAAAGGCCTCTGTTGCAGGTTTCCACTTTCACCTCTCTCAGGTAGAATCCAAGCACCATGTCCACGGTCTTAGCCAATGCCACTATAGTCACCTCGAACCCCAACAGGGACATTCTGTACGATGCAGCCCTTGCTGTGGACGATGGGCGCATCGCCGCCCTCGGCCCGACGCCTGACCTCCTGTCCCAGTTCCCCAACGCCGAGCTCGTTGACTGCCGAGGCAAGACCGTCTTCCCGGGTCTCATCAACGCTCACACCCACCTCATGCGCACCGTGGGGCGCGGCATCCTCGAAGATACGGGTTACCCCAACACTCTGCAACATCCCCAGGATGTCCGTGAGATGCTTAGCCCCGACGAGACCCGCGTGATGATCATGCTCGGCGCCTTGGAATCTATACGGAGCGGGAGCACCGGTCTCATCGAAATTAGCCGGAACACGGAGACATTTGCCCCCGCCTTGGAAACAACGGGACTCCGGCTTGTACTGGCCGAAGTAATGGAAGACCTCGACCCTGAGCCCGCAAAACTTGGCATCTATGCGTACTCTGACGACCGCAGAGAAGCGAGCATCCAAAGAGGCTCCGGCTTAGTCGAAAAGTGGAACGGATCCGCTGGAGGCCGCATAACCTGCTTCTTCGCTCCCGGTGCCCCCGAGTCCTGCTCTCCCCAACTCCTGCGTTCCGTCAGAGAAATGGCCGAAAGCTATGATATCGGCTACACCATCCACCTCTGCCAGAGCATGGTCGAGATGAATGCCATCCGCCGCATCTACGGTGTCCGACCCACCCACTACCTCTTCGCCAACGAGTTTCTCGGCCCCCGACTCCTCACCGCCCACAATCGCTACGTCGATGATTCGGAAATAGCGATGCTCGGCGGCGCGGGGGTGAGCATATCCAACAACCCAGCCATCGCCGCCCGACGAGCTACAGCCGCCCCCGTCCTGGAACTCGAAGCCGCCGGATGCAACGTCGCAATGGGCTCCGACAACATGACCCACGATATGGTTGAGGTCCTGCGCTCCGGTGTCTTCTACGAAAGGGTGCGCCGCAACTCCCAGATGCATCCCATGCCCGAGGACGTCCTCGAGTGGGCCACTATGGGTTCCGCCCGTGCCCTTCGCCTCGACCAAAAGGTCGGCTCCCTTGAACCGGGCAAACAAGCCGACCTCTTCATCATCAACTCTTCCCGCGCCCATCTAGTACCCAACCTCAGAATCGTATCCGCATTCGTGCACAACGGTCAGGCTGGCGACATAGAGTCCGTCATGGTCGACGGCCAGTGGCTAATGCGAGACTGCAAGGTCCTCACCATCGACGAAGCCTCCGTAGTCGAAGCTGCCCAGGAAGTCGGCGCCCGAGCCTGGCAACGCCTCCTAGAGCTCTACCCAAACGTCCCATTCCCCTTCACCCTCGCCCCAAACTAAATCCCTGCATGACCTTCCCCCCTCGAGGGTGGCGCATTCCGCTCGCCCTGAGCAGAGTCGAAGGGTCTCAAGAGCGGAATGGGCGGGGCGTCCCCCTCCCATATGATGAGTCGCAGATACGCCGAGGCGTGACATTTGCAGAATCTGTGTTGGAGGGGCCGGGGCCGCTCGTGCTGAGCCCGCTGAAAGTCCGCCTGAGGAGGATCGAAGTATGAGCGGGGGGAGGAAATGTGGTTGTCAGAGCGGCAGATTTTGGTGTACCCCAAACGACGAAAATATTTGGAGGAAAGTTGTACATTGTTCACCCTCGCCCCAACTCCGAACTAACCCCACCTTCTCGCGGACGCTATAATGGCCCTGCCGTGAGCCCTCTATCAGAATTCTAGGAGGCCAATATGCGTGTAAAGCCCCCATCCCTCGACGCCCTCTCCGAAATCGCAGAGTCCTATGGATTCGACCTTTCCGAAGAAGACTTGGAGTCCTTCCAGGGCCTCATCTCCCCAATAATGGCCTCCTACGAAAGGCTCGACCAGCTTCCTGAGCCTGCTCTGCCCGTCAAATACGCCAGAACTCCCGGACACCGCCCCTCCCCCGAGAACAACCCCCTCAACGCCTGGTACTGGCGCAGTGAGATCAAGGGTGCAGATTCCGGCCCACTGGAAGGCAAAACCGTAGCCATCAAGGACAATGTTTCCGTCGCAGGCGTTCCCATGATGAACGGCACCGCTGTGCTGGAAGGCTACGTACCCAACTCCGACGCCACCGTCGTCACCCGCATCCTTGACGCCGGAGGCACCATCCTAGGTAAGGCCGTCTGCGAAAGCATGTGCATCTCCGGCGGCAGCCACACCTCCGACACGGGCCCTGTCCGAAATCCTTATGACCAGACCCGCAGCGCAGGGGGTTCCTCCAGCGGCAGTGCAGCCCTCGTCGGCGCGGGCGCAGTCGACATGGCCATTGGCGGTGATCAGGGTGGCTCCATCCGTATACCAGGATGCTGGTGTGGCATCTACGGCCTAAAGCCCACCCACGGCCTCGTCCCCTACACCGGAATCTTCCCCATTGAGATCACCCTCGACCACACCGGCCCCATGGCCCGTTCCGCCGCAGACTGCGCCCTCCTTCTGGAGGCCATCGCAGGCCCCGACGGCCTGGACCCGAGGCAGAACGCCAACCTTCAAGCGCAAGCCTATACCCAACTCCTCACTGGAGACGTCTCCAGCCTCCGTATCGGCGTCCTGGAGGAAGGATTCGGACTAGACGGCCTTTCGGAAGAAGATGTCGACGAAATGAATCGTCAGGCGGCGGTAGGCTTCGAAACCCTTGGCGCAAGCGTAACCAGCGTTTCAGTCCCTTGGCACAAGGACGGCGTCCACGTTTGGAACGGCATCGGAATCGAGGGGCTCACCCTGCTAATGATCGCCGACAATGGCATGGGCACCAACTGGAAGGGCCACTATTCCACCGGTCTCCTCGACGCATTCGCCCGAGGCCGCAGAACCCGCGCCAACGACTTCTCCGAGACTGTCAAAATGATCGTCCTCCTCGGCCAATACCTCCACGACGACTACCACGGCAGGTACTACGCCAAGGCACAGAACCTAGGCCGCAGCCTCAAGGCCGCCTACGACCGGGCTTTCCAAGACGTCGACCTCCTCCTGATGCCGACCCTCCCCCTCAAGGCGACCAAGATTCCCAGCCCCGACGCTTCCCGGGAAGACTACGTCGCCCGAGCCCTCGAAATGATCCCCAACACCGCGCCCTTCGATGTCACGGGCCATCCCGCCATTACCGTGCCCTGCGGCATGTCGGAGGGCCTGCCCGTGGGCATGATGCTGGTCGGCCGCACCGGCGAGGATGCCACCGTCCTCCGCGCCGCCGACGCCTTCCAACGCAACGTCTACTCCCCCGATTACCCATCCTGACTACCGCTTCCTTTGTTCAAAGCCCAGTCCCGGCCAGGTGAATAATGGAGATGAACGAAAGCCAACGTAGGCTCGCTGACGCCTACGCCATCAAGAACGAGCGCCAGCTCGTGGAGCAGTACGACTCCTGGGCCACCGACTACGATGCCGACCTCGCCGCCTGCGGCTATCGCATGCCTCCGGTCATCAGCGGCTTGGTGGTAAGGCATTTCCCCGACACAACAGCCCCAATCCTGGACGCCGGGTCGGGCACGGGGATCCTCGGCGAGGCCCTTCACGTGCTCGGCTACTCCGACATCATCGCCATCGACCTCTCCGCCGGAATGCTGCAAGTCGCTGCGGGCAAGGGAATCTACCGTGCCACCCGACAAATGACCCTCGGAGAACCCCTGGATTTCCCTAACGGTTACTTTTCCGGTGTCGTGGCGATGGGTGTCCTCACCGTAGGTCACGCTCCGCCATCGTCTTTGGATGAGTTGGTAAGGATAACCAAGCCTGGCGGCACCATCGTATTCAGTATGCTCCACCAGGAACCCGTAGAGACCGAGTTCAGGGTTAAGCAGGACGACTTGGAACGCCGAGGCTTATGGCGCCTGATCGAGGAAATCCCACCCTTCCAGAGTCTCCCCTACGGCGAACCCGACGTCTCACACAAAGCCTACGTGTACAGAGTCCTCTAAGGTCCCTAGCATCAGCCCCCTAAAACCGCCCCCGCAAAGCTCCTCATAATCTCCTCGATAGTGGGATATGGCCCCCCGGCCCCTGGCAGTGTGATCACCACCTCCCCAATCTCCGGCATCTCTGCAAGCGCTACGACCTTCTCCCTAACCTCCTGAGCATCCCCCGCCACGGTAAACCTGTCTATGAACGGATCGAGCCCCGGAATCAGCTCAGCATCTCCTCCGCTCAGGCTTGCAAGGTTGTAGTCCCTCTTGAACACCTCGATAGCCTGGCGGTCTTCTTCGCTGTATCGGCTCGTGTCCACCATTTTCAACATCGTCAGCACCCGACCCTGCACGTGCGCCCGAGCCACGGCCCGGTCCTCCGCCAGCGATGTGATAACCCACGCCACCTTCTCCATTTCTCCCGGATTTCTCCCCGCCTCAGACTCCCCCTCTTTAACTAGCTCCAATCCCTGCCTGACCTGAGACGGCACGGCCCCGTAATGGAGCAGCACCCCGTCCGCCACCCGACCCGCTGACCTGGTAATCCTAGGACCCGACACCGCGAAATAGATCGGTATCCCCGTGGGTTCCTCTAGGTACGCAATCCCTCCCCTCACCCCCCGCCCGAACTCCACATCCTCCCCCGACAGCAGGCCCCTGACTTTCTCTACGTATCCCTCCAATGACGCGATCGTAGACCTCTTCGCCCCGATACTATTCACCAATGTGTTCCCAACACTCATCCCTAGTATCAACCGGCCCGGAGCAATGTCGTGCAGCGTGGCAAATGCCCCCGCCGTCACGCTCGCATGCCTTGTCCGCGGTGCCGTAACCCCTGCCGCCAGCTTGATCCGGGACGTGGCCAGGGCACATGCCGTCAACGTCACATACAGCTCCCGGCAGTTCAGCTGCGAGTCGATCATCCACACGCTCTCGTAGCCCAAATCCTCGGCCAGCTTCACCTGCTCCACCACCCGAGGCAGTGGCTGGTTGCTCACAATCCCGACGCCGTATTTCATGAATTTCCTCTACCTAATAGATGGGGTTTCGAACGTCGTCCTCGCGGACATATACGGCATGATTATAGAGGTTAGGAAAAAGAAAGGAGCGAGACTTGGTGGCCTGCCCCGGCCCTACATGTCCCGGTAGACGGCTAACCCTTCGGCCAGCTTGTCGGAGCGCTCCAACCCGACATACCTTGCGTTCTGCAGGTACGTCCTCACAAAATCACCTAGAAGACTTCCGACTCTCTTCATCCCTGTCCGCACGCCTTCCACCCCGTGGCCCATGATTACGCCCAGAGACTCGGGCAGCACCGGGTCTTTCAGGTCCCTCACCATCTGCGCCTCCGCGATGTCGAGCACCCGCTGGAACACCCTCTCCTTGCCGGGCTGCTGGGAGTAGGAGTATTTGATATGCGCAAGGCCGTAAGTCAGGTGTCTCGCATTGTCCTGTAGGCACCGGGCAAAGATAGCCTTCTCCGCCGGGTTGTGGGCATACATCTCACCGTACCGGTATAGAGTCTGAGTGAACGACCCCCTAAGCACGTGCAGGAACAAGCTCGCCGAAGTCCAGTCATTGTTGCTCTGCAGTATGACCCTGTCGACTTCCCCCCGGCTCTCGAGACCCAGGCCCCCGCTGTTGCTCAAGGCCCTCTTCCGGAATACGTCAAAGTGCCGTGCCGCGTCGAACACCTCAGAGGCCAGGAAGACTTTGACTTCGTGGTAGCCATACGACATTTGCTGGATCCACCCTGCCACAACCTCGTACTCCACGTTGGCCTGTTGACACAGCTCCGTACAGAGCTGGCACATAGCCCTTTCCACATCGTCAGGTAGCGGCTCGATGGTGTTCCACGGGATGTCGGTCGCCGGGACCCAGCGCTTCTGGATCGCCTCCTCGTACAGGTCGGCAGCGTTGTCGGCCCACAGTTCGCGCTTATGCCGCAGGGTGATGTTTGCTACGAAAGGGCGTTCCACCCCGGGGTGCGCACCGCGAAGGGCCCGCGTCCTGTCCTCGTGGTACTCAGGGATTTGGCCGTAGATCCCAACATTCAGGGACCCGAGAGTCAGCCCCTTCTTACCCGGCTTGACCCTGATCCCCCACTCGAGATTCTCCTGCATCCAGTCCAGCGACAGGTCAGGGGCAGCAGTTTCTTCCTCTTCGACTATCTCCTGGAGGATGCGTCGGTGCTTCCTGACACCCTCCGGCTGCTGGGGCTCGGATTTCTCGTCATTTGTTGGCATATATGCCTTCTCTGGGCTGGGCTGCAGACCCGGATACATCGGCCAACTGCCGACTTGCGAACGCAATTGCGGCCTTAGGGCCGAGGGCTATCAGTTGCGAAGCAGCTTCAGGACCTCGGGGTGCGCTCGACCGTTGGTGAAACGCTCCTCGAACCCCGCCGATTTCACCCTTTGCACCCACTCCCGCATCTGCCGACGGTTGATCGCCATCAACAGCCGCCATCCCTCGTCCACCTTGTCCTTGCCACCGCCAAGCAGTACCGCCATTGACGCCGTGCTTGCTCGGTCCGTTCCAGCAGACCCAACCGCAGAACCCTCGAACAGGTACTCTTCACCCTCGTCCAGGTAAGTCTGCATCTCTTCTCGGCGTTCCGGCTCCGTCTGGCCTATGTAGCGCATGTGCATGATGCCGAAGGCCACGTGCCGAGACTCGTCCTGTGCTGCGAGCCGGTACATCCGCTTCTCGGCTTCGTTCTTCGCCAGCAACTCTCCAGTGCGGAAAATCGTCAACACCGGGGACTCCCCGATTACGTGCACACGGGCCGACATCTCCGAGAAGTCCCTCGCCATGTCGATGCTGACCACGCCGCCGCCCATCGTGTCGTCCGAGGCTCGCATTAGGCCCCCGCCGTTTACCAGGGCTCGCTTGCGGAACACGTCCAGGTGCCGTGCCTCATCCATCATCTGCGTCATCAGGAACATCCGGGTCTCCAGGTAGTCGGGGCTGATGCTCGCAACCCACCGACCAGGAATATCCGCAGCAACAAACTCAATCTCGCTCAGGAAGGTCGTGAACTGACACGCTGCCCGTTCGATATCGTCAGGCAGGGGCTCAATCGTCTCCCAGGGTATATCCGTCGCCGAACTCCACTGCCGCTGAAGCGCCTCCTCGTACAGGCCACCGGCGTTCTTCAGCCAAACGTCCTGCTTGGAGTTCACGTAGTAAGCGCCGCTTCTGTAGTTCCAGTCCCTCGCCGCCGACCCCCTCTGCCGCCCGGACCGGATGGAGCTGCTCTCCGGGGCGTCTCCGTAGGACTCCATTTGGATGTCTTCCAGGGTCAACCCGCGCTTGCCGGGTGTGGCTGTCATACCCCACTGACCCTTGGATTCCATCCAGCCCAATTGGGGTTCGTAGTTCTCGTCGTAAATTACGCCCGGACCCGCGGAAATGGTGGTGTTCGGCATGTCGATTCCCCCTGAGAGCCGCTATTCTATCCGAGACCTATATACCACGCTCAATATAATTCCCCATCCGAGCCCGTGTCAAACCGGATCGACTTTGCAGTAAGCGCAATACCTTGCACATGGTACAATCCAGCCCTTCACACCGACACCCGTAGCCCATTCGAGACTCGGATAAGCTAGCAGAGGAATTTGCGACATGACTACCACAGCTCCCATTTCTCTCAACGTCAACGGTGCAACCCACACCGTTGAAGCATCGCCTGACAGCACCCTTTTGGATGTCCTGAGAAATGACCTTGACTTAATCGGGGCAAAGCAGGCCTGTGACGTTGGTGAATGTGGTAGTTGCATAGTCATGTTCGGCGGCAAGGGCGTCATGTCATGCCTCCTCCCCGCCAGGCGGGCTCAGAACAAGCCAATTGTCACTATAGAAGGATTAGCTGACTGGCACTCTGAATCAGAGGACTCCCCAGCATCTGAAACCACTGACCTCCACCCCCTCCAACAGGCCTTCATAGACCTGGGCGCCTCCCAGTGTGGCTACTGCATACCGGGAATCATCATGGAAGCCTCGGTCCTCCTGGCCAAAAATTCCAACCCTACCCGAGACGACGTAGTCAAACGGCTATCCCGTAACATCTGCCGCTGCACCGGCTACGTCAAGGTGGTCGAGGCAGTCCTTGGTGCGGCAGACGCCATTCGTAGCGGCACGCTGACCATGAAGGAAGCATCCAATGGTGGACCGACGGTCGGGGCCAGCATGACCCGGGTCGACGATAGGGAAAAAGTGACCGGAGAGGCCCGTTATGCCGCCGACCTCAAGATGACTGGCGTCCTTCACGCCAAGGTCCTTCGCAGCAAGGTCCACCACGCCCGTATAATCTCTATCGACACCACTGCCGCCGAGGCCGTTGCAGGTGTTGAAGCCGTCGTCACTGCAAAGGACATTCCCGGCGCCCCGGAGATGCCCAACGCTAAACCGCAGCGCTTCCTATTTCCCTCGGACAAAATCAGGTTCATGGGCGAGGCCCTAGCCGCTGTAGCCGCTGACACAGAGGAAGCCGCAGAGGAGGCTCTATCCAAGATAGTGGTTGACTTTGAAGAGCTCCCTCCGGTCCTCGACTTCCGAAAAGCAGATGACCCCCAAGCTCCTCTGATCAATCCCCCCGAGCCGAATACCGTTATTTCCAGAAGAGTCATCTCAGGCGATGCCAAGGCAGCTATGGAAAAAGCCGACGTTGTGGTCCGGAACACCTTCTCCACCCCCCGCTGGGAACACTTCTACATGGAACCCGAGGCGGGTCTTGGTTATATCGACGATGACGATCGTATATTCCTGAACTTCCCTTCTCACGAACCCTTCGAGGGTCACGACTTCGTAGCGAGTATGCTTAACCTGGACCGCGACCGCATCAGAATATTCTGCCCGACAATGGGTGGAAATTTCGGCGGTCGGGAAGACTACATGCTGGTCGGGGTATTGGCCTTGCTGGTACACAAGACCCGAAAGCCTGTGAGGCTGGTCTTCACCAGGGAGGAATCCCTGCTGGGCTCCTCCAAGTGGTTCGGCTTTTATGTTGACTGCACCACCGGCGCAACCAAGGATGGAAAACTCGTCGCTATTGACTCCCATGTGCTGGTAGACGGTGGAAATTGGAGCCACGAGCCGGGTCAGGAGATTAACGACTGTGTGGGCCGAAACGTCTACTTCCTCACCGGTCCTTACCTCGTCCCCGAAGTCCGCATCGAGACCAGCGAGGCATGCACCAATAGCGGCCGTGCTATACCCATCAGGGGTATAACCAGCATTAACGCCGCCCTCGTCCACGAAAGCCAGATGGACATCCTCGCCGAAAAGCTGGGCATGGACAAGCTGGACATCAGGATCAAGAACGCCCTCCAGGTCGGCGACACCCTCCACACTGGAATGTTACTTGAGGAGAGCGTGGAGGTTAAGGCGACCCTGGAACAGTCCAAAGGCCCCTATGCTGAGGCCCGCGCCCGAGCCCAGGCCTCCCCACCCCCCGCTCCGTGGCAGAGAGGCGTGGGCATTGGGACCGGTTGGAGAGCTGTAGGCGTCGGCGGCACATATTCCGCCGCCGCCGATTTGTTGGAATCGGGGAAGGTGCAAGTGTTGGTGGGAGCAGTCGAGAAGGGCCAGGGGAGCAGGACCGCCATGGCGCAGATCGCCGCGCAAGAGCTCGGCTTGCCTCTCGACGCCATTGAAGTGGTCATGGGCGACACCATTGCCGCTCCCTACCATCACATAACCGCTTCCCAGGGTACTATCACTCTCGTAGGCGGCGCAGTCCAACAGGCCTCGAAAGCACTGAAGAAGGCGCTTTTAGAAGTCGCTTCCGAGGTCCTTGAAGACACCCCCGAGAACATCAAGTGTTCCGGCGGACGTGTCTCCTCCACCCGGGCCCCGGGAGAGCAACTCTCCTTCCAGGAGCTCGCCCGACACCTCGAGACCAAAGGCCTCCCCACCAAGTACGAAGGCTCGTTCGCCTTTAAGTTTGCCAAGACCTACAGCGAAAAGTCCGGCCTGCAGGCCTTCGACCCGGTAAACGGCCAAGGGTCCAACTGCGACATCTTTGCATACGCCACCTGTCTCACCGAGCTGGACGTCAACACGGAAACCGGCCAGGTCAAGGTCAACCGCGTTACCTACGTCGCCGACTCCGGCAAGATCATCCATCCCCTCAGCTTCGAAGGACAGTGTCAGGGAGGCGTTGTCTACGGTCTGGGTCTGGCCTTGAGCGAAGAATACATCCCCGGAGAGACCCGTACCATCAAGGACTACGGCCTTACCTCCATCCGTGAGGCGCCCGTAGAAATTGATGTCATCACCGTCGAAGGAAGCTATTCCCAAGGGCCCTTCGGGGCCAAGGGTGGCGGCGAAATGAGCGACGTTCCCATCGTCGGGGCCATCATCAACGGCATCGCCGACGCCACCGGCGCCCGAGTCTACGATCTCCCCGCCACCCCCGAAAGAGTCCTGGAGGCCTTGGCCCGAGGCTAGGCCTCACCCTCTCGGTAAAATAGTGAGAACCCTTCTGGCGATCCGGGACAAGCGGGCCTATGGCTGGGCCGTCCTGGTCTCCTTCACTATCAACTACGCCTTAGTCGTAGTTGTCTTCATGACCCTGGGCCTGCTTCTCCCGGATATCAGAGAGGACCTCGGCATCGACGTTCGGGGAGCCGGCTGGCTCGCCTCGTCTCTCCTTATAGCCAACCTCTTCCTCGAAATACCTCTGAACTGGGTGTTGTCCAAGTTCCGGCCCTGGAGGGTGGCCACCATCGCCTTCCTTGGCACGCTGGCTATGGTCTTCCTTCATTCCTTCTCCCCTACCTTCACCATCTTGGTTATCGCCAGGGTGGGCCTGGGAGTCTTCTACCTCTCAACCCAGCCACCCAGGACTCTTCTAATCCTCATGTGGCTCCCCAAGAAGAGCGTAGGGCTCGCCAACGGTATGCTTTTTGGCATAATGGCCCTCTTCGAGGGAGCCGGCTTCATCCTGATCCCACAAATCAATGACTGGACGGGCGGCTGGCGAGAGACCCTCTTCGTGTGGGCCATCCTATGTGCCGCCGGGACCCTCGTCTGGACTATAGTTGGGGTCGATCGCAAGTCCTTGCAGCTTGAGCCCGGCCCCGATCCCCCTCCCCAGTACGTCAATCCTCTCCGCTCTCTCCTGAAGTACAAGGAACCTTGGTTCCTGGGCCTCGGTCTTTCCGCAGGCATCGCAGGCAGGTTGGCCTTCGACACTTGGTGGCCTACCTTCGCCGAAAACACCTATGGGATCGAAAAAACGGCAGCAGGTCAGGTTCTTGCTGTGATCTCAGTTTCCGGGTTTCCTTCTTCCCTGGGCCTGTCCGCAATACCCTATCTTGTACGCAAGCCTGCACTAGCCTTGATCGCCGCAGGTATGATGCTTGCAGGCAGTTACATAGCCATGCTCTTCACCGGGTCGCTTCTTTACCTGTTCCTCCTGGCCTTGATAAACGGCTTCGCTTTTGGATTTTTTCCCCTGATGATGGCATCCTTCTACAACTTGCGCGGCATCCAACCGAGAGACCTGGCCGTTGTCGTGGCCCTCGTCTACACCATTATGTGGGGTGGCGCCGCCATCGGACCCGTCCTCTCAGGTTTCATTGCCGGCAACGACGAAAACCTGCGGCAGGGTATCTTGGTGTTATGCTTTGGACCGCTTGGCATCTCCCTCTCCGGCCTGTGGCTAATGCTTCGCCGCCCACCCGAGGCCCTGCCCTAACCTGATACTGATATGCTGGACACCACCTAAAGCTAATGGCCACCCAGCCCGAATACATAGGCCCCTACCGATGGGTCATAGTAACCTCGGTAACCACACTTACCGGTGCCCACCTGGTAGTCATCTACATTATTGGCCTGCTCCTGCCGGACATGATCGAAGACTTGGACCTGTCCCCTACAGAGCAGGGGTGGGTCGGGTCATCCGTCCTGCTGGCAAACCTCGTCATGGCTATCCCTCTAAACACGCTGCTGTCCAGATTCAGGCCCTGGAGGATAATCGCCATAATGTCCGTGGCTGTTGCCGGGTTCGCCTTCCTTCAGGGCTGGTCGCCTATTCTGGCTGCCCTGATCATAGGAAGAGTGGGCGTAGGGCTCGGCTTCGCTGCCACTATGGCGCCCCGTGCCATGATGCTTCAGCAGTGGTCCACCCAGCGCCGCATAGCTCTTACCAACGGCGCATGGGTTTCCGGTGTCGACGTTTTGATGGGCATCGGATTCCTGGTCACTCCTTTTGTGCTGGACTGGGTTGGTAGCTGGCAAGGCGTCTACTATTTCTGGGGTTTTGTCAGTCTCGGCCTGGCCGGCCTCTGGCTCGTTTTCGGCAAGGAGAGGCCCACCGGCGAATACCGAGACAGGATGGCTACCCAGCAGGGCAGCCCACTGACCGTCTTTCGCAAATATCCCGAGCTCTGGATTGTCGGCCTCGGAATGTTCGGCGGCATGACCGCCAACACCGGTTTTCAGACGTTCTGGCCTCGCCTGGCGGAAGAGCAGCTCAGCATCGACCCGAAGATCGTAGCCCTCACTCTTGCTTTCCAGGCCTTTGCCACCGCACCCCTTGGATTCCTCGTCAACGCCGTGCCCCGTTTCGTCGGCAAGCAGCCCCTGATACTAGCCTTTGGCGGACTTGCCGTCACCGCTTCCTACATCAGCCTCCTGTACGCCACAGACACGCGGGTTGTTCTCCTTCTGGGTATCGGGGAGGGAATATCCCGGGTCTATTTCCCCGTCCTGATGACCATGGTGTTCCAGCTCCCGGGAGTCAAGCCCCGAGAGGCTGGTGTCGGACTTACTTTCATAGAGACCTGCATCTGGGGAGGCGGTGCGCTCGGGCCCCTTGTTGTCGGCTTCGTGGAGGAAGCTACCGGTGACCTGAGGACGGCTATTTTGGTCATCTGTTTCGCACCCCTGGTCCTGATACCCGTTGCGGGATTATTGGCGCTTCGCAGGTGGGACCCCTTCGCAAACCTTGCCCCGGGTCGTGCACCTGGCTCTTAGCGCAGGAACCTCCAATCGAAGGGCGCCTGGGAAATAACCTCGGGTTCGTTCCTGGTGATTATCACCTGCTCTTCCAGCTTCACCTGTTCCAGCCCGTTCTCCCGACCCCAGCTGGACTCGACGGAAATCACCATGTTTTCCTCCAGCACACCGGGATAGTTCCCAAATCCTGTGTCGCTTCCGTCCGGGAAGAAGATCGCCGGGTATTCGTCCGACATGCCGTCCCCGTGGGCCAGAATCGTATACCGGTTAGCCTTGTACTCCTCCGGCATCTTGGGAGTCCTCTCTGATATCTCCTGGAAGCTCACACCCGCCCGATATAGCGGTAAGCAGTCCCGGAGGAACTGGTAGGCCCGCTTGTAGGCATCCGACTGCTCCTCATTCGGCTTCGCGTCTCCGCACAAATAAGTTCGCGATATGTCTGCGAAGTATCCCAACGGCCCGGCCATGTCCGTATCGATGGTCACGAGGTTTCCAGGCAACACCAGCCGGTCCGAGGCCTCCCGTTTGAGCCACGGATTCGTGTTCCCTCCCGCGCAAAGGAGCTTGGAGTCCGTCCTTTCACCCCCAAACTTCAGATTCGTCGACGCCAGCACCGCGTACAGTTCGTTCTCGGTTACGCCCGGCTCGATCGCCTCCTGCACCTTCGCCAGCGCCACGTCCCCGATGGCACATGCCTGCTTGATCAGGACTAGCTCGTCCTCTGTCTTGATCATCCTGGCCAGATTCATGGGCATTAGCCCATCCTCAAGAGACACTCCCTGTTCCTCAAGTGAGTGGATGGTCAGAATGTCCGACCTATCCATCCCGAGCGGCTCACCGGCGATGTTCAACTCGACCAACAAGTCCCGCATCTCTACCGCCCACCTCTTCGTCGCTTCGACTACGTAGCTCCCCGTACGCCACGAGTCCATGTTCGACGCAGGCCGACCTATTACGTCCTCCCCCAATACCGGGGTCTCGGTGACCGAGGGCATGAACAGAATCGGCTTCCCCTCTCGGGGAATCAGGGCGTGGCGGCCCTTCAGGTGCAACAGGAAAGTCTCGAAGTTCCGAGCCCCGATAGCGTAGCGCACGTTAATCGGGTCGAATAAGAGTAATCCGCCTAGGTTGGCCCGCGCCAGTTCCGCCTGAATACGCCGGATCCTCTCCCCCCGGAGCCTCCGCACGTCAACCCGCTCCTCAAAGTCGACCACCTGAGTCCCGACAACATCTTTTTCATGGATTCGCTTGGCACACAATGCTCTATTCCTCGCTTCTTGTTTATGGGCCATTCCACACAGGGCTGATTCTAGGAGTGGGGAATGGCATGGTCAATGAACTGACCACGGCCATTGCCTTAGTCTAGGTTGGAATGTAGGATTGTCCAATCCGTGTTCGCAGACCCGAAATTACGATACTGAATAGGACTACAAAATGAATCAGAAGGTAGTGTCCGCTGACTGTCACATAGACCTGAGCTGGTTGCCGGAAGACCTCTTCATCAACCGTGCCCCTGCTCACTTGCAGTCCGCAATGCCCAGGGTCGAAGAGACCGAAGACGGCCGTTGGTGGAAAATCGAAGACGCAGTCATATCCAGGGTAGCCGGTTCCGGTCTCAGTGGCACTGGCGAAAAGTATGTGCCCGGCTTTTCTCTCCACCTCGACAAGATGGAGGAAGAAGGTTTCTTCTCCGATGCTGCAGAGGGTCTCTACCACCCCACCACCCCCGAACTCCGGCTCCGCGACCAGGACATCGATGGCATTAGCGGAGAAGTAATCTACGGAATCCTCGGCGTGGCCAGCGGGTTCGCCGCCGGCGGAGACGCCGTACGAAACTCCGAGGCGCTGGGTGCGATCTACGAAATCTACAATCAATGGGCCTCTGAATTCTGCGCCACAAACCCCGACCGATTCATAGGACTCGCATGCCTCACCAGCCACGATCCCAAGCTCGCTGCACAACAGCTGGCTACCGCAGCGGACCTTGACCTCCGCGGTGCCGAGTTCAACGTTTCCAGCGCCTCAACCCCTATCTATCAACCGGAATGGGACGAACTGTGGGCCGTCTCGGCAGAACGGCAAATGCCCATCTCATTCCACACTGTCGGTCTTCCGTACCGGAAGCCGGACGCCGGCACTCCCGACTACTGTCAATACGTTGCCATGGGCATAAACTTCACCCTCTTCCAGCTTTCCGGCGCCGAATATCTGGCAAGTATCATCCTTTCCGGCGCCTGCTCCAACAACCCCGACTTCAACTTCGTCCTCGGCGAATGCGGTGTCGGTTGGATCCCTTATGTTCTCCACCGATTGGACCAGGAGTACAAGGACCGGCTCTTCCACCTCAACCTCGAAATGGACCCCAGCGACTACTGGCGACGCCAGGGCCACTCCACCTTCCAGGACGAGGTGGTCACCCAGGAGCTAGTTGACCTCATCGGAGTTTCCAACATCCTGTGGGGCTCAGACTACCCCCACCCCGACGGCATCTGGCCCGAGTCTCAGCAGCTCCTCGAAACTAACCTGGCTGCCCTGGATGAGGAGACCCGGACAAACATCACCTACCGGAACGCCGCCGAGCTATACCGTTTCAACTAATAACCGGGCAACTCCGGATCTCCTCTTCCCACGGCAACGACCCCCCTGCCTAACCGTCATTCCGAGGCTCCGCGAGGAATCTGGGGCTGGGGGGCCAATCCCCTCTCCCTTGATGAGTCGCAGATGCGCCTCAGGCGTGAGAGGGCTAGGGTCGAAGACTCGCCGAGGAAAGTGAGAGTGATCCGGGTTCTGAAATTTAGCCTATCCATCTCCGGGCCCGAGGTCTTCCTCTCCTCCTGAGCCGAGTCGAAACATGTCGTGAGACCCTCGAAGTATGGGCGTGCGGCGGTTGATTCGAATTCCCCGGGCGGGGCCGCTCGTGCTGAGGCTCTCGAAGTATGAGCGGTGGGCGGGCGGGACAGGCTTGATCAAACGGCAAGCATTACTTGTCCAATTCT
Source organism: Dehalococcoidia bacterium (assembly GCA_965197585.1). Classification (GTDB taxonomy): domain Bacteria; phylum Chloroflexota; class Dehalococcoidia; order Plut-88900; family Plut-88900; genus Plut-88900. The sequence goes on from OZ240215.1 coordinate 1,950,112, forward strand.
CGCCCCTCCAACTAACCACAGAGAGTAAGGGTGTTCCGACTCCCAAAAGAGCAGTCACGCAATAGTCTAGTACCGAGAGATATCCCCCGTTCATCACGCCCTGATGTTCCCAACAGCCCTGCGCTAGCTGTATCATTCCCGTCCGCATGAGCGCACCCTACCATAGCCGCCCCACCGCGCCCCAATCGACCAACTACCGCTTCGTCATCATCATAGCGATGATGTTACCCCACGTCTTCGGGTTCATTATCCTGGAGAGCCTGGGGCTGATGCTCCCCAGCATCAACAGGGAGTTTCACCTTAGCCCAACGGAAGAGGGAATCCTGGGGTCTGCCCCCCGGATAGGAATGATGATTCTGGCCCTTCCCGCGGGCTTGTGGTTCTCCAAACTCAATGCTAAACACGTCACCACAATTACCTTCATTCTTGGGGCGCTGCTGGTGCTGCTCCAGGGTTGGTCGCCTATCTTCGCTGTGCTTCTGCTGGCTAGGGCGCTCTACGGCATCAGCATGGTCGTCCGAGAGCCCGTCAGGGCAATGCTCGTACGCCAATGGGCCCTTCCCAGAGAAGTAGTCACGATCAACGCCCTTTCTAACATGTTGTGGGGCGTCACCGCCGTCGGTTTCCTGCTGGTACCCCTTCTACTAAGGGCCCTGGATGACGACTGGCGGACAACTTTTTATATCTTCGCCGCGGGCATCCTTGGACTGACCCTGATATGGCACATACTTGGCAAGGAGCGGATATCCCCTCAATACCAGGCTGACATGCTTGCCCAGACCCGAAGCCCCATTTCTTCCATCTTCCGCTACAGGGAACTCTGGTTCCTCGCCTTCGGAGTCTTGGGCAACGCCGCCGCGTGGTCCGCCTTTGCTGTCTTCTGGCCCAGTTTGATGCTGGAGAAATTCGGCCTCTCCGAACTCACCTCCGGTTCCATCATTGCAATTGGTGGCGGAGTTTCGGCCTTTGCAGGCATTGGGGTGGGGCTTCTGACCAACAAGATCGGTAAGAAGCGCGTCATCCTTTGGTGGTGCGGCGTCGGAATGGCTGCGACCCAGGTTGCATTCCTCTGGACGGGGTCCTTTGGATGGCTGGTCCTGATCACTGCGGTCAACGGGGTGGCCTGGTCCCACTTCCCAATTGTCCTGACCATCCCATTCCAGCTGCCCAACATCAAGCCCCGAGAGATCGCTACCGCCATAGGGTTCCTGGAAACTGCCGTATGGGCCGGTGCTCTGGTCGGGCCCATACTCACCGGCGCCCTGGAAGACTTCGCTCTGGATCCCCGACTTGCTCTTATGGTCACGGCAGCCATGCCGATAAGCCTGTCCATTGCCGCCATGCTCCTCCCGAGAAAGTGGGACGAGCTAACAGTCTAGCCCCCGTGGCCCGCCCTAGTCCCCGTTCAGCCGTATGTTGAAGAGTCGCATTGCATTGTCACGAGTGATCTTCTTCTTGACCGCGTCGGAGATCCCCTCGAAATTCCTGGCAATGTACTCGTGCGACTTCGGCCAGGTGCTCTCCCAGTGAGGATAGTCATTGGCCCAAATGTAGTTGTCCTCCCCGATGATGTCCGTGTTCTTCACACCAACCGGGTCGTCCATGAAGCAGGCGTAGATGTTGCGCTTGAAGTAGTCGGTCGGGGCCATATCCGGCACCTCAACAAGTGAGTCCTGCCGCATCCGATACTTGTCATCCGCCAACCACAGGTAGTGAGGAATCCAGCCGATGTCCATTTCGGCCAAAACCACCTTGAGCTCCGGGAACCGATCAAAAACACCCCAGTAGATCAGGTGGGACAGGCTCCTCTGCCCCGGGTGGTGCAGGCAGGTCTGGCTGATCCGGGCCTGGCCGATCTCGTCCTCAGGCCCGAACCCCGTGAAAGCGTGCAGGCTGATGGGGATACCCACTTCCTGGGCTGCAGCCCACAAGGGGTCATACATTGGCTTCTCGTAGGTACGGTCTAGCTCGGGCCACGAGTTAATCAAGACACCCCGCAGCCCCATCGCCGCGCAGCGTTCCAGCTCCGCAACCGCAAGATCAATGTCATACGTCGAGACCAGCCCGATCCCCAACAGCAGTTCCGGGGCATGAGAGCAGAACTCGGCCAGCCAGTCGTTGTAAACGGAGAACAGGGCCCGCTGGAGTGGGGGGTCTGTGAGGCGGTAGAGGGTCAGTGCATAGGAAGGATAGAGCACCTCGGCCTCTGTCCCGTCGATCTTCATGTCTTCCAGCCGAGCCGCTGGGTCGTAACCCCCCGGACGTCCATCTCTATAGGAGACTTCCTCTATGTGCGACTCGAACTCCGAGTAGCTATCCCGGCTCGCCCCTGCGAAAAAAGCCATGGATGCCGTTACGGTTGGCAGGTCTTCACAGACCCACCGGTCACCCTTCTCGCCGGGCGGGTCCTTGACTATTCGCGGGGCACGGTCACGGAACTCGTTTGGTAATCTGGTGGTCCATAGGTCTGCAGGGTCGGTGACGTGTGAGTCCCCGGAGACGATCTTATAGTCGGCCATGGTCATTCTCCTCGTGCCCGAGCCCCCTCATTTTCCCTCTCCCTCCATCGTAGAGGGCTAGGGTAAGGGTGAATACGCTCGGGCTTTCATTGTTATCGATTATAGTACCGAGTCCCTGGTCGGGCTACTACACGTTCACCCGACCCCCGTCTATCGGAAGCTCGATTCCTGTGACATAGGACGACTCGTCCGAGGCCAGGTACAGTGCCCCGAATGCTATCTCCTCCGGCGTCCCGATACGCCCCATCGGAATGTTAGCTACGGCATCGCCTTTCTCCGCTGCTTCCCTGGTCTGGGTATGGAGCATCGGCGTGTCGATGGGCCCCGGGTGGATGGAGTTGGCCCTTATGCCGTCCATTGCATACTGATGCGCAGTCGTCTTGGTCAGAATCTTCACGGCTCCTTTGGAAGGACCGTACGCCGTGCCATCCGCATTGCCCACTATCCCCGCCCCCGACGACATGTTCACGATTGATCCCCCACCCGACTTCTTCATCTCCGGTATGGCGTGCTTGCTCCCCAAAAAGGCCCCTGTGGCATTCACCGCCATTATCCGATTCCAGGTTTCCAACGGCGTATCCGCCACGAGTTCTGGACTGTAAGCCCCGGCGTTGTTAACCAGAACGTTCAGCCCACCGAACCGTTTTACCGTGGCGGCTACGGCTCGTACCCAGTCCTCTTCCTTCGTAACGTCCAGCTCTACGTAGAATGCTTCTCCTCCAGCTTCGGCGACCTCTTCAACAACGCGTTCTCCCCGCCCCGAATCTATGTCAGCGACAGTAACCTTTGCCCCCTCCGACGCGAATAGACGGCATATAGCCGACCCTATTCCCCCCGCCCCTCCCGTTACCAAGGCGATCTTTCCTTCCATTCTCATGACATTGCCAGCACTTTTCCATCTCCTCTCCCTCGACGAGACCTTTGCATAACTCCAAGGGAGAGGGTTTGGGGCGGAGTCCTATACCCTCTCCCTCGATGGGAGAGGGCTAGGGTGAGGGTGATTGCCCTTTCTCTAGCCCTGCTCAGTTATCACTCTACGGCAGAAGGTTGCCGCATTAACCAAATCCGGGATGATCACGAATTCTCTAACCGTGTGCATCTCGTTCGTCGCCATCCCGACCACTATGCACTCGATCCCGTGCTCCCTCATCACGTTGGCGTCGGTCCCCCCACCCGAGGGTTCCAGCCGCAGAGGCAGCCCCATGGCGTCGAGGTTCCGTTTTGCCAATTCCAGCATCTTCTCCCCGGGCCTGACGGTGTAGGTGTTGAACTCTACGTTGAAACCATCCTCGATAATCGCCTCCTTGTACCGGTCCCGCACCTGATCGAAAATACCCCGAGCCTGGAGTTGTAGCAGGTCCAGGGTTTCCAGGTTGCGGCTGCGAAACTCGCCTGTGAAAGTAGCTTGCTCGGGCACCGCGTTCCTGACACTGCCGCCGGATATGGTCCCGACGTTGAAGGTCGTCTCTTCATCGAGCCTTCCCTGGGGAAGCTCGCTGATAATCTCCGCCGCGATCTTGATCGCCGATAGTCCCTTCTCCGGCTCGACACCCGCGTGCGCCGACCTGCCCGTGACATTAACCTCGAAGCTAACGTATGTCGGACTGGAGCCCGTGAGTTTGTTGACCGGCCCGTTCCCATCAAAGACCACCGCCTCATCAGCCGTGATCATCGAAAAATCCATGTTACGGGCGCCCACCAGCCCGATCTCCTCGCCCCTGGTGAACGCCAGTTGAATGCTCCGCCGTGGCAATTCCTCCTCTACCACCGACTCCAGTCCCTCTAGTATCGCCGCCACGCCAGCCTTGCAGTCTCCGCCTAGAATCGTAGTCCCATCGGAGACTATCCTGTCACCTTCTATCGTAGGTTTGATCCCCCGCCCCGGTTCCACCGTGTCCATGTGCGCCGACAATAGAAGCGGATTGTCTCCATCCTCGCGTGCGATCAAGTTGCCATGCGCATCCCTCAGAATCTCGAAGCCCAGCGCCTCCAACCTCCTCGATAGGTCTTGTGCTACCTCCTCCTCTTCATCCGATGGGCTGTCGATTTGCACGAGATCGCAAAAGGTCTTCACCAAGCGGTCTTCATTGATCATTATTGCTTCCTCAAGTTTGTTGCCGCAGGGTCTATTTGCGGAATTCGTCGATTCTGGACATTCGCTCCCTGACTATCTCCAGGGTCTCCAGCTTTTTGGGAAATGCGAACCGCACGAACTGTTTTCCCTGCTCGGCGAGGTGATAGAACGCCCGACCCGGGACCGGGGTCACCCCTATGGTCTCGGCCATAAACATGGCAAACGCAAGATCGTCATCATAACCACAGTCCGGATATTCGGTCATTACGTAGTAAGCCCCCTGGGGCGTCACGTAGTCAAATCCGGTATCCTTCAATATCGATAGTGTCGCGTCCCTGCGGGCTTGGTAGTCCGACGCCAGGCCTTCGTAATAGCTCATTGGAAATCCCATACCCTTGGCCGCGGCCATCTGCAAAGGGTGCGCCGCCCCGACAGTCAGGAAGTCGTGGGCCCGGCGTATAGCCGTGCACAACGTCGCATCCATCACTATCGCCCAGCCGATGCGCCACCCCGTCACGCTGTACGTCTTGGAGACGCTGTTTATGGTAACCGTACGTTCTGCCATTCCGGGCAGGGAAGCGATGCTGCGGTGGGTCAACCCGTCGAAAATGATGTGTTCATACGGCTCGTCTGAGAAGACCAGGGCATCGAATTCCTGGCAGAGTTCGGCAATGACACCGAGTTCTTCGTCGGAATAGACCTTGCCCGAGGGATTGTGCGGAGTAGTGATAATTACAGCCTTGGTATTCTTCGAAAACGCCGCTCTCAGTTCATCCGGGTCGAATTTGAAGGAATCACCGACACGCCGAAGCGGCACGTACACTGGCTTCCCCCCTGAGATCAAGGTGTCCGGCCCATAATTTTCGTAGAACGGCTCGAAGATAATGATCTCGTCCCCCGGGTCCACAAGCCCGAGCATCGTGGCCATCATCGCCTCGGTACCGCCACAGGTCACGGTGACGTGGGCGTCGGGTTCAGGACTCAGCCCGTTGTACCAGCTGAATTTCTCGGCTATCGCCTCCCGTAATGGCCCCGCGCCCCAAGTGTTGGCGTACTGGTGAAAATCACCGGAGAGGGCCTCTTCAGCCGCTTCTATAAGGGCCGGGGGTGGGGTGAAATCGGGGAAGCCTTGGGCCATGTTCACACCGCCCAAGTTATTGTTAATCCGGGTCATATCCCGGATTATCGACTCAGTGAAATGGCGGACTCGCTCCGCCGTGTAGCGCTCACTGGACAAAATCGTGTGTGCCCCCGCCCCGTAGAGTTGGCCCATTCTAACACGTAGCAGTCACCTCCCCCGCCACTCCAGAAGGCCAAATCCGAAAGCAGGCGTCGCGTTAGAGTTTCTGCGCATGGAAGAGGACCGCGCTCCAGCGCCCGGTCTCTTGAAGCTCCACTCGGCTATGATCGTGTACCGGTGTTTCCACAATCTCGGCCCTGATAACGCTGAACCCGGTGAAGGCAGCCTTGAGTTCCTCGAGGGTTACGAGATCAAGCTCTGCAAAGAACCTGACTCTCTTCATCGTTGAGTCGAAGTCCTTCATGAGCACGGTGCCCCCCGGTGCCAGGGACTCCCGGACCGTCAGATAGAGCGGCTCTCGTCCCTTCTTCCTTCCCGGAAGTGCGAAGCTGCTAGTTATTAAGTCATAGTGGGTGAACGGCTTCCAGGTAGTGGCGTCAGCCACCTGTAACTCTGCTTCTATCCCTCGCGCCCGAGTGATTTCGCGCGCCGCCTTAATGGCTTTCGCCGCGATATCTATGCCCGTCACCCGCCATCCCCGCTGCGCGAGGGCGGCGACAAGGCCGCCCGCTCCACAGCCTACGTCCAGCGCTCGGCCCGGCCGCAGGCCGTCGATAATTTCCAGCATCCCGGCGTCGGGCGCCTCATAGTCCGTTGCGTCGCCCGAGTAGGATTTGTTCCAGTCGAAGAGGTCCCGGCCTTCCATACCTGCACCTGCCCGTGTCTCCGAGTCACGCCTAGGCGATACAGCGCCAACCAGAGCCATATGAAGCCAATCGACATGCCTGCATGCTCGGTAGCTTCCCGAATACACCCCCGTCGCCGACCCCATGACCCCATCCTTCGGGATGGAATCACCGAGCCCTTACATGGGCAAGGGTATCGCTTCGTGGACTTCTATCGCACGACCTGGGTCCCACCCTACGTGCGGGTGACCCTCTAGCAGCGCCTTTGCCGCCTCCATACTCTCCGCCTCCAGGATTGAGTATCCCGTCACCTCGCTGTCGCTCTGCCCGGCCCCCGACGCGGTCATTCTCTGCCCACCCCCCAACGGCGACCCCATGTCCACCAGGCTCTCTCCGCACTTCTCGGCCCACCCCATCCAAAGCGCCATGCCTTTCTGCATCTCCTCGGGTGTGCTCTCCGACATCGCGGCAACTGCCGACTTCGGAGCGTGATAAAGAACTATGTATCTTCCCATTGTTGTCTTCTCTTTACCGGCTCCCTTCCAACGCCCCATATGAACGCCTTCGGTTCACCTTTATACTATCGTTAACCCCTGACCAATTCTGCCCGCCTCGCTCTCTGTCTCCAATCTAACCCACAGGGTATATCGAATTATCGGGGAGGCAATCTTGCAGTGTCAATCAACGGTACTAGTTCAGCGTATATGAGTCACCATCGGGCAAGTACATCAGGGGGTTAGCCCTGGGCTAGCTGCTCTTGGCTCCCACGGTGTGAAGAAGGAGGAGGGGCGCTCCCTCAAACCTTCCGCCAACCTTCCCACAGTTGTTCAGAAACTCCTCGATAACGCCTCTATTCCAATCGTTCTGCGTTGTCACTAGTCTCCTTTGGAAGGTGAGCTTATCGTTGGAGATTGATCTTGACACCTCCAACTCGGCTGGCCACCGAGTTATACAGCCAAGCTCCGAATGCTCCAGCCACGAACCCCACAGCTCCGCCGATAACCGGCATTGCAAGTAAAGCGCCAAAGGCAAGTGCCGTCCCAGAGCTTAGCCCAGGCGTTTCATCCGAAGTTACCCACCCTGCACTGACGAGTATGTCGATGATGGCGCCACCGAAGGAATAGATGATCCCAGCAAGCAACCCGAGAACTACGCCTCCAGCAACTGACAGCTTCGCTGCCGACCCCACTCCGATTCTGGTCAGAACTTCCATCGCATCCCTACCTCCAGGCATGTTGACCGGGATTTCCCATATTGTGAGTCTTCAGGCTCAAAGAGCAGCCCCAACGAGATAATGGCATCATATTTGGCTCTGCAAGGCCAGTCAATCTCCGGTCTATCCGATAAGGGATGCGGCTCTTGCCGTGAACCATGCTTCTTGTCCGTCTTTGTTGTCTTCAGGCTCCCCGCCAATGGCGTGAAAGCGCATGGAAGACAAGGCGGCTCCCTGGAGCGCTCTCCCTCTTGGCAAGATCGTGGTTGCATTCTCCCTCAGCTTGGCGCCGGCGATAACCGGCCGATACGATCCAACACTCCCTGAAACACCCGTCTAGGAACCGACGCCTCGGATAACTGAAAGATCAACCGCCGAAAGTGGCGCACCAGCCGACCTCCCATGTGAATCCACAGAGTCGAAGGGTCTCAAGAACGGAATGGGGTGGTGCCCTCCCAAAAGTGACACGAACCCCTTGACTAAAGCAAAACACTTGTACTATATTCACCCTCGACTAGCTAGTCACACACCTAAACCCTAAGGAGGAACCACAACCCGGGGGGAAGCCCAGCCCCGGCCCACACGAGGACTCAACGTCCCAGCCCATCCCAACGGGCGGCCCACGCGCCGCCCCTCGGCTCAAGCGAAAGCCGCCATCTCCTCATTCCAAAGGCCCCGGCTCACCCTTCCCCCACCAACCACCAAGCGATGGAAGGTCCACAGACTATGCTCGGCAGGCCCCGTCCTACGACGCCCCTGCCGATTCAACGCCCCCCATCATCGGGTGCGTTTATCCCGGCCCTTTGCGCGCCGGTTTCCCGGGTAGGTCAACCGACCCCCGGTTTAACAAGGCCCTCGTGCCTTGTTTGTCCCGCCGTCCCCGCCATCCGTCTACCCGGCGGATGCACCAGGACGCCGGTTATGAAAGTCCGCCTCAGGCGGTATCTTCCCCGTCAGCGGTCCGGTCAAGTGCCGCTGCCGGTGGGATCTGCCCCACACAACCCTGACCACAGCCGACAACGTGTGGGGATAATCCAGCCCGGTGCCGACGGCTCGGCAGCAACCCACGGCCTGGTTTCTAGTCCCGGACCTTCCATCGCCTACCTCCCCTCAACAAACAAACCCGAAACACCCAAATCCCAATCGAAGATGGGACATCCGCCTTGGGCGGGTCCCCCGCAGGAGGATTGAATAAACACCGCCCACCCCTCCCGCTTGACCAAAACTCCCAATAAGGTAACAATGACAACCGACCCAAAGCTCACAGGCCGGTCTTTACCCAACGAATAAATGCAGGGGGTAACCGTATGGGATACCGGATTATTTCAGCAGACAGCCACCTCGACTTGATATGGGTGCCCCACGACGCCTTTACGTCCAGGGCTCCTGCCGAGTGGAAAGACAAGGTCCCCTACGTAGAATCGCGGCCCGAGGGCAACTACTGGATGGTCGAGGGACGCACCATGACTCGGGCAGGCTGGTATGGTCCCGGTGTCAACGGTGGCCAGCGTGGCGAGATGCTGGACAGAGAGGGCTTCACCCTCGGCGACCTACGCTGCTCCGACTACAAGTTGAGAAAGGCCGACCAGGAGCGGGACGGCGTCGACGCCGAGGTAATCTACGGCATCCTCAGCACAGACCGCAGCTTTGACGACAAAGAGGCCCTGGCCGCCACTTACCGCGCCTACAACGACTACATCTCTGAGTGGCAGCAATACGATCCTGAGTGGCTTGTCCCATTGGGGGAGATACCCAACCACAACGGTAAGGTCGCCGGTGCCGAGCTCTCCCGCCTCGCCGATATAGGAGTCCGAGGCGCCGAGTTCGCCCCCGCCACCATGACCCAACCCTTCTGGAGCGACGAATGGGAACCACTCTGGGCGGCGGGAGAGGACACCCAGCTGCCCATCTCCTTCCACGCCTTCAACATATCCACCACCTTCTCCGACAAGGACCACCCCGCCGCCGCAGCCGTAAACCTTGTACTGGCTCCCTCCCGCGCCGACGAGGTGCTCTGCTCCCTGATCTTCTCCGGCATCCTGGAAAGGCACCCCAGGTTCAACGCCATCCTCGGCGAGAGCGGCATCGGCTGGCTCCCCTTCACGCTGGAGCGCATGGACTACTCCTATGAGCGCCGCCTCACCGACCTGGAGCTTCCCATCCCTCCCTCCGAGTACTTCAGGCGTCAGGTCTATGCCAGCTTCATCATCGACTATTGGGGCACGAAGGCCATGTGGGAGCTGGGCTACCTGAAGAACATCATGTGGTCCACCGACTACCCTCACCGAGACGGCTCTTGGCCCGACTCACAAGAAGTCATTGAGCGGACCTTCAGCGGCTTGCCCGAGGAGGTCAAGAAGGCCTGTGTCCACGACAACGTCGTCAGCCTGTTCAACCTGAACGACTGACCGGTTCCTTACCCCTTTACACGTCAAATCGGCGGGCTCGCAATGCGAGCCCGCCGATTTAGTCATTCCTTTTCGGAAGCAGTATGTTCTTACCCCACTGCTGGCGCCGCCTCTCGACTCAGGACACCTAAGTCGCTCATCAGGACTTCCAGCCTGGACTCCTGCTCTGCAGTCAACGACCTGAACGGCGCCCGAGGCACCCCAATGTCAACTCCGGCCATCGCTGTCGCCACCTTGGCCGTTGCAGCATAACCCTCGGTCTCGAAGAAGTGGTTCAAGCGATACAAGGGCCTCCAAAGCTCTCGGGCTGCGTGCCAGTCCTTCTTCTCCACAATCAGTTCGTACAACTGCACACAGAGGCCCGGAGTCGCATTAGCGACACCCCAGACACATCCTTTGGCCCCGTGAAGAAGTCCGGCCATGGAGCCCGTGTCCGAACCATTGAAGATGATCAGGTCTTCGGACCTCTCTTCGAGCACCCGCTGGAATTGTACCAGGTCTCCGGTGGAGTCCTTGATCATCTGGACGTTGGGGATTTCCACCAGTCGAGCCAGGACTTCGGGGGTCAGGTTAACCTTGGAATGTGCGGGAATGTTGTAGACCATGATCGGCAGGGGTACTGCGTCGTTGATTGCCTGGTAGTGATCTACAAGCTCCTCGGTGCTGGGCACTTCGTAGAAGGGAGGCACGACCATTAACGCCTCGCACCCGACCGCCTCTGCGTGCTTGCTCAACTCGATCACTTCCCAGGTGCTGCAAGCCCCCGTGTGGGCCATAACCGGGACCCGGCCCGCCACCTGCTCGACGGTCAACTCGGTAACCCGTTTGCGCTCCTCGAAGCTGAGGCTTGCAAACTCTCCTGTGCCGCCACACGGAATGATGCCGTGTACGCCGTTCTCCAACTGGAAATCGATGAGCCGCCTCAGGCTGCTTTCATCAATGCTCTGGTCTACGCGAGAGAAGGGGGTACAGATAGGTGTGAAGATTCCTTTAAATTTGCTCACGGGCGCTCCTCCTTGGTTCAGGCGGTCGACTAGCGACCTCTTGGGTTAATTGATGGGGTAATGCTAACAAAGGCCCCGTCCCCTGACAACTCCAATGTTCGCCATGCTAGAATCAGTCGCCAAGATCGAAGCAATACCCACTTATTGGAGGTCAGAAATGAGAGTTGAGCAGAGACTAAACGAGTTAGGCATTACCCTGCCCGAAGTGAGAACTCCGGTCGGCAACTACGTTCCGAGCGTGAGGACAGGTAACCTTCTCTACGTTTCAGGCCACATCGGCGACCTTAAAGATGCTCTGGGCCAGCTGGGAACCGACGTAACGGTGCAAGAGGGCTACCAGGCAGCTCGAAAGACGGGCATCGCTCTCCTGGGCACAGTGAAGGGCGCCATCGGGGACTTGGACAAGGTGAAACAGGTGGTTAAGCTGCTGTGCATGGTTAACGGCGCCGTTGGGTTCGCTAAGCACCCGGCGGTGGCTAATGGGTGCTCCGACCTTCTGGTCGAGGTGTTCGGGGAAAAGGGCCGGCATGCCAGGTCGGCCGTGGGTTTCTCCGGGCTCCCAGGTAACGGCTGCATCGAGATCGAGATGATCCTCGAACTCGAAGATGAGGATTCCATCACATACTAAAGTCTCGGCCCTCTCCCCCTGGAAACGACTCTTAAATCGGCCGGTGGCCCTAGGGCCACCGGCCGATCTAGCCAGGTGGCAGAGATACTATGAGTTATGCCCAGAGTGGTAAGAATGGTTGAACATTTAACCCTCAACGTTAAGAACGTAAAGGGTTATCCGGCATGGCCAACATAGCATCCGAATAAACCTGCAATGGCGGCTCTGCTTCCGATGGACGGAAAGTGGAGCAATGGAAATCGAGATAGTTGACTATCACTGAGGAGCGCTCCATGGATATCAGTTCGCCAATACATCCGGGGGAGCACCTCGCAGAAATCATCGACGAACTTGGTATTAGTCAGTATCGTCTCGCCGTGACCATCGGCGTCCCACCACGCCGGATTAACGAGATTGTCCACGGCCGACGCTCCATCACCGCAGACACCGCACTGCGCCTGGGTAAGGCCCTTCGCATGACTCCCGAGTTTTGGCTCAATCTCCAGCGAATGTTTGACCTGGACGTAGCAAACGCAACCACGGATACGTCCGACATAAGGCCTCTCATACTGGGCTGAGAGACTTGGCCTGAAGGGAGTCGGGCAATACTGCCGCCTAGCTCCCGATACCCATTAGCTGCCGTAACACGTACTGGAGCACGCCCCCGTGCCTGTAGTATTCCAACTCTATCGGCACGTCAATTCGTGTGATAACGGAAAACGACTTCACGGTGCGGTCCTCCGCCGTCGCAGTCACCGTCAACTCCTTGCCCACCGAGAGCCCGTCGGCTATCCCCTCTATGTCGTACGTCTCTTCGCCCGTGAGCCCGAGGCTTTCAGCGCTGTGCCCGGACTTGTATTGAAGCGGCAGCACACCCATTCCTACCAAATTGCTGCGATGAATCCTCTCGTAGCTTTCCGCGAGCGTTGCTTTTATGCCCAGCAGGTAGGGCCCTTTCGCCGCCCAGTCTCGAGAGCTACCCGACCCGTATTCCTTACCAGCCAGTACAAGAGTCGGCACCCCTTCCCGCTTGTACTCCTCCGACGCCTCGTAGATGTTCATGTCCATCCCGTCAGGCAGATGCCGCGTCCACCCACCCTCCGTGCCCGGGGCCATCTGGTTCCGAAGTCGCACGTTGGCAAAAGTGCCCCGCATCATCACCTCGTGATTTCCCCGCCGAGCCCCGTATGCGTTGAACTGTGCAACCGGGACGTTCTTATCGGTAAGGTAGTAGCCGGCCGGGCTCTTGGCCTGGATGCCTCCTGCCGGCGAGATGTGGTCAGTCGTGATAGAGTCGCCAACCTTTACCAGCACCCTGGCCCTTGCTATGTCTTGAGTCTCTGATGGGGCATCAGCCAGGTTGCGGAATATCGGGAGTTCCTTCACGTAGGTCGAGTCCCGGTCCCATTGATATACAGCCCCTTCTGGTACGGGCAATTCCCGCCACCTCTGGTCCCCTTCGAAAACTTTGCCGTATCTGTCTCCAAAAATCTCGGGATTCAGGGCCGCTGCCAGAGTTTCCCTCACTTCCTGCTGGCTGGGCCAAAGGTCTTTCAAATATACGGGTTGGCCGTTAGAGCCTGTGCCAAGGGGTTCCGTGGTCAGATCGATGTCCACCCGACCCGCCAGCGCAAACGCTACTACAAGCATAGGCGAGGCCAGATAGTTAGCCTTGACCGCGGGATGCACCCGACCCTCAAAGTTCCGATTCCCGCTCAGCACCGAGGCCGCTATCAGATCACCTTGCGCAATGTCTGCAGAGACCGACTCCGATAAAGGCCCGCTGTTTCCTATGCAGGTGGTACACCCATACCCAACTATGTGAAACCGCAGATCTTCCAGATATTTCAGCACCCCCGACGCCGAGAGGTAATCTTCAACGACCCGGGACCCGGGAGCCATGCTAGTCTTCACCCAGGGCTTAGTCTCCAACCCTCGCTCGACCGCCTTTTTCGCCAGCAGCCCCGCACCCACCATCACCGAGGGGTTGGATGTGTTCGTACAACTGGTTATCGCAGCAATAACTACCGACCCATGGTCTAGTCCATCTTGCGATGCCCCTCCGTTTGAGGCAGCACCCTCCTTACCGTACACCTTGCCCAAGTTGTCTACGAACGCCTCTTTCATATCCCGTAGTCTCACCTTGTCCTGGGGCCTCTTAGGCCCGGCCAGGCTCGGCTCAACATAGGAGAGGTCTAATTCCAATAGGTCGGTGAAAAGAGGTTCAGGTGAATCGTCGGTCCTGAATACACCTTGGGCCTTGGAATACTCCTCCACTAGGCTGACCTGATCTTTCTCCCGCCCGGTCCCCGACAGATAGGCCAAGGTCTCGGAGTCTACTGGGAAGAACCCGACGGTCGCGCCGTACTCGGGGGCCATGTTCGCAATGGTCGCTCTATCCGGCAGGGACAAGTTGGAGAGACCGGTGCCGCAGAACTCTACGAACTTCCCGACCACGCCCCTCTTCCGCAGCATCTGCACTACCGTCAGTACGAGGTCCGTGGCAGTTGCCCCTTCCGGCAAGGCTCCCGTCAGGCGGAACCCAACCACATCCGGCAAGAGCATGTAATAGGGCTGCCCGAGCAATACAGCCTCGGCTTCAATTCCACCCACCCCCCACCCCAAAACCCCGAGTCCGTTGATCATCGTCGTGTGCGAATCGGTGCCGATGAGCGTATCGGGGAAGGCCGTTCTCTCACCGTCTGAGCCCCGAGAGGCCACTACAGTTGCTAGATATTCCAAGTTGACCTGGTGGACTATGCCCGCCCCAGGTGGCACGACGCGCAGGTTGTCAAATGCCGACTGCGCCCAACGCAGAAGTCCGTACCTCTCCCCGTTGCGTCCGTACTCTCGGTCGACGTTTCGAGCCAATGCCGTGGACGTACCCGCAAAGTCAACTTGGACTGAGTGGTCAATAACGAGATCCACCGGGACTATGGGATTGATCTGTTGGGGGTCACCGCCCCGCCTCGCCACCTCGGCCCGCATCGCCGTAAGGTCCACGACTGCAGGCACTCCGGTGAAGTCCTGCATCAAAACCCGAGACGGCATGAATGGGATGTCCCCCCGAACTGCATTTTTGGGAGACCATCTCCCAACCGTCTCCACATCCTCCCAGGTGACCGTGCCGTTCCCTGAATGTCTGAGAACATTTTCCAGCAACACCCGTATGGTAAACGGCAGCGATGCAAGGTCTATATTGAGTTCTTTAGCCGCCGCATTAAGGTCGTAATAGGTGAAGGGCCCGTTTGGGATATCGAGGGTCTTATTGGCCTGAAATAAGTCGCGATTATCTGTCATGTCAGTCTCGTTTAAGAAGATTTTGGCCAGGTTCCCGGGCCTGATGCCAGCGACGGTGAGTATATCACGGCTACCGATACGGTTATGTTAATTCACGCTCCACGTCAGTAAGCACCCTGTCCACCCGCTCCACCACAAAGTCAATCTCCTCACGCGTAACGATCAGGGGAGGAATCAGGAAGATTATGTCCCCTCTCTGGCGGGCCAAGAGCCCGTGCCGTAGGAAAGCCGCCGTGATCCTTCGCCCCAGGCCCGAATCGGCAGGAAACCGCTCTCTCGTATTCCGGTCCTTCACCAGCTCGATGCCGCAGAGCAACCCTAGCCCTCCACGCACGTCTCCCACTATTGGGTGTTCGCACAGCGTTTGGAGTTGATCGTACATGTACGACCCCATCGTCGCGGCATTCTCTACCAAGCCTTCTCTTTCCAGGATGTCCAGGTTGGCCAACGCAGCGGCGCAGGCCGCCGGATGTCCGCCGAAGGTAAAGATGTGCCGGAACATCTCGCGGTTCCCGCCTACGAACGTATCCGCAACACGCCTGGAGGCTATCGCCGCGCCGATGGGCTGGTACCCGCTCGAAAGCCCCTTGGCCCCGACAAGAATGTCCGGTACAAGACCCCAGTGGTCCGATGCGAACATCTTCCCAGTTCTGCCAAACCCCGTTACCACTTCGTCGGCAATGATCAGGACCCCATAGCGGTCGCATATCGATCTGACTGTGGGCCAGTAGTCTGCATGAGGAATAGTGCAAGTTGCCGCCGAAAGAGGTTCGGCCACGAACGCAGCCACCAGCTCCGGACCCTCTTCAAGGATCGCCCTCTCGACGTCCTGCCCACATTCCAGCGTACACTGACCTCGCTGACTGCAATACAAACACCGGTACGGATTGGGCATGGATATGTGGACGTTGCCCGGTATCAGAGGCCCGAAGTCCTTGTCCCCCGCCCCCACCCCGCCTCCCAGGCTGATAGTCGCCAGGGTGCCTCCGTGGTAGGAGCCTGTCCGGCTAATAACTTTGTACCGGCCTGGCTCACCCCTCAACTTGTGGTACTTCTTGGCCATCTTCAAGGCCGTTTCGATACCTTCCGAACCACCGCTCACCAGAAATACCCGAGAGTCTTTATCCGGGGCCAGGGCTGCAAGCCTATCGCTGAGGCGAATGGCCGGCTCGCTAGTCGTGTGCTCGGGGGCGTAGCTTAACTTCAGCAGCTGCTCGTATACGGCTTCCGCTATCTCCTTCCGGCCATACCCAACGTTCTGTAGCTGCATCCCGGATATAAGGTCGAAATAGCGGTTGCCTTGAATGTCCTCCACCCAGCACCCCTCTCCCTTCTCGACAACGTGAAGGCCGCCGGGCTGCGATAGCTCGGCCACCTGCTGGGAGTGGGGCCAGAAATGCTCGACGGCCATTTGCTGCAGCCTGTCGAATTGCTCGGATGGGCTTGAGGAATAGGCCATAATGATGCTCCTTGAGCGGCGGCGACCAAAGCTATACGCGGCAAAGGACGCAGTTTAACCAATGAGGGAACAAGGGTGTGACCAAACGAATAAGGCACCCGGCAGCGTCCTATTTTCCACGGAGGGTCGCCCCTCTAGTATCGTCGGCGCAGAGGTGTTTCACTTCCGTGTTCGGAATGAGAACGGGTGGGCCCACCTCGCTATAGCCACCGCAGTGCCTTCATTCAGCGTGGAATGCTAGCATGATCAACTATTCTGGTCAAGTTGATGCAGTCTTTGGGGTTGTTCCGCTTTGGCCATATTTTTCCTAGGACTCGGCATCATAAAGACTGTCACGGCTAGTAGTAATCTGCTAGGCAGATGCGAAGGTCCTCATAGGCAGTCTCAAAGCCCGTTACATCAAAAATAGCCTCAGTTTTCTCGCCTTCGCCATCATCTACATTGAGGCCGAAATATTGGCCATTCCGTTCAGCTTGTTTGATCAACTCGATCAATTCATCGAATTCCGGATTCAGATCGAATGCGTCAAACCAACCAGGTCGCTCGCATAGCGCACAAACCGCGATTATGCCCGAATGCCTCCCCTCGGCCAGAAACGATGCCATATGCGTTACGACCCCGTTGTGGTCGGACAGATAGGCCTTAAGCGTAACCTGATCATGCCTGTAGTCATCGTACTGAGGCCAGGGACCACTTCTATCCAGTTCAACAAACTCCGAAAGCGAGTTGCGGACCGCTGGGTTCCGCCAGACATCTACCGAGAGCGTGGGGCGCCCAAGGGTTTCCGAGGTTATGGCTGTCTCATGGACGTAGTCCTGAGCATCGAGGGTTATGAATGGAAGAGAATGGCTCTCGTCCAGAGTCCACTGACCTGCTACGTTCTTCGTCCGCACCCGACAAGATATCGGCGTAGGTGTAATGGTCGGCAGCGGCGAGGGTATCGGCGTGATGGTCGGCAACGGCGTGAGAGTCGGCATAGGCTCAGGTGTCATGGTGGCGACCGCAGTGGGCTTGGGCGTGTCCGTCGGAGACAGCGTAGGAGTTACCGGCATAGCACAGGTCAGCATCAGGCCCAGCAGGGATAGGAATGCACCAACGCGCAACAGCTCACACCCGCTCGGAGGCTTTGTCATAAAGACGTTCAGATTGCTCTAACCTTTCTTATGCACGCCCCTTAGTGAAACCTTAGTACCTTAGTCCACACGAAATTCACGTGGAGGATATGGTGGGAAGAATTGCCATTGCCTACATATCGCAAGCGCATCTTATAGAGAGTCCCTAGCTCTAGCAAACAGTCTATCTAATTCAGTCAGATCTGCTGGCCAGCCGTTAAAGTTGAATGAGACCACCCAACGGTGATTTGTTGTACCAATACCACATAGCTCCTTCTCAGGCCCAGGTGCATTCAAAGAATTCCTTTGCGTGAACGTGATCTAAGAGTCGCTCACTCCATCTGATCGATCAACTCCACAGCCCGAGCCTTGGGAAATGCCTTGAGCGTCGTGAAGCGGATATTCCCCTCCCTACCCGTGCCCATGGAGAACTTCAGCATAGTCTCGTCATCAGGAAACTCAAATATGCCCACGAAGTCGTACATACCGAGGGTGAAGTGGATGGATTCAATCTTGCCACCCATCGCCTCCACCCTGGCAGCGGCGCCCGCCATCCTGTCAGGGGCTGCCTTGACAGCCTGAACGCCCTTGTCAGTGTAGTTCCCTAATACAACGTAGTTCGGCATGTGGTGCTCCTTGTAAACGGTCAGTAGACGATTATTCTCTCGGTTTCCTTATCCCGGGCTCGCAAAGGCCAGGGCCCGTGCCGGGTTACCGACCAGTATCTGATCGATCTCCTCTGCCAGAAAACCCTTGCGTCGCATGATGGGCTTCACGTTTTCCAGGATATGCGCGTATCCGTGGCCCCCATATTTGGTGAGACGGTGCTTGTTGCAAATATCCTGGGCCATCAGGACCTGACCCAGCCGACCTTCGTCCCGAAGATGCATGAAAAAATCCAGCCTCTTGCCATCGTTGGGCATGTCGATGGGTGAGAACGGGTAGAAGGTGGTCTCTGAACCGAAGAGGTCGAACTCGATGAAGCAACCGGTCTCGGCGAGCTTGTCCAAGGTGTCGTTGTCGAAGATTGTGCGATCTACGTGGCTCATTATCGTACGGGTAGGATCGCCACCCGTCTCCCGGACTATCTCCATTATCTCCAACGGCGCCTGAGGGTTACGCCCTGGATGAATCAACAGAGGAGCCCCTGTTAACCGTTGGGCCCGAGCCGCGGCCCGAAGGCTCTTCCGCTCATTCTCCTCCAAGGGCCACGAGCACCCTACCTCTCCTATCACCCCCGACCTGATACCCGTGTCCCCAACACCCTCTGTAATGTCGGAGACAATCTCCTCCACAATCTCATCTTCCGATTTGTCTACGATATTGCTGGGGTGATAATCATGGACGTAGTAGCCGGAGCCCATTATCACGTTCAACCCCGTGGCCCGCGCTATTCGTGCCAAGCCCAGTGGGTCCCGCTTTATGCCAACGCTTGTCGCATCGACGATTGTCTGGCCCCCTGACTTCTTGAACCGGGCCGCCTCAGCTATGGCCGTATCCTCATCCAGGAGCTCCATGTTGTCCTTGTTGCCGCCGTAGTTGTAGCGGACCCACCACAAGTTATCTGTGGAGACCGGCTGGTAGGCGAAGGAGTAGCTGGTTGCGTCATCCGGGGCACTAAAGGTAGACCCGAGATCGATTAGCAGGTGCTCGTGGGTGAGGGCTATCCCAAGCTCTTCTGCGGGCACGGGGCCCAGAACGGTTTGAGCTTTTCCCATCAAGTTGGATTCAGACATAGGTATCCTCGGTTTCTGCAGGGTACCCAATGCCGGAGCCGTGCCCTGCGACACACCTGGGACTTTCGCAACGGTAAACCGTGCGGTTCAGGCGGAAGGCGGCAGTTAACCGCGGGCCTGGTCCAGGGAGTAGTCCATCGCCTCGATAGTCTTCGCCACGTCCTCGTCGGAGTGGGCGCTGGCTATGTAGTACTTGGAGTCTCCCTTGAGCACTCCCGACTCCAGCATGGCGTGGTTGAACCGGGACATCATGGCTTTGTCCGCTTTAAGAGTGTCACGATAGTTGTTCACCTCGTCCACCCCGAAGTACACGTCGAAGCAAGGCGCTTCCCCTACAACCGTGCCCTGGATCTCCTTCTCCTTCAGCATACGGTCAAGCTCGGCCATCAGCTTGTTGCCCGTCTCCCAAATCCGGTCTACCCCACCCTCCCCCTTCAATATCTTAAGCGTCGCCATGCCGGCTGTTGCCGCTATGGGGTTGCCGCTCAGCGTGCCGACCCCAGGTACGAAGGTGCCTTCTTCTTTGGACACGGGGTCAAAGACCCGCATGATCTCTTCTCGGCCCGCTACCGCGGACAGCGGATACCCGCCTCCCACTGCTTTACCGAAGGTGGCCATGTCGGGCGTAACGCCGTAGTACTCCTGTGCGCCGCCGTAAGACCACCGAAATCCGGTTACAACTTCATCGAAAATCAAGGGAATCTGGTAGTGGCTAGTTATCTCTCGCAATCCTTGCAGGAAGCCGGGCTTGGGAGGAATGATGCGCTGGCAGCACTCCGTGATAACTGCGCCCAGCTCATCGTGGTGCTTTTCTATCACTGCCTGCGTGGTCTCGAGGTCGTTGAATGGGCAGACCAGGACCTCGTTCTCAAGGACGGCGGGGATGCCGGCGGAGTTTCGGCTGGGTCGCGGGAACTCCCTCATCTCCGTCGGAGTTACGCTCATCAGGGCGTAGTCGTTGGTACCGTGGTATCCACCCTCGAACTTCAGGATCTTGTCACGGCCCCGGAAAGCCCGAGCCGCTTTCATTGCGAAATAGGTTGCCTCGGAGCCGCTGGAGAGGAACCGCACCTGCTCTGCGCACGGGATGGCGTTGACCATCTCCTCCGCCAGCTCTACCGCGGCGCCGTTAGTCGAAAAGTAGGTGCTCCCCTTGCCTATGACCTCCATTACTGCCGCTACCACGTCCGGGTGCGAGTGTCCTACCAGCATCGGCCCTGAGCCCAACAGGAAGTCGATGTACTCGTTTCCGCTGTAGTCCCAGACCTTGGAACCCAATGCCTCCTTGATGATCATGGCGTCATCGGGCTTGAAGAATATGTTGCCCGTCGAACCTCCAGGGAGGTACTTCGCGGCTTTTGCCAGAATAGCTTCCTCTTCGGCTGTCCTCTTCTGTCTCGACATCGTTCCCCCCTCAGGGTTGAATTTGCCCATAGAATATCACGAGGGGCAGCCATTGATAAACTGGTCTTTACTAGCTATGACAGCGCAGGACAGGTCCCAGGTCTTGACACCCTCCTACCCCTTACCTATGTTTAACCCTGCCCGCACGCAACAAGGAGGAAGTACATCATGCTTAAAGCCGGAGACCCGGCCCCCGATTTCGAGGCCGTACTAGACAGTGGAGATAAAGTCTCGCTTAACCAGTTCAAGGGCAAAAACGTGGTCCTCTATTTCTATCCGAAAGACAACACCCCCGGTTGCACGAGGGAAGCATGCGACTTCCGGGACAACATCTCGTCCCTGGAAGAGAAGAACACGGTGATCCTCGGCGTGAGCCCCGACAGCGTGAAGTCCCACCAGAAATTCAAGGACAAGTTCGACCTTCCCTTCCCACTCATCAGCGACGAAGCCAAAGACGTTGCACAGGCCTTCGGTGTTTGGCGGGAAAAGAAGATGTACGGCAAGACCCGTATGGGAATCGTACGTTCCACCTTCATAATTGGCCCGGATGGGTTGATTGCCAAAGCCTACGACTCCGTCAAAGTCGCCGGCCACGTCGAGGATGTAATCGCCAGTTTGTAATGGCGCTGCCTACCCTTTTAATCGGAGGACAACATGAGACCAAACAAAATTAAACAGTTATGGCGTGAGGGTAAACCCGCTGCAATAGCCTGGGTCGGCAGTGCAGACACGTACATGGCTGAGGTCCTGGCCAACGTGGGCCTCGACGCCCTGGTCCTCGACATGCAGCACGGCATGGGCATCGGGCCCGACAGAGCTGCCCAGTGGTTCCAGGCAGTGAGCACCACCGGCACCGTGCCCTTAGCCCGCGTGCCTTGGAACGACCCGGTGTGGTTCCAGTGGGTGTTGGATGCGGGCGCCTACGGGATTATCGTTCCCCTGGTGAACAATGGTGAAGAGGCCGCTAAAGCCGGAATGTCCTGCCGTTACCCGCCAATAGGGTTTCGCAGCATCGGCCCCAATCGGGCTCCCCTATACGCCGGTTCCGACTATCTTGCCCATGCCAACGAAGAAATCATTTGCCTAGTAATGGTCGAGAACATCAACACCATCCCCAACCTGGAGGAAATGGCCAAGGCCCCCGGTATCGACGGTTTCTACATCGGCCCCGCCGACCTTGCCATATCCATGGGCGTCGACCCCCGGAAATACCAGGGAAGCAAGGAGCACGCCGAGGCCTCCCAGAAGGTGTTGGACGTGGCCCGGGCCAACGGGCTGGTTGCTGGGACCCACTGTGGGAGTCCGGAGGAAGCCAAAGAGCGCTTCAAGCAGGGCTTCGTAATGTGCCCCGCACTTTCTGACGCAAGTCTCATGGCGTCAGCGGCGAGGGACGCCCTGGAAAGAGCAAAGACTCCGGAGGCCGAGGGAACGAAACCCGTCTACTAGTTCAGAGTGAAACCTAGTTCTTATTGCCTCTGAAGTACCTCTTCCCCGAAGCCAGGGCCACGGGTCCCGCGGCTATGGTAGCCACTCCGAATGCAGCGAATACCCATGTGTATTCGCCCATACTGTCGAAAGCTACACCTGCCAAGTAGGGGCCCAATATCGCCCCGACGGCATAGGGTGCTGAAATCATTCCCTGGATAGCCCCGATATGTCCGTGTCCGAACTCGTCAGCCAAGAGTGGATATAGTACCGACCCGAAGGACTGGGCCGATAGTCCATATACAGCGATAAAGAGGCCCAGCGTCCAGGCGCTTTCAACGTTTGCCAGGGCGAGGATGCCGAGCCCCTGCAGAATGTACGATCCCGCCAAAACTATCCGCTTGTCCAAAACGTCCCCGAGCCAGCCGAACCCCAACTTGGGGATTAGGCCCAGCACCGAGACAACGGCAACTATCTGTCCACCCGTAGTCCTCGAAAGGCCTTCGGCTTCCAGGTGGGGCAGTATGTGCACCGACACGGAGACTAGCCCAAATATGGCCAATACCTGCCCAAACCCAAGTGCCCAGAATGTCCAAGTGGACAGGGCCTGTCGAAGGGTAAAGTCCAAGCCACCATTCCGACTCTGGAGCGGCGTACTAGGTGGCGGTGTATCCAATCCATCGGGGTATAGGCCGTACTGCTCAGGCTTGTGGCGCAGGGCCATAGAGGTAGGGATACCGACAATTGCGAGGCCGATAGCCGCGGCAATGGAAGCAACACGCCAGTCATAGGTGTCGATACCCCAGACCAACAGAGGCGCTAACACTCCCCCCACGTTGGAGCCGCCCAGTAGCACTCCATTGGCCTTACCCCGATGTTTACGGAACCAGACCGCAGCAAGAGCCGGGCCGATGCCCGCAAAGAATATCGTCCATCCTACCGAGAGAACTGCAAAATCCAGGTAGAAGCTCCATGCCGACCGGCTGACAGACAGCAGCAGCATCCCCGCCACCCCCAGCCCCGTGGCCAGGAACATAAGCGCCCGTCCGCCAAAACGGTCGAACAGCATCCCAACAAAGACCGAGCCGACCCCCGCCATTCCCTGCTGCATGGAGAACGCCAGAGAAGTTGATGCGCTCGAAAGCCCGAAGCTCTCCTTCCAGGGGTTGAAGAACGCCGTAAACCCCGATCCCATCACCCCCGACCAGTAGAAGTTGATGAAGAAGAAGGATATTGCTATCCACCACCCGTAATAGATCCTTGGGCGGCGGGCCGACTGCGCGGTCGACATTCGGGATGCCTCTCCTGGGAGCCTGTCAGTGCCAGGGAAAGTTATCGCGCATCATAGACAGATGCCACGCTGCTCACAAGTGAGGGTAAGGAAAGAGCCGGGGGGTGATTTAGGTAGGGGCCGGAACGGGATTGCCTGTCCAATATATACGCCGCATGGTTGGGCCTATGCCACTGAACAGTGTCACTGCAAGGAACGCAACGCCTCCGATGCTCAGGAGCCAGAACGGGTCGGCGAGTTCCGCCAAAGCGCCATTGCCCAGATTGGCGAAGGACATTATTCCTCCGGCGTGGATTATGTATATGCTCGATATCCGGCCCCTTACCGCGTCCGGGACCATCGATTGCATCATGGTCAAGGTTATAACCATATAGGCCGTCTGCGTCGCTCCCATCACACTGGCTGCGAGCATGCCTATCGCCATGTTGGGAGCGACCGCAAGGGCCAACGGGGCTAATGCGCTGAGCACTCCCGCAATTAAGAGCAATCTGCCCCGATACCTCTCCGATCGAATCCCCGCGAGATAAATGGAAGACACCATTGCCCCCGCCCCTACTGCCATCATCAGGTATCCCACCCCGCTGCCACCCCACCCAAATCTCTCGTCAGACAAAACGGGGAGCAATGCTTCGAAGGACATGGTCAGGCCACAGTGGAAGGTTATCAGCAGGACGATCATCGTCAGTGCAGGCCTTCTGTAGACATAGCTGAACCCTGCGATCAAGTTTGAAATAAAGCCCTTGCTCGCCTCCATTGCCCCGGTCGAAACCGTGCTGATGCCCAGCACGAGTACTAGGCTCAGTATGAAGGGTACGTTGCATGCGGCGAAAACCCAGCCAGGTTCAACTGTGGCCAGCAGTGGGGCAATCAGGCCAGGGCCCACGAGCCTCGACGCGTGGAAGGTTGCCGAATTGAGGGCGTAGGCGTTGATCATCAGGTCACGGGGGACTAGATTCGCAACTAAGGAGAAGGCTGTCGGGGTCTGCACTGCCCTCGCCGACCCGTTTATGAATGACAATGCGACCAGGTGCCACAACTCCAAAGCCCCTGTGAATGCCAGGACGGTCAATGCTACGCATTGAGCCCAGGCCAGCATGAAGGTGAACGCCAGGACGTGCTTTCTAACGAAGCGATCGGCAAGATAGCCGGCGATAGGCGGAACAATGATGAACGGGATCATGCCCGCGAAGACTACAATCCCGACCCACAGGTCGCCGTGCTCGTCCGCAATGTCCCGGGCCATCACCGCCCGCACGGTTATCAGCGCCCAAGTTCCCGAGTCCGACAGCAGTATCGCCGTCCAGAGAAACCGGAAGTCCCGATGACCCAACGCGGGGAAGTATCGCCCGCCAACATTGCGGCTGATGTTGTCTAGAGAAGTCAAATGCCCCGGACTCGCTGCGGGCCTAAATCACTAATGTCTATTGTCTTCCCCAGCCGGGATTATTGCCGCGCATGCGGGCCAGCCAGTCGTCCCGCTTCTCGGGAGTGAATATCTCTGCGGAGGCCTCACTCATCACTCCCTCGGTTAAATCTATCCGCTTGTCAGCCCCGGCCAGAGTCAGCATACCCGACACTGAATACTTACCGTATGTCCGGTGCTCTCCCTCGAACCTTCCACCGACAATCAGAGTCTCTAACCCCGAGTTCATGATCGCCCCGCAGCACATGGGGCAGCACTCGAAGGTCACGTACATCGTGCATCCGGCCAGGTACGGGCTCCCGATATTGGCCGCGGCGTTCCGTATGGCCAAGAGCTCGGCGTGGGCCGTGGGGTCGCAGTCGACCATGACCCGCGGCTCGCTCTGCCCGATGATCTCACCGTCCTTCAAAATAATCGCCGCTACCGGCACGTCCCCGTGGGACTCGGCTGTCCGGGCCAACTCCAGGGCCTGTTCCATCACTCTTTCGTCTATCTCCACATTCGCCTCCTATGACCAGAAACGGTCGCAGTACTCTTCCAGGGAATCCCTGGTGCTGGGGAAGGCCAAATCATCCCACGGGATTTCGTCTCGATCGAAAAAGCCGATGCTTATGGATTCGTCCAAGGCTCGGGGCTCTCCCTCAACTATCGTCCCCGCGTATACGATTATCACCACCGGCGAGCCTTCGTAGGAATAAGCTCCAATAAGCCCGTCTATCGAGACCTTGATCCCAGCCTCTTCCATGGACTCACGTGCGGCCGCGCCTTCCAGAGTCTCGCCGGCGTCCACAAAACCGCCGGGGAACACCCACTTCCCGTAAGCGGGCTCGATTCCCCGCCTAAGCAACACCAGCTTCCCATCAGACCTCACAATCGCCCCCGACGCAACTCTCGGGTTCAAATACTGGATATATCCGCAGGCTTCACAGACCAGTCTCTCGGGCTCCCCCTCCTTGACCAGCTTCAACCCAAGCCGACCCCCGCAACGAATGCAGAACTTGTATCCTGAGTGTTTGTGGTCGTGCGGCATGGAGTCTTTAATCAGTGTGTCCAGTCCGGCTAAGGAGGACAGAAATGACACTTGGGGACGCTGAATTGGCTAGAGTTCCGCCGATTATAGCAAACACCCATGTCGGGGATTCGAGGGAGGGTCAAGGAAGCGAGGGTTCCTTACGCCGATGATCACCCAAGACCCGGCAAGCGCTTAACATGCTCTTCAAGCCACACGTTCAATTCCGCGAACCGGAATGAATGTGACTCGAACAGATGCATGAAGAAGGCATACACTTCTTCGTTGCCACAGTCGATGAAGTGTCTGTTAAGGCGTAGAAAAGCATCCGTAACAGCGAACGCTACCCGCTTGTTGCCGTCTATGAAGGGATGGTTCATAGCCAAACTCTCCATCATCGCGGCTCCTTCCTGGATGAGGCCATCGTAATAACCGATCTGAGGCCGCATCAGCGCCGAGGCCAATGCCCCCTCGTCACGTAGCCCCTGTGCGCCTCCATGCTCGCGGATCAAGAGATCATGTGTAGCTATGACGTCCTCAATGGAAGGATAACTATGGGTCATTGGGCGAGCAATTCAAGAAGACGGCGATTTCGCTCCATGCTCGCCCTGGCGTGGGCCATGAACACCGGGTTGGGTTTCTGCCGATCCCTGTTGGTGATATATTCCCGCAAAGCGTCCTCCAGTACTACTTGGAACTGACGCCCTTCCTTGCGAGCGATCTCACGCATAGCATTCAACAACTCTGGAGAGGCCTGACTTGAGAATTTCTCTCGAGACGCAACCATTTCACATTTCTCCTCTGTATGGTCCCCCCATTTTGTCGCCATGCATCAATCATTGTCAAGAAACATCTTGATGTAAATTGATGCCAGCCACTTCCTTACCCCAGCCCCCGAGGCCGGTACTGTACTGCCTCAGCGACATGTGCAATCTCTATGCCCTCTGATCCAGACAGGTCCGCTATTGTCCTCGACAGCTTCAATATCCGGTGAAATCCCCGCGCCGATAGCTGAAGCTGCTGCGTCGCCTGTTGAAGCAAGCCGCGAGCCCCATCTTCCAAAGTGCAGACGTCCTTCACCTGCGCGGCTCCCATGTCCGCGTTGCAGGCCAGGCCACTCCCTTCGAACCGGGCAATCTGGCGGCCTCGAGCCTCTTCCACCCTACGTCTCGCCTGTTGTGACGCCTCCGCGTCATCCGTATTCATCAACTTTTCGTAGTCGACTCTCGGCACTTCCACAAACATGTCGATACGGTCCAAAAGCGGTCCACTGATCCGTTTCTGATATCGGGACACGAGCCCCGGCGCGCAGGTGCACTCCCTGATCGTGTCTCCGTAGAATCCGCAGGGACATGGATTCATGGCAGCGACCATCATAAAATTTGCCGGAAAAGTGACCGTTCCCTGGGCACGGCTGATGGTTACCACCTTGTCTTCAATAGGCTGGCGAAGCACTTCCAACGTATTCCGTCCGAATTCGGGCAGCTCGTCAAGGAACAGCACTCCCCGATGGCTCAGGCTTATCTCCCCAGGCCCGGGTCTCCGACCTCCTCCCACCAGACCCGCATGAGAGATGGTGTAGTGAGGCGATCGGAAGGGCCTCTGTCTCATGAGTGCCGTGTCCGATTGAAGCATCCCGCTCACGCTGTATATCTTCGTCACTTCCAGCGCCTCGTCGGAAGACATCTTGGGCAAGAGGGAGGGTAGTGACCGGGCTAACATTGTCTTGCCGCTTCCCGGCGGGCCTGTCATCAGGATGTTGTGGCCTCCTGCCGCTGCAATCTCCAAAGCCCGCTTGGCATGCTCCTGCCCCTTGATGTGGGCAAAGTCCGATTCGAAGAATTGCGGCTCCTCGTCGCCGGAATCGGCCTCATCTTCATGATGGGCAGCCATGGGTACGTCACCTCTAAGGTGGTTTACGAGGGCTGGCAGCGTTGTCACGGGGAAAATGTCTATGCCGTCCACAACAGCCGCTTCCGCCTTGTCGTGGTCGGGCACGTAAACTCCGCGGAAACCCTTGTCCTTGGCGATGCCCACCATTGGCAGGACTCCGTGGGTGTGCCTGACCGACCCCTCCAGCGAGAGTTCACCAAGGAAGATAACGTCGGAGGCATCAGTCTCTACCTGCCCGGAGCTCATCAGAATCCCGACGGCAATGGGCAGGTCGTAGGCAGGGCCTTCTTTTCGCAGATCGGCAGGGGCCAGGTTGACGGTAATCCGCTTCATCGGGAACTGGTACCCCGAGTTTCGGATCGCCGCCCTTACTCTCTCACGAGACTCCTGTACTGCCGTGTCCGGCAGCCCGACTATCGTGAATGTCGGCAGCCCCGGAGAGATGTCTATCTCTACTTCAATTATGGCCCCTTCCAGGCCAACAACCGCGCAGCTTCTAACCCTTGCCAGCATTAGTGCAGGGGACTCTTTAATCCGAGTCCGTGCTCTGCGCCCTCACTTGGACCCCCGCCCTCTCCTCTATGATCAGGTCTGTTGAAGTGAAATTCCTGTTGCCCCAGCCCCGATCCATAGCCTCCAGCTGGATCTGTTCCGCTATGCTGGACAAAGGCATCGGGGCCCGCACCTCGCGTGCCAGCTGTATCGCCAAAGAAGTATCCTTCTGCGACAGCTTAAGTGCAAAGCTCGCAGGATCGAACTTGCCCGCCAGCAGATCGCCCTCCAAACCACCGACAGGAGATCGGGCATACATACCCCCGCCTACTGCCTTCAGAAGGGTCTCGGCGTCCACGCCGGCCTTGACGCCCATGGTCATCCCTTCCAGCACTACCATCCGGGTCGCCGCACCCATGACGTTGTGGACCAGTTTACATACCGAGCCGTTCCCTATACCGCCCGTGTACAGGATGTTGGCGCCCAGGTGGTCAAGCAGGGGCTTCACTCTATCGAAGATCTCCTTGTCTCCGCCGATCATTATTATCATCGTCCGGTTTGTTGCCCCGACCTCGCCACCGCTAACCGGGGCATCCAAGACGTGAGCGCCCTTCTCCCTGAACGCCGGGTACATCCTCCGGGCGAGGGACGGGGAGATGCTGGACAAGTCCACGTATACGGAGTCCTTGGAGATCCCATCCAGGATGCTGTCGGGGCCGAAAGCCACAGCTTCTACCTCTACGGGGCCGGGAAGGGAACTCAGGATAATTTCGCTGCCCTCCGCAGCCTCCCGAGGCGTGGCTGCCCAGTCGGCCCCCATCTCCTCCAGTGGCCGTACCGCCTCCCGATTGACGTCGTTGACCTTAAGCTTGTAGCCGTCTTCCAAAAGATTGCGCGCCATCGGCCCACCCATAGTCCCTACACCAATAAAGCCCAAGTTCATATCAAGCACTCCTACTAGGAATAATCGGCCGTCCACCCGACTCTACGAGCCGCCATTATAGCAATGACACATCCGCTTGACACCTTGTGAACCACGGTCTAGCCTCCCCATTAGTCGGGCCAATGGTTATTGCAGATGGAGATTGGGGGCAGTCATGACCAGAAGTGGATTCAAAGTAATGGACTCCGACATGCACGTGATCGAGCCCATAGACCTGTGGCAGACATACATGGATCCCGCCTTTCGGGACCGGGCGCCGAAGGGCGTCACCCGATTCCAGGGCGACATGATGATGGAGGTGAGCGGGAAGAACGTACCATACTGGATGCCCAGCAAGCGCTACTTTGATTGGCAAAAGCAGACGGCAGAAGACCAGGACGCCGCCTACAAATACTCTTACGAGCGGAATTGGAACTCGGCTACCCAGGTACGGGCCATGGACATAGAGGGATTGGACGTCGCTTTTCTCTACCCCAGCCGCGGACTCTACACCCTAGCCGTAGACGGCATGGACCCCGATCTCGGGGCGGCTATTGCCACAGCCTACAACCGATGGATGCACGAATTCTGCTCCATTGCACCCGACCGCATGTACGGCGCTTCTATGGTGTCCGCATTTGATGCGGAAACAGCCGTCGCCGAGGCCCGTGCCAGCGTCAGGGACCAGGGCCTCAAGGCGATTTTCATGAGGCCCAACATCGTGAATGGACGCAACTGGCATGATTCCTACTACGACCCTCTTTGGGCCGAGATAGAGTCTCTGGGCGTTCCATTAGGTTTTCACGAAGGGGCTAGTGCGCGCTTGCCGCAAATTGGCGACAGGTTCGAGACCTATATGATGCATCACACCGTCTGCCACCCCATGAACATGATGCTGGCTGTTGTCAGTTTCATAGGAGGTGGTGTGCTGGAGCGGTTCCCGAAGCTGAACGTCGGTTTCCTCGAGGCGAATTGCGGTTGGGCGCCCTGGCTTGTCTGGAGGCTCGATGAACACTACGAGCTCGTCGGCCGCTTCGAGTCTCCGGAACTCAAGCGCGAGCCCAAAGACTATTTCTTGAGCCAGTGTTTCGTATCGGTGGAGGCCGACGAAACCCCGGCTACCTTCGTGGAGACTTCGGGCCTTAGCAGCACGGTCGTGTTCTCCACCGATTACCCCCATAACGACTCAAAGTTCCCGAAGGCGACCGATATGTTCCTGGAAATGCCCCTGTCCGAGGAATTCAAGCGCATGATCCTGTGGGACAACTGCGCCCGAATGTACAACTTCAACTGAGCACGCCAAGCAACTCCGATTCGTAGTATGCTATGCGGCAACGTCGGCTCAACTCCGAGTTAGAGCAGGCAATACGGAGACCACATTACCGAGACGAGAGGAGGTCGGACAGCAAATGAAAGACGGAATGAGGTTCGTGGATTGTGACATGCACATTATGGAGCCCCAGGACCTGTTCGACCGGTACCTGGACACCAAGTTCAAGGACCGAGTCTCTTCCATGGTCGGCGCGGACGGCGCCTCCCGGGCCAACTGGTACATCGACGGCATACACCCGTCCGAGGACACCGAGCTTTCCCAGTACCGCAAACCCATACGCCCCAACACCGCTGACACCTCCATCCTCGGCCCCTCTCTCGGCAACCTCACCAGCTCTCGCCTCATCGCGACGGGCCGCATGGATTTCGCCCTGGACCGCAAGTACAACGAGGAAGCCCAGGTCATGGCGATGGAGATGGAGGGGATCGATATCGCCGTCCTCTTCCCCACCTCGGGCCTCAACCTGCTGGCTCGAGACAACATGGACCCCCTACTCTCCTACGCCCTCTGCCGGGCCTATAACGACTGGCTTCACGAGTTCTGCCAGGCCAGCCCCGACCAACTGAAGTTCGCCGCCATGCTCCCGGTCCACGACGTAAACCTGGCTTGCCGTGAGCTGCTCAGGGCCGTCAACGAGCTCGGGGCGGTGGGATCATTCATACGGCCTAACCTGATCAACGGCCACTACTGGCACTCCAACTACTGGGACCCTCTCTACTCCCTCCATGAAGATCTGGATGTCACCTGGGGATTCCACGAAGGCACCGGGCCCTGGTATTCCAACATGAACCGCCTCTACGGCGAGAACCGTTTCTACCGTCACGTGGCCAGCCACTGGATTGAGATGCAGCAAGCCATGATCGCCCAACTCATCGGTGGTGTCTTCGAGTTCCACCCCAAGCTCCGGGTCGGTTATCTGGAAGCTCAGAACTCCTGGGTTCCCGGCATTTTGACCAGAATTGAATGGGACTACCCCAACTACAAAGAGACCCATGCCCCCTACCTGACCATGACTCCCAAGGAGTACTTTCTACGCAACTGCTGGGCAGCAGTGGAGGGCTCGGAACCCGAGATTGAGCCAACGGCCAGCCTCATCGGGTCGGAGCACATGTGCATGTCCACCGACTACCCGCACTTCGACTCCAACTTCCCCAATGTCTCCAACAATCTGCTCAACACCGTGTCCCGGGAGACGGCCAGGAACATCTTGTACGGCGGCGCTCTCCTCTACAACTTCTCCGAGGCAGACTTCGCCAAGGCCGGCACTGCCATGTCCAAATTCCAGGCACAACACGAGAAGGAGAGGGCTCCCGCTGTCGGGTAACCTCCCCCTTTCCTCCGGAAGTAAAGAAAGACCCGCCTCGCCGAGCGAGGCGGGTCTTTTGCAACTCTTTCTATAAGAGATCGCTTGCTACAAGTAGGTTGTGTGCTTATCGGTAAACGCCTCGGTCACGGGGAAGAAGATCAGCAGCTTCGCGGGGCTCGTTCCTACCACCGTGAACCCGTGGTGCGCGTCCTTCGGGATGGCAATGGTCTGCATCGGGAGAGCGCGGTGCGTTTCTCCGCTCAGTACGGCCTCAACCTCTCCCTCCAGTACGACTATCAGTTCATCAATATCATGGTGGTGGGGTGGGGCTCCCGCACCCGGGTCCACAATGTGATAATCGAAGGTCAGCTCGAACCCATCGTCGTATCCGGCCAGCCTTCTGCGCCGGTAGCCGGGTCTACGGGTCTCTTCGGCTGCACTCTCGTGGTCGATTATCGACATTCCAATCACCTTTCGTCGAGAATTAGCCGCCGTAGAAGACTTTGTCTCCCAGGTCCTTCATCCAAAGCGTGGCGTCGTCGACCCGACCTTCTCCCAGGTCTCCCGGCGTACCGGCTTCGATCACTTCTCCGATGAAAATGGAGTGGTCGCCCTTCTCTATAGTGTCGGTCAGCTTGCATTCGACCCACGCGGGCGCGCTGTCGAGAATCGGTGCTCCCGAGCTTCCAGCCTGGAAGGACTCGCCGCCTATGGAGTTGCCGTCCCTTTCGTGGGACTTGAAGAAGTTGAAAGCCAGGCCCTGCTGGCCCTTCCCCAGTACGTTCAGGACGAAACTGCCGCTGTCTTTAACTATGGCGTGGGCGCCGGAGTCGGCCTTCACCCCAACTGCCACCAGTGGCGGCGCGAATGAGGCCTGAGTCACCCAGTTCACCGTAGCCGCGGCCACCGACCCATCCTTGCCCTCAGCCGTCATTACATAGATCCCGTACGGGATCATTCTGAGCGCCTTTTTCTTTGCATCCTGGTCCATTGATTTCCTCCCAGTTGGTTACTTCAGTCGGTACCCGGCTGAGCCATTATATCAGTACGTTTGACACCCGTTTTCAGCGATGGGATACTCGCTCGAAGGGGGCACAACTATGAAATACACCACTATTTCGGCGGACACGCATATCGACATCCCGTGGCTTCCGGCGGATTTGTTCACGTCCAACGCCCCAGATGAGTACACGTCCCACATGCCCCAGGTCGAGGAGACCGACCAAGGCTTGATGTGGATGGTGGACGGGCAAGTGTTGGGGTCCGTTGCGGGGGCCGGCCTCAAAGACGCATGGGAGCCCTACGTTCCAGGACTGTCAAAGCACCTCGACGAAATGGCTGGCACGGAGTTCTTCACCGATGGGGAAAAGGGGCAATTCCACCCCACCACGCCCCACCTCCGCCTTCAAGACCAGGACTTGGACGGCGTACAGGCAGAGGTAATTTACGGCATCCTGGGCTTGGGCGGCGGGTTACCGGTCGGGGGCAATGATTACGGCATCACCGACGCCGACCGCACGGTTTTGATGTATGACATCTACAACGAGTGGCTGGCCGGTTTTTGCAGCAGCAATCCCGACAGATTCGCCGGACTCGCCTGCCTCACCAGCCACGACCCGAAGGTAGCCGCAGATCAACTGCGGAAAGCCGCCGAGATGGGACTTCGGGGCGCCGAACTGAACGTCAGTCAAGCCGTCAAACCCATCTACCACGAGGCTTGGGACCCCCTATGGGCCGTCTCAGAAGAGTGTCAAATGCCCGTTTCCTTCCACACTCTCGGCATACCCTACCGCAAGCCCGACCCCGAAGACCGGAAGAGGCTGGAGTGGGTAGACTTTGGACTCACCTTGGTGATGTTTCAACTTTCCGGGGCAGAGTTCCTGGCAAGTATGACCTTCGGAGGCGCATGTGACCGGTACCCGGGGCTCAAGTATGTTCTCGGAGAGTGCGGCATCGGGTGGATCCCCTACGTCCTCTACCGTATGGACGAGGAATACAAAGAGACTCTGTTCCACCTGAACCTGAGCATGGAGCCCAGCCAGCTGTGGCATCGGCAGGGTTACTCCACATTCCAGCACGAACGCCCAACCCAGGAGGTGGTGGACACAATCGGTGAGGAGAACGTGATGTGGGGCTCCGACTACCCTCACCATGATGGCGTCTGGCCCTACTCTCAGAGGGTGATAAAGGAAGACTTGGGACACCTCGAGCAGTCGGTGATTGACAAGATCACTTGCCACAACGCGGCAAAGCTGTACCGGTTCAACTAATCCTCCCTCTGCCCTCGGCGGGATATCCTCGTCCTGGAATTGAAGCAGCCTCAACACGTCTAGCTGCTATGGTCTTGACGCGTCGACATTCTTTTGCTCCACCCCTCCCCACCCCCCGAGGGGAGCCTGTCCGCCAAAGGCGGATCATTCCGAGGCCCTGCGCTGAAAGTCCGCTGGGGGGGGAAGGAATCTAGGACTTGCCCTCTCACACCCTTCCTAGCTTTTCCTCCTTTCCTCCTGGATAACGATATATGGGCCATGCTGCTCTGCAACATGGCCCATATATCAATAAAACAGGGCGGGTGGGCGGGACTCAACTTATCCCGGGGCCAGAGTCATCCCCCCAAAAAGTGACACGAACCCATTGACTGAATCAGGACATCTGTACTATTATCCCCCTCGACTAGCTCGTCACTCACCCTAAACACCAAGGAGGAACCAAAAACCCAGGGGGAAGCCCAGCCCTGGCCCCCGAGGACTCAACGCCCCAGCCCATCCCAACGGCCCTGCACACGGGACCCGCGGCACAAGCGAACGGCGCCATCTCCTCATCCCACCGGGTCCCGTGTCCCCTTCCCTACCCAGGCGATAGAAGGTCCATCGACTCAATACGGGCAGCCCCTCTCTCATCGAGACCCTGCCCTTTCGCGCCCTACCTGATGGGCGCACTGTTTAACCGGCATTGACTTCGCCGGTAACAGGTACGGCCCCACTTTGTCGGGCCTGGGGCCTCAGGGCCCTTGCGGGACTCCACCGTCGTAGTCATATACGATGGAAGCGGGTTCGCGCTCCCTCTTCACAGAGAGGTCGAGCGCTACGGGACTCCACCGTCGTAGTCATATACGACGGAAGCGGGTTCGCTCTTCCTCCTCATAAAGAGGTCGAGCGCCACTGGTAGACGGGTATGCGCCCCACGCCGAGACTCTCTCGGTCCGCCCCGGAACCAACTTGAAAACCTGTGGGGTTGCGCAGGCTGGCCTCCCGCCCCCTGTGCCCGAGTCCCGGACCTTCCATCGCCGACCCCCTCCCACCAGACAAACCGAAAACCCGAAACACGACAATCGAAGATGGAACATCCGCCTCAGGAGGATCCGCCTCAGGAGGACTGAAGAAAACCCCGGTGTGTCACTAACCTACCGAACGAGTACAACCCCTTGCCCTTCTCCCCTTCACTCCGCCTACAATCTCCCGTGAGCTTACGACTCCAATTACGCCCTTTCCTTCCATCCCATGGTTTGGGGGTGCGCAAAAATCTTTCCCGAATCAATCAAACAGGCACGGATTCAATCTGAAACAATCAAACTTCGCAGGTTATGACAACAAGCATGCTCCATTCATCGTCCTCTCGGCATCCCAACCTCCTGAGCAATTGCCGGATATTGACTATACCAACCCATGTTCTTAACATAGCCAGTTAGAGAAGACGTGCGACACATTTGATGTGATTTAGGAGGAGCCGATGGACTACAACATTATTACCGCAGACACCCACATGGACGTCACCTGGCTGCCGGGCGACATGTTTGTCAAAGGCGCACCCGACGCCCTTAAGGACAAGATGCCCTATGTCAACAATAAGAACGGCAAACCCCAATGGGAGATCGAAGGAGAGTTCATGTGCTGGGTCGGGGGCGGGGGACTCACCGGAGCCTTTGGAGGCTACGTGCCCGGCGAATCAAAACACCTGGACCGCATGGCCGAGGTGGGCTTCTTCGACGGCATCAAGGATGGTGTATACCACCCCTCAAACGCCGACCTCCGGGTCAAGGACCTGGACATAGACGGCCTGGACGCCGAGGTCATTTACGGGATCCTTGGCATCGGTGGAGGCGGCTTCTCCGGCCCCGGCTTCAAGGACCCCGAAGTCACCGCTACCATCTATGACGTCTACAACGAGTGGATTGCAGAATTCACGTCGACCGACCCCGGCCGGATGAAGGGTCTGGCCTGCCTCGCCAGCCACGATCCCGCCAGAGCCGCCCAACAGCTCAGAAGAGCCGGCGAGCTGGGTCTTAGGGGCGCCGAGATCAACGTCGGCACTATGGTAAAACCCGTGTATCACAGGGACTGGGACCCCCTATGGGCCACTTCCGCTGAATACCAGATGCCTATCTCCTTCCACACCCTCGGTGTCCCCCATCGGACACCCGACGCCGCGGACGCAGAGGCCTACCGTTGGCTTAGCGTCTGCCTCAACTACACCCTATTCCAGCTCTCGGGGGCGGAGTTCCTGTGCAGCATCGTTCTCTCAGGCGCCTGTGAACGCTACTCTGATTTCAACTTCGTCCTGGGTGAATGCGGCATCGGCTGGATCCCCTACGTCATCGAGCGCACCGACGAGGAGTACGACGACCGAGGATTCCACATGGGCTATCCGATGAAGCCCAGCGAGTACTGGAGACGGCAGGGTCACTCCACCTTCCAGAACGAGTACGTATCCGTCGACCAGATCGAGCGAATCGGACTCGACAACATCATGTGGGGCAACGACTATCCCCACCCCGACGGCGTATTCCCCGATTCGAAGAAGGCGCTGGATGACGGCCTAGGCCACCTGCCCGCAGACATCCGCAACAAGATAGTGTGCGAAAACGCCATTAAGGCCTATCGCTTTAACTAGTCCATTTCCCCAGAGGATTGGGTAAAGTGGCCTACGACGAACGATTGGCACAAAGTGTCCGCTTGGAACTGGCAGCCCAGGAGGGTGTGTCGGAAAAGCGGATGTTCGGCGGTCTGGCCTTTATGGTGCACGGGAACATGGCCTTGGCGGTCGACAAAGACAGGCTAATGGTTAGGGTGGGACCGGACCGGTATGAGGCCGCACTGAATATGCCCCACGCCGGCCCGATGGACATGACGGGCAGACCTATGAAGGGATTCGTGGTAGTGCAGCCGGATGGACTGGACAACAAAGAGGGCCTGGAGGACTGGGTTCAACAGGGGGTGGAGTTCGCACTTAGCCTGCCCCCAAAGTAAGCCCAACATCGCGCCCTATAAGAAGGATTGGAAAGACTATGGAATACAGCGTTATCTCTGCTGACACCCACCTCGACCTCACCTGGCTTCCCGGCGACATGTTCGTCGAGGCCGCACCGGCTCATCTCAAGTCCCAGATGCCCTACACAACCGACGCGGGACCCGAGAAGCGCTGGATTGTTGAGAAAGAGGACATCGCACGCGCAGGCGGATTTATAGGCTACACTCCCGGTCACTCCAAGCACATGGACCGAATGGCCGAGGTCGGCTTCTATGACGGAGTTGCGGACGGCGTCTACCATCCCGCCGTAGCCGATCTCCGAGTCCAGGACCAGGACCTGGACGGCATTGACGCCGAGATCATCTACGGCATCCTCGGCATAGCCGGCGGCGGGTTCTCGGGCCCCGGGTTCCGAAACCCGGAGGTGACCACGGCCATCTACGACATCTACAACGAATGGGTTAGTGACTTCGCGAAGGCCTCCCCCCAGAGACTCGGGGCCCTGGCCTGCGTCATAAGCCACGATCCCGAAGTCGCAGCTAAGCAGTTGAGACGAGCGGCGAAACTGGGCCTGAAAGGCGCCGAGATCAACGTCGCGAAAATGAGTTCACCCATGTACCAGAAGGATTGGGATGTGCTTTGGGCCGTAGCCGACGAATGCGACATGCCTATCTCTTTCCATACTCTCGGCATTCCCACACGCACACCTGAAGGGGAGTCGGCATCGGACTACGCTGTCGCCTATGACGGGGTTAGAGAATGCCTCTTCCAGCTGTCGGGGGCCGAGTTCCTGGTCAGCGCCGTCTTTTCTGGGGCCTGTATGCGCTACCCCAATTTCCAGTTCGTCCTCGGTGAGTGCGGTATCGGTTGGATCCCGTACGTCATTGAGCGAATGGATGCGGAATATGAAGACCGCTACCACCCCATAGGCCTTGAGATGGCTCCGACGGCCTACTGGCGTCGGCAGGGATTCTCCACCTTCCAGAATGAATTCGTCTCCCAGGACCAGGTGGACAGGATTGGGGCCGAGTGCATCATGTGGGGTTCCGACTATCCCCACCGGGACGGCGTCTTCCCCGACTCCCGAAAGGTCATAACCGAAGGAATGGGCCACCTGGACGATGCTGTTACCCAGCAGATCGTCTGTGGCAACGCCGCACGTCTTTACAACTTCAACTGACCAGGGCCCGGTCCGCGACCTGCGGCAACGAAAGCGGGGATGGGAAGT
Source organism: Dehalococcoidia bacterium (assembly GCA_965197585.1). Taxonomy (GTDB): domain Bacteria; phylum Chloroflexota; class Dehalococcoidia; order Plut-88900; family Plut-88900; genus Plut-88900. The sequence goes on from OZ240215.1 coordinate 1,988,443, forward strand.
ATGACGGTAATGGACCGGTTCAGCGTGTTCGCCTTCGCCCTCGGCGATCCGCCTCCGGCCGCGTCCGAGTTGATTGCCGCCGCCAAACACGCCGACGCCCTCGGATTCCACTCCATATCGCTGCCCCATCACTTGACTCTGCCTGCCGCGCAGGTGTACACGGGATTCCCGAGTCGGGACATCCTTGATCCGTTGGTCCTTCTGCCAGCGATGGCCGCGGTCACCAAGAACATCCTGGTAGGGACCAACTCGGCAATAGTACCGGTGCTGGCCCCATACGTGTGGGCAAGGTACTTTGCGACGCTCGATGTGATGTCAGGGGGGCGGGCGCTGGCGGGGATGGCTATGGGTTGGTTCGAGAAGGACTTCGCTGCAGCCAAGGCCAATCTCAAGAGAAGGGCCCGACACTTCGACGAAGCCCTCGGGCTGATACGCCGCCTGTGGACCGAACCTGCCGTCACCCACTCCGGCGAGACTTGCCAAATATCCGAGATGGAGCTTGAACCAAAGCCTATACAACAACCTCATCCTCCTATCTGGATTGGCGGGCATATGGCGTCCATAGAAAGGGCTTCGCGGCATGCGCAGTACCTGCTGCCGGCAAATCTCACCGTCGAAGAGATAAAGGAAACGTACCTCCCGCGTCTACAAGAACAGAACGCCAAGTGGGGCACCGAGGCTGCGATTTGTTTAAGTGTTCGGGTCAATGTCGGGGACAGCCGAGGTGCGGACTCTGAGATGCTGCCGCGCATTGCCCGGCTGGTCTCATCGCGGAGATACCCGGTTAGCGACATCCACAAGATAGCCATCGCCGGATCTCCCCAGCACTGCGCCGAGAGGATTGAAGAATACCTGGAAGCCGGAATTTCCCACTTCCTCCTGGACTTCCAGTATCATGGCCTCACAAGGGTGGACTATTCGATGCGGCAGATGGACCTGTTTGTGTCGGAGGTCGTACCCATACTTAGTGGGGAAATCTCTCCGTAATTCGAACGTATGTTTATTGACCCGGTGATGCCGGGGGAATAGTGTTCCGTTCACTTATACGGGGCCGCTTTACTTAGTAGCTTCCTTGCGGGAAGCCAAGGCAAATAGAGCAATGGGCATAGGGCCCTTCAAATGTCGGCTCCAAAGCGGGCATGTACCCGCACCGTGGTGGGGTACATGGGGTGTTCCGCCGCCCAGATCCCTTGCTCCTCACCAATGGAGCCCCGCGCCCCGAACAAACCTCCACTCAGCGTAAGCTAAAGAGGCTTTTATCGCCCACGTAGAGCAAACGTTGCAGCCGATATTGAGCATTGGGGCAAGGGTCTCCGCCTCAGCATAGTTAGCCTAGCAAGGGAGACTCTATGAAGTTTCAACTTTTTGTATTGCCAACAATTCCGGGCATTCTGGAAGACGGAGAGCGGCTCCGTCCTATAGCCCGGAACAACGACCGTTTCCAGGAGATGCTGGAACAGGTGAGGCAGATATGCATCCTGGGCGATGAGCTCGGGTTTGACTGCTTCTCCACCACAGAGCATCACTTCCACTCAGAAGGATACGAGTGTTCGGTAGCGCCGCTGGTGCTCTACTCGAACCTCGCAGCACAGACCAAGAGAATCAAGTTTGGCCCGCTGGGGCTCGTGCTCCCCTCATGGGACCCAATCCGGTGCGCAGAAGAGATCGCGATGCTGGACCACCTGACCAAGGGCCGGGTCATCGCGGGTTTCGCCCGGGGCTACCAGGACAGGTGGGTGAACGTGATGGGCCAGCAGTACAAGGCCATCGCCGCGCAGTCCGACGAAAGCGCGGGCGACTCCCACAATCGTGAGATCTTCCAGGAAATCTTCCAGATCATCAAAGGAGCCTGGACACAGGACGCCTTCTCATTCAAGGGGAAGTACTACCAGGTGCCATACCCCTACGAGGAGGGGATCAGAAACTGGCCCGCGCAGAAGTGGACAGGTAGTCATGGCGCCCCTGGCGAGTTAGACGAGGAAGGGACAATTCGCAAGGTGTGCGTGGTGCCCAAGCCCTACCAGCAGCCCCACCCTCCCATTTTCAACGCCTTCTCGGTAAGCGAAAGTACGGTGCGATGGGCGGCAAAGGAGGGAACGATACCCCACATCCAGATCTCCCTCCCGGAGTCTTTCAACCGGCTTTGCCACGTCTATCAGGACGTGGCCCGGGAGAATGGACGAGACCTTAAACTGGGCGAGAGCGTCGGGGCGTCAAGGGTGGTGTACACGGGCAAGACCTACGAGGAAGCTTACAAGCTTGCGGAAGAGACGCTGGGCTGGAGCTACGCCGTATACTATAACCAGTTCGGGTTCGCAGAGGGGTTCCGGTATCCGGGCGAGGACGCACCAAGACCGTTGACCTTCACAAGCAAGGCCGCCGCCACTGAGCGGCTCGTTGACCAGGGCTATGGCATTGTCGGCACGGTGGATGACGTGAAGCGGAAGCTGGAAGACCTGCAACGCTGCCACGAGGACGGCGACGGCGACCTGGAATGGTTCGGGTTCCTGGTAGACCAGGGCATGTACCCGCTGGAGGAGGTGCTGGAGCAGGTCCACACCTTCGGGAGCAAGATCATGCCGGAGTTCCAAGGATAAACATGTATCGGGGGTGGCGCTGGCGCGCCACCCCCACCCGGCATAGGAGGTATTCCCGCAATGACCTCTTCAGTAACCGAAAAGGCATCCCCTATCTGGAGGACTCTGCCCAGTCGCTACTATTGGGCCGAGGACATCTACGAACTTGAAAAAGAGCGCATCTTCTACGACTCCTGGCTGTATGTCGGGCGGGTCGCCCAGATCCCGAACCCCGGCGACTTCATAACACAGGACATCGTTGACGAGAGCGTCATCGTAGTCAGGGACAAGCACGGCATCATAAACGCCTTCTCCAACGTTTGCCGACACCGGGGTAACAAGTTGTGCGGTGTGGCGTCGGGAAAGTTCAAGGGAAGCGCCATTTCCTGCGGCTACCACGGTTGGACCTACGACCTGGATGGCGAGCTCATCGCCACGCCCAACATGCTAGGCACTGAAGGATTTCGCAAGGGAGACTTCCCCCTGTATCCCGTGGCCCTTCACTTTTGGGAGGGCGGCATCTTCGTCAACCTGTCGCCAAACCCAGAGCCATTCGACCCGGGGGTCGGGCCGATGGCGGACATATTGGCGCGGTACAACCTGGCGAACTTGGGTGTCGCTGCACGCAGGGAATACCACATCGACGCCAACTGGAAGCTGGTCCAGGAGAATAACGTAGAGTGTTACCACTGCCCTTCAATCCACCCCGAGCTCTGCGCTATACAGCCGAACGTAAGGAGGGGCAACATAGGCGCCTCTAACAGCGACGGCAACGCTCTCATAGAAGGCGGAAACTCCTTCACGCTGGACGCTACGACTAACAGGCCCCTCATCAGCACCATAACTCCGGAGGATGAGGGACGCTTCCGAAGCACCCCCGTATGGCCCGCCTTCTTCCTGGGCTTTCTGCCTGACCACGTCTTCACTTTCAACGTCTGGCCGACGGGAATAGAGAAGAGCACGGTGGTGATGGAGTGGCTGTTCGAGCCCTCAACCATCGCCATGCCGGACTTTGACCCGAGCGACACGGTGGAATTCCTGGACACGGTCGTGAGACAGGACTTCGGGATTTGCCACGAGGTGCAGAAGGGCATTAAGTCCCGGGCGCACAAGTCGGGGATCTACGCACCGAACGAGTTCCTGCCCCACGAGTTCAACGAATGGGTCAGGGCAAGGGTGGATCGATAGAGGTCTTCAAGATTGGACTTTGAGTGGACAAGCCCGGATAATGGGGCCGTCCCAATGGCATAAATTAGTGTTTCCTGGGGAGGATTAACATGGGCTACACAGGTAAAGTTATCTCCGGGGACTGCCACGTGGACATACCGTGGCTGCCCGCAGACCTATTCACCTCCAACGCTCCGTCCCATCTCAAGGACCGGATGCCCCACGTGGAGGACACCAAGGATGGCGAGCAGTGGTTCGCCGGAGGCAGGCAACTCGGTTGCGTTGGGGGCGCCGGCATCGGACTGCAGCCCAGTCTATTCTGGGACCCCTATGTGCCCGGAGTCTCCACTCGGCTGGACCGGATGGAGGAACAGAATTTCTTCACCGATGCTCAACAGGGCCTGTTCCACCCCACCACCCCCGAGTTGAGAATCAAGGACCAGGAGACGGACGGTATAAAGGGTGAGGTGCTATACGGCGTCCTGGCCCTGGCCAGCGGTTTTGGCTCGACTCAAGGTGAAGAAGGAGCAGTCATAGGCGGTGACGAACCCAGTGGCCCCGGTTACGGCCTCACCGACCCGGATGCCATCCTCTCAGCCTTCGACATCTATAACCAGTACATAGCTGACTTTTGCAATACCAACCCGGATAGATTAGCGGCCCTTGCCTGCCTATTTGCCCGAGACCCCAAAGAGGCTGCGCGCCAGGTACATCGTGCCGCAGAACTGGGTCTTAAGGGTACCGAACTCAACGTGAGCTCCACCGAAGAACCGATCTATCTCCGGGACTGGGACCCCTTGTGGGCCGCTGTGGACGAGTCTGGGTTGCCGATCTCGTTCCACACGGTCGGGCTGTCGCCCAAGGCGCCGAAGAGGGACACCACAGCGTCAGAAAGGGCGATCATGACAGGGGTGGCACTGACCGTCTTCCAGCTGTCGGGCGCGGAATTTGTATCCAGCATCATCCTTTCCGGCGCATGCGAGCGGTACCCGAATATGAAGTTCGTCCTGGGAGAATGCGGCGTCGGGTGGCTTCCCTACGTCCTGTTCAGGATGGACGACGAGGCGGAGCGCTGGAAGATCGCAGAGCACGGCCTGAAAATGAAGCCGTCCGAATACTGGCACCGCCAGGGTTACTCCACATTCCAGATCGAGTACCTCACCAATGAGATGGTGGAGACGGTGGGAGAGGACAACATTCTTTGGGGCTCCGACTACCCACACCCCGACTGCGTGTGGCCCGACTCCCGGTCCGTCATCGATGAGAACCTGAGCCACCTGGACGAGGGCAAGCTAAAGAAGATCGTGTGTGATAACACGGCCAAATTGTACGGTTTCCCCAACTAAACTAATCCCGTAATTTCGAGGTCTAGGCAGTCAATAGCACTTCTTATAGGAGGGCGGCCATGAGCTATACGGGCAAGGTTATATCGGGGGACTGTCACCTGGACATTCCCTGGCTGCCGGAAGACCTGTTCACGTCCCGGGGCCCGGCTCACCTGAAAGACAAGATGCCCCGGGTGAAGGAAACCGACCAGGGCCTCAAGTGGTTCTCCGAAGACCGCGTACTTGGTTGGGTTGGAGGCGCCGGAATCGGCGTGAGGCCCGGGGGTTGGGACCCGTATGTCTCGGGGATGTCCAAGCGGCTGGACCGTATGGAGGAGCTTAAATTCTTCTCCGACGCCAACAACAGGGTCCTGCGCCCCGGCACCGCAGATTTAAGAATCAAGGACCAGGACTCCGACGGCGTGAGTGGCGAAGTGATATACGGCGTACTGGGGCTTGGCGGGTTTGCCGGCCAAAACGAATCGGAGAGTGCGCCGGTTATGGGCGACGAGCCCTCGGGCCCCGGCTACGGCATACAGGACCCGGAGGTGATTACCGCCGTCTACGATGCCTACAGTGAGTGGATGTCGGGCTTTTGCAAGACCAACCCGGACCGGCTGGTGGGCCTCACCTGTCTCAGTCCCAACGACCCGAACATCGCCGCGGCACAGCTGCGGCGGGCCTCGGACCTCGGTCTCAGGGGCGCGGAGATGAACGTCGCCTCCGCTACCGACCCCCTCTACCACAAGAACTGGGACGCATTATGGGAAGCCGCCGACGAGACGGGCCTGCCCATATCCTTCCACACCGTCGGCATCGCGCCCCGGTCCCCGAAACCCGAGGAGGTAGAGGACTACCACTGGGTGCTGAACGGCCTCGTGATAACCATGTTCCAGCTAGCAGGGGCCGAATACCTAGCCAGCATCATCTACGGCGGGGCCCTGGATCGTTATCCCAACTTCAAGTTCATCCTGGGAGAGTGCGGCATCGCATGGATCCCCTACGTCCTGTTTCGCATGGACGACGAGTACGAAAGGCAGCTCTTCCACCTGGGCCTCAGCATGAAGCCCAGCGAGTACTGGGCCCGCCAGGGTTACTCCACCTTCCAGATAGAGCACCTGACGAACGAGATGATCGACGTGGTTGGCGAGGACAACATCATGTGGGGGTCCGACTACCCGCACCCCGACTGCGTCTGGCCCGACTCCCGGACTGTGATCAACGACCACCTCGGACACCTCGATGAGTCCAAGATCAGGAAGCTGGTCTGTGACAACACAGCCAAGCTGTACGGATTCCCGAACTAGTATTTCCCAGCGAGCCCATTAGCATTCAGTGGGGAGGAAGACGATGGCTGAGTTCGATGCCGTAATCAGGAACGGGACGGTAGTTGAGGCCACGGGGATACCCGCCTACAGGGCGGATGTGGGGATCAAGAACGGCAAGATTGCCCAGATGAGCGGCAGCATCAAGGGCTCCGGGGCGAAGGAGCTGGACGCTACGGGGTGCATCGTGGCGCCCGGCGCAGTAGAGCAGCACGCCCACTACGACGGTCAGATCAATTGGGACCCGTACTGCAGCCTGTCCGGCTGGCATGGTATGACTTCCATGACCATCGGGCACTGTGGCTATGGAGTCGCCCCCGTGAGGCCCGAGGACCGGGAAGCTAACATGCAGCTCCACTCCCGCATAGAGGCGATACCGCTGCACTCCATGCGGGCGGGCATTCGCTGGGACTGGGTCACATTCCCGGAGTACCTGGATAGCCTCCAACGGCAGGGTGTAGGTGTGAACGTGGGCGCAATGTTCGCGTATTCTCCTGCACGGGTATGGGTGATGGGAGCAGAAGAGGCGGCGAACAGGGCAGCTATCACTGAAGAGGAACTGGACCAGATTCTTGCTCTATTCAGGGAAGCGCTGGACGCGGGAGCCTTCGGTTTCTCCCTGAACAAGAACATGGCAGACCGGCCTGCGACCGGTGGACTATTGCCGACCCACGTGGCCGCCGACGTCGAATTCGAGTCCCTGGCCCGAGTCCTCGGTGAGTACGGGCTTGGGGGGATCACGATGACCCTCGGGAGTACGGATGACGAGGGGAGGGACATGCTGGTCGAGAAGCTCGCCCAGGCCAGCGGCCGCCCCGTCCAGTTCGCCGCCCTGAACTACAGCGACCAGGACCCGGGCCTGTACAAGAGGCAGTTGGCCTGGGTGGAGGGCGCCAAGGCTCGAGGGATGTCCATCTACGGTCAGTCCATCGCCATGCCGATAGACCCTAGGTTCAAGCTCTCGGAGTTCAACCTCCTCGACGATATGCCAAATTGGTTCATCGCCCTCCTTGGCACCCGGGAAGAGAGGATCGAGAGGCTTCAGCGCAAGGAGATACGGGACGGGATGAAGAGGGACATCGCCGAGTGGGAGGAGACGGACTTCCATAAGGACTGGTCAAAGATCACTGTGATTGAGACGGTGCACGAGCGAAATTACAAATACGACGGCATGAGCATCGCCGAAATAGCTGCGTCGGAGGGCAAGGACCCCGTGGATGCATGGCTAGACCTGAGCCTTGACGAAGGTCTGGAAACCGAGTTCAGCCTCTCGGGGCTGATTGGCGGCAACGCCGAGGCGGACGTCGAGACGCTTACTCATCCCCTGACGCACCCGTCGTTCTCGGATGGCGGCGCCCACGTCCGCTTCTTCACAACCAGCACCTGGCCGACCTACCTGCTGAGCCACTGGGTGCGGGACGAGGGGGCTCTTACACTGGAGCAGGCCCACTACAAGATGAGTGCTCTTCCCGCTTGGCTGGCCGGGTTCCGGGACAGGGGCATCCTCCGGGAAGGCATGGCCGCCGATACCATCGTCTACAACCTGGACGAGATAGGCTTCGAGACGGACAAGCCCGAGTACGCCACCGACTTCCCCGGGGGCGAGAAGAGGCTGATCCAGAAGCCCAAGGGAATGCGCTACATCATGGTCAACGGCACGGTGACTTTCGAGGAGAACAAGTGCACCGGAGCCCTGCCGGGCAACGTCTTGAGAAGCTACGACATGATTGGCTAAGGGTGCGATTCATACGATAACCTTATAGGGGGGCGAGACTCGTCCCCCTATATTTTTGTGGACGAGTAGCCAGATATGCGCATAAAAGAAGGTAACAGACCCATTGTCCACCGCGGCGATTCCTTCGAGATCGAGGTTGACAGTAATCCGATGTCGGCTCATCACGGTGAGACGGTTGCATCAGTGATGTTGAGTAGCGGCAGTCGGGCGCTCCGTAACACCCGTAAGGAGGGCAAGCCTCGGGGGCTCTTTTGCGGGATAGGGGTGTGCTATGACTGTCTGGTGGTGGTGGATGGAAGGGCTAACGTGCGGGCCTGCATGACTAGGGCCGTACCGGGCATGCAGGTGCGGACACAGCATGGCATTGGGGGAGAGGAGGAGGAATGAACAGCATCGACCTGGCGATAGTCGGGGCGGGGCCCGCAGGGCTGTCGGCGGCGCTGGCTGCGGCGTCGTGCGGCCTTCGGCCCGTGGTCATCGACGAGAACCCGGCTCCCGGGGGGCAGATATACCGCCAGCTTCCTGCCGACTTTCGGGTGGAAAGGGCAGGGGCCCTCGGGCACACCTATCAGAAGGGCCAAAAGCTGCTAGCCAGGGCCTATCAGGCCGATATCGAATTGAGGCTGGGTACTACGGTCTGGGGGCTGTTCAATCCCCTAATCCTCGGGCTGGACAGTGGGGATAGCGCCGAGTCCCTTCAGTGCAAGGCACTAGTGCTCTCTACAGGCGGCTACGACCGGACGGTTCCCTTCCCCGGCTGGACACTCCCCGGCGTAATGACTCTTGGAGGGGCGCAGACGTTGGTTAAGAGCCAGAGGATGCTGCCGGGGAAGAGGATTGTGCTGTCCGGGTCAGGGCCGTTTCTAATGCCGGTAGCGTCGCAGCTGATAAGGGGCGGGGCGAAGATAGTAGTTGTGCTCGAAGCGTCTAAGCCAATGGGGTGGCTCTCAAGGGCGGGCGCCCTCTGGGGGCAATGGGAGCGTTTCCAGGAGGCATGGGAATACGTGACTCCGGTGATCAAGGCGCGAACGCGGGTCAGGTTTGGTCAGGCGGTAATTGAGGTGAGGGGCAGGGACAAAGTGGAAGGGGTCGTAACAGCGTCTCTGGACAAGAACTGGCGCCCGATACCCGGGACAAAGCGGACGATAATGGCGGACGCTGTGGCGGTGGGGTACGGGTTCAGCATCAACACGCAGCTGTCGCGGCTGTGCCGGTGTGAGCACGAGTTCAAGCCGGGCTACGGCGGCTGGACAGTGAAGGTCGACGCCCGGCAGGCGACTTCCGTCGCCAACGTCTTTGCAGCGGGGGAGGCCACTGGCATCGGGGGTTCGGACATTGCGGCTGCCGAGGGGGCGATAGCCGGATACTCGGCGGCGCAGGCCTTGGGAAGGATCACCGAGTCGGTGGCCCGGGCGCTGCAAGCGCCCCACGTCAGTCGGCTCCGCAAGCTGAGACCCTTCGCCCGGATGATGGCAGACTTGTTCGCGCCAAGGGACGGATTGCTGGAAATAACCACGCCCGACACCATCGTATGCCGGTGCGAGGAAGTCTCGGCGGCTGAGATTGACCAAGCCATCGACTCAGGTGCAAACGACCTCAGTGGGGTGAAGTCTAGAACGCGGGTGGGGATGGGTCTTTGTCAGGGTCGAGTGTGCGGGGCGGCGGTGGCCGGGCTGATAGCGCGGCATACGGGTCGGCCGCAGGCCGAGGCGGGGGCCAATACCGGCAGGCCGATAGTGAAGCCCGTGTCGATCGGGGCGCTCGCCAAGATGGAGCAGAGCGAGTCATGAGTCCAACCGTCGCAACGGCTGACGCGGTGGTGATCGGCGGGGGGATAGTCGGGACTTCCACAGCGTACCACCTGACACGGATGGGGGCCAAGGTAGCGCTGCTGGAGCGGGGGGCCATCGCTTCCGGGACTTCGGGGGCGTGCGACGGGCAGATCCTGATCGCGGACAGGCACCCGGGCCCCGAGCTGGAGCTGGGCAAACTGGCCGTGCGTCGGTGGAAAGAGCTGGCCGCCGAGCTTCCGTTCGATGTCGAGTACGAGGTGAACGGGAGCACGCTCATAGCAGAGGTGGAGGAGGATCTGGGCGTATTGGCCAAGCTTGTTAAGTCACTTCAGAACGAGTCGGTGGCCGCCGAACTGATAGAGGGCCCGGCGGCGCGGGAACTGGAACCCAATCTGGCGGAGGACATACCTGGCTTGGCCTTCTTCCCGGGACATGGGCAGGTGCAGCCTCAACTCGCTTCGTGGGCTATGGCGGAGGCGGCAAGGCTCGGGGGGGCGGACGTCAGGACCTATTCGCCGGTTACCAGCATAGAGAAGGACAACGATGGGAAAATCTCGGCGGTGTTGGCCGGAAATGACCGGATAGCGACACCCGTGGTGGTGAATGCGTCGGGGGCGTGGAGTGCGTCGATTGGGGAGATGGTGGGAGTCAAGGTGCCGGTTATACCCCGGCGGGGGCACATCCTGGTATCGGAGCCCGCGCCGGCGATAATCAAACACGCGGCGATGGGAGCATCCTATACACGCACCATAGATGCGGAGGCGGCGAGCCTGCAGGTGGCGACGGTTATCGAACACACAAAGAGCGGGCCGATGCTTCTAGGGAGCAGCCGGGAGTTCATAGGGTTCGACGGCAACGAGCAGCTGGCCGCGGTGACGGGCATAGCGGCAGGGGCGGTACGCTTCTTCCCTGCCCTGGCCGGGGTTCAGATCATGCGGTGCTACACGGGGTTCCGGCCCTACACGGCAGACCACCTGCCGATCATCGGGGCTTGCGAGGCCGTGCCAGGCTTCTACCTGAACACGGGCCACGAGGGTGGCGGGATCTGCATGGGGCCCGTTTCTGGGATGCTGGTGGCACAGTTGATCACGGGGCAGGATCCGGCGATACCGATGGAGCCGTATAACATTGCGAGGTTTGGTACTCAAGCCTAGTGCTTGGCTTTCACCAGAGGGAAGGGCCACCACCCGCTCGACCCTTCGACTCTGCTCAGGATGAGCGGCTCCTCACGGAGGTGGATTCTCGATCGTGGTCGGGAATGACGGAGGGTGGGGTGACACTGCTCGGAGCCCGAGTGGTTGAAGAAGTGATTTGGCACACCTATAATCGGGCAACGAACTGCCCGTTTAAGGAGAAAATGAATGGCCATTGATCGAATACCCCCCGGACTGATCCCGAGCAGTGGCTCGCATACTTTTACGGAAGACACGATCCCGGAAGCTCTTCAGAAGGAGCACAAGCTGGCCGCGGGGCATTGGGGTGTGCTGCACGTTTTTGAAGGCAGTCTCAATTTTGTAGACATCGCTAGCGGGGAGCAGAGAACAGTGTCGGCGCCAGACCTGGTGACCATTCACCCCGAGGCACCGCATCGGGTGGAAGTGGAAGGCCCCGTAAGCTGCCGGGTCGACTTCTTCAGGGAGCCGGATGCGGGCTCTTCAATGTCTACGCCCGGGGCGTTCGCCGAACAGGACGTTCGGAGCAGCTTCGACCGGTGCGAAGCGAACGGGAATTTTGCAGAGACCTTCTACAACAACTTCCTGAATTCCTCGCCGGAGATAGCGCCATATTTCGCAGCGACAGATTTCGAGAAGCAGCGGAAGGTGCTCCGTCAGTCGGTATACATGATGGTGATCAATGACGTGGCAGACCCGGGGATGAGGGACATGCTGGGCAATCTCGCCAGAATTCATAGCCGGGCATGGCGGGACATACATCCAAAGCTCTACGAACTGTGGCTGGACAACATCTGCAAAGCGGCAAGCACCCTGGACCCGGAATGGAGCAAGGATCTTGAGAGGAAGTGGCGCGTGCGGTTGCGGGATGGCATGCAGATTATCATGGCGGCTTATTAGGGTGTAGGCGGGGCTATCAAGGTGGGTGAGGGCCAGGGAGGGGTGAGGATTGGAGGGGGCAGGCGCGAGATTTGCTCATACAAGCGAGGTTGGAGGAGTGGCGCCTTGGATTCCTCGCGGAGCCTCGGAATGACACGTCATGGGGTGGCAGGGTTTTCGTGGGTGGGCAGATTAAGTGCCTAACCCACGGCGCCTGTTTCTCGGAGGGCGGTTATTTCTGAGGGGGAGTAGCCGATTGTCTTCAGGACATCTTCGGTGTTCTCGCCGATTTCGGGGGAGAAGCTGCGGGGCTGCAGGGACTCTCCGGCGTACTTGAAGGGCACTCCCACTTGCTTGACCGCGCCCAAAGTCGGGTGCTGCATCTCGACAACCATTTCACGGGCCTGGATTTGCGGGTCGGTGGCAACTTCATCTATGGCATAGACTCGGCCTACTGCGCTATCGATTTTGCTCAGTATGTCGAACCACTCGTCTCGGGTGCGGGTGAGGAAAGCCTTGGCTATCTCTGACTTAACACGTTCGTCGTCCATACCATGTTCGTACTGGTCGGCAATGTCATCAAGACCCATGGCTTTGCAAAGGGCAACGTAGAACCAGGGCTCCAGGCTGGCTATCGAGATGAACTTGTCGTCCTTGGTACGGTATATGGCGTAGCGGGGATTGCCGCCCGCCAAGGGCGATTTCCCGAGAACCGGCACGTTTCCCGTCTTGAAGTAGTCTTCGAACATGGTGGCCATGAGGTACATGACACCGTCGGTCATGGCCACGTCGACGTACCGGCCTCGGCCCGTGGCCCTTCTATCTACAAGCGCAGCCAGCACGGCTACCGCAGCGGTGAGGCCGCCGCCTGCGAAGTCGGCGAGGAGGTTCCAGGGGATAGCGTGACCGCCATCGGAATTCCCGATCGTGCCCTGGGCCCCGGCGGTCGAGGTGTAGTTGATATCGTGGCCGACCATGCTCTTGTAGGGGCCGGTCTGGCCGTAGCCCGTGACGGATAGATAGACGATGCCGGGGTTGATGCCGCTGATGGTATCGTAGTCGACGCCGAGGCGCTTGACGACGCCGGGCCTGTACTCTTCGACGAAAACGTCGGCGTCCTTGACGAGCTTGTAGAGGACCTGTCGGGCGTCATCGTTCTTGAGATTCAGGCCGATGCTGCGCTTGTTGCGGCCCATGGCGTCAAAGGCGTTCTCTTCCTCGGAGCGGTTGAGCCAGTGAGCCCCGGAGATGGCTCCCTTGACGGCAGCCCTTCTGCCGCTCAGGGCGAACTCTTCGATTTTCAGGATGTCGGCGCCAAGGTCTCCGAGTACCATGGTGCAGAAGGGGCCCGGGGCCATGCGGGAGAGGTCGACTACTTTTACGCCTTCAAGGGGGAGAGTCATTTTTGAGGTCCTCCTAATTGAGTCACGGGGTTATTCTTCTAGGATCGGGGAACACCCTTACCCTAGCCCTCTTCCATCGAGGGAGAGGGTACAGGATACATCCGCCTGCTCAGCCTTCGACGGTAATTACGCCTTCGGCGATGAGGTCTCCGATTTGTTCGTCGGTCATGCCGAGGATCTCCTTGTAGACGTATTCGTTGTGCTGGCCGAGTGTCGGGGCGGCGGCGAGGGTGCCCGGAGTGCGGGAGAGATCGAAAGAGAAGCCGTCGTACGCGTGACGCCCGATAACCTGATGGTCGAGATAATGGAAGAAGCCTCGGTGCTTGACCTGGAGATCGTTGAACTGGCCCTCGGCGCTCAGTACCACGCCGGCGGGGACGCCCGCGGATTGCAGAGTTTCCATGACATCTTGGGCATCACGTTCTCGGGTCCATTCACCAATGAGGCGGTCGAGATCGTCTTCGTTGGCCTTTCTCGCTTCCAGGGTCGCGAAGCGGAGGTCGCGGACGATGTCGGGCCTGTTCAAGACCATGCAGAGGCTGGTCCATTCTTCGTCGGTGAAGACGGCGATGGCGCACCAGGAGTCGCTGCCGAGGCAGGGGTAGGCGTTGTGGGGGGCGGCTCTCGGGTCCCGGTTGCCGTCACGAATCATCTCGTGATCGTTCAGCACGTAGTCCATCTGCACGGGGGCGATCAGCTGCAGGCCGCACTCCAACTGTGACAGATCCAGGTGTTGGCCCACGCCTGTCTTTCGTCGGTGGTCCAGCGCGGCTACCAAGGCTGCGGACCCGAAGAAAGGCGATATGAAGTCCGTGTAAGCGCCGTAGGGCGTTGCGGGGTCGCGATCGGGCCAACCCGTGAGATGGGCGTATCCGGAGAGACTGGCCATCATCATGCCGAAGCCGATGAAACCACTGTGGGGTCCGCCGTGGCCCTGCTGGCTGGCGCTATAGTAGATTATGTCGGGCTTGAGCTTGCGGATGGTCTCATAGTCGAGCCCCCACTTGGCCATGGCCCTGGGGCTGAAGGACTCGGCGACGACGTCGGCCCATAGGATCAGCTTCCTGGCAATCTCGACGCCTTTGGGTTTGTTGACGTCCAGGCTGACACCGTACTTGCTCGTGTTGTAGTCGGCCATGAAGGCGCTGTTGTTAACCCCCGCCACCCCATCCTTGAATGGGGGTGTCATGCGCAGGGTATCGAGGTGGGTGTGGGACTCGATGTGGACGACGGTGGCGCCGTGGTCGGCGAGGTTCTTGACGGTTATGGGCCCAACGCCCACCCACGTGAAGTCGGCGACTTTAATCCCTTCAAATATCTGTTCAGGCAAACCGTTCGCTCCTCAGATAACTCCGGCGTTCTTAAGGCGGGCCAAGTCCCGCGGTTTCAGGCCCAGTTCGCCGGCATAGATATCCTCGTTGTGCTCCCCGACGTGCGGGGCCCGGCGGGGCGGGGGGACGGGGTTCTCCGACTGTCGAATAGGCCATCCCGGATAGATAACGGTCTCCCCGATCTCCGGGTCAAAGACCTTTTGCCAGAAGCTGCGGGCCTCCAGCTGCCGGTTGACCATCTGGGTAGCCGGTGTGCCGATTGGGGCTATCCAAACGCGTCGGGCCACGGCGCCTTCGTAGAGCTCTTCCATGGTGTGAGCTTCGAAGAAGGCGCCGATGCTTTTTTCGAGCAATTCGCGGGTCTCGGGGTCGGTGGGGACAAAGCCGAGGCTGGCCCAATCGAAGTCCTTGAGGTCGAGGCCCAGGCCTTCGCTGTTCATCCACTCGGTGAGGATCTGGTTGACCCGGACCCCGGGGCCCGAGCCAACGATGAGGAAGTTGACGTAGCCATCCTTGCACGGCCACGTGTATCGGACAGGAACGTCCATCGCTTTGCCGTCCCTGACCATGGAGAAGGTCTTGACGGCCCCACCCCTGAGGGTGTTCATGCGGGACAGGTCCCAGGTAATGGTGACGTTCATCTGGGTCCAGATAATCGATAGCTGCATTGAGGCGTCAACGTGCTGGCCCTTGCCGGTGGTCTCACGATAATAGTAGGCGTTCATAGTCCCGACAGCGGCCTGAAGGGCTGCATGGCTCCACGCCTGAGGGTAACTAACCCGCACCGGGGGGCGATCATCGTCGCCGCTGATGTACATGATGCCGCCCATAGCCATGCCGATGAGGTCGGTGGCCTTGTACCGAGCGTAGGGGCCGGTTTGGCCGAAGGGAGTGATGGAGGTCATGACGAGGCCGGGGTTCTGCCTATTCAAGTCCCGGTACCCGAGACCCAAATCATCCATATAACCGGGGGTAAAGGACTCGATGACGATGTCGGCCTTTTCGGCGAGGCGGAGAAAGAGTGCTCGGCCCTCGAGGCTTTCGATGTTGAGGGTTATGCCCCTTTTGTTGGTGTTGAAGGACCACCAGTAGAGGCTTTTATCGGGGTCTGGGGTGTTTTGGTAGAAGGGGCCCTGGAGTCGGCCCGGGTCTCCGCCCGGCTCCTCGATCTTGAGAACGTCACAACCGAGGTCGGCGAGGACTTTTCCACAGAGGAAGCCGTTTTCACGGGTGAGGTCCAGGACTCTGAGGGGACCGAGAAGGTTCAAGCCGGAAGTCTCCCGTGTAGTGATTACGGCAGGGCTAGTCGTTGATGGGGAAACCCTAAACGCGGGGTGTCGGGTTGTCAACGGCGCGTATTATTTCGCTATCGTTTATGTGGAATGCCGAAACAATGGACGGAAGACCCACGACGCCCAGTGAAGTACGAGCACAGCCGTGCAGAACGCCCACCCTCGATACTCGCTTAAATGTATAATCGCCCCACCCCGTCCGTAAGCACCGACAGCCTTTCAAACAAGGAGGCACACCCGACATGGATAACGTAAAGCGGATTGTAGCCCTCTACCTCGCCCTAACTGCCCTGGCGGTCTTCTTCAACCTCATCCTCACCCCCGTATACCATGACGGCTCCCCCGACTACCCAGTATGGGAGATCATCAACTACTTCATGGCCGCCGGCACCCTCTTTGCCCTTGCCGCGAGCTACCTGCGAAGACGCGCTGCGGGAAACTCGGGCGCCAGTACCGCCGAGTCAATATGGGCCAACGTCTTCTGCTACGCGGCCATAGCGCTTGCTATGCTTTTCTTCTGGCAGTATCTCTGGCTCCAATTCCCCGACAGCGAGACAGGCGACGCTGTCACATCCCACGTCATCTACTTCCCGATAGTCGACGTTCTCTACACCATCGTCACCCTTGATGCGGCTCGCTGGCTGTGGAGGAGGGGGTAGAGACATAGCTGCCTATGGTGGGACAACAATACCCACTTCATACGCACACGTAAATAGTTCAGAATAGCCCCAAATCATACAGCCGAGCTAGTGTCTGCTAACCCCATGCTATACTCGGCTATGGATACCACCCAGCCCCCACCTCCCGGCCCTGCGTTTCGGCAGCGCTGCGCCGCCTCCCTTACCCATCCCATCACCCTGTTCGCCGTTCTTGTTCTCCTCCTAAACGACCTCGTTTTCAAAACTCTGCTTTGCCACCGATGGAGGTCCGATACTAGGAATATCCGCGTTTACCCACGTTCGGTTCTTCTCTCAGTTGGAATTGTTTCCCTCGTTGCTGTGCTCGCGTGTAGTGACCCATTTTATCGAGGGATTACCTCTAACGTTGTCGATGTGGATGGCCGACTGATTTCTATTGCGGAATCAATTGGGCATTCATCGGGAGCCTCTGAAATTCCCTCCCTACCTGTGCAAGTGAGTATCGAGCATCACGAAAGCATGTACGTGAGTACGGATGGAGGATGGAATTGGCATTACACCGACGCACGGACTTACTCACCCGTTTTGGCAAGTGCACAATCAGCCGAGACCCCACGTGGTACGTATACTATCCATGGATCGGACCTTGTCCTAACGACAGACTACGGATCTCCGATGGTGGTCTACTCTACCGATGAATGGGGCCACGATGCCCAGCTTTGGGTGCAGAGCAATAGTTTGGACCCATATTCCTATTCATTCGCCACAGAACCGCACAGCGTAATTCATCACGAACAAAGCGGTAACATTATCATGACCGTGGGAGTCCGGGGAGTGATCGTTGGAACTTCGGACGGGGAGTGGACCCCCGTGGAGATCGGGCCTTACAAGTTGGCTGACTTCTCTCCTCTAGCCAAGTCCTTTGTCCTCCTCAGCGATCTTGTATTTTTGCTATCTACGGCTGTCCTAGCAGTGTGTTTTTCAATGTTAGCCTTTGTACTGTCCAAGTCTAAGAACTACACACCGGGAGCAGTCTTCGCAACAATTGTTACGGGCATAAGCATTTTGCCTCTAAGTCTCTTCGGGATCGTTAGCGTTGAAGACCGGGATAACAATGAGGTCATCCAGCGATTTACAATAATCTTTCTTGTCGTCTCTTTCATCTGCGCTCTAGTAGTAGTTCCAACATTATTAGCGAATATTAGACGTTGGCGCCAATTGGTGGTTATCCTGCTATTCATGACGCATGTTGTTATTGTGATATTCATTGTATGGATCCAGGTGGGATTTCCATTGCCTATTGCGAAAGCTTTGGCGATAGGGCTCGTGGCATTGATGGCTATTGAACGCGCTAGAGCCCTAAGGAGAAGCTAAGCAGCTTTGCTGATTCTACTAAAGCCAGACAGGGTTCAGACTTGCAGTGGCTACTCTTCATCTATGCCCCCATCGTGTATCATATGCCCCTTGTCCTAACGCGTAGAAAATCCACCCTCCCAGGAGTAACCCCCAGTGCCTGCCGACATTACAGACCCCAGTGGCATCGAATACGCCTTAGAGTCCAAGAAGGGCCCCTCTGAAGAAAACGCCCTCGTCCTGCGCCGCGAGAGCATCCGGCACTCCGCCTCCCACATCATGGCCGAGGCCGTACGCTCCATCTTCCCCGAGGCCAAGTTCGCCATCGGGCCTCCAACCGAGGACGGCTTCTACTACGACTTCCAGCTCCCCCGAGCCCTCACGGATGACGACCTCCCCGCCATCGAGAAAAAGATGGCCGAGACCGTCGCCGCAGATCTCCCATTTCGACGCACCCAGGTATCCCGCCCCGAGGCTGGGGACATGTTCCGAGACCAGCCTTTTAAGCTAGAGATCATCAACGCCATTAAGGACGACACCCTGGGCATCTACACTCACGGCCCCTTCTCTGATCTCTGCAACGGCCCCCATGTCGAGACCACGAGCGGGGTGCCCGCGTTCAAGCTGCTCAGCGTCGCCGGGGCTTATTGGCGCGGCGACGAGAACCGACCCATGCTACAGCGCATCTACGGCACCGCCTTCGAATCTCAAGACGCCCTGGACTTATACCTGAAAAGGTTGGAAGAGGCGGCCAAGCGCGACCATCGGAAGCTGGGCCGAGACCTGGGGCTCTTCTCCGTCCACAACGAGCTAGGCGCGGGCCTGATCTGCTGGCACCCGAAAGGGGCCCGGGTGCGGAGCCTCGTGGAGGACTTCTGGCGGCAGCTTCACCTGGACTCGGGCTACTCGCTGGTCTACTCGCCGCATATCGGAAAGAGCAAGCTGTGGGAGACCAGCGGCCACCTGCAATTCTACAGCGAAAACATGTACGCCCCCGTGGAAATCGACGAGCAGGACTACTACCTGAAGCCGATGAATTGCCCCTTCCACATCCTCATGTACCGCTCCTCGCTCCGCAGCTACCGGGAGTTGCCCATGCGCCTGGCGGAGCTGGGAACCGTCTACCGATACGAAAGGACGGGTGTCCTCCACGGTCTGCTCCGCGTCCGAGGCTTCACCCAGGACGACGCCCATATCTTCTGCCGCCCCGACCAGCTGGAAGACGAGGTCCGCGGCGTTCTTGATCTCACTTTCCGGCTTCTCGGGGCATTCGGATTCAGCGACTACAAGATCTTCCTCTCCGACCGCCCCGAAAAGTATGTCGGTGAGCAATCCGAGTGGGACACTGCCACCTCCGCACTTCGCAACACCCTCGAGGACATGGGCATCAACTACCAGGTCGACAGCGGAGGCGGGGCATTCTATGGCCCCAAGATCGACGTCAAGATCGAAGACGCCATTGGTCGAGAGTGGCAATGCACCACCGTCCAGTTTGACTTCAACCTCCCCCGCCGCTTCGAGCTGTCTTATATAGCCGAAGATGGCCGGGAGCACAGGCCCTACATGGTCCACCGGGCCATCCTCGGGTCCATGGAGCGATTCATGGGCATACTCATAGAGCACTATGGAGGTGCGTTCCCCGTGTGGCTGGCCCCGACCCAAGCCTCGCTAGTCCCGATTACCGACCGCCATGTCGAATACGCCCGGTCAGCCGCTGCCCAAATGTCTGCCGCCGGCCTCCGAGTCGAAGTTGACGACCGGGGCGAACGCATGAACCGCAAGATCCGGGACGCACAGCTGAACAAGGTCCCGTACATGCTTATAGTCGGCGACAAAGAAGTCTCCGCGGAGACCCTGTCCGTCCGCAAACGCAACGGCGAGAACTTGGGCCCGCAGCCCCTCGCCTCCGTGATAGATATGCTCCAGGAGGACATTGCCTCCAAGACTTAGCCATCACCTTATCCTTGAACCGCCCCAACCTTCGTGCTAAGCTACCGACTCGTCGGGGCGTGGCGCAGCCCGGTAGCGCACCTGCATGGGGTGCAGGGGGTCGCTGGTTCAAATCCAGTCGCCCCGACCATTTTCTCTCCCCCAACTCTTTCCCCGCCCTTTATCAAGGGCCTGCATTGGTGTCACGACCCATTGGCGAATGTCCCAATTTGCTCGTCTGCTATAATCGGTTCACGGCTGTATTCGACGGGAGTGTGAACATGGGAACGGCATTGGACGGCGTTCGGGTTATAGATCTCACCCAGTTCGAGGCTGGCACCACCTGCACCCAGGCCCTCGCCTGGCTTGGCGCCGACGTTATAAAGGTCGAGGCGCCCGGCCGCGGCGATCCGGGCCGTAAGGTGCGCCAGGACGGCACGGGCTTCGATAGCTACTATTTCATGACCTTAAACGCCAACAAGAAGAGCATCACCCTCGACCTGAAATCCGAGGAGGGCAAGCTCATCTTCTTCGATCTGGTCAGGAAGGGCGACATCGTCGCCGAGAACATGGGTCCCGGCACCCTCGAGCGCCTAGGTCTGGGCTACGACGTGCTTTCCAAGATCAACCCCCGCATCATCGTGGCCCGGGTCAAGGGGTTCGGAACCTACGGCCCTTATAGCAACTACAAGAGCTTCGACATGATAGCCCTCACCACCGGCGGCGCTGTTGCCATGACCGGCGAACCGGGCGGTCCGCCTCTGCTGCCCGGCATTACGGCCGGCGACATCGGGACTGGCTACCACACCGCCCTCGGCATCATGGCCGCACTCTGGCAGCGAGAGAAGACGGGTAAGGGACAAGAAGTCGAAGTGTCCATGCAGGACGCGGTGGTGAACTTCACCCGAGTCACCATGCACGGCTACTACTACGATAAGAAGGCCCCCGACCGCCGAGGCCGCGCCTCCCCCGGTTCCGCTCCTGCCGACCTATACAAGTGCAAGCCCGGCGGCAAGGATGACTACGTGTACCTGTTCGTCAACGGCATAGTCGGGTTGAAGGTCTGGGACCAATTCCTTCGGTTAATCGAACGCGAAGACTTGATCGGTGACCCACGCTTCTCCACCAACGACGACCGTATAGCCAACAAGGATGAGCTCGCCCGCATCATAGAGGATTGGTCCGCCGACCACGACAAGCATGAGGTAATGAAGCTCATGGGCGAAATCGGCGTCACCGCCGGCGCTCTCCTCAACGCCGTGGACATCCACACCGACCAACACCTCCTCGAGCGCGAGATGATCGTCACTGTCGATCATCCCCAGCGCGGCGAATTTACCTTCCCGGGCAACCCCATCAAGCTGTCCGACTCCCCCACCAGCGTCGAGCCCTCGCCTCTGCTCGGGCAGCACACCGAACAGGTGCTGTCCGAAGTCCTGGGATACGACGGGGAGCGCATCGGCAAGCTGCGGGAAGCGGGCGTGGTTTAAGGCCCTTGGCTTGGTCTACGCCCCGTTCTCCGAGCTAAGGTAAACGCTGCGTGCCATTCTTCCGACGTAAAAAAGAGCCAAAGGAGCCGAAGTCCCTCCAGCAGATGATCGAGGAGAGGGAGACCCGAGAGGGCAAGACCCGGCCTCTTCCCTTCATACCCCTTTACATCATCGGCGGGCTAACCGTATTCATCATTTTTATCTCCTCATGCGGGTTGGCGGTATTCTTCTTCGTCGGCCCCGACCTCGGGGAGGAGCCTCTCCCCACCGCCGTGGCCGTCATCCCGGAGGAATTCCTTATCCGCGGTATCGCTTTCGCCGAAGAGGGACAGTTTGATTTGGCTATCCGGGACTTCACGGAGGCCATACACATGCGGCCCGACTACTCCTCCGCCTTCTACAACCGGGGCCTTACCTACACCAGGCTGGAACAATATGAGGATGGAATCCGGGACTACACCACTGCCATATCCATCGTACCGGAGCACCAGGGCGCCCACGTCTGGCGTGCCATGTCCTACACACTGCTCGGCCGGGATTCCGAGGCGGAAGTCGACGTGGCACGTGCCATTGAACTAGGCGTAGACCCCGACGAGCTCCGAGCCAGAATTGAAGGCGCCAAACTGTCCCGTGACACCGCCACCGCTACCCCCTAGCTCACCCCACCATTACCTGTTGGGGCAGGTCTTGCGCTTACCGTGTTTCCTACCTCCCCCGATCAACCCACACCTGATACACTCTGTTCCTCCCCACCCCATACTCCCCGGACACCCTATCGACCGCCTCCCTTCCTGATACATCTTCCGACTCAAGACGCTCGAACGCCGAGCGCAACTCCGCGTCGCTGACATCGGTGTCCGGCTGGGGTTTGGGCCCTATAACCAGCGTGAATTCGCCGCGGGGGTTGGTGAAGTGCGCCCGTGCCTCGGAGGCAGATCCCCGGAACACCTCTTCGTGCAGCTTGGTAAGCTCTCGGCACACGGCGATCTCTACGTCGGGGGCTACCGCGGCGATGTCATCCAGCGCAGCTTGAATCCGGTGGGGAGTCTCAAAGGCAACGGTGGTGCGCCCATCGTCGATCACTGATGACAGGAGTTTCCTCCGCTCCGAACTTTTCCTCGGCAGAAACCCGACAAACGTGAATTGGGAGGTCGGAAGCCCCGAAGCTACCAGTGCGGAGATGACCGCTGTGGCTCCTGGAATCGGGACCACGGGCACCGAGTTCGTTATTGCAGCCGCGATCAGGTCGTGGCCCGGATCGTTGATGTTAGGCATCCCCGCATCTGAGACCAGTGCAAGGTCATCGCCCATCATGTGCTCCACCAGCCTCGACAGCTTGGCCTCGCCGCTGTGGTCGTGGAAGCTAGTGACTTTTGTCTTTATCCCGTGTCTTTCGAGAAGTCGCCTGGTCTTTCGGGTGTCCTCCGCTGCGATGAGTGGGACCTCACGCAGGACGCGCAGGGCCCTCAGCGTGATGTCCTCCATGTTACCTATGGGCGTCGCGACTACGTAGAGCAACCTATCTCAACCTGCTAGAGCGGACACATCGGAATTCGGTCAATAGTAGCATCCCCTCAGTGGCAGGTCTTTGTAAAGGCTTTCATGGCGCTCGTCGATGGCCCGGCTTGCGCGTACACAACGCGTTCAATACACTACGCAGTCCACGCGCTATTTTCGTGTGAGGGTCCTTCTTGGTCAGGGAGACGGAAAATTGATCAATCCCGATTCTTACGACCCGTCAGCAATGACTCACAGCGATTTCCTCGAAATAGCCGACGACGGCCTCAGGGTCTACGACTGCGTGAATGACGACGAGCTACGCCGGATGCAGGAATTCTCTGTGAGCGCCTTGTCTCAGTAGGTACGAATATGGCAAGCGACCAAGTTAAAGAGCGGATAGCGGTTTCGAAGGCGGAGTCTGCGCGGCTGGGGCAACGGCTGAGAAGTCTGTCGGCAGATGACCTAAACCGGCCCAGCGCCTGCGACAGGTGGGCGGTCGGGGACGTGGTCGCGCACCTGGTTTTCGTGGTGCAGTTCCAGAAGAACATGATTGTGCGGGGAATGCAGGGCGACGACAGCGCGCCTGAAGGGGCTCGGAGGCCGGGGGCCGCGGACGTGCCCACGGAAGTGAGGATAGCCCAGGGCGCCATAAGGCTGCGAGAGAAGCTCGGGGAGGGGCTGCTGGACGCTTTCGACGAGAAGTACCAGGATTGCTTTGCGCTTGTCGACTCCCTAAACCCCTACGACTACGCCAAGCCGTGCTGGCACCCCTGGGGACCCATGAACGTGGCCGATTTCGTGGACCTGGTGGTCAACGAGCTTGCCATCCACGCCTGGGATGCACTATCTCCCGTGGACTCCGACTACCATATGTCGCAGGAGTCGTTGCCAGCGGCGCTGGCTATCGGAAGCATGACGCTGGCCCGCATGGCCGCGACCGGACCTGCGCGGTTCAGGTTTGACGTGACGGAGGGCCATGAGATGCCTGACCTGGTTGTCGGTGGAGACGCAGCCCCAGAGACCCCCAGTGCAACGCTAAGCTGCGACGGCGAGGCGTTGGTGCTGATGTCCTGCGGGCGATTGGGCTTGGAGGACGCTCTGTCCTCCGGTCGGCTGAGCGTGTCGGGGGATGAGGGGTTGGCTCGGGAGTTGGGTCGGGGGTTTACGGGGTTGTAGGGGACCTACGCAAACGGCAGCTGTATTAATTCAAGGCTGGAAATGCCAGAGAAGTCTCTGTCATGAGAAGCCAAAGGACATTGCAGCAAAATTGCAGTTGCTGCTATCCAGGCGTCCGCTACATCTAAGCGGAGTCCGATAGACTCTCTTTCCATACGCACTTGAGCACAGATGTCCACCATTTCAAAGTTGGGCCAAACAATCTCATATTGCTCAATATGCTGCGATAGCTCGTTCTTGCGCCTTGCTCCCCAACCTTTCTTATAGGCCCCAAACCAGAGTTCCTCTAACGTTTGGAAAGACAAAAATGTGCGTAGGCCACGAATCATCTGTAAGTAACGCAGGGCGCGGTAGTCCCCGCCAAAAATATACGAAACGATATTAGTATCCAGGATTATCAATTGGGAGTTTCCTCTAAGCGCGTATCCCTTGCTTCGTGGATGATACCTATGAACTCGTCAGCATCGAAGGGTTCACTTGCTCTAACTACTTTTTCAGGATCGAATATCTTGGGATTGGGGTTATTTAGGAGCGTTTCCAAGCTAGTAGGGTCGCTCCAAGCTCGAGTAGCATTGAGTTGCTTAACCTGAACGGTGATCCATTCCCCCTTCGCGTTGAGTCGGCCCCGCCCGCGTACATCCACGAATCCATTTGCTAATTTCAGCATTTCTATGTCGAGATCACTATTGAAACGCAACTGAACAAATTTATCCCCATATTGATGGAGCTGTGCCGTCCCTTTATGCCAATTCACTTCCTTCAGCCAACCGTGCACCAATGCTTTTTCTGTGTCTGAATTTCCAACCGGAGCACGACCTACGCTTTCTATCTTTACCTTACGAGGCTTTTCATCGCTGCCAATCCAGAGGCTAACATCATCAGGCAGCGCATGTGGTATTTCGTAAAGTCTTCCCATCACTTCCCCAGGCAGGGTGGAATCCTCGCTCCCATCCCAGTTTCTTAAGGCATCAAACGCTTGTTGGCCAAAGTCCTCCAAATACCCCTGACGGTCAGGTGGATGTTCTAGGGTCAATTCGGCAACATAAGACCCAACATGAGTAGCATTCAGACGTAAGGTACTCTGTTCGCGAACCCACTTTGGCGGCTGTCCCGGACTCCGTTGACGTTCGCCTAGGTGTTCCACTATTAGGCGCATCGCATCTTGGACACCCTGCATTGCAATCATGAATTCATTCAGGGGCACACTACCATCGCTAACTCGACCACCATCCAATGTTACGAAAAGTTTGTCATTCACCGTGACTCCCTTCCTGCACCCTAGGATACCGACATGGTGTTAAAGGAGCGCGTATTATATCCCGACCTAGTCTAGATTTCTCGATTTGGATTCTAACAACAATTGTAGCCCTACCAAGAAACGCGGAAGTTCTTTCAGTCCTTGCTAGTGAAGTCCGCAGAGGCAGCAATCCCCACTATCAGAGTCCCTAGTTCGCGTGCGCCATCTGCACCGGCGCAGGGCCGATCTTGTTGTAGCAATCCAGGGCGGCGACTTTGTAGCACTCGGCGAGGGTGGGGTAGTTGAAGACGGTGTTGACGAAGTAGTCGAGGGTGCCGCCGAAGGCCAGGACGGCCTGGCCTATGTGAATGAGCTCTGCGGCCTCGGCGCCGATGATGTGGATGCCCAGCAACTCCCGGGTGTCCCTGTGAAACAGCATTTTGAGCATCCCCGTGTCGTCGCCGAGAATGTTGCCCCGCGCTATCTCCCGGTACCTGGCCAGGCCCACCTCGTAAGGGACACCGGCCTCGGTCAAAGCCTGCTCCGTGCCACCGACCATGGACAGTTCGGGCACGGAGTAGATGCCGAAGGGGTAGTGGTGGGGGGAGGAGTGGTACTCGATCCCGAAGGCGTGGCAGGCCGCGGCCCGGCCCTGCTCCATGGAGGTCGAGGCCAGGGAGGGGAATCCCACCACGTCGCCTACCGCGTAGATGTGGGATTGTGCAGTCTGGTAGTGATCGCCGACGGGTATGCGGCCTCGGTTGTCGGAGGTCAGGCCGGCGGAGTCGAGATTCAGCACACCTGTTGCGCCCATCCGCCCAACTGAATACATGAGCAGGTCGGATGTGATTCTCTTTCCCGACTTTAGCGAGGCGACGGCCTTGCCGCCGATGGACTCCACGAGCTCCACTTCCTCGCCGAACCGGAAGATGCAGCCCATGTTGCGCATGTGGTAGACGAGGGCCTCGGTCAATTCCCTGTCTACGAAATCAAGGATGCCGGAACGTTTCTCCACAACGGTGACTTCCGAGCCGAGGGCGGCGAAGATCGAGGCGTACTCGATTCCGATTACCCCGGCCCCGACCACGGTCATCGTGCGCGGAATGGTGTCCAAGCTGAGGACTCCGTCGGAGTCGACGATCGCCCGGCTGTCAACGTCGAACCCCGGCAGGGACGCGGGCGTCGTGCCGGTGGCTATCACGATCTTGTCGGCCTCGACTCGGACCGTGCCTTTTCGCCCGGTGACCGCCAGGACGTTGGGAGATTCGAAGGCGGCCTCGCCCTGCAGAACATCGACGCGATTGCGCCTCATCTGGTGGCGGATCACCTCGGTTTCCTGGACGATCACGTGGTTGCAGCGGAAGAGGAGGTCGTCCGCCATGGATATGTCTTCTTTGACCGTGAAGGAAGAGCCGTAGATGCCCCGCTGTCGGAAGCCGGTCAGGTATAGCACGGCCTCGCGAAAGGTCTTGGAGGGGATGGTACCGGTGTTGATGCATACACCGCCGACGACTTCTCTACGCTCGCAGATCCCGATCTTTTTGCCCAGCTTGGCAGCCTGGATTGCGGCGCGTTGCCCGGCAGGCCCGGTACCGATCACGAACATGTCGTAGCGTCCGTTTTCGGCCATGTTGCTCCAGAAAGCACGTGGGGGAATTGCCTATAACGCTCTGGCAGTGTAGTTGCCGCCCGCGCATCATGTCAATTGAGTGTATTCGTTCGATAGATTAGTGACACACCGGCCTTTTCTTCAGTCCTCCAGAGGCGGATGTTCCATCTTCGATTGTGGGGTTTCGGTTTCCGTTCTGTCTGTTAGGTTTTGAGAAGGCGATGAAAGACGCTTGCCGGATTAGGCTCCCTACATTTAGATAATGCGGGCTAAGAGGCGTCCCGGGAGCGTGGGACGGGACTCCGCCGCCGCCTAGACCTGGAAGTATGGTCGGACGTACGGGTCCGTCATCCGTCATAGGCTCCAATGAGGTTTGGCTGCGCTGTCCGCCGTAGGCGGATGCAGTAAGGGGAAAGTCCAGGGTCAGTTCCCCTCGCAGGAGTACGGGATATCCAGTTAGCCGCCTGTATCCAGGAGCCGGGAGTGGCGGACAGTCCAGTTTATTTGAGGAAGCGGACGGAGAGCCGAGCGGTCCTCGGCTACGGGCTGCCCCGTTCCGCTCCATGGGTCGGGTTGCTCCGTGAGGAGACTTTTAAGTACGGTCCAGGGCGTCTTCCATCGCCTAGTGGTCAGGGAAGGGGGAAGGGTACACGGGACCCGGTGGGAAGAGGAGATGGCGACTTTTGCTTGTGCCGCGGGCCTGCGCGAGGGCCGTTGGGATGGGCCAGGACGTTGAGTCCTCGGGTGGGGCCGGGTGGGCTTCCTTAGTTTTTGGTACCTCCTTAAGGTGGTTGGGTGGTGTTCGAACGGTGAGGATAGTAGCACGAGTGTTCAGGTAGTGTCAATGGGTTCGTGTCACACTTGGGTGGACACCGCCCCAGCCCCACAGGGGAACCCTCACCCCCTTGATCCCCCTCTCACGCCACAGGCGCATCTTCGACCCTTAGGGCCTTCAAGGGAGAGGGGGAGATAAGAATAGAGGCCCACGTGCGTGCTTTGCACGCACGTGGGCCTCTAATTCAGTACTGGGGGGAGGGGGATGGATTCCCGATAGGGGTCAGGGATGACGGAGGGGGTGGGGGTGTTTATTGACTAGTTGGAGAGAGGCAGAAGTTCGTCGGGGGGTTCTAGCTCATAGGGCTCGTTGTAACCGCTGTAGGTGATGGAGATGAAATCACGGGGCTCGCCGTCAGAACCCTGTTCGGCGACTATGACTTTCCTGGTTAGGAAGTCGGTGGCGTCCACGGTCCTGGTGACGCTGCCTGCCGACCCCGAAGCCAATCCTGTCCCGCCACCCTGTCCAGCGAATTCGGAAATCAAGACGTAGCCCCGTGAGCCGTCGGCCAGGAGTGCGATTCCGTCGAAAGAAGCGGTGGGGTCATTGGGTGCGATAAGGAAGCCGACCAACTGCAAGGCGGTGAGAAACTCGGTGTCGGGAGGATCGCCTTCGTACCACTGACCGGAATCAGGGTTGTGGAAATAGGTGTCGTTGCCTATAAAGACTCCATTGGTCGTGCTGGTTGCTCCCGCTATGTTCAAGACCATCTCGAACTGAAGGCGGCTGGCCCGGACTACGGTGCCGCTCAACGTCATGGAGAAGTCGGACCCGCCGGAGCCACCTACCGGGAATAGAGACAGCAGATCTACTTCAGCGACGAATGAGACGCTTTCAATATCCTGCGCGGCAAGAATGCCACAAGACGTAACCACCGCGGCACTTTCGAGGGTGCCGTCCGGGGCACATTGAGCGGACAGGTACCCCGAGGTGTCGACGTCTGGGCCAGGGCCGGCTGTAGGGTCGGGCGTGGAGGTGGGGACTTCCGTGGGTACTGGAACCGGGGTGGATGTCGGTTGGGAGGTGGGGGTAATGGAGGGAACGGCTGTCGGGGAGGGAGTTTTGGTTGGCTCCGGGTCGCTGCTACAGGCTGCCAGGATGACCGCCGCCAGGAATAGTGTGGTGGTCAAAATGAATATTCTCTTCAATTTAAACCCCTTCGATCACGTGGCCGACGATTTCAGAGTTAGTCGGCGTTCCCAAAATCGTACTGTTTTTTGGAATGGGGCTTTTAGGAGAAACGTCATGAAAATGACATATTCAGGGTACGTTCCAAATTGGAGAGATACTCAGCGAAGGCGCGTCGGCCGGCGGATGTAGCCTCGACCCATGTGCGAGGTTTGGCATCCACAAACTCCTTGGTTGTGGCTACGTATCCGGCTTCCTCCAACTTTCGCAAGTGGATTGTCAGGTTGCCGCCAGTCAGGCCCAGGCTCTTCTGGATGAGGCCGTAGGCGACCCGATCAGCCTGGGACCGGTGAGCCAGGAGGGTCATGATGCGCAGGCGGGTCGACTGATGAATGATTTCGTCGAGGACGGCAGGCTCGGCACTCATGCGACGCTGGTCTTCCGAATCCAAGTCCAGGCTATGGCCACTACAGTGAGGATGAGTGCAGCCGACACGGCGTTAGAAAAATCACCTGCAAAATAGGAGGGAACGTAGTGAGCTGCGGCGATACCCACGCCCATGAGTGCAATTGCCTTGTGATGCATGATGCCAAAAAGAATGTAACCGAGCGCTACAATACCTACGGCTACACCGGATATGGCAAGCCCATTGGACTCAATAGTCCACAAGCCGGACGCCGCCGGGATGATGAACGCAGCCGTGACAACGGTCATCCAGAAGAAGAAGACTCGGAGCCCGGCGCGGGTGGCAGTAGGACCGTCGGAGTTCGCGTGCCCGGCTCGGTGCCCCAATATGGAGCTGCCGATCATGCCAATAGTCCCTAACACGCCCCACAAGGGGCCGGGAAACCATGGATTGTCGTCTGCAAATGTCGAGAAAGCCGTCTCTACTACGAATTGAGTCAGGTAACCCACCGAAACTATGACTCCCCACAGCAACAAGATGGACGGCCAACCCGCCACATACATAAGGCTGCGGGACCTGTCCAAGGTTGCGTGAATGGACTCCCATGCGTCCTCTGAAGTAATGCGTTGTTCTTCACGATCCTGGTTCTTCATGTTATGCCTCCCGGTTGTCTTAACTCTATGCATCTTTGCGCAAACTAGTTTGTACCACAAACTTACTTCTGTCAAGAGGAGCGGGGGTGAGCTGAGGTCCACGTGGGGGATAGCTAAGGATTAGGCCAGGATGCCGACGGCAGATGAGGGGGTGGGGTTAGGTGAAGGGGGATTCGGACTGTATGCCGACAGCTGAACTCCGCAGCTTCCGCGTTCTGCCGGATTCTCAGCGGTGGCCAGTAAGTACAAACATCAGGTTCCAGAACACACCTTTATTGCGGGAGCATCATATACAACGATGGCCTCAGAAAAGCTCCGGGTTGAAGACCATCGGCCACCGGAGGGGTGAATCCCACGCCATACAAGGTCGACTCGAGGAGCGCGATCGCATGATGTGCAGCTATATGGGTCTAGGGCGGTACGTCGAACACGCTGTGGGCGGGGGGCTATGCAAGGATGGTGGGCGATACTGGACTCGAACCAGTGACCTCTGCGATGTCAACGCAGCGCTCTAACCAACTGAGCTAACCGCCCCGGGGTTCCGAGTCTAGCAAACGGGATTTTGTGAGTCAACAAAGGCTCGGGCGGCAGGGGTCAAGGGCCTCAATCTGCCTTGCAATAAGTCGGCTCCCTCTGATATAATCAGCCCAACTTAAGGCCAGTTCGTGGAAGAAGTGGGGAGCACCCCACTTTTTTTAATACGGCCCAAAAGTCCGGATTGGAGGGTATAGGCCGGTATGAAAAGCGATTTCCTAATCGCGGTGACTCAGCTTGCCTCTGAGAGAAATTTGCCGCGCGAAGTGGTTATTTCCGCTATCGAAGCTGCCCTCGTCTCCGTCTACAAGAGAGAGGGCGAGACCGCAGGCCAGAACCTGTCGGTCAAGATCCTCCCCACCACCGGCGAGGTGAAAGTCGCCGCGCTGAAGACGGTCGTCGAAGAGGTGACCGATACAGACCTGGAAATTACTTCCAAAGAGGCGAACAAATACAAGAAGGGCGCGGCCATCGGCGAGATCATCGAGATTGAGTCGACGGGCCAATTCGCCGGCAGGATCGCTGCCCAGACGGCCAAGCAGGTCGTCATGCAGCGCCTGCGGGAAGCCGAGCGTGAACTGGTCTACCAGGAGTTCTCCGACAAGGAGGGCGAGATAGCCAGCGCTATCGTCCAGCGCCTCGAGCCCCGACAGGTGATCGTCGACATCGACAAGACGGAAGCTGTAATGCCGGCGCCCGAGATTCCTCCCAACGAGCGGTGCCGACCGGGACAGAGAATGAAGGTCCTGGTACTGGAAGTAAGCCGCAGCGTGAAGGGCCCGCAGGTCATCGTATCCCGGACCCACAAAGACCTGGTCAAACGCCTATTTGAGCTGGAAGTGCCGGAAGTCTACAACGGCACGGTGGAGATACGTTCCATCGCCCGGGAGGCGGGTTACCGGACCAAGGTAGCGGTCTCGGCGAGGCAGGAAGGCATAGACCCCGTCGGGTCGTGCGTAGGCCTGCGAGGCATCCGAATACAGAATATAGTCAACGAACTCCACGGCGAAAAGATTGACGTAGTGCAGTGGGACAGGGACCCCTCCGCCTTCATTGCCAACTCCCTAAGCCCGGCCCAGGTGGCTCGGGTGGAGATCGAAGAAGAGGAAGAGTCCGCAGTGGTAGTCGTGGCAGATCGGCACCTGTCTCTGGCCATAGGCAAGGAAGGGCAGAACGCCCGGCTAGCCGCAAAGCTCACGGGGTGGCGCATTGACATCAAGGGTGTCAGCGACGCCGGTGAGAGCAAGATACGAGCGGCGGCCATCGCAGCCCTTACCCGGCCGGCGCCCACCGTTGAAGAGCCCACCCCCGAACCCGTGGCGCTTGAGGTTGAGACTCCCGAGCCGGAGGAATTGGCCGCAGTAGCTGCAGGGGTGCTCGAAGAAGCAGCAGCCGTAGTTGAAGAGGCCGCCGCTGCACTGGCCGAACCGGTTATTGAAGTGGAGCCCGCGGAACTGCTGGATATTGAAGAGGCCCTGGTGCCGGAAGAGCTGGCCCCGGTAGCCGAGTTGGCGCCCATCGCCGAACCCGAGCCGGTATTCGAAGAGGTGGCCGTGCCCGCCTTCCCCGAACCCGCTCCCCAAGCCATTGAGGACATCTGGCCAAGCACCGAGCAAGAGATTTATCGCCCTGCTACCGAGCTCAGGTTCGCTGAGGACCTGGACATCTTCATTCCAGGCCGTGGTGGCAACAAATCCAAGGGCAAGAAGCGCAAAGGTGCGAAGAGAGGAAGAGGTCCGGGCGGCGGGCCGTCCAGAGGCCCGGGCGGCGGGATGTCCAGAGGCCCGGGTGGTGGAGGCGGGCCATCCAGAGGTCCGGGTGGTGGTGGAGGACCGTCCAGAGGTCCGGGGGGTGGCAGCTTCGCTCCATTCCCCAGCTCGCCAAGGACCCGTCGGTAGCCGGGTTGGAGGGGTCGGATTTTCCGACCCAGGCAGAAACGGTAAGTAAGGTTGGCTAAGAATATCGCTGTAAAACAGAAACGTTTGACTCCGCAGCGCACCTGCGTCTCATGCCGCAGGGTGATGGACAAGCGTACATTGGTCAGGCTCGTACGCACGCCCGAGGGGAAAATCGAAATAGACGCTAGCGGCAAGATGTCGGGCAGGGGAGCATACTTGTGTTCCGACTACCAATGCTGGCACGGCGCAGTCGGCTCCCAGCGTCTGGCACGCGCCCTAAAGTGCAGCATCCCCCCAGACTCCTTGAGCGCCTTTAAGGATTACGCAGAGAAGCTAAATCCAGAGGTGTTGGCAACTTCAAAGAATTGAAATAGCAGGTCCGGGCCTAGAACCCGGAGCATCCGAGCAATATATTGGTTTCAAGACAGTCCAATCCCCCAAGAAGCAGGACGGTCCGACAAGGTGTTAACGTCGAGACCCGGCCGGTGTCTGGGCCTCCCCTGGAGATCCCGAGCGCCATAGCGGTCCAGTCCTTATCCGAACTCATGCGGGCCAGCGGCATCGAGGTCATCAAGCAGTTGATGCGCCGCGGGGTAATGGCGAATATCACCCAGGTGATCGACTACGAGACCGCCTCTATCATCGCCACAGACTTTGGTTTCTCTCCACAACTAGAGGAGAGAAAGGGCACGAGTGTCAGGGATACCAGCGACGCGGAAGCAGCGGACGAAGATGAAAATCTCGTGCCGCGGGCCCCGATAGTCACCATCCTGGGCCACGTAGACCACGGAAAGACTTCGCTGCTGGACGTTATCAGAAACACCTCCGTTACCACTTCCGAAAAGGGAGGCATAACCCAGCACATCGGCGCCTACCAGGTGAGCGTGGACGGTCAGCCCGTCACCTTCCTGGACACGCCGGGCCACCAGGCCTTTACGGCCATGAGGGCCCGCGGGGCCCAGGTAACGGACATAGCTATCCTAGTTGTTGCCGCGGACGACGGCGTAATGCCGCAAACCCGAGAGGCCATTGACCACGCCAAGGCGGCGAAGGTCCCGATCATCGTAGCCATAAACAAGATGGACATGGCCGGGGCCAATCCGGACCGAATAAAACAGCAGCTTTCCGAACTAGGGCTTATCCCGGAGGAGTGGGGCGGGGACACGATAGTCGTGCCCTTATCGGCGAAAACCCAGGAGGGGATACCGGACCTGCTGGAAAACATCGTCCTGGTCGCCGAAGTAGGCGAGTTGAAGAGCAATCCGGATGGGATGGCCCGGGGCGTAGTGGTTGAGGCTAAGCTGGACTCGGCCAGAGGACCTATCGCCACCGTGTTAATCCAATCCGGCACCCTAAAGGCGGGAGATCGATTCTTCGCCGGTGAGACGAAGGGTAAAGTCCGCGCCCTGTTCGACCATCAGGGGCAGCGGCTCTGGGAGGCCGGCCCCGCATTCCCCGTCGAGGTGCTGGGGTTCGACAGCGTACCCAGGACGGGGGACATCTTGACCGGTGTGGAGGCGGGGCGGAAGTCTACCTCTGCTTCAGAGCGGCGTGAGCGTCAGATGGCAGTCCGGGACGAATGGCACGGTGACGCCGAGGCCCTCCAAGCCCAGGTCCGTGTCGGTTACAGCAAGGAGCTCAACGTAATCCTGAAGACTGACGTGGAGGGCAGCGGAGAGGCACTGCGAAGCGCCCTGGAAGATCTATCCACGGATGAGGTGGCGGTCAAGATCATTCGCACCAGCAGTGGAATAGTCACCGAGACAGACGTACTTCTAGCTTCCGCCTCTGACGCAGTGATCCTGGGATTCAACACCAAGGACGATGCCGGGGCCAGGCGATTGGCCGACCTTGAGGATGTGAACATCCGCCACTATGACATCATCTACGGCATGCTGGACTTCGTTTCCGCCGCCGTATCCGGGATGCTGGAGCCGGTCTACAAGGAGACGGTAGAGGCAAGGGCGTTGGTCAAGGAAGTGTTCGAGGTGAAGGGCGGCAAGGCGGCAGGTATAGGCGTAGGCGAAGGCAGGTTGAGCCGCAACGCTCTGATCCGCGTCTTACGGAAGGGCAGCGTAGTCCACGAGGGCAGGATAAAGAGCTTGCGCCACTTCAAGGACAACGTCAGGGAGATCGCCTCGGGGTCCGAGGGAGGCCTCGGGTTGGACGGGTTCGACAGCTTCGAAGCCGGAGACGAATTGGTCGCCTTCCGCAAAGAGCTAGTTCCCCCCACAGCCAACTGATCCTAACCCCATGTCCCCGTTCATCCCCGACCATCCGGCGCGCCACGGGAGTCCCAACCATGAGTAGGCGAACTCTGAGAATCAACGAGCTTCTGCGCGAGGAACTGAGCGTATTGCTCCAGAGGAACGTGCGGGACCCAAGGCTCAACCGAATGCTCTCCATAACCTCCGTGTCAGTGTCCAACGATCACAAGGCGGCTACGGTCCACGTGAGCGCCATGGGCACTGGCGAGGAGAAGTCGGAAGTTTTTCAAGGGCTTAAGGCCGCCGGCAGCTATCTACGCAAAAGCCTGGGGAACCGGCTCTCGCTCCGATACATACCCCGTCTCGACTTCCAGATGGACGACTCTATCGAACGCGGGGCGAGGCTAAACAGCATCATAAACAACCTTGATCTCCCCGAAGAAGACCCGGAGGCGGCAAGCGAGATTTGAGCGTTTCAGGAATACTAAACCTCCGCAAGCCAATCGATTGCACGTCTTTCGACATGGTGAAGCGTATCAGAAGGCTGTCCGGGGAGAAGAAGGTGGGCCACGGGGGAACCCTCGACCCCCTGGCCTCGGGGGTGCTGCCCATATGTCTGGGCCGGGCGACCCGGGTGAGTGAGTTTCTAGCCGACTCCAGCAAGACCTACCGCGCCGTCGTTACCTTTGGCGCCGCCACGGACACCTATGACGCCGAGGGTAAGGTGACCGAGGAAAAGGATGCCACCCACCTTACTCGGGATATGGTGGAGGAGTCGCTGGGTCCGTTCCGCGGCATCATCATGCAGGAACCCCCTATGTACAGCGCGCTCAAGCACGAGGGCAAGCGTCTCTACGAGCTGGCACGGGAGGGTATAACGGTGGACCGACCCAAACGTGAGACGGCCGTACACAAGCTGGAAATCATAAGCTGGGACCCGCCCCATGCAACCATATACGTAGACTGCGGCCGAGGCACGTACGTGCGGTCACTGGCCCATGATATAGGCCAAGACCTGGAGGTGGGGGCGCATCTTACTGAACTCGTGAGGCTGCGTACTGGGCCCTTCGATATA
This sequence comes from Dehalococcoidia bacterium, assembly GCA_965197585.1. Lineage (GTDB taxonomy): Bacteria > Chloroflexota > Dehalococcoidia > Plut-88900 > Plut-88900 > Plut-88900. Next base: position 2,024,109 of record OZ240215.1, read on the forward strand.
CAGGACTCGGTCACGCCCGAGCAGTTCGAGGAGGCCGTGAACAACGGGCGTTGGGAGGACCTTATTTTCCCGACGGACTTCGCTATGTCCAACATGCCCGCAGCAATACTGGACCGGAAGGGAGAGAGGGCCGCAACCAACGGCCAGCCGATCCCAGTCTCCTACCCCGACTACGACAGGATAACCACCGCGGCGGCACAACTATCGAACGCCTACCGAGAGCCCGGAGAGCTGATCCTCTGCCGAGCCTATTCACTGGACGGCCGTTTTCTCGCCGTGATCTCGGCGCCCACGCCCCGGGGCCCGTGGAGCCCCAAGCGGGTCTTCGCCCCGCAGGAAGAGGGCTGAGCTTCGCCTTGTTCGCTGGCTCTGAGACCGGGAGCAGGGAAGGGGAGTCGGGGCGGTTAAACTTGACAGTAAAGGGTGCCATTGCTAAAGTCACAACGAGACAGGCGGCGGTCCAATGGCGGTTGAGAAAGGCACCGGCGCAAGTAATCGGAGCGGTCCTACAGAGTAAATTTCACAGATCTACCGAATGTCAGGGTCTCGAAGGGCAGGCGGAAAGCATTTCACTACCGATACCGTGCGGCAGAAACCCGTATACCCTTCCCACCAGCCCGTCTAAGACCAATTACAAGTCCCACTAAATCCCAGCACTTCCGGCTGCCAGGCATGGCCACCCCGAAACCGGGGACGAGTACAACGCCTGGTTCCGGCCCCAATATCCTCTAGGACAAAGGTTACCGACACCCCACTCGAAAGACCAATGCTTTGGAAGTATGTAGCGTTTCTTATCGCACTGGCCTTCGTCGCTCCCCTGCCTAGAAGAGCGGGCTATTTTATTGCCCGCATAGTTGCGGACCTGTCCTTCCTGAGCTCAAAGCGCGCCAAGAAGAACCTCTCCAAAAACTTGCGCAACGTCCTGGGTCCCGATGCCAGTGAAGACCTTGTCAACCACTGCGCCCTGGAAGTGTCCCGCAACATGTCTCGAAACATCTTTGACTTGATCAACATGCCGCGTTTGGACCCTCAATCTCTTGAAAAGCCCATTTCTATTAACGGCTGGGAGTACATGGAAGAAGCATTGTCCCGGGGCAAGGGAGTAGTGCTGGCCTCTATCCACATGGGAAACATGGATATGTCGATCCAGGTGATGAGGGCCCGGGGAGTGGATTTGACCATCATCGCCGAAGTTGAGGAACCGAAGCAGCTATACCAGCTGACCCACCGCCTGAGAGGGTACAATGGCATATCCATCCTCCCGGTGACTTATTCGGGGATCAAGCAGGCCATGAAGAAGCTGCGACAGGGAGAAGTCGTGGCCATAGCCTGTGACCGAGCAATCCAGGGCAGTGGCGAATACCGGGATTTCTTCGGCAAGAAGGCGTTGCTGCCCATTGGAGGCGTTGAAATGGCGTACCGGACCGGGGCCGCCATACTACCGGCCTTCACAGTAAGGACCGGTGGAAACAGTTTCTCAATGTATTTCGAGCCACCCATCATTCTCGACCGGCAAGATGGAAAAGCCAAGAGCATTCAGTCGGGGCTAGAAAGGATCGGAGCTCTCATGGAGCAGTACATTTCCCGGCACCCCGACCAATGGATGGTCTTCGAACCTATCTGGCATGAAGAGTCCTCAGCCCCAAGGAAGACCGCCTCCCTCGGCGACGGTCGGAGAGCTGTGAACGGTGTAGCCGCCAGGACATCAGACTCCAACGGACGCCGACCCGGGGCCGGGGCTTCAATCCACTCTGTCCCACCCTCAAAGCATTGAACATAGGATTCGTATCGATATATGACTTTGGATATCCCGGAGGAGTAAACCTCCACGTTGCTAACCTTGCAGAGCAGTTCTCGAAGGAGGGGCACCGGGTCCGGATAATTGCACCCTGCTCCAAGGATACCGACCAATTTGGCAAGGACAAGCTGATCCCGCTCGGCTGGTCGATCCCCCTGCACACCGCCGGCACCACTGCCCGGATCGTCCTGTCCATGCGGCTCGCCAACAAGGTCAAGCCGCTCCTTGAACGGGAGAACTTCGACCTGATCCATTACCATGAACCCCTCTGCCCCACCCTTCCCACCACCATCCTGAGAAACTCCAAGGCCGTCAACGTTGCCACTTTTCATGCCTTCCACGGCGCCCGCAGGATCGTAGGGGTGTCCTGTGCGGACAGGGCATACACGATCTTCAACAGATACGTCCGGAAGCACTGGCTGAGTCGTCTTCACGCGAAGATAGCGGTCTCCCAGGCAGCGCTGGCATTCGTATCGAGACACTTCCCCGGGGACTACACCATCATCCCCAACGGTATAGACCTGGAGAGGTTTCACCCCGACGTAAAGCCCATAGAGCAATTCGACGATGGATATGTGAATATCCTGTTCGTCGGGAGGATGGAGAAGCGTAAGGGGCTCAAGTACCTGCTCAACGCCTACTCCAAGTTGAAGTGGGACTACCCCAAGATCCGGCTGCTGATAGTCGGGCCGGGGAATATGGACTCCGATTCCGAAAGAATAATGGGCGAGCGAAGCCTGGCGGACAAGGACGTGAAGGTGATCGGAAACGTGTCCCATGATGAGCTGCCCCGCTATTACCGGACCGCCGATATCTACTGCTCACCTGCAACCGGCAAGGAGAGCTTCGGCATCGTGCTGCTGGAGGGTATGGCCTCCAGGGCGGCGGTTGTAGCTTCAGACATCATAGGCTATGCCGGGGTCATTAGCGACGGAGTACAGGGCTTCCTGGTGCCGCCGAAAGACGATGCGGCGTTGGCATCGGCGCTAGCCCGGCTCATCGAAGACAATGATCTGAGAAAAGCCATGGCTGACCGGGGCCTGGCCCACGTGCAGGAGTTCAGTTGGGACAAGGTGTCCACGCGCGTTATGAGTGTCTATCAGGACGCCGCGGCCGCGCGCAGGGATGGAGCCCTGTCGACGCCGAACTAGGCTCATTCGTAACCCTGCCTGCTATAATGCAACGCCACGCGCCCATGAGACTCCGCTATGAAGAATGATAAAGGCCGTTCGGGCTTCTTCGACACAGCCCGCCTGCGGGACAGGGCAAAAGACTTCCTAACCGAACGGTTCTCGAACCCCACTGCGCGGGTCTTGTCCGGAGTCGGATTTACACCGAATAAAGTCACCATAGCCGGAGGGTTAATCGCCGTGGCCGCGGGGGCGGTGGCTGCCAAGGGTCGGCTCCCGGAAGCTGGGGCCCTGGTCCTGGCAGCCGGGGCCCTGGACCTGGTCGACGGTGCGATGGCGAGGTTGACGGGTAAGCAGTCCAAGTTCGGGGCTGTACTGGATTCAACCTTCGACAGGCTGGGCGAGGCAGCCGTCCTATTCGGCCTGCTGGCCTTGTACAGCGGCCTCGGGCAGACACCCTACGTGCTGCTAGTATTCGCGGCGATGTTCGGCTCGGTGCTGGTCAGCTACATAAAGGCCCGGGCCGAGGGTGAGGGGATCGACTGCAACGTGGGGCTGCTGTCGCGGGGGGAGCGGGTGGTGTTAATGGGCCTGGGGCTGTTGATAAACCAGGTCCCCGCCGTGCTCGTGATACTGACCTTCTTTTCGTACGTGACCGCGGCGCAGCGGCTCTGGCGGGTAAAGAAGGCCACGGAAGAGGCGGCCCAGGACTCCTAGCTTGCCGTGCCCGACCCGATCATCGCCATGAGATAGGCATCCAGAAGCGGGTCAATATCTCCCTCCAGAACGGCCTCCGGATTGGTAGACTCGAAACCCGAGCGATGGTCCTTCACCATCTTGTAGGGGTGCAGAACGTAGGAACGGATCTGGTTTCCCCATCCCGTGTCGACGTGCTCACCCTTAAGCCTTGCCTGCTCCTCCGCTTTCTTGTTCAGCTCTATCTCCAGCAGCCGGGCGCGGAGCACCTTCATGGCGGCTTCCCGATTCTGGAGCTGGGAGCGTTCGTTTTGGCAGGTCACCACTATGCCCGAGGGCAGGTGGGTAATTCTGACCGCCGTCAGGTTTTTCTGGACGTGCTGGCCACCGGCGCCGCTGGCCTTGAAGAAGTCGGTCTTAATGTCATCCGGGTCTATGGTTATGTCGATGTCATCCTCGGCCTGGGGCAGGACTTCAACCAGGGCGAAGGATGTGTGGCGTAGGTGGTCGGCGTCAAAGGGAGAGAGCCTGACGAGGCGGTGGACGCCCCTTTCGGACTTCAGGTAGCCGTATGCCCAGGCGCCGTCGATCTCCAGCGTCACGCTCTTGATGCCGGCTTCTTCTCCGGGAGAGAGGTCCAGGATACGAGTCGGACGGCCTTTCGCGTCACCCCAACGGAGATACATACGCATAAGGGTCTCCGCCCAGTCCTGGGACTCGGTGCCACCGGCCCCGGAGTGGATAGCGACCAATGCAGCGTCGCGGTCGTACTTTCCGTTCAGGGCGAGGTTGAATTCAAGGCGCTTGAGGCGAGATTGGAGATCAGATATCTCCTCGATGATCTGAGACTCTAGGGAAAGGTCTCCCGTCTCGACGGAAAGGTCTATGAGCCCGGCGAGGTTGTCTACACTGCTCTCAAGACCACTCCAAAGGGTGATCTCTTCATTGAGCCCGGAGAGGCGGCGCATTGTGGACTGGGCGGATCTGGAGTCGTTCCACAAGTCGGGTTTGGACGCCTCTTTCTCCAGTCGCTCTACTTTCAGTTTTTTGCCCTCGATGTCAAAGACGGTCCAGAAGGTATGCGGTCCTGGCTCGGAGTTGTTCTACCTCTTGTTTTAGTTCTTCCATTTCGTTCTCTTCCGAGGGCCCTCTACCCGAAGGGCGAGGGGAATTTATTGCAATCTTAATTTTATCACTGATTTGCAGGTTCGAACGGCGCTATCCTACCTCCCGCAGCCAGGTGGGCCCGTCTGGTTGGCTCAGGAATACGGTATTTACCGACGCACCCAAGGACAATGCGCAGGGCAGACTCTAGGTCAACCTTGTGCCCTATGGATACGAATATGGGCTTGGTCCCGTCTCGGGTCCTGAGCGCCGCGCCAATAACTTCCTCTCCGTCCTTGAGTTCGGCGCGGGACCCCTTAGCCCGGCCAGGCTCCTCGAACTTACCGGTCAGCCTGGACTTTGCGCATCCTATGGTGGGTATGTCGAAGAGGAGGCCCAGGTGGCAGGCAATGCCAAAACGCCTCGGGTGGGCGATGCCCTGGCCATCCACCAGCAGTACGTCGGGGCGAAGCGTAATGCTCTCCAGGACGGGGACCAAGACGGGTATCTCCCGGAAGGAGAGCAGGCCCGGCACGTAGGGGAAAGTGACCTCCGTCCTCGCGATCCGGCACTCTACCGTCTCCAGGGTCGGATAGCTCAAGACGACTACAGCCGCCGTGGCCCGTCCATCCGTCCCAACCCCTGAGATATCCAGTCCTGCAACGAATCGAGGCTGAAGAACGGTAGGGGTGGTGTTTACTCGGGAGGCCAAGCGGCGTTGGACGGCTGCAGCCTCGGAGGGAGAGAGGGCCCAGGGATGGATATCTCGGGCTTTCACAGGGGTGATGGTAGCATAGGAAGTGAAACCTGAAGTCTTTTTGAGCAACTAGTGGTAAAATATGCACACGGTATTGATATATTGCTGCGGGGCGCCGGAGGAAATTGACGCCCCTATAGCCTTGTGTTATATTCCCGCCACTTTCGGGTACGACGTAAGAGCTAATGAGAGGGAATACGCATAGTCCGAGAATATAAAACCAACGGTAGGATACGAGCACGCGAGATCCTGGTGATCGGGTTGGACAACGAGCAAATCGGCGTTATGCCTGTGCCCGAGGCTATCAGGATTGCCCGCGAGAGCGGTGTCGATGTCGTGGAGGTATCCCCAAGCGCCGATCCCCCGGTCTGCCGCCTGATGGACTACGGAAAATTCCGTTACGAACAGGCGAAAAAAGAGCGGGAAGCCAAGAAGACTCAAAAGTCTTCCAGCTTGCGGGAAGTTCGCATGAGAACCCGGATCGGTGAAAGCGACATGCAACGCAAGACCAACAAGATCCGCGAGTTTCTAACGGAAGGTGATAAGGTCAAGGTCTCGGTGCAGTTCAGGGGAAGAGAGATGACGCACCCGGAGATCGGGAACCAACTCCTTGGCAAAGTTGCGAGATCGCTCTTGGAAACCGCCCGGGTCGAGTCTCCTCCCATATTGGAACGAAGAATGATGAGCATGGTGCTGGTGCCAGGGCGCAAGGACGTGCCTCGGGCCACCGCCCCACAAACTACAGATGCCAAAGCTTAAAACGCATAAGGGCGCCAAACGGCGCTTCCACATAACAGGTACGGGGAAAATACTGCGCGCCAAAGGCGGGAAGAGTCATCTCCGGCGAAAGAAGCCCAAACGGGTCAAGCGCCTATATTCCGAGATGCACCCCATTTCCCCCAGCGACGTTCGCAAGATAGCCAAGATGCTGCCTTACGGCCTGCCGTAAGACCAGCCTCGACGCTATTCCAGTGCCCATGAAAACCAATTTCGGAGAGTTATATTGCCACGGGTAAAAGGCGGTCCCACAACCCGACGGAGACACAAGAAAATCCTTAAGCTCACTCGTGGGCATAGGGCTACCAGTAGCACGTTGTTCCGCAGGGCCAACGAGGCGATGCTGCATGCCCTGAGCTACGCCTACAGGCACCGCAGGGAGAAGAAGCGGGACTTCAGGCGGCTGTGGATTGCCCGTATCAATGCCGCAGCCCGGAGTGAGGGACTCTCCTATAGCGCATTCATGCACATGCTGAAAAAGCGGGACATCCAGCTAGACCGCAAGACCCTGGCTGACATAGCCCTTCGGGACCCGGCGGCATTTTCCAAGCTGGCCGCCGAGGTGCGCGGGGCCTGACTTCCTGCCTACCCGTTCGTACTTCGACTGACCAGACTTGGGTGGCTACCGCACCCCAGCCCTAAGTTTTATCTCGCCAAGCCCATCACGAGCGACCCGTACCCTGCTAGCTCCAATATTTCAACAGGTCTAGCATGGGGAAGACCGGCTCTATTGACGCCCATAAAGGGTCGTTCTAAAATTGGGTTGCCGCGAGGTATGATTTTTTTCACAATCGCCGCAGTACCCGGTCTGCGCGACCTTTTGCGTAGCCGTTCCCAGACTGTGGTGTAAGAGAGGACTAGGCTGCTCCACCATGGATGGCTCTATACCGGATGTAGTGGTACTGCGGTTACCGCTTTACGTCAGAGCTTTAACTCAACTCCACGATTCCGGCATCGAGGTTGTCAGTTCTCACGCGCTCGGGGAGAAGCTGCAGATAACGCCGGCCCAGATCCGCAAAGACCTGAGCTATTTCGGACGGTTCGGGAAGCAGGGCCGGGGGTACAACGTCGGCTACCTGCTCCGGGAGCTGAGGACTATCATGGGCCTGGACCAGGAATGGAAGGCAGCATTGGTCGGGTTGGGGAGGCTGGGCCGGGCGATAATCAGCTACCCCGGTTTTGCCAGGGAGGGCTTCCAGGTCGTGGCAATATTCGACGCTTCTCCCAACGTCGTGGGCACTGAGCTGGACGGCATCGGCGTGAGGGATATGAGTGACCTGGGGCCCATCATCCGGGACCTGGGGGTCCACATCGGGATCGTGGCTGTTCCTGAAGAACACGCTCAGAGCGTGGTGGAGCTACTGGTCGAGAGTGGGATCAAGGGAATCCTGAACTACGCGCCGATTTCGCCGCAGGTGCCGGAGGGTGTGTGGGTCCGCAACATTGACCCGGTGTTATCCCTACAGACTTTGACTTTCCACCTTAAGATGCCCGAAGGGCAGTCTGAGTAGCCAAGCCTCTAGGTCTTGGAACAGCCGGGGATCCGGCTATGCTAGGGAAGACGGCGCTCCGCCCCCACCCCGTCTGCGACGCCGTTCCGCTACCTTCACCCTTAGTTGTGACCGCCTGATAGCGGCGAGGGCGACAGCCAAGTCTGCATCCGATGCCCCGGTCTTTACCTGCTCCTGGGCACGAGCCAACGCTCGTTCCGCACGCTCCACGTCGATCTCATCGGCCCTTTCTGCGGCGTCGGCCAAGACGGTGAGCTTGTTCTGGAACATCTCCAGGAAACCGCCGGTAACGGCTATGGCCACCTCCTCGCTTCCCTTTTTGATACGCAGTTCACCGGGCTGAAGTGGAGTCAACAGGGGTGCGTGGTTTGGCAATATGCCCAGCTCGCCCAGTTGGCCGGGTGCTACCACCATATCTACTTCGTCGGAGTAGACCCGACGCTCGGCGGTGAGTATTTCGAATTGAAGAGGCGCCATTTAGGTTCTCGCCTTCTAGCCCTCGGCCGCCATGCTGGCGGCCTTCTCTACGGCCTCGTCGATGTTGCCGACCATGTAGAAGGCCTGCTCGGGGAGTGCGTCGTGCTTGCCTTCCAGGATCTCTTTGAATCCCCGCACAGTCTCCTTGATGGGCACGAAGCGGCCCGGGGTGCCGGTAAAGGCCTCGGCGACGAACATGGGCTGAGAGAGGAAGCGCTGGATCTTCCGGGCCCTGGTTACGGCCTGCCTGTCGTCCTCACTCAGCTCTTCTACACCCAGAATGGCTATGATGTCCTGCAGTTCCTTGTACCTTTGCAGCACGCCTTGAACTCCCTGTGCCACATTGTAGTGCTCCTCTCCAACAACCTGCGGGTCCAGAATCCTGGAGTAGGAAGTCAGAGGGTCGACGGCCGGGTACAGGCCCTGCTCGGCGATGGAGCGTTCGAGGGCGATAACAGCGTCGAGGTGGCCGAATGTCGTGGCAACACCGGGGTCGGTGTAGTCGTCGGCGGGGACGTAGATCGCCTGGAAGGAGGTGATGGAACCCGACTTTGTGGTCGTGATCCTCTCCTCAAGGTCACCCATCTCGGTGGAAAGGGTCGGCTGGTATCCCACAGCCGACGGCATCCGACCCAGCAGGGCCGAGACTTCCATACCGGCCAGGATGTACCGGTAGATGTTATCGATGAAGAGAAGGACGTCCTGCCGCTCCCGGTCCCGGAAGTACTCGGCCATCGTGAGGCCGGTTAAGGCGATCCGGAGGCGGACTCCGGGGGGCTCGTTCATCTGACCGAAGACCATAACGGTCTTGTCTATAACGCCGGACTCCTGCATCTCGTGCCAGAGGTCATTCCCCTCACGGGATCGCTCCCCGACACCTGCGAAGACGGAGAAGCCGCCATGCTCGGTCGCGATGTTACGTATGAGTTCCTGAATGATGACCGTCTTACCGACGCCCGCGCCGCCATAAGCCCCGATCTTTCCTCCCCTGGTGAAGGGGGTCGTCAGGTCGATCACCTTGAGGCCGGTCTCCAGCATCTGTGTCTCACTCACCTGCTCCTCGAATGAAGGAGGAGTACGGTGAATGGGCCACTTCTCCTCGGAGGGGACATCTCCCAGGTTGTCCAGGGGAGTGCCCGTCACGTCGAACAGCCGGCCCAGGGTTCCCCTGCCTACGGGAACGGAGATGGGCTGCCCGGTGTCCTCAGCATCCACGCCGCGGGCGAGGCCGTCGGTCGGGGCAAAGGCGAGGCATCGCACCCAGTTGTTGCCGATGTGCTGCTGCACCTCCAGAGTCAAGCTCGTCCCATCTATCGGCACTTCCAGGGCGTTATAGAGCGCCGGCAGCGAGTCGGGAGGAAACTCCACGTCTACTACTGTGCCAATAACCTGTACGATTTTACCTGTAGCCATTGCCGTCTCCACTCATTATCATTTCGATTAAGACCTGTGGGAGTAGTGCTTCTTGCCTTCAAATATTCTGGTGATAACCGATCCCGAGGATTCCAACGATTGCAACGCCTTGTGAAAGTCGACATCCTTCAGGTCCATCAAACCCCCGGTCTTCCGACCCCTGACTCTCGTGGCCAAGGAGCCGGGATCGAAGGCCTGGGTCTGGTTGTCGGCCAGGTAGCCTGCTATTTCTTTTAGCCAACGCTGAACGCTCATAGGGGAGTTGCCGTTGCTATCCTCCCAGGGCCACGACGCCGCCGGTTATGTCCAGAAGCTCGTTGGTGATCATCTCCTGTCGGACCTTGTTATATATCAGGGTCAGGTCCTGAATCATATCGTCCGCGTTGTCCGTTGCACTGCGCATCGCCACCATGCGGGCCGACTGCTCACTGGCTATGGACTCAAGCACGGCGTGGTAGACCTGCATCTCCACGAAGCGAGGCAGGAGCTCGCTGAGGGCGGTGGCGCTGTCGGGTTCGTAAATATAGCCCGCCTGCTTCATTCCCTCTATCTTGGCGGGTTCCACCGGGAGGATCTGTCTCATAACGGGGGTCTGGTTGGTTGTGGTAACAAACCGGCTGTACGCTAGATAGACCTTATCCACTCTCGCGTCCGAGTACTCATCGATGATAATCCGGGCGATGGGCAGGATGTCCAAGACACCCGGCCTGTCCCCCAAGTCCGAGAATACGGCCTTTATATCCCGTCCGAAGCGGCCCATGAAGTCGCGGCCTTTCTTTCCGACGGTTACCATGGACACGGAAGCGCCGTTGGAGCCAAGGATGAAGCTGCTGGTGGACCTATTCACGTTGGCATTCAGGCCACCGCAGAGTCCCCTGTCGGGGGTTATGTGGACTACCGAAATCCGGTCTCCCTCCCGCTTCTGGAGCAGGGGTTGGACCACGTCGTCCTCGGAGGGCTGAGAGGCGAGATGGCTGAGGATTTCGGCCATCTTCTCGGCGTAGGGCCTGGCAGCGAGGACCCGGTCCTGGGCGCGCTTCATCTTGGAAGCCGCGACCATCTCCATGGCCTTGGTTATCTTGGCAGTGTTTTCGACACTGCGGATTCTTGTTCGAATTTCCCTGGTGCTGGGCAAAGCAGTTTCTCGTCCCGGACTAGACTGCTACGGTCTGTTTGTACTCGTCTATGGCCTTCCTGAGGCCTTCAACAGCCTCATCCCCAAGGTCCTTGGTCTCGGCGATCTTCTCTACAACCTCGGGGTGGTTGGTCTGCATGAATTTGTGGAAACCGGTCTCAAATTCGGCGACGCTGGCCACGGGCACCTCATCCATGAAGCCATTGATGGCGGCATAGATTATGCTCACCTGCTGCTCCAGGGACGCTGGCACATACTGGGCCTGCTTGAGGATTTCGGTGATGCGCTGGCCCCGTTCGAGCTGGCGTCGTGTGGCGGCATCCAGGTCGGCGGTGCCGAACTGGGCGAAGGCGGCCAATTCTCTGAACTGGGCAAGGTCGAGCCGCAGCCTACCCGCGACTTTCTTCATCGCTCGGCTCTGGGCCGACCCACCGACACGGGACACCGAGAGTCCCACGTTCATCGCCGGTCTCTGTCCGGAGTTGAAGAGGTCGGTCTCAAGGTAAATCTGGCCGTCGGTGATGGAGATGACATTGGTGGGAATGTAGGCGGATACGTCACCGGCCTGGGTTTCAATAATGGGGAGTGCCGTCAGTGACCCGCCTCCCTCAGCATCTTCCAACTTGGCTGCTCTTTCGAGGAGCCGGCTGTGTAGGTAGAAGACATCTCCGGGGTATGCCTCACGACCCGGGGGCCGGCGAAGGAGGAGGGATATCTGCCGGTAGGCCCAGGCGTGTTTGGACAAGTCGTCGTAAATGATCAGGGCGTCTCTGCCGCTCTCCATGAACTCTTCGCCGATGGCACAGCCGGCGTAGGGCGCAAGGTACTGGAGGGCAGCTGGGTCGGCGGCGTTGGCAGTTACGACAACGGTGTGCTCCAAGGCTCCATGCTGCTCGAGAGTGGCAACGGTCTGGGCAACCTTGGCCGCTTTCTGACCGATGGCGACGTAGATGCAGATCAGATTGCCGCCCTTCTGATTGATTATGGTGTCAATGGCAATGGCCGACTTGCCAGTGGACCGGTCTCCGATGATCAGCTCCCGCTGGCCGCGACCGATGGGAATCATGGAGTCGATGGCCTTTATTCCCGTCTGGACGGGGGTGTCGACCGATTTCCTGAGCACCACGTTGGGGGCGACCCGCTCTACAGGCCTGGTCTTGTTGGTGCTGATCGGGCCCCGGCCGTCGACCGGTTCACCCAGGGGATTGACCACGCGGCCTATCAGGGCGTCCCCGACAGGGACCTCGGCGATCCGGCCCGTGGACCGGACCTCGTCGCCCTCTTTAATATCGTTGTAAGCGCCAAGAATAATGGCGCCAACACTCTCCTCTTCGAGGTTCAGGGCCATGCCCGTCACCCCGGTGGGGAATGTGATGAGCTCGTTGGCCTGGACGCTGGACAGTCCATGGATCCTGGCGATCCCGTCGCCAACCTCTACCACGGTGCCAACGCCGGTCATAGTGACCTGGGCTCCGAACTCTTCTATCTGTCGTTTGATTATGGACGTTATGTCCTGCGACCCGACCATCGCGCCTCACCTCTAACCCGTTTCATTTTTATTTTAGCCCTTGCGCGTCCGCTCCCGACCTCTACACCCGCCGCTCGGCAAGGGCGCTTCGCATTGCCGAGAGCTTAGTCCTAGTGCTGCCGTCTATCAGACTGTCCCCGATCTTGATGACGATACCACCCACGATATCCGGGTCCACCCGCGACGTCAGCTTTATCTGCCTTCCGGTAGCTTCCGTCATCTGGTCCGCTATCCGTTTTTCTGCCTCGGCGTCCAGGGCAACGGCGGTGGTAACCTCCGCATTCCCGACTCCCCGATAGTCGTCCACAAGTTCCCGATACTCCGCGGCGATGCCTTCCGCCAGTGCGACCCGGCCCTTGGATACCAGAAGGCTGGTCAGGTTCCGGGCGAGGGTATCAAGCCCCGCCAACCGTTGAGCGGCCAACTCCTGCTTTTGGTCGGGCCTGACTTTCGGGCTTTCCAGCACCTTGCGGAGGTCCGGGTCACCAAAAGCGGAAGCGAGCTCGGCCAGGTCCTCCTGCCACTTGTCCAGGCTGTCCTGGTCCCGGGCAATCTGGAAAACAGCCTGGGCATGCCTTCGTGCCGAAGAGCCTGCAGCCATTTGCTAGCTCCCGTCCTTTCGGGAGGAAACGCTTTCCTCCAGAACGTCATCGATCAGCTTGCGGTGGCGGTCCTCGTCCAACTCGGAGTTGATGACCTTCTCCGCCGCCGAAATGGCGAGTCCTGCGAATTCGCTGCGGACTTTCTCGACAGCGTCATCGCGCTCACGAGTGATCTCGCTCCTGGCCCGCACGATCATTGCCTCGCCTTCCTTCTTAGCGTCCTCGCGAGCATCCAGTTTCAGACGCTCCCCCATCTCGGACGCCTGGCCTATGAGGCGCTGACCTTCTTGTCGGGCCTCACCCAAGGTCTTGCGGACCTCTTCTTCGCTGCGGGTGGACTGGGCCTTGGCGGCCTCAGCAGCCTCCAGGCTTTCCTTTATCCTGGAAGACCGGTTTTCCAGCAGCCTAAGTATGGGTTTGTAGAGGACCAGGCGCAGGATTATCAGCACCAGGGCGACATTGATGATCTGCACCAGAAGCCCCGGCAGGTTGATTCCCAGCTCTCCCAATGGCCTCTCCTTTCGGAAGTTAGTACGTGTGCGCCGCTTATACGAACTTGATAATGACAGCCACGACCAACGCGTAAATTGCGACAGCCTCCGCAAAGGCTATACCCAGGATCATGTTGGCGCGTATGGAAGTTTCGGCCTCGGGATTGCGTCCTATGGCCTCTGTCGCCTTGCCGACTAGGATACCGATTCCGAGGCCCGGGCCCAGGGCGCCGAGCCCCATGGCCAGACCCGTCCCGATGGAGCCGAGCCCTTCGTCTCCTATTTCGGCTAGTATAAGACCGAGCAATTCAATCATCTGGTTTCCTCCTGCTCTTTTCCTGGTTTTTGACTACCGATCTTTTACCGTGTGAGTCGTCAGAAGCCGTTGTCAGTACAGAGAGCGTTCCTTGAGATTCTCCGCTATCGAGCGCTTCCGCTCACCTCTTCCGGGCCCGTTCCTTCCACCTGGGCCGGTATTCCTGCCTCCGCCTCGGAGTGCTCGTCATGGCCGTGAGCCGTGACTGCTATGACAGCAAACATCAAGGTGAGCACGGCGAAGATGGTGGCCTGGATGAACCCGACAAACAGCTCCAACCCGTAGAAAGGCACCGCCAGGCCCAGGGGAATCAGGAACATCATTACGAAAATCAGGATTTCCCCGGCGAACATGTTGCCAAAAAGCCGGAAGGTGAAGCTGATCAGTCTAGCGATCTCGCTGACGCCTTCCAGCATTCCAACCAACAGGTCTAAGAACCCCGTGCTGATCCCGCGTCTGAATCCACTCAAATTAATGAATTTGCCGCCGTAGCCTAAGAAGCCGAGAGACCTGATACCCCAGAATTCAATGAAAAACATAGCTATTAAGGCGATGGCCAGGGTTGTGTTCAGTCCCGTGTTGGCGTTCCTGAACAGCGGTATCAGCAGAGCGACGTTTTGGCCCTCAGGCTGGCCATACTCGATATGGCCGTCCTCGAAGTGGATGTGATCGTCGGCGTATTCCGCCGCGGACATGCTCTGTTCGAAGAGGGCGAAGGGCATTACCCGGAAGGGGCCGACCTCGTCCCAGACATGGAAGTCCTTACCTTCCAACTCAGAGTAGATCTGCTTGCCGACGTGGTCGTTGGGGGCCGCGGACCTCTCGGACTCGCCCCAGTCCAGGAAGACTTCGAGTTCGTGCTCCGCCTCGGTGAGGGTGAGGTGAGGTTCGGCCTCTTCGGCTTTCTCCTCGATGATGTGGTGGACCACTTCCTCCGCCGCCTCCATTCGCCCGACGGTGCCGAAGCCCGGAACCAGGCTGATCCAGTTATTGATAATTATGAAGATGAAGATGGTGACGACAAGGGGATAGAAGCGCCGGCCGTTTTTTGCTCCGGCTATCGACTCCACCAGTCCTAGCAGCCAGGATAGCACGGCCTCGACAAGGTTCTGCAGGCCCCGGGGCACCATGCCCAGCTTCCGGGTCGCGAAGTAGGCGAGAATGAAGATGACGGCGAGACCGACCCAAGAAGAGAGGATGGTGTTGGTGAGGTTGAAGTCGCCGAGAGGGCCGAAGGGGATGAGCTCTTTGCCAAGGTTCTCGGGCTTGATCTGGATGGCGGGGAAGGGGAAGCGGAGGATCGTGTGACTGATAATAAGAGATAGTATGACCAGGACAAGGGCCAGAAGGACTTTCGGTTTGCGAAGCAATCCCACTAATGGTCTTCCTTGCTGTCGGTATTCCTCTTCAGCAGGGGGGACAGCATCCGGAACATACCCCAGAAAGCCGCCAGTATGCCCAGAGCCAGTCCTACAAGGGTCAAGATCGGGGCGGTGTCAGCCCAATGATCTATTAGAAGACCGCCTGCCACACCTATCCCGATGGCCGTGACTACATACCAACCCAGGCCCAAAAGCCGCAGAATATCCAGCCACTGCCTTCTGTCCAAATCCCCCTCCCGCTCCGGTCGTGCATTATATCACAAAGAAAATTGGAGAGGCAAGGCCGGGTGAGACCAAGTTTGGAAAACGAATAGGTTTGGGGGGAGTCGTCCCAAAACTTGTCTTTGATTTGGACCACGTGAGTGACGACAACGCTACTGGATTCCAGTGTCGGGGCACGGGGATAACACCGAAAATAGGATCACAGGGAGGGGGGATGAGGGGGTGAGGCTCATGCGCTGTCAAGGTCTCGTTTGGGTATTCCCAAGTTGCGGATGATCCTTAGAAGCGTTCCCGGTTTAAATTAGCGATTGCTGTGGCGTGGTATGGGCGATGTGGCTCCCGTCTTGTCGTTCGCCCATATTTCGTGGCTCCCCCGCGCTTGAGGGACAAACACGCCAACCCAGACGTCGGAGTTTGCGCGTCAACTACCTATGGGTCAAACGGAAATCTCGAGCACACTTGGCTGGGAAGAACGGTCGGCATCGGTCTCCAAGGGCGTCACACCAGGGGGCAAATCATACCCTCGTTCCTGATAGGTCAGAATGGTGGCCGCCACAACGCTTTCCAATATGGCGATAGTCTCTTCAGGAGTATCCCCCCATGCGACACAGCTGGGGAAAGACGGGACATCTGCCATGTACTTGTCCGGTTCTGTTGATTCCGATGGAGAGTACAGGGCACAAAGCAGGCGGTAGCGCTTTTTGCTTGTGATCACCTCAGACCTCCCGGCTCGGGCAATAGAGAAACCGGTTCGTGACGCAAGAATTCCGCAATATCCGCGGGATGGTCGAGGAGGGCTCGCCCAGAGTGTTATGCAAACGGGGGGGGTCAAGGGAGGGAGGAAGGCCTATTCGGACTCTGCCGACTTCTTTTTGCCGAAGTCTTCCAGGTCCAGGTTGTCCACGAATTCCCGGAACGCCGAGAGTCGCTTCAGCTCTGCCTCATCGACGGGTTTTATGTCCGCAGCGTCGGCGGCGATGATCGGTTTGCCCGTCTCCTTGTCCAGGATGACCCCGGCCTTCTCCAGAACGATCTCCTCCACGAAGATAGGGGCTTTGACCCGGACTGCGAGGGCGAGGGCGTCGCTGGGGCGAGAGTCTATTTCAACCGTCTTGCCGTTGCTTTCGAGCATAATCTTGGCGAAGAATGTCTCGTTGTTCAGGTCTGAGACGACAATCGAGTTGACTGCCGCGCCCAAGTCCCCGATGACCGACTGCAGCAAGTCGTGGGTCAAAGGCCGGGGCACGGACACGTCCTGAAGTTTCACGGCAATAGCGTCTGCCTCGGCGGGGCCGATCCATATGGGAAGGTAACGGTCTGCGTCCTTCTCCTTAAGGATGACCACCCGCTGATAGTTCATCAGGCTGACGCGGATGCTTTCTATGGTGACTTCAAGCATGGTATGGCTCTTCGCAACGGGGGCTATGAGTCCATTCTAGCCTACGCAATTTTTGGGTGTCAAACGACTTACGGAGCACCCAACCCGAGAAACTTGCCAAGGACCTCGTCCGTATCCCCTCCGTGAAGGGGCGCGGCTCCCGTGACATCGGCTTGGGTGCGGGAAAATCTGATGGGGTTGTTTACCATCTTTACCGTACCTGACTCTGGGTGGGGCACGTCGATAATCATGCAGCGCGCCTTAGTATGCTCGTCGGCGACAACGTCGGCGATGTTGTTCACGGGGCCGCAGGGGATTTGGGCCTCGGTGAGTTCTTGGAGCCACTGGGCCGTCGATTTCCTGCGCATCCCCTCTTCGATTATGGGGTTCAGGTCATCATAGTTGAGGGTGCGGTTCCAGCTGGTGGTAAATCTCTCATCGTCGATGAGGTCCACCCGGTCGAGGAGGGCGCAGAAAATTGGCCACTGGTCCTTGGCCCCGCCGACAAATGCGAGAGCTACATATCCATCGCTGGTCGCGTACACCTGGAAGGGAGTCGTGACCGGGTGCCGGGTGCCGATGGGCGTGGGCACCTCACCGGTGGCGAAATAGCGGGCGAATGCGTTTTCCAACACGGCCATCTGGCAGTCGAGCATCGCCACGTCGATCATCTGGCCGACGCCGCTCCGGTCTCGTTCGTGGAGGGCAGACAGGATTCCGATGGTGGTGAAGAGGCCTGCCGTGATGTCGCCGAGAGAGGAGCCGGGCCTGACCGGCGGGCGTCCGGGCTCGCCGGTGATACTCATTATCCCACCCATCGCTTGAACTATTATGTCTAGTGCTGGGCGTTTTGTGTAGGGCCCCCACTGCCCGAACCCCGAGACTGCCGCATAAATCAGCCTCGGATGCCGCTTGCTCAAAACTTCGTAGTCGAGGCCGAGGCGTTTCATCACGCCGGGGACAAAGTTCTCTACGAGCACGTCGAAGTGGTCGACCAATTCTAGAAATGTCTGTTTGTCCCCTTCGTCCTTGAGGTCCAGGATGACGCTCTTCTTGCCTCGGTTGATGCTCATGAAATAGGAGCTTTGGCCGTCTACGAAGGGCCCCGTGCCCCGGGCCATGTCTCCGCCCTCGGGGCGCTCAACTTTGATGACCTCCGCTCCGAGATCGGACATGACCATTGTTGCGTAGGGCCCGGCGAGCACCCTGGTAAGGTCGAGAACTTTCACACCATCTAGTGGACCGGCCAAATCGTCCTCCTCCGGGGAGTCTGCACTCCCGAATAAGTCACGGACAAAGAAAGTTTACTACAGGGGTGTCGGGGCGCGGGATGGATGCAACCCTTTATTCGTCCCCGACGAGTTGGAGAAGGTCCTCATAGCTGGAGACCCGTGACATGGTTTCGATGAACTCCTTGAGCGTGTCGCTTTGCTCACGCACTTGCTGCACCTGATCGCCGATGGGGCTTACGGCAGTCGGACGGTCGGCATAGGAGCCGTGGAAAGCAAAATAGGCCTGGTTCAGCTTACGGAGAAAGTAGCCGTTGTTGGCAAAGACCAGCCGACGAGCCTCCATGTAGGATTCCGCTTCCTCGATTTCCCCTTCGGCCAGAAGGCGGTCGGCCTCAAGCCGGGTCTCCCGCATCTCACGGTTGAAGCCGAAGACTGGGGGGTCGGGTGCAGGGGTGGGAGAGGCTCCTGGCTCGGGGGTGGGGGGTGGGGGCTGTGGGGTGTCTTCCATGTAATATCTTTCGTAGACGGCGTTACCGACTTCGTCCCCCGCGATGTTCGCGACGGTCTCGTTGATCGTGACCATCTCGCCGGACGACCAGTAGTTCCGACCCAGGGGATAGAAAACAAGGTAGTGATGGAACCATTCATGCGCCACGGTGCGGAGCGTGTACTGGACGTTGGATGAAGCTTCGACGACGGCGGGGAATGTAGCTACGCCTCCTGTATCGATCACCAGGACGGAGTAGTCGTCATCCAAGCCCTCAACGTCCTCTTCTATAATCTCCCTTTCCACAACACCAAGCCCGGGCGTCAAGAGACGCGTCGACTCCAGCTCAATGCGGTCCCTGGGCGAGATGACGAGGACGGGTGGCGAGCTTTCGTACTTGAAATCCACGGGCGGAAAAAGGTAACCGTCCGCGTCCAGGAACCCTACGCGCCAGGACATGCCTTCCTCGGCAAGGATACCGCTTATCTGCCCCTCTATAAGCTCTTCCACCCGATACTGGATATCCAGCCTCTGGATATCCACCTCTTCCCGCTCTTCTTCCAGGTCGGATACCTGTTCGCCGAGGGACACAGCCCGGTTTATTGCCCCTTCTATCCGATTGATCTCTCTGGTCAGTCGGGCGTATTCCCGGACCTCCGCGATGGCGTCCTCTTTGGACAATCCCTCATCGAAGAACGAGGCAGTCATTGAGAGCCACTTATCGAAGAAATTCCTCAGCTCCCAGGCAACAACATCGTGGTCATGGCCGTGGATCGCGCTCCCGATGCGGTCTCGGGTCTGGGGAGAGGAGGACGACAGCAGAACCAATGCAAACAAGATCAGGCAGACGGCCGATAGCCGGGTCCGTCTGTTGCGCAAAAGGAGCTTGGCAGAATATCCCAATTTGGTAAGCATGGTCCCGCCCGGGCCAAGGGTGTTCGGCCCCTCTTCAGGATAGCACCCCGATGCCTGTCTCTCCGACCTACGGGGCGGGCTGTTGCAGGGGTGCCGTACTTTTCCATACAATGACCTTGTTTTACAGATCAGGGGGAGGTCTGAGCAGTTATGCAGAGCTACAAGTCCGAGTCAATCAGAAACGTGGCGCTCCTTTCCCACAGCAAGGCAGGCAAGACATCACTGTCCGAGGCCATACTCTTCAACGCTGGGCACACTACCCGGTTGGGCAGGGTTGAAGACGGGAACACCACTTCCGACTACGAGCCGGAGGAGGTGAACCGGGGAGGAAGCATCCAGCTGACCCTCCTTCCCTATGAATGGAACGGCACGAAGGTCAACCTGATAGACACGCCGGGCTATGCTGACTTCTTCGGGGAGGTGGTAGCCGCCCTGAAGGTAGCCGACTCCGCTCTGCTGGTGGTCTGCGCAGCCTCCGGCATAGAGGTCGGGACCGAGCTTATGTGGGGGGAAATCTCCGCCCGCGAACTCCCGGCGATGATACTGCTGAACAAGATGGACCGGGAAAATGCAGACTTTGCAGCCGTACTGGAACGGATTAAGGATGAGTTTGGCCGACAGTGCGTGGCCATCCAGCTTCCCATCGGTGCAGAGTCAGATTTCAAAGGCGTGATAGACCTCATAACCATGAAGGCCAAGGGGCCTGACGACCAGGACATAGAAATTCCCGCCGACCTGGCCGACCAGGTCCGGGTCCTCCGGGACGCCATGGCCGAGGCCGTAGCCGAGTGCGATGACGACCTAACCATGAAGTACCTGGAGGGAGAGGAGCTGACGGAAGAGGAGCTGGTGCAAGGCCTCGCTGAAGGGCTGAAGTCAGGGGCCATAGTCCCGGTTATGGCGGCTGCGGCCCAGTCCAACACCTGTGTGAAGGCGATAATGGACAACATCAGCGCCTACATGCCCTCCCCCATCGAAAAGGGGGGTGTGACCGCCAAGGACCTCGTGTCCGAGGAAACGATCTCCCTTAACGGCGGCGGTAACAGTCCGCTTGCCGCCTTCGTATTCAAGACCTCCGCCGACCCATTCGTAGGCAAACTGTCCTATTTCCGGGTGTACTCCGACACCCTTCACAGCGACTCCCAGGTCTGGAACTCGGGCAAGAACTCCGGCGAGAAGATAAGCCAACTCTTCATGGCCAGGGGCAAATCCCAGGAGAACGTGACCGAGGTAGTCACAGGGGACATCGGCTCGGTGGCGAAGCTGTCGGCAACGAGCAGCGGCGACACGTTGTGCAACCGAGACAGGCCCTTGGACCTCGGCAGAATCGACTTCCCATCCTCCCCCCTTTCCGTTGCTGTGATGGCCAAGTCCAAGTCGGACATCGACAAGCTGGGCTCCTCCCTCGCCCGCCTGGTGGAAGAAGACCCGACTCTGAAGCTCGGAATCGATCCCGACACCGGACAGATGCTGCTGTGGGGAATGGGCGAGGCCCATATCGACACCACGCTGCAGAAGCTGGACCGGAAGTTCTCGGTAGAGGTGGTCACCGAGATACCCCGGATACCGTACAAGGAAACCATCACCATGCCCATCAAGTCCGAGTACAAGCACAAGAAGCAGACCGGTGGGCACGGGCAGTACGGGCACGTGAAGATACAGTTGGAGCCCATGCCGCCGGGATCCGGGATAGAGTTTGCGCAGAAGGTAGTCGGGGGCAACGTGCCGAAGAACTACATACCGGCAGTTGAGAAGGGCGTTATGGAAGCGGCGCAGGGTGGCGTGCTCACCGACTTCCCAATGGTCGACGTGAAGGTGACCCTGTACGACGGCAGCTCCCATCCCGTGGACTCATCCGACATGTCCTTTAAGATAGCCGGGGCACAGGCCTTCAGAAAAGGAGCGACCCAGGGCAACCCCGCCCTCCTGGAACCGGTGATGCACGTGAAGATCACCGTCCCTGACACTTACACGGGAGACGTTATAGGCGACCTGAACACGAAGCGGGGCCGAGTGCTGGGGATGGAGCCGTTGAACGGGAAGACGGTGATCGAAGCGGAAGTCCCGCAGGCCGAGATAGTCCGCTACGCCGTGGACCTGAGATCGATTACCCAGGGGCGCGGGACCTACGCCACGGAGTTCGCGCACTACGACGAGCTGCCCGCTCACCTGACTCAGAGAATCGTCGAGAAGATACAGAAGGAGAGCGGGTAACGGGCGGCAGTACGGGGACAGTAACTCTCCTACATGTAATTCAAGTAAAGAGGCCGACACGCTAAGCGTGTCGGCCTCTTCTTGTGTTCGGAGGTGGCGGGAATAGCCTACTTGGGCGCTTCCCAGAGGGTGTAGTAGTTCTTGCCCGTGATTACTGCGGCAATTTCCTCTGCGTCCAGCTGCAGCAGCTTCTCGTAGCAGGTGTTGCATTTGCCGATGATTTCCCGGTTCCCGGTGAACATCATCCGCTCGATGATCTTATTCCAGAGGCCCAGCCGCATGAGGCTCTTGACCTGCTTGGGCCAGGGAATGATGGTGACGCTTTCGGGGCGGGGGAAGCGGGGGCGCATGCGCTTTATGGAGCGCAGCCGGTCATCTACGGACTCGGCCATGGGTACGACTCTGGCCATAGGGCCGTCTTCCAAGTCCGACCGGGTGTCGAGCACCAAGGACTTGCGAAGCATGGGGAAAAGTATAGAGATCACTTCGGCGGTCTCTATGGTTGTGGATATCTCGTCCAGGTCGATGCGAAATTCACCGTCCATCTGTTCCCTCCTGCCTGCTAAAGGACCAGGGAAGCCGATTTACGAAGATGCCAAAAGCTCTTTGCACTTTTCGTGGAACGCCGGCATGACCTGTTTGAAATCACCGACGGCCCCATACCTGGAGTCCTTGAAGACGTTGGCATCCGCGTCCTTGTTGACCGCAACAATGACCTTGGAGCCGAGGCAGCCCGACATGTGCTGGCTCGCTCCCGACAGGGCGACGGCAATATACAGGTCGGGGCTGACAACCCTCCCCGTAATGCCTATCTGCACTGAGGGGGAGATGTAGCCCGAGTCGCAGGCTGCCCTGGTCGCGCCTATCAACCCGCCAAGGGACTTGGCAACCTCAGCCAACTCCTGGAAGGCCTCGGAACTGCCGACACCCCTGCCCCCTGCGATGATGGCCGGCGCCTCTTCCAGTTTCATGCCGGCGGCTTCCGCCTTGACCCGGTCAACAACCTTGGTCTTGGCAACCGAGGCATCCACCGAGGGCTGCCAGTCAACTATCTCACCGGACGCGGAGCCGTCGTATTCAGAAGGCTGCAGGGTCTTGGCCCGGACTGTGGCCATCTGCGGGCTGGAGCCCTCGACGACGACCTGGGCCTGGGCGTTACCGCCATAGACGGGCCGAGTCTGGACCATCAGGTTGGATTCGGAGTCAATGTTTAGGTCGGTGCAGTCGGTGCCGATGCCGGTGTCGAGTCGGAACGCGAGCCTGGGCCCGAGGTCCCGGCCGATCTCTGAGTGCGCCATGAGCACTATTGACGGCGAAGTCTCACCGATCAGGGCAGCAAGAGCCGCGGTGTATAGATCAGAGTCATAGGTGCCAAGTACGCCGCCCTCGGCACAGTAGACTTTGCCTGCCCCATGAGCGACCATCTCTTCGGCTGCGACCTTGGCGCCGTCGCCGGCCACCACCCCTACTACGCTTTCGCCCAAGGTCCCGGCCATCTCAGATGCCTTGCCCAGAATCTCCTTGGAAGTTCCGCTCAATCCGTCATCGGCGACTTCGCCAAAGACCAGGATTCCACTATTCTCCGCCATTGTTAAGACCCTCCTGATACGTACGGGCTGAGCCGGTTAGATAATTTTGTCTTCTCGTAGCTTGAGCGCGAGGTTTGCGCCGATCTCGGCGGGACTGTCGCCCGGGATGAATTCGCACTGGGAGACCTTTTCGGGCTGGAAGAGTTTCATAATCTTCACCTTGGAGCCCGAGAGCCCGACGCCCGAGGCATCGAGCCCCAGGTCCCCGGCAGACCAGACGGTTGGCTTCTTGCGTCCCGCCGCCATTATGCCGCGAAGGGTCGGATATCGGGGTTCGCCCAGCTCGTTGCTGACGGTGACGACCACCGGAGGCGCGGCCTCAACGACCTCGTAACCGTCGGCGACAACCTTCTCGACCCTGACGACCCCGTCATTCACCTTAACGTCGCGAGCTATGGGGATGATGGGAATGCCGAGCATCTCCGCGATGCCGGCCCCGACCAGGCCCGTGTCGAAGTCCGAGGACTGTCGGCCGCAGATGATCATGTCGAAATCGGAGATCTTGCGGATGGCAGCGGTCAGGACTTTGGCAGTGGCGTAGTCATCCGAGTCCTCGAAAGCGTCGTCTTGAAGAAGGACGAGCTCGTCGGCGCCCATGGACAGAGGCTTCTTAATCACATCGGAGACGAGATTAGTGCCCATGGAGAGGACGGTGATCTTGACGTCTCCGCCCTCTTTCAACCGAAGCGCAGCCTCGACGGCCTGCTCGTCATACCCGTTGATAACGGGGGGAATGCCGGGGGCGGGGATGAGCTTGTTGGTGGCCGGGTCGATCCTGAAGCTGGCCATGGGCATCTGGGGATCGGGCACCTGCTTGACGCAAACTATGATATTCATTGAGTTTTTCCTCCGCGCCCTGATAGGGGCAGGTCGAGGCTCGGAAAGGTCCGGCTAAAGTGGCTGGGGAAAGTGTGTGATAACGCTCACAATTGTAGCCCAGCCCGTTTTTTGTGTCAATAGAAATGGGAGGCCTAAGGCGGCCACTGCACACCCTCCGGGTCCCGGCTCCGGGCACGGTATGGCTATGGTATGGTCTTGTGAAAGAAGAGCCTATGGTGCGCGGTCAGCTCAGGTGTCCGTGCCAGACCAAGTTCGTGGGAATCAATCTCTGCCCTACGGGGTCCACTACTAGCAGAAGCTCTTCCAGGGTGACGGCTCCTATCAACGGCGTCGCATCTTCGTTGCCGAAGATTACCGGAGTCACGGCGGAATAGCCGTTGGGCCTAACCCGCATCTCGCCTATTTCCATTTCGGCGCGGGAGCCGTCGGCCAATTCGAATATGTCCTTGCGGGTGGGAGATATGCCAATCTCCCTGAGTAGGCTGCCGGGCAACATGGTGAAGATGGCGCCAGTGTCCACCATAGCCTCGATTTCACTCGATCTATCACCATTCAGGTTGGAAATCTGCAACGGCCAATTGAACAGGCCCATATTCGAACCTCCCTACGCCGCCAAGTTTAGCACATGCCCAGCCTTGAATTACCCGCAGAAAGGGACGACAGGCCGATATAAACAAGTCCCAGTCTTACTCTTCGGTACATCAATGTCCTATCCAGGCCCACAGACGGGGTTCGGCAAGGGTCTCACTCGGCGGGACGATGCCCCAGAGGTAGTCCCTGGTCTTAGCTAGTCGGCCTCTTTGAGCTGGATGTTGTTGCCCTGCGCGGTAACCCTCACGTTGACGTTGGTGACGTTGTGAATGGTGAAGGGAATTCCCGGCATGAAGGGCAGGGGTTTCAGCGCAATCTGCGCGCTGGAATTGGGAGGGACTATTATCTGGGGCATCGAGACCTCCTGTCTCAACTTAGCTCCGTGCCGTTTGCCGGTGCGGAGTGGAATTACGGCGGTCATTCTGCCTATCCGGTCGGTAGGCCGTCAAGTGCGCTCTGGAGGAATTTCCCCGCAAGTGCGGGTCGAGGCCCGTGCTATAATCCGGCCTCACAGTCCCAGATTCCCACCCCTCCACGTCCCACACGCATTCCATGAAAGTACAGATGCCATGAAAGCCACGTACATCGAACAACAAGGTGCTCCTGAAGTTCTCACCTACGGTGACCTGACCGATCCCTCGCCATCGCCCGGCCAGGTAGTTATCCGGGTGCGGGCCACGGCCCTGAACCACCTGGACACTTTCGCAAGAGCCGGGAGGAACGGCGTCATCATCGACAAGTTTCCCCACGTGCTGGGCTGCGACCTTGCAGGAGAGGTGGCGGAGCTCGGGGCAGGGGTGGAGGGATTGAGGGTCGGGGACCGAGTCATGGTCGACTACTCGTTGCCGTGCGGGAAGTGCAGCTACTGCGTTGCAGGCCAGGACCAACTCTGCGCGACCGGCGGGAGTATCGGCATATCGGTCAACGGCGGATATGCCCAATACGTGGCTGTACCTGCAGCGAATGCCCACGTTCTCCCGGACGGCATGAACTTCGAGGAGGCTGCGGCGATTCCGCTGGTCTACAAGACGGCTTGGCACTGCCTGATTACCCGGTGCGGGATGCAGGCTGGAGAAGACGTGCTGGTGATGGCGGCGGGAAGCGGAGTCGGGAGTGCGGCGATACGGGTGGCGAAGATGGTCGGGGCACGGGTGATAACCACAGCCAGCACGGAAGAAAAGCTGGCCAAGGCCCGAGCCCTGGGTGCCGACGAAACGATCAACTACGTCGAGAATCCCACCTACAGCGCCACGGTAAGGGAGATGACGGGCGGCAAGGGCGTCGACCTGGTCTTCGACAGCATCGGTG
Source organism: Dehalococcoidia bacterium (assembly GCA_965197585.1). Lineage (GTDB taxonomy): Bacteria > Chloroflexota > Dehalococcoidia > Plut-88900 > Plut-88900 > Plut-88900. Next base: position 2,050,002 of record OZ240215.1, read on the forward strand.
GCTCGGTGTGGGACGAGAACTTCAAGTCACTCAGACCGGGGGGCAGGCTGGTCAACTGCGGGGTGACGGGCGGGCATCGGGCGTCACTGCGGATAGGCCGCATGTTCACCGAGCAGGTGACACTGATGGGCGCATCAACAGGAAACCGCTCCGATTTCTTAAAAGTGGCCAACCTCGTCCGCGGAGGCAAAATCCGGGGCATCGTGAGCCGGACGTTCCCCCTGGAAAACGCAGCAGAGGCACACCGGGCGATGGAGGGTCGGGACGTGTTCGGGAAGCTAGTGCTGGTGGTGCCTTAGAGCCGCTCCCCAGACTCCAGCCGGTAGTCCCTCCACTCTTCCGTGGCGGACATGGGGCTGGCGTAGTCGGCGGACCAGACCTTTCTTTCCTGGACAGGCTTGCCCAGCACCCGAGCCATCTCCCTGATGTGCACGGCCACCGACCCACAGCACCCGCCTATGTAGTTGATGCCCATGTCCTTGGCGCGCTGGGCATAGTCGGCCATGACGAAGCGATCGACCTGGTAGGGCTCCATGCCGTCGGGGAAGCCGGGGAGGCCGCCGCAGAAGGGTACTTCGTCGGTGGTGGCGTAGGCCGTGGCCTGGATTGCGATGTAGCCGTCTACTGCATCCCGCATCTCCTTGACGAGAGGGAGCATCTGGTTGGGCCCGCGTCCGCAGTTTATTCCGACAATGTCGCAGCCGTTCTGGCTGAGGGCTATGGCGCACTCGGCGGGGTCTTTGCCTTCGCGGCTGTACTTGTCCTTGAAATAGGCCATGGTCATCATCACCGGCAGGCCCGTGGCCTTGGCCACGTCGAGGGCGATGAGCGCTTCCTCAAGATCAAAGAAAAGCTCGCCGATGATGAAGTCGACGCCCTCGTCCACCTGGACGCGCAGCTGTTCTTCAAACTGGCGTCGGGCGATTTCCCGGGAGTCGGCGTCGCCCTGCTTGTAGGACCACGTTGTGCTGAGGTTACCCGCTACCAGGACGTCGTCTCCGGCAACTTCATTGGCGATCTTCACGGCCTGCCTGTTGAGATCCAGCACCTTCTCGCCGTAGCCGACGTTGGCAAGCTTCTCGCGGCTGGCATAGAAAGCGAAGGCCTGTATGACCTCGGCGCCGGCGCGGATGAACTCCCTATGCAACTCCTTCACGGCATCGGGGTGCTCCAGGACGACCTCCGGGGTGAAGGGACCGGCAATGACATAACCCCGCTTTTCCATCTCCAGGATGTATCCGCCATCGCCGAGGACCACGCCTTCGGCAAGCCGGTCAAGTATTCCCTTCTTCATGGCGATCTCCTTATTCTTATTACGTGCCGAGGTTACGATCGTATTCCCATGGCTGGTGGTCGTCGTCCTCGTGGGCGAAGTCCCAGCGCATGATGCGGGTAGGCTTGAACTTCATAACTAGCCGGTTGTCGCGGGAGTTGGAATAGTTAGCGTACTTATCTCCCTCGACCTCGCCGTCGTACCTGAGTGCGAGACGGCGGAAGAGCTCGGGGCCACCCTCTGGAGTGACTTCCGCAATGCCTTCCAGGACGACTTCCTTATAGGGTTGCTCGTTGGCAGTAACGGCGAGGGAGACCCGGGGGTCCCGCAGCACGTTCTTGTACTTGACTCGGGTGTCGGTGACGGTGAGAAGGACCTCCCCGTCCGACCATTCGTACCAGACGACGGTCAAGTGTGGGGAGCCGTCCTTGCGAAGGGTGGCAAGGATGCCGAGGTGCGGCTTCTTTAGGAACTCTTCTAAACGTTCGCTCAGTTGCATTAGTCCACCTCTTTCATACATAGAGTTAAGTAGTGAAAAGTGTAGGGGGCGGGGGGAGGGGCGTCAACGGGAGCCCGACATCCTTCGCAGCAAAGGGATGCCTTACGTCCCTTCAGGACGCAGTGGATGGCGCCATCGAAGTCCCGGAAAGCGACTGAAATCAGAATCGGTCGACACTAGGGTGCAACCATGCTCGATTGCAATCGCTGCGTGCTGGGCATCACCCACTAGGTTCCCAGTCGCTCCCGACTCGCGGCACAGTCTTTCGAATATCTCCATGTAATCGGGACCGGGACCAACTACACGTGCCGCAGGACGTTCCATAAGCGAAGATACAAATTCCAAAGATTCGTCCAGAGTCGACGGTGATTCGAAGATACGGGAATTGGTTGCTATGCGAACAAATCCAGATAGAACGAGAACTGAAAGAGCGAATGGTTCCGGCCCCGTCGCCAAACGAGTGATCCAGTCCGCATAATCCGAATGTTCAGCCGTGGAGCCCTCCATATGGGCATATATCAGCACATTAACGTCGGGTAACAGCACTTTGGATCACCGATTCACGTTTCCAAAGCGAGCTACATCGTCGTCCATGTCTAGGGTGCGCGGTCGGTCGAGGTCGATACCGGGCCGAGGTTGTCCTCCCCGCACGGTCACAAGATGGAATGGCGGCGACTCTGTAGGCTCGCCACGCTTGAGTGCATCGTCCAGGGTCTTAGCGACAAATGCGCTGATGCTGATTCCCCGAGCTTCCGCTGCGCGACGTACCTGTTTCGCAAGTTGATCATCAAGCGATATTGTTGTCCTCATGATGCAGTAGCATAACACTGCTTCATCACTGCATCAAATTGCCAAGCCTTCCCCTGTCGACATGACTCTGATGACGTCCTGCTACAGCCGCGGCGCTGTGATACCATTCCCCCAACTCGCCAGCCCCACCCCGAGGAGCGCACATGAGCCGGATGACAGGCATAGACGCCTTGATGCAAGTTCTCGAGTCTTATGACGTCGAATACGTGTTCGGCAACCCCGGCTCCACGGAGGTCGTCTTTATGGACGCCCTCTATCAGCACCCGCGCATCAAGTACATGCTGGCCCTCCACGAGACTGTAGCGATGGGGATGGCAGGCGGTTATTCCTGGGCGTCGGGAAAGACGGGGTTTGTCAATGTGCATACCGCACCGGGCGTGGCCAACGCGATAAGCGCCCTGTACAACGCCAACGTCGCCGACTTCAACATAGTTGTGACCGCAGGCCAACAGGACACCCGACTCATCCAGCGGGAGCCAGGCCTCACGGGTGACCTGGTCGGCATGACCAAGCCCTTCACCAAGTGGAGCGCGGAGGTGCAGCACCCTCAGGACATACCGCTAATGATGCATCGGGCCTTCAAGATGTCGGGGCAAACACCTCAGGGCCCGACCTTCCTGTCGCTTCCCCAGGACGTGTTAAGTCGGGAAGCCGACGTAGAGGTCGGGCGACCATCGTGGATACCGTCAGGCCTGAGGCCCGACCCCGAGGCCATTGACAGGGCGGCGACACTGCTTGCCGGGGCCAAGAGCCCCGTGCTGTTCCTCGGGTTCCGGGTCTCGCGGTGCGGGGCGCTGGGGGAGGCGGTAGAGTTAGCCGAACTGATCGGGGCGCGGGTGACCGAGAACCGCATCAGGGCCGAGACCGCGTTTCCCTCCGACCACCCCCTCTTCGAGGGCGGCATGTGGACCGACGTGCCCAATGCCCCGGAAGTGATGAAGGACGCCGACGTAGTCATGTCAATCGGTGCGAACTTCATCTCACAGCTCTTCTACACTTCCGACCAGATCGTGAACCCTGCCTCAAAAGTCATTCATCTGGACACCGACCCCTGGGAGATAGGAAAGAACCAGCCCACGGATATCGGGATACTTGCAGACATCAAGGCCGCGCTAAGGGAACTCTTGGCTGCGGTATCGGAGAAGATGTCGAGCGACAACATTGCCGGGGCCCGGGAACGCGTCTCCCTCATCTCCGACGCCAACCGCAGAAGGAGAGAGGTTATCTGGGAGCGGGCCCAAAGTGGTGGGAACGCCGAACCGATGCGCGATTCGCGCCTCATGCTGGGACTGAAGGAAGCCATCCCTCCCGACACGGTTATCGTGGATGGGGGGATCACGTCGTCGATGGCCCTGAGAGACCTGCTGGACTTCGGGGGTGCGGAATCGTATTTGGCGGTTCGCGACAACGATGGAAGTCTCGGAGACGCTCTGCCGATGGCGATGGGCGTCAAGCTCGCCTTGCCTGACAGGCCCGTGGTGGGAGTGGTCGGGGACGGAAACGCCATGTACTCAATACAGGGGCTATGGACGGCAGCCCATCACCAGATACCGGTAGTCTGGGTGATTTGCAACAACGCAACATACCGAATATTGAAACTAAACAGTATGCGAGTCCTGGGCCCCGAGGCCCGAGAGAAGCTCCACTCCGTCGACCTGGGCGGACCGCCATTGAACTTCGCCAAGATCGCCGAGAGCCTGGGAGTAGATGGCGTACAAGTCACCCGAGGCGACGAAGTGCGCCCGGCAATTGAGAGGGCGTTGGCCCTCGGGAAGCCGGCGCTGGTGGACGCGGTTATCGACGGCTCTTTCTAATAAGTTAATCAATTGAGTTGGAGGCAAACTAGATGCCCAATCTAGACCGATTCAGGAAAGACATGCAGGCACTGGCCCAGATAGGCCGGGTGGCGGAGGGCGGGGTGTCCCGCTTCTCGCTCTCGCCCGCAGACATCGAAGGCAGGAAGCTGACGATGGGGATAATGAAGAGCATCGGACTGACGGTGCGTGTGGATGCGATTGGTAACATCCGGGCGCGACGCGAGGGTCGGGACCCGTCGGCGCCCATAGTCATGATGGGCTCGCATATCGATAGCGTGCCCAACGGCGGCGACTACGACGGCCCGACCGGCGTCATGGGTCCACTGGAGATCGTCCGTACACTCAACGACGAGGGGGTAGATACCCTGCACCCCATCGAGGTGGTGGTCTTCACGGACGAGGAGGGCGCCCGGTTCCGCAAAGGGACCCTCGGCAGCGCAGTGATGTCGGGACGGATCCCGTGGGACGAGGTAAAGGACATCAAGGACGACGCAGGCATCACCCTTACAGAAGCCTTGGAAGGCATCGAGACATCGGGAACACCGGAGGAGATAGTCCTCCTAGAAGGAGAAGTGAAGTCCTTTGTTGAGTTGCACGTAGAGCAGAGCGGTCGGCTGGAAGAGCAGTCAAAGGCCATCGGCGTGGTGCAGGCGATCACTGGGTCGAGCCACAAGCGGGTCAGGGTGTTTGGAGTCGCCGATCACGCAGGCGCCACCCCAATGGACAGGAGGACCGACGCGTTGGTACCCGTGGCCCGCATGGTGCAGGAAATGGAGCGGATCGGGCGGGCGGACCCTGAGGGGTCGCTGGTATGCACCGTCGGGATCTTGCAGGTGAAGCCGGGGGCCATGAACATCGTACCCAACGAGGTGACTTTCACTACCGACGTTAGGGACACTTCCCCTGCGACTCTCGATGAGGCAATCAAGGACATCGACGACATGATCGCTGCGGTGGCCCTGGAGCGGGGCGTGGACTTCGAGATCGAGAACCTGGAATATATACCGGCGGTAGAGATGTCGGAGGACGTTAAATCGGTCATCGCCTCGGCGTGCGACAAGCTGGGGCTGGACCGGATGGATGCCTACAGCCGGGCCGTGCACGATACGTCCCACATGGCGCAAGTGACGAATGGGGGTATGATCTTCGTGCCGAGCGTCGGGGGGAAAAGCCACTCGCCGGACGAGTTGACCTATTGGGAAGACATCCAGCCGGGGCTGGACGTGCTATATGAGGTTACGCTTGCGTTGGCGAAGGCGGACTAGTCCCTGCCGCTACCCTAAAGCGACCCCGCCGGTCGCCCCTGCACAGGACGATACCAGGTTGGCGGCTGGAACAACCTGGTATAACCGAGGTTAGATATCCGCTGGAAATTGACGGGATTTTGACTGGGGTGATAAAATTTGATGCTGCAAGGCTCCTGTAGGAGTGTAGCTCAGTTGGAAGAGCAGCGGTCTCCAAAACCGCAGGTCGGGGGTTCGAGCCCTCCCACTCCTGCCAATCAAAGAGGCTGTGTTGAAGGTGATATTATTGTCATAGTCTCGGCAGTAAGTTGAAGGGGCGAGTGGGGGAAGATATTATGCTTGCCGAGGTGGTGGAATCGGTAGACACGCTGTCTTGAGGGGGCAGTGAGCGAAAGCTCGTAGGAGTTCAAATCTCCTCCTCGGCACCATATTAAAGACATACGACAAGCGGAAGTGGCTCAGTGGTAGAGCATCACCTTGCCAAGGTGAGGGTCGCGGGTTCGAATCCCGTCTTCCGCTCCAGGGCGACGTAGCCAAGTGGTCAAGGCGGGGGTCTGCAAAACCTCTATCGGCGGTTCGAATCCGCCCGTCGCCTCCAAAATGACAAACATGCGCAGGCCCGGGACCCCCGGCCTGCGCCTCTTTTAATCAGACCGTTCTCGGGCCGAGGTGGCGGAATTGGCAGACGCGACGGACTTAAAATCCGTTGGGAGTACTCCCATAAGGGTTCGAGTCCCTTCCTCGGCACCAGGCTTGGTATACTGGGCACAATGTGTATGAATCAAAGCTAGGATACGAATGGGACGAAACTAAACGGAGAACTAATCTGGCCAAGCATCAAATGAACTTTGAAATGATGGCCGACTTTGAATGGGGAAATGCCCTGATAGAGCGGAGCGACCGGCATGGAGAGATCCGATGGTCGGCCATCGGATACATCGGAGTCCGCATTTGCCATGTTGCTTTTACTATGCGAGACGAAAACATTCGTATCATTAGCCTGAGGGCCGCAAAATCCAGTGAGGTGAGAAGATATGCCAAAGCTTAAACCCGAAACCGTATGGCCGCAGCCTGCAAAGATGCACCTCACTGAGAAAGACCTTGAGGAGATAGCCACCGGCCCGATGACATATGGGCAGATCAAAGAAAAGTATGGTGAAGAGGTAGCTATCGATGTGGGGATAGCTAGGGACCCAGACACCCGTGAATGGACCGACGAGGACTTCTCACGAGCCCAACCCGCCGAAAAGGCCCTACCCCACGTTGTTGAACATTGGCGCCGAGCCCAAGCCAAGAAAGAAGCTATGGCTTAGCCAGATCCTTAGGGATGATGATCGCTGCAGAGGTGATGTTGTGAGTGTAGCGCAGTGGCAGACGCTACACACTTAAAATCCGTTGGGAGTACTCCCGTAAGGGTTCGAGTCCCTTCCTCGGCACCAAGGAATTTAAGGCTAATGAAATCGCCAGATGGTATAACATAAGCCAATCTTTAGAGAAAGGAGGATACCTAATGGCTGGCTCTAAAACGCTTGGGAAGAAGGGTGGAGGCGGAAGCAAGGGCGGTGGGAATCCAAACTACCCGAGTACAACGGGTAACCCGTCAGGTGGTGGCAGAGGCAACGAGCCCAAGGGATAAATAGGGGGCTCGTTTTTGACCGAGGCCGGTCCCGACTGTGTCGGGACCGGCCTCATTTACTATCTCTGCTTGGGGGGCAGGCCAGGCTTGCGAGTTTGAGGTGAACCGTGCGAGCCCTTAACCAATACCCTAGCCATTACAGTACTCCAGCCAAACTTCTACACGGATAGATTAGAACTTATATTGATTCGTGCGGAAATAAATGGCACTGAGGAACTGGGCCGAATGTTGAAGAGACAAAACGACAATGGGGCCAATGAGCAAAACATTTACCGTTCTAGACTCTCCCTAATCCGGCCTCAGCACATTTATCGGATTCCCGTTCAGATAAGCTCGAATCGTGTCGGCGGCAATGTTGGTCATGTTAATTATGGCGGCGGGTGTGTCGTAGGCAATGTGGGGCGTGATGACTACGTTGTCGAAGTGGCGGAGGGGTTCGTCGGTGGCGGGTTCTTCGGCGTAGACGTCGGTGGCGAATCCTGCCAGCCGCCCCGACTCCAATGCCTTTAAAACCGCGTCCTGCTGCACAACCTGGCCCCGAGACACGTTGACCAGGTAGGCCCCATCCTTCATCAACCCAAGTTCCCGATCGCCGATAATTCCCATTGTGCCGTCGTTGAGCACCGGCGCGAGTTGGATGTAATCTGACCGAGACATCAGCTCGTCCAGGCCGACGAACTCGACGTTGTGGGCCTTGGCCCGCTCTTCCGATGGGTTCCTGGTAGTGCAAATTACATTCATCCCCAACCCGTTCCCGATGGCCGCCAGCTCCGACCCCAGCCCCCCGAGCCCCAGGATGCCCATGGTTGCGCTGCGGATGGGGGTACCGCTGAACCGTTCCCACTTGTTCTCCCTCATCGATTTGTCGGCTTTGACCACCTGCCGTGCGAGGGCCAGCATCAGGGCAATCCCGTGCTCTGCGACCGCCTCATCACCATAGTGCGGTGTGTTACACAGGGTGATCCCCTTGCTCCAGGCGTACTTCATGTCGATCTGGGTCTGCGGCCCGATGCCAAGGTAGCAGATCATCTTCAAGTCGGGCATGGCATCAAGCATTTCGTGGGTAAGGTTAATCCAGCTCCAGCAGATGGCCTCGGCGCCGTGGCAGCGCTCGACGAAAACCTCGGGGGAAGGGAGGTCGTAAAAGTAGCTGGCGTCGGCCTCTCCGGCGAAAGGGTCACTTTCGAAAGGGATCATCCCTCCCAAGTCTGCGAAAACCACCTTTTTCATAATGCAATCCTCCGGGTGAATGACTAGGCTGATGGGTACCTCGCCCCGCCATTGTAATACAGCGGAGACCGGCAACAAGGCCGTATTCGGGGGCTACCTGGTGACCTAGACCGTGCGTCGGCGTAGGGAGTATCCGCTCCGGGCCAGAAGCAAAATGCTTCCCAGCGCTATGACGCTGAGGTAATTTATCGAGCGGTCGAGCAGGGTGACCGAGAGGGCCTCTTCGGCGGAGAGGACAATGGCGAGTACGCTGGTCATCCCGGCCTCGACCAGGCCCAGGCCCCCGGGTGTTATCGGGAAAGTGGTGATTATGGATGCGCCAAGGGCTACAAATACGACTATCGAAATGTCTACGTCCAAACCTAGCGAATATATTACCAAGAGCAGCCGAGCCGTTTCGAAACCCCAAACGGCGATGCTGAGGACTGTAAGTCGGGGCCAACGCCGGAAGCTCTTAATAGTGCCTTCCCGGAAGCTGTCATATCCACCTCTGAATTTGGCGGGTAGGAATCGGGTAAGGCTCCGGCCGCTCACGACCATGGCAATGGGCACGCCTGCGAGTGCGAGGGTCAAAACCACGCCACCCAGCAGGATATAGGTGAGCACGGGGTTCCAATAGGAGCTGAGAAGAAATAATGCGGCGATGCCGAGCAGCCCGAGAGTTACAACCGTGTCCAAAATCCGTTCGGCGAAGAGGCTGCCGGCCACCAGGGCCAACCCTGCCTTCAATCTGCTCGTCAGCTGGTAGCACCTGTAAATGAGGCCCATCCTGAACACCGAAATAGAGTTCAGGAACCAGCCCAGGAACCCGATCTCCGAAAGTGTCAGAATCGAAATCTTGTCCTGGGCATTGATGTCCTCACATCCCGAATCTTCCAGAAGCACCCGCCATCTAATGGATCTAACGGGGAAGCTGAGGTAGTAAATGGCGAAAGCAGCCCCGTACAACACCGGGTCAGTCCGCTTTATCTCCAACCACGTGCTCTCGAGGTCCAGATCGAACTGGAGTATCAGGAAATAAAGGACAGAGCCTGCAATAGCAATGGCAACTACATTGCGCACGCTGAGAAAACGCCTGCGCAGAGAGGAGAAGGTGAGTGCGGTCCGGCCGCCATCCTCTCGGGAGGTCTCGTCATCCCGTTTGGGAGAGTCGTCTATGTGTTCCGGTTCGTTCATGTCACAGCGGACGCTTCGCGGGGATACCCGGCCTTCTGGGGTACCTGTCGGGGGTGGGGGCGGTCTTTTGGAACAAAAGGAGGCGGCGACCCTCGTCCAGGCCCTCCACACTCACCGGGACCTCTTGTTGAAAGCTGCCACCCAGCTCTGAGAGGGCATGCCGGAAATCGCCGGGCTCATTCACGTAGGAAGCGATCTTCTGAGCCACGACTTTACCGCCGACCCGACAGAAGGGCAGTGTAAACTCCAAAAGAGTAGGAAGCGGCGCGACGGCCCTGGAAACGACAAAATCAAAGGACTCTCTCAGGTCCTCGCGGCGGGCGAGTGTCTCGGCGCGGCCGGTGAGCACGGTTACGTCCTCCAAGCCCAGGTCCCGAGTCAGATGCTCCAGGAATCTTGTCTTCTTGCCGATCGAATCGAGGAGGAACAGAGAGAGCGAATCTCGGGCGAGTTTTAGAGGCATGCCCGGAAACCCGGCCCCGCTCCCCACATCCAGCAACCTCAATGGGCCCTCAGGCGGCAACATCCTGGCAACTGTGAGGGAGTCTACGAAATGCTTTAGCTGTATATCCTCTGCGCCGGTAATATTCGTCAGATTGGCCGTGAGGCTCCAGTCCCGGAGGCGCTCCAGATAAAGGCCGAATAGGTCGATCTGGGCTGTTGTCAGGTCGAGGCCCAAGGCACGGGCCCCTTGTATCAGTTTGTCCATTTAGCCCCGAACCCGCAGTTTAGGAGCGCCGGTGCGGCCGGGATGTCCAGACCGATTATAGCACTGCGTACCTATGCATTGCCCGCCCTATTACTTAGATGCACCGGATTTGCGGAAGAACAGGAAAGTCTGTGGTAATTTGCATGATCGCAAGGCAGTATGCAGACCAGCGTGAGTATTGGTGCACTATGTACTACCATTGTGGAGGGAGATGAAAAGCATGGCCACAAGGCGGGACCAACCTTATATCTGGGTGACATGGCTCACCAAGCTCTTGGTCGGGGAGAATTCCTGCGAGTGGGCTGCCTGGTTCAGGGCCCACTATACAAACTTCCGCCGCGCGCCCGACGACTTCGATAGTGCCGGTTGGCAGATGAACCACACCGCTCTCCTGAACGAGGTCCGCGACAGGCTCCAGACCGAGGGGCGCAATGTCTTCATTGAGAAGCAAAACCGTTTCGTTCTCAGGGGTACCAGTGCGACGCTCGGGGGAAAGCCGGATTTGATTGCCCTCTCCGGGGACAAGGGCGTGATATACGACGTAAAGACCGGACAGCCTTCAGCCTCCGACCACGTGCAGGTGATGACCTACATGTACGCCGTGCCTCGGGCCCTGGGCCAGTACAGGAACATGGCTTTCGACGGCGTGGTGGCGTACCGTGACTACGAGGTGACCATTCCCGCTTCGGCTGTCAATGAGCAGTTTATCGATAGGCTGGCTACGCTAATACGAAGGATCAGCCGGGCCCAGCCCCTGGAAAAAACGCCCAGCGCCATGGAGTGCGGCTTCTGCCAGATATCAAAAGAGGAATGCCCGGAGCGGGTGGATAGTGAGCCGGACGAGGGGTTAGTCACGACTGACTTTTGAGATGGGTGGGAGCTACCCGCTGAGTTGCATCGCCGCCCACACCAGTCCCAGTATCACTTCGATTCCGAAGACTCCCGCCATCCAGTCCGCCCCATTCGACCGCTTGTTGGTCAGTGCCCTATTCTCGCCGATAGCCTTGCCGGCTTCCTCCAGGACTTCCCTTCTGAATTCCTCCGCCGGTGCAGAGAGCGATTCCTCGTCATAAAGCACACTGGGAAGGGTGTATTGAACAAACCCCATCCGACGGGTGTATATCAAGAACGCAACCGCGAATATGGCTACGGCCAGGGCGCATGACGCTAGGGTTAGGGACAGGGCCGAGGTTAATAGCGGTTCATCTTGACTCAGAGCCATCACCGCAATGGGAAATGCCACAGTCACGATAACAATAAGGGCGATCAGCCTGTCTATCCTCTTCTCGACAGAGGAAAGTCTGCGCAAGGACCAGTCTAAGGCAGGCACAATCATCTCGTAGGCGAGTTCTAGAGTTTCCTTGTCGTTGTCCTTCATCGCCTTTCCCCAGATGATACACATAGGAATTTCCACCTGTAGAATACCATAGGCAGGAGTCGCAGGTATTCCGACTATCGCCACCCGGATATTCGCAGTTCCCTCGCGGCGGGGATTTCCCTTGACAGGTACGATGGGTGCTGGTAGACTCGCCATTCGCGGCCACAGGACGTCGTTTGCCGTGTCAAAACAGCAAATTCATTACACGCGGGAACAGATACTTAAGCGTAGCCGTTGAGCAAACGAACATGCCGACAGTCAATCAATTAATAAGGAAGGGCAGGTCCAGGGTCACCAAGAAGACCAAGGCCCCGGCCCTCCGTGTTTCCTACAACACACTGAAGAATAAGCAGGTCCGAAACTCCAGCTCCCCGCAAAAGAGGGGAGTCTGTGTCCGGGTAAGGACCGTGACTCCCAAGAAGCCAAACTCGGCGCTGCGAAAAGTGGCGAGGGTCAGGCTGACGAACGGAATGGAAGTCACGGCCTATATCCCCGGCGAAGGACACAACCTCCAGGAGCACTCGGTTGTGCTCATAGAGGGTGGGAGAGTAAAAGACCTGCCAGGCGTAAGATATCACGTGATAAGGGGGTCGCTGGACGCTTCCGGAGTAGCAAATCGGCAACAGGGCCGGAGCAAATACGGGACTAAAAGAAGCCGTTAACCGGGCGACTAGCAGTCGGGGCCCCACCCAGTGTTGTGTCGCCGAGGCGCACAGCCTCGGTTGACCCTCTTCGACCGGATAGACACCTGCTCAGTTAGAGACTGAGTTCCGAACAATATTCTTGACCGACGCTACACCTATGCCCTCAGAGACACAGAGATAGAGCGAGAAAATGGCGAGACGGAGACGAGCCGAAAAAAGACGAGTGGATCCGGACCCCAAGTACCATAGCTTGATGCTGGCCCGGTTCATCAACAAGACCATGCATTCCGGCAAGAAGAGTACGGCGCAGCGCATCGTATACTCCGCGCTGGATATCATCGAAGACACCGAGAAAAAGAGCGGAATGGACGTGTTTGATCAGGCGATTCGAAACACTTCTCCCCTGCTGGAAGTGAAGCCCCGCCGGGTCGGTGGCGCCACCTACCAGGTGCCGCGAGAGGTCAGGTCCGACCGCAGCCTCACCATGGCAATGCGCTGGCTTCTGACCGCCTCCCGGGCTAAGACGGGCCGGCCCATGGCCCGAAGACTGGCTGAGGAACTTATGGACGCCTCCAAGGGTCAAGGGGTGGCAGCCAAGCGGCGGGAAGACCTGCACCGCATGGCCGAGGCCAACCGGGCCTTCGTACATTACCGCTGGTAGAAATTAAAGATAAAGGCATGTCGCAGACACAGACCATAAGACGAGGCGACCCCGAATCCACGCCCACTCCATCTTTGGAAATGGTCAGGAACATCGGGTTCATCGCTCATATAGACGCAGGAAAGACCACTGTAACTGAAAGGGTCCTCTTCTTCACGGGACGCATCTACAAGATGGGGGAGGTCCACGAAGGCACGGCGGTTATGGACTGGATGGACCAGGAGCGGGAGCGGGGCATAACCATCACGGCAGCCGCCACCACCGCTTATTGGAAAGACTATCTGGTCAATATTATCGACACCCCCGGCCACGTGGATTTCACAGCCGAGGTGGAACGAAGCCTCCGGGTCCTGGACGGAGGCGTCGTCGTTTTTGACGGAGTTGCCGGCGTCGAGCCCCAGTCGGAAACGGTCTGGCGGCAGGCCAACAAGTACTCCGTGCCCCGGATCTGCTTCGTCAACAAGATGGACAGGGTCGGGGCTGATTTCTACCGCACAATCGACATGATTGTCGAGAGACTTGAAGGCAACCCCGTCCCGATCCAGCTGCCGATGGGCAGTGAAGACGCCTTCGAGGGTGTCGTAGACCTGGTGGAAAACACCGCTTACGTATATCCCCAGGACGGGGAGGAAGGGCCCGTACGGGTCAATATCCCCGAGAAATACCATGAATTGGCCGCCCGCTATCGGGACTCGCTGATAGAGCGGGTAGCCGAGACCGATGACGCGCTCATCGCCAAATATGTAGACGGCCGGGAGATTTCGGTCGAGGAGCTGAAGGCGGCCCTGCGCCAGGCCACTATTGACAACAAACTGGTGCCGGTAATGTGCGGCGCCGCCCTGAAGAACAAGGGCATCCAGCTGATGCTGGACGCCGTTTTGGAATATCTGCCTTCACCGCTGGACGTGCCCCCAGTCGAGGTTACCTCGGCGAAGACGGGGGAGAAGTCCCTGCGGGAAACCTCCACAAAAGCCCCCTTTGCCGCCCTGGCTTTCAAGGTAGTGACCGACCCCTATGTCGGGCGTTTGGTCTACTGCCGCATCTACTCCGGGACAGTGAAGAGCGGTTCCACGGTGTTCAACTCCAGCCGGTCCGGGCGGGAGCGGATAGGGCGTATATTGAAAATGCACGCCAACCACCGGGAAGAGGTCTCCGAGGCCACAGCCGGCGACATCGTCGCTGCTATCGGCCTCAAGAACACCTACACCGGTAACACGGTCTGCGACCTTCACGCCCCTATTCTCCTAGAGTCCATCACCTTCCCCGACCCTGTTATTTCCGTAGCCGTAGAGCCCCGGTCCAAGATGGACCAGGACCGCTTGAACGATGCATTGGTGAAGATGTCCGACGAAGACCCGACTCTCCAGATGAAGCATGACGACGAGACCGGCCAGACGGTAATCCAGGGGATGGGCGAGATGCATCTCGAGGTGACCGTCGAGCGGATCAGGCGGGAGCAGAGTGTCGACGTCAGGATGGGCAAACCGCAAGTGGCCTACAGGGAGACCATTACGGTTCCCGGCAAGGGCGTCGGGCGGCTTGTTAAGCAGACCGGAGGCCACGGACAGTTCGCTCACGTTGTGGTCAATTTGGAGCCCCTGGAAGCAGGCCAGGGGTTCCAGTTCGTAAACCAGATCCGGGGCGGGGACATACCAACCGAGTACATCCCATCCGTGCAGAAGGGGGCCAAAGAGGCCATGACATCCGGTGTCTTGGCTGGTTACCCCGTAGTGGACGTTAAGGTATCGCTAGTGGGTGGTAACTTCCACCCCGTCGACTCCTCAGACATGGCCTTCCAAGTGGCGGGGGCCATGGCCCTCAGGGATGGGATCCGAAGGTGCAAGCCCGCGATCCTTGAGCCGATTATGAAGCTGGAGCTCAACACCCCCGGTGATTTCCTCGGAGACATTCTGGGTGACATCAACGGGCGCCGGGGCAACATCAGCGGCATCGTCGGGGTGGGCGGCACTCAAACCGTACAGGCCCTCGTTCCCCTGTCGGAATGCTTCGGTTACGCTACTCACATCCGCTCCCTGAGCCAGGGCCGAGCCATCCACTCCATGGAGTTCGCCCACTACGACAAGGCGCCGGAGAAGATAGCGGAGCAGGTCGCTACAAGGGGAAGGTACACCAGCCTCTAGGCCGGCGGAGAACAACATGGCAAAGCAGAAGATGCGCATAAGGCTTAACGCCTACGACCATAAGATTCTCGACCAGTCGGCGGAGCAGATAGTCGACGCTGCTGAGAGGACGGGCGCGGGCGTCGTGGGGCCTATCCCCTTGCCTACCAAGATCAAGAAGTTCTGCGTTACCCGTTCCTCGAATACCTTCAAGGATTCTCGGGAGCAGTTCGAGATCCGCACACACAAGCGCATCATTGAGGTTCTTGACCCCACGAACAAAACGATCGACGCCCTGACCCTTCTGAACCTGCCTGGCGGCGTCGAAATCGAGATCAAACTCTAGGCAGGTATTACTTATCTGATGATTGATGGAATATTAGGAAAGAAGCTGGGCATGACCCAGCGTTTTAGTGAAGACGGCACTTTGCATGCGGTGACGGTCATACAGGCCGGACCTTGCACGGTCGTTCAGGTGAAAACGTCCGAGAGGGACGGATATCAGGCAGTCCAGATCGGATTTGACAAGGCGAAGCGACTCAACAAGCCGGAGCAGGGCCACATGAAGAGCCTCGGTGAGTTCCGACACCTTCGCGAAGTGAGAAGTAAAGACTCGTCCGGTTTAGAGGAAGGCGCCACGATAGACGTAAGCATCTTCGAAGCCGGCGAAAAGGTGGACGTGATCGGAAAGTCCAAGGGCAAGGGTTTCGCCGGAGTTGTGAAACGCTACCACTTTGGTGGCGGCCCCAAGACCCACGGCCAGTCAGACCGGCACCGGGCCCCTGGCTCGGTGGGCGCAGGCACCACCCCGGGCCGCGTAACAAAAGGCTTCAAAATGGCCGGACACATGGGCAACGAAAGGGTGACTTCCCAGAACCTAACGGTGATGGAGGCAGATCCCGAGCGTAATCTTCTGTTGCTCAGAGGCGCCGTACCCGGGCCCCAGAACGGTCTGGTCCTGATAAAGAAGAGAACACGCTAGATAGAATCCCGCAAATATATGAAAGCGCAACTGAAAAACAGGTCGGGAGAGGTACTGAGAGAAGTCGAAGTTAGCGACGGCCTCTTTGCTCTCCCACTGACTAGAACGCTGAAAGGCTTGCTCCACCAGGCGGTGGTCCGGCAACGGGCCAACGGCAGAAAGGGCCGACCCTCGGTCAAGACCCGGTCCGAGGTGGCCGGAAGCACCCGCAAGCTGTTCCCCCAGAAGGGGACGGGACGGGCGCGCGCTGGAGGCATCCGCTCTCCGCTGCGGCGGGGTGGGGGAGTCGCATTCGGGCCCCAGCCCAGAAGCTACTCCCAGCGCATGCCCAAGAAGATGCGAAGACTCGCCATTCGGGGCGCTCTGTCTGCCAAGATCGCCGACGGGCGCATAGCGATAGTCGATAACCTAGGTTTCGAGCAACCCAGGACCAAGGATATGGTCCAGCTGCTGGACTCCCTGAAGGCGAAGAAGTCGGTCCTGGTGGTCACACCCGAGCCGAGAGAGGCGCTTATAAAGTCGGCGGGGAACCTGGAACGGGTCAAGACCCTTCCCGCCCGCTATCTGAACGTATATGACGTCCTGGCCCACGAGAACCTGATCATCGAACTCGAAGCGGTCAGAACTGCCGAGGACCTCTGGGCCCCGGGTGGTAGGACTGTTGAAGAAGAGCCTAAGGCCCCGCCCGCGCGAAAGCCTCGGGCTCGGAAGCCCGCTGCCAAGGTCGAACCTGAAACTCCTGAACCAGAGTCGACTCCCGAGCCGGCGTCCGCTCCCGAAACTGAAACTGAGGAATCGTAAACCGTGGAACTGCTGCAGGTCCTGAAAAGACCAATAGTCACCGAGAAAAGCACCATCCTCCACGAAAGCGACAAGTACGCTTTCGAGGTGATGTCCACCTCCAACAAGGTGCAGATCAAGGCGGCGGTGGAAAAGGCCTTCGATGTGAAGGTCACCGCGGTCAACACTATAACGGTGCCCGGCAAGACGAAGTTCCGGGGTCGGAGAAAGATCCAGACTTCGCCCTGGAAGAAGGCAATCGTGACGCTAAGGCCCGGGGACAAGATCGAGCTGTTCGAAGGAGTCTAGCAAAGCAGACCCCTTTCGACTAAGGAAGCATATATGGCCCTGAAAGTATACAAACCAACATCTCCGGGACGTAGAAACGCCACCGGCTCCTCCTTCGAGGAGATCACCAGGAGCAAACCCCACAAGGCCCTGCTGCTGCCACTGAAGAAGAAGGCGGGGCGCAACGTACGCGGCAAGATCACCGTGCGGCACCGGGGTGGGGGTGCCAAACGCAGGCTCCGGATTATCGATTTCAAGAGAGACAAGATCGGGGTACCGGGGACGGTCGCCTCCATAGAGTACGACCCCAACCGGACGGCCCGCATAGCCCTTATTCACTATGCCGACGGCGACAAGCGATACATCCTAGCCCCCTGGAACCTCCCGGTGGGACAGACTATAGTCTCCGGGCCCGAAGCACCGATCAAGGTCGGGAATACACTGCCCCTTAGGGTCATCCCCACCGGTACCACCATCCACAACATAGAGATGAAGCCCGGAAAGGGCGGACAGCTGGTTCGTGGAAGCGGTACGGCAGCCCAGCTGCTGGCCAAGGACGGCATTTACAGCCTGCTCAGACTGCCCTCGGGCGAGCTGCGCAGGGTGGAGAGCGAGTGCAAGGCGACCATCGGGCAGGTCGGCAACCCGGACCAGAAGAACATGAAGCTCGGCAAGGCAGGCCGTAACCGGTGGAGGGGAAAGAGGCCTTCGGTCAGAGGCTCGGCCATGAGCCCTCGGGACCATCCCCACGGTGGCGGCGAGGGTCGGTCCCCCGTGGGAATGCCCGGACCCAAGACTCCGTGGGGCAAACCTGCACTGGGATACCGTACCAGAAGGAAAAAGAAGTCCAACACCATGATCGTGAGGAGGCGGAAGTAGAATGTCGAGATCGATCAAAAAGGGGCCGTTCGTTGACGCCAAGCTGATGAAGAAGGTGGAAGCGGCAATGGGGTCCAACAAGAAGGTGATCATCAAGACTTGGTCCCGCGCCTCGGTCATTATTCCGGACATGGTAGGGCAGACAATAGCCGTGCACGACGGCCAGAGGCACATGCCGATTTTCGTGACGGAGAACATGGTCGGGCACAAGCTCGGGGAGTTCGCCCCAACCCGCCGGTTCAGGGGTCACATGGGCCGCACGGAGCAGGCCACTCGAAGGATGTAGAGACAGGAAAAGAGCAGAACAGTGGAAGTTAAGGCCCGAGTCAAAGGCATAAACGCATCACCCAAGAACCTGCGCAACCTGATCGATACCGTGCGCGGTATGAGGGTGGAGGACGCCATTTCCCAACTCCGGTTTACGCCCATTCCAATGGCACGTATCGTGAGGAAGGTAGTGGAGTCGGCCGCGGCCAACGCTGAGAACA
This sequence comes from Dehalococcoidia bacterium, assembly GCA_965197585.1. GTDB lineage: Bacteria > Chloroflexota > Dehalococcoidia > Plut-88900 > Plut-88900 > Plut-88900. The sequence continues at coordinate 2,068,616 of OZ240215.1, forward strand.
ACTACGACATGGTCCGGGACGAGCTTCGCATAGTGAAGATAACGGCGGATGAAGGGGCCAGCTTAAAAAGGTTCAAGGCCAAGCCCCGCGGCAGAGCTGCACCTATAATCAAGCGCACCAGCCACTTGACCGTGGTGGTTGACCAGGACGACGGGGAGAATTAATTGGGACAGAAAACCCACCCTATAGGGTTTCGGCTAGGCATTATCCGGGACTGGGACGCCAAGTGGTTCGCCCGTAAGGGCGTGCAGTACCGAAAGCTGGTGGCCGAGGATATGACGATCCGAAAGTCCATCCTCGGGAGTCACACGGACGCGGCCATCTCAAAAGTCGAGATCGAGAGGAACGCCAACGAGGTCATCGCCACAATTTACACGGCCAGGCCCGGAATCGTCATCGGGCGAGGGGGCCAGCGGGTAGACGAGCTGCGTGGGTTGCTGGAGAAGAGGACCGGCCGCCGAGTACGCCTGAACATCCAGGAGATATCGCAGCCGGAGCAGGACGCCTTCCTCGTAGCCCGTAACATCGCCGACCAATTGGAGCGGCGCGTGTCGTACAGGCGGGCCATTAGGCAGGCGGCGACTCGGTCCATGCAGACGGGAATCCAGGGCATCAAGATCATCTGCTCGGGAAGACTGGGCGGAGCCGAGATAGCCCGTAACGAAAAGCATAGGGACGGTCGGGTCCCGCTCCACACCCTCCGGGCCGACATCGACTACGGAATCGCCGAGGCGCTCACTACCATGGGTGTCGTAGGCGTCAAAGTATGGATATATAAAGGGGACATCCTACCCGAACCCAAGCAGTCCGAAGCCGAAAGAATGGAGCCCATCAGCGTAACCATCCCAAGCTCCAAGACGCCGGATGCGGAAGCTGAGGGTTCTGACGGACAGCCAATAATATTAGAGGAGAACTATGCTTCAGCCGAAACGAGTGAAGTTTCGGAAAGCCCATCGGGGACACCGTAGGGGCACGGCCCACGCGGGAGCGGGTCTTTCTTTCGGGGAGTTCGGGCTCAAGGCCCAGTCCACTGCGTGGATTACCAACCGCCAGATAGAGGCAGCCCGGCGTGCCATCACCCACCACGTCAAGCGTGGTGGGCAGATCTGGATACGCATCTTCCCCGATAAGCCGGTAACCTCGAAGCCACTGGAGACCCGCATGGGAAGCGGAAAGGGCAACGTGGACCACTGGGTTGCAGTGGTAAAACGGGGCCGGATGCTCTTCGAAATCGGCGGAGTGGAGAAGGAAACGGCCAAGGAGGCCATGAGAAGGGCCTCCCACAAGCTGCCCGTCTCCACACGATTCGTGTCCCGGGACGAGCTTGTATAGCGGCGCAATCCAAGCGAGGTATCTTAGTTGAAAGCGGAAGAAATAAGGAGCCTGTCGGCAGTGGACCTGGAACGGGAGTTGGAAAACTCCTACCGGGAGACCTTCAATTTGAGGTTCCGCCGCGCCACAAACCAGCTCACCAACCACAGAGAGATCAGACGCATTCGCAGAAAGATCGCACGACTGAAGACGATCATGCGGGAGCGGGAATTGGCTCAGGGAAACAGATGAATAAGTCCCGCAAGACAATTTTAGGCCAGGTCGTCAGCGACAAGATGGACAAGACCGTTGTCGTAGCGGTGGAGCGTTACCGCACCCACCGGCTGTATAAACGGCGCATCAGACGGATAACCAAGTTCAAGGCCCACGACTACAACAACTCCTGCAAGCTGGGCGATACCGTACGGATAGAGGAGACCAAGCCCCTGTCCCGAGAAAAGCGCTGGCGCGTGATTGAGGTCCTGGCCCGAATAGACATCGCCGATACCCAGCCGGACGAATTAGCCGGCATGACAGAAGGGGCCAAGAAATAATGATACGCGTAGCTACCCGACTCCAGGTTGCCGACAACTCTGGGGCCAAGGTGATAGAGTGCATCAACGTGCCCGGCGGCACCGGCAAGCGCTACGCCACCATCGGCGAGATCATCGTCGCCTCGGTGAAGCAGGCCGCGCCCGCCGCCCAGGTGAAGAAGGGCGACGTGGTCAAGGCGGTCATTGTGCGGGTAGCCAAGCCCTATCGCAGGCCCGACGGCTCATACATCCGCTTTGACGAAAACGCCGGAGTTATATTGAGCGACACCTCCAATCCTAGGGGCACGCGGATCTTCGGGCCCGTGGCCCGTGAGCTGCGAGAGCGCAACTTCACCAAGATCGTATCCCTCGCTCCGGAGGTGCTCTAGCATCATCCCGGCAAACGAGAACTTGAAGGTATTATTTTGAGAATCAAGAAGAACGATAAGGTCCTAGTACTTGCCGGCAAAGATAAGGGCAAGACGGGAAGGATATTTCGGATTAGTCCCGCTGACGGACTGGCCTGGGTGGAGAAAATCAACTCCACAAAGAAGGCCATGAGGCCCAAACCCAACGTTAGGCAGGCCGGACTTATAGACCTGGAACTCCCAATGCAAATGTCCAACCTGAAGCTGGTCTGTCCCTCCTGCGACAAGCCGACCAAGGCTCTCGCCGACAAGTCCCAGCCCCAGAGCGCTGCGCCGGGGCAAGGCTATCCCAGAGTTTGTAAACTATGCCAAGCGACGATAGAGTAAAACCGAAAAGAAAATCCAAGGCGAAGGCCAAAGAGGCGGCTCCGGCATCAAACGGGGTCCAGCCTAGGCTCAAGGTCCGGTATAGGGAAGAGATCATTCCGGCCCTGGTGCAGCACTTCAGCTATGCCAACGTGATGCAGGCGCCGAAGGTGGATAAGATCGTCCTCAACATCGGGTTGGGTGAGGCGCTTTCGAACCCTCGAGCCGTGGAAGGCGCCACCCGAGACCTGGAGACGATCACCGGGCAGCACCCCGTGACGACCCGGGCAAAGAAGTCGGTGGCGAACTTCCGGGTGAGGGACGGCATGATCATCGGGATCATGGTCACTCTCCGCGGAGGCAGGATGTACGAATTTCTGGACCGGCTCCTCAACGCCGCCCTACCCCGCATCAGGGACTTCCGAGGCGTGTCCACCGCTGCCTTCGATGGCCGGGGCAACTACAGCCTCGGGTTTGGCGACCAGACACTATTCCCGGAAATAGATTATGACAAGATGGACCGGCAACGGGGCCTGCAGGTCACAATCGTGACCTCCGCCAAGACCGATGAAGAAGCCCGGCAACTATTGACCCAGTTAGGCATGCCCTTCGCGCGGCCGGCATAAGATAGCAACAGGAAGGAAACGAGTAGCGTGGCCCGAGCAGCCAAGGTAGCCAAATGGCAAAAGCCCCCCAAGTACCGGGCACAGTTCCGCAACCGGTGCAACCTCTGTGGACGACCCAGGGGATATATGAGGTATTTCGGCCTGTGCCGTATCTGCTTTAGAGAATTGGCCCTGCAGGGCAAGCTGCCCGGGGTCAGAAAGTCGAGTTGGTAGAGCTGAAATTATGGGAGTAGTAACGGACCCCATCGCCGATATGTTGACCCGGATAAGGAACGCCTTGGCCGTGGACCATTCCACGGTGTCGATGCCCGCATCGAAGACCAAGAGCGCCATTGCAGGCATCCTCAAATCCGAAGGATTCATAAGCGATTTCGAAGTAGTGAAGAGCGAACCCCAGGACACGCTGCGTCTCCTTCTGAGATACGAGGAAGAAGGCAAGCCCATGATCCGTGGCCTGAAGCGGCTCAGCAAGCCCGGCCTCCGAGTATACATAAGCAAGGACGAGATACCGAGGGTCTACGGCGGAGTCGGCATCACGGTAGTCTCCACTTCCAAGGGAATGATGACCGGGTCCCGGGCCTGGAGGCAAAAGGTCGGCGGCGAGCTCATGTTCCAGGTATGGTAAGGGCGCTCAAATATATCAGTGAATAAGTAAAGATCATGTCAAGAATTGGAAAACAGCCTATCGCCATCCCTTCCGGTGTGGAAGTCGCAATGAAAGACAGCCACATCACCGTCACTGGGCCCCGCGGCGAGCTTTATTACACCCACAACTCCGATCTCACCGTGTCTCGGGACGACAGTGTCCTCACCGTGACCAGACCCACCGATCAGCGGGAACACAGGGCTCTGCACGGGCTCACCCGGACGCTCATAGCAAACATGGTCCACGGAGTGAGCGAGGGGTTCACCAAGAGCCTGACGCTTGTAGGTGTTGGGTACAGAGCTCAGATGGACGGCGGAAAACTGGTGCTACAGGTGGGCTTTTCTCACCGGGTAGAGGTCTCCCCGCCCGAGGGTATAACCCTGAGCGTGGAGGGAAACGATAGGATAATCGTCAGTGGGATAGACAAGCAGTCGGTCGGGCAGGTAGCGGCCAAGATACGCCGCATTCGCCGCCCCGATCCCTACAAGGGCAAGGGCATCCGATACACGGGCGAATATATCCGGCTGAAGCCCGGCAAGCGGGCCGCCACAGGCGCAGGATAACACATGGCAAAGTTGGACCGAAGACAAGCAAGATCACGTAGGCAGCGAAGGATCAGGAAAAACTTGTCCGGCACCCCGGACAGGCCCCGACTCTCGATTTTCCGCAGCCTTAACCATATCTACGCGCAGGTCATAGACGACGACAAAGGAGTCACCATTGCGGCGGCGTCCAGCTTGGAGGAGTCGGTGGCCAAGGAGTCGGAAGGGAAGCGGAAGAAGGATGTTGCGGGGCTCGTTGGAGATCTCATAGCCTCCCGGGCCACGGGCAAGGGCGTGAACACGGTGGTTTTCGACCGAGGTGGTTATCGCTACTTCGGCAGGGTGCAATCCCTCGCTGAAGGCGCCCGAAAAGGTGGGTTGAAGTTTTGATGGGAAGAAACGACAGACGAGATAACAGACGAGACAGGGTCGACTCCCGTAACTCGGACTTGACCGAACGCGTCGTACACATCAACCGTGTTTCCAAAGTGGTAAAGGGCGGTAGAAGGTTCAGGTTCACTGCACTGGTAGTGGTTGGCGACGGCAACGGTCGCGCAGGTGTGGGCCTCGGCAAATCGGCAAGCGTCCCCGACGCAGTTCGGAAAGGCAACACCATAGCCACTAAGAGCATGGTCAAGGTACTGCTCAAGGACACCACCATCCCCCACGAAATCGTGAGCAAATTCGGTGGCGCCAAGGTGGTGCTGCGGCCGGCGGGTCCCGGCACCGGAGTAATAGCCGGCGGCGGGGTCAGGGCCGTGCTGGAGGCGGCGGGGGTGAAGGACGTACTCACCAAGTCGCTTGGAAGCAGCAATCCGATCAACACCTCCAAGGCTACGTTGCGCGGATTGCAGCAACTTCGAGACCCTGCACAAGCCATTGCGGCCCGCAAGGGCCAACCGGCGGAGTCGGAGTAAGGCAAAATCTGTGTCACGAATCAAAGTAACCCTTCGAAAAAGCAGTATCGGACATCCCCAGGACCAGAGGGGCACCCTCCGGGCCCTGGGGCTTAAAAGGCTGCACCAGACCGTAGAGCACGAGGACAATCCGTCCCTGCGGGGCATGGTGCAGAAGGTCAATCACCTGGTTGTAGTGGAAGAAATACAATGAGACTGAATGAGTTGTCGCCGTTACCCCGGTCCAAGAGATCGCGCCGACGCGTTGGTCGGGGATACGGCAGCAACTATGGCCACACCTCGGGGCGGGGCAACAAAGGTCAGAAGTCCCGGTCGGGTGGAAGCATACGCCGCGGGTTCGAAGGCGGGCAGCTTCCGCTGATCAAGCGCATGCCATCCAAGAGGGGCTTCACCAATATATTTCGAAAAGAATATCTGCCCATAAACCTGTCCCAGCTAAATGCATTTGAAAATGGGACGGAGGTCACCCCCGACCTCCTCTTGTCCCGCAGAATAGTCAGAGACCTGCGAAAACCCATCAAAGTCCTGGGTGAAGGAGAGCTGGACCGGGCTCTGAGCATCAAGGCGAACAAGTTCTCCGTGTCCGCGGTATCCAAAATCGAAGCAGCTGGCGGGAGTGTGGAGATCCTAGGCTAGATGCAGCAGACCCAAACCGTATCTTCAAGACCCAAGCTGCTCCAGGCCATGATAGATGTGGCCGGGCAGCCAGACCTGCGCGGCAAGGTCCTGTTCATGCTGGCCATCCTGGTCATCTACCGGTTCGTGGCCCACGTCCCGGTTCCCGGTATCGACGTGGACAACCTCGCTAGATTCTTCGATCCCTCACAGGGGAACAATCTTTCCGGGATGCTGGACCTGTTCAGCGGCGGCGCCCTCCGAAACCTCAGCGTCGCCTCCATGGGCGTCTACCCGTACATCACCGCATCCATCGTCATGCAGCTTCTAATCCCTGTGGTCCCCCGGCTGCAACAGCTTTCCAGGGAGGGCGGCGAGGCAGGACGGCAGAGGCTGAACCAGATTACTCACTGGCTGACGGTGCCTATGGCACTGGCCCAGAGCTTCGGGCAGCTGGTGCTGCTGGAGCGGGGCGGCGTGCTGGAGCAGGGAATCGGGTTCACGGGCGGCCAGCTAGGCCCGACCATCGCAATGATGGCCTCTATGACCGCGGGCACCATGTTCTGCGTATGGCTCGGCGAACTCATCACCGAGCGAGGCATCGGCAACGGTATATCGCTGATTATCTTCTCGGGCATAGTCTCCGGACTCCCGACGCTGCTGGGCCAGGCATTCCTGCAGAGGGGCAACGTCGGCGGGCTGGTGGTCTTCTTCGCCATCGCACTCATAACGGTCTACTGCATTGTCCTCTTCACCGAAGCCCAGCGCCGGATTCCGGTACAGTACGGACGGAGCGTGTTCCGAAGCGGCCGAATGTATCGGCAGGCAGGCGCGACGCACATTCCGTTGCGGGTCAACTCCGCAGGGATGATTCCGATTATCTTCGCGTTTTCGATAATGATTTTTCCGGGGCTGGTGGCCAGCTACTTCGTCGGTTCGAACACCGGCTGGCTGGCCACCGCAGCCCGTTTCGTAGGCAATGTATTCGACACCACCGGCCTGTTCTACTGGATTATGACCTTCTTCCTGGTGGTGGCTTTCGCCTTCTTCTACTCAATAATCGTGTTCCAGCAGCAGAACATCGCCGAGAATTTGCAGAGGCAGGGCGGGTTTATACCTGGCATCCGGCCCGGCAAACCGACCAACGACCACATAACCAGGGTATTGCTTCGGATAACGTTGGGAGGTGCGATCTTCCTGGGAATAATCGCCATCATCCCCTACTTCTCCGGAGAGTTTACAGGGGTCAAGGGGTTACAGCTTACCGGTGTGGCCATGCTCATCGCCGTTGGTGTTGTACTTGACACCATGAGACAGCTCGAAGCCCAACTCCTGATGCGCCGCTACGAGGGATTCATCCGATGATGTACGTGATACTTCTCGGAGGCCCCGGAGCGGGCAAGGGCACCCAGGCGGTCGGCCTATCTTCCGAGTTGGAAGCGGCCCACGTCGCGTCGGGAGACCTGTTCCGCCGGGCGCTGGGACAGGGCACGCCTCTCGGTTTAGAAGCCAAGTCCTACATGGACAAGGGCGAACTGGTACCCGACGAGTTGACCGTCAGGATGGTCCTCGAAAGGCTCCAGGAAACCGACTGTCAGAGAGGAGCCGTCCTGGACGGATTTCCCCGCACCTTGGCACAGGCCCAGGCGCTGGACACTGCTCTCGATGCGCTAAGCAAGGGGATCGGGGCAGTCTTATATATCAAGGTCTCGGAAGAAGAGTTAATACGTCGGCTAAGTGGCCGGTGGATCTGTCGAGCCTGCCAGTCCCCTTACCATATAGTCAATTCCCCACCAAAGAGTGAGGGTGTCTGCGACCGCTGCGGCGGTGAGCTCTACCAGAGGGATGACGACACCGAGGCCACATCTCGCAGACGGGTACAGGTCTACAAGGATCAGACTGCGCCGCTCATATCCTATTATCAGGGGCAAGGCTCGCTCATCGAGATCGATGGAGAGCAGCCGATAGAACAGGTCGGGCAGCAAATGGCCGACTCCCTGAAAGTCCTTTCCGGGCGGGGGGCATCCCGATGAACAAAACGTTTCTGGGAGGCTCCAGGGTCGTCATTCAGGAAGGTATGGAGATCAAGACTCCTCGGGAGCTTGAGCGGATGAAGCAGGCCGGCAAGGTGGTGGCCCACACGCTGAAAGCGCTCCAAGCGGCCGTCGAGCCGGGCATCACCACTGGTGACCTGGACTTTGTTGCCCGGTCTGAGATTGCCCGGCACAGGGCCATACCGTCATTCGTCGGCTATCGGGGTTTCCCTGCAGCCGTCTGCGTATCCATCAACAATGAGATTGTCCACGGCATCCCCGGGGAGCGGGTCATCAATGAAGGAGACCTTGTCAGCGTTGACGTCGGCGCGATAGTTGATGGGTTCCACGGTGACGCCGCCGTTACCGTAGGAGCGGGAGAGATTACCGAGGAAGCTCAACGCCTCATCGATGCGACCAGAGACTCCCTGGACTGTGGCATCGAGGCGGCGGTGATCGGTGCACGGATCGGGGACATCTCTTTTGCGGTGCAGAACCACGCCGAGGCCCTCGGTTTCTCGGTGGTCAGGGAGTACGTGGGGCACGGGATAGGGCGCAGGATGCACGAAGAGCCCTCGGTGCCGAATTATGGAAAGCCGGGGCGCGGGCTCCAGCTGAGAGAGGGAATGGCGCTGGCAATAGAGCCGATGCTCAATATAGGGGACTGGACCACGTCTCTGATGAATGACGGCTGGACTGTCGTCACACGAGATGGTAGCCTGTCCGCCCATTTCGAACACAGCATAGCGATCACGACCGAAGGCCCGATAGTAATGACGAGGTTGGACGACTAGCGATAGTGAAGGGACTGTAGGGATAGACTATGGCTGAAGAGCGGACCGTGCAGAAAGAGAAGATAGAGGTCGAGGGCCGGATCGTCGAGACTCTGCCCAACGGCATGTTCACCGTGGAGCTGGCCAACGGGCACCAGGTGCTGGCCCACGTATCGGGCAAGATGCGCATTCATTTCATCAGGATCCTCCTCGGGGACCGGGTGCTCGTAGAGCTCTCGCCCTACGACCTGAGCCGGGGACGGATCACCTATCGGTTCAAGTAGGAGACGTAAGCGGGATGAAAGTCAGGGCTTCGGTTAAAAAACTTTGCGACAAGTGCAAGATTGTCCGCCGTCACGGGACGCTGCGGGTGATCTGCGAGGTGCCGAAGCATAAGCAGAGGCAGGGATAGCCGTCTTAAGACGGCCTATATGAGTTAATGCGGAGGATGTTATGCCAAGAGTAGCAGGCGTGGATATCCCTAACGAAAAGAAATTCGATATTGCGTTGACCGCAATATACGGCGTGGGCCTGACCACCGCCGGGAAGGTTGCAGCAGCCGCACAGATAGACCCGGACTCCAAAGTCCGTGACCTCTCCGAGGACGATCTCAATCGCGTCAGGGAAGTCATCGACAAGGAATATCTGGTAGAGGGAGACCTGCGGCGCCAGATCCAGCAGAACATCCGCCGTCTGGTAGAGGTAAACACCTACCGCGGTATCAGGCACCGCCGCGGGCTGCCGGTTCACGGACAGCGGACTAAGACCAACGCCAGGACCAAGAGAGGCGCTAGAAGAACGGTCGCAGGTCGAAGGCAAGTACGGGCCAAGAAGTAGTAGAGGTAAAAATGGCGAAGCAGAAGGGAAGGTCCAGACGGAGAGAGAAGAAGTTCGTGCCCGTGGGCCGGGCTTACATCCAGTCTACCTTCAACAACACCAAGATAACGCTCACCGATCCGAATGGGAACGTCATAGCCTGGGGCAGCTCCGGGACAATGGGGTTCAAGGGTTCCCGCAAAGGCACCGCCTTCGCCGCCCAGAGGGCGGGGGACCAGGCGGCCCGAAAGGGTACCGACCAGGGACTGCGGGAGGTGGAGGTCTTCGTCAGGGGACCGGGGAGCGGCCGGGAAGCCGCCATCCGATCCCTCGCCGCGGCAGGCATCCATATAGTCAGTATCAGGGACGTCACGCCAATTCCCCACAATGGCTGCCGCCCCCCCAAGCGAAGGCGCATTTAGCACGGAGGATACCCTTTGGCTCGTTACACTGGTCCCGTTTGCAGACTGTGCAGAAGGCAGGGCGAAAAGCTCTTCCTAAAGGGTGATCGCTGCCTCACACCCAAGTGCGCCATCGAGCGCCGGATCGGGCCTCCCGGCCAGCGGGGCACCCGCAGGCGAAGAGTCTCGGAAAGAGGATTGCAGCTCAGGGAGAAACAAAAGGTAAAGCACACCTACGGCCTGGTCGAGAAGCAGCTTTTCCGCCACTTCAGCGCCGCCCGGGAACAGCCGGGAGTCACTGGTGATAACTTCCTGAAGATCCTGGAGAGCAGGCTCGACAACGTGGTGTTCAGGCTTGGGTTTGCGAGCTCGCGGAACCAGGCGCGCCAGGTCGTCAGGCACGGCCACATCACAGTGAACGGAACGCCCACCAACATTCCTTCCTACCTGCTAAAAGTGAGCGACCAAGTCGGGTGGACGGGCCGAGGCCGCAAGTCCGAGCACTTCAAGTTCATGGAGGCGGAGATCCGTGGAAAACCAATCCCTGAGTGGCTTAGCGTCGATCCCCAGGCCATGGCAGGCCGCGTCCTGACCATACCTACAAGAGAGCTGGTTGGCTCCCGGGTCGATGACCGGCTAATCATCGAATACTACTCACGGTAGAAGCCGTTCTATTTCGGAGAACCTGTCCAAATGATGGATATATACAGCGAACCGTTCCAGGCCAGTGATGCTCTGGTCGGCATCGCTAACCCTGAAATTCAGATACTGGAAGACCAGGCGACCTACGGCCGGTTTAGCGTAGAGCCACTCGAAAGAGGTCTCGGGACCACCATCGGCAACTCAGTCCGAAGGGTGCTTCTCAGCTCCATAGAGAGCGCTGCAATAACCTGGGTGAAGATCCAGAGCATTCAGCACGAATACTCCACGATCACCCACGTCACGGAGGACGTCACCGAATTCCTGCTCAACGTCAAGGGAATACGGCTGAAGTCCAATTCAGACCAGCCCGGAAGGCTATTCCTTGACGTGGAAGGTGAGAGAGAGGTCGTGGCGGGAGACATAAGCCCCGCTGCAGAGTACGAGGTTGCTAACCCCGACCTGCACCTCGCAACTATGGATTCCGAAGAGGCTGCACTCTCAGTTGAGTTCAACGTGGAGAGGGGCCGAGGCTACATGGCTGCCGCAAACATTGACGGCCTGCCCATCGGCGCCCTGCCCGTGGACGCAATTTTCACCCCCGTTCGCAAGGTGAACTTCAAAGTAGAGCCCATCAGGATCGGCCCATACATGGGCAAGGAACGTGTGGTCCTGGACACCTGGACCGACGGTACAATACGTCCGGTGCAGGCCCTGCAGGAAGCCGGGGACGCTCTGATAAATTACTTCTCCCTCTTCGCCAACCTGGGCAAGTCCCTCGCCTCCTCAGACGGGCGTTACCTTGACATACCGGCAGAGCATTACGCTATGACCCTGGAGAGTCTTCAGCTTCCGGCCAGGATATTCAACTGCCTGGACAGGGAAGGCCTGAAAAGTGTCGGGGAAGTGCTTGAGAAGGGCGAAGATGAGCTGCTCCAGATCAGGAACTTCGGTGAGAAGTCGCTGAGTGAACTGTACGAGGTGCTGATGGACCACGGTGTGGATGTGGCATCCATACTGGCCCAGACCGCCCAGCCCTTTGCACCCCCGACTGCTGAGGTCCCGGAAGAGGCGGAGGAAGAACCCTCTCTGGAAGAAGTGGACGTGCCGGCAACGGTCGAAGGAACCGAATAGAGACACCAAGATGAGACACAGGAAATCGGGTCGCAAGTTAGGACGCAAGTCGGACCACCGGAAAGCCCTGTACCGGAACCTGGTCACCGACCTGCTTCGCAACGAGCACCTATCAACAACCGAGGCGAAAGCCAAAGAGATCAAGGGCATCGCCGAGAAGATCATTACCCTCGGCAAGAGGGAAGACCTCCACGCCCGTCGTCAGGCCCTGTCATACGTGGCCGACAAGAAAGTGGTATCCAAGGTCTTCGATGAATTGGGCCCGCGGTTCTCGGAGAGGCCCGGCGGGTACACGCGGATGGTCAAGCTCGGGCCCAGGCTGGGCGACGCAGCGCCAATGGCGCGCCTCGAACTGGTCGAGTAATTACATACTGAATGACACACGCGGAAGCAAATACAACCCAGGGCGGTGGTCTCAGAAGGATCGCTTTGCACCTGGAATATGACGGGACTCGCTACCAGGGGTTCCAGTGGCAGCCCGACGTGCCTACCATCCAGTCCGCACTGGAACTCGCCATTGAGAAGGCAACGGGCGAAAAGGTCAGGGTCTCGTGTGCGGGGCGCACGGACTCGGGAGTCAATGCTCGCGGCCAGGTAGCCGCATTCCTTATCAGTTCGGAGCTCTCTGCCGAAACTCTGCTTCACGCCCTCAACCATTACCTGGATGACGATATTTCAGTGCACCGGGCCGCTGAGGCGGACTTGGGATTCGACCCCCGGCATGATGCCGTGTCCCGACGCTATCACTACTCAATTTTGAACAGCCCGACACGCTCACCCCTGCTGCGAGGCCTCACGTGCCACGTCAGAGGCAATCTGGACGGAAGCATGATGGATCGGGCAGCCGGGCATCTGGTGGGCTCGCACGATTTCGCTTCCTTTTCCAAGGCCCCACAGGTACCTGGTACCTCTACTACCCGCCAGATCATGGAGGCCTCCATCTCAATGCAGGGCACTATGGTGACACTGGCGATGGAAGGCAACGCCTTCCTTACTCACCAAGTGCGGCGCACTGCCGGTGCACTGGTACAGGTGGGACTGGGCCGCATCACCATCGAGGAGTTCCGAGACCTCGTAGAGAACCCGACACCCGGGACTGCAGGCCCTACCCTGTCTCCCGCGGGTCTGTGCCTGGAAGCCGTTCGGTACCCGGCCCACGCCGACCCTTTCTTATCTGAAACTATGTTAAAGGCCGAAGTCTCGGCCATGATTAGCTAACAGCAAAGCGATACTGAAAAAATGGCAACACTTACGAAGAATATAACGGCAACGGCAACGGCAAACGACCTTCGGCCCAGATGGCAGGTCCTTGATGCGCAAGGACAGGTTTTGGGTCGGCTGTCCGTGCAGGTGGCCCACCTGCTGAAGGGCAAGCACAAGCCCAACTACTCGCCCCACATGCTCACCGGCGATTTCGTGATAGTTATCAACGCCGGCAAGGTGCGGGTCACGGGGCGCAAGGCCGAGCAGAAGGTCTACTACAGCCATTCCCAATACCCCGGCGGGCTAAAGGAAGTGCCCTACGAGAGCATGATGACCAGGCACCCGACCCGGGTGGTGGAACACGCCGTGAAAGGCATGCTCCCCCACAACCGGCTGGGCCGACAGATGTTTAGACGTCTGAAGGTCTATGAGGGCGCCGAACATCCCCACGAGTCCCAGGTGGCGGACAGCCTCAATGCCCTGGAGAAAGATCGCGAAGAGGGCGTCGTATGGCTTGGACTGCCCAAACCGCAGTACAAGAAACGGATTCGCAAGGCAAAGGAATCCTCCGAAGCTCCGGCCCCGGCCATCGAAGAAGCCCCGGCGGACGCCGTGACACCCGAGGACCCGACCGCAGAAGCAGAACCCGTAACAAGCGACGCAGAGCCAGTCGTAGAGGCAGAGGACTCGGTGGAAGAAGCCGAGCCAACTGCTGAGATGGCGGACGAGGGAGTCGACTCTGAACCAGTCGCCGAGGTAGAGGCGGCAGAAGCCTCGGAGACCGAGCCCCCAGAAGAAGATAAGGAGCGGGGCGCTTAGCCCCCGGGAGAGGCCGTTGACAGAACAAAGATATTTCTACGCCATTGGCAAACGCAAAGAGGCCGTGGCCCGAGTCAGATTGTTCCCCGGCAACGGTGCAATAGTCGTCAATGGCAAGCCCATGAACGAATTGTTCACACTCCGGACGCTCCAGCAGGTCATTCATGAGCCATTCGCAACAACCGGCCTCACCAACAACTACAGCGTTTCGGTAAAGGTGGCCGGTGGCGGTATAGCGGGACAAGCCCACGCCATCAGACACGGCATATCCCGCGCCCTCCTGGTCGCCAACGAAGAACTGAGGCCCGTGCTCCGCAAGGCCGGCCTCCTGACTCGGGACGCCCGCGTCAAGGAACGTAAGAAGTACGGCCTTAAGAGAGCCCGAAAGGCGCCTCAGTACACGAAGCGGTAACGTATAAAAAGCCTGGAAACGAAGGGACGGCCCGACGCATGCGTCGGGCCGTCCTCTTTTTTACAAATGGCGCCGTTGGCGAGGATTAGCTCCTCAGGTACGGTTAGCGGAAGTTGTTTCTGAGGGCCTCCAGGGCCGCAACACAACAGGCGACGTCCTGCTCATTCGAAGCGCCTGCAGCGGCTATTCCACCCACCACCTCTCCGCCAATCTCTATGGGCATTTCACCGTCTGCGGGGACTATCTTGCCCTGGGTAGAGATAACCATGCTCTGAAACCAGGGCCTGCCTACCATTGTCATTATCTTGGCTCCTTCCGCCCCGAACATGACCGCCGTATAGGCCATGTTTATCGCTTCGTCGGCGGACAGGGGCAAGGCGCCGTCCATTCTGGAGACAGTTAGGGTGTATCCCCCATTGTCTACTACGGCTACACTCACGGAGCAGCCCATTGCAACGGCCTTGGCCTTGGCGGCATCTGCCATCTTCTCGGCTACATCAAGGGATAGCGGCATATATCATCCCTCCTCTAAGTTTCCTGTAAGAATATCAGGACACGGGGTGCTATGTTGTAGCGACTTGGTGTATTTATCCTCGGGGCAGTCCGAGGCCTCTACGGGCAATGATCCCCCGCTGTATCTCCGAGGTTCCACCTGCTATGGTCTGCGATATCGAAAGCAAATAGTCCCTTTGGAACCGGCCTTTGAACACTTCCCACGCCGACCCGGGGCCCAGTTGACCGTGGAGGCCGAGCACCCACAATATAGTATTGGCAAGCTTCTGGGCGCTCTCGGTTAGGATTAACTTGCACATCGAGGCTTCGGCGTTGGGCACGAGGCCTTGGCCCTGCATCGAGGCCACCCGGTACGCCATCCATCGACCCACCTCTATGTTTATGGCCGCATCTGCCAGCCTGTTCCTGACGGACTCATCCGCATTCAATGCCGGTCTTCGAGACCCGGACCTGCCGAGGTGAGCGGCTATTTCGTCCAGGTGACGCCTCTGGATCGCAGCGTCTCTTATGTGCGATCTTTCGAAATCCAGGGCCACGGCCACGTAGTACCAGCCCATGTTCTCTTCGCCCACCAGGTTGGCCTTGGGCACCCGGACGTTTTCGAAGAATATCTCGTTGAAGTGATGAGAATTGGCCATATTCACGATTGGGTCGATAGTGACGCCCGGCGTCTTTAGGTCCACCAGTACCAGGCTTATCCCCTTGTGCTTGGGCGCCGAGGGATCCGTGCGAACGGCGAGCCAGCACCAATCCATCGCGTGGCCGCCGCTGTTCCATGTCTTTTGCCCATTGACCACGTAGTGGTCTCCATCAGAGAGGGCCTCCGTCTGCAGAGAGGCGAGGTCGGATCCCGAGTCAGGCTCGCTGTATCCCGTGCACCAGAACCTTTCCCCTGCGCCTATGTAGGGGATTTGCTCCTTCTTCTGCTCCTCGGTGCCATAAATCATCAGCGTGGGCCCGACCCAACCTATCCCCCCGACTCCCATGTCCAGGGTGGCTGGAGGGACCATGTTGTAGGCCATCTCTTCCTGGTAGACGACCTGCTCCATCATCGGGCGGTCCTGACCTCCGTATTCCTTGGGCCAGGCCAGGGTCAGCCAACCCTTGTTAGCCAGGGTCTTGGCCATGCGTCGGGTGAACTCCAGGCCTTCGCCTTCGTACTCGTCGCCTTCCTCCAGCCCCTCCCAGTCGTCGGGCAGCTCCTGTTTAAGGAAACCTCTTATCTCCTGGCGGAACGCCTCTTCCTTTTGCGTGAAGGCTAACTTCATGGCTCCTCCGTCCGGGTCTACACGGTGTTAACTGCTAGCTTTCCTCGATCATTGCTTTCAGGGCGTTAATGCGGGGTACGGGAGAAGGGTCTGCGCCGTATAGCAGGCCCAGATAGTAGCTAGCGTAGTCTCCCAACACCGTCAGGCTCATTATTTGTGCCAAGACTGACTCCCCTTCCGCCTCCACAACACTCTGCCCGACCCCGCTCCTTCTCAGAAGCTCGACAATGCCGTCATAGGTGGACTGGAGGCGCTCATCCACGGCATTAGCGCCCAAGAGGACAACGTGGGTCTGATCAGAGACATTGCCGGGCCTTTCCAGGCCCTCGACCGCATTGTGACCCGCTTCCGGCAGCATTTCGTAGAATGCCCAAGACTTGCCGTTTTCGTTGAGTTGGGTCTTCCATCGCCGGGCTACGCAGTTGAATATATCACCGGCGTAGACCACAATCAAATTCTCCATCAACTGCCATGCCAGCGTCTTGGCGGGGTTATCCTCTGTCGGGGTGGACTCTGAATACTGCTCCGAAAGCCGTTCGATCAGCTCAATGGCCTCCTCGACGTCCGACCCAAGGTTTTCGACCAACTCAAGCCTGTTCATGCAGGACAGGAGTGTGAAGAGGCAATAGCCAAGCGCAGCGCGAGGCTCGGAGACTATGTCAATGGCGTAGACCGGTATACCGTACTCCGCCGCCGTCTCCTCCAACCGACCTCCCCCCGTCACAGCCACCTTACACCCCGACAACCCAAGATCGAAGGCCGAGAGTGTCTCCTCGGTGTTGCCTGAGTAGCTTGACCCGATGACAAGGGTCTCATCGTCGAGCGGACTGGGATACTCGAAGCCGCGAAACACCTCCACCGGAGGGCCGCCTGCCTGCACGACTACCGTCTGAAGATAGTCGGCCGCTATGGCTGATCCACCCATGCCGAAATGCACTACGCGGTCCACGTGTCTGTAGCTCTCCGGCAGGTCCGGCACAGGCATGGTATTCCATCCCCTGCGGCACTGCTCGGCCATGGTTCGCAGCCGGATCCGCAGCCTTGATTGGTCAAGGACGTCGTAGATTCCGTGGTCGTCCAGGTCTATCATCGTTATACGGAGGCCAGGGCTCGACCGGCGTTCAGAAGTCGGTCAACGGCCTCCATGCTCCTGCTTTCAGCGTAAATTCTCATTAAGGGCTCGGTGCCCGAGAAACGGAACAGGAGCCAGCTCCCATCCTCGAACTCGAAGCGGGGCCCGTCCGTCCTGTCCAGCCGGGACACGGGCATTCCAGCTATGGAGTCGGGCTGTGCATTTGCTATCCGCTCCCTGGCCTGCTCTTTGGCAGCACCTGCGATGGGGATATCCACGCGGTCATAATGGTGCGGCCCGACAAGATCATAAAGGTCACCAATTAGCTGTGATACCGTCCTGCCGGTCTGGGCCAGGAGGTCCAGTATGTAGAGGGAGGCCAAGATCCCGTCCCGCTCCGGGACGTGGCCGCGGAAACCGAATCCTCCGCTTTCCTCTCCTCCGATCAGGGCGTCTTCCGCCATCATCTTCGGCCCGATGTGCTTGAAGCCGACCGCGGTCTCGTGGACGGGTACGCCGTACCGTTCTCCCAGCCGGTCTATCATCCTGGTTGTGGTGATGGACTTGATCATCGGGCCCCTCTCCCCCAGCACCTCCAGGAGATAGTAGGCCAGCAGCCCGAAAATCTGGAGGGGCGTGAGGATGTTTCCATACTCGTCGGCAACGCCGACCCTGTCGGCATCTCCGTCGGTGGCTAGGCCCACGTCGGCATCGGTCTTTCTGACCTGGACCCTCAGTTTGGCAAGGTTTCGGGCTATAGGTTCCGGCTGCCCGAGCCCCGGGAAAAGGGGGTTGCGGGTACGGTGTATCTCACTCACCCTTGCCGAGCCTCCGCCAACAATTCGCTTGACGTAGCCGATGCCCGCCCCGTACATCGAGTCCACGGCCACCCCCAACCCCGACTCCTGTAGCCTATCCAGATCTACCAGTGTTGCGACGTGGCGTTCGTACGCGGGCACGAGGTCCACTGTCTCGATTAGGCAATCAGCGTTCGTGTCTTCTGTGTTGAGCTTGGGCACGCCGCCCCGCCCTTGTATATCGGCGATTATGGATTCCAGGTTCGCGGTTATCTCGGGAGTGGCACTTCCTGCGTATTCAGGCTTGAACTTGAAACCGTTCCATCCAGCAGGATTGTGACTGGCCGTAATGACTACCGCCCCGGCCGCTTCCCTGTCCATGACTGCGTAGCTGGCGACGGGGGTCGGCACGGCAGAGATACTGAGATAGGCACGGATGCCGTTGGCGGCAAGGACTCCTGCCACGTCGTAGGCGAAGCGCTCGGAGAGGAATCGGGTATCGTACCCGACCACCACCCCCCGCCCCCCGAGTCCCCTGCCCTTAACGTATTCCGCAACGGCTTGCGCGCAGATCCGGACGTTGGAAAAGGTGAAATCGTCGGCGATGAGGCCACGCCAACCGTCGGTCCCAAATTTAATCTCGCCCGGCATCTACCAGATTGTACCCCAGCAGAGCGTTGCCGGACGATTCGAGGGAGTTATGTCTGCTAACCCGCCTGTACCTGGCCCCGTGTCCCGGCATCGGCCATCAGAGCCTCGGCCTTGTCGGTGTGCTCCCAGGGCAGATCCAAGTCTAAACGCCCGAAGTGGCCGTAGGCGGCAGTGGGTCGGTAGATGGGACGCCGAAGGTCCAGCATCTCGATAATGGCCGCTGGCCTGAGATCGAAGTGCTTTTTGGTGAGCTCCATGATCAGGTCATCGGGGACTTTGCCCGTGCCAAAGGTCTCGACGGCTACGGAAATGGGGTGAGCAACGCCGATGGCGTAGGAGAGCTGCACTTCCAGCCTGTCCGCGAGTCCCGCGGCGACCAGGTTCTTGGCAACGTAGCGGGCAGCGTAGCTGGCGGAGCGGTCAACCTTGGTCGGGTCCTTGCCTGAGAAGGCGCCGCCACCGTGTCGGGCCACACCGCCGTAGGTATCGACAATAATTTTCCGTCCGGTGAGCCCCGCATCCCCCATCGGCCCGCCGACTACGAAGCGCCCCGTGGGATTCACGTGGTACTTCGTGTTAGCGTCCAGCAGGTCGGCCGGTATGACTTTCATAACGACGTTCTCAATAAGGTCGCTCTCAATTTGTGAGTGAGTTGCATTGGGGTCATGCTGGGAGCTGAGGACAACCGTGTCGACCCTTACGGGTACGCCATAGCGATACTCGACGGTAACCTGTGACTTTCCGTCGGGGCGGAGGTAGGGAAGGGTGCCATCCTTGCGTATGGCGGCCATTTGGCGGCAGAGCTTGTGCGCCAAGGAGATCGTCATGGGCATCAGCTCAGGAGTGTCGTTGCAGGCGAAGCCGATCATCATACCCTGGTCCCCAGCCCCGATGAGGTCGAAGTTGTGGCTCTCTTGGACGGGGAGCTCCTGCTCCTTTGCCTCCAGCGAGCGGTTGACACCCAGGGCAATATCACCCGACTGCTCCTTAATGGAGACGATAACACCACAGGTCTCGTAGTCGAAGCCGTACTTGGCCCGGGTGTAGCCCGCGTCCCGAATCACGTCCCGGGCGATAGCGGGAATGTCGACATAGGAATTGGTGGTGATCTCTCCGGCGATTAGTACGAGTCCGGTGGTAGTTGCCGTCTCGCATGCCACGCGCCCCTGAGGGTCTTGGGCCAGGATCGCGTCCAGGACTCCGTCGGAAATCTGGTCGCACAGTTTGTCGGGGTGGCCTTCGGTGACTGACTCCGAGGTAAGCATGTAGGACTCGGAAGTCATCAGGGTTGTGCTCAATATATTCTCCTTGGCTCTTTAATGTGATTGCGTGATCAGGAGACGATCAAGTCCCCGACTCCCAGCTGTTGGCGTACTTCACCTGTTCCTCGGTCAGCTCGTCAATCTGAATGCCCATGGATAGGAGCTTAAGACGGCCGACCTGCTGGTCGATCTCCCGGGGCACGGGGTGGACTCCCGGCCCGAGGCTCCCCGCCGACTTGACCATGTATTCCGCACAAAGGGCCTGGTTGGCGAAGCTCATGTCCATAACGCTTGCCGGGTGCCCCTCTGCGGCGGCGAGGTTAATCAACCTGCCCTCGGCGAGAAGGTGCACCCGTCGGCCGTCGGGGAAGGTGTACTCTCGGACCACGCCCCTGATATCCCGCTGTCCTACGGACAACTCCTCCAGGGCTTCCACGTTTATCTCAACATTGAAGTGGCCGCTGTTGGCTACCAGGGCCCCGTCCTTGATCACGGCCAGGTGTTGCGTATCAATAGCCCGGTAGCCGCCTGTAACGGTTACGAAGATGTCCCCTACCCTGGCCGCATCCATCATCGGCATGACTTGGTA
The DNA here is from genome assembly GCA_965197585.1 of Dehalococcoidia bacterium. GTDB lineage: Bacteria > Chloroflexota > Dehalococcoidia > Plut-88900 > Plut-88900 > Plut-88900. The sequence continues at coordinate 2,088,922 of OZ240215.1, forward strand.
GCCGTCCATCACGGCCTCCAAGGCCTTGATGGGGTCCACCTCCGCCACCACGACCCGGGACCCGAGTCCTCGGGCCCGGCTGGCTATTCCCCGGCCGCACCATCCGTAGCCGCATACCACCAGGGTCTTGCCGGCGAAAAGGACGTTGGTAGCCCGGATAATTCCGTCCAGGGTACTCTGGCCGGTGCCGTAGCGGTTGTCGAACATGTGCTTGGTGTCGGCTTCATTGACGCTGATGACGGGGTAGAGCAGCTTGCCGTCGGAAGCCATGTTCCTGAGGCGGATAACGCCTGTGGTGGTCTCTTCCATCCCGCCGACCATACCATCGAGCAGCTCGGTCCTGTCACGGTGTACGGTTGCAACCAGGTCGGCGCCATCGTCGAGGGTCATGTGGGGTTTGAGGTCAAGGGCAGAGTTGAGGTGGTTGTAATACAGATCCTCGTCCTCACCTCGGACGGCGAAGACAGGTATGCCATGATTGACGACCAGAGACGCAGCGACGTCGTCCTGGGTGCTGAGAGGGTTGCTGGCGCAAAGGGCGACCTGTGCTCCCCCCTCCTTGAGAGTCAGAATCAGGTTGGAGGTCTCGGTGGTGACGTGAAGACAGGCCGCGATCCGCATCCCTTCCAGGGGTTTCTCCTTGGAAAAGCGTTCCTGGATTCTGCGGAGGACGGGCATCTCCCGGGCCGCCCAGTCCATGTGGTCCTGGCCCTCGACGGCGCGGCCCGCGTCTTTGATGTCAGATGCTATTGTTGCCATGGGGCGTTAAGGCTCTCTTTCTGAAGTTGCTGGAAGTAAGGTGCGGGAGTCGGGCGCAAAGGAGGCGCGCTAACACCGAATGGCGAGGAAGAAGCGAGCCTCTTATTCGATCGGGTAACCGTCATCCGCCCAGGCTCCGGTCCCGCCTTCTATGTTGTACAGATTCGTGTATTCGAAAGCGGCGGCCATCTCGCAAGCCAGGGCGCTGCGTACTCCCATGGCGCAAATGAAGAGAAGTTTCTTGTCTCCGTCCAACTCGTCCATTCTGGTAAACAGATCATCGACTGGAATGAGAGTTGCGCCGGGCACGTGCCCCGCGTCCCACTCGTCCTGGTTCCGCACGTCTATGAGTTGGACGTTGTCGTCAGCTAACATTTCACTGGCAGCTTTGGGGGTGATCCTGGTAAAGGGCTCGCCCTCTTCCTGCCAAACGTCTTGTCCCGAAGCCATTTAGCCCTCCCGGCCTCAACTATCCGCCCCGGCAATTCCGGGGCCCGTGGTTCGATCTAACAGTTTAACGCCTGAGGGGTGCAAAGGCCAGAAACAGGCAGTCTTCGGGCTCACAAATACTTCCCTATCAAGGGCGCGAGGTCCGATTTCACCTGCTCCGGTATCGCTTCTCGGGCGGTTATGATTGCGTTTTGCAAGGCGCTGGGGCACACACACTTCTCCCGACCCGGCACGTCCGACATGAGCCGCCTGACTATCTCTTGCCCAGCCGCTACATTCTTCAATAGGTTGGATACGACTAACTCGACCGACACCGAGTCATGGTCCGGGTGCCAGGTGTCGAAGTCCGTAACGCAGGCGAGAGTGGCATAGCAGATCTCAGCCTCTCGGGCCAGTTTGGCCTCAGGCAGAGCGGTCATCCCAATGATCGACGCACCCCACGACCGGTACAGCTCGCTCTCTGCTCGCGTCGAGAATAGGGGCCCCTCCATGACTATCAAGCTCCCATCCATGTGAGCCCGGGCCGCGGTCCCTTTAGCTACACCATAAAGCGCGCTGCTCAGGCTCGGACAGAAGGGGTTGGAGAAGGCAACGTGGGCCACTATCCCCTCACCGAAGAAGCTGTTCACCCGGCTCTTTGTCCTGTCGATAATCTGGTCTGGTATTACCATATCCAGGGGATGCAGTTCTTCTTTCAGGCTGCCCACTGCACTCACCGAGACGATATGGGTCACTCCCAAAGTCTTCAGTGCGAATATGTTGGCTCTGGCCGGTATCTCCTCGGGGCTGATGCGGTGTCCCTTGCCGTGCCGAGGCAAAAACGCCACCCGACGCCCCTCCAGCGTCCCGACGGTTATCGCGTCGCTGGGACTGCCGAACGGAGTCTCGATGTTGACCTCTTCTCTGTCGAGAAGGGCCTCCATATCGTAGAGCCCGCTGCCTCCGATTATTCCTATAGATGCTTCAGTCATATTGAATTTCTATCGAACGCTCAGGCCCCGGTGCTAGAAAGCAGTTTCAGGGCCTCACTATAGGGCGCCCGAGCGATACCGTTCTCCGTGATGATTGCCGACACGTAGCGTGAAGGTGTGACATCGAAGGCAGGGTGGGCCGCCTTAACACCCTCGGGCGCCACCCCGACACCTGCGTATTCCAGCACCTCCCTTGGGTCCCGCTCCTCGATAGGGATGTCGTCCCCGGTTGTGAGACTCAGATCGAAAGTGCTTATCGGTGCTGCTACGTAAAACGGCACCGAGTTCTCCTTGGCGAGCACAGCTATGGAGTAAGTGCCAATCTTGTTAGCCACGTCGCCGTTGGCCGCGATCCTGTCCGCCCCGACCACCACGCAGTCAACCTCCCCCGACTTCAGGAAGTGCCCTGCCATCGAGTCGGTTATGAGCGTAACGTCGATCTCGTCCTGGGAAAGCTCCCATGCGGTGAGTCTTGCTCCCTGCAGGAAGGGCCGGGTCTCTGTGGCCAGCACCCGGACGGGAGTCCCGGATTCTATGGCGGAGCGGATAACCCCCAAGGCAGTGCCGTATCCCGCCGTAGCCAGGGCACCGGCGTTGCAGTGCGTCATCACCATGCCCCCACCTTGAATCAACTCCGCACCGTGCGCCCCGATACGGCGGTTGATTGCCTCGTCTTCTCGGTGGATAGTGATCGCCTCAGCGATGAGGGCGTCCTTGGCGGCTTCCGGGCTGCACTGTCCGTCGAAGACTCTCTGCATCCGGTCTACGGCCCACCTGAGATTTACCGCCGTGGGCCGGGAGGCGGCTATCTCATCACACACATGGCCCAGGCGGGCTTTGAAATCCACCATGTCCTGCGAGTCTATGGCCCGGGCCCCGAGGGCCACCCCATAAGCAGCCGCCACCCCGATGGCCGGGGCGCCCCGGACACGCATCTCCTTGATGGCCCGCGCTACCTCACGGTAGTCGTCCAGTTCGAGGTATACCTCCTGTCGCGGAAGCAGGGTCTGGTCAAGGAGTATGAGTTTGCCGTCTCGCCACTCGATGCTGTTCATATCGGCTCTATACTGTTCACGTGTTTGTGGCTTCGGCCCGTGGCTCGGGTGCAGCTGGTAGATTATAGGTTAAGCAGGGCCTCAGTACCATTGCCGGGGGTCAGCCGACGGGCATTTGTTATAATCGGCTCCATAGCCCCCCTGACCTCGGGGGATTTTCCATGAACAGACCGGGGAGATAGAGTGGAGAAGTTCGACCGTTTGGAAGAGATGGAGCAGCGGTTTCAGGAGATCGAACAACTCCTGTCCGACCCCGAGATAGCCAGAAATCCCCAGCGAATTCAGTCCCTCTCTCGGGAGCGCGCGTCAATCGAGGACATTGTAACGACCTACCGAGAGTTCAAAGACGTAGGGCAGGAGCTTGATGAAAGCCGGTCTATGCTCGACGACAACCTGGACGAGGAGATGAAGTCCTTCGTCAAGGAAGAGATGGCTACGCTGGAACAGCGGCACGGTCGACTTTCAAGGGAGATCATTGAGGCCCTGGTCACGGGAGACCTGCGGGACAGTAAGGACGTGATCATGGAGATCAGGGCGGGCGCGGGAGGAGACGAGGCCGCACTATTCGCCTCCGACCTCTACCGCATGTACGTCCGGTACGCCCAGACCCTTGGATTTCACAGTGAAGTCCTGAACACCAACGACATTGGCATCGGCGGCCTCAAGGAGGTCGTTTTCGGAATCAAGGGCAAGGGCGCATTTGGGAAGTTCAAGTACGAAAGTGGCGTTCACCGGGTCCAGCGTGTCCCGGTCACCGAGTCCTCAGGTCGCATCCACACCTCCACCGTAACCGTCGCCGTCATGTCCGAAATGGAGGATGTGGATGTCACAATCGATCCCGACGACCTGAAGATCGACATTTTCCACGCCGGGGGCCACGGGGGTCAGAACGTCAACAAGGTCGCCACCGCCGTCAGAATCACACATCTACCAAGTGGCCTGGTCACGGTATGCCAGGATGAACGGTCTCAACTGAAGAACAAGACCAAGGCCATGTCCGTCCTCCGAGCCCGGCTATACGACATTGAGCACCGGAAACAGCAAGCAGAGGTAGCCGAGGCCCGCCGCTCCCAGGTCGGAACGGGTGACCGCTCCGAGAAAGTGCGCACCTATAACTTCCCCCAGGACCGCATCACCGACCATCGCATCGGCCTTTCCATTCACAACCTGCCCCGAGTCCTGGAAGGCGAGATGGGAGAGCTGGTCCAGGCGCTGGCCAACAAGGAGCGGGAAGAAAACCTGGTAAGGGCCGGAGTGGGTTCCGGGGGCGCATAGGGTGAGGGTCAGGGACGCCCTCAGACAGGCTCGGGAGAAGCTGCGGGCTTCGGGGGTGGAGGATGCAGGTTTCGAGTCGGAATATCTCTTGCGGTCAGCCCTCAAGTGCACCAGAGAAAGCCTACTAATAGGCTTAGACTCCGACGTCTCATCCTTATATCAACTTCACTTCGACTCGGTAATCGATCGGCGGGCTGCTGGGGAACCCTCGGCCTTTATCACAGGCCATAAGGAATTCTACGGACTCGACTTCAAGGTAGACTCCCGGGCCCTGATCCCCCGCCCCGAGACCGAGCTTCTCCTGGAGCTTGTCCTGGAATTCGCCGCCCGGCGTACTAGCAGGGACGAGGGTTTGAACATCGCCGAGGTTGGGGTGGGGTGCGGGGCTATTGCAATCGCGCTGGCAGTGAATCTGTCGGGGGCGAGGATTGTGGCTACGGACATCTCACCTGCGGCACTGAACTTGGCAAGCGAGAACGTATCCAGGCATCGAGTCGAAGATCGTGTAACGCTGCTGAATGGAGACCTGCTGGACTCAGTTTCCGGGCCAATCGACATCCTGGTCTCGAACCCGCCTTACATACCTTCTTCTCAAGTCGATATCCTTCCCCGTGAGATACGTGACCACGAGCCCCGTGTCGCCCTGGACGGAGGAGAGAACGGTATGGTCCTTATCGAAAGACTCATATGTCAGGCTAAAAACAAGCTCAGGCCCGGCGGGGCCATGTTCGTAGAGATCGGCTGGGACCTTGGAGAACGAACCTTGGCCCGTTGCTTGGAGCTCTGGCCGGAGTCCGAAGTTTCCAGCACACCTGACCTCGCCGGCCTAGACAGAGTCCTAACCCTTCGCTCGCCCATCGGCGCAGCGCAGCCCGCATAAGGAGCACATGAACATCTTCTTCGACGTCGACGACACCCTCATCGCCTTCGACGGCAGCCTTCGGCCCCACGTTTACGAGGTCTTCCAGATGCTCCTGGACGATGGGCACGACATCTACATCTGGTCGGGGGTTGGGCTGCGCTGGGAGATAATCGAACGGCACAAGCTGCGTCCCTACATCCAGGACTGCTTCGTCAAACCCACCGCTAACTACCGGAAGGGCCTGGAGATTCTCGGCATCCCCGTCCACCCCGACTTCTGCGTCGACGACCATCCTGAGCTCGTCAAGGCTCTCGGCGGCGAAGCCGTCAAGCCCTACTATTGGGCCGACACAAGAGACAAAGAGATGCTCCGCATTTACGATGCCATCACCGAATTCGCTCGGAAATGTACGCAATGACCCTTTTCCTGGGCGTGGGGTTCCGTTCGTCCGCCTGAGGCGGGAGCGGAGTCGAAGGGTCTCAAGAGCGGAACGGGACGGCCCGTTGGTTAACGGGTTGTGCCTGGATTTCTTATAGAGAGGCGGGCTGCCACTTCATAGCAGCCCGCCTCCTTCTACATTAGCTAGTTGACAGTGAAGGTCTTGGACATCCCCAAAAGGAAGTGGCTCTCGGGATTGCCCTCATCGTCTATCTCGTCATGCTCCACTATGTTGCATAGGAAGACATAGTTGCCGGGCTCCAGTTCGAAAACGCCGGCGCGTTTCTGCCCGGGATCAAACTCCTCAATCTCCCCGATGAACTCAACCCCGTCCACACCCTCTTCGGGAAGGAAACCGCGTTCCTCAGAGTTCGCTATGGCAATCTGCTCCAACTGCTCAATCGGCAGGTCCGTCCTGAAGATGACCAGCTCGTGAGGGTCAGCCGGGCCTCCGTTAGTAACGTCAAACCGCACCAGCCCTGCGGGGACGTTATCGGGCGATGTCTCAATGCCCCACTCTCCCAACGCTACAATTACCGTAGATACGGGTTCCATGCCCTCAACGGTTGCCTCATGGTCCTCTTGGGAGATACCGGACCCGCACGCCATAGCCACCAGTAGCATGAGGCCGATCAGCACTATTCCTATCACCTTATTCATGGCAAACCTCCACACAATGCTAAGTCCGCAATACACCGCAATTCCTATAGATAGACTGTACTATCTTATGGCTATAGTATCTTAAAGGAATTCAAAGGGTCAAACGCCAAAATTGCCGGCCCTCCACCCGACCGTCCGTAATGTAGAATTCACCCCATAGACCCGTGAAGGGAGACCCGAGAAATGCCGAGAATCATAGACGCGGACAGCCACACCGTAGAGCCCCCTGACCTGTGGGTCGAAAACCTTGAACCCAAGTACAGACATCGCGCAATGCGCATCGCCGTAGATGAGGATGGCCTGGAATACCTGGAGATCGACGGCAAGAAGCCCACGGGCTACCTGATCTCGGGCGGGATGTTCGGCAGGCCGAGCGGAATAGGCAAGGACGTAAAGGACCTGCTGACTCCCGGAAAGATCACTTATCAAGAAGGTCTCGAGCCCGGTGCGGTTGATCCCATTGAGCGCCTCAAAGTGCTGGACTCGGAGGGAATAGAGGCGACGGTGCTGTACCCGACAATGGGCCTCGCTTGGGAAGCCGAATGCCCCGACTACAAGCTGGCCGCCGCCTGCTGCCGGGTCTACAACGACTGGATTCTGGATTTCTGCCGCCCCAACCCCGACAGGCTCATACCCATCGCCCATGTCTCGGTATCCGACGCGGAGGAAGGGGCCAAGGAGCTGGAAAGGACGGCCAAGCTCGGGGCCCGGGGGGTCTTCCTTAGCGGCTACCCAATTAACGGCGTCTCTTACGGAGACCCGCGCCACGATCAATTCTGGGCCCTGGCACAGGAGGCCGATCTCCCGGTTTCCCTCCATATCGCTGCCACCCCTCGGCAGGTCTTCGACAACCTGTACACCGGCGGCGTCCCCGAAAACACTTGGTGGAACTTCCTCACCCTCGCCAATGACACATTCATCGGATTCGCCAGCCTCTTCAAGGGCGCAGTCTTCGATCGGTTCCCGGACGTCAAGGTAATCGTCCTGGAGACGGGCGCCGGTTTCATGCCCTACTGGCTTGACCGGATGGACGAGTTCTACGAAAAGTTCGGGTTCGCCACGGGTATGCAGAAGGAACCCAGCGAGTATTTCCACAAGCAGTGTTGGATATCCCTTGAGCCCGACGACGAAATGGCCGTATCAACCATCAACATCCTCGGCGCAGACCGATTCATCTGGGGCGCCGACTACCCTCACTCTGACGGGCTCTACGGCGCCGTCGACGTCCTGAAAAAAAACATCAGCCCGCTATCCGAAGGGGACCAGGCCAAGGTGCTGGGTGAGAACGCCATTGAGCTTTATAACATTGATTAGGTGTCTTGAGAGGTGAAGTTTGAAGAAGAGCTACGTAGGGATCGAAAGCTAGGAGAGGACAGAGCAAAACGGGAAATCATCTCCCGGTGTCCCGTAGCAATTGAGCATATCCTGCTCATGCTAAACACCGCTTTTTTCGATGTCACTCGAATCAATTACCTTAGGACATAGGATATTTCGTTAATGCGATATTGGGTAATAGAGCGAAGCATCCAACATCACACCAACAAAGAACGACGTAAGCGAGGACTGAAGCCTTTGAAAGGGAATAAGTCTCTAATACGCGCCGCGCAGGGCCACAGTAGATGGATGGCCAAAACAGGTCGCTATTCCCACACGGGAGTTGGGAAAAGCAATCACCACCAACGAGCTATTAATGCAGGATTTGGAGGCACAGCAACAAGCGAGAACATTTGGAATACGCAGGGACGTAGTGGCATCGCATGGAAAAGCCGGTTCCGGTGGCGTGGCGACTGGCAATTGGGCAAGGCGGCGGTCATTTCGTGGCTTAACAGTCCTGGGCACCGGCAGAATCTACTATCGCCACAATGGAATTACTCGGGTATGGGGGTGGGGGTCAATCGCAAAGGACGGATCTATATGACACAGGTATTCGGGTATGAAATCTTACTTGAACAGAACATATTTGGACGCATATTGTTATCGCGGGTTTTCGGTCTTGTGTTCATCCTCGGAGTTATGGCAGGAGTACCCGCGCTTTGCTCTCAAATTAATTAACATGTAGTTGCCACCCATAAGAAGACCCGCTGTAACGCTCATTTAATACCATTTGCGAGTCAGAAATTGTCAGCTATATGCTGATCAGTGTCAGAATCATTTTTTGCAGGGAAATTAGAGCCCAAATGGACAGACACCGAGGTATGACCGACTTTCGTATCGAATGAAACGATCTAGGTGTCTAACCGTGACACCCGACTTCCTGGATTGCAAATGTGAGAACAATTACATTTACCTGGCCTCTAGCCTGTGCTAAGACGATGTGTTGTGCAACCACTGCGGTACCATCAAAAGTGTCACTCCAGACTCTCGCATATATGAGGTTCAAGACTTATTACACGATAGCCTTTAGATGCGGACTAACCCCCACCCCTTTGGTGTAAACTAGCCGTCAACCGACCCCTCCAAGCCATCTATGAGAGGTAATTCGACATGACCGGTATATGGCCTGGCCTTACTCAGTGCACCGTCAACCTGGGCTTCGACATTGACGCCCAGAGCAACTGGATCGGCAGAGACCCGGCACTCCGGGACAGGCCGGTGATGATGACCGCCGCCGACTATGGCCCGAAAGTCGGCGTCCCTAGGATACTCAACCTGATGGATGAATACGGGCTCAAGGCCTCTTTCTTCATCCCCGGTTTCACCGCCGAGCAGTACCCGGCCCTCGTGAAGGAGATCCTGGCCAGGGGCCACGAGGTTGCAGGTCACGGCTACATGCACCGCCGGCCCGCAGAGCTGACACTGGAAGGGGAGATAGAAGACCTGGACCGGGGCCTCGAGGCGTTAGAAAAGGCCGCCGGGCAAAAGATCACCGGCTACCGGGTCCCGGGCGGTGACGCCAGCAACCATACAATGTCTCTCCTCGCAGAGCGGGGCATCATCTACGACTCAAGCTTGATGGACGACGACGCCCCCTATATGATCGAGACGACAAACGGCAGCGTTCTCCAGATCCCCTTCCACTGGCTCCTCGACGATTTTCCCTACTACGCCTACGCTCCCGCGGTGGGCATGCGGGGCCCGGGCTGCAGTCCTGCGTCGGTGGCCAGGACCTGGATCGCCGAGTTCGACGGCCTCTACCAGGAGGGCCGTTGCATGATACTGGTCATGCACCCACAGGTCACGGGACATCCGGGCCACCTCGCCGGCCTGGAAACGACCATCAAGCACATGCTCACCAAGCCCAACGTCGCCATCACCACCGCCGGTGACATCGCCGAGCAGTGGATGGCTAAGAACTCGTAGATGGCCGGTCTCTGGAAAGACGGAGTCCAGTGCGCCGTCAACATCGGCTTTGACGTTGACGGCGTCAGCTCGTGGCTGGGGCGCGACGGCGACTTCGCCAACAGGCCAGTCGCCATGACAATGGGCGAGTACGGGCCCAAGGTCGGCGTGCCCAGGATACTGGACCTGCTGGAGGAATACGGAATCAAAGGCAGCTTCTTCGTACCGGGCCATACCGCCGAGAACCACCCCAACATCGTCCCCGACCTCCTTGAACGCGGCCACGAGGTCGCTCACCACGGCTACATCCACGAGCGGCCCGCCGCCTTGGACGAATCCGAGGAGCGGAGAGCAATTGAGACAGGCCTCGAGATTCTTGAGCGGCAGGCAGGCTTCCGAATAAGAGGCTACCGCTCGCCGTCATGGGACATCAGCGTAAAAACCCTCGGTCTCTTGGTGGAATACGGCTTCTCATACGACTCCAGCCTCATGGACGACGACGCCCCTTACGTACACGACGTGGACGGGTCTCGGTTGGTGGAGCTTCCCGTGCAATGGCACCTGGACGACTTCCCTTACTGGGGTTACGCCCCCGCCGCCGGAGTCCGAGGACCGCTCTCCAGCCCGGAGGCCGTGACCCGCACCTGGACCGCAGATTTCGACACCCTCTACCGGGAGGGCAGGTGCTACATTCTGACCCTTCACCCCCAAGTCTCGGGGCACCCGAGCCGATTGTCGTGCCTGGAGCGTACCATTCAGCACATTATGTCCCACCCTAGGGTCGCATTCATGCGCTGCGACGAAATCGCCCAGCATTGGATCGAGCGGGGTCTTTCCTAGACCCGATCCCCAAGCATCAGGAGGAACACCATGGCAGGCATATGGCCCGGAGACACTCAGTGCGTAGTAACCCTGGGATTCGACATCGACGGCGTCAGTTCGTGGATTGGCAGAAACCCCGACTTCGCCAACAGGCCCGGCCTGCTTTCCATGGCCGAGTATGGGCCCAAGCGGGGCGTGCCCCGCATCCTGAAGTTGCTGGACGACTACGATATCAAGGCCACCTTCTACATCCCAGGCTACGTCGCCGAGAACTATGAGGACATGGTGAGGGATATCGTGAAGCGGGGTCACGAGGTCGGGCACCACGGCTACATGCACGAGGCTCTGGGGACCATGCCGCTGGACCAGGAAACCGAAATCCTCGAAAGAGGCATGGCCATCCTCGAACGGCTTACCGGCACGAAGACTCTTGGGTATCGGGCCCCGTTCTTCGACACCAGCCTGGACACCATCCGTCTGCTGGCGGAGCACGGCTTCGCCTACGACACAAGCATGCACGACAGCGACGTCCCCTATATCCACGAAGTCAGCGAGAAGAAGCTGGTGGAAGTCCCGGTCAAGTGGGTGCTGGACGACTACGGGTACTTCGCATTCGTGCCCCAGGCTGGGATGAGGTCGGCGATGCAAGACCCCCAGAGCGTTTACGAGACCTACGCCGCGGAGTTCGACGGCGCCTACAAATACGGCAACGTGATGACCATGACGCTGCACCCCCAGGCCAGCGGAAGGCCCGCGCGGCTCACGTCGGTGGAGCGGCTGATACAGTACGCCAAGTCCCACCCGAACGTGGAGTTCTGGCGAGGCATAGACATCGCGGAATACTGGCTGGGGCGGTAGGCGGCTATATCAGGGAGAAAGGGTCGCGTGGTGGCAGTGACCACCGCCCGACCCTTTTCCTTTCATTTAGTTACGCCTATTGCGTTTCGCGCCTCGTACGGGGCTGGGTGGACTATCCTCTCTGGCAAAATCTATATCTGCTAAAGAGGGTATGCGGAACGAAAACTTTGTGTCGCTTTGGGGATGGGTTATGGCGAAGTCGCCGAGGCTGATTATGTCCATACCGATGAGCACATCGTAGCCTGGCAGGTTGCCCAATATGACGGGCATCGCCTGAAATTCCAAGTCACTGGGCAGCTTCATATTGATCGTGTATGCCGGCACGCCTTGGGCCTATCCTTGAGCGTGGCGCATCGTTCGGGTGCCCGTAGTCTGCAATTCGCAAGCATTCACAACTGTCTGGGAGATTACGCCGCTGGTGGCGCCGGTGTCCCATAGAGCAGTGAACTCGTACATGGGAGGATGGGGCCTATGGCTATCTGCCCTCCATGACTTGGAGGCCATACAACGGGTCTTGAGGACAAGGAGACCACCTTTGTAGATGGTAGTAAAGCTGAAGGAATGTACTTGGCGAGCTATGGGGGAAACACCGGGGAGTGAATAGTTACGGTGTAGTCCTCTTCACCCTCACTGACCTTCTGGAGCATAAAGGTCCCTTCCTCGTGATCTTTGGTGGTTTTCACGTAAGCATCAATGTAAGTGTCGTATGCCCCGAGAACTTCGTGGTTCTTTAGCACAATGACCTTGCCGTCATACTTCTTCACGAAGTCGTCCTGGTTGTCTAGGTAATAGCGGAATTCGTTATTGACAGTTTCGATGTCCTTGGTGAGTGCCATGATATCGGCCTCCTGTTTGAATGGAGTATTGCACGTGGGAAACCGAGATGCAAAGAATATGCTATATATTATAGCTCGTAACTATCATTCAAGTCCCCGCCGACACATCCACTATCTGCCCCGTCATCCCGCTCGAGTCCTCGGAGGCGAAGAACACGGCGCACTGTGCCACCTCCTCGGGGGTGACCATACGGCGAAGCGACGCCCGACTTTCCAGCCGTGTCCGCACCTCCTCGTAAGTCCGCTCCGAGCTTCCGACGAACGCATTGATCACCCTCTCTATTCTGTCTCCCTCGGTGGCGCCGGGGCAGATGCAGTTGACCCGGATGTTGTCGGGCCCGACCTCTTGGGCCAAAGTCAGCGTGAACCCGTGCATTCCCCACTTGGACGTGACGTAGGAGCTTCGCTTGGGGGTTACCCTTTTCCCCGCCATCGAAGAAATGTTGATGATGTTCCCCGACTTCCGGGGCCGCATATCTTTCAAGGCTTCTCGGCTGCAGAGCATCGTCCCCGTTATGTTAACTGCGATAACTTGGTTCCAGTCTGCCAGGTCCATGTTGGAAACGTCCAGAAACTGCCCCGAAATCCCCGAGTTGTTCACCAGCAGGTCTATCTTTCCGAACTCGGCGATGGTCTTGTTCACCATCGCTATGACCTGGTCCTCGTCGGCGATGTCTGCGGTGATGGGCAAGCATTGTCGCCCCATTTCACGTATCCTTGCCGCCACCCGCTCCAGGTTGGCGGTGTTCCGGGAGGCTATCGCAACGTCGGCGCCCTCCCTGGCGAAGGCCAGCGCTATCGACTCCCCAATCCCCACACCCCCACCAGTCACCAACGCCTTCTTGTCCAGCAATCTTTGACTTGCCATGTTCTTTACCTGACTGCCTTGCAGCTTCTCAGTCCTGAGATTTCTTCGCCTGAGTACCCGACTTCCCCAAGCACTTCATCAGTATGCTGCCCCAGAGAAGGCGCAGCCTTCTCCGACACACCAGGAGTTTTGGAGAAGATGGCCGGCGCTCCCCGCAGGGTTATGGGTCCCAGGTCCGGGGAATCGTAGTCCACACTTAGGCCGTTCCTCTTCATCTGCGGGTCTTCGTAAAGGTCAGAGACCTGCTGCACTAGGGAGCATGGGACTCGTTCCTTCTCCAGCCTCGAAATCCACTCGTCCGATGGAGCGGAGGCGAAGGTCTGGGCCAAAGACTCGGATTGCGCCTCGTCGGCAGAAGCCCCGTTTTCCATAGCCCTTGCCTTGTCGCCAAGAGCCCTGCTCAGCCGCCCCCACTCGTCTCCCGACCGCACACCTAGGAAGATCCACCCATCGGAGGTCTTGTAGAGCCGATATCCGGGGCTTTCGCCGATGTAGTCAGCCTCCCGGGCCCCGTTCCCGCCGCTCCTAACAACCACATACCTCCCCGACTGCGTAGCCATGCAGGCCCGCAGCAACGAAGTCTCCACCTTCCGGCCCTTACCCGTCCGCGCCCTGGCCAGCAGCCCCAGTGAAACTCCGTAAGCCCCCAGGCACGCCGCCCCGTAGTCCGAGATGGCCAGAACCAGAAACACAGGCGGCCTGGACGCCCCTCCTTGGAATGCCATAGCCCCACTCCGAGCCTGGAGCAATGGGTCGAAGCCCGGTTTGCTCCTGTACGGCCCTTCCTGCCCATAGGCCGACACCGAACAATACACGAGGCTAGGATTTATCTTGCTCAACGTCGCATAGTCCGCCCCCAGCCTCTTCGCCACTCCCGGCCGGTAGTTCTCCACCACAACGTCAGCCTCTTTAACCAGTCGATAGAGCACCCCCCGCCCCTCTTCCGTCTTGAGGTCAATACATATGCTCCTCTTGCCCCGGTTCCAGTCCTGGAAGGTCGGGCCGAGGCTGCGGAAGGGGTCGCCGGTCAGGGACTCCACTTTGATTACGCTGGCCCCGAAGTCAGCCAGGAGTCCGGGGCACAGCGCACCCGCTATGTAGCTGGATAGGTCAACAACCTTGACGTTGGAAAACGGTGAGGTTAGCAAATCAACGCCCCCGATTTCACCAGCTTGGCACACTCCGCCTCTCCGTATCCCAATCCTGACAGCACATCCACCCCGTGCTCTCCGAGCCCCGGCGCAGGAGCCGGCACCGAGCCGTTCAACCCGGAAACCGTCACCGGCGGCCCAAGCTGGGTCATGATGCCGAGCATCGGATCGTCAATCTGGACTAGGATGCTGTCTGATAAGACCTGTGGATCGACCAGGAAGTCGTCACGGGAGTCAGCGGGAGCTGCAGGGACGTCGTGCTCATCGAAATGCCGCACCCAGTATGCCTGCGGTTCCTTGCTGATCTTATCTCCAATGGCCTTCTTGACCGCCTCATGGTCTTCCGGCGTAAATGACCACGGTGCGTCCCGGAACCGAGGGTTGACCGTAAACTCTTCCATGTCCAGGGCAATGCAAAGCTTGCCCCAGAAAGTATCGTTGCCACAGGCGATGAATATCCACTTCCTGTCACTGCACTGGTAGAGGCGATAGGCGGGCTTCACCCCTCGAGGGTCTCGCTCCGGCCCCTCAGGGTCTCCGAGGCCCGGTCCCCGGATGAAGCCGCTGCCCTGCATGGTTACCGAGCCGTTGAGTAGAGGGACCTCCACCTTCTGCCCGATTCCCTCGGTCTCCCGCACGTAAAGCGCCGAAGTTATTGTGTAGGCCGCGAGGAAGGCCGACCCGGAGCTCGGGCCGGGCACGGTGCTGTACTCCGGCATACCATCAGGACCATTCTGGTTACCCATGAGGGCCGAATAGGCAGCGACCACGCCGTCGTTGGCCGGTTTATCGGCGAGAGGACCTTCCTCGCCGAAAGGCGGAATGGCACAGTAGATGAGAAGCGGGTTCAGATCACTCAGCGATTCGTAGTCAACCCCACGCTCCCATGCCTCGCGGGGCAGATAGTCTTCCACAACCACGTCCGCCGACTTCACTATAGCCTCAAAAGCATCCCAGGCCCCTTCCACCGACAAGTCGAGGGCCACGCTCCACTTGCCCCGGTTCCAGTGATGGAATGGCGCGTCGCCTCGCCAGTCAGGGGCGTCGGGAGTCTCCACCTTAATCACCGAGGCCCCCATGTCTCCCAGCAGCATGCAGGCGTAGGCCCCAGCCATGTCTCGGGACAGGTCTACTACGGTATAGCCGGAGAGGACGGATTCCATATTCAGGATGCCTCGGGAGGAGAGATTAAGGTTGCCACTTACCTATGGTTTTACTCGTGGAAAACGCGGCCAATTGTGCCATTGAGCCTTGAAGAGTGTCAACGCGGAGCAGCATAACAGCGAGGATGAGTATAATGCCCCCAGGAGGCCCCACCCGTGCCCGAGATACCCGACCTCGAAAACATAATCGCATTCCTCAACAACAAGGTTCCCGGCGTGAGGATCGACTCCGTGGAGCCCCGCATCCCCATCGTCATCCGGTTCCCCACAGCCGACGATCTCGCCAAGAGGCTCAAAGGGCAGACCTTGTCCGGCGTCAGCCGCAGGGGCAAATTCCTGCTTTTCAAGACGGAGTCGGGCGACACCCTGGCCGTGAACCCCATGCTCACAGGCCGCTTCCAGTATGTCGAACCGGAAACGAAAACCCACGCCAAGACCTGCTTCACCCTGAAACTCGGAAACGGAATGGATCTCCGCTACCACGATATGCGGGTCATGGGCAAGGTCTACTGCGTCGGGCTCGGTGAGGAATCGATAATCCCCAACTTTGAGCGCATGGGCCCCGACGCCCTAGACCCCGACGTCACCCTCGAAGTCTTCAATGCCCGGCTCCGCCGCTTCTCCGGCCAGATAAAACGAGTCCTGGTCACCGATACCTTCCTCGCAGGAATCGGCAACGCCTACTCCGACGAAATCCTCTTCGACGCCGGCATCTACCCCTTCCGGCGCCGGACTACCCTATCCGATGAGGAAATCGAGACCCTCTACAACAGCGTGCACTCGGTGCTAGGGGAGGCCACGAGAGTCGTGGGTGAGCGCATGAACGGGCGCATCGACCTGAAGATTAGGGACTTCCTGAAGATTCACCGCAAGGGTGGTCAGGACTGCCCCAACTGCGGAGGCAGGATCGGCGAGGTGAAGGCCAATCAGCGGATGACCAACTTCTGCCGCACCTGCCAGAAGTAGCCGCCGGACTGGGTTAGAGTCCCAGGGCCTGCTCTGCGTAGGCCCCCAGCATCCCCTCCTTCTCCTCGTTGGAGAGCAACGGCAGGGCCATGACCTGCTCGATAGTACGATCAAGGTCGTACCAGGGGAAGTCCGAGCCCATTAACACGCGGGATGCGCCGATATCCCGGATGAGCCGGGCGAACTCGTCTTCACCTGGGGCGTTAGTTGCCCCACCGACCCACTCGATGATCTCGCAGCAGTCGAAATAGGCATTCGAATACTCCTCGGCAAGCTCCCGAGCCTGGCCCCAGGTTCCTCCTCCCATGTGGGCTATGACAACCTTGAGGTCGGGGAACGCCGCCAGCATTCCCGCAAAGGCCCGTGGCTCGGCATACCCCGCACCCAGTTTGTCCGGCCCCGAGTGCGCGACTATCGGCATCCCCATCTCCTGGCAGGCACTGTAGGCAGGCCACATCCGCTCATCGCTCATGTTGAAGCCCTGCGCCGGCCCGTGCAGCTTCACACCCCGTGCCCCGTGCTTTTCGACCATCTCCCGCAGATGGGATGCACCCTCTTCTCCCGGCATGGCTATGGCGTCCAGCGCGATGTATGGCAAGAGGTTACCGTGGCCCTTGACCCGTTCACACGCACCGATGTTGAACTCCCTCAGGTTGTCGGAATACCCCGCCTCAACCTCCCTGATCGCCGCCTCCCGCTCCGTTGCCGACATCCTCCCCGGCATCTTGGCCACCGCCCGCTCCATCACCCCTCTGGTGGAGAACAGGTTGACGACAATTGCCTTGTGTACACCCGCTGCCTCCATCGCCTCCAAAGTGTCTTCCAGGTCGCCATCGTATTCGCTGAACTTGACGCCCGGTTTCTCGCCATATTCCCAAATGCCGTAGTCTCCTTTTTCGAAGGCGCCCACGGCCTTGGTCGGGTACAGGTGCAGGTGGGAATCTATCTTAAGTACGTCAGCCATATTTTGCGTCTCCTCCCCTGGGGGTGGGTTGGGGTTTTGAGCAATGGTATTCCGGGGCGGGGCCGGGGGCAAGGGAGGTGATACGCCAAATGGCCAGCAGTGTGATATTGTGTCGGGGCTACGCAGAATTCGAAAGGGGGTGGAAACTTGGCATCGACATCCATAGACCTGAGCGGACAGATAGCCATTGTAACCGGCGGTTCGAGGGGTATTGGAGGCGCCATAGCCGCGGGGCTGGCCCGGTCGGGCGCCGACGTAACCATCGCCGACCTCCCCCAACGGCGAGAGGATGCCTCCAGGACCCTCGCCCTCATCGAAGAGTCGGGCGGCGTGGCCCGGGCCCTTGACGTGGATGTCAGCGACCCCGACCAAATCCGAAATGCCGTCTCACAGACCGTTGCTGACAAAGGCCGCCTGGACATTATGGTCAACAACGCTGGGATCACAATTCGCGGCTCTGCCCTGGACCTCACGCCTGAGCAGTGGGACCGCCTCCACAATGTCAATCTCAGGGGCGTGTTCTTCGGCTGCCAGGCCGCCGCCCGAGAGATGATGAAGACAGGAGGGGGCAGGATCGTCAACACCGCCTCGGAGCTCGCCTTTGTCGTTCCCAGGAGCCATATCTCGGCCACTTACATTGCGAGCAAGCACGGGGTGGTCGGCCTGACCAAGTCCCTGGCCGTGGAATGGGCACAGCAAGGGATCCGCGTCAACGCCATCTCCCCAGGCCCCACCAACACCGACATGATGGCCCCAACAGTCAACGACCCCGAACGCCTCGCCGTTACGGTGGCCGAGATTCCCATCGGCAGGATGGTCGAACCCCAGGACCTCGTCGGCGCTGTCCTATTCTTGGCCAGCAACCTTTCAGCCATGGTCACGGGTCACGTGATCCTGGTGGACGGGGGCCGGATACTGGTCTAAGGCTGCGTAGATACCTCTGTGCAACCCCTTGCAAGGTTCCGGGATATTCCGTTCGCCCTGAGCGAGCTGTAAGTCCGCCTCTGGAGGATCGAAGGGTCGCAAGAACGGAATAGGTGTAGGGAGGCGTCCCGTCCCCTCTCCATTGACGAAACCTTTGCATAACCTATGTTGGAGGGGCCGGGGCCGCTCGTGCTGAGGCTCTCGAAGTATGAGCGGGAGTGGAAGTCGTGTGATCTGGATAGAACAACACGTGCAAGCCGCCGTTACGCAAAGGTCACTTGACGGAAGAGGGCTAGAGTCGAAGATTAGCCGAGGAGACTGAGGGTGATCCGGCTTTGGCGCACATTTAAGCAAAGATCACTCAGCTACTATCGGCTGGGCCACAATCCACAGGCTCACGACCGTGTAACCGACCATCAACACCACCATCGGGTACTGGCTCCTTATCGCCGCCCGTGAGCCCATCTTCCTCATCGATATTACGTGGGCCACGTACACCGCGATCACGTGTCCGATGACTATCGCCGCTACCCCCACGAACCACACTAGCCGAGCGCTGACTACGGATATCTGCACTTGCCAGTCCGCCGTACCGAACAGGTCCCAGCCCCACCCAAATGGGTCGGAAATCTCCTTGACGATCAGCTGCCCCTGGATAGCGAGAAACGAGAAGAAGTGGGCCACGTTGTAGGCCAGCGCGATGGGTATTAGCGATGGTATGTACGCCCGAGCCGTCTCGCCCGTCGAACCCCCCTCCCCCGACGCCAGGTTGGAAATTCGGCAGGTCAACAGGTAGGCGCCCATGAAAACAAGCGGTGCCGCGATAAGTACAATAGTGGTGTTCAGGTCATTGCGGTAGAACTGGACGTCGGTCAGGAAGTACCCCTTGACGCTTTGCCAGGCCTCGGTCTCCTTGAACCCGTCCAGCGTCACGGTGGACAGGGCCAGGACTATGAAAACTACCTCTGAGGTTCGAACGGATTGGGGATAGGCGAGTCCGGCGCCCGGAGGTCGCAGGTTCAACTCCCGAGCCCCTTTTGCACTCTCGAAACAGTCGTAGCAGTTAACGCATTCCTCACCCGACTCTTCACAGGTGAGCTCGCACTGGGCGCACCCCTGGGGGTCTGTGGCACGTACCTCGGTGACAGCGAATTTGGATAGGAAGCGGTAGAGAACGGCAAAGGCCTCGCCGTACTGAAGCCAGGTGTGCTTGCCGAACAGGAACATCCCGCCGAGAGTAACGACGGTGTAGAAGACAATCATTATCCCGATATGGGTCGGGGCGCCGGCGTGAACGTACACGTTTTCGATCCATGCAAAGCCAAAGAACAGGACGATTGCCGGCGTAACCCCGAGCTCTTCCGGATACCGGAGCCCGAGCCCCAACCTCCGGCCACCCGTGAGCCTCGCGTAAAGGGCTGCAGCCCATTCGAAGATAACCTGCCAGGGATTGAGCAGAGCCCACAGGTTCCCCACCAGCGAGAACAGGTACCCCAACCCCACCCACCACCCCACCCATATGAACGCCACCGAGAAATTCAGTATCGAGGCAGGGTTCCCCCAGAAGGCCGTCGCTATCAACAGTCCCAGCGTCGCGACGGAAATCAACCGCAGGAAACTCAGAGTCAGGACGTTTTCCAGCACGGCCCGGAGCCCGCGCAGTCGATAGAGATTCAAACGGGCCACGCCTCGGGCGCCGGGCCTGCCCCGAAGGAACATCCCCACAACGACGAATGAGACCAGCACCGTGGCCCCGGCCCCGTACAGGTAGAGCCAAAGCGGCACCGGAAGATCATACCGCTCCCCAAACCCGTGGGCGTAAGCAATGCCGGGCTGAAACAATACGAGAGCCGCAAGGAACAACCCACCTAGCAACAGGACTCGCACCATCAAGTTGCGCCCCCCGGATCATGGACCGGCATTAGAGTTCCTGCCATTACCGAGACCTTTATACAAACCCGCACAATAGGGGAAAAGGAGGTGTCTTATCCCCTCTCCCTCGATGGGAGAGGGCTAGGGTGAGGGTGATCCCTGTCCTGCTGCAACAACTACGCAATGGTTTCTCGACGGGAGAGGGCTAGGGCCGTAGGCTCGCTGAGGAGAGTGAGGGTGATCCGCGGCCCGCAGCAGTTCCCCAAAGACCCCCTACCTCGGCAGCACTTCCAGGAATCCAATTACGGTCTCTTCAGGAGTGGCAACAGTGCCCTCTCCACCGCTATCATCCATGCCGTCGTGGTCCGTTTCGCCGTCCATGGCGTCATCAACCACGCTCATGTCCCCGTGTCCCGCGCCGTCGGCGAGGGTCACGGTGGTCATCACGTCTATGTTGTAGTAACAGTGCTCAGTATCGGATAGTCTGGCCATGATGTCGTGCTCACCGCCTGACTCTACCAGGACCTTTGCCTCGGGTATCAGGTACATTCCCCGAAGCTCTCCATCAACGTAGAGATGCCAGTGACCCTTGGCTACTTCCCTTTCGGTCTCGGTCAGGGTCAACTCGAAGTTCTCCAAGACAACCCCGACTTCGATTTCGCCCGCATCGCTCCCCGGCTCCGCGTTCACCTGTATAGTCGGAGGCTCGGCGCCCTCCGGGAGGGGGACAACGTCGGGACAACCCGAGGTATCGGAGTTGTCATGCGAGTGCCCCCCGACCGCGGCAGGATGCACGGCCATCGCAAACCGACCCTCCAGGTCGGCAACAAACTCCATCCTCGTGACCCCTTCTTCGCCTAGCTCATCCTCGAGATCATACCCGTGGAGATGGAGTGTTCCGGCTTCATCAGAGGTGATTAAGAGGACAACCGTGTCCCCATTCTTAGCCCTGAACACCGTCGACCCCTGCTCCAGCTCTCTGTCCCGGATATCGAGGTTGAACTCAACGGTCTCGGGCACCGACCCCGAGCAGGCCGCTATTAACAGCAACCCTACGGCGGCCAGTCCCACGACCATAAAGCTCACGCGTCTCATCATCAGTTCTTATCCTGCTCCAGAGTGTCAGTGTCAATAACGTCTGAGCCGCCGTTTTGTTGCGCTCTCTTCCTGCGTCGGTCCCAGCGTCTCCACGCTTCCAGCATAGCCAAGAGAATGGGAAAAGCCAGTACAACTATAAGTATTGCGAAAATCTTGCTGGCCGGGCCCCGAACCTCGAGAGGAAAACTCGCCTCGGCCAGACCCAGGGGCCCGTCGATGGAAAGTCCCAAGGTCCAAACACCCTCCGCCTCCATGTGGACGTTTACGTCGTACAGGTCCGGGTTCACGGTGGACCTGTTGATGCCGAAGGAGTTCGCCTCCAGGCCCGACTCTTCAGGCGGAGTGACGGAGAGCGAGAGTGCCGCTTCAGTGATGACTTCCTGAGTAGATGGGTCAGAAATGCTGAAGGTGAAGTGGACCAGGCCCTCGGTGGGGTTGCCGGGAGTGGAAGTTACAACTACCTGGTACCCTTCCACCTGCTCTTCGAAGATGGTTCGGGTGTCGACTCCCCCGTTGGCCAACGCCCGAGGCGCGCCCGCTACAATCAGCGCGCCAAACGTGACCAGTATGCCGATGAAAAGGAGCGCAGTTCTAGGACTCACACGAAGATGGGAAAGGGAGAACAAACCAGGTACCGGCTATCCGTCGCTCAATCCCGATACAAAGGTGATCTCTTCAAGGTCTTTGCGGCAGTCGGGGCAGCGGCGTGTCTTGTACATCCGGATCGTAGCGTCGATGTCCATGTATTCCTTGTCCCGCGGGACCTTGCTCCAGATCACGTCGCAGGAATTGCAGATCAACACGTTGGCATTCGCTGAATATTCGCCTGTCCACTCGTCGCCGCGTAGCAACTAATTTTATCACACCCCCTCCCCCATCCCCGACTCCGCTCTGGAATCCATCCCGCGGGGCATTCCGTTCGCCCTGAGCAAAGTCGAAGGGTTTCAAGAGCGGAATGGGGCAGGGCATTCCGCTCGCCCTGTCGAAGATGCGCCGGGGCGTAAGCGCGCTGTAAGTCCGCCGAGGCGGATCGAAGGGTCTCAAGAGCAGCATGGGGCGGGCCTCCCCCCGACGCGCGAAACACGGGCCCGAGCTAAGCCCGGGCCCGTGTCCCAAACTTTGTGCCGAAAGTGCCTCTAAGGACTGTACCCCGAACCCCCAGACCCGCCTTCGTAGCTGGGCAGTGTATTGACCAGGTGACCTAGCAGGTATGCGAAATCGTTGTACGAGTCCAGGTGCGACATGGACATCCTAAGGGATCCCAACCAGCTCTCCAGGGCCCTCAGATCATCCCCAATCACGGATCCTCCCTCCGCCTCCACGTATGGCAGAGCGCCGTACCTGTCGGAAGCCAGGGCTACTATGGACCCGAACCGCAGCATGTCGTCACTCGGCTCCTCGAAGCGAACGTTCTGGTAGCCCCGGATCTCCGTGTCCTGCTGTCTCGTTTCGCCACTGATGGGGGTCACCCACCTGACATGTACGTCTCCCAGCCTGATGGCCTGTCCGCTCCAGTCGTCGACTCGGCGTGTCAGCGCCAGTTCGTAAAAGACGGTTGTGGCAGTGCCTGAGGGAATCTCTGCGAACTCCTTGCGATTCTCCACAAAGGACTCGTCAGGAGTTATACGGTTTTCGTATCCTATCAGCCGCCAGGAATTCACCGTCGAGGGGTCCCATTGCACCTGCGCTCGAGTCTGGTCGGCAAATGGAGTCGAGATTGTGGTCCAGTTTTCCCGGCTGAACGTGGCCCGGGCCTGGTTTGCATCATCCAGGTACCTGTACCATCCGTTGCCGTACTGCGCCAGCTGCTCCAGCAGGTAGTCGTTGTAGTTCTCGATGCCCACCCCTATGGTTATCAGCCGCAGCGGATTGTTGCTTTGCCGGTCGTCCGCCGACCGCAGGATTGCAAAGGGGTCCGTCGCATCCACGTTGGCAACGCCGTCCGACATGAGGATCACGTAGTTGTAGGAGTCGGGGCGGTCATAACGCATCCGGTCGGCGATCCGAACGCCCAGGTTAAGTCCGGCCTGCACGTTGGTGCTGTTGTTGGGCCGAAGATTCCCTATGGAATTTGTGACCGCACGGTCGTCCGGCCTCCGACTCTCTACCGTGTACCGACCGATGACGTCATCCGAGAATTGGACGACGGAGATTCGGTCATTGCTCCCCAGGCTATTTCTTATCGATTCCGCCGCCGCCCGGGCTATTTCCACCCGGTTCCCGTCCGACATTGACCCCGATGCATCCAGCACCAACGTAACGTTTAGGGGCCTGTTGTCATCCCTAACGTCCGGTGCCTGGAACGTTAACCGGGCCAGGTGCATCTCGCTCTGCAGCGGGTGTTCGACCAGCGCCGAGGAGATTGCAAAGCTGTTGTTGTCTCTCGGCCGCGCGTACTGGTAGTTGAATGCGTTGACCCATTCTTCCGCTCTCACCGAGTCCGGGTCGACCTGGTATCCCTCCCTAGCCCAGTTCAAAGCCAGCTGGAACGACGTCCGATCGGTGTCCAGGCTGAACGTGGAGGTTCTGTCCCGAGAGGTCGCCACCAAAGGACTGCGCCGGTAGTCCTGGAATGTCGTAGCCGCGGGCACGGCGGTCGGGGCCGGAGCCGCACTATCGGCTGAACGGGCCCATGCAAACGGGGTTGGTTCCGGCATAGCCGTTGCCCCTACCGAATAGGAGGAAGAGCTATTTTGACCGTAGTTGCCGCTTTCGGGAATAGCGTCGTCCGCCTCTTCCATCATTGCCGTGGGCTCTGGCATCGCCATCGCCGGCACCGTAGTTGATGTAGCACTTGCTTTGTACGAATCCGATCCGGACGTATAGGATGTACTCTCTGAACGCTCCCTCATCGCCTCGGGCGTTGCCGTCGCACCTTCTGCACAAGCGAACCCCACTATCGCCACCGCCATTGTCAAAATCAGGGCTATTGCTAAACGTCTAAACAGCATTTCTCAGGCCTCCTTCTGATCGTGTATAGACTGTTAGACGTTTACCCCCTGTCTTTTGTTCCCTTACGCTCCCACCTCCCCATCCATCATTCTCGTGCCCCGACACGGCAATCCATCCCCCAGGCACGGGGCCGCTCACCCTGAGCGACGAGTCGAAGGGTCGAGCGAGGGGTGGCCCACCTTTGCCAATCCGTCGCCTGTGCCACCCCACCCACCCCCTACCCATCCCGATGCCCCGCGAGGGATCTAAAGCGCCCGCCTGCACAACACAGATGCCTATCCGGCCATCCTTGTCCCCCTTCCACCCCCTTCATTCCCGACTCCGATCGGGAATCCATCCCCATCCCCCCATTCCCAACCCCGATCGGGCTGTAAGTGCGCCTCTGGCGTGAATCCATCCCCCTCCCACTCCCCCCAAGATTGAACTAGAGGCCCGCACGGGTGCACAGCACCCGTGCGGGCCTCTGTTCTTATCTCCCCCTCTCCCTTGAAGGCCCTAAGGGTCGAAGATGTCGTAGATGCGCCTGGGAGTGCGCCTGTCGCCTGACTTTACTTATTCCCGGGGTGTGGGGGTTCCGCTCGCCCTGAGCAGAGTCGAAGGGTCTCAAGAGCGGAACGGGGTGGACTCCCAAGTGTGACACGAACCCCTTGACCCTACCTGAACATACGTGCTATTATCCCCACCGTTCGAACACCACCCCAACTATCTCAAGGAGGAACCAAAAACCCAGGGAAGCCCACTAGACCCACCCGAGGACTCAACGCCTCAGCCCATCCCAACGGCCTTCGCGCAGGCCCGCGGCACAAGTGACCGGCGCCATCTCCTTTTCCCATCGGGTCCCGTGCCCCTTTCCCTGGTAGTCAGGCGATGGAAGATGCCTGGACGGCGTCATAGCGGAACGGCCATTCCCCGCCGAGACCCCGTCTCGAAGGTCGGTTAGCAGCGAGCTTACGCTTTATCAAGCTAGGGGTGGCGGACCGGCTATCCCCGTCCGAGACTCCCTCTCGGAGGTTGGCCCGCCTGCGAGCTTACGCCATATCAAGCAAGGGGCCGTTGGGCCGCTTGGACCCTCGGGTGGCCCACGCAAATAGGATATCTGAGGGGGCCACAGCCCGATCACTGGCCCCCATCATGCCTGCGGGCATTCAGAGGCGGGGTCACAGCCGGACTATCTCCCCGGAAAGTCCGCGTTTATCATCGAGCATTAGGGGTGGCAGGGCTTCCACGCCTCGGAGCAGCCCAACATCCGCCAGCAAAACGGGGCAAGGCCGACCAATCAGCGTCTTCCATCGCCGACCACCCAACAAGCCAATCAACACCCGAATCCCAACCGAATAACCCAAATCCGTAGGAGTGACCGGCCGGTCGACCTGAGCCGAGCTGCAAGTGCGCCTCTGGAGCATCGAAGGGAGTCTCAAGAGCGGAATGGGACAGGACGTCCCCGATTCAGCCGGCCAAGCCTGCTATAATCGGCCCATCCCCTCCCCCGGAGGCCCCACATGAGACCGCCATTTCAGGTCATAGACTCCGACGGCCATATCAATGAACCCGAAGAGATCATCGCCACCTACATGCCGCCTCCCTATGACGCCTATCTCCACGCCTGGAAGGCCAATGCGGGCGGCGACGTCTACTCCAACAACACCCTGGTTCCCAAGCAGCCCGGCATGGACCCCACCATGGGCGGCGCCCTGGGCACGAACGGCCCTTCCGGATTCCCCTTTCCCTCCGACTGGCTTGCAATCATGGACAAGGCCGGTGTCGAGAAGACCTACCTCTATCCCACCGCCTTCCTTCCCTATTCCATGATGGTCGACCCCGAATACACCGTCGCCGTGACCCGTGCCTACAACTCCTTCATCCACGACCACTGGCTGCAGGTCAACGACAGGTTCGGCGCGGTCGCCGTCATGCCCCTGCTGGACGCCGAGGAGTCCGCCAAAGAGTTGCGCAGATCGGTGACTGAGCTCGGGTTCGCCGGAGCGTTCACTCCCGCAGTCGGGTACGGGCTAATAGGCAGGAAGCAGAACCACCCCTTCTTCGCCGAGGCCCAGGACCTCAACACCACCGTCGCCATCCACGGCGGCCACGCCACCGCCGAATACATACCCTACACACGGTTCATCCAGCGTCACGCAGTCGGGTTCCCGGTTTCCCAAATAATCCAGATGACCAGCCTCGCCCTTGAGGGCATATTCGAGCTGTTCCCCAACCTGCGGGTTGCATTCCTCGAAGCCGGGTGCACCTGGGTCCCCTACATGCTCGACCGGCTCGACGAGGAATGGGAGCTGCGAGGCAAGGTGGAGGCCCCCAACTGCAAGCGCGCCCCCAGCGAGTACCTCCGAGGCAGCAACGTATTCGTCCACCTTGAACCCAACGAGAAACTACTGCCCCAGACCATCGACATTCTCGGCGGCGACGCCCTGGTCTACGCCTCCGACTGGCCTCACTGGGACAATGACTTCCCCAACAGCATCGATCACATCTGGGAGAGAGAAGACATCACTGAAGGTCAGAAGCGGGCCATCCTCAGGGACAACCCGCTCGCCATGTACGGGATCAGTGACTCGGAAGGAGGCGCTTAATGCCCCGATTCCCCTCCCTGGAATGGTTCGAGGAAGTCCGCCAGGTGTTCAACAGCGACGACGCCTTTCAGACCGCCGGAGGCGGCTCCTGCGACGCCATCGTCGGGCTCAAGATAGGGAATGAAATCTACGTCATCGTCTTCGAGAGTTTCGAGTGTAGCTCTGTCCGTCTGGCGGAAGAGGACGATCTCTATGAGGCCGACTTCTACCTCGAAATGAACGGCGACGAGTGGCGGGAAATGATCCTGAACATCTCCGAAAATGGCTCAGCAGACCTGGACCATTCCCTTAACAGCATCGACCTCAACAAGTCCCCCGACAGCTTGGCCCACTCTCTGAACGAAGACGGCTACCGCATGGACTTCTTCTTCCGCTACAACCAGACCTTCCAGTACTTCTTCGACGCCTCCTCCCGCGTCGAGACGCAGTTCTAGCTCTCCCGCCAGCTATTCACCCGTTCGGCTCCGGCCTCGGAATTGTTGCCTCTCGGCTGTGGCCTCAATATACTGTGAAACACAGAAACTGTGAGGCTGCGACCATGAAAAACATCACCCTATCCATTGATGAACACACCCATCGCCAGGCGCGTATAAGGGCTGCGGAGCTAGGCACTTCGGTGTCCGCTCTGGTCAGGGACTACCTGAAGTCTCTGGTTGCCGAGCCCCCGGAGAAAACAGCAGCGGATGTTCAGGGGTCAGAGACACCCTCGGAACATCCTGGCGGTTTAAAAGAATTGTTGGATGACTGGCAAGCGAAAGGCATAGGGCTGAAGATGTCCGAGAACCTGACCAGGGAAGAGCTTTACGACCGCAATGCGCTTCGTTGATACTAAGCAGAACCTGTGAGGCTGTGACAATGAAAAACATTACCGTATCCATTGATGAACACACCCATCGGCAAGCGCGTATAAGAGCTGCGGAGCTGGGTACGTCAGTGTCCGCCCTCGTCAGAAGCTACCTAAACCGCCTCGTGGCCAAACCACTGGAGGAGAAGGTGACTGAAGAGGAGTCGGAGACTCTCCTCGAGAGTCGCCGGAGGCTTTTGAGGGAAGTCATTGAGGACTTCGATGCGCGGGGCATTGGGCTCCGCATGTCTGAGAACCTTTCCCGAGATGAGCTCTACGACCGCAATGCGTTTCGTTGATACCAACGTTCTGATATATGCGGTTAGTCTTGATCCACGGGATGCCATTAAGCGCCGCCTAGCTCTCGAACTCTTAGACGAGGAGGACTTGGCCATTTCAGTGCAAGTGCTTCAAGAGTTTTATTCACAGGCCACTCGTGTGACTCGGCCAATCCCGATTTCTCACGACGATGCTATAAAGTTTTTGCAACCTATCCTGAAATTCCAAATCCACCCCATCACCCTGGAAATCTTCCATTCCGCAATCGCAATCTCCCAACGCTTCCAACTCTCATACTGGGACGGCGCAATCCTCGCCGCCGCCCGAGCCCTCGGCTGCGACGCCGTCTACTCTGAAGATATGAGCTCGGAGCAGGACTACGACGGCCTCCGAGTCATAAACCCGTTCGCCGCCCCATAACCGTCCCTTGACCCCACCCCCCACCCCACCCTAAACTCCCCCAAAATCAAGCATCCATATCCTTCCGGAGGCACACCCATGTCCACTAACGAGTCCAGAAAATACGTCATAGTCGGCGCGGGAATTCACGGTCTCAGCACCGCGTGGCACCTGGCAATGGACCTCAAGAGCCGTGGCCAAGGCTCCGGCAGGGACATACTGGTCCTCGAAAAGAGCCATGTCGGAGCGGGGGCTACAGGCGTAGCCTGCGGCAACGTCCGAAACTTCTACATGACCGAGGCCCTGCACCCCATCCTCAAGCACAGCGTCGACGTCTGGATGCACGACCCAATCAACTTCGGGTTTCAGCAGGTGGGATACGTCTCCTGCGGCGAGGCCAACCAGACCCCCGACTTCGAGAAGATGCACAAGTCTCACAATTCGGTGGACTACACTTCCAACCTGTACGTCGGCAAGGAGGCCCGAGACTTCCTCACGTCCATCTGGCCCGACTTCAAGACCGATGGCATAGACGTGGCCCTGGACGAACGTCTCAGCGGTTACGTCGGCACCCGAAACGTTCTCCGCGGTCTGGTGGAGAAATGTGAGCAACACGGGGTCGAGATTCGCACGGGCGTCGAGGTCACGGGCTACGACACCCGGGCAGGTAGCGTCAAGGCAGTAACCACAAACCAGGGCGAAATCGACTGCGACGCGGTCATCTGGGCCCTCGGCGCCTGGACTCCCAAGCACTGGGCCATGCTCGGCAAGCCCTCCCACATCGACTGCTCCTACTCGGACGGCTCCATAATCAACAAGGACATGTGGACCTTCTGGAGACTCCGGGAAGGCGAGGTCTACTTCGACGAACCCTACGTAACCCCGGAGGGCAAGAATCCCCCCATCCTCCACATCGAGAAGATGAGCACCCCCGTCTACGACGAGAGCACTGGCGAGATGCTCCGGGACTACCTGTACGTATACTTCAAGAACGCCAACGAACGGATGGAGAGCCCCGGCCTCCAGGGCGGCATCACACCCGTCAAGATTGGCCCCGACGCCGTTGTAGACCCCTACGGCCACTCCAACGAGCTCTACCAGGCCGAGCCCGAGTTCGCCGACTACTTCTGCGCCGCAATGGGCGCCACAATGTCCCGTTTCGAAGGCATCAGGTCGTCCTTCAAGCAACGGCCCAACGGCGGCATCGGCGCTTTCACGCCCGACAACCTGCCCGTCCTCGACTGGGTGGCCCCCAACGTCTACATGATCGAAGACAGCAACCACGGCTTCAAGATGATCGGGATAGGTAAGCTGGTATCCAAGCTCCTGATGGGTGAGGATGTCCCCGACCTGAAACCCTTCGCCTTCAGCCGCTACGCCGAGGGCAAGACCTTCGGCAGCAACAACAGCCATTCGCCGTGGGTGTAGACGGTCTACAGGCCCGATTGGACTCGGGACCCGTCCTGATATTGGACGGCGCAGTCGGCACTGAGCTCGAAAAAATGGGTGTGCCCATGCACGGGCAAGTCTGGTGTGCCTCTGCGCTGGACACCCATCCCGGCATCGTCCGCCAACTCCATGAGGACTACATCAACGCTGGCACCGACATCATAACGTCCAACTCCTACGCGTCCTCGCCTCACAATCTGGAGTCCGCGGGCCTCGGGGACCGGGCCGTAGAACTGAATGCCCTGTCCATCAAGCTGGTCAGGGATGCAATCGCCAACACCGCTCCCGGCAGGCCCATATGGGTTGCCGGTTCCATGTCCAGCTTCGGGGTATACGCCTTCAGCCGGAGGGGACGCAGCCTTTTGCCGTTCCCCGTGCTTGAAGAGAGCTACCGACTTCAGGCCCACGCTTTGGCAGATGCCGGCGCTGACTTCCTCCTCCTCGAAATGATTCGAGAGGCGGAACACGGCTCAGCACTCCTGAGAGCGGCCCTTGAGACCGGGCTCCCGGTGTGGGTCGGGCTCAGTTGCAGCCTTACCCCTGAGGGTGAAGTCCACATGCTCTCGGAGGTTGAGCCAACTGCACCCTCAGAGCTCGACTTCCTGGAAACCCTCGACGAGGTGATGTCAGTCGGCGGTTCCCTGCTGGCCGTAATGCACAGCGATGTGCCCTGCATCAGCCCCGCGCTGAGGGCTGCGCGCTCAAGTTGGAAAGGCCCCCTCGCCGCCTACGCCAACTCCGGCACTTTCTTCGTAGTATCTGATCCGGATGTCAGGAGGATCGTTCCCCCCGATACTTACCTGCAGCACGTGCAAGAGTGGGTAGAGTTGGGCGCTAGAGTCGTGGGAGGTTGCTGCGGTGTGGGTAGGGAGCACATCCGCCTAATCAGCGAGGCTTTCGGCAGCGCATCGGTGAAATAGTCAAAATCGCGGCGACTCCACGAAGCGCAACTCCGTGCGCCGCGGGTAGTTTTCCAGGTGAAGTGGTTGTTTGTACAATTGCTGTTCCGAATGATCTGTCATACTGATAGCAAGACAACCGTTTTATTGCGGTAGTTGTGATTCCAAGGCCTGCCCTTACCCGCTGTTAGGCAGGAATGTTTGGGGGGGTGAGCAATGATAGCAAACACACTAGAACCAAAATCTTGCCCTACTTTTGACGGCATTTACGATATCCCTGAGGCGGCAAGATACCTAAAGGCCGCTACGCACGGAGACTCGATTTACCCGGTGAGTCCTGCCAAATTGATACGGTGGATTCGACGCGGGCTTGCATCTCTAGAACTTGTCGATTTGTCTGGGCTTGAGCTGCTAATTGCTTTTGAGGACTTAGTCTCCATGCGTGTCATCGCTGCACTTAGAGCTGCGAGTGTTAGCTGGCCAGAAATATACAAGACTGAGAACTGGCTGCGCGCCGAGACTCGTGTACAGCGACCATTTGCTACTGAACTAATATGGACTGGTCAAGGGCAGGTTTTCACCGAATGGACCGGCCGCTTGCTTTCCGCAAGTCGGCATGGTCAGTTAGCACTTGAATTACTGCGTAAATACCTAATCCCAGTGCATGGCCTAATCTTCGATGACTCATCCTTGGTTGCTACTTCTTGGGAGCCCGTATCAGGTGTAATACTTGAACCTAGAGTGCAATTCGGCGCCCCGTGTATCAAAGGCACTCGCATCCCCACACGTACTATCTCCGGCATGGTAGAGGCAGGCGACACGGTCAGATGGATCACTGCCGCATATGACCTTTCATCGAACGAGGTGCAGGCAGCTTGTGATTGGGAATCTCGAATCCGATCCGTATAGCCAACGATTTCTGCTAGATGAGTCTTTAGTGCCTGTCGTAGCAAGAGCGCTTGAACTTGTAGGATATGCATTCGTTGACGCTGCCAGCGCCATGGGACGTAAGGGTGCCACCGACCCCGAAATTATCAAGTGGTGCAGAGACTACAATGCCGTTTGGGTCCATGCCGATGATCGTGCCAAGAAACAACACAAAGTCTTATTGGAAACCAATGCCATAAGGACCCTGTGGGTCTACAGAAGCGGCGGCAAAATGAGTGGCAAAGAACAATTACGCATTTTGTCGTTTGTTCTACCCAAACTTATAAGGAACTTTCAGGCTCGCCCCACGGATCGACACTACAGGGCAAACTCTGCGAATGAACAGGCCAAGATAAGCTTACGTCCGTTCCAGCTTTAGCACTCAGTAAGCTTGGTTTTAGTCTTTTCAAGAACATCTGCATGACCGCAGTGCCCCCCTATCCCACCCCCCAGTCGATCCCATTACGCAGAATCTGCACGTACTCCTCGACATCCCAGCTGGCCCTGAACGCAGCTGGCATCGACGCCGGGTCCTCGACAGTTTCGTCGAAGGCGTGGTTGGTCTGGCTGGCAGGCGAGTGGCAGTGTCCCAGCGCAACATAGGCCACTCCGCCCTTGCCTATGTCCCTTGTATATCCCATGACCCGGGTCTTCCCGTCGGCCTGAAGTGACGTATCTTCGTCGTAGACAAACCCGTAGCCAGAGTGGTCCGGTCCCAACTCCGCCGACAGGATCACGTTGGTCTCATTCGGGTGCTGGACCTCGATCATGTACGGTTCGTCGATTGTCATGAAGGAAGAGGGGAGCCCGCGTGTCAAAGGGTTGTCCGCCCCCGACACGTCCACGCGGAATCTCCGGGTCTGCGGGTGGCTGATGAAAAAGCTTCCGAGGGTGTCGTGGTGCTCGGACTTGATCATGCGCCTTCGGGTCTCACCCTCCACACGCTTAGCCTTGCCGCCACTGGTCCCGTGCAACCCGACCCACCGGCCCCCGTCCTCCATCCACCGCCGCACCAACTGGTTCTGATCTCCGTCGAGGTGGGGCCCGGCAGTATAGGTGAGCATTAAGGCTGTGCCCGGAAGCCAGCGATGGATGTCGGTAAAGTCGTTGCCGACCGTAGCCTGCACACCCCTCTCTTCCAGCAACTCCAGGAGCCGGATACGGGCATAGTCCATGTCGTGTCCCGCCAACGCCCCCACCGGATAGCCCCCAGTAATCATGTGCACACGGCCCGGCTGAACTTCTCTCATTTCTCGCTCCTTACACACTCACTTCTCTACTATGGATACCGTTCACTTAGTCGGTCTCATTCAGTCCGCAAGCTCTAAACTCGACTGTTTGAGAAGGTTGGCAATGGCAACTCGAAGATATGCTTCCATCCGGATGCCGCGGCGCCTGTGCGCGAGTTCCTGGAACAGCTCTGTTAGCAACTCTTCATCGGTGCGAGGTATGCCGTCCGACATGACCCATTGGATAAGAGACATCAACTGCCCCTGAGTGTACTCAGTCACAGTCAGACCCTGCCGTACCGGGGGCCGAGGCCCTCGAGGAACGCCCTGCTTGATTGCTGGATCAGGTTGTTCTGGACTAGCTGAAGTTGCGATGATGAAACCCCGGTCCTGAGCGTCTCTTCTGTTACTTTGGGCCAGATATCCAGATGTCCACGCCCTCCGACCTAGTCCTCCAGGGTCGTGATGTCTCCGGGGTCGAGGCCCAACTCCCGTGCCTTGAGCAGCCGACGCATGATCTTGCCCGACCGCGTCTTAGGCAGTACGGGCGTGAAGTCTATCTCCGTAGGCACCGCTATCGGGCCCAGCTCCTTACGCACGTGGAGCTTCAACGCCTTAACCATTTCATCCGATCCCGACTCCCCCGCCCTCAGCGTCACGAACCCCTTGATCTGCTCGCCCTTTATCTCATCCGGCTTCCCGATTACCGCCGCCTCCGCCACCGCCGGGTGCGACACCAGCGCACTCTCCACCTCCGCAGAACCTATCCGGTGTCCGGCCACGTTCAGAACGTCGTCGGCCCGCCCGACCACCATGTAATAGTTCTCCGCGTCCCGCAGTGCCACGTCTCCCGAGAAGTAGACGCCGGGGATGGTGTTCCAGTCCTTGTCGTATCGTGATGCGTCGCCGTAGACGGTGCGGAAGAAGCTGGGGAAGGGCCGTTTGATTACAAGAAATCCACCCTTGTCGGGCTCCGTGATCGGCACGCCCTCCCTGTCCACAATATCCATCTCGACCCCCGGTAGGGGCCTCCCGACTCGGCCCGGCTTCACCTTCATGATCGGCATGGTCCCCAGGCACGGGCCACCCGTCTCCGTCTGCCACCAGTTATCGACGATGTAGCCCCACTCTCCATTCCCGCACAGGTGCTCGTAGGCCCACTTCTGGGCCTCGGGGTTCAGGGGTTCGCCTGCGCAGGTCAGCAGGCGGAGGGAGCGAAGGTCGTAGTTCTTGGCGTAGTGCTCGCCGTAACGCATCAGCATCCGGAGAACAGTGGGCGCGGTGAACATGACGTTTACGCCATATTTTTCGATGACGTTGTAGAAGGCGCCGGGGTCCGGGTAGTCGGGTGCGCCTTCCTTGAACACCGTCGTCGCACCGTACAGAAGCGGCGCGTACACGATGTAGCTGTGCCCCACAACCCACCCGATGTCCGACGTACACCAGTAGACGTCGTCCTCTTTCATGTCCCAGAAGGCCCGGAAGTGGTAATACGTCCCGACCATAAAGCCGCCGTGGACGTGGAGCACCCCCTTAGGTTTCCCGGTAGTGCCGCTGGTGTAGAGGATGAACAAGGGGTCTTCGGCGTTCATCACCTCGGGTTCGCAGTCGACACCCCCGCTGGCCAGAAGCTCATCGAAGTCGACCTCTTTCTCCATCAGGGGTGTGTCCTTCGTCTCCCGACGCCACACCACGATGTGCTTCAGATGGTCGATGTCTTTCGATGCTTCGTCGCTTATGCCTTTGAGGTCGACGGGCTTGCCACGCCTGTATCCGAAGTCCGCGGTTATCACTACCTTAGCCTCTGCATCTAGAATTCTCTGACGCAGCGCCCCGACGCTGAATCCCGCGTACACCACGCTATGCACCGCCCCAATCCGGGCGCAGGCCAGCATGGATATCGCTCCCTCGGGAGTCAGTGGCATGTATATGATCACCTTGTCGCCCTTCCCGACCCCCAGGCTCCTCAGCCCATTGGCCATCCGGTTGACCAACTGGGCAAGCCGCCCGTAGGTGAGCACCTTCTCCGACCCGTCCTCCCCTATCCACACGAAGGCCGCCTTATTTTTGCGGCCGTCTTTCAGATGCCGGTCCAGGCAGTTGTAAGTTATGTTGCATTCGCCGTCCGGGAACCACTTGAAGTTGGGGTAGTCCCATTCGAAAACCCGGGTCCAGGGTTTGTACCAGTCCAGCTCCGACGCCACCTCCGACCAGAACCCCTCAGGGTCTTCCGTGGAGCGTTTGTACTCGCTTTCGTAGTCCTGAATGTTGGCGTTTTCAACCAGCCAGGCAGGCGGCTCTATCTCGCTCGTCTCCTGCAGCAGATGGTCGATCTGTCTTTGCTCTACCACAATCTCTCTCCCGTTCAGGCAGGATTAAAAGGGCCTTAAAAAGGCCGCAAAAGAGTCCGTGACATGTTAGCAGTTATCAGAGGTGCGCGAAACGGGCAGGACTACCACCCCCCGCCCCACTACTGATAATATGTTCCCACACCCCACCAAGTTCAGGAGGCTCACATGTCCGATAAAAATGTAGGCATTGTTAACGTACCCGGCGACCCCCGAGCTATCGTGGACGGCATCAAAGAACTCGAAAATGCCGGAATCCCCGCCGTCTGGCTCACCACCGGCGCCCCCGGAGCCGACGCCCTTACCATCTTCTCCGCAGCCGCCGCCATCACTGACTCCATAAAGATGGGCACCGCAATCACCCCCACTTGGGGCCAGCACCCGGTCTATTCCGTCCAACAGATCCAGGTCATCGCCAACCTGGCGCCCGGCAGGCTCCGGTTCGGAGTAGGGCCCAGCGGCAAGGGCGGGATGATCAAGACCTACGGCGCCGACTTCCGGCAGCCCGTGACGAACATGCGGGAGTACATTCAGGTCGCTAAGTCGCTGCTTCAGAATGGAGAGGTCAATTTCGATGGAAGCCAGTACCGGGCCCGAGCCAGGATCAGCCCCTCCATACCAGACGTCCCGGTCATCGGCTCGGCCTTGGGCACGGGTGCATTCCGAGCCTGCGGAGAGGTCGCCGATGGTGCGATAAGCTGGCTCTGCCCGCCTCCCTACCTCAAGAACTACGGTCTACCCGCATTGAAAGCGGGTGCTCGCAACGCCGACCGCCCCACCCCACCCCTCTTCGCCCACTTCGTGACCTGCCTTCACGAAGACATCGACGAAGTGCGGGCCGCCGTCCGGCAGGACTTCACCTACTTCGCCTCCGCCGAGTTCTACATCAACATGTTCGCAGCCGCCGGGTTCCCGGGAGTCAGCCGGGAGACGGGCCTCTCGGACGAGTTGATCGACTCCTTTACTTTCTACGGAGACCAGAACGCCATCGCCTCCAGCATTCAGGGGCTCTTTGATGACGGCGCCGGCGAAGTCTACGCATCCATCGTCACCCCGGGCCCCGACGCCAAAGCTTCCAGGCAGCGCACCGTGGCCGCACTCAGCGAGATCAACAAGGGCCTATAGACGAGCCCGGTTAGGCGGGAGTCGGGAGCCTAATCCACAGAGGAAGGAGGACCCTCATGTCAGACACGCCCATGAACATGCAGGACTACGAAGAGACATACGCCTCCTTCCGGCTGGACGTGCCGGAGTTCTACAACTTCGCCTTCGACGTGGTCGACAAATGGGCCGAGGACCGCACCAAGCTCGCACTCCTGACCATCGATTCCGACGGCCAAAGCGCCGAACATCACACCTTCTGGGACCTGAAAGTCCAGTCCAACCGGTTCGCCAAAATCCTCCGGGCCCAGGGGATTAAGAAAGGCGACCGTGCCTTCCTCATGCTCCCACGCAACCCCGAGTGGTACGTCGCGCTTCTCGGAATGATCAAGCTCGGGGTGCTGCCGATGCCCGCTACCACTATGTGCACCCCTAAGGACATCGAGTACCGTATCAACGCCTCTGACGCTGCCATAGTCATAACGGACGTCGAGAATGCCTCGAAGGTAGACCAGGTCGCCGGGCAATGCCCTTCCCTCAAGCGCCTCATGACCACCCGCGGCAGCAGGACCGGCTGGCTCTGCTATGACGACGAGATGGCTCAGGCCTCACCTTATCTCGAAGATGTCGAGCCCACCCGCAGCGACGACCCGCTCATGGTCTATTTCACCTCCGGCACCGTGGGTTACCCCAAGATGGTGCTCCACACCCAGGCTTCCTACGGCATTGCCCACGTCATCACCGCCAAGTTCTGGCACGACCTCCGCTCAACCGACATGCAGTGGACAATCTCCGACACCGGTTGGGCCAAGACCGCCTACGGCAAGCTCTTCGGACAGTGGACCCAGGGCGCTACGGTCGTCCAGCACGACGCCAAGGGCCGCTTCGGCCCCAAGGTCACGCTCAACATCCTCGGTAAGTTCGGCGTCACCTCCTTCTGCGCCCCGCCGACCGTATACCGGCTCCTGGTCCTCGAAGACCTGCAAAAATATGACCTCTCGGGCCTGCGGCACTGCACCAGCGCCGGCGAGCCGCTTAACCCGGAGGTCATCAAGCAGTGGCAGGACGGCACGGGCCTCACCATCTACGACGGATATGGTCAGACCGAGTCGGTCCTTCTCGTCGGCAACTACCGGTGCATGCCCGTCATCCCCGGCTCGATGGGCAAGCCGACGCCCGGCTTCCTGGTTTCCATTGTCAACGAAGAGGGCGTCGAGCTTCCGACTGGAGAGGAAGGTCAGATCGCCGTGCGCGTCAAACCGGAACGACCCGTCGGGCTGTTCCGCGAGTACTGGCGCAACGAGGAGACCACTCGGGGCGTCTTCCAGGGCGACTGGTATTACACCGGCGACAAGGCTTACAAGGACGAGAACGGCTACTACTATTTCGTTGGTAGGGCCGACGACGTGATAATCTCCGCCGGGTACCGGATCGGCCCCTTCGAGGTCGAGAGCGCGCTCATTGAACACCCGGCGGTTGCGGAGTCCGCGGTCGTGGCCAGCCCTCACCCCGTCCGAGGTGATATCGTCAAGGCATTCGTGATCCTGAGCCCCGGCCACGTCCCCTCAGACGAGCTGGTTATCAGCCTCCAGGACCACGTCAAGCAGTCCACCGCCCCCTATAAGTACCCCCGTGAGATAGAGTTCGTCACCGAGCTTCCCAAAAC
Source organism: Dehalococcoidia bacterium (assembly GCA_965197585.1). GTDB lineage: Bacteria > Chloroflexota > Dehalococcoidia > Plut-88900 > Plut-88900 > Plut-88900. The sequence continues at coordinate 2,126,871 of OZ240215.1, forward strand.
CATCAGCGGGAAAATACGCCGCGTCGAGCTACGGCAACGTGAGCTCCAACGTTACGCCAAAGATGTCTAGCCGCCCACATTCAGGCTTATAATCGCTTCACCCTAACCGGGAGGACGCCATGACCCCCGAGACCAGCCCTTTAGTGCCCGAGACTTTCGGCCCTCTCCAGGGCGTCAAGATCCTGTCCAGCGGCACCATTATCGCCCAGCCCTTCGCCGCTCTCCTCGCCGCCGAAATGGGGGCTGAAGTCATCCAGATCGAGCGGCCCGGACAGGGCGACCTGGTCTGGCGCAACCTGGAATTTCCCCTGGAAGGCCCCAATGGAGTGAAGACCGCCAGTGCCTGGGTGCAGGAACGGCGCAACATGTTCCACGTCTCCCTGGACCTGTCCAGGCCCGAGGGTAAGGAGATTTTCCTCAAGCTCGTTGCCCGGTCCGACATCTGGATGGAGTCCTCCAAGCCCGGCGCCTACCAGAAGTGGGGCCTAGACGACGAAACCGTTCTGAAGGCCAACCCGAAGCTCGTCATATGTCATGTGTCGGGCTATGGCCAAGAGGGTCATCCCGACTACCTAGGCCGCGCTTCCTATGACTTCGTTGGCCAGGGCTTTGGAGGCATGATGCACCTCACCGGATTCCCGGAACCCGAGCCTCCCGTCCGTGCCGTCCCCTGGACCGCCGACTACATCACCGCCGGCTTCTGTCTCTGGTCTTCCCTCGCTGGATACATCCACGCCCAGCGCACAGGGCAGGGGCAGGTCATCGACCTCGCCCAGTACGAGGCCATCCACAAGACCCTCGCAGGGACTATGGTCGCCTACTACGAGATGGGTCTGAACCGAGGCCGCTCCGGCAACAAGGCCGGCCTCTTCCAGCCATACGACGTGTTCCATGCCAAGGACGGCTGGGTCATCATCGCCGCCGTGGGCACTCCCTACGACCGCGTGTGCGGCGTGCTGGGCCTCGACCCGAAAGAAGAGAAGTGGCAGAAGGCCCACCAGGGCGTCTACACCCCCGAGGGCCTGGAGTTCGACGCCATCCTCCGCGCCTGGGCAGAAGAACGCACCGTCCAGCAGATAGTCGACACTATGAACGAGGCCCAGGTCGCTGCCTGCCCGATCATGACCCCCGAGGACACCGCCAAAGACCTCCATTACGAGTTGCGGGACATGCACGTGGAGTGGGAAGACGTGCAGCTTAATCGTAAGGTGAAGGGCACGGGGGTCGTGCCCAAGTTCTCGGAGACGCCCGGTAAGATCTGGCGGGGTTCAGTAGCTCTCGGCCACGACAACGAGCTCATCTTCTCCAAGCTGCTGGACCTCAGTTCCGATGAAATTGCAGCCCTAAAACAGGAAGGTATAACTTAGGATTTACCATGCCGGACGCCACCCGACTCGACAATCAAGTTGCCATAGTCACCGGCGCCGCCCGAGGCATAGGCCGCGGCATCGCCCTCGTCCTCGCCGAAGCCGGAGCTTCGATAGTCATCGGTGACCTTTTAGACTCATCGGAGACCGTTCGCTTAGTTGAAGACCTCGAAGGAAAGGCTGTCTCCATGCAGATGGACACCAGCCGCCCTCAGGACGCTCAGGCCCTAGTAGACCTTGCCCTTAACACCTTCGGACGGCTGGACATTCTGGTCAACGACGCCGGAATAGATGCCCCCGACGGCAACGCCTGGGACCTCCCCGACGAAGAATGGACGCGTGTCATTGACGTGAACCTGAGTGGCGTCTTCTATTGCTCCAAGGCCGCCCTCCAGCCCATGCTCAAGGTGGGTAGCGGTGCGATTGTCAACATCTCTTCCCAGTCGGCGCGCATCGGGTCCAAGGGAATGTCCCCTGCCTACAACACCTCCAAAGCAGGCGTCCTCGGACTCACAATGGCCTTCTCCGCCCACGTAGCCGACAAAGGCGTGCGGGTCAACGCCGTGACCCCCGGCCTCGTCCGGTCCAAGGAGTTTGGCTGGTCCAAGGAAGAGGACGATGGAAAGACCGCCGAGTACCCCTTGGGCCTCGGCGCGCCCAGGGACATCGGTGAGGCCGTCAGATACCTCGCCAGCCCCGCGTCCCGATGGGTCTCGGGCACCGCTCTCCACATCGCCGGCGGCTATCAAAAAGGGGCAAGCTGGTTCTAGCCCGACCAGTCCTAAAGGAAAACTGCACCATGTCAACTCAGGACACTCCAATGAGCAGCCCAGAAACATCGAAACAGGGGATCATCTATCTTCTGGAAAACCCAGCCTTTGAGTCTCCTGTGATAAAAATCGGAAAAACCAAAAGAGAGGAATGGCGTAAGCGGATTAATGAACTTAACACCAGTGTGCCGCTACCTTTTATCTGCTATCGCGCTTCTCGGGTTGATGACGCCGACAGAGTCGAGAAAATCCTACACGACGTTTTTCACCCAGCCAAACGACATTGGAGAGGTGAATTTTTCGAAGTTGAGCCATGGCGCATTTTGTTGGTGTTAGAAAAATATGAGATCGAAAACTTAACTGAGTCCGCACCTAAACCATCTGAAGAAGACTGGACGTTAATCAGTGCAGCAGTCCAAGAAAAGGATAAGCGGGAGACAGCCACTTTCAAAAGGCTCGGTATACAAATTGGCGAGAAGCTGACACTATTGGATAATCCAGAGATTCAGTGTGAGGTCGTCGACGAAAAGACCGGTGTTCTCTATGAAGGCACGCAACACGCTTTAACCACACTAACTCAACAGGTGGGAAGGAGTTATATGAGGCAGGGAATAAGGTGCTGGACATATAAGGACGAGACTCTTCTGGAAAGACGAGATCGCATGCATGGGAACTAGATAGCGTCGTAACGTAGCTAAAGGAAATCGAACCGGTCAGTCAAAGGAAAACCCACCATGACAACCTCCTTCCCGACCAAGGATTCCCTCCGCATCTGCTTCGCCCACGTCGCCTACGCTCTCTCCGACACCTTCCAGAAGCGCGGCACAGGCATCTCCGATTTCCAGGTCTGGGACAACGACTCCCTCAAAGCCCGCTCCGACTATGATGTTCTTGTAATCTCCGGACTCTGGAACAACGACATCCTGTCCAGCGCCCCCGACCTCCGCTTCATCCAGTCCATCGGCGCGGGCTACGACCAATTCCCCCTAGACGAGCTCCGCAGCCGGGGCATCCGGCTCGCCAACGCCAGCGGTGTCAACAAGAACGCCGTAAGCGAGCACACCTTCTCTCTGATCCTCTCCCTGACTCGCCACCTGAAGTCGGGAGTGAGAAACCAGCGCGCCCATTTCTGGCGAGGCATGATCTCCGAAATACCAAAGCGGGAGGACGAGCTGGCAGGCAAGACCATGGGCATCGTGGGAATGGGGGCCATCGGGTCCCGGGTTGCAAAGATAGCCAAGGCATTCGACATGACCGTCCTCGCCACCAAGCGAAACCCCGCCACCGCCCAGGGCCCCGCCGACAAGGTAGTCACTCCCGACCACATCGACGGTCTGCTCACCGAATCCGACTTCCTTGTCCTAACCTGTTCCCTGAACGACCAGACCCGCGGCCTCATCAACTCCGGCTCCCTCTCCCGCATGAAGCCCACCGCCTGCCTTATCAACATGGCCAGAGGCGGATGCGTCGACGAAGGGGCCTTGGTGAACGCCCTGAACAGCGGCGTAATCGCTGGTGCGGGCCTGGACGTCGTCGAGCAGGAACCCCTCCCCGACGATAGCCCGTTGTGGGACATGGACAACGTAGTCCTCACCCCTCACACCGGCGGCGAGACCCAGGCCTACGAGGACAATGTCATCGACATCCTCCTCGAAAACGTCAACCGCCTCACCTCCGGCCAATCCAACCTCTTCAATCACGTCCTTTAGCGTCCAACTGGCCCAAAAGACAATCGGGGCGTCGGCAAAGCCGACGCCCCGATTGTCTTTCCTAAGAAGAGTGTCGTTCCTGGGTTACTGGACAGGCGAGAAGGCGGACGGGAGCATGAATTTTGTATTCATCCCAACAATGTGTCCTCCAATGGCCGGAGGCCAGTCTCCCGCTGCCACGGCCGCCGCCCGGGTCTCGGTCCGGTGGTTCATGTCGTTGTAGGGCCAGATGTGGATTAGCTTGTTGAGCAGACCCATGTCCGTCGAACCGGCGAAGAACACGTCCGAATGCTTCCGTCTGTCCGGCAGCTTGGCCCCGAACGCTTCCATAATCTCCGGCATGGAGCCGGGTGTGGCGTCGTAGTAGCGCATTTCGTAGAGAGGGCCGTAGTTGCCGGGCTCTATCGGCTTCTGGAATGGCCCGGGCACGACAATCTCGCTCTCCATCTTGACGATCAGATGGCTGGCTTTGGGGGGCCAGTTGGGATTCGCTGCAGCGGCGGCCCTGATCTCGGACCTCTGCTGTGCGTCGTCATAGCCCCATACGTGAATGACCTGGTTCAGCGGCCCGACCTCCGTGTGCCAAAAAGCAGCGAGCTTTGAATACTTCTCCCGATGTGGCAGCGCCTCGCCAAAGATTTCTTCGAACTTGGGGACACCCCCGGGCTTCAGGGTATAGGTGCGGAATTCGTAGATCATTTTCTCCTCCATAATGTTAGGGTGACGACACGGGACGCGGGTAGTTTATCAGAGAGGAATGCAACCGGGCCGAAGGTAGTGCCCTCGGCCCGATTCTTCCTCGATGATGCTTAGAGGTTGTGCACTAAGCCTAGTGCGCGGGCGAGAATGAGGATGGCGCCATGATTTTGTTGTTCATGGTAACCAGGAACTTCCCGGTCGCCGGGGGCCAGTCCCCCGCCGCGACCGACGCCGCACGAGTTTCAGCGCGGTGATTTAGGTCGTCGTAGGGCCAGATGTGTATCAGCTTGTTCAGCGACCCCATATCCGTGTACCCGCAGAAGAACAGCCGCGAATACTTCAGCCTTCCGGGAAGTTTGGCGCCCCAGATATCCATGATCTCGGGCATGGAATTGGGCAGGGTGTCGTAGTAGCGCATCTCGTAGACGTGGCCGTAGTGCCCGGGCTCGATAGGCTTCTGGAAGGGTGCGGGTATGACGATCTCGGTCTCCATCTTCACGATATATGCGTCATCGCCTGCCGGAGGCCAGTTCGGGTCAGCAGCAGCAGCGGCCCGGACCTCGGCCCTGTGCTTCATGTCATCATAGCCCCAGACGTGGATGATCTGGTTCAGAGGCCCGATATCCGTGTGCCAGCAGGCGGTGAGCTCGGAATACTTCTCCCGGTGAGGGAGGGCATTAGCAAAACTTTCCTCGAACTTGCCCATGTTCCCGACGGTCAACGTGTAGGTGCGAAATTCGTAGATCATGGTTTCCTCCAGGGTGATTCGATAGGGACGCGTGACATGGGGAGTTTATCAGAAGGTGGCCTGGCTGGGCGGGTGGTAGAATCCGAGAATACCTAGCTAGTTTGGGAGAGAAATATGTCCAAAGACCTGTTTGACCTATCGGGTAGGGTAGCCATTGTCACGGGGGCATCCTCGGGGCTGGGGGTGACCTTCGCCGAGACCCTCGCCGAAGCCGGAGCCGACGTCGTCATCTGCGCTCGTCGCCTGGAGAAGCTGGAGGAGACGGGCCGGAAGGTGCGAGAAATCGGGGCTCGATGCCTGGTCGTGCAGACCGACGTCACCAAGGTCGGGCAGGTCGATAATCTCGTCGAACGCACTATGGATACCTACGGCAAAATCGACATCCTGGTCAACAACGCCGGGGCCTTTTTCAAGGGCTCCAAGATCGCCGAAGACCTGGACTTCGATGCAGTGCAGAAGGTGATGGAGGCCAACCTGACCAGCGCGGCCCTTTGCTCTCACCGGGCAGGTCTGAAGATGCTCGACCAGGGCTACGGGCGGATCATCAACATCGCGTCGGTGTTGGCGGTGGTCGGAGGAGTGCCGGAGGACTATTCCTACGCGTATTCCATCTCGAAGCACGGGATGGTGGGGCTGACCAAGGCCCTCGCCCTGCAATGGGCCAAGAAGGGAATCACGGCCAACGCCATAGGCCCCGCCTACTTCGAAACAGAATTGACAGAGTTCCTGTCAGATGAGTTCACCGGCCTCGCCGAGCGCACCCCCATGGGCCGCATGGGCAAACCCGAGGAGCTAAAGACCGCACTACTCTTCCTTGCCGCCGAGACCTCCAGCTACATCACAGGCCAGACCATCCTAGTAGACGGCGGCTGGACGGTCTGGTGATGGAGATTACGGTGGAGCAAGACCGGGACATACCGGTCAGATAGAACCTTCACGAAAGGCAGGAGTTAACCAGAGCCCTCGACTCGTGTTCGAGAACGGCTTCTACCTCCCCCCTATCGACACCCGGGAACCACTCGAGAAAGTCATTCACCGAGGCGCCAGCCATCAGATTCTCAAACAGGGCGTGCACCGGCACCCGAGTACCGCGGAATACCCAAGCCCCGCTGACCTTACCGCTGTGCCGCTCGACGGCAGCGCAAGATCCCCAATAATCGTTGGCAATTGCGTGAGTGGGCATTGTTTCATCGCCGTTCTTCATAAGACGATTATAGGTCGGCAAATTTGCCAGGGTCAACGAAGTGCCCATGGCATGCAACTGGCATAAAGCCCGTTACAAAGAGGGTGGCCCCGTCTAGCGGTGGGGCCACCCTTCTTTATTTCTTATTAGAATGAGGCCCTACTGCCTAGGCAACCCCAGCCCCCGGGTGGCGATGATGTTCATCTGTATCTCGTTGGTGCCACCGGCTATCGTGCTGGACCGGGTGAACAGGTAGTTCTTCTCGACAAAGCCCTTCAGGGGCGCGTGCTTGGAGTCTTCCGTTAGCTGCCCGTGCAACCCGAGAACTTGCATCGCCGTGTCGAAGGCACGCTGTTCGGTGGAGGAGCCGCACAGCTTGTCTATCGAGGCCTCCTTGTTCGGCACCTCTCCCTTGCTCTGGATGTGGACCACTTGGTAGGAGAGCATGTAGGCAATCTCCACCTCGATTGCCATCTCCGCCAGCTTGTTGCGTACCACGGGATGCTGGATCAGGGGCTTGCCCCCGACCATGGTTTCTGAGGCGAACTTGACCGTTTCATCGAGGCAGCGCCGCGCTGACGCCGAGTGCGACAGGGAGGACCGCTCGAAGTCCAGCAGGGTCATCCCGGCGTACCAGCCCCGGTTTATCTCACCGACCACGTTCTCCTTCGGAATACGCACGTTGTCGAAGAAAGTCTCGTTGAAGGGGTGCCCACCCGACATGTCGGTAATGGGTCGGACTGATACCCCAGGCGTCTTCATATCGGCAAGAAACATGGTGATTCCCCGATGCTTGGGGGCCTCGGGGTCGGTACGGGCCAGCAGCAGTACCCAGTCCGAGTAATGGGCCTGGCTGGTCCATATCTTCTGACCGTTTATCACCCATTCGTCGCCTTCGAGCACCGCCCGTGTCCCGAGCGAAGCCAGGTCGGACCCCGACTCGGGCTCCGAGTAGCCCTGGCACCAGACCACCTCGCCGCGGGCTATGCCGCCTAGGTGCCGCTTCTTCTGCTCCTCCGTCCCATGCACCATGATGGCCGGGCCTATGTATCCTATGCCCTCGCCGTCGCGGCCGGGGGCGTACGCATATGACCATTCGTCGGTGAAGATGGCCTGTTGCATGTGGCTCGCGCCCGCGCCGCCGTACTCCTTGGGCCAGGAGAGCGCCAGCCAACCCTGGTTGGCCAACTTTTTGCGCATGTTCATTTCTGTTGCATGGGCCTCTTCACTGCCCTCTACTGCAAAGGAATCGTCGGCCCACTCCTTGGCCAGGAAGTCCTTGACCTCCTGCCGGAAGTCCTGCTCTTCTGCGGTGAATTGGTATTTCATGGTTCCCCCTTGGAGCGGCTGCACTTTAACCCGTAACGTCTCCCATAGTATCATCGAATCCTCATTCATTCGACCAGTCAAGGAACCTCACCCCTATAGCCATTATGAAACTTGAACTAGCCAACTACCCCGTGAAACAAATCATCCTGGGAGACGAGACCCGGTACCTGGACGGCGATCTCCACGTCAACCCCAACGATGTCCGTGACCTGATGTTCGACGAAGAATTCTTCGAAGACATTTCCGTCCACGTTGCCCATCCCGGAGACTCGACTCGCATCATTCATGTCGTGGATGTGGTTGAGCCCAGGCACAAGCAGTCGGGTACTGGGTGCGTATTCCCCGGTGTGCTTGGCCCACCCGCGCAGGTCGGCAACGGCCGAACGGCGCAGCTGAGCGGAATGGCCGTCGTATCAACTTCGACCCCTGCCGCAGGAGAAGGCTATTACTGGAGAGAGGCGGTAATAGACATGTCGGGGCCGGGAGCCCGAATATCTCCCTTCTCCGAAAATGCCAATCTGGTCCTGGAGCTGTCCCCCCGTGACCCAGGCCCCGAGATTCCTGCGGAAGACATAGAGATGATTAACACCATCCGCGGGTCGATATACAGCCAGAGGTTGAACCTGGCGCTCAGGAAAGCCCAGATGGGGCTGGCATCCTATCTCGCAGAAACGGTCTCGGGCTCCGAGCCGGCCTCCGTAGACACCTACGAGCTCACGGAGGTTGACCCGGCCCTGCCCAAAGTGGCCTACTGCTGCCAGGTAATGGGAGAGACACTCTACGGTCTCCCGATAGGTTGGCAGCCGACCCTAATCCACCCGAACGAGATGATGGATGGCGCCATATACCGGCCCTTCAATACCCCCGGCGCAGTAAGGACGACCATCTACCACCATCAAAACAATTCCCTGTTAAATGACTTGTACCAACGTCACGGCAAGGACCTTAATTTTCTGGGCGTGCTTCTGGTGCCGGCGGGTCCTGAGAAGCTGAGCGAAAAGGAGTTGGGCACGGGCTACGCCACAAAGCTCCTCAAAATGTTGGGCGCGGACGGTGTTGTCATCTCCTGGATGGGTGGGGGGCATCTGGCAGTCGACCCCATGCTCCTCATAAGAAACTGTGAACGGGCTGGGATCAGCGCATCTCTGCTCAGCCCCGAGATGGCCCGCACCCCCGACGACACTGGCTTCGTTTACTTCGCTCCGGAGGCCGAGGCCATTGTCAGCACCGGCAACTACGAAGAACAGGTAACCCTCCCAGCCGTGGATCGTGTCATTGGCGGAGAATCGATCTTCGTGTCTGACGATGATCCAAAGGAAGAGTTGACCATCCACATCACCCAGATCCTCGGGGCTACCCAAACATTTGGTCTGGGTAGACTGTCCGGCACCGCTTACTGAGGGGCTCGGGGCTGGGTGGAGTAGTTAGGGTGGGATTCCTCGGCTATACGACACGCCGGGACCCCCGCCCCGAATATCCAACATGAAACTTGAACTAGCCAACTTCCCCGTGGAACGCATCATACTGGGAGACGAGACCCGTTACATCGATGGCGAACTCCACGTCAGTCCCGAGGCCGTTCGCTCCGTATGTTCGACGAAGAATTCTTCGACGACATTTCAGTCCATGTCGCCCATCCCGGAGACTCGACCCGCCTTATCCATATCGTCGACGTAGTGGAGCCTCGATATAAGCAGTCGGGGCCCGGGTGCGTTTTCCCGGGCATCCTCGGCCCTCCGGTGCAGGTTGGAACGGGCAGAACGGCCCGACTCAACGGCATGGCCGTGATATCAACATCCGGACCCGCCGCCGGGGAAAGCCAATACTGGCGCGAGGCCATACTCGACATGTCGGGGCCCGGGGCCGGTATTCCCACTTCTCACAAACGGCCAACCTCGTCGTGGAGCTGTCTCCCAAAGACCCGGGGTCCGACACCCCACGGGAAGACGTGGAAACCCTGAACACCCTCCGGGGGTCTGTTCACAGTCAGAGAATGAACGTGGCGCTGAGGAAAGCTCAAATTGCTCTCGCCTCATATCTCGCCGAGACGGTCTCGGGCTTCTCGCCTGCCTCTGTAGATACCTATGAGCTTACGGATGTTGACCCCTCACTCCCGAAGGTAGTCTACGGTTGTCAGGTGGTGAGGGATCTTGTCTACGGTATCCCCCCAGGATGGCAGCCGACCCTGCTCCATCCGAACGAACTGATGGATGGCGCCGTCTTCCGTGTTTTCAACTACCTGGCCTCGGCAAAGAGCACCATCTACGATCAGCAGAACCATCCCCTGGTACAGGCGCTGTATCAACGTCATGGCGTTGACCTCAACTTTCTGGGTGTGCTCCTGATACCGGCGGGAAACGAAAAGCTGAGCGAGAAAGAGCTTTCCGCCGGGTACGCCGCCAAGCTGCTCAGGATGCTGCACGCAGAACGGGGTAGTCATTTCATGGATGGGTGGAGGTCACCTGGCTATCGATCCCATGCTTCTGATTAGAAACTGCGAAAGGGCCGGTATAAACGCTTCCCTGCTGAGTCCCGAGATGGCCCGCACCCCCGACGACACCGGTTTCGTATATTTCGCCCCCGAGGCGGAGGCAATCGTGAGTACGGGCAACTTCGAAGAGCAAGTCGTTTTGCCGCGTGTCGACCGAGTCATAGGCGGGAAATCGCTTCTAATGACCGGTGACGACCCGCGGGGAGAACTAACCGTTCGCATCGGTCAGATTCTCGGCGCCACCCAGACCTTTGGGAAGGGCAGGTTGTCCGGGATTGCATATTAGGCAGTATGGAGTAGTATCGATACGGGAATCGGGTAGAATAGGGCCAGCCTGGTCGCCAGGCGTTGCCCAAGCAGCATTTCAGGGGGAGAGCATGACTACCACCAACTACGAGCCCAACGTTGTCCTTGCCACCGGAGAATTCGACACCATCGGGACCCGACCCATCAGGCACGACGGTGTAGACAAAGTCACTGGCCGCGCCCTGTACGGCGCCGACTTTCAGGCCAGCGATCTGCTCCACGGCAAGATCCTTCGCAGCCCCCATGCCCACGCCCGCATCATCTCTATAGACACCTCCAAGGCGGAGGCCTACCCGGGCGTCAAGGCCGTGGTCACCGCCGCCGACTTTCCCGCGGGTGAACAACAGGGGCAGATGCAGATGGGCGAGATCAGCATGAGCCTCCGCTTCATGCGGGACAACGTCCTCGCCAGCAAGAAGGTGCTGTACCCCGGACACCCCGTAGCCGGGGTAGCGGCAGTGAACGCCCACGTGGCCGAGGAAGCCATTAACCTCATCGACGTCGAATATGAAGTCCTCGAACCCGTGCCCACCGTCCTGGATGCAATCAGGGAAGGCGCACCCCTCCTCCACGATGACCTCAAGACCGAGGAGTTCGGCCAGCAGACGGACAAGGTAAGCAACATAGCCAGCCACTTCCAGCACACGATGGGAGACGTGGAAAAGGCGTTCGTCCGAGGCGGACTACGTGGTCGAGCGTGAGTTCGACACCAAGACCGTTCACCAGGGCTACATCGAGCTCCACAACGCCACCGCGTTCTGGAACCGGGACGGCCGGGTGACGATCTGGTGCAGCACCCAGGGCCCCTTCGAGGTTCGGGACGCAACTGCCGGCATCCTGGGACTGGACGTTTCGCAGGTCAACCTGGTGCCAATGGAAATAGGCGGCGGGTTCGGGGGCAAGTTCGAGCCCTACGGCGACCCTGTGGCCGCCCTCCTTTCCAAGAAAACGGGACATCCCGTCAAGATTGTCATGACTCGCCTGGAAGAGATCGAGAGCACCGGCCCGACCCCCGGCTCCTACATCAAGGTTAAGATGGGCGCCAGCAAAGAGGGCAAAATCGTCGCGGCGCAGGCTTACATGGCATACGAAGCAGGGGCATATCCCGGCTCTCCAATAGGCGCCGGCGCCCTGTGCATCTTTGGCCCCTACGACATCCCCAACGTCCTGATAGACGGGCTGGATGTCGTGGTGAATAAACCGAAGACCGCCGCCTACCGGGCCCCGGGCGCGACCAACGCATCCTTCGCATCCGAGACCATCGTCGACGAGCTGGCTGCTATGGCGGGCATGGACCCCCTAGACTTCCGCATCAACAACGCTTCCAGGGAGGGCACCAGGAGGGCCGACAGCGTACCCCACCCCAAGGTCGGCTGCATTGAGGTGCTACAGGCTATGAAGGACCACCCCCACTGGAACGCCCCTCTGGAAGGCGAGAACCGGGGCCGTGGTGTGGGACTCGGGTTCTGGATGAACTTTGGCGGTCCGGCTAGCTGCACGATCAAGGTAAACGCCGACGGAACCGTGGCTCTCCGGGAAGGCTCCCCTGACATCGGAGGCACAAGGACGACGATTGCCATGCAGGCCGCCGAGGCGCTGGGCATATCGGCGGAGAGTGTGGTGCCGGGTGTAGTGGACACCGACTCGGTGGGCTACACCAATGGCACGGGCGGCAGCAGCGTCACCTTCAAGCAGGGGTTGGCCGCTCACGAGGCGGCCCAGCACGTCAAGCAGCAGATGATTGCCCGTGCCGCGACCATCTGGGCCATTGAGCCCGATTCTATCAAGTTCGAAAAGGGTGTCTTATTTTCCGAATCTGACCCCGAACTGAAGATGACCTTCGCCGAGCTTGCCTCCAAGATTGAGGAAACGGGCGAGCCGATTGTCGGAGTGGGTAATGTTCAGGCCACCAAGGCAGGGGCCTCATTCGCCGGCTCCATCGCCGACGTGGAGGTCGACCCGGAGACCGGAAAAGTGAAGATACTGCGCTTCACCATGATCCAGGACGTGGGCAAGGCCGTACACCCCAGCTATGTCGAGGGACAGCTGCAAGGCGGCGGCGCCCAGGGCATCGGGTGGGCAATGAATGAGGAGTATTTCCTCAACGACAAGGGCCAGGTCCTCAACTCCAGCCTGCTGGACTACCGCCTCCCCACCAGCCTCGACCTCCCGATGATCGACACCGTAATCGTAGAGGTCCCGAACCCCGGCCACCCCTTCGGTGTACGGGGAGTCGGCGAGGCGAACATCATCCCGCCCGCCGGGGCCTTGGGCAACGCCATCGCCAACGCAATCGGCGTCAGGATGGCGAACCTGCCGATGAATCCGCCAGCGATACGGGAAGCCATTGGGCGCAAGGGCTAGGAACGGCAATCGTCATGCGATTCGACAGCAACGTCTTCTACCACCCTCTGCAGGTCTACCCCGTTGACCGGATGCTGGACGAGTGGCGGCAGACAGTGAAGCTCTATGATCAGACCGGTTTCACCGGAGTTTGGATCGGGGAGCACCACTTCTGGCACTCGGGGTTCCACGTGGCTGCCCCGAGCCCCGTGCAGGTTTGCACCCACCTGGCCTCGATCACCGAGCGGTTGCGCGTCGCCCAGAGCGCCTGCATCCTCCCCGACTACCACCCCATCCGCCTGGCCGAGGAGCTGGCCATGCTCGACCAGATGACCAAGGGCGGCTGGACGTGGGCGTGGCCCGGGGCACCAACAGCCCCGCCTGCATCCAGTTCAACATAGACGCCGACAGGCGCAACAAGGATCGTAACTACGCCCTGTTCAAGGAAACTCTGGACATCATGATCAAGGCGTGGACCGAAGACGCCCTGGTCCACGACGGCGAGTTCTACACGTTCCCCGTGCCCGGCTGGACGGAGAAAGACCCGCGCATCTACACCGGCGACACCTCGCACTACGGCCCCAACGGAGAGCTCATTGGGCTAGGGGTCGTGCCCAAGCCTTACCAGAAACCCCACCCCCCGATTTACCAGGCAGCGGACTCCACCGAGTCCTATATGTTCGCTGCTACAAAGGGGATTTCGGTCACGGGGTTCGGGCGCACTTTCGACGGGCTGAGAGAAGCGTGGACAGCCTACCGGGATACGGCGTCACGCGTGTCGGGCCGAGACATCCCCATGGGTGAGACAGCCAACGGCGACACCCTGAACATCATGAGGATGTTCTACATGGCCGAGACCCAGGAGCAGGCCGAGCAGGAGGCCCGTGAGGGCATCAATGCCCACTACGAGATCACCTTCGGGCTGAGCCGGAACTGGGGTCGCAGCGGGGCCATAGCCAAGGGTGAGGAAGTTAGCGCCGAGCAGATGAACATGGACTGGTTCGACTTCGCCATGTCCAAGGATGTCATCCTGGTCGGCACACCCGAGACCGTCGCCGAGAAGATTGAAAAGCTGCAAAACGAGCTCAACTGTCGGCACGTCACCCTGTGGCCCAACCCTTCCTTCCTCCCCTTCGAAAAGGTGTACCACAGCCTCGAGCTCTTCGCCGAACGGGTCATCCCATACTTCGAAAAGAAGCGGGCCCTTGCCCCCGTGGGATAGACGTGCAAATCAACACCGCCAAATATTTGTTAGAGACAACTTATAAAATCTGGAAAAGGGAGACCAAAGTTCATGGCTGACGATCGAGTCCTGATAGTAGACGGAGCACAGCACCACAAGTGGACCAAGGAGACCTTCGAGGACATCCGGCAGGGTGACATCAGCGCGGTCAACATCACGCTTGCCATCTGGGAAAACGCCCGCGAGACCCTCGCCGAGATCGGGCAATGGTACCGCCGCTTCGACCAGTTCTCGGACCTCATAATGCCCGTCTACACCTCGGACGACATCAGGGCTGCTTATGAGGCCAAGAAAACGGGAATACTCTTCGGCTTTCAAAACACCTCTCCCCTCGAAGACAACATCGAGTTTGTAGCAGTCTTCGCCAAGCTCGGGGTCCGGGTTATGCAGCTCACCTACAACACTCAGAACCTGATAGGCTGCGGTTGCTACGAGCCCAACGACAGCGGACTCACCTACTTCGGAGCGGACGTGATCGCCGAGATGAACCGTCACGGCGTAGTCATAGACCTCTCACACACCGGCGAGCGTACTTCCATGGACGCCATCGAGGCCTCGACCCAGCCGGTAGCAATCACCCACGCCAACCCGACCTGGTGGAAGGACGTCCAGCGCAACAAGTCGGATGACATGATGAGGGCCCTTGCTGAGAACGGCGGCGTGATGGGCCTGGGCACCTACCCCAACCTCTTCGCCCCCGACGGCACCCTGGAGCAGTTCTGCGACATGGTCGCCCGCACCGTCGACTTCATGGGCATAGACCACGTGGGTCTCGGCAGCGACCACAACACAGGCTTCCTCCCCGACGAAAAGCGCTACTGGGCCCGTGGCCGCTGGTCTCGGGAAGTGCCCAAGTTCATGAGCGCCAAGGGCTTCCACAGCCCCAAGTGGCCGGCAATCGACTGGCCCGAATGGTGTGAAAAGCCCTCGGGGCTCAGGGTAATTCCCAACGGCCTCCGGGAGCACGGCTTCAACAATGAAGAAGTCTCCAAGATCATGGGCGGCAACTACCTGCGGGTGTTCGACCAGGTGTCCGCAGCCGCAAGCTAGCAGAGGCTGATTATTCGCCTGCGCGGGCGTTCAAGTGTAGTACGCCGAGTTTTGACCGTACGCGCCCGCGCCACAAGGGATAATGCCCGCATGAAATCTCTCCATAAAGGAATCCCGAGACCTTGAGGTTCGACGGCAACGTCTTCTACCACCTGCTGGAACGCTACCCGCCCGACCTGCTCATGGAGGAGTGGCGGGAAGAGGCTACCCTCTTCGACGAGGCGGGCTTCACAACCATATGGATCGGTGAACAGCACTTCTGGATAGCCGCCCCAAACCCCATCCTCATCAACACGCATCTGGCCACCCACACCAAGCGGCTCAGGGTCGGGCAGAGCGCCTGCGTCCTCCCCGACTGGCACCCGATCCGCCTCGCCGAGGACCTCGCCCTCCTGGACAACATGACCCGCGGCAGGCTGGACGTCGGCATCGCCCGGGGCGTGAACACCCTGGCCGGAATCACCTTCAACGCCGACGCCGACCGGAGGGACCAGGCTCGGAACTACGCCCTCTTCAGCGAGACGCTGGACGTGCTCATCAAGGCCTGGACCGAGGACGCTTTTGTTCATCAAGGCCGGTTCTACAACTTCCCTCCGACGGGATGGAAAGAGCAGGGACCGCGGATATACTCGGACGATCCGGCGCACTACGCCTGGACGGCGAGATACATCGCCCTCCCCGTGCGCCCGAAGCCCTACCAAAAACCCCACCCTCCCATCTGGCAGGCCGCCGACTCCACCGCGTCCTACGCCTTCGCCGCCGAGAGAGGCCACGCCACAACCTGTCTTAGCCGCTCCTTCGAAGGTGTCAGGGAAGCCTGGACCACCTACAAGGAGACGGCCTCCCGCGTCTGGGGCCGGGACGTACCCATGGGACGCAGCGCCGACGGCAAGACTCTCAACGTCATGCGCACCTGCTACGTCGCCGAGACCCAGGAACAGGCTGAACGAGAGGCCCGAGAGGGAATCAATCGCTGGTACGACGTTACAACTGGCCTTAACCCCAGCCGTGGCAAGCAGTCGTGCGTCGCTTCTTGGGAGGAGCTTAAAGACCGGGACCTCAACGCCGAGTGGTTCGACTTCCTGCAGGAGAAGGAGATCATCTGGGTCGGGTCTCCGGAATACGTCGCCGAGAGGATAGACCGGCTGCGCACCGAGCTTAACTGCGCCCACGTCACCCTCTGGCCCAACCCCGTCGGCCTGCCCTACAAAAAAGTGATGCACAGCCTCGAACTCTTCGCCGAGCGGGTCATCCCAATGTTGAGTCACGGGAGTCTGTGCCAGACAGCATCACAATCATCGTATTAAGAGGTATGTGGAAATGAGTATTGGTACAATCGGGGTGGAAGTCTCGGGCCGTAACGCGACCGAAATCGTCGGGCAAATACAACGGCTTGGAGGATCTGGGCGTCAAGGCTGCCTGGGCCACTTCGGGCGGCGACTCGGATCCCATAACCCTGCTTGCCGTGGCGCCTGGCAGACCGAGTCCATACTCCTCGGCACATCCATCGTCCCAACCTGGCCCCGCCACCCGATTACCATCGCCCAGCAGGCCAACGTCCTCGCCCATTCGGCCCCGGGCCGCTTTCGCCTCGGCATTGGACCAAGTCACTACTCGGAAATGTATCGAGCCCTTCCGGTTCAACTTCCGAAAGCCCCTCACCAACCTGCGGGAATACCTGCGGATAGTGAAGCCCCTGATCCAAAAAGGCTCCGTAGACTTCGACGGTGAGCAGTACCACGCCCACGTCGCCGCCGCAGACGCGTTCCCCGACATGCCGGTCATGGCCTCGGCGCTCAGACCTCGGTCATTCCGGCTCTGCGGAGAGGAGGCCGACGGTGCGATCAGCTGGGTCTGCCCACTTGCATATTTGCGGGACACAGCGCTCCCCGCCATGAGAGCGGGTGCCGACTCCGCCGGACGCCCGACACCCCCGCTAATCGCTCACGCCGTGGTCTCGGTCCACGAAGACTACGACGATGTCAAAGAGGCTGCCCTGGAAGAGATGGCATACTATCCCACCGCTCCCTTCTACCAGCAGATGTTCGCCCTGGCCGGGTACCCCGAGGCAGAAGAGCTGAATGGCTGGAGCGACCGGATGCTCAAGGAGATCGTGATATCCGGCTCCGAGGATGAGGTCGCACCAAGGCTGGAGCAGTTCTTCGACACAGGCGCCGGAGAGGTGCTGGTCTCCATCATCCCCGCAGGCCCCGACAAGCGAGCCTCGTGGGAGCGGACGGCCAAACTCCTCGCGAGTCTTTAGTCTTCCCAGTAGGGTGTGTAGCCGGCCGTGGTGAGCTGGTCAAGACCCGTGGCCGTAACCTGGTACATGTCCTCGACCTTGACGACTACGGTCTCCCCGTTCACCTCCACCGAGGTCTCAGGCTCCAGGCAGATCACCATTCCCTCTTCAAGCTGCGCGTCAACCATCATCATGTCCGGGCGATAGATGATGGGAAGCTCGCAAGCCCGAAGCCCTGTCCCGTGGCCCAGGGAGTAGGGCGTTGTCGGGTAGCCGGACTTTGCCAGCAGGTCGTTGACTGTGCGGTCCAGGTGGGAGACGCGGACGCCGGGCTTGGCCTCGGCCTCTGTGGCCCGGTGGGACTCCATCAGCACCTTCCATGCCTTCTGCACGGGCGCGGGAGGCTCACCCACGAAGCCCGTCCTGCACATGTCGGATCCGTACCCGCCCTTTACGTAGCACCCCCAGTCAAACGCCATCGTTCCGCCTTCCTCCATCTTGCTCCCCCTCGGAAACCAACCGGCTGTCAGCTGGCTTTCACCCTTGATGCAAACGTTATGGGTGATGAACTCGGCGCCCTGGGCCCGCATCGTACCGTCAATGGCCGACAGCACCTCGAAGTCCAGCGCGCCTTCCTGCATGGCCTTCAGTCCTGCGTCCCCTCCCATAGATGCAATTTCGGCGCTGGAGCGGATCAGCTTGATCTCCTCCGAGTGCTTCACTTGTCGGGCAAGGGCCAGTGGCATGTAGGCATCCAGGAACGTGGCCTCCGACATCATGCGTTTCATCCCATCCCACAGCTGGAACGGCATTGCGTCGACCCCCACCCGCCGTGCCCCGAGGCTTCTCAGCTTGCGCGAAAGGATGTCGACCCAGATCTCGGCCTGGGTGATGCTGGAAACCCACGAGGGAGTGGGTACGAACTCCTTGATCCAGGGCAGGTTGGGCATTGGCTTGTCTACCACGCGGTCGACATAGGGAATGTATAGGGAAGCCTCGCCTTCCTGCGTCACAATCGCCGCGAACCAGTCGTAGGATTCGCAGATCAGGAAGACGCCAAAGTCCGTGGCATATCGGATGTTGTCGTGGCCCATGAGGACGAGGGCGTCAACGTTGGCGTCCTTCATCACCTGGGCAACCCTCTCGGTGCGGTACTTGCGAAGGCCGTTCCAATCGATATCCGGGTAAGAGTACATGCTCACCTCCCGCCAAGTCTTTCTGCCGCTATTCTAGGGCTTTTCGACGCCGGGGGGCTAGGCGCGCGGTGATACACTAGCCCCCGAGACCGGTGCGATACCTCAAGCGCTAAGGAGCATCCAATTGAACATGGAGGAGCGGGCCCAGACCATCTACAACGACGCCATCGCCATCGATGGGCTGAACATCAGCAACTGGGAGAGCCCGGCTGTTTATCAAAGCCTGAGCAACGGCAACCTCACGGCCATCAACGCCACAATCGCCGTCTGGGAGGGTTTCGAAGAGACTATGGACCACGTGGCAGGCTGGAAGCGCCGCTTTCGTGAGATGCCAGACACCCTATCCCAGGTCCGGTCGGTCGACGACATTTTGCGCGCCAAGGATGATGGGAAGGTGGGGATAATTCTCGGGTTTCAGAACGCCTCTCCCATCGAGAACAAGCTCGACAGACTGGAGCTCTTTCACGACCTCGGCGTTAGGGTCATCCAGGTCACCTACAACGAAAGAAACCTGTTAGGTAATGGGTGCTGGGAGCGCACAGATGAGGGCTTGAGCAACTTTGGGGAAGACGCCGTGCGAGAGATGAACCGCTTAGGCATACTCATCGACCTCTCCCACGTCGGTGATCGTACTACCCTGGAAACGGCAGAGTTGTCGGATAAGCCGGTTTCGGCCACCCACGCCAATGCCCGCTCCCACTTCGAGCACGTCCGCAACAAGACCGACGACGCCCTCAAGCTCATCGCCGAGAAGGGTGGCGTTGTCGGGGCCAACGCGTTCCCGCCCTTCCTGCCCAAGAGCTTCGAGTCGACCCTATCCGACTACGTGGACGCAATAGACGACCTCGTGGACAGAATAGGAATCGACCACGTTGCCATTGGCACCGACTACACCCAGGACCAATCCAACTCCTTCTTCGATTGGCTGTTCTCGCAGCAGGGCACCAAGATTCGTCCCCGCCCCGTTCCCTACCCCTCACCCCTCCTTCACCCCAAGGGTATGGAAACTCCCGACCGATTCTCCAACATCGCCCTTGAGCTCCTGAACCGGGGATACAGCGAAGAGGACATCAGGAAAGTACTGGGTGGTAACTGGGTGCGGTTGCTGCGGGAGGTCTGGGCTGATTAGGCTTTAGTCGGCGGGCTTGACGCGTTGCGGGCACTGGAGTCCGCGGACACGGACCGCGGAGGGGATTAGGTCCAAATGATTTAAAACTGCCGGTCCAGGCGTAGGCGACGGCAGCAATCTAGTCCAGACCGGCAAATAAGCCGGCACTATACCTCTTAGGCGGTCAGTCCTTGATACAAAACGCTCCACCTACCGGGCGGCGCTTGCTGGTGATAGGCTCCCTCACATCGGGCCACGCCATCAGCTTCTCCACAATTATCACCATTGGGCTGCTGCTGCCCTACATGACCGCCGATTTGGACTTGTCTCCATTGGAACAGGGGCTATTGGGTGCCTCGGCAACCCTGGCGGTACTATTCCTGAGCATACCCACTGCCTGGGTTGCGTCGCGCTACCGGCCATGGAGAGTCGCTAGCCTGGGATTGATCATCGTCTCCGGATTCACGTTGTTGCAGGGCTGGGCCCCGGGCTTCGCTCTCCTCCTCCTGGGAAGGCTCGGCATGTCCATAGCCTTTGCCCAGACGGAGTCCGCGACCGCGTTGCTTGTCCAGCAATGGTCGACGCGCAAACAGGTCGCACCGACCAACGGCATGATGATCTCAGGCGGTGATGTAGTCATCGGCATCGCGCTCCTGCTAACACCCTTTCTCCTCGATTGGCTCGATGGTTGGCGAAACGTCATGTACATGTGGGCTGGCCTTAGCTTTCTAACTGCCATGGCGTGGGTGGTGCTTGGAGGGGAACGCCAGACCCCCGAGTACCTCGAAAGGTTCCGTTCCCAGCAAAGCAACCCCTTGGCCAGCATTATCAAATACAAGGAGTTGTGGATTCTGGGTGTGGGTATGGCGGGTGGAGTCGCCATGGAAAACGCTTTCGGCATATTCTGGCCGACCTTCGCACAGCAGGATATGTCAGTCGACCCCAAGATTGTCGGGCTTGGGATGGCCCTGTACATGTTCGCCGCCGCTCCCGCGGAGCTCTTTGTGGTGTCCCTGTCATTTCTCCAGAAAAGGCAGTTGACAGTGATGGTGGTGACAGGAGTCTTTACGATGGCCACCCACATCGCACTCCTCTTCACCGGATCGGAGGTCCTGGTAGTCCTCATCAACATATTCCGGGGTTTCTCGATCTGCTACTTCCCCGTGATCATCACTATGGTCTACCAGCTGCCCGGCATCCGACCACGAGAGGTAGCCGTAGGGCTGGCGTTCATATATACCGTAATGAACGCTGGCGCGGCGCTGGGCCCGCTCGTAGTCGGGGGCATAGTCGAGGTAACTGGAGACCTGCAGGCCGCCCTGTTTGTCACTACGCTCTTCCCACTGACGCTCCTGGTAGCGCCGTTGCTCCTTAAACCTAGGATGAACAGTCGCATAGCAGAAGACTCTGCGCCGGCTTAGGCAATCGGTATCCCCTGCGTGATATAGTCCCCCTCATACTTACTTAACTATTCCCTTGGAGGCGCGCAATGAGCGATATCGATAAAGTACTGGAATCTTGCAAGACCGTCGCCATAGTGGGCCTCTCCCCCCGCCCCGAGCGGGACAGCAACGGAGTAGCAGTATACATCCAAGAAAAGGGATACCGCATCATCCCGGTAAATCCATCGGCCTCGGAGATACTGGGGGAGAAGTGCTACCCGGACCTAGCCTCAATCCCGGAGCCCGTGGACGTGGTCGACATCTTCCGCCGCTCAGAAGAGGTCCCAACCATCGTCGCCGACGCAATAAAAATCGGCGCCCGGGCAGTGTGGATGCAAAAAGGCGTGGTCAGCGAAGAAGGCGCTGATCTGGCCCATACCGCAGGGCTCACCGTCGTCATGGACGAATGCATGGAATGCGAGGTACGGGCTCGAACAGGGGGTTAGTTCGGGGCAGGGCACAGTTTACCCTAACTACTTGTACGTATTCAGTCAGGCGGGCTCAATATCAGTAAGGGCAAAGTCCGAGCCCTTGAATAACAGCGGTTCCCGCGTTGTTTCTGCCAACGCATAAGCGAAACAGTCACCAAAGTTTAAGCCTGCGGGATGATTCCCCTTGCCGAATCGCCGCCAAGCCCGTCGTGCGGCCTGTGCTTGCTCGGGAGTAACCGACACCACTTCTATTGGCCCTCTGTCTAACAGCACGTCCAACTGATGTCCGCCCACCACTCCCGCACGGCTTTCTACAACTATCGTAGATTCCAGTAGGCTAGCAGCTGAGATGCGGCACTGAGGAGCATTGGCTATTGCCCTTTCATACCTCCCAGCATCCGGTTCACCAAACAAGATTGCCAGCAGGGCAGATGAATCCACGATCATTTGGGTAGCCCATGCTCATCGTAGAGGAAGTCGCCATGCTCTATAGCAGAAGGCCCATCCTTAAGTAGTGCTGCACAGCGTTGCCCGATTGCATGGAGCTCCTTAACTCGTTCCTCGACGCTACGCTCCCGCGTCTCGCGCTCCAAGCGCTCCTTCAGAGCCACTGTAATCGCCCCCGTCATCGTCTCGCCGGTTAGATGCGCTAACTCACTGGCTAGCCGGCATGTCTCTTCGTTTTTTATGTTAAGACTCACGACATTTCCTTTAGGGTAGAAAGCATAGCAATGATTCTACCATATCACCAACCGGTCAACCGAATTCCACTATCACCTCTCTCGAATCCCCCTCCCCCCAATTGACACCACCACCCCGCTAAAGGTATGTTTTGTGCCGTTTCCGGCCCGTGCCCTGGGGACGACCTAGCCATGCCTCAAGCAGACGTCATATTCCATAATGGCCCCATCTTAACCGTCGACGCACAGGACACGGTCTCTCAGGCTGCGGCGGTGACCGGCAACAAGATTTCTGCCGTAGGTTCTGCGGAAGAAGTGCTGGCGTCCAAGGGTGATGGTACCCACGTCGTAGACTTGGCCGGTCGGGCCCTCGTACCCGGCTTCAACGACGCCCACACTCACCTGGAACTCACGAGCCTGGGCCTCGGGCTCGCCGTCAGTTGCCACACCCCACCCCACGAGAGTATCGAAGACATCCTCGCCACCCTGAGCGAGCACGCCGCGGGCGTGCCCAAAGGCGAGTGGATAATCGCCCAGGGCAGCCTCTTTCAGGACATGCGCCTCAGGGAAAAGCGCTACCCCGACCGGCACGACCTCGATCGCGTCAGCGTCGATCATCCCATCCTGTTCAAGACCAGCTACCACATGGTGGTAGTCAACAGCAAAGTGCTGGAGATCGCAGGCATAACCTCGGATACCCCCGACCCTCAGGGAGGCATCATCGAAAGAGACTCCTCCGGCGAGCCCACGGGCCGCATGAAAGACATGTACCACCGACTCCCGGTACCAATGCCCGACTACGAAACGGTCAAGGGCGCCATCCGGCGCACCGTCCACGACCGTTTCCTGGCCAACGGCGTTACCACGGTCCAGGAGATGTCCGAGACCGTGTCGGGCCTCGGGGCGATGCGGGAGCTCATAGACTCCGGCGAGATGCCCCTCAGGCTGAGCGTCTATATCCACGTGCCCGGCACCCTGCCCCTGGACAACGTGCTGAATAACGAGATCGGAGACTTCGAGTTCGACGATGCGTGGCTCAGGCTCGGAGGGGTCAAGCTGTTCATTGACGGCGGGTTTTCCGCAAGGGCCGCCGCCCTCCGAGACCCCTACGAAGGCTATCCGGATATCACCGGAAAGCTCGGCTACGAAGACCGGGAGCTCAGGAGGATCGTGCGCAAGGTACACCGGGCTGGGCTCCAGTTGCGTATGCATACCAACGGCGACCGAGCCATCAAGCAGCTCATCGATGCATTTGAGACGGTGTTCGGCATTCCGGCGGGCGTCGGAGAGGACTGGCCCTACCGGCACCGCGCCGAGCACGTGGGCAATGTTCTTCTCCGCGATGACTTGACCATCTCGCGGCTGGCAAGCGCCAAGATTCTGCCGGTACCCAACCCTGCGTTCATCTACAGCGTCGCCGAGTTTGTTGCCCCATATCTCGGCCCGGAGCGCAGCCATCCTTCATTCCGATTCAGGACCCTTTTGGACGCCGGTTTCCGAGTTCCGGGCAGCTCGGACTGCACGGGCACCGACCCCTGGCTCGTCAACCCCATGTTCGGCATCTGGTGCATGGTCAACCGTCGCACCTACTCCGGGGACCTGCTGGAACCCGAGGAGAAGGTCTCCGTCGCCGAGGCCATACGCATTTACACCTACAATTCCGCCTACGCCGAATTCCAGGAAGAGGTCAAAGGATCCATCGAGGAAGGGAAACTAGCCGACCTAGTGGTGCTGGACCGTGACCCGATCACAGCGCCGGAAGATGAGCTAAAAGACATAAGCGTCGACCAAACGTGGGTGGACGGCAAGCTAGTTTTCAGTAGAGATCCTAATAAGGAGAGCAGCAATGGGTGATCAAGAGGAGCGAGGCCCCAACCACATAAAGAATTATGAGCTCGGGCCCATGCAGCCCTACGGCAACTACCCCCAATCTCTACTGGACACGTTCAGAGTGAAATCGCTCCTGAGCCCCGGCGCTCACCTAAACACGGAGGACGCTCACGCCGGCCTGCTCGAAATAGCCCCGGGCACCGACTACGCAGCTCACACTCACGCTTGGCCCGAGGCCTATTTCATCATCAAAGGGACCGCGGATTGCGTCTGGGGCGAGGACTCCTTCACCGCTGGGCCGGGCACCGTGATTTACGGCGGACCCTTTACATCCCACGCCATGGTCATCACCAGTGAAGAACCCCTGCTCACCCTGATCTTCAGTTGGGCCCCAGGCGGCGACAGAAGTGTCTTCGATGAAGATGGAAAACTAATCTAACCAACCTGGAAAAGTAATCGGCAAATGAAATTCAGCTACTACCTGCCCTGCTACTACACGGACAAGTCCAAGCCCGCCTCCGAGCTCTACGCCGAGGCCGAATACCAGGCCCAATACGCCGAGGAACTCGGTTACGACGCCATCGTCATACCTGAGCACTATTTTATGAACTACCTGGCCTGCCCGAACTTGCTGATGTTCGCGGTAAGGATCTCGCAGTTGGTGAAGCTGAGGATCATGTCGGCGGTCATCCCCATCCCCTTGTACCACCCGCTCAGGCTGGCGCAGGACATTGCCTTCGCCGACGTGCTGTCGGGAGGCAGGCTGGAGATCGGGCTCGGGCGCGGTGCCTTCGTCCACGAGTTTGAGCGGCTGCAAATACCCCGTGACCAGAACCGGGCCATGTTCAACGAATGCCTGGACATCATGATCAAGGCCTGGACGTCCGAGCAAGATTTCTCCTACGAAGGAGATTTCTGGCAGTTCCCGGATACCACCGTCCTCCCTCGACCCCTCCAGCAGCCCCACCCCCCGATCTGGATGTCGGGCCAGTCCGACCTCTCGGTCCAGTACGCGGTGTCCCACGGTTACAAGCTGATGAATACCCCGTTGCGGAGCGGGTTCGAGGCCCTGGAGGAAACCTACGAAGTCTACTCCGACGCCCTGGACGAGTGGGGCAGAACGGAAGAGGAGTGCCCGCTCCTGATTCTTCGTAACGCCTTCGTCTCCGAGGACAAGGACGTCCTCGAACGGCAGGCTCAGAACCTGCACCTCAACCACCAGCAGTTTGTTACCGTGTACACGGGCCCGAGCGTTGTAAAGGAAGGCATGATTGAGCCGCAGAACGTCCCCTACGAACCGTGGGAGGTGTTCGACAACGTCATAAGTGGCACACCCGACGAGGCGATTCAGAAGCTTGAACAGTATCGAGACCTGGGGATCAAGTATCTCTGCGTGAACATGGGCTTTGGCGGCAGCCACGAAGAAGTGATGGATTCCATGCGCCTCTTCTCCGAGCACGTGATGCCCCACTTCCCGGACTAACCTATCCTAATGCCCTGACCCAACCGTCTAAAGGCGCAATCCCATTACTTCGCCTACGCCCTGGCCGTTCCTCTTGACAAGGCGATTGGGTTCAGTGGGAAACTACCGACGCAACATGCCCGACGTTCTCCTCGCTAACTCCATAGGAGATGGAGAAGGTGAGTTCCTCTTCTTCAGCCATCCCAGCCGCCCGTCTCACGGTCCTCTATCGTCGCCCCGATCACAGATACTCCTAGCGGACCCAACTCCTCGCGGCCTTTCTCATGGGAGGCCAACTGCACCCTACCGTAGTAAGGTCACCACTCGCCCCTATAGAACAGCATGGCAATCTAAACTCCGAATCAAGGCCTGAGAAACGGAATGAAATCCAAATCTTAGTACAACTTAGTAGTGAGTCTGGTCGTGTATAATGCCCAACGGAAGCCGAGCCCCGGAATGGGTGTATTTCAAGCGTGACGAGGGAGCAGGCCATGACAAATTTGAAGGTAGTCCACTATCTGAACCAGTTCTTCGCCGGTGTGGGTGGTGAAGAGAAGGCCGACGTTGGCCCCGGAGCCCGGGAAGGCGCAGTCGGACCCGGCATGGCCCTGAACCAGGCCCTTGGAGACGCCGGTGAGGTCATCGGAACCGTCTACTGCGGCGACAACTACATCTCCGAAAACCCCAAAACGGCGACCCAGGAGGTCATCGAGCTTATATCTCAGTTCAAACCGGATATCGTGATTGCCGGTCCGGGATTCGGCTCCGGACGCTACGGGTTGGCCTGTGGTCAGGTATGCCTGGCAGTTAAAGAGAATCTCGAAATCCCTGCCCTTACCGGCGTCCACAAGGACAGCCCTGCCGCTGAGACCTACAAGGGTAAAGTCCTGATGGCCTCGACCAAGGACTCGGCTGCCGGTATGTCCGACGCAATGGCCGTAATCGCACGGCTCGCCTCCAAGCTGGTCGACAAAGAAGAGTTGGGTCCGGCCATGGAAGAAGGCTACTTACCCACCGGTCGACGCGTTAACCGATTCTCTGACAAGACTGCCGCGGAACGGGCCGTAGACATGTTGATGCGCAAACTCCGGGGCGAAGACCCGAAGACCGAATGGCCCCTCCCCAAGTACGAGCAAGTTGCTCCCGCACAGGCCCTTGCCAGTGCCGGGAACGCCACCATTGCCATCGTCACTGAGGGTGGAATCGTACACCGTGGCAACCCCGAGAAACTGGAATCGGGCTGGGCCACCAAGTGGGTCAAGTTCGACACGGCGGAAGAGCCGGAGATGACCCCCGACAAGTTCCAGAGTATCCACGGCGGTTTCGACACCACCACCGCCAGCGCCGAACCCAACCGGATGGTTCCCCTGGACGCAGCCCGAGAGATGGAGTCCGAGGGGGAAATCGGCAAGCTCCACGACTACGTCTACAGTACCACGGGCAACATGGGGCCAATAGCCAGCTTCAAGCAGTTCGGGGAGGAGATAGCCGCCGAGCTAACCTCGGCAGGGGTCCAGGGAGTGATCCTAACCGCAACCTGAGGCACCGGGACGCGTAGCGGCGCTACGCTTCAGAAAGAGCTTGAGAGGGCCGGCCTCCCGACCGCTCTCGTAACCACCCTGTTCAATCTCGCAGAGGGAGTCGGGGCCAGCCGTATCGTCAAAGGCAAGGCCATCCCACACCCTCTCGGAGACCCGAGCCAGACCTACGAGGGCGAAAAGCAACTGCGTAAGGAGATGCTGAAGAAGGCCCTTGAGGCCCTGGAGACCGAGGTCGCATCGCCCACGGTTTTCACTACCTAGCAACCAAATCTGCATGACTACCCAATCCCCCGCATTCATAAGCAACGGCCAGGGCTTGGCACCGGTTATTAAGGGAGTGGCCTATTGTCTTGCCCACGTCCCAGACTTGGTGCGGCTCGGGTCCAAGCCATCCCGGGACATACCCATCGAACCCGGCGTTCTGGACATGATTCATCAGCACCTGCGGGACTTCGACGAAGCTGTGGCCTACCCTCCACACCAGGTGTTCATCGGCAACATGCGCCCCGACGACCTGAAGGATGTCCCCAAGCCGTGGTTCGATAACCTGACCGCCGATGCCAAAAGGACCGGCCCATTCGGCGAGGTTATGCCCCAGGCCGAGTTCTACGGCTTGATGAAGATGTGCGACCAGTTCGACCTGATGTCACTGGACGAGGGTTTCCTTGAAGAGGCCCGCACTACAATGTCAGGCCACCCCCTCATCACCAAAGAAGACCTGGACAACCTTGGTAAGTCCACTCCCATCTCCGAGATCGAAAAGGCCATAAACGAAGAGGACGCCCTCCCCCTTTACATGGATAAGACCCGACTAGTCGGGTGCCTGCAAAGAGGCCACGAGGAGGATAAATCCCTCGTCCCCGACTTCCTCATCGAAAACCTCGCAGCCAAGGCCTCCGCCGTCCTCGCCCTCAGGCACCTCTGCAACACTGCCACCAATACGCCCCCCGAGAACATTGACTACTTGCTTGGCTGCGGCGAAGAGGCCATTGGTGATAGATACAACCGGGGCGGTGGAAACCTCGCCAAGGCCGTCGGAGAGATGTGCCGTTGCATGAACGCCACCGGGTCGGACGTCAAGGCATTCTGCTGCGCCCCGAACCACGCCATTATCGTCGGCGGCGCCCTCATCAAGTCGGGCGTGTTCGAAAATGTGGCAGTAGTGGCTGGCGGCTCCTTCGCCAAGCTGGGTATGAAATACCGGGGCCACGTAACTCATGAAATGCCCGTGCTCGAAGATGTGCTGGCGTCCATTGCAATACTCCTGGGCCCCGACGACGGTGAGAATCCACACGTACGTCTAGATATGATAGGCAAGCACAATATTTCGTCCGGTATGTCAAACCAGGCCATCACGCAGGCCGTCGTCATAGACCCCTTGAAGAAGCACGGCCTCAAGATCACCGATATCGACCGATTCGCCACCGAGCTGCACAACCCGGAGATCACCGAGCCCCAGGGCAGCGGCAACACCCCCAGGACCAATTACCGGATGCTGGGCGGCATGGCGGTCAAGGAGTCGGAGATTGAGGCCTCGGAACTGGACCGGTTCGTTGACAAACACGGGATGCTCGGCTTCTCTCCGACCCAGGGGCACATAGCCTCGGCAGTTCCTTTCCTAGGCCACGCCCGGGAGATGATCATGGCGGGCGACATCAACCGGGCCATGTTCTATGCCAAAGGGAGCCTGTTCCTGGGCCGCATGACCCAGCTCTCCGACGGCATATCCTTCATGATGGAACGCAACGGCGGCCGGTAACCTGTATCCAGTGTAGAATTAGGCCGTTACGACGCTATTTTGAGATTGGTTGGAACGTTTACTGAAACTCAGGAGGTGCGCCTTGGATTTTAAAGGTATGAAGGTGATCGCCATAGGAGAGCGGGATGGCGTCCAGGGCCCGGCTATTGCCGAGGTGGTACGCAGCGCTGGGGCGGAGGTGATCCTGGAACAGACCCAGTGCTTCGTCTGAACTGCCGCAGGCGCCATGGACCTGGATGGTCAGGCAGAAATTAAGAAGGCTATAGAATCCAACGGCAAGGACAACGTTATAGTCGTCCTCGGTTCGCCCGACGCTAACAGCGCCGAGCTCTACGCCGAGACCGTGACCCACGGTGACCCGAGCTGGGCCGGCCCCCTGGCAGGCGTTCCTCTGGGACTGCCGGTTTACCACGTCGTAGAACCCGTGGTCAAAGACGCTGTGGACGCCGGTACGTACGATAAGCAGGTCGGGGTCATGGACGTGGCCCTGGAGAAAGACCTCATCACCGCCGCCCTGGACAAGGTGCGCAACAAGAGCTAAGCCCCGATCAGTGGCCTACCCCTCTGTGCATGGGGAGTCCAGAGGGGTAATACCTCTTTGGTGGGGGTTTGGGGGTATCCCCCAAACCACTTATATTTTCCCTTCCCTCTTTTGCAAGGAGAAGGGACGCAGCAGTAAAGAAGTCAATCTCGCCATTCACCTAAGGAGGCATGACGATGGAGAACAGGAAGAGAGTCGGAATGATGATGCCCTCGGCGGATGGCACCGCCGAGCCTGACTTTCAGATGGTACTCGCTCCCAAGGGCGTAGCCGTGCACGGACACCGGCTCTGGCAGGGCGACAACCGCCACGATCCCGAAGAGCACTTCGGTAAAATGAACTCTGAAATCGAGTCCGCTGCCCGGTACTTGTCCTCCGTCCGCCTGGACGCCATAGCCTACACGTGCACCACCGGCAGCTTTTTCAAGGGACCCGGGTGGGATCAGGAAATGCTGCAGAAGATTAAGGGTGCGTCGGGGGTGGAGGCATTCGCAACTACTCCTTCGGTCGTGAAGGCCTTGCAGTTCAAGGGGGCCCGCAAGATCTCGGCCATCACTCCCTATCCTGAGTGGAACAACATAAAGCTCAGGGAATACATGGAGGCCAGGGGCTTCGAAGTCCTGAACGTCGACGCCCACCCCAAGCCGTCCCTGGGCGAGATCATGGCCTACGAACAGGAACCCGACGAGATAGTCGAATACGGCATCGAGAAGTGCGACCCCGACGCTGACGTCCTCTTCTGCTCCTGCACAGACTGGCGGTCCATGGAGGCCGCCGAGCGTCTGGAGAAGGAGACCGGCAAACCGGTCGTCACATCGAACCAGGCCACCATCTGGCTCATCCTCCAGCACCTTAGCATAGATGAGCCGATAAAGGGCTTCGGCAGTCTGCTGGAGACCCCCGCCCCGGCCTAGTTACTGGCAGGGGCGCAGCTAAAGTCTTCCTTTTCTTGACTCAAGCTGCTTAGCCAACGGGTGCGAATCCCGCAATTTGGACTTATCCAATCTCCAGCGGATTCAGGACCGACAGGCCTTCTAGTTGGGCCGCATCGCAAAGGCGAGCATCTGCGCAGACAAAGGTAACGGGTGGAGGGACACCATGACAGGCAGCCAGACAACCGGCAAGTTGAATGGCATCGTAAGCCTTTAGCGGGTGTCGGTCTAGCAACCGAGCAGCCTCTTCAATAACCTCAGACCCCGATGGCTGAATCAAGAAGAGCGACGACCTGTCTTCTTCAATCTGCTTTAGTATCAGGCTAGCGTCCGATCCACTAATGTCCTCCTCCCTCTCGCGTCTGCGAATTGCAGAACGGGCCTCGACCGCGGTGAGGTCCAAAATGATTAAGTGATTGTCCTCGTCACCTCGGGCCAAGGACAGCACTTCGGCAGTCCCCTCTTCTTCAACGTAAAGCTTGAGCAGTGCACTCGTGTCAAAGTAGAAGCTCGCCATCGGTCTGAGATCAGCGCCTATCGCTGACTACGGTGTCGGAGATGGCGCCGCCTCGGATACGTATCGGCTTGAATGACGTCCTGAGCGAGGGTTTATCCGTTTGAAACCGAGGATGACGCCGATTAATGCGTATCGCCGTGACTGGGCGCATCGGCTCTTTAGGGTTGGGCACTTGGCTGGTCAGGACCAGGTTCTCGTCCGTGGCTCGGCGCAGCACCGAGGCTCTATCGCTCGAATATCGCGCCCAGGCATAATCACACTTGGGAAGGAACTGTTCCCGGAACCACTCGAGTCCCACGAAGGGCTGCATCCGTTCTGCAGTCCTGAGCTCGTCGATAAGCTGGTCCAGTGCCGTTTCACTGTCGAACTCGTGCGTCTCTTCCCCGGACTTAGCGTTTCCGTCTTCCTCTTCGGAAGGTCCACTCTGCAATTCATCCAGCGGCACGAACCTGATGGACACCTCGCAGGTGTCCGGATCGAAGTAGCTGGCAGACGCATCTTCACGGACCTTCCTGCCCACCTTCCCGTTAGGAGCTACGTTGCGGATCCCGACTTTAGCTCTGTGGGTATCCAGTGGGAGGTGGCGTAGCCCCTCTAATTCATCTGGAAGCGGCACTATGGGCAGCTTGGCAAGACTGTCTTCTATCTTCTTCTGTACGTCCCTGACTTGCACTACTCCACCCCCTGCGTACTGACAAAAGTTAACTCGATATTAACTTAATATTATCTATATATTTGCTCACGGTACGCTTTGTCCGAATTCTTGTCAACTCACTCGCCCCATCCCCCGGATTGCTTTTGTCTGCTATTATCCTAACGGGCAAAGTCGAGAGACTGAGCGAGACCCTTGGAAATCTAAGGAGGCACCTCCATGAACCTACGAAGAAGAATTGGATTGATCATGCCGGCCCAGGACTCGACCAGCGAGCCCGACTTCTCGATGGCCCTGGGCCTGAAGGACTACTCCATCCACGGTCAGCGCATTTGGGACGGCTTCGACATCTCCGGCGCCGCACGCATGGACAGGATGAACACCGAGATCGAAACCGCTGCCAAGTACCTGACCCAGGCCGAGGTAGATGCCGTAGCCTACTGCTGCACCACCGGCAGTTTTTACCGGGGCCCGGGCTGGGACGTAGAGATCATCGAAAAGCTGGAGGCCGCATCGGGAGTTCCCGCAGTTGCCACCACGCCCTCCGTTGCCGCCGCCCTTTCCCACATAGGGGCCAGGAAGATATCCGTAGTCACGCCATACCCACAGTGGAACAACGACAGACTGCGGGAATACTTCACTGCCAAGGGCTTCGAGGTCCTGAACGTCGACACCCCCGCCGACGCCTCTAATTTCGGCTTCAACATGTGTAACCACGACCCGGAGACCGTCCTCGAATTCGGCGTCGAGCACTGTCTTCCGGAGGCCGACACCCTCCTGGTCTCCTGCACCGGCTGGCGTTCCCTGGAGGTCGTCGAGGAGCTGGAAGCCCGCACGGGCAAGATGGTGGTGACGGCAAACCAGGCCTCCATCTGGTGCCTGTTGAACAAGATGGGCTGGGATGCTTCAATAAGCGGCTGTGGCGAGCTCCTATCAAACAGGGCGCCGGCGGCAGTGGGGTAGATGCGGAGCTAATTGGCTAACCGGAATCGAGGTGCGTGTTGGCGGAATACAAGGTCATCTCAGCAGACTCTCACCTGAACGAGCCCCAGGAGGTCTACGACCGCCTCCCCGCCGAGTACCGTGCCCGCGCCCCGCGCATCGAGGTGCGGGACGACCAGCGTTACATCATCGTCGAAGGCCAGGGCCCGGCTCGTATCGAGGCGCCCAATCCTCTCAAAGAGGATGATATGAACCGCTACTGGCGGGATGACGAAGAGGTAGGCCGCGTCATGCACCGGGCCGGAGGCACGGATATCCCTATCCGCCTTGCCGATCAGGAAACCGACGGTGTCAGCGCCGAGGTCATCTATCCCCACGGCACGTTCCACACCTTCTCCTCCAAGGACCCGGGGTTCCAGCTAGCCCTGTCCAGGGTCTACAACGACTACTACAACGAGGTCTTTGGCCCGCACCCGGACCGCTTCGTAGTCTCCGCGGTCGTCCCAACTTTGGATATAGAAAACGCTGTTGAAGAAGCCACCCGGGTGGCCAATATGGGCTTTCGCTCGGCTTCCATACCCATAAGCATGCCCATGCAGCCCTACAACGACTCCGTCTATGAACCCTTCTGGTCGGCAGTTGCAGATGTGGGAATACCCCTGGCCCTGCACGTCTTCACCGACGGCCCAACCGGCGAAGACGCCCCCACCGAGGTAAAGCGCTCCCGTCCGGGAGAGGACCTCGCCGGAGAAGTCGTAGAGATGGCCGCTGCCATGAAACCCCTCTGCCTGCTAGTGGCTTCCGGCGTGCTGGAACGGCACCCGGGCCTGAAGTTCGTGCTGGTCGAGTGCGGTATCGGCTGGCTGGCCTGGGTCCTCCAGACCCTCGACGAAATGCACGAAAAACGACACATGTGGGTCGAGCCCCGCCTCCCGGACAGGCCCAGCGACTACTTCCGCAGGCAGGGCGGCGCCACCTTCGGAGATGACCTCGTCGGTCTTCGTATGCGAGACGTGACGGGTGTGGAGAGCCTGCTCTGGGGCAGCGACTACCCCCATGACGAGGGCACTTTCCCCCACTCCAGGGAGGTTATAGAGCGCACCTTCAAGGACGTCCCTGAAAATGAAAAGCGGATGATTGTCGGTGGAAACGCCGAGAGAATTTACGGCTTCTAGTCTAATACTCCGGCCGCTCCCCTTCCTGACCTTGGCGGTTGCCCTGCTTCTGCTCCTTGCCTGCCGTCAGCCCCTTGACCCCGGTTTCAAGTTCGTCCTCGTCTCCCAGGAAGTCTCGGTCGACCAGGCCCGATTCACCTTCGTCCTCCTAGACCAGTCTGAACACGCCATCGAAGATGCCCGTGTCAGCGTCGAATTCCAGCCCCCCGGTGACCACCCTGCACCCCCGATAGCGAATGCCGTCTACAGAAAGATCGTACTGGAAGACGTACGGATGTCAGCCTCCGAGTGGTATGAAGCCGACGTGGAGCTCCGTGGCATCTACGCCATAGACCGTCCCCCCTTCAACAGGCCCGGCGAATGGGAGCTGAGAATTTCTATCCTGCATGGCGATAGTAAATCTCCGGTGGAGATAGACGTAGTGGTGCAGGTTTTGGAAGAAAGTTCGACGCCGAGATTGGGCGAAAGAGTTTCGCCCATCGAGCACAGGACTGCCGCCGACGTTGCAGATATCACCGAGGTCTCCACCAGTCCCGATCCCCTCCCCGAGATGTATCAGACCTCCGTGGCAAATGCGTTGGCACAAGGTCAGCCCTTCCTGATAATCTTCGCCACCCCCGCATTCTGCCAGAGCCGCATCTGTGGTCCCGTCGTCGATACGGTAGCTCGGCTCATCCCTGAATACGGAGAAGACATCGCATTCATCCACATCGAGCCCTACGACCTGGATCTCATTCGTGGAGGCGGCAAGTTTGAGCCTTCTGCGGAGGCCAAGGCCTGGGGTCTGCCCAGCGAGCCCTGGGTCTTTCTGGTCGACGCCTCGGGCCGATTGACGGCCAAGTTCGAAGGTATTGTCACCCTCGAGGAATTGGACAAGGCTATCCGGGCTACTCTCGACCAAGGCTAGGGCCTAGTGGAACGGGCAGACCCAGATAGCGGTGTTCTCGTACCAGTCCGTGTCGTCCCCACTCGACTCTGAATAGTCGTACCCCACAACCGGCTTCCCGCTCAGCGCGTTCTCCGCAACGGCATATGACCCCCCAAACAGGATCGCCAGCACAATCAACAGGTGTATCGTCGGAAGGATGAGCAGTTTCTTATTCAAAGTCCTGCACCAAGTCGCGAGGCACCAACCTTCAGAGAATCATATCACTTGGTAAGGAGAGTATGAGCAGGCACAATGCACCTGCTTATAGTCAGGTTCCCTGGGACGGCGAGGCGGGCTCCAAAGGCGCAGAGCGGGT
Organism: Dehalococcoidia bacterium; assembly: GCA_965197585.1. Classification (GTDB taxonomy): domain Bacteria; phylum Chloroflexota; class Dehalococcoidia; order Plut-88900; family Plut-88900; genus Plut-88900. Next base: position 2,161,803 of record OZ240215.1, read on the forward strand.
GGCGGAGCAGACCACCTTTACTTTCCCGGCCCGAGTCCTCAACGCCTCTTTCAGGTCCAGGGGGTGTAGCACGTACACGTCGTAGGCAAGGCGCAGCTTGCGCATCAGGTTTATGAGGTACCAGCTTGCGTCGAAATGCCACCACCGTAGACCGTGCTGCGCCGACCGCGGCGAGGCGTGATGGGTGTTGTGCCCCCCCTCCCCGAATCCCAGCAACCCTATTAGCCAATGGTTAGTGCTCTGGTCATTGGTGTTGAAGGGTCGGGCCCCGAATACGTGGCAAACCGAGTTCACCGACCACGTCACGTGATGTGTCAGGAACACCCGGACCAGCCCTGCCCACAGCAGTGCACTCCATCCGCCGATTAGGAAAGGTATCACGAGGCTCAGGGCACACCAGATCAAACTGGTGCGATGGATGAAGACCATGGCCCGGTCGTTGACCAGGTCTCGGGCCCATCTGTTGTTGTCGGGCCTCTTCGTCCCGAACATCCAGCCGACCTGCGCATGAACGAACCCCTTCAGCAGATTGCTGCTCAGCTGGGGGCTGTGGACGTCCCCTTCCTGGTCGGAATAGGCGTGGTGCTTCCGGTGAATCGCCACCCACGAGATTGGCCCCCCCTGCCACGACATCGTTCCCAGGATAACCAGGAGCAGCTTTAGCGGCGTATGGGTCTTGAAGCTCCCGTGGGCCAGGTACCGGTGAAACCCAACTGTAACCCCGAGCCCAACCAGGACGTATATTACGAACAGCAGGGTCAAGTCCAGCCAGTCCACCAGGCTGCCCCACGCCGCGTATATCGCATATACCGTCGCCGCCAAAGGCACGAACACTAGTATGCTGATGGCCACCTTCTGGTATATGTCCTCAAGGCGGCCCGTTTGCCCAGTGTTGCCCTGTCGGAACGGGTCTGCCGTAAGTTTCCGGGATATCATCTCCGCTTTTCCGCGCACTCCTTCGGGGTTCTAATTACTGGAATTCTACATGCCTATGGGCTTTAGCCCGAGCGTTCCGGCACACGAGCGAATTCAGTGCCTTAGTCTCAGGACAAGCCCTTACGCTCGTCTCTTAGCGGTCCAGTGCTTCGTATACTTCCAGATCGTAACTGAGCAGGTGGGGCCGCATCTCGGCATCGTCCGTGTAGACCGACGCGGGAATCTCGTCGGCGCCTGCAGGCTTGATTGCGTCCTGCATCCATTCGCAATATACAACGTCGGTGTCCCCGCCTAACATGCCGATATAGATGGTGGCCTTGGGCCTGCCATTCTTCTCGTAAGCTGCACAGATCTTGTCCAAAACGGCAGCCACGTCCCCAGCCTTGCCCGGTGCTGTCCTGCAAACTCGCCTTACTAAATACATTGCCGCTCCTCCTGTTGTTCTCTTTAAGTCTTGTCCGACTGACATTTATGCTATCACAGTGCCCCCGCCCTCGACTCCCCTACAACCCCAGAATGTTTCCCTTTTCATCAACGTCAAGGGCGCGGGGGGAGGCCGGTAGACCGGGCATCGTGACCATGGTCCCGGCCAGCGGATATATGAATCCCGCCCCCGCCGACGCCCTAACGTCAGATATCTCAAACGTGTACCCGGAGGGCCGACCCTTGAGTCTAGCATTGTGGGAGATCGAAAGGTTCGTCTTCGCCATGCACACCGGCCATTTACCCCAGCCCATGTCCTGGTAGGTCTTTAGCCTTCTGCGGGCGGCCGGGGCCCATGCCACGTCATCGGCGTTGTATACCTTTTGGGCCAGGGCCAATACCTTCTCTTCGGTAGAAGCGTCCTCGGGGTACAGGTACGAAATCTCCGGTTTGTCACCCGCGCTCGCATCCATGACGGCTCGGGCCAGCTCCAAGCATCCATCTCCGCCCTCGGTGAAGCCCCGGCTCTCGGCAGACCGAACGCCGTCAAGGCCCGCAACTGCGTTGCGCACGGTGGCTATCTCTTCATCGGTGTCGGCTGGGAAGCGGTTGACGGCAACCACCACCGGCAGATTGAAGCTGCGTATCATCCCGATAAGGTGAAGCAGATTGGGCATACCGTCGACAACCGCCTTCGGATTGCCCTCGTCTAGCTTGGCCAGGGGGATACCGGCGTGCGACTTAAGTGCCTTGACCGACACCACGATCACCGCCGCATGGGGCTCGACGTCGTTGAACCGGGCCTTGATGTGCATGAACTTCTCGAAGCCCAGGTCGGCCCCGAACCCCGCCTCCGTGACTACGTAGTCCGCCAGCGCAAGGCCCATCCTGTCCGCAATCACCGAGCTGCACCCGTGGGCGATGTTGCCGAAAGGTCCGGCGTGGACCATCACGGGCTGACCCTCGGCTGTCTGCACGAGGTTGGGCTGTATCGCATAGCGAAGCAGTGACATCATGGACCCGACCGCACCCACGTCATCCGCGGTAACCGGCTTCCCGGCCCGCGTGAACCCGACCACTATTCGGGAAACACGATCCCTCAGGTCCTCCAACCCCGAGGCCAGGGCCAGTATGGCCATCACCTCTGAGGCGGTCACGATATCGAACCCGGTCTCCCGCACCGGAGCATTGGCCGCTCCACCGATGCCCGTCATTATGGAGCGTAGTGCTCGGTCCTCGACGTCCGTGACCCTTCGCCACGTGATGTCCTCAGGCCCGAAGCCCTCGATCTGGCCCCGCTGCACGACGTTGTCCGTGAGGGCGGCCAGCAGGTTGTGCGCCGAGCCCACGGCGTGGGCATCTCCGGTGAAGTGGATGTTGATCTCGTCATCTGGCATGACTGTAGTCTTGCCGCCGCCCGTGCCGCCGCCCTTGATCCCGAATATCGGGCCCAGAGACGGCTCCCTCAGGTTGGCGATCACCTTTTCACCCAGCTTTCCCAGGCCTTGGGTCAGACCCACGGTGACCGTGGTCTTTCCCTCACCTGCTCGAGTCGGGGTGATCCCCGTGACCACTATCATCTTGCCCCTGGACCCCGACGTATCGACGGATTCCAGGGGAATTTTCGCCTTGTAGTGGCCGTAGGGCACTATCGATTTTTCATCGAGGCCAATGTTGGCCGCGATCTCTTGAATGGGCCGCATTCCTACTTACCTCTGCCTACTCCCCGCGTCTGGAGACGATTGGGAGCTTGACGTAGGGCTGGTTTTTGGAGCCGTCGATTGGCCGACGCTCCAGGAACGCGGTCCTGCGTTCCATGCACTCTTCGGAGGCCATGTAGTCGGGTATGTGCCTCTGCACGGGCCCGACATCCGGCAGGATGTGATCGTTGTATTCCAGGAAGGAGATCTTCTGCATCTGCAGGATTACCGGGCTGACGTTCTTGATCAACTTAATCCACCGGTCAACCTCGGCCCACAGTCCGTCTGGCTCGACCACCTTGTTCACCAGCCCCATGTCGAAGGCTTCCTGGGCCGTGTACTGCTGGCAGACCATCCAGATCTCCCGGCCCCTCTTCTGCCCGACCCGCGCGGCCAACTCGGCAACGGAGTGGCCCGCAGCCGGACTCCCGACCCGGGGCCCGGTCTGCCCGAACCGAGACCGCGTCGTGGCAATTGTGAAGTCCGACTGGTAGGCCAGGATGTTCCCCGACCCTATCGCATAGCCATCCACCGCAGCTATGACCGGCATTGGCATCTGCGGCACGACGCTGTGCAGGTCGACTTTGGCCGTCCCGGAGTACATTGCGCTCTCCACGTCGGGGTCGTAGGACTGGTCGTTGCCGGTGCAGAAGCCATTGGGTCCTGCGCCGGAAATGACCACCACTCGGATCGAGCTGTCGTCGGCAGCGTCAAGCAGAGCTGTGGCAATCTCATCCATGGTTATGCCCCGTTTGGCGTTGTAGGTATCGGGGCGGTTTATCAACAGCCAGGCGACGCCGTCATCCTTGTGGTATACGATGTCGTTGTAGGCGTCGGAGTTGATGATGGGGTCCCTGTAGTTGGTAAACTTCTGGTCGATCATGTCGACGGCCCCGGAGGCAACCTGTAGCAGCTCACCGGCAGAGTAGTCGCCCTGGGCAGGACCCGTAATGGCGTCGGCGCCCATCTCTGCGTTGACGCCGCCGCGGCCGTTCAACCAACGGGTGTAGCCTCGCATGAAGTCATGGACTGCAGGACAGGTCTTGTGGCTGAAATCGATCCTGTTCCCCGACGCAAGATCGTCCACAGTCACGGAAAATTCTGCGTTTCGGCTACTGGTGGACTTTAGGCTCAGGTTGAACCTTACGCCAGCCGGCTGATAGTCGTTGCTGGCCTCGAAATTGATATTAGCGGACATATAGGGCCACCTCCATAAGTTTGACTAGGATTCAGGTGAAATCTTCGTGATTTCCTTGCCCGCGATGATACCACACGCACCCTCCGCTACACCCGTCAAGCGGCCTGAGCAGGGCACTCTAATGATGCGACTCCTGCATCCTCCGGCCGGAGAGGAAGGAGCCCTATTCCCTCTCCCTAGATGAGACTTTTGCATAACCTGTGTTGGCGGGGCGTGGGGCCGCTCGTGCTGAGGCTCTCGAAGTATGAGCCGGGGGGTGTCCTGTCCCCTCTCCCTTGATGAGACCTTTGCATAACCTGTGCTGGAGGGGCAGGGGCCGCTCGTGCTGAGGCTCTCGAAGTATGAGCGGGGGGGGGGAGTTAGGCGATCCGGCTACTATTACAGGTGCAATCCGCAGTTACGCAAAAGTCTCTTGATGGGAGAGGGTAGGGTGAGGACGATTCGCACCTGCTGCTGGGTGCCCCGCTCACCCCACCCCCACCCCCATCAACCGCGCCGCCGTCCCCCCGAGAATATCCGCCCGCTGTTCGTCAGTCAAAAAGTCGCAGTGGCGGCGAAACTGGTCCAGGCACTGGGTGTAGGTGCAGAACCGACCCACCATCGGCATGTCCGTGCCCCATATCAGCCGGTCCGACCCAATGCGTTCCACGCATTCCTGCAACGCCGTCTCCGCCTCCTTCCACGGGTACTCCCACCTCCGCCCGACCTGTATCACAATCACTATCTGCATATAGCAATTCCGCGACTGGAACGGCTCCCATATCTCCTCCGGGAATACTATCTTTTCCCCTTCCATGAACGGCATCCAGGGGAAACCGTGCGTAATCATCGTCGTCAGATGCGGATAACGCTCCATCCAGCGAATCATGATTCGCTGCTGTTCTATATAGGCGTCGGTCCAGGAAGCCTGGTAAGTGCCCCCCGCAGTGCCCCCGATTAACGTGAAATAGACCGGCACGTTGCGCTCGGCCAGGGCATCCCAGAAGGGCCGCATGGGGCCGTCGTCCCAAGGCTCATCATGGCCAACCTCTACTCCCCCGGCAGGGGCGTAGTAGTAGCCGGGGATGAACTGGTACCCGACAACCCCTCCCGCCGCCAGCTCCCTGTCCAGGGCCTTGATCGCGGCGTCCGGGTCGTTGGGTATGGAGGCTTCTCTCAAGTAGACAGTCCGGCGAAACCGGTCCGGGAACCGGGTGGTCGCATCCCGCAGGTACGCGTTGAGGTGCGTCGGGTGGCCCATCGTCGGATACGTGTGCAGAACCCCCATGTCTATGCCCGCGTAGTCCATCTCAGCCAGCATCACCTCGGGAGTGCACTCGAGGTTGTGCAGCATGGGCGGCGTGTGCTGCTTGGCGTAAACTTCGCCCTCGTATTCCCAGGCGATGTTGCCGTTATGCCGGGTCCAGCGAATGTCTCTCAACTCGCCCGTCTCCGGGTCAACAAGCACCGAGTTATCAAAAACCTTTCTATCCCTCACCCGCCACACTGGCTGATAGTGCCCCCCGTACTCCGACTGCAGCATCCGCATCTTCTCGTCCAGGGTGTCATAGCCCTGAGGAAGGTCCATTTGGGGGAAACAATAGTTGTGCCCGTCTATGATCATTGGTTTATCCCCTTTTTCAACGTATTCGAACGGGAGCCGTGTACTGCCAAAAATGGAGGGAGGGGATTTAAGCCGGCACTCCCAGCAGCTTGTCCCCGATCCCCAGCCGGTCTATGGTAGCCCGCACCCGAGCCCAGGTCGCGTCCTCTACCTCGATGCCGTTTGCCTCTCGATCTCGACGCATCCGCGCCTCTTTCTCGCCCGGGTAGAGAATCTCATCGAACCCCGACATCAATGGCGTGTCCTTCACGTAATCGATAGTCCAGTCCACATTTTCAGCCAACCCGGACGGCGACCTCATTTTGCTTATGTCAATCACAATAATCGTCGAGTCCCCTACCGACTGCCCAGACCCTTCAAAGGATATCGGCGAGTCCTGTCCCAGCGTCCTGCCCAGCAGGAACACGAACATACTCAGGGCAAATCCCTTGTGCCCCGTGCTCAGCCCGCCCAGCGGGAGAATTGTGCCTCCGTCAAAATAGTCCTCCGGATTGTCTGAGGGCCGACCCTCCGAGTCCAGCAGCCATTCGCCCGGCAGCGATTTTGAGCGGGCCTGGTACACCCTTACCTTCCCCACCGCCGTCTCAGAGGTCGCGTAGTCCAACAGGATCGTCCGACCTTCACTGTGAGGAAACGCCATCGAAAACGGGTTCGTCCCCAGGCGTCCCTTGGTCCCCCCGAACGGCGCCACCCCGAAGTCATTGTCCAGCTGGTTCCCACCGAACATGATAGCTGCCATCCCCTCCTTCGCCGCCATCTCCGGGTACGTTCCAAAACGCCCCGAGTGAGCGATATTGCACATAGTCACCATCCCGATCCCATACTCTCTCGCCAGCCGTATCGCCGTCTCCGTGGCGAACTTCGCCCCAACCTGCCCGAATACCCCATGACCGTCTACCTTTGCTACCGCCTTCTCTTCATAGGCAATAGTTGGTCGAGCCTTGGGGTCAACCCGACCTTCTTCTATTCGCTGTACGTAGTCTGGGATGCGGAGCAGGCCGTGAGAGTCGTGACCGGTGAGGTTGGCGTCGGCCAGGTGAACGGCTACGGTCTCCGCGGCATCATCCGTGGCCCCTACCGCGAGGAGTATCTCGTAGACTACGTCCCTTAGTTGCTGACCTGTGAGTATTGGCATCGGTTGCGCTCCCGTTTTCTCGGGTCCAGATGGCCGGTATTGTACACGCCCGCCCCCTGCCGACGAAAATTAAGTAGAATGCCGTTGGCATTTACCGTCACCCGGATTCCTTACAATCGAAGTCGTCAAGACACTACGTCAGGAGGCACCAAGTGACTACCGAGGAAAAGCTAACCATGTCTTTGGGAGAGGCGATGTTCTCCCAGAGGGCCATAAGACGCTTCAAACCCGACCCCATCCCCGATGAAGACCTACACGCTGCCCTTGAAGCCGCCACCAAGGCCCCGAGTGGTTCCAACCTTCAGCCCTGGCGCTTCATCGTGATCCGGGACCCCGAGTTGAAAGAGAAGTTCGGAAAGCTCTACCACGAGGCCTGGTGGGCCAAACGCCGGGACCAGGGCATCTTTCCCAAGGACATTCCGCCGGGCAAGGGCACCATTCAGTCGGCCAAGCAATTGGCCGACGAGATAGGCCAAGCCCCCGTCATTGTTCTCGTCTGCGCTACCTCCCAGGACCCCGCTTCCATGGCCTCAGTCATACCCGCCGCGCAGAACCTGCTCCTCGCCGCCCGGGGCCAGGGTATCGGAGGTGTCCTGACGACCCTCCACCCGGATGTCGACGAGCGTGTCCAACAGTTGCTCAACATGCCCGCCGAGGCCCAGGTGGTCTACTGCGTCCCCCTCGGCTACCCAAGAGGCCGCTTCGGCCCGACCCAACGCAAACCCCTCTCCGAAGTCGTCGCCTACGACGGCTGGAACTAGCCCCTCCCCATCCCCAACCCCCCATGTCATCCCGAGGCTCCGCGAGGGATCTGGGGTGGGGTCCCATCCCCTCTCCTTTGACGGGTCGTAGATGCGCCATGGCGTGAGAGAGCTAGGATGAGGGTGATCCCTTCTCCCCCACTGAGACCTTTGCATAACCGTCATTTCCGCGTAGGCATGCTCCCGAACTACAACCTTCCCATTCCTAGGGGCAGGGTATTCCGTTCGCCCTGAGCGGAGTCGAAGGGTTAACCGAACGGAATGGGAGGGGGTCCCGGCCCCCATGCCTGAGTTACGCAAATGTCCCTCGACGTGAGAGGGCTAGGACCGTAGGCTCGCTGGGGAGAGTCGAAGACTCGCTGAGGAGAGTGAGGGTGATCCTCTAAAGCACGAGGGGCACAACTATGACGCCGTACAAATCCCTTAGTGCGAAGGGGCGGGGCTGGCTGCCCCCATCCCCTCATCCGCCGCAACAGCGCCCTTGAGCGCAGCAATCGCTACCTCTATCTGGCTGTCGTCGGGGCGTCGAGTGGTCAGCATCTGGAGCAGCAACCCCGGACCTAGCAGCACCTTCAGAAACCGGTTCGCCGAGTATCGACCATGAATCCGCAAGACTTCGTAGGAGATACCCGCAATTACCGGCAAAAGCGCTATCCGGGACACGATCCTTATCCACAACGGCGGATGCCCCAGGGCCAGGAACACGAGAATCGCGATCAGCACCACCAGAAGAAGGAACGCCGTACCGCATCTCGGATGCAGGGTGGTGTACTTCCGCACGTTGTCGACGCTCAGCTCCTCGTCATGTTCCATGGCGTGGATCGACATGTGCTCAGCGCCGTGGTAGGCGAATACCCGCTGGATATCCTTCATCCTGCCAATCAGGAGGATGTATCCGAGAAACAGGCCCAGCCGCACCCCGCCTTCTATCACATTTAGCAGAGCCGCCGAGCTTATTCGGTCGTCAAGCCACTCGTTGAGAAAGACCGGCCCGACAAAGAACACAGCGATCCCAAAAGCGAGGCCTACTGCCAGGGTGATCCACAGCATCACGTCGGTCCCCGTGCCTCTCTCCTCCCCCTCTCCACCTTCCAGCTCATCGATAGCGACCTGGGCCGAGTACATCAGGGCCCGGGTCCCGATGACCATTACCTCTAAGAGTGTAATGAATCCCCGAACCAATGGGACCTTCTTCAGCGTGCCCGTAAAGAGGCTTTGTATCGGGTCGGTCTTGAGCTGAATCTCGTTGTCCGGGCGGCGCACCGCTATGGCGATGTTGCTCTTGCCCCGGATCATTACCCCTTCAATGACGGCCTGACCGCCGTAGGGGACCCGTTTTGCCAACTCTTCTCCTTAAATCAAAAGAGGGAGCACATAAGCTCCCTCAAGTGGTCGGACAGGACTAAGGTTACTTGATCCCGTACCTTCTATTGAACTGCTCGACCCTGCCGCCGCTGTCTATAATCCGCTGCTGGCCGGTGAAGAAGGGGTGGCACTTGCTGCAAAGCTCCAGCCTGATCTCCGACTTGGTGGATCCGGTCTCGAAGACAGTGCCGCAGCTTCCGCAGGTCACGGTGCAGAGTTGGTACGTCGGGTGTAACTCAGTTTTCATTGTTAAGCATCCTGGACCGGGTTGATGCTGACTTTCTTCCGATACTTGGAATGCCGCTGAAACTCGACCTTGCCGTCTTTAAGGGCGAACAGGGTGTGGTCTCTCCCGACACCCACGTTGGTCCCGGGATGGATCTTCGTTCCCCGCTGCCTCACGATGATGGAGCCCGCAGTCACGAGCTCTCCGCCGTACCGCTTCACCCCGAGCCTCTGGCCCTGGCTGTCCCGGCCGTTTCTGCTGCTGCCGCCGCCCTTCTTATGAGCCATTACGCTTCACTTTCGACATTCGCAGGCTGCTTGGCAACCCTGGATCTCGGGGCTCGGCCTGCGTTTATTCTTTCTATAGCGACTTTGGTGTGGTCCTGGCGGTGTCCCGTCTTCCGGCGGTAACGCACCTTTGATTTGTACTTGAAGACGATGACCTTCTTGTCACGGCCCTGCTCCAGCACCCGGGCCTTGACCTTGGCCCCGGACACCGTCGGCGCCCCGACTTTAACGGCGCCGCCTTTGGAGACGAGCAGCACTCGGTCGAATTCCACAGCGCTGCCCGGTTCAAGCGCCAGTTTGTCGAGCACGACAGTGTCGCCCACTGAGGCTCTGTATTGTCGGCTCCCCGACTGGAATATTGCGTAGTCTTTTATTTCATTCACAACCCTCGAATTCTACTTCAATGACTAATCGCCTGTCAAAGCGGGTGCTTTGCTATACTTTCCCCCGTCAAACATAAGGTACGTCCATGCCGCGGAAAGACTCTATTGCCCAACCTCAGCATTCCCTCCAAGTCCGCCCTTCTTAAGATAATCTTAGTCCTTCTGTTCCTGGCCATTGGGGGAACTGCCGGAACATTCAGTTATCTGGGATTCGTAGAACTGCAACAGCTCAATGAGTCCATCACTCAGGACCGAGACCGCCTGACCCTGCTAGAAAACGCCCCCACCCCCACCCCCCAGCCGACCGCAACCCCCCAACCCGCCCCCCAGCCCATCCCCACCCCGATAACTTTGCCGCCCACTGTCACCCCTATAAGCCTGCCCCCATCCCCCACTCCCGTACCCATGTGGAACGATCTGTACACGCAAATCAGGTGCTCCGTAGTGAAGGTGGAAACTACCGGAGGCAGCGGGACCGGTTGGGTTTATGAAGAGGGATGGCTGGTCACGGCAGCCCATGTCGTCAAGGGTTACAGGACTGTGACTGTTCACTATCAAGATTCGGAAGGTCAAGAGAAGTCCGCCATGGTAAACGTGCTGGGCAGAGACCGGCTCCATGATGTCGCAGCCATCGAGCTAAAGGACATAGACCTCCCGCCCATCCCTGGCCGGCGAGATGTGGAAGCCAAGGATGGCGGCGAGGCTGTTATGACTGTAGGCTACTCATCCGACCCACCGATAGGATGGCCGAGCACAAGGGTTGGCATCCTTACTACCGTCTCCGAATTACCTTGGTTCGAAAACCTTAAGGCCATCGAGACCGACGCCGCATTTGACCCGGGTGATTCAGGAGGTCCAATTCTGGATCTCAACGGCAACGTCATAGGCATAGCCCAGGCCACCGTCATAAGGTCAGGCTCACAACGGATACAGGGCAGACAACTCGCCGTGGGAATACGAGAGGTCGAAGCCGTATGGGAGCAACTCAAGCGTAATGAGCGCCTGAACCAGGGCTCCGACTACTGGATATACCGCCGCTTTGAAGGCCCCGACGAGTAGATTGGCCTCCCTCCCGCGAAGTTCTGCGACATGGCTTAATCTCTCGTCCATATAGCCTGTAACCAAACCTACCTGTTCTCTCAAGGAGTACCCAATAATGTCTAACACCCTAACCGGAAAGGTCGCCATAGTTACCGGAGGTGGCTCGGGCATAGGTAAGTCGGCTGTCATGCTGCTGGCCCGAGAAGGCGCCAAGGTCATGATCGCCGACATCGACGAGCAGGCTGGGCAAGAAACGGCCGCGCTTATCAGGTCTCAAGGCGGAGAGTCCGGCTTCGTTCGAACGGACGTCTCTCGGGAGTCGGATGTCGAGGCGATGGTCGCCCGCACCATCGAGACTTTCGGCAGGCTGGACTGCGCCTTCAACAATGCCGGCATCCTCGAAGAGGGCAGCCCCGACGTAACCGGCTACTCACTGGACCTCTGGAACCGGGTCATAAGCATCAACCTGACCGGCACTTGGCTGTGCATGAAGTACGAGATCCCGGAGATGCTCAAGCAGGGCGGCGGTGCCATCGTCAACAACGCATCGGTCGCCAGCTTCGTCGGTATCCCCGGTGCGACCGCCCTCGTGGCCAGCAAACACGGCGGCGTCGGCCTGACTAAGAATGCGGCCCTCGAATACGCCGAGCGCGGAATCCGGGTGAACGCCGTGTGCCCGAGCTTCATCAAGACCCCGATACTCGAGCCCTACTTCGCCGCCCACCCCGAGGAAGAGATGGAGATGATTCGCAAAGAGCCGATCGGCAGGATGGGCGCCCCCGAGGAGGTCGCCGAGGCCGCAGTCTGGCTCCTATCAGACGCCGCATCTTTCGTCACCGGCCACTCGATGGTCGTAGACGGCGGCTACACCGCTATGTAGACTGCACGGTGGATGTGATCCTTGCCCAGCCCAAATCCGTGGACTAGGGAATGGGCCAGTTCCCTCTCCCTCGTCGAGAGTTGTGCATTACCGTCATTCCTACGAAGGCAGGAATCCAGGGGTAATGTGGGGTGGGGTAGGGTCCGATCCTCAGGAGCCGGGCCGCTCATCCTGAGGTGACTCGAAGGGTCGAGCGGGGGGAGGCCACGCCCTGCAAATCCGTCGCGAACAGTTAATAAACATTCTACGGAGGCGACCCTATGCTGCGATCCAAATGGACTTCTAAAGGCATGGTCATGGAAGACATCGACCCCGGCCCCCTTGCCCCGGGCCGAGTCAGAATCAACGTAACCGCCTGCGGCATCTGCGGTTCGGACCTCCACGTCTACGGAGGCCGCAGCCCCAGAAAACACGACGTAATCATGGGTCACGAGATCGTCGGGACTATTATCGACGGAAGCTCCGGCCTCCCCGACACCCTCTACGCCATCGAGCCCCTGGACGCGTGCCTGGACTGCAACTACTGTGCCGCGGGCGCCACTAATATCTGCCCCAACATGAGATTCATCGGCATCAATGAGCCTGGCGGCCTCGCCGAGTCCATCGACGTCCCCGCCCACACCCTCCACCCCGTCCCAAACTCCCTGTCCCCGCTTCTAGCCTCTATGGTCGAGCCCATGGCCTGCTCCTACCGGGGCATTGCCCTGGGCCGGCTGAAGATCGAAAGTCGGGTGCTTGTCCTGGGCGCCGGCACCATCGGCCTCTTTGCCGGCCTCCTCGCCCGGGACCGCGCCGCCGAGGTCGCCATCACCGCCCGGCACCCTCAGCAGATCGAAGCTGCACGAAAACTCGGCCTGACTCCCCTCGGCGAGAACGATTGGGAAGACTGGGCCAAGGACCGCGGCCCCGACGTGGTCATCGAGACCGTAGGCGGTGAGGCAGACACCATAAACGACGCCATAAAAGCCGCCCAGCCCGAGGCCCGCATCGTCATAGTCGGCATCTTCACCGCCCCGTCCCAGGTCGACGGATTGGCTCTGGTCGTGAAAGAGGTGGACATCGTGGGGTCGAGCATGTACGGTGTCGGAGCACACGGCCGTGAATTCGCCTCCACCATCGATTCCCTCGCCCGCTACTCCTCCGAAGTCGGCTTCATGCAGACCCACCAGTACCCCCTCACCTCCGTAACCGAGGCCTTCGACACCGCCCTCGACAAGTCCACCGGAGCCATAAAAGTCACCGTCCTCCCCCAATAACCCTCCTTCCCCCGATGGGAGCCTGTCCGCCTCTGGCGGATCATTCCCGACCCCGTTCGGGTCACAGAGGCGCCGTGCTGAAAGTCCGCCTTTGGCGGAGCGTCAATCCATCCCCATGAGGGGCCGCTCACCCTGAGCGCCGTCGAAGGGTCGAGCGGGGGGAGGCCCACCCACCGCCAATCCGTCTCCTCTGCCATCCCCAACCCTCGTTCGCCTTGTCTTCCCGAGGCCCCGCGAGGGATCTCAAGCGTCAATGTCCCCACCCCCCTAGAGTACCCCTGCAAGCCCCTTAATCCTGCTCCCCAACCCGCTCACCCGTTCAAGTATGTCATCAAAACTGCCTGAAAGGTCCAGCGTGGTTACATGCAGCTCCTTCCCAGAATTTCGTACCGTGTAGGTGATCTCGTCAGTCTCCCCCTTAGCGTAAATGAGCATTCCGTTTTGCAATTTAAGGGATGTCATATATGCCAGCATCTGGTACACATCAGCATTTGGAAAGTGGTCATCCTTGATGTATTTGTACTTTGCGTCCCCTACAAACACGCATCTTGAACTGACTCGCCATACTAAATCGGGCCTCAGACCAATCTTGCTCTTCCTACCGACTTCCGGAACGTCAAGTGACAGAATGTCGATTTCACCAAACTCCTTCTCCGACACCCCCAGGGCCTCCCTCAACGCAACCGTCAAGAACTCCTGGAAGACCACGTTCATGTCCATCAAGAACCCTTGCGCCCTAACCTCCCCCCGCCCCGACTCAAAAGCCCCGTGTCGCAGAATCAACCGCGCCAATGCCACCACCGACCTATAGTGCTCGTTCAACCTGTCAAACTTAACTTCTGGCACGTCCTTGGGCCGATAGTCCACTAGCGACACGTTGTCCAGCATCGCCCACGCCCACCCGAGACCCGTTCGCGCCTTCTGCGACCGCAGCCGTAAGCCACCAAGCCGAGCCACCGCCGCCTTCACCAACCGGTTCTCCTTGATGTCGTCCGTGAATTCGTCGTATCGCACCTCCACCGGCAGCGGTATCCCGAACCTGCGCCGTATCTGATCATTGAACCGGATCCGACCCCGCACTGTCTGCAACGCCTCTTCCTTCACCAAGTACCCATGCAGCAACCCCCTACCGAACGCCCGCCTTGCTGTCACTGATAACGCGAGAGCCAACGCATCCGGCAATGCCTTTTCTTCCCTTAGGTCTACATCCGTATCCTGAAACTTAACCTTGCCTATGGCATAGCACGCCAAAGATATCAACTGGGCTATCCCAATCTTCGGCTCTATTACCACAGATAGATCGCCCACCTTCACCGCCCCAACCGTCGATCCGGGAGTCAAGTCGTAACTGCCTTCTTCTGTTGGATTCGGGCTGAGGGCAAGGTTAAGTCTATTGCTCTCACCCATTAGCGTCTTCAACTCAGAAGGTGAGAGTAGGACGTCTTCAGTCCTTTGGTGTTCTTTAAGATTCAGGTTGCGCATTGCCGTTCACGTTGTCTTGTCCTCCACCGTTCTCCTGGGAATCAGTCGCGGGTTCCTTCTTCAGCAACGTATTTAGGTCGAATTCCTGGCTTCCTTCTTCCCCACCAAATCTGCGCTCTTCGATATACGGCAGCACGCTATGTTTCCAAATACGTTCGACTGCAACCGTATCTAGCCCTTCTTTCATAAAGTAGCTCGGCCCTATGGCTGCGTGTCGGTCATCCTTCAGCTTTTCGTTTACTTTCTCAACCGCGTCCGCGACCCACTCCATCCCCTCAGCGTTTTCTTGCAGCCACTTGCGCAGCACACTTCTTACAGGTTTATGGTCTGGATGAAATTCCACAAAATAAAACCGTCGCCGCAGTGCCATGTCCACCAAAGCAATGGATCGGTCAGCAGTGTTCATAGTCCCGATGATGTACAGATTCTTGGGAAGCCTGAACTCTCCGTCACTGTATTGGAGCGTTGCGGGCGCATCTCTGTATTCAAGGAGGAAATACAACTCTCCTAGCACCTTTGCTAAGTTTCCCCTATTGATTTCGTCAATGATTAGATAGTGTTTCTCATCCGAAACCCTCGCCTTCTCTGCAATTTCCAGCAATGGCCCATTCCTCAGTTTGTATACGAGATTCCCATTCTCTATGCTCGGACGAAAACCCTGCACAAAGTCCTCGTAGGCATAGGAGGGATGAAACTGGACCAATGTGACCCGATCTCCCGACCCGGCTAGGCACCCCGCTATCTTCTGTGCAATAAACGTCTTCCCCGTCCCCGGCGGCCCTTGGAAGATGACCTGCTTTTTCTCCTCAAGCAGCGTTTGGATTTCCTCTAGGAAAGAGACGGGCAGGAAGGTCTGCTCAGCAAGGTCATCTAGAGTTGTAGAGCTTATGGGAGGCTGTGTGTCACTCTCATCTTCCGGCCGCTCAACTCGGCCTGTCACTATTGCCCAAGCCACAGATTGCGCGTCAAGCCGATGGCGTAAGTTAACCTTCCGTTTATTTCCTTCTTCAATAAACTGGTCCAGGAATCCAAGGGCATGTTCGTACAGCACCTCCTCACTGGCGTCCTTGTCTGGTTTGTCATACCCGACTTGCTCATAGGTTCTATTAAATATGTTGACTCTAAAGGGTGGATAGTGTTCTGCATTAAGCCCCATCAATAACACGGATACAACATTAATGCGCGTTCCAGTTCCACCTATTACTTCAGTTGGGAACCGTTGGCAAAAAGCGTGTATGCGATCTGAGACCGAAGTCTCCTCTTGTGCCCAAAGTGCCTCTAGAGCTTCTTGCACCGTAACAGGAGACTCATTAATCCAATCCTGTAACTTTGACAAAGTTACATAGTGTATTAGGTTATTGTCGCTGTTTGTGAGTGCTTGCTTCAACAATAGTGGCCAATCATCCGCTCCCCTAGACATAGCATCCCGCGCTACAGCTAATTTTCCGCCTATTGCAAGCTTATAATCTATCTCTTCCTCTTCCAATGTCCCTGCATCTATATACTCCTTGGCCAGTGTTACAAACTTATCCCAAGTGTTGGCACTCACCTTCTTGCTGTCCCTCCACTTGTAGCTAATAGCGTCCTCGTAGAAGTGGAAATCCCTTCCTAATTTCTTCTCCAGACCTGCGCGAATTTGCTGCAATTTGCGATCTACATCATCTGTCGGTTGAGTGACTAGCGTACTAAAGGCGTCGGCAACTGCACTCTTGTGGTCTTCACTGACAATGCCTTCAAACGTGTCAGGGTGGACTAGGTGAAGTAATGCTTGTCGTTGAATGCGTGACGCATTCTGATATTTGCTAACTAGCAGGCTGCGAGGTCTAAAATCCATCAGAAATCGTTTGAATTCCCACGGAGCATCTATTATGCGTACGAGTTCACTGGGATCCTCTTGTTTCAGGCGCTCCACAAACTCGATTAGGAGACCGACTTGAAATGGACGGAATGTGTGATACGCCGTTCCAGGAGTCGCTATTCCCGGAGTTAGAGCAGCAATAAGTTCCGTTGGGATCTCTACGGGTGATGTTGACCATCCGAGAACCGTTTCAATTACGTTTCTCTCATCCGTCACACTCTTGGTGTGCACTATTAGGAAGTAGAAGTAAAGGGCCTCTCCCATGAGTTGGTATACCTCTGGTGGGCTGTTCTCTAACTGTTTTCCCAACTTGTCCAGAAAGCTCCCATCCGTTTCGTCCGGGCTGTTCAGGAACTTCTCGTGCAAGACACCCAAATTCCTTATCGTCCAAATTGCTTTTCCCGGCGTGAACAACGACCCCTCCGACCTCAGCGCGCAATCAACCCATTCCTGAGCCGCATCGTAGACCTTCTCTACACCGTTTCCAGCCCTCCTACTTCCCATCGAGCCCCTCCTAGTCGATATGTTTCGGCCCCAATCTTACACCCTTTACACTCCTCCCCCATCCACCCCCACCCCCTTGACCCATACAAACATATGTGCTATATTCGCCACAGTCTAGACCCGACACCCACCTTAAGGAGGAACCAAAACACCAGGGAAGCCCCCGAGACCCACCCGAGGACTCAACGCCCTAGCCCATCCCAACGGCCCTCGCGCAGGCCCGAGGCTCAAGCAACAGACGCCATCTCCTCTCACCAGGGTCCCGGCTATCCCTTCCAGCATCAGGCGATGGGAGGTTCCCGGCATCCATCCGGCTAGCCAGCTCCCTATCAGCGCCCCCGTCGGGGGGCAAACCTACATAACCGGCATAGACCTTGCCGGCCAGTCCGAACAGTCGGAATAGCGCCGACTCAAAACCAACGCACCCTTTAGGGATTCCACCGTCGTCACCGCCGGCAAGCTCCGGTCTACAAACGGCGGTCTCGGGTCCCCGCTCCCATCCCTTGGGATGGTCGAGCACTTCTGGTGGACGGGACTGCCCCACACCGAGAATATCTCGGGTCCCGCCACATCCTCTCAGAAGTCAGTGGCAAGGATTCCACCGTCGTCACCATCGGCAAGCTCCGGTCTACGAACGGCGGTCTCGGGTCCCCGCTCCCATCCCTTGGGATGGTCGAGCACTTCTGGTGTACGGGACTGCCCCACACCGAGAAATCCTCGGGTCTCGTCCACATCCTCTCAGAAGTCAGGGGCTGTCGCAGAGAAATAGTCGACCCAACGGGTATCGACACAGGCGTCCCCGCCATCCTGCGCAAACGTCCGGGAACCTCCATCGCCGACCCTCCAAAACAAACAAAACAAACCGAAACCCCACAAGTGAACACCATCCCCCATGTATAATCCCCAAGGTCGAAGATCCGCCTAGGGCGGAAGGAGCACCCGACCATGCGAGAACATCCACTAGTCGACGTCGACAGCCACGTCCTTGAACCCATGTCCGTCTGGCAGGACTACCTCGAACCCGACCTCAGGCCCCGCGCCATACGATGGTCCACCGACGACAACGGCCGAGAGCTCATGCTCATCGATGGCAAGCCCGCACGCCAGTTCATGCTCCGCAACGGCTGGATGGGCAACCCCGAGGTCCCCGGCGGTCGTGCCTTCGAAGACCGCGTCACCACCTCCCTAGGCGCGGCCAACGGCCCCGACCGCGTCCAGCTCCTAGACAACGAGGGCATCGACATCACCCTCCTCTACCCCACCCTCGGCATCCAGTGGGAGCCCGAGTTCGAGGACTACAAGCTCGCCGCCGCTCACGCCCGCGCCTACAACTCCTGGATCACCGACCTCTGCAAACCCCACTCAGACCGTCTCATTCCCGTCGCCCACGTCGTCGCTTCCGACGTCGATGAAGGAGCGGCGGAGCTGGAGCGGGCCGCGGGGCTTGGCGCACGGGGCGGCATGGTCAGCGGCAGGCCCATCAACGGCATCCCCTACGGAGACCCCTACTATGACCCCCTCTGGGGGCAGGCATCGGAATCCCGCATCCCTCTCGCCCTTCACGTCATGGGCTACCCCAGACACCTCGGCTATGACATGTACCCGGACACCAGCCCCAAAATCGCCTGGTGGGGCTTCGTCACCCTCGGCCTGGAGGTCATCATCGGCCTCACGACACTGTTCCAGGGAGCTGTCTTCGAAAGATTCCCGGACCTGCGCCTCGTCGTGCTGGAAGCCGGGTCGGGCTGGCTGCCCTACTGGCTCGACAGGATGGACGAATACACCGAGCTCTTCACCTACGCTACATCGCTATCGATGAAGCCGACCGAGTATTTCAAACGACAGTGCTGGATATCCTTCGAACCCAGCGAAGAAATGATGCCCGAGACCATGGACTTCATCGGCGTCGACAAATTCATGTGGGCCGCCGACTACCCCCACACCGACTCCGTCGCCGAACCCGTACGCCTCCTCACCAAGATGCTCGCTCCCCTATCCCAGGAAGACCGATGGAAAGTCCTCGGCGACACCGCCGTCAAGCTCTACGGCCTCTAGCCAACCCTCCATGGGACCCCTTGCCCATTCCTTCTTCTGGCCCGCGGGGGTGGTCTTATCCCCTCTCCCTCGATGGGAGAGGGCTAGGGTGAGGGTGAGGGTGATCCTAGTCCTCTTATTGCGAGCTATTGCAACAGCAACATGTCGCATGTATAATTCCCCCAAGGCTTAAACGCCACCATAGAAATCGGCGCAGAGAAAGGAAAACCCAATGGTAAAGATCTACAACGTCCACAAAGCTATTGAAAACCTGACCCCCATAGTCAACCGAGGCGAGAATACCCCCGAAGAAGTAGTAGTCGCAGGCTTCGAGATTCTCGGCAGAGGTGACTTCCACGACGCGGCCATCAACCTCGGCACCTTCAACGGCGACGCCGGTTGGGAGAGGCATTCCCAGGGTGACGAGATCGTACACATCGTGGCCGGCGAGACCGCAATCCAGATGCTCGTGGACGGGGAACGGCAGACCATCCAAGTAAGCGCGGGCGACCTGCTGGTCGTGCCACAGGGCACTTGGCATCGACTGCAGTCCGAAAAGGGAGTGACCGTCCTCACCGCAACCCCCGAGGGCCACGAAGACCACGCCTTCGTAGATGACCCAAGGACCCTCTACCCCTGCTAACGACGGTTGAGGATAGCAAATCTGATCGAGGGGCTGGCGCTTTTGCCAGCCCCTCTTCACTCACCCCCGTGCTACACTCCACTCCACATGTCCATCATCTTCCTCGCATGTATACTTGCGCTTATGACAGTTCTTTCAGCGTGCGGGGGTGAAGCCCCCGTCGAATGGGGCTACACCGGCCCCGGCGCCCCCGAGAACTGGGCCTCCCTCTCCCCCGACTTCGCAGCCTGCGCCAACGGCAAACAACAGTCCCCCATCGACATCACCGGCTACCAGGCAGGCGGCCCCGGCCCGATATCCTTCTCTTACACCACCGCCGAGACAACCCTCCGCAACGATGGCAGACAGGTCCACGTGGACTACGCCCCTGGCAACACTGCCATGCTTGGGGGTCGTGCCTTTGAACTGAAGTCGGCGCACTTTCATTCGCCCTCGGAGCACTTGGTGGACGGCGAGAGCTTTGCCGCCGAGCTTCACATGGTCCACGCCGACTCCAACGGCCGCCTGGCAGTGGTCGGACTCCTGTTCACGCTTGGTGAGCCCAGCCCCGTGGCACAGTCGATTCTCGACGCCGCCCCACCCCCCGACGGAACCGCCAACGCCTTTATCCCGCTCGCCGACTCCCTCCCCACCGATTTCTCCTACTACCGCTACGACGGCTCCAAGACCACTCCCCCCTGCGATGAGCCCGTCGACTGGCACGTCCTTCGCCAACACGTGATCATATCCCAAGAACAGGTGGAAGGTTTGCTTTCGCTTAGTGGCGGCCCCAATAACCGGCCCGTCCAGCCAGTCGGCGACCGCGTCATTACAATCGGCGGCGCGCCTTAGTAAGGGGCTAAGAGAGTGGGGGTTGTACGACCCCCTACGGAATCACGTTGCCGGCAATAAGAGTGCTGGCTGCGGCAAACATGCCACCCGGCCCGTGAGCGATCCCGACCTTGGCGTCCTTCACCTGCCGCTCACCGCATTCTCCTCTAAGCTGACGCGTCAGCTCGATCAGCGTGAATATCCCGTACATCCCGGAGTGGGTGTAGGACAGGCCGCCGCCGTTGGTGTTCATCGGGAACTCGCCGCCCGGGGCAGTCCTCTGCCCCTCGACGAAAGGCCCGCTCTCCCCAGGCCCGACAAAGCCCAGGTCCTCCAGCGCCAGCATCGGGGTGAAGGAGAACGCGTCGTACAGCTCTGCAACATCAATGTCCGAGTGCTTCACCCCGGCCATCTCAAACGCCGCCTTCCCTGACTTCCGTGCGCAGTCCGAGGTCGTCATGTCCCTCATCATGCTCACCCGCTCGTGGGATACCGCCTCACCCGTCCCGAGAACGTAGACCGGCTTGTGCTTCAGGTCCTTGGCCCGGTCCGCGGTGGTGAGCACTATCGCTCCTCCTGCATCGGTGACAAGGCAGCACATTAGCAGCGTGAAGGGCCAGCAGATCATGCGGGCATCCATCACGTCCTGGATGGTGATTGGGTCCTTCATCCGGGCCTTGGGATGCATCATTGCCCACTTCCGTGTCGCCACCGACACCTCCGCCAGCTGCTCCCGCGTCGTGCCGTACTTGTGCATGTGCCGGGTCACGGGTATCGAGAAGGTGGTCGTCGGCCCAAACGTCCCGAACGGGTCTTCGAACTGGCCGTTGTGAGTCGCGCTTTCATCTGCGAAACCGGGCAGGCCCATGCGGGAGCGGCCGCTTTCGCCGTGACTGATGACAGCCGTGTTGATCAGGCCCGCGCTCAGGGCCAGCATCGCGTGCTCCACGTGCATGATGAAGGAGCACCCCCCGACAATCGTGCTGTCCGCGTACCGGGGCACGACACCTAGGTACTCGCACAGGTCGTTCACCGTCGTCTCCGGCGAGCCCCCGGCCATGAACAGCCCATCCACGTCGCCCAGGCCCAGGCCCGCGTCATCGAGGGCGTTTCGTATCGACTCGGCATGCAGCGTGAGCACCGACTTATCGGGCAGTTTGCCCATCTCGTCAGACTCGGACGCTCCGACTATGGCGACCTTACCGCGCAAATCTTTCGGGGCCATTTCAGTCTCCTTATAGCGTCAAAAGGCTCATGCGGGCCGGAACTGCGGCAGCGTCACTTCGCCGGTCACGTCCAGGTAGGCGATCTCGACGGCCATGTCGCAGTGCACCTTATCAGGGTCGGCATCGATGTCGATGAGATTGCTCATCATCCGCGGCCCCTCTTCCAACTCAACTACCGCTATGACGTAGGGGTCGGGCCCGAACCCCGGGGCCGGCCTGTGGTTTATCACAAACGAGTAGAGGGTTCCCTTTCCGCTCGCCTCGAACCACTCCACGTTCTTCGAAAAGCAGAGGGGGCAGAAGGGCCGGGGATAGAAATACGCCTTATCGCAGTCAGTGCAGCGCTGGATGAGGAGCTTGTGCTCCCTTAGCGCGTCCCAATAGGGCTGGGTCTCGGGGGTTGGTGAGGGCAGGGGACGATTAGTATCCGCCAATGGGGCCACCTCCCTGGGCATCCGTTGGGAATTCCGACGCCGCCTATCCTATCGCCCACCCGTTCCCGGTGTCAATCTGATGTACTCGTCCGGTAGGTCAGTGACACACTGGAGTTTTCTTCAGTCCTCCTGAGGCGGATCCTCCAGAGGCGGATGTTCCCCGCCTACGACGGACTTGCAGCATCTTCGATTGTGGGGTTTGGGTTTCCGTTCTGTCTGTTGGGTTTTGGGTTGACGATGGAAGACGCTTGCCGGATTCGGCTCCCTATTTTTAGATAATGCGAGCTTGGAGGCGTCCCGGGAACGTGGGGACGGGGCTCCGCCGCCGCCTAGACCTGGAAGTATGATAGGACATACGGGTCCGTCATCCGTCATAGGCTCCAATAAGGGTTGGCTGCGCTGTCCGCCGGAGGCGGATGCAGGAAGGGGAAAGTCCAGGGTCAGTTCCCCTCGCAGGAGTACGGGGTATCCGGTTCGCCGCCTGTATCCAGGAACCCGGAGTGGCGGGCGGCCCAGTTTCATTTGATGAAGCGGACGGAGAGCCGAGCGGTCCTCGGCTACGGGCTGCCCCGTTCCGCTCCATAGGTCGGGTTGCTCCGTGAGGAGACTTTTATGTACGGTCCAGGGCGTCTTCCATCGCCTGATGGTCAGGGTAAGGGATAGCCGGGGGCCCTTGGCAGAGGAGATGGCGGCGTTCGCTTGTGCCGTGGGGCGGCGTGTAGGCCGCCCTTTGGGATGGGCTTGGACGTTGAGTCCTCGGGGGCCGGGTGGGCTTCCCTGGGTTGTGGTTACCTCCTTAAGGTGGGTGTCGGGTCTAGACTGGCCCAATAATAGAACATGTGTCTTATGAAGTCAAGGGGTGGATGTCACACTTTTGGGGGGGGCACCGCCCCGGCCCTTCCGGGGAACCCTCACCCCCTTGGTCCCCCTCTCCCTTAGGGCCTTCAAGGGAGAGGGGGAGATAAGAATAGAGGCCCATGTGCGTGCAGAGCACGCACATGGGCCTCTAATTCAGTACTGGGGAGAGGGGAGGGATGGATTCCGGCTCGGGGTGGGAATGAGGGTAGGGTGAGGAGATCACCCAGCCGGTTGTCGGGGAATACCTAAACGCTGCCCTGGTTGCCGATGACCCGACCGGCATGACGTGGCAGTGGGCCCGCTCCCAAGATGGAGAGAGCGGCTGGGAGGACATCGAGGCTGCAACCTCTACGAAGTACATCCCCACCAGTGATGACGCAGGACACTACCTCCGGGCAACCGTCTCCTATACCGATGGGGACGGCAACACCCAGAGTGCGGATGCAATCACCACCGATCAGGTGGCGCTAGTGAGGAGTGGTGTCCGCTGCCCACACTGCGAGCCTGAGCCGATATGGACGCCGACCCCGGACCCTGCTGTAACACCTACCGCTACGACTATGCCAACCGCTACCTCTGAACCCTGCGACGGCCGGCGACATGCCCACGATTGTCACCCGGACTACGAGACTCCAACCCCCGTTCCCACCAACACGCCCGTGCCTCCATCCCCGACGCCCGTGCCTCCATCCCCGACGCCCGTGACGCCATCCCCGACGCCCGTGACGCCATCGCCAACGCCCGTGCCTCCTACACCCACGGCCACACCCCTACCGCATTCGGACTGCGACGCATTGTGTCGAGACCCATCGGCGTGTTGCCCCACCCCAGTTCCCATGCCAACATCCACCCCCACCCCCACGCCAACTCCGACGCCTACCCCCACGCCAACTCCGACGCCCACCCCCACACCCGACCTGGGCGGGCCCACCCCCACCCCCACACCGACGCCCACGGCGCACCCAAAACCTACTCCGTTAGCAGAGGGGGTGGAGAACATAGGCCGGCAACGAGACAGACTTGCGCAATTCGTCTTTGACATGGAAGGGTGCTTGGCAAGCTACACGAAGAGCGAGTGCGATACAGTCCGTCAGGGCATCATCAGTGGGGCTGCTGCACTAAACCTAGCGATGAAGCAGGAGTTTGATGAGCCGGGCAAGCTCGGCGCATTGGTGTGCGAAAAGACCACCGACCCGAATGTGGGACACGACCATGTGTGTCCAACGGGCAACGAGCATGACCCGAACCTGGATGACGGCTATGTTGTCACCATCAAGGTAGCGGCCCCAAATGACGGGGAGTTTGTCGATAATTGTAAACCCAATTCCCTTGCTTGCGTATTCCCAACTAATGAGTATGAAGGAGAGCCGGGAGACGAATTCATAGGCGACCGCACAATACTCTTCACGATGGGACAAGGGTTTCAATTTGATGGAAAACCCGGACTATCGCCCGTCGAATGGACAAACGACCCTCACCTTCATGGCGAGCCAACGGAAGATGTAGAAGGTAATCCCCAAGGTTTATTTTACATTGACAAGACCGCAATGCACGAATTCTTGCACGTGCTGGGGGGTCCTGACGGGGATGACACGAGCAACCCCGAGCAATTCGACGATACCCTGTTGGGATGGGATAAGGATGTATGGAACGAAAAACTCCAGCAGTGCAGAATCGAAGAGACCGTTGCGCTGGTGTATTGCCTACAAGAAGAGTTTAGGACGGGGGACTCCCAGACTTTCGGGGGCATATACTAGAGAGAGGGTGTATCCAGCCGGGCGTGCAACTGGCAACAAGGTGAATCATGCGAACGTTGTATAGAAGTCGATTGCGGGTGTTGCAGGTCATGGGTATGGCCCTACTGGTTCTTGTGCTCCTTGCGATGGGCTGTGGTGATGCCGACAACGGGGTGGAGACCACACAGGGCAATGGCAATAGTTCGGCATCGGGTGGGATGTCCAGCGGCGTTGCCTACACAGGCGAGACCTCGATGGAGGAGGCGTTGGCATACGCAGATGCGGTGGCCCGAGTTAGGTACAGGTCCGCCAGGCAGACCATCGAGGAAATCAGGCTGCAAATCCGCAATGCCGACTGGCATCACACTTTTTATGCCAACTCCATCGAGATTACCTTCGAGGTCCTCGAATATCTCAGGGGAAGCGGAGGCGATGAAATCAAAGCGGTGTTGTACGACCAGGACGGATGGCAGGAGACCCGTGCGGAGGTGGAAGCCCTCAATGAGAACCTGTTGCCCTTGCGCAACACCCAATGGGACGAGAGGGAAGCCATCGTGTTTCTACGTTCGAGTGACCATGTGGTCAGCACGTACAACGACCCCGACCGCTATTGGTTGACCTCCTTCCGCAACAACGGAGAGGACGGCTACACGGTCGGCAGCAGATGGGTAAAGGCGTGGCTCCCCGATGCCGCCGCACCGGGGGCTAGGGGCAGGGCATCGGGCGGAGATCAGCGGTTCTTGATAAATCTGCCGGGTGGATCCCAAGGCGCGAGCGGACAGAGGAGCACCCAAGGTGAGTCGATGACAATCAGTGATTTGAAGGCCCTGGTCACCAGGATAGGGGATGAGCTTGCCGCCGGCGGTACGGAAGCCTACGCAGAGTGTGTGAAAGACAAATACAGCTCGGCAGGATATGACCAATATCTCAAGAACCATCGTGAGACCGTATGGGGCGTAGAGTACAACGAACAGCACGTGAAAGTAATAACATCGGGTGCACCAGCCGGAACCGAAGTGTACGTCGATAGAGCGTCTGCACATAAAAATGTGGACGAAATACCCGATTCGCTCGATATTGATGATGTGATATTGCACACCGGTCAGGATGCGGACTTGTTTGACAAGGCATGGCCAGGCAACGCCGTTACGGCCCGACCACTCCCTCAAGGCACGTACCGGTTCTATTGGGCCTCCCAGCCCAAAAATTTCGCCTTGTGTGATGCTATATCGGAACTCCGCAAGAACAGGCACGAGGTAATCGTTACGGTGACGCCTCCCGAGAACACCCTTCACGAAGCCTTCTTTGATCCTGTTACCATCGGCACTGGGGTGGGAGCGGACTCTTCAAACGGTGTGCTCAAGCCGGCTGGGTTCACGGTGGATGGGACCTCAACCTCTATCACAAGTCTGAAGTATGACAACAGCAAAGTCGTGTTGACCCTGTCTACCCATGTATCCCTCACAGGGCAAAAGGTGGAGTTTATAGAGCTGGACGGGTCGGTGGGGTTGGCGCTGGAGGTCTCATCTGCCACGGAGGACAGCACGGCGGGGACCCTTACGTGGTCGGTATCAGAGGAGCCGTGGGAGGACGGGGATGAGCTGATGGTGCAGATAGCCGCATCCACAGCCGGCCCTACCGCCACTGCCACCCCAGAACCTACGGCCACACCTGCTCCTACTCCTACCCCAGAACCTACGGCCACACCTGCTCTTACTCCTACCCCAGAACCCGCATCCGCTGTCACCGTCACCCTCAACCCTCGCGTAACCACCTACGTTACCCACACCGACATCACAGTCGACTGGACCGACTCCCTCTCCTGCCAGGGCAGCTACTTTGTAGCCGTGTTTGACAGCTCTGCCAGCGCAGTCAGAATTCTCGGCTTCCCCTCCGCCCCAGCCACCACCACCCTCACCGCCGACCTCGGCCTTCACTGGGATACCGTCCCCAACTTTGACTGGACCGTTGGCGTCAGGTGCGATCCTTCAGATTACTCTATCAATTCGTGGATGGTAGGTGAGGTGGCCCTTCAGTCGGGCTTGCCGACTACCCCGTAGCCTACCCCTCACCTCCAACAACTCCGTATTTTCCATTCATCTTTCCCGTACTCCTACACGGGTAACCCCGCCCCCCCACCTAACTTTCCACCCTCTCGTGCGTTTACTCACATGAACGCACCAATCTTGCTACCTCACCCTCTTATGGCTAACATAGCGCTCGAACGGAGACTCTATGCCCATGCGCAATGCTATGAACAAAAAGACTGGCCGATTGACCCTTCTCACAGTCCTCGCACTTGCCCTCATCGCGCTCCTGGTCGCCGCCGCCTGCGGCTCGAGCAGCGAGGACGGCCCCACCCTCCAGCCCACCTCCACCCCCGTCCCCACCGCCCCGGCCACGCTTGCCACCGCCACCCCTGTCCCGGACTCGCCGGTAGGTACGGGTGGTGAGTTTACACGACTCTTCTCCGATCCCCCCACCCTGGACCCCGCCCTAACCTCTGACACCAGCTCTGCATTTGTTGTCATTGAGGTCTTCAGCGGCCTCGTCACCATTGATGCCGACCTCAACATCGTCCCCGACATCGCCACCAGGTGGGACCTCAGCAACGACGAGCGGACCTTCACCTTCTACATCAGAAACGACGTCAAGTTCCACGACGGCAAGCCCGTAACCGCCCACGACTTCAAATTCTCGATGGAGCGGGCCCTGGACCCCCGTACCGAATCCACCGTCGCCGATTTATACCTGAACGACATCGTAGGCGCTTCCGCCAAGCTCAAAGGCACGGCCAACAGCGTCAGCGGAATACGCGTCCTTGACGACTATACCCTCGAAATAACCATCGACGCCCCGAAGCCCTATTTCCTCGCCAAGCTGACCTACTCCACAGCCTTCGTCGTAGACCAAGAGAACGTCGAGTCGGGCCCCGACTGGACTTCCCGGCCCAACGGCACCGGCGCCTTCCGCCTCGCCGAGTGGGAAATCGGCGAGCGCATCCGGCTCGAAAGGAACGACCTTTACTATAAAGAGCCCGCCCACCTGGACGCCGTAAACCTCCTCCTGAGCGGCGGCGTCGGCATGACCATGTACGAGAACAACGAGATCGACTTCACGGGCGTCGGCCTCGCCGACATAGACCGGGTCCTCGACCCCACGGAGGAGATCAACCGGGACCTTCAAATCACTCCCCCCGACTACAGCGTCAGCTACTTCGGTCTCAATACCCAGATGGCCCCCTTCGACGACATCAAAGTACGTAAGGCCCTGGCCCTCGCCATTAACAAAGAGCTTATCGCCGAGGCCGTACTGTCGAACCTGGTAGTACCCGCCTATGGCATCCTGCCCCCGGGCTTCCCGGGCCACAACCAGAACCTGCAGGGCATCCGCTTCGACATCGAAGAAGCCATGAGGTCCCTGGCCGAGTCTAGCTACGGCCGCGGAGACACCGCAATCGCCGAGCTCCTCATGCATGCCGACACCGCCCTCGACGACGAGTCCCGCATCACCGCCCTCAGCGAGGCTTCCAGGATGGCCGCCGCAAAGTTGCCGACCATAATCCTGTCCGTCCCCGGCGGCGGTGGGGCCGTGGGTCTCGATACCGAGGTTGTCCTGGCCATCTGGCAGGAGCTCCTCGGGGTCAACGTCGAGGTCCAGCAGTCCGAGTTCGCCACTTTCCTTAACGACGTGGACCGTCGCCGTTACCAGATGTTCACCCTTGGCTGGGTCGCCGACTACCCCGACCCCCAGAACTTCCTGGACATCCTCTTCCACTCCGAAAGCGCCAACAACCACACCGGCTTCACAAACCCGGAGGTCGACAGGCTGCTGGAACAGGCCCGAACCGAGAAGGACGTCGAGACTCGCATCTCTCTCTACCAGCAGGCCGAGCAGCTCATAGTCAACGACGTGCCCTGGATCCCACGCTGGTACGAAGGCGACCGCTACATCCTCATCAAGCCCCACGTCAAGGGCTACGTCCTCTCCCCCCTCCCCATCCCCAAGCTCAGGTTCATCTACATAGAGCCTGAATAGGCAAGAGCAATTGGACCCCTACCGTGTGGTATCCTTTCCACACGGTAGGGTGTTGGTCGGGAGAGCCAAAGAGGACTGCTTTGCGTTCACGCACAGCTAAGAACTTGGATGAAGGGTCAGGGGAACTCCCGCGAGACCTCGCAGACGCCCTCGCTGACCTTGCAGACGCAAGCGAAGAGGCCCGGGAGGACGGACTCCCCATCCCAGACCAGCAATTACTTGATGCCTCTGAGCAAATCCTGAGAAAGCTCTACGATATATGGCCCCACCGCTTCGAAGTCTACCCCGACCAGGATGGAGCGATTGCTATCGATGCACGTAATGACCGTGGGTCTGCGGTCTTGGTCTTGTGCGAACCCGGAGGGGAGGTGCTTTGCTTGGTGCACACTCACGGCGAGCAGCAGAGCAACAGGTACCCCTCGACTGAAGACCTTCCGGATGATTTTCTGTCTGGAGCCTTTTCCTCTCTGGAGTTAGCGTCCGGCTAGCTCCTATGCCAGACCCCGAAACCATCGCCGAATGGGAAAATCTAGGTCGGGGAATCTATTCGAGAAGCACCGCCAAACGTGCCAGCAGAAACCGCACACCATACAACGTGTTTCTGCCCCCGTCAGGGGGAATGAGCATTTCGGTCGACAGATTAAGTGTTGCTCCGCTTGAAGAAGCTATTACGATAGCCAAGCAACGGGCTGCAAACCGAGAAGGCGAGTTTCGGGGATGGGCGACTGTTACGGCTGATGCGGCCTGTAAAGAGGGTCGCACGGTAATTGCCTCTCCTATAGAAGGCGAAAATCCCTATCACTCGGACATTGTTTTGCCTGCCGCTGTTGCCAATGACCGCAAAATGCAGAAGCACCACGCTCTAGCACTCGCAAGGCGCTCCAGTTGGCGCGAAGGCCCGAATCCCGTCTAAGATAGATGCTAAGTTCTTCGCACTATGAAAAGACCACACTAGCCAACCCCCGGAGGCGTAGATGAAGGCCTACATCCTTCGCAGGATGCTCTGGGTCCCAGTAGTCCTTCTCGTCGTGTCCTTCGTCACCTTTGCCCTCGGCAACTATGGCCCGGGCGACCCCGTTTCCGTTCTCGCCGGGCAGCACCGAGACCCCGATGTCATCGCCCGCATCAAGGAACAGCGCGGTCTGGATGACCCATTCTTCGTACAGTATGGCCGTTACGTATGGAACGCCGTGCAGGGAGACCTCGGAGAGAGCTTCACATTCCGCGGCGAACCCGTCTCCAGTCTTATCACCGGCAAGATATGGGTGTCAGCCCAGCTGGGCATCGCAGCGACGATAATTTCTGTGTTTGGAGGTGTGCCCCTGGGCTTGACCGCCGCCCTGAACCAGGGCCGCTGGACGGACCCGGTCATCGTCGCCACCACACTCCTCTTTATCTCGGTCCCCGTCCTGGTAACCGCGCCCCTGCTCGCCCTCATATTTGTCGTATGGCTGGACATATTGCCCAGCGGCGGATGGGGCGGCTTCTTCGACATACGCATACTCATGCCCGCCTTCGTCATGGGAGTACCGGGCATCGCCATAATGACCCGGCTGATGAGGGCCAGCACCCTGGATGTCCTGGGCCAGGACTACATACGCACCGCCCGAGCCAAGGGCCTGCGCGAATGGACCGTCCGCCGCCGACACATCGCCCGAAACTCCATCATCCCCATCGTCACCGTCATTGGCCTCTCTCTGGGCGACCTTGTGACCGGCGCATTCATTACCGAGCAACTGTACGGCATCCCGGGTATCGGCAAGCTGGCCATCGACTCCATATTCAACCGGGACTTTCCGGTCATCATGGCCCTCGTGCTGATCATTGCCGTGTCCTTTGTCCTTGCCAACCTGCTGGTCGACGTTCTCTATGCCTTCCTCGACCCCCGGATCAAGTATGACTAACCCGCTGCAGCTCCTGAGCGGACTGGGTCGCCGACTCCTCAAAAGGGACTCCATCAACGCAAGGCCGGAAGCCCCTGCCTCCACCACCGAGGGGCGCGGCGGTCCCTGGGCACAGGCATGGACCCGGCTGCGCCACAAGAAGGTCGCACTGGGGGCGCTCATCATTGTCGTCATTCTCTATGGGGTGGGCGCCTTAGCCCCTCTAACCGCCCCCCGAGACTACCGGGAGACTCCGTCAACTAACCTGGAAGAACTGCCTGGCTTCCAGGGCCTCGTCATGTCTCCTAACTGGTCAGATGACTCGACTTTGTACAACTACACCCCCGTGGGCGTTTTTCGCTCCGAAAACGCAGGAGGCAGCTGGACTCAGGTAGTTTCAGGACTGGGCGCCGTCAACGTGGACGTGCTGGTGCCGGTCCCGTCCGAAGGGCCTGAAGAGGTGGTCTACGCCGGTACGCCTCAGGGAGTTTTTGTCTCCCGGGACGGCGCCTCTTCCTGGGCCCCTGCGAACGTCGGCCTCCCGGACAATCTCGGCATCAATCACATCGCCGTCTCACCCGTCTTCCACGCGGACGGGACCCTGATTGCCGCCTTGTCCGGCGGCCTGTTCAGGAGCGCAGACCGGGGCACGACCTGGACAAACGTCAGCAATGGCTTCCAAGGCGACTCCCCTGCCGCATCCCACGTCGTCTTCTCCCCCGCCTTCGCCATTGACGCCACGGTCTTCGCCACCGTTACCGAGCGCAAGACAGGCTCCTTCCGCTCCGTCGAGGAGATCTACCGCTCGACAGACGGCGGGGTGACCTGGACCCAGGCCTACGAGGGCAGAGCGGGCACGTCCCGGGAAACCAGGATGGCCATATCGCCGGCCTTCGCCCGAGACGGCACCCTGTACGTGTCCACCTCCCAGGGTTTGCTCCGCTCTCGGGACAGGGGGCAAACATGGGATGTGATTGACGAAAGTTTGGGCAGCCACCAGGTAATCTCCCTCCTTATCTCCCCCGATTTCGGGTCCGACAACACCATATTTGCCAACACCAGCAGCCTCGGTATCTATCGCTCCGTCGATGGAGGTGAGTCCTGGGACATAGTAACCACAGGCCTGAGCATCACCAAGGCCGAAGGCCTCGCCGTCTCACCCGACTTCGGAAACGACGCCACACTCTTTGCCGGCACCGTGGACGGCGGCCTATTCATCTCCACAAACGGAGGCGACCTCTGGACCGAGCTCGCCTCCACGGACCTTATCGAGGGGCCGTCCATTTTTAATTGGCCCCCGAGCTTCGAGCATCCCCTTGGCACCGACAGGATTGGCCGCGACATGCTGAGCCGGGTAATCTACGGCATCCGCACCACGGTGATCATCACCTTGGCCTCGGTGCTTACGGGATCGCTGCTAATTGGTGTGTTCATGGGCGCCGCCGCGGGTTATTTCGGCCGCCGCGTCGATACCATAATCATGCGCACCGGCGATATATTTCTCGCATTCCCCGGCATCCTGCTGATCATACTTATTGCGGCCACGGTCAAGCCGAGGGTCGTGGAATGGACGAGGGGATTTGAAGACTGGTCCGGCATCGACGGGATAGTAAGGTCGGGGGCCGTGGACTACTTTGTAGTGTTCGCGTCGCTGACCCTGTTCAGCTGGGTCGGCATGGCCCGGCTGGTCAGAGGCCAGGTGCTGTCGCTGAAGGAGAGCCAGTACGTGGAGGCGGCTAGGGCCATGGGCGCCTCGAACCTGCGCATCGTCTTCCGGCACCTGCTCCCGAACGCTATCAGCCCGGTAATCGTATCGGTTTCGATGGGCATGGGCGCCGTGGCGGGATCGGAAGTGGTACTGAGTTGGCTCGGGATCGGTATCCAGCCCCCGAACCCTAGCCTCGGGCGCATGATCCTCGAAAACTTCGGAATATCCAACCTCTCCATCCTCCGCGACGACCCCCACCTCCTCCTCGTCCCTGCCGTCACCATCGCCATCCTCATCTACGCCTGGAACCTCCTCGGAGATGGCCTCAACGACGTTCTGAACCCGAGGACACGGTAGTGGAAATTTGCAGGCCCACACGATTCTCAGTATAATGTAGCCACTTCAGTAGATGTAATATGACTACGTTGGAGACATTTGGTGACCACTTATAGCGTACGCGAGTTCAAAGCCAAAGTAAGCGAGATACTTCGCGACCTGAAAGAAGGTGAGGAAGTAATAATCACACGGCGTGGTCAGCCATGCGGCAGACTAACACCCGTACCTCCCTCGGACAGCGAAAAGCCTTCACTGGCCACTCTTCGCGGCGCCTTTTCTTCAGCCCTCCCGGATGCAACCTATCAGGACTTCCTAGACATCAAGGCAATATGGAATCCCCGCAGCCAACTAGTAGACGAGGCCGAAGCCCGTCGTGCTCGATAGCAATACCCGGTTCTTGGTCGACACCCACGCTCTCTGGTGGTACCTCCACTCCCCTGACCACCTCTCCCCGGCGGCTTCCGCAATCTTCCGATTGGCTGAGACCGGCAATGCCGACATCGTAGTTCCAGCCATTGTAGTCGCCGAATTCCACTTTCTTTCTGTAAAGTTTGGCCGAGCCCTAGCTCCCACTGTCCTTCTTGATACTTTCGAAAGTGTGGCTGGCATTCGGATGTCGGAGCTGGGAAGAGCGCAAATTGAGCGGGTCGCTGACTTTCCAGAGATTCCCGATATCCACGACCGCCTAATCGCCGCAGAATCAGCTGCGTTTGACATACCCCTCGTAACAAAGGACGTCATCTTATCGGGTACAGCTCAGATTGAGACCATCTGGTAGCCGAGACGCCCTGGCCGAGCAGGTTGCCCCTACAAATTCACAAACGCCGGACTGGACGCAATCAACGGCACATCTTGCTGGGACTCGTCCGCAAGCCCGACCCGGTACACCGTTAGCCCGTGCTCTCCGGCTGGAGCGTCGTCCAAAACCCTGAATGTCAGCGTTGCGAGAGTCCCGGCATCTGTCGGGGCTGAGGTTTCTCCCCTCCGAGCCAGGGCGAAAATTAGCTGTCCAATCTCTTGGTCCGCCGACTCCACTCCCACCAGCGGCGAAGCCCCGAGCAGTTCACCTGCCGACATCCCCTCGTAAGCGAACACCCGGGTGTCGAAGTTTATGATCACTTCAGCCGCGCTAATTCCCTGACCCTTGGGATCCACTCCCACGTCAACCGTGAAGCTCTTTCCCGACTCGGCGTCTATGCTGGACGGCGTAAGGGTGACGATTACCGCGCCGTCATCTCCGCCCCCGCACCCAGAGACCACGATCAGGACAACCAGCGCTCCGAGTATTGCTGCCGTCAACGATATTTTGGCTATTCTCTTCATATCGTGTTGCTCACGGTGAGGGTAGCTGTGCACCGAGGATCGCCAGGTCCAGGTAGTTGACTACGTTGTCATTGTTCAGGTCCGCCGTTGCATCGAAACCCGCCTCTCCGGAAATTGTCCCGTAGGCTTGGCGCAACTGCACTAAGGCCAGTTCCCCATTTTCAATCTCGATCTCGCCGGTCGAGTCTGGAGAAGGCGTCGCCGTTGGAGCGCCCAGAGGGGCCCGGGTGGGGATGGGAGTGGGCGTCGTCGAATCGGGGCGGTTGCCTATTCTCTCCATCGACACCGGAGGCACACCTATGCTCTCTCTCCACATGTTGTCGAGAGTAATCAGGTCAATTCCATATACCTTCTCCAGCGTGTCCTCGAAATTGAGCTGGCCATCCCGAAACTCCCTGAGTAGTTCGCTCATCTTTGCCGTCCCGAAGGTCCTTACCATGAAGTCCACAACCTGACGGGAGTGGCCGTAAAATACGATAACGGCATCCGGCTCTCCGGGCCGGTTGGCAAGCTGGACCAAGGGGTAGAGGGTGTCCGTCCTGACGGCTCTGAGCACCGCCAGATCGTATGAGAAGCCCGGCTCGATGTTGCCGTACTCGGCGAGCCCCTCGTTCAGCCAGTCCGGGACCCGTTTCCCCGGCCCCTCCGCCGCTTGTGCAATGAGAAGGTGCGTCACTTCATGGGATACGATTCCCTTGATCTGGCTGTCGAACCCGTTTATCAGAAGGACTCCCTCTTTTCCGTGGGCCTGCCCCTGGGTCACCAGGCCACTGGAGCTGGTCCGGCTGATAAATGGCAGGGCATCCTTCATCTGCACCGGGTTGCTGTACATCACTATGTTGACGTTTCGAGTCAGTGGAGTCTCCAGCAGCCGACCCACGTTGCTCAAGGTCTCCACTGAAGTGTCCAGCACCGTTTCGGCCCGCGTCTTCACGGGCCCGTTGTAGTAGACGGTCACGTTCTCCCGGGACACGGTGTTCCACTCGAAACGGGTGTCGGTGTACACAAATTCGGTAGCGTCCATCTCCGCAGAGTTGCCGTCCTCGTCCTCCAGAATCCACTTGTATGAGATGACGGCGCCGGGAGGTATATAGGTGCTGCTCCCGCCCCGAGTCCTGAGCGTGAACTCTGCAGTCGAAGGATTGCCGTCCTCGAACTCTACGGGTTCTACCCTCCTCGAGTCCTGTCCCACTATCAGGAATGTCAGGTTGACGCGGGCCACGGGCCTATCTGTGGAGAACTCCAGGGAAAAGGTCATGTCATCCGGGAAGTTCGTCTCGACCGACTGCTCCCCGAACTCAACCCAGTGGTTGTCGGCCGAAGCTCCTGCGCTTAGTCCGGCCCACAACACTCCCGCAGCTATGGTAACCGCCACTGCTATCCAAATATGGCTGTATCTTAGTTGTGCCATCGGTCCGTTAACGTCCCGCCATTAGGGGCTTGCCATGCTTCGTATCAGGGCTATGGCAAGGTTTACGACATCACCCAACAGGCCCGAGTCAACGAATTCCAGGGTGTCCTCGGCGGTGTTGACCCGGGAAAGGTCGTCTGCGAAGAATAACACCACGGGTATCTCCACCGACTGGAAGACAACGTGGTCACTGATCAGTCCCTCGGGCTCTCGGCCCGGGGTGATCGTGACTCCAAGATCCGTACCCAGCCGCAAGGCCTCCAGCTGAAGCGCCGGCTCTCCGGCGATGATGGCCCTTTCACCGCTCCCCACATCATCCAGGTTGATCATCGCAAGCACGCTGCCCGTGTTATCACCTATGACGTTCGAAACGTATCGCTGGCTGCCTATAAGGCCGACCTCCTCCCCGCCGAAGGCCACGAATGTCACGTCCACGGCAAGGTCGTCGTCCTTTAGGGCTCGGGCGATGGTGAGCAAGGCTGCCGTCCCCGACGCATTGTCGTTCGCCCCGACCGACTCAGTGTCAGTATCGTAGTGGGCCCCGATAATGATGGTCGGCGCCCCGGTTATGGAGCCCTTCTTGGTCGCCACTACGTTGCGGCTCTCCCTGTCGTCCGTCTCCACTTTCACCCGCACCGTCACCTCACCCGACTCCATCATAGCCAAAAGGGCTTGACCGTCTTCCTGGCTTATTGAAAGCGCCGGTATCTGGCCGGCAGTTTGAAGGGTGCCTGCGAAGTTCTCCGGCTCGCTGTTGTAGATTATGACCGCCGAAGCGCCTGCTTCCCGAGCGTTACTGGCTTTGATTTCAAAGTCGATCTCTCCCCGCCCGATCAACGCCACGGCCCCGTCCAACCCATCCTCGGGGAAATCTACCGCCCTGCCTAGACCTGCGTGTACCAGTCTCCCTTCCACGTCCCCGAAACCCGTCCGGTACATAAACAGCGATTCAATAACTTGCTCTTCCTCGCCCGTGACCCTCAGCCAGGGTTCATCATCGCTTATTAGTCTCAGGTCGAAGCCATTAACTTCTGCCTCGTATCCAAAACTGCTAAGCTCGGCGGCAATGAATTCCGCGGCCGCAAGCTCTCCGTCCGTCGTAGCATTTCGTTCCGGGTAATCAGAGACGATGGTTTCCACGTATCCATAGGCGATATCAGCCAACTCAGGCGCGAAGGAAACGGCAGTGGGCACGTTAACGCCCGGGGCGGAGATGGGGGTGGAGGTAGGAATCGCGATGGTGGGGGTCGGCGTGCCTGTTGTATCAATTGCCTGGGGGGTGAGTGCCTGCGCCTCAGTAGTTGCAGTGGCATCCCCGCCGCCACCACATGCGGCCGCAACCAGTACTGCCAGGATTGTAGCGGCCAAGAGTTTCAATTTGATCATCTAAACCTACGTCCTGTGTTCTCGGTAGACACAGTGGAGTTTGGGACTAGAGGGGCTCATCAAACAATAACGCACGTAGAGTCATTTAGTTGCGCCCCCTCAGCGTACAACAATGGGAAACTGCGCTGCAGTTTCCCATTATTTACCTTGCATAAGTTAGGGAACTATTCCCTCCGAGTTGCCGGCCCCCGAGCCGACTTCTTAGGCGCTCCGGTGTATTTTTCATCCGGGAACAGATCCTCACCGGGAGCCCCGCCCTCGCCGGCCACCGTGCTCATCGGCTCCTCGCCCGCTTCCATCTTGCGAAGAAACTCTTCGCTCACGAAGAACATTCATATACAGAACCCGTCTCGGGCTATGTCTTCGTGGTGCCTCTCGCAGGGGCAGATCTTCATGCGATCCAGATCCGGATCGCCATCTACGATCATTCAGGGACAGTAGCGGTAGCCGAATTTCACCTCGTTCTTGGCCAGCCCCTTCTGCACTTCGTCGACGATCTCCGGGTCGGAGTAGAACTCGTAGGGTCCCTTCTCCACGTACTTCTCGGACATCTTCACTGCGCCCTTCAGGGCCTGCTCGAAGGTCTTCTTCTTCAACCTCGTTCCTCCTTTGCGCTGGGGCCTATGGTTCAATTATACCCCACCGCCCGGCCCATTCCTTCGCATTGTCTGTTAACGCTCATCCTAATCAGGGTTCGCAGATAGACACTTCACTTCCGTCCCGACGCGTTATTTCATCCAAGGACTCGGGAATGCAGCCGTGTAGATTCGTGTAGCTAATGTCAAGCCTGGATAGCTGCTGCAGATTGCCTATTTGCGGCAAGATTGCCCCCTTAATACGAGTGTAGGCCAGATCTAGTTCGCGCAATTCCGTAAGGTCGTACAGCTCCGCAGGCAAGGAACCGCTGATACCGGTCCCCCTGAGATCTAGGATTCTCAACTGTTGTAGTGATCCCAATTCTGGAGGCAATGTTCCTGAGATAGTCGGAGACGACAGATCGAGTGTCTCTAACTGCTTCAGGTTGCCAAGCCCCGAAGGAATCGATCCACTAATTCGATTGCCGCCCAAACGTAATACTTTAAGGTTGGATAGCATGCCAAGTTCCTTTGGTATCGCCCCTAAAAGGCCATTCCTGTTTACGTTCAGCTCGACCAGCTCAGACAATTCACTAAGCTCTGTCGGAATATGTCCGTCAAGCTTGTTCGATGACAAGTCCAGATATTCCAGCGCGCTCAATTCCCCAATCTCCGCAGGGATTGTCCCGCTAAGATCGTGCTCAGGAAGGGACAGCCTGCGAACCCGGAGCGGTAACTTATCGTCTGGGGATTCAGCATCCGATGTTTCTGCTGACAGAGGGTCAAGATGGACTCCCTCCCAATCAGATAGTGCCGTTTGCGCATCCCAATTCAACTCGCCGGCACCCGTCAGCTGGTCTCTGATCCGCAACAGCACCTCGCAATCCCGTACCAGACCAAAGTTGTTTTGTGGATCCTCCACTAGGCTTCCCAGCGAGCAGGAAACCGGACCGGATACACCCTCTGCGATTGCGGCCTCTGCAGACAGCAATACCCCATTACGAGAAAGCGCGGTCAACGCACGCTTCCCGCCAGTCTCTATCGTTACCACGTGCAAGCCGCCCTCCATGCTGGCAAACATTGTCCCGTCAGGTGACCAAGCCCCACAGGAGCTTCCTTCAAATGAGCGCAAGTTAGACCCGTCCGCATTTACTATGAATGTTGATCCCGGCAAACCATGTACGGAGAACATTATTTGAGATCCATCCGGTGACCAGCTTGGCCAGCAGAAAGTGTCATATTGCGGCACGTAGTCGAGTCGGACATTTACAATCTCACTAAATTGCCTCCCGTCCCTATCTACAGTGAACAGCTTAGTCCACCCTTTTTCATAGCTTAGAAAGGCTATGCTTTGTCCATCTGGTGTCCATGCTGGTGGGCCTAGGATAGAACCGTAGGTGACTCCATCTGTTCTAGCTTCGAAACCTAATACTCTCTTAGAGGGGGCCCCGTCGGTATTCGATATGTAGATACCTGGTCGCAGTCTTCGCGTCTGGCTGTAGGTTGAGTCAAATTCTTCTTTGTAGTAATACACTGTTGCCAAATAAGCGATTTCACGACTGTCGGGAGACCATGTGAAACCGCCGAAAGCGTATACATCCTCTTTTATGGAGTAGTTTGCTGGTACACCGGGAGCTCTTGTTTCTTCCAGGTCTTCAGGTGAAGGCGGTACTGCCAGCATCTGGATATCCTTGCCATCTGTACCCATTACGAATAGTCCTGAATCCGCCCCGCCATGTCCTTTGCAAAAGTCGGCGTCACGCTTGAAGGCAATCAGTGAACCGTCAGGTGACCATGACGGAGAGGAATCCAAGGCCGTAGAGGGAGTGAGCCTTTTTCTGTCCGCACCATCAAGAGCGACTGTTTCGATCTCGTGAAAGTACTTTCCTTCGCCTGCATCTCTGTATGCTACGTAGACGATACGATCTTGCTCCGGAGAGAAATCGAGGGAGCGGACAACTAGCGATTTATCATCTAGCATTCGCCTTAGGGTAGTGCCGTCAGGCGAAATTGTGTAAATCTGCGAAACATAAGAATGTCCAGGCAAACGAGCGTTAAACACTATCGAACTACCATCAGGTGTCCATTGTGGTGTTGTTTTTGGCCAGGAATAGTCTTTGTCCGTGGGTATCGGTATAGGTGTTGGAGTGGCAAACGCACCAGAGGCAAAGGGCCTAAAGGAGCCACAACGGATGCTATTGTTGATGCTGTTTACGCAAAATCCTACTCCAGTGAGCAGGAGTCCCACCGTAGCAAACAGTACGACCCATTTCTTGTGCTTCAGAATGTATCCACCCATACCTAAGCCTCTCGTTCATCAATTATGGACTTGCGCGTACATAGAAAACGATCTTATTCAATAACGATAGTACAGGGATTTTAGAGCACCGTGGAACGTTCGGTGCTTGTTCATTCTGTAGTTCTCATTGATTATAGAACGACCATCGGCGACAAAAAGTTCCACCTGCTCTTATCGAACGTACTTACCCACCCCCCTCCCCAAAACCCGTATAATCGGGGCACGTGCCACTCCATCCAATCAAAAACTGGAGGCATCCATGGCAAAATCCAATCTCTCCAACTGGGGCCGCTGGGGCCCCGACGACCAGATCGGCGTCCTGAACCTTCTGCAGGGCCGAGACAATGTTCTGAAAGCCTTTAGCATGGTCAAGGAAGGGAAGATATACAGCCTGGCCGTGCCCCTTGAGAAGGACGGGCCCCAGATGCCCACCTTCCACAAGACCTGGCGCGTCTCCCACGTCGCCGAGCGTAAGGACCCCGACCTATCCATCATCGACGACGTCATTGTCATGGAGACCCACTCCGGCACCCATATCGACGCCATAGGCCACGTCTGGGCCGACGGCCAGTTCTACAACGGCTTCTCCTCCGACGAGTTCGCCAGCAGCCGGGGCGTCGAGCGGACGGGCATTGAGAACGTGCGCCACATCATCGGGCGCGGCATCATGCTGGACGTGGCCGCCTACCGGGGAGTCGACCACCTCCAGGAGGCTGAGGCCATCACCCCGGAAGACCTGAACGGCGCAGCCAAGGCTCAGGGGATCACCCTGGAACCCGGAGACGTGGTCATGATCCGCACCGGCTGGTACACCCTCTTCGAAAAGGACCGTGCCCGATGGGGCACCTCCTTCCCCGGCCCCGACGCCTCCGTCCTACCCTGGCTCAAGGAGCACGACGTCTGCGCCATCGGCACCGATCATCCAACCTGCGAGCGTAGGATCAAGGTTGGCAGCCCCGAGGGTGGTCTTCCACTCCACCGTTACGCTCTCAGGGACCTTGGAGTCTACATACTCGAAAACCTGGACCTGGAGGCACTAGCCCGGGACAAAGTCTACGAGTTTCTGTTCATCGGCGCACCCCTTCGCCTGACCCACGCCACAGGCTCTCCCTGGAACCCGTTGGCCATCATCTAGAGAGGACTGCTATGACTACTGAAAAACTTTCAAACTGGGGCCGCTGGGGCCCCGACGACCAAATTGGCGTCCTGAACCTGCTCCAGAACACTTCCTCCGTACTCGAAGCCATAAAGCTGGTTAAGAAGGGGGACGTTTACAGCCTCGCCGTGCCACTGGAGAAAGACGGGCCACAGTTTCCCCTCTTCCACAAGACTTGGCGCGTCTCCCACTGGCAGCATCTCTACGACCCCGACCTCGACATCATCGACGACGTAATTGCGATGGAGACCCACTCCGGCTCTCACATCGACGGCCTTGGCCATTCCTGGCACGAGGGGCAGTTCTACAACGGCTTCTCTTCCGACAAATACGCCAGTAGTCGGGGCGTCGAGCGCCTTGGCATCGAGAACGTGAAACACATATTTGGCCGCGGCGTAATGCTCGACGTCGCAGCCTATAAGGGTGTCGACCACCTCGGCCCCTCCGAGCCCGTCACCGCCGACGACCTTGACCGGGTCGCCGACTCCCAGGGCGTCGACCTAAAGCCCGGCGACGTGGTATTGGTCCGCACAGGCTGGTACACCCTCTTCGGTAAGGACCGAGCCCGGTGGGCTACATCATTCCCAGGCCCCGACGCCTCCGTGCTTCCCTGGCTCAAAGAGCACGACGTGGTAGCCATAGGCACCGACCATCCCGCCTGTGAGCTTTTCGAAAACTTGGAAGACCCCGGAGATATGCCTCTCCACCGGCACGGCCTCCGAGACCTGGGTGTATACCTGCTCGAAAACATGGACCTGGAGGAACTGGCCCGGGACAAAGTCTACGAATTCCTCTTCGTCGGTACTCCACTGCGAATCACCCATGGCACAGGCTCACCCTGGAACCCCTTGGCAATAGCATGAGTGTCTCGTCCACAAAGCGGGTGCCCCGGGCCATGACCATAGCCGGCTCCGACTCCGGAGGCGGCGCTGGCATCCAGGCCGACCTCAAGACCTTCGCCGCGCTTGGCGTTTACGGCACATCTGTAATCACGGCGGTCACCGCACAGAACACCCTCGCCGTAAACGGCATCGCCGAAATTCCGGCGGATATGGTATCTGCCCAGATAGACACGGTAATGTCCGACATAGGTACCGACGCCGTGAAGACCGGCATGCTCGCCCACAGCGGGATCATCGACGCCGTCGCCGAGCGCATCCAGGCCCTCGACATGCCCAACGTAGTCGTAGACCCCGTGATGGTTGCCAAGAGCGGGGACCGGCTCCTCCGGGAAGAAGCGGTGGACGCCTACCGCACCCGGCTTATACCCAGGGCCATGGTCGTCACTCCCAACATTCCAGAGGCAGAGGCCCTGGTCGGCTTCACAATCGAGACCGATGACGACGTTCACCGTGCCGCCAGGACCATCGCGGATATGGGAGCCAGCAACATAGTCATCAAGGGCGGTCACCGGGAAGGTCCGGTCACGGACGTTCTTTACTCGGAGGGCCAGTTCCACGAATTCACATCGGTCAGGATAGAGTCGAAGAACACCCACGGCACGGGCTGCACTTTCGCCTCGGCTATCGCCGCTCACTTGGCCCGGGGCTGCACCGTCGAGGAGTCCGTGTTTCACGCAAAGGAATATGTCTCGGCCGCCATAGAATCCGCGTTTCCTATTGGCCAGGGACACGGACCCCTGAACCACTTCCACGCTCTGTGGGGCCCTTTGCAAAACGCTCGTCCCGTAGAGCGAAGTATGAGGTAGGTTTCCCTCTCTGCTGGGGATAGGGCTAGGGCCGTAGCCTCGCTGAGGAGAACGTGGGGGAAAGATATTCCTTCATTGTTTGACTAACCCGTATCGAGGTGGTGGAAGATGATTATCGACAACCACATCCACATATTCCCAGATCAGGCCGGCCCGGACACGGGCCCCGACCCCACACGACACGTTGCCCAACTCCAAAAGAGCGTCGCCGATTTCTGGGGCAGGATGGTCTCAAGTCACACCGACCCCAAGTTCATTCCCGAGCCCGAGGAAGACGTCGGCTTCACAGTCGGAAAACACGGTCGCTACTACTGGCGTAAACTCGGCGAGGGTTGCTGGCTCCAGCGAGGCCCCGCATTCATGGCCAGAATGGAGTCTACACCTGAGCAGATCATCGCCCACATGGACGCCGTCGGCGTGGACATGGCTGTTATACAGGCCGACTACGACTACGTAGACTTCGACACCGGACGCGAGGGCTATTTCCTAGACGCCGTGAGGTCACGCCCCGATCGCTTCTTTGCCACTGCCGCCGTCGACTACCGGCTCTCTCACTCCGACGACTTCCTCCAGGGTCAAATCGCCAACCTAACCCACGCAGTGGAGGACTACAGGTTCCGAGCCCTGTTCCTCGGCGGAGAAGCCATCCCCGACCCTCTCGACGACCCTCGCTGCGACCCCTTATGGCAGGAAACGGTCCGCCTCGGAGTACCGGCCTACGTCAATACTGGCTTCTGTTCCAAGGCAAAATATCTGGAGCAGCTCAGGGGCCTCAAATCTGTCCTGGACCGCTTCCCTGACCTGAATGTCATCGACTCCCACGTCGGCGGCAACCTTCTCCACCCCTCCAGCCCCGAGTACGTGGAAACTCCCGCCGAGCTCTTCTCGCTACTGGAGACCGGTCAATTCTACCTGGAGGTCGGCTATGTCCTAGCCTATGAGGACTACCAAATCTGGGGCCCCGACTCCCTCTACCCCTACGCCCAACACTCTAAAATCATCCAGAAAGTCTACAAGCGCTTCGGGCCCATGATGGTCTGGGGGTCGGACCTGCCGTGGTGCTACCGCACCTGCACCTACCAGCAGAACCTGGACCTCATCCGCCTCCACACCCCCTACATGACCGACAAAGACCGGGATCTTGTCCTCGGAGGCAACCTCTCCCGGCTGCTAGCCTGATCACCAATCCATCCTCCGTCTCCATCCTCCTTGATTCCCGGAGGGGCGGTTCGCGGAGTCTGTTTCAGATGTAGGTTGTGCTTGACGTGGGGAGTTGGCTTGGTCGGGCTGGCTGATGGCGGAGCCGCATTAATCGAAGCAGGGGGCTGAGTGTGCCCACGATTGCCGTCTGAAGCGCCCGATAGGCCGAGTATGCGCCCTCGGCTACCCAATGCTTTGTCCAGGTAGCTGCGGCTCGCCGTATCCTCCACAGGGTGCGCAAGTTGAAGGCTGTGGCGAGCAGGCTCCATTCAGCCGAGACGTTGGTTAAGCCACGCAACAGGAACCTGTGGGCTTGCTGTTGCTCCTTGATGATGCCGAAGACCGGTTCTACCAGTTGCATTCTCTGTTTATACGCACCCTTGGCTTCTTCGGTGGACATCCAGGCCCGGTGTCGACGCAACGCAGCGTCGTGGGAACCGATCTCCAGGGCACGCCCATGACGCTTGTCTTTCGTACAGACCCCGAAGGCCGGGCAGGCCCGGCACACGGCCCCTGATGCCCGGTAGAGCCGCATTGCTGTGTTGCGAGTGCGCTTGGTGCGAGTGAAGCGCAGCAACCGGCCCTCGGGGCAACGGTAGCTGTCGCTCGCCTCGTCGTAGGTGAAACGGTCTTTGTGATACGGGCTCT
The DNA here is from genome assembly GCA_965197585.1 of Dehalococcoidia bacterium. Lineage (GTDB taxonomy): Bacteria > Chloroflexota > Dehalococcoidia > Plut-88900 > Plut-88900 > Plut-88900. Next base: position 2,206,253 of record OZ240215.1, read on the forward strand.
GCAGCGCCCGGTCCTGCGACTCAGGCATCACCACCCGTTGGCCTCTTAGGGCGCACTCCTGTAGATTGTTCCCGGAGTGATAGCCCGCATCCGCCAACGTCATCTCCGTCCTTTGTCCCAACGTCTCCTCAGCCTTCTCCATCATCGCACCCAGTTGCCGTCTGTCGGATATGTCGTTCACCACATCAACTGCCGTGATCAGCATGCCGGGCGCTTTACCCTCAGCCGCTGCTACCGTAGAGACCATCGCCTGGGCGTTGTAGGCCACCGCATAACCCTGTCGCGTCTTCATCATCCGGGCGTCCTGATCGGTCAGGTTGATCTGCTTTTGCCCATCCCGATCGGCAAGTCTGTGCACCGTCTCACGCACCCGCTCACGCAATGTCTTGCGGTCTTGCAACCTCTCCGGCAGATGGCCGATAGCCGACTCCTCCCCAGCCTCGTTCTGCGCTTCCAACTCGTCTATCGCACCTTCCAAACGGCCCAACAGACGGCGCAACCCAGCGGCGTCGTAGGTCCGGTCCTTTGCCGCATTCGCTCTAATCTTCGTCCCGTCCACCGCCTGCACCGCCATCTCCACCAGGTCCATATTAACCGCCGTCTGCACCGTCCGCTTGAGCAGCTTCCTCATACCATCCCGATGCGAGCTGTAAAACCGCCACAACCTCACGTGGTCCGGGCGCTGGCAGCCCGTCAGCCAAAGGTACGGTATCTGGTCGCAGCAGGCCGCCTCCAGCTTGCGGCTCGATCGCACACCGGTCATGAAGCCGTACAGCCACACACCCAACAGCGCACGGGGATGGTAGGCCGGCGCTCCCATCGCCTCCCCGTCTCTATCAATCCCAATCGCTGCCCAGCCCTCTCCATCCAAGGCATCGACGAACTCAGCAACAAATCGAGCAGAATGACCGGCCCCCAGCATCTCGTCGAGACTCGGCGGCAACATCCATACCTGTTCCCGGTTCATCGGTCGATGTGGCATCCCCAGTCACCTCCTTATGACGCTGTCTACCTTGTCCACCATAGCCTACTCCATATGCCTATAACTTATGAAACAGACTCCGCGAATCGCCCCGGCCACTCACCCCAATCCCCGCCAACCGACCATTTACCGTCATTCCGAGGCCCCACAAGGAATCTAGGGCTAGCCCCAGCACCTCTCCTTCCTGGTTCGTTAGGCCCTTCTTTATTGTGATAGCATGACGGTACTATGACCACCACCGCCGACGTAACCCAAGTCTTTGCCGCCGCTCGAGCAATGTACTCCGCCGCCCTTGCCCGAATGGCCGAGGGTGACATCCGAGACGCATCTGAAAAGGCGTGGTGTGTCGTCAAACGGGCCACCGACGCCTTGGTCCTTGCCCGCACTGGCGAATTGCCGGAACGTTCGACGGATACAGGTAGCAGTTTGCGAAGAATCGCGAAATCAGAACCAGCAGCGCGTTCCCTTAAAGCCCGCTACTACGAACGCCAGGGCACTTTGCACGGAGAATGCTTCTATATCGGCCTCTGTGAACCCACCGAAGATACCGAGCGGCTGATCCGCGAGACCATAGATTACATCCAGGACGCCGAAGCCCTGGCCCAGGTCTGACATAACCGTCCTCCGTCTCCCTTCCCCTCGATACCCTTAGGGGCGGTTCGCGAACCGTCCTTAGGCCACTCACTTCAATCCCTGCCAACCGACCATCTACTGTCATTCCACCCCCACCCCGTCTCCCGAAATCCGGCCTATCCATCCCCTCCTCCCTCTATAAGGAAATAATGATGGCAGGTGGGGTCCCGATTTATTCTTGGGGTGGGGGGATGATAGTTTTTCACCCTCACGTTAGACACTCCCACACCCCTCGGCTATAATTGACCCTCAAGAAATCCTGTTATCCGGGGAGGCGGGCCTGAGAGTCAACACCCGATTCTTTGCCATTTACCGGGAACGGGCCGGGCTCAAGGAGGAGGACCTCCACCTCGATGAAGGCGCAACCTCCGCCCGACTCGTGGAGCGGCTCTCGGAGTTGCACCCGGGCCTGTTCGAAGGTGGGGGAAGGCTCGTGGTGGCCGTCAACGGGGAGTACGTCCCCATGGACCATGTCCTAGCCGACGGCGACGAGGTTGCCCTGATACCGCCCGTGAGCGGAGGCCGAAGTTGATCAAGATAACCGAACAACCCATCGATGCCGCCGAGTTCATCGCCGCAGTCAACCGGAAGGAGAACGGCGGCCTCGCCGTCTTCCTGGGCACGGTGCGCGACTTCACTGGCCCGACCCGCCTCGCCTACATGGAATACGACGCCTACAAGGAAATGGCCGAGAAGAAGATGGCGCAGATCGTAGATGAGGCCCGGGCCCGCTGGAACACCCCGGACATCGCCGTCGCCCACCGATTCGGGCGGCTGGAGCTGACCGAGCCCAGCGTCATCATAGCCGTCGGCACACCCCACCGCTCCGAGGCCTTCGAGGCCTGCAGATACGTCATCGACCGCATAAAAGAAGAAGTCCCTATCTGGAAGAAAGAGGTGGACGAGCACGGGCAGGGTGAGTGGGTCGAGGGTTGTGTGCCGTCCGTCAGAGAGCCCGTTTCACATTAGCGGAGGGATCGCATAGTGGTCTAGTGCGGGCGCCTGCTAAGCGCTTATCTGGGGAAACCTGGATCGTGGGTTCGAATCCCACTCCCTCCGCCACTATCTTCTTTCAGTACATCTCCTATTGTCCCAAGTAGTTCCTGTTTTGTAGCTAATACGCCCTTATATCGCTCTCACTTTTGCCCCAGCCACCCCCCGATATCCCACATTAAGTGTGGGAATATTTTTTCTACAAGGGGGTACAGATGCCTCTTTCAGCAACTCGGGTTAAGGCCCTCAAGGAACCGAGTCGCTACTCCGATGGTGGCGGTCTCCACCTGTTTATCAGTAAGGCCAAGCGAAAATCCTGGATTCTGCGCATTACTATCGACGGTCGCCGAAGAGATATAGGTCTGGGGGGATACCCCTCCGTAACACTGGCCAATGCTCGGGGAAAGGCTTACTGACACCGAGCTGCAATTGCTGATGGTCGAGATCCCCTGGCTGAGAAGCGCGTACCTGTAATACCAACATTTAAGGAAGCAGCCTTTAGTTTCCATAGAGAACACAAACCCCAATGGAGTAACCCCAAGCACGCCGCCAACTGGATTCAGAGCCTTGAACGACACGCCTTTCCCAAGCTGGGCAACATCCCACTGGACCGTATAGACCGCAGCCATGTTGTCGGAGTCCTGAAACCCATATGGTCTGACATACCTGAGGCGGCCCGACGTGTGCGTCAACGGACGAGGAAAGTATTCGAATGGGCAATCTCAAGTGGACTCATGGAGGCCAACCCCGCGGGAGATGTCATCAACGCTGCGTTGCCTCGCATGCCAAAGGTGAAGAACCATTTCAGAGCGCTGGCCTATCAAGATGTCGGTTCTGCACTTGACAAGGTTGAAGCATCCCAAGGCTCGCTAGCTGCAAAGCTATGCCTGCGGTTCCTGGTTCTCACAGCTGCCCGTTCCGGTGAAGCCAGGGGAGCCACCTGGGACGAGATTGAACTCGAGGATCAGGTGTGGCGTATTCCATCCCAGCAGATGAAGGCGGATAAGGACCACCGTGTTCCCCTCTGCAGACAAGCACTCGAACTGCTTCAGGAAGTTCACAGCCTGCGCGATGAGTCAGGGTTGGTGTTCCCATCCCCTCAGAAGCGGAACGCTCAGCTTTCCGACATGACACTGTTGAAGCTTCTCCGTTCTATCGACGTAGGGAACCGCCCCACCGTCCACGGGTTTCGCAGTAGCTTCAAGGACTGGGCACTGGAGCAAACAAATTTGCCATGGGCTGTATCCGAGGCCGCACTTGCTCACACATTGGGCAACTCCACCGAACAGGCTTATGCCAGGTCCGACCTCTTTGAGCGTCGGCGTGTGTTGATGCAGTCCTGGGCAGACTACGTAATCGGATGACTTCCAGGAGTTCGGGGCACAGTAGTAACGGAGCTAGCTCTCGTCCTTAAGGCACTATCCAGACCTCCTTGGGCGGTCAAGATTCTCCGCCTTTCGATAGCCGGGATTCCATCCAGTCGTCGATGTCGCTTTCCCTCCACCTCACGGCCTTGGAACTGACGTACACCCGCTCGGGGAATTCGCCCAGTGGCATAAGACGGTAGATGGACGAGTCGCTCAGTCCGGTGATCCTCTCAACTTCTCGACGTCTCAGAAGTCTGTCTCGCATTGTTATCGCCTCCTCATCTCTTCCAACTGGTGGCAGAGTTTGATTGCCCGTATCTTGGAGTCCCGCCTCTGGAAGAGAGTTTTGGGCGAGGTGTCGCCTTTGACCTTCACCCCTTTCCCCTTCTCTTTCGGTATGTTTCGACTCCTGTCCTTCGATTGCCGCATGAGGTAATGCTGGCGGTTTCCTCCACTTCAAGCGCAGAACCTTGGACACACACCTTCTGACGGTTGCAGCCTTACGTTTGGATGTGGCCTTATCCATGCTGTCTCCGGTTCTGCAGTCCAACATTGCTTTGGCCGCTCTTTTCTTTTCACTCATGGTTCACTCCGTTCTCTTTGGTGGCTCTCGGTCAAGTTGATGAGCGCCAATGCCATTGTGTCCTTGGTGCAATTGATGATTACAACCCTAAGATAAGCCCTTAGCAGCACTTTGGACCCACTCAAAAGGATCGAAACCCCCTTTAGCGTTACATCAGGGGGTCAAAAGAGTGGGAATTGAGGTTGAGATGCCGGTATAGGAACCCGTGTTCCCTTGAATGAGGGTGAGCCATTGAGGCTGCAGAGAATTGTGGAAACGTACTTGATGCACCGAAGTGCTACCTGTCCTAGGGCTGGCCGGGTCGTGGGGAGAGGTTCAGTACTGGCCACACCTACGGCCTGCGTCTGCCCGACTCTCAGGTCGGTGGGCACTACACGATACTCCTAGCCATTGGGACGAACCATCAAGGTCCGGTCGATGGAGTCCACGCAGTAGGTCTTTCTGCCATTTCATTCTGGGAGATGGCCATGCTACGGTACAAGGGCCGCATGAGGCACCCCGACGATGTCGCCAAGTGGCGGCAGGAACAGCTCCATCAGGGCTTGATCGAAATTCCAGTGGACGGAGAAATAGGAATCCGCGCCTACAACCTGGCAGATTTTCACCCTGACCCCGCCGACCGCATCATCGTGGCGACGGCCCTGGAGGGCCACCAGCTCATCACCGCCGACGACCGCATCCTCCGTTGGCCGGGAGACCTGAGCAGGCTGGACGCCAGGAGATGACGAGGACATCGCCAAACATGCTTACTTGTCGAAAGACATTCCTAAAGTTATCTTCCGTGACCGTACCAACAATCTGGTGACGGTTACAGAACCGCATCCGATGCAACCGTCCGGACTCCAGGTCAACCGCCTGGGAATACCACAGGCTCCTGCATAATCATCTATTGCCAAACTTGCTGGCCAGCTTCCTAGGCAAGTCAACTAAGAGCCCATGCCTTTCGGATTAGGCAATTCGTATGAGGTGCCCAAGCCAGATGTTGAGCACGCTGAAATAGGAATCAGAGCGCCGCAGCCACCTCGAGAAATCGCTCATATCTCTCTGATAGGAAAACGGTAGACGGCTGTTCCGCCAGTCTTGACGGCAATACGATGGATTGCCCGTGAAGTCCCTGGATGGCGTGCCGCAGGGTTGGCCCATCGATCTCTTCAAGCACATCCCGGCGGACTTCGAGGATGCGGTCCGGCCTGACTCCCAGAAAGAACTTGTCGAAGGCCGCATTGTGCAGCCGGCACAGCGATATGCCGTTACTGACGACGGGTTCACCCTTATGGTCCGAATCAGGAATTATGTGGGCGGCATCGAGCAGTTCGCTGTGGCGCAGGCGGCAGAAAGCACACTGGTGTCGGTAAACACTAAGCACACGCTCACGGAATGGGCTCTGATGAAGGCGGCGACGGATCAGCGACGTCACGTATTGGCGGCGCGCCTCTGCAGCTACTTTCACGCCGCTCCCATGGCGGGGAAAGATATCGGCCTGGGTGACGTCGTCTACCGTCACCGAGAAGGAGAGGTCATCGGGGGAGTCACGGACTAGGTAGACGGGCCACAAGACTACATATCTGCCAGGCACGACGCCGTGGCAATACACCGGTGGAAGCTCATGGTGCATTGCGAAGCGTAGACCAACGTTATCAGGGTGCTGGGGGTTCACTCCCCTATAGCGGTAGCGGAGCAGGTTATCGGGGCCTATCCCATCGTCGTAGGGTCCCTTGGGCGATGTGGTTATGGACAGCGGCACCTGCATCAGGGCTGGTTTTGAAGATTCCCTGTGGTCCCAGCAGCAGCACGCGTCGCCCGTCAATATTGAATCCCCGGGCAAGAACTTCCCGAGGCACGACCTCGCCATGGTGTTCGACTTGTACAGCCAACCACTCAAATGCTGCCGCCCTCACTCTTGCATCGTGGTCTTGGTCGAAGTCCATGCTCCTGTCTCTGTGAGCAGTCCCGTTCGGTCATCGGAGTATACGCTTAATTCAGGAGAGGAAGATTTCTTAGAAGTCTGATCGAGGGAAAGGCTTCACCGTGGGAGTGAACAATTTGTCACCGCTCGCGTTAACAAGGACAGCTGAGAGGCAATCGCAAGTCTTTGTTGCCAGGGAGCCGTGGGACCATCGTCTTAATTTCACCTATATTCAGCCCAACTGATGGAGGCAGGCCACTTCGACCAAATGAATAGTGAGCCTTTTGAACCTACCTCGGCCGGACGTGAACGAACCGCCGTGTGAGATAGTTTCAGACTCGGAAGCGTCCACTGTGGCCTTCGTCAGCTATTACAACTACCGGCGCTATTACAATACCCTGGGCAACGTGACGCCCTCCGAAGTCTTCAGGGGAAGACGGCAGGATATCCTGCGACACAGCAAGCAGGTGCAGGGCCAAACAATCCAACGGCGAAGACACCACAATAGGGCCTTCATGGAGCTCACAAGACCTTTATCCACTGCCTGATCCCTCGGGTCCCAAGGTGTCCCACTTTCACTGATTGCCGACACCCATGGCCAGCCTCTACCTTAACGGCAGGGATCTTCTCGGCTTCCACATCCGTCCTTATACGAAGAGGAAGCTTCCTGGCCGACGCGTGGGCCCAAATCACCAGTCCCGAGAGGAGAATATGCGAATCTTCAGAACCGGCCTAGTCCTACTAATCGGCATCGCCCTCGTCGCTGTGGCCGCGTGCCAGCCGGACGGACATATTGACACCTTAGGTCAACGCATGGACTCCCTGGACCAAAGGCTGATGGCCATTGAGGCCGGTATGGCGGCTCTGCGCAGCGGCGAAACCGGGGAGTTGACCACCGACAACGATTTGACGGGCTGGGAAGCAGTGCATGTGATGGAAGTCACGGTCGGACCAAAGCTGTTGGACTGTGTAGGTGTGGGCCCGCGGAAGTGCCTGGAGGTGAATGGCCAACTCTTCTACGAGGGCATCGATGGATTCAAGCATGAGGAGGGTTACACCTACCGGCTGAAGATCGAGCGGTACGACGCTTTCCCGGACGAGGAGGAGCCCCCTCAGGACGCCTCTAGGTACGGCTATCGCCTAATCGAAGTCATAAGCAAGACTGGTAGTTAGACTCTGAAGACGCCACTTGAGTTCGGCATCTAGCACGAGTTCGGTAATGTAGCTTGCGATCCGGGCAGTCGACAGCAGTCAGTCCATGGCGAAGGCCTACCGATTCCTCAAACTGGGATTTCCCTCCGAAAAGTTCGCAATTTAGTCTGCTTAGGCCCACCAAACGAGGTACGCTCTCTCCTTGCTTGAGGAGACAAAAGGCCACCACCAGCTCAAACACGGTATTGCCTACCGTCAACCCCGCCGCCCGGGCTCCTGCCGCCGGAACCTCCCCGTGATGCACCAGTGTACCTGATCAATGCCACCGGCCCACTTCCGCCACTTCATCCCCATGACCTGCCACAGCCTCACCTCATCAACACTCAACTGCCCTGATTCTACCCGCTCTTAAACTACGGCTGTAGCACTAGTGATGCAACCAACTAACACCGAATTGGCTCATTCGGTCTCAAATTCGGCATGGTTTCGTTAGTATTTGAGACGTTGTTCTTAGCCGGACGTTGCGATTTCAGGACCATCCGACGCTCCAAGTGACCACCTGGGGCTCTAGTGCTACGCTGAGAGCGCTGCGGAGACGCCCTCTATTTTCCCCGGCCCCGATGTAGTGAGCTCACCGACCGCTTTGACGATGTTCGGGTGCTGCAATCCAGACACGAGGAAGGTCCACCGGCACGCCCGCTGCGTATTCGTCGTGATCTCCTCTTTCTCGGCAGCCGTGAACGTCCGTCCTGTCACCCTCTCAAGAGCTTCTATGTTCAGCCCAATCTGCTGTGCCAGCAGCCCGTCGATCGCCCCACCAAGCTCCAGAACCTCATCGATCGCACTCTCCCGCTCTTCAAGGGTCAAGTTCTCGGCTACTTCGCCGATTACCAACGTGTCCAGCTTGGCGTGCTGCGCCTCTTCAATCCAATGAAACCTCAAGAGGTCCCGGACCAGCCCATCAAGGTCCGAGTCGTCGCGCACATGCTCTATGTAGTGGAGCTGGGTGAACCATTCGATAATCGCGGTCAATAGCATGACGGCCAGCTTCGACTTGCTCCGAACTACTTTCGCCACCTCTTCCCGACCAGGGATTAAGTCGCACTCACTGCCGAAACCCCGGCCGAAGAGTTCAACCGATTTCCGAAACAGCTCCTGATGCTTGAGTTCTTCCTCAGCGAACCGCAACAACGAGCGGGCTTTGACTTCATCCCCATAGATATCCTTCATGGCCTCTTCCGTGACGGTGGGGATGATAAACTCCTCCACGAACGCGAAGATGTGGCAGTAGCCGTTACCCATAATCTGATTCAGCTGACGCCTCTCGTTGTCGTTTAAACATCCGATCTCGTCCACACCGGTCAGCTTGTTGGGGAGGAAGCGTTTCGAGAAGTCGAAATTCTTGTCGGCCAAAACATCGTCTTCCAACCAGGAGACCCTCTTCGAAATGTCCAGACATCCTTGGTACGTGTAGTTGTGGGAAAGCATGGGTTCCTCCTTGTATCGGGCCTTTCGCTGGGATCCTCCATACTCGGCTGACCGGATCCAACACTTACCCATTATATAGGTGACGGCCATAGGACTTTCACTCACGAATGCGGGCAAACTCTCTATCAAGCTCGCAGATCCATCCGGGGAGCGGTCTAAACTGGGTGATCGATGGGCACATCCCGTCGCCCGAGGTCACAAAATTACCGAAGTAGCTTCCACTCCAGAGGGCAGCTTGCGCCACCAACTGGTACTCGAACTCACGAATGACTAATAGGCATGGTTCGCTAGAGTGATAGACTGAACCTCACCGCAAAGGTTCTGCCTTTCTTACGGTCGGGGTCCGTAGCTTGGTGCAGCTCAAGTTTGCGCGCTGGCCTAGATCGGGTAATGGAATGCTGCCGTTCCTCTTCAGCTTGCCGCTGGACCGCCTGCGTATTTGCCTGCTGAAGTCCTTGTGCCCCTATCGAGGCTGGCTCTAAGCTCTCTAGTAGTCTTGTTAACAGATTATGAGTTGTCGGTCGTGCTTGCGGGCCCCTTGTAAAGGCACTGGCCAACCAAGGATTGCAGTTTGACGGGAATCCCTGGGATTGACTCGGGCTTGTCCTCCATGTGTTGCCGTCTGTAGTCAGGGCCTAGCAACGGTGGGTGTCCGACAAGCAACTCATAGGCCACCACGCCTGTGGCGCATACATCCGTCGCACTGATGGCTCGCTCTTCACGCCCACCGCTCGACGGCCTGGGCGCCGACAGCAACACCTGGATGGTCAGCCATTACTCTTCGACTGCGATAAACCTGCAAGGCGATGCGCCACCTTGCTTGATCAGCAAGGGCAGCATGATCATCTTAACCCTTCCTGATGTGATCTGATACGCATTAACGAGGCACTTGCAAATAGCGATAGTTTTCACCATCAGCTCCGCATAGCCGCCGCGACCTATCGAAGGGGGCATATCAGGATACACTGCCTTGGGGATTTCGATTTCCATCAGCCGTTCTCTCGCCTCCGCCGATGGCCACGGCTTGGGGCGAGGGATTATACGCTCCTCTCCAACCGACCACCTGTATCCCTGATAGGCCGCGGTCATGATCAACGAGGCATCAGTCATGATGACGCCGCTCTTCTTGGCTTCCATTATCTCGGCCACCCGGACGCAGGCTTCGTAACTCCAGGAGGGAGATACAACGCAATAATCGTTTCCGAGCTCATACGCTTTTTCAGTGGTCGCCCATCCCGTCCGGACCAGTACATCGTCGCCTTCCCGGTAGTCCGCCCTGCTTACCGCCTCGTCGATCTCTTCAGCGGTAATGACATGGTAGTCCTCGCCGGGGACGTCCAAGACCACCGTATCCCGAAGGATCAGCCTTTCCAAGGGGATTTCATCCAGTCTCCACGGGTATATTGACTCAGCACTTTCAGGAGCCAGTTCATGTGGAGCGCCCTGGTACGGAGTCATGAACGGACTGGCCGTTTCGTCATCAACCTTGATGTGCGTCATTCGGATGCCGTTCTGGTCGTAAAACATGTATTCAAAGAATTGGACGGGGGTGTTCTCGATGGGCAGGATCTCTCCGTAGCCCGCACCCTCCCAAATCGGCATAGATAGGTCTATGAGACGCATAGGTTCACCACATTCAATCCTCAGTAGCTACGACCCGACACGTGGACCCAATGCCCCGTACGAGCTTAAGAGGGCCCACTATGATACGAATGCGAGAGCTTTGAATAGCCCCACAATTAACGAGGCGTTTCGCCGTCATGATTCCAGCCCCGGCCAAGGCAAGCGCCGCAGCGTAGTCATTCGCCATTTTTTCCGAGGTGTACGTGCGCAAATACCCTTCTGCCCTTGGGGAAGGCCAAGGCTCCGGTTGCCTTGTCATCGGAAGCCATTCAGGGATGAGGTGTTTCTCCGGCAAGGCAATGAGCGCCATATCGGTTAGCAGCAAGTCGCTCCCCCGGTCCTGCATTTTCCGCGCCAGGTGCGTCGCACCTTCAATAGAAAGATGCGGCGTGCCCACCATATATCGGGTGCCAGCGCGTTGGTACCAGTCCTTGTCACCCCACCCTGTCCTCAAGAGGATCGCATCGCCGGGACGGAATTCCGCTCCGGTAAATGCTGCATCGATATCATCAGGGGAGATATCGTCGCCTTCTTCTTTCGGGAGATTCACGACCACTGTCTCTCGAAGAACCAGTTTTTCTATGGCCACCTCATGAAGCCGAGCGGTCTTGCGGTATTCGGTAAACTGAGACGGCATGGTTAGACATGTGCCGGTCTCAGTCCCAAGAGAGATGCCTTTGTCCGGACGCCTATTCGGGCCGAGAATCGTGGAGGAAAGGACAAAGGGGGTCGCAGTGGGAAAGATCTCGTCCGGCATGTGCTCGTAGTCCAAGGGCATGGAGAGTTCCAGAAATCGCATAGCTCTCCCTCCTTCTCAACTTACAAAACAAATGCTCAGGGGCAGAGAAGCCGCAACGCGCCTTAGAGTAGACAAGCTGGGGGTGTTACTCGACCTCTAAGGCAGAGGCACGGTACTCCTGACCGGTGAGACTCTCTGGGGAAAGCTCATCGGGATGTCCCCACTCCGATTGGATAGCCGCCTTGATACGTTTCACGGGGTAGCCGCTATCCGCCGCAAAGTCTCGCGCTTCCCACATGATCTGGTCCACGTCTCCCGCCATCTTGTATTTCTTGTAACGGTTTTCGTATTCCAGCCCCATGGATTCGGCCAAGAGAATGATGAACGCCTTGGATTCGAAAGGATAATACTTCTCCGCTATGCAAAACTCCCGTTCGCAGGACTGGTGGATGGTGACCAGCATATCCACTTTCGCCTCAGTTGCCGCCTCACACACCTTTCGCTGTGCGGCACGTTTGGCCGCCGGGTTCGCACCCAGAACCGGCCCACACTGGTACCCGTAGGGGAATTGCTCTATTTCCACCAGCTCCAGGCCGGGAATTACTCCGAGCACTTTCTTCACATCCGGTACTATGGGAGCTTTCGAACCCAAGGCCCCGTGCTCATGGACCGCTACCCGCTTCCTGACTGGCTTCACAATGGCTGCCTGCACTCGCTCCACATTATCGGCCAAAAAGTGGGTGGTGTGGCCCATTTCATAGTCGTAGTCGATGATGTCGTTGGTAAAGTCGTTAAAATGGTGGAAGCAAGAGGGACACCACGTGAGCACCTGGTCTGGCGAAAACATGTCGAAGGCGCGGAAGGTCCCCAGGGTAGTCTTTTCGGACATCCGATTGTTAGTACCGAAGCCAGGCTCGCCGCAGCAGTAGGCCCGGCCTCCGATCGCCTGGACATTGAAGCCAGTCCGACGTATCACCTCCAACCCCGCATGGGCCAGATGGGGCGTACGCATGATATTGCACCCCAGCATCAGCACGAGGTCCGCCTTCGCTCCATCTGGGAGCCTTCCTTGATACCAGTTGATCTCCGAGTCTCGCATCTGGAGACTCCGCACGACGTCCATAATAGAGTAGGCCTTCATGAATTCAGCCACCCCCTCAGGGCGAGCGCCTCCTGCCTCCCATTCCAGTCTCTCGGCCTTCGTCTGTACCAGGCGCAGCATCCGCATAGGGTTAATCCCCTCCGGACATACATCCAGGCAATCGGCGCTTCCGGTACAAGCCCCCGCCACCACCTTGGCCTCTTCGGAGTAGGTTCCCTCTTTGAGCACCCCGCGGGCCAGTGTCATCAGAAAACTGCGGTCTTGGTCTTTATAAGGGGTGTAGTCTACCATTGGACACACCTCAAGGCACTTCCCGCACGCTGTGCAGAGCTCGGCCATTTCTTGGGCTTCCTTGGCCAGATAACTCTCCAGGGAAATTCGTTGCGTGACCATTATTTGCTCTCCAGAGTCAACTAGATTTCCTCTCCTCGTAGTTCATCCGGTTTTCGAAGCTTGCTATGTAAGATAGCACATCCTCGACCGGACGGTTCACTACGAAACTGCTGCTCAGTTTTGGCATCTCGACCTTGTATTGGCTGAGTGTAATGGGGAGCTTACTCCATTACTACCACATGGGCAAGTCCATCCAGTTGGCATTGAAAGTCAAATCCGCGATCTTCGGGTAGCGAGGCAGCAGGACAGTTCGTGTCCCCGGCCGGGCTTCACCGCCCCCAAATGACCCCAGCCGCTCAACTGCGCATTATGGGCAGAGCCTGTCTCGTCACTTTAGTCGTGGCGGTTCTCGGTGGGATCTTCTTAGCGACGTGCGCTCCCCTGTCGATAAGATTACCAGCTTTGCATGTCACATATCTTCGGAGCATCTGGGTCGACGTCTGAACCTACGACTACCCGACGATGAAGTAGGACGGTTGGCCCGCACGTTCCACGAAATGATTGAGCGGCTGGACAGCGCGTTTCGACCCCCGCTCCAGTTCACATCTGATGCATCACACGAGCCTAGACCCCCTGACCATCATGAAAGGCCAGATTGATGTCGCACTTCAAAAAAAGCGAGAGCCGGAGGATTATCTGCAGGTGCTTGAAGCGGTCAACGGGGAGGTAGACCGCCTGATTCGTCTGGCTGGAAGCCTTCTCACCTTAACTCGCCCCGATGCCGGCAACATCCCTTTGACTGTTGAGCGCTTAGCCGTTGCCGACGTGGTCGCCGGGGCCGTGGAGCATTCGCATTCGACGGCTCTTCAGAAGGACGTAGAACTCCAAGTTATATCTGGCAGTAGCATCACCATGCGCGCAGACGAAGATCTCATATTACAGTTCTTGTTCAATTTCTCGACAACGCGATCAAATATACGCCGGCTGGCAGTAACGTGATTGTTGGTTGCAACGCGATGAGCGATCAGGCTGAGTTGTGGGTCAAGGACACGGGAATTAGTATACTTGAAGATCCCATCCCGTTTATCTTCGACTACTTCTATCAGATTGACAAGGCGCGTAGCCGCTCCGAAGGGGGAGTAGGGCTTGGGTTGGCAATCGGCCGCTGGATTGCAGAGGCTCACGGCAGCTCTATACGTGTTGATCTCTCAAGATGGCGGCTAGACTTTCACGGTCCTAGTATCGATTATCCGCCAAGTTTAAGCAAATCTTATTACTGTTTTCATCGGAGCTTCATGTCTGAGTGCTAGACTGAAGCCGAAGAGCATACAGGCTTAGGAAAGGAGCGATATCTGTGACATCGGGAAAACGGATGTTTTGGATTTGGGGGTTGGTAGCGCTTATTACGATGGCGGGTGTTGGCGTGACGGCGGCGTGTGAAACCGTGGAATCGGGAGGCCCTACGGGGTAGATAGACGACGGCGCTGAACTTCTCGATCAGGCGTCCATCAGCCTCGAGGAAGCCATAACCTCGGCACAGGCGGCTCCGGCGCGCCGACGGTGACGAGTGCGGATCCAGCCTCGGCCACCAGCATGAAAGTGAATTGGAGCGAGCCGGCAAATACCGACCCACCCATAACCCGCTATCTGTTGAACATCACGGGGCCGGCAACCAATAGAGAACTCTACATTCCAGATACCTCGTATGCTTCAACCATTTGACGCTCGTGATCACCAACCTTGCGCTAGATGCGGACTACTATGTGTGTGTACGTGCAGAGAACTGCTTAGGATGAGGACAGTACTCCCAATGGTTTGATGTAGACACACGCGTCGCCGGATGCTCCTGACGCTCCGATGGTCACCGCCCACGCCAGCGAGACAGAGCTTTCGGTGAGTTGGACCGTGCCGTCGACGACTCTGCCGATCAGCGGCTACGACGTACGATACCGGCCCCAATCCGAGAACGCGGACGACCCGTGGGACGAACTGGCCCATGAAGGCACGGCCCTCTCCGCGACGATCAGCGGATTGGCGTACGGCGTTCCATATGAAGTCCAGCTGCGGGCCTCCAACCCCGAAGGCCCGGGCAATTGGTCGGCTTCTGGTACCGCTACCACACCACTCAACTTTCCCCCGGAGTTCGACGAGGGAGCCGCGACCACCCGGAACCTTGTCGAGAACAGCGGCTCCGGCGTCGCTATCGGCGATCCGGTGAGTACAAGCGACCGTGACGACGACACTTTGACTTACTTGCTTAGCGGCGCCGATGCGGCGAGCTTCGTCCTCGACGGTACGACCAGCCAGCTCCGGACCAAAGACGGCGTAAGTTACGACTATGAGGCGAAGTCGGAGTACGAAGTGACGGTGGCGGTCTTGGACGGCAAGGGTGGCGGCGACAGCATCGTAGTGACCATCGAGATCGACAACGTCGTCGAGCGTCCGACAGCGCCACCCGCGCCGACGCTGACCGCTAAATCCCCGGTCAGCGTGGAACTTACGTGGGAGGTGCCCGAGTACTCCGGGCCGCCCATCACAGTGTATTGCGTGCAGCTCCTCCAGGGAGACGCACCCGCGACCTTTGATTGGTGCAAGCTGTTTCCCTCTAGGTCGGCGACCTTCGATGATCTGGAATCGGAGACCGAATACAAGTAACTGTCTTGATTGTCAAGCGGATATGGGATTCCAACGGGCTCGTTGTTTGACCATGGCATTGAGGATAGTCAGTAGTTTACGCATGCAGGCTGTGATGGCGACCTTCTTCGGCTTGCCCGCCTCGACGAGGCGAGTGTAGAACTCCTTGAGGACCTGGGTTGAAGCGAACGGCGACCAGGGTGGGCATGTAGAGGGCGGCTCTGACGATAGCCTGGCCGCCCCAGCAGGTGCGTGAACCCCGCATCTTTCCGCTGTCCCGGGCGAGTGGGGCTACGCCAACGAGGGCGGCGATCTCTCTGCGGTTCAGCTTACCCTACTCCGGCAAGCCTGCCAGGAGACTGTAAGTGGCGACAGACCCTATACCGGGGACAGTCCTGAGGAGGATAACCTGCTCACGCCACAGCTCGGACTTGTGCAGCCTCTCCTTGAGGTCCCGGTCTATTTGACCGAGGGCTTCGTCGAGCAGATCAATGATCCCCTCTATGCTCTTTCTGACGACGGGGTTTGCGTTCTCCAGTCTGTTCTTCTCACTAGTCTTCATACCGACGAGTTGGCGGCGCCTGGAGACGAGTGCATCCAACTCAAGGGACTCAGGGGTTTTGGGAGGTTGTGGGCCCAGATCGCTGACCTCACTGAAGTGGGCGATTATCCCTGCATCCAACCGGTCTGTCTTGGCCAGCTTACCTTGGAAGCGTGCGAAGTCCCGGACATGTCTTGGGTTCAGGACGGTAGTAGGGACCCCCTCATTGCCCAGGGCTGCCGTCAAAGCCCTCTCGTAGCCCCCTTGACCTCCATAGCCACTAAGGCTGGCTCCAAAGCCACCAAGCGGGTTATCAGATCTCTAATCCCCTCCTGGTCCTGATTGAAGCGCCAACATTCTCCCGTGGGTCTTACCGCCACATCCCCCCACCCCTTGGACACATCGATCCCAACGTATGATCTCCGATTACCAGTCATGCTTCTCCTTTGGCCCATCCTTGCCGATGCGGGCTTGCACTGGCCCAGGCAACTGTTCGGGTTCTATGATTATCCTATCGGGGCGACCACGCTGAGGCACGGTCTCCTGACCAAGGGTGAATCGGCCTACCCCGACCTGCCTGTTAATATACAAGAGTGACGGAGGTCGGGACGGCGAGCAAGGGTACTGCCGAGGTGGACACCACCGACGATCAGAACGTGATTTACACCCCCAACGCCAATGCCAACGGGCAGGACTCCTTCACCTACACCGTCTCCGACGGGAACGGTGGTACCGCTACAGGCACCGTTAACGTCACCATCACCCCGGTCAGCGATCCACCGGAAACGACGGGCACGATTCCCCAACGGTGAACGTTGACGGCAGGTGACGATCCCTGGAGGCTGGATGTATCAGGCAACTTCGTAGACGCAGACGGCGACACCCCGACGTACTCGGTCACATCGAGTCGGAGCGATGTGGCAACGGCCAGCGTATCCAGCAATGGATTAGTGGTCATCAGACCGATATCTGCTAGCTCGACGAACATCGAGGTTACCGCCTCGGCCGACGATGGCGTCGCGACCTGGACCATAAGTGTCACAGTTGATCCGGCGCCTGCCCGTCGGCCATAGCCCCAACCAACTCCCACTCCCGTACCTACGGTCATCGTACCTCCTAGCAAGATAGTGCCGGTGCAAATAGAAGAAGACATTGAAGACACCCAGATGGTTGAGGTGGTCAACCCAGACCGACTGACGGTGATCAAAGCGGCTGAGCAATACGTAACGGTTCAGTTTCCGGCCACTTCACGGGCACGCACGTTTCAGGCCAGAGTCACTACCTATTCGGACGACCGCATGCCCGAGGATCCGCCTGCCTGTATCCCTCTGGCGTTGGTGAAGGTGGACCAATTCGACACTGAAGGGGTTCAGGAGGAGAATGCACGGCTCATATCCCCTGCAACCCTGCGCATCGCGCTTACTCGAGAACAGGCGGAGGAACTTGGCGGACTGTCTGCAGTGTTCCAGGCGCATATGAATGACAGGCTGAAGCTTCTGCGGCGTGACGGCCCAGGCGATCCGTGGAGGAAGATATGGTACATGTTCAACTTTGACACGACCCCGGGGCAGGTCATCATCACCACTCGGATATGCCGCTTTAGCGACTTTGCTCTGGTGAAGGACGACGGGATGTCTGCTCAGGAGAGAGCGCAGGCCGACTCTACAGTTACTCCAGAGCCAACTGCAACACCGGAGCCGGTGTTGCCCAAGACACGTGGTGTCTCCATCCCAGGGAGGATGCTGCTTGCTTTGACCCTAGCGGGAGTAGCGCTGCTCGTCCTTGGGAGCTGGACGACGCTGATTTCGCGCCGAAGGTCTGATCACTCTGGATGATAGGGCCTCTGGTGCTAGGCTGAGCAAGAGTACCTGAGTCCCGCGACCTTTCCTAGCCGGGCAAGCTAGCGCCCGCAAGTTACTTCGCCTCTCGGACTAACATCTCTATCAGCATGGGGCACGATGGCCTAGACTCTTAGTCCAAAAGGGCATTGGTCCTTATTCGGGAGATTGAGAGGTAGGAAGACATCCTGGAAGACTTAGCCGAGGTAGTCCGGGCCCATGGAACCTTTGGATACACGTGCAGGTAGTTCTGCATTGGTTGCCTACTCATGGGTGGCATGCAGAACAGGCCCAGGTCATCACCGATGCAACCTCGTGCTAGAATGAGAGCACCAACTCGAAAATCGTACTGTGTACCGTCAAGTCAGGCCCACCTGCGTTGAATCGAACCCTGCGCAGCTTCTCTGAATAAGTTAGTATTACCAGCGACCATGTAAAGGGAGTTATCCCAAAGGCTTCATTTTTTCTATATCTGGTGTTCCACTACTGCAAACTCACAGCTCTACAACGAGTTCAAAAGTTCTGGTACAGTCTCCTTTGTCATCAACGTGGACTCGAATGGCTCTTTTGCGCTGCCTAGGTGGGAACAAATGTGGGAACGGATAGTCAGGTCCCGTTATTGCGTAGCTAACTACGAATCCCACTCCTCCGCCACTATTTCAATCACTGAATCGAGGAACCCAACTTCACCACCAATCCATGCTTGAAACATCACAAATAAGCGGCCTCATGGACAGGTCGGCGCTCATTGTCATCGACATGCAGCACGACTTCCTGGACCCCGACGCTCCCTACTCCTGCTCCGACGCCCACCCACTCATCGAAAACACCCGGCGCCTCTGCGACGCCATGCGCTCCCGTGGCGCCCCCATCATCTACACCCGTGAAGTTCACCGCGCCGACGGAGTGGACCGCGGCCGTGAGGGCGACTCCGAACCCATCCACTGCGTCGAGGGCACCCAGGGCGTCGAGATCGTGCCCCAACTCACACCCCTCAACGGCGACTATATAGTCGACAAACGCAGATTCAGCTCCTTCTTTCAGACCGAGCTCGCGGGTCTACTCAACGGCCTCCGCACCGAGCTTATCGTCGTCTCGGGAGTCACCGCCAATGCCTGCGTCCTCACTACCGTGATAGACGCCTTTCAATATGACTTCCATACCGTTACTATTCAAGACTGCGTTTCCAGCAAGGTAGGCCTGCTCCTGGATGAGAACTACAACGACATGATGCGGCTCTACAAATTCTATTCAAATCCCCTTCGCCTCGATACTTTCCTGGCCCTTCTGGAGGACTGACTAGTGCCCGGATACCACATTTGGACCGTCGGTTGCCAGATGAACGAGGCCGACTCCGAGCGCCTCGCCAGCGCGCTCGAAAAGATCGGCTGCGACCACTCTCCACGTATTGAGGACGCCGATATCATCGTCCTGAACAGCTGCGTCGTCAGGCAGGGCGTCGAGGACAAGGTCGCCGGTCGCCTCAATTCCCTGAAACCTCTCAAGCGGGAAGACCCCAACCGGACCATCGCCCTCATGGGCTGCATGGTCGGGCCCCGGGACGAGTCTCTGAAGAAGCGCTTCCCCCACGTCGACCTCTTCCTCAGGCCCCAGGGATACGACCCACTTATCCGGCGCCTGTCCAATGACGATGGCACGTGTCTCGATAACCTCGGACCCCTCATCCCCACCCAGCCCAACATCAGCGTCAACGTGCCCATAATCCACGGCTGCGATAAATTCTGCACCTTCTGCATCATCCCCTACCGCCGAGGCCGCGAGCGTAGCCGTCCCATTCCCGAACTCGTCGAAGAAGTGTCGGCCCTTGGACAGCGTGGCGTTAAAGAGGTGACCCTCCTCGGCCAGAACGTAGATTCCTACGGCCAGGACCTCGCCGATGACTCGGACCTCGCCGAACTCCTGGCAGCACTTGACCCCATCGACGGTATTGAGCGCATCCGTTTCCTCACATCTCACCCCAACGACATGAGCCAGAAGCTCATAGACGCTGTTGCTTCCCTTCCCAAGGTATGCGAACACATCAACCTGCCCATCCAGGCCGGTGACGACGAAGTTCTGGCGACCATGCACCGTGGCTACACCTCCGCCGACTACCTGGAGTTGACCGGGCGCATCCGAGACACCATCCCCGGCGTCTCCATGAGTACCGACATAATCGTCGGTTTTGCCAACGAGACCGAGGCCCAGTTCCAGCATACCGTCGACATCCTGGAAGAAGTCCGATTCGACAAGGTACACGTCGCCCCCTACTCCGTTCGGCCCGGCACCATCGCCTTCCGCAAGATCGATGACTCCCTCGAACAGGACGAGAAGATGCGTCGTCTCCACGTAATCGAGGAGGTGCAGAAACGCATCGCCGGGGAGCTAAACGAGCCGTTGCTTGGGACCGAGCAGGAAGTCCTGGTGGAAAGGCGGCACAAGGGCAAGTGGCAGGGCCGCACCCGCACCAACAAGCTGGTCTTCCTCCCCGTCGAGGACGATGACCTCGTCGGCAAGATGGTCAACGTGAGAATCGACAAGACCGGCCCCTGGTCCCTGCAGGGCACCCCTGTATCTGCCTTCGTGCCTACTATGCAGTCGACCTAGAGTCCCCCTTATAAGCCCTCTATGTCCTGGTGGTGTGACAGAGGGGACACCCCCTCCCCGGAGCACAAGATTTGACCAAGGCAGACGACCTTCTCAATTCCCTCAGAAGCGCCGGATACAGGCTCACGCCCCAGCGGGTGATGATCCTCTCCGCCATCGCTTCCGGCTCGGGGCACATGACTGCTGAGGATATCCACGAAAAGGTCAAGAAGACATACCCGTTCATAGACATCGCTACCGTCTACCGCACCATCCAGCTGCTGAAGAAGCAACGTCTGCTCGTCGAGATAGACCTCGGGAGTGGGGCCTACCAGTACGAGATGACCCACGACCAGCGCCACCACCACATCGTCTGCCGGGACTGTGGCTCGACTCTGGACATAGACCATCATCGCTTCTTGGAGCCCGTCCGGGTCGCCCTCCAACAGGAGTATGAGTTCGAAGCAGACCTGGACCACTTCGCCATATTCGGCATCTGCCGCCAGTGCCGCTCCAACAATTGATCCCTCGCACCTTGCCCGTCATTCCGGCCCCAAGCCGGCTGTAAGTGCGCCTATGGTGTGAATCCCTCCCTCGGGGTGTGGATGCTCCCTCCTCCCCCAGTACTGAATTAGAGGCAGGGATATGTGCAAAGCACATGTGCCTGCCTCTATTCTTATCTCCCCCTCTCCCTTGAAGGCCCTAAGGGAGAGGGGGATAAAGGGAGTGAGGGTTCCCCGGAAGGGTTGGGGGGCCATCCCCCGTAAGGGCGACCGGCCGATCGCCCTCCCCGGTAGCGGTGCACCCGGGACCCGACCCAATCCGGGGGGGCCATGTGGGCCACCCCACCTATGCCACCACCCACTGCGCAAAGTTTCCGTAGAAATCCGACAGTCCATGTAAGCTCATGGACATGTCAAATCTCACACTGATAACGTTGGCCTGGGAGTTGTACGAGCAAGGGATGACAAAAGCGCAGATAGCGCGGCAGTTGGGTAAACACCGGGAGACGATCCATCTGTGGGTTCGGGGCATCCAAGAACAGGGGCTGCTGCCCTTCCTTGGGCGATACGAGCAAGCCAAGAAGGGGCCCAGGTTAGGGAGGCGGGTCGACCCGATGGTGAAGCGATGGATTTGGGCCATTAGGGAGCGGGAGGCGGGGTGCTGTGGACAGAAGATCGCCTACTTCCTGGAGCGGGAACACGGGGTACGCCTGTCAGTGCCTAAGATATATGAGATCCTGAAGGAGAAGTACATCATCCGTTCCAAGTGGAAGAAGAATCGGCGTAGAGGGCCGGTGCCCACGGCCAGCAGCCCTCGCCAGGTGGTACAGATGGACACGGTGATGTTTGGAGGCCTGTTTGCCTTCACCGGCATCGACATATACACCAGGGAGGCAGACATCCTGTTAGCCCCCTCCCTGACCGCCGCTTACGGCTGTGCCTTCCTGGAACAAGCGATGACACGGCGCTTCGATAGCAGGGTGGAGTTGATCCAAACGGACGGGGGCAGTGAGTTCAAAGAGGCCTTTGCAGAGCGGGTGTTGGCCTACTGCCAACGACACCGGGTGGCTCGGCCCTACAAGAAGAACGAGCAGGCCTACATCGAGAGCTTCAACCGGACAGTGCGGAAAGAATGTCTGGGCTGGACCCGCTACAGCGCCCAGGACCTTCCCCAGTGCCGGAGATTAGTAGAGCAGTTCCTGGATCGGTATCACTACCACCGCCCACACCTCGCCCTCGGACTAAAACCCCCTCTCAAGAAAGGAGTCTTCCACCTGTCGGATATTTACGCATAATATTGCGCACTGTTGACACTGGTCAGCGGCAGGACTAAAATTCGCTCGCTTTAGCACTCGGCTTATTGGAGTGCCAGCCCCATCTCGGAGGAGCGAATGCCTTTATACGACTACGAATGTTTGGCTAACGGCCACGTGTTCGAGGTGCGTCAAAAGGTAATCGAAGTAGGCAACGCCCCTTGCCCCACCTGCTCCTCCGACTCCCGCAGGATATTTCACTCCGTACCCATCCTCTTCAAGGGCTCCGGGTTCTACTCCACCGACCACCGCAAAGGTCAGGCCAGCTCCTCCAACGGTAAGGAGGAGTCCTCATCCGACTCCGAATCCAAGTCCGAGTCTGATTCCTCTTCCAAGTCCAAGTCCGAGTCGTCCTCTTCCGATAAGTCCCCCGAGAAGAGCGCCGACAAGGTCGCCTCCAAGACCGACGGCTAGTCTTCTTTGAAGGCTCTCCTCCAAAGGGTCTCACGCGCCTCGGTAACTATCGACGGCGACACCGTAGGAAGCATCGCCACCGGGCTTACCCTCTTCCTCTGCGTCGAGCAGGATGATACCGAGCAAGACGCCGACTACCTGAAGGAAAAGTGCCTCAACCTAAGAATCTTCCCTGACGAAGAGGGTCGGTTCGACAGGTCCGTGCTGGATGTGGGTGGGGGCCTCTTGATAATCAGCCAATTCACCTTGGCCGCCGACACCCGCAAGGGCCGCAGGCCCAGTTTCACCCATGCAGCTCCACCCGAACTCGCCGAGCCCATGGTCGAATATTTCATAACCGAGTGCCGAGCCTGGGGTCTCAGAGTAGAGACCGGCAAATTCGGAGCCCACATGCAGGTAACCCTCTCCAACGACGGCCCCGTCACCATCTGGCTTGACAGCCGAGACAGACTAACCCCCCGGCGGAACTCCTAACCCAACCCTCCCTGTAGCAATTGGGGAGTGCTCCTATCCATCTCCCCCAATGAGTCGCAGACTCTGCAAGTGCGCCTTGGGCGTGCACCGAGGCGCGTGACCTTTGCATAACCGTCATTCCCGCCTCTGAGCCAGCTCACGAAATACGGCATTTCCATTCCTAGGGGGTGGGGCATTCCGCTCGCCCTGAGCCGAGTCGAGGCCTGTCCTGAGGCTCTCGAAGGGGGTCTCAAGAGCGGAATGGGGGTGGGTCATTTCCCCTCTCCCTTGATGAGACCTTTGCATAACCTGTGTTGGGGGGCGTGGGGCCGCTCGTGCTGAGGCTCTCGAAGTATGAGCGGGGGGGATTACGGCATGAGGATGGAACAACAGAGATGCGATCTGCAGTTACACAAAGGTTTCTTGATTGGAAAAGGCTAGGGTCGTAGGCTCGCTGAGGAATGTCGAAGCCTCGTCGATGAGAGTGAGAGGTGTTCCAATCAGAAACCCCCTACCCCACAAAATTCCTCGGCGGACTGATCGGCACCCCCTCCGCAAAGCGGCTCGGCCGGAACGCATCTATATCTATCGACGTCCTCCCGTCCACTATCAGTTCCGATATCAACTTCCCGCTCATCGGCCCCATCGCAAACCCGTGCCCCGAGAACCCCGCAGCCACTATGTAACCCTTCGGCTTATCCACCGCCCCGAACACGGGCAGCATGTCCGGCGTCAGATCTATTAAGCCCGCCCACGCCCTCTCCTCCCGCACCCCTTTCAGCCAGGGCACAGTCTCCCCCAGTTGCCTCAGCCCCTCATCCACCGTTTCCCGGTTCACCCTTGGCTCGACATCCGACCTCAGGGGCCACGGACGTCCGACTCGAGAGATCAACGGAGTCCTGGCATGGAAACTCCTGAACAGTGCCTTGCCCGCGTGGAATTTGACCAGCTTACGATGTCGGATGATATGGGGAAGCCACATCCGGATGTCGTCGAACGTGTCCCGGGTAACGTCATAGTCCCTCGGGTGGTTGTATCCTCGGGTAAAGAGGAATCCTCCGCCCGGCTCCTGCCTGAACCCCGAGTTCGGTCCACGCACGAAGGGCATAATCCTCCTGGAGACCGGCTCCGTTATCGCCTGCGTCTGCCGGATTATCCGCACCGGGAACCGATGGCCTACTTTCCTGCCCACGTGGTTCGCCCACACCCCAGCCGCATTCACAATATAGGGCGCGTCGATCCTGCCCATGTCCGTGCGTATCGAAGTGACCTGTCCATCACTGGTATCGATGTCCAGGGCCGCGCAGTTGGTCAGCACCTCCACCCCAAGCTCTCGTGCCGCCATCTCGAAGGCCTTGGTGCTTCTCGCCGGGTCTGCGTGCCCGTCGGTCGACGAATAGAGAGCCCCTAGCACCGGGGCATTGAGCCCGGGGACCAACTCCCGGCACTCCTCGGGGCTTATTGCGTAGGAATCGACCCTGTGCTCCTTGGCCAGCCGAGCCCCCCGCTCGATCTCCTTCATGTCCGCTTCGTTCTCAACGTAGAGCAGGTTGCCGCCGCTCACGTAACCCATGTCGGCCCCCAGCTCCTTTTCGAGCCCCTCCCACATCTTGATGCACTCCAGCATGAAGGGATATTCCACCGGGTTACGGCCCTGTACCCGCACCCCTCCCGTGTTCCGCCCCGAGGCCTCCCCAGCAGTATCCCCTTTCTCCACCACCGTGACCCTCTTACCGCGCTTGGCCAGATGGTAGGCCGCTGCGCAGCCCGTGATTCCACCACCAATGATCACGACGTCAGCATCTCTACGCTTGCTCATGCCCCTGACTCCTCCAACCTACGCTCCAACTCCTCGACCCGCCGCTTCAACTCGCGCTCCCTCTGCCAACCCTCGGTTGCGTCCCTCATTATCGCCGCCACACCCTCGATCTCGCCGTCATCTCCCTTTATCAGGACCACGGTGAACTCCAGTGATATCCGGCCGCCATCCCGCCGAATGCCTGGCACCGACAACAGCCTGTCTCCGTATTGGGTTTCTCCAGTCTCGACGACCCGATGGTAGCCTTCCCAGTGCCTCTCCCTGAACCGCTCCGGCACAATTAGATCGAGAGTAGACCCCAGCGCCTCCGCCTCCCCATACCCGAAAATCCGCTCCGCGCCCCCATTCCACAGCCGGATCTTCCCTTCACTGTCAGCGAAGACAATCGCATCGCCCGAACCTGCGAAGATCTGCTTTAATATCCGGAGCTTGTCTGATTCCTCGTTCAAGTCTTACCCTTCGAAAATTATGGTAGTGTGAGCCGCCGAGCCCGATGTTCCCCCGATTCCCGACCATTGTCAAACCACCACCCATCCTTCTGATAATCCCGCAAAGGAGCCCCGACATGCCCGGTGAATTCCTATTCTGCCCCATGTGCCGCACAGACCTGACGCCCAAGACTCGAGGCGGCAGACCCCGGCCTCATTGCCGGGAATGTGGCTACGTCCAATACCGCAATCCCGTCGCGGGCGTTGCGGTGATATGCCGCAGGGGTCAGGGGATACTTATGGGGCGAAGGGCCGCTGGGCAAAGTCGGGGAGGCGAATGGTGCATCCCCTGTGGCTATGTCGAGTGGGGTGAGGATATTAGGGAGGCCGCCAAGCGGGAGATGCTTGAGGAGACCGGGTTAGTCATCGAGGTCGGGCCCGTCTACGACGTCCATTCCAACTTCCACGACCCCAGGTCCCTCACCGTAGGCGTCTGGTTCACCGGGACAATCGTCGGAGGCACGATGACCGCCTCCGACGATGTGGACATGGTCGACTTCTTCCCGCTGGACGAAATTCCCGAGCCTCTCGCCTTCCCCACCGACAACCTCGTCCTGGACAGGCTACGCCGGGAAGGATTCCCCGACGGGATTTAGAAATAGCCTGAATAAACTGTGCCCCAATCTGTTCGGCCTATTTACCCCCAATGGTAAACCGAGCAGATCGGGGCACAATACTCAAAGCTCTTTCCTTGTCTAGAAAGCTATAGCGTCGGCTGTGGAAATTACCTACCCGCTCACCCCCAGCTCCGCCTCAAACTCCGTCAGGGAGCGGTCCAGGGCCTCCAGAATCTCGTCCACCTGCTCCTTGGTTGCGATCATGGCAGGAGCGATGAACATGGGCAGTCCACGGTTAAGGTTTTGCGGCCGTCTCGGGCCCCAGAGACTGGAGTAGAGGGCTAGTCCGTTCTTGAGGGCTATCGACTGGAAACGCTCTTCGGCGTTTATCTCGGGTGAGAAGAACTCCAGGGTCTCCTTGTTGCTGACCAACTCGGGCACCATTAGCATTCCCTGGCCCCGGATGTCGGTTATGGTCGGATGGTCGAGCAAAGCCTTTCCCTGCTCATGCATGTATGCCCCGACCGCCGCCGAGTGCTCCACCAGCCCATCCTTCTCGATAATGTCTATCACTTCAATACCGACGGCGCAGGCTACCGCGTGCCCCGAGTACGTGTACCCGTGGGTGAAGTGCCCTCCGTCGGCGAAGGCGTCATTTACTTCGTCGGAGACAGTCACTGCAGCCAGTGGTGCGTAACAGCTCCCTATTCCCTTGGCCGTGACCATCACGTCCGCCTCTACGTCGTAGTGCTCCATCCCGAACCACTTACCAGTCCGGCCCCACCCCGTAATCACCTCATCGATAATCAGGAGCACGTCATACCGGTCGCAAATCTCGCGAATGGCCTGCCAGTAATCGGGAGGCGGTGCGAGCCCATAGTCCCGGCCTTGGGCCAGGGGCGTGGCTATGAACGCGGCCACATACTGCTCACCTGCGTAGTAAATCGCCTCTTCCAGCTCCTGGGCACACTGCACTGCATAGTCTTTTGGGTCCATCCGGGGCGGCGTTTCCCTCTCGCTGTGCTGCTTGATGTGGGGCCAGTCCGTCAGCATGGGAGTGTAGGCATTCCGGTTGCCGGCCACCCCCGCCACCGAGAGCGCTCCCAGGCTCATCCCGTGGTAGCTCTCATAGCGGGAAATAACGATGTACTTCTCCACATTCCCCTTATTCAAGTGATATTCGCGGGCCACCTTTATCGCCGTCTCCACCGCTTCCGACCCTCCGGAGGCCAGGAAGGTTGTGTTCAGGCTTCCGGGCGCTTTCTGGCTGATCCGCTCACACAACTCAGCCCGAGGCCGGTTGGACATGATCGGGTGACAATAAGCGAACTTTTCCGCCTGTTTTGTCATCGCCTCGACTATGCGCGGGTCCCCGTGCCCCAGGTTGACCGCCATCGGCCCCCCCGACGCATCGATGTACCGGTTACCGTCCTCGTCATACAGATAGATGCCCTCGGCCCTTTCCAGGACGGGGGAAAAGGGATGGTAGGCAAAGGCACGATTCCAAATTCCTTCGGGCTCCCTGATAGTTGGTCTCGGGTTTTCCGTAAGCGTCATGTCCCCTGCCTCCTGCCCCGGGCTGGTGCCTCGGGTCTAAAATTCCACGATTCTACGTTGGCCATTGCTAAATTGACGGGGGTGGTTCATCAAATGGTTGGCCCAGTCTCTCAGCTTCGAGTCGCTGCTCGTTCCACGCTTGCCACAGCGCCGTAACTTCCTCTCGTATCTTAGCTTCAGCTTCTTCCCTCGCCTCCGCAACCGCCTTGGCTATCTGCTTCTGCTTTCTATTCTCGAACCACTCGTCCAGTCTTTCAGCCAGTACCATTTCGATAGTCTCCCGGCCAGGAACGTGGCCTATGGGGAAGGCGGCGGCTCATCAAAGGGTTCGCCCATCGTCTCTGCCTCTATTCTCCGCTCGTTCCAAGCCTGCCACAAAGACCCGATTTCAGCCCGCGTCTTCTCTTCCGCCTCAGCCACCGCCTTGGCTATCTGCTTCTCACGCCTCTTGGTAAACCACTCTTCCAGTCTCTCTGCCAGTACCAAACCGTTCCTCCATAACTCAGTGACGATTAGCGACCCCGCCACCGACGCTATAACCAGCCTCCCCACCCCTGCCCACGCCGCCAACGCCGTATCTACTATCCCATCGGCCTTGTTCACGTGGACTTCTGCATATGTTACCAGCCCACCGCCAATCAATGCCAGAGTTATGAACACGATGAAGTATAGACCCTTCGTCTCCCTGCTCACGCTCCATATCGAATCTCTACCCTTCTGTTCCTGCTTATCCAACATTTATCCACTTAATCAGGCTTATTTTCAGTATATTTGTATGACACATTGTGACCGACCAACGTTCAAACTCTACAGGTCACTGTCAAGGGCATTCCGGTCCAGGACATCCACAAATAACTGACAGCCGTGCCCTCTGACGGTATCATTCCCTCAACCGGGCCCCGGGGCCCGCATCCTCACCTGCCGGAGGCCGTCACATGGAAGCGCCCCTCAAAGGTATCCGAGTCCTCGAGGTCGCCAATTGGCTCGCCATCCCCTCCTGTGCAGCCATGATGGCCGACATGGGCGCCGATGTTATCAAAGTGGAAGCCTTACAGGGCGACACCTTCCGCACCGAGATCCGGGACGCCGATTTCGGCAAGGCTTTCCCCATCAGCTACGCCTTCGAGCTCGATAACCGTGGCAAACGCTCCATAGCCCTCAATCTCGCCCGACCCAAGGCAGTTGAGGCTGTACACAAGCTCGCCTCCAAAGCCGATGTCTTCATGACCAACCTGATACCCCGCCGTCAGGAAGCCTTCAACCTCACCTACGAAGAGCTTTCAAAGGACCACCCCAGCCTGATCTATGTCTCCTTTAACGGCTACGGCACCGAAGGCCCCGACAAGGACCGCACCGGCTTCGACTACACGGCTTTCTGGACTCGGTCCGGCGCTATGTCCCTCTTCAGCCGGCCTGGCAAGGAGCCAGTCAACCTTCGCTCCGGCTTCGGGGATCACACCAGTTCTCCCATGCTCCTCGCCGGGGTAATGACCGCGCTGTGGGCCAGGGAGAAAACGGGACGGGGACAAAAGGTCGCCTGCTCCCTGCTTAACATGGGCCTATGGGTCATAGGCGGAGACCTTTCCCGCTCCCTCTACGCCCAGCAGCACCCGTTCCAGTGGACTCGGGAAGAGTCGCCTAACCCGCTCCAGAACACTTACCAAACGGGAGACGGGAAGTGGATAAACATGGTCTCGCCCAATACCAACGAGAAGTGGGCCAGGTTCTGCCGAGCCCTGCAGCGCGACGACCTCATAACCGATGAACGATACTCGGAGCCGCTCGCCCGGCGCGCCAACGGCCGCGAACTGATCCCCGAGCTTGACCGGGTCCTTGCAAGCAACACCCTCGAAGAACTCGCCCCCCGCCTCGACGCCCAGGGCGTCATCTGGGCCCCCATGCAGGACCTAATGGACGTTATGTCCGACCCTCAGGTCCGCGCCAATGACTTCATCACCACCGTCGACCATCCCGCCCACGGCCCCTACGAGACCCTTGCCACGCCCCTTAAATTCAGCGAAAGCGAGATCAAGCCCCGTGGCGCAGCCCCCGAGATGGGCCAGCACACTGAACAGATCCTGGTCGACGAGCTCGGCTACTCCTGGGACGACGTGGAGACGCTCCGCGAAGACGGTGCTATAAACTGACGGGCATGGTAAATCCCATCCGACAGACGCCGAATTTGGAGTTGCATTTGACAAGTCGTGAATCTGAGCTAATATAGACGACGAATATATATAGCACAGAGATATATACTTTGATGGATAGTAACGCTATGGCCATCTCCGCAGTCAGACCCTCTCGACTCCGACTCCGGCTCCGGCGCCCCAACGCCGAGGCGTTAATCTGGCTGCTAACCGGCACCCTCCTTCTAATCGGCTCCCTCGTCCCTGATTCTAACGCCGATATGGTCAGAAATGTCGGTTGGGGTATTCTCAAGATCCTGCCGGTGCTTGCCATCGCCTCGCTGCTCGCCGGGGCGCTGACCTTGGGCAACTGGTCTGACCGCGCACTCTTTTGGCTAAAGGGCGGGACCCTGCGCTCGATACTGATCGCGAGCTTGATCGGAGCAGTGACGCCCGTATGTGGACTCGGCGTCCTGCCTCTAATAGCCTCCCTCCTCCGCCGAGGTGTTCCCCTCGCACCCATCATGGCCTTCTGGGTCTCATCGCCGGTCACCGACCCCAGCATGATGTTAGTCACCGGCGGAATCATCGGCCCCGATTTCGCAATCGCCAAGACTGTTGCCGCATTCTCCATCGGCATGTTCGCCGGAGTGGTGACTGCAGGTCTGCCCGGCTTCCGGGGATCGGTCAATGAGCTGATGCGTACCGAGGCCCTGGAGCAATACGGCTCCTGCGAAGCCGACCGCTCTCGCTTCTGGCCCGAGGTCATCAGCAACTCCCGCCTCGCCCTCCGATGGCTTGCCCTGGCCCTCGTCCTGGAAGTCTTCCTCCAGCGCCTCGTCCCCGACGAGTGGATTATGTCCCTCTTCGGCGCCGAGGCCGGTGCTTCAGTACCCTTGGCGGTGATCGTCGGCGCTCCCATGTACCTGGACGGCTACGCTTCCCTGCCCCTCGTTCGGGGCCTGCTTGAAATGGGCATGAGCTTCGGAGCCGCCCTGGCCTTGATGGTATCCGGTGCGGCCATCAGCCTCTACGCCACCGTAGCAGTCGTCTCCGTAGTCCGCGCCCGGGTCTTTGCCCTCTACGTAATCCTCGCCCTCATCGGCGCAACCATGGTCGGCTACGCCGCCAACCTAGTCCTCTAACCTTCTCCCCTCCCCCCGGTCATTCCTGCGGGGGCGGGGCGTCCAGCCCCCTCTCCCTCCGACCAGTGTACAGACCGGGGACATAGGTTACACCATTAGGAACACCACTCAATGCGAGGCAAGGCATCCGGGTGTTCCGGAAGCCGAACGACGATGTCTACGACACTTCCGTCGTCTACCTCAATGCGGGTTGCGTCTTTCGGTACGGTAGTGAATCCCCCCGGGCCGTACCACCCTACGAAGGCGCATCCCTCGCGGGCGGCGTAAATTTCCAGAATGAAGGAACTGCCGGGGGCAAGCATACCAAAGAAGCCATCCTCCCTGGTTCTGGCGAATACGGCCTTAAACTCCCTCCCGGAAACGACGGCGGACAGGCGTATTCCTTCCAACGGCTGGTTGTTCGGCCCGATCACCTTGCCCTGAATGGTGATGATTTCCTCTGAGGGATACTGGACCTCCGATGGTGTGTAGGGCGACATGTCGAATCCCTGCTCGTCAAAGTAGGCCAGGCGATTCGGTATTGTCCTCAGAATCACAACTCGTTGGAGGGCGGTCAGCCGCTCCGGTTGATACCGCACGGCGAACCATGCCGTGAAGCTCTCCGCGACATCCTCCTGGTCTGGCAAGTCCCGGGCATACGTCGAGATGAACACGCCGTCGGCCGCCTGCGCCGCACGCCAACCGGGGGAGTCTTTGTGCGCGAGGTCCAGCGTGGTGTGTGTGGCTTCATGGACGAATGTTTCCTCGATGAAAGAGGCGCGGAGACGGTGGTCCACAATGCCCGTATGAATCAGGATCTTCCCTTGCCTTACAAGCGCTCCCCACAATTCATCGCCGGCGGCGATGTCGACGTACCTGATGCCGGGCAGCAGAACCGCCGGCATCCGACCCAGGGCAGGGGCGTACTTCTCGACTTCCGCCTGTGCGGCCTCGATGCTGCCGAATTCGGGATTGACGCGGAATTCCACCACTTGTCCAGCGTATCGTACATCGAACAGATAGGCATTGACCGTAATCTGCCCGGCGACCCGTCGATCATTGATAAGGCGCTCGCCGCGGCCAGCGTACGTGATGCTCTCGAGTCTCGTGGGATCGGAAGGCTCGATGACCCGCTCCGAAATATACACTGTTCCCGACCACGGAGGCACGCCCGTGTGTTCGAGATCGAAGTCCAGCGTGCGGTCTTCGTCCATGGCAATCTCGACGGTCTCCGTTCCATGGGTGGGCCAGGCGATGGCCCAAACCGTGACCGTCCCCCAGACGTTCGGGAAGCGGTAGCGCCCGTCGAGACCGATGACCATGGATTCCCGTCTGCCGTCTTCGTTCTGGAGCCGCACGACCGCGCCCGCTAGCACTGGCCCGTTTATCCGGCTGTCACGCACCGTCCCGGATAGACTGAACGTGGGTGGGACCGTTACTGTTGCGGACCCGGACGCAGCGCCCGCGCTCGCCGTGATCGTCGCCACCCCTCCCCCGATCCCGGACACCAGACCAAGAGCGTCCACCTCCGCCACCAGGACATCGGCGGACTCCCACGAGAATACGGCCCCCTCCACCGCATGCCCGTTCGCGTCGAGCGCCTCCGCCGTCAGCTGCACGGTCTCGCCCCACGCGGTCAGTTCGGTCATGGACGGCGACACCTCCACTGAGGCCACCGTCTGCCTCACCGTCACCACCGCGGTCCCTGATGCCGACCCGGCCGCCGCCGTGATCGTCGCCGTCCCGTTGCCCGCCGCCGTCACGACACCTTCCGCATCCACCGTCGCCACCGGTACGTCGGAGGACTCCCACGAGAATACGGCTCCCGCCACCTCATGCCCGTTCGCATCGCGCGCCTCCGCCGCCAGCTGAACGGTCTCGCCCCACGCGGTCACCTCGTTCATGGCCAGCGATACCTCCACCGAGGCCACCGTCTGCCTCACCGTCACCACCACAGACCCTGATGCCGACCCGGCAGACGCCGTGATCGTCGCCGTCCCGTTGCCTGCCGCCGTCACGGTACCGGCCGCATCCACTGTCGCCACTGAGTTGGCGCTGGTCGTCCAGGTCACGGCTACCCCAGTCATTACGGTGGAGTCCTGGTCATGCACCTCCACCCTCAGTTGTGTTGTTGTGCCCAGTGCAGTCAACTCCACCGTAGCAAGACTGACCATGACCGCCGTGGGGCGGGCGGGCTCTGGCGTCGCCGTTGGAGCAGGAGCAGGAGTCGGCGTTGGCTGACGCGTTGGCATAGGCGCCGGGGTTGGCGTCGCTGGCACGGATGTCGGCGTTGGCAGTGGTATCGGCGTCGCAATAGCGTCGTCAATAGTCTCTACAGGCGTTTGGCCTTGACATGCGGCCATAAGCCCAAGTACCGCGGCAAGGATGGATAAAATGATAAATGCACGCATTCCGTATCGCACAAATAGAAGGAACTCCTTTCGGGGTGGGGAGTGGCCCCTTATGCACCCATGTTACCATCCCCTCGCACTATGCTAATAGGTAAACTCTCACAACCTCCCACCCCCCTCCATCATTCCGCCCCCGAGCCGGAATCCATCCTTTCCCCGCTCCCCCAGTACCAAACAGAGGCATGCACCTGCGCCAAGGCGCAGGTGCATGCCTCTGTTTTTCCCTCCCCCTCTCCCTTAATGGCCCTAAGGGAGAGGGGGACCAAGGGGGTGAGGGTTCCCCGGTGGGGTCCCTTCCCCAGGTGTGCAATCAACCCCTTGACCCATATGAACATAAGTGCTATTCTCTTCACTGTTCGAACACCAACCCAACTATCTCAAGGAGGAACCAAAAACCCAGGGAAGCCCACTAGCCCCACCCGAGGACTCAACGCCCCAGCCCAGCCCAACGGCCCTCGCGCAGGCCTGCGGCTCAAGCAAACGGTGCCATCTCCTCATCCCACGGGTCCCGCGTGCCCCCTTCCCCGGTAGTCAGGCGATGGAAAGACGCCCTGGACAGAGCCATAGCGGACCGGCCATTCCCCGCCGAGACGGGGTCTCGGCGGTCGGTTAGCAGCGAGCTTACGCTATATCAAGCTAGGGGTGGCGGACCGGCTATCCCCGGCCGAGACTCCCTCTCGGAGGTTGGCCCGCCTGCGAGCTTACGCCATATCAAGCAAGGGGCCGTTGGGCCGCGTAGACCCTCGGGTGGCCCACGCAAATACAATATCTGAGGGGGCTATTGCCCGATCACTGGCCCCCACCATGCCTGCGGGCATTCAGAGGCGGGGTCAAGGCTCGACTGTCTGCCCGGACAGTCGGAGCCCTCCATCGAGCGCTAGGGCGCGGTCGGCTGCAATCCGCCCTCGGCGGACCTCCAGGCCCCCGACAGCCGGAACACCGCACGAGCGTAGAGGCTGACAGGCTCAACGGACGTCTTCCATCGCCAACCTCCCCAACAGACAGAACCGAAACCCACAAACCCCACAATCGAAGATGCTGCAAGTCCGTCGTAGGCGGGGACCATCCGCCTCGCGCTGGTCCGCCTCAGGAGGACTGAATAGCCCCCTACTCCATCATCCCGAGGCGCCGCGAGGGATCTGGGGTGGGGGTTCCCACCCCGGCAGTCTTACTTGCGCCCTTGACACCGCTTTGGCATAACAATAATCTTCACACTACATTCCAGTCTCAAGCGACGCCCGGGAGCAGCAACCCATGCCCATGGTTCTCGAAGGTATAACGGTCATCGAGTTAGCCACAGATCAGCAGGGGCCTGTGGTCGGCGCCCTCCTCGCCGACATGGGTGCCGACGTCATTAAGATCGAGGACAAGGGCCTCGGCGACCCGGGCCGCAACGTCCGCGGCGATACCCCTGGCCAGGAACCTTCCCCCCTCTCCTACTACTTCGAAAACAACAACCGTAATAAACGCGGCGTTGCTCTCGACTACGGCACCGAGGCCGGACGCGAAGTTATTCGCAATCTCGTCTCCCGCGCCGACATATTCCTCTCCAATTTCCCCATTGCCACCCTCGCAGACATGGGCCTCGACTACCCGAGACTCTCCGCCGCCAATGACAAGCTGATCTACGCCGTCTCCACCGGTATGGGCCCGGCAGGTCCCGACAAGGACAAGCCCATCAACGACATCGCCGCTCAGTTCCTCGGCGGCATCCTCAGTCACGGGAACTCGGATGGCCCCATTCCATTCTGGGGTGGCATGGCCAACCAGGAAGACGCTCTTCTGCTGGCCTTCGGCATAGTGACTGCCCTTATAGCTCGCGAACGGCATGGGGTTGGGCAGGAGGTCTACTCCGCTTTGCTCGGCAGCCAGATTAACTGGGCTGCCCTCAACGTACAGAGCAACATATTCAACAAGAAAGAGCCTTGGGGCATGAGGCGCGAAGCCCCGCTGAGTCCCTTCTGGAACTACTACCAGGCCAAGGACGGCGGGTGGCTCTGCCTCGGCTTCCTCCAGGAGAGCCGAGACTGGCACACCCTCTGCCAGGTCCTCGAACGCGAGGACTTGGAATTCGACCCCCGCTTCGATTCCAACCCGAAGCGCACCAAGGAAAACAACCAGGTTCTCATTCCCATCATGCGGGAGGCCTTCGCCCAGAAGCCCCTCGCCGAGTGGGAGGAGATTCTGGGCAAGCATGATCTGGGATGGTCCAAGCTGAATGACTATGAATCGCTCACTGACGACCCCCAGGTAGTGGCGAACGACTATGTCGTAGACTTCGAGCACCCCAAGGTCGGGCCTGTGCAATTGGTCGGCATCCCCGTCCGGCTGCAGGAGACACCTGGCAGCGTACGAACCCCAGCCCCCGAGCTTGGCCAGCACACCGAAGAAGTCCTGAACGGCGTCGGAGGATACGCACCCGAAGACCTGCAAAAGCTGCGGGACCAGGGCGCGATCTGATAGCGAGGAGGAGCGGACAATGGTAATGGCACTGGAAGGAATCCGAGTCGTAGACATGACCGTCTGGCACCACGGGCCGGGCGGAGGCACGTTCCTCGCCGACATGGGCGCCGAGGTAATCAAGGTCGAGGAGCGCCTGTCCGGCGACCCCGGTCGTCACGGCGGCTCCCTGGGCGGTGTCGAGAACGACCTGGGCCTCTCCTACTACTTCGAGAACAACAATCGGGACAAGAAGAGCCTCGCCATCAACCTCAAGACCGAGAAGGGTCACGAGGTCATCACCCGGCTCCTCAAGAAGTCCGACATTTTCTTATCCAATATGCGCAAGAGCGGTCTCGGGCGCCTGGGCCTCAGCTACGACGAGGTGAAGGAGATCAACTCCGAAATCGTCTACGCTCACGGCTCTGGACAGGGCGACAAGGGCCCCTTGCTGAATCGGCAGTCCAACGACATCATCGGCCAGTTCTGGGGCGCCTACGTCAGCTACGGCTCTGCCGAGGGCCCCATGTCCGTCTGGTCCGACTTCGCCGACCGCGGCGGAGCGGTCATGCTCGCCTACGGCGCGGCCCTGGCCTTTCTCGGCCGGGAAAGGCACGGCATTTCCCAGGAGGTCAATACGTCCCTCCTCGGCGGACAGGTACATCTCGGAGCGCTCAACTTCCAGCAACGCCTCTTCGAAGGCAAGGCCGTCAGCCCTCTCTCCAATGGTGAGGGCCATTTGCCCAATCCCCTCTACAACATCTATCAGGACAAAGACGGGGCATGGTTCTGCATCGGTGCCGAGGGTACCGACGAGGAATGGGGCTCCCTCTGCCAGGCCGTAGGCTCACCCGGCCTGGCATCCGACCCCCGCTTCGACACCCAGGCCAAGCGCACCAACGGCAGCTCCACCGACCTATTCGAAATCCTAAAGGCCCGCTTCGCCGAGGAGACCATCGAGCATTGGGCTCCGGCCCTCGATGCGACAACTCTCCCCTGGGCCCGCCTTCGCAGGTATACCGAGGTCATCAACGACCCCCACGTCCTCGAAAACGAATTCATCGCCGAGCTTGACCACCCCAACAAGGGCAAACTCCACTACGTCGGTCTTCCCGTCAAGCTGAGCAAGACACCCGGCAAGCTGCGTATGCCTGCCCCCGACCTCGGCCAGCACACCGAAGAGATCCTCACCGAGATCTGCGATTACTCCTGGGATGAGGTCATAGACATGAAGCTCGCCGAGATAGTCAACTAACCCTCATTTCTCCAATCTTTCCAACAGGTATGACGATATGGCGAAACACCAAGTGTTTTCGCCATATCGTCAGCCCCGTTTCGAGCGTGGGCCCGGGAATAATCCTTCTTATTCATCCCGTTACTCTCCGTATATAGTCCTGAAACGGACCGGAAATAAACACCAGCTTTTGCTACAATGCAATACTGATATCGGGAAATGAGATGGAAATAAACCGGAAATGACCTCCGCAGCAACCAGCCTATATGCACTACCTAACCAGTGGATCCGCTACGATAAGACCGCCATCCTGGATCGCTTGGTCGAAGCTAAGACCGCCGCGGGAACGTTGCGCCGATTACCTTATCTGCCTCAGTGGATCGAAGAGGTGCGCCAGGAGCAGTTACGGCTGGAGGCCGCCGGCACTTCCCGCATTGAAGGAGCCGAGTTCACCCCTCAGGAAGAGAGCGAAGCCCTGACCCCCGAATCTGCAAACCACACCGATCTCACTTACTCTCAGCGGCAACTGCGGGCCGCCGACACGGCCTACCGATGGATGAGTTCCCAACCATCGGACCGTCCCGTCAATCGTGAGTTTGTACTGGAAGTCCACCGGCGCATCGTTACCGGATGTGAAGATGATCACTGCGAGCCCGGGGCACTCCGAGGACACGGGCGCAACGTCACCTTCGGGTCGCAGCGTTGCCGGGGTGCAGAGGGTGGAGACTGCTGCAATGACGCCTTCAATGGCCTCTGCAGCGCTATACACAAGGAGTTCTCAGCCCATGACCCCATTATCCAAGCCATGGCCACCCATTATCATATCGGCGCTATGCACCCCTTTGACGACGGCAACGGACGTACTGCTAGGGCCATCGAAGCCTTTATGTTGAGACGGGCCGGCGTAAACGACCACGTCATGGTCAGCATCTCCAACTACTACTACAACCACAAGGATGATTACTTGGGTGCCCTGTTCGAGTCCCGCCAACAGCACCACGACCTCACCCCCTTCCTCCAGTTTGCCCTGCCTGCGATTACCGATCGGTGCAATGCCGTCGCCGAGGAAATCCTGCTCCACCATAAACGGAGCCTGTTCAGAGAATTTGCCGGAGCTTTGTTTGGACAACTCCGAAACCCGCGGAAGCGTATTCTGGCAGAACGGCAAATAGAAATACTGGAGGTACTGCTGCAGAACCCATCCGTAGACCAGCGCGACTTCTTTACCCGTGCCTTGCCCTACTATCGAGACCTGAAGCACCAGGAACGGGCACTGCTGCGCGACTTAATTGCACTCCTTGACTTGGGCGCAGTGACGCTATCTGACGATCAGATTCGGGTCAACTTGGAATGGCCGTATCGGCTTTCCCAATCAGAGCTTTTGGAGTGGTATGAAAAAATGCCGTCGGCCGTATCTGCTAACCATCCAGCTATGCCATCGTTGTCCCGGCTGCTGCGCCACCGATAATCGCCCTCTTCGCCCACCCGTATAATCATCGTACACTCAGTATGCCCTCCCAGGAACCCCCATGTGCTACCCCTGGGCCAACATCCTCCTCCTACTCTTCATCCTCGCCGACATGCTCTCAGGCTTCTTCGGCCTAATCTCCGGCTCTCAAGACCGCGCCATCTACATCCTGGTCCACCGCGTCTCCGGCTACGGCATCCTCGCCGTGCTTGCCTGGAAAGTCGCCAATATCGCCCGCTCTTTCAAATGGCCGAAGAAGAAGCCCGTTCGTATCGCATCCCTGGCCTTGGCGGTAGTCCTAACCGTGACCCTGGCCCTCGGCCTCGTATGGTCCATCTTCGGCGACTTCAGTTGGTGGATGTTCAGTGGTCTGAGCTGGCACATCTACGCCGGCGTTGTGCTCGCTCCCCTGCTTCTCTGGCACGGCTGGTACATGTTCCGGGGCCCGCCCATTTCCTTCTGGGCCGAGCGCCGGTCCGTCCTCAGACTAGGAGGCCTCGCCGTTGTCGGGTTTCTCGCCTGGCAGCTCTCCGAAGGCATAGCCCGTGCGGGGTCGTTATCCGGTTCTACAAGGCGCTTCACCGGGTCCTACGAAGCAGCCAGTTTCTCCGGCAACGACTACCCAGTCGTCTCCTGGCTCAACGACCGCCCCCAACCCATCAACCCCGACACCTGGACGCTAAAGGTATTCGGTGAGGTGGAGAAAGAGCTAACCTTGACCTATGTTGACCTCACCCGCCTCTCCGAAGAGACCGCGACAATCGACTGCACTGGAGGTTGGTTTTCCAAGCAACACTGGGACGGTGTTTCACTCTCCCGAGTCCTGTCCCAGGTAGGCCCTTCTGACACTACGCGCAGTGTTCTGGTGCGCTCGGTGACCGGCTATTACAGGCGCTTCCCCCTCGACGACGCTCAACACTTCCTGCTGGCTACCCACGTTACCGGCGAGCAGTTGTCCCACGGCCACGGCTTCCCGGTTCGCCTGGTCGCCCCCGGCCGCCGAGGCTTCGAATGGGTCAAGTGGGTCACCGAAATCGAAATCACCGAGACCCCATCCTGGTGGCAGCCTCCCCTCCCCACCCAATAGCTTGCCTGTGGCAGGCGTCTCCCTACAACCCGGCCAGCGCCCCCGGCAACTCCGCGAGCTGGGCCACGCAGGCGTCCGGCGTCGCCGGCACATGGTCCCAGCTAGCCCCGCCTATCAGCACCGCTAGCATCCCAACCCGTTGTGCCCCCAGTATGTCCGTCTCCGGCCTGTCCCCCACGTGCACCGAACTTTCAGCCTGAACCCCTATAGCCTCTAGGGTGTCCAGGAACAGGCTGGGCGCGGGCTTGGCCAGTCTTTCCTCGTCCGAAAAGGTGAGGTGCCTCAGGTACTGAGCGATCCCGATGTCGGCGAGGAACTTGCGGGCCAGGCTGCCCGGCGTAGTCCCCGAGTTGCAGATCAACGCGATCTTGTACCCTTCATCGGTGAGTGTGGAGAGAGTCTCCAACACGCCGGGCATCAATGCCGGAGGATGCTCGAGAAACGCATGCAGGTGCCTCTCCGAAACCCGCTCCCTCCCTTCGGCCACCAGCGATTTCGAAAGTCCCGGCTCTATCGAGTCCAGGAAGTCGTCGAGTTGCACGTCGAAGGCGGTGTCCAGGCCCCGTATCCTAACGTTCTCAAACTTCTGCTGTGAGTCCCAGTAGACCTTCCCTACCTTCTCCCTTGTGCAGTCCACACCGTACTCTGACAGGATGTGTGTCGTAGCATCGATTCGCTTCTTCGCCCGAGCAACACCACCCCCCGCCATGTCCACTATCAGCGTATTCCACAGGTCGAAAGTGATGCCTTCTATTGCGCTGTTTCTCATATCCCTATTCAGTCAGCCTTTCCCGCGCCTTGGGACCGTGTCCCAACTCCGCTTGTTCTGCCCCCTCCTTAGTCTCACCCTTGATTTGTCTCAGAGTCCCCAAAATGGAAGGGGGGCGGGTGTTTTCCCGCCCCTCTAGTATTCGATGACGGTTGTTATCGGATAACCCTTGATACGGTCTCGACCTCCCAAGTCCTTAAGCTCGACCAGGAACGCCAGCCCCGCAACCACCCCACCCAGCTCCTCCACCAGCCTCACCGTCGCCTCCGCCGTGCCCCCCGTCGCCAACAGGTCGTCTACTACCAGCACCCGCTCCCCCACCGAAACCGCATCTCGATGCAATTCCATGGCATTAGACCCGTATTCCAGGTCGTAGCTCACCTTCACTACCTCCCTGGGCAGCTTCCCCTCTTTCCTTACCGGCAGCAGCGGCTTGTCCATCTCTAGGGCAAGGGGCGCAGCTATCAGAAACCCCCGAGCATCTATCGCCGCGAACGAGTCAATCTCCCTACCTGCGATACTTTCCTTAATCAAGTTTAGAGCGTGACGAAAGGCAGGGGGATATTGGAGAAGGGGTGTTATATCTCGGAAGAGGATGCCGGGTTTCGGAAAGTCCGGCACCTCGGCGATGTATTTCTTCAGGTCCATTTAGGCAAATTCCGTAGACCGTAATTCGCCACGAATGTACATCAACGGATTTCGGGGTGTCAATCTGAATATGGCTTTTCGCCGGCAGTCCCTTCTCAATACTGGATTGCATAGCCGTAAACATGCTGTCATAATGCTGTCATGCCAGTGCAGATTACAATAAGAAACGTTTCCGAGGAAGTGCGTGACGTATTGGCGGCGCGTGCATCTCTTCAACGGCAGTCCATGCAGGAGTTTCTACGCGGCGAACTGGAGCGGATCGCTTCCCGCCCGTCGGCAACCGAGTGGGTCAAAGAAGTGCGGGCTCGGAAGAGGGCTTCTGGAACCCGAATACCAGCGTCGGTCATTCTTGAGGCGCGGGACGCAGACAAGCGTTGACGGTAGTCGTCGACTCGTCAGTGATCCTCGCTGCGCTGGTGGACTCGGCCCGCGAAGGTCCCTGGGCGGAAACTATAGTCGAAAGAGAATCCCTCTTCGCCCCCGAGCTACTGTTTGCCGAGACTACCAACGCACTGCGACGTCTTGAAAGGGAGGGCAGAATTTCTACCTCCGATGCCAAAGGCGCTCTCGATGACTTACTTAGATTGCAAGTGAACCTTTATCCCTACTCTCCGTATGCCGACCGCGTTTGGGACTTGCGGTTCAACTTGACGGCTTACGATGCTTGGTACGTTGCGATGGCGGAAACAATGGACTGCCCTTTGGCCACACTCGATCTGAGATTGGCACGGGCTAGTGGAACGAAGTGCGAGTTCCTCCTTCCCCATCCCACCGCCTGAACGCTATAATCCCCCCACACCGCCCCCCACCCGAAAGGCCTTGCCATGACTACCAAGCCCCGCATGAAGTTCGGCGTCTCCATAGGCCAGGAACGGGTCACGTGGCCGGAAATCGAAGAGGCCGCCGCCCTAATCGAGGAGCTTGGCTTCGACTCCCTCTGGTGCCATGACCACCTCATCCCCTCTGACCCCGGCCGCAACGAAGGCCCGTGCCTCGAGGCCTGGGCCCTTCTCGGGGCTTTGGCCCGCATGACCAAGAACGTCACCATCGGCCCTATGGTTACGGGCAACACCTACCGCAACCCTGTCCTCTTGGCCAAGTCCGCTACTACCGTCGATATCATCAGCAAAGGCCGGCTCATCTTCGGCATCGGGGCCGGGTGGTTCGAGATGGAGCACACCGCCTACGACTTCCC
Organism: Dehalococcoidia bacterium; assembly: GCA_965197585.1. Taxonomy (GTDB): domain Bacteria; phylum Chloroflexota; class Dehalococcoidia; order Plut-88900; family Plut-88900; genus Plut-88900. The sequence continues at coordinate 2,248,358 of OZ240215.1, forward strand.
CTTCTACACCGTCGGCGAGAGGATCAGCCGCCTCGACGAGTCCGTAGAACTCATCAAGAAGCTCTGGACCAGCGACGGGCCCGTCAACCACTCGGGCAAGTATTATTCCTTAACCAACGCACCTTTCGACCCCCAACCCGTCCAGCAGCCCCACCCCCCAATCCTCATTGCTGGCGGCGGCGAGAAGCGCACCCTCAAAGTCGCTGCCAAGTGGGCCGACATGATGAACATCTACGGCACTCCCGAGATAGCCGCCCACAAATACCGAGTCCTCAAAGAACACTGCCGCAACGTCGGGCGTGACCCCTCCCAGATCGAAAAGACCGTCAACGCCGCCTTCATCCCACCGGAAAAGATGGACGACTGGAACTGGTGGATGGACCGGCTTTCCAAGGCCATGCCGGAGCAGATGGTGGCACGAGGGAACGGCGGAGTAGTAGGGGATATGGACGCCATCCGCGACTGGGTCCGCGGCCACTCCGAAATCGGGACCCAGCACATTATCTTGACCATGCGCTCCCCCTACCCCCTCGAGTCCCTCACAACCTTCGCCCGCAAAATTATGCCGGAGTTCAGATAGGAGAATCGCAATGGCCGAGCACAGAGACATCCCCTTTCCCGTCGAGGAGTACAGGACTCGTCTGGATTCAGTCCAGGAGCGGATGCGCTCCCGAGACATAGATATCCTTCTGGCCTACACCCCGGAGAACATCAACTACCTCACCGGCTACAACACCACCGGCTATTACGTATATCAGTGTCTACTCATCCCCGCCGACCGGGACCCGATCATGGTCACCCGTGAGCTGGAGACCGACAACGTCACTCTGGGAACATGGCTCGACGACTACCGCATCTTCTCCGATACCGAAGACCCCGTGGTGACCACATGCAACGCCATCGCCGAGTTTGGCTACGCCGACAAGCGCGTCGGCTTCGAGTCAACTTCCTGGTTCCTCCAGCTCCGTGACTACCAGCAGACCGTCTCCCTCCTCCCAAGCGCCGAGATCAAGGACGGCGGCAACATCGTCGAAGAGAGCCGAGTTGTGAAGTCTCCCCTGGAAATTGAGGCTATCAGGGAAGCCTCTCGTATAGTAGCCAAGGGAATGCAGGCCGGCATCGACGCTGCGCGGCCCGGCGTCACCGACAACTACGTCGCCGGTGAGCTCACCCGCACCCTCTACGCCGAGGGCAGCATCTACTTCGCTGGTCAGCCCTACGTCGCCTCGGGCAAACGCACGAGCCGGGGCCACATCACCTTCGCCAACGTCACCCTGGAGCCGGGCGACCCCGTCTTCTTCGAAATATCCGCCAACGTTAAGCGTTACAGCGCATCCCTCATGCGCACCATCTCCCTCGGCCCGCCTGACGACGAGGTCAAGCGAGTCGCCGAGGCCTCCATAGCCGGGGTTACCGCTGCCGTCGAGAACATGGGCCCCGGCATGACCTCCCACGATGCCGACGCCTTCTGCCGCGACGCCATCACCAAGGCCGGATACGGCCACCTGTTTAACCACCGCACCGGCTATTCCATCGGCGTCGGATACCCGCCGGGATGGGGCGAGGGCCATATCATGGACATCAAGCCCGACGACCAGCGCGTCCTAAAGCCGGGCATGACCTTCCACCTCACTCCCGCCCTTCTCATACCAGGCGTCGCGGGCCCCGGCTTCAGCGAAACCGTCCTAATCACCGACAACGGCGCTGAAACCCTAACCAGCTTCCCAAGGGAGTTCCTTGTCAAGCAGATCTAACCTTACTCTCATACCCCAGAACCCATCACTATGACCTCCAAAAGGCGTATCGAATTCGCCTGTTTGGTCGGCGCTTCCAACATCTCCTGGCCTGAGTTCCGCCGCATGTGCGAGACCGTCGAGGACCTGGGCTTCGATCACCTTTGGGTTGCCGACGTTCTTACACCCGCCGACGCCGACTTATCGCATGGCCCGGTCCTCGAATGCTGGAGCCTGCTCTCCGCCGCAGCCTCCTTCACCCGGAACATACCCATCGGACCTTTGGTTTGCGACAACACCTACCGGCACCCCGTCATGCTCGCCAAGATCGCAACTACCGTTGACATCATGAGTGAAGGCAGGCTCACCTACGGCATAGGGGCGGGCTGGGCCACGGAGGAACACCGAGCCTATGGCATTCCCTTCGATCGCATCGGCGCCCGCGTAGCCCAAATGGAAGAGGCCGTCCAGTTGACCAAGCTCCTGTGGCAGTCCCCCGACCCCGTAACCTTCCACGGACGCCATTACACCCTGGAAAACGCCCCTTTCAACCCCAAGCCAGTGCAGAAGCCCTACCCTCCCATCATGATCGCCGGCGGAGGCGAGAAGCTCACCCTCCGCGCCGTGGCCCGACACGCCGATCAGATGAACGTCTACGGCGACCCAGAGCTAGTTGCCCACAAATTCGACGTCCTACGCCAACACTGCCTCGACGCAGGCCGCAACTATGACGATATCAAGAAGACTGTCCTCGTCCAGTTCGTGCCTCCCGAGCGTCAGAAGGCCTGGGACGAGTTCGTCGCAAAGCTCGCCATCGATCAGCCCGACCTCCTCGCACGAGGCCAGAGCCAGGCCATGACCGGCGACGTAGACGATTGGCGCGAGTGGGTACAGACCCGTGCCGACCTCGGCGTCGACCAGGTTATCATCAACCTCTATACTCCCTACCTGTACGACGCAGTAGCTCGCTTCGCCAAAGAGGTAGTCCCCGCCTTCCACTAAAATGACCTCCCTCTCCTTGTAGGGGCGACTGGCCGGTCGCCCGTCCCAGCTGGAGCACAATATGACTAAAGTAAAGTTCGGCCCCATCTACACCCGCATCGAAGACCTCATGGGCCCCGTAGAACTCGCCGAGAAGGCCGAGTCCTGGGGCTACGACTCCTTCTGGGTCCCGGACTACGTCCTCAAGCCCCGCCTGGACGCCCTCATTGTCCTCGGCGCCGCGGCCCAACGCACCTCCACCATCCAACTCGGCACCGCCGTCATGGTCCTTCCCTACAAGGACCCTCTTCAACTCTCAAAGTCGGCCCTGTCAGTGGATGTGCTTTCCAACGGGAGGCTCCTCTTGGGCGTCGGCATCGGCGCCAACCCGAGGGAGTTTGACGTGATGGGACTCGACATCCGATACCGGGGCCGCGTCTCCGATGAGCGCCTGGACATCATGTCCCATATCCTGGATGGCGAGACCGTCACCCACCACGGCAAGTTCCACTCTTTCGAAAATGTCTCGATCGGGCCTCCCGCCGTCAGCAAGCCCAGAATACCCATATGGGTGGGCGCGCACTGCGGTGACGGCTGGGCAGAGGGTGCACTTAGACGCACCGGCAAGTACGGCGACGGATTCATCCCGACCGAGGCCACAATCGAGCAGTACAAAGACGCCATGGACCGCATCTCCCGATACGCAGAAGACGCGGGCCGAGACCCCTCCTCCATCGAATGGGGGATATTCATCTTCATAATCATGGAAGACTCCCGTGAGTACGCCGAACGCAAGGGATTTGCTGAGCTGGCTGACAGGCTTGACCGGGACTACCCGCTGGTTCACGGTCGGGCTGCTGCAGCCGGCACCGTCGACGAATGCATCGAAGCCATCCAGGCCTACGTCGACATCGGAGTCACCCACTTCATCTTCGATTCCGCATCCCCCGCCGAAGAAATCGTCGAACAATACGAACGCGCCGCCAAGGAAATAGTCCCCCACTTCCGCTAGCCACACCCAAATCCCTGTCATTCCGAGGCCCGCGAGGAATCTGGGGTGGGGTTCTGTCCCCCTCCCCTGTGGAGGGGCCGCTCGTGCTAGGCTCTCGAAGTATGAGCGCGGAGGGAAGTCACGTTTCCCCTCCCTCTACGAGCCGTACGTGCGCCTTAGGCCGGAGAGGGTGAAATCCCCCTCACCAAAGGCAGCACCTCACGCGCAAACCGCTCATACTGCTCCATCATCTGCTCCGGCACGACACCCGCATTCATCACAAAGTGCATAACCCCCGCATCGACGTACTCCTGTATCGCCTCAGCACAGTCCTCCGCGTTCCCCGACACATTCGCCTCCCCCCGAATCGTCGCCGTATGGCTCCGCCGACGGTTCGACTCCGCTTCCAGGGTCTTCCACGCCCACTCCCGGTCGTCGTCCAGGCAGAACCAGAGCACCGTCCCAAACTCCAGCGAGTCCGGGTCTCGGCCAAACCCTTTGGCGTAAGCGCGCACCTTGTTGCGTACTGCCCCGTATTCGGACACGGGAACAAGGGTCGGCACGAAGCCGTCCGCAAGTCTTCCCGCCCTTACGAGCGTCGATTCTACGAGTCCGTTTCTCCACAGTGGCCCCGTCCAAATCGGAGGGTGAGGACGTTGCACGGGTTCCGGCCCCACCACAACCCCATCCATCTGATGAAACTTGCCCCGGTGGGTCACACTCTCCTCCGAAAGCAGTCGTCGCAGCAAAGCCAGTTTCTCGTCAGCCATCGCTCCCCGTTGGTGAATGTCTAGCCCCATGGCGTCGAACTCTTCCTTGCGGCTCCCCACCCCCAACCCCAATATCAGCCGACCCTTCGATAGCGCGTCTACGGTGGCTACAGTCTTGGCAAGGGCGAGGGGATGCCGGTACGGAAGTACAATCACCGCCGTTGCCAACAGAATGCGCTCCGTCTTCTGGGACGCCGCCGCCAGGAGAGTCATTGGGTCGGGAGTCGACCCCAGGGCGAAGTCCGTCACCCAAAAAGAGTCGTACCCAGACTTTTCTGCCCGGACCGCCATGTCTACGCCCTCGTTTGAGTCGTAGATGTGCGAATGCATTATCCCGAATTTCATTTCTTCAATACCCCCACTTTGCAAAACCCCTCTTGCATGTCATCCCGAGGCCCTGTGAGGAATTTTGACAGCCTTCATTGGAAGGCTATACTCGCCTGGGTTGTGACACCATGCCGCCGAGTCCCGCCCCGTGCCGCCGCAGAGCCCTCTGTATCGCAAGTACCAGGGACTAACTTTATGTCTACCTGGTGGTCAGAACGGAAAAGCCGATGCCTATATTCGTATTCCTTGCGACATTCTTTGGGTGGATCTTTGCCGTCAGGCACCTGCTGTGGAGAGATAAAGAGAGGAAACTCACGGGCCCGAAGATGCACATGGTGACGAAGAGAGCCGAACTTGCCACAATAGGGCTAGGTCTATGTATTCTTGGTTTCGTCGTGCTACTTCTTTTCTTCGCCCGTAGTGGGTAGAACGGTAGATAATTCCCAAAGGAAAGGGTTGGCACTATGCGCCAACCCTTTCCTTTTATTTGTTATTTCAGGTTGTAGTCGATGAACCTACCCTACAGCTTCGCCACAAACTTCCGTATCCCCTCCACGCCCTTCTCCAGGTTCTCCATGCTCGTAGCGAAGGAAATCCGTACGAATCCCTCTCCGTATTTCCCGAAGGAGATGCCCGGAAGCACCGCCACTCCGTTCTCGTAGAGCAATCGGTCCCCGAACTGTTGCGCTGAAAGCCCGAGGTCCGAAACGTTGGGGAACAGGTAGAAAGCCCCCTCGGGCTTGAAGCACCGGATACCGTCTATCTCGTTCAGGGCGTCGCAGGTCATGTCCCGCCGTCTGCGGAACTCCGCGACCATCTCCTGGGGCTCTTCCTTGGAGCCTTCTAATGCCGCGACGCCCGCCTTCTGCACGAAGGCCGCCGTACAAGAGACGCTGTTCACCATCAGCTTCGAGATATGGGGCACTAGCTCCGACGGGAACACCCCGTACCCGAGCCTCCAACCGGTCATGGCGTAGGTCTTCGAAAAGCCGTCCAAGATTATGGAACGCTCCAGCATCCCCGGTAGCTCGGCAATACTCGTGTGAGTGCTGTCGTAGACTATGTCCCTGTACATCTCATCGGAGAGCACCAGGATATCGTTCTCCTTTGCCATTTCCGCAATGGCCTCTAAGTCCTCTTTGTCCATCATCCCGCCCGTCGGGTTGTGAGGCGAGTTCAGGATGATCAGCCGCGTACGGGAGGTTATGGATCGCCTCACTTCATCCAGGTCGGGCTTGAACCCCTCTTCTTCGTACAGGCGCATGGGTACCGGCGTAGCCCCCGAGAATTTGATCATCGACTCGTAGATTGGGAACCCGGGGTTCGGGTAGATGACCTCATCCCCTTCTTCCACGAGGGCCGTCAGGGTGTAGAACATTATCGGCTTTGCGCCCGGCGTGACGATTATCGAGTCCGGCGAAACTTCAATGCCCCGGGTCTCGGAAGTGTGCTTGGCAACCGCGGCACGGACGTCGGGAAGACCGGCGGCAGGGCCGTAGTGGGTAAACCCGCCGTCCAGCGCATCCTTTGCCGCGCCGATAATGTGGTTGGGGGTGTCGAAATCTGGCTCTCCTAGTTCAAGGTGCACCACGTCGACTCCCGTGGCGGCAAGGGCGTTGGCTTTTACCAGGACCTCAAACGCGGTCTCGGTCCCCAGGTTGCTCATTCTAGAAGCCAGTTTCATTTCAGATGCTCCTCCCAGGTCGCATTTGTCGTGGCTGACGGGTCACTGATTATATCATGGTGCAGATTACATCCACCCCACCCACCGAGTCTTCGCCTCTATCCCCGTGGGGGAGGGTCCTCGTGCCCGCCATGGTCTTGTGGCAGGCGCAGCTTCAGCCTCCCCTCCGACGCACTAAAGGGGTGCATCCCCTGACATACACCCAGCCTTTCCGTTAAAATGACCCCCGAATCCCCACCCCGAAAGGGTCTTGCCATGACCAACGTACAGTTCGGTCCCCTCTATACCACGATGGAGAAATACATCGGCCCGGTGGAGTTCGCCCAAAAGGCCGAGCAGTGGGGCTACGACTACTACTGGGTCCCCGACTACGTGACCCTCAGCCCCATGGACGCCTTCGTTCTCCTCTCCGCCGTCGCCCAGAACACCACTACTCTCAGGCTGGGCACCGCCGTGGTAGTCGTCCCATTCAGGACGCCCTTCCAGCTAGCCAAGGCCTCGGCCACGGTGGACGTGCTGTCGGGTGGCCGGTTCACGCTGGGCGTCGGCATCGGGGGCGCCGTGCCCCGGGACTTCGATGTCGCTCAGGTCGACATGCGAAAGCGCGGCCGAATCTCCAACGAGACCCTGGACATCACACGAAGGCTCCTCAACGAAGAGAACGTCAGCCATCGGGGCCACTACTACTCCTTCGACGACCTTACTATGGAGCCGAGGCCCGTCCAGGAGTCAGGCATCCCCATCTGGATTGGGTCCATCTGCAACAACGGATTTCCCAACGGCGTCATCGACCGGGCAGCTCGCTACGGAGATGGCTTCTACCCCGCCGACGCCTCCATCCCGGAGTTCCAGAAGGCCCAGGAGCGCATCAGGGCCCGCGCCGCCGAGATCGGTCGCGACCCTGACTCCATAAAGTGGGGACTCCTCGCCTGGACTTGCCCTGGAGGTTCGAAGGAGGAGGCCCGGCAGACCGCCAGCCGGGAGATCAGCAAGCGCCTCGAGTCCGAGTGGGACGTACAGGCAGAGAACGGCTATATCCTCGGCACGCCCGAGGAAATGGCCGAGACGCTGCAACGCTACGTCGATATCGGCGTCACCAATTTCGTCATCGACCCTGCCTGTGCCCCCGCAGACATGCTCGAAATGTTTAAAGTCTTCGCCAAAGAGGTCATACCCCACTTCAGGACCGGAGACGATTCATGAGCCCCTTGGAATTCGGCGTCACCCTGTTCGACTCCAACGAGCGGAGCGCAATGCAGCAGGGAATCGACGCCGAGGCCTGGGGATATTCAATATTCTGGGCCCCCGAGTTCCTGGGCATCCCTACGATGGAGCCATTCGCCGTTCTTTCTGCCGTTGCCCAGCACACCAGGACCATTAAGCTCGGGACCGGAATCGCGGGCCTGGCCGTTCGAAGCCCCGTCCAGCTCGCCAAGGCAGCGGTGACCACGGACATCCTCTCCAACGGTCGGTTGGTCCTTGGACTGGGATTGGGGGGGCTCATCCCCATAGACCTGGAGGTCGAGAACATCCCCAATCTCCGGGAACGTGGCCGAGTCTCCAACGAACGCCTCGAAATCCTTTACCGTCTTTTCACTGAGCGTACCGTTTCCCATTCCGGCAATTACTACAATTTTGAGAACTTCACCCTCGGCCCCGACCCCGTACAGAAACCCCACGTCCCCATCTGGATCGGGGCCCGTTACCTGGGAAAGCTGACAGAGGCCGCCCTCAAGCGGGCCGGGACCTACGCCGACGTATTCATCTTCCCCGCCGACACCCCCACCAGCTACTATCCCTACGCCCAAGATAAGATCCGCGCCTATGCCGAGGCCGCAGGCCGTGACCCCTGCGCACTGCAATACGCCAGCACCATGTGGACGTGCCTCGGCTCCTCCCGGGAGCAGGCCACGGCGGTTGCCAACCGGATAATACCGGAGATGCTTAGCGTACCCTGGGTGGTCCCGGATAACGCCTGCTACGGCATGGGCACCCCGGAGGACTGCATAGAAACGGCCGAACAGTTTGCTGACCTGGGCGTCTCCCACATCCTAATGAATCCCTGCTGCGATTACGAAGAGGTTACTGCCCAGACCGAACAGTTCGGACGTGAAGTAAACTCCCATTTCAGATCGAGTGTTGCATCATGACCGTCATGGAGTTCGGAGTCACACAAATCGGCGGCAATGAACGGAGCGCCGTTCAGCAGGGGATCGATGCCGAGGGCTGGGGCTACGCCATCTACTGGGCCCCCGAGTTCCTGGCCATTCCCACCCTGGAGCCCTTCGCCGTCCTCTCTGCCGCCGCTCAACACACCAAGACCATCAGGCTCGGCACGGGTGTTGCTGGCTTGGCTCTTCGTAGTCCCGTCCAGCTCGCGAAGGCCGCCGTAACCACTGACATCCTTTCCGATGGCCGGCTGGTTCTCGGCCTCGGGCTCGGAGGAGTCGTTCCCAAGGACCTGGAGGTCGAAGGAATCCCCAACCTCCGGGAGCGGGGCCGCGTCTCCAATGAACGACTCGATATCCTCTATCGCCTCTTCACCGAGAAGTCCGTCTCCCATTCCGGCGACTACTACAAGTTCGAGGACTTCACCCTATCCCCCGACCCCGTCCAGAAACCACACGTACCCATCTGGATCGGTGCCCGATGGACCGGCAAAATTGCCGACGCCGCCCTCAAGCGCGCCGGCACATACGCCAACGTCTTCATCTTTCCCGCCGACACCCCCACGAACTATTACCCCTACGCCAAGGAAAAGGTCCGCTCCTACGCAGAAGCCGCAGGCCGAGACCCCGACACCATTGGCTACGCCGGCACCATGTGGACCTGCCTTGGCCCCACACGCGAACAGGCAAAGGCCACTGCAAACCGGGTAATCCCCAAGATGCTCAGCGTTCCGTGGGTAGTTCAGGATAACGCCTGCTACGGCCTCGGCACCCCAGAGGACTGCATCGCAACCGCTGACCAGTTCGCCGACCTAGGCGTCTCCCACCTCATCCTAGCCCCCTGCTGCGACCCCGAAGAGACCACCGCCCAGACCGAACAATTCGGCCGCGAAGTGATCCCATATCTTAAAGGTGCTGACTAATGAGTAAGCTACAGTTCGGCCCCCTCTTCTTCCCGACCAAAGAAGGTCCCGAGGCCCTTGAGCTAGCCCGGATGGCCGACGACCTCGGCTATGACTACTTCTGGGTCCCCGACTACGTGACCCTTCCCTACCTCGACGCCTTCGTCCTCCTCGCAGCCGCCGCCCGTGAAACCAAGAACGTCAGGCTCGGTACCGCCGTGACCCTCGCCCCCTTCCGCTCCCCCTTCCAGATGTTCAAGGACGCCGCCTCCGTGGACGTCCTCTCCGATGGTCGGCTGACCTTGGGCATAGGCATCGGCGCCGTGGCCCGTGACTTCGAAATAGCCCAGGTCGACTTCCGAAAGCGCGGTCGTATCTCCGATGAGTACATCGACATCACCCGCAGACTCCTCGCCGGTGAGAACGTGGACTATGACGGTGAGTTCTACAGTTTCCGGGACCTCACGATGGGCCCTCGGCCCGTCCAGCAGCCCGTCCCTATCTGGATTGGCGCCAACGGCATGAACGGCTTCCCAAAGGGCGTGTTGCGAAGGGCAGGACGCCTCGGCGACGGCTTCTTCCCCACCGAGACCCCCGTCGAGACCTTTACTGAAGCCCAGGCCAGCATCCAGGAACACGCCGAGGCCGCAGGCCGGGACCCCGGCACTATCGGTTGGGGCCTCCTGACCTGGAGCGCCCTCGCCAACAGCCGAGATGAAGGCATCAAGACCGCCGAAAGGGAAATCGGCGCCCGCCTCAACAAGGTCCACTCCGTCAACCCGGACGCAGGCTACGCCGTCGGGCGCCCAGAGGACATGATCGAGACCATTGAGTCCTTTGCCGCAATCGGCGTCACCAACTTCGTCATCGACCCCGGTTGCCACCCCCGAGACATCCGCACCCTCGTCGAGACCTTTGCCAAAGAGGTCATGCCCCACTTCCGTAAGTAGCCGACGGTTCAAGCCGAGGAGACTGACATGGCGTTGAAAATAGGCATCCACGCGGGCCCCCAGGACTGCTCATACGAAGACCTGAAGCGGCTCTGGCACATGGCCGACACCTCAGGGTTCTACTGGGTATCCGTCTGGGACCACTTCTACGAGACCCCCGTCATCAATGGCAAAGGCCCATGCTTTGAGGCCGTTTCTATAATGACCGCCCTCGCGGCGGAGACCAAAAACGTCCGCGTGGGCTGTCTCGTATTCTGTGTTGGTACCCGCAACCCGGGCCTACTGGCCAAAGCCGCCGTCACCATTGACCACGTCAGCAACGGGCGTTTGGAGCTGGGAATCGGCTACGGCCCCTGGGGGCCGGAATACGTCGCCTATGGACTCGATCTACCTGCCATGAAGACCCAGATGGACATCCTGGAGGAAGCGGCGCAAATCACGCGCTCCATGCTCCACAACGGGACCACCACCTTCCAGGGAAAACACTTTCAAATCGAAAACGCCCACGTGTACCCCCGACCCGTCCAAGACCCTCCGAGACTCTGGATAGCCGGAATCGGGGAAAGGCGCATCCTCCCCATGGTCGCCCGCTACGCCGACGGCTGGAATGCAACCTACATCCCCGACGCCGCCTTCGAATCAAAAAACCGGCTCTTAGATAGGCTGTGCGAACAGGAAGGCCGGGACCCCGCCGACATCGTCCGCTCCTGCAACGTAGGCTTCTACATGGGCGCCGACGAAAAGTCAGCCCGGCGAAAGCGCCGGGAGTTCGAAGAGAAGTGGGGACGCGGGGAAGCCGGACCAGATGACGCCAACTACGACAAGGACCGGGACTATCTCTCGGAGTTTGAACAGGGAATGATCTTAGGCACCGCCAAGGACGCCATCGAGCGCCTCGGCGCTCTGCAAGACGTCGGCGCCGACCAGGTCAACATCTCCGTCCGCGCCCCCTTCGACTGGGAAGGCCTCCAATCCTTCGTAGAAGAGGTCATACCGGCCTTCAATTAAATGGCCCTTCCGTAACACCCATGAGTACAGCCCACAATGCGAAGGTCACATTCATAGTCAGTGTGGACGAAATCGACGGCGGCTATTCCGCCAGCGCTTTGGAGTACGGCATCCACACCCAGGCCGAATCCCTAGACGAACTGCGCCACAACATCAGAGAAGCCGTAGATTGCCACTTCGACCCTGGGCAGGCCCTACCAAGAATTCAATACGCTTTTGGCACTCCAATTTAGTTTCGTACGGGATGGCGCGTCCTGCTAGACTACCCCTCCCCCACCACCCGATCCACGAACTCCTTAGCCAACCCTAGGTAGGAGTCCGGGTCCAGCAGCCGATCAATCTCAGCCTCCGACAGAACGTTCGTCACCCTCTCATCCTCCATCAACAGCTCCTTCAGCCACCGACCCTCTTCGAACGCCTTCTGCGCCGCCTCGTAGACGACGTCGTGGGCGGTGAACCGGCCCAGGGTCTCCGCGAGCCCGATCATCACCGCCTCCGACATGATCAACCCGCGGCTGTGGTCGAGGTTCCGGCGCATGGCATCCGGTTTCACCTGCAGGTTCTCGAATATCCCGATTGACAGGTTCAACACCCCCGCGGCCAGGATGCACCCCTCCGATACGAAGTGCCACTCGCTGTGCCACACCGCCGAGTCCCGCTCGTCCTCGTGTTCCAGCCCCTCCAGCGCAACGCCCGCCAGCCCGCGAATAGTACGAGCCACTGCGATAACCTGCTCCGACCAGGTCGGGTTCCGCTTCTGGGGCATCGTGCTGCTCCCCACCTGCCCCGGCCCGAACTTCTCTTCCAGTTCGCCCATCTCCGTTCGCTGCATCAGCACGACCTCGTGGGTCATCTTCGCAAGGCTGCCCGCAATCATGGAGAGTATCGCCATGAACTCAACAAGATTGTCCCTCGCCGAGTGCCACGTTATAACAGGATTGCCGAGCCCCAGCTCCTCCATCAGCGCATCCCTCACCTCGGATGCCCGCCCCCCCAGTGATGATAGCGTCCCCGCTCCCCCGCTGAACTGCCCCACTAGCAGCCTGGGCTTGCACTCCTTCATCCGTTGAATGTGCCGACTCATCTCGTCCGCCCATACTGCCACCTTGTACCCGAATGTGATCGGCAACGCCTGTTGTCCATGCGTCCGGCCCGCCATCAGTGTCCCCCGATGCTCCTTTGCCAGATTCACCAACGCTTGCTCCACACGGCCCAGGTCTCGCATCAGGATCGCCAGGGCTTCCCTGATTTGAAGCACCATCCCCGTGTCCATGATGTCCTGGGTAGTCGCTCCCCAGTGGATATACTCCCCCGAGTCCCCCGGACAGTGCCGCTCAAGCTCCTTGATTACCGGCACGATCGGGTGCCGGGTCACGTCCATGTCCCGCTTGATCGCTTCGATGCTCATCTCATCGGCATTACAGTGGGCCGCTATGGCGTCTGCGGCTTCCTGTGGAACAATCCCCAGCCGCCCCTCCACCCGGGCAAGCGCCGCTTCGACATCCAGCCACCTCTGTAGCTGATTGCGCTCCTCGAAAATCGTCCGCATCTCGTCGGTGCCGAAGAGGTCCTTAAAGAACGCCGAGTCCAGGGGTGTAGAGCCCATCTCATGTTCCTTTCGATCTGAGGTGGATTTTGGTAACGTCCGCCTAGCCTAATCCCGACGAATCGGTATGGCAACAGTGGCCGGCATTTATGTTCCTATGTTCCCTGCACCAGATGATTGGTCGCCCTCTTTTGAAGATGCTATAATGGAATGTGTCCCAATTGGGGCACTAAACTGTATAGGAGGTGCGTGATGCCCAAAACCGCAATGGTTCGTGCTCGCGTGGAGCCGGAACTGAAACGACGTGCAGAAGAACTCTTTTCTGAGCTCGGCCTCTCAACCACAGAGGCCATAACTTTGTTCTACAAGCAGGTCGCCATCCACCATGGCCTCCCCTTTTCTGTAAGGATTCCCAACGCAGTAACTGTCGAGGCAATGCGACAAGCAGAGAACCGAGAGGACCTTATCGAATACTCCAGTCTCGATGAGTTTAAGGAAAGCCTCGAGCAAGCATAGATGCGGCTTCTCCAAACGAGGCAGTTTAGAAGGGACGCCATCAGGGCAAAGAGGCGAGGCAAGTCCCTCGACAAACTGTGCGCGGTAGTAGAACTACTTTTGTCAGGCGAGCCCCTCTCTGAACGGTACAGGCCCCACCGTTTGTCCGGTCGGAGGTCTCATTATTGGGAATGCCATATTGAACCGAATTGGCTTTTGATCTGGTTTCGAGAAGAGGGTGACTTGCTTTTGGTACGTACTGGTACACACTCCGACCTATTCGATTAACCCGTTAATCCCCACCCTCGCGCTATAATGTCCCCACCCAACCCCACAGGAGGACCCCGACATGAAGAAAGAGGTCGTCAATTCACCCAAGATCGGCAAGGCTTTTTCCAGCACCACCTGTCACGCCACCAAGGCCGGCGGCTTCCTGTTCATCACCGGCCAGGTCGCCAACCCCCCGGACGTCGGCGGCAACCCCCATTCCACCCCCGAGATGGGCAGTATAGAGCAGCAGGCCACCCAGGTCATGGAGAACCTCAAGGCCATCCTCGAGGAGGCCGGTACGTCTTTCGACAACGTCCTCAAGCGCAACGTCTATCTGACCCACATCAACGACTTCGACCCCGTCTACAAGGTCATGCAGACATACCTCACCTCGCCCATGGCCAGCACCGGCATCCTCGCCGGCCTGATCCCCCCCAGCGCCCGACTCGAGATTGAGCTCATCGCCGTCATCCCTGACTAACCCCCCATTCACACATAGGAGAATTCCTACATGTTCATCCGCCTGCACCACGTCGGCCTCCTCGTCAAAGACCTCAACGAGACCAAGAAGCTCTACTGCGACCACTTCGGTCTCACACCCGGCCGGGAGTTCGACCTCGTCGAAGAAGACGTTCGCATCCTTAACATCCCTATCGGCGAAAGCATGATCGAGGTCAACCAGGTCATCAATGACGACAGCGGCGTGGCGCGTTACCTCGGAAAAAGGGGCGATGGCCTCCACCACATCTGCCTGGAGTCCGACAACCTGGACGCCGACCTGGAGATGCTTAAACCCCTCGGCTACGACCTCATCAAACCCATCGGCTCCAACGACTACGGCTTCCGAGTCGGGTGGATTCACCCCAAGCAGGCGCAGGGCGTCCTAATCGAACTCTGGGAGAACCCCAAAGGCAAACCCGACATCTCCCGCTCGTAACCCGGCGCTAGCTACCCGTACAACCCGTCCGTCTTGGCGGCCATAATGAAGTCGTTGCGGTGCAGGTTTCTGATTTTGTGCGTCCACCAGGTCACACGCACCTTACCCCACTCGGTCACCAGTCTCGGGTGGTGACCCTCGGCGTCTGCCGCGCTCCCCACAGCCTCGGTAAAGGCCAGCGCATCCCCGAAGTTCGAAAACTTGAACGTGCGGTCCAGCTTGGGAATTCCCCCCTCGTCTATCAACTCCCATTCCGACACCTGCGGGTGAAGCTCGGCGATCTCCTCTTCAGTAACATGAGGCGCATCTCTCCGACAGGCCACACACCGCTCCTGCGTCAATGTTGTCAACGTTCTTTCCTCCAGCCTTATCCAATGCCCCCACATGGTACCGGACTAGGGGCGAGCGTCGGGGCAATGCCCCGACGCTCGCCCCTGTTCATTCTTCCCCCTCTCCCTTGAGGGCCCTAAGGGAGCGGGGGATAAAGGGGGAGAGGGTTCTTGCCCTTCCCCTTGCCGCCCCCCGTCTTCTACGATATATTACATCGGCTGATAGCCGTAACGACCTGCATTTCGGCTCAACCTTTACCAATCCGGGTGATTTCTATGGCATACGCCGAGCAAGACAGCATAGCGGCCGACATGCAGTTCAAGAGCCCCAGCGGGCTTACCATCAAGACCACTGGCAACACCGTCTACCTGGACGCCGACAGCATGTACGTCCACGAAGTCGAAATCGCCGATGGTGAATGGACCGGCGAAAAGTTCCTCCTCAACCTGGACTTCGCCGAAGCCCTTTCCTAGCCTGCACCGGCACTTCCCTCTTCGGTCATTCCTGTGTAGGCAGGCTGTAAGTGCGCCAAGGCGTGAATCCATCCCCCCATCGGCTAGAAAGCATCACTTATTACGGCGCAATTAGTGATGCTTCAGTTTATAAGTGGGGTGGAGCGGAAGAGAGCCCCCTCCCCACCCCCTCAAAAAACCGCCCCGCCATATTGTTAGCAACCCCCTCGAACATCCGCCCCCCGAGCCACCCCAACCCCCCGCCCATCTTCACCTCGACTCGGTACTTCACCATAGTTCCCTCCCCCGACGGTGAAAACCACACCTCCCCGTCCCCCGACACCGGCCCCAAAGGCCCCTCCCCCAAGATCAGCACCCGGCTATACGAATCCGGTGTCTCTTCACGGTATCGAATCTCTCCCTCGTAACTGCCCTTCATCCCTCCGAAATCCGCCTCGAAGACTGCCTTGAAAACCCCATCATCAACCCTCTCGACGCCCTTGCAAGCAGGTATGGAACGAGCCAGGGTGTCGGGATCGTGTAGTGCAGTCCAAACCTCTCCCGGCGAGCCTGCGAGCGTCACCGCGCCTTCTATCTTCAAACCTTCTCCATCACAACGCCCGCAGAATCTCGCCCCTCAGCCGCTCTACCCAACCGGCAATCGACCTGTTGGACAACACCCTCACCCCCGACACCCCCATCATCCGATAGACCCACCCCCGGCTCACCTTGCTCCTACTCGATGGATCGAGCCACTCCTTATTTCTCGCTAGCTCCGCCAACGTCCCCAGTCCCATCAGCAACGGCCAAGCCACGGCCAACCGAAGCCGATAGTGCTTTGTCGGAATCGCTTGAAGGTATCCGCTTGCGGCTCGGTAGTTGTCCAGTGCCCTGTTGATACCCCACACCAGCGCGGGCCTTGCCTTGGCGCTCGCCCCGGCATCGAGCAAGTCTTCCGCCGAGAGCCCACACCCTTCAAGCACTCCCCTTGGCAGGTAGCACCGACCCAAGCGCAGGTCCTTCGGCACGTCCCTGAGGATATTCGTCAACTGCAATGCCTTACCGAACCTGACTCCCTTCTTACTCATCTCCCTGGCATCCCAGCCCCCGAGCCCAGGATTGTGGTCCATGCTCATCTCGGTCCAGAACTGGCCCACGCAACCCGCCACAAGGTAGGTGTATTCATCCAGCTGCTTCGCCGTCTCAAAACCCGACACCCCTTCCCGGCGGAAATACGTCAGGTCCATCTCCATCCCCTGTGTCAGCGTCACCACGACTTGCCGCACCCGAAACCGGTCCATCTCCCCAAGACCCTCAAGCATCGATATGACCTTGGGCATCGACCTGATCAACTCTCTCTCCGCTCGCTCTGACTTGGGCGAAGCTCCCACCCTAACCGACCGTGCCAGTGCCTCAATCTCCCCTAAGTCCCCCGGCCCGTCCACTTGCCTCCGAAAGTCGAGGAGCGCAGTCAGCCTGTCCTGCGCGGAGGGGGTGTTCGTATCGGCAATCGTGTCCGCTGTCCGCGCCAGCAAATAGGCGAGTCCCACAGGAGTCCTGAGGTTTCCTGGAAGTACGCGAAGAGTGAGATAGAAGGCCCGGGACGTCTCTTTTAGCGCGGGCCCCAGCAGCCGGGCCTGTTCATCCGGCGTTACGGGTGGCAGCCCTCCCCCGACCCTCGATTCTTCCAAGTCCCCAACTGCCATTTTAGCTAGGCTAAGCCTAGACCCACCCCCTCATGCTAAGCCCGCTGAAAGTGAGCCTTTGGCGGAAAGGATCGAAGTATGAGTGATGCGCCCAAACCACACTTGCTGAAGTAAAGCCCACCCCTACCCCACCAGCCCCGAGGCCACCTTCATCCCAATCAGCATGCTCGTCAGATTCGTGTTGGCCAAGGGTATTAACGGGATTATCGAGGCATCTGCAACGTACAGGTTTTCGATCCTATGCACCTTCCCCGCAGCATCCACAACCGCCCCTGGGTCCGAGGCAGGCCCCATCTTGCACGTCCCCGACGCATGGCTATAGTTCACTATTGACTCCCGAAGCTGGCCTAATATCTCCTCGTCGGTCTGCTTACTTCCCCAGGGTTCAAGCTCGCTCTCAATAAGCGAGGACATCGGCGCCGCCTGTGCCACTCTGCGCAAAAGCCTGAGTGCGTATATCAGGGCAGCCGTGTCCCGGCCCCCTTCGTCGGTCAGGTAGTTGGTTGCGATTCTTGGGGCGGCGTTCGGGTCCCGGCTCGTAATCCACACCCGGCCCCGGGACCGGGCCGCCATGTGACAGACGAACCCTTGCAGGGTGCGTGACTCCAAGGTTCTAGGCACCTGGGAAGGCAGCAAATGCAGATCGAAGGGCAGGTCTTCCTGGCACACGGGGCTCCGAGCCCGTAGGATCACCTGACCCCGGTACACGCTATCCTCTCCCAAGTCCCGGACCACCCGCTCCCAACCCTCGTCTGTCGGTTTGTAGCTGATATAGAAGGACGGGTGATCGTGCAGGTTGCGCCCGACACCCTCTATCACCACCGACTCCGGGATTCCAACCTCCTTCAACACCTCCCGCGGCCCCACCCCCGACCTCATCAAAATCGGCGGTGTACCATGGGTCCCCGTTGAGAGCAATATCGTGTCTGCCCGAAGCTCCACATCCTCCCCCCGAGACTTCACGATCAACGCCTCGGCCCTCGCCCCTTCAATAACCACCCTGTCAACCATCGTGTGGTCCCAGATGGTCAGATTGGGGTTGTCTCTAACCGGGTCGAGAAACGCAAACGCCGCGTTCCAACGCTCCGTGTCCTTGACGTTCCCATGGTAAGAGGCCACGCCCTCGCCCGGTTCCGGCCCGCCCATGTCCACCACCCTGCCGAAACCCTCGTTTAGGCTTGCCGCTATAAACGCCCGCTGGTACAGCGAAAGCTCCTCTTCCTGCATCCTCTTCGTATACAACGGCCCCTGCGTGCCCCTGTAAGGCGTCACCGAGTCCCCTGCCGTCCCCTCAATCTGCTGTATCAGTGGGAAAAGGTCTTCATATCTCCAGCCGGGATTGCCGGCCTCGGCCCAGGCATCGTAGTCCCGGGGCACGCCCCAGATCGCCGCGCAATCGTTGTGGGAAGAGCACCCGCCAATAACCTTCGCCCGAAGCTCTATGAAGCTGGACCCATCGAGTCGGTCCGCGTAATAGCCCCAGTCGTGGCTGTCTGGATCGAACCGGGGGTCGAGAAGGTCTTTAGGCCAGCGTCCCTCGGCCTTTGGCCCATAGTCGGGCCCCGCCTCTAGCAGCGCCACCGAAAGCCCGGCCTTGCAGAGAACGTTGGCCGCCGCGCATCCCGCCGACCCCCCACCCGCAACTATCACATCGTAACGCAGCTTTTTCATCGTTGTATTCCGGGTGGACGGGCCGGACTAAAACCCCAGCCGTTCGATATGCTCTATCAGCTGCTTCACGGTCGCCTCCCCGGCTCGTGGCCCAGGCTGCCGTACCGCCGGATTCCCTATCAGCCCTCGGTAATGGAGCGCGCTCTTCCGTATGCTCAGGTCTATTCCCTCCTGCACTTCGAACAGGACCAGCGGCAGCCACTCATAGAAGAGCTTTTCAGCTTCCCCCGTCTCACCCTCCGCCATGTGCCGGCATATCCGCACCAGTGTCTCCGGGAACGCGAAACCTGTCATCGCCCCCGACGCCCCCTGCGCCAGCTCGTCGACCAGGAACAGCCCCCCCAACCCCCCGAACAGTGCCAATCTGTCGCCGGCTAGTGCCTTTATCGCTCGAATCTTCGGCGGCGTCGGTGGCGCCTCGATCTTGCAGTACTGCACCGACGGAATGTTGTCGGCCAGCCTCATGAAGAACTCCGGCGGCATGTGTACCCCCGTGGTCTTCGGGTAGTCCTGCACCACTAAGTCGATATCGACTGCCTCCGCCAACCGGTGGTAATGAGCGTATACGGCTTCCAGGTTGGTCTTGGGCATCGGCGGAGGCGCGACCATAACAGCGGCTGCGCCCATCTCCTTGGCTTCCCGTGTCCGCGCTATCGCAACCATCGTGCTCGGCCCGGACGTTCCCAGCGTCACCGGCATCCCGTTCGCCGCCGAGATCACGGCCTCTGCCACCCCCCTCCCCTCAGCGTCGGTCAAGCGGTGTGCTTCTCCCATTACACCCAGCGCCACCACACCCTCACACCCCGACTCCCGCGCCTTTCCGACAAGGTTCGGGATGCTCGCCTCGTCCACCGTTTCGTCTTTGTTGAACGGCGTAGCCAGCATCCAGTGTACACCCTTGAGTTTAGCTGCCATCCGAGACCTCCCTGTCAAATACGCGCATCCGCTGACCCATGCCGTTGGAGATGCTGAAAGTACGCCTACGGCGTGCGCCGCATTATGTTTGACCCCCTTCACGGGTGTCAACAGTGCCCCCTTGCATCCCCCACCTCCCCACCCTATCCTTTCCAATGTAGAAAAAGCACTGAAGGTCCATTAAGTGGCGCGCAAAGTTTCTCGAAACAATCAATAATCGTGCCTGAGTTAGCGATTCAATCAAAGGTCCTGATGCCCTGATTATAGTCAACCCCCCGGAGGCCCTAACCTAGTGACCCTAGCCGCCAGCGCCGATACCGCCCTCGCCCGAGACCTCGCCGCCGAACTCGAAAGACGCGTCTCCGGAGAAGTCCGCCTCGACGATTTCTCCCGCACCCTCTACAGCACCGACGCCAGCATCTACCAGATGAAGCCCGTCGGCGTCGTAACGCCCCGTGATGCCGACGACGTCGTAGCCGTCGTCGAGCTCGCCAACCGGGAGGGTATCCCCGTCCTGCCCAGGGGCGCCGGCACCAGCCTCTCCGGCCAGACCGTCAACCACGCCATCGTCCTGGACTTCAGCAGGTACCTCAACCGGCTTCTGGAGGTGAACCCGGAGGAGGGTTGGGCCCGAGTGGAGCCGGGCATCGTAGTTGCTGCCCTCAACCGCCAGGTCGCCGGCCATCGTCTCCATTACGCCCCTGACCCCTCGACAGTAAACCGCGCCACCGTCGGCGGTGGCATAGGCAACAACTCCTGCGGCACGCACTCCGTCCTCTTTGGCAAGACCCTAGATCAGGTCCTGGAGCTCGACACCATACTCTCCGACAGTACAAGAGCCCGGCTAGGCCCCATATCACCAAGTAGCTTGGAGTACAGGCTTTCGGGGCCCGGCCTCCTCGGTAACGCCTATCGTGAGACCGCCCGCCTCGCCGAGGCCAACCGCTCAGAGATAGAAGCCCGCTACCCAAAGATTATGCGCCGTGTCAGCGGCTACAACCTCGACGAATTCCTGGACCCGGACCCCTTCAACCTTGCCCGCATCGTCGTCGGCTCCGAAGGCACCCTCTGCACCATCACCGAGGCCAAGGTCAAGCTCGAACCCTTGCCCAACGCCACCGGCGTCGCCGCCCTCCACTTCGAGGACATCTTCCAAGCCTGCGACTCCACGCCCGCAATCATCGAACACGGACCTTCCGCCGTGGAGTTCATAGACGATATGATCATCCGGCAGACTCGTGCATCCCTCGGACTCAAGCGCTACATAGACTTCCTGCAGGGCGACCCCGGCGGCCTCGTTCTCGTCGAGTTCTTCGGCGATTCGGAGGCGGAGGTCAAGTCCAAGCTGGAGAGCTTCAAGGCCGACATGGAGCGCAAGAGGCTAGGCTACGCCTGCGTCAACCTCCTCGCAAAGGAGGACCAGGCAAAGGCTTGGGCCGTCCGCAAGGCGGGGCTCGGGCTGCTCATGGGCGTCCGCGGCGACGCCAAGCCCATCCCTTTCGTTGAGGATACAGCCGTGGATCCCAACCGGCTCGGAGAGTTTGGCCGCCGCTTCGACCAGATCGTCCAAGCCCACCATACCACTGCCTCCTACTACGGCCACGCCAGCGTCGGCTGCCTCCACATCCGACCCCTGGTCAACCTCAAAAATGGCCCCGGCATCCGGCAGATGGAGTCCATCGCCGAGGCTATAACCGACCTCGTCCTCGAGTTTGGCGGCTCCCTCAGCGGCGAACACGGCGACGGCATAGTCCGCGGCGTCTGGACCGAGAAGATGTTTGGCCGGAAGCTCTACGATTCCTTCGTCGAGCTCAAGGACGCCTTCGACCCCAAGCGCATAATGAACCCCGGCAAGATCATCGAGTGCCCCCCCATGTCGGAAAACCTGCGCTACGGCACGGACTATCGGGCCCAGAGCCTCAACACCCGCATGGACTTCTCGTCCTTCGAAGGCTACGCCGGGGCCGTCGAGATGTGCAACGGCATGGGTGAGTGCCGAAAGTCGGACGGTGTCATGTGCCCTTCTTTCCAGGCTACCCGTGAAGAAGAGCACTCCACCCGTGGACGCGCCAACCTCTTGCGGGCGTCCCTCTCCGGGGCCCTGCCCCACGACACCATGATCAGCAAGCGCCTCCACGACGCCCTAGACCTCTGCCTCGAGTGCAAGGGCTGCAAGGCCGAATGTCCCTCCAACGTGGATATGGCCAAGCTCAAGTATGAGTTCCTGGAACGGTACAACGCCGCCAACGGCACGCCCCTCCGGGCCCGGATCTTTTCCGAGATAAGCCTGATAAACCGGCTGGGTTCCGCTCTCGCTCCCTTCTCCAACTGGCTCGCCAACTTCCCCGGGGTCCGAAGCCTCAATCACCGATTCCTCGGCATCCACAAGAACCGCTCACTGCCCCCCTTTGCCAGCCCCGGCCTAGGGCAATGGTTCAAAAACCACCAACCCCTCAGCTCCGGGTCCCGAGGCGAGGTCATCCTCTTCAACGACACCTTTATGACTTACAACTACCCATCCGTCGGTATAGCTGCCGTCGAGTTGCTGGAGCTGGCAGGCTATCGAGTGCGTCTCGCCAACGTGCGATGCTGTGGCCGCCCCATGATCTCCAAAGGTATGCTAAAGCGCGCCCGAGGCAACGCCCGCTACAACGTCGACCGTCTGTTTGAAGCCGCCTCCAAGGGTACCCCCATAATCGGCTGCGAGCCCAGCTGCCTCCTCGCCTTCCGTGATGAGTACCCCGACCTCCTCCAGGACGAAAAATCCAAAGTCGTGGCCGAAAACAGCTTCATGATCGACGAGTTCCTGGCCAAGCTATCGGAAGAGGGAGCCTTGGATTTGGCCTTCTCTGGACAACCGCGTAAAGTCCTATTCCACGGACACTGTCATCAGAAGGCCCTCGTCGGCGTAGAAGCAGCCAAGACCGCCCTCTCTCTCGCCCCCGGTCACCAGGTGGAAGTGATCGACTCCGGGTGCTGCGGCATGGCCGGAGCCTTCGGCTACGAAAAGGAGCACTACGACCTATCGATGCAGATAGGCGGCATGAAGCTCTTCCCAGCCATCGAGGCCAAGGGTCAGGAGTGGGACGTGGCGGTCATGGGTGTTTCCTGCCGTCAGCAGGTCGAGCACGGCACAGGCCGCCGCGCCCGTCACCTCGTAGAAGTCCTCCGCGACTCCGTCCTCACCGAGGGCATCCCCCTAGCCTGACCTCGATACGCTTATCATCATTCCTGCGGAGGCAGGCCAAAGGTGCTGAAAGTGCGCCTATGGAGTGCGCCGTGGCGTGAATCCAGAGGCGGGGTTCGGGGGCGGGGCCCTAGACCAGCGGCACTACCTCTTCCGCAAACCGCTCTATCTGCTCCCGCGCGTACTCCGCAGACGCCGACCCCCGATAGCTGAAGTCCAGCAGTAAGTGGTCCACACCCGCGTCCAGAAAGCCCCTTACCCTTTCCGCACACGTCTCCGGGGAGCCGACTATCGTCATATCTTCCGGCTTCACCCCCGTCGCAGTCAGCCGAATGCACTCCCGCAACCGAGGCACAACCTCGCTCTCAACTTTGCTCTCGTCGTCCACTATGGCCACGAAATTCATCAGGCTGATCTTGAGGGAAGACCCCGTCCGCTGGTTCTCCTCCTCGATTGTCGGCATCCACTGCTCCCTTATCTCCTCGACTGGCATTGGTGCAGGGAGAATGTGGGTGGCATACCGAGCCGCTCTCGGTATCGACGGAATACCCCCGCCGTACCATATCGGCGGGTAGGGCTTCTGCATGGGTTTAGGGTCGAGGGTTACATCCGAAAGCTGGTAATACCTACCCTCGTGGTCGACACCGTCCTCAGTCCAGAGTCGGGTGATCACTTCCATCTGCTCATCCGTGACCCGAGCCCTGCGTTTGTGATGCTCCTCCACCCCCGCCATTTTGAAGTCCCCCGGTGACCATCCCATGCACATCCCCGGTATCAGCCTCCCCCCGGATATCACGTCGATGGTCGAGAGGTTCTTGGCCCAGAAATAGGGCGGGAGCAGCGGTAGGATGAGCGAATGGATCCCGAGACGCAGGTTTTTCGTGACTGCAAAGAGGGAGGGAAGTAAAGCCAGTGGGTCGAACAGGTGGTGACTGCTGAACTGATCGAACATAGGGGCATGGGGCAGGGTCATGTGATATGGGAATCCGGCGGAGTAATACCCCAGCCGGTCCAGCTGCTTCACCACATCCGACAGCGAGTCCAGTGTTGGCGGCGTTGCGCCCCACCCGTACAAATACGCGCTGAACCTGCTTATGTCACCCATGTACTAAGCCCATATCCTTTCTCGGAAGGAACTACCCTCACATAACTCGTATTGGAGGGGCTGGGGCCGCTCGTGCTGTCGAAGATCCGCCGAGGCGGGAGGCTCTCGAAGTATGAGCGGGGGGAGTCTTATACCCTCTCCCTTGACGGGAGAGCGTGATCCCCAATATATACGGCCATTGTTCTTCAGGGAAGGAAAGGTCCCCTACGCCCTCGCCTTCATCCTCTCCGACAGCATCTCCCCGCCCATGGCCCAGTGCTCGCCTGCCGTCTCGGTGATGATAACGTGAACGGACTCCGCCGAGGGTGTGCCCGCTATGTTAACCATGGCGTCGGTCATAGCCTTGACCAGGTCCGATTTCTGAGTCTCGCTCCGGCCTGGCAGCATCTCTACTCTGACTATAGGCATATCCGTACTCCTTGATGTGATGGGACCTTCAATACCGGGAACGGGGAGATATTATCAGGATGAGTCGGATGACGCTACCGAGGCGGCAGTGCAAACGGAAACGCCACAGATGGGTTCCTGTCCAACAGCCGACGCCATAACGACTGTCCCATCTCCTCCGCCCGCGCCACGATATCCTCCTCATCGATGGTCAGCAGCTTCCCATCTCGCATCAGCCAATGCCCGTCCACCATTACCGCTTCCACGTCGTCCGCCTGCCCGTTGTGTATGTACGCCGACACAATCCGGTGGTTCGGCGCCAGGTGAGGCCTGAACGTGTCTATCATGAACAGGTCGGCCTTCTTACCCACCTCCAGGCTCCCCACCTGGTCCCCGAGCCCCAAGGCACGGGCGCTCCCCATAGTCCCCCACTCCAATACCTGCTCAGGCTGCGGCGACATCGGTGTGTGCCGGCGCACCCTCTCGGCGAACAGCCCGGTCCTCAACACGTGGAGCATGTTCTCGTCCATGTTGTCCGACCCCATTCCGATGTTGGAACCCGCCTCTTCCAATTCCCTGGCCGGGGCCGCCGCCCCTCGTCGTGCGGCAATGGCCGGGTTGAACGACACATTCGTCCGCGTCTGCCCCATCAACGCTATCTCCGAATCATCCAGGTAGCGACAGTGTGCAGCAACCACCCTCGGGCCCAAGGCGCCGTTAACGTACAGGTACTGGGTCGGCCTCACCCCCCTTGTACGCATCACCGCCTGTATTTCGTCGTAGCTTTCGCTCAAATGCACCGTCATCCCAATGTCGTACTGGTCTGCTACCCGGCGGCACTCCTGCAACAGCTCTGGCGAGCAGTATTCGGGAGTAGACGGGGAAGTCATGCACGTCACCCGACCCTCGGCTCCGTCATTCCAACCCTCGATCAGATCAACACTCTTCCGCATCCCTTCGTCCGCCTTGGCCGGGATGAAGCTGTACTCGCTCCTTCGCACCAGCTCCATATCCACGTCCTCGACATACTCCGCCAGCGCCATCCTCATCCCCGTGTCGGCGAGACTTTGCGCGTAGTTCGCTATGTCCTTCTCGATCTCCAGCACGCATGTCGCCCCACTCCGGATCGACTCTATAACCCCGAGAACGGCAAAAACGTTGTCTTCCTCTTTGCCCATCAATGACCGGGTGTCCTCGGGGAACCTGAGTGTTGTAGGAAATCCCGTATCCTCCAGGATTCCCCGATTGATAGTCTTCAGAAGATGAGTGTGGGCGTTAATCAGCCCCGGAAACACCGCCTTTCTTCGACCATCCACCACCTCCGCCCCAGGGAACCGCGCCCCTACCTCTTCCGAGTTTCCCAGCGCGGCAATCTTCCCATCCTCAATCGCAATCGCCTTATCGTGAAGAATGGTCCTACCAGGCCCCCCCGTCACAATAGTCGTATTCTTGATTACCGTCGCCGTCATTTCAGAGTTCCTTGTGATCCGAATGCCTGCTCCCTAACACCACGCGTACCCAGTCGGGCTATAATAACCCCAACCCATGATCAACAACAGATGGTCCAAACTTTCCGCCGCCTTACTCCTCGCCCTCATCCTTGTTGCCACAGCCGCCTGCGCCACGCCCGTTGCCGTCGAAGAAACCCCACCCTCCACCTCCGAGCCGACGCAAGAAGTCCCACTCCCCACCCCCAAGCCAACGGTTCAGCCCACCCCCACCCCCCTACCGACAGTGACACCGGCGCCGGACCCCACTGCCGAGCAGGATCCATCCACTAGGCTCGGCATTAAGGAAACCCCCAACCCAGACGGCCTCCCCATCGGCTCTGAGATCGGCTACCTCGCCCCCGACTTCCGCCTGGAGACTGAGCATGGTGACATAGTAGTCCTTAGTGATTTCCGTGGCCGGCCCGTCTTCATCAACTTCTTCGCCGTCTGGTGTGGCCCCTGCCGCTTCGAAATGCCGGAGATCGAGAGTATCTACAACTCTCTCGGGGACGACTTGGTGGTGCTTACGGTGGATGTCCGGGAATCGTCGGAGAGGGTCAAAGCCTACAAGGAGTTGCTGGGACTAACCATGCCGACGGTCATGGACACCCACCGGCAGGTCGCCACCGCCTACCAGGTCCCCGGCCTGCCCTGGACCTACATCCTGGACGATACGGGCGTGGTCCGGCACATAAAGTTCGGCGCATTCCTCAGCAGGGAAGAGATAATCGCCGCCCTCGGCACGGTCGGCATCGCCGAAGAGTCGGACTCCGGCTAAACTACACTCGGCTCGGCGAATCTTTCTACCTTGATCTCCTTGACCCTGTCCCGGGCCTGCCACAGATCGTAGGCCATCTGCATTCCCAGCCAGGTCTCCGGCGTAGAGCCAAACGCCTTCGAAAATCGGATCGCCATGTCCACCGACACCCCAGCCCTTCCATTAATCACGTTTGAAAGCGCCTGGCGAGTTACACCCAATCCATTAGCCGCCTTAGTCACCGTCAGCCCCAACGGCTCCAAGCACTCATATTTGACTATCTCTCCCGGGTGGCATGGGTTTGCCATAGGCATAATCTCACCTCGTAATTGACCCCTAGCCTACACCACCACCGCCCCCGACACCACATACACCGGATCACAGTAAATCCCGAGCCTCGGACTGATATCCCTCGCCTCCGGCTCCCCCCACCCTCCCGACCGGCGGAAATACGCCCCCACCAGCCGCCCTCGGTCTTCATCCGAAAGCGCCTTCCATATCGCCGTCGCCTTTGTCGGGAACATCCGGTTCGAAAAGATCACGTGGAACCGGGCCCCTGGCTTCAAGACCCGGGCCACCTCCTCAAACACTAGTTCCGGCTTGGTCATGTACTGCACTGATACCGTCAATATCGCCGCGTCTAACGTGTCGTCTCGGAAAGGCAGTGTGGGGTTGGCGTTCAAATCGTGGACTAAGGCATCGTCGAGTTGCGGATTCTCCCGCATCTCCACTGCATTAAGACCCAGCCCCACCACCTTCCCCCTCGGCTGGCTTTCAGGGAGATGCGACCGCCAACTGCTCATCAGGTCCAATATCACCCCTCCCGAGGGCAGCGCCCCCGACAGGTACTCCCTAATCGCCTCAATAGCGAACTGATCGATGTGGACTACCAGCCGTGGCTCGGCATAGAACACGGCATCCGGCCTCTCGTCGTCCCTGCGAAAGTGTTCAGGCCGGAATGGGGACTCAGGTTGCTCTGGCATGACTGTTCAGGATTCTTCCCTTCCCATTTGGCCCGTCCTTAGCTCTCTATCGCTCGTCTCGGTTTCCGGAGCAGCACTGAGCTCAGGACTAGGGTCAGGGGCATGAATGACGTGTAGAGCAAAGCTTGCTGCAGGTCCCCGGTGGCCTCCTGGATAAATCCCACCATCAGGGGCCCGATAGCCGCTCCCAAGGATATCGCTATCCGCAGAAATGCCTGGCTCACGGCCACTTCTCTCGGCTTGATGTTGGGCAGATAGAACACCATGCCCATTATCACCGCAAAGAACGCCGAGAACACTCCCTTGAGCATTGTTAAAAGGATCACCAGTCCCGCAGGCTCGGTGTAGAGCAGGAGCACGATTAGTACGCATTTGGCGACACCGCACACCGTCAGGACAAGGGACCTGTGCCGGTTGAAAAACCCTATCGCGTTTACACCTATCGAGCTCGGTGCCGCCGCAACCGCCGAGACCCCTACCGCAACTCCCACCATTGTCCCGGAAAGGTGTAGCTCGGTCTCTGCCAAGGTCGGCCAGAACACACTGAAGGCCATCTCCGCCAGCACCGCTCCCAGCAACCCGATGCTGGCGTACCACAGCTCCCGGTATTTCAGGACGCTCTTCAGCGGCGTGCCTTCCTTGGAAGGCGCTCCTTTTCGCTCCTCCCCCGTCCCCCGGTTCCTGCCGAGAACCAGCCAGGCCAGGGTCAGAGCCAGGCACACGAAGCCCCACACGTTCAGCGCCCTTCTCCAGTCCCCTGTCCAGACCACGATCAGCGGTGTAAGGAACGACACGATCCCCATCATCAAGTCCACGCTTCCAACAAGGATGCCGTTTGTCATGGCCAGTTGGCGTCTGCTGGACCACTGCTGAATCAACAGCACCCTCGGGGCTTGCGTGAACATAGTGCCCAGTGCCAGGCACCCCCTCCCGAGGAGCAGCACCGCAAACACCGGGGCCCGAGCCTGTATGAAGACCGACCCCGCAACTAAAAACAGCGCGAAGGCAAGCATTCGCCGCGGCTTGAATCGGGAACTCCACGTATTTATGGGCATCACCAGCACCAGGTTGGTGATCAGCGACGAGGAACCTACCAGTCCCTGCATCGTCGGCGACAGCCCAAGCTCTTTGGAGATGTCCGGCAGCAGCAGTCCGATGAAGAAGAGCATCGCCATGGACGTGGAGACGCCCGAGGCCATTGCCCCAATCACCACCCATCGGTAACGGGGGATCGCATCCTGGGCGGCGAGACGGTGCGGAGACGATTCTTGAGAGATGACTGCCATGGTTACGACAGCCATTATAGGGGCAGCGGCTAGATGACCCCCGACTCCCGCATCTCGGTAACCTCATCCCAGTCGTACCCGCAGACCTCGGTAAGCACCTCTTCGGTGTGCTGCCCGAACTCCGGGGCCCCAGTACCGACCTTTGCCGGAGTCTTGGAGAATTTGATTGGCGGTCCCGTGGTCTTGGTAGTCCCCATGGTCGGGTGTTCAGTGTCTACCACGTACTCGTTGGCCAACGCTTGGGGGTCCTTCGCAGCCTCCGCAATCGTATTCACCAGCGTGTAGACGAACTTCACCTTCTTCTGCACGAACAGGTCAGCCCACGCCGGTCTCGGCCTCGCTGCAAATGTCTCAATCAGAATGTCTCTGAATGCCGCCGCATTCTCCAGTCTGCCGGCCAGAGTGTTGAACCGCGGGTCGTCTACTAGCGCACCCAGCTCCAGCACGGAGCAGAACTCCTCCCAGACCCGTTCCGGATGAGGCTCGTTCAGCATTATCCACTGACCGTCGGCGCACCGGTACCAGTTGACGAACGGGTCCAACGACGCACGGCTCGATGTCCCAAAGGTGGCGTCGTTTTTCCAGAGGTACATGTGGTAGTTGTCGTGCTGCAGGTGAATGGCGCTCCCTAGCATCGAGGCTTCCACCGCCTGCCCCACCCCCTGCCTCTCCCTGGCAATCAGTGCCGCCATGATCCCGTAGGCCAGCATGGTCGCGCCCATCTGGTCGAAAGTCCCTCCCCCAACAATCAATGGCTCCCCGCCCTCGGCATTACCCATTCGGAACATGTAGCCGCTGTGCGCCTGTATCGAGGAATCGTACCCGTGCTTGTTCGCCAGCGGACCCCGAGTGCCGTAGGCCGTGTTGATCGCCCATATCAGCTTGGGGTTTATGGCCGAAAGGGCCTCGTAGTCCACGCCCAGCCGCTCAACCACGTCCATGGTGAAGTTGGTGAAGAAAACGTCGGCCTTGGAGATAAGCCGGCGGAGAACTTCCTTCCCCTGGGCGCTCTTCAAGTTTAGGGTTATGGCCCGCTTGCCGCGGTTCACCATCTCAAACCACAGGGCCCGGCCGCCAGGGATCTCCAGGTTGTGCCCGAAGGCCTGCGTCACCCCCCTGCTCGGATCTCCGGTCACGGGTTGCTCTATCTTGATCACGTCCGCCCCCAGGTCTCCGAGCATGTATCCCGCGCCCCCACCGTTGTGCCAGACGGCCAGTTCAATAACCCTTATTCCGGACAGGGGCCCCATGGGTCGCGCCTCTTCTCCATTCGCCGATTCCATGTTGCGCCCCTTTTCCGTCTACTAAAAATTGCCCGGAATGATAGACCTACCCCTATCTTTCGGCAACATTCGAAATTCGACCCAGCCCGGTATTGCGCGCGAACCGCAATTGCATTTATATTGGAATTACACTCAGAAAGGAGGTGATCAATTGGATATTGATGATAGACGGACTTGTGAGGTGTCTGTAACGTAAACGGTTTGACACGTAGGGGGCGTCCCCCTGGGTTCCGTTTGCGGAATCCGTGCAGACGCCGGGCCCCGAAGCTCCCGGGTTGTCCACCGGGACGGCCATAGGCCGAAGTGCTTCGGGGCTTTCTCTTTCCCCCACTTCCCCACCCCCCACAAGTCATTCCGGGCTCCGAACCTGAATCCAGAGGGGGGCCGCTCATCCTGAGCTGAGTCGAAGGGTCGAGCGGGAGTGGCACGCCATTGCTTTGTGAAAACAATCTATTGAGGTGCTCACCCCCTCCCCGCCGACACCAGCCTCTCCACCCTCTCCCGGTCCACGGGATTCGAAACCACCCCACCCACCTTCACGCTCGTCCCCACTATCACCCCGTCCGCCCATTCCAGGTAAGCCCCGATATTCCCCTCCGTCACCCCGCTCCCGGCCAGCACTGGCGTCCCCTCAGGCACCGCCTCCTTTACCGCCCTTAAGTCCGACAAGTCTGCCTCCTCCCCCGTGAATGGCCCAGTCACAATCAAGGCATCGGCTAGTCCTCTGTAAATCGACGCCTTCGCCGCGTCCCGGATATCCTGCTCGCCGAGAGGAACGGCGTGCTTTACCAACACGTCGGCCAGCAGCTTCACGTCCGCCCCCAGCACCGACCGCCGTCTAACCGTCTCTGCTGCGCCACCTTCGATAATCCCCTGATCGGTAACCATCACGCCCGTGTGCACGTTCACCCGGATGAACTCTCCCCCCGTGGCATAGGCCAGCCCGAGGGCCGCTATCGGGTCGTTACGAAGCACATTCACCCCAAAGGGCACGTCAATGCTCTTGGCAACTCTGTCGATGACGACGGCCATCGCTGCAACGGCCTCAGGCGGCACCGGGCCCGTCAGAAAAGGAACGTCCCCGAAATTTTCGAATATCACGGCATTTACACCGCCCCGGGCCAGGGCTTCGGCATCCCGCATGGCATGTCCCACTACCTCGTCAAGGTCACCCTGCCAACCGGGACTACCCGGCAGCGCCGGCAGGTGAACCACCCCGATAATCTCCTTACGGATTTCTGTTCCCTCGCTTAATACAGGCATGGCTCCTCCCTCCCAAAGGCTATCCCGCCCCCATACTTTTGCACAACCCTCCCCCCATCCACCCCCTCCATCATTCCGGCCGCCGAGAGCCAGAATCCATCCCCATCCCCTTCTACCCAATACTGAACTAGAGGCAGAGGTTGGCGCAGAAGCGCCAACCTCTGCCTCTGTTCTTATCTCCCCCTCTCCCTTAGGGCCTTCAAGGGAGAGGGGGACAAAGGGGGTGAGGGTTCCTCGGTGGGGTTGGGGCGGTGTCTCCCCAAAAGTGACACGAACCCCTTGACTAAAGCAAAACATCTGTACTATATTGCTCACCAGGCCCGACTCCCCAACGTCGGCCCTATCCAAGGAAAGGATCAGGACTCCCATGAGTCGCACCAGCCTACATACGCCCCGTCGTAACCGAGCGGTATGGGACCGCTCGGCCACCGACACGCGCCTCCTCACCTACCCCTTTCCACCCACCGTCCCCCTACACTTCCCCCACTTCAAGCGCTGCCCCAGGGCCCAACGCCTGCGCCCCGGCAGCGATCAACCACTGTTCCGTTCCCAGCATGGAAGGTTCCCGGACAAAAAACGGCTTGCCCTTTCCAAGGGCTCCTGCCAAGTGCGCGCTGCACTCAACCGGCGCACCACCCTCGCCCCCTCGGGCGACGCCCACGAGCACGGCGTCAAGTTGCTCACCAGGGCCATCGTGCCCAGAGACTCCACCGTCGTTGCCTTCGGAGAGGCCATCCCACACAGCGGCGGCAGAGAGTCCACGCCCCCATATCTCCGTATGGCCGGGCACTTCTGGTGGTCGAGACTGCCCCACACCGAGACTATCTCGCGTCTCCTCCACGTCCTCTCAGAAGCACGGGGCTGTCGCAAAGCCGGCGTCGATGTGGAACATCCGCGGTCGCGGACATCACCCATCGGTACAGGCGTCGCCGTCTTCCTGCGCAACCGTCCGGGACCTTCCATCCCCCCCTCCTCCCCTTTTCTCCGTCTTTCCTGCGGAGGCAGGAATCCATCCCCGGAAGGGCAGGGGCCCCGCTCCTCGGGACGTACCCTCCCCTACCCCTCCCTCCCACTTGTCCACTTCCCCAGTAGGGACGACCGGCCAGTCGCCCAGGGTGTGGACGCCCCGAATGGGGTGTCCACACCCCTCCCCCGACCCAAGAAAGGAACCACCCACTAGCCCACACCCACACACCCTTCCCCCACAACTGAACCCCAACCCTCTTTTGTTGCCCGGCCCAACGTCTGGTAGAATCATCTCCACACCCATGTCCCCGGATGCAGATCTTTAGCGAGGGGTTAGGCGCTATGGTAGTAACTACACGAAAAGAACGACAGATTCCGGCCGTCCACATCCCCGATGTCCAGGACGAGTCCTATGGCGCAACGCAAATAGGCCCCTTTGACTACGTTCCCAAGGTCGGGTTCCGTGAGTACTGGTACCCCTGCGTCTGGACCAAGGAAGTGGGTCGCAAGCCCAAGAACATCAAGATGCTCGGGGATGAACTCGTCCTGTTCCGGGGCAAGAACAGCAAGATTGTTGCCCTCAACGAATGGTGCCCCCACCGCGGCGCCCGACTCTCCCGAGGCTTCTGCGAGTTCGAAGGGACCGTCACCTGTCCCTACCACGGCTACACTTTCGACGAGACGGGTAAGTGCGTCGCCGGCCTCATTGAGAGCACCGAGTCCCCCCTGGTCAACAAGATGCGCACCCGTGTCTATCCCACCGCTGAGTGGAATGGTATCGTCCTGGTCTGGATGGGCGAGACCGACCCCGTTCCCTTCGAAGAGGACCTCCCTTACGAGTTCTCCGACTCGACCCTCACCGGCCGCAAGTACACCAGGGTCAAGACGTGGGAGACCAACTGGACCGAACCCATGAACCAGGGCATCGACTACCATGAGTTCTACCTCCACCGCGGCCTCAACTTCTGGCGATTCGTCGATTACCGCTTACCCTTCTGGCGGCCCAAGTCCGTCTCCACCGGCGGCACCGAGATCGTCTCCGAAGGCGAGGACAACATCTGGGTCAAGACCGCCGAGGCCAAGTTCGGTCACGCCGAATACCCGGGCCTTGGCAAATGGCCTCGAAAGACCTGGTGGCGCAAGCTCTCCGCACCCAAGACACCCAACGCAGGAATGATCGCCACCGCCACGGGAGAAAAGGCCTGGGCCACCTACAACCACAACCTCCAGCTCCCAACCAAGATCAGGGTTTGCATCGGCAGCTTGGTGCACCTGAGATGGGGCGTCCCCGTCGACGAGCAAAACACCCGGGTCTGGACTTTCACCGTCTGCAAGACTCCCAAGACCTTCCTCGGAAAGTTCTGGATGGACGTCTGGTACTACCTCTGGAACAAGCCCGCCCGGGTCGTCGCCATCAACGAAAAAGAAGACCTCATCGTCTTCAAGACCGAGCACATCAACCTGGAGCGCCCCCAGAAGCTCGGCCTCCTCGACAGGGGCCTGATCCTCTTCCGCCGAAACTTGGCCAAGCGCTCCCGAGACTTCCAGCGCCTCGGCGGCGCCCGAGGTTGCCTAAAACAGGAACCGGACCCCGCAATGGTCCGGAAGTGGGCGCGTAACCACCGCTAGCCCCACCTCTCCTCCCCTAAGAGTCAAACCCGGGAATGCTTGAAGCATTCCCGGGTTTCTTTTTCCTCTCTGGTAACCCTGGAGGCCCCACTCCCACCCCGCCGGTGTTAGGATTGCCCGCATCATGGCACAAGCAGTCCCGCGGATTGCCAATTCGCTCCAAAGCCCCATTTACGGATGGGTAGTTATCCTCACCTGGATGGCAATCCACATGTGGGGGTATCTGGTGATGGAGACCCTGGGCCTTTTCCTGCCATCCATGCGTGAGGAGCTTAATCTCACCCCCGTCCGGGAAGGCCTCCTCGGAGCAGCGCCCCAGCTGACGGTCCTCATTTTGTCCATCCCTTTCGGGCTCTACCTTTCCCGCTTTCCCCCCAAACTGCTCACCCTGGTCTCCATTGTTGGAGCAGTCTGCGTCATCTTCTTTCAGGCTTGGGCCCCCGTCTACGGCTTCGTCCTGCTGGCGAGATTACTATACGGCCTCTCCATAACCCTAAGAGAACCCGCCCGGACCCTGCTCCTCAGGATGTGGATACGGCCCCGGCAGATTCTGATTGCCAACGCCTCTATTGAGCTGCTCTGGGGCATCGGCGCTGCGTTATTTATCCTCATACCGGTCATCCTGAAGGCTCTGGACGACGATTGGCGCAAGACTATGCAGGTCCTCGGCTATGCAACCATTGCTTTAGCCGTGGTCTGGTTCGTCGTAGGTAGAGAGCGTCCCATGCCCGACGCCGAGACCGAAAGAGAAAGTAAGGAGCCCGTATCCATCAGGAGCGCCCTTCGCTACAAGGAGCTGTGGCTCTTGGCCATCGGATTGGTGGGAGTCGAGATGACCTTTTCCTCCTTTGCCACCTTCTGGCCCAGCCACATGAAAGACACATACGGCATTGATATCCAGACTTCGGCCCTGATCTGGGCCATCGGCGGCATGGTTGCCGGTCCCTCCGGCCTGGGCATCAACCTTATGGTCAACAAGACTGGTAAGCGTAGAACGGCTCTGCGTGTGGGCGGAGCGTTGATTTCTGTGACTACCGTAGCCCTACTCTATTCCGGGTCTTTCCCGGTCCTGGTGGTCTTATCACTGCTACACGGCCTCAGCTTCACTTTCTTCCCGGTGATATTCACCATACCCTTCCAATTGAAGGGCATCCGGACCCGGGAGATCGCCGTGGCAATGGGATTCTTAAGGACGGCTTTGATGGTGGGAGCTATGAGCGGCCCCATAGCGGCGGGGGTGCTTCACGAAATCTCCGACGACCGGCGCCTTGCACTGACCATCGTGGGTATGGCCGGAGTAACACTGACCATCGCTGCCTTCTTCCTCCCCGCCGAATGGGACCGCCGCCCCCGAGAGCTGGTCTGACCGGCACTTGGCTTAGTAGGTCCGCCCCTTCCACCCCCCGCCCCTTCTCATCCAGGACCTCCGCGCCGAGTCCACAGTTATCAGCGTGTACAGAAGACCGGCCGTAGGCAGAAGTAGTCCCCAACAACGGTTCAGCCCGTACCACTTCAACATCGGCGTGTTTATCGCCGACATTAGCCCCCACCCCCCCACCCCCGAGACCAACAACACCCACGTCGGTGTATCCCATACTCCCACGGCAGCTAAACCTATCCCTGCGCCAAACGCTGCCGGAGGTCCGAGATATAGCCACACCATCCCCAAAATCGTACCCGCCAACAGGATCGGCGAGCGACGTAGCTGTACGTAAGCCGTCCTCGCTACCATGTCCCAAATGCCTCTGAGTCCGTCATAGGGCCGGATGCTTTGCACCTCCTGGCTCATCCCCAACCACAATCTCCCCCGACCCTCGGGCCCGCGTACCAACCGAGCAAGAGTGCAGTCGTCGATTATCGCGTCCCTCATCGATTCAAAACCCCCGCCCCCCACCAAGCGTGCCTTCCTAACCAGCACACATCCCCCCGCCGCAGCTGCCGTACTCTTCTCGTGATCGTTCACCCAGCGAAATGGATATAGCTTCCCGAAGAAGAACACGAAGGCCGGTATCAGAACCTTGTCCCAGAAGGTAGACACATGCAGCTTCGCCATCACCGAGACCATATCCAACCTCTCCTCCTCCGCCCGCGCCACTAAAGAAACCAATACATCCGGTGAGTGCGCTATATCCGCGTCGGTGAACCAGAAATATTCATGGTCGACTGTCTTTGCCTCCTCGACACCCTGCTGCAGGGCCCAAACCTTCCCCGCCCACCCCTCAGGTCTTTCTCTACCCATCACCACTTTGAGGGAAAAGCCTTTGTCGGCTTCTCTGGCGGCGGCCTTTGCGATATCAGCAGTTCTATCCGAGCTCCGGTCGTCGACTAGATATACCGACACGCGCCCCGGGTAGCGTTGCCCAAGGACTGTTGGAATTGTTTGACCAATGACCTCGGTCTCATTCCGGGCTGGTATTACCGCCACGACCCCCGGCCATGGACCACCTTCCTTGGCTTTTGGAAGTTCTAGCCGTTGGTCCGTCGCCCAGAATCGGCCCCTGAAAAACGTCAGCCAGCCCCAGGCAAGAAATGCGGAAACCGATAGGCCGACCCCAACCCACACTCCGACTTCCATACTCATCGGCCTAGTTTAGCGCAGCAGATGACTGGGGCTAGTCCGGCACACCGTCGAAGGAGGCCATCTTGTCCAGGTAGTGCTGGGGGTCCGACGTGGAAGGCGAGTTTTTGAACGCCTCGTCGACCATCTTGTCGTACTTCGGGTCGAGTTCCGCCATCTTCGTCTCGGCAGACTTGTGAAAGGCGAAGGTAGAAAACCGCCGCTCCGCTCCCGGGTCCCCACACCCCTCGCAAGCCACCTTTTCAGGCGGTGAAAAGTTGCGCCAATAACGGCTGGTCACCTGCTGACACCCGAGGCACTTGTATTCGTACAGTGGCATAGGGTCTACCTAAGCGGCGAAGACTGTCTCCACCTGTTCAGATGCGTCGAAATAGGCTTGGAACGAAAGGTGATATCGAAGAAAAGATTGCCGCAAAAAGTCATCCTTGACCCGCAGAATCCCACCCTCCCGCGTCAGGTCAAGAGTGTTCAGGCTATGCTCTCCATCTGCCCCGCCGTTGGACTTGATGTTGCTTAGCAGCTCCCGCCACCCCTCCGGCGACATCTCCAGGTAGAAGTCCAAGTCCGCCAGTCCCTCGACACCAATGTCGGACACTTCCTCGCAGGAAAACGCCTCGAACTTCAGGGAGAAGGCCTTCTCTCCTACCTTCACGCCCATGTTCGCATCGCAATTGCCCAGGGCCCGGAACTCCTTGCTCCGGTTCACAGTCTCCTTGACCTCCTCGAACCACTCTACGGACGGAAAAACAGGCATCTTAACCTCTCCTCTGCTCACGATGTTAAGTGTCCGATTCTCGGGGTGTCAACCGCACCCGGCCCCGTAGGCAGGTGACAACAGATACGGGGCCTGTTAGATTTCTCTCAAGCCGCATAGGAAAACCGCCGTCATGCTCAACGCAATGTCCAGGAGGCCCTGGAGAAAGACCTCATCATCGATATCACAACCACCGGCAGAAAGAGCGGCGACGCCCGCCCTGTCGAGATCTGGTTCCATAACCTGGACGGCATCCTCTACATTTCCGGCCTGCTCTTGCCCGGGTCCCGGTCTTGGTATGCCAATATCCTCAACGACCCTCGATTTACCTTCCATCTCAAAGGGACGACAAAAGCCGACCTCCCCGCCCTCGCTACTCCGATAACCGACGCCATGGAAAGACACAGAGTCTTGGAGCGGATATGCGATAACTTGGGTGAGCCGCAACTTCTCGAAGCCCGAGTTGCTGAATCCCCCTTGATAAAAGTCGACCTCGAAGCCGGATAAGCTCTTACTTCAAACCGAATCGGCTGGACCGTTGCCCCCGCATAGGAGAACCGACGTCATGCTCGACCCCAAAGTCCAAGAGGCCCTGGAAAAAGACCTCATCATCGATATCACCACCACCGGCAGAAAGAGCGGCGACGCCCGCCGGGTTGAGATCTGGTTCCATAACCTGGACGGCATCCTCTACATTACCGGCCTCCCCGGCACCCGAGGCTGGTACGCCAACATCCTCGTCGACCCCCGCATGTCCTTTCACCTCAAAGAGACTGCCGTCGCCGACCTCCCCGCCCTCGCCACCCCCATCACCGATCCTAATGAAAAGCGCAGAATCATTCATGCCATCTGCTCCAAACAGGATACCCTGGACCAGCTGGATGCCCGCGTCGCCGGCGCCCCTCTCATCAAGGTTGACCTCAAAGCCGTCTAGCGTCACTCCGGCCCCCGAACCGGAATCCAGAGGGGTGGGGCCGCTCATCCTGAGCAGAGTCGAAGGGTCGAGCGGGGGGGCGCGCACGCCGGCCTTGCTAAGTACGAGCCGCCTGAAGCACTCACTAGTTTGACCCCACACCCCCATCACCGATAGCATAAAGCCGCGCCTCGACCCCAATACGAGGGAGGAACACCCCCCATGCCGGGACCCGTCATAGACATAGACAGCCACATTTGGGAAAACCTGCCCCTAATGGCCGAGTATCTGGATCCAAAATACCGGGATTTGGCCCTATCTATCGAAGTCGACAAGCGCGGCCTGGAATACATGAGCGTCGAGGGCCGTATGCCCCATAACCTCTTCCTCAGGGAAGGCCGCTTCGGTCGCATGGCCGCGGGCAAGTCCATCGAGGAGAAGAGGGACCTCTACTTGAAGCCGGGAGCCGTGACCTATGAGCAGGGCCTCATCAACGTTCCCGCCTCCCACCAACCCGGCCCCCGAGTCCACGTCCTCGATCAGGAAGGCATCGACACCTCATTCATCTACCCGACCCTCGGCCTCCACTGGGAAACCGACGTTCAAGACACCAAAGTCGCCGCCGCCTACGCCCGTGCCTACAACGAATACGTCTTCGACTTCTGTAGCGACTTCCCAGACCGCCTCAAGCCCATCGCCCACATCACCCTCCTGGACATAGAGCAAGGCACCGCAGAGCTGCGCCGGGTTGCGGAGAGAGGTGTAACCGCCGCACTCATAAGTGGCTTCCCCCTGAACGGCCGCTCCTACGGAGACCCGGCCTTCGACCCCTTCTGGGCAGCCGTTGAAGAGCTTCAAATACCCGTGACTCTGCACGTTGTCGGCGGGCTCTACCCCTTCTACAACCCGAACTTCCCGAACACCACGCTCAATGACCTCCCCGACTCCGATATCTGGTATTTCGTGCTTCAAGAACCCCCCGCCGTTCACCTCGGCTTCGGCAGCATGATCGCCGGACGCGTCTTTGATAGGTTCCCCGACCTCAAGGTCGTGCTCCTGGAGACGGGCAGCGCGTGGATGCTCTACTGGTTCGAGAGAATGGACGGCATACTCGACGCCTTCCCCGGGACCAACGAGATGTCGATGTACCCCAGTGAGTATTTCAAGCGGCAGGTCTGGACCTCCATGGACCCCGACGAAGAGCTCGCCCCCCTGGTGGTCGAGAGGTTCGGTTCTAACAAATTCATGTGGGGCGCCGACTTTCCTCACTCGGAAGGCATGCTCGGTGCCGTCGATGAGTTGCGAGAGAGCCTGAAACCCCTCCCCCCCGACGCCCAGGCCAACATTCTGGGCCTCAACGCCATAGACCTCTATCACCTCACATCCTGACCAAGCCCGTCCTCTCCCCCGTAGGGGCAGGTCTCGGAGCCTGTCTCATAAGTCCGTTAAACACAGCCCGATTGGATATTCTTGACCAATGCGACGGGTGCCGTAGGCACGAATCCAAGTCGTAAAAAAGCGAGAAGTGGGGCGTGGGGCGACTTTTGAGACAGGCTCCTCGTGACTGCCTTCCCCTCCCATCCTCCCGCCCCCCAACCGGTCGAAGATGCTGTAAGTGTGCCTTTGACGTGCGCCGAGCCGTGAATCCATCCCCTCGTAGGGGCCGTTCGCGAACCGCCCGACTCCCCCCACCTCATCTCCCAACATTCGTTCTTGCCACGCTAGGACCCCATCCCCTCCGCCGTAGGGACAGGTCTTGGAGCCTGTCTCATAAGTCCGTTAAACACAGCTCAATTGGATATTCTTGACCAGTGCGACGGGTGCCGTATGCACGAATCCAAGTCGTAAAAAAGCGAGAAGTGGGGCGTGGTGCGACTTTTGAGACAAGCTCCTTGTGCCTGCCCTCCCGCTTATGAGCAAACCTTGTACTCACCCTCTCCTCATTTGACTATCCCCATACTGCTCCATATAATCCAATACCAGAACTAGCGTCATTGGCCGTAGCAGAAAGGTGACCCCGGATCCCAGTGCCGAGTCCTGAACAGACGCCCCGAATCACTGTCCCCTCCCTCCTCCTCCCCACCTTTCCCGGCCTGATGAGCTACTTAGGCAGCACGTACCGTCCCTGGGTGTTCGCTCCTATCCTGGAGGTGAATTATGGACGATCCATAACGGCAATTGAGCCGCCTGGGGGAAGATGCGTGCATTTTCCTGACACTGCTACTATCACTTTGGAGGAGAATTCTAAGTATGAGACACACAACCTCGTTATATAGGAAAAAGAGGGGGCTGGCATTGGGTCTTGTGTCCCTCGCCTTGGTCGCGCTGCTAATTGTTGCAGCTTGCGGCGAGTCCGCCACCGCCACCCCCGAGCCCGCGGTCACCGACCCTACACCCGAGCCCACAGCGGCTATGGACGAAGCCACCGCAGAACCGGGTACAACCCTCAGACCCGTGAGCGAGTGGACCGTGGATAACCCCGGCACCTTTGCAGAGATTGAGGCGGCCCTTGAAAACCACCGCGGCGAGAGCTTCTCCTTCGCCACTTGGGGCGGCGCCTACCAGGAGATGCAGAGGCTGGCCTTCTTCGTGCCCTTTTCGGAGAAATTCGGCATAGAGATTATCGAAGACGGACCTCCTGACTACGCCAAGGTGCGGGCCATGGCCCATACTGGAAACGTCACTTGGGACATCGTCGATGGCTCCGGCCAGGCCGGTGTCACCATGGGTCTCGAAGGCGTCCTCGAAGAGCTGGACGAGTCCATCATCGACAAGCGTGACCTCTTCCCCCACATCAGGGATGCTCCCTGGATCGGTGGCGGCGGCTCTGCCTACTCCATGGTGCTGCTCTACAGCAAAGACACCTACCCGGACGGTGGTGCTCAACCCTCCAGGTGGGCAGACTACCTGGATGACGACAAGTTCCCCGGACTTCGGGGCATGATCCCCAACGACTGGAACTGGAAGCACATGGTCCGCTGGGCCCACTTGGCCACCAACCCCTCCCTGCTCGACACGGAAGAGGGTAGAGCTTCCCTCTCCGCAATGAGCCCGGAAGAACTGGACGTGTCATGGCAAATAATCGAGGAACAACTCGTCCCGGCCATCGACCTCTATACCCCAGGCAGCAACGACTGCATCCTCTTCCTCGAATCCGGCGAAGTTGACATCTGCCAGACCGACAACGGTTTCGCCTACGATGCACTGGCCAATGCCGGTCACAACATTGCCATTTGCTGGGAATGCGGCCACGACGTCCTGACGGACAACTGGTGGATCATAAGGGGAATCAAGGAGCAGGACCCCGTTAAGTGGGAGCTCCTAAACCTCTTCTTCGCCTGGACCCAGGACCCGGAGATCGCAGCTAGCCAGGCCCTCTACCAGCCCTACGGGCCTACGAACCTCAAGTCCGCTCCCTTCCTCTCAGCGCCTGAATTCGACGCTCACAGGGACTACCTGTCCACCGCAGACGCCAACCTTCCCTACGCCATCCTCATGGACGAGGCGTCGGATGGAGTGATTGGTGGAGCCCAGGCAGATCTCTGGTTTGAAGCGCAAGGCAAGAATTAAATAGTTGCAGGCAAGCCAAAAGTCGGGGGGCCGGTCGCATGACCGGCCCCCCTCAATAGTAAATCATCCATTTGGGGCTCACTTTGCCCCGTTGGTTCTCAGCAAGGGCGTAGCCACGCCTCGACACCCACCCCTTTCGGGAGGCAGCTTATAAATTATCCATAGCGGCAGACAAGCTATCTGGAGGAAGCGCCCAGCCCTTCCGAAAGTATCGGTTAGCATTAGCTGAGAGGCAAAAAAAAGACACATTCCGTTCCCGTCTACAGAAGAAAGAGATGGTTGGCCCTTGGGCTTTTGTCCCTCGCCCTTGTTGCCATGCTTACCGTCGTGGCTTGCGGCTAGTCCGCCACGGCTACTCCTGACGCAGATGAGGCAATGCCCGAGCCTACGCCAACAGCGATGATGGAAGAGCCCGATGAACCATCCACCAGCCTGCGCCCCATAAGCGAATGGACCGTCGACAATCCCGGCACCCATGAAGAAGTAGTGGCAGCTCTGGCCGCCCACCGCGGCGGCAGCTTCACCTTCGCATCCTGGGGATCCGCCTACCAGGCCATGCAGCGCCAGGCATTCCTGATCCCCTTTGCCACAGAGTTCGGCGTCGAGATTATCGAAGATGGCCCTCCCGACTACGCCAAGGTAAGGGCCATGGCCCACACTGGCAACATAACCTGGGACATCATTGACGGCTCCGGTCAGGCTTCAATCACAATGGGCCTGGAGGGAGTCCTGGAAGAGCTCAACTTGGCCATCGTGGATAAGACAGATCTATTCCCCCACATCCGTGACGCCCCCTGGATCGGCGGCGGAGGTTCCGCCTTCTCCCACATGGTAATGTGGAGCAAGGACACCTACGGTGACGACGGTCCCAAGACCATGGCCGATGCTTTTGACAAGGAGAAGTTCCCCGGACGCAGGGGCATCTTCTCCCAGGATTGGGCCTGGAAGCACCGCGTACGCTTCGGACTACTCATCGATGACCCTACCCTCCTCGACACCGAAGAGGGCAGAGCTAGCCTCT
This sequence comes from Dehalococcoidia bacterium, assembly GCA_965197585.1. GTDB lineage: Bacteria > Chloroflexota > Dehalococcoidia > Plut-88900 > Plut-88900 > Plut-88900. The sequence continues at coordinate 2,291,366 of OZ240215.1, forward strand.
CCGCCATGAGCCCCGAGGAGCTTGAAAGAGCTTGGCAAGTCGTCGAAGAACGAATGATTCCCAATACCGACGTCTTCTTCGCCGGCGCCAGCGACTGCCCGGCCCTCATTCAGTCCGGCGAGCTGGACGTCTGCGAGACTGACAACGGAATCGGCTTCGACTCCGTCGTGAACACTGACCTTAACGCCCACCTTTGTTGGGAGTGCGGCCACGATGTGCTGACCGACAACTGGTGGTCCCCCAGGGGCCTCGCCGAACAGGAACCCGAGCGATGGGAGCTCATCAACCTCTTCTTCGCTTGGTCGCAGCACCCTGAGATCGCCGCAAGTCAGGCGCTCTACCAACCCTACGGCCCCACTAACCTGAAGTCGGGTCCCTTCCTCGCAGCGCCGGAATTCGACACTCACCGGCCCTACCTGCCCACCGCCGACGCCAACCTCCCCTACGCCATCCTCATGGATGAGGCCTCAGACGGCATGATCGGTGGAGCACAAGCAGATATCTGGTTCGAAGTTCAGGGCAAGAATTAAACAGTTCTAGGTAAGCCAAAAGTGGGGGGCCGGTCATACGACCGGCCCCCCGCAATAGTTACTCGCACCTTGGGTTCTCGCCCTCTCTAGACCGGCCTTTAGAAAGACCACAGCCGTTCCCGGCCATGTTACCCGTTCTGGAGGTAGCTTATGAATCATTCGTAGCGGCCGATAAGCCGCCTGCAGGAAGACCTGCATCGCTTCCTGAGAATTTGATTAGCGTGGGCTTTGACTAGCAGTGGAGGAGAGGTTTGACTATGAAGTATCTGACCCCAATATATGGAAGTAAGAAATGGCTGGTTCTCGGGCTCCTATCCTTGGCCCTCGTCGCACTCCTGATCGTTGCCGCCTGCGGCGAGTCCGCCACCGCAACCCCGGAGCCGGAGGATGCAATGCCCGAGCCTACGCAGACAGCGCTGATGGAGGGAGAGCCGGATGAACCATCCACCGGTCTGCGCCCCATAACCGAATGGACCGCCGACAACCCCGGCACCCATGAAGAGGTGGTAGCAGCCCTGGCGGCCCACCGCGGCGGCAGCTTCACCTTCGCATCCTGGGGATCGGCCTACCAAGCTATGCAGCGCCAGGCATTCTTGGTCCCCTTCGCCACGGAGTTCGGCGTCGAGATTGTCGAGGACGGCCCCCCGGACTACGCCAAGGTCAGGGCCATGGCCCACACGGGCAACATCACCTGGGACATCATCGACGGCTCCGGCCAGGCTTCCATCACCATGGGCCTCGAAGGAGTCCTCGAAGAGCTCAACCCGGCCATCGTGGACAAAAGTGACCTATTCCCCCACATAAGGGACGCCCCTTGGATCGGCGGCGGCGGCTCCGCCTTCTCCCATTTGTTCATTTGGAGCACGGATACCTACGGCGATAACGGACCCAAGACCATGGCCGACATCTTCGATGTGGAAAAGTTCCCCGGCCGACGCGGATTGGTTGGTGCAGACTGGGCTTGGAAGCACAGAGTCCGCTTCGCACTGCTAGTGGATGATCCCACTCTCTTGGATACGGAAGAGGGCCGCGCATCCCTCTCGGCTATGAGTCCCGAGCAGCTCGACAAGGCGTGGCAGATAACCAGCGACCGAATAATCCCCGTTACTGACGTGATTTTCCCAAGTGTCGAGTGCACGGCGTTGATCAGTTCGGGTGATGTGGACATCTGCGAGACCGACAACGGTGTAGGCTTTGACGCTATTGTAAACGGCGGTCTAAACGGGCATCTCTGCTGGGAGTGCGGTCACGACGTGCTGACCGACAACTGGTGGTCCCCCAGGGGGCTGGCAGAGCAGGAGCCCGAGAGATGGGAACTGATCAACCTGTTCTTCGCATGGGCCCAGCATCCGGAAATCGCGGCCAGCCAGGCCCTCTACCAGCCTTACGGGCCTACGAACCTAAAGTCCGCTCCCTTCCTCGCAGCGCCTGAATACGACGCCCACAGGCCCTACCTGCCTACCGCAGACGCTAACCTCCCCTACGCCATCCTCATGGATGAGGCGGCGGATGGAGCTATAGGCGGAGCGCAAGCAGAGATCTGGTTTGAGGTTCAGGGCAAGAACTAAAGAGTTTTAGGCAAGCCGAAAAAGAGGGGGCCGGTCGTACGACCGGCCCCCTTGCTTTTACCTTCCAAAAAATCAGATTGCCCTCGCCTTGTCTCTCCCTCGCTCCAAATGCACTAGCAGAAGGCTCAAGTCCGAAGTCCCCACCCCCGGCACCCGAGACGCCTGCCCCACCGTCAACGGCAGAAACTTGCTCAGGTTATCCCGAGCCTCGTTGGATAGGCCCCGCACCTCGTCGTAGGCAACACCACTGGGTATCGGGCGCTGCTCCAGCTTGCGGATCCGATCTACTTCCCGATTCTGTCTCGCTATATAGTCCCGGTACTTGGCCTCTATCTCCACCTGGCTCCTGCACTCCTCATCCAACTCCCGGTCTCCGAGCCCAAGAGCCAGGGCGGTGTCATAATCGACCTCCGGGCGCCGTAGAAACTCCAAAGTCGTCACCGCTTTCCGAACGGGCGCCAACCCCCGACTCTCCAAGTGCGCATCCATACTCCCGTCCTGCGGCAAATACGTCCCACCCAACCTACCCAGTTCCCGTGCGACTCTCTCTCGCTTCTCCTCCACCATCCCGTATTGTTCTGCGCTTAGAAGGCCAACCTCATACCCGATGGGAGCGAGCCTCTGGTCGGCGTTGTCCTGCCTCAGAAGCAGCCGGTGCTCGGCCCGAGACGTGAGCATCCTGTACGGCTCGAAGTGGTCCCGGGTCACGAGGTCGTCGATCATCACACCCAGGTACGCCTGGTCTCGACGCAGAATCAGGGGCGCGCGCCCCTTGACATTCAACGCGGCGTTTATCCCTGCCACTATCCCCTGCCCCGCCGCCTCCTCGTACCCCGAGGTCCCGCACACCTGTCCCGCCAGGAACAGGTTGGGCACCGGTTTCGACTCCATCGTGGCATTGATCTGGTCTGTCAGGACAAAGTCGTATTCGATCGCGTATCCGGGCTTCAGTATCTCGGCCCGCTCCAACCCCGCTATCGACCTAACGAACGCCTCCTGCACGTCCTCCGGCAGGCTGGTGTTTGCACCTTGAAGGTACACCTCGTTAGTCTCCCAGCCTTCAGGTTCTAGGAACAACCCGTGGGAGTCCTTGTGGGCAAACCGCACTACCTTGTCCTCGATGGACGGGCAGTACCGTGGCCCGACCCCCTCTATAGACCCGTTGAACATAGGGGCCCTGTCCAGGTTCGCTGTTATCACCGCGTGAGTCTTCGGGTTCGTGCTGACCAGGTAGCAGGCCATCTGTGGCCGCCACCCCGACTCCGGACCCCGAGGGTAGACCGGGTTCGGCGTCGGGAAGCTCAGGTTATCATCGTCACATCCCCAGAAGCTGAAGTGAAGTGGAGTCGGGCTTCCCGGCTGAATCCGCGCCTTTCCGAAATTGATGCTCCGGGCATCGAGCCTCGGCGGAGTTCCCGTCTTATGCCTCCCCAACTCAAACCCAAGATTTCTCAGAGACCTCGATATCTCCGTAGCTGCCGGCTCTCCCGCCCGACCCCCCGTGTACGCCCTCTCCCCCATGATGATCTTCCCAGCCAGAGACGTCCCCGTCGTCAGAATAACGGTCTTCCCCAAGAAGTCCTCCCCCGCCTTCGTCTCCAGCCTAATCACCCCACCCCTCCCAGCACTCCCGCTCTCTATCCTCGTGTCAGTCCGAGCCCCTCCTTTCATGTCATTCCGAGGCTCCGCGCTGAAAGTCCGCCGAGGCGGGAGGAATCTAGGACTTGCCCCGACACCTACCTCTATGGGAACAATCCCCGTAACCAACGCCTCCCGAATAGTCAGCCCCTCCTGCCGCTCCAACGTCTTCCGCATCCCACTCGCATAAAGACGCTTGTCCGATTGCGCCCGAAGGGCCTGCACCGCAGGCCCTTTGCCCGTGTTCAGCATCCGGATCTGTATGAAGGTCTTATCTGTGTTGCGCCCCATCTCACCACCCAGCGCATCAACCTCCCGAGCCAAGTGTCCCTTCGCCGGCCCCCCGATGGACGGGTTGCATGGCATGAGAGCAATATGGTCCAGCTTCATCGTCAAGACCAACGTCTCGCATCCCATCCGAGCCGCAGCCAACGCCGCCTCGCACCCCGCGTGGCCCGCCCCGATAACTATTACGTCGTACACCTTCACCATTTCACCGCCAATCTTAATCGTCCTACTCCCCCCTCGGTCAAGAGTAGGTCGGCAATCGTGTTGATCCTCTCATAGGACGGGCGAGTATGGCAGATGGTGTAAAATGACGATATGACATGGGAGGAGTCGGGGCTTCAGTACACCCGACACGCCCGTCGGGCCATGGAAGAGCGCATGATCCAGGTAAAATAGGTTGAGGAGACTATATCCACACCCGATATGCGTTCAAACGACCCAGGGGATGATGAACTTGAGCGTTTCTTTAAGCGCATTCCCGAATTCGACAACAGGGTCTTGCGAGCAGTTGTGAACACTCGCGAATCCCCTTGGCGTGTAGTAAGCGCTTTCTTTGATAGTGGAATGAGGAACAGAATATGAAGCTATATGTCGACAAGGAAGCCGACGCCCTTTACTTGCGCCTGGACGATTCGGACATACTCGAATCTGAAGAAGTCTCGGCAGGCGTTGTTCTTGACTACAACAAATCTAAGGATGTTGTGGGAGTTGAGATGCTGTACCTCTCAAAACGCTCGCCCAAACTCAACCTGTCCACCCTTCAATTCGAGACGGTATAAAGGCGGCCCGGGAACCGTAAAGGTGGGTGGGGCTACCCCCCAGTAAATCTCACCCTCAGACTCTGCCGTATAATTTCCTCATGACAATCCAAACCTCGCCCGCTCAAAAGACAGCGTCGGCCGCAACCTCGGCGACCCGAAAGTCCACAGTCGCAGCCGTATTCACCACACCCGAGACCGTTTTGGACGACTACGTCCGCCTCGCCGAGCTGGCGGGCATGGAAGACCACCTCCCCAAGGACCTCCCCACCCTTCTGAAGATCAACATCTCCTGGCAATACTACTACCCCGCCTGCTCCACCCCACCCTGGCAGATAGAGGGCGCCGTCAAGGCCCTCCAGTCAAGCGGCTACACCGACCTCATCGCCGCACACAACGGCACCGTGGTCGTCGACGCCCGGGAAGGTGAGGTCCGTAACAAGCAGAAGGTCGTCACCGACAAGTACAACCTCCCAAACATGCACCTTGAGGAAGATCCCGTCCGCTGGATCGAGTACCGGCCCAAGGCCAAGATGCTCGCCCTCGACGAAATCTTCCCCGACGGAATCCAGATCCCCGAGCCCTTCATCGGCAAAAATGTAGTCCAGCTGCCCACCATGAAGACCCACGTCTTCACCAGGATGACCGGAGCCATGAAAAACGCCTTCGGTGGGCTGCTGAACAGGAAGCGCCACTACACCCACTCCGTCATCCACGAGACCCTTGTCGACCTCCTGGCAATCCAGAAAGAGATACATCCCGGTATCTTCGCAATGATGGACGGCTCCTTCGCCGGAGACGGCCCCGGCCCCCGAGCCATGAGGTGGCACGTCAAGAACCTGCTATTGGCCAGCGCCGATCAGGTGGCGATTGACGCCGTGGCCGCACGGCTCATGGGCTTCGACCCCATGTCCATCAAGTTCATACGCCTAGCCCATGACGCAGGATTGGGGTGCGGAGACCCGAGGGAGATAGAGATCGCGGGAGAAGACCTGTCAGGTGTGAACTGGGGGTTCAGTGGGTCGGAGAACACCTTTGCCAGCAGGGGCCAAAAGCTGATTTACTGGGGTCCTCTCAAGCCCTTGGAGAAGCTGTTGCTTCGCTCGCCCATGGTCCCTTGGGCCTACCTGGCCTCGAACCTGTACCACAATGTCTTCTGGATGAACCTAATCGGGAAGCGTCGCATCAGGGAGGCAATGAAGACAGGCTGGGGCAAGCTGTTCCAGAGCTATTGAGCGCTGCTGCCGCCCTCTTCCTCGTCGAAGTCCTCGTCGCTGAACACACCGATCTCCCGGCCCTGGTACACCGCGACTATGAAGTCCCCCCGAGACGCGTCCGCCGTCATAACTAGTTCCTCGTCGATTGTGTCGATGAGCTCTTGTACGCCTTCCTGGGTTATGTTCTCGAGTACGCAGAGCGTAGCGTGTACCACGCTGGTACCAAAGTGCAGATCGACCCGTCCCGCCGAGCTTTCGTCGTCAATGATCGTATACGTCTCGGAGTGCGGGGTGCGGCATTCTCTTTCGAAGCGGTAGGGGGCCATGTGCGGTGTTTCCTCTCTGGTCTAGGGCCGGACGTGACCGCGGCCCAGAATTATCCACTTGTAGGAAGTCATCTCCCGGAGCCCCATCGGGCCCCGAGCGTGCATCTTCTGCGTGCTGATCCCCACCTCCGCCCCGAGGCCGAACTGGCCGCCGTCAGTGAAGCGGGTGCTGGCATTTACAAATACAGCCGCCGCGTCCACCTCGTCGAGAAATCTCTGGGCCGCCGAGTAGTCCTCGGTTATTATCGCCTCTGAATGCCCCGACCCATAGGTCTCTACGTGGTTCAGGGCCTCGTCCAGCCCATCGACAACTTTGACCGAAGCGACCAGGGCAAGAAACTCCGTACCCCAGTCGGATTCTGTTGCGGGGACTGACCGGGCCTCGGGCACGCTCTGGAGCAGGTCGAGGGCCCTTTCGTCGCACCGTATCTCTACGCCCTTCTCGCTCCAGGCGCGGGCGATTCGAGGTAAGTATTCGTGGGCGACGGCTGAGTGCACGATGAGGGTGTCCAGGGCGTTGCAGGTGGAGGGGCGTTGTACCTTGGCATTGTAGGCTATGGCCACCGCACTGTCCAGATTGGCCGACTTGTCCACATACGTGTGGCACACCCCCACCCCACCCTCGACAACCGGCATCGAAGCATTCTCACCTACGTAGCGTATGAACTGCTCACTGCCCCTGGGCACCAGCAGATCGATCAGCCCCTTCATGCCGAGCATCTCGCCGACCAGGGACCTGTCAGTCGACTCGACGAACTGAACAGCCTCCCCCGGCCCCCCGGCCTCCACGAGGCTTTCCCTCACGATTGAGGAGAGGATTAGGTTAGACCTGATGGCCTCCTTGCCGCCCCTCAGCAGCACCGCGTTCCCCGACTTGAGACACAGGCACGATATGTCTATGGTGACATTCGGGCGGCTTTCATATATTGCCCCGATCAGACCCAATGGCACTCGCCTCTTCCCGACCTGCAGCCCATTGGGCAGCGTCCTCATGTCAAAGGTCTCACCGACAGGGTCGGGCAGCACGGCAATGCCCTCAACGTCCGCAGCGAGAGCTTGAATCCGCTCGGGCGTAAGCAAAAGCCTGTCCAAAAGGGACTCGGACAGCCCGGTCGCGACACCCGTCTCGCAGTCCTGACGGTTGGCCGAGACAATATCCTCCTGCTTTTCGAGGAGGGCTCGCGCTATGTTCCTCAGGGCCCGGTCCTTCACCGCACCGCTCGCCCGACCCAACTCCCGCCCCGCCCCCCGAGCCGCCAAAGCCTGCACCCTAAGGTCTTGTTTAACACTCGTAGTCATTGCTCTCCTATTATCAGGACTTGACCGCCGAGGGGCAAGAACGTGTACTCGTTCGGTAGATTAGTGACACACCGGGTTTTATTCAGTTGTGGGGTTTTGGTTTCCGTTTTGTCTGTTGGGAGGAGGTTGGCGATGGAAGACGCCCATTTGGCAGAGCTGCTTGTACGTGGACTTGCAGCCAGTATGCCCTGATGCTAGATGGTATACACGGACAATTCTCGGGCCAGACGTCCGGCAGAGGCTCCTTATGGGGGCTGTATGCCCGTGGGGACACGTCGGGGCCAGGGATCTAGCTGTGCGAGGCCCCACAGCCTAACTAATAGTGTCCAAGTTCGCCGGAAAAGGACAGGAGCGAATATCCTCCGGGCACCCCCGCGCCGCAGCGCCAGTCTCCAGCAATGCGGCCCGACGTTCGAGACGGTTCTCCATGGGGGTTAGGCGGTCCGCGGAGCGTATGCTCTGGTCACCCTTGATGCAATCTCCCGTACAGGGAGCGGGGTGGGAGCGTGAAGGCCAGGGCGTCTTTCCATCGCCTGGGGATCAGGGAAGGGGGCACGGGACCCGTGGGATGAGGAGATGGCGTCGGTCGCTTGTGCCGCGGGCCTGCGCGAGGGCCGTTGGGATGGGCTTGGACGTTGAGTCCTCTGGTGGGTCGAGTGTGGGCTTCCCTAGTTTTTAGTTCCTCCTTAAGGTAGTTGGGTTAGGTAGTCTAGACCTGGCTACAATATAGAACATAAGTACTTATAATGTCAAGGGGGTGATGTCACCCCTCTATGTGAACGGGATCAAACGGCCCGACCCAACGTAAATCTCTCTCCGAAGGCGTCTCCTATGACGGGTTGGAATAGCTGACGACTAGCCAGACCTAAGCAACTCCCCTTCAAACCACCTCTTCGCACCCTCCTAACCCACCTCCTCCCCACCCCCCGAGCCGCCAAAGCCTGCGCCCTAAGGTCTTGTTTAACGCTGGTAGTCATAACAGCCCATCATTTGTCTTGCATACTATCGATCAGCATTCTCAATTTGCTGTCTAAAGCATCGGGGCCGAACCAGTTCGGATCGTCTTGGATGAGTACTGTAGGAGTGCGCGGGATTACATTATCGGAAGCAATAGTGAACGGCAAGCACAAGCGCCAATCATCATACGAATTCCTTATGAGCTCCTTTTCAGTGCTGACCTTGTAATACGTCTTAATCCATGCAACGGCCTCTGGTTTATCAATCAACTGCAACCCGGGTTGCAGAGATTTACCCATAAACAAGGAGTTGGACACATTGCAAAGCAACAGGTCAAATTCCCCTACCAAATATCTATCGTTGGTAGTTGATTGGAGTCCCAGGTTGCTGCGAGACTTGTGACACTTGACTTTGAAATGAGCACTTGGGATATTCCTCGTTTCTACTCGGAAACTCCCTCGAACAGCATTCTTAGTTTCAACCTTTAGGCGGATACCTGTCCGTCTAAAGGTAATGCTAACATCCTCATCGCTTTTGCCTGGCTGAGGATTAAGGTTCAGTTTATCGACACTCCATTCCCTAGGGTTAAGCGTATGTTTAAGAAATGCCGCCCCAACGTACTCAGTTGCCTTGCCCCTAATCATCGGAAGAACTTTTTGGTCTTCCAAGATGTCAAGTAAGTTTTCACGGGGAATATTGTACGTATCACAATACTCCTTAATGTTTCGGTAGACGCGTAAAGCTTCGTCTTGTTCGGCTTCCTCAACCATAGTAGTTTCGGATAAAGAGTTCCCGTCCTTGGTATCTAGCTCTCTTGAATCCGTCCTTCATGTTCACTCCATTCCTCTGATCATCTGTGCGATTGATAGTGTAGTTCCACTGTTGTCCCCTAATGTCCATAGCCCATCGGTAAAGGCGCCTCACCTCCGGGTGGTCATCATATGTCAAGAGAAACTGGAGTCGATCAGAGTGCCGTCTTAGACATGCGGAGAGCCGCTCGTGGTCAATGAAGTTGAAGGTGCAGTTATAAAATTTCTGCTGGTCTGCGTTGAAGTAAGGAGGGTCCACAAACACAAAGCAACCCGAGGGCAATGCATTGAAGACTTGCTCAAAATCAAAGGATTGGAGATGTACTTCTTGAAGCTTATCCGACACAGTACGCAGGTGGGGAGGCCAGTTTTCAGGACGCATCGAATATTTGTTTCCGAATCCCCAGTAACAGTTCTCTGGTCGCATGATTCCGCTATATGAAATGCGATTCAGGTAGTACCATCGAAAGGCACGCTCCAAATTGGTTCCGGGCTTGTAATGGTTCTTGTAGTAATTATGCAGCTCTTTGGCCGCTGGTATGCCCTTAAGTAAAGATATTAGACCTTCTACGTTATCCCGGATGTGTATGAGCGTATTCATTACTTCTTCGTCGAGATCGTTTAGAAGGTTCCATGCTGCTTTGGTCTTTGCGAAGAATATGGACGCACCGCCCGCAAATGGTTCGCAATAATGGGAATGAGGAGGAATGAAGTCCAGGATTAGACGTCGTGCATAGAATTTTCCTCCTGGATAGCGGAATGGGGAGTTGGACTTCCCAGAGCGGGGAGCGCAGGTAGAGCCAAGAAACTTGACCGGCAAGACACCCTGTAATGCACTATTGGGTGACTCAGCAGGCATTTTTTCTCCTTAAATGCAGATCCAATTCGTCAACTAAGCCCAGATCTGCAACCGCGTCAGTAATATAACATGACGGGCTTAAATCATTCAGCGCTCGCTCGGAGAATTTCTTGCACTCCCACCCCTACAACAACACCAAATTATCCCTATGCACCAGCTCCGCCCCGTACTCATACCCGAGAACTTCTATGATCTCCCCCGACTGCCGACCCGCTATCGCCTTCGCATCCCCCGCACCATAGTTCGTCAGCCCGCAGGCAATCCGGTTCCCGACCCCGTCCAGGATGATAAGCACGTCTCCCCGCTCAAAGCTCCCCGACACCTCCACGACACCCGCAGGCAGCAGGCTCTTACCACCCCTCCTTAGCGCTGACACCGCACCCCCATCCACCCGCACCGCCCCTCGGGAGTTCAGCCCGCTAAGCATCCACCGCTTCCGGCTCTCCATCTTTGTCGTCTGGCTGGGGAAGAACGTGCCCAGTCCCTCGCCGCTGGCCAGGCGGGGTATCACGTCCTCCATCCGACCCTTGGCAATCACCACGTCCACCCCTGATGTCGTAGCCAGGCTCGCTGCCTGCAGCTTCGTCACCATCCCCCCGACCGCCTCCGCGCTCTTAGTACCTTGGGCCAGAGACGTAATAGATTCATCGATCGCCTCCACCCTGGAAATGAGCTTCGCATCTGGGTCGAGGCTCGGGTCCGATGTGTACAACCCCGCCACGTCCGAAAGGATCATCAGCAGGTCCGCGTCCACCAGGTTCGCCACCATCGCCGATAGATTGTCGTTGTCCCCGAACCGGGTCCCTTTGATCTCCTCCACAGCGACAACATCGTTCTCGTTGACGATTGGCTGCACCCCGAGCTCCAGCAAGGTGTTGAGAGTGTTCCGCACGTTCAGATACCCCAGCCTGTCCGACAAATCCCCCCTCGACACCAAAGCCTGCGCCACCGTTATCCCGTGCTCCCCGAACAGCCTGTCGTAAGCTTGCATCAACCTTCCCTGCCCAACCGACGCCAGCACCTGCTTTAGCGGGACACCCCTATGCTCCGGCACCCGGCCCAGAATCTCCCTCCCAGACGCCATCGCCCCCGAGGACACCAGCACCACCTCCATACCTTCCCGCCTGATCGCCGCTATCTGCCCAACTAGCGAGGCCATACACCCCAGGTCGAGGCCTCGGTCGGGCCCCGCAAGCAGGTTGCTGCCCAGTTTCACTACTACCCGACGGTATGCGATTGAGACATTACGCCCGCGGCCGGATGTTGAGTTGTCGTTGGACTTAGCCATATGCGGTTGAAGCAGGGAGGCGAGTATATCACCCACCCATCAAAGCGGTGGTGGGAAAGAGCGCAGCCCTTTCCCACCACACACCATGTCTACTCTCAAGACGTGTTCCTACTTCCCGTTGGCCCCATCCTCATCGGCGCTGGCGGCCAGGTTCATAAATGGCTTGAGAACGTTGGTGAACTCCATCGGGAAAATGAACTTGGTGGAGGGGCTGGCCCCAATCTCCTTCAACGTTTCGAAGTACTGGAGGCTCATCGTCTTCGCATCTACATCCTGGGCTACCTTATATATCTGGTCCAGTGCATTGCTGAATCCCTCGGCATTCAGGATCGCCGCCTGCCTATTGCCCTCAGCCTTCAAAATCTCCGCCTGTCTCTGCCCCTCGGCATTGAGAATTGCAGCCTGCTTCTGGCCCTCCGCTACGGTGATGTTGGCCTCTTTCTGGCCGTCCGCCTCGGTGACTACGGCTCGGCGTTCCCGCTCAGCGGCCATCTGCCGGTTCATGGCGTGCTGGATCTCGGCGGGCGGGTCGATCTCCCGGATCTCAACAGCCGTCACCTTCACGCCCCAGCGGCTGGTGACTTCATCCAGCTTGACCCGGAGGACCTGGTTGATCTCTTCCCTCTTCGCGAGCACGTCATCCAGGGGGATGTCACCAATTACGGCCCTTAGGGTCGTCGTCGCCATACCTACTATCGCGGCGCGGAAGTCCTGGACCTCAATGACCGACTTCTCTGCCTCATGGTCCACTACCTTGTAGTAGATCAGGAAGTCGATTCCTATAGGGGCGTTGTCCTTCGTTATGTTGGTCTGCCTCGCCACGTCAATCACGTCTTCTCGAAGATCGACCTTCTGGAAGCTGTCTATGAACGGTATCAGGAGCCGCAGACCCGCGCCCTTCAACCCGAAGAACTTCCCCAGCCTGAAGGGGACCATCCTTTCATACTGCTTTACGATGATTACTGGAAACAATACCGGTGTCGCCATTTAAGGCTCCTTTCTAATTCACGCCTTGCGGACTTTGATAGTCAGACCGTCGACTTCGACCACCTCCACCTTATCACCCACCCCTATTGACCCCTCCCCCGACGACACCGCACTCCACGTCTCGCTTTTCAGCTGCACGTTCCCCACGGGGTTCAACTCCGAGAGCACTTGTCCCGTCTGCCCGATAAGTAGCTCCACACTCGAGGCATATTTCAGCTTTCGCGTCCTTACCATCGCCCCGACGATCACCAGCGCAAAGAACGCCATCATCCCTGAGAGTATGGCCACGAGCCAGAAACTGATCCTGAGCACCGGGGCCCCCGGCCAGTCCGGCTCCCCAACCGAGAATAGCAGCAGCGCCCCCAGCACGAACGCGATCACTCCCCCCACCCCCAGGAACCCTATCCCCGGAACCTGGATCTCCAGGAAGATTAGGATGGCTGCCAGGCCCAGCAGCACCACGCCCGCCCAGTTGAACGGCATCGCGCCAAGGGCCACCAGCCCTACGATTAGCGCCAGCGCCCCGACAACTCCGGGAACGATCAGCCCCGGGTTGAGAAGCTCCACGAAGAGGCCTATTGCCCCAAACGTCAGGAGTAGACCAATAACGTTCGGGTGAGCGACGAAGGAGAAGAACTTCTCAGCAAGGTTCATCTCCACCTCCCGCTCCACTAGCCCCTCGGTCCGCATCGTAACCGTCCCTAACGCCGTCTCCGTCTCACGTCCCTCCAGCTGTTCAAGCAAGTCCTGTACGTCCACAGCCACGAAATCTACTAAGCCAACTTCCACCGCCACAGACGCCGTATAGGCCTCTGCTTCCGTGATCGTCTTGGTCAGGGCTTCCTTGTCGCGGCCTCGCTTCTCTGCAATGCCCTCGGCCATAGCTACGGTTATGTTGATGGCCTTTTCGGATAAAGTATCGGGCAGGTCTTCTCCGTCCGCTGCCACCGGCGAAGCCGCCCCGATGGACGTGCCCTCGGCCATCACCGCAAAGTTAGCCGCCGCCGTGACAAACGTCCCTGCCGAGGCCGCAAAGGCGCCAGGTGGATAGACATACACCGCCACAGGCACTTCCGCCCCAAGCAGCCTCTCCACTATGTTCTCCGTGGAGGAAAGCGACCCCCCCGGCGTGTCCAGCTTGATGACCACCAGCGCCGCCCCGTCGACCTCCGCCATCTCGATGCCGCGGGAAAAATACCGCTCCGCGTTTGGGCTTATATCCCCATCGTAGGTGAGTACGTAGACTTGCTCTTCCGGGCTCTGGGCATAGGCGGGACTAAGCAGCAACGCCAGCCCTGCAACTAACATCGCCACCCCGAGTAACAGCCTTACCCACCTAAACGCCGCCATATTGACAATTATACATCCCCTCCCCACTTCCGTAGGTACGACCGGCCGGTCGCCTTCCTCGATAGGAGTGACACCAACCCCCTTGACCTTAGATGAACATTCGTGCTAATCTCCTCACCGTTCGAACACCAACCTAACTATCTCAAGGAGGAACCAAAAACCCAGGGAAGCCCACCCGACCCATCCGAGGACTCAACGTCCAAGCCCATCCCAATGGCCCTCCCGCGGCCTGCGGCTCAAGCAAACGCCGCCATCTCCTCATCCCATCGGGTCCCGTGCCCCTTCCCTGACCCCCAGGCGATGGAAAGACACTCTGGTTCGTTAAGTTCCATGTGAAGCTCCTTACGGAGAAGCCGCTCCTTCGAGCGGAATAGCGGTCGGATAGGCCCGGCGCCGAGGCCCTCTCGGTACACCGTCCGCTTAATCAAGCCGGGAGCCGGTGGTCTACGCGCTCCGGGTCGCACCGGCAAACTTGAACACACTACGCCTGCAGAGGCCCGGCATCGGACGCTGGACGGACCTCCTTGCCGCCCTATAGCGGTGCAGCCAACCCTCGGAGTCGGGCTCGGACCTGCTGGCCCTGAAGGTCCCTGCCCATGTCCAGCGTATGCAGGGCCACAGGCCGCAGCAGCGGCAGGCGGCTTTAGTCCGCCGTAGTCGGGCCGGCGCCCTCACCCCGGGGCGTCGGAACACCCGAAGCACATGAACGGGGACAGCGTCCAGCCAGTGTCTTCCATCGCCAAACCCTTCCAAATAAGAACCAAAATCCAACCCACAACCGAATAAAGGCCCTTGCCTGCCCCTGACGTGCCGGACTAGTACATTATGTTGCCTAATTGCCTGGAAAATGATACTATGTTCGTGCCTGAAGTGAAGGTTTTCTACGCTTCACTTCAGTTACCTTGACCCGTCCGTCAAGACCTCGTTTCCCACATGCCCATAGTAGGTATAACCGCATCCAGGAAAGCCAAAGGGGCCCGATATATAAGGGTCTTGGAGAAAGTCGGCGCTGAACCCATCATCCTCCGCCCTGATCCCGACGCCAACCTCCCTTCTATCCTCGATAGCGTAGACGGCCTTCTCCTGTCCGGCGGCGAAGACATAGACCCGCACTACTACGAAGAACCCTTCCTGGACGCGACCCCCGACAAAGAACGGGATGCCTTCGAATTGCCCCTGCTGAAAGAAGCTCTGAAGCGGGATATGCCAGTATTCGGCGTCTGCCGTGGCATGGAGGCCCTGAACGTCGTGATGGGCGGCAAACTGACCCGCAAAATCAAAGGACACCGCTCCCCAGACTTGGTCAAGTCCGTGTTCCACGACGTATACGTGGCGCCCGGCAGCCGCCTGGGTGCGATCTTCGGCGGCGCCCCTATTCTGCGTGTCAACAGCAGGCACCACCAGGGATTCACCCAGTTCCAGAAGGCCCCCGGCCTCCTGGCCTCCGCCTACGTCCTTGACGGCGACCTGATAGAGGCCGTGGAGTCCCTTTCCCACACTTGGGTTTTCGGAGTCCAGTGGCACCCCGAAAGAGAGTCCGAAAACCACCCCAAAAACCTGAACCTGTTCCACGCCCTCGCCGAGGCCGCGGAAAGGTTCTCCAGTATCACCGTCTAGAGGTCTACGATGGTAACCGACATCGGAAAAATCAGGCCTATCAAAATCGAAGACGAGATGCGGGGCTCTTACCTCGACTACGCGATGAGCGTCATCGTGTCCCGGGCCCTGCCTGATGTGCGCGACGGACTGAAACCCGTCCATCGCCGGATCCTCTACGCCATGAACGACCTCCACCTCAACCCCAACAGCGCCTACAAGAAGAGCGCTCGTATCGTCGGTGAGGTCCTCGGTAAATACCACCCCCACAGCGACAGCCCCGTTTATGATGCTATGGTCCGCATGGCGCAGGAATTCTCCATGCGCTACATGCTCGTCGACGGGCAGGGCAACTTCGGCAGCGTCGACAACGACCCCCCCGCAGCCATGCGATACACTGAAGCCCGCCTAGCCCAGGTCGCCACCGAGATGCTTGCCGACATCGACATGGAGACCGTCGACTTCACGCCCAATTTCGACGACAGCCTCAGCGAACCCACCGTTCTGCCCGCACGGATCCCCAGCCTCCTTATGAACGGAAGTTCCGGCATCGCCGTCGGTATGGCTACCAACATCCCGCCCCACAATCTCGGCGAGCTGTGCGACGCCCTCGTCAAGCTCATCGACGACCCAGACACCTCCATCGACGACCTTATGGATAGCGTCCACGGCCCCGACTTCCCCACCCGCGCCGAGATCTGGGGCCGAGAGGGTATCCGCAACGCCTACACCACCGGCCGCGGCAAGATCATAGTTCGCGCCAAGGCCGACATCGTAGAGACCAATAAGGGCAAACGCAGTCAGATTATCGTCACCGAGCTTCCCTTTCAGCTCAACAAGGCGTCCCTCGTTGAAAAGATCGCCGACCTCGTCCGGGACCGCCGGATCGAGGGCATTACCGAGATACGAGACGAGTCGGACCGCGAAGGCCTACGGGTGGTCATCGAGCTTCGAAAGGACCAGTACCCGGACGTGGTGCTCAACAACCTCTACCAGAACACCCCGATGCAGTCCTCCTATTTCATCAACATGCTCGCCCTAGTGGACGGCGCACCCCGTGTAATCGGCCTGAAGTCCGCCCTGGAGAGCTTCATCGACTTCCGGCGGGAAGTCATAGTCAGGCGCTCCCGCTTCGAGCTGCGCAAGGCTCGGGAGCGGGCTCACATCCTGGAGGGCTTCAAGATCGCCCTCGACAACCTGGATGCCATAATCGCCACAATCCGCCAGTCCCCGACCGTCGAGGACGCCCGCACCAACTTGGTCCAGTTCTTCAACTTGACCCAGGTCCAGGCACAGGCCATCCTCGACATGCAGTTGCGCCGAATTGCCCAGCTCGAACGCCAGAAGATCGACGAGGAATACGCCGACACCATCAAGAAGATCAACTACCTCGAAGACCTGCTGGATAACCCCCGCAAAGTCATGTTCCTCATCAGGGACGATGTGCTGGAGATAAAAGCCAAGTACGCCGACCCCCGCCGCACCGTAATCATCGATGAGGAAGCCGGCGCCTTCACCAACGAGGACCTCATACCCCATCAGGAAGTCGTCGTGACCCTGAGTCACGGCGGCTACGTCAAGCGCATGCCCAAGGAGACCTACCGTGTCCAAAGGCGCGGTGGAAGGGGTGTCGCCGGCATGGAGACCCGCGGCGACGATGTGGTGCAGAACATGATGCTCGCCGACACCCACGACATCCTCCTGTTCTTCACCAACAAGGGCCGGGTCACATCCATCAAGTGCCATAGGGTTCCCCCCGCCCAATCCCGCACCGCCAAGGGACTGCACGTCAACAATCTGATTAACATGGAGCCGGGCGAAATGATCACCGCCCCCATCCAGGTGAAGGACTTCGAGGCTGGGGGTTACATACTCATGGCCAGCCGAGGCGGCGAGATCAAGAAGACGCCGCTTGAGGCCTTCGCCAATATCCGCAGCAACGGTCTGAAGGCATTCTCCTTGGAGCCCGGAGACGAGCTCGTATCTGCAACGCTAGCCACCGATGAAGATGATTACATCATCATCACCAAGCTGGGCCAGGCTCTGATGGCCAACGTCGGACTGCTGCGCAGCGCCTCCCGAGGCAGTGGTGGCGTACGAGGCATAAAGCTGCAAGGCCGGGACGAGGCCATTGCAATGGACCTTGTTCTTGCCGATCATCACCTCATAGTCATGTCCATAAACGGGGTCGGCAAGCTGACACGTCTCGATTCTCATCACGTTCAGAAACGCGGTGGAACGGGAGTGCTGTGGTTTAAGGTGACAGATAAGTCAGGGCCCTTGGTTGCAGCCATGGTCGTGAACCGGGCTCACGAACTGATGGTCATATCCGAACAGGGCACGGTATTCCGCACCATGTTGAAGGAGATCCGCGTTCTGAGCCGAATCACCCAGGGAGTGAACATCATGAAGCCCGACACAGGCGACAGTGTCGCCTCTCTTGCCTGCTCCGAGGGCCAGAGCGAACAGCTCAACGGGGCCGGGTCCAACGGCCACATCCCGTCGAAGTAGAGGGAACATAATGAAACTGATATTCATCCACGGGGCCGGCGGCTCGCCCCAGTCCTACTACTACCAGACCCGCCACTTCGAAGGGTCCGAGGCCGTCGCCCTTCCCGGCCACCCCGAAGGCACCCCCTGTAAGACCATCCCCGCCTACGCCGAATGGCTACGAGGCTACATCTGGGGCAAAGGCTACGAGGATGTGGTCCTCTGCGGCCACTCCATGGGTGGCGGCATCACCCTGCAGTACGCCATCAACTATCCCGATGAGCTTAAGGGCATCATCACCATCGGCAGCGGCGCGCGCCTCCGCGTTCACCCCGCTTACCTCGCCGAAGATCAGGAAGGCATCAGGGACCCCGGACCGTGGAACCAGGCCGCCGTCGACGGCGCTGCCGACTACACTCCCGAGGTCCGGGAAATCGTTACCCGTGAGAAGCTGGAGGTCGGCCCCGCAGTCGCCTACAACGACATGACTGCCTGCGACCAGTTCGACATCATGGACCGTGTCTCGGAGATCAAGCTACCGACCCTCGCCATTTGCGGCACCGAAGACGTGATGACCCCCGTGGTCTATTCCAAGTATCTGGAAAAGAACCTCGCCAACTGCCGCACCGTCATCATTGAAGGCGCAACCCACAGCGTACTCCTCGAACGCCCCGACATAGTCAACCCCGCCATCGCAGAGTTCATCTCGGGCCTGGGGTAGCCAGGACTCCAGCTATGGGTAGAATGACGGGTTTATACTAAGATTGGGTGACTTGGACAAGTCCCGAGAGGGATTGGGTCTGGGTCTGTTTATTGTGATTTCCCTGACCTGTCTCGGTTTAGTGATTTGGCATGAGGCAACGGATGGCGAAACGGGAGGAGTGTTGAGCGCACTGCTATCCGTACTGGAGCGGATGGCAGCGGTTCTTGTAACCTTGAGTTTGACCATATATGCCTCTGTGGAGGGAGCTGCAATGCTGTACGAAAAATATGCCAAGAGGCGCTTTCAGGAAGGGAAGCAAAAGGGAGAAGCAGAGCGTGACAGGGAATGGATGTCGTGGATGGAACGCCGGGAGGAAGCCTTAGCATCCGGTGAACCTTTTGACGAACCCTCACCCGCGGAGAAACCCTCCAAGAATGGACAGTAATCCCCTTTCACTGGAATCGCATAGATGACGTATCCGGCAATTATCGAAGGCGGGGGAGACGATTACGGCATTGTATTCCCGGACCTGCCCGGAATAGTGGCCATGGGAGACACGCTCGACCAAGTCGTCCAGAACGCCGAGGAAGCCCTCCGAGACTATGCCATCGAGTCAGAGAGAGATGGCCTTCCACTGGCTACTCCCAGTTCATCCGAAGACGTAGAAGTGCCTTCTAACTGTACCCTTACGTCTATTCTATTGGTTCGTTCGTCCACTTTGGCCTAGTCTTGGACCAGGTGGCCTGCACCCCCTTAATGATTCCGGCGCCCGAGCCTGCACACGAAGTACGTCCTAGCCACCCCCTCGTCAGGACATTTGGATAGTCAATTCATGGAATGTGGCTGTGACTACCCCCTCCTCATCCACCTCGGCGCCCACCAGTTCAAGTCCCCCAGCACCTTCATCAGCGACGGCACCAGCAGAGCCCTCACCACCGTGCTGTCGAGGAATATAGCCAGCGCAATTCCCAGCCCCAGCGCCTTGATGATTATGATGTCCCCAAACGTGAACGACCCCGCGACCAGTATTAGCACCAGGGCCGCACTCGTTATGATCCGACCCGTCTTCTCCAAACCCAATGCCACACTGGACGCATTGTCCCCCGACTCATCGTAAATCTCCTTGATACGCGTCAGCAGAAACACCTCGTAGTCCATGGAGAGGCCAAACAGGATGGTGAACAGGAGGATGGGGATGGTTGCTTCAAGGAACCCCGTCGAGGTGAAGTTGAGCAGCCCCTCCAGGTGCCCCTGCTGGAAGATGAACACCAGTGCCCCGTAGCTGGCGAACACGCTCATGCCGTTCATAACCAGCGCCTTCAACGGTATCACCACAGACCTGAAAAGAACGGCCAATACGATGTATACCGAGACCGTCACCAACACAAGGGCCCACGGGAAGGCGTCGTACATGGCGTCAACCGCATCCATCAAGCTGGCCGTCGCCCCCGACACCAGGAACTCTCCTTCTCCCTCGTACGCCCGAAGGCTCCGCACCGTGTCACGCGCCTCCTCCGAGTTCATCTCGTAGACGGTGTAGATGCTGACCATCGTGACCCGGCCGCCGCCAAACTCTTCCAGCACAGAGGCCAGCTCCGGCGAGGCCCTTGCCTCTGCGCTTGCGTACAGGGCCTGATACTGCTCCACCGTCCACCCGGGCCCGCCATCAACGATGCTCTCCAACCGGGTCACGCCCGGAAGTTCCCTTGCCATCTGTGAGTACCTATGGAGCGCAGCCAAGTTATCCGGGTTAACGACTTCCTCCTCGAACCGGGCCGCAACCAGTATCGGTACAAGTGCCCCTTCCCCAAACTCCTCTGATACCTTCTCCCACCCTTGCCTCGACTCCGCCTCCTCGGGCAGAACGCTGGCCCACGGGATACCCAGCTTCACCTGCAGGAACGGGATTCCCAACGCCAACAGCACTACAATCACTGGGACCATCACCAGCAGCGGACGTCGGATGACCCACGAGGCCAGGGTTCTCCAGAACCGGCCGTTCCGGTATAGGCGCTCTGGAAGTATGGGCAACGCGTCAATCCGCCTCCCGATCACCGACAACAGCGCCGGCACCAACGTGAGCGCCACCACCACCGACGCCGCAATCACCACCATCCCCCCAATCCCGATCGACCTCAGCATCGATAGCTCGAATATGAGCAAGCCCATAAGCCCCAGGGCCGTCGTAATCCCCGAAAAGAGGATCGCCCTCCCCGCAGTCGCCACCGTCACCGCCACACTTTCCTCCACGCCTCTATCCGACAGTTCCTCCCGATACCTGCTCACCATCAACAGTGAGTAGTCGATGGCTGCCCCCACCCCCAGCAGAGTCGCCGTGTTCATCGCAAAGACCGACATCGGGGTCACGAGTCCCAGCAAGTAGATAACCGCTAACGTGATCCCGAGTCCCATCGCCCCGATTGCTATGGGCGCTGCTACCGATACCACAGTCCGAAAGATTAGAAGCAGGACCAGCGCCACCACCGGGAAGGTGATGATTTCCGCGCGCCTGAGGTCCCGGCCCGTGTATTCGTTGATGTCCGAAAAGATCGCCGAGCCCCCGGTTACCCACACATCCAGCTCCACCTCGGGTATCGACGCCCGGATTTTCGGCACCTCGTCGAGCACGTCGTCCAATGGAATGTCCAACCCGGCAATGGCGAATGTGGTTCGCCCATCGGGTGAGACCAAGTTCGTGTTGCCCGTCGCGAAGAAGCTATCGACCCTGGCTACACCCGGATAACCGCCAACGGCGGAAAGAACGGTCTGGGCGCGTGCCTCATAGACAGGGTCTTGTACGGTGAGGCTATCGTGGGATAAGACCAGGATGATTACGGCCTCGTTGAGGATGCCTTCCTCTTCGAGGATCTGGAAAGCCTGCCGAGCCTCGGTATCCTGCTCCCCAAACCCCGACGTAAGCACGGTACCTACCCTTGGGGCCAACACCCCAACCCCGGCAAGTACAACCACCCAAAACGCAATGACAAGCCAGCGGTATCTGTATGTCCAACGGCCCAAACGGTAGAAGAAGGAAGTATGGATATCGCGGGCCAGGATTACACCTCCGGGGGTTACGCATTCGAATTATATCAATGCCCCCTCCCCCCGACCCAAATAATTGCGGCATATGCTGTAGAGCAGCATCTGCCGCAACCCAATAAACAGGGCGGA
This sequence comes from Dehalococcoidia bacterium, assembly GCA_965197585.1. Lineage (GTDB taxonomy): Bacteria > Chloroflexota > Dehalococcoidia > Plut-88900 > Plut-88900 > Plut-88900. The sequence goes on from OZ240215.1 coordinate 2,313,200, forward strand.
TGGGGGAACCAAATCGTCGCTCTGGGATGGAAGTGAGCAGGGGCTTGCCCCATGCCCTAGAATTTAAGCATGCGATCCAGGCCCGATATTGAGTACGTCGCAGATTCCGACGCCCTGCAACGCATCACCAACGATATACTTCGCAGCCCCTTCGTCAGCGTCGACACCGAGTCCAACGGCTTCTTCCGCTATCCCGAACGCGTCTGCCTCGTCCAGATGGCCACCGACACCGGCTGCTACCTGGTAGACCCCCTTGCCGTAGATATTGCCGAACTCCTTGGCAGCATTCTCCATGACCCTTCCATCAAGAAGATCCTACACAGTGGAGATAACGACATCCGTACGCTCGACAGGGAATGGGGCCTCACCATCGTCAATCTCTACGATACCTCCATCGGGGCAAGGTTTCTCGGGCTGGAGAAGCTGGGTCTCGGCAATGTCGCCGAGGAGGTCATCGGGCTAAAGTTGGCCAAGGACAAGCGTCTCCAACGCGCCGATTGGGGCCTGAGACCCCTGTCTGATGAGGCCCTGGAATATGCCGCCTCCGACGTGTTGCACCTCAAACGGCTCATGGATGAGCTCGTCCGCCGCACCGACGCCCTCGGGCGCAGCGAGTGGGTCGAAGAAGAGTGCCGCCGCTTCGAGGATGTGCGCTACTCCCCTCCCGACGAACCACAGAGAGCTTTCATATCCATCAAGGGAAACTCAGGGCTGGACGGCAGGGGCTTGGCCATACTACGTGAGCTGGCCGTTTTCCGTGAGTCTGCGGCGCTCAAGTTGGGCCGCCCGACATTCCGCGTCATGCCAGACCAAGCCCTGGCGGCGATAGCCCAGGACCCGAATGCCGACCTGAAGAGCATCTCGGGAATTGGGCAATACGGGGTACGTCGGTACGGCAAGGCAATAGCCAAGGCGGTGGCCAAAGGCATGGCGTCTGAGCCCGTGGATCGACGTGCCTTCCGAAAACCCTCCCCCCCGAGGCCATCCCACGAGCAGATGTCCAACCTCAAACAGCTCAAAGTCTGGCGCTCTGCGCAGGCAAAGGAGTTGTCACTGGACCAGTCGCTTATATGGCCCGCCGACAGCCTGGATAGACTGGCTCGCGGCCCCTCAACACTCGACGAAGAAATGCATGCCCCCGAAGTGCGCCGATGGCAAGTCTCCCGATTCGCCGAATCCTTGCACCACACCGCCAAACGCCTCCACCCAACCGGCTAACCCAAAATGGCCAATTCTGCCCTTGATTCACCAGATGGAGGTAATCCGCCAACATGCTAGAATCAACCCCCTCCGAGTGCACACTGGGTAGAGAGGTCTCGCACGTTAAGATTTGGAAATGAAAGCGGATATCTCAATTTCGACGCTGAATTCTGCCGACGCGGATTCTGTTGACCAACTTATGAAGCGTAATAGCAATACGCTTGGCTTCCTTCCTTTAGTTGTTATTGAGGATCACCTCAACAAGAGGTCGGTATTGGGAGCCAAGGATTTGGACGGCCAACTGCTTGGTTACCTTTTATACGCGGCCTATCCAAACCGTTTCCGCATTGCCCATCTCTGCGTCTCGCGTGAGACCAGGGGTCAGGGCCTTGCGGGGAGGCTAATAGAGGCTCTGATTGAGACCGCAACAACACAGACGATTATCACACTTAGCTGCCGCAATGATTTCGAGGCCCATAAAATGTGGCCAAAGCTCGGGTTCGCCGCATTGTACGAGAAGGCTGGTAGATCTAAGGAAGGCCTTCCCCTAACCGTGTGGCGTCGTATTATTGCGCTCGATAATCAACTTGGCCTCTTTCAGGCAAATGTATCAGATGAGGTACTAGATGTCATAATCGACGCCCAGATATTTTTCGACTTCGATGCCCCTCTCAGCGAGCATGCACAGCCTTCCAAAACACTGCTGTCAGACTTCTTTATCGATTCGATCAATCTTTGGATAACCGATGAGTTGTTAACCGAAATCAGTCGTAACGACAACCCGGAGGGCCGTGACAATCGCAGATCGAGGGCCTACGAGTTTCCTGAAGTGAAGTATGATCCTCAGTACTTGGAGTACTTTGTGGAGTTGTTGAAGGGCATTCTACCGAATAGTAATCCAAGTCAGATGTCAGACATATATCATCTTGCTAAGGCAGCATCCTCCGATGTTCATGTCTTCATTACCAGGGATAATCTCTTATTGAACAAGGCCGAACAAATCCACGCGTTGGTAAACGTGGAAGTCATTTCTCCAACTGCCTTGATTCTTAGGGCACGCGAACTTTCCGAGAAGCAAACCCCAGTGCCTGATCGAGTTGCCGGACTTGGCTTGGAATGGAGACACCTTAACTCGAGTGACTTCACCGCATTCCCATTCCAAAGATTCCTTCTTCAAGGAGAAAAACTAAATCAATTACGACAAAGATTGGGTTATCTGTTAGCCAGTCAATCGTCCGATGAATTGGAAGTGCTTTGGGCTCAGAATGAGCCGGTTGCCTTTCGGATTTTGAAAGCGGATGGGTCAAACTCCCTTATTTTGTCATTGGGTAGAGTTGAAAACTCTAGAGATCAGTCGCTGCTTGGAGGCTTCCTAGTTTCGGATGTCGTTTACAGGGCGATGCGCAAAGGTTTGAGCATGGTTAAGGTTAAGGCCGATGCACTCCCACGAAACCTAATCCACAACCTTTCCTATATGGGTTTTATTGAGTGCAACGGTGACTTTTTGAGATTTTGCTTTGCCCAGTATTTGGATCGTGAGGATGCTCTAACCGAAATCGGCAATTTGGCTCCTGCAGCTGTGGAATCCTACCAAAGTATTTCGGCTTCTGAGTTTGACTGCCATTGCTCGCCCCTATTGTCCAACGTGAATCAGAATTGCTCCCTGGTGCCGATTCGGCAGAGATATGCACTTAACCTCTTCGATAGAGCATTGTCAGCACAAGGCTTATTCGGGGGCGACGAGAACCTACTTATGCGATGGAGCAACATTTACTATCGAAGAAACAATCGTCAGAAAATGTTTCAGGCACCTGGACGCATCCTCTGGTATGTAAGTGGAACCAGGAAAGCCATTGTAGCTGTATCACATCTTGACGAAGTCGTAATAGATATCCCAAAAGAGCTCTTTCGTAGGTTTAGAAAAATTGGCACGTTAGCATGGGAGGATCTTTACGAGCTCTGTGATGGTGATGTCTCTAAAAGGCTTATGGCTTTGCGGTTTTCTCACACCTTTCCATTACAGACAGAGGTTCCTCTAAAAGAAATAAAGAGGGTGTTTAATGACGATGGATTTGGCGTATCAGTACAAGGGCCAATCAGGGTGCCTTGCAGCAGTCTCAGAAGGCTATATCAACTAGGATATCCTGGGAGACAATGAATTCACTATCAAAGTCTCTTTTGCTGTCAGTAAAACCGCAATATTCTGAATTGATTTTCGCTGGGCGCAAGAGGGCTGAATTAAGGCGAACTAGCCCACCGGATATGGAGAGTCGTGAGGCGTTTATTTATGTCACTAGTCCTGTGATGCAGCTTACCGGCGGATTCCATGTCGACGAAGTACTAGCCGGAACTCCAGAAGAGGTATGGAGCAAGGTGGCTCACTACGCTGGCGTTCCTAAGTCAGAATTCGATGCATATTACGCGGGGCGGTCAGTTGCCTATGCTCTAAAGATCACTGAAGTATGGCAATATGAGCATCCGGTCAGGTTGGCTGAATTGAGGGACAGGTTCGATAACTTCGTGGTTCCCCAGTCCTGGCGATATGTGACGCCTGAAGAACAAACTTCTTTCAAGGAAATGCAGCGAATCTCTTGTGCTTCAAACCATTACAGGGGACTGTGAATGGAGCCCAAATTCTCCAATATCTTCGTAATCGAATACCCCCGATTCAGAGCGTAGAAGTGAATCCCTTCCACCCCGTTAGCCTTCAAATCGGCAATTTGAGCAGTGGCCAACTCGATTCCCAGCTCCCGCACCGCATTATCATCCTCTCCGAGCTTGTCCAGCCGACCATCAATCTCCCGGGGGATGGCTGAGCCACACAGCGCCGTGAACCGGCGTATCTGAGCACCGGTCAGGATCGGTAACACCCCGGCAATCACAGGCACTCCTATCCCCGACCCCCGCGCCATCTCCAAAAACCGGTAGAAGTCCGAGTTATCGAAGAACAACTGGGTTATCAGGTACTCAGCTCCCCCGTCCACCTTGCGCTTCACGTACTCTATGTCCGTGCGAAGGTCCGGGGCCTCCGGATGGCCTTCCGGGTAGCACGCCGCAGCGAGACCGAAGTCGAAGTTGCTGCGTATGTGCCTGAGCAGGTCGGTCGCGTGTGGAAACCCGTTCTCAACGGGCGAGAAAGCATCCTGCCCCCGAGGCGGATCGCCGCGCAGTGCAATCACGTTCTCGATACCCCCGGCCTCGTATCGAGCCAGAACTTGGTGGACCTCGTCCCGAGACTGGGCAGAGCAGGTAACGTGTGCCATGACCAGCAGCCGCTCCTCCTCCTTGATCCGCAGCGCCAGCTCCTCAGTCATGGTCTTCGTCGATCCACCCGCCCCGTAAGTCATCGACACGAAGTCGGGCGAGAAGCGTTTGAGGTTCTTAATTGTCCTGTAGAGAGAGGTCACTCCGGCGGGTGTCTTGGGAGGGAAGAACTCGAACGAGAGGGTGGGTCGGGTGGAGAGGATGTCGATAATCTTCATGCGGGCCGTTGCCCCTACTCGCTTTTCTAGCTGGTAACGACCGCGATGTCGTATTCCAAGCCCGCGTGGTTAAACCATCGGGCTAGGTAGTGAGCGAAGCTGCGTCGCACCACAACGTCGTAGGTCGGCCTATCGTCAACTTGAATGATCAGGGCGTTGGACTTGGCTATGTGGCTCTGGGCGCACTGCCCGGCCCCGAACGCCCGAGGGTGTAGGTCCAACGGGCATCCCTTGTTCAGCAGATCCCTCGCCCGTGCCCCGCGCAACCTGATGATCGTCTGTCCGCCCGATATATCATTCACCGAAACATGTAGCGCCGTCAGCGCCTCTTGCAACTTGGCGGCAAGCCCATCTTTAACATCGGGGGGAGAGACTACTAGCCATTCATCGGGCCCCAGCCATGCAATTAACATATCCCCGACCCGCGACACCGTGTTGGGCTCAATCGGCGCCCGAGCCCCAATAACACGCTCGACTCCGGCCTGAAACGCCTCGTCGGTCCCATCTCCTCGCAGATTGACGTGCCCCCAAAAGGCTCGTTCCCCCATCTCGACGCCCCGCGATTCGTCGGCCTCAACGGGCGGGTGGTCGGCAAGGAACTCCACCAGGGGAGACCCCCGGCGCATTTCACTGGATTCGCTAGACATTCTGCCGCTCGTTCTTCGGGTCGTAGAACACAGGATTGGTTACCCTCGCCGTTATCGAATTGCCGTCGTGGAGCGGTATGTACACCCGTTGCCCCATTCGCGCTTTGCCTCCCTTGACCAGCGCCAAGGCGACAGGATGCCCAAGAGATGCGCTGTAATAGCTCGAAGTCACGTGCCCTATCATCTTGATCGGGATCGGGCCCCGAGGATCTTCCACTATTTGCGCCCCGTCCGGTATCACCCTGACCGGATACTCCGATTTCAGCCCCACAAGTTGCTTCCTGTCCTTCCTCACAATGTCCGGCCGGGACAGCGACCTCTTCCCCAAAAAGTCCTTCCGTTTCGACACCAGCCAGTCCAGCCCAAGGTCCGATGGTGTCACCGTCCCGTCCGTGTCCTGCCCGACGATTATGAACGCCTTTTCCGCTCGGAGAATGTGCATCGTCTCAGTGCCATAGGGCGTGATCCCGAACTCCGCCCCCGCCTCCATCACCGACTCCCAGACGTGGAGCCCGTAGTCCGCGGGCACGTTTATCTCGAACGTGAGCTCGCCGCTGAAGCTGATGCGGAACACCCGCGCCCGCACCCCGGCCACGGTTCCCTCCCTGAACGACAGGAACGGGAAGGCCTCGCGGGAAAATTCAATGTCGCTGCATATCTTGGCCACCGTGTCCCGGGCCTTCGGCCCGACAACGGACATCGTAGACCACTGATCGGTGACGGAAGTGAGATATACTTGCAGTTCAGGCCATTCGGTCTGCTGCCACTGTTCCAGCCAGGACATGACGTTGGCCGCACCACCGGTGGTGGTGAACATATGAAAGCGTCCTGGGGATATGCGGGCGGAGACGCCGTCGTCCATCACCATTCCATCCTCCCCGAGCATCAACCCATATCGCGCACGGCCCTCCCCGAGCTTCAGCCAGTTGTTGGAATAGACCCGGTTCAGGAATTCCGCCGCGTCCGGCCCCCGAACGTCGATCTTCCCCAGCGTCGACTGGTCCAATATAGCCACGGCATGCCGAGCGGAGAGGCATTCCCGGTTCAACGCATCCTGCATCGACTCCCCAGGTTTCGGGTAATACCACGGTCTCTTCCACTGCCCCACGTTCTCGAACAGAGCTCCGTGGGCCACGTGCCAGGGATGAATCGCCGTCTTTCGCACGGCGTCCAGCATCTCCCCGACTTCCCCACCCGCAATCGCCCCGAAGGTAACCGGCGCATAGGGCTGCCGAAACGTAACTCCCCCCACTTCGGTAATGTCCTTGCCGAGGTAGTCGGCCAGCACCCCCATCCCGATTACGTTGCCCAGCTTCCCCTGGTCGGTCCCGAACCCGAGCGTCGTGTACCGGTTCAGCAGCGGCACTGAGTCATAGCCCTCTTTGGCGGCCAGTACCACGTCACCCGCGCTCACGTCCTCTTGCAGGTCGATGAACTGCTTGTGTTCGTGAACGGGGTCCTTGCGTGAAGGCGCCAACCAGACGGTCTTGGGCGGCTCTTCCGTCACGTCGTCGGTTGCCGGAAGCGGGGTCTGCACAACGCCATCCCCGAAACCCGCCCCCCGAGCCGCCCCCGCACCCGCGGCTAACCCGTCGCCAATGCACGATGCCAGGTCGAAAGCCCCTGCACACGCCCCGACGCTCCTCTCCCGCTGCACCGATTCACCCGGCACGAACGCTCCCCGGTTCTCGTCGAATCGTACCTTTCCACCCGACTGTGAGTGAAGGTGTACCGTCGGGTTCCACCCCCCGGAAACCGCAAGTAGATCGCAGTCTAAGGTCTTCGCATTCCCCCGCACTCCCGTGCCCCTCTGGTCCAAGTCCATGATCACCACACCCTTCACCTTCTTCACACCCTTAACATCCACAATGGCATGGCTTCCAATAACATGGATTCCCTTGTCCCTAACGAGGGCAGGCAGCGCACCCTGTGGGTTGGGACGGAGGTCTACCACCGCCCTGATTTCCGCGCCTGCGTCGGCCAGGTCCAGCGCAGTGCGATATCCACTGTCGTTGTTCGTGAACAGTACTGCCCTGCGTCCTGGAAGGACGGCATAACGATTGATGTAGCTCGACACAGCAGAGGTGAGCATCACCCCCGGCACGTCGTTGTTGGGAAATATCAACGGTCTCTCGAAAGAGCCCGCGGCTATTACAACCTGTTTTGCCCGGACCCTCCAGATGCGCTCGTTGGGGTGGTGGGGATGGGAAGCAGCCTGCTCCGGGGTGAAAGACTGAGCTATCGCAAGGAAATTGTGATCGTAATACCCGAACACCGAGCTCCGAGGCATCAACTTCACTTCCGGCATCTCCGAAAGTTTCCTGACAGCATCCTCAATCCATTGTTGGGCAGGCAGTCCATCTATCGTTCGACGAGAAGACAAAAGACTCCCTCCGAACTCGGCGCCGTCGTCGGCCAATATGACCCGAGCCCCCGTCGCTCCCGCCTCCAGCGCCGCCGCGAGGCCCGACGGCCCTCCCCCGGCAATCAGAACGTCGCAATGAGCGTTCATCCGGTCGTATTTGTCGGGGTCCGGGGCCCGAGGTGATTCCCCAAGTCCCGCGGCCTTGCGAATGATCCCTTCATATGTCTTCCACATACTGTGGGGCCACATGAACGTCTTGTAATAGAAGCCGGGAGGCAGGAATCGGGTCAGCTTGCTGTTAATGGCGGCGAAGTCATGATTCACACTGGGCCAGCAGTTGACGCTCTTCAGTACCATGCCATCGGAGAGTTGCACCTCCGTAGCCCGGAGGTTGGGAGTTGTGCGCGCTCCCGTGCCGGCCTGCAGCAGTGCGTTCGGCTCCTCCAGCCCCGCCCCCACGATCCCCCGAGGCCGGTGATACTTGAAGCTCCGCCCGACGAGGTGCACTCCATTGGCCAGCAGCGCCGACGCCGCAGTGTCGCCTTCGTAACCGCGGTAAGTGCGCCCATTGAATACGAAGGTCAGCGGCCTGTCCCGGTTGATACGGCCCCCGCTATCAAGGCGGAAAGGTTGAGGCTTATTGCGAGCCATCCTGCTCCTGTCTCCCCTCCCCCGGCGGTTGTTCACCCGTCTTGTACACCGACTTGATTACGTAGCTGACCGTATCCCTCTCTGCGTTAAACCAGCGCCGGCACCCGGCGCTGTGCATCCATCTCTCCCGGTAGAGACCGCTGGTGTTGGTCTGCCCAAACAGGTAATGACTCCATTCCTCGTCGGAAAGCTCGTTCGGGGCCAGGGGCCGAGCTATGTGCGCCTCTCCGCCATAGGAGAACTCGGTCTCTTCCCGGGGTCCGCAATATGGGCATTCTATGTAAAACATGATCGTGTCCCGATTCTCAGTGCGCCACCGCCGCTGCCCCGTGCTCATCGATAAGCTCTCCCGTGACGAACCTGTCCAGCGTAAAGGGAGCATTCAGTTCGTGGGGCTGGTCCTGAGCGATCGTGTGCGCATATACCCACCCCGACCCCGGCGTTGACTTGAAACCGCCCGTGCCCCAGCCACAGTTCACGTACAGCCCCTTCACCGGAGTCTTCCCGATAATCGGGCTGGCGTCGGGGCAGATGTCCACTGCCCCACCCCAGTGTCTCAGAAGCCGCAATCGGCTGAATATCGGGAACATCTCCACCACAGCCTCGACAGTCTCCTCCACGACCGAGTAGCTGCCCCTCATCCCGTAGCCGCTATATGAGTCAATTCCCGCGCCTATGATCAGTTCCCCCTTGTCGGTCTGGCTGACATAGGCGTGTACGGCGTTGGACATTACAACGCTATCGATGATCGGCTTGATCGGCTCCGAGACCAGGGCCTGCAAAGGGTGCGTGGATATGGGAAGCCGGATACCCGCCATGTCGGCGAGAACGGTGGTGTTGCCCGCTACGGCCAGGGCCACCTTCCCAGCCTTTATCACACCCCGAGTCGTATCGACCCCCGTGACCTCTCCATTGGTGACCTGAATGCCGGTCACTTCGCAGTTCTGGATGATGTCGATGCCCCGCGCGTCCGCCGCCCGAGCGTATCCCCAGGCCACCGCATCATGCCGCGCCGTCCCTCCCCTCTTCTGGTACGAGGCCCCCAGCACGGGATACCGTATGTCCGGCGAGGTGTTGAGGACCGGCACCAGCTCAGCGACTTGGCGCGTATCCAGAAGCTCGGCGTCAATGCCATTCAGCTTGTTGGAGTTGACCCTCCGCGCCGTGTCTCTAAGCTCCTGCAGGTTGTGGCACAGGTTTAGCACACCTCGTTGGCTGAACATCAGGTTGAAGTTCAACTCCTGGCTCAGTCCCTCCCAAAGCTTCATCGCGTGCTCGTATAGGAAGGAGGTCTCGTCCCACAGGTAGTTGGACCGGACTATCGTCGTGTTCCTCCCTACACTCCCGCCCCCCAGGTACCCCTTCTCGACCACTGCCACATCCGTAATCCCGTGATTCTTGGCCAGGTAATATGCGGTTGCCAGCCCGTGTCCCCCCGCGCCCACTATTACAACGTCGTAGCGCTCTTTAGGCTGAGGGCTGCGCCACACCCGAGGCCAGTTCTCGTGGTGGCTGAACGAGTTGCGTATCAGGTTTAGGAAAGAATAGTTCTTCATATACGAATGCCAAATCCGCGCGGAGAGCAGACGCGATGATATTTGTACACCATTCCCAATGTCAATCAACCGAAGTGTTATCTGTAAATATCCGACAGCGCCTGTCATCCTCTCCGCAATGGTGTTTGTAGGCCGAGGCTCAGGTGAGGCCGGTGGAAGTAGTGGCGGTGGGGAAACTCCTCTCGCGACGTAATGAAACCTCGTGGCGTTTCCAACATTCACTGAAACTAGTACTATATGTTTTATGAGAAACGCTGCCATGCAACTTCGCAAACTATCCAATGGGCTGAAGGCCGCGTACCGTGGGTCAAACGTCGCCGGTCGCGTGCAGCACTTCGATGGATGGCTCGATAGAGCGTCTGCCAATGATGCCGATGCCAAGGACTACGACCACGCCGCAACCGTCAAGGAATACTACGACCTTTGCAGCGAGTTCATGGTGTTCGGTTGGGGCGAATCCCTGCACTTCGCTCCGCTATCGCACAAGGAGAGTGTGGAAGACTCCAAGATCCGGCATCAGCGACTCATGATAGCCAAGCTGGAACTGCGCGAGGGGATGACGGTGGTCGATGTCGGTTGCGGGATCGGCGGCCCGATGCGCAATGTCGTCCGTGAGTCCGGTGTCAGGGTCCTCGGGGTCAACAGCAATGAAATCCAGCTGGACAAGGCGAAATCGTTGACCTCCGAGGCGGGTCTCGACCACATGGTCGACTACCTTGCTTGCAGCTTCATGGACATGGGCGCCATCGCGGACGGCACGTTCGACCGCGCCTACGCTATCGAATCAACCTGCCATGCGCCGGACAAGGCGGGCGCGTTCGCCGAGATATACCGCGTGCTGAAACCCGGGGCCCTCTTTTGGGGCCAGGAAATGTGCATGACGGACAAGTTCGACCCCAACGATAATCGTCACCGGGCTATCAAGCGGGACTTGATGCGTGGCATCGCGCTCAAGGATATCGCGACCATGAGCGAGGTGAACCGAGCCCTCGAAAAGGTTGGATTTTCTGTCGTCGAGGGGAAGAACCGGGCCATTGATGAGAACATTCTGATCACGCCGTGGTATCAGCCCATGGAGACGCGGCGCAGGACCCTGAACAACGGTCTCCGTAGGACCCCCCTCGGCCGCAAGGTGTTCATCGGGGCATCCAGGCTGGCCGAGGCGCTGAGAGTGTTCCCGAAAGGCTCTACGGATGTGGTCGGACTGCTTGATCGGACCGCCAACGCCTGTGTCGCGGGCGGCAGGGCCGGAATCTTCACGCCATTGTACTGCTTCCTGGCTCGCAAACCCCTTTAGCGAAGTGTTGTACGTAAATATTCGACAGTCGCTGTCCTCCTCTCCCCAGCGGCGGTTGTAGACCGAGGCTCGGGTGAGGGTGGCGGGGCCGGAAACTCTTGCATGGCCGTCCCCCAACCACCCAGGCGCAACGCCGGCCCCCTCTAGCTTACGGCTCGACCTAACCCCTGTCGTGAATCCGTACCCCACACCCCCAACAATGCCATGCGGTGGTATGCCGACGTTCCCGTCCGACCTACGTTGATGTCAACTCCCATCTCTACCCGGTCCTCCCGGTCCAGTGCATCGACGAACTCCACCACTAACCGCACAGGATGATCCTTCAGAGCCATCTCATCCAGGGTCGGAGGCAGCACCCACACCTGCTATCGGCCCATCGGGCGCAGTGGCATCTCGAATAACCGCCACTCGGAACTTCTCACCTCCAAGTTTACCCTGATGCATAAACCCCCACTCCCTATTGAGACAGGCTCAGCCGCTCGCCCTGTCGAAGATGCGCCGAGGCGTGAGCCCCGTCGAAGGGTCTCAAGAGTGGAATGGGCGGGGCTCCCTCCCTCAAACAGCCTTCCGTAGGGGCGGGGTATTCCGCTCGCCCTGAGCCCCGTCGAAGGGTCTCAAGAGCGGAATGGGCAGGGCTTCCTCCCTCATATGGCCCTCGTACAAGCAATTCCCGAATCGCCCTCCCCCCTCCCCTATTGAAAACCCCTCACCCTTCCCATTACCATAGCCCCACCCCTCACCCAAGGAGCGACCTATGGCCGGATTCACATGGGAAGCCGCCCGAACCAAGCTCGTCGAGGCCCGGGAGCGCGCTCTACAACTCGGCGGCCCCGATTCCGTCGCCCGCCAGCGCGCCGCTGGACGCTGGACCATCCGCGAGCGCATCGACCACATCACCGACCCCCGTTCCTTCCTCGAAGTCGGCACCGTAGCCGTCCATGAGCGCTTCGACCCCGACGGTAACCGCCTTCCGGACACCGCATCCGGCTACGTTATGGGTCTCGGACAGATCGATGGCCGGGACGTGGCGGTCGGTGGAGAGGACTTCACCGTCGAAGGCGGTGTAATTGACACCCAACATGACCGACTCAAGGGCGGCATGGCCGGCTTCATTGAGGAACTCGCCCACGAATATCGCATCCCCCTGGTCATGCTCATGGAAGGCGTCGGAGGCGGTGTTGGCTGGGAGGCTCACCAGGGCCACGCTCCCCTCGTCAGCGGCCACAAAATCGACGTTTCCTACAAGCTAATGGGAGAGGTCCCGGTAATGGCCGCAGCCATGGGCGCCTGCGCAGGGGTCACCGGCGCCCGACTCGCCGTCTCCCACTTCAGTGTCATGACCAAGGCCGCCTGCATCTTCGCCGGCGGCCCTCCCCTTGTCGAGCGGGCCTTGGGTCACCGCATCGACAAGTTCGAGTTGGGCGGAGCCGAGGTCCACGCAGTCATCTCCGGTGTGGTAGACAACATCGCCGAGGACGACGCCGACGCCATACGCCAGATCAAGACCGTTCTCAGCTACCTCCCCCAAAACGTCTGGGAGATGCCTCCCTACGTACCCACCGACGACCCCCCTGACCGCCAGGACGAGGTCCTCCTCGAAATCATGCCCGAGGACCAAAAGGCCGCCTTCGACGTACGGGACATCATCGAGGTCGTTGCCGACCGCGGCTCCTTCTTCGAAATAGGCGGCCACCGCGCACCGGCCTTCGTATGCGGCTTCGCCCGTTTCGGAGGCTACCCCGTCGGCATTCTCGCCAACAATCCCATGCACCTCGGCGGTGCCCTCGACGGCCCGGGCTCCGAGAAGAAGACTCGCTTCATAGACTTCTGCGACACCTTCCACATGCCCATGATCTACTTCGTAGACGTCCCCGGCTTCATGATCGGCCCCGACGCCGAGAGGGAGGGCACTCTCCGCAAAGGGATGCGCGCTCTCCAGGCCCTCCATGACGCCAACGTTCCCATGGTCTCCGTGTATCTGCACAAGTGCTACGGCATGGCCGGCCTCGCCACGGGCAACGCCAGCCGCCTGAACCTCCGCCTCGCATGGCCCACCGCCGAGTGGGGAGACATGCCCATCGAAGGCGGCGTCTTTTCAGCCCACCGACGCCAGATCCAGGCATCAGACGACCCCGCCGCCTACATCGCCCAGATCGAGGACCGCATGCGTAAGGCCGCATCCCCCTGGAAGACCGCCGAGGCCTTCGGTGTAGAGGAGATGATCGACCCGACCGAGACCCGCGGTATCATCATCCGCTTCCTCAAAGCCGCACAGGGTGTTGTCAAACAAACCCTCGGCTCTAACCCCAGATACGGAGCCCGCCTCTAACCTATGGACTCTCCTACCACCCCCCAATCGTCAAACGAGGGCCGCACTCTCCTTGCCACAACCACGGTCGCCGGCCACGGGCTCAAGCACCTCTATGCCGCCGCCTTCATGATCGTCCTCCCGGAGATCAAGGCCAGCCTCATGCTGTCCAACCTCGCCGCCGGCGCCCTGGTCACTGCACGAGACGTCTCTGCCGGGGTCTCCACAATGCCCTCCGGCTTCCTCGCCGACCGCTTCAGCGGCAAGTGGGCCATAATCCTCACCATTTCCTTGGCCTTTATAGCTGTTGGCTACCTCGCAGCCGGTGCTGTGGAGAGATATTTCGCTGTCGCCATTTCCATCGTTCTTTTCGGCATCGGCGTATCCCTCTGGCATCCCTCCGCCATCGCTTCCCTGTCGGCCCGATTCCCAACCAGGATTGGTTTTGCTATCTCCCTCCACGGGTCGGGAGGGTCCGCAGGCGAGATCCTCGGACCTCTCATAGCCGGCGCCTTGCTTCTGCTCATCTCCTGGCCCCAACTCTTTCAACTCAGCTTCATCCCCGCAGCCCTCGCCGCCGTATTGGTGTGGTTTGCTCTCAGGAATCTCAAGGGCCAACAGGGTGTCACCTCCCTCAGGGAGTATTTCGCCACCTCCGGCGTTCTGCTGAAGAACCGGGCCTTTATCGCCGTGATCGTCCTCTCGGGCTTTCGCTCTATGAGCAATCACGTCATCACGACCTTCGTCCCCATCTACCTCCGAGAAGACCTCGAGTTTTCCTCCCTCGAAGTCGGGATCTACGCATCGCTCCTGCAGGCCATAGGCATAGTTACACACCCCCTTATGGGGTACATTTCCGACAAGTACGGCCGAAAGATCGCCCTTGTCCCGGGCATGATATTCTTCGGGCTCCTCTGCATCGCCCTCGCCTACGCCTCCGAGGGCCCCCAATTGATCCTAACCATCATCGCTATCGGCGCGGTGATGTTCACTTTCCACCACATCTTCGTCGCCTACGCCATAGACCTCTCTCCCCCCGGCGTCCACGGCACCTCCGTGGCCCTCGTCTACACCGGTTCCATGTTATTCGGAGGTATCGGTGCGATCCTCGGCGGCCTCCTCGCCGACGAAGTCTCCCTCCCGTCGACCTTTATCTTCGCCGGCATAGTCGTCATAGCTGCCGCATTCCTGCTGATCTTCGTCCCAACCCGCGACAACACGGAATCCGCGCCCATAGCCCGCGCATAGTGAACGGAGGCTCTATACCTCCTTAAACGGAGGTGTTGACGATGGACCCCTCCACCCAGCCCCCCACTCGCGAACCAGGCCCTAAACTGCTGGCGTTCACCATGGTCACGGGCCACGGGCTCAAACACCTGTACAGCGCTGCCTTTTCGGTCGTCTTTCCCGAGATCAAGGTCGGGCTGGGGCTTAGCAACCTCGCCGCGGGAGCCCTCGTCATGTCCCGGGACGTCAGCAGCGGCGCGGCCGCAATGCCCGGCGGCTTCATCGCCGACCGCTACAGCAGCAAGCGGCCGCTGTTTCTGTTGGCGGCCATTATGCTGGTTGCCCTCGGCTACTTGGCCTCCGGGTCACTGCAGACGTACTACGCCATAGCTTTGGCTGTGATTCTGGTCGGCGTGGGCACTTCCATGTGGCACCCTACGGCTATAGCAGCGCTATCCGCACGTTTCCCTGCAAGAAGAGGCTTGGCCCTCACTATGCACAGGGCAGGGGCCAGTGTGGGAGAGGTGCTGGGCCCCTTGGTGGCTGGAGGGCTCCTCTCAGTCATCCTGTGGCCTCGGCTTCTCCAGTACAGCTTCTTCCCGGCTGCCCTCGCCGCGATTGTCATATGGCTCGCCCTCCGAGGCCTGAAAGGCCAGCAGGGCGCCGCATCGAGCAAAGAATATTTCTCAGCCGTTGTGCCGCTGTTCAAGAACCGGCGTCTAATGGCCGTGTTGGCACTGTGCGGCGTAGTAAGCATGGGCGACTACGCCATGGTAACCTTCCTGCCGATATATCTTAGGGAACACCTCGAGTTTTCGACCTTCAAAGTTGGCGTGTACATCTCACTCCTGCATACCGTCGGCATAGCGACACATCCGATCATGGGATTCGTATCGGACCGGTTCGGTCGCAAGTCGGTGCTCGTGCCTGAACTGACAATCTTCGGCCTCCTCTGCGTAGCCTTGGCCTACGCCGACCCAGGGATTCAACTGCTCCTTACCATTATTGCCATCGCCGCGGTCACCTTCACCTACCTCCCAATTTTCGTCGCCACAGCCATTGACCTGTCGCCCCCCGGAGTTCACGGCACAACCGTTGGCCTGGTCTATACGGCGTCCATGGCGATCGGCGCATTCGGAGCCGTGATAGGCGGCCTCATCGCCGACCACATATCAATACAGTCCACTTTCGTATTCTCCGGAATTACCATCGTGGCCTCCGCCCTGGTCCTAATCATCATCCCCACCCGCTCTCAAGAAACCTAGACCCCGCATATCCCGTCATTCCCGTGCCCCGACACGGGAATCCAGAACAACAGCCCGCATCAGTTAAGCCAACCGACTTTTCGACCCCAAAGACTCCTACGCGTTTATGCTAAAATCGCCCCACACCACCCCCAACGGAGATGCACCATGACCACCGACACCTTCTGGGCAGACCTGAGAGAAGAAATCCAAAGCGAAGCCGTCGTCAATCACCCCATCTACATCGACCTGGTCAACGGCGTCCTTAAGCCAAACACCCTCGCCGAGCTCTGCGCCCAGCTTAAGCACACCGTAGAAGAGGGCATCTCCTCCCTGTCTCTCATCATCCCCCAAGCCCCGAGACACACCCGCATGGAACTCGCCGAAAACCTGTTCGGCGAGTTGACCGGCACTCCTGATGTCCCTTCTCACTGGGAGTTAGCCATTCGGGCCGGAGCCGCCGCCGGATTCTCGGAAGAGGACGTCGACGCACGCCCCATGATCCCAGAGACCAAGGTCTACCCCGACACCGTCTCCGCCTACGCCATGCGCGGCAGGTGGGTGGAAGCTCTCAGCTTCGTATCGATGGGCATCGAGGATATGTTCACCGAGTTCTGCGACGGCGTCACTAAGGGCCTCATCGACAAATACGGCTACACCGAAGCACAGGCCTCATACTTCGCCGTACACGTCGGCGCCGACGAGGTCCACGCTGAGACCGGCTGGAGCACCGCCGCCGCTCATGCCACCACCCCCGAGCAAAAGGCCTCCGTACGACGCGCAGCCCTTGAAGGCCGTAACATGTGGTGGAACATGTACTCCGCCGTCTACAAGATGGGCGAAGGCAAAGAAGCCCGGACGCTCAGGATGGACGCCTAGCCGCTTCCGTACGCCTTCCCCCTGCCACTCCCGAGGGGAGCCTGTCCGCCTAAGGCGGATCATTCCGGCTTTCGGCGGCCGGAATCCATCCCTGAGGTGGGGCCGCTCACCCTGAGCACCGTCGAAGGGTCGAGCGGGGGCGGCCCCAGACAGCTAATCCGTCGTGGTCGTCTACCGACTCTCAACCGAGTCCCTTATCCCCCGTCATTCCGAGGCCCTGCGAGGAAGCTGCGGCATACGTCTCACCCTACCCCACCCCGCGCACCCTCCGACCCGGCCTACCAACCACCGACGCCCCCAACACCTCCAACTTCGCACTCCTCGGCAAAGCCGACCTCTCATTCAACCTGCCCCCCTCCACCGACGCCACCGCAACCCCGTTCTGGTACACCACCAGGTTTCCCATCGCCGCCGGCACCCGGGCCCCGGGGCTGATAATCCCCACCAGGTTCAACGGATCGCACGCCGACACCTGTACATACCGCCCAGACCCCTCCTGCTTCCGCGTCGAGCGCAACATTTCAATGGCTTCAGGTAGTGCGAACTGCTCCCCCACGTGCCCAGATATGAACCTGCCCCCCCTGATCTTCCCCTGAGCCTCGGCCTGCCGGTATATTCTCACTAGCTCTCGCCACGGCGGCGCCATCGGCTCCCGGGCCAGCATCTCGTAGAACACCACCCCATATCGGCGGAGCAGTTGGAACGCCCTCCCCGTCACCGACGTCTCGCCATCCCCCAACGGTTGCAGCAGGGACCAACGGGTCGTCGAAGGCCGATTCCTCGCCCTCCTTCGCAATCGGGTGCTGCGGCGCATACTCGGGGGCGGGCCATTGTTCACATGCCGCAGGGGCGTGAATCCGTCCGCCGTGGCCCGGCCCGCCGCCACCAGTTGCCACAGACCGTCCTTCACCTCCGAAGGCAGCCGCTTGCTCAGCTTGGCAATGTCCGACTGGAATGAGGCCCCGCGCTTCGTGAGAACGTTCAGGATATCCCGAGCCGCGCCACCCAGACCCTCATCATCCTCGGGAGTCGGGTCCACCAGCCAATCTAGGTTTTCCCGAAGCCCCAGCGTTATCGGCCCGTTCCTCGTTAGTCCCACCTTGGATATGGGCTGATCGGGCATATGCCTGCGTTGTGTCATCCGGCCCCACACCACCTCCCCCCCAAAGCACAGGTCATCCAGCATCGTAGGCTCGAATCCCGCCACTCGAGCCTTCAGCAAATGCGGTTCCCAAGCTCCCGCCGCCGCCTCGAATCCCTGCAGCTGCTCGATAACCTCGATCAGCCCCGACACCCCGCTCAACATCCTGTCCGGCTCCACGTGCTGCCAGCGCAACAGGAACCGCATGAACACTGACTCCGAGACCGGCTCGATCTCCCTCCTCAGCCTCGATACCGTCGCCCTATGTATCCGGGCCAGGATACGCCTGTCACAGTATTCCTCGCCGGTAGCCCCCGGCCTGAACGACCCCCTCAACACCTGCCCCTCCGATTCCAGCTGCGCCAAGGCGGCCTTTACCGTCCCCTCCGGCAGTGCCAGCATCTCCCCGATCTCCTTGGCAGTCTGTGGCCCCGATACCTCTGTCCTGCCCCTGACCAACCTCACCGCCGCCTCCCCGGGATCTGCATCCGTGTCGCTCAGGAAACGTTCCGGTGGTCTTGGATACAGGTCCGCTTCCGGGTATGCGGGCATCACTTCCCGTACCGTCTCGACCGCCACCCACGCCCGTGACCCATCCGCCCTCCTAAACGTCGTCACCCTCCCCGATTCCAACAGCTCTTCCAACCACTCTTTAACGACTCCCCCATCCCCACCTCCATACCTCACCGCAATCTCACCATCCGAGATCTGCCCGACGCTCAATAGCAGGTCGTGCATCTCGTCGGAGTCCCGGGCCGGTGGCCACGCATCCTCCGCCGCAGCAGCTATCGCCTCCGGGTCCAGGGAGCCCAGGTCTCGGGAGTCCTCCGGCAGTGCCCGCCTCAGCGATACCGCCCTGGACCTCCGCTCCTCCAGCGGGGCGTCGTCCAGAAAGGCGTAGGGCATCGCATTCAATATCTGGTGGGAAAACACCGAGGGCTGAGGCGTGTCCCGTGCGAACACCTCCACCGCTCCCCGCTCTATGTCTCCCAGCAGCCGTGTCAACTCTTTCAGGTCCATAGCCTCTGTCAGGCAGTCCCGCACCGTCTCAAATACCAGTGGGTGGTCCGGCACCTCGATATCGGCTGTCGGCGCGTTGTCCTGGCATTGCACCTGCGCCGGAAACACCGACGCCAAAAGGTCGTCGGACCTCATCCGCACCAGCGGAGCCGGCACCTTCTTTCCACCGGAGAACTTGATAATTGCCAAGGCCCGAGTAGCGTTCCAACGCCATCTCGTCTGGAACAGGGGCGCCTGTAGCGCCGCCTGCGTCAATACCTTCTCGACGTTCTTGGCGCTCAGATAGCTGAACAGCTCCTCCAGGGGGAACGACAAATTCGGCCCCAACGAGAAGTTGATCCCGTCGTCCGTCGCCGCCGCCTGTAATTCGAAGTCGAAGCTGCGGCATATCTGCTTCCGCAGCGCCATCCCCCAGGCCCGGTTCACCCGCGCCCCGAGCGGCGAATGTATCACCACCTGCGTCCCACCCGACTCATCAAAGAACCGCTCGGCGTATATCTTGTTCCCCGAAGGTACGCCACCGAGTACCCGCCTCCCCTCATCTACGTATTCGACCACCTGCCGGGCCGCCTCCCCTCCCACCCCCGACTGATCCGTCACCCACCCTTCCGCCTTGCCATTGTCTCCCAGCCGTTCCTCAATTCCGCCGCGCAGTTCCGTAATCTCCTCCGAAAGCTCCAATGTCCGACCCGGCGCCTCTCCTAACCAGAAAGGAATCGATGGCGGCAGTCCTTGGGCATCCTCCACCCGTACCCGCCCACTCTCCACCCTGCGGATACGCCACGGCGTGTTGCCCAGCAAGAATATGTCGCCGGCCATACTCTCTATTGCGAAGTCTTCATTGACCGTCCCTACGAAAACACCTTCGGGGTCTGCCACAACGTCATAGTCTGCCGTATCAGGGATCGCTCCCCCGCTAGTCAATGCCGGTATCCGAGCCCCTCGCCTGCCCTTCAACTTACCCCCCACCCCATCCCTATGCAGGTGCGCCGTCCTCCTCCCTTCCCTCGGGGCCACCCCCTCGGCCAACATCTTCACCACCTCGTCATACTTCTTCCTCGGCAGGTCCCTGTACGGATAGGCTCTGCGGACCACCTCAAAGAGTTCGTCTTCGTCCCACTCCTCCGCCACGCATCCGGCTACTATCTGCTGGGCTAGCACGTCCAGCGGCCAGGACGGGATTGACAGGGTGTCCAGGTTCTGTCGGCGCACGGCTCTAGCCAGGGCGATGCACTCCACCAGTTCGTCCCGGGTCAACGGGAACATCCGGCCCTTGGGCGTTCCCTTGATCGTGTGCCCGGAGCGCCCCACCCTTTGCATCAGCAACCCGATAGACCGCGGCGACCCTATCTGACAGACCAGGTCCACCAGCCCCACGTCGATGCCCAATTCCAGAGAGGCTGTGGCCACGCATATCTTCGTCTTGCCCGTTTTCAAGGCTTGCTCCGTCTGGAACCGCCTCTCCCGCGACATACTGCCATGGTGGGCCGCTATCGCCTCTTCCCCGAGCCGCTCCGTTAGCTGATGCGCCACTCTTTCCACCAACCGACGCGTGTTGACGAAGACCAGCGTAGTCTCGTGCCCCTCGGCCAGTTCCACCACCCTGTCCAGCGTCTCTGTCCACAGCTCGTGGCTCGCAATCGGGCCCAACTCCGAACCCGGCATCTCGATAGCTAGGTCAATTTTCCGGGCGTGCCCGGCATTTACTATCAGGCAGTCGGGATTACTCTTTTCATCAATATGAGCGTTTCCGACCAGGAACCGAGCCACCTCTTCTATCGGCCTCTGAGTCGCCGAAAGCCCGATCCTGGTCACCGGGCCCTCGGCCAGTGCACACAGCCGCTCCATCGAAAGGCTCAGGTGTGACCCTCTCTTGTCGTCAGCCACCGCGTGAATCTCGTCGACGATTAGCGTCTTCACCCCCCTCAACCCCTGCCTTCCGCTCTTGGACGTCAGCAAGATGTACAGTGACTCGGGTGTCGTGATAAGGATATGCGGCGGCCTCTTGGCCATGCTCTGCCGCTGCGAGGCCTTCGTGTCCCCCGTCCTCAGCCCCACCCGGATCTCCGGCGCCGCTATCCCCATCTCCTCCGCTCTCGCCGTTATCTCCGCGAGCGGGCCCGCCAGGTTCCTTTCGATGTCGTTAGAAAGCGCCTTCAACGGGGAGACGTACACGATCTGCGTCACGTCCTCCAGCCCCGAGTCGAGCCCTTCCCATATCAGATCGTCGATGCACTTCAGGAATGCAGCCAGCGTTTTACCCGACCCCGTCGGCGCCGAGATCAACGTGTGCTTCCCTTGCGCTATCGACTCCCAGCCCTGCACCTGGGCCTCCGTCGGCCCCTCAAACTTCTCCTCGAACCAAGCCTTTACAACTGGATGAAAAACACCTGTTCCCATACCCGAATGTTACCACACCCCACCCTATCCACACCCCATAATTTTGACCAACTGTGTACTATAGTTTACAATCATCACTTACAACAATGACCTTACGGATAGTCCAAAGCACTACGTTCGAAAGATGGCTTGGCAGGCTAAGAGACAAGAGAGCGATAGCCAGAATAAAACTAAGATTGTCGGCGGTATCCGACGGCAATTTCGGCGATATGAGGTACGTAGGCAATGGAGTAATTGAGCTTCGCATTCACTATGGACCAGGCTATCGGCTTTACCTGGTCCGTAAAGGTGATGAAGTCATCGTACTGCTTTGCGGTGGTGATAAGTCCACTCAACAGCGGGACATAAACCGAGCTCACGAATTGGCCAGCGAATGGAGGTAGGTATGAAACTGCCAAAGGGATACACCGTATGGGATGTCACTAATTATCTTCAAACAGAGGAAGATATCAGGATTTACATAGATGTCGCGTGTGAAGATGATCCCGGTGATGGCTCCCTGATCCGTTCTGCCTTGCAAGACGTTACCCGAGCCCAAAACATGACCGGGCTCGCCCGACAGGTCGGCATGAGCAGGGCCGGCCTTTATAAAACCCTCTCGCCCAACGGCAACCCCAGCTTCGCCACCATAATGCACCTCACCCGAGCCTTGGGCATGCAGGTCGTCATTCGTCCCATGCCCACCGAGAAATCCCCTCACCCCGACTCCGAAGAGGAGACCTCCCCCGCCAACCTCGAGACTCCATCAACACAGGCTAAATCTCCTGTCGGATAATCTCCCATAGCTGACTGCATCCAGCTGATGTCGTAGCCCATACCCACTTGTGCTACGATTCCCCCATGGACAACCCCATCGTAATTATCATCATCGACGGCTTTGACCCCGAGTACCTCCAAGCCTGCAACACCCCTAACATCGACGAGGTGTGCGCCAAGGGTTTCCTGAAAATCGGCCGCTCCATGATGCCGTCCGTCACCAACGTCAACAACGTCTCCCTCGTCACCGGCCTCTATCCCGAGTCCCACGGCATCAACTGCAACTACTGGCTCGACACCGACACCGGCCTTGAGACCTATATGGAGTCCGCCGACTTCATCCTCGCCGAGACCCTCTTCCAGAAGGCCGCATCGCTCGGGAAGCGCACCTTGATGGTCTCCTCCAAGGACAAGCTCCGCACCCTCATCGGGGCTCACGCAACCGTCGGCTTCTCCTCGGAGCAGCCCCTTGAAGAGGTCGTCTCCGCCCTCGGCCCCCCACCCCCCATCTACTCCCTCGAAGTCAACGGCTGGATAGTCCAGGCCGCCGATCACTTAATGTCCAAGAACCCCTTCGACGTCGTATACATCGCCACTACCGACTACGCGATGCACACCTTTCCCCCCGACCACCCCGAGTCCCAGCGCCACATGACCATCCTCGACGACACCATTGGAGAGCTTCTTTCGAACCACCCCGACACAACCCTCCTCCTTACCGCTGACCACGGCATGTCTGCCAAGGATCATATGGTAGATCTGAAAAGCATCCTCGCAGCCCGCGGCATAGACTCCAATCCCGTGCCCATAATCAAGGACCGCTACGTCCTTCAGCACTCCAACCTCGGCGGCTGCACCTTTGTATACCTGGACGATAAACACGAGGCCGAGGCCCTGGCCATCCTCCGCGAGACCCCCGGTGTCCACAGCGCCTTCAGCCATGACGAGGCCGTGCTCGAATACCGCCTCCACCCTGGCAGGCTAGGCAATATCTTCGTTAACGCCGAGAAAAACTTCGTCTTCGGTGACCCGACCCAGATCGAAATGCGCCCCGGCCTCCGCTCCCACGCCTCCATCCACGAACGCGATATCCCCCTCATCGCCTACAACTCAGACATCAACTCCGACACCATCGAAGAAAACCGCCACCTAGGTCAATACGCCCTAACCAAGCTCCTCTCCTGACCTCTCATCCCGCCATTCCCGGCGTCTGGGGGAATCCAGTACCTTCTCCATCGATGGGAGAGGGCTAGGGTGAGGGTGACTACGACCCCTACCCTCTACCTCACATACGCCATGGCCTGGTCCACGATGTCAATCCCCACAATGTCGCTCCATGCCTGAGTGATCTGCTGGAACGCGGGCCCCGGCACCCCAGCTCCGATCTTTATCCCGTTTAGGGACACCACGGGGGATATGTGACTAGGGGTCGTGGTAATAAACGCCTCGTCGGCCTTGTAGACGTCAAAGGGCGTGTAGTCTCCCTCCTCCGTCTTGAACCCGAGACCCGAGGCTATCTCCAGCACCGAGTCCATCGTAATCCCCCCCAGCACGTGCCTGCGATTGGGTATGTAAATCGTGTCCTTACGCAGGAATAGAAAATTCGCGCCACTGCTTTCGGCCACGTTGCCGTCGTAGTCCAGCATCAGGGGCAGGGCCTCTGGGTCGATCGCCTTCGCCTCGAAATCGGCGACCATGTGGTTCATCTTGTTGGATATCTTCGCCTTGGGGGAAAGACTCTGAGGCGGTGTGCGGCGAGTCGCCGGTGTGATCATCCTGATACCGTCACGGTACCACTTGGCGTACATCGCAAAGGCCAGAGGCTCCGTGTAGATGACAACAGTTGCCTCTAGCTCCGCCTGCCGAGTCGGCTCTACCACGCCCCGGCTGACTATGTGAGTCACTCCCACGTCCTCCGGCCCCGACCTCTGGAAGTTGGTATCCACCAACTCATGAGTCGCAGTCTCCAGGGCGTCTATGTCGATGCGCGGATCGATTCTCGTGTACTGGAGTGACCAGTAGAGCCGGTCCAGGTGCTCGCGCAGCTTCCAGATCTTGCCGCTGAAGGTGCGGGCCATCTCGTAGACCCCATCTCCCCACCGGAAGCCCCTGTCGAATACCGATACCGAAGCCTGGCTTGCCGGAACAAGCTCTCTATTGACGTAGACCAGGGACTCGCGTGCTTCTTCCATGACAGACTCCTTCTATGATTCTTGGCGGCTTTGCCGGCAATTGTGGGTTTTGCCCACCTCCCTCGTCAAGGCTGCGACCCGTGTTGACGCTCGGACGCGGCGGCATATATTCTAGTCCGGCTTTCCACGGCTATAAGGGAAGGACTGGTTCATGGTAAAGAGCACGGCAGAGGTCGTGATAATAGGCGGGGGTGTGATGGGTGCCAGCACTGCCTATCACCTTGCGAAACGCGGCGTCACGGACGTCGTCCTCGTCGAACAACGATACCTCGCCTCCGGCCCGACGGGCCGCTCCCTTGCCAACCTACGCCCCTATCACGGCGTAGAGGAGACGGTAAGGATCATCCACGAGTCCTCGAAGATATATCTGAATTTCGACGAGATCATTGGTGGCGGCGGCCAGTTCCGCAACATAGGCCGGGTCTGGGCCGAGCCCGAGTCCAACAGGGACCTTATGCAGGAAATGGTAGCGCTAACCGGCAAAGTCGGCATGAGAAGCGAGTACCTTGATCCCGACCAACTAGCCGAGATGGTCCCAGGCCTCAACACCGAGGACCTGGGTCCGATCGTTTATTTCCCCGACGCCGGTTACTCAAACCCGGGAGGCGTGACGGAAGCGTTTGCAGCACGGGCCCGGGAACAGGGAGTGCAAATAAACGAGGAGACTAAGGTAACTGGAATCGGGCTTTCGGGCGGGCGTGTTCAGTCGGTGGAAACCGACAAGGGAAACATTTCGGCGTCGGTCGTGATAAATGCTGCGGGGATCTGGGGCCCGGCTATCGGGCGGATGGTAGGTATCGAAATCCCGATCACGCCCACCCGCGGCCAGGGCGTCATCTACCAGAGGCATTGGTCCATGCCCGAGTTCCGACCCATCTTCCACGACGGGCGCAGCGACTACATCTTCAGGTGCGAACCCGGCAACCTCATCAACGTACTGAACACGCTAGAAATCCGGGATGATGCAGAGATGGTGGACCCCGACACTATGCCCGAAGACGCTGCGCCGGAACTTGTAGACCGGCACCGTATAGAAGGATCTCAAGCCCTGCCGACGCTGGAAAAGGCAACGCACCGCGGCGGCTATTCCTGCGCATATGACATCACGCCCGACGACTCCCCCATCTTCGAGGAGAGCGAGGACATCGGAGGGTTCTATAACATGGTCGGCTGGAGCGGGCTGGGAATGCAACAAGGCCCGGTGGCCGGAGACCTGATGGCGGAGCTAATCACCACCGGCCGCACGACCCTCGTGGACATGTCTATATTCTCGTTACGCCGCTTCCGGGAAGGCAAGTCGCTGGCCTCAGCGTGGCTGTTCAAGGAAATCGGCCTGCACTAATCCTACATGAGACCAACACTTATCCCTGTCAACGGTGACTATAAAAGCCGTCTTGTCCCCTCTCCCTCAATGAGTCGCAGATGCGCCGAGGCATGACCTTTGCACAACCCCGAGGGGAAGAGGCGGTGTCCTATACCCTCTCCCTCGATGGGAGAGGGCTAGGGTGAGGGTGATCCTGCTTTTAGAACGCCCGCATAAGGACCTATACATGGAGGAGCAAAATTGACTGTAGAACTACCGGATGACGCACGAGAATTATTCCGGGGCAAGAATTTCGCCCACGTGATTTCCCTGATGCGGGACGGATCGCCCCAGGCATCCGCCGTATGGTGCGAGGCCGTAGGGAACGACATAGTGATCAACTGCGACGAGGCTACGATCAAGGTCAAAAACTTTCGCAGAGACCCACGTGTCGCAGTCTCGATTATCGGCCAGGACAAGCCCTACGAAGCCGTCTTTGTCCGGGGCCGGGTCACCGAGATCAAACCCGACCCCGAGAGCAAACACATCGACAAGCTGGCCAAGAAATACCTCGGCCTGGACGAGTACCCTTTCCACCAGCCCGGCGAGGAGCGACGCGTAGTGGTCATATCCCCCGACTCCGTGGGTTCGCTTCACAGCCCCCTGACAAACTGATAGCGGTCTAGTCGAGTATGGCTACCGCCTCCACTTCCAGCATGTACTCGGGCTTGAAGAAACCCGCGACTACTGTCGTGCTGGTGTAGGCCCCGGGCTTCAGGTATCGGTCCCTAACCCTCCTGACCGCTGGGCCGTGCGCCCGGTCCACGAGGTAGGACTTGATTCTGACCACCTTGTCCCAGGAAACCCCGACTCCCTTCAGGATATCGTCAAGGTTCTTGTAGACTTGGGCAGCCTGGGCGTCGAAGTCCCCTGCGCCGACCGTCTCGTCCTGCGAGTTCCTGCCCACCTGTCCCTGCACGTACAGCGTGTTTCCTGCCCTCACGGCGTGGGCCACACCCGGTGATACCGAGACCCCCGGCACCGTAAACGACTCCCGCTCCGCCATCGACGCTATGATCTCCGACTCGATCATCCACTCAGGCCCGACCAAGCCGCACACCACCGACGTCGCAGCCACTTGACCGGGGCGGTGGTAGCGGTAGCGAACGTCCCGGTAGTCATTGATCACGTCGTGCCGGGTGACGTATCCGTGGCTCCAAACCACCTTCTCCCAACCGGCCCCGTTGGCCTTGAGAATATTGTCGAAATTCTTGTAGACAGCCTCGGTCTGGGCAACGAAATCACCCTTGCCAATGGTTTCCGCTTCATGGGACGCGACGTTCCCAAGCCGACCCCCCGACAGAACAGGCTGCTTCCCAGTAATCGGCTGCTGGCCGGTAACGTAGATCGTGTCCCCAACACGCACGGAATGAGGAGATCCCAGGGGAACGAAGGTGTCCGGCACGTTGCTGAGGCTGAACTTCGGCTGGCCGATATAGGCGATCAGGTCGACCTCTATGAGCAGGTCGGACAGGAGAAGCGGCATGGATACCGTGGCCCCTGCCCTCTGGTAATAGGGCAAATACTGGAAATGCACCTCCCGCGCCTTTTGCCTGTCCTCGGGGTTGGCGAGGTAGGTGTTGTACTTGACCACGTCGTTCCACGTGGCCCCGGCGGCCGCCAGTATCGCTTCCAGATTCTGATACACCTGGTGCGCCTGAGCCTCGACATCTCCCTTCCCTACTATCTCGCCATCCGGCCCCCGAGCCACAATCCCCGACGTATACAGGACGTTGCCCGCCTTGATCCCGTGGGCAAACTTCAGGGCCTCTGTTGAATAAATGCCTGGGGCGGTGATCTGCTCTTTAGTCATGGAAAGCTCCTGCGGAAGTATGTGTGGATCAAAACATATTGAGGTGGCGGCCTGGTGTCAACCGTGGCCCGTGCTTCAGAATCCCAGGGCCGACTTCGCCAGAAGACTCCCGGACGCCGTCAGCATCATGCCCGTAAGCGCCGCAATGAGCGCCCTTTCGGGGATTCGGGTCGTAAGCCTGCTCCCGACTATCACTGCGGGCACCGCCCCGATACTCAGGAACAATACCGCACTCCACTCCACCAGGTCCTGGCTCAGATAGCCCAGCGTCCCGATTACCATCAGCACCAGCGACACCCCAATCGTCGTACCCACCACCTTGTCCGCAGAGATGCGGAATATCAGCAGCACGGGCGCGGTCATCAGCGTGCCCGCCCCCACCGAGGTTGCGCCCATGATCAGCCCCAGCACACCCCCCACCCCCGACCCCGCTAACCATTTCTTCGGGCCCAACCCATTTCCTTCCTGTTCCACGCTTCTGCGTTTTAGCCTTATCTGTACGACCAGAAGAGCGGCCCCTATGAGTACCAGCAACCCGATGAAGAGGTTCACCCACACCTCCAGCGAATCACCATATTCGGCGAAGAGGCGCGAGAGAAGTGCCACGCCAACCACGGCGCCCGGAACCCCACCCAAAAGCAGTGTAGCCCCCACACGGTAGTGAAACGTCCCCTGCTTGCTGTGCTGGGCGAACCCCGCAAGTTTGACCGCGGCTGTAAACGGGAACGTCGTGGCTATGGCTTCCACCGTGGAGAAGCCGAGGAAGAACACGAGGCTCGGCACCGCCAGCGCCGCCCCACCCACCCCCGTCACCCCGACTGCAAACCCCAGCCCCGCCCCGAGAACTATTTCAACTGCGATATCTATGCAATGACCTCATCTCTGGGGCAACAGAATTTTGCCTTGCCTCCGCAGCAACCATTCTACCCGTTCCATAAGACATCTTTTCTTATCTCACCGGTCCGCGGGAGGGGCCGCTCGTGCTGAGGTTCTCGAAGTATGAGCGGGGGGTGTAGGAAGGCTGTTACAACCGGCCAAAGAGCCTAGGTAAGCAGTTCCGCAAATGGCTCTTGGAGATGAAGCAAATGAGGTCAGGGAACGCGCGCCAACACATCCAGTTGGTGAGCTATATACACAAGCTCCCGAGCCTCCACTTGTGAATGACGCACTCTGCTCCACTCATCCAGGGTTTCACGACTAAGCTCTTGGCTGGACTGCAGCGCCCCTTGTACCGTATCGATGATCGCGTGTAGGAAAATATCGTCGTCCCCCGAGTAGCCATCAACCCCAGGGTACACCACCCAGTCGGAGGGGCCAGCGTCCAGCACCTGCGCTCCAATTCTTCTCAGCCCGGAGAAAAGTCTCCGCCCTGTACGGCTGTCCCCCGACGATTTACCGTTGGCCACCCGCTCATCCATCGTCCGGTGGTAAAGCGCTTCTATCCGAGCATCCAACTCCGCATCGACAACCGGGTCGAAGATGGTGCCCCCGTCAAAATTGATGCAGAGGTAGATTAGTCCCCCAGGCCTGAGCGACGCACCGATGAGCGGCAAGACGCTATCCAGGTCCACGAGGTCGAGAAACGCCTGGGCTATCACCAGATCGTAGACCCCGCGAATGTCGTGCTTCTTAAGAACCTCGACGACATTTGCGGCTTCGAATGATAGGTCCATTGAAGTACCCACCCCCGAGAACCGCATCCCCTCCTTCCTCATCTCCTCAACGGAGAGACCCCGCTCTAGTGCCCAGGCCGGCAACCGACGCATAGCTTCCCGCACGTTCCCGGCCTCAAGATCAACGGCTCTGTATCGGCAGTCCGTTAACAGCCCCCGTTCGATTACCCTCTGCACCATCGAACCGATACCCGCACCCAGTTCCAATACGTTTAGGGAGTCAATTCGGGGAAGTGCACTAGCCAACAAGTCCCAAACCCGAGGGTTCAGAGACCTGTCGTCAATAGATTTCTTGGCTGCCAAATATCGGTGATAGTCAGCAGTTCCGGGATTGGGCACGACGCAATTCTCAGCGGGCGATTTTCAGGAGGAAACGGCGGATGGTCTCGGCGCTCTGCTGCCATGTAGGGTGAGCGGCGTAGGTGTTCAGGGCCGTCTGTCCCATTTCGGCCAGCAGGGTCCGGTCCTGGATCAGTCGAGTTACATGCTGGGAAAGCCCCGCTATGTCACCGGGTGCGATGAGGAAGCCGTTGTGACCGTGCTGGATGGTCTCAGCCGCAGCCCCGGAAGTCGTCGCTAGAGCCGGGAGCCCGAACCCCATCCCCTCCATGTAAACAATTCCGAATCCCTCGTAGGTGGACGGGACGGCCAGGACGTGACATTCCCGAAACACTTCTGCCAGGGCCTCGTCATTCAGCGCACCCCTGAAAGTAATCCTGTTGGACAGGCCTTTCTCGGAGACCAATGCCCTGACCTTGGAGGCATATTTAGGATCGGCGTCCGGCCCCACCACGTCGAGACGCCACCCGGGTCCCGATATAGCCAGCGCCGATACCAGGGTGTGAAGCCCCTTGCGCGGTATCAGGTTTCCAAGGAACAGGATACGAAGAGGACCGGCAGCATTGGCTCGTTCGATGACATTCAGGGGCGTGATGGCCGGATTCAGCCTGTCGCCTCCCGGGTAGGCAATGACATTGGTCTTTGGTCTGCCAATCGCATTGGCGACGTCAGCCCTGGTCGTTCGGCTGTTGAATACGAAGGCGTCCACGGAGGAAAGGTAGCGGTTCTCGGCCCACCGGTAGACAGGCATTGCCCAACGTGAATGGGCCTCTTTGGACCGTAGATGGTGGACGATTGACACGATGGGGAGACCCCGAAGAGCCCCGTTCAGCCGGAATAGCGAGGGATGGTTAAGTTCATCCTGCAAAAGCAGGTCTAACCCCATCCCGGCAATCTTCTTACGCAAGCTTCGCGAGAAATTATGCGCAAGCAGGCGTGGATACCGATGCCAGGGCAGCGAGATAACCTCCACCTCGTCCCCCGACTCCCGCAGATATTCCACCAGCTTCCGGTCGTACAGGAATCCGCCCGACATGGTGGATAGATCGCCGTAAACGACCAGGCCTATGTGCATCAGAGCGCAAGCCGGTAGGAGGCCCAGGCGTCGGCGTCTTCGTACATCTTGACGGTGATGGTAGCGAGGCCCGCGGTCTTGATTGAGCCTGCGAGAGACTCGCAGGCAATACGCGAAAAGTGCTCGATACTCGGGTTAAGGCCCTCGAACTCGTCGAAGCTGTTCAGCGTGTGGTCTTCGTAGCGGTCAACCAGGTCTTCCAGGTTAGTTGTAATGTCCACGATGTCGACCAGAAAGCCGTGCTCGTCCAGTTCAGGCCCCTCTAGCAGCACCTCTATCTCAAAGTGATGAGAGTTGAGGTTATTCTCGGGCCCCCAGTCCCCACCCACCAGGTAGTGCTGGGCTATAAAGTCCCGTTTGACCGATACGGTGTACATTGGTGCTCCTCCCCGTGCGGGAATCAGTTATCGTAGGTAAATAGGACTTGAAGGGCGTTGGCCGGGTCCCGGTCCAGCAGCTCGTAAGCAGCCCCGGCGTCATTGAGTGGGAATGTGTGGGACACGAGCCGGGACGGACGAAGCTTCTTTATCATCGACCATGCGAGATCAAATCGGCGCTCCTTCGACCACCGCCCCGACCACTCGGGAGCAATCGTGCTCACCTGGCTGCTGATAAGCTTGATGCGGTCTCTGTGAAACCGCCCCCCGAGTCCCAGCCGAGACTCCTTGGTCCCGTACCATGACCCGACCACAATCCGCCCGTTGTACCCGGCAGTCTTTACAGCTTGGTCCAGGGCCACAGGGTTGCCCGAAAGCTCAAATGATAGGTCTGCACCCCTGTAGCCCCGGCTCCCCTGAAGCGCGTACATGAGACCTGAGTCGTCTGGCGTGAGGCTTGCAGTCGCTCCCAAGGCTAACGACTCCCGTCTGCGCCTCTCGTGCTGGTCTACCGTCACTAGGCTGGCCAGTGGCATTTCCGACAGGAGCGCCGTGACCAGAAGCCCGACCACACCCTGCCCGAATACCGCCACCTGCTCCCCGATGGACGGCTGGCCGTCCATCACGAGGTTCACAGCAGTCTCCATTGTGGGCAGAAACGCGGCATCCTCAGCCGAAATGCCATCAGGCGCCTTTATCAATTCTGATGTTGGAGAGATAAAACTGCTTTCATGGGGACGGAACGAGAACACCAGGTCCCCCGGCCCGACACCCGCCTCGCCTGCCCCCACTTCTTCCACTCTCCCGACCGCCGCATAGCCGTACTTGGTTGGATACTGAAAAGTCCCGTTCAACGCCGCTATGGACTCATCGACCGGCATCTCGCCAGGCATTTGGCCCCGGTACAAGAGCAGCTCCGTGCCCGAGCTGATAGCCGAGACTAGGGTCTTGACTAGCGCCTCACCCGGACCAGGGGATCCGAGAACGGAGCGTTGCACCTCAACGCGGTATGGGGCAGCGAAAACTAGCGCGGTGTGGGACATGGGGTCATCCCTCGAGGGGACGGTCCCAGACAGGGTCCCCCCAGATGACCATGTCGTCGCCCACCTTCTTGTAGCCCGTGTTGGCTAACCTGGGGAATTCAGGGTAGGCGCCTTCCATTGGCTTGACCGCCCTCATGCCGCCCAAAACAACGGGCGCGACGGTTAGCACCACGTGGTCTACCAACCGCTCGGTGAAGAAGCTGGTAATGACCCGAGCCCCTCCTTCCACCATGACGCTCCCGACAGACTCGCTCGCAAGGAGGGCCAAAAGGGCAGGCAAATCGACCCAACCCCTGCTGTTGGACGGAATGCACAGGACGCGGGCCCCTGCTTCCTCCAGGGCCTTTATCCTATCTGTAGATGCCTGCTCCGTAGTTGCGATCCAGGGTCGCAGGTTGCTGCCCCCAAGGAGTTGGGCATCAATTGGAAACCTCAGCTTGCTGTCCAGGATTACGGGTTGGGGTTGTACCCCTTTAGCAAGCCTGACCGTTAACCCCGGGTCATCCGCTAGCACGGTCCCGATGCCGACCAATATGGCATCGTGGACACCCCGAACGCTGTGGGTCATCGCCTCGGACTCCGGACTGCTGAGGCGGATTGGGCTGCCCGGCTTCACGGCAATGCAGCCGTCGAGGCTCTGGGCATAAGACAGGGTTACCGAAGGAATACCCGACTCCGCGTTGCGTCTCTTCGTCTCGCGAGGTGTGTGAGATGTCCCATTCGCCCCCGACTCCATCTGCTTCGGCAAGGACGGCAGGTCCAGGAGATGGCCGAGACGGGAAGCCTTGGTCTCTATGTAGTCCTTGTTTTCAACAGTGATACGCGGCTGAAGGGCCTCCCTGGACGACACCTCGATACCGAACTTCTTCAGCCCGTCGATCTTTGAAGGATTATTGGTGAGCACCCGTACGGACTTGACGCCGATGTCCTTCAGAATGAGCGCTGCAACTTCGTAGTCGCGCAGGTCGGCGACGTGACCCAGGAGGATGTTGGCGTCGACAGTGTCGTAGCCCACGTCTTGAAGGTTGTAAGCCTTTAGCTTTTCCAGAAGCCCGATACCCCGGCCTTCCTGGCGCAGATAAAGGACCACACCCTGCCCCTCTGCCGCTATGCGCTGAATCGAAAGATTGAGCTGGCTGCCGCAATCGCAGCGCATGGACCCGAGGACGTCTCCGGTAAAGCACTCGGAGTGGACGCGCACCAGCACATCTTCCTCATCGGTGACGTCACCCGTGACTAGAGCAACGTGCTCC
Organism: Dehalococcoidia bacterium; assembly: GCA_965197585.1. Lineage (GTDB taxonomy): Bacteria > Chloroflexota > Dehalococcoidia > Plut-88900 > Plut-88900 > Plut-88900. Next base: position 2,346,501 of record OZ240215.1, read on the forward strand.
TTGTCGTCCAGGTTGTTCGAGTAATAGAAGAGACGGAACTCGGCAACGGGAGTGGGGATTCGGGCGGAAACTTTTCTTTCGATGGTCAGCGTTTGCATGGGACTCTACAGGTCATAGAAGGATAAAGGATACAAGGGCAACTAATGGGGTTGTCCGGCAAAGTTCCACATTGGTCGGCAATCGGGTCTCGTTATTTGCGGTTATCGTGGAACGCCGGGACTATGGACTTGGCTCCGCGCAGAACTGAATTGTCCTGCAAAGAAGCGCCTCCAAGTCAATTATTATACTGATAGAACAAAACTGTCAAATTGAGGAGGGAGCAGGTCCTACAGAAAATTGTGGTTACGGCACAAAGATGGGCTGAGTCCAGGCCCGGGACCCGTCTGAGCCAAGCACCCGAGCCCTAACGTATCCCTCGTCCCCCCGCACGTCGTATGAAGCCCGGAGCCCGTACTCACGGTCCAGCACTCGTCCGCCCCGCGTGACAAACTCGGTGTCGTAGGCCATGTGCCACTCTTGGCAGATTGCAAGCTCAATTCTGTCCTGAGTTATGACCAGCTCGTCCAGCACAACGCCCGTGGAGGAATAGAACGCCCCCGACTCCAGGGCTTCCACTACAGCGTCCCGCTCCAGCACCGGTGCATCGACTATCACCCACCCTCTGCCGGGATTGGCCAGGCTCGGCTTGAAGTCACCCTGAAAGTGGTGGGAATCATCCACCGCTACGCCGAATATGGGACGGCTGGCGGTGAGCACCATGTCCCAGATCTCCTCACAGCCCGGGCGTCCTCCACCCCCATAGTTGTTGAGTACGTTATTACCGTTGAATATCTCCAGCAGATTCGCCCCCGAGACCTGCACTATGTGCCGGTCGTCATAGGCCCACGTATAGTTGGGATGATTCAGCGATACGATTCCACCGGCTGCGTGGACGGCATCGATGTTGGCCTGTAGGGTCGGGACGATATCACCGGCGTCCACGGGCTCCACGTAACTCCTGATCCCAATCGCACCCAGGTGAATCGATGTCTCCCCACGATTTAGCTCCACCGACACCTCTTCCCCTGGGATCATCAAAGGCCCTTCTACCCCACCACTCCCGTGCTCTAGAAGCGTCACGTGGTTATGGTCGGTCAGAACCAGGAAGTCGTAGCCGTTTCGCCGGTACCAGTCCACGGCGACTTCGGGCTCGGAGTCACCGTCGGAGCGGGTGGTGTGGGTGTGTATGTTTCCCTTGAACCACACCGTGCTAGTTGTGGCAGCCCCTGGCCGTGATGTCCCAGACGGCTTCCACTGAGCCATCCCGCACGGCGACGTACTGGTCCCAGCGATTGGTCAACATGTCCTGCTGCCCGCTGATGAGCGCCAACTTATCCCCGACCTCCGGCGTCGGGCCTCCGTCGCACTTGAAGACTATGTGCTCCTCGTGCAGTGCTTCAGCAGTCAGATACGGCATGTCTTCGACGAAGGGCTTGACTCCTCCCGGCGAAGCAAGCGCCCGTGACCCGACATCCGCCACGACTATCCCGGGTCTCGGAGCGCTGACAACCGTGCACAGGATTTTTGCAGCGTAGCGAAGGTCGTCCATATAGTCGAAATTGTGGGACATCAGGGCATACGTGCCCCCTTCCACCTCCGTTACGCCGGGGATGGTGGCGGCAACGTCGATAGTGAAGGTCTCCCCCGATGACACAACCTCTACGGGGATGCCCTCGGCTTCTATCGCATCCTTCACGTCGAGGCACTGCTGGATGTATTTGCGGCCCCAGATGTAGCGGGTCTCCCTGTCGGGTGAGCCGTCCAGGGTCTGGTGACTCATCACTCCCTTGAAATCGACCCCCGGCAGCGAGTGGGCAAGCTTGGCCAGCTCGACGCCCTGCTCCTTGTTCCGTATACCTGCCCGTCCCATCGACGTGTCGACTTCAATCACCACCCCGATGTTGACGCCCCGCTCGGAGGCTATCCGAGATAGATTCCGAACGTTCTCCGCGTTATCTATTCCAACCGTAACCTTGGCCCGTTCGGCCACGGAGCACAGGCGGGTGATCTTGTCGTCGGTTACCACTTGGTTCGGAATGAGAATATCTTCTATTCCGCCTTCCGTCATAACCTCCGCCTCGGCAACTTTGGCCGTGCAGACCCCCCCGACCGTGCCACCCTCCCGGATCTGTAAATGTGCCACGATCGGGCTCTTGGTGTTCTTCACGTGGGCCCGCATCTTGCATTGGGAGTCCTTGTAGGTCTCGGCAACGAAGCGGTAGTTGTGCTCCAGTGCCTCCATGTCGATCATGAGGCATGGCGTGTCGAGCTCTTGAATCGAAGTGCCGACGGCGGGTCTGTAGTTCTCCAAGGTTTACCTCCGTGAGGCCAGGGCTTACCTGTAAAGCCCCCGGCCCGTGATCTGCCAGACCGTCTCCAGCTTCCCGTCCCTGACCGCATGCATATAGTCGTACAGGTTTGCGCACGTCCCGATATCCGATGGGACAAGCCAGACGTGGTCGCCCATATGCAGTTTCTCAGCCTCATCATCGTGGAGCGTAAGGCTGCCATGCTCGGCGCTGAGTGATTTAAGGGTTGCGTTGACATCGACATCCAAAGCGGCGAGTCCAGTGTCGGCTCCCACCGCCTTCTGACCGGTGTCGGTGATGGCCAGGCCCGGCTCCGGGCGGCTGGTTACCGTGGCCATGATCCGGGCCGCGGGTCTGAGTTCGGGTCGCTGGGGCGCGTACCGGCAATCCAGCAGAGCGTAGGCTCCTGCACAAACCTCGGTGATGCCCGGGACGGCGCCCATGATCTCGTAGTTATGCGTCCCGCCCGCCGACAGCACCTCTACGTTCAGCCCCGACTCCTCCGCCATCCTCTTGGTCTCAACCAACATCGAGGCAACATCCTGAGATTCATCGGCTAGCTTGCCAGGGTCATCGGATGAAAGCCGACCCTCGTAGGTGGCAAACCCGGCAAATACAAGGCCCTCAAGCCTTTCAATCGCCTGGGCAATGTCCACAGCCGCATGCCCTGGTTCGACACCGCAGACGTGCAGACCAGTGTCTATTCCCACAACCGCCCTAAGGGTGACTCCGAGGGACGCTGCGGCGTTGGAGATAACCTCGGCATTGCGTGCGTTGTCCACGTAGACAGTTATCGAGACGCGTCGCGCCAGGCGGCACAACCTCTCTATCTTCAGCCCGGTGACTATCGGATTGGCGATGAAAATATCTTTGATACCGTCGTTGGCGAAATGCTCTGCCAGTCCGACCGTGTTCACCGAAATCCCCCCCACCGTCCCCTCCGAGGCCAATTGCAAACTCGCTATTGCCGGACACCGGTGCGTCTCAACGTGGGGCCTCAGCCCCACATCCCGCCCCCGAAAGAAGGAATGTACCGTCTCAATGTTCTGGTCCAGAGCATCGAGATCGATAACCAGGGCAGGCGTGTCCAGCTTTTCGACTGGCGTGCCGGGTGCTTTGAAAATTGGGCGTTCCATAAGTTTGTATAAGTGGTCAGGGGTGAATTGGAAACCTTGAACTATGGAGCGAGAATATTATACCCCCTTGAGGGCGTCCACACACTAAGACCTTTCCATAAACCCCACCCCCTCCCCCGTCATTCCGGCCCCCGAGCCGGTAGAAGATGCTGCAAGCGGAACGTCCGCCTCGGGAGGATGCGCCTGTGGCGTGCGCCGAGGCGTGAATCCATCCTTGGGGTGGGGCCGTTCACCCTGTCGTAGATCCGCCGAGGCGGGAGCACCGTCGAAGGGCCGAGCGGGGGGCGGCCCACCACTGCAAATCCGTCGCGTCCCTAGAAAGCCACCCCACCCCTTTCTCCCCCGTCATTCCTGCGGAGGCAGGTCGCAGATGCGCCAAGGCGTGAACCCATCCCTCCTGAAGGCGCACCTCCCGCCGAGCCGGAATCCATCCCCTCTCCCGTAGCCCTCACCTCCGCGAAAACTCACCTTCCGCCTCTACCGCATCAAGCCATGTCCAGCCAAATGTGACACGAACCCCTTGACCAAAGCAAAACACATGTACTATATTCACTCCCGACTGGCCAGTTACCCACCCCAAGGCCAAGGAGGAACCACAACCCAGGGGGAACACCATCCCCGGCCCCCGAGGACTCAACGTCCCAGCCCATCCCAAAGAGCGGCGTTAGCCGCTCCCAGGCTCAAGCGAAAGCCGCCATCTCCTCACCTAAAGGCCCCGGCTCACCCCCCCCCAACCATCAGGCGATGGAAGGTCCATCGACTCTACGCGGCATGTAGGCTTACGAGACCAGCCTACTCGACGCACCACTCACCCGGCGCGTTCGAGTCAACGCTATGCGCATAGCACGCGAATATACGGAGCCCTCCATTGCAGGGCTAGGCTAGGGGCCTTCGTGCCCCCGGCATACTCCACCGCCGTTCCCTTCGGAGGTCCCCACCCAGCGGCGGAAGTGAGTAGGCGCTCCCATCCCTCCGAATGGTCGAGCGCAGGCTTGTGGACGAGACACCCCGCCTCTCTCGCCCGCCTCAGCAAAGACACGTGGGGTAATCGCAGGCTGGTCTCCCGCCCCTGCCCAAGAGTCTCGGACCTTCCATCGCCTACCCCCCAATAACCAAACCAAACCCGGAACCCCAATCGAAGATCCGCCTCAGGAGGACTTAATAACCCCAAGCCCGTAGCGGTGACGTAGGCAAACTACCTGAACTCCCTTGCCCACAGTGCCTGCAGGATGGGCACCTCGTCCAGTTTATCCCCCAAGTCTTCCCAAATTATCCCCGTTGGCCTGTGAAATCCTCCTTCACACGCCACCAACTCCTCCGGCGTTCCTATGTAGTCCAGGGAAATATCGTGAGATGTCATGGGCAGCTCTTCCGACAAAAGCTGCACAGGATGAACGGTAGTTACTATCGGCGTACTCTTAGATATCAGGCCTAGGGTCAAGGCAACAGCGTATTCAAGGTCCGAATACCCGCCGCCCTTGCCCAGCCGAGCCCCTTTCCTGTTCACCGCCACCGACCCGCAGACAATCAGGTCAATGCGCTGCATTTCATCAGGGTGCACGAGCCTGCCTAGCTGTGCAGCGCCCTTGATGCTGCTGGCCAACCGGTAGTCGCTGATACGGGCCGGGTCCAGTTCAACGAAGCACTTCTCCTGCGTGAGCCGGGGCACGGCCATGTAGACGGTCTTACCCTGCTCCAGGGCGAGCCTTCTCAGGGGCCTCTGAGGCAGATCGGGGTTCGACTTAATCACCCGGGCGTTCTTCCATATCTCCAACTCGGCAAGCTGAAGATGTGCCCGACCCGAGCCCGTGAAGTTTGGTATCCGACCCACGGCTCCCGGAAACGCGGCGACACCCGCATCCCTCATCGACTGCCACACATCCTTCCGTATTTCGTCCTTGTCTCTCATTACGTGTCTCCGCCCAAATTATAGTCTCGTCCCCTCCTGCAAAGCAGGCCCGGTCCACCGTTTCCCTGTGATATATTCGCTGCCATGAGTATCCCCTTTCAGACCACCGTAATCGGTAGCCTCCCCAAACCGCCTTGGCTTTATGATTCTTCCGGCTTTTCTACGAAAGTGAAAGGGCTACACGGCAAGGGTGGTACGTGGGCCTATTCTGGGGAGGAGCTTCGGGAGGCGCATGACGACGCCGTTAGGCTTGCCATCGGCATGCAGGAGTCAGCCGGGCTTGACGAGATGACCGACGGCGAGCAAAGACGCGAGTCCTACCTGAGCTACGTGGTGCGAAGGCTAAACGGCTTCGACTACGAGAATTTTGGGGAGAAGTGGGTAAGAGGCGGGAGACGCTTGGCCCAGGTAGGCCGATGCACCGGCCCCATCACCTGGCCGTGCCCCATGCTGGTCGAAGACCTGCGCTTCACGATTAAACACTCTCGCACACCGGTAAAGGTAACCCTCCCAGGCCCGATGACCGTCTGCGATTCCATCCTCGACGAATTTTACGGCAACGAAGAGTCCATGGCCATGGCCGTCGCTGATGCACTAAACATGGAGGCGAAAGCCCTGGCGTTGGAGGGCGCGTCGGTAGTCCAGTTCGACGAGCCCGTCTTCAGCCGATACCCGGATAAGGTTCTTGCCTGGGGTATCGAGGCCCTGGACAGATCGGCACACGGGGTGAACGCTCAGACCGCAGTGCACGTGTGCTATAGCTACCCCCTTCCCGGAGTCCCCCGCCCCATAGTGCCTAGCTACCCGACTATCCTCCCGGCCCTCGAGCACTCTTCAATAAATCAGCTAGCCCTGGAATTCGAAGCGCCGATGCTCTCCGTCGATCTCCTGGCCCTGTGCCCCTCCAAGACCGTACTCTTCGGGTGCATAACCAACACGTCGGAAGAGGTGGAAGATGCGGATCGAATAGCCAACCGACTCCTGGAAGCGGCCAAGTGCCATCCCGCTGATCAACTGAAAGTCGCTCCCGACTGCGGTCTCATCCCCGTCTCTGGAGCATCAGCTAGAAGCAAATTGAGGGCGTTGGTGGAAGGAGCTCGGCTAGCAAGAGCGAGGCTGACTAAGAAGTCTCCCAAGGATTGAAGACATCGGAATCTGGGAGATAACCCGTCATTCGTCGTCTTAGTAGTCTATGAACGGAATCGGCCTGTCTTTCTCTCGGCGACTCGGGATTTCGAGATTTGTCCCACAAGGCATATTGTCAATCAACCATTGTCCAAGAGGTTTGCGCGGCAAGGCGTCACCCTTGGAAGAAGAATCGTGACCCTGCCATACGCTCTCGGGACAACTACGAACGACTTCCGCGTCCCAATGCGTTGCGGCCCCTCCTCTTCGGAAAGGCGCAGGATTTCCGACAGCCGGGCCTTGGCCTCAGTTACAGTCCATACTCTAGGGTCGGCTTGGGTCAAAACAAGATACTCCTGCGGTCAGCGTACACCTGTTTATTATAGGACAGATTGAAGCTGCTACAGAATCTGCGACAAGAAAAGCTTCGTCCGGTCGTTCTGCGGGTCTTCGAAGATTTGATGTGGCGTCCCTTCCTCCACGATAATCCCCTCGTCGAACATCATCATCCGGTTCGCCACCTCTCGCGCAAAGCCCATTTCGTGGGACACGACAATCATCGTCATCCCCGACTCCGCCAGCTCCTTCATCACGTCCAGCACTTCCTTGATCATCTCCGGGTCCAGCGCCGACGTCGGCTCGTCGAACAGCATGATGTTCGGCTTCATCGCCAAGGCCCGCGCTATCGCCACCCGCTGCTGCTGCCCTCCAGATAACTCCTTGGGGTACTTGTCAGCCTGGTCCGGTATCCCGACTCGCTCCAGCAATTCCATCGCGATCTTCTCCGCCTCCGCCGCTGGTATCTTTCGCACTTTAGTAGGGGCCAGGGTTATGTTCCGCATGATCGTCAAGTGCGGAAACAGGTTGAAAGATTGGAACACCATCCCCACGTCCCGGCGAATTGCGTCGATGTTACGCACGTCGTCCGACATCTCTATGCCATCGACGATGATCTGTCCCTTTTGATGCTCCTCCAGCCTGTTGATGGTGCGGATGAACGTCGACTTTCCTGACCCAGAGGGCCCGAACACCACCACAACCTCCCCTTTCTTGATCGTCGTCGTCACCCCACGTAGCGCGTGGAACTCCCCGTACCACTTATGCACGTCTCGGCAGATTATTATGTCCTCGGAGCCGTTCTTGCTTTCTCTGGAAGTCATCTCCAACCCTCGACTATCTCTCTCCCACGCCTAGGTGCCGTTCGACATGGCGGCTAACGTAAGACATCCCGAATGTGAATATCCAAAATGAGAAGGCCAGGAATACAAACAGCTCTTTTTGGCTTGATAGGTATTGCGGGTTCCCCTGGATGAACGCCCTGCTGAACTCCAGGATGTCTAGCATCCCTATTATCGTGACCAGTGTCGTGTCCTTGAACAGGGCGATGAACTGCCCGACAATCGCAGGTATCACGTTGCGGATGGCCTGCGGCAGGGAAATGGCAATCATCGTCTGCCAGCTTGCAAGGCCCAACGCTCTCGCCGCTTCCGCCTGGCCTGGGTGCAGTGCCTGTAGTCCGCCCCGTATGTTCTCGGCAGTGTAAGCCGCACTGAACAACGTAATGATGATAGCGGCACGCAGTAGGCTGTTTACAGGAAAGTCCTCGGGGAAGGCCAGGGGCACCAGCACCTGCGACATGAACAACAGCGTTATTAGCGGCACACCCCGAAATACCTCTATGAACGCCACGCAGATAACCTTTACCACGGGCAGCTTCGACCGCCGACCCAGCGCCAGCGCTATCCCTATCGGAAAACTGAACACTATACCCACCACCGCAAGCAGCAGGTTCAGCATCATTCCGCCCCAATAGATTACTGATACAGGCTGAAGCCCGGGTATGCCCGACACCCCTCGGAGCAAAATCAGGATGAGCACAAAAGCACCTATGCTCAGTAAAACGACGCGATTAGGCGTCCCCAGACGCGTGTACCGACCCAGTGCCCACCCGATTGCCACCGCAGGCACGTTGGCCAGGAGAAGCAACCGGACGTCCAGGTCCAATCGGTCCAGGTTATATGGCAAGAACGCGATTACCACCAGTGCGGCAGTCACAATGATTGTGATTCGCTTCGTCAGTCCTCCCCCTGCAGTTGCCCAGGCCAACCCGGCCAGCGCCATAACCAGCATTAGGCTGGCCTGAGGTCTCCAGAAGCAGTTTTGCCCTTCACACGCCGCTTCGATGTTGTACGGGCCGATGACGAGCCGCCCCCCTAGGGTCGGTATCACCCCCCACTGTGCATCCAGCAGGATCCAGCCCAGTCCATACCATAGACCTGCAAGCACAAGGCAAGCCGTAACTACCGTCAACAGCGCGTGGTACCACGCGCTGAAAAGATTTTCGCGCGCCCATCCCATCACCCCTCTATTTAATAGAGGCGGAGGCAGAGACGGCGGACGACCAAAATTAGAGTTCGTTGCCATCTCGCTGCTTTATATCACCCGTCTTCTTCAAAAAGCTATCCGCCGGTTATAGAAGTTCCCTATCAGAGAGTAAGTCAAGCTCATGGCGAGATAGGCCGCCATTACCAATATGAAAATCGACACCGCGGGCGCCGTCTGCGTCATGGTCTTGGCCACGTTCGTGAGTTCGCTGTAGCCAATCGCCGCCGCAAGGCTGCTGTTCTTAGTCAGATTCAAATACTGGCTGATGGTCGGAGGCACAATGACTCGGAGAGCTTGGGGAAAGGTTACGCTTCTTATAGTCCCCATCCCCGATAGCCCCAAAGACCTTGAAGCCTCCGTCTGCCCCTTCCCCACCGACTGTATCCCCGCCCTGACGATCTCTGCAATGAATGCCGCGGTGTACATCACCAGTCCGAGCAGCAAGGCCATCAGTCCACCCGATAGTTCGAAGCCACCCTCTAGCCTCCCAAAAGTCCCATGCGGAGCCGGCGTCGTAATGGTAAGTGGGAATCCTCCGTTTATCGCTGTGATGATGAACCACCCAACAAGGCCAACCAGAACGGTAGAACCCACACCTGTCAATAATGGATAAGAAGTCGAACCTGTCTGTTCTTCCCGCCTGGCCATTGCTTTGTGTGCCAGCACGCCCACAGCAATGGCCACAGCCGCAGATACTAGCCAAATCAGTCCCTGAGCTACCCCGTCCCCGGTTGGAATGGGTACCGATATCCCGGCATTGTTCAAGTACAACCGGTCGGCTATAACGTAACCCTCTCTTACGGGTGGCAACGCCAGCACTATGTAAAACCAGAAGAAAAGCTGTATCAGAAGCGGCACGTTTCGGAAGAATTCGATATAGACCAGGGCGATTTTCGATACCAGCCAGTTGCCGGATAGGCGAGACACGCCAATGAATACCCCAAGCGCCGTCGCCGCAATTACCCCTATCGCCGAGACGAAAATCGTATTCGTCGCCCCAACGACCAACGCATAGAGGAACGAATCAGACGACTCAAAAGGCAGGAAATGCTGACCTATTGGAGTCTGGTACGCCCGACCCAGAAATCCAAAGCCGAAAGGTATGTCCCGGTCACTTATCGCGTTCGCTATATTCGCAAAGAACCAGAACACCAGGACAACCACCAGGACCCCTGAAACGATCTGCGCGACCCACTGGATTACCTGGGCGTGTCGCCAAACGGGAATCCCCTTATAGGTAATGTTAGGTAGCCGTGATGTAATCAAGTTCTGCCAATTAGCGGGCCCGGTGTCGGGCCGATTCTATTGCAAACCCATGACTTGTGTGCATGCCTAAATACATTGAGGGGCGGCCAGCATTCGCTTGGCCGCCCCTCTGATTGCTTCACTTAAGTCCAGTGGGGCGCTAACGCAGCGGCGCTGCGTATATCTGACCGCCTTTCGGGCAATCCGTGCACGGAGCGTCGGACCACAGCGCGTTTCGCCCTCCCTCCCTCGGGAGGTTTATCCCGCCGGGACCCAGGTTGCGTTCGTAGATCTCCCCGTAGTTCCCTACTGCGCCAATCACGTCCTGGGCGACAGTCTGTTCAAGACCCAGCACGTCCTGTCCGAAGGATCCCTCCAGACCGAACAGCCGGTCAACCTTGGTGTCTCCCGTAGTCGAGGTGGGGACGTCGCTGGAGTCCACTCCGTAGGCCTCAGAGTAGATCAGGATGCCCATTACGGTCTTCACTATGTCAAACCACTGGTCGTCGCCGTGAGGCACAACAGGCCCGAGGGGCTCTTCCGAGATGGTCTCAGGAAGAATAGTGTGAGCGTCCCGGTCCTGCAGCGCCGTGCCCAGCGCGGCCAACTGGGAGTTGTCATTCGTAAATGAATCACACTGCCCCTGCTCATAGGCGGCTAGGACAGCGTCAGTGTCCTCAAAGGTTAGAGGAGTAATATTCAGGTCGTTCTGGTTGGAAAAGTCCTGGAGATTCAGCTCCGTAGTGGTACCCTGCGTCACGCAAACACTTGTGTCCTTGAGCTCCAGGGCGCTGGATATTCCCAGACTCTTAGGTACCATGAATCCCTGCCCATCGTAGAACATCGTCTGGACGTAGTTGCCCCAACTAGCATCACGGGAGGTGGTCCAGGTAACGGTCCTTACAAGCATGTCCACTTCGCCGGACTGGATCGTCGGGCCACGTTCCGCCGCCGTTATCAGCCGGATCTCGAATGCGTTGGGATCGCCCAGGACCGCCGCCGCTAAGGCCCGGCACAGGTCTATGTCGAATCCAACGTTGTTTCCGGCCTCGTCAAGGTACCCGTATCCGGGCACGTCGTTCCTGCTCGCGCATATCACATTGCCCCGGTCCTGCACCGCCGCAAGCCTCTCGCCCGACTCCGTCTCCGAGTCCCCTCCCCCGCAAGCCACAGCGATTGCCAAGAGCAGTGCAAGCCCCAGAATCGCAATAAGTATTCTGTACTTCATAGTCGCTATGTTCTCCCTCTCCAGATTGGAATCTAGCGGAAACCCTAGTTGTGAGGATTATATCAGCGCAGTCTTGTTGCGGAAACCCTAAGTGTGAGAATTATGTCAGTGCAGTCTTATTAGGGAAAGAGTAATTCGTATGAATCGTAGACAGGATACCCTTATCAGGCTAACATGACGCCAACTTGGGGAGACACTATGTCGGAAAAAGAACACGACCATGACTCCCACGCCGGTCATGACCACGGCCACGGCCACGACGCCCACACCATACTCCCTTCATATAGTTGGGTTGGTTGCATCCGGGCAACGGTCTCGGCACGGATATCTGACTCCCCACTTCGAACGCATAACTGGTTAAACTGTCGGTCTTAACCTCCAGACTTGGCGAATATGCCCTTCTTTACAACTGCTGCTACTGCGAAGAAACCCGTCGCTACCAGTGCCATGGCCGGGCCCGAGGGCAGATCGGCGTAGTAGGAAAGGTAAAGACCCACTATCGCCGATACCGCTCCAATAACCGCCCCTATGACCATCACCCCCACAAACCGTCTCGCCAGCAAGTACCCAGCCGCCGCAGGAGTGATAAGCATCGCCATCACCAGCACTATACCCGCCGCCTGAATCCCGATAACAATCACGAGAGCGAGAAGGGCCAAGAGCACGTATTCTATGAACCTGGTCTTGATGCCCACCACCGCCGCCCCCACCGCATCGAACGTCGTGTAGACCAGCTGTCGGTGAAACGCGTAAAGACCCACCAGCACAAGGGCCGTCAGGCCCAGCGACACATATACGTCCGTCTGTGACACTCCCAGGACTTGCCCAAGAAGCAAGTCCTCTATGTCGACGTTGATGTTCGTCGCCCTGGAAAGCATCACCAGGCCCAGCGCAAACATGCCGGCGAAGATTATCCCAATCGATGTGTCTTCGCTGATCCCCGTGCGTCGGCTAACTGCTCCCATCAGCAACGCGATCAGGATTCCCGCCGGCACCGCAGCGAAGAATGGGCTGATCCCCAGCAGGAAGGCCACAACCATAGCGGGTAGCACGGAATGCGCCAGTGCATCCCCCATGAAGGATCGGCCCCTTGTGATGACGTAAGCCCCCAGGATCGGACACATCACCCCCACGAGCACCGACACAATCAGTGCCCGCACCATGAAACCGTATTCAAATGGCCCTACGATGTAGTCCATTAAGAGCCACCGAGAGTCGGGTCAAAGTGATTAGCGGCGAACTCTATGCCATGAGAGCCGTAAAGCTCTTCAAGGACCTCGGGCGTAAACGCCACGTCGGGTGGCCCTTGGGCGCACACATGGTGATTGATGCAGAGGATCTGGTCGAAGCGTTGGGCCATGTTGGTGAGGTCGTGGGTCGCCAGCAATACTACGCGGCCCTCATCTCGAAGGGTCTGGAGCACCTCGATAATCCCCTCCTGCGCCCCAACGTCCACCCCGCTGAAAGCCTCGTCCAGCAGGATTATGCTGGCCTCCTGGGCCAGGGCCCGGGCAATGAAGACCCGCTGGCGCTGCCCTCCGGACAGCTCGGTGACGAGAGACTTGCGCTTGTCCCACAGGTCCACCCGGTCCAGGCATTCCCGCACCATCTCTCGGTCTCCTCTCCCCGGCTGCCTGAACCACCCGACATTCCAGCCTCGCCCCATGGTCACCACGTCCTGGACAGTGGCGGGAAACTGCCAGTTGATCTTGTCTCGCTGTGGCACGTAGGCCACTCCACCATTTTCGTTGGCGGAGCCGTGAAGCTTCACCGTACCTTTTGCAAGGGGCAGCAGGCCGACTATGGCCTCGAACAGGGTGCTCTTGCCCGCCCCATTGGGCCCCAGGACTCCCATCAGGGTGCCCGGCCCCACGGAGAAGGTGACTCCGGTTAGAGCGGTATGGCCGCCGCGTACCACGGTCACGTCTTCCATGCTTATGCCCGGATCATTTACCGTCTTTACCATCTGCTGTCCTGCCTTGTCGTTGCCTTTATACTGCCGACGCTTACTTGAGAGCCCTGACTATGCGCTCGACATTCGTCCGCATCATGTCCAGGTAAGTCTCTGCCCCACTCCCCTCTACCCCTAGAGACCCAGAATAGAGTCGTATGAGCTCCGCCCCCGACTCCTCGGCGATGGATGTGGCCAGCCGTTCGCTCACTGTCGCCTCTCCGAACACCGCGGGCACGTTGTATTTCTCCACCACTTCAACAAGCTCCGTCAGGTGCTCCGCCGACGGCTCCGCTTCCGTGGTGGTGGACAGAATAACCCCCACCACTTCGAACCCGTACCTCTCTGCGAAGTATCCGAAGCTGTCGTGGGAGGTCACAAGGAACCTGCGGGCGTCGGGCACCGATGCCACCTGCTCCTGGGTCCACGCGTCCAGCTCATCAAGCTCGGCGTTGTATTCGGAGGCGTTTGCGGCGTAGCCATCGGCGCCATCAGGATCGAGGGTCGAGAACTGCTCCGAGATGTAGCCCACTGCCAGCTTCACCCGGAGCGGATCGAACCAGAAGTGCGGGTCTTCCACACCATGCCCGTGGCCCTCGTGCTCATCCTCTCCTTCGGAAATCAGGTGTTCAATCTCCTCAATGGCTTCATCAGGGGCCATTGCGCCACTGTCTACCTGATCAATTATTGCCTGGACCATGACGGTCTCTTCTTCCTCCTCGGTAGCAGTGAGCAGACCCTTTATCTCTTCGATAGCGGCATCGGGCGTGAGTTCCTCTTTTTCCACCTCATGTACAACCTCACCAATGTGCTCAAGAAGCTCCACGTCTTCCTTGTGAGATTCAGCGAACTCAATAGGCTCTATGGCGTCGCTGAGTTCAATAATGCTGGACGGGTCCCGAGCCGCATTCTCCAGCAGTTCCGTCAGCCAGGACCCTTCAAGACTGAGCCCGACACTGAAGACAATATCGGCATCCGCGATCTTAGCAACGTCCCGGGCCCCGGGCTGAAACCCGTGGGGGTCGGCGCCGGTCGGAACAAGGCTGAACACCTCCACTCGGTCACCGCCCACGTTCTCCGCCCAGTCTGCTATGAAACTGGTAGTAGTGACCACCTGGGCCACTGCGGGCTCTCCCCCACCGTCCGTGCCATCCCCACCCGAGCAACCTGCAACCACCGCAATTGCCAATAGGCCCGCCAGGACCAGCGTCAGAGCATTAGCTGACAGATGAAATCTATTGGCATGTAATATCATGTGCAGTGTGTATCACTTGATATTTAGTATCTATAGACAGTCATTTAAGGGTGATCGACTTAGCTTGTATGACATAATAAAATCACCTGAAACTCTTGTCAAGTCGTACCAATTACCAGTGGCAGTCAGGGTAGCAGTAGCAATGAATCATTATTGCGATTAAATATCAGTAATGCATTAGCTTCTAAAGTTATGGGGCTCAACTACAGGGCATTAAGAGTTCATTTCTGCACCCCACCCCCGACTCCCCCGCAACCTGATCTGATTCCCTTCCCCGTTCGCGCCGGGGCATGAATGGGCAAATAGGCCCGGGGCTGGGGTGCAGGGGGGATGGCAATAGGCACAAATTTACCTACGGGCCGAAAGTGTATAATGTGCTAGGAGTGTCCCCTGGTATTTGGCCTGCGAATAATTTAGATATGGGCCCTACAACTATCTCCACAAAATCCTCCCCACCCTCCCGACGCCCCCCGTGGCTGAAGGTCCGCCTCAAAACTGGCCCCAACTACCTGGAGCTGAAGTCGTTGATGCGGAAGATGACCCTCAACACGGTCTGTGAGGAGGCCAACTGCCCCAACATCTTCGAATGCTGGCAGAACCGCACCGCTACTTTCATGATCCTCGGTGACGTCTGCACCCGAGCCTGCCGCTTCTGCGCCGTAACCAGCGGCAAGCCCACTTGGAACGACCCCCTGGAGCCCGAGCGCGTCGCCCGAGCCGTCGAGAAGATGAACCTCTCCCACGTCGTCATTACATCCGTGGCCCGGGACGATCTGCCCGACGGCGGCGCCTCCGCATTCGGCGAGGTGATAAGCAGGACCCGGGTCCGCAATCCCAAAACCCGTATCGAGGTGCTTATACCCGACTTTGGCGGCTCCGAGTCCAGCTTGGACACCGTCCTTGCAGCTGGCCCCGATATCCTCAATCACAACATCGAGACCGTCGCCCGTCTCCAGAAGGTTGTCCGCTCCCGGGCCACATACGAAAGATCGTTGCAGCTACTGGAGAGGGCCAAGAGCAAGTCGCCGGATAAGCTGACCAAATCCGGCATGATGTTGGGTGTCGGTGAGGAAGTTGAAGAGGTACTGCAGTCCATGCACGACCTGCATGACGTCGGCTGCGACATTCTGACCATCGGCCAGTACCTCCGCCCCTCCGAGTCCCACCTCCCCATATCTCGCTACTACACCCCCGAAGAGTTCGCCGAGCTGAAGGAAGAGGGCAAAAGGATGGGCTTCCGCCACGTCGAGTCCGGCCCATTGGTCCGCAGCTCCTACCACGCTCACGAGCAGGTCTAGGTAGTATCCTGTAAGCATGAAAAGTTATGACATAGTCGTCATTGGTGGGGGCCCGGGGGGCTACGTTGCCGCCATCCGCGGGGCCCAGCTAGGCCTCCGCGCTGCCATAGTCGAAAAGGAAGAGATCGGGGGCCTATGCCTGAACTGGGGCTGCATACCCAGCAAGGCCCTCCTGCGCAACGCCGAGGTCCTTTCTCTCTTCCACCGAGCCAACGAGTTCGGCATCTCCTTCGACAACCTCACCGTCGATTATGGCAAGGCCGTCGACCGCAGCCGCCAGGTCGTGAAGAGACTGGTAGGCGGCCTGAAGTCCCTTATGAAACGCTACGGCATCGATGTTATCCCCGGAATGGCCTCGATTCCTGCCCCCGGCCGCGTATTGGTCGACGGCCAGGAAGAGATCGAAGCCGGAGACATCATCGTCGCCACCGGCGCCCTCAACAAAGGTCTACCCCCCCTCCCCGTTGACGGCGAACGTATCATCACTACCCGCGAAGCCCTTGCGATGAAGGAGCTTCCCGGACGCACGGCCATTGTCGGGGGCGGCGCCGCGGGTGCCGAGTTCGCATATCTCTGGTCGACCTACGGCTGCGAGGTTACCATCATCGAGCTCCTGCCCCACCTCCTCCCCAACGAGGATCCTGAGATAAGCGAAACTCTCGAAAAGTCCTTCCAGAAACAGGGCATCAATATCATGACCGGCTCCCGTGTCGAGGCTTCCGACTTCACCAACGGCGTAGGCACCCTCACCGTATCCACCGGCTCCGACACCTCCCAGGTCCACTGCGATAAAGTCCTCGTTGCCGTAGGGCTGGAGGGCAACGTAGCAGGTACTGGCCTGCCGGAGCTTGGCATTGAGATGCGCAACGGCTTCATCGCCGTCGACGACGTGATGCGCACCAATCTTTCTAATGTATTCGCCGTCGGAGACGTCACCGGCGCTCCTCTCCTCGCCCACACGGCCTTCGCCCAGGGCCACATCGCCGTCGAGACCATCGCCGGCCTCCCGACAACTAAGCTGGTCTCTGAAAACATACCCAAGGCAACCTACTGCCAACCCCAGGTCGCCAGCGTCGGCATTACCGAGGCCCAGGCTCGAGAGCGCGGCCTCGACGTCAAGGTCGGCAAGTTCCCCTTCATGGCCAGCGGGAAAGCCCTCGGACTGGGTGACAGGGAGGGGTTCGTAAAAGTCGTTGCCGGGGCAGAATACGGCGAGATACTTGGAGCCCATATGATCGGGCCGGAGGTTACGGAGCTTCTGGGAGAGGTGTCGGTGGCCCAGGCCCTCGATGCGACGGTCGAGGACATCGGCCTAGCTATACACCCCCACCCCACCCTTTCCGAAGCGCTTAAAGAAGCAGCCCTGGCAGCAATGGGCCAGGTTATTCACATGTAGCGGGACGCGGAGCAGGCCATGAAAGTACTCAGCAAGCCCATCATGGAAAAATGGCAGTATACGGACCTCCTCAAACAGATGCTGCTCATCCGCAGATTTGAGGAGAAGGCCGCCGAAATGTACATGAGAGGCAAAATCGGCGGGTTTCTGCACCTGTACATAGGCGAAGAGGCCATGGCCGTAGGCTCGATTTCTACTCTGAAACCCCAGGACTACATAGTCAGCCACTACCGGGAGCACGGCCACGCCCTCGCCCGGGGCATCGAGCCCCAACGCATAATGGCCGAGCTCTTCGGTCGTGCCACCGGCACCAGCAAGGGCAAGGGCGGCTCCATGCACCTGTTCGATGCCGAACGAGGCTTCCTGGGGGGCTACGCCATAGTCGGCGGCATGATGCCCATAGCAGTGGGCCTCGGCCTCGCTGCCCAGCAGCAGGGCAACGATAGTGTGACCCTCTGCTTCTTCGGCGACGGCGCAGTCAACGAGGGCGAGTTCCACGAGTCCCTCAACCTCGCCGCCCTATGGAACCTGCCCGTCGTCTTCTTCTGCGAAAACAACGGCTATGGCATGGGCTCCCCCATCTCCGACACCTTCGCCGGCACCGATATCTTCCGCTTCGCTCCCGTCTACGGCATCAACACCCCCGGCAAGATCGACGGCATGGACGTTTTCGAGGTAATGGAAGCGACCAGGGAAGCCGTCGACCGCGCCCGCAAGGGCCAGGGGCCCACTTTCATTGAGGCGATCTCCTACCGCTTCCGAGGCCACTCAATGGCCGACCCTATGGTCTACCGCAAGAAGACCGAGGAAGAGGAGTGGCGCAACAAGGGTCCCATTGTCCGCATGAAACGCCACATGGAAGAGCTTGGCTTGCTGGACGAAGCCGAAATGAAGGCCTTGGAAGCCGAGATTGACGAAGTTATTGAGGACGCCGTCCGCTTCGCCGACGAAAGCCCCGTCCTCCCCTACGAATCCATCTCCGACGACGTATACGCCTAGGCCCACCGACATGGCATCAATTACCTACAGGAAAGCCATCAGCCGAGTCCTTAAGGAGACCCTGGACAACGACCCCCGCGCCTTCATGATGGGCGAGGATATCGGCACCTATGAAGGGGCCTACGCCGTCACCAAGGGTTTTCTGGACAAGTACGGCCGAGAGAGGATCAAGGACACGCCCATATCCGAATCAGTGATAGTGGGCGCGGGTATCGGCGCTGCAATGGGAGGTTCCCGCCCCATCGTCGAGCTAATGACCATCAACTTCAGCCTGCTTGCCATCGACCAGATCGTTAACAGCGCCGCCAAGCTCCACTACATGTCCGGCGGCCAGGTCACCGTGCCACTGGTCATTCGCACCGTCAGCGGTGGTGGCAACCAGCTCGCCGCCTCCCACTCCCAGAGCCTCGAGGGCTGGTACGCCCACGTCCCCGGTCTCCGCGTAGTCGCACCCTCCACCCCCGCCGACGCCATAGGCCTTTTCAGGACCGCCTACCGTGACCCGAACACTGTTATGTTCATCGAGCACTCTCTTCTCTACGGGTCCCGAGGCGAAGTCCCCGAAGACCCCGACTTCACCATCCCCTTCGGCAAGGCTGACATCAAGCGCGATGGCTCGGACGTCACCATAATCACCTACTCCCGGATGACCAGGGTCTCCCTG
The DNA here is from genome assembly GCA_965197585.1 of Dehalococcoidia bacterium. Taxonomy (GTDB): domain Bacteria; phylum Chloroflexota; class Dehalococcoidia; order Plut-88900; family Plut-88900; genus Plut-88900. Next base: position 2,365,440 of record OZ240215.1, read on the forward strand.
GACGCCGCCGAGAAGCTGGCCGAGGAGGGTATAGAGGCTGAGGTGGTGGACCTCCGCAGCCTGCGCCCCATGGACACCGAAACGATTATCGAGTCGGTGAAAAAGACCAGCCGGGCCGTCGTCGTCGAGGAAGGTTGGAAGCCCATGGGAATCGGCGCAGAGGTCTCCGCCCTTATCATGGAAAACGCCCTCGAATACCTCGATGCTCCCGTTCAAAGGGTCGCCTCTCTCGACATTCCCATGCCCTACGCCCGTTCCCTGGAGCAGGCCGCTATGCCCAGCGAAGCCCGAGTCATCGAGGCTGTCCACCGCCTCTTCTAGCTTTTTGCGCCTTTCTACGTATCAGCAATCGCTTAGATTTCATAGGAGGCAGACCATTGGCCACCGACGTAATAATGCCCCAGATGGGCTTCGATATGGAGGAGGGCACCGTCGTCCGCTGGCTCAAGGCGGAAGGCGATAACGTCGACAGGGGCGAACCCATCGTCGAGATAGAGACCGACAAGGCTACCGTAGAAGTCGAGTCCTTCGCCTCCGGTCTCCTGCGTCGTATCGTAGTCACGGAAGGCATCACCGTACCCGTCGGCCAGATCATTGGCATCATCGCCTCCGCCGACGAAGACCTCCCCCAAATCCCCTCTCCCTCGATGGGAGAGGGTCAGGGTGAGGGTGACTCTCCCACCCCCTCCACCGCAGCCACTCCTGCATCAGTTATTTCTAAGCCTACCCCCACTCCCCCCACCCCCTCCAAGGGCGACCGCATTCTCGTATCCCCCTTGGCAAAACGCATAGCCGAGGAGAAGGGCGTAGACCTTTCCACAGTCACGGGCACGGGGCCCAAAGGCAGAATCACCAAAGAGGACGTCCTCGCCGCCGCCGAGGCAGACCAGGTCCCGGCCCCCGCACCGTCAGCAGTGGCAGATGTCACCGAGCTCTCCAGGATGCGCCAGACCATCGCCCGGCGCATGACCCAGAGCAAGCAGGAGATGCCCCACTTCTACGTCACCGCCAGCATAGACATGACCCGCGCCATGGCCCTCCGCGAGGAGCTCAACGAGCTCTGGACAGGCGAGGCCCGCCTCACCGTCAACGACCTTATCATCAAGGCCTCCGCCCTTGCCCTCGCCAAGTTCCCTGCCTTCAACTCCCACTACGCTGACGGCAAGATAAAGCACAACCCTTCTCTCAACATCGGCGTCGCCATAGCGCTGGAAGACGGCCTCATCGCCCCCGCCATCCTCGACTGCGGAGGCAGGAGCCTGAAAGATATCTCGGCGGCCAGCCGGGACCTTAGCACCCGGGCCCGAAATGGAGTCCTCAAGCCCCAGGAGTACACCGAGGCCACCATAGCCATAAGCAACCTCGGAATGTTCCAGATCGATAGTTTCATCGCCATCATCAACCCCAAGCAGAGCGCCAGCATCGCCGTGGGAAGCGTGACGAAACAACCCGTCGTCCGGGACGGCCAGATCACCATCGCCGACATCATGCAGTGCACCATCTCCGCCGACCACCGCGTCGTCAACGGCGCAGAGGCCGCCCAGTTCGTCAACGAGATCAAGGCCTACCTGGAAAAACCCTCCAGCCTCCTCCTTTAGTTTCCATGTCGAGGGCGGTGGTGGGCGTCCTTTTATCCCCTCTCCCTTGACGGGAGAGGGTTAGGGTGAGGGTGAGGGTGAATCCACCCATGAAAATCAAATCCGTCCACGCAGCCCCAATAACCAACGACAGGGTCCTCTGCGGCCCCGAGACCCCCAAGGCCGACTGGTATCATGAAATCTCCACCAGGGGTGGTGTCTGGGCATCCAATCGGGTCCCGCCCTGGGGCCATGTCGCCTGCGTCATCACCGCCGAGGACGGAACGTGGGGCCTGGGCATGACCAGCAACGCTGGGCCTGTTGCCTCCATCATCAACGATCATTACGCGACCTTCCTGACCGGCGAGAACTGCATGGCCACCGAGAAGCTGTGGACCTTGATGGTCGACTCCTCCGTCCATTACAGCGCCGCGGGCCTCGCGGGCTACGCCATCAGCGCCGTTGACCTGGCCCTATGGGACCTCAAGGGCAAGCTGCTCGGCAGGCCCGTCTACGAACTCCTGGGAGGCCCCATCCAGGATGCCCTCTTCTGCTATGCCACCGGCCACGACATCGAGTGGTACAAGGAGCTCGGGTTTCGGGCAGCCAAGCTGGGGCTTCCCGCCTCCGAGACCCATGACCCCGGCATAATCGGCGAAACTGAAGACACCATCGCCGCCGCCCGCGAGGCCCTCGGCCCGGACCGAGAACTCATGCTCGACTGCTACGCCGTAACCTCGGACCAGGACTTCATCGTACGCCTCGCCGAACGCCTGCGGCCCTACAATCTCAAGTGGATCGAAGACTACCTGCTCCCGGAAGACCTTCAAGGCTACGATTCGGTGCGGCGTCGGCTCCCGTGGCAGACCCTCGCCTCGGGTGAGCGCTGGTACATGCTGGCGCCATTTTCCGCGGCGGCAGCGGGGCACCTCGTAGACATCATGCAGCCGGACATCCGTTACGCCGGAGGTATGACCGCATGCGTGAAGATATGTAACCTCGCCGAGGCCGCAGGGATTCAGGTCATGCCCCATCTCGCCGGCGGCGACTCCTACGGCCAGCACCTCGCCTACGGGACATCCGCCTCCACCTGGGCCGAGTTCCTCGTCATCACCGCGGTCGGCGAGCCGATGAATGACGGCTACCGCACCAATCCCGGCATGGCATTCCCCAAAGACGGCATGCTGGTACCCTCGGACGCGCCGGGATTCGGCATTGAACTCTCGCTGACCGATATCGAGGATGCTACCCGCTAGACCTTGTAGATCCGCGCCGCGTTGCCCGCTACTATCTTCTCTTTCTCTTCCTGGGTGCAGTCCGCCAGCGTCGTCTCGATAAACTCCCGTGACTTGGGGAACGTGCCCTCGGTGTGGGGGTAGTCGGATCCCCACATTATGTTGTCCACCCCTATGATGTCCCGGTGGGTGATGCCCAGGGCGTCCTCCTGGAAGTCGACAAAGCAGTTGGAGTGAAACACGTCGCTCGGCACCATTCCATTCTTCAGCTGGAACCCCTCGCGTCCAGCCGCCCGCTCGCTGTAGCTGTAGTCCATCCGCTCTATCCAGTAGGGCACCCAGTTGAGTTCGTGTTCCGCAACCCCGACCCTCAGATTGGGGTACCGTTCGAACACGCCGCTTAATATCATCTCCGTCAGCGATACCCTCACCCAGAAGTCGGCATTGTCCAGCATCAGGGTGGAGAAATTGAAGGCGTCCAGCTCTCGGTCCCACCCCCGCCCCGCCTGGACCCTCGCCGTCGAGATATGTAGTCCCAACGGCATCCCCAGGTCCTGGGCGGTAGCCCATAACGGCTCGTTAGCTTCATCGAAATAGGGCCTCGCCGACATGTATTCCGGTATAGCCGCGCCTACAAAACCGAGCTTCGCGCACCGCTTCAGTTCCTCTACCCCGACCGCCACGTCATCGATATTTATTGTGGCGATTCCCTTCAACCTACGCGGCTGGGCCTGGCAGTAATCCGCCGCAAACCCGTTGTAGGCCCGCAGTATCGCCGAGAGCAGTTCGCTCCCCTCCACGAACGCGTACAGGAATATGGTCAGGCTCGGGTACACGATCCCCACATCTATCCCGTCGAAGTCCATATCCTTGATGGCCTCTTCCGGGATGTAGGCCCCCGGCCTCGCATTCTCCCAGGCATCCACGGTCTGCAGCGATTCCGCGTCCTCAAACCGTTGCCCGGCCTGGCTCGCCATGCTTGTGATGTTGAAGGTCGGCTTGCCTTCTACAAACCAGAACGGCCCTTTCTCCGTGTCCCGCATGGCCGGGGCCTGGTCCCGGAAGCCCGGTTCCATCCTATCAAGCCACAAATTAGGCGGCTCGACGATGTGATTGTCCGATGAGATAACCCTGTAGTCCGCCATAATCTTCCCTCCAACTCTGCGTTCGCCAGTACCTGCCCATAATATATCACCCCCTCCCTCCCGTCATTCCCGACTCCGATCAGGAATCCACGGGCCGAGAGGGGCCGCTCGTGCTGAGGCTCTCGAAGTATGAGCGGGGGGGTGTCCGCATAGGAGCAGTACCACGTGATTGTCTCCCCACCTACCCCCCACCCCCCTGTCATCCCGAGGCCCCGCGAGGGATCTAGGACTTGCCCCATCACACCCCTCTTCACTATTCCCACTCCCATCGATAAGGCCATTCCATAACCCCGACAGACAGGGTGAGGGGGTGTCTTATACCCTCTCCCTCGACGAGACCTTTGCATAACCCCTGTCGGCGGGGCCGGGGCCGCTCGTGCTGTCGAAGATCCGCCGAGGCGGGAGGCTCTCGAAGTATGAGCGGGGGGGTGCCCGCATAGGAGCAGTTCAACCTGATTGTCTCCCCCACTCCCCCGTCATTCCTGCCGAGCCGGAATCCATCCTTGGAGAGGGGCCGCTCACCCTGAGCCCCGTCGAAGGGTCGAGCGGGGGGCGGCCCCGCGTTGTCAATCCGTCGCGGTTGTCACCCAAAAGTGACACGAACCCCTTGACCAAAGTAAGACACATGTACTATATTCACCCCCGATAGGCCAATCACTCACCCTAAACCCAAAGGAGGAACCAAAACACAGGGGGAAGCCAATCCCCGGCCCCCGAGGACTCAACGTCTAAGCCCATCCCAAAGGGCGGCCCACCCGCCGCCCCTCGGCTCAAGCGAAAGCGGAACGTCCGCCTACGGAGGACCGCCATCTCCTCATATCAAAGGCCCAGGCTCACCTTCCCCCGCAACCCAGGCGATGGAAGATCCACAGACTATGCTCGGCAGGCCCCGTCCAACGACGCCCCTGCCGATTCAACGCCCCCCATCATCGGGTGCGTTTACCCCGGCCCATTGCGCGCCGGTTTTCCCGGCAGGTCAACCGACCCCCGGTTTAGCAAGGCCCTCGTGCCTTGTTTGTCCCGCCGTCCCAGCCATCCGTCTATCCGGCGGATGCACCAGGACGCCGGTTATGAAAGTCCGCCTCAGGCGGCATCTTCCCCGTCAGCGGTCTGGTCAAGCGCCGCTGCCGGTGGGATCGGCCCCACACAACCCTGACCACAGCCGACAACGTGTGGGGATAATCCAGCCCGGCGCCGACGGCTCGGCAGCAACCCCCGGCCTGGTTTCTAGTCACCGGACCTTCCATCGCCTGCCCCTCCAGAACAGACATGAACCCACAAATCCTTGCTACAACTCAATATCCCATCGAGGCTGGTTGCCCCACCTCCCCCCATCCACGAAAGGCGCCGCCTACTAGCCCATGCCTTCCCCAAAAACGAATTTCCCTAAAAACAATCAAAGTTCATGCCTGAGTCCGCACATCAATCAAAAACCCCGGCCCGTCGGCCCAACCGGATCATCAATCTGGAGCGGCCCCTCCGTTGTCCCACCCTATGCCCCAAAGGAGGCCGCCCGCTAGCCCATAACCCAACCCCTACCCCAACAACTAAATGTACATTCCCTTGCGACTCGCAATCCGGCCATGCTAGAGTAACTTCTCGGTTGGCGTACATCGCAGGGGGAGGCTGGCATGACCTACAACATAATTTCCGGCGACGGGCATGTTGACCTTAACTGGCTCCCCCATGACCTCTTTGTGGACAACGCACCGGCCCAGTGGAAGGACAAGATGCCCCATGTAGAGGACGCATCCTCGGGTCCCGTGTGGAAGGCCAACGGCAAGATCATGACCCCCGTGGGAGTGTTTAGGGCAGAATCCTGGACAAACCCCGCCGGTTTCCACAGGGAGCAGCGGCTGGAAGAAGTCGGCTTCTCCGCGGACTCCCGCCGAGGCATCTACCACCCCTCCAACCCCGAACTCAGAGTCAAGGACCAGGACCTCGATGGCATCGACGCTGAGGTGATCTACGGCATGGCCTTCGGCCCCGATCAGATCCGTGACATGGAGGCCCGCTCCCTCGTATATAGCATCTACAACGACTGGGCCGCCTCCTTCGCCAGCCACAATCCGGAACGGCTGGCCTGTTTGGCCTGCCTGCCCCACCACAATCCCCAAGCCGCCGCCGATGAGCTTAGAAGGGCCGCGGGCCTGGGCCTCAAGGGCGCCGAGTTCCGCGCCGGCCTCGCAACCATGCCCATCTTCTACAAGGAGTGGGACGTCCTGTGGGAGGCCTCGGTGGAATGCAATATGCCGCTTTCCTTTCACCTCCTCGAAAACTTGCCCAAGGCTAAGGAACCCAAGGAAAAGGAGTACTTCGACGCCTATTGGACCGTCCTGCTCACCATGGCCCAGCTGGACGGCATCGAGCACCTCAGCAGCATCATCATGTCGGGGGCTTGCGATAGGTTCCCGGATTTCAAGTTCGTCCTCGGCGAGGCGGGCATCGGCTGGATTCCCTATGTCATAGACCGAATGGACCACGAAAGTGAAGGCATCAAGAGCCTGGGCATGAAGCCCAGCGCCTACTGGTACAGGCAGGGCTTCTCCACCTTCCAGAAAGAGGGCATCGCCGGAGATATCCTCTCACTCGTCGGCGAAGATAACGTCCTGTGGGGCAACGACTACCCCCACAACGACTGCGTATGGCCCGACTCCCTGGAAACCATCGAGTTCAGCCTGAAGGGCCTGAAAGACGAAAATGCCCGCCGTAAGGTGATCTGCGAAAACACCGGCCGCCTCTACGGTTTCCTCAACTAAACTACTTTGTCCATATCCTTCCACTTATGTCCATAACCATCGGCATCGACATCGGCGGCACCTTCACAGATGTAGTGTCCCTGGATAACGAATCGGGCGAACTGCAGTACGCCAAGGTCAACTCGACTCCCCCCAGGCTCGTCGACGGCTTCATGAAGGGTGCGGACAGCGTCCGACGCTTGGCCTCCGCCTCCTTCGCCGACGTCTCCCGCATTGCCCACGGCACGACCATCGGTACCAACGCCATCCTGGAGGCCCGTGGCTCGACCATCGGCATTCTCACCACCAAGGGTTTCGAGGACGTCCTCACCATCGGGCGCCAGAAGCGTTCCGACATGTACGACGTATTCATTGAGCCCGAGACCCCCGTCTTCCTAGCCCCTCGCCGCCGGATTATGGGCATCGAGGAGCGTATCTTCGCAAACGGTGGCGTCGACGTTCCTCTCAACGAAGCCGAGGTTGCCGCAGCCGTCGAGACCCTCGTAACCGAGCACAATGTCGAGGCCATAGCCGTCTGCTATCTGTTCTCCTTCGCCAACGCTGCCCACGAAGAGCGGACCCGGGACATCATCCTCAATGCCCATCCCGGTCTCAGGATCTCCTTATCCTCCGAGCTCGACCCCCGGTTCCGGGAGTACGAGCGCCTCTGCCTCACCGCCTTCGACGCCTATCTCAGGCCCGTGCTCGAACGCTATATCCAGCAAGTCCGGGACTCCCTCTCCAAAAGCGGCGTCAAGGCCCGCCTCCACATCATCCACTCCCGCGGCGGCATCACCAGTGACGAAACCATCCTCTCCAACACCGTATCCACGGTCCTTTCGGGACCCGCGGCCGGGGTAATCGGTGGCGTCCACGCCGGCAAGCTCAGCGACCTCACCGACCTCATCACCCTGGACATGGGCGGCACCAGCTGCGACATCTCCCTGGTGGACAAGGGGAAGCCCGTCCTCTCCAACGAGGGCAAGATCGCAAAGTACCCCCTGCGCCAGCCAATGCTCGATATCAACACCATCGGGGCTGGTGGCGGTAGCATAGCCTGGGTGGACCGCAGCGGAGCCCTGAGGGTCGGGCCCCGGAGCGCGGGCGCCTCGCCCGGCCCCGCTGCCTACAATATGGGCGGCGCCGAGCCTACCGTCACCGACGCCAGCCTCATTCTCGGCTACCTGGACCCCGGCTACTTCGCTGGCGGTTCCATGAAGTTGTCGGCGGAAAAGGCGGAAGAGGCAGTCCAAACCAACGTCGCCGGCCCCCTCGGCATCGACATCCTGGAAGCCGCCCACGGTATCCACACCATAGTCAACAACCACATGGCCGACGAAGTCCGCCTGGTCTCCGTCTTCCGCGGCTACGACCCTCGGAACTTCTCCTTGGTCGCCCTTGGGGGCGCTGGGCCCGTGCACGCAGGTAGGCTGGCACAGCAGACCAACACCGGCAAAGTCCTGGTCCCCCTAAACCCGGGCGTTCTCTCTGCATTTGGGCTCCTAGTCGCCAACCTTGAGCACGAAAGGGCCCGCACTTTCCGAGTTAAGGCCGTCGACGCCGTACCCGCCGAGCTGCAAGTGGCTTTCGATGCTCTGGAAGCCGACTGCCACTCCCAGATGGACAGGGACGCAGTCTCCGGACGCCCTATAATCACGTCCAAGTCCGTGGAGGTGCGCTACGTAGGTCAGTCCTATGAGTTGGAGGTTCCCATCGGGGGCAAGGATGTGGACGACAAAGCCATAGCCCGGGTCATCGAGGACTTCCACGCCCTCCACGAAAGGGTCTACGGCCACCGGGACTCGGATGATCTGGTAGAGCTCGTAACCTTGCGTGTTGTCCTGTCCCAGGCGCCTGGGCGTATGCCGGGCGGTGCGAAGCTGGTAACGTCCCAGGGTGATCCTTCTCCCCGAACTACTCGCAAAGCCTACTTCCCCGAGGCCGGCGGCCTCATCGACACCCCCATCTACGACCGTGACGCCCTCGGCGCGGGAGCCGTGCTGCAAGGTCCTGCCATCGTTCAGCAGCTGGACACCACCACCGTCGTCTACCCCGGCAGCTCCGCCACCATCGACGCCCACGGCAACCTCATCATCGAGATTGGTTGACCCGCCCCTCCCTTTAGGCCATTCTCCCCATGCTATAATTTTTTGTACCGTCTAGGGAGAAACCCGTGCCCGACAACACCTTCCCAGTATTCGTCAACGCTCACACCCACAGCCACTCGATGCCGTTCAAAGGCTCGGTAGCTTCTGCTCCCTTTGATATCTGGATTGCCTACCGACTAGCCTCCAATGTCGGCAGGCTCTCCGCCCCCGAGCAGGTAGCCTGTGCCTTGGCCTGTGGCTTGGAGAACCTGAGCGCCGGCAACGCCGCAATTATCGATCACCTCTACTCCCCGATTACCGAGGAGAACGTCTACGGCGTCGCCCAAGCCTACGAGTCCCTCGGTATGCGGGCCTGGGTATTCCCCAACATCGACAACCTCCCCGTCGGCGTCTACACCCGGCGTTTCTATCCCAAATATCCCAAGGCCATCCCTGACGACTCCCTTCCGGAAGAGGTCCTTACTAGGATCGAACCCCTCCCCTTCGAGCCCCGACTTGAAGCCCTCGTCGAACTGATCAAGGGCTGGAGCGGCAAGCGGGTACAGATTGGCCTCGCCCTCGGCAACGCCGTCTGGTGCACGGACGCCCTCCTCGAAGCTGCCAGGGACACCCTCTCAAAGCTAGACATCCCCCTTGAAATCCACGTCGAGGAGTCTCCCGTACAGCGCGAAGCCGCCATGCACCAGTGGGGAATGAGCGGAGCCCAGAGACTGGACAAGTTCGGGTTGCTCACGGAGCGCACCCTGGCCGCCCACTGCGTACAGGTGTCTCGGGATGACATCGAACTCCTCGCCGACCGTGGGGTCTCCGTCTCTCACAATCCCCTGAGTAACATGAAGCTGCAAAACGGCATCACCCCCATAGGCACGATGCTGCGGGAAGGCGTGAACGTGGCCCTGGGAAGCGATGGTTCCAACTCCGGCGACGAGCAGGGTCTCGGCCCAGTTATGAGGCTGGCAGCATCTCTGGCTAGGCTCAACGGCCTGCAGCAGGTGAGCAAAGACATCGAGCCTCAGGTCGTTAAACTGGGCAGCTCCAACGGCCACCGACTCTGGTTCCCCGAGGAAATCGGCAGCGACCGCATCGAGTACTCGGGCCCCATTGACCCGGTCAAGCTGGTCTGGACCGACACCGAATCCAGCATCAAGGAAATCTACATTAACGACGAGCCGACCCTCGAAAAGGCTCGCTCCGTATTTCATCAGTCCAACGCCGCGGATACCATCGCAGATCTGGCCAAGAACACCATCAGCCCGGAGGGAGAAGAGTTGGTACGCCAAATTCACCCCCTCCTCCAGTGGTACGCCCAGGCCAAGTGAGAAAGCGTATTAGGAATGGCAACTAAGACCGACGTTATAGTCGTAGGCGGAGGAATCTCCGGCTGCGCTACCGCCTACAACCTCGCCAAGCGTGGCGCGCATGTCATCCTTCTTGAAAAGGGCCAGATCGCCGACGAGGCCTCCGGCAGGACTTGGGGCGCCGTCCGGCGGCAGGGCCGCCAGGCTCCCGAGGTTCCCCTGGCCATCGAGAGCCTGAAGCTCTGGGACAAGCTCAGCGAAGACCTGGGCACCGAGACTCATTTCATTCGCGGCGGCAACATTCTTCTCGCCTCTAATGCCAAAGAGCTCGCCGACTTTGAGAACACCGTCAGAATCACCAGGGAGTATGGCCTGGAATCCGACATAGTTGACCGCAAGCGGGCCCAGGAGATATTGCCCGGGCTCTCGGGCAAGTTCATCGGCGGTATGTACTCACCCAGCGACGGCTACGCACACCCCGTCAAGACCACCAATGCCTTCGCCAGGGCCGCCCAGGAGAACGGCGCGACGGTGCGTACCGGCTGCTCGGTGGAGCGTATCGAGACTTCCGGCGGGCAGGTCAAGGGCGTCGTAACCGAACGCGGCGAGAAGATAGAGGCCGACGTCGTGGTCAACGCCGCCGGCGTCTGGGCTCCTCGTCTGGCCAGAACCTGCGACGTGAGGGTTCCGGTGCGCGTAGTCCGGACCCATGTCACCATTACAGAGCCCAAGCCCGACTACCGCGCCCCCCTCGTCTGGTCTCCCAGGGTCTCCTTCCGTCCCACCGCCGACGGCAACATCCTCCTGGGTGCGGGCTCCGCCCTCAAGGCCGACCATGACTTAGATCTCACCTCGGTGAGGGACTTGAAATACTTCCTGCCGGGCCTAAGCCAGTTCAGAAAGCAGATAGCCTTCCACGTCGGGAGCCAACTCCTGAACGACGTGCTTAGCCACGTGCCCGGCACGGTGCAGAACCGGAAGTTCTTCTCGACTACCGTGGGCGTGGAGCCCGAGGTGAACTGGAACACTATCAAGCGTATGCGCAAGGCCTTTTTCGAGCACATGCCCCACCTGAGCGGCCTGCGATTCGTAAAAACCTGGGCCGGCCTCATCGACATCACCCCCGACATCCTGCCCGTCCTCGGAGAGGCGCCGGGGGTCAAGGGACTGATTCTGGCCACCGGCTTTAGCGGTCACGGCTTCGCCCTCGGCCCCATAACCGGCAAGCTGATCTCCGAGCTCATCCTGGACGGCACCCCCTCGTTGTCTCTCTACGACTTCCGCCTCACCCGCTTCGCCGAACAAGGCGTGGGCAAGATACGAAGACTGCAATAGTCGGGCCATAACTACCCTCTCCCGGGCAGATAGTCCTCGCCTATCTGCCCCAGCTCTTCAAGTTCCCCGTATCGTTTGGCACTCATGCCCATCAGCTCCCGGTACACGTATTCGTTGTGCTCACCTAGGCACGGTGCAGGTCTTCGGATGCTATTGGGAAAGCACGAAATTTGCCCCATAATTCCTGGATACCGGTGAGTCCCCGCCTCGGCGTGGGTGACCTCCTGGAAGAAGCCAAGGGCTTTCAACTGTGGGTCCTCGTGTGCTTGGGCGGTATTGTGTACCATCCCTGCGGGCACGCCTACCGCCTGAAGCCTCTCCATCACCTCTCTTGAAGTGAGGCCCTGCGTCCACTCCCCAATATGAGCGTCGATCTCTTCCTGGCATCTCCACCGACCCAGCACGTGGCAGTATTTTCGATCCAAGGCCCACGCTGGGCCTCCCAGCGCCCGCACCAGCCCTTCCCACTCCTCATCGCTACCCACACTGATCGAGACCCACTGGTCATCCCCCGCGCACGGATATACGTTGTGCGGGGCCATGGACATGTCCGCGTTCCCAATGGCCGTTTGGACGCGCCCGTTCATCGTGTAGTCCACAAACGCCTCTGCCAGGAAGGGTACCAGGCCTTCGGAGAGGGGTGAGTCGATAAGCTGGCCTTCACCGGTAGCCTGCAGGTGACGCAGAGCAATCAGGATTGAAAAAGCCGTGGTAATCCCCGCCACCGCATCGGAGGGATACACGTCGTCTTTCAGGGACGGGTCGATATCCGGGTAACTGCGGACCCATGTATGGCCAATGAAACCCTCGATATGGGACCCCCACGCTTTGAGTTCCTTGTACGGGCCGGTCTGCCCATAACCCGGCATCCTGGCCATTACCAGATCGGGTTTGACCTTGCAAAGGTGAGAGTAGTCGAGTGAGTAGTAATCCAGCACGTAAGGGGGATGATTCTCTAGTACGACATCCGATATGGAAATCAGCTCCAGAAGGAGATTTCGACCCTCCTCCCGACTCTCATCGAGCGTAACGCCCAACTTGTTCCTGTTCAGCACGTTGAAACCGACGTAGCGGTTCCAGGGTCTTTCGCCCCCGTCCCAATCTGGGTAGGCCCTCGACCACATTCGCTCCCCCACGGGCACTACTCCCCTGTGGTCGACCGACAACCCCCGCGTCCCGACAGGAAACCGCTTCCGGCTCTCTACCTGTATCACTTCCGCGCCCCAGTCGGCCAATAAGGTCCCGGCATAGGGCCCGGCCCAAGCCTGAGTAATGGCAACTACACGTACGCCTTCCAAGGGAAGGGATGGGCGCTTGTTTCCACTCTGTCGAAGTGTCGACGGGTTGTCACGCATGCTCACGACGGTGAATTGTTAATTCATATTCAGGGGATGTCAATACGAACGCTCTAGAGGGCGAGTAGCATTAGATTTGACTTCAGACGTCCAGACGTCTATTATTCAAGTTGAAATGACAGAGAATCGAAGCAGATATGCACCCGGACGCGTAAGGGACGGCATAATCCAGGTAATGTCCCTCACTTCGAAACACTTGTCCGTCAAGGAGATCGAAGGGCGAGTGACGCAGGTGGTTGGCCCTACCCGAGCTTCCTCGGTTCGCTCCTATCTGAGGTTGAATACACCAACGAGGTTCATACGGGAGGAACGCGGGGTATACGCACTCCGGTCAGCGGCATCTCTCGGGACCCAGAGAGAACTGCGTTTGGAAAGGGAATGGAGTCCCCCATTTTCTTTCGGGGCGGCCACTCTTTATCACGCGGACTGCTTCGACTGGCTGGGCCAACAAGATGACAATAGCATACATGCGGTTGTCACAGATCCTCCTTATGGTCTTCACGAATACACTCAAGAACAGCAGGCCAAGCTCCGGACCGGAAAGGGTGGCGTCTGGCGCGTCCCCCCTTCTTTTGACGGCCATGTTCGTTCTCCCCTACCTCGATTTACTACTTTAACTCCAGAACAACTTGACCAAATCAGGGCCTTTTTCTTTGTGTGGGGTCGGCTGCTCATACCCAAGCTTGTACCGGGAGCAAACGTAGTTGTGGCTTCCAATCCTCTAGTCTCTTACTTGGTGTCGACAGCTTTGGCGGATGCCGGTTTCGAGCGCCGGGGAGAGATTGTGCGGCTGACAATGACTTTACGGGGAGGGGACCGACCGAAATCTGCTCACGACGAGTTCCCCGACGTAAGTGTAATGCCTCGTTCCATGTGGGAACCCTGGATCGTTTGTCGCAAACCCTTGGAGGGCAGGGTCCAGGATAATTTGCGGAGATGGAATGCCGGGGGATTTCGGCGCCCCTGCCGAGACCGGCCATTCGGGGATGTGATTCGTTCTTCGCCAACAAGGAAATCAGAGCGAGCCTTAGCTCCACACCCGAGCCTCAAGCCTCAGGCCTTTTTAAGACAACTGGTACGCTCGATCTTACCTCTCGGAGAGGGGGTCGTCTTGGATACTTTCGCAGGGGCAGGATCAACTCTAGCTGCTGCGGAATCAGTGGGCTACTCCAGCATCGGCGTGGAGAAAGACGAGGTATATTTCGAAATGGCCCGTGGCTCAATCCCGAAACTTGCACAGGTCTCTTGGGACTAGGCTCCACCTGCTTTATATACCCATCTCTCCCGTAATCCCCGGATTCCATCCTTGTGTAGTGTTGCCGTGCGTGTGCCAAGTTCGCCGCGCGGGTTTTTTCGGAAGTCGTCAACCGTGACGTGTCCAAGATAAACTTCGGTGAAAGTCATGGGCCTTCGGTCCAGAGCTGGCTCCGATTCCGTATCCACCTGATATACAAACACACATAACCACTGGTTCCGAGCGCCATGGGTGTCTACGGCACCTCCGGCCTTACGTGTTGTCTTCACTTCCACCCCGTGTGTTCCAGCCTTGACCGCATTGGTAGGGTGCACCCCTTGAACTACAAGATCCGGATGTCCATTGTGATAACGATTTTCCGTAAGGACGCGTGAGTGCTTGGCCAAGCTGGCAGTCAGCATATCCGACAATACACCAGACATTATTGCGGGCCGCAGCATATCGTCCAACCTTTGGAGGCCCTTACCGGTGAGATGAGCGTTCACGTCGAAGAAGAAGTCGTACACGTCCTGCATTGCAAGTTCGAAGTCTTGCAGACGCAATTCATAAGGCAAGGCTAGCAGCTCGTTGAATCTACTTGCCTCTACTCTATTTCGAATAATTGGCATAGTAAAAAGTGCGGCAGTGACACAAGAAATTCTACAAGATAAGTAGTCTACACCACCCCCATCCGCCCCAGCCTTGCCAGCTCCGCTTTACTGTATCCCAGCTCCCCGCAAAGGACGTCCCGGTTGTGCTCCCCCAGCCAAGGAGCGGGCCTCGAGACCTGAATCGGTGTAGTGGATAGCTGTGCCGGCCTTACGGGAAAAGACTGTATTCCCATCTCGGGATGCTCCACGTCAATCCACGGCCTCCGAACCAGCATGTGTGCGTCCTGGTGAAGCGACTCGTGGTTATGGACAGGCCCGACCATCACGCCATGCCTCAATCCGGCATAAACAGCCTCATCGGTGGAATGCTGAAGCGCCCATAGCAGGAACTCTTCATTTACCATGGCGAGACGTTGCTCCGGGTCGGCAAACTCCTGGTTTTCTACAAGGTCGGGTTTGCCTACCATGGTCATGATTTTCTTCAGCCGACTGGGGATGGTTGGATTAAGGGTGTTGATATATCCGTCCAGGGTCGGAACAACTCCAGCCCCGGCAAGCACTATTCCCCGCGTTCTCTCCGCTATCTGGCCCGTGTAGGCGTAGTGGAGCAGGACCGGCACCCAGCGGTCGGCGGTGCCGGCCTGGGTCTCCATTGTCGAGAGATCAACGTGACTGCCAACACCCGACCGATCCCGGGAACGTGCCGCCATCATAGTCAGCAACGCCGCCACCAGCCCCGCCTGGAACTGGACTATCCTCCCGCCAGCCTTCACAGGCTCCCTATCCAGGGCGCCGCTAATGTGCAGGGGCCCCGACAGTCCGGACAGGATCAATTCGGAGGCCTTGTACTCCCTGTAGGGCCCCTTCCGGCCAAAGTCACTGAGGGAGGCTATTACAAGGCCGGGGTTGATGTCGGACAGGTCCTCATAGCCCAACCCAATGGCCCCCATTGTTCCCGCGGGATGGTCCTCCACGACAACGTCAGCATTCTCCGCGAGTTTCCTGACCACGCGTCGCCCCACCCCCGACCCCACATCCAGCGTCACGCTGCGCTTGCCGCAGTTCACGTGGTTGTGCAACGTGCCCCGCTCGGGGTGGGGGAGGTTTCTATAGAACGGGCCGATTGTGCGAAGGGAGTTCCCTTTACCGGGCACCTCCACGTGAATAACGTCCGCCCCGAATGCACAGAGAGACCGGGCGCAGTACGCCCCCGGCAGATTGCTGGATAGGTCCAGGACACGCAGGTCGTATAGAGGAGTGTGGGCGTTTGACAACTTTGCCTTCACCGGGAGGTAGGACAGCTAATACAGCCGACCCATAAGTTTGGTCGCACCACCCGGGTTGCTGGCCCCGTACATCTGCCGGGCCTCGACCTCTATCTCCCCCGATGCCTCCTGGTCCCCGTGCAGCACCCGGCTCCCGCCTATCACCCTGTCCATGGCGGGAAGTTTCACCTTGTTGTGGCTGTCCCCTGCAATCACCAGGGCGTCGGCCTCGGGGACCCAGTGCGTAAAGCCCGGGTCTCCCTCCCCTACCGTCATCTCCCCCGCCCCGATTGCCGTGCTGATCCCCGCCTCTTCACACATCCGGCATATCATCATTGTTTCGACGCTGGGATGTCCGTCGCTGAGAGGTGCGATGATTGCCGCATCCGCCCCCAGCATCTTCGCCGTACGTACCACGCTCCCCGCCTCCAGCTCCTTGTTTTCAAGCGTGTACGGAAAAGCGGAGTAGAAGAGGACGCCGAGGAAGTTTAGGTCGACGCCGTGCCGCGAATAAAGCTCTTCCACTATGGTGTTTTGCTGGTATGAGTATGTGCAGTCGCGGAAGTTGGCTGCAATCAGGAACCCGAAGTTCAACACAGCCCCGTCCATCAACTCGTTCGGGTGCATAGGCATTACCCAGTTCCGGGTCGTCGTGAAGGAGCCGTAGAAACTGGCAGCCAGGCTCTTGCACAGGTAGACGACTCCCGGCAGCTCCGGGTCCACCGGCCCGAGCTCGTAGGTTTGTGTGTGGTCGGGCGTCATGCCCTTCACCTTCCCGGCGAGGAACTTGGCCGCTTTTAGGCACAGCTGCCGCGTGGCCTTCATCCTAAACTCGGCGTCACGGGTCCGGGTATCGACTATGAACTGCTTTCGCCTCGCCGGATCGAGCTCCTCCCCTCCCGCTTTCGGAATGAAGTGCAGTACCAGGTTCACTGTCTGGGAGAAGGGCGAGAATTCCGCCCCAGGCCCAGACATGTCTATGATCGCCTCCCGCGCATACCAGTACTCCTCTCCAACAAAAGGCTCAGCCGTCCCGATTACCGTCATCCCCGCCAGCCTGTTCGTTACACCGCTGCCCACCTGAGTCGGGGACCCGAGCCTCCCTGGAAACACCATCCCCGGCCCCGACGCCTTGTCCCTCGGCTCCACCACGTCCACGGCATGCACTATCCGGGTGCTCTCTCCCGGCCTCGCCACCTCCATCCGGATGTCCTCGATATACGGGTCGGGGAGCAGATGCTCTTTCAGTTCCATCTTGTTGACGTACAGCGTTTTCCCCGAAAGACGCGTCTCCGAGGAGATTTCCACGTCGTGGATTTGGAAGGACGCCAGTTCAAGCCGCATTTCGTCCCCTTCGTCTAGTAGAGCCCCGCCGACAACCGCGTCGGCCCCATCGGCGCCGAGAGCCCGTACAGGTTCCGCACCTCTATCTCAACCTCAACGTCGGCCCTCCCCAGGCCGTTAAGCAGCTCCGTGCCCCCTATAACCCTCTCCACGGCCGGCAGCTTCAACGTCTCCCTGTCATTCCCTGACACCACCATCGCATCCGCCTCCGGCACCCAGTGGTTCAGCCCCGGCTCCCCCGCCCCTGCCACCAGTTGCGATACCCCAACGGCTACCTTTATCCCGGACCGCTCGCACTTCTGGCACACCATCATGAAGGCCACCCCACTGTGCCCGCTCCTGAACGGAGATATGATCGCCACATCCGCCCCGACCGCGTGGGCCAGCTTCACCGCGCTGTCGCTCTCACGCTCCTTGTGCTCCAATGTCGCCGAGTGCCCCGTGAAGAAGACCACGCCGGCGAAGTTCAGGTCCTTCCCGTGCCGACTATACAACTCCTCAATTATCGAGTTGTTCTGGTGGAAGTAGGTGCAGTCCCGGATCGCCGGCTCGACAAAACGGTCGGACAGGACCAGTACGCCGTCCATTATCTCGTTGGGATGAAGAAGCATGGCGTGGTCGGAGGAGTAGTCAGACCAACCGTAAAGGGACGATCCAACGTTGTGGTGGATGTATACGACTTTCGGCAGATCTTCATTTGCAGGAGTGAGGTCATAGGAAGTTATGTCGTCCGGTGCAGCCTCGTGCGCTGCCCGGGCCAGGTATTCGGCAGCTCGGACTGTTAGAAGCCTCGTAGCCTCAATGGCACGCTCCCCCTCGTCGTCCCATGCATCAACCTGGAAGTTCTCCTTCTCCCGCGCCCCCTGCCCCGACTTCTCCTGCACGAACTTCACCACAAGATTGACAGTCTTGGAAAACGGACACAACTCGGCCCCCGGCCCCGACATCTCGATGACTCCTTCCCGAAAGGCCCAGTGGTCCTCTCCTGCGAAGGGCTCCGCCACCCCGACGACCGCTACCCCATTTAGGCGGAGCGTTCTCCCCTCACCTGCGCCCAATGGCGGACCCAGGAGTCCGGGGAAGACGCGGCCCGGACCCGGGGCCTTGGCCCTCGGCTCCACCACGTCCAACGTATGAATAATTCGTACGGATTCGCCGGGTCTGGCTATATCGAGTTCGATAGCCTCAAACGGCGAGACCTTGGAAAGGTGGTCAAGGAGGGCGCCTTTGTCTACGTGGAGGACGCCATTTACGAGGCCGTCCTCATCTGAAAAGACAACGTCCTTGACATCGTAGGAGGCCAGTTCCAGGTGCATGAGATCCACCTCGACGCATCGGCGCCGCTGCCGGGACTAGGGGGCTGATTATAGCACGGCTTTGACGTGCTTTCGTTGACAGCTCCCTTGCCTCGTGGCTAAGATTGTCCACGCTGACGAGGCCCTGAATTTCGGGGCCGTCAGCCACTCAATACCGCTGCCGACCAGTTAATCAAGCACTCCCTGACCGGCAGGATAACCGGCTCCTTTCGAGAAACGAATTATGTTTGACCAAGCGCTTGAAGGCGTAAAAGTCCTCGACCTTACCCAGTACATCGCCGGGCCCTTCTGCACCAAGCTCATGGCCGACTACGGCGCAGACGTCATCAAGGTCGAAAGACCCGACGGCGGAGACCCGGCCCGGCGTCTCGGCCCCTTCTACGAAGACGACCCCCACCACGAAAAGAGCGGTCTCTTCCTCCACCTCAACACCAACAAGAGGAGCGTCACCCTAAATCTGAAGGTGACGTCCGGCCGCTTCATCCTCCACGAGCTGGTCAAGGAAGCCGACATCCTGGTCGAGAACTACGCCCCCGGTGTAATGGACGCCTGGGGCCTCGGCTACGATGCTCTCTCTGAAATCAATCCCCGTCTCGTCATGACTTCCATCAGCAACTTCGGGCAATCGGGGCCCTACCGGGACTACAAGGCCTCCGAGTTAGTCCTCTTCGGCATGGGTGGCGAGATGCACTCCATTGGCATGGAGGGCCGCGAACCCCTCAAGCAGGGCGGCAATGTAGCCCAGTACGAGGCCGGGGCCACCGCAGCCGCCGCCACCATGGGCGCCCTCTGGGCCGCTGACCGCGACGACGAGGGTCAGCACCTGGACATCTCGATATTTGAGACCCAGCTCGGGGGAGTGGATCGCCGTCACGCTGCGCTGATGGCCTACGCCTACTCGGGGCGGATTAGCACGCAGCAGGCCGGCTGGGCCGGACCCGCCTTCGCGTCCGGCACACTGCCTTGCAAGGACGGCTATATCGAGATGGCCGGCGGAGGGCACCTCTTCCCCAGGGTCGTCAAGATGCTGGGCAACCCCGAGTTCCTGCAAGACCCCAAGTGGCTGGAGCCCGGCGCGGGCGCCGACCCCGAACTCCAGGAAGAGCTCAACGAGTTCTTCATTCCCTGGCTTATGGAGCGCACCAAGCGCGAGATATGGGAGGAGGGGCAGAAGGCCCGCGTCCTATGCGGCCCCCTCTATTCCATGACCGACCTGGTTCACGACCCCCAGTTCACCGGCAGGGCCTTCTGGACGAAGCTCGACCACCCCCACACGGGCCCCATCTCCTATCCGGGCGCTCCGACCCGGATGGCCGAGACCCCGCGCCAGATGAGACGTCCCGCCCCTGAGCTTGGCCAGCACCTGGAAGAGGTGTACGGGCACCTGGGCTACAGCAGGGATGACCTGACAAGGCTCCGGGAGAGGGGCGTCATCTAACCAATGGCATTGCAGGTTAATGGAAAGGTGAAGAGCACGTCCAGACTCCCCCTGGAAGGCATTCGTATACTCGACTTCTGCGTAGTCTGGGCCGGCCCATTCGCCACCCAGATCCTCGCCGACCTCGGCGCCGAGGTCATCAAGGTGGAGAATATCCACCACTGGCAGCCGATGACACGGGGTTTCGTAGCGAGGCCCCCAAAGAACACTGTCCCTAATCTTCTGCCCATGCTAGGTGGCTATCCCGACAACGATCCCGGCCCCCGACCCTGGAACCGCTGCCCCGGATTCAACAACCTGTTCCGCAACAAGAAGAGCGTGACCATCGATCTCAAGCAGCCAAGGGGCAGGGAGATGCTCGAACACCTCATAAAAGAGTGCGATATTTTCTACGAGAACAACGTTACCGAGACCATGGAGAAGCTGAATATCAGCTACGACATGCTCAAGGCTATCCGCCCCGACATCATCATGGTCCGAGTTCCCGCATACGGCAGCGTCGGGCCCTACAGGAACTACCGGGCACTGGGCGTGCACCTGGAATCGGTGATAGGACACTCGCTTATACGGGGATACCGGGACTCCGACCCCTCAACCAACAGCGCCATCTATATGGGCGACTACGCCGCGGGTGTCCAGGGCGCCTTCGCCGTAATGGCCGCTCTCCACTACCGGAAGCGGACAGGCAAGGGCCAGTTCATCGAGCTGTCCCAAGCCGAGAACGCCGTGTCTTTCCTTGCAGAGACGGTGATGGACTACACGCTCAATGGTCGGCTTCAGGGAACGCAGGGGAACAGGAATCACTTCGGCTCGGCCCCGTGCGGCGCATTCCCGGCTAAAGGCGATAACTGCTGGATCAGCATTACCGTCTCCACAGACTCCGAATGGCGCGGCTTGTGCGAGGCTATGGGCAATCCCGACTGGTGCAAGGAAGAACGCTACTCGGACCAGTACTCCCGCTGGAAGAACGCCGACCAACTCGAAGAGAATCTGTCCCGCTGGACTGCCCAGCACGACAAGTACGAGGCATTCCATCTGCTCCAAGGACATGGCGTTCCCGCTGGCCCCGTCATGCACGCCGGAGACGCACACTCAGATCCCCACGTGAAGGAACGGGACTTCTTCAACAGGATCACTCACCCGGAGGCGGGCACCCACAACTACCCCGGCTTCATATTCAACATGTCCCGCACCCCGCCCGTGGTCCGAAACCCTCCCTGCCGTCTCGGGGAGCACAATGAATACGTCTACAAAGAAATATTAAAGGTCTCGGACCGGGAATACGCCGAGCTTGAGGCCGAGGGCCACATAGGCATGGACTTCGACCCCGAAATCCAGTGACCGGCCCACACAAGGAGGAATCGATGGCGAAGCAAGACCGGGTCGGATTCGTCGGCCTGGGGATAATGGGGAAGGCCCAGGCCTCCAACATCCTCAAGGCAGGTTTCCCTCTCACCGTCTACAACAGGACCCGGAGCAAGGCCGAGGAACTGGGAGAGATGGGCGCCACCGTCGCCGACTCCCCAGCCGACGTCGCACGCAATAGCGACGTCATCATAACCATGGTCAGCGATTCCCCGGACGTTGAGGAGGTCATCCTCGGGCCGGGCGGAGTCATAGAAACCGCCGCCGAGGGCTCCGTCGTCATCGATATGAGCTCCATATCACCTCAGATCACTCAGGATATCGCCAAGGCCCTGGGCGGGAAGGGCGTCAGCATGCTTGATGCCCCGGTCAGCGGTGGGTCCTGGGGCGCTATCCAGGGCACCCTGTCCATCATGGTCGGAGGAGACAAGCCGGTCTTCGACCGCTGCATGCCCGTATTCGAAGCTATGGGCAAAACAATCATCTACACCGGCGCCAACGGCATGGGTCAGGTGACCAAGCTGGTGAACCAGATTATCGTCGGTGGAACGCTGGCGGCAGTCTGCGAGGGACTGGTGTTTGGGGCGAAGGCCGGCATAGACCTTGGCCCCGTGTTCGAAGCCGTAGCCGGTGGGGCGGCAGGCTCATGGCAGCTCCAGAACCTGGGCTCACGCGTTCTCAAAAGAGACTTCGACCCCGGGTTCATGGTCAAGCTCATGCACAAAGACCTCCGCCTGATCAGCGAGGCAGGCCGGGAGATGCAGCTTCCTCTGCCGCTGACCGGTCTGATCCAGCAGTTTTACAATGTCCTCCAGAACGACGGCTACGGCAACGAGGGTACGCAGGCCTACGTCAAGGTCATGGAAAAGCTTGCCGGAGTCGAGGCGCGGGGCTAGGAGCTTGTCGTGAAGATGCACTTCGGCGTCGGGATGGGGGGTACCCTCACCACAAAGAACGTGGGCGAGCACGCCAAGGTCGTCGAGGACAGCGGGTTCTCCTACCTCACTCTGGTCGACTCCCCTATCCGCTCCCGGGACGTCCACATAATGATGACCCTGGCCGCCCAGGCCACGAACCGGATCAGGATAGGGCACGGGGTCGTGGACCCGGTGACCATCCACCCCTCGGTCATCGCCAATATGACGGCCACCATCAACGAGTTGTCGGATGGGCGGGCGTTCATTGGTCTTGGTACGGGCAATCCCATCGTGAAGAACCGTAAGAAGGTCACCCACGCCGTCATGCGGGAGGCCGTCCACTTCATGCGAAAGTTCATGGCCGGTGAGGAAGCCGAGTTCCAGGGTGTGAAGATGCGCTCTTTCTGGATCGGCGAACCCCTGCCCATCTACCTCTCGGCCCACGGGCCCAGGACCATGCAGCTTGCCGGCGAAATCGCCGACGGACTGATCTCCCTCTGCACCGACCCCGTGTACGTCGAATGGGAGCTTAAGCAGCTTCGCAAAGGCGTGGAAAGGGCTGGCCGGGACTTCTCCAAGATAGACACGTGGGCCCGCACCATGCTCTACGTTGCCGACTCCAAGGAGGCCGCCCGACGCGAGACCTCCGCCTACCCCTCCAGCTACGCAGACCTCTGCGACTTGCTCGAAAGGGACGACTCCAACGTCGCTGAACTGCGGGAAGCCCTCGAAGCCAACGAACCCGGCTCCGTCCAGGCCCTGATCAACGACTCCCGCACCTTCGCCCAGGCCCTGGACCCGGACGTCGCCGAGAGGGTCGATGCTCCCCATTCCCACGTCGTAACCCAGCGCCTCATCGACTTCTACCACATCTCCGGCTCCCCCTCCGAGATGTGCGAAAGGATCGAGATACTGGGCGAGTTGGGGATAAAGACCATCTCCATGACCGCCTACACTCTTATCGACAAGATAGGCATGTTCCGCAAGGTCGGCGAGCAGATCATTCCCCGCTTCTCCCAGTGAACCGGATTTCGGGGGTCCTGCCCTCGGCCAACTTGACAGCCTGAATCCTCCCCCACTATCCTAGTATCATCCAGCGGGCCTTGCGGCAGCATGTCTGCCGAGGTGGTGGAGATATCGTCGTAGGGTTTGCAAGTTCCCTGTTCCCCAAGCGGAGTTCATCAGAGTCCAACCAATATTTAGGAGGGCCTTGTACGATGCTAGGAAAACAAACATATAGCAGACCCGGCCGTGGAAAGCTGACGCTTGCCTTGGTGGGGCTTGCTCTCGTTGCATTGCTCGTGGCGGTGGCCTGTGGCGCGACCGCGACAGCTACCCCCGAGGCCTCGGAGCCGGAGGCTACGGCAATGCCGGAGGCCACCGCAATGCCGGAGGCTACGGCAATGCCAGATGCCACGGCAATGCCAGATGCTACGGCAATGCCAGATGCTACGGCAATGCCAGATGCTACGGCAATGCCAGAGCCGGAAGGCCCCCGAGCCATGGCCGAGTGGACGCTGGACAACCCCGCAACCCTTGAAGAGATAGAAGCGGCCCTTGAGACCCACCGCGGTGAGTCCTTGGTACTCGCCACCTGGGGCGGCGCCTACGAAGCGGCCCAGCGTCAGGCCTACATTACCCCCTTCCAGGACCAGTTCGGAGTGGAAATCGTTACCGACACAATGGCCTACGCCAAGGTCAGAGCCCAGGTAGAGACTGGCAACCTCCAATGGCACGTGCTGGACTACGGCGGACAGGCCGCCTGGCAAGCCGCTACCGATGGCTACCTGGAACCGCTGGACTTCAGCATTGTCGATACCAGGGACTTCCTGGAAGCCGGTATATCCGACTACTTCGGCGGTGGAGGCATTACCTGGTCCAACGTGGTCGCGTACAGCCTCCAGTCCGTGGACGAAAAATGGGGCGGACGCCACCCCCAGACCATGGCCGACATCTTCGACTTCGAAGGCTTCCCGGGCGCACGCTCCCTTGCCGCCCCGGAGTGGAGCTGGAAGACCAGTCTTAGATTCGCCCTTCTCTCCAGGTACCCGGAGCTTCTGGAGACCACCGAGGGCCGAGCCTCTCTCACACGGCTGTCCGACGAGCAGATTGTAGAGGCATACGAGGTCATGGACGAGATCGGCCCCGAGATCAAGGTTTGGTGGAGCTCGGGTGTAGACTGCCCGGCCAACCTGATATCCCGGGAGATCGACCTCTGCACGGCCTGGAATGGACGTATCTACGACGCCTCGTCCCAGGGTGAGCCGGTTGCAATCTGCTGGACCTGCGGGCACATGATAAACACTGACTCCTGGGCAATACCCAGAGGCCTGAAAGACCAGGACGCCAACGTGTTTGAACTGGCCCAGCTCTTCATGGCCTGGACCTCCTTCCCCGAGAGGAACGCTGAGATTTCCAAGTACATCAGCTACGGCCCAATGAACCTGGCCTCCGTTCCCATCCTCAACGGCCCGGATTTCGACGAGGTGAGAGACCACCTTCCCACTTCAGCAGGCAACGTCCCCTACGCCATCGTCGAAGACGAAAACCATGATGGTCAGGTAGGAAGTGTCATGGGCGAACAGTGGGTCGCCTGGCAGCAGTCCCTTACCAATTAGACCCCGTTTCACCTGCATAGCAATAGAAGGGGCTCCCGGCAATGCCGGGGGCCCCTCTATTTTCTCCGGTTAACAATCTCCAATCACCGATGGTGCAACACCGGAGAAATCGGCAGAATTCTCGTTGTGAACCCGCTTGCTAACCCATATTCTTTATGTCAAAATCAGAGGAGAATCCAATATCGGAGGGTGTAGAACAACCCAAATAATACATTTCAGCAGTCCCGCTGGGGAGGGTGCCTTAAGGGCCAGGGGCCAACGGGACTGAAGGTCAAATCCAATTTCGCAAAGTAGGTGGCGGTCTACGTGACTGCCTCTTTGCTTTTTGGGGCTCTACCCCTGGCCCATGCTAGATCAGATAAACCAACAGATTAGCCCCCCTCCGCCACCCGTCCAGGAGATAAGGTCACACCTTCACAGGGGAGACCTGCATCAGGCGGTAATTGCCCTAGAGGCGCTTCAGCCACCCGAGAGGGCGTCAGTCCTCTTTCAGATCGACACCAGGTCTAGGCAGCTCCTCTTCTCGGGCCTCACCCACGAGGCTGCAGGCCGCGTCCTGTCCGTCCTGGAAGTGAGTGACGCCATGGAAATCATACGGGGAGCGGACCCCATTCTGGTCGCCCTTTGGCTCGACCACGCCGGCACTGTCGCTGCCGCCCAGATAATCCGGGAATTTCCCGTGCCCCTTGCCGGCAGGGTGCTGGACGCCATCTCCAACCCCGAGGCTCTCGTACCCCTAATAGAACAGTCCGAAAGCACCGCAGGGGCGCTCATGACCCCCGAGTTCATCGCCTTCAAGGAGTGGATGACCGTCTCCGATGCCATGGCCTGGCTCCGAAAGAACGGCCCTTCCATTGACACTACCGACCGGGTCTACATCGTCGACATGTGGGACCGTCTCAAGGGTGCGGCCGCCATGAGAGACCTCATCATGGCCGAACCCGACTCTCCCATGCAAAACATGATGGACTCACGGCTCATCTACGTGGCGCCCGGCACCCGCCAGGAGGAATGCGCTCAACTGATGCTCCGGCACAAACTGTCCAGCATTCCCGTGACCGACGAACACGGCACCCTCCTCGGAGCCATCTCGATGAACCAGGCCGTGGACGCGATGGAGGAGAAGGTAACCAAGGACATGTACAGGCTGGCGGCCCTGTCCCAGCCGGAGCGGCTTGGGACCCCCGTCTCGGCTTCCCTCAGGAACCGGCTTCCCTGGCTGGTGCTGAATCTGGTCACCATCGGAATCGGCGCAGTGGTGATCAGCCTATTTGAATCAACCATAGCCAGGATGGTGATACTGGCCGCCTTCATCCCCGTCGTGGCGAGCCAGGGGGGAGTGGGGGGCGCTCAGACCATCACGCTTATGGTCAGGGGTTTCGCCCTGGGCGACATCAGCTTCCGAGACTCCAGAAGGGCGCTCGTCAAGGAGTTCGTCCTGGGGCTGACCAACGGCCTGGTGCTCGGTGTGATGGTAGGGGTCGTGTCCTACTTGTGGAAGGGCAGTATCGTCCTGGGTTTGGCTTTGGGCATTGCCATGCTGGGAACTATGGTGATGGCCGGGGTCAGTGGTGTAGCCGTGCCCCTTGGCCTTAAGCTCTTCAGGGTAGACCCAGCCGTAGCCTCAATGGTCTTCGTAACCACGATAACCGACATCTGCGGCTTCCTGCTGTTCCTGGGATTGGCAGGCATACTGCTCAATACTTTGGGCTAGGATCGGGCACGAAGAAGCCGCCAGCGCTCCGAGCGGGCTATCCCGGCGACAGCTGGATCTCTTCGCCGTCTACCCTGACCTTGTAGGTGGAGATGCTATCCGAGGCAGGCATGGTAAGGGCCTCTCCCGTAGTCATGTCGAACTCCGCCCCGTGCCACGGGCAGACCACAATGTTTCCCTCCACCTCCCCCTCCTCCAGCGGGCCTCCGGCATGGGGACACTCCGCCCCGAATGCGTAGTACTCCCCGTTCACGTTGGCTACCGCCACGTCCTCGTCGTCAACCTCCACCAGGATCATCTGCCCCGGCTCGATTTCCGAGGTCTTTGCAACGGTCACAAATTCAGCCATCTGGGTATCCTCTTCCTACAGTCGGTAGCCTTCGTGTCGTTGTACGGGAGTCATAGGAAAAGCCCCTGCCGGTAGGGGCTTCAAAACGTCCGTCCCAATCTAAGCCGGATATATTCTTGTTAGGGTTCTGCGATAAAGAACTGGCAGTTGTGAGCCCCACCCACGACCGAGCATTCAAGCATCACGTCCCGTGACAGGACTTCCTCCAGGAAAGCGACCTCCATGTCGCATATGTCCGCGCACTCGTTGGCCACTTGCAGATATGGGCAATTGTGTGCGGTGACCATGAACCCGTTCTCGTCCTTCTCCCACGTGGCCAGAGACCCGATCTTGTTCATTATCCGGGTCGCACCCTTGATCCGGTCGCCCAAGTCTTCCGACTGCACCTCATCGGCGTTGGACGCGGCTATATCCTCCCCAACCAGCTTAAGCACCTCTTTCACGGAGTCATTGCCGTAAAGTTTGCGCATATTGCTGATCAGACTGACCGCCAGGTGGTCGTAGTCCTTCGGGAAGAGTTCCTGCGCCTGATCGGTGAGGGAGTAGACGATGCGAGGGCGTCCAGCGCGGCCCGTGCGCAACTCTCGGCCCTTGACCAGGTTGCCGCGCTCCATGACGTTGATGTGGGCCCTGACGGTGACGGACATGATTTGCAGCTTACGGCCCAGCTGGTCGACACTCATGCCGCCATTGAGCTTGATGCAGTCGAGTATCTGCCTTCGCGTATGCTGCATTTCGGACCGTGTTTCTTCTAGCTTCAAGTGGGCCCCCGCCACCCTTGGCGCCCATTGGATACGATGAAGATACTATACACGCTACGGAAATCAAGTCAAACGCTCGCCTCTGATCAACCGCCGTATGGCAGCTGAGGTCAGAGCAACTTTGGACCGCCTTACCTTCAGTCGTCGTCTTCCGACTCCTCCTTTTGAAGTCGGTTCCCCGCTCCAATGCAGCAGGCGCTTTCAGACGAGGGTTCTCACCTGCTTGCAATTAGTCGAGTACCTCGTTACACGTTAACGTGTATACTCAAGCAATGACAGAAGAAGATCCCGACTCCCGAAACTGGAACGCCGACGCCGTAAGGGAGCTCAGAAGCCGCATGGGGTTGACCCAGCGCCAGATGGCCCGGCGCCTCGGCGTCCGGCAACAGACCGTCAGCGAATGGGAGACGGGGCTCTACGCTCCGAGGGGCGCTTCCGTCACCCTCCTCCGCATGGTCTCCGAGGAGAGCGGCCCCGCCTACAACACGAACCGCGGCGAGATAGTTCAGGAGGACGAAGACTCCAGGTGAAGAGTGACCTCCCCATACAAAGGCCCCCGAACGAAGAGCTTCTCTACGGCGTCTGGGCCCGGCGCAGTTACGACCCGAGAAGGCTCCGTACCGTCGACGGTGCGCGGACCCAGGTCGTCTTCCCCGGTCGGCGCAACGGTGGCGCAGGCCCCGACTTCCTGGATGCCTCGGTCGACGTTGAGGGACGCGGTCTGCTCCGGGGAGACGTGGAAATCCACGTTCGCGCCCGGGACTGGATGTCCCATGGCCATCACCGGGACCCGGCCTACAACGGCGTCGTCCTCCACGTGGTCTGGGACGCCGACTCCCTCTGGACTGAACGGGAGGACGGCCAGCACCTCCCCACGGTCCCACTCAGGGGATGCCTGCAGGCATCCGTAGAGGCGGACTCGGGGAATGGAGTCACGGGGAATCCACCCTTGGGAGGGTGTGACGAGATAGCCTCGGCACTGGGAGCCGAGCAGGTGGCCCGGCTCCTGGACGAGGCGGGGGACGAACGCTTCGCAGCCAAGGCCATCCGTTTCCAGGGGGAGATGGCCGTCTGGCCGCCGTCGGAGGTCCTCTATCAGGGCATTATGCGGGCCCTGGGCTACAGCAAGAACCGGGCGCCCTTTCTAGCTCTGGCCCGGCTGCTCCCGTGGTCCACGGTGGAAGCCTTGGCCGCATCAACGCCGCAGGAGGAGCGACCCCGGGCCATAACCGCCTGGCTCTTGGGTACGGCGGGCCTGCTTCAGGGCGCGGGATCCGACATTGAAGACGTATGGCGCCGGTCCCTGCTTACCAGGGAGATGCGGCCCTCGGACTGGCGGCTGTCCGGCGTGAGGCCAGCGAACCACCCCTCCCGCAGGATCCTCGGCGCGGGGGATGTGCTGGCCCGTTTCACGGACGAAGGGCTGGTGGAAGGATTCGAAAGGGCGCTTCTAATCGCCGCCCATCACGAGGACCCCGGCTTGCTTATAGACCTGACCGCCGCCCCACCCGCCATTGGCAGCGAGCGCGCCCGAGAGATGGTGGTTAACGTCGTTCTCCCCTTCTTCCGGGCCTTCGGGCTCGAACAGAAAGACGGGGCCCTGGCAGGCCCAGCATCGTTCCTCTTCGAACTGGCGCCCCCTGGGCCCGGCAACCGGAAACTGAAGGACATGTCCGCGCAACTGGGCATCGGAAGACCCTTCGGGGTGCCAATGACGGCCCGCAGGGAGCAGGGCCTCGTTCATCTCATAGAGGGGCCATGCCGTCACGGCTGGTGTGCCGAATGTCCCCTGGGCAGGGCTGTCCCGAGGCACGTGGCCTTGACCGCCGCGTCCTGACCGGCAGGCGGTATAATACCCCGGTCATGCTCGTGCTCGGCATAGAGACCTCCTGTGATGAGACCGCCGCCGCCGTCGTAGAGGACGGCGCCCTCGTCCTCTCCAACGTCATATCAACCCAGGTGGACATCCACGCCCGATACGGCGGCGTAGTGCCGGAGGTCGCCTCACGGCAGCACATGCTTCAAATAGTACCGGTAGTCGACTTAGCCCTCGAGCAGGCGAAGGTCGGCTGGGACGACGTCGACGCCATTGCCGTGACCAAAGGTCCAGGCTTGGCTGGATCACTGCTCATCGGCGTGAGCATGGCCAAGGCGCTGGCACTGGCCCACGGACTGCCCCTGCTTGGAGTCAATCACCTGGAGGGCCACGTCTACGCCAACTGGCTGGTCAAGGAAGGCCCGAAAGACGCGGGCCCCGAGCTCCCATGCCTCTGCCTCATCGCCTCCGGCGGCCACACCGACCTGGTGCTCATGCGGGACCACGGCGACTACCTGCTGCTGGGCCGCACCCGGGACGACGCCGCTGGCGAGTCTTTCGACAAGGTTGCCCGGGTCCTGGGCCTTGGGTACCCCGGCGGACCCGTAGTCGAGCGGGTTGCCCGCAAGGGCAGTCAACCCAAGAATTTCCCAAGGGCCTGGCTCAAGGGAAGCGACGACTTCTCCTTCAGCGGCCTAAAGACGGCGGTGATCCGGGCCTCCAGGGAGATGGGCCTGGCCGTGGACAGCATCGACGACCGTGTGGATACAATCGATCCCGACCCCCTGCTAGCCGACGTCGCCGCCGGGTTTCAGGAAGCCGTGGTGGACGTGCTGGTGGAGAAGACCGCCCGAGCCGCCAAACGAGAAGGCGTGCGCCGTGTCCTCCTCTCGGGTGGGGTTGCCGCCAACGGCGCCCTTCGTTCAGCCATGATCGAAAGGAGCCCCGTGGATACGAGTTGCCCGCCGCCCGTCTTCTGCACCGACAACGCGGCGATGATCGCCGCCTGCGCCTACCGCCGCCTGCTCTCCGGCGAGCGCTCCGGCTGGGACTTGGAAGTCCACCCCAACCTCCCCATGGCCCACCCCCTTCCCGGATAGAGGTCCAATAGCTCCCCGCCAGAGCATCCGTCTTCCCTCTTGAAGAGAAACCCTCGTACTGTCGGCAAGCCGACAGTACGAGGGTATTCACTCTTAAATGAGATTTGGGAGACGTTTAGTTCAGGTTGTAGAGCCGGGCGCAGTTGTCCCATAGCACGGCCTTTTTCATATCCTCGCTGAGGGGCATCTCCAGGAACTCCTCCGTGGCGTGGGGGTACTTGGAGTCGCTGTGGGGATAGTCGGTCGAAAATACCGCAACGTCCCCGAGACCGAATTCAGACAGATATCGGCCCGTGATCTCGTCCGCCTCGAAGGATACGAACCCCTGACGCTTGAAGTACTCGGTTGGGGTCATGGTTAGCCCCGCCCCCTGGTTCATGCCCATGAGCTCGTCGTGCTCGTCCATGCGCCACAGCAGCCACGGCAGCCAGGAACAGTTGCCCTCAAGAAAGCCGATCCTCAGGTTGGGAAACCGCTCCATCACGCCTCCGCCGATGGTGTCGACCACGCTGATCATCATCTCCATGGGGTGGCTGCAGACGTGGTACATGGCATAGTTCGGGAAGCGGTTGCCGATCTGGTTCATAGCGGTGGTGGCGCCCTCGTGGAATCCCATGGTCACGTCCCGCGCCTCGAGTTCCCGCCAGAGGGGATCGTAGTAGGGATCGTGCCAGTTGCGGCCATTGACCACATTGGGGCGCATGAACGCTGCTCTGAATCCTAACGAGTCTACGCACTGGCGCACCTCTTCCACCGCCGACTCAACGTCGAAGGGGGATATCATGGCCGCTCCCCACATGCGGTCCGGGGCCGGGGCGCAGAAATCTCTCATCCAGCGTGTATAGGCCCTGGCTATGGCGTCGCCCAGCCCCGGGTCAATAGTATCGAGGGCCAGGGCAAAGAGGCCGCGGCTGGGATAGAGGAAAGCTACGTCTATCCCCTCGGCATCCATGGCTCTCACCTGGGAGGCGGAGTCCCAGCCGTTGGAGTATGGGTCGGCATAGACCTGGTGGAAGTTCTTCTCCTCGATGATCTCCTTTCCCATATCGCCCGTGTCTGCCGGATGCAGGTGTCCCTCGACCAGCACTTGCATGTCCCCCAGGTAGCGGTCGAACCCCTGTGGGGCCCGGTCCCGAAACTCGGGATCGATATAGTTCTGCCACAGGTCACTAGGCTCGATGACGTGCATGTCCGAATCCATCACCTTAAAACCGTTCCTGGCCATGTCAAACCCCCTTCTACGGAACTGGATGAGGTCTATGCCCCTCCCGAAACCCGCGTTAACGAATAGTCTCCGATTCCCAAATGCGATTCAAAGGGGCAGTGCCGGTGGCTGCCAGCCCCCCAGCCCCGACTCTATGGCCCCGGCGGCAGCCAGCACGATGCCCTCCCGCCAGGGAAGCGCTCCGAACTGCACCCCGATGGGCAGTCCCTCCGGCGATGTCCCGGCTCTCACCACACAGCCCGGCCACCCCGTCAGGTTGTAAGGCCTGGTGTAGACGGCGTCCGGGTAATCGTCTCTGTTGGCCTCGCCGTGAGGCAGGGCCGGAGCGGCGCCCGTCGGCGACAGTACCAGGTCATAGTCATCCATGAAGGCGAGCATTTCTCCCCGGACCTGGTCCATCTCCTCCAGCAACGCCATCAACTCCGCCGAAGAAATCGGCTTGGCCTTCCCCATGCGCTCCACCAGCACCGGGTCCACGTTCACCGTCCCCGCCGCATCAAGCTGACGGCGCAGCCACGAGTAACCGTCGGCGGAGCTAAGGCGGTCGCACAGGGCGTTCACTTTCGCCATGCCCGGGACCACACCCTCTCGAACGTCCACCCCCGACTCCCTTAGGACAGTCGCCGCGTTTTCCACGGCTTTCGTCGTCGCCTTGTCCGGCTCCACGTCTCCGATCCCCGTGAAGTACACGCATCGCATTCCGCGCAGCGACACTGAGTCGGGTCCACTTAGCGGCATCGGTATTATTGCCGGGTCTCGTCCGTCGACTCCCGATATCACCGGCAGAGCAAGCCACAGGTCGTCGACGTACCGTGCCATGGGACCGACCTGGTTCAGCGGCCCTACGGCCCCCGTCCCATGCGGCGGAACGTGACCTGCCCGGGACACCCGCCCCTGGGTCGGCTTCAACCCGGCGATGCCACAGTAGTGGGCGGGCATCCGGATGCTGCCCGCGCTGTCCGTGCCCATGTCCAGGGGCGATCCCCCCGCTGCGATTATGGCCGCCGCTCCTCCACTGCTCCCGCTGGGGCTTCTCGACAGGTCGTAGGGGTTGTTCGTGCGCCCGTAGACCATGTTGTAGGTTTCCCACATCATGGTCATCTCCGGGGTGTTACTCTTGCCAAGGAGCACCGCCCCGGCGCCCTTCAGCCGAGCAACCACAGTAGCGTCCTCATCAGGCACGAATCCAGACCTGCCCTCCGTCCCGGCCGCCGTGACCAGTCCAACCGTGTCCAGCGAGTCTTTGATGGTGATGGGCAGGCCATGCAGAGGGCCCCTGCTCTCGCCTCGCGCCGACTCCCGGTCACGCTCATCGGCCGTTGCCAACGCACCCTCCGCATCGACCAGCACCACGGCGTTGATAGTGGGATTCACCTCGTCTATGCGGGCGAGGTGGGCCTCGGTCAGCTCTTTAGACGAGACCTCTCGCCTATGCAATGCATCGGCCATGGCCCGGGCGGACCAATAAAACAGCTCGTCCATCGACTCTCGTCCTTTCGCACCAAAAGGATCTGCCACCGGGAACAGGGAGGAGTTGGATGGTCGGGGCGCCGGGATTCGAACCCGGGACCTCATCGTCCCGAACGATGCGCGCTACCGGACTGCGCCACGCCCCGAGCTAAGGGAGGATACTGGGCCATTATACCGGTCTAGTGGCTTCCGTCCAAATGCTGTACTCGTTCGGTAGGTTAGTGACACACCGGCC
This sequence comes from Dehalococcoidia bacterium, assembly GCA_965197585.1. GTDB lineage: Bacteria > Chloroflexota > Dehalococcoidia > Plut-88900 > Plut-88900 > Plut-88900. The sequence continues at coordinate 2,399,009 of OZ240215.1, forward strand.
TTTTCTTCAGTTGTGGGGTTTGGGTTTGCGTTCTGTCTGTTGGGTTTTGGGTTGACGATGGAAGACGCTTGCTGGATTCGGCTCCCTATTTTTAGATAATGCGGGCTTGGAGGCGTCCCAGGAACGTGGGGACGGGGCTCCGCCGCCGCCTAGACCTGGAAGTATGGTCGGACGTACGGGTCCGTCATCCGTCATAGGCTCCAATAAGGGTTGGCTGCGCTGCGAGACATGCAGGAAGGGGAAAGTCCAGGGTCAGTTCCCCTCGCAGGAGTACGGGGTATCCAGTTCGCCGCCTGTATCCAGGAGCCGGGAGTGGCGGACAGTCCAGTTTTATTTGAGGAAGCGGACGGAGAGCCGAGCGGTCCTCGGCTACGGGCTGCCCCGTTCCGCTCCATAGGACAAGGTTGCTCCGTGAGGAGACTTTTATGTACGGTCCAGGGCGTCTTCCATCGCCTTGTGGTCAGGGAAGGGGGCACGGGACCCGGTGGGGATGAGGAGATGGCGGCGTTCGCTTGTGCCGTGGGGCGGCGTGTGGGCCGTCCTTTGGGATGGGCTTGGACGTTGAGTCCTCGGGTGGGCCAGGTGGGCTTCCCTAGTTTTTGGTTCCTCCTTAAGGTGGGTATCGGGTCTAGACTGGCTCAATAATAGAACACATGTCTTATAATGTCAAGAGGGTTATGTCACCCCTCTATGTGAACGGGATCAAATGCTTCTGCCCCCAGCTTGAGTAAAGCACATGCCACAGTATCCGCACTATCAACTACATGTCTCCTCTTCCACGGCACAGGGGATGGGTTAAAATACCCCACTGAAATGGGTGCGTCACTGAACAAGATAACGGTCCGGGCCCCTGCCACCACGGCTAACATGGGCCCGGGGTTCGACTCCCTGGGCATGGCCCTGGAAGTCTTCAACACCATATCCATCGAACGGTCGGACCAATTCTCCATCCGCATTACCGGCAACGGCGCCGTGGAGTTGAGTACGGGCCCCGATAACATGGTGTATCGAGGCGTGGCCGTCGTCTACAACGCAGCCGACGCCGACCTCCCGCCCTTGGCCGTCGCCTGCCACAACGAAATTCCCCTGCGCAGGGGACTCGGCAGCAGCGCCGCAGCTATCGCCGGGGGCATGGTCGCCGCCAATCTGCTCCTCGGTGGGCCACTGCCCCTGGAAGAGCTACTACGCCTCGCCGACGCCATAGAAGGCCACCCCGACAACGTCGCCCCCGCCCTGTTCGGCGGCTGTCAAATCGTCATCCGGCAAGGTGAGCGCCTCGTCTCCGTCCCCTGTCCCGTCGACGAAGGCCTTAGCGCCGTCCTCCTGGTCCCCGACGTTGAAATCCCCACCGACAAGGCCCGCGCCGTCATGCCCAAGCAAATACCCATGCAGGACGCGGTCCACAATATCGGACGCGCCGCTCTGCTGGCCCTTGCCCTCAGCCGCGGCGATGCGAAATACCTCGCCCTAGCCACCCAGGACGTGCTCCACCAGCCCTACCGGGCTCCCCTGTTCCCACCCATGACCGGCATCTTCGACGCCGCGATGGAGGCCGGGGCCCGTGGCGTCTTTTTGTCTGGCAGCGGGTCAACCATCCTGGCCCTTGCAGAATCCCGACCGGACACCATCGCCGAGGCCATGCTGCAGGAGGCCGTTCGGCAGGGGGTGAGCGCATCCACCCGCATCACCCGGCCCTCCGCAGCCGGAGTTTCCGTAGTGCCCGAAGGAGAGGCCTAGGCCATGGCCCTGCTTGTTCAGAAATACGGCGGCACCTCCGTCGCAGACTCCACCCGTATCATCAACGTCGCCAAGCGCATCGCCGCCGCCTCCGAAGCCGGCAATCAAGTCGTATCGGTGGTGTCGGCTATGGGAAACACCACCGATCGGCTCATAGAGCTCGCTCACGAGATCACCCCGGAGCCCAGCCCCCGGGAGCTCGACTTCCTCCTGTCCACCGGCGAGATCGTATCTTGCACCCTGCTTGCCATGGCCCTCCGGGAGCTCGGGGCCAAGGCCATCAGCCTCAGCGGCGCCCAGGCCGGCATCCAGACCGACGCCTCCCACAGCCGCGCCCGCATTGAGCAGGTGGAGACCCGCCGGGTCCTGGGCGAGTTGGAAAAGGGCAATATCGTCATCGTCGCCGGCTTTCAGGGCATGACCACCGAAATGGAGACCACCACCCTGGGCCGTGGCGGCTCCGACACCACCGCCGTCGCCCTCGCCGCCGCCCTCAAGGCCGAGCGCTGCGAAATATACACAGACGTCCCAGGCGTCTTCACCGCCGACCCGCGGGTCGTGCCCAACGCCCGCAAACTTGTGGACCTCAGCTTCGAGGAGATGCTCGAGTTGGCCAGCTACGGCGCCGGCGTGCTTCACCCTCGATCGGTGGAGCTCGGGGCATTCTACGGCATACCTATCCTGGTCGCTTCCAGCTTCAGCAGCGAGCAGGGCACACTGATCCACGGAGGCGAGCCCATGGAATCAAGAAACAGACTGAGCGGAATAGCCCATGACCTCGACACGGCAAAGATCACGGTCATGGGCATACCCGACCGTCCCGGCATCGCCGCCTCCCTCTTCGAGCCACTCGCCCGCGCCGGCATCAGTGTCGACACCATTGTCCAGAACGCCGGCGTGGACAACATCACCGACCTCACCTTCACCGTTTCCCGTCGAGACCTGGCCGCATCCCAGGAGATCGTCCGCCCCGTCGCAGAGAACCTCGGGGGACAGGGTATCGTCGCCAACGCTGAACTGGGCAAGGTAAGTATCGTAGGCAACGGAATGCAGGACGCCCCCGGCTATGCCGCCCGGATGTTTACCGCCCTCCATCGGGCCGGAATAAACATCCAGATGATCACCACCTCCGAAATCCGTATCACCTGCATTGTCGACCGAGCCAACGTCACGAAGGCCGTCCAAGTCCTCTACGACGCTTTCTACGTGGAAGGGGCAGAGCTATAGCCTTCCCTGAAAGCGGCCCTCTCCTCTCCGTCATCGTCCCGGCCTTCAACGAAGAGGCCCGGATCGGTGACTCCCTCTCCAAAATCACCGCCTGGCTGGCCCGGCAGACCTACTCCTGGGAGGTGATCGTCGTTGACGACGGCAGCTCCGACTCCACCGCACGCCTCGTAACGGACGCTTCCTTCCGAATCCAGGGTGTTCGCCTAATATCTCAGCCTCATCGCGGCAAGGGCCACGCCGTCCGTGTGGGGATACAGGCAGCCGCCGGAGAGTATCGCTTCCAGTGCGACGCCGACCTATCCATGCCCATAGAGCAGCTGTCGCGCTTCCTCCCTCCCGAATTCATCGGACCCGGCATAGCCATCGGCTCACGGTCGGCCCCCGGGGCCCGCAGACTCGGCGAGCCACCCTTGCGCAAGCTCATGGGCAAAGCCTTCAATCTTCTCGTCAGGCTGGGAGGCGCCGGTTTCACTGACACCCAATGCGGTTTTAAGTGCTTCGCCGGGACTCGGGCCCACGCTCTGTTCAATCTGCAACTGCTGGACGGTTTCGGCTCCGACGTGGAAGTGCTCTACCTGGCCCGGCGCGCCGGTATCCCGGTGGTGGAAGTCCCCATAGACTGGCATTACCGCATCGGCAGCAAGGTGCGCCCAGTCCGGGACACTCTCCACATGCTCGCCGACCTGGCGGCAATTAGATTAAATGCTCTCCGCGGACGCTATCGCACCCGATGACACCCTGATCGCTTTATCTATCCGGCCCTGAAGCCTAACCCCATCCCCCCAATCCACCTTGAAAAATAGGCCATGGCCGGTCGGCGGGACCAATCGTCCATAGCCTATTCCAAGTAGCATGGGGTGGGATGTGGAAAAAGATCCAAAAAGTTGCACCAAAAACCCCTTGCACTGTCTGGAATTTGTTTGCAAAATTGCCCAAACCTTGAGAGAACCCTCATGAACACCGTTCGAGACATACTCGAAAAGAGCAAAGTCATAGCCGTTGTGGGCCTCTCTCCCAAGCCGGAGAGGGACAGCCACGAAGTGGCAAAATACCTGCAGGGCCAGGGATATCGCATCGTGCCCGTCAATCCCAGGGCCGATACTATCCTCGGCGAAAAGTCTTACCCCGACCTCGCTTCCATCCCCGAGAAAGTCGACGTAGTAGACATCTTCCGCAGGTCGGATGATGTGCCCCCCGTTGTCGATCAAGCCATCGCCATCGGCGCTAAGGCCGTGTGGATGCAGCTTGGCATTGTTAACGAAGGTGCTGCCGCCAAGGCCCGGGAGGCGGGCCTGGGAGTCGTAATGGATCGCTGCATGCTCGTAGAGCACCGGGATTTGGTTCCCTAGAATTCCTGCCCGGCGCTGATCGCCGGATGCCCGGTTCCCGAGTCCCCGGTTCACAAATCTTGATTCCCACACTGGATAGCCATGCGAACAACATCTGGTAATACCCTAATCGCCCGCACCGGCCCCGCCGCCCTGACCCGTAGCGCCATAGAAATGGCTACCAAGGGCCGGTGGACCGACGCCCTTGACCTGAACCACCAGATCCTCGAACGCGATCCCGCCGACTGCGCCGCCTGGAACCGGATGGCCAAGGCCCTGGTACAGCTCGGCCGCTATTCCGGGGCCCGGGACGCTTTCGCCGAGACCCTTAGGCTCGACCCAGCCAATGGCATTGCCCGCAAAAACCTCGAAAAGCTGGAGGGCCTGTCGGAGGACGGACCGGTGTGCCAGGCCGTCACGGCCGAGATGTCCCCCCAACAGTTCATTGAAGATACGGGCAAGTCCAGCGTGACGGACCTCGTAAAACTGGGTGACCCCGAGACGTTGAAACGGCTCGTGAGCGGACAATCGGTAGAGTTGCGGATTCAGGACGGGAAACTATCCGTGGATACCCTTAACGGTGACTATATAGGGCAGGTGGAGCCGAAGCTTGCCTTCCGGTTGTCGGAGCTGGTCAGGGGAGGCAACAAGTATCAGGGGGCCATAACCAGCGCACGAGAAGGGCACGTGAAGGTGATGCTCCGGGAAACCCTCGTGGCCCCAGACCAGGTGGGTAAGAGGTCCTTCCCTTCAAAGTCGGCGGACGGCTTCCGGCCCTATATGAAGAGCAGGGCTGGGCTTCATGAGTCAGAGGCCTCACCGGATTGGCAGAAAGACGACGACGAGCTGGAGAGCCACCAGGCCTGGAACAAGGACTACGAGGAGCCCGACGAAGACCCGCTGGACACCACCGTTCCTCACGGCATCCGCATCGTAGACGATCAAAAAGACTCCCTGGATGAAGAGGAAGAAGAGTAGTTCGACTACACCTTCTTCCGCATCTCTCCTTCCCTGAAGTTCGAGCCTCATAGGGCCCCGGTACTGAGTGCCCGGGCTTTCTTGTCTTCATCCAATTCGTGAGGCTATGGGGCTCTCTCGTACTACCGATGTAGAATAGGTGGTAAACTCTCTACCCGAACGAGGTAGCCCTTTTGCCCCAGCCCAAAGCCTTCCAGGATTTCCTTGCCGCGTACCCCTCCCTCCAGGCCATCGGCAACACGCCGATGGTCAAACTGGACCTACCGCTGGACTTCGGCAGCGCCGAGATACTGGCCAAGTACGAGCAGCTAAACCCCGGCGGGTCCATAAAAGACCGCCCAGTCCTCAGGATGCTCGTAGAGGCCATGATGTCCGGCCAACTGACCCGGGACAAGGTGGTCCTGGACTCGACCTCCGGCAACGCCGGCATCGCCTACGCCATGATCGGCGCGACTCTCGGCTGCAAAGTAGAGCTGGTCATGCCGGCCAACGCCAGTGAGGAGCGCAAGAAGCGCATCCGTGCCCACGGCGCCGACATAGTGCTCACCGACCCTCTTCTTGGCTACGATGAAAGCCTCCGGGAGGTCCGCCGCCGCTTCGACAGTGACCCCGGCGCCTACTTCTTCTGCGACCAGTACAAGAACAACAACAACTGGCGTGCCCACTATGAAAGCACCGCAGAAGAGATCATGGCCCAGGCCCCCGGTATCACCCACTTCGTAGCGGGCGTGGGAACGGGAGGCACCATAACGGGCGTCGGCAGGCGGCTTAAAAAGGAGAATCCGGCCATAAAGGTCATCTGCATAGTCCCCGGAGACTGGCGGGGCGTAGAGGGCCTGAAGCCCCTCGGCGAAGGGGCCATAGTGCCGGAGATCCTCGACGAGACCATCATCGACGAGCGTATCGAGATTGATGTAGATGCCGCCCACGACATGTCTCGGCTCTTGGCCTCCAGAGGTATATTCGTGGGTCAGTCCTCGGGGGCCTATCTCCAGGGCGCCTGCCAGGTGGCCCAGCGTGATAAGCAAGGCCGAATCGTCACCATCTTCAATGACATCGGCGAGAGATACTTCTCAACCGGCATGTGGGACTAGCCCTCCCTCTTCTCTCTTGACAACCCCGCCCACTTCCTCAATAGTGGCCCAATGACTCCAGCCACAGCCACCTACACCGAAGAAATCATCGCCGGCGCCGATCTCCAGATCCTCAAGGCCGGCTCGGGCCCTCCCCTCATCATCCTCCACGACGAGATGGGGCAGCACGCCTGGCTCCGCTACCAGCAGGCCCTGTCTGAGCATTTCGAGGTCTCGGTCCCCTCCCACCCCGGATACGGCAAGTCGACACGACTCGACTGGATAATGACCATGCGCGACATGGCCAACTGGTACCTGCAAGCCTTCGACGATCTCGGGATTCGGGAGGCCAACGTCATCGGCCTGTCCCTTGGGGGCTGGCTTGCGGCCACCATAGCCGCCTTCTGCCCCCACCACTTCAAGAAGATGGTCCTCGTCGGGGCCGCGGGCATTAAGCCCCCCGAAGGCGAAATCTTCGACATGTTCATGGAGACGGCCTCCGACTACATCAAGTTAACAGTCACCGACCCCCTAGCCACGGAAGAGTTCCGCACAGTCTGCCCCGACACCCCCTCCCCCGAGCTTGCCGAGGCCTGGGAGGTCGCCCGAGAGCAGTCGGTGCGACTCAGCTGGCGGCCCTACATGCACGACCCCGCCCTTCCCCACCTCCTGGGCCGCGCCGCAAGCATTCCAACTCTTCTGGTCTGGGGCGCAAAGGATGCAATCGTACCTGTCAGCGCGGGCCGGGCGTACAAAGAGGCCATACCGGGCTCCGATTTGGCCGTCATCGAGGCCTCAGGCCACCGCCCCGAGATAGAAGCCCCCGACCAGTTCCTTAAGCTGGTCCTGGACTTCTTCAAAGACAGTTAGTCCTATTCCCCCGTGTATAATCCCTCCCGCGGGAACGTTGCAGCGGGCAGGAGGACGCCATGTTCATAGGTCACTTCACCGAGAGACCCTACCAGGATCCCAAGTCCGGCTATTTCGGGGCTACCGGCCTGCCCATAAAGGACCTGACCCTCAGTAACGAGATCTACGACCCGGAGGTCGGCGCCGACCTCTATAACCGCTACCTCGACGAAAAAATCTACGCCGACGAAGCGGGTTTCGACGGCCTCATGCTCAACGAGCATCACTCCACCCCCTTCTGCATGGGCGGCGCCACCAACGTCGAAGCCGCTATCCTGGCCCGCATCACCAAGAACGCCAAGATCGTCCTCCTCGGCAACATCCTTCCCCTCTGGGACGATCCCCTATGGCTGGTAGAGCAGCTTGCCATGATCGACCTCATCTCCCACGGCCGCCTAATCCCCGGATGGGTGCGTGGCACGGGGCGGGAGATGGTCTCCCACAACATCCCCCCCGCCTACAACTGGGAGCGCTTCCAGGAGGCCCACGAGTTCATCATTAAAGCCTGGACCACCTCGGGGCCCTTCCGATGGGAGGGGAAACATTACCACTATCGCTACGTGAACCCGTGGGTCAAGCCCTACCAGAAGCCCCATCCCCCCATCTGGCTCCCGGGCGTCGTGAGCCGAGACTCCCTGATGTGGGCGGCGGAAAAACGCATACCCTACGTCATGCTCGCCACAAAGTTGGAGCCCACACGGCAGGCCTTCCAGCTTTACCACGAACGGGCCGCCGAGCTTGGCTATCAGTCGGGGCCCCAGAACATCGGCTACCTATGGAAGGTTCACGTCGACGAGACCGAAGAGCTCGCCGAGGAGGCCGCCCGCAAGTACGTTCAGGGCCCGAGCAACCCGTTCCTCGCCGGCAACGAGGGCACCACCAACCTAGCCCTCGCCTCTCTCCCCGGCATGACCTCTAGAAGGCGCGTCCTCCCCACCCGGACTGCCGCCACCAAGTACCGCGGTGGTGTAGAGAGCGTCCCCTACGAGGAGCAGATCGAGAACTACAGCATCTCCGCAGGCACCCCCAAAACCGTCCTCCCCAAGATTCGACACGTCCTCGAAACGCTGCGTCCCGGCATTGTCATCTTCTGGGACGGCGACGGCGCAATGACTCACGAAGAGCAGATGCGGAGCCTCCGTCTGATGAAGGAAGAGGTTATACCCGCGGTCCGGGAGATGGCCGCCGAGCTTGACCTCCCCGGCCCCACGGAGGTCGACCCCGCCACAGGCCAAAAGATAGCATCCAACGGCGCTCTGGCCCACGCCGGCTAGTCTACCCTGCTCTCAGGAGTCCCGAACGAAGCCCCACCCTCTAACGGTCATTCCTGCGGAGGTCGCAGATGCGCCTGTGGCGTGCAGGCCGCAGGTGCGCCGGGGCGTGAATCCATCCCTCGCCTAAAGGAGCGAAGAACTAGGGGGTTAGTTGGGGAATTTAACCCCCCTCACACAATCGCCAGCGGGTTCCACGGCGATCCCGAAGCACCCGTCATCCGCAATGGCGCACCTATGAACAGGAACTCGTAGACCCTGTCTCGCGCCAGCTCCTCCAGATCCAGGCTCTCCATCAGGTAAATCCCCAGGTCCCGCAGCGCGTACCTATGTAGAGGCGCCGAGCTATATGTGGGGGGCTTCGCCTCAACCGTCGGGTGGTCGGCCCCCAGGGCGCAGATGTCCCGCTCCATAAGCCACGGCTTCAGGCTTCCGTCCGGCCCCGGGAATTGGGAACTCCATAGTGCCCCGTCCCTTTCGAAGAGGGTGTACCAACCCGTGCGCACCAACACGATGTCTCCCGTCTCGATGCTCACGCCCTGGGCCTTGGCCGCCCCGTCCAGGTCCTCACCAGTGACCGTGTACTCCGGCCCGATGTGCTCGATTCTCATGTAGGCCGGCAGGTCAAGCATGATCCCCCGCCCCACCATGTGCCGCACGTTCTCTATTCCGTTTTTCCCGACTCCCCGGCTTGTAATCTCGCTTTCCGGGTGGCCGTTGTACATCTCGGCCTCGGCCCAGACGTGTCCCAGGGCGTCGATGTGCGTCCCGGAGTGGACCTCCATAGTAACCATGTCATCCACAAAGCTGATCTCCGGGTTATCCATGTGCCAGAAGTGGTGAGTCTTCCAGGTCTTGTGGAAATCCGGGAGCTGGGGCCCGTCCCGCTCTAGTGGCACTGCGAGGCTGTATATCTTGGCCCTTTTGACCAGTTGGAAGGCCTTAAGCATCCTTTCCGAGGTTAGCAGATTCAGAGCCCCTAACTGGTCCTCGTGACCCCATCTGCCCCAGTTGTTCCCACCACTCTCAGCCATCGTAGCCTCCTAATTTTTATGACAAGCCTCGAACCTTTTACCCCATGATGATAAAGCCGCCCCGAGCGTCGTGCTCGGGGCGGCTTTATCATGCAATCTGTTGGAAGGGCCTACTTCTGTCTTCCCCGTAACTCTTCAAAGACCTGTTCTGGGGTTGCGTCTACGGAGGCCAGCAGGACCAGAGTGTGGAACCAGAGATCGGCTACCTCGCTTACCGTACGCTCACGCCCTTCATCCAGGGCCGCAATAACCGCCTCTCCAGCCTCCTCAACCACCTTCTTGCCGATCTTGCGGGGCCCCTTCTTAAGGAGTTTGGAAACGTAGCTGCCCTTGGGTTTGTCCCGCTTCCTCTGCTCTATCATCTGAAAGAGTTCGGCCAACATATCTCCCTGCGTCCGCTCGAACTCAGGAGTCTCGTCCGGAAGCTCTTCAAAGAAACAGCTCGTCTCGCCTGTGTGGCAGGCCGGGCCCGTGGGCTCCGCCGCAATGAGTAAAGCGTCGCCGTCGCAGTCAACACTGATGCTGCGCACGTTCAGGTAGTTGCCCGAAGTCTCACCTTTGTGCCATAGCTCCTGGCGGCTCCGGCTGTAGAACCACACCTGCCCCGATGCCCGAGTCTTCTCCAGCGACTCTTGATTCATGTAGGCAAGGGTCAGCACTCGCCCCGTGTCGGCGTCCTGCACTATCGCGGGCACCAGCCCCTTGTCGTCAAGCTTGATCATCCACTGATTCCTCCTGCACAGCAGGTCTGCTGGGCACTCCTCGCACCGTCAAGTACTCTTTTGCCTGGGCTATGGTATAGGTCCCATAGTGGAAGATACTGGCTGCCAGTGCCGCGTCCGCCTTGCCGTCTACCAAGGCGTCGTGCAGGTGGGCCAAATTGCCCGCTCCTCCACTGGCTATCAGAGGCACCGGCACCGACTCCGAAATAAGCCGGTTCAGCTCCAGGTCGTAGCCCGTCTGCTGGCCGTCGGCGTCCATACTGGTTACCAGCAGTTCGCCCGCGCCCAGCTCCGCAACTCTGGCCGCCCACTTCAAGGCATCGATGCCCGTGGGCCGCCTCCCTCCGTGGGTATAAACCTCCCACTTGGACCCGGGCCCCAAGCCCAGGTCGTCTTCCCGTTCAGGGCGGGCTCCGTCTATCCGCTTTGCGTCAATCGCCGCCACTATGCACTGGCTCCCGAATGCCCGTGCGCCCTCCTCAATGATCGTTGGGTCCAACACTCCCGCCGTGTTGACCGCCGTCTTGTCGGCTCCAGCGTCCAAGATGCGGCGCATGTCCTCCGTCGTCCTGATGCCGCCACCCACGGTCAGAGGTATGAACACCTGCTCCGACACTCTGTTCACGACGTCGATCATGATGTTCCGCTCGTCGGAGCTTGCCGTGATGTCCAGGAAGACCAGTTCGTCGGCGCCCTCGGCATAATAGAAGGCCGCCATCTCCGCCGGGTCTCCGGCGTCCTGGAGATTAACGAAGCTTACGCCCTTGACGACCCGCCCCCGGTCTACGTCCAGGCAAGGGATTATGCGCTTGGTAAGCATGGGGGTTGCGTTAGGCGGGGACGCCGGAGAGGCAACGTATGACCTGGTCGGTAAATTCGGTCGTTGACGCCGAGCCGCCTTGGTCGGGTGTGAGACAGCCGCCGTCCAGGTAGGTGTCCTGGATGGCGCTCTCGATCCGTTCGGCGATCACATCTTCGCCCAAGTGTCTCATCATCATGGCCGAGGTCAGTATAAATGCGGTGGGATTGGCTAGTCCCTTGCCCGCTCCTTCCGGCCAGCTACCGTGCGTCGCCTCGAACACCGCACAATTCTCCCCCAGGTTCGCCCCCGGCACCAGACCCAGTCCTCCGACCAGTCCCGCCGCCAAGTCCGAGATGATGTCCCCGTACAGGTTCTCCATCACCAGCACATCGAACCGGTCCGGGTGCAGCACCAAGTGCTGGCAGGCCGCATCCACGATCATCTCCGTGTATTCGATTTGCGGGAACTCCTTGGCCACTCCCCGGCAGCAGTCCAGGAAAAGTCCGTCGGAGAGCTTCATTATGTTCGCCTTGTGCACCGCGGTCACCAGCTTACGGCCGTGGGCCTCGGCATATTCGAATGCGAATCGGGCTATGCGGGTCGACGCCGCTCTTGTAATCACTTTTACGCTCTGGACAATACCGGGTACTACTTCGTGCTCCACGCCTGCGTAAAGGTCCTCTGTATTCTCTCGTACTACCACCAGATCGACATCCTGATACAGGCTTTGTGCACCGGGCAGGCTCTTGACAGGCCTCAGGCAGGCATAGAGGTCCAGGCTCTTCCTCAGCGTAACATTGAGGCTCGGGTAGCCCTCGGCGCTGGGTGTGGTCACGGGACCCTTCAGGGCCACGCCGTTCTTCTGCACGGACGCCAGGGCTTTGCCCGGAAGAAGTACGCCGTACTGCTCCCTCGCCGCCACCCCAATCTCTTGCCTGTCCCACTCAATACACGCCCCTGCCGCCTCCAGCACCCGCACCGCCGCCGCCGCCACCTCTGGCCCGATCCCATCCCCTTCGATAAGGGTGACGTTATGTGTTTTCTCACTCATTAAGCACATTATCAGCCCACTGGCAGGGGGATTCAATGGGCACTGCAATCTTGCACATCAACTTCGCATACTTAGGGGTGCCAAGGACTCAAATCAGCATTACAATTACCTCATGATCATCGACTTCCACGCCCACATATTCCCCGGCAGCGTCAGAACCAACCGAACTCCCTACCTCGAACGTGACGCCACATTCTCCCACCTCTACTCCGACCCCAAGGCCCGGCTCAGTTCCGCCGAGGAGCTCGTCAAAAAAATGGACCGGGACGGCATAGACGTCGCCGTGACCCTTGGCATGGGCTGGAAGGTCCACGACTTCGCCGTGGAGGCTAACGACTACATCCTTGAGTCCGCCAGGGCTTTTCCCGACCGCCTCATCCCCTTTTGCACCGTCAACCCTGCCCTCGGCGATGTCGCGGTCGCAGAGATAGAAAGGTGCGCCGACCTCGGGGCCCGAGGCATCGGAGAACTCCACTCTTACGCCCAAGGCTACCGGCTGGATGACGAACGGGTCATGGCCCCCATTATGGAAGTCGCCATTGCCCGAGACCTCATCGTACTCACTCACTCCTCGGAACCCGTGGGGCACATATATGCAGGCAAGGGCACCGTCACCCCGGACGAGCTCTCCCGCTTCATCGAAATGTTCCCCGAGGCCAAGATCGTCTGTGCCCACTGGGGCGGAGGTCTCCCCTTCTATGCCCTCATGCCAGAGGTCTCCGAGGCCATGCGCAACGTCTACTTCGACTCCGCCGCTTCACCCTTCCTCTACACTCCAGAAGTCTTCTCCAACGCCGTCAACCTCGTCGGACCTAACAAGATCCTCTTCGGCACCGACTACCCTCTAATCAGCCACAAGAGACTGCTCGCCCAGGTCGAAACCCAAGCCCTTGCCCCCAAGACCAAGGCCGCCGTCCTAGGGGGCAACGCACGCAAGCTGCTGGGGATTTAGCCGTCAAGATTGAGCAAAGAGGAATCGATACAGTGAATGAACCGGATGAATTCAAGGCGCTGGACACCTACTACGAGACTGCCAATGCACACTTTGACCGTTTGAACGGATACTTCGATCAAATAGACACGAAAGCTGGCATTCTGGTGGCGATTTTAGCAGGAGTGCCTATCGCTACGCTGGGTTTCGCGTTCCGATTAGGTAAAGGCGAATTGGATGTAGCCGCGCCTGTTCTCGGTGGCGCGGGGCTGGTAGCTTTCCTGATCGCTGGATTTCGATTGGTCAAAGCCGTGTGGGTTAGAGACGTCAGCTTCGGCGTCCCACAAAATGAGTTGCGCAAGTAAGCCTGGGACTACGAAAACGATACGCTAAAGGAATGGGTTGCGGACCTATTGGTCAAGTCTTCAGAACACAACTATGCAGTAATGCAGACTAAACTGAAGCACCTCCAAGCCGTGTTTCCGTTTCTAGTCCTCGAGGTGCTCCTTTTCTTGGCAGCAAGCGCCTACCTGCTTTTCAACAAGCTATAGACCTCTCTTACCCCAAAGAGGCTCTCCCGGCGGCGGCTTCTTCGGAAGGGTCTCGGATTGCGTTGCCTGCTTGTCCGGTACTGACTTCTGTGTCATTTCCGTGGATTTTGAAGTTGATTCACCCATTATGCTCTCCTGGAAGGCTGACCAACGACTCTGCCCTTATTATAAGATGATTTATGAACCGTTGCAGGAATTCCACCATCCCCATGAACACTCTCCCCGACTTCCTCCGCCCGGGCCTCGACCTGGTTTTCGTCGGCATAAATCCGGGAAGCTATTCCGCGGCCAAGGGGCACTACTACGCCCGGCCCGGCAACCTTTTCTGGTGGGCTCTTAGCGAATCGGGCCTGATAGACGGACCCGCTAGCCCCGACATGGACGCCTCCCTCCTAGACCGAGGCATAGGCTTCACCGACGTCGCCAAGCGTCCATCCAACGCCGCCTCCGACCTTCCCCGCTCCGAGTTCACCACTGGCGCCTCCGTCCTGATCGAGAAGTTAAGGCACTTCCAGCCCCTGGTCGCCTGCTTCAACGGTATCACCGCCTATGCTCACTGCTTCGGTCCCAGCGCTTCCCCCGGCCCTCGCCCCGAGCGCATAGGCCGCACCCAGATCTACGTGGTCCCCTCCACCAGCCGGCGCAACGCCCACTACCAGAAGGACGACATCCTCCACTGGTTCCAGGGCCTCAAGCAATTCCTCCAACAGGTACGGGAGCAGTCCGGTGAGCCGCACCCCTAGAGACCCCCACCCCACCCCCGCTACGACGCGCACTTTCATCGCCATTGAGATTCCCGTTAAGGTGAAAGACCTGATTGCATCCCATGTCGAGCGATTGAAGGGCCTCGTGCCCCGAGGCGTCAAATGGGTCGACCCTCAAACCTGTCACCTAACTCTCGCATTCCTCGGCAACGTGCCCAATGACCAACTCCCCACCCTGCCCCGATTGCTCAATGCGGTAGCTGCTGACTCCCCACCCCTCCGCCTGAAAACAGGCATGTTGGGCACATTCCCCAGTCACACTCGACCCCGTGTCCTCTGGCTCGGCCTGGATGGAGACACCCAACTCCTCTCTCGAATGCAAGGCCACTTGCAGGATGCCCTGGAGGCCGACGGTTTCCCCCGAGAACGACGAGCTTTCAATCCCCACGTCACTCTCGGCCGAGCCCGAGGCAAGGGCGCCATCCCCATTCCAGAGGCCGTCCTGAATAGACTGGCAGAAGACACGCTGGCCTTAGAAGTCCGGGAAATTGTCCTCATGTCCAGCGTCCTCACCGCTCGCGGCCCCATCCATATGCCGATTCACAGAGCCCCTCTTTCACTGGCTTCTCATATTCCTTGACCTCAGTCGGCCCCAATCTGTATCCAAGGTTGACGATGGAGTGGGGAAATGTAAGATAGAAGCCATGAGTTAGGGTGGTCTGGCTACGATTGGAGAAAGATTGGGAGGAAGACGTTATGCCACCGAAAAAAGCGCCGTTTCTGACTAAACCCTACAGCGGATACCTGCACAGTGAGGTGCCGGAGGACGATAGGGAGCTGACGAGGGTCGGCCCCGGCACCCCGATGGGCGAGTACCTCCGCCGGTTCTGGCAGCCGCTCCTGCTTAGCGAGCAGATAACCGACCTGCCCGTGCCGATTACGAGGTTCGATGAAGAGCTGGTCGCCTTTCGTGATGGGGATGGACGGGTCGGCATCGTGGAATCCCACTGCTCTCATCGCGGTACTTCACTGGAATACGGTAAGGTCGAGCAGCGAGGCATCCGATGCTGCTATCACGGATGGCTCTACGACATAGACGGAAGGATACTCGAAACCCCCGGTGAGCCCGAGACCAGCACCCTAAAGGACCGCCTTTGCCACGGCGCCTATCCGGCCATAGAGTACGGCGGTCTGGTATTCGCCTACATGGGCCCCCCGGACGAGACTCCTGAGTTCCCCAACTTCGATATATTCAGTTCCCCCGGCTATCACCTCGAGCCCGGTGTCCACCTCAAACCTACCGATGACGGGATTATTCCCAACCCGAAGCCCTGCAACTGGCTCCAGGTTATGGACAACCTGCTGGACCCGGTCCACGAGGAGTTCCTCCACGCGACTATTTCCGGTATCCAGTTCGTGGACAAGAGCGGCGCCCCGATTAAAGAATTGGCCATCAACGGGGAACTCGGTTTCGTAGAGACCCCGACGGGGGTCATTACCATGGACGTGCGC
Source organism: Dehalococcoidia bacterium (assembly GCA_965197585.1). GTDB lineage: Bacteria > Chloroflexota > Dehalococcoidia > Plut-88900 > Plut-88900 > Plut-88900. Next base: position 2,414,839 of record OZ240215.1, read on the forward strand.
CGCGTCAGCCCCGAAACCGTGTGGGTGCGAAACATCGAATTCCTCTGGCCCAACTTGGGATGCCTGGGCGCCCCGCCTACGCTTCCCTACGAGTGGGGCCCTGATGAACAGGAGTTCCACGACCTTCCCACCACACTTATGTGGGCCGTTCCCGTGGACGACTACAACTGCGTGGAGATCGACTTCTACCTGGTGCCCGACGGAGCAAAGGTGCCACCCGAAAGACGGTTCTCCCTGGCCCAGCGCGCCAACCGCGGAGGCCGTGAGTACGATGACATGCAGCGAGGCCCGGGTGACTTCGAGGCCATGATCAGCCAAAGGCCCATCGCCGTGCATGCAATGGAGCACCTGGGAGCCGAAGACCGGGGGGTAACCATGTACCGCAAGGGCCTCAGGCGGCGGGTGCGGATGCTGAAGAAAGAAGAGTCACCACCTGAGATAGCGGTCATGGCAGGCAAGATGGTGAACACCTTCGGCGGCGACACACTGCTCCGCGTCCCGGAGGCGGAGGACAGGGCCAAGGACAAGAAACTGCTCAAGCAATTGGGTATCGAGATGGCGGAGCGGTACTTGAGAGAGCTTCCCAACCATCCGGGGAACGGGACATCTTAGGGATGACCCAGCTCCACCAACTGGTTTCGGACATGCCTCTTCCTCCAGGATTTCACCTGGAGGAAGAGTTGGAAGCACGCGGCATGAGTCAAAAAGAACTCGCAGCAAGGATGCAAAGGCCGCCCCAAGTAATAAACGAGATAATCAAAGCTAAGAAGTCGATTACCCCGGAGACTGCAATCGGACTGGAGAAGGCACTGGGCATCGACGCCCATTTCTGGTCCAACCTCGAATCCAGTTACCGTTTGGCGCTTGCTCGGAATCGTGATAAAGAAACACATTCGGCTGTGGCCAACGGATAATGGTTCCCGCCTTTGTCTTTCATGCAGAAAGTGATTATTATTACAATCGCTTTTCTAGGGCCCATCGTGACCACCAAGGAGGAGTTCTAAATGCCGCCCTTCGCCTTCTTCAAAGGAGATTTCGTGCCGCTGGCCGAGGCCAAGGTCGGAATCATGACCCACGCCCTCAACTACGGCACCGCCGTCTTCGAAGGCATTCGTGGCAACTGGAACCAGGAAGACTGTCAGATCTACCTCTTCCGTGTCAAAGAGCACTTTGAGCGGCTTCACAAGAGTGCCCGGATACTCAATATGACATTGGCCTACTCCGTAGACGAGCTCTTTGACATCACCCTGAAGCTTGTCGAGATGTGCAAGTTCGAAGAGGACATCTACGTCCGGCCCATGGTCTACCAGAGTGGCGAGGTGCTGGGCGTCCGCTCCCACGACGTGGAAAACGACTTCTTCATCTTCGTCGCTCCTTTTGGTCCCTACTTCAGCGGGGACGAGGGCATACGTTGCTGCATTTCCAGTTGGCGCAGGCCCCTGGACACCATGATTCCCCCCCGAGCCAAGGTCACCGGCATTTACGTGAACAGCGCCATGGCCAAGACCGAGGCCATGCTCAACGGCTTCGACGAGGGCATCATGCTCACCCAGGACGGGCACGTCTGCGAAGGCAGCGGTGAGAACCTGTTCGTAGTGGATAACGGGACCCTGGTCACTCCATCCCCCGCCGACAGCGTCCTCCTAGGCATTACCAGAAGCACCGTCATGGAGATTGCTAAGAAGGAGATGGGGATGCCTACATGGGAACGCCAGGTAGACCGGAGCGAACTCTATTCCGCCTCCGAAGTGTTCCTGACAGGCACCGCAGCCCACATCACGCCCGTCATCGAAATCGATAATCGGGCTATAGGCGCCGGAAAGGTGGGCCCCGTGACCCGGCAGATCTCCGACACCTATGTGGACATCATCCGGGGCAAGAATGAAAAGTACGGCGCCTGGTGCACTCCGGTTTACGGTAGCTGACGCCAATCCCCCACATATAAAGTAAAACGGCTGGTGCGCTGAGCGCACCAGCCATTTTTGCCCTTCGCCATTTCCCCTAGTTAAGGCTGTAAAGCCGCGCGCAATTGTCCCACAGGATCTTCTTGCGGGACTCATCACTAACGCCTTCCATTTCCATGAAAGTGTCGGTGGCATGGGGGAACTTGCAGTCGGAGTGGGGGTAGTCGGTGGTGAACACCAGGTGCTCATCCCCATAGTACCTTATAACGTCGGTGACCATGTATTCATCCACGTCGACAGAGATAAAGCACTGCCTCCTGAACAGGTCGCTGGGTTTCTCCGAAAGGTTGATGACGCCGTCCAACCCCTCATACAGCTCATACCGTTCATCAAGCCGGTAGAGAAGCCAGGGCAGCCAGCTGCAGTTGCCTTCCAGTATGGCGACGGTCATCTTGGGAAAGCGGTCCAGGATGCCTCCGGCGGTCATGTAGATGGTCGCCAGCATATCTTCCATCGGCTGGTCGAATGTCTCCCCTAGCCACGTCAGTTTATCAAGAGTCGCGAACCGGTTGGACCAGTGGACCTGGTTAGGGGAGAAGCTGGGATGGAATGTGACGGGAAGATCGAGGTCCTGCGCCTCCTCCCATATCGGGTCGAAATAGGGCTCAGGCAGTTGCCGCCCGAGCACCGGCTCAGGTGTTAGGCAGGATGCCACGTGTCCAAGGTCTTTCTTAATTCTACGCATTTCCTGTGCCGCCAGGGTTGCGTCGTGGAGTGTGATCAGACCGGCGGCCTTCATTCTGGCCGGGTCCTCATTGCAGAAGTCGGTGATCCAGTCGTTCCAGGCCTTGTTCAGGTCGTTGGCGTATTCAGGCTCGTGGGCGTCGTCGGTGTGGAGAGGCAGCGTACGGAACATGACTGCCACGTCGATGCCTTCCATCTCCATTGCCTGGAGCTGGGACACGGAGTCGAAGTCCCTGTCGCTGCCAATCTTGAATCTGTCGGCAACCTTAGAGTCGAGATCCGGGGCGTTGGTGTTCTGGGTTCTTCGAATGCGTTCTCCCTGGGCCGTCGTGTAGCGCACACCTCCGTACGGACGGGCCCGTTCCCCCCTGGGAATCCGGTCTCCCCATTTCGGGTCCATGTAGGTGGTGTAAAGGTCTGCCGGCTCCAGTACGTGCAGGTCGGAATCCATTACCTTGTAACCGTTCTTGCCCATAGCTTCTCCTCCTCGTTTCCGCTAAAAAATCACCTGCACCATCCCGAGTCGGTTGTTTGCCACCTCCGGCGCCCGAGCGTGCGGCCCTGCCGTGAAACGCGCCCGATTCTAGGCACGGGGAAGGGGCGTTGTCAATGCAGCTAGCCACCACATCAGACCCTGCGCTATAATAAAACCCCGTTTGTTCCTTTTGAGCGGTTTTGGCCCCGTGGTGTAGCGGACTAACATGCCACCCTGTCACGGTGGAGATCGCCGGTTCGAATCCGGTCGGGGTCGCCATACCGCACAAAAGCTAGAGTCGTTTTCCATTCAGCCTAAAGACCGTCCAGGGGAATGGGGACGGCATAGGTGCTGATGGGGATACCTTCAATCCTTGGCCTCGGGCCAACACCGCCAACTTCTCTCGACAGAAGCCCATAGCTTCTCTCCATGCCTTCACCTGGATCGCCACCTCTCCCCTCAACACCCTCTTGGGCCGCTCCGGCGCCGTCCACCGCCGCTTTACTCCCTGCCGCCGCACATACCCCACGGCTGCCTCCCTCGCTCCACCCAGCGTTTAACCGTCCGTCGATCTATCCCCAACCGTCGAACCTCTTCCGAATAGTTTCCGCCACGTGCTTTCCAAGTCTCAATGATCGCTCTGATCCCTACTCTCGCCATGTTTCGTTCTATCTGTCTGTGCTATATGTTGTGAGAGATCAAACCCTTGATGCTCTACTGAAACAATTTTGCTACCCTATCGCGTAGCTTTCAACACACCTCCACATGACCCCGAAACCCCTCTTTTACTAAGCAGCAACTAAACGATTTCATTGAGGAGTCACGATGATTTATGAAGTCTTTACCTACACCTTGAAGCCCGGAAGCGTAGCCCAGTACGAAGAGATTTTCGCCGCCGCCCTACCCCACAGAGAGAGGTTTTCCAAGCTCGGAGCATTCTGGTGCACCGAAATCGGACCTTTGAATCAGGTGATTCACGTCTGGCCCTACGAAAGCATCGAAAAGCGAACTTCCATTCGGGAACAAGTCCGCAATTCCATTCGAGAGGAAGCAGGGAAAGATCCCAACTGGCCCCCAGCCTATGACCCGGACATATTTGTGATTACGAACTCTGAAATCTTCCTGCCTGCACCATTCATGCGTCCTCTCGGCGGAGACCAGGCTTTGGGGAATTTCTACGAAGTGCGCTCATACACATACAAGAGGGGCAGCATGGGTAAGGTCATCGACATATGGGCACAAGCCATCCCCCATCGTGAAAAACACTCTCCATTGGCAGCTGCGATGTACGCAGACATAGGCGGGCTGAACAAATGGGTTCACATTTGGCCCTACAACGATCTAGGGCAACGGGAACGGATCCGAAGTGAGGCCTTAAAGAGCCCGCATTGGCCGCCCCCCACCCGAGAATGGCTAGTAAATCAGGAAACCAAGATCATGGTTCCTTCGGCCTTCTCTCCAATGCATTAAGTCTTGTGAGAGTTCGGAGGATTGAGCCTGAAGGAAGGCTCTGTGACTAGCGCCAGGGCGGGAATCAACAACGAAGAGTCTCCTTGCCTTGGGCACATCCTGTGCTCATAAAGCCGCGTTGTGGCCAAATTGTTACACCCTTTGCATTAAGAATGCCTAGGCCCTAGTGCACCTCGAGTTTCCTGCCTTCGTCCGAAGAACGCTGTATCGTGTCCAGAAGCCGGTGCCGTTTCGCAGCCAGGTTGAAATCTGGCCCTACTTCACTCCCTTCCCGGATCGCCCGAGCCAAGATTAGATACAGTTGGCCTATAAGGTCTGCTGCGTCGAACGGTTCCGTCGCCCGCATCCTCCCCGGGACCTGAATCAACCGGTCTGGAACGGTCAGCCTCTCCAATTCCGGAACGGTCAACTTCTCCAATCCAGTCGGTCTGACTACCTTTTGATTGCCCCGTACTCCCCAGAGTTGGATGTTTCCGAATTGAGGCCAATCTTCGGAGGACGCCACCACCGTGCCTTCTCGTCCGTAGATTTCCATCCTCCAACCGGTACCATGCCAGGGTACGTTGCCGATGTGGGCTGAGGCCACTGCCCCTCCGGCCAGCACGCCGTTTATCAACACATTGTCCGATGCAGTTACTGGAACCGTCCTTCCAGCTTCCCGGGTCTCCCACTCCGTCACCTGGGTCGCAACCTTGGCGGACAGTTCCCGAAACTCCCCGACGCAGTAACACAATATGTCGATGACATGGCAAGTAACTCCAGCTAAGGTATCGGCGCCCATCTTCCGGTCCGCCATCCAGGCCATGTCTCGTCCCCGCTGCAGCAGGCCCGGATAGAACATAGTCATGTTGCAGGCCAACACCTCGCCCACGTACCCCTGTGCCAGTAGGTCCCTCAAATGCAGCACGGCCGGAGCGCCCCTTGCCTGTAGAGCCACCATGTGCCGAACACCCTTGGCCCGGGCCAAAGCGGCCATCTCCTCAGTCTCGGCCAGGTTGGCGCCCAGTGGCGATTCGCAGAATACATGCTTTCCCGCTTCCAGGGCAGCCATGACCATATCGTAGTGCCAGGGCACGCGTACGGATACGGAAATCAGGTCGATATCCGGATGTTGCACCATCTCGCGAAAATCGTGAAAAGCCATCTTGGCGCCGTAGACTTCCTTGGATTCCTGCGCTGTCTCAGGACGGGAGGTGCAAACGGCCGTCAGCTCATAGTCGGGCAGGGTCAGAAGAGCCGGCAAATGGGCCCGCCTGCCCCATCCATATTGGGCGTTGGCGCCGATTATTCCAATGCGGATTTTGTCGTTCGACATGCCCGACTCCATTTCACAGGACACTGACCTCTCGGTGGAACAGACCAAGGTAAGCCATCTTCCAGGGCCCCTTCTCCCTCTTAGGGCCACAGCACAGACCCGCTATGCAGTGGCATGCGGGGCCATAGGCAACGTAACTTTGGACGTGGCGGAATGGTAGAAAGCGATCCCAATACCGCCTTTATGCCAAGGAGCCCCAGGCGAACCTGAGACTCCTAAGTATTTTGGCAGGCAAAACCCCAACACCGGGCCTGGTGTGCTCCCTTATAGGTAGACTTAACCTCTGCCGTTGCGCAAAAGCCTTCCGGGCAATGCCCCAGTTGGCACACCATCCTCGAAGGTCACTTCGCCATTGACCATGATCCAGTTATAGCCATTGGCCCTCTGGATCCGACGCCACTCGCCGCCGGGCAGGTCCTCTGCAATTTCGGAGGGTAGAGCCTCCAGCTTGTCCAGGTCATACACCACAATATCCGCTGGCGCACCCTCACGGATAACCCCCCTATCCTTAAAGCCACCGAGGTGGGCGGGCAGATAGCTCAACTTATAGTGAGCATCTTCCAGGGTCATCACCTTCTCGTCTCTAACCAGCCAAGTTAATGTATCCGTTGGATAGATCCCTCCGGTAAAGAATTTAATGTGAGCGCCACCATCGGATGTCCCGGCGACGACGTGGGGGGAGTCCAGCACCTCTGCGGTGTATTTGGCTACATTGCGGCCCTGCGTATCGCCGAGGAATTCAGTCGCCAAGTCGTCCTCGACACACATGTCCAACAGGGCGTCGATAACGTGTTTGCCTTGCTCGTCAGCAATGTCCTGTACGGTCCGCCCGACACGTTTACCGGAAGCCTCGGTCTCGTTGGGAGCCAAGGCTATCAGTCTGCCATCAACAACATTGACTACGAATGATTTCATGCGCAGTTCGGGGTCGGTGATGCCGCGACCTCCATCATGCTCATATTCGTAACCATGCGTGTCACAAACGAACCTGTCATCTTCATTGCCAACACAACCGCCCTGGTGAGGGCATACCAGGGATAGCAGCTTGTACCCGTCACGAGTGTTAACCAGGAAGTAATCCATACCGGCAACATTCACCTTGGCTGGCAACTTGGAGAAATCCGACTCGGCGCCGATATCAATCTTGACTTTGCGAGGCAGTACCAGCAGGCCACCTACGGATCCACGGGTCGCTTGAGTAGGTCGTATGCCCGACTCCCACTCTTCCTTAAGCAGCTGTCTTACTTCCGGGTCCTGCATCTTCGCTTTGCGTTCATCCTTCGTCCCCAGGGTCACGTCGCGCCAGGCGGGTGCGTCGTCGAACAGGTTCCAGTCTTCAAACGTAAAGAGAAATCCAGCTCTAAATGTACCGCCTTGGCCGTATACCCGCAGGCCTCGCTCGGAGCAGCTCGCCAGCCAGCGGATCCGCTCTCTATGCTGCTCTGGATGGACGGCGTTGGCTGTTACTGCCTGGTAAAGGATGGGGCGCTTGGCCGCCTCTGCAACTTTTTCGAAGAATGACCGGGATTCATCTCCCAATGGCCGGCCTTCTTCTCCGGTTTCCTGGTAAGAGAGCTCTATGAATCCCTCATCGCGGTCGCCCAGGATTTTGGCGAAGGTGAGAATCTCCTCCTCCGTCAGCAAGTCGGTGATCATGGGCGTGCCATCGTAGTCCCGCTGTACCGAATTTGCACCGAGGACCTGGGCCGACCAGCCGCAGGCTCCCGCATCCATGGCCTCATTGACCAGCCTGACCATTTCCTGAAGCTCCGCCTCGGTGGGGCGCCGCTTCTTGGCCTCATCCCATCCCATTACCCAAGCGTACAGGGGTGTCAGGGGCACGTAGGTAAGACAGTTCAACCCCTTTGGAATGCGTGCTAGGGTATCCATGAACTCGGGGAAAGTGACCCAGTCCCAGAGCATTCCAGCCTTCATTGCATCGTATGGAATGGCCTCGTTGCGGGTCATACAGAGCATGGCTCTGTCTCGGTCTTCGACGCGGGACGGGGCGAAGCCGAAACCACAATTGCCCAGCGCTACCGAGGTCACACCATGCCAGCCCGACAGCGTGCAGTAAGGGTCCCACTGAATCTGAGCGTCGTAATGAGTGTGCAGGTCTACGAAACCCGGGGCCACAATGCGGCCTCGGGCGTCAAGAACTCTGTCCGCCGTACCCCTCTTCAGGCCACCGACTTTGACGATAAACCCGTCTTTGATCGCTATATCGCTGTTGTATCTCGGCGTCCTGGTACCGTCTACGACCGTGCCACCTCTGATGATTATGTCATAGTCCGCCATCAGCTATCCCCCTACAATGCCCAAAGCTCAAATTTTCAAATATGGTCGCCTCAGCGAGTGTAATGTTTACGGATTTTAGTGTCAACTTATAGCCATAATATAGTGTATTAATTCGCTATGTTGGAAGAACTGAGTGCATCGGAGAGCGGTTGACGCGCTCATGGTGCCATAATATAGTCCGAGTCATCCAAGAGAGCGCATATTCAACAAAATCCATATATTCTGAGACGTATTGACTCGCATGGTTGGGTAGCGGAGATCGGTAGGAACTGACGTGGTCACAAGATAATGGAACGGAGGTGGAGATATGGCTAACTATGACATCATCATCAAGGGAGGTACGATCGTAGACGGTACTCGTGTGCCTCGCTACATAAGCGACATCGCAATTAAAGATGGGATAATCGCCAAGATCGGCGGCTTTGTGGGTAGCACGGCAGACAAAGTGCTGGATGCCAAGGGTCTTATTGTAGCACCCGGCTTTATTGACCTGCACACTCACTATGACGCTCAAATCTTTTGGGACCCCTACTGCACGCTGTCGGGTTGGCACGGAGTGACCTCGGTAGCGCTGGGCAATTGCGGTTTCGGCTTCGCCCCATCGAGGGTGGAAGACCGGGACCGGTGCATGCTCAGCTTGACACGGAACGAGGCTATCCCCTATGCCGCGATGAAAGAAGGAATGACCTGGGACTGGGTGACCTTCCCCGAATTCATGGACACCCTATCGCGTATTCCGAAGGGGGTGAATTGTCTTACCTACGTGCCCCTGACACCCTTGTACGCCTGGGTAATGGGATGGGATGAGGCCAAGAAGCGGCGCCCCACCGAGGCAGAGCTTCAGGAAATGGTACGGCTGGTCAACGAGGCTATGGATGCTGGAGCCTGTGGTTGGTCGGCCCAGGTGCTAGGCAAGACCTCAGTGCAGCGGGACTACGACGGAACGCCTATGATCACCGACTTGTTGTCGGAGAAAGAGCTACTCACCTTCGCCAAGGTATTAGCTGACCGCGACGAAGGATTCATCGAGCTGTCTTACGAAGAAACCGGTGAAGAAGGTCGCCCTCTGGCAGATCAAACCAGGAACTTCTACGAAGAAATCGCCAAGGCAGCCAAGCGGCCCATAATCTACCAGGCAGTCACGCCCAACGCCATCCACCCGGAGCAGCATCGTGCTCGGCTTCGCTGGTTACAGCAATGTGCTGAGCAAGGAATATGGATTTACGGCCAGGGAGCTACATACCGGGGTGGCTTCGAACTCACTTTCGAGGACTGGAACCTCTTCGACGAAACTCCCGTTTGGCGCGAGGTAACCTTGGGAACGCATGTCGAACGCAAGGCGAAGATGGAAGACCCAGAAATGAGACGCAAGCTGAAAGAGGAATGGGATTCCGGAACCCGTCCCACCAGCGTCATCGCAGGATCTGTTGGGAGCTTGATCGTCGAAGAGACGGCCAGGCCGGAGTACGAACACTATGCCGGCCTTACTGTCCAGAACATCGCCGACAGGGAAGGCAAGCACGTTATCGACGCTCTCCTTGACCTCGTCGTAGCCGACGATCTGGGCACCGAGTTCATCGCTGCGGCCCAGGGCCGTGACGTCGCACAGTACACGGCGGAAGTCCTCGACTCGCCACACATCGTTGCCGGGATATCAGACGGCGGAGCGCACGTTAAATTCAGGACCGCCGGAAATTACTCGACGGATATGCTTGCCTGGTTGGTGCGGGACGAGAAGGTAATGACGCTGGAGGATGCTCACTTCAAGTTGAGCTACATGCCTGCCCACTGCGGTGGCTTCAAGGACCGGGGAGTTATCCGCGAGGGTGCGCCGGCGGATATCTTGGTGTACGACCTGGACAAGCTGGAGATCCTACCCTCCGAAATTGCAGAGGACCTGCCCGGTGGCGATTGGCGGCGGATCCAGAAGGCCAATGGCTACAACTGGATCATGGTCAATGGCGAGGTGACCTTCGAGGACGGTGAGCCAACGGGAGCATTGCCCGGGAAACTCTTGCGCAACGGCAGGAGCTGAGTTCACCCGCAAGGGAGCACTTCGGCCCCGGTGTCGGGGTTTTACATGCTGTAATGCTTAGGAGCCCCAGGTTCGCTTTGGGCGCCTCGGTATCAAGGCGAAATTCGGATCCCTTTCTACAATTCCGCCACGCCGAAAGTTATTTTGCTTATGGCCCCGTTTACCGCTACGCGGTGGGCCCGAGCCGCAGCCTCCATAAGGAAGTGGGAGCCCGGAAGACGATCCAGCTTGTCCTGATCCCCATGCGGTCAATACTCTGTGAAATATAGCACAATATCGATCATTTAAGCATATTTCACGTCAAGCTTGACAATGCAATGATAATCCATGTAGCGTTGCTGACGCCGAATCAATATCAATGCGCCAGTGCGACATTTCCGTTTATTCCCATGTAGCTTCCCAAAAGTGTACGCCTGTCGCATAAGTGGAGGAGATTATTATGAGATCTAAGGTAGCTGGTAGGCATTGGTTTCTGATCCTACTTGTGGTGGCACTGGTATCCGTCCTCTTCGTCGTGGCCTGTGGCGATGGCGATCCCGAACCCACTGCCGCACCCGTGGACACAGGGGCCGCGGAGGCCGCAGCAGATGCAGCCGCCGCCGCAGAGGCCGCAGAGGCTGCAGTATCAGATGCCGAGGCCACACTGTCAGAGGCAGCAATGGCCGCGGAAGCCGCAGCTAAGGCTGCTGAGGAAGCTGTCGCCTTTGCCGCAGAGCTCGCTGCCGCTGCCCAGGCTGCCGCCGAGGCCGCCGGCACCGCAGATTCCGCGGCTGTTATGGCCGCCCAAGAGGCCGCCGCTCAGGCCGTAGCCGCTGCCGAAGCCGCTGCCGCCCAGGCTGCCGAGCTAGCGATGGCCGCCGCCGAGGCACAGGCCGCTGCCGCCGCCGAAGCCGCTGCCGCCGAAGCCGTTCTCACGCCGAAGCACGGTGGTTCACTTAGAATTGGGACAGCCGCGAGACACCTCACGCTGGACCCGGCACAGCACCGCACGGGTGTCGACATCATGATCACCCAGAACACATATGACAATCTGCTCATGATCCAACCAGATCTTTCCGTGAAGCCGGAGCTGGCCAGGTCCTGGGAGCCTAACGAAGACTTCACGTCCTACACCTTCCACCTCCGCAGGGGTGTGAAGTTCTCCCATGGGAAGGACTTCAAGGCGGAGGATGTCGTTTACACATTCGAGAGACTGGTGGACCCCGACTTTGACACCGCAGTGCGGACAACATTCGAGGTCATCGATGAAATGGTGATCATCGACGACTACACCGTTCGCTTCGACCTTGTCAGCCCTAACTCCTTGTTCCTGGACAGCCTTACCATCTATCAGGCACGGATAGTCCCCTCCGAAATAGATGGCGAAAAGCTGCCAATTGATACCGACAAGTTCAACACCATGACATACGGCACGGGTCCCTTCATGCTGGTGGAGCACCTGCCGGCCGAACGTACGACGATGGTTAGGAACCCGAACTACTGGCAGCAGGGCCGCCCCTACCTGGATGAGATCGTCATTCTCACCATCCGAGAGCCGGCAGCCCGGCTCCTGGCCCTCGAGGCCGGTGACGTCGACGTCCTATTCCAACTGGAATTCGCGAGCATTGAGGCGCTCGATGCCAACCCCGACACCAAGGTGTTGGAAACCGACAGCGCTACCTGGATGGGAATGACTCTGATAACCGAAATAGAGCCGTTCGATAGCAAGCTGGTCCGACAGGCGATGCAAGCCGCGACAGACCGGGAACTCATCAGACAAGTGGCGCTGCTGGGGCGCGGACAGCTCGCCTACGACCACCCCATACCGGCAAACAGTCCCCTCTTCTCGGCGGAAGCAGCCGCAAGGGTCCGCTACGACCCCGACAGAGCCAGGGAGTTGTTGGAGGAGGCCGGACACCCGGACGGGATCGACGTCACGCTGTTCACAGGCGATCTCGGACCGGGGATGAGGGAAATGGCGGTAGCATACCAACAGAGTGCTGCGCCCGCAGGCATTCGGGTGGCGATCGAGGAAAGGCCTTCAGACGGATACTGGGGCGAAGTGTGGAGCGTTGAGCCGTTCAGTGTCGTTTGGTGGTTCGCCCGGCCCAACCCGGACCAGGCACTGAGCATCCAGTCCTGCGTCGGATGCCCCTTTAATGCGCCGCGTTACTACAACCAGCACCTTGACGACCTGGTAGCGAAAGCCAGGGGGCAGGACCTTGAGGGCCAGCAGGAGACCTGGGCGGAGATCCAGAACATCATGATCGAAAATATACCGCACCTGGTCGTGGCTTTCATGCCGCAGTTAAACGGAGCACGCAGCAACGTTTACGGCGCAGACGCCCATCCCCTGGGCTGGGGACTCTTCCAAGACGCATGGATTGACGAATAGAGAGTCTCCTGGGGCTTGGCCTTAGGTCTACCCCAGTAGTTGAGAAAGAAATGGGCCCCCGGCTTGCTGTTGAAGCCGGGGGCCCACCCTTTTAGTCCAGGCGGTCAATCCCATGTGAAATATAGCGCAATCGCGATCATTTAGGTATATTTCATGTCAAGCTTGACATTTCAAGGATAATCCATGTAGGGTTTTTGACGCCCAATCAATATCAATGCGCCAGTACGATATTTCCATATACCGCGATGTACCTTCCCAAAAGAGAAAACCTGACGCATAAATGGAGGAGATTATTATGAGATCTAAGGTAGCTGGTAGGCATTGGTTCCTTATCTTGCTTGCCGTGGCCCTGGTGTCCGTCCTATTCGTCGTAGCATGTGGCGACGGCGAGCCCGAGCCCACTGCAGCACCCGTCGACACAGGGGCCGCGGAAGCTGCCGCAGATGCAGCCGCTGCTGCCGAAGCCGCAGAGGCCGCCATATCAGAGGCAGAGGCCACACTGTCAGAGGCAGCAATGGCCGCGGAGGCCGCAGCTAAGGCTGCTGAGGAAGCTGTCGCCTTTGCCGCAGAGCTCGCTGCCGCTGCCCAGGCTGCCGCCGAGGCCGCCGGCACCGCAGATTCCGCGGCTGTTATGGCCGCCCAAGAGGCCGCCGCTCAGGCCGTGGCCGCTGCCGAAGCCGCTGCCGCCCAAGCTGCCGAGCTAGCGATGGCCGCCGCAGAAGCTCAAGCCGCTGCCGTCGCCGAAGCCGCCGCTGCCGAAACCGTTCTCACGCCGAAGTACGGTGGCTCGCTAAGAGTTGGGTTAGCAGCAAGAAACTTAACGTTGGACCCGGCTATACACCTCACAGCAGTTGACATTTCCATCACCCAGGCAACCTATGACAATCTGATCATGATCCAGCCGGACCTTTCCGTGAAGCCGGAGTTGGCCAGGTCCTGGGAGCCCAACGAAGACTTCACGTCCTACACCTTCCATCTGCGCAGAGGTGTAAAGTTCCACCACGGAAAGGACTTCAAGGCGGAGGACGTGATCTACACCTTTGACCGGCTCCTAGATCCCGAGTTGGACAGTGCGGCGCGGGTCCCATTCTCGGTCATCGAAGAAATCGTCGCCGTCGACGACTACACCGTACGCTTCGACCTCGTCGGCCCCAACTCGTTGTTCCTGGATAGCCTGTCAATTTACCAGGCACGAATCCTCCCCTCCGAAATAGACGGCGTCAAGTTACCCATACACACCGACCGGTTCGACTCTGGGGAGTTCGGCTCGGGGCCCTTCATACTGGTGGAGCACCTGATAGGCGAACGCTCGACGATGGTGCGGAACCCCGACTACTGGCAACAGGGCTTTCCCTACCTGGATGAGATCGTCCTTGTCAGCATACGCGAGCCGGCAGCCCGGCAACTGGCCCTCGAGGCTGGCGACGTCGATATCGTATTTCAATTGGAATTCTCGACCGTTGCCGCTCTTGATGCGAACCCAGACACCGTGGTGTTGGAGAGCGACAGCGCGGCCTGGATGGGAATGGTCTTGGCAACCGACGCTGCGCCGTTCGATAACAAGCTGGTCCGACAGGCCATGCAAGCCGCGACGGACCGGGAACTTATCAGACAATCAGCGCTGTTGGGACGCGGCCAGTTGGCCTATGACCACCCCGTTCCGGCCAATAGCCCCCTCTTTTCGGCGGAAGCTGCTGCTGAAGTCCGCTACGACCCCGAGTTGGCGAAGTCGTTGTTGGAGCAGGCTGGACACCCTGATGGGATCGACATCACACTGTTCACAGGCGACGTGGGGCCAGGGATGAGGGAAATGGCGGTGGCAATGCAACAGAGCGCTGCGCCCGCCGGGATTCGCATTGAAATCGAGGAAAGGCCCTCGGACAGGTTCTGGGGCGATGTGTGGGGCGTTGAGCCCTTCACGGTCATTTGGTTTTACGGCCGGCCCAACCCGGACGCGGCCCTGACCATCCAGTCCTGCGTCGACTGCCCCTTCAATGCGCCGCGTTACTACAACCAGACGCTTGACGACCTGGTCGTGAAGGCAAGGGGGCAGGACCTTGAAGGCCAGAAGGAGAGCTGGGCGGAGATCCAGCGCATCATGATCGAAAATGTGCCTCACCTGGTCGTGGCATTCATACCGCAGTTGGCCGGCGCGCGCAGCAACCTAGTAGGCGCAGAACCTCACCCGCTGGGCTGGGGAGTCTTCCAGAACGTCTGGTTTAACGAATAGAGAGTCGCCTCGGGTTTGGCCTTAGGTCTACCCCAGTAGTTGAGAAAGAAATGGGCCCCCGGCTTGCTGTTGAAGCCGGGGGCCCACCCTTTTAGTCCAGGCGGTCAATTCCATGTGAAATATAGCACAATATCGATCATTTAGGCATATTTCATGTCAAGCTTGACAATTCGAGGATAGTCCATGTAGCGTTGCCGACGCCGAATCAATAGCAATGCGCCAGTGCGACATTCCCGTTTATTCCCATGTAGCCCCCCAAAAGTGTACGCCTGCCGCATAAACGTAGGAGATTATTATGAGATCTAAGGTAGCCAGTAAGAATTGGTTTCTTATCTTGCTTACCATGGCACTGGTATCCGTCCTCTTCGTCGTGGCCTGTAGCGACGGCGAGCCCGAGCCCACTGCAGCACCCGTCGACACAGGGGCCGCGGAAGCTGCCGCAGAAGCCGCCGCTGCTGCCGAAGCCGCAGAGGCCGCCATATCAGATGCCGAGGCCACACTGTCAGAGGCAGCGATGGCCGCAGAAGCCGCCGCTAAGGCTGCTGAGGAAGCTGTCGCCTTTGCCGCAGAGCTCGCTGCCGCTGCCCAGGCTGCCGCCGAGGCCGCCGGCACCGCTGATTCCGCGGCTGTTATGGCCGCACAAGATGCCGCAGCTCAAGCCGTAGCTGCTGCCGAAGCTGCTGCCGCCCAGGCTGCCGAGCTCGCTATGGCCGCCGCCGAGGCACAAGCCGCTGCCGTCGCCGAAGCCGCCGCTGCCGAAGCCGTTCTCACGCCGAAGTACGGTGGCTCGCTAAGAGTTGCGTTTGCAGCAACAAACTTAACGTTGGACCCGGCTTTACAGAACGCAAACATTGACATTTCCATCACCCAGGCAACCTATGACAATCTGATCATGATCCAGCCGGACCTTTCCGTGAAGCCGGAACTGGCCAGGTCCTGGGAGCACAACGAAGACTTCACGTCCTACACCTTTCACCTGCGTAGAGGCGTAAAGTTCCACCACGGAAAGGACTTCAAGGCGGAGGACGTGATCTACACCTTTGACCGGCTCCAAGACCCCGAGCTGGACAGCACGGCGCGGGGCCCATTCTCGGTCATCGAAGAAGTCGTCGCCGTCGACGACTACACCGTACGCTTCGACCTCGTCGGCCCCAACTCGTTGTTCCTGGATAGCCTGTCAATTTACCAGGCACGAATCCTCCCCTCCGAAATAGACGGCGTCAAGTTACCCATAAACACCGATCGGTTCGACTCTGGGGAGTTCGGCTCGGGGCCCTTCATACTGGTGGAACACCTGATAGGCGAGCGCTCGACGATGGTGCGGAACCCCGACTACTGGCAACAGGGCTACCCCTACCTGGATGAGATCGTCTTTGTCAGCATACGCGAGCCGGCAGCCCGGCAGCTGGCCCTCGAGGCTGGCGACGTCGATCTCGTATTTCAGTTGGAATTCTCGCTCACTGCCGCTCTCGAGGCGAACCCAGACACCGTGGTGTTGGAGAGCGACAGCGCGGCCTGGATGGGAATGGTCTTGGCAACCGACATTGCGCCGTTCGATAACACGCTGGTCCGACAGGCCATGCAAGCCGCGACAGACCGGGAACTCATCAGACAAGTGGCGCTGCTTGGACGCGGCCAACTAGCGTACGACCACCCCGTTCCGGCCAACAGCCCCCTCTTCTCGGCGGAAGCAGCCGCAAGGGTCCGCTACGACCCCGATAGAGCCAGGGAGTTGTTGGAGGAGGCAGGACACCCGGACGGAATCGACATCACACTGTTCACAGGCGATCTCGGACCAGGGATGAGGGAAATGGCGGTAGCATTCCAACAGAGTGCTGCGCCCGCTGGCATTCGGGTGGCGATCGAGGAAAGGCCTTCAGACAGGTTCTGGGGCGATGTGTGGGGTGTTGAGCCCTTCACGGTCATTCGGTTTTTCGGCCGGCCCAACCCGGACGCGGCCCTGAGCATCCAGAACTGCGTCGGCTGCTCCTACAATAAGCCGCGTTACTACAACCAGCACCTTGACGACCTCGTCGTGAAGGCAAGGGGGCAGGACCTTGAAGGCCAGCAGGAGACCTGGGCGGAGATCCAGAACATCATGATCGAAAATGTGCCTCACCTGATCGTGGCATTCATCCCGCAGTTGACCGGTGCGCGCAGCAACGTGTATGGCGCGGACCCCCATCCACTGAGTTGGGGACTCCTCCAGAACGCCTGGATTGACGAATAGGGGGGCACCAGCGTATTAGCTTCGGTGTATCCCAGTCGTTGGAAATGAGATGGGGCCCTAGCTTCAATGTAAGCCGGGGTCCCATACTCTTTGCCCGGTTAGGACCAGGAATGCCCTGCCAGAAACTTGGCCATCCGATGAACCGGCCGTGAGATAGTACGTTTTTGGGGACTCTTCCTTAATACGTAGGCCGCATTATGGGAGCGTACTCCCGGCCAGGTTGTTGATTCCTTTCCGGATTAGGTACGCACCTCTTTTTTGCAAATTAGAAGAAACATTATCCCCCCCGATGCTGAATTGACAAGACCAGAGTGGGCTGATAGCTTTATGGGCCTAACCCCCTACGACTTGCCGATGACTGAGTGTCAGGAAGAGACCCTCTTGCAAGTTGAGGTTATTAGTCCACACTCGGTCCCCCTATCCGCTGGGCCAGCTTTCCAGAGGCTACTGATAGGCTGTTGAGCACATGTTACGTTTCATAACGGTGCGCCTGGGCTTGATCGTAATCACCCTTCTCGTGGTCTCTGTAGTCATATTCACTGTCACGGAGATGCTGCCGGGTGATGCGGCCGAGATAGTGATGGGGCGGAATGCAACGGAACAGAATCTCAAGCATATGCGGGAACAGTTGGGCCTCGACCACCCCGCTCCCGTCCGGTACGGAGACTGGATCTGGGGTGTCGTCCAAGGCGACTTCGGCGAATCTTTGATTCAAAAACGCCCAGTCACGGAAATCATAGGGCACCGTTTTCTGCCGTCCATATACCTTGCCGTGTTCGCCTTTGCAATAGCGGTGCCCCCGGCGGTGCTTGTCGGAACTATGGCCGGGGTGAGACCCAACAGCATTGGTGACCGCATTGTCAGCACTGTCGGCATGGTAGGGATATCGCTGCCGGAGTTTGTGACCGGGTTGCTGTTGATCATCATCTTTTCCTCCGAATTGGGCTGGTTACCGACCACCAGCGCCATACCCCGGGGCGAGAGTCCTCTAACGAGGCCGGAGATCCTGGTGCTGCCGACCCTAACGCTGACCGGCGTGGTATTTGCCTACATTATGCGAATGACGCGTGCCAATGTGTTGGAGGTCATGGAGAGCAACTACGTGCGGACGGCGGTCCTGAAGGGCCTCCCAATGAGGAGGGTCATATTGCGGCACGTCGTTCCGAATGCAATTCTGCCAACCATCAGCATAGTTGCTGCAATGAGCGGGTGGCTTTTGGCCGGCCTCATCATAGTTGAGAACGTATTCTCCTATCCGGGCCTGGGACAACTGCTATTGAGCTCGATCGAAACTCGTGACATACCCTTGTTGCAGGCGCTTACGCTGATTATCGCCGTGACCTATACCATCAGCACCCTGCTGGCGGACCTTAGCTACGCAGTTCTGGACCCGCGGATAAGGTACGCCTAATGGCGCTCGCACCTACCACAGGCAAGACTCGCATTGGCGTGCCCGGCGCCGCCCGGCCCGTGCTTCTGGCCGCGGGCCGGGGGACCCGCGAGTTTTTGCGGCTTTCGCTATCCACTACGGCAGGCCGTATAGGGTTGCCCATCGTAATGATCCACGTGTTCTTGGCGATTTTCGGTTCGATGGTGGCCCCTTATCCCTTTGATGAGTTCCATGTGCCACCCCTCTTCCCCGCCGAGGACCAGCTTTCGGGGCCGAACTGGACCTACCTGCTGGGAACGGATCAATTCGGGCGCGACGTTTTCAGCCGCGTATTGTCCGGGGCAGGCTCTTTGATAGCGATGTCGCTGGGCGGCGCTCTGCTGGGTATCTTCCTCGGCACCGTGATAGGGATGAGCAGCGGCTACAAGGGAGGCAGGGTGGACGAGGTGGTGATGCGCATCATGGACGGGGGTTTGGCCTTTCCGGGCTTGCTTCTTGCCCTCTTGGTACTGACTACTCTCGGCGCTCGGGAGGCCCCGTGGCACTGGCTCGACGAAAACTGGGAGGGCCTGCTAATCGCGCTGACTGTCGGCGTCGTCCATGCACCCACTATTTCTCGTGTGATGCGGAGCGTAACTCTAAAGGCGAAGAACCAGGAGTTTGTAATGAGCGCCCGACTGCGGGGAGAGTCCGCGGCCTACATCATTTTCAGGGAGATCCTGCCCAATGCATTGACGGTCCTGGCGGTGGAACTCTCGGTGCGGCTGAGCTATTCGATCCTCATCGTGTCCACCCTGGGATTTCTCGGCTTGGGTGTTTCGCCGCCATCGCCGGACTGGGGCCGCATGATCGGCGAGGGCCGACAGTACATAGGCACAGCACCGTGGATGACGCTGGCGCCGGCGGGTGCAGTCGCCTCGTTGGTGGTGGGTGTCAATCTGCTGACCGACGGCATCAAACAGGCCAGCGGTCTTCCCAGAGAGATCATCAGATGAGCAGCCAGTCAAACCTTGGAACACCGCTGCTCCAGGTGGAGAATCTGGCCGTAACATTCTTCACGCCCCGGGGCACGGTCTACGCGGTCAGGGACGCATCGCTGGAGGTGCATCGCGGGGAGGTGATGGGGGTCGTAGGTGAATCGGGATGCGGCAAGTCGACCACTGCCTTCGCCGTCATGGGCTACCTGCCGGGCACTACACGGGTAGACGGCAGGATACTGTTCGAAGGCCGGGACGTTGCGCAAATGGACTCGTCGGAACTGAGCCATTTGCGGGGCAACCGCATAGCCATGGTGTACCAGGACCCCGCGACGTCGCTGAATCCGACCATGAGGGCGGGGGCACAGATCCATGAGGTGCTCAGCCGGCACCTGGACATGGATACCCAGCAAAGTCACCACCGGACAGTGGAGCTTTTCGAGAGCGTACGATTGGCTGACCCGGAGTCTATTGGGCGTCGGTATCCCCATGAGCTCAGCGGGGGCCAACAGCAGCGGGTGGTCATCGCCATGGCATTGGCCTGTGAACCGGACCTGCTGATCATGGACGAACCGACTACAGGACTGGACGTCACCACGGAAGCAACGATCCTGGAGTTGGTGGTGGACTTGAAGCAGCGCATCAACGCAGGCATCCTGTATGTGACCCACAACCTGGGAGTGATCGCCGCCGTGGCCGACCGAGTGGCAGTGATGTACGGCGGCGAGACAGTAGAGGAATCCCCGGTCCGGGAGCTGTTCAAGTCCCCCAAACATCCCTATACGGTGGGACTGCTGAGTTGCGTCCCCACACCCCCCACGGAGTCTGGAGCAACCGTACAGCTCAGTAGCATCCCGGGCTCGGTCTTTCCTGCAGCTGAGTCGGCGCCGAGCGCTTGCCTTTTCATGTCACGATGCCCTCTGGCCCAAGAGTCATGTGGTAACCAGGCGCCGCCGGTTGTCGACACGGGTTCCGGGCACCTCTCTCGCTGTTTGTATTCCAGTGATGTTAACCGGGACACTTGGGGGGAACAGCAGACTAACGTGGAAATAGGTCGCGTCCAGGCAGACCCTGTATTGTCGGCAAGACGTCTCCGCCGTTTCTACGGGAGTTGGGGACGCAAGTACCTATTATTTGGCCCCCGAGTCCGGCCGCCTGTCCGCGCCGTTAATGAAGTTGATTTTGATGTCGGGCTGGGACGGACGTTGGGAATCGTGGGTGAAAGCGGCTCCGGCAAAACTACCGTTGCACAGGCCATAGTGGGACTGGTTCCCCGTGACCGAGGCGATCTCCAACTACGAGAGCAGAATCTGGCGCCCGCCGTCGGAAAGCGCACCCGACCTCAGCAGGCGGCCATGCGCATGGTGTTCCAGAACCCGACTGCCTCCCTTAATCCCAAGCTTGCTGTCCGACATGCCATTGTCCGAGCACTGCACAAGTTCTCCGGCCTCAACAAACGGGAGAGTCGGCAGCGTGCCGGGGAGTTGCTGCAGGCCGTGGGGCTGGACCCTGGCTACTTGAACCGACGCCCCGGGGAACTGAGCGGGGGAGAGCAACAGCGCGTGGCCCTGGCCGGGGCCTTCGCCGCCTCCCCGGACATCATAGTAGCCGACGAAGCAGTCTCTGCATTGGACGTATCCGTACAGGCCCAGGTGCTCAACCTGCTTCGGTCCCATCAACAGGACACGAACACCTCCTATGTATTCATCACCCATGATCTGGGCGTCGTACGATACCTCTCCGACGATATCCTTGTGCTGTATGCGGGGCATGTGGCCGAGTCGGGTCCCGCAAAGAAGGTGCTGGCGACGCCATCTCACCCCTACACCGAAGCTTTGATGTCATCGGCGCCCGTACCTGATCCCGACGCCCAGCCGACTACAATCCGGCTTCCGGGATTCGTGCCCACCATGCGGGCCCAATTCCAGGGTTGCTTCTTCGCTGGGCGTTGTCCTCGAAAGATAGGACCCGTATGCGACGAAACCCCACCACCCGCGCGTACTTCCGACGGTGGAGAGCACGTGATCTATTGCCATATTCCTCTGGAAGAGCTGTCCCGGCTGCAAGTTGACGGCGTAGAGTCTTTGCGGCCTGTCAAGTAAGAACCGTTTGCGGAGAGCCAAGCCCCAGGCACATAGTTTTCGGTTCTATTGCATAGCAGGGTTTGGAAGTTTAACGAGACGTAAGAGTACGAGCGGGGTTCCCGCGCACCTCATCGCGAAACTGCTAAAGGCGACAAACTCCGCGCTTCACTCCGTGAAGGGGCTTACCTTTCACTGACGCTCTCACTTCTTTTCTGTGTGCACGTATTGGGACTACGGACTTAGCACAAGACTTCGGATTGCCAAACCCTACTAGGCAATAGAACCCTTATCTTGACGGAGTTATACCCCTTACCAAAGGCAGTACCTCATGTGCGAACTGCTCATATTGCTGCATGGTTTGGGAGGGCGGGACGGCCGCATACATCACAAAGTGCGTAACCCCTGCATCCACGTATTCCTGTATCGCAGCTACGCAGTCCTCTGCATACCCTGAGACATTCGCCTGACCCCGAATCGTCGGCCTCTCGCTCCTCCAGCGGTCCGACTCCGTTTCCAGAATCTTCCACGCCCGCTCCCGGTCGTCGTCGAGGCAGAACCAGAGGACCGTCCCAAACTCTATGGCGTCCGGGTCCCGACCCGCCTGCTCCGCGTAACCGCGCACTTTCTCCCTCTCGGCTGCGTATCGTGATGCCGGCACCGAGGAGGGTATGAACCCGTCCCCGAGCCTTCCCGTCCGCCTGACTGTCGCCTCTACGAGCCCATCTTTCCACAGCGGCCCCAGCCATATCGGAGAGTGAGGCCGCTGCACGGGCTCAGGCCCCACATTTACATTCTCCACTTCGTGAAACTTGCCGCAGTGAGTCACCCCTTCCTCCGCAAGCAGCCTGCGCAGCAAGACCAGCTTCTCATCCGCCATTTTGCCTCGCTGGTGGATATCCAGGCCCATGGCATCAAACTCTTTCTTGTTGCTCCCAACCCCGAGCCCCAGTACCAATCTCCCCTTCGAGAGGACGTCTATGGTGGCGACGGTCTTGGCGAGGGCAACAGGGTGCCGGTATGGGAGCACCAACACCGCCGTAGCCAACAGAATGCGCTCCGTTCTCTGAGACGCTGCTGCCAGGACAGCCATCGGGTCGGGAGCGGCGCCGAGGGCGAAGTCGGTAGTCCAAAAAGAGTCGTATCCCAGCCCCTCGGCCCGTACGACCATGTCAACAGTCCTATTCGCGTCAAAGATGTCAGAATGCATTATCCCGAATTTCATGTCAGTAATACCGTGTGATCACCTCTTCCGTAATTAGAGAGGCCTATAGTGCTGGTGATCGCAAAATCATCCTTCCTCTTAAAGGCCCCGAGCTCGTACATTCTCCTGGCTTGGACTTTGTCTTCAAACGAGAGACCCGTACCCACCGACACTACAGCCTGGGTGTTGCAATACTATCAAAAGGGCAATACCTTACTGTCTTGGGGCCAAGTGATTCTCGGAGAGGGTTACATCGTGGATTAGGCCCGATACCCCACCCACGGAACTAAGAAAAGACTAGGAGTAAATAAATGGGGACCTTTCGACTATACAGCGGAGAAGATGGCCAGTCCCACATCGAGTCCATTAGCCTGGCGGAGACTCCTGCTTGGACACAAGGTGTGCACACTACAAAGATCAGCTTCCAGGCACAGCCTGTGGGGAACTACCTGGACTGGCATCCCGCTCCGAGACGCCAATTCGTGATCATACTTTCTGGACAACTGGAGATTGGGTTGGGCGACGGGAGCAAGCACGTATTTGGGCCCGGCGACGCCCGATTGGTGGAAGACATCACGGGACAGGGGCATACGACGGGGGTGTACGGCGACGAGGCGTGCGTCACGGCTACTATTCCACTCAAGGACCAATAGCGGCTGAGATGGGAAAGTAGACCTGCTCAAGAGCTTAGCAATAGTTGAACGGGAGAGGGGCGGTGACACGGGTTAGCCCGTGCCACCGCCCCCTAATTTCCTAGCTGCTCATCCAGAAGCCAAAGGCTGTCAGAAAGCGGGTTGCCTAAACTCCCGGCGCCCTACTGGGTTGCCAGGATGTACTGCTCCTCAGCCCAGGCCAGGTTCTCTCCCAGGTAGACCTCGTCCAGCATGATGCCGTAGGGGGCGTTTGCCCCGGAAGTGGGCAGATGGTCCCGTACCTCGTCAAATTCGGGGGCGTCCAACAACGGAATGGCCTTCCGGTTGACCGGCCCGTATGAGATGTACTTGGATAGTTCTGCATTAATTTCGGGGAAGGTTATCCAGGCGATGAACAGGTTGGCCAGCTCGTACCTTTCGGGATGCAGCTCTTTCATGCCGTTGACCAGGGCGAATCCACTCAAGTTGATGATGTGGCCGCATTCCCAGCAAACCCGGATCGGTGCGCCTTCCTTGGCCGCATCGAAGATTCGACCGTTATAGGCGCTGCACATTTCCACTTCCCCGCTTATGAGCAGCTCGGGGCATTGTGACCCGCTTTGCCAGTAGATAATGTCGCCGGCCGCTTCGTCTGCCCAATCGGCAAACCACTGGAAGTCTTCTTCCATCTGCTCTCGGCTTGGCCTGTTAGCAGCCTGTTTGCCCTCCGGCGAATTCAGCAGCTCGGGTTCACGGGCCAGCCTCATGAACTGGATGTGTCCTCCCCACGCCACGGCGTGGCGGAGGGCCCGGCGGCCGGGGAATTTCTCCAGATCGTAGAAGTCTGCCCATGACTTGGGACCGCTGTCGCCGGGATATACATCGGTGTTGTAGGCCATGACGATGGACCAGGTAACGTCTCCGCCGCCCATGTAGGGAGAGAGTTCCTTGATGGGGTCCAGCAGGTCCCGGGTGTCGACCACGCTCAAGTCCAGCTCATCCAGGGAGTCGGTCTTGAGGACAGCCGTGGCGTCCGCAACGCCGAGGGTAGACACGTCCCACTCTATATTGCCCGTTTCCGCAGCGGCTACCCATTTAGCCTGATTCGGGGTGGGGGTATCCTCGATCACTTCGATGCCGAATTGTTCCAACAAAGGAATGAAGTAGGCCTGTCTCGCTGCGGCCGTGTAGGCGCCTCCCGGCCCGAGGACAATGATGCTCTTGCCCCGGTACTTCTCCAATTCTGCTTCTATTTCGGCCAGAGTTGCGGGGTTTTCCACCGTCCATTCATCCCTTGGCCTCAACGTCGATACCGGCTCCGGTTCGGTCGGCTCTTCCGTTGCACTCACCACCTGCCCGGGGACCGCTGTGGCCGTGGGCTGGGGGGCGGCGGTGGGTTGAGGGGCGGCGGTGGGTTGAGGGGCGGCGGTCGGTTGGGGTTCTTCGGTGGTGGTGTCGGGCTCCGGAGTTGCGGTGGCGGCCTCTCCACAAGCAACCACGACAAGCATGGCTACTAATAGAAGGGACAGGATGCTGAATACCATCCCTTTTGCTGTCGCAATCCGCTTCACTCTATGGGCGTTAAACATATCAAAGTCTCCGTCCGGTCTAGCTATTCATGCCGTTATTCCATGGACCTACTCTAATGCCGGGTTTGCCGTGGGTTATAGGCTTATTACGGGCCTCCTTTGATCCAGCAATCTTACCTGTTCAAGCTGGTACTATATACAGATAGTAGTGTCTGCACCACCCTAAGAAACAGAAGGGACTAGATCAACCTGTCTATGGGGCGAAATGAAATTTGAACAATGGGCACAATGTCGGCAATAGCCTTCCATGGAGAGCTTCCAATGATTGTCACCCCCATGTATTTTAGGGATGCGGGCGACACATATGTGAAGCCGTCTTCTACGATTGCATAAATCGATAATCACGTTTAACAGGGCAGGAAACTACCGGAAAAGAGGAGGAAATGGCAGATCAACAGCAAGATTGGGAATACGGGATTCAGACGGAAGGCCATTCAGACGAGAGCGATGGCTCCGGCCCCGTAATACTGGGAGAAAACGGCTTCACGTACAGCGTATCCGGCGACAACTGGGGCAACCTCCCCGACGGTTGGACCTACAAGGAAGGCACCTCAGTAGACGTGGATTCCAGGGACCAGGTTTACGTATTCAACCGGGGCACGTGTCCCATGATCGTATTCGATTCCGAAGGAAACGTTTTGAGAACGTGGGGCGAGGGCTTATTCAGCAACCCCCACGGCGTTACCATCGCCCCCGACGACACGGTGTTTTGCGTCGATAACGGGGACAGCACAGTCCGCCAACTCACTCCCGAAGGCAAGCTGCTTATGACCCTCGGCGCCCCAAACTGCCCTAGTCCCAAGATGAGCGGCATACCCTTCTCTAAACCCGCTCACGTGGCCTTCGACAAAAGGACCGGCGATTTCTACGTTGCTGATGGCTACTCCAACGCACGGGTGCACAAATACACCCCCGATGGACAGCTCCTGTTTTCCTGGGGCGAATCGGGTACCGCCGAGGGCCAGTTCAACATCGTTCACAACCTGGCCGTCGACAGCGATGGATGGGTATACGTCGCTGATCGCGAAAACCACCGGATTCAGGTATTCAGTCCCGAGGGGAAGTACGAGACTCAATGGGTCAACCTATCCCGGGCCGCTGCGATCTACATAGATGACCGATCGGGAGAGGAACTGGTCTACATTGGCGAATATTTCTGCGGCATCGGGTCCAATGACATAGGCACCGATCTGGGCCCCCGCATTACGGTGATGAACACCAAGGGCGAGGTCTTGGCCAGAATAGGGCGGGAAAGCTACGGATCGCAGACCGGCCGATTCTACGCCCCCCACGGCATTGCAGTAGATTCAAAGGGAGACATCTACGTCGCTGAGGTCTCCTGGAGCGACTACGGCAGCGTTATGGACCCACCGCGTGAACTCCGCTCCATGCAGAAGCTGGTCAAAGTCCCGG
The DNA here is from genome assembly GCA_965197585.1 of Dehalococcoidia bacterium. Taxonomy (GTDB): domain Bacteria; phylum Chloroflexota; class Dehalococcoidia; order Plut-88900; family Plut-88900; genus Plut-88900. Next base: position 2,441,200 of record OZ240215.1, read on the forward strand.
GGTAGAGATTCGGCCAAGGCGCCATTGAGTAGTCGACAGCGTAGGCTACAGACTGCTTGGCAGCGCACGTAGAGGCCGAACTTTGCGCCCGGAACCTGGTCGTTGGCTAACCGACCATGTCGTAGCTGCGGAGCAGTTTGCCAGGCAGCGCCCCTGTGCATTCGCTATCCTCGAAGGTGACCGTGCCGTTGACTATGGTATAGCGAAGCCCCGTGGGCTTTTGGACTAAGCGGCGTTCCCCACCCGGGAAGTCGTTGGCGAAGATGGGCTTGTCGTATACGAAACCAAGCTCATTGAGATTGTAGACAATTACGTCCGCCCAGTTTCCCACCCGGAGCGTACCCCGGTCCTTGAAATCGGTTATCCAGGCCGGAAGCGCACTCATCTTGTAGTGGGCCTGCTCCAAAGTCATGATCTCTCTGTCCCGGATCCAGAGGCTAAGCCAATAGATAGGCCAAGTGCTGTGAGTGTTGAACTTGGTGTGGGCCCCACCATCGGAGACCGAGATATGAGAGTGAGGATCGAGCAGCGCTGGCTTCCGAGCCTTCACCTCTGCCGGGGAATCCTCCGGAGGAAGAATATACTCGGTCTGGAGTTCCTCGTCTAAAGCCAGGTCCAGGAAGGCATCCAACGGGTGTTTTCCCTGAATTTCAGAAACCTCTTGAACTGTCATTCCTTCGTACTGCTCGTTCCGCTCCTCGAACACCTGCAACACCCTCATCCGAGCCCAGTCGGTCATGCGATAGGCCGGTGATGAAGCGGACTCCGAGCGTTTTGCATCTTCTATGTCTTGCCTCATCGCCGACCGTGTTTCAGGGTCTCTCAGCTTTACAGAGCGCTCCTCTACGCCGCCCACCAGGGGCTGAATCCAGTTGGGCATGAAGTCGTACAAGTTGAATTCAGCCAGCTTAAACTCCATCGCAGGAGCCGTACTGGTCTGCTGCATAATCAGAGGGAGCCCCTCCCGACGGCACGAGTCCACCCAATCTGCCCCATCGTCATTAGCGTTCAGCAAGCTGAAGGGGCGGCCGCTCACCCTCATCATATTGGCAGTCAGGTCGAGTACCGCGCCCCGCTCCTCCTGGTTGAGCCCCAGGCCCAGTGTCAGCCCCATGTGACCCACCCCGAATTCCCCTAGAACTTCCGACAGTGCAAGGAATTCTTCCTCGGATGCCACGTGGCTGGGAAGGGAACCGCCGTCCTCCGGACGGTCTTCGTAGTTCTTGTTGAAGGAGAACCCGAAAGCTCCGGCCTCCATCGCCTCGTGGAACATCTGCTTCATCTGGTTTAGCTCTGCATCCGTTACCGAAGTCCTCTCCCTGGCAGGCAGCATGCCAAGCACGTAACCGCGCATGGGTGAGAATGGGAACACCGGGCCCACGTTAACGCCCAGTCCCTGGCGGTCCAGACTGTCCATATATTCCGGGAAGGTTTCCCAGTCCCAGCGAAGTCCAAGGCGCATCGACTCCAGTGGAATGGCCTCGATGCGGTTCATCATCCGCATATTCAGGTCCCTGTCCTCGGGCCTGGTCGGAGCGAAGCCAAATCCGCATTCGCCAATCGTAAGGGAAGTCACCCCGAACCAGCCCGACAGCGATGCATAGGGGTCCCAGTTAAGCTGGGCATCGTAGTGGGTGTGCATGTCGATGGCTCCGGGCGCCACAATGCAGTCCCGGGCATCGATCTCTTTCACGCCTCCGGCGCTGATCCTGCCGCTGATTTTGGCCACTCTTCCGTCTTTGACAGCCAAATCAGCCCGGTAGCGGGGAACACCCGTCCCGTCCACAATCGTGCCGCCACGGATAACCAGGTCGTATTCAGATATGGTGTTGCTCCCCTTCTAATTCGGCTAGCAGGGACGTTAGAACGCGCTCAGGAATGAAGCGATATTATCACAGATAGGTGACCTCACAAAAATCCGTGCATCATGCTCTCTGTAATCCCTTCATCCTTCCCCCTAGCACGATGCATGCAGCCATGCTTTGACCAGTGCCGGTATAAGCAATGTACGTCATAGAACGATAGAGCGCAGTCATCGTTTCGGTTCTCTGGACATGCTCTGGGCCTTACCATAAGCTAAGGTCGGCCCCAATCCACGGGCCGACAACAGCAACCATAAAACGATTCTCAGGGGGTCAAAGTGGCGAAGTACAAGATCGTGGCGCAGGGGCGTCCTAACCTTACTGCCGACTTCACATTCGAGATGGAAGGGCTGCAGGGCGTTGAAGTCCAGCTAGTGGAAGCTAACGCCGTGTCGGATGAAGAGTTCCTGGAGACTGCCAAAGACGCCGACGCCCTCATAGTCAGGGGTATGCCCGTTACGGAGAAGGTGATTAATCGACTGGGAAAGTGCAAAATCATCGCTCTGGGCAGCGTGGGCACCGACATAGTCGACGTTCGGGCAGCCACGGCCAAGGGCATTCCTGTAACCAACTGCCCCGACACCTTCATCCAGGAGGTGGCCGAGCATACGGCGGTGCTAATCCTGGCAGCTTACCGACGGCTCCTGCTCATGGACAAGATGGTCCGAGAGGAGCGCTGGCCTGAGGGACGTCCGACCTTATACCAGTTGCCGCGTTTGTACGGGCAGACCCTGGGATTAATCTCCTTCGGAAACATCCCCAGGGCCGTTGTGCCATTGATGAAGCCGTTCGGCCTCCGTATCCTCGCCTACGATCCCTTCGTCAAGGAGACCACAATACTCCAACATGGCGCGGAGCCGGTTAGCTTAACGGAGCTGCTGCAGCAATCGGATATCGTCTCAAACCATCTCCCCGGGACCGGTGGCACGACCCGGTTGGTCGGCGAGAAGCAGTTCAGGCTGATGAAGCCCAATGCAATCTTCGTGAACACCGGCAGGGGCACGACCGTGGACGAAGCAGCCATGATACGGGCCCTGGACAAAGGTTGGATAGCTCACGCAGCGCTGGATGTTCTGGAAAAGGAACCGCCTGCCCCCGACAACCCCTTGCTCGGCATGGAGAACGTCACACTTACTGCCCACGTGGCGTCGGCTTCATCCAGATTTGAGGTAGGGTCCAGGCGTCGGGTAGGACGGGAGATCGCACTGGTGTTGGGCGGCCGCTGGCCCCTGTCCTGCGTGAATCCGTCGGTGCTGGACAACTCGGGACTTCGCAAGTGGCAGCCCTCGCCGTAGTCGACCACTCACACCGCCGATCCGTGAGGCCCGTCAAGGTGTTGCCCTATAAGGAAGGGGCTTTGGACCCCGAAGAAGGAAAGTCATGAACGTGACGGCCGCCTTCGCCGCAATGCTGAAAATGGAAGGTCGAAAGTCGCGCTTCCACTAGCCAACTCCACACCTGTAATCTCAAGCTCCATACTGGCTAAAACACTAGGGTGTAACGGCCCGTAGAAGGCTTAACTACCTCTAGGGCTTCCAATTATCCTGGTGTTCAATGGGGTAATCCAGAAGTTCAATCGAGTTGTCCTTGGTGTACCAGCAGAGGAGATGGACCCGGATTGCATCTACCGACTCGTCGGAGAAATCGCCGTAAATTGTTATTGATACTGCTCCTCTCCGTCCTATCCCTCCTCGCAGTCTTCTATTTCTGTGCAGCTTGGTACTTCTCCGGGATATTGAAAGATCGTGCGCTTGAGGTGGGGGAATTCGAGCTTCAATACAACCTCACTGCCTCCGCTTTTGGTCAGGGCCTGGTCAGGCTGGAGAACGGCCCCGACAAAGGGGCGTGGAGGCGTCCCGGCAAGTGGGGACTCAGCTGGGATGGCGGAAGCGGAATGATCGGAGACATCGTCGAGGACGGTGGCCACTTCCTCGTCCGGCAATTCACGATTGGAGATGGAGATCCCCCGAACTCCACCCCAGCCTTCGTGTCGGGCAGCATCTACCCGAACGATCCTTTCCTCGCATTTGGCATCGAGTACGAAAATGTTCAATACGAGACCCCGTTGGGATCTCAGGACGCATGGCGGTTTGAAGGAAAACACGACACATGGGCAATTTTTGTCCACGGGCATCGCGGAACTCTGGGAGACGGCCTGCCCTCATTGCCTGTGCTGCATGACCTCGGTTTCCCGGCCCTATACATCACCTACCGTAACGACAAAGGACAACCCCAGGACCCAAGCGGCTTCTACCAGTTCGGCCTGACTGAATGGCAAGACCTCCAAGCTGCAGTGGAGTACGCCCTGTCTCAGCCGGGCGCCAGGAACGTTGTCTTGATTGGCCACAGCATGGGCGGCAGCATAATCGTGAATTTCCTTTACAAGTCACCGTTGGCCGATTCGGTGACTGGTATTGTAATCGACTCTCCCATGATGGACTTCAAAGCGCCTGTGGACAGTGGAGCTCGTAAACGCCATCTGCCTGGTTTCGTGACAGCTGCCGGGAAATGGATGACCACGCTCCGGTTCGGCTTGGACTGGGACGCCATGGACTACCTGAATAATGCAGACCGGCTCAACGTGCCTATCCTGCTGATTCACGGAGAGAACGACACCTACGTGCCTATCGAGACAAGCAACAAGCTGGCTGAACTACGTCCTGATCTAGTTACTTACAGTGTCTATCCGGACGCCACTCACACCAACTCATGGAACGTTGACTCCGCGCGCTACGAGCGAGAGCTCAGAGAGTTTCTCCTCAGGGTCATAAAGTAAGACTGGTGAGAATTCAGACTTTCGGCTCCAGCCATATGCCTCGCCACGACTAGTGCCACGGATCCGGCATCTAATACCTCGTCGAGACCCCTAGAACCTTACTCCTTCCCCCCATTTGCCTATTCTGCCCCGTGCACTGGTAAACTGGTATGTAACGGCATCCCACCCCACCCCAAGTCCCCCGCCACAAATAACAAACCATGCCACCGCTCCTACAGGTCAAAAACCTTAAGACCTACTTCTACACCGAGGACGGTGTGGTCAAGGCCGTCGACGGCATCTCCTACTCTCTCCGAGCCGGGGAAACAATGGGCCTTGTCGGCGAGAGCGGGTGCGGCAAGACCGTCAGCGCTCTCTCCCTGATGCGCCTCATCCCTTCACCCCCGGGCGAGATCGTCGAAGGTGAGATCCTTCTCGACGGCCAAGACCTGCTCAAGCTCAGCAACGACCAGATGAGACGCCGGCGCGGCAAGGACATCGCCATTATCTTCCAGGAGCCCATGACCTCCCTCAACCCAGTCCTCACCATCGGCCGTCAAATGACCGAGGCCCTCGAAATGCACCTCGGCCTCTCCGGAAGAGCCGCCAACACCCGCGCCGGTGAGCTCCTCGAAGAGGTCGGTTTAGCCGACCCCGGACGTAGGCTCGACGACTACCCCCACCGAATGAGCGGCGGTATGAGACAACGAGTCATGGTAGCCATGGCCCTCAGCTGCGAGCCCAAGGTCCTCCTCGCCGACGAACCCACCACCGCCGTAGATGTCACCATCCAGGCCCAGCTCCTCGAGCTCATCAGCCGACTCTCCAAGGAGCGCGGCACCGCCGTAGTTATCATCACGCACAACCTCGGCGTCGTGGCCCGTTACGCCGATTCTGTCAACGTCATGTACGCCGGCAGAATCGTCGAAAGTTCCTCTGCTCACAACGTCTACGGGACCCCCCGACACCCCTACACCCTCGGCCTCCTCGCCTCCGTCCCCCGCCTCGACGAGTCCATCAGGGAGCAACTCGTTCCCATCGAGGGCGCACCCCCCGACCTCGCCCACCGACCTGCGGGATGCTCATTCCGCCCACGATGCGCCTTTGCAATCGACGCTTGCGCACACACTGATCCGCTCCTGGAGCTAAAGCGGCCCGGACACTCAGCAGCATGCCTAGTAGACGTCACCCGTCGCACACCGGAGCCCGTCTTATGATGATTTCCGACCCCTACGTCCTCCTCGACGTCCGTGGCCTGCAGATGCACTTCCCCGTAAGCAAGGGCGTCATATTCCAGTCCAAGGTGGGCGAAATCAAGGCCGTCGACGGCGTGTCCTTCCAGATCATGCGCGGCGAAACTCTCGGCCTCGTCGGCGAAAGCGGCTGTGGCAAGACTACCATCGGCAGGTGCATCCTCCAGCTCCTCAGGCCCACCGGCGGTGAAGTCCGCTTCCGGGGCGAGGACCTTACACAGCTCTCCGGCAAGGAAATGCGTCCCCTCAGGAAAGAGCTTCAGGTCATCTTCCAGGACCCCTACGGCTCCTTGAATCCCCGCATGACCGTCGGTTCCATAGTAGAAGAGCCACTCATCATCCACAAGATTGGCGACCGCAACGAGCGAAAGAACAGGGTGCAGGAGCTGTTCGAGGTCGTGGGCCTCAATCCCAACATGATGGACCGCTACCCCTACGAGTTCAGCGGCGGCCAGCGCCAGAGGATCGGCATTGCACGAGCCCTTGCCGTGAACCCGACCTTCATAGTCTGTGACGAGCCCGTCTCCGCTCTCGACGTTTCCATTCAGGCTCAGGTAATCAACCTGCTCCGCTCCCTCCAGGAGCGCTTCGACCTCACCTACCTCTTCATCGCCCACGACCTGTCTGTCGTGAGGCACATCTCCGACAGGGTCGCGGTGATGTACCTGGGCAAGATCGTCGAGATAACAGGCAGGGACGAGCTCTACCGAGACCCAAAGCACCCCTACACCCGAGCTCTTCTCTCCGCCGTCCCCATCCCCGACCCCGTAGTCGAGGCCTCCCGCGAGCGAATTATCCTCACCGGCGACGTACCCAGCCCCATCGACCCCCCAAAAGGCTGCTCCTTCCACCCCCGTTGCCCATTCGCCATGGACGTCTGCCGGGAAATCACCCCCGTCCTAAAGAAGACCACTCAGGGCCACTCCGTAGCCTGCCACCTCTATTGATTTCCTACTCCGCTTCTTTCTTACTGGCAAATGATAAGGGGCTGGCATTGAATGCCAACCCCTTATTCTTGACGTTGGAGATGAGCGGAAGAAAATCCCTTAAATCCCCTACACCTGCAACCCGTACAACCCTATCGCATTCTCCCCCGCCACCTTCCTCTGGTCCTCCTCCGGCAGCGCTGACAGCGTCTTCTTCAGGTTGATCACCGGGTCCAGCGGTGAGTCCGAGTGCGGGTAGTCATACGCCCACATCACCTTGTTAGCTCCCAGCAGCCCGATTATCACCGCCCCGATCTCATCATCCGGGTCCATGTCTATCCACCCCTGCCGGTAGAAATAGTAGCTGGGCTTCTCAGTCATCGCCGTCGTAAATCCCAGCACCTCGAACTTCTCGTCCATCCGTTGCAGCAGCCACGGCATCCACCCGCACCCCGACTCCAATACCAACACCTTCAACTCAGGAAATCGGTCGAACGCCGACTCCTGGAAGAAGCTCATATATCCCAGCGGCAGGTCCACACCGTTGGTCGCGAATGTCCACCAGCTGGGCATCCTGAACTCGGGATACAGAATGTTCCCCCCGCTCGTCCCCCCGGAGGATGGATGCAGACTCAAGGGCACTCCCTGCTCCTGGAACTCGGCCCACAGGGGGTCCCAGTAACTCCGTCCGTAGGCCACGTCCCCGGGCGGCAACGAAGGCACCATCACCGCCCGGGACCCCTGCCCCGACGTCCTCTTGAGCTCCTTCACACTCTCCCCCACGTTGGTCCAGGGCAGCAGAACGCACGGGTACAGCCTTCCGGATTGAGCGTTGCAGAAATCGATTATCCAATCGTTATAGACGCGGCAATAAGCCGCCGCCAGTCCCGGGTCTTCCGTCGTACCCATCCAGGACAACCCCAGGGACGGAAACAGGAATGATGCGTCAATCCCTTCCTGGTCCATTAGCTTCACCCGCTCGCCCGGGTCGCACGCCCCGGGCGCCATGGCCCGACCATCGTCGTAGCTCACGTCGTGCTTCTCAAAAATATGCTCTTTACGCCACTCAGCACTTTTCCCGATAGTAGCCAGGTTCGCAGAGGTAGACTTGACCAGCTTACCGTGCACCTGCCCGTCTATGACCCAGTAGTCCAGCCCTTCCTCGTCCTTCTTGAACTGCATCGCCCGGTCCCGATACTCGGGCTCCAGGTTTTCCTTCCACAGGTTGGGGGGTTCCAGGATGTGGCCGTCTATATCCACGAACTTCATTACGGGCCCTCCTTGCAGGTGCCTTTGCCAGTCGAGATTATTGGACATGATACCACCCGTACGCGAAAGGACGCGCCCGAAGACGCGCCCTTGATTGATGCGAAGGAGACTCTAACTAAAGAGCCGAGTATTCTCTATGAAATGGTGCCCCTGGGGTGACTCGAACACCCGACACACGGTTTAGGAAACCGTTGCTCTATCCTCTGAGCTACAGGGGCACGGCAGGCATTATAAAGCCAAAACCCCCGGCTTGCCTCGTCTTCATAGTGTGCTTTATTCCCTAGTCGACCGGTTCTTCCTGAGTTGCATAAGAAGAAGCGTGCTCTGCGATAGAATCCAGCCTGTCGCCCAAACGGTCCTCGGCCATATCCAGGTCATACTGGCTCTGCAGTCCCATCCAGAACTCCCTGGAGTTACCAAAGAAGCGTGAAAGCAGGAGAGCGGTCTCGGCGGTTATGGAACGCTCACCGTGAACGATCGCATGAATCCGCCTCGGGTCCACGCCGATACTCTTGGCCAGGCGGTACTGGCTTATGTTCATCGGCAGCAGGAATTCCTCGTTCAGGATTTCCCCTGGATGGATAGGCGCTAGCTTCCTCTCGGATGCCTCCTTGGCGTATGTGGTCAACATACCCTCCTTAACGGTCGCTCCATTCAATGATAATCGACTATGTCCACTTGATAGGCGTCATCTCCACTCCAAACAAAGCAGATGCGCCATTTGTCGTTTATCCGAATGCTGTGCTGCCCCGACCTATCACCGACCAGCGCTTCCAAACGATTTCCCGGCGGCACTCTTAGGTCGTTAAGGTCCGCCGCATTGTTCAGCATCATCAGTTTCCGCTGAGCTCGGCGCTGGATATCTATCGGAAACTTCCTGACGCGCTGGCGCTCCGCTATGGCCTGAGTAGTTCTGTCGCGGAAGCTTCTGATCACCTACGGTAATAATAGCACAATGCGCTAATAGTGCAATGAGCTATGTACCGGAGGTCAGTTTCACCCAAACAAGCCCTACCCCACGCACACAGGCCCTAGAATCAGTTCATGAGCGGCGCAACACTGAATATCACCGAGAAGGGTTTGCAATAGATAATGACGCTCATCTGCGCATTAACGTTTACGCTGGCGGGCACCGGGTAGTTCTGGTTACCTATGTTCCCTTTCAGCCTGCCCAAGTCGTGATAGCCGTTGTCCTTGATGTCGCTAACCCTCATCGGGTCCTCGTGGACTGCCAGCAGAACATGCAGCCTGGGCCCGTTGGTCACGTTCAAGTCCTCTAGCCTGAGCAGATGGCTGCCATCCGGGGCCTCGTAGATGATCGCCGTGCCGCTCCCCCGGTGAAGGCTGTCGGCGTCTCTGAAGTTTCCAGCCTTCAGCATGACCGCCTCCCCACCTTCTTCCTCCTCCTCAATCATCATCTCGGGCATCGCCTCCATCATTGGCTCATCATCCATACCCGCTACGACGGCCATCGTCATTTCGATGTCTTCCATTTCCATGTCGGCAGGCACGACCGCCGTGTAAGCGAATGGGAACTCCTCCTCCACCGTCTCGTTGATGAACAGCGGCGACCCCAAGCCCCAGGCCAGGAATCCGAACACTATCAGCAACGGAGTCCCGATGATCGCCGCCAGCCGACGCCTTCTCCACACCGCCAAGTGCAGCTGTCGTTTGTAAGCGTAGTACGTCGCCGCTGCGCCTATGACAAGGATCGCTGCCAAGATAGGCCAGCGCCACGGGTACAGGTCTGCCGCGATACGTTCCAGGGTCCCAAAGAATTCCGCCATGTCACCACTCCTCCATACTAGTTATGGGCCCCGGCACGAGACCTTTTATGGCCTCGTACCTAATTCGTCAATTCGAACAGTGTGGGCATCAGGCGTGAACGCCCGATCCCAAGGCAGTTCTACTTGGTAGCCCCCCACTCGTTCCAGTAGATCATATTACGGGCTGGCAGCCGCTTGGCGGGCCTGAAGTCATCACCCGTGTAGTACGCCACCGGGAGAAGCGCTGCCTGAGTCACGTTCTCCGGGATACCCAGCAGTTCCGCAACTTCTTTCTCATTTGGAAGGTGCAGGGTTGTCCATGCGGCCCCCAACCCCCGAGCCCTTAGCGCCAGCATCAGGGACCACGCCGCAGGCAAAATCGAGCCGTACAGGCTGGCCTGTGCCGTCACACCATCGTTCTCCACTCGGCCGTCGCAGCACGCCAGCACCAACGCCGGGGCCCGATGCATATTTTCTGCCAGATGCGTCGCCGAGTCCCTGATCAGGCCTCCCCGTTGCGCCCTGGGATCATCAGCCTCGTACTTGGGCGGGTCCTCGTCCCTCATCGCTCTGTAGGGGTAATACCCTCTTTTGTAACAGTCCCCCACTATCTTCTTTTTCTCAGGGTCCGTGACCACCATGAAATGCCAATGCTGCTGGTTGGATCCCGTGGGCGCCTGCATCGCAATCTCGATGCACTTCTCCAGTACCTCCGGTTCCACCTCCCTGTCGAAATCCAGCCTCTTCCGCACAGTCCTCGTAGTAGTCAACAGCTTATCTACAACTGCAATGTCTATGTCCAACTTCCTGCCTCCGATATTTCAGGTTAGCAGGGGCTAAAGCCCCTTAAATAAAATCTAGCACATCTCTCCCTTCCCGTCTCCCATTCCTGCATCTTTCCCCGGTTGAGCAGGGGGGCATCCCTCCCCTCTCTGCTATAATCGCACCATCCCCGACTGTGGCGCGATCGTAAAGGAGGCCCGACTTGACTCCACCCGCTCAGACTCACGAAAAAGACCTTGTTGGCACCCAGGTAGTCGACTTCGAATCGAGGGTCGACATCAAGAGCCTCCGCCAGGACCGGCTCCAAAGACTCCAGTCCGAGATGGCCGCCGCCGACCTCGAAGCCCTCCTTCTATTCGACCCAGTCAATATCCGCTACGCCATCGGCTCCCGGCTCAACGAGACTTTCGGCCTCCGCTTCAAGGGCGCCCACGCCTTGATCCCCCAGGAAGGGCGTCCCATTTTCTTCGACTCCAACGAGCTCCACGCGCAGCTCTTCTCCCAGGACGCGGAAGTCATGCCCGCCGTCGGTGTCGAATTCTGGATGACGGGCGACTACACCCGTGACAACACCCTCAGATGGGCTCAGGTACTCAGAGATGCCCTCAACTCTCTCGGCATCTCTTCCAGCCGACTCGGCATCGATAGACTTGACGCCTTCACCATCAACGCGCTTCTGGACCGCGAGTTCACCTTGGCCGACGGTCTGGAACCCCTATCCCGCGCCCGCTCCATAAAGACCCCCGACGAAATCTCCTTAATCCGCCAGTCCTGCGCCATCGCCGACGTCGGCCTCGCCAAGGTTCAGGAGGCCATCAAGCCCGGCGTCACCGAGAACGACCTCTTCGCCCTTCTCTTGCACTACAACGTCTCCAGGGGCGGCGAGCGCATCGACGGCAAGCTACTTACCGCAGGTGGCAACACTAACCCCTGGATCAAGCGCGACGCCTCCGACCGCCTCGTCATGCCCGGTAATTTCGTCGCCATAGACACCGACATGGCCGGGCCCCTCGGCTATTTCGCCGATATCTCCCGAACCTACCTCTGCGGCGACGTACAGCCAAACGAGGAGCAGATGGACGCCTACAAGCGTGCCTACGACTACATCTACTCCACCATCCCCTATTTCGTGCCCGGTGCATCCTTCGCAGAGGTCGCCGAGAAGGCGCCCACCATCCCCCCCGAGTACAACCGCAACCGCTACCCCCTCATGGCCCACGGCGCAGGCATGTCCGACGAATGGCCCGCCATCTACTTCAAGGACCCCCGCCCCGACGAACCCTCCAACTACTCCGGCGAGATCAAGGAAAACATGGTGATCTGCATGGAGGCCAGCTTCGGCAGGGAGGACGGACTGCAGCAGGTCAAGCTGGAAGAGCAGCTTCTCATCAAGGCGGACGGGCCCGAGATTATCTCCCAGGCCCCCTTCGACTGGCGCTTTATGGACTAAGCTCATGACTCCCGAAAGCCCGACCCCCGGAGGCTAATCATGTCGCCTAAGCAATTTCACGAAAAAGACGTTCTCGGTCGCCAGGTCGTCGACTTTGAGGAGCGCATTGACGTCCAGCGTATGCGCCGCGACCGCATCGCCCGCCTCCAGGCCGAGATCGCAAAGGCCGACCTCGGCGCCATCCTTCTCTGGGATCCGGTCAACATGCGCTACGCCTCCGGCACCCGGCTTATGGAGAGCTTCATGCTCCGCCACAAGAACAAGTCGGTCCTCGTGCCCCGGGAGGGCAAGCCCATCATCTTCCAGCCCGGCCGTCTTGAAGCCTCCGTAGTTGGAGATGACGCCGACACCCGCTGGATCAACACCTTCGAGTTCTGGCAGTTGGGCACTTACACGCCGACTGCCACGAAGAGGTGGGCCGCAGAATTCAAGACCGTCCTTGAAGAACTCGGCATTGCCGGTGAAAAGCTCGGTATAGATCGCATGGACCCCGACAGTATCCTCGCCCTAACCGGTCTCGGTATCCGTGTAGAGGGCGCTCTGGCGCCCGTCGGCTGGGCCCGGGCCATAAAGACCCCCGACGAAATCGCAGCCATCCGTCAGGCCTGCGCCATCGCCGATGTCGCCGTCTCCCGCGTCCGGGATGCCATAGTCCCCGGCGTCACCGAGAACAAGCTCTACTCCATCATGTCCGGCACCAACCTAGAGTACGGCGGTGAGCGCATCGACGGCAAACTCCTCGCCTCCGGGGGCAATACCAACCCCTGGCTCCATCGGGAGGCCACCGAGCGGGTAGTCCTACCAGGGAATCTGGTCGCAATGGATACAGACATGGCCGGGCCACTCGGCTACTTCGCCGATATCTCCCGCACCTACCTGTGCGGTGACGTCAAACCCAACGAAGAGCAGCTCGACGCCTACAAGCGCGCCTATGAGTTCGTCCAGACCGGCATCCCCAAATTTGTCCCCGGCGCTTCCTTCATCGACATCGCCAACTCCATGCCCGAAGTCCCCGACGAATACAAGCGCAATCGCTACGTTGTCCTGGCCCACGGCGCAGGCATGTCCGACGAGTGGCCCGCTCTCTACTTCCCCGATATGAACGACACCGGTTTCGGCAATGACGTGGGTGAGGTACAGGAGAACATGGTGATCTGCATGGAGGCCAGCTTCGGCCGTGAGAACGGCACGGAGCAGGTCAAGCTGGAAGAGCAGCTTCTCATCACCAAGAACGGCCCCGAGGTCATGGCCAAGCCCCCTACGACTGGCGTCTCGTCCCCACCGAAGTCTAACCCCCACCCACAAAGGCAATCACTCTTATGACTCGCCCCACCCTCCAGGACATCTATAAGGCACGCGCCCTTCTCGCCAACTATATGTCCCCCACCCCCCTCCACCACTACCCCGGTCTCGATGCCCTCATCGGCTCCGAGACTTACGTAAAGCACGAAAACCACACGAAGCTCGGAGCGTTCAAGATTCGCGGCGCCCTGAATACCATGTCCCAGCTCAGCCCCGAGCACAAGGAGCGGGGAGTAGTCCTTGCATCCTCAGGCAATTTCGGCCAGGGCATGGCCTATGCCGGTCAGATATTCGGCGCTAAGGTCATCGTTGTTCTGCCGGAGAATCCCAACCCATCGAAGATGAAGGCCATAGAGGCTTTCGGCGCAGAGGTCGTCCTGAGTGACACCGTCTACGATGCTGATCCCGCCGCCATCCGTTCTATCGTCGACGAGCGCGGTTCCCAATACGTCAGTGACTCAACCGACTCCCGTTTCATGGCCGGCAGTGGCGCCATCATGCTCGAAATCCTGGACCAGCTCCCCGATGTCGACGTGGTAATCCTCCCCGTAGGAGGCGGCGGCCTCGCCTCCGGCGTCTCCGTTGCCGCCAAGGCCCTGAAGCCCGATACCCAGGTCATCGCCGTGTGCAGCGCCCAGGCCGCATCCCCCTACTTATCATGGAAGCAGGGCATGCTGGTCGACGCCCCAATGACCACCTTCGCCGAGGGCATCGGCGTCAAAGTCACCGACGAAATACCCTTCCGCATCATGCGCGACCTCCTGGACGATTTCGTAGCCGTCGATGACAGCGAGATCCGTAAGGCCATCTCCCTCCTACTCGAAAAAACCCACAACCTCGCCGAGGGCGCGGGCGCAACTCCCCTCGCCGCCGCCCTCAAGCTCAAAGACCGGCTCAAGGGCAAGAAAGTCGTCCTTATCCAGTCCGGCGGCAACGCTTCCATAGAAGAACTCAAAGCATCACTTGTTGCGACCCAATGAAATACACCACCGACATTCAGTCCATCATCAAGGCCCACGCTCTGCTAAAACGGTACATGTCCCCCACCCCTCTCCACCACTACCCCGGCCTCGACGCCCTTCTCGGCTCCGAGACCTACGTCAAGCACGAAAACCACACCGCTATCGGCTCCTTCAAGATCAGGGGCGGCCTCAACGCCATCGCCAACCTCACCCCTGAGCAGTTAAAGAAGGGCGTCGCCGTTGCGTCCACAGGCAACTTCGGCCAGTCCATCGCTTACGCCAGCCAGCTCTTCGGCTGCCACGCCGTCATCGCTCTGCCATCCAACCCCAATCCCGGCAAGGCCGAGGCAATCCGCAATTTCGGCGCTGAGCTCTTGACCTACGGCGCAGACTACGACGAGGCACGAGGCCACCTCCAGACCATCGCCGATGAGAAGGGCTACCGTCTCTTCAACGACGCCGAAGACCACGATTTCGTTTCCGGCCTCGGCACCTGCATGGTCGAAATCCTCCAGGACCTCCCCGACGCCGAGGTCGTCATCGTGCCCATCGGCGGCGCTGGCTTCGCATCCAGCCTCTGCATTGCAGGCAAGGCCATCAAGCCCGACCTCGAAATCATAGGTGTTTCCTCCGAAGCAGCGCTATCGCCGTATCTATCCTGGAAAGAGGGGCGTCTTGTCGACTCCCCCACCACCACCTTCGCCGAGGGCATCTCCGTCCGCGTCTCCTTCGACGGCTCCCAGGCCGTCATCCGTGACCTCCTCGACGACTACGTCCTCGTCTCCGAAGACGGCATCCGCCGCTCCGTCATCCATCTGCTGGAAAAGACCCACAACCTCGCCGAGGGCGCAGGCGCCGCCCCCCTCGCCGCCGCCCAAGCCCTAAAAGACCGCATCAAAGGCCGCAAGACCGTCCTAATCCTCAGCGGCGGCAACCTCTCCCTCACCCACCTCAAAGAGTGCCTAGCCCTCTAACTACCGTTATTCAATCCCTCATTTAAGTCATGCCCGTCCCTAACCTTCTCTCCCTTCCAAACCAGTACTGAACTAGAGGGAGGCATAGGCGCAAAGCGCCTATGCCTCCCTCTGTTCTCATCTCCCCCTCTCCCTTAAAGGCCCTAAGGGAGAGGGGGACCAAGGGGGTGAGGGTTCCCTCCCGCGGGGTTAGAGGGGCATACCCCTGTTATAATTCACGCATGCCCAAGACCCCTCCCATGTACACTGGCTTCGGCGACGGCGGCCAGACCGGCCTCCTCTACGGCGGCCGAGTCTCAAAGGCCGACCCCCGCTGCGAAGCCTACGGCGCACTAGACGAAGCCGTATCCGCCATGGGCCTCGGGCGCGCCCTCTCCCCTAAACAGGACGTCCAGGAAATCCTTCTCGCACTCCAGAGAGAGTCCTTCACCGTGGGTGGTGAGATAGCCATAGACACTGACTTCTACCCCAAATTCCTCAAGCACTTCCAGAAAGTCACCGCCGACATGGTCGACAAGCTGGAAGAAACCACAGACGCCCTGTCCGATAAAATAGAGATTCCCAGAGAGTTCATCATGCCCGGCGGCTCACCCGCCGGCGCGGCCATCGACCTCGCCCGCTCTACCGTCCGCCGTGCCGAGCGCCGGACCGTCGAACTCATGGACACGGGCCTCCTCACCAACACCGAAATCCCCCGCTACCTCAACCGCCTCAGTTCCCTCCTGTTCGTCCTCGCCCGCTACGAAGAAACCCCCTAACCTCCGCCACAAAGCGTTGCCTACGCATCCACCGGCTCCTGGGGTGGCAGTCCTCCTTTACCTGGCCTCACCCTAATCCAGTGCGCCGCGATTATTGCAATCCCGTAGGCGACAACCATAGGCATAATGTAGAACATCCACAGATAAAATGAGCTCAAGATCGGGGATCCGTACAATAAGCAATTCTCTATATCCAAGGCCACAAATCGCGAAACGTACGCTACCATAGCCGCTCCAAACAACACCCCTATCCCCACCCTGCCCACGGGCTTTCCCATATCCGCACTATGTAGTGCCCGGATGGCAATAAAGCTCAACAGCACTTTGATCGCTAACAAGCCAATTTCGTAACCAATACGCGAATCGTATATTGGCGCCAACAGGTTCACTCCCGGAAACGCTATTACTCCAATTAGGATCAGCGCTTTGTCGAACCCGTTCCGCGAAGCCCGCCTGGCAAAACACACCAATACCGCGAGCGTCATCGCAAACCATGCCCACCACAGCAGGGTAATCCAAACGGGCTCCACCTCCCCCTCCCCAACCCCGATCCGCTCATATCGGCTTCCATACACCCAGGCTGTCGTCAGCGTGTGGGCTATGCCCAAGGGCACGACTGCTACCGAGTACTGCCAAACCAGCTTGAGCATCGGGCGCTGCAACCGTCTAACCCACCTGTACGAAATCGCCAACACTGCAAAGCTAGCTATGAAGAACGGTAAGTTAGACCATCCGTAGCTTCCGTAGATGAAAAAACCAACAGGTATTTGCACGAGGGCGCCCACTATCGATGCAACCACCCCCACCCCAAAGAACAGCCAAAGCTCCCACCTGTACTCCCGCACCTTCCCCAGCACAGCCGCCCTCATCTACCTCACCCCAACCCACCGACCCTCGACAGAAGCATCTCAATAAACCGCTCCCCCTCCACCCGAGAAGCCACCCGGCAGTTAGGCTCCGGCTGCGCGCCCCCCGGGAGTCGATAGGGCACCGTCATCCCTCTAGTAAGACCTTCCCGCGTCTCAACATACACCCGACGCGGCGCCGCCGTCATCAGCGATGGGTCGATTACCACAGCGGTCGCCATCGGGTCGTGCATGTACGTCCCGTCGAATCCGCTCTGTGCCTGCGTGAAGTCCATGTAGAATTGGCAACAGTCGTAGGCAAAACGGCCCGCCCTGCCTCCCTTATCCACAAACCACTCCTTCGCTGCACTGCGCATCAGCCCTATACCGTGGGTCGCGTCCGTGGGCACCAAGGTAAACGCTATACCCGACTCCAGGACTACATCCAACGACTCCGGGTCCACGTAAGTATTGAACTCCGCCGCGTACATTGGCTCGATGTTCCCCGCCGCATCCACCGCACCCCCCATGTTCACTATTTCAACAGCCTGCGCCATCTTCTCAGGAAATTCCTGAATGGCCCTTGCCACGTTGGTTAAGGGCCCCGTAGCCACTATCGTCACCTCCCCAGGCCTCCCTGCCACCATCTCCGCCATAGCCTCTACTGCGCCCATTTCAGACACCAGTCCCCAGTCAAGGTCGCCATAGTAGTCGTCTCCCAGGTCGCCCAGGCCGTCCTCCCCGTGGACCGCCGCCGCCGTATAGAGCTCCTTTACCAGCGGCGCCGACTCCCCCTTGTACACCTTGGCCCTCTTCACTTCTTCCACGAACGACAGTATCCGAAGCACGTTTGGCGTGCATTTGTCCACGTGTACGTTACCGCTCACTGTCGTAATCCCGATCACCTCCACCTCCGGCGAGGCCAGGGCCAGCAATATCGCCAGCGCATCGTCGACACCGGCGTCTACGTCTAAAATGATGGGTCTAGCCATTGAAGTCTCCTCCATGAATGTACCAACAGAAGCATTCGTTGGGGTATATTGCCCACATAGCAGTCCCCGAGAAAGGAGAATCTTATCATCAAGCCCATAGTCGTAGCTGGCGGCATCAACATGGACCTGATCGCCTCCACCGAGAGAATGCCTCGGCCCGGCGAGACCGTGTTCGCCACAGGCCTCACCCGAGTCGCAGGAGGCAAGGGCCTTAACCAGGCCATCGCCGCCCGACGTCTCGGCCTCGCGCCCGTCTACATGCTCGGAAGCGTCGGCAACGACCCCTTCGGCACCGAGCTCCTGGAGTTCATGCACGAAGAAGATATCGAGACCGTAGGCGTAACCTCATCCCCTGACCCCACGGGCGTCGCCCTTATCACGGTCGACTCCCACGCCGAAAACACCATAGTCGTTGCCACAGGCGCCAACTCCCGCTTTTTCCCCGAGCATCTCGACTCTCTAGCGCCTTATATCGCTGGTGCAGGCGTAGTCCTTGTCCAGCTTGAAATACCCGTCGAGACCGTCCACCGCTTCCTCACCATCGCCTCCGAGTCCAGTGTCACCACTATCCTCAACACTGCCCCCGCCCTGCCCCTCCCCGACTCCATCCTCTCCCTTGTCGATATCCTGTGCCTCAACGAAACAGAACTCTCCGAAATGACTCAAACTCCCATAGATTCCACAGACCGCGAATCGCTGGTATCGGCTGCACACATGCTCCTGGCCCGTGGCCCTCGGACCGTGATAGTCACCCTCGGCGCTGCCGGAGCCCTCACAGTCACCCCCGACTATGCCTACCTGACATCCGCCCTCATCGTCCACGCCCTTGACCCTACCGGCGCCGGCGACTGCTTCCTCGGGGCCCTGGCCTCCCGCCTCAACGAAGGCGCATCACTCCCCGACGCAATTGCCTTCGCCAACAGTGCCGCTACCCTTTCCGTCCAACGCCTCGGCGCAAGCTCCTCCATCCCCCACCGCCCAGAACTCGAACCCTGACTATTCGCTCAATATCAAGTAATGTCCTGCGTCATTTGATAATCATATTAGTCTCTTGAGGTCGAAAAGCCCCGGTATAGTTAAGCAAATCGCGGAAAAAGCCAAACAAGATTATCGGATATAGGATCATTTACAATGTCACTAGGTATTGCGCCAGGGGACGAGGAGTAACTAAACGTAGGAGATTTCTTCGGTTTCACCCTTGCTATTTTTACGTTTAGCCAATATCCAATTTCCTGAAACCTTGCTAGGGGGGTGTTCAAGAGTCAGTTGACCGAACAGCGAGACACGCCCTTCCTTGGTAATGATACCAAAATCTACTATGTTACAAAGAGGACAACTGACAGCGTATCCGTGCTGTCCTTTCTTAACCCCTTGGAGGGGATGCAGGTTTGTATCGGGATGCTTTTGGCATTGAAAACATATTTGATCCATACAAATTTTTCCTTCCAGTATTGTCAAATGGCCTCTTAGTCACACTACATTGCCCACTTGGTGAAAAAATCTAGTGCCCCCTACCGAGCCCTATACTCAGGCTTCCTCTTCTCCGAAAACGCCCGTGGCCCTTCCTTACTGTCCTTGCTCTCGTACAACGCGCTCATCAGCGTATGCACCAGGTGCAGACCCTCGCTATGAGGCATATTCGAACCCCGGTAGGCCAGCTCCTTAGTCACCCTTACCGAAAGCGGCGCGTTCTCGCATATCCGCCGCGCTATCGACTCCGCCGTCGGCATCAATTCTTCCTGAGGCACAACCCGGCTAACGAGCCCGATCCGCAGTGCCTTCTCCGCATCTATGAAATCTCCCGTCAGCAGAATCTCCATAGCCTCGGCCATGCCCACCATCTTCGGCAAACGCATCGCCCCATACCCGTGCAGTAGTCCCCATCTCACCTCCGGCGACCCGAACGATGCACTCTCCGACGCAATCCTGATATCGCAGGCAAGCGCCAATTCCAGCCCTCCGGCCAGACAATACCCATTCACCGCCGCAATGAACGGCTTCACCGACATCGGTTGGTCGTAGTGCTTGAACATCGTGTACGGCTGCCCCGGCCCTTCCAACTCCCGATTCACGTATTCCTTCAGGTCGCCCCCACTGCTGAACGCCTTGTCCCCGGCCCCCGTGACAATCGCCACCCAGACATCCGGGTCCCGGTCCACTTCCTCTATCGCATCGGCCAGCTTCTGTTTCAACTCCTCGTTCATCGCGTTCATCGCCTGCGGCCTGTTCAGGGTGATATATGCTACCCTGTCCCGCACTTCGTAATCTAAAACCATGACACGCCTCTCTGATATCCCCCGGTCAGCTGTACCGCCGTCCCCGACACCCATTTCGCCGCCGGGCTCGCCAAGTGCCGAATCATCTCCCCTATGTCCCGCGGCGTCCCGATACCCAGGGGATACTCAAGCAGCACCTCGGCTTTCCTCTCCTCGCTCCACCCCGGCTCCCGGGAGTCGATCGCCCCCGGCATCAGCGCCACCACCCTGATCCCCTTGTCAGCCACCTGTATCGCAAACTCCATCGTCATGCCCAATAGCGCCGCCTTGCTTGCGTTGTACGCGGGAGACATCCCCGGCTCCCCGACCCGCGCCGCCTGGGAGCTCATACTAACGATGAACCCCTTGCCCGCCTTCATCATCGGACCTAGCGCCGCCCTGGAGCAGTAGAACACCCCGTTTACGTTCACGTCTATCACCCGACGCCATTCCTCGTCCGGCAGGTCCCACGCGTTGCCCCTTGGCGCATCTATCCCCGCATTGTTCACCAGGATGTCCAGCCGACCGTACTCCTCGACCGCCCGTGCCACCAGCGCTTCTGCCTCCCGAGGCTGGCTTGTGTCCATTACCATGCTCACCGCCTCCCCACCCACCCCCCTAATCTCCGACACCGTCCTGTCCGCGGGCTGGATGTCTCCAATCACTATCTTCACACCCGCCTCGGCCAGGACGTGCGCTATGCCTCTCCCAATTCCCCGTGCCGCTCCCGTAACTATCGCTACTTCGCCGGTGATGTCACTGCTGTCGCCCATCTGCTACTCCCTTGGCCCTGCTAGTCTCCGATTAACGGCGCTTCCGCAGATACCCGCGCCCCCAGCAACCCCGCATACTCTTCCTCCCCCAATCCCAGCATGTCGCAGAACACCCGACGGTTGTGCTGAGCATACTGCGGCGCTGGTGCGTGGCTCCCGCCAGGCGTCTTGGACATCTTGAACGGCATACCAAAGTGAGAGTATTCCCCCACCGACGCATGGTCCGTCGTCTCGAAAAACCCTCTCTCTTTGAAGTGTGGGTCTTCGAATAGGTCGTTTGCCTTGCTCACGATTCCGCACTGCACACCCATCCCCTGCAACCGAGCCATCACATCCCTCGCCCCCAGCCCCGAGGTCCACGCGTTTATCGCCTCGTCAATCTCTTCTTGCAACCGGAACCTGCTCAGGATATGTCTAAAGCGCTTCTCTTGCAGAAGGTCTTCCCGACCCATTGCCCGGCACAACGACTCCCATTCCACGTCGCTGCCCGCCGAGATCGCAACCCACTCATCCTCACCCTTGCACCGGTACGCGCCCTGTGGAGCCCGAGAAGAGTGCCGGTTCCCCATACGCTTTCGTACCCGCCCGTTCATCGTGAAGTCCAGGACTGCGTCACCCAGCAAGCCGATGTAGCCCTCATGCTGGGACAGGTCCATCCTGGCCCCTTGTCCCGTCCGTCGCCTCCTCTCCAACCCCGCCAGTATCGAATACACCCCCCACATCCCCGACGCCGGGTCCGTGAATGCCCCCGAAGAACGTACCGGCGGTCCGTCTGGGAGCCCCGTCAGATGGGAAAGGCCCGTCATACCTTCCAGGGCTTCCCCAAAGCACACGTAGTCCCTGTATGGCCCCGACCGCCCGAAGGACGGCATGCTTATCATTATCAGGTCTGGCCTCACCTTTTTCAGGTCATCGTAGTCCAGCCGTAGATTACCCATCACCCGTGCGCTGTAGTTCTCGATTACAACATCCGCAATAGAAACTAGCTCCAGCATCAGGTCCCGGCCCCGTTCAGTCTGCAGGTCCAGAGCGATACTTTCTTTGTTCCGGTTCCCCATATGAAAATAGGAGCCCCGGTTATGTGGGTCCTCCGTATCCTCTATCCCGTCCGGTGGAAGCATGTACCTAACCGCGTCCACGTATACGGTGGCCTCGACCCGGATCACCTCTGCCCCCAGCGATCCCATCAGTTGCGTCGCGTACGGCCCAGCCCAGTACCGAGTCAGATCAACAATCCTAATGTCGCTTAACGGCAACTGTTTCAAGTCAGTCTCCATGCTCTATATCACTTGCCCCGACCCCAGCATCGCCATCTCCTTAACCGAGATTCCGAGCCGCTGCTGATAGACCTCCCGGTTCGCCTCTCCCAAAGTCGGCGCCATCTCCGGGACAGGCGCCTCTTCACTCTCTATAGTCAACCCCGTGCCAGGGAATTTGATGTCTCCAAACTCCGGGTGCTCCAGCGTCTTGAAGAACCCGCGCTCTCTCAGGTGCTGGTCTCTGAGCATGTCCCTCGGCGTGTCGACCTTGGCGCAAGGTATCCTCAGCAATTGTGATAGCTCAAATGCCTCGTCACTCTCCTGATCGCTCAACCAGGCCCCGATGGAGTCCCAAAGTGTCTGCTTCGCCTCTTCCGGTATAGCTCTCGAAAGTGCTGATTCGAACGAGTCCACCAGCTCCGGGTGCCCGATCATCTCAAACAGCGACTGCCTCTGCTGCTGCGTCAGGGACGTCACGATCATGTAGCCGTCCTTGGTCTGGTACATGTCGCACAGCGGCGTCGGCGGCGAAAGCGAACTGCCCGTCCTGCCCCTCACCACCCCCTGGTATGTGTACAGGATGAGCGTAGTCTCCAGGAAGTTCGCCGTCACCTCCAGCATCGACACGTCCACCCGCTGCCCCTCCCCCGACACCTCCCGCCAATGCAAGGCTGAAAGCGCCGCTATCGCCCCCGTCATCCCCGACTTGAGCTGCGGCAGATAACCTCCTGATGCGACCGGCTCCTCATCGGGATACCCTGTCGGGTACATCAGCCCACTTATCGCGTGCTCGATAAGCTCGTTGGCCTTGTACCCCGCGTACGGCCCCCACTGCCCGAAATCCGACACCGATATTTGCACCAGCCCCGGATTCCTGGAGCTCAATTCATCATATCCGAGCCCCATCTCTTCCATAAACCCCGGATCGAAGCTCTCCACCAGCACGTCGGCCTCTTCGGCCAGCCGCTGAAATATCCGCCGCCCCGTGGTCCTGGTCAAATCCAGGGTTATGCTCCGTTTACCGCCGTTCAGGTAGATAAAAAACCCACTGCTCTCCCGACCCGGGAAATCGTTGAAGAACGGCGCATAGTCCCGCACCGGGTCCCCCGACACCGGAGGCTCGACCTTCACCACCTCCGCCCCTCCCCGCCCCAGCAGCCTCGCACAAAACGCCCCCCCGATGCCGTTGCTAACGTCGAGTACCTTTAGATGGGAAAGCCAGTTGTTCATTCTTATACTGCTGGAGAGACCATCCTCTCCAGCAGATCCATCTCCTGCCTAAAATGCGGGCGTCACATGCACAAAAAGCATGTGACGCCCGGTTCTTGCGTCTTCTCTTGAGGGGGCGAGGATCTCCCCTCTTGCCCCTAGTACCCTATCGCATCCAGCGACGCGTCCACCGCGTCCACGTAAGCATCCATCTCCTCGTGACCCATCACCGTCGAGATGCAGCTCAGCCCCCGACCCGCATATACAATGCCGTGCCCCAGCATCTCGTGGCTGAACTTGTTGAACGTCTCCTGTCCAGGCCCGGACGCCGAGAAGTCCCGGAAGTCGTTCATATCCTGGTCCGTCAGGTGGAACCAGAACAGAGACCCGGAGCCCGTGATCTGCGCCGGCACTTCTTTCCGCACAATTAGGTCGCTCAGCTTACCTCTCACGTAGTCGCCCAGCCCACCTATCCGGTCGAACGCCTCAGGCGTCATCATTTTCATCGCCGTCAGCCCCGCCGTCATCGTCACCGGGTTCGCGTTGAAAGTCCCTCCGTGATGGACCTGGTGCCCCGACCTATGGTCGAAGACTTCCATCACGTCGTCCGAGCCTGCCACCGCCCCCACAGGGAAACCTCCCCCGATTATCTTCGCCAGTGCAGTTATGTCCGGCTTGATCCCATGTTGCTCAAGCGCTCCCTTATAGGAGAGCCGGAAACTGATGACTTCGTCCGAGATCAGAAGTATCCCGTAGTCCTGCGTTATTCGTCTTATCGACTCCAGGAAGCCCGGCTTGGGCGGTATCCACCCGAGTGCCGCAGGTAGCGGATCGATGACCACCGCCGCCAGCTCGTCCTTGTGCTTCTCTATGATCGAGGCGCAAGCGTCGAAGTTGTTCCACGGCATCGCGATCACTTCTTCCGTGACCACTGGCGATACGCTCGGCTCAGACACGCTGGTCGGGAATACGGAGTCGCCCCACTCACCTGGGTTGGCGGCCTCGCTCACCTGGGCGTAGTCGTAGCTCCCGTGGTAGGCGCCCTCAATCTTGGCGATCTTGTACTTGCCCGTCCGAGCCCGAGCAGCCTTAATCGACAGCATCACCGCCTCACTCCCTGAGTTGCAGAACCGGATCTTGTCGATGGAGTCGATTCGGTCGACCAGCAGGTTCGCCAGTTCCAGCTCGGGCTCCGTCGGCATCGCGAAGGCCGTCCCCTTCTCCAGTTGCTTGCTGACCGCTTCCACTATCGCCGGATGCGCGTGCCCGTGGATCAGCGAAGTCATGTTGTTGATGAAGTCGAGCCGCTCCTCGCCCTCAACGTCTCTCAGCTTGAACCCGCTCGCACTGCTCACGTAGATCGGGTACGGATTCATCGTCACCGAGTGTCGGCTGTTTCCCCCCGGCAGCACCCTCAGACCCTGCTCGTAAAGCTGTTTCGACCGCGACGCTTCGGACCTGTACGCGATAGTCTCGGGGCCTTTGCCGGTCATGGGATACCTCCTAGTAATAAAGCCCCCGTCCAGGGGCTGAAAAAGAATATCAGACCCCCCACCCCCACGCAACGCCCCACATAGTCCCCTCTTCCTCAATGTGTCAAAGATGCGCCGAGGCGTGACGCTTGCATAACCGGCATTCCCGCGTAAGCATGTTCCCGAAATACAGCCTTTCCATTCCTGGGGGCAGGGTATTCCGCTCGCCCTGTCGAAGATGCGCCGTGGCGTGAGCGAAGTCGAAGGGTCTCAAGAACGGAAAGGGGGCAGGGTCCTCCCTCCCCCAAATGTGACACGAACCCCTTGACCAAAGCAAAACACTTGTGCTATATTCTCCCCTGAATGGCCAATCACTCACCCTAACCACCAAGGAGGAACCAAAAACTAGGGAAGCCCACCCGACCCCACCCGAGGACTCAACGTCTCAGCCCATCCCAACGGCCCTCGCGCAGGCCCACGGCTCAAGCGAAAGTCGCCATCTCCTCAACCATCGGGTCCCGTGTACCCTTCCCCCTTCCCTGACCCCCAGGCGATGGAAGACGCCCTGGACCGTACTTAAAAGTCTCCTCATGGAGCAACCTTGTCCCATGGAGCGGAACGGGGCGGCCCGTAGCCGAGGCCCCCTCGGCTCTCCGTCCGCTTCCTCAAATAAAACTGGACTGTCCGCCACTCCCGGCTCCTGGATACAGGCGGCTAACTGGATACCCCGTACTCCTGCGAGGGGAACTGACCCTGGACTTTCCCCTTCCTGCACCCGCCTACGGCGGACAGCGCAGCCAACCCTCATTGGAGCCTATGACGGATGACGGACCCGTACGTCCGACCATACTTCCAGGTCTAGGCGGCGGCGGAGACCCGTCCCACGCTCCCGGGACGCCTCCTAGCCCGCATTATCTAAATGTAGGCAGCCGAATCCAGCAAGCGTCTTTCATCGCCTTCCCACCAACAAACGACATACCAAACAAGACCCCACAATCGAAGATGGAACATCCGCCTTGGGCGGGTCCGCCTCAAGAGGACCGAATACCCCCTACTTAAACCCCACCATCACCTCTTTCGCAAACCGCTCTACCTGCGATATCCCCTCCTCCGGCGGACACACGACGTTCATCACAAACTCCGTCACCCCAACGTCCACGAACGCCTGTAACATCTCTCGCATCCGGTCTGCCGTCCCCAGCAGGTGAGGCGCATTCGCGGGCACGGTTGTCGAGCTGCCATATCTCCGCGTAAACACCCCCGAGGCTATCTCCGCCGACTCCTCCGCACTCCCCGAGAAGCACAGGAACAGGTGCATCACCCTCGTCATCGCCGAGTCCCCCCGCCCCGACTCCCGCGCATGCTTCTCGGCCTGCTCGAACATCGCCTTAGCCTCCTCCGGTGTCTTGCTCACAGGGATTAGTGAGTCGGCGAACCGTCCAGCCCTTCTCACCACCGACGCCGCTCCTCCCCCGACATGTATCCGAGGGTGAGGCTTCTGCACCGGTTTGGGGACCAGTTGATATTCATCCAGGTCAAAATGCTTTCCGTGGAACGTCACCGAGTCCTCTGTCCACAACCTCTTGATCACCTCCAACGCCTCATCCGACCAGCTCGCCCTGTGCCGTACGTTGCCCCCGTATGCCTTGAAGTCGGGCCCTTCGTTACCCACTCCGACTCCCAGCACCGCCCTGCCCCCGGACAGGATGTCCAGGCTTGCCACCGTCTGCGCCACCATCACAGGGTTCCTGAGCGGCAGCAGCATCACCGACGGGCCTACCATCAGCTTGCTGGTGTGGGCCGCCATGAACGACAACGCCGTGAAACACTCCAACGACGACGCCCCCGACCCTATGTTCTCCGTTACCCAAAGCGAGTCTAACCCCAGTTCTTCAACCTTTTGAGCGTACGCCGGAAGGTCCGTGAAGTCGTCCCGCTCCGAATAAGTCACGCCGAACTTGATGTCTGACATGTCAGTTCACCTCTGCTATTTGAAATTCGGCATTATCTCCCGTGCCACCTTCTCCACCGTTGCCGGGACCTCTCCCGCCGGACACACCGGGTCGAGAATAACGTGCGTCGCCCCCGCTGCCTCGTATTCCTTCAACACCCTAACACACTCCTCTACCGTTCCCAGAACGGCGTTCACCCCTGCGTGGATATGGTAAACCGGGTATGTGTATCGAGCCAGCAGCGTCGCCCTCGCTACCTCCAGTGCGCCCTCCGCAGAGCCCCCAAAGTTCACGTACAGGTAAATCCCATTCGCAAACTCTCTCGACTCCCTCCCACACTCTCGCCGGTATCCCTCTATCTTCCTGTACATCTCTGCCGTATCTCCCGGCGCCGTGTGTGCCGGTATGAACCCGTCCCCCCACCTCCCTGCCCGCCGAAGTACGGGGGGTGCATCTCCCCCGACCCAGATCGGTGGATAAGGTCGCTGATACGGCCTCGCCCCAAGAGCGTAGTCCGAAAACTGCGAGAACTTGCCTTCAAAGGTGACTGGCTCCCCAGTCCAAAGCTTGGTCATTATCTCCAGCGTTTCGTCGCACCGCTTGCCCCGCTCGCTCAAGGGCACACTGTAGGCCTTATATCCCTCAACCGCGTTCCCCCCCGACCCTACCCCAAGTATGAACCGCCCTTCCGAGAGGTGGTCTACCGTCGCCACAGCGTGTGCGAATCCAACTGGGTTCCGGAGAGGCAGAAGCACCACGGCCGGCCCTATCGTGATCCGCTCCGTATACGCGGCGAACTGGCTCAGGACCACCATCGGTTCCAAGGCCTCGGGGCCGCTGTGCACGTTCTCCGTCACCCACAGGGAGTCGTAGCCCGATGATTCCACCAGCCGTGCCCACTCCCGAGCCTGCTTCGCGTCCTGGTAGTAAGCGTAAGATATTCCGAATTTCATTTAGCTATCCCTACTCGTTTCTCTATGACGCGCACACTAGCTCATCAAAAAGCCGTGCTTTAGCGGGTCGTCAGGGTCTATTACAAACTGGTGCATCGCCGTCACGTACGCCGACCCCGTGAGCTCAGGCACTATAGCCGGGTAGTCCCCGACCTTAGTCTCTCCGATCGCCCGGGCCCGGAACAGTGTCCCGATGTAGCTTTCGTAAACGAATTCTTCACCCTTGCCTATCTTCCTGCCGGCGTACATCACCGCCAGCCGAGAGCAAGTCCCCGTCCCGCACGGCGACCGGTCAATGCTCCCCGGCGGTATCACCACGACATTCTTGGAATCGGCCTCCGGGTGGGTGGGAGGCCCGTAGAATTGCACCTGCATCGTGCCCCCGAAGTAGGACTGCTCTCTGCCATTCGGCTCAGGGTGCACTATTTCCAGCTGGTCCAGAGCATCATCCCTAATGCTTATTCCCGACGATATGATCTTCTCCAGCTCCCCCTCCCCAAGTGTCAGCCCCACCGACTCCGCAGGCACGAGCAGGTAGTACATCCCCCCATAAGCCACGTCCAGCACGACTTCCCCAAACTCCCTCGTATTTACGCTCACATCCTTCTCGTACAGGAACGCCGGCACGTTCTGGATTGTCACCGATTTCGCCCTTCCCCCCTCCACCAGCACCCGCGCCTCAATCAACCCCGCCAACGTCTCCAGGTTTATCCTGGTTACCGGCTCTTGCACTTCCACCATGTCCGTCTCCACCAGCACAGTGCATGTCGCTATAGTGCAGTGGCCGCACATAGGCACGTATCCCTGCGGCTCCAGGATGATCATCCCCACGTCGGCCCCCGGCATCGAAGGTTCCGTTATCACCGTCGCACACATTCCGCTGTGTCCCCGTGGCTCGAACAGTACCGCCGTCCGAAGGTGGTCCATTTCGTCACGCAGATACTGAGTCTTCTCCACCACCGACTTGCCGGGAATCATAGGAAAACCGCCGGTTATCACCCTCAGGGGACACCCGGCGGCATGTGCCTCAACACTACTTATCACATTAGAGATGTTCATTCATGTGTAAACGGGCCTACATCAATCCTGTTTGCATTAGCTAAAATCTAGAATTAGTTGAATTGCTGGGCCTGTATAGGGGTTGTAGGTCGACTTTAGGACTTTTGCTGGATTGCACGGTTCAACAGCGTCTTTCTTACCCGCCCATTTACACCAATAAGGCCAAGCGTGGCAAGCTTATAATATTCAGTCTTATTGTATCTTCCTAATTTTCTTTCCATTACGTATAAGCAGTGGTAGGCTTTTATCTGCTCCACCTCTTCTACGTTAAGGCGGGATTGCATCATGGCATCGTACAAGTGAGGCCGTGATATATCTTTGGTTATCATATCTACATAAGTCTGGTCAGCTAAGCCCTCCAATATTTTCCAGACGGGCATAGTTTCCTTCTTCTTTTCGCTGCCTAGGAGCCGTTTTAGTAATCCAATCATGAACAACTTATACACTCCGTAAATACAAATAGATCAACATGTCCGACTTTAGAGACGCATAAAGAGGAGGACGTCCTACAACTGATACGCCAAATCCACCCCCGACACCTCCTCCCAATCCCCATCCCTCGACACATAGAATTCTAGTCGTAGCCCGTCCGGGTCAAGCAGGAAGAAGCTCCTCTTGGTCGACGAGTCGATACTAGCCTCCGGCTCAATTCCCCTGGCCTTGACTGCCGCCTCTGCCGCTTCCACTTCCTCTTCGCTCTTCAACTCAAACCCGACATGGTGCATCCCCGGCTCCCGACCCTCTGTCAAAGGCAGTATCACCAGGTCATGCCTGTCCAGGGGACCCGTGAACACGGTATAAGACCCATCCGCCCCTGCTTGTGCGACCTCCAGCCCAGCCACGTCCTTGTAGAAATCCACCAGTCCTTCGTAGTCTTGGGCCACCAGTGCTCCGTGCCCCACCTGTCTGCTCGGTATTATCGCTCCAGGGTTAGGCACGAGGTCGGGGTTATCGGCGTATCTCGGGGCCGTGCTTCGCTCTGCCGTCTGTGGTGTCCACTTGACCGTCAGCACCTCCGTATTCCCGTCCCGCCACACTTCTCGCCAGTCCTTGGCAGCATCAGCGTAGAACTCGTGATAGTTGCCCTCGGGATCAAAAAGATAAACGCTATGCGAAACTTGGTGGTCCGCCGTCCGGTGGATCGGCAGCCCCGACTCCAGCGCCCGCTCATAAGCCTCCAGCAACACGAGCTCGTTCTCCATCTCCCACCCAAAGTGGTTCAGCCCGGGCCTCATGCCTCGCTTATCCGATATCAGGCTCGACCCGTCTCCGGCCTTCCGCGCCCTCGCCGATATCTCGATCAGGGCGACGTCATGATGCGAGCTCCCGTTGCTCAGGAATATAGCCTTGATCGGCGGCTCCCGGAACACCTCGCTGAGCCCGCACACTTTCGTGTAGAACTCCATCGAGCGCTCCAACTCCCCAACGAACAAATTCGCATGCCCCAACCTCCGAGGCCTGAACATCACACTCATTTCACCCATCTCATCTTCTCCTATCCTTCGGAATCCCCTCTCCCTTGACTGGAGAGGGCTAGGGTGAGGGTGACCCCCTCCCCCCTACAACCCGTGCACCTTCGCCACATTCCCACCGACCAGCTTCTCCTGGTCCTCGCTCGAAAGACCATCCAGTATCCGCTCCAGCGACTCGTGCGCGTCCAGCCCTATCGACCGGATATGCGGGAAGTCCGATCCCCACATCACCCCATCCGCCCCGATGTGATTTACCGCGTCACGCCCGAACGGGTCGTCGATCATCCCGTGCCACATCCGTTTCTTTATGTAGTCGCTGGCCAGCATGTCCAGCTTCTCCATCGGCATCCGGTGCGCCGCTGCCCCTTGCACCTGGTCCATCCGGAACATGAACATCGGCACCCAGGCTATCTCCCACTCCGCGCAGATCAGCTTCAGTTTGGGGAATCGGTCTAATATTCGACCGAATATGAAGTCGTCGGCCAGCGTGGTGGTCAGCTCCAGGAACAGATCGACCCACGTGCTGGGCGCCCTCTCCATGTCTTCCCTGGTGTGGAAGTGCAAGGGGTCCGGCACCCGACCCGTTATCGAGTGCAAAGTGATGGAAATCCCTGCGTCCTCCGCTGCCGCCCAAAACGGGTCGTAGTATTTGTCCCTGTACGGCTTCGACCCCTCAGGCGGAACGACGTTGATCATCGCACCCTTGAGGCCCTTCTTCGATATCCGTTCCAACTCCGCCAGTCCCCAATCCACGTCCTCCATAGGCACCGCCCCGATCCCGATAAGTGTGCTTGGACTGTACGACACGAACTCCGCCAGCCAGTCGTTATACGTTTGCGCCGCCGCCCGTACCACCTCCCGGTCCCGACCCTGCATCGCCAGCATCATCAGCGTCGGGTTCAGCACCTCCGCCTCGACCTTGGCCTCCTGCTGGAACTTGACCCGCTTCGCCGGGTCCTTGCCCGCGTCGACCAGGTCGCCCATGTCGGCCATTTCGGCCTCGGTCTCGTCGATCTTCAGGTACTGAGCGCCCGTATAGAAGAACCGGCCCTTTTTCCCCAGGTGCTCATTGACGATGCGCGGCGTCCGCTCACCGTATTTGGCGCCTATCGCGTCCCACCACAGCTCCGTCGGCTCGACAACATGGGAATCCGCCGAAATTACTCTGTCAAACTTCAATTATTTCCTCCGTCCATCCCCTCTCCCTTAACGGGAGTCGTAGATGCTGCAAGTGCGCTTTTGGCGTACGCCGAGGCGTGAGGGATAGGGCTATAGTGGCTCCCCCAACCGCCCGATTCTACCCAAAAACCCCCCACCCTTCAATCAAACTACCCCCCGTAGGGGCGACCGGCTGGTCGCCTTCCCTGCCGAACACCCCTCACAGGGAGAACCCCACGATCTGTTACCCATGTCTCCGAACATGTGTTACCTATCTCCCCGAACAACTGTTACCTATGTCCCCGGTCTGTACCGTGGTGATTCCTCTCCCCCCATCACCCCCCAAAAATATCCAACGGCAGAAACGCCGACACGCACACGTTCGGCAGGTCCACTACCTCGCTCACCTTGAAGTCCACCGCCACGCTGCAGATTACGTACGCCTGCTCCCGACTGTACCCCCGCTCCATCAGCAGGCTGATCATGTTCAGAAGCGCCTGTCTCATGGCGAGAGTCACGTTGCCGGACTCGTTCTTGCCATCCTCTATCGGCATCCCCGTAGTCGCTATGAACCGCTTCGGCGCCGCCATCTCCGGCAAAGTCCAATACTGGTCCGACTCGAATATCGGGAACCGTATGTTACGCCTTTCCGCTGCTCCCTCTCTTATCCGGAACTTGGCATGAATCGCCGCCGACATCTCGACGGCCGTCCCGCAGCATTCGCTATCCCCCTGAGCAAAATGCCCATCCCCCGCCGAGAACATCCCACCTTCTACAAAGACCGGGCACAGCAGGCGAACACCCCTAGTCAACTGCTTTATGTCCATGTTGCCGCCATTCTCCCTGGGCGGCATAGTCCTCAGTCCCTCCGACGCCACGGGGTCCCAGGAAGGCACCGCTCCCACCTTTTCCGGCGGCAGCGCCGTCCCTCCTGCCTCCACTGCCCGTGCCTCCCTCTCCCGACACTCCTCCATCAAGGCCCGAGACGGTGCCACGCCTATGGTTCCCATGAACGAGGCTTCAGGTATCCGCACCCCAGGCACCTGCTCCGATACCGCAAACTTGCCGTCCATCGACCATTTTGCCAGGAAAGGTTCACCATACAGGTCGGCAATAAACCCGAAGCCCGGTTTAATGCTTGTGAAACCAAAAGTACCGGGCACGATGTCGATGATGTCGATTTCCAGGAGGTCGCCGGGCTTCGCGCCCTTCACGTACACAGGCCCCGTAAGCGGGTGCACTACATTGCGGCTAAACCCAAGCAGTGACTCTGACGTAGAGTCGGGGGTGCACTGGCCGTCCGAGGCGTCCCGAGTCTCCATGTACACCTCTTCCTCAGGCTCGACCTCAAGCGCCGGCGGGATGTCTGGGTGCCAGCGATTGTGCCCCTTCTCCGGCTCCTCCGCACACCTCTTCGAATAATCCAGTTCTATGCTCTTCATTCTTCCTTCTCCATTCCAAAACTCTTTTTACCTGTCATTCCGAGGCCCCGCGAGGAATCTAGGACTTGCCCACTCACCTTCCTCCTTAAAGCACCTGGGGCAGGGAGAATCCGCTCACCCTGTCGCAGATCCGCCGAGGCGGGAGCCAAGTCGAAGGGTCGAGCGGATTCCGGGT
The DNA here is from genome assembly GCA_965197585.1 of Dehalococcoidia bacterium. Lineage (GTDB taxonomy): Bacteria > Chloroflexota > Dehalococcoidia > Plut-88900 > Plut-88900 > Plut-88900. The sequence goes on from OZ240215.1 coordinate 2,474,276, forward strand.
GGGGGCCTCTCCCCCTACCCCTCAAATATGTCCAACGGCAGAAACGCCGACACGCACACGTTCGGCAAGTCCACTACCTCGCTCACCTTGAAATCGACCGCCACGCTCGTTATGCAATACGCCTGCTCCCTGGAGTACCCCCGCTCCATGATTATCCCGATCATGTTCAGTAAAGCCTGTCTCGTCGCCAACGTTATATTCCCCGATTCGTTCCGACCATCCTCTATAGGCATCCCTGTCGTTGCAATGAACCGCTTGGGCGCTGCCATCTCCGGCGACGTCCAGTACTGGTCCGACTCGAATATTGGGAACCGGATGTTCCGTCTTTCGGCCGCTCCCTCCCTTATCCGAAATCGAGCGTGGATCGCCGTAGCCATCTCCACCGCCGTCCCGCACGTCTCTCCGTCCCCCTGTGCAAAGTGCCCGTCCCCCACCGAGAACATCCCCCCGTCCACGAACATCGGACACAGTAGCCGCACGCCCTTGGTCAGCTGTTTGATGTCCATGTTGCCGCCGTTTTCCCTCGGCGGAATCGTCCTCAGCCCCTCCGAAGCTACCGGCTCCCACGTGGGAACAGCACCAGCCTTGTCCGGTGGCTCTGCCACGCCCCCCGCCTCCGCCGCCCGGGCTTCCCTCTCCCGCCACTCCTCCATCGCTGTCCTCGACGGCGCAACCCCGATAGTTCCCATGAACGACGCCTCCGGTATCCGCACTCCCGGCAGCTGCTCCGACACCGCGTGCTTCCCGTCCATCGACCATTTCACCAGGAACGGGTCCGTAAACAGGTCCGACAGAAACCCGAAATGCGGCAATATCCCCGTGAACCCGAAAGTCCCAGGCACTATGTCGATGATTTCGATTTCCAGCAAGTCTCCCGGCTTTGCCCCCTTCACGTACACGGGCCCCGTCATCGGGTGCACGACACCGCCGTCAATGCCCGGCACATCTGCCAATGTGGACTCCGGAGTTATCTGTCCGTCCAGTGCGTCCCTGGTCTGAAGGTAGACCTCTTCCTCCGGCTCCACCTCTAACGCTGGCGGAATATCCGGGTGCCAGCGGTTGTGGACCTTCTCCTGCTCCTCCCAACACCTCTTCGAGTAGTCCATCTCAATACTTTTCATTCTTACCCCTCCAAGACTATCAATCCCGAACACTTACCCGTTCAATTTCTGTCGGCAGTCAGCGCACGATATCCCCGCTCACCCTGAGCCCCTCTTTAGCTGTCAAACCGAGGCCCTTTTCACTGTCATTCCGAGGCTCCGCGAGGAATCTAGGACTTGCCCCATCACAATCTTCCTAACCTCCCGTTCCCTCATCACCTACTTCCTAACCCCCCACTCCCCCGCCCCCGAAAGCTATACTACTATCTAGTCCACCCAATGGAAACGGGCACAAACTCATGGTGAAGTTTGGCATCCAGGTCCCCGCCGGCCGAGAAGGCATATACATACCCTCTGCCTTCTCGACCCCGGAGCAGCTCATGGGCCTGTTCACCCAGGCCGAGTCCTTCGGCTTCCATTCCGCCTGGGGCAACGACCACCTCAACACCCCCAGGGACGCCCGCTTCAGGTACGACCAACCTCCCAACGTCTACGAAATCCTCATCACCCTTGCCAGTGCTGCCGCAATCACGACACGTATCAGGCTCGGCGTTGCAGCCCTGACCCTACCTCTCCGAGAGCCCGTGGCCCTCGCCAAGCAGGTCGCGACTCTGGATGTATTCAGCAAGGGCCGAGTGTCCCTGGCCGTTGGCATCGGCCACTACCGCGACGAGTTCGTCAATGTGAAGCCCCGACAGAAGTATGACCACCGCGGCGAGATGTTCGAAGAGGCCCTTGAAGCCCTACACGTGATCTTCACCCAAGATCCCGCGAGCTTCTCCAGCAAGCACTATGAGTTCGAAGATATCTCCCTACACCCCAAGCCCCTCCAGGACCCCTTCCCCATCTACATCACGGGCACGGGGCCCAAGACTTCTGAGCGGGTAGTCCGATGGGGCACGGGCTGGATGCTGACAAATGTGGAAGACCAAACACTCGGTGAGCGCATAGAAGCCGTAAAGCGCCTCGCCGAAAACGCAGGCCGAGACCCCTCCACCCTGGAAATGGCCCACACCATAGCCCTCCGGGTAGACCCTACCCACGAGAAAGCCGTCGACAGATTCCAAAACAGCCTGCTCATGAACGGACCCCGTGGCCTTGGCAGCAAGTCCTACCTATTCACCAGGTGCGTCGGAACCCCATCTGAAGTCGCCGAGCAGATACGGAACATCTGCCGGGAAGGAATCGACCACATTATTATCCAGGACTTCGCCGTCGACACCTTCTCCGAAATGCAAGAGCAGATTCAGTTCTTCGGAGAAGAGGTCATACCCCTCTTCGAGACCTTTGCATGACCCTCATTCCGGGCGGCGGAGGGAATTCCGATCCCCTCTCCCTCAATGTGACCCTTGCATAACCTCTCTCGGTGGGGCCGAGGCCGCTCGTGCTGTCGTAGATCCGCCGAGGCGGGAGGCTCTCGAAGTATGAGCGGGGGGTGGAGATCACGTTATCTGGGTAGTACAACAGAGGGAATCTGTAGTTGTGTACAGGTATCTCGACGGGCCGTAGGTGCGCCTTTGGCGTGAGGGGCTAGAGCCTGCCCTGAATCTGTCGAAGGGGTGAGCGTGAACCTCCCCTATAACCCATATAACCCAGCCGCGTTCTCCCCCAACACCTTACGCTGGTCTACCGCCGGCAATACCTCCAGCGTCTTCCTGAGTTCATTGACCGGGTCCGGCACGCCGTCAGCATGTGGATAGTCCGACGCCCAGATGAACCTGTCCGCCCCGACATGCGATATGACCGCCGGGGCAAAATGTTCGTCGGGGTCCAGCGAGATCCAGCATTGCTCCTTGAAATACTCGCTCGGAGGCCGCTTGCACCCGGTCGTGAACCCCGCTATCTCGAACTTCTCGTCCATCCGATCGAGCCACCAGGGCAGCCACCCACACCCCGACTCCAATATCACTATCTTCAACCCCGGAAACTTCTCGAACACTCCGCCCTGGAACAAAGAGGCGACTGCCAACGGCATATCCAGGACCGCAGTCGTCAGATGCCACCAATAGGTGTCCGAGTAGGTGATCTTGTAATAGCCTTGGATGACCCCCGGAGCTTTAACGCTATCGTGCGGATGGATGGTAACCGGCAGCCCCGACTCCTGGGCCTCCGCCCAAAACGGATCATACAGAGAGTCCCCGTATGGCCGGCCCTCCGGGGCTTCCATCCCGATATTGACCGCCCTGGCCCCGAGCCTCGCCACTCTCTGGAGTTCGGCAACTGCAAGATCTACGTCGAGCATCGAAAGGTGAGGAATCGGAATCAACCTGTCCGGGTAGGGCTCGCAGAAATCGACGATCCATCGGTTGTACGCACGGACATACGCCGCCGACAAATCCGCGTCCTTCCACTCCGACTGCGTCTGGACGATGATCGTGTGGTAGAGCACCGCAATGTCGATCCCATCCCCGTCTAGCACCTTGATCCGTTCATGGGAGTCGCAGGAGCCGGGAGCCATCTTCAGACCGTCGGCGTAAGTGAAGGCGCCTGGTTTCAGGCTATTCTCCAGCCTCCACTCCATCGACTTACCTGCGGATGCCACATTTCCCAGTGTCCCCACCGCCCCCGCCTCCGATGGCCTCCCATCAATCTCGATATACTCCAGCCCCGCCTCATTCGTGGCGATTCGAATGGCGCGGTCCTTATACTCGGATTCCAGGTACTCCTCCCACAACCCGGGAGGCTCCAGCACATGCCCATCCGCATCCACAATTTTGGGCTCGCCATTGGTACGCGTCATCGTCCAAATCTCCTAATGCGTCCCATCCTCTCCATCGACGAGCCCTTTGCGTACTCGTCATTCCCGATTACTCGGGAATCCAGGGTTGGGAATTCAGGGTCGAATAGTATGACTGAGATGCTCAACCCGGCACCGTTCTAGGAGCTGTGCAAAGGTTTCTCGACGGCGGAGGGCTAGCGCCGAGGAGAGTGAGGTTGACCCCCCTACAACCCGTACAACCCTATCGCATTCTCCCCCATGATCTTCCGCTGGTCCGACTCCGGGAGCACACCCAGGTTCTCCTTCAACTCACCCACAGGGTCAGCGCTGCTGTCACTATGCGGAAAGTCGCCTGCCCAAAGGAACCTGTCCGCCCCGAGCAATTCTATTGGCCGATGTGCTTCCTTCTCTTCAGGCTCCATGTCGATCCAGCACTGCCTTTTGAAATACTCCGTCGGCTTCATCTTCATACCCGTCGTGAAACCAAAAAGCTCGTAGTACTCGTCCATCCGCTCCAGCCAGTGTGGCAGCCACCCGCTCCCCGACTCCGTAACCACCAGCTTGAATCCTGGGAACCGCTCGAACACGCCTCCCTGGAAGAACGACGTAAACCCCAGCTTCACGTCCTCCGCAGCCCACATGTAAACCCACCACGTAACCGTGTGGTCCGACTGTGGGTACAGCTCGTTCCCGAAATGGCGCGGGTTCCCCGTAGCATGCAGCGACACCGGCAGGTCTAGTTCCTGGCACGCGTCCCACAACGGATCGAAGTACGCGTCCCCATACGAGCCCCCATTCGTTGGCCGACCGTAGACCATCAACCCCTTCGCCCCCTGTCCCTTCACCCGCCTCACCTCCTCGACAGCCCCCGCCATGTCCCGCAGTGGAACGTGGGCCACATGCGCCAGCCGAGAGGGGCTCGTGCTGCAGAACTCGGCGATCCAGTCGTTGTAGACCCGGGCGTAAGCCAAAGCGAGACCCGCATCAGGACACACCGTCTCCCACGTCAGTCCCAGCGTCGGGTATAGGATAACCATGTCGATTCCTCGCTGGTCCAGCACCTTCACGTGCTCATCGGGGTCGTAGGCCGCCGGAGGTCGTCCCTCCGCGTACCCGACCTTCCCGGGTATCAGATAGTCTTCAATCGGGTGTGGTCGGTCGGGTTGGCCCGCGCCCGCCCTCCCGAAAATCCCCCCATCCAGGAAGTAGCCGTGGTGGTGCGCATTGTCCACGCACATGTACTCCCAGCCCTTCTCATCCTTCTCAAAACGAAGCGCTCGGTCCTTGTACTTCGCCTCGATATTCTCGACCCAAAGGTCCGGCGGCTCCAGCACATGGCTGTCTATATCGATAAGTCTGGGCGCGGACATCTTTACTCACCTCCCAGTTCGAGCGAGACCTGTTGTAAGGGGCCCGAGTTACAGCTGGTTGCTAAGAAGCCAGCTTGTAAAGCTCCATCGCGTTCCCCCCGAATACCTTCCGCTGGTCTTCTTCCGGCAAGTCCCCGAGGTTCTTCTCCAGCTCGTTCACCGGGTCGAGTATGGAGTCGGAGTGGGGGAAGTCGTAGGCCCACATGAACCTGTCGGCGCCCAGGATTTCTATGCTGAGCGGCGCAAGTCTCTCGTCGGGGTCCATGGAGATAAAGCCCTGCCGCTTGAAGTAGGTGCTGGGTATCTCCTTCATGGGAGTGGTGAAGCCGTTGATCTCGAATTTCTCGTCCATCCGGTCCAACCACCATACAATCCAACCGATGCCCGATTCCAGTATCACCACTTTCAGGTCGGGGAACCTGTCGAAGGTGCCGTGGTTGAAGTAGCTGCTGAAGTTGAGTTTGACGGTCTCGCCGCCGTAGAGGAAGAGCCACCAGGGGGTCTGGTTCTCGGGCTCGGGGTACGCCACTGCCGAGACGGAGTTGGGCCCTGTGGAGGGGTGAATGGTCATGGGCATGTCAAGGGCCACGGCCTCTTCCCAGAGGGGGTCGAAGTAGGGGTGGCCGTATGGCCTTCCGGGTTCGCAGTCGGAGCCCATCATCATAGCCTTGGCCCCGCGCGCGGCGGTCCTTTTCATTTCCTTGATGGCCTCGTCGACGTTACCCATGGGTATGTGGGCCACGGGGACGAGTCGGGTGGGGGCTTCGCTGCAAAGGTCGAACACCCAGTCGTTGTAGGCCCGGCAGTTTGCCGCAGCGACCTTGATGTCGGGGCAGTCGTATTCCCAGAGGAGCCCGAGGGACGGGTAGACTAGGGTCATGTCTATGCGCTCGTCGTCCATCACCTTGGTTCGCTCGGAGGCTATATAGCCGCCGGGGACCATGGCTTCTTCCCAAGATATGCGTCCCGGTTCAAGATAAGGCCTCGCATCCTTGCCTATCGCTCCAAGGGCCCCGAGGGCACCACCCCGGCCGAAGAAGGACTTTTTGCCGTCAACGTTCAGGTACTCCAGCCCGTCCTCGTCTTTCGAGATTTTGAGGGCGTGGTCCCGGTACTCGGGGTCTATGTAGTCCTGCCACAGGTTGGAGGGCTCCATTATGTGACCGTCAATGTCGACGAAGGTGGCGTTCATTTCCTGTCTCCTTAGCTAAAGGGGCGCCTGACGATTGAGGGGAATGTTACTGCACATCCACGGCGGGCACAACGCGGATTTCAGACTTCAAGTCGGTTTGAAAAGACATCCTGTTCCTCTTTCCTTGACGAGAGCCTTGCGTAACTGGTATTTCGGCAACCGAATCACCCTCACCCGAACCCTCTCCCCTCAAGGGAGAGGGGACCAGACGCCCCTTCCCGGCCCCCTTGGAGAGGGTTAAGCAAAGTTTCCTCTACGGGAGAGGGTTCGGGTGGTTCTCTCTACATTGCCAGGTTGTACAGCTGTAGCGCGTTCCCCCCAAACACCATCTGCTGGTCTTCTTCCGGCAGGTCGGCGAGGTTCTTTTCCAGCTCATTAACCGGGTCGAGAATAGAGTCGGAGTGGGGGAAGTCGTAGGCCCACATGAACCTGTCGGCGCCCAGGACCTCGATGCTGAACTTGGCGAGGCGCTCATCCGGGTCCATGGATATGAAGCACTGGCGCTTGAAGTAGGTGCTTGGTATCTCCTTCATGGGGGTGGTGAAGCCGTTGACCTCGAACTTTTCGTCCATCCGGTCAAGCCACCAGACGAGCCATCCTATCCCCGACTCCAGAATCACCAGATTCAGGTCCGGGAACCTGTCGAAAGTGCCGTGGTTGAAGAAGCTGCTGAAGTTCAGCTTTACGGTCTCGCCGCCATAGAGGAAGACCCACCAAGTAGTGAGGTCCTCGACGTTGGGGTAGGCCACCGCCGAGACCGAATTGCGCCCGGTGGCAGGGTGAATGGTCATGGGCATGTCCAGCGCCTCGGCTTCCGCCCACAGGGGGTCGAAGTACGGGTGCCCGTAGGGCCTTCCGGGTTCGCAATCGGAGCCCATCATCATTGCCTTGGCCCCAAGGGCCGCCGTTCTCTTCATTTCCTTGATCGCCTCGTCGACGTCGGCCATCGGGATGTGGGCCACGGGGACGAGGCGCGTCGGGGCTCCGCTGCAGAAGTCGAACACCCAGTCGTTGTATGCCCGACAGTTGGCCGCCGCAACTTTCACGTCGTCGCAGTCGTATTCCCAGACCAGGCCGAGGGAGGGGTATACGAGGGTCATGTCTATGCGCTCGTCGTCCATCACCTTGGCCCTCTCGGAGCCGATGTAGCCTCCGGGGACCATCGCGTCGTCCCAGGAGATGCGGCCGGGCTCCAGGTAGGGCCTCACGTCTTTGCCGATCGCGCCCAGGGCCCCGAAAGCCCCGTCCCTCGCCAAGAAAGCCTTGTTGCCGTCGACGTTCACGTACTCAAGCCCGTTTTCGTCTTTGGATATTTTGATGGCGTGGTCACGGTACTCGGGGTCGATATAGTCCTGCCACAAGTTTGCGGGTTCCGTGATGTGGCCGTCTATGTCCACGAATGTAGCGCTCATGTCCTGTCTCCTTTGACTAGAATGCGCCTGACGATCGGGGGGAATGTTACCCCACGTCCACGGTGGGTACAATGAGGGAGATGGGGCGGTTATTCAGTTGGAGTGGGGTTTCGGGTCTTGTTCTGTCTGTTGGGAAGGGGTTGGCGATGGAAGACGCCCTCTTGCCCTCAAATTGGCTTGCACTCTTCATTACGGGTGTTCCGGCTGTTGGGGGACCTTTAGAGCAGGCCCCGCCTGAGAGGGAGGGACTTGCAGCCGGCCGTGCCTTTTTGCTCGATTATATACACGGACCATTCCGGGTCAGGACGTCCGTCAGAGGCTCCTACTATTGTTTTCGGGGCTGTATGCCGCTATGGGCACGACGGGGCCAGTGATCCAGCTGTGGCCCCACAGCCTAACTAATGATTTTCAGTTTGCCGGAGCCCTGAGGAGCCCAGTCTCCGGCGCCCCCGCGCACAATGCGCATTAGTAGCAGGAGCAGACCTATTTGGAGATGGTTCTCCGTCGGGGGCACATGGTCCGCTGCATACCTCCTTAATTATCACCCCCGCTGCTAAACTCCCGGTGTAGGGAGAGGGGTGGGAGTAAAAGCCAGGGCGTCTTTCCATCGCCTGCGGATCAGGGAAGGGGCACGGGACCCGGTGGTGAGGAGATGGCGGTCCTCCATAGGCGGATGTTCCACTTTCGCTTGAGCCGCGGGCCTGCGCGAGGGCCGTTGGGATGGGCTTGGACGTTGAGTCCTCTGGTGGGTCGGGTGGGCTTCCCTGGGTTTTTGGTTCCTCCTTGAGATAGTTAGGTTGGTGTTCGAACGGGGAGGAGAATAGCACGAGTGTTCGGGTTGGGTCAAGGGGTTCGTGTCACACTTGGGGAGACACCGCCCCAGCCCCACCGGGGAACCCTCACCCCCTTTATCCCCCTCTCCCTTAGGGCCTTCAAGGGAGAGGGGGAGATAAGAACAGAGGGAGACGTTGGCGCGTCTGCGCCAACGTCTCCCTCTAGTTCAGTACTGGGGGGGAAGGGGGATGGATTCCCGATCGGGGTCGGGAATGACGGGAGGGGGGCAGGACGTCCCACCCCAGATTCCTCGCGGGGCATCGGAATGACACGGGAGAAAGGGGATCCGCCCCAGCCCCACCGGGGAACCCTCACCCCCTTGGTCCCCCTCTCCCTTAGGGCCTTTAAGGGAGAGGGGGAAATAAGAATAGAGGCCCACGTGCGTGCTCTGCACGCACGTGGGCCTCTAATTCAGTACTGGTGAGAGGGGAATGGGGATGGATTCACGCCAGAGGCGCACTTACAGCCTGATCGGGGTTGGGAATTGTAAGTGTTAGGTAATTCGTTGACAGATTGGTATAAGAGGCCAACACCAATCTGGAGGCGAAAATGCGAGACAACAGCAAGGACCTCACCCTTGAAAGGAACTACATTCAGAAGTGGCGATTCCTCATACAGGAATACCGATTGGTCAAGGCCAGGAAGCATCCCCGCTTCCGCTTTGCCCAAGACTTCTATGCCTTCCACGGCACTACACGTCAGACCTTTGCCAAGTACTACAACCGGTTCCTCCTCTCCCCCTCCGACGACTCCTTCTTCCCCCGTAAGCGGGGCCCAATTGGAAGAGCCGCCGTACCCTGCCCTACATAGAGCAGAAGGTTCTCAGCGAATGCTTCAACGGTACCAATCGCTACGAGATATATGCCATACTCAAGCCCATCCTCAAACAGCACACCCCTAAGCCCTCTACCATCTACGCCATCACCAGACGCCACGGTGTTAATAGGCTCACAAAGCCGATGCAGCAATCGAAGCGCAAGATCATCAAGACCCGGGCAGGGGAGTTGGGGCACCTGGACAGCCACCACCTCAGCCGGGACCTCCTGGTAGACTCCAAGCGCCGTTACTACCTGGTAGCCCTCATCGACGCCTGCACCCGCTTGGCCTGGGCCGAAGTGGTCGGAGACATCAAGAGCCTTTCTGTGATGTTCGCAACCCTGAAATCCATCAACTTCCTTAATGCGGAGTACGGCATCAAATTCGAGGCCATCCTCACCGACAATGGCCCTGAGATGGCCTCGCCCAGGAACATTGAGGGCCACCCCATGGAACGGATGCTCAATGAGCTGGGCATCAAGCACCGCTACACACGCCCTTATAGGCCCCAGACCAACGGGAAGATAGAGCGGTTCTGGAGAACCCTGAACGAGGACCTGCTGGAGGGGACCACCTTCGAGTCGGTGGCAGAGCTGCGGGACGAACTGCAGCAATATCTGCTCTACTACAATACCCAGAGACCCCACCAGGCAATGGACGGAAAGACCCCTTTGGAGACCCTTCAATCCCTCTAATTCTGTCAACGAATTATCTGACATTTACAGGAATGACGGATGGAGGGAGAAGAAGGATGTAATGGCAACGAATGAGGTGGTATATGGGGGAGATGCTGTAGATTCCTCGCGGGGCCTCGGGATGGGAGGGGGGTGGGGTGAGGGTGATCCGAGTTCCGAAATAGTAGTTGTCCAAAGGTCCCTCGATAGGTGAGGGTGAAAGAGTCCTCTACACCCCCAGCTTATACAACTCCACCGCATTCCCCCCAAACACCTTCAACTGGTCCTCCTCCGACAAGCCCGCCAGATTCTCCTCCAACTCCCTCACCGGGTCGAGAATCGAGTCCGAGTGGGGAAAATCGTAGGCCCACATGAACTTGTCCGCGCCTAAGACCTCGATGCTGAATTTGGCCAGCCTCTCATCCGGGTCCATCGATATGAACCCCTGCCGCTTGAAGTAGGTGCTCGGGACTTCCTGCATCGGCGTAGTAAACCCGTTGACCTCGAACTTCTCGTCGAGCCTGTCCAGCCACCACACCAGCCACCCGATACCCGCCTCCAGGATCACGACGTTCAGGTCTGGAAACTTGTCGAACGTACCATGATTGAAGAGACTGGTGAAGTTCATCTTCACGTTCTCGCCCCCGTGGATGTTCACCCACCAGACCGTCAGCTCTTCCCTGTTGGGATACGCCACCGCGGTCAGAGACCCCTTCCCCGTCGACGGGTGAATGGTTATCGGCATGTCCATTGACTGGGCCTCTACCCAGAACGGGTCGTAATACGAGTGCCCGTAGGTCTTGCCCTCGTGAAAGTCCGACCCCACCATCATTGCCTTAGCCCCGAGCCCCGCAGTCCGCTGCATCTCCTTGATAGCCTCATCGACGTCGCCCATCGGGATGTGCGCGACCGGTACCAGCCGCTCCGGCGCACCGCCACAGAAGTCGAAGATCCAGTTGTTGTATGCCCGGCAATTGGCCGCCGCCACCTTCAAGTCGTCGCAGTCGTACTCCCACATCAGCCCCAGCGACGGATACACCATCGTGACGTCGATTCGCTCGGCGTCCATCACCTTCACCCGTTCGCCGGAGATGTACCCTCCCGGGACCATCGCCTCCTCCCAAGAGATCCGGCCCGGCTCCAGATACGGCCTCACGTCCTGCCCGATAGCCCCCAGCGCACCCAACGACCCCCCTCGCCCGAAGTACGACTTCTTCCCGTCTACATTGAGATACTCCAGCCCGTCCTCATCCTCCGATATCCTCAACGCATGCTCCCGGTACTCCGGCTCGATATAGTCAAGCCACAGGTTCGCCGGCTCCATGATGTGTCCGTCTATATCCACAAACTTCGCTGTCACTTCTCAACTCCTATTGGGAATCGCACGACAAGCCGATACGGGGGCAATTGGTGACTAAAACACCGCCAACGGATTCGCCGGACTCCCCGTCGCCCCCCGAAACCTGAGCGGCGCAACCACCATCATGAACTCCCACCGACCCCGCTCCGCACACGCCTGCGCCACCTCTTCAAGGTTCATGTTGTCGATCAGCCACAACCCCAGCGCCGGTATCCCGACCATGTGGATGGGCTCCCCGATGTTTGGATACCCGCTGGGGGAGACTTCGTTGTTCTGGTCGCCGCCCAGCATCGCTATGCCCCTTTCACGGAACCACGGCAAACACGACACATGTGGCCCAGGCCTCGGGTCCGACGTATCCGTTACGATGCCGTCGTAGTACCGAGCCAGGTGCCCCGTCCGAATGAGTAGTACGTCCCCCGACTCCACTCTCACACCCTCCGACGCCTCCGCCTCTTCCAGAATGTCAGGCGTAATCGCCACCGGGGATTCGATCCGGTCCTCGCCCCGCAGCCGGGCTATGTCCAGCAGCACCCCCCTCGTCACCACCCCCTGAGAAAGCAGAGTGATCGACTCCGCTTCCGCCCCATTCTCGCTGTTCACCAGGGTGGATGGGAGACCGTTGTACATCTTCCCGCCGGTGAACACGTGACACAGCGCGTCCACGTGGGTGATGCAATTGCCGTGATAAGCCATCCCCAGGAAGTCCCCCGACCAAGTGGCATCGGCGCCCGCCTCCCCCGTTGCCACCATGTAGTGCAGCACCCGGGACGTGTGCTCCCCCGGCATATCCGTCTTGATAGTCCAGGCGCAGGACACCGACACCCCATCCTTCACCAGTCCCCCCGCCTGCCGCCTCTTCTCCTCCGTCACCAGGTTCAGCGTCCCCAGCTGGTCCTCCGGCCCCCAGCGCCCCCAATTCGAGCATGTATCGGCATACCCCAGCACCTCTTCTTCGGTCGGTAAACGAGCTTCTGCCATCTTCATTCTCCAGACTCGACCAATAACGGGCCGAAAAGCGGTTGTCTCATATTAGGTACACAGTTGCCCATGTCAAGGCAGGTGTCCGTCATTGTCCCGTATAGTACACTGGATAAATGCAAGCCCCCGTCACCCGAAAATCGGGCCGCAAGATGGACCTCCATCTCCTCCAGATGGCCGAGTTTATCGGCTTCACTGAGGATGACACCCAGCTAATCCGGTCCACCGGCCCGACTGTCTTGGCCCGCGCCGACGAGGTCACAAAGGTCGTTTACGACCATCTCCTCGAACAGCCCGGCACCCACGATTTCTTCCGAAAACCCGACGGCTCCATCGACGAGGAGCGCGTCGAGAACCGGCGCAAGGGCCTCGCCCGATGGCTCACCCGAACCGCCGACGCCAAGCTCGACTACTCATTCGCCTGGCACATGGTCGCGATGGGCATCGCCCACAGCCACCGTATGCAAAAGCCGATGGGCCGGGTCCCGGGGCCTTTCATGGTCGGCACAATGAGCTTCGTCCAGACCACCGTCAGCACCATTCTGCTCGAAGACCTGGAAAACAAGGACCTCGCCATCCGGGCCGGCATCGCCTGGAACAAGCTGCTGATGCTGGAGCTGGACCTGCTCCTCACAGGCTACTACTCCGCCACCCCACCCCCCGACAGCCAGTGACCTACCTGGAAAACTTCAAGACACAACGCTTCCAGAATCCGGGAGATGAGGGTGGGCCTCCACTCTTCAGCCCCGGGGCCCGGGTCCGCATAACCCTCTACCCCGTCGACTCCACCCTCGTCGGACAAACGGGCTCCGTCCGCTCCCTCCGCGGCCGATACGGCAGCCGAGCCTCTGAAGCCAGCACTGGCGCCATGCTCGCCTCCCCCGGCGAATACCTCTACGAAATCACCCTCGACATCCCACCCCTCAACAAACCCAAAACAATCTCCGTCCGAGAATCCGGCCTGAATCCCCTCTGACCCGCCATCCCCTCCGTTTTTCCCGTCATACCAGCCCTTGAACCGGGTCGTGAAGTACGACCTTTCCATTCCCAGGAGTGGGGTATTCCGCTCGCCCTGAGCCGAGTCGAAGGGTCTCAAGAGCGGAATGGGGGGTGAGTCCCGCCTCTACACCTTGAGTCACGCAAAGATCCTTCGAAGGAAGAAGGCTAGGGCCCTGGCCTCGCTGAAAAGAGTGAGCGTAATCCCCTATCCCGGCTTGACCGCCACAATGTCCATGTCCCGGACAGCCTCCGGATAACAGGCAGACTGCTTGTCCGACATTATCCGCACTTCCTCAAATCCCGCCGACTTTAACCGAGCCAGGTACGTTTCCTTCAAGTCTGCCCCGCTGACGCAGGACACCCACTGGGCCATGTCGGATTGCACTTCCGGTGGCAGCGCCTCCCAAAGGACCATGTCTGAGATGTACATCCTTCCGCCGGGTTTCAGAATCCGGTACGCCTCCCGGAACACCGCATCCTTGTCTGGGGCCAGGGTGATAACGCAGTTGGATATGATCACGTCCACCGTGTTCTCTTCAAGGGGTGTGCGCTCCATCTCGGCAAGGTGAAACTCCACATTCGCCAAGCCGAGCTTGTCCCGGTTCTTGTTTGCGAGGGCGATCATGTCGGGCGTCATGTCGATCCCGATAACCCGTCCCCCACCCCCAACCTGCTGTGCCGCGAGGAAGCAGTCGATGCCGCCTCCGCTCCCGAAATCCACCACCGTCTCCCCTGCCTTCAGCGATGCCAGAGCCGTCGGGTTTCCGCACCCCGCCGATGCCTGCACGGCCTCGCTCGGCAGTGCCGCTACCTCCTCCTCGCTATATAGTGCCATCTCGGGAGACGTGCCCGCCTGGCCTATCTGGGACCTCGCCCCCCGGGCCAGGCCCCCGTAGTGCTCCTTCACCACCTCTTTGATCTTCTTTTCGTCGATGTTCACCATGTATTTATCCTCCTCTTGAGTCGGTCCTCATTACAAGCGGGTTGCAGTTAATCAACTCCCGCTTTCTTAAAATCGACGCCCGCGTTCCTGACAGATTGCTCCAGATAGGGAAGTAGCCGAGCCCAGACTCCGGCTGCTGTCCTGTGGGCCTCTCTGCCGGAGTCCGTAAGCTCGCATACCTTCCTGAGCCGTCCCCCGATTACTTCTTCCCTGCTCGCAATGTGGCCGCTCTCGGTCATTTCCTTGATGGTAGGGTAAATCATGCCTGAAGTCGGCTTGCTCCACCCCTCACAGCAGCTTTCTATGCTGGCAGCGAGCTCATAGCCGTGCATCGGCCGCTCGGCCAGCATCCCCAGTAGAAAGTAACGGGAAACACTCTTCTTGATTAGGTTTTCCCAGTATTCTTCCGTCTCGATGTGAGAACGTGTCTTCGAAAGCATATATCTCCTTACTATATATATCTATCATCTATATTAACGGAGTCCCACGACTTGTCAACCTGCTGGTCTCCCGAGAGGTCCTGGCCCCTTGAATTGGAATTCAATGAAACACTCTCCCTGTGGTAAGATTCACCCGTCCCGACCCATCACTCAGGAGGTGCACCGATGATCTACGAGATGCGAAGATACGAGGCCACGCCCGGCAAAATGGCCGCACTCAACGAGGTTATGGAAAGCCTTGCCGTACCGGTCTTCGAAAAGGTCGGCATGAGGTTGGTCGGGGCCTGGACTCCCGTGGCCGGAGACTACACCAATGCCCTTTCCTACATGCTCGCCTGGGAGTCCCTCAACGAGCGCGAAGAGAAGTGGCAGGACTTCTTCAACCACCCCGATTGGCTCGCCGGACGCGAAGATGTCGGCAAGAAGCACGGCGCGATCGTCTCCCGGGAGTTCCACACATTCCTCGGCCCGACCTCCTACTCCCCCCTCAAGTAACCCCCATCCCCTCTCCCTCCATCTCATCGCCTGGCCTTTTCGCAAGAGGTGGGGATGAAGTCCTGTCCCCTCTCCCTTGACGGGAGAGGGCTAGGGTGAGGGTGAATGAAAAGTAGACGCGCCTGAAATTAGGCGAACACGCAATGAACACCACCCCCCTCCACCCAGCCCACCTATCCCTGGACGCCCAGATGATCGAGTTCGGCGGCTGGGACATGCCCGCCCGCTACGGCTCCCCCATCCAGGAACACCACGCCGTTCGCTCCCTCGCCGGCATGTTCGACGTCTCCCATATGGGCAGGCTCTTCCTCGATGGATCCGACGCTGAGGCCCTCGCCGACTCCGTTGTTACCGCCGACGTCACCTCCATCTCGACCGGCCACGCCCGCTACTGCATGGCCTGCAACCCTGATGGCGGCATCCTCGACGATCTCATTGTCTACCGGCTCCCGGATGAGCGCATCTTCATCGTTTGCAACGCCTCCAACCGGGACGTTATCGTCCAAACCTTGACCAATAGGCTCTCCGACTTCCCCAATGCCAACATGGTCGACAGTACTCGGGAGACGACCATGATCGCCGTCCAGGGCCCGAGCGCCGCATCTATCGTACAGTCCCTTCTACCCTTCAACCCCGACAACGCACCAATCTTCTCCATCGCCGTCCCAACTCCTGATACCTTCATCGCTCGCACCGGCTACACCGGAGAGGATGGAGTTGAAATCATCGTTAACGCCGACGCCGCCATCCCCCTGTGGGACCGGCTCCGGGACGCGGGTGTCGAACCATGCGGCCTCGTCGCCCGAGATAGCCTCCGTCTCGAAGCTTCCCTCCGGCTCTACGGTAACGACATGAACACCTCCGTAAACCCTTTCGAAGCCGGACTTGGCCGTTTCGTCGACCTCACAGCCGGTTCCTTCACCGGCAAAGACGCCCTGCTCAAGGTCAAGGAAGCAGGCCCCAAACGCAGGATAGTCGGTTTCACCATGGACGCCCGAGGCATACCCCGGCACGGCCAGGCCATCCTCAACGATGGCCAAGCGGTCGGAGAGGTCACCAGCGGGGGTCGTGCCCCGAGCCTGAACAAGGACATAGGCATGGGCTTCGTCCCCATAGACCTCGCCCGCAAGGGCACTAACATAGATATCGATATCCGCGGCCGCCACGTCCCCGCCACAGTGACGCCCATGCCCTTCTACCGTCGCCCGCTCCCTTGACCAAGCCTTCCTATTCGTTTGTGAGTCCAGGATTCCGTTACAATAGTCCAAAAGTACATAGATAGAGGACACGATGATGAAGGTTACGGAATTGCAACGGGCCATTCTGGACCTGTCCGAGGCTGAATACACAGAGCTGGTTCGCTGGCTGCGAGATCAGGACTGGGAGCGATGGGAGCGGGAGTTCGACCAGGACGTGCGAGCTGGCAGGCTGGACTTACTGGCAGGTAACGCTTTGGAGGCTAAAGCCAATGGCTGGCTCGAGGCTCTTTAGGTGCACCGGACGGACCCACGCTTCCGCCAGCTCTTCCAGGAACTGCCTGAATCGGTGCAACGAACGGCTCGCCGGAACTTCGATCTCCTGAAAGCGAATCCCAGACACCCTTCGTTGCGGTTCAGAAATGTTGGACGCTACTGGTCGGCCCGCGTGGGAGCCTCCTTCCGCGCAGTGGCAGTCAGAGAAGGCGCAGACTTCGTTTGGTTCTGGATTGGTGACCATGACGAGTACGCACGCGTGATTAGCCGGTAGAGATTGGGGATATCGTTGTCCCCATGCCCTTCTACCGCCACCCCAGGCCCGACGCCTAGCCGGATCTTGATGTTTCCCGCCATTTAGCGCAGAATCTGTTTGAGGGAGGGCCAT
Organism: Dehalococcoidia bacterium; assembly: GCA_965197585.1. Taxonomy (GTDB): domain Bacteria; phylum Chloroflexota; class Dehalococcoidia; order Plut-88900; family Plut-88900; genus Plut-88900. The sequence goes on from OZ240215.1 coordinate 2,491,471, forward strand.
CAGGCCTTGGCGGAGGAGATATGAACCCAACCGACCGGAAGTACTCTAAAGAGCACGAATGGGTCAAGATCGAGTCCGGTGACGTAGCCCTCGTCGGTATTACCCATTTCGCCCAGGACCAGCTAGGCGACATCGTGTTCGTCTACTTCCCCGATGACCTGGAAAACCTCGAGCAGTTTAAGTCCTTCGGAGAGATCGAATCCCCCAAGGCCGTCTCTGAGCTATTCGCTCCCGTCAGCGGCCAGATCATCGAGGTAAATGCCGAGCTCCAGGAGCGCCCCGAGCTCGTCAACGAGGAGCCTTACGAAGCCGGTTGGATGCTCAAAGTCCAACTCTCAGACACCTCCGAAATGGACAACCTCATGTCCGCCGACCAGTACGAAGCCCTCACCGCCGAGTCCGAGTAAAGCCAGCGCCAAACTCCCCTCAACCGACAACGCTGATAAGCCATGACTTCTCCCTACATCTCCAACACTGACGCCGACCGCACGGCCATGTTGGAGTCGGTCGGTGTAGCCTCCGTAGCAGAACTGTTCCTCGAAATCCCCGAGTCCCACCGGGACCCCCCTCTCGACCTCCCCGCCCCCCTCTCCGAGCTTGAGCTCATCCGCGAACTCCGCTCCCTGTCCCTCAAGAACGCTAATCTTGATGACTACGCCTGCTTCCTCGGTGCGGGCTCCTATAACCACTACATCCCCAGCGTGGTCCGCCATGTCACGGGCCGCAGCGAGTTTTATACCTCCTACACTCCCTACCAGGCCGAGATCAGCCAGGGCACGCTACAGACTGGCTACGACTTCCAGTCCATGGTCTGCCATCTCACCGGCATGGACGTCGCCAACGCAGGTATGTACGACGGTTCCACCGCCCTCGCCGAGGCCGCTCTCATGGCCTGCCGACTCACCCGCCGCCGAAACGTCGTAGTCCTGGATACCGTATCACCCCTCTATCGGGATATCATCGCCCACTACATGGGGCCCCAGGGCATCGGCATGAGCGTCGTCTCACCGGACAACTTGGCTGTCACTGACGCGGACGCCTGTGTCCTCACCCAATACCCCGACTTCTACGGCCGTATCCAAGCCCTTACCCCTTACGCAGAAGCCGCCCATGAGGCCAAGGCCCTCCTGGTCGTCTCTGCCGACCCCGTCGCCCTCGCCATGTTCAAGTCACCCGGCGACTACGGCGCCGACATCGTCGTCGGCGAAGGCCAGACCGTCGGTTCATCTACGACCTTCGGCGGACCCTATGTCGGGCTCTTTGCCGCCAAGACCAGGCACCTGCGCCAGATGCCCGGCCGCATCGTCGGCAAGACTACCGACGACCGTGGCCGTGAGGGTTATGTCCTAACACTCCAGACCCGTGAACAGCACATCCGGCGACAGACCGCCACTTCCAATATCTGCACCAGCGAGGCCCTCGTCGCGCTCGCATCTACCGCCTATCTCACCGCTGTCGGGCCCAAGGGCCTTGCCCACGTCGCCGAGCTTTGTTACCACAAGGCCCACTACGCCGCCTCCCAAATCGCCGAGCTTCCCGGCTATTCCCTGCCCTTTGATGGCCCTTTCTTCAGGGAATTCGTAGTCCGGTGCCCCAGGCCCCCATCTGAGATCAACGCCGCCCTCCTCGACTCCCAGATCATCGGCGGCCTGGATGTCAGCGACACCGTCCCCAACGGAATGCTCCTCTGCGCCACCGAGATGAACACCCGAGACCAGATAGACCACCTGGTCCAAACCCTGAAGGCCCAGTCCTAACCATGACCGAAACCACCGACACCCAATCCAGGCGGCCCACCCTTAAAGACCTCCACGCCCCCGGCGCACGGGGCACGACCCTCCCCGCCCTCGACGTACCCCCCGCCCCCCTCCCCGAGGAAAACCTCCTTCGCACTGAACTCGATATCCCGGAGCTCAGTGAGCTAGACCTGGTCCGCTACTTCACCGGCTTGAGCAAGCTGAATTTCGGCATAGACAGCGGTTTCTACCCCCTCGGCAGCTGCACCATGAAGTACAACCCCAAGTGGCACGAGGAGGTCGCTCGGCTCCCGGGCTTTGCCCAGATTCACCCCCTCCAGCCTGCCGAGTCCGTCCAGGGCGCCCTTGGCATCATGTACGGCCTCCAAAACCTCCTCGCCGAGATTACCGGAGCCAAGGCCGTCAGCCTCGCTCCTCTTGCTGGCGCACACGGCGAGATGGCAGGACTCCTGATGATCCGCGCATACCACGAGTCCCGCGGCGAAGGTGAAACCCGTAGGCAGGTCCTAATCCCCGACACCGCTCACGGCACCAACGCCGCATCCGTCAAGATGTGCGGCTACGACCTCGTTACCGCTCCCTCCGACGCCCAAGGCAACCTCGACGTCGAGGCCCTTAAAGAGCTCGCCACCTCAGAGACCGCCGCCCTTATGCTCACCCTCCCCAGCACCCTGGGACTCTTCAATCCACGTATCCTCGAAATCTGCGACGCCCTCCACAATGCCGGTGCCATGGTCTACGGCGACGGCGCTAACCTCAACGCCATTCTCGGACGGGTCCGCTTCGGTGACCTGGGTTTCGACGTCGTCCACTCCAACCTGCACAAGACTTTCAGCACCCCTCACGGCGGCGGAGGCCCGGGCGCCGGGCCCGTATGCGCCGCCGAGTCCCTCGCCGACTTCCTGCCCGCACCCGTCGTGCACAAGTCCCCGCCCGGCTCCCCCGGCCCCGAGTACCAGCTTGGACGGCCTGCCAAGTCCATCGGCAAGATAAGCGCCTTCCACTGTAACTTCGGTGTCGTCCTCAGGGCCTACGCCTACATACGGCTGCTCGGCGCTCCGGGAATGCGGGAGATAAGCGAAAACGCCGTCCTGAACGCCAATTATCTCCTCTCAAGGCTGGAAGAAGACTACCTGCTCCCCAACAAGCGCACCTGCATGCACGAGGTCGTGTTCTCGGCTTCCAAGCAAAAGGCCCTGGGCGTCCGGGCCTTGGACATTTCCAAGCGCCTCATGGACTACGGCTTCCACCCGCCGACCATGTACTTCCCCCAGGTAGTCCCCGAGGCCCTCATGATCGAACCCACCGAGTGCGAGAGTAAACGCACCCTCGACACCTTCATCGACGCCATGAAGGCCATTGCCCGTGAAGCCGAGACCGACCCGAATATCGTCACAACCGCCCCCCACACCACCCCCTCCTCCCGCCTCGACGAGGCCCAGGCCGCCCGCCACCCAGACTTGCACTGGTAGACCCGCCTTCCCCTACACCTCCACCCCCGCGAACCTCCCCATCCCCAGCGCTCTGATATCCACCATCTTCGCCTCACCCTCCGTTATCAGCTCGGCCATAACGATCCCGACGGCTGGTGACAACTTGAACCCGTACCCGCTGAAACCGCCCGCGAAATACAGCCCATCCAGGCCTTCTGCCTTGCCCAGGATCGGGAGATTGTCCGGAGTGTTCGTGTATAAACCCGAGAAACTGGTGAACAGTTCAGCGTCCTCCAGCGACGGCATAAGCTCGCCCAAACGCCCCCATATCGTACGGGTCTGCTCCATGGTCGTGCCCTGGTCGTAAGTGTCGGGGTCGTTTACGTGCTCGTCCTTCTGTATGTCCCCTGCCAGCATCAGGTCGGGGCTCTCCTCCCGCATGTATGTCATTTCTATCAGGTCGAAGACCACGGGGTGCGTGGTCGGGGTCCCGGGGCCCTTCTTCAGGAAGAACACCTCGTGCCTGGTGGGTTGCAGGGGCAGGTTGTAGCCAAGTTTCTTCATCAATTGCCCGTTCCAGGGGCCTCCTGCTACCACTACCGTATCCGTAGCTATTCGACCCTGCTCGCTGACCACCCCCGTCACCCGACCCCCCTCTACCTCGATATCCAAAGCAGCGTTGCCCAGCGATATCTCAGCCCCCAGCCTCCCCGCCGCCGAAGCGAAGCCCTGCGCGACGCCCGGCGGGTCTGCAAATCCTGATCGTGGCTCGATGCCCAGGAAGTCAAAGTCCCCCGGTTCAAGGTATGGCGCTATCTCCTTCAGGTCTTCTCGGCTTAATTCTTTGTTCTCGAAACCCAATTCCCTCACCTTGGCGAAGCCTGCCCTTAACGCCGGTGAGAAGTCCTCCCCCGACAGGAATATCACTCCAACTTCCCTGAACCCCGACTCGGCTCCCACAAGCTCCTTGAAATTCTTCAGCCACTTCTGACCTTCCTTGGCCATAAGCGAAATTGGCATTCCGAATTCGCTGCCGTGCGTGAACAGCAAAAGACTGAACCCCGTGGTGATACCCGACGACTTCCCCGTCGACCCAGCCCCCAGCCCCTCCTTCTCCAGCAGCACGGTCTCCTTGACACCCCGCGACGCCAGGTTAAAGCAAATACTCGTCCCCGCCAGCCCACCCCCGATGATCACGGCTTCTGCGCTACTCTTCATAGGTCACCCCCTGGTACTGTTACATCTACATTCTTTATCGCGTCACACGACGCCTCTTTTTGCGCCATCGCAACACTCCTTATGCGCCATCCCACGTCTCTTTTTATGTCATCCCGAGGCTCCGCGAGGGATCTAAGGCGTCCCTCTACCCATCAACCCCATTCCAACTAAGCCTAGACACCCGCCATTCCCCTCTCCCCCTACTCGTCCACAATCGCTATCGCCTCCACCTCTATCACCAGACCGTCATATGCTAATCCGGCCACCTTCACCGCCGTCGCCGCGGGACCTGGACTGGGGATGTACTGGTTCCTCACGTGGGTCATCTTCTCCCAGAACTTCCGGGAATCGTCACCCTTGGAGTCATCCATGTAGTAAGTGTTCAGCTTTACTATGTCCTTCATGTCCGCCCCGACTTCCCTCAGCACCGTCCGCACGTTCTCAAACACGATCCGTGTCTGCTCTTCGATGTCGAACGGGGCTATCGGTGTGCCCTGCTCGTCTGCCGAAATCTGCCCCCCGACGAATATCATCTTCCCGACCTTCCACCCCTGCGAAAACGGCACCGGCATGCTCCAGTACCAATGGCCCTTCGGCATTATCCGTATTTTTTCCATCAGACAGTACCTCCCGTATGCTCTAAATTCCCGCCCGCACCGATACCATACCCCACAGCCCCAACCCTTTCCACCTGTTACTCCCCTCTTCATGGTCCACGGACAAAGGCCATCCCTTTCGACGTAGGGGCGGGTAGGATCGAAGGGCTGAACGTAAACCCCGAGTTCCCTCCCCCCACCCTTGCCCCACCCCCCACAACCGCGCTAAAATACCCCCACGCAATCAACGCCCGACAAACCTGTAAACGCGGTAACGGACCTTTAATTCAGTCCCGAGAGGCTGGCAAGGAAAACAGGATTACCGCAGCCGATTTCGGCCTACACCCTTGCCGCCCCTTAGCAGGGGTATTTTTTTGACCGACACCGTCCTAATGTCCCCCGCCGACATCGGCAAGTCCCTCCGCCGTGTTTCCCATGAGCTCATAGAGGCCCATCCAGACACCTCTCACCTTCTTCTGATCGGCATCCGCACCCGTGGCCTCCCCCTCGCCCAGCGCATCACCCGCAATATTGCCTCCGGCGGCAATGGCCGGATCCCTGTCGCCGCCCTGGACACGACTCCCTACCGCGATGACCGGATCACCCCCGCTCAGCCTGCCAACGGCACAGGCTCGCCCATACCCGGCGGCGTCACCGATCGCGACGTAGTCCTCGTCGACGACGTCCTCTTTACCGGACGCACCATCCGGGCAGCACTCGATGCCCTCGTCAATCTCGGGAGACCCCGCTCCGTTCAACTCCTCGTTCTCGTCGACAGAGGCCACCGCGAGCTCCCCATCCGCGCCGACTACGTGGGCAAGAATATACCCACTTCTCTCACTCAGACCGTCAAGGTCCGCCTCGAAGAGATGGATGGCAGAGATGAGGTCGTGCTACTGGGCGATGCTGTTTCTACACAAGGCCGAGCCCGCGTCGCCGGAGGTCTCAAACTCACATGAACCTCCAAGGGCGCAACCTTATCACCGTCGACGACATCTCCAACGACGAGGTCGAGTCCGTCTTCTCCCTCGCCGACCTGATGCACGCCGACATCCGCGGCCAGTCCAACCTCTGCAAAGGCATGGTCATGGCCAGCCTCTTCTACGAACCCAGCACCCGCACCCGGCTCTCCTTCGAAACGGCCATGCACCGGCTCGGAGGCAATGTCGTCACCGCCGCCGACATAAACACCACCTCCATAGCAAAGGGCGAGACCCTCGCCGACACCGCCCGCGTCGTCAGCAGCTACGTCGATGTCATAGTCATCCGCCACCCTTGGGAGGGCGCCGCCCAGGCCCTCGCCGACTACGCCTCCGTACCCGTTATCAACGCCGGAGACGGCAGCCACGAGCACCCCACCCAGTCCCTCTGCGACCTCTACACCCTCAAACGTGAGAAAGGCGATATCCGCGGCATTACCGTAGCCCTCTGCGGCGATCTGAAAGGCGCCAGGACTGTCCACTCCCTGACCTACGCCCTAGCCCGGTTCGGTGCCAACATCATGTTCATGCCCAGCAAGGGCTATGAGCTTCCCGACTACGTCAAAGACCGGCTGAACCGGGAGTACATGGGTACCGTCTCGGAAGGCAAGGGCAACGCGTCTAGCTCCTTCAAGGAAATGGACGCCATATACCAGACGCCCACTCGGCCCCACCTCCTTCCACCCCACCCCAAGGGAGGCAAGGCTACCGATACGGGAAGAGCTAAGACCAGCCTGGACGTGGTCTACGCTAGCCGTATGCAAAAGGAACGCCACCCCGAGGCCACAGATGATGCCACCGGCGGCGGCCTCCGCCTCGACAAGCGATTCATGCAGCGCCCCCAGTTCAGAAACGCCCTGATAATGCACCCCCTCCCCCGCGTCGACGAGATCGACTACGCCCTCGACGAAAACCCCAGGAGCATATATTTCAAGCAAGCTGCCTATGGCGTCCCCGTCCGCATGTCCCTTCTGGCTTGCCTCCTTGGCGTATCCCAGCCCCAGGCGCAGGCCCACTACGGCAGCTTCGCCTATCCCGTGAGCTATCCGCCCTACAAGTCAGACGCCGGCATAAGGTGCCCCAACCCGACCTGCGTCTCCAACAATGAGAGCGCCTACATCGTCCCCGAGTTCTTCCGCGTCGACGAAAACCCCACCGTTCTCCGCTGCCGCTACTGCCGCCGGGATGCAAGGGCCGAAGCCGCCGGCAGCGTCAGGACCAAGGTATATCACAAGGCCGGCCGCCACCCCTCTAGACGCCTCCGCGGCGGCAACCTCGTCTACTTCGAATCTTTTGAGCAGGCTTCCAGCCTCGGCTACCGGCCCGGATACCGTGTCCCAGACCGCCAAATGGAGAATGAAGATTAGCGTGACCTCAACCAACCCGACCAACAACTCAAACCACCCTGCCTGGCTCGTGCTGGAGGACGGCAGCTCCTTTCAGGGCACGTCCTTCGGCGCAAACGGCGAAGGTCACGGCGAGGTCGTCTTCAACACCAGCATGACCGGCTACCAGGAGATCCTCACCGATCCCTCCTACGCCGGCCAGATTGTCATGCTCACCTACCCACTTATCGGCAACTACGGCATCAACCCCGAGACCGTCGAATCCAAGAAGATCCAGGTACGCGGCCTCATAGTCCGAGAGGACTGTGACCTCCCGAGTCACTGGAACAGCGAGGCCACAGTGGCCCAGTTCCTCGCCTCCCAGGGTGTCTCCGGAATCTCGGGCGTCGATACCCGGGCAGTCACCCGGCGTCTACGTTCAAGCGGCGTGATGATGGGCATTATCACCAGGGACGACCCCCAGTCTGCCCTCAAAAAGCTCGCGTCCCTTCCCAGTTACGGCTCCGTGAACTACGTCTCAGAGGTCTCAACACCCGCCCCCTACACCTGGGACCCCACCGAGACCCCCACCTCCTACAATATCGTCGCCCTGGACTATGGCCTGAAGTACAACATCCTGCGCATCCTCAACAAGCTCGGATGCCGGGTCACCGTGATACCCGCCGACACCAGTGCGGAGGACATCCTCCAGATCGACCCTGACGGCCTTCTACTCTCCCCCGGCCCCGGCGACCCCGCCCTTCTCGGCCAGATCTCGGATACGGTGCGCGCCCTGGTCGGCGTCAAGCCGATAATGGGGATCTGCCTGGGTAATCAGATGCTCGGCAAAGCCTTCGGGGGCAAGACCTTCAAGCTCAAGTTCGGCCATCGAGGCGCGAACCACCCCGTCAAAGACCTCGTCACTGGACGCGTCCACATCACCGCCCAGAACCACGGTTATGCCCTGGACGCCGACAGCCTGCCCCCATCCCTGGAGGTCAGCCACCTCAACCTCAATGACGAAACCGTCGAGGGCCTAACCCACCGGGACTATCCCATTGTCTCCATCCAGTACCACTCCGAGGCCTCACCCGGCCCCCTCGACAACGTCTATCTCTTCCAGCGCTTCCTGGACATGGTCAAGGACCAGAAGAATTGATGCCTCACAAAATGATGTGCTATAATGATGCAAATTAATGCCGCGCTGTAGAGGTGCTACTGAATTATGAGAACCACCCTAAACATAGACAACAAGCTCCTCGAAACCGTGGTGGAAGCCACGGGTGAAAGGACAAAGAGCAAGGCCGTCAATGTTGCTCTCAAGGAGTACATTCGCCGTAAGCATGTGCAAGAACTAATAGACTCTTGGGGCAAGATAATCGTCGACGACTACAGAGACGAGGTGGAGCTTGTTAACGAGGAGCGACGTACTTACCTAGAATCCTTGAGGGATGGTACGGATTGACCGTCCTTCTTGATACGTCGGTACTCCTACATGCCCAGAAGCTGCCCAAGTCCGGTGTCGCGCGGCAGGTTGCGGTCCTTCTTGCTTCTGGTGAAGCCTCTGTGGCTGGCCCCGTAATCATGGAATATATGCGCGGTGCCCGGACACAAGGGCAACTGCATTTCCTTAAGGAACGTATCGTATCCATCGACTTCTTGGTCGCGGACCAGTTGGTTTGGTCATTAGCTGGAACCCTTGCCTTTCGCCTCCGACGCTCTGGCAAGCACCTTCCCGACCCTGACGTTATTGTTGCCGCCACCGCCATCCGCCACAACGTCCCGCTCTACACTCTGGATAAGGGCTTCAACCGAATAGCTGAGCTTGAGCTTTACCAACCCTCTTTATCCTGAACTCAAGCACTTTATGACTTACGAAAATCGAGGAATTACCCGACCAGTGACCTCCCTCCCCAACATCACAACCATATCCTTCGACGTCGACGGCACCCTCTGGGATTTCGAGCGATTTACGCGCCAAGCCCTCCAGGAAGTCCTGAACGAGCTCACGCGGATCGACCCCCAGGCCGCCCAAAACCTCACCGTTGATCAAATGGTGACCATCAGAGACCGGGTCCACGAGCAGTTGTGGGGCAATGACACAGACCTCGACACAATCCGTGAGAAGTCGATGCAGCAGGCCCTCCGAGAGGCAGGCCGTCCCAACGACTCCCTCGGCTCCTACCTGACTAAGATCTACTTCCAGCGTCGTGACGAGGCGCGCACAATCTTCCCTGACGCCCGACCCGCGCTGGAGCCCCTGGCCCGACATTTCAAGCTCGGCCTCCTGTCCAACGGCAACAGCCGAGCCAAAGTCCTCGGCATCGAAGACATAGTCTCTTTCGAGGTCTTTTCGCAAGACCACGGCGCCGTTGATAAGCCCGACCCCCGCATCTTCGAAATAGCAATGCACGAAGCTCGATGCCAGCCCCATGAGCTTCTTCACGTCGGCGATTCCTGGGAGAACGACGTTCTGGGCGCCTTGAATGCGGGAGCCACGCCCGTCTTTTTCAACCGCAACCCCACTGGGCAGGCGCCTCAATCCGTTATTGAGATTGGTTCCCTGGCCGAACTCTCCTCCCTGCTCTTGGCCCAACCTGCAATGGAGTCCCGTTAACATGCCCCCCAAACCCTCTAAAGTCCTCGTCATAGGCTCCGGCCCAATCGTCATCGGTCAGGCCGCCGAGTTCGACTACGCCGGTACCCAGGCCTGTAAGGCCCTCCGCGAAGAGGGTGTCATTTCCGTCCTCGTCAACTCCAACCCCGCTACCATCATGACCGACGAAGACATCGCCGACATCGTCTATATCGAACCCCTCACCGTCGATGTTGTATCCCGTATCATCGAGCAGGAGCGCCCCGACGGCGTTCTCCCGACTCTCGGCGGTCAGACCGGCCTAAACCTCGCAGTCGAACTCGCCGACGCCGGTGTCCTCGAAAAGTACGGCGTCCGCATGCTCGGCACTCCCTTAGGCACCATCCGCCAGGCCGAGGACCGTGAACTCTTCAAGCAGCTCCTCCACGATATCGGCGAGCCTTCCCCTCCCAGCGCCACCGTCGAGACCGTAGATGGCGCCTTGGCTGTAGAAGACAAGCTCGGACTGCCCCTAGTCATACGCCCTGCCTACACCCTCGGCGGCACCGGTGGCGGCATTGCCCGCACCCGGGACGAGCTAGCCACCATCGCCGCCGGTGGTATCGCTGCCAGCCCCATCAATCAGGTCCTCATCGAGCGCTACCTCGAAGGTTGGAAGGAGCTGGAGTACGAGGTAATGCGCGATTCTGCGGACAACTGCATAACCATCTGCAACATGGAGAATATCGATCCCATGGGTGTCCACACCGGCGACAGTATCGTCGTTGCCCCGAGCCAGACCCTCTCCGACCGCGACTATCAAATGCTCCGTTCTTCCAGCCTCAACATCATCCGAGCCCTCGGCATCGAGGGCGGTTGCAACGTCCAGTTCGCCCTCGCCCCCGGGCCCCTCGTCGCCGAGGCCTTCGGCCAGTCCTCTGTAGATGGCCGCTCTTACTATGTCATCGAGGTCAATCCACGCGTCAGCCGCAGCTCCGCCCTCGCCAGCAAGGCCACCGGCTATCCCATCGCCCGAGTCGCCGCCAAGATCGCCGTCGGCAAGACGCTGGACGAAATCCCCAACGCCGTCACCGGCAAGACCCGAGCCGCCTTCGAACCCTCCCTTGACTACTGCGTCGTCAAGATTCCCCGCTGGCCCTTCGACAAGTTCGCCTCCGGAGACCGCCGCCTCGGAACCCAGATGAAGGCCACCGGAGAGGTCATGGCCGTGGACCGCTCCTTTGAGGCCGCACTGCAGAAGGCCGTCCGATCCCTGGAAACCGGCCAACGTCGCCTCCTCTGGGAAGACCGAGCCTGGGCCCAGGACGAAAATGGCGCCAATGGCACTGTCCCCACGGAACCCAGCGATGATCGAATCTGGGCCCTCATGGCCTCCCTCCGCCGAGGCCTAAGCCCCGAAGACCTCTCCCGCCGCACCGGCATCGACCCCTGGTTCACAAACAAGCTGTACAACATCGTCCACATGGAGCGCCGCCTCCTGAAGGAACCCCTCACCCCGTCTCTAATGCGTTCCGCCAAGCGTCTCGGCTTCGCCGACGATTACATCGGTACACTCGCCGACCGCCTCCCCGAGCAGGTCCGAGACCTCCGCCAATTCTGGGGCCTCCGCCCCGTCTACAAGATGGTCGACACCTGCGCCGCAGAGTTCGCCGCCGAGACTCCTTATTTCTACAGCTCCTACGAGCAGGAGAACGAGGCTGAGGCAATACCCGGCCGCAGGGCTGTCGTCATCGGCTCCGGCCCCATCCGCATCGGCCAGGGTATCGAGTTCGACTACTGCAGCGTCCACGCTTCCTGGGCCCTCAAGAAAGAGGGCACCGGTTCCATCATGGTCAACTCCAACCCCGAGACCGTTTCCACCGACTTCGACACCAGCGACAGACTCTACTTCGAACCCCTCGACGAGGAAAGCCTCCGGGACATCCTCGAAAACGAAAATGCTGATGTGGTAGGCGGCAACGGCAACTCAGCCGAGATCGTAGTCCAGTTCGGTGGCCAGACCGCTATCAACCTCGCCGAGCCCCTACACCGCACCGGCACGCCCATTCTCGGCTCCTCCTCCGATACCATAGACATGGCCGAGGACCGGCACCGCTTCGAGGACTTCCTCAATCGCCTCGGCATTCCTCAGCCCCCCGGCGCCGCCATCTCCTCTGTCGAGGCCGGCCTCAACGTCGCTCAGAGCATCGGCTATCCCGTTCTCGTACGCCCCAGCTACGTATTAGGCGGCCGGGCTATGGAGATAGTTCACAACGCCACCGAGCTAATCCGTTACGTTGCCGCCGCCGTAGACGTCGCCCCGGGCCGCCCCATCCTCATCGACAAGTACCTCGAGGGCATGGAGGTCGAGGTCGACGCCATCTGCGATGGGGAGCAGGTCCTCATCCCCGGCATCATGGAGCACATTGAGCGGGCCGGAGTCCACAGCGGCGACTCCATGGCCGTCTACCCCGCCCCCAGCCTCACCACCGCCCAGAGAGACGCCATCATCGACTACACTGTCAGCATTGGCATTGGCCTTCAGGTCAAAGGTCTTATGAACATCCAGTATGTAGTAATGAAACCCTCCGACACAGATGAACGTGACCGGGGAGAACCCCTCGTCTACGTGCTTGAAGTAAACCCGCGCGCCAGCCGCACCGTCCCGTTCCTCTCCAAGATCACCGGCGTCCCTATAGTCCAGGTGGCAACCCGTATCATGATGGGCAAGTCCCTGGAGCAGCAGGGCTACTCTGGCGGCCTCTGGCCCGCCAAAGACATCGTCGCCATCAAGGCCCCCGTCTTCTCCATGTCCAAGCTAATTGGCGTCGACACCTTCCTAGGCCCCGAGATGAAGTCCACCGGCGAGGTCATGGGCATCGACCATTCCCTCGGCTCCGCCCTCGCCAAGGCCCTCCTCGCCAGCGACATGATGCTCCCACCCAAGGGTGCAGTCCTCCTCAGCATTGCCGACCGGGACAAGGCCGAAGCCCTGGACATCGTCAGGATGTTCGCCTCCCTCTCTTACAAACTTTATGCCACCCAAGGCACCGCCGAGATGATCCAGGCCATCGGCCTTTCCGTTACCGCCGTGGTCAAGGCCGGACAGGGCACTCCCGACATCGTCGACATCATCCAGGATGGCACCGTCGACGTCGTAGTCAACACCTTGACCGGTCACCGCACCCCTCTCAGGGACGGCTTCCAGATACGACGCGCCGCCGCCGAGAGACGTATCCCATGCTTCACCTCCCTGGACACCGCCCGAGCCACCGTCGACGCCCTCGTAAACGGGCCCCTCAGCTTTTCCGTAAAACCACTTCGCGCCTATCTGGAATCGAGCCCCAAATGATGGAAGATCACCTAGCCAAGGTCCTCGCAAACCACACCATCGCCCCCGGCGTCCACTGCCTGTGGGTCGACTCTCCTTCAGTCGCCGAAAGCCGGACCCCCGGTGAGTTCGTCATGGCCGAATGCGGCGACACTTCGGACCCTCTTCTCAGAAGAGCCATCAGCATTCACCGCTACGGACCCGACCTTCTCGCTGCTGATCCTGCCCTCGCCTCAGATTGGATAACCCCTGACTCTACAGCGCTTCTCTTCAATACGGGGAGCGCCGCCCGGACTTGGCTCGCCAACCGGGTAGCAGGTGATGAGATAAGAGTGCTCGGGCCCCTTGGTCGAGGCTACAGCATCGATCCCTCTGCCCAGAACCTAGTCATGGGCGGTGGTGGCACTGGCCTCGCTCCCCTGATCGCCTTGGCCGACCAGGCCGTCGCGTCGGGAAAGGACGTGACCATCGTTTCCGCCGCCCGTAAAGCCTCCCTCCTCTATCCCCGGGACTGGGTCCCGGAAGGAGTTAACGTCGTTGAGGTCACAGAGGACGGCTCAACCGGGGAAAAGGGTCTTATCACTGAAGCCCTGCCAAAAATCATGCAGAACGCCGACCAGGCATTCTTCTGTGGCCCCGTGCCCATGTACCGAGCCATTTGGGAGACTTGGCGCAACCATGACATTTCCACTCCTACCCAGATCCTTCTTGAGGTGCGAATGGCCTGTGGCTTCGGCATCTGCTACGGTTGCGCCGTGGCCACACATTCGGGCCGTAAGATGGTCTGCACCCAGGGCCCGATGTTTGACCTCGCAGAGGTCAACTGGACGGGGTTGTGATCAGATGCTCCCGCATAAGTGCGGGTCTCCTTCCCCTTATTCTCATACTTGTGCTCGTCCTCACGGCCTGTGGTAGCAATGAGGAGCCCCCGGATGACACACCCACGATCCCTCCCCCCTCACCCACATCCGCGCCTCCGACCGCCACTCCTGAACCCGCCCCCACACCCACTCCTACCCCGGCGCCGGAACCCGACGTGAACCTCATCGCCTTCGTCGGCCTCGACGACAGCATCTACACGATCCGACCTGATGGCACGGACCAGCAGCTTGTGTCAATCCCTATGTCCGGGGAGACCGCCTCCCTTGCCGGTAGCGCATTCTTTGCCAGTCACACCGTCTACAACTGGCCCACCTGGTCCCCCGACGCTTCCAAGCTCGCCTTCACCTCCTTCTCCGACAACGGCGATTTCGGTGGCGCACTCTGGCTCGTCGATATCCCCGGCGGGCTCCCCAGCAAAGTCTTCCAGGACCCCGACGACACCATAGGCAGGTTCGTAGCCCAGCGCAGTCCCCACTACATCTACTGGGCCCCCGGCAGCGACAGGGTCGCCTTCCTCGCCCCCACCCCCACCTCCCTCGTCCTCTACATGATCGAGACCAATGATCCTCACCACCCCGAGGTCCTATCCTTCGGCGCTCCTTCTTACATGGCCTGGTCCCCTGACGGACAATACCTCCTCCACCACTTGGTCGACGCCGTCGACCTCATCGATACCCGCAATGACTTGGAAAGGGCCTCCCTCGATGCCCGATCCGTCTCTTTCAGGACCCCCGCCTGGAGCCCGGACAGCCGGCAAATGGCTTACGTGGACGGCTCCATTGGCGCTGATACCCTCGTCATTACCGATGTCCAGGGCAACTCCAAAATCGAAGTCGACCGCGTTAGCATCCTCACAGTCTTCCTGTGGTCCCCATCGTTAAACGAGATCGCATACACTGAGTTGACCCCGGCACGTAGCCTGGGCATCCCCACCTACGGTGGGCTTGCCGTCTTCGACGTTGACTCCGGCGAGACCCGTCAGATCACCAACCGCGAGATCGCTGCCTTCTTCTGGTCTCCAGACGGCTCGATGGTCGCCTACGTGGGCATTGACCGTCCCGCTGCTACCATCTCTTGGTACGTCAACGATAGGTCTGGCAAGGCCGAAAAGAAACTCACCGACTTCGTCCCTTCCTCCGAGCAGCTTTTCGTCATGTTTGCCTTCTTCGATCAGTACGCCTACTCCAACAACCTCTGGTCCCCCGACGGCCGGTCCCTCGTCTACTCTGCCCGAGACCCGGACGCCAATGGCACCGGAGGCAGTACCATCCAGGTCGTCTCGATAGACGGCGTTTCTCCCCCCAGGGTAATAGCCCCTGGCAACCTCGCCTTCTGGTCCCCTAAATAACCGCCTCATACCCCCACCCCCCACCCACCCCCCTAATACACCATCTCCCCGCCGAGAAACGCCCTAGTCCTCGGGTCGCGCGCCTCGGAGAATAGCGACTCCGTGGGCCCCACCTCCACCACCTTCCCATCCAGCAGCAGCGCCGTCCTGTCCGCCAGCCGACGCGCCTGAAACACATTGTGCGTCACCAGCACAATCGTCGTTCCCATCTCCCTGCGAGCCTTCATCATCAAGTCCTCTACGAGTGCCACGTTATAGGGGTCCAGGTTCGCCGTCGGCTCGTCCAGCAGCAACACCTCCGGCTCGATTATCAGTGCCCGTGCCAGCGCCACCCTCTGCGTCTCCCCGAACGAGATTGTCGACGGGTGCTCCTTCGCCAACGCCCCCATGCCCAGCCGGTCCAGAAATTCCGCCGCCCGAGCCTTGGCATCCCGTACCCCCCGCAGCTTCAGCCCATACGCCACGTTCCCCAACACCGACGTGTTGAACAGCAGGGGACTCTGAAACACCAGCGTCATCCGTCTCCGCACCGATAGCGATACCTGCGTCCTCCCGTCATACGCTTCCCCCGAGAACCGAATCACACCCGAGCTCTGCGGCTCCAGAAAGTTCAACATCCTTAAAAGCGTGCTTTTCCCAGACCCACTCGGCCCGATGAGACCCAACACCTCACCCCGTTCTATCTCCAGGTGATCTATATTGCACGCTTCCCGCTCCCCGTACCGTTTCACCAGCCCTTCCAGCTTGTAAATGCTCTCGCTCATCGGGCCAACGCCCTTCCCTGCAACCGAGTCGCGACCAAATTGATCGTGAACGATATCAAGAGCAGTATGATCCCCAGCGCTATCGCCGCGGCGAACTCCCCCTTCCTCGTCTCCAGCACTATGGCCGTCGTCAACACCCTAGTGTTTCCGGCAATGTTCCCACCCACAATGATCACCGCCCCGACCTCCGTCACCACCCGCCCAAACGCCGCCGCCAACGCTATTACCATCGAGACCCGCGCCTCACCCAGCAGTGCCAGTGTCGCCTGTGCACGAGTTGCCCCCAGGCTCCTGAGCTGCAGCCACATCCCGGGGTTGATCGACAGTATCGCCGACATGGTCAGGCTCGCGATCACCGGGAAGGCGATGATGAACTGGGCTACCACTATGGCCCAGGGAGTGAAGAGCCAACCTAGCAGCCCGAATGGCCCCTGCTGCGACAACATCAGGAACACTATCAGCCCTACGACAACCGTGGGAAAGGCCATCCCCGAATAGGTCAGACCTATAAGGACCCGACGCCCCGGGAACCGGCTGAACGCCAGCCATATGCCGTACGGGACTGCCGCCGTCGCCGCCGCCAGCAGCGCCAGCCCCGAGACCTGGAGAGAGAACAGCGCTATCTGGCGGACCTCCGGGTCCAGGCTCCCGATGAGCTTTATAGCCTGCCAGATCCCCCTTGCTATCTCATCCATCAGCCTACACCATCCACGCAGAATGAACGAAGGCGTGACCCCCGCTCCCTCTCCCTCGATGACGCCGCCTCTGCACAACCGCCATTCCCGGCGGCTGGGGGGAGGTCCAGTCCCCTCTCCCTTGATGGGAGAGGGCTAGGGTGAGGGTGAGAATGGTCCGAGTCCCCCCACGCATCCCGTTTCCACTCGGCGCTCCTATGGCCCAACCCCTTCCAGATGCACCGGGTTGAACAGAGAAAGCCCGTACTCCTCCCGCCTGAACTCCCTGATCCGCTCCTGTGTCTCCCTGGAAATCAGGAAATCGACAAACGCCTCGGCCAACTGCTTCTGCACCTGTATGTACTTCTCGGGATTCACAATGATGATGTGATAGGGGTTGAACAGCGTTTCATCGCCCTCCGCCAGGATATCCAGATTCAGGTTCTTCCTCGAAAGGAACGTGCCCCTGTCGGTCAGCGTGTATGCCCCCAGCTCGTCGGCGGTGGTAAGTGTGCCCCCCATCCCCTGCCCCAGCGACAGATACCAGTCCTCCGACTCCGGCGTCCCCACCCCCGACTCCACCCAAAGCTCCTTCTCCTTTACGTGCGTCCCCGACTCGTCCCCCCGAGACGCGAATATTGACTCAGTAGCTGCTATTCTCCTGAAGGCTTCCAGCCCATCCTTCAGCCCCGATATACCTGCCGGGTCTTCCTGCGGCCCCAGTATCACGAAGTCGTTGTACATCACGTAGGTCCGATTCACTCCGTTCCCATCCGCCACGAACTTCTCTTCCAGGGTTGGCGCATGCACCAGCACCACGTCGGCGTCCCCCCGTGCCCCGATGGCCAACGCCTGCCCCGTTCCCACCGATATCACCCGCACGTTTGCGTTGTACTCCTCCTCGAACGGCGGGATGATGTAGTCAAGCAATCCCGAGTCGTATGTGCTCGTGGTTGTAGTCAGCACCAGCGACCGGCTCGTGTCCTGGAAGCACGCCATGCTTGCCAATAGAGCCACAAGGACCGCCACAAACGTGCCGAAGACTGCCACCCGCCCCCGTCCCCCAAATTTGTCCGACTTCATCCCTGTCATTTCAAAGGCGATCTTATCCCCTCTCCCTCGATGGGAGAGGGCTAGGGCCGTAGGCTCGCTGAGGAGAGTGAGGGTGATCCTCCTCCCCCAAAGCCACCGCATTCTAAGTACGTCAAGAACACTTGTCAATCTATCAATCAAACAATACAATCCTTAGTGACATGCCGACCCTTAAAACCAACCTCAAGTCCACCCGACTCGCCGCCGGCCTCTCTCAAACCGCCCTCGCCCGACAGGCCGCCATCTCCCGGCAGGCCTACGTCTCGATAGAAACCGGCAGGTCCGTCCCCTCCACCGAGGTCTCCCTCCGACTCGCCCGCTCCCTCGGATGCACCGTCGAGTCCCTATTCTCCCTACCCTTCGAAGAGGGCAGCACCGTCAGGGCCGAGCTGGTCCCCACCCCACACCCCTCCCCCATACCATCCCGAGTCCAGCTCTTCTCTGTAGGCGGCAGGCTTCTCGCCCGTCCTCTCTCCGGTCGTAGCTCCACCAGCTACACCATGACCCCCGCCGACGGCATTGCTATGACTTCCGATTCCCCCGAAGATGTATCGGTCCGGCTGCTGGCCCCCTTGGACCAGGCCAATACGCTGGTACTGGCCGGCGGAGACCCCGCCATCCCCTTCCTCTCCCGAGACCTGGCCCTCCGTAACTTCCGCATGGTTCGACTCGGAGAGGACAGCGAGACTGCCCTTGCCTACTTGGCGGCGGGGACGGCCCACGTCGCCGGTTGCCACCTGTTTGACGAGACTACCGGACAGTACAACGTGTCCTGGGTCCGGCGCCTCGCTCCCTTCCCATGCTCCGTTATCACCTTCGCCATTCGGGAGCAGGGCCTTATCGTAACTGCGGGCAACCCAAAGAACGTAGCCTCCATCGACGATCTCTCCCGTTCAGACCTCTCTTTCATCAACCGTGAAGAGGGTTCCGGCAGTCGAGCCCTCATGGACCGGCTCGTATCCCAGGCCGGCCTCACCCCCAACTCCATATACGGCTACCAACGCACCGCCGAGGGACACTTGGCCGTCGCCGACACCGTCGCCCTCGGTCTCGCTGACGCGGGTATCGGCGTCCGCTCCGCCGCTGAAGCCCGGGGCCTCGATTTCGTATCCCTCGGCCAAGAGCGATACGACTTCGTCATCCCCAACCACTTCCTCGACCTCCCCATGCTCCAAGCCTTCATCGATACCCTCAAGCAACCCTACTCCCGACGCCAGGTCGAAGCTCTCGGCGGCTACGACATTTCCTCCATGGGAGACCCTGTCACCGTCTGATCGGCTCTCCTTCGAAGTTCATATCGGTTCGGAGCCTTGGATCGGCAATCGATGGTATAGTCGGTATAGTCCCCTCGAAAGGAGCGTTGCGGATGTCGGAAGCAAAGCAAGTTTGGTGGTTCACCGTGGATATCGTAGCTACGGGACAAAGCGCCATTGGGATAGTCGCGGCAGGTTTCTGGAACTCGATTGGCCTGGTAGCAATAAGCGTCCTGAATTCGATGGGGCTGGTCGCAATCGGCCCCATTAACTGTATGGGTTTCGTTGCCATCGGCGGCGTTAACGCTCTGGGAGTAGTTGCTATCGGCGGCGTCAACAGTGTCGGGGTGGTCGCCATTGGCGGCTACAACGCTACGGGTATCATTGCTATCGGTGGCGTACACAGCAAGACTGCTTTTCCCCTGATGTAATGGACTATAGGCGCCGGGGCAAAGACTTGTTTGAGACCCCGGCATGGACAAGCCGATAATCCTGGAACTACAACCCCCCAGCGCGTCGACTTGAACCCATGACGCCTCCAGAGCTCCCCCGCCACTCGGACACTGTAGTCATCGGTGGCGGCACTGCCGGTGCAGCAGTAGCGGGCCTCCTGGCTGAGCGCGGCAACCAGTCGGTTTTGCTCCTGGAAGCCGGCCCCGACTACGGCCCCTTTGCAGGACAACGCTGGCCGACTGAGCTCCTTGATGGCCGCATCGTAGCCAACACCCACGACTGGTCGTACACCAGCGCCGCTGCTGCCGGGCAGCCCGGCCACTCACTCCAACGCGCCAGGGTGATAGGCGGTTGCTCGGCTCACAACGGCTGCATCGCTCTTTGGGGCAGCCGCGCCGACTACGATGCCTGGGCATCTGCAGGCAACGACGGCTGGTCGACGGAAGAGTTGCTTCCCTATTTCCGAAAGGCTTCCACAAGGCTGCGAGTTCGGAAATTCGCGCCGGAGGAGATAACACCGTTCCACGGAGCCTGTCTCGACGCGATTGTCGACAGTCATATCCCCCATACCACCGACCTGAACGACATGGACGAAAACGTCGGCGCTGCTATGGCCCCAGTCAACATCTGGAACGGGATACGTTGGAACGCCTCCTTCGCATATCTCGATCCCGTCCGGGACAAAAAAGGGCTCACGATTGCGGGTGATGTCCTGGTGGACAAGATCAACGTGGCTCACTCAAGAGCAGCTTCAGTCGATGTAGTCCATGCGGGAAAGAAAATAACAGTAGAGGCCGGACGGTTAGTCCTGTGCGCCGGAGCCTACGGCTCTCCCGCAGTTCTGTTGCGCTCAGGCATCGGCCCATCCGATGACCTAGCGGGGTTGGGTATCTCCAACCAGATCGATCTACCGGGCGTCGGGGCAAACCTCCACGACCATCCCGGCTTCAACATGAGCTACTGCGGCACCCCGTTCTTCGACTCCCTCATGGAGGAATTCATCGCCGACGGCAGGACCGTCTTTGCTGAGCAGAGCCTGGCCAAGGCCCGTAGCAGCCGCTGCAGTCAGGCCTTCGACCTGCACATTGCACCAGTCGCATCCCCGAGCCCCGACTCATCAGGACGCTGGCAGTGCAAGATCCTCGTCGCAAACATGGCCCCGAAGTCCCGAGGCCGTCTGACTCTTCCTGACGCCGACCCCCAAAGCAGTCCGGTTATCGACACCGGCTATCTTACAGACCCCGACGACAACGACATCGCAGTGCTCATGGACGGGGTGACCATCAGCAGGGATATCGCTGTCCGACCATCGCTTGCCAAGCTGATAGGTAAAGAGCTTGACGATACGGCCAATGTGGTTTCAATCGAGGCAGTGCGGCGCAACAGCCTCCATTACTACCATCCAGTGGGCGCCTGCAAAATGGGCCCCGATACCGACCCTGCCGCAGTCGTCGACCCGACGGGCAAGGTCCACGGCCTGGATAACCTCTACGTCGCCGACGCCTCAATCATGCCCGTCGTGCCAAGGGCCAACACCAACCTCCCAACTCTCATGCTCGCCGAGCGCATCGCCGCCTCCCTCGACTAGCTAGATTTTCGCCCAGCGGAGAGTTGCACTCCTACGTTTTCAGTTATATCTAAGCCATCTCTCCGTCGATGCCCGCTACTCCCCCGATTATCACCAACACGACTACGTTCACGATGACAACAGGAATCGCAGCAATCAGGATTACGAAGAACGCCCGCCAGGTGGACGTGTAGTCCAGAGCTTGTCGTACGGCAATCAACATAGCCACGAAACTCCAGATAAATACGACCAGCAGAATCAGGCCTCCGACGACAGGTATGAATGAAAGCACGTTCAGAAGCCGCGGCGTCTGGGCGAATCCCGTACACCGGGCCAGTTGTCCCCAGTTGGCTTCAGTATGTTCCGTCTTCAATATAGTGGCCCCGACAATCCAGGTGCCCAGCGCCCAAAGGGCCCAGCTGACGATTCCTCCGACTATCCCAAAGATCACGGCCTCGACAATCTTTATTTCGTCGCCGCCCAACAGCGTGCCAACCAGGCCAGCGATAGAAACCAGAATGACTATGGCCAGAGCTTGTAGAGTGGCTCCGCGGTCCCTTTCCACCTCCTCATAGGTGTCTGAACTCAATCGGGCAGCGCCCAACATTCTGCCTATCATAGGATCACCTCGTTCCAGGGAAATTTGTGGATCTGGGATCTCTGCAGGGCTATGCCATCAGCCCCTCGATACGCTAGTGGATTGAGGGATAAAGGGGGAATCAGGTTAAGCATATGAATCATTGCTTTGATTGGGGAATGATAGCCGACTTTAGTCCCCGTAGGAAGTGACCATACTTTTGATCACTTCCTCCTCCCATAATCGCATACCTGCTTCAAGGCACACCCGAGGCACAGCGGGTTCTTCCGACAAACGTCCTTCCCGAGCGCCACCAGCAAAGCGTGATACTCCCCAAACACCCTCACATCCGAGGGCAGAGCCTCCTCGAATAACCGCTGGTAATCAGCATATGCCCCCGGCCCCATTGGCCCCACCCCCAGCCGCCCCACTATCCGCCTCGTGTACTCATCTATGACAAATGTCGGCTTCCCCGCCGCGTACAGCACTATGCAGTCCGCCGTTTCTTCTCCAATACCGTGAATCCCTAGCAGCTCTTTCCTCAACTCCGCCGCACCCTGCTCCAGCATCGAATCCAGGGCGCCCCCGTACCGCTCCATGACATACTCCACGAACGCCTTCACCCGACGCCCCTTCACCGTATAGAATCCCGACGACCTTACCAACTCCGCAATCTCCCCCTCCGACAACCGAGCCAGGGCCGCGACGTCAAGGGCCCCGGCCTCTCTTATCGCATCCAGGGCTTTCGCCGCATTACCCCAGGCCGTGGATTGCACCAGAATCGCTCCTAACACGACCTCAAGCTTTGTCTTGGCTGGCCACCAACCCTGTGGCCCATACCTTTCATACAGCAGGTCGTATACTCGTCTCACAATACTACCCGCATAGCTAGTATCCACCCTGCTCATCGAAACTCCACTGGCACCCTTGCCCCGAGGCTTATCTCTTCCAACGTCACCCGACACACATACGCGTACACCCCGACTCCCTTCCGCTGAGCCTCCCCCAGCGCCGAGGTAAACTCCGGGTCCGCATCCCTGTTCGGCGAAAGGCAGGTCGCATCGTCCCTCTGCACCACGAATACCACAGCCGCCCCGTGTCCTTCGTCCACCGCCTTCATCAGCGTCCGAACGTGCTTCGTCCCTCGCGTAGTCGGAGCGTCCGGGAAAAGCGCTCTCCCGCCACTGACCAGCGTCGCCGACTTCGTTTCCACGTACACCCGGCCCCTCGGCCCCGAGAAACAAAGGTCGAGCCGGCTGTCCCCAAAGGTCCTCTCCCTCTCGATCACAGGATACCCGTCGAACTCCTCAATCCTTCCCAATCTCTGCGCTTCAGCCACTACCGCTGGCGGCAGCCGCGAGTCGCACGACACCAGAACACCGTCTATCGAGACCAGGCACAGATCGAAGGCCGTCTTACGCCCGGGCGTAACGCCGGGAGACACGTACACCGTCGCACCCGGCACGAACAGCTCCCTCATCCGCCCCGAGTTCGGCACGTGCACCATCGTCTCCTTCCCATCCACCTCCACCCGAGCCAAAAACCTGTTCAACCTCTCCCCAAACCGCCCCTCCCTTAGCCCTGATGCCATCCTCATATCTGCAAAATGCTCGCTCTTTCAGAAAAGGCTCTTCTATAAGCAGGTAGGAATCCGCTCGCCCTACCCCCATAAGGTCGACTCTCGTGATCCCCCTCCCCCCACCCTCGCATAGATGATACGATTATCCCATGAGCACCAACAATTTCGTCGACAAGCTCCGCCGCACCTCCGAGGCCAACCAGAGCCTCCTATGCGTAGGCTTGGACCCCGACCTCCGCCTCATGCCCATTGACGATATTTTTGAGTTCAACCGCTCCATTATCGACGCCACCCACGACCTGGTCTGCTGCTACAAGCCGAACATGGCCTTCTACGAAGCCTTCGGACCCCCCGGCCTCGAGGTTCTGCGCCGCACCCTCGAACACATCCCCGATGACATCCCCGTCATCGGAGACGCCAAACGTGGAGATATCGGCAACACAGCAAAGGCATACGCAGCATCCCTATTCGAATACTATGGCTTCGACGCGGTCACGGCCAACCCCTACCTCGGCGGCGACTCCCTCGCCCCCTTCTTAGCCTACGCCGATAAAGGAGTCTTCGTCCTCTGCCGCAACTCCAACCCGGGCGCTGCCGATTTCCAGTTATTGTCCGTCTCCCGAGACAATGGTGAGCAGCGGCCTCTCTACATGGAAGTCGCCGCACGGTGCAATGACTGGAATGTCTTTGGCAACGTTGGACTGGTCGTCGGTGCCACCTACCCCGAGGAGCTTCGGCAGGTCCGCCAGCAGTGCCCCGACCTTCCTATCCTTCTCCCGGGCATAGGGGCCCAGGGCGGCGACTTGCGTGCCTCCGTAACCAACGGTCTCGACTCAAACGGCGCCGGCCTCATCATCGCCTCCTCCCGACAGGTCCTCTACGCTTCCAAAGGCGCCGACTTCGCCCAACGCGCCCGGGACGCCGCCCTGGACCTCCGAGACCGCATCAACGAATGCCGAGTTGAGGCTACCGCAAAGGCCTAACGCAATGCCTCAAGAGTTCTCCCTCGGAGACGTAGTTCGGATGCGCAAGCCTCACCCCTGCGGAGGCAGCGTTTGGGAAGTCTACCGCCTCGGCGCCGACATCGGAGTCCGTTGCCTAACCTGTCAACACCGCATCCTCCTTCCCCGTTCAGCCTTCGAAAAACGGGTCAAGACCATAATCTCCAGTACCCGTACCTCCAACCCCCCCTCCCCCAACCCCGATTAAAAGCTTGAGGCCGGTCCGCCAATGGCGGACCGGCCTCTTTCTAAGTCTAGGTTTTCTTGTACCGGACTAGCGGAACGTTACCCGTATGGCCAGCCGAGACTCGTCGGGCTCCCGACGTGTCACCACCTCAACCTCTCTGCCTACTACGTCGTCTGCAGTGATGCTGCTGGGAAGAATGTCATCCAATTCGGCGTCGCCTATCACTTCGGTCTCGAAGTCAATTAGCTTGAATACCGCTCCGTTTACGTTCCATTCAATGACCGTGGTGGTTAGACCGGCCTCAAACGTGGACACAACCTCTACCGATTCGACGGTTCCCGCAAAGTCCTGTATGAAGCCGCTCCCCCGCTCGCACTCCCAGATCAAATCTGTTACCAGGTCAGTGGTGTAGGATTCAATTAGGGATACTTCCTCGCTCGCAGCCCCGGCTAAGCCGGTCTGGCTAAGGGTCGATTCGCCCTCGGAACCCGGGAAGAGTGGCGGGAGTTCTCCGTTCAGTCGTCCCTCGAAGTTGTTCAGATACCGGAAGAAGTCGGAATTGGCTTCCAATACTAGTGTGTCCTGCTCGGACAGGGCATTGGAATAGGCCTCCAGGCTCCTTTGGAAGTTGTAGAATTCAGGGTCTTTGTTGAAGGCGCTCGCGAAGATCTTAACCGCTATCGCCTCTCCACAACCTCTGATTATGTCCGAGTCCCGCATCGCGTTCGCAACAGTGATCGTTCTAGTTCTGTCCGCCAAAGCACGGATCCTGAAATCAAACTCGGCGCCTTCCGCTCGGAACAGCGCTGCTTCCTGCTGCCGCTCAGCATTCATCCTCTGGAATATGCTCTGGTTAATCGTTTCAGTGAAGTCCGCTCTCTTGATCCGCACGTCGATTATCTGGACGCCGATGTCACGCGCACTCTCCCTACTGACGTCCGTCACCGTCTGAACGATCGTCGGAACCCCGTCGATGGTTCCTGTCCGTCTCTGGTTCAAGATGATGTCGGACTGGTCGTAGGACGCGATCTCCTTTTTCAATTCACCGGAGATAATGTCCCTGAGGCGGGCGTCGGCTCCGGGAACATCCAGGACCGTTTCGAAGAACTTCCTCGGGTCGGTGATCTTGTACCGCGCGTAGGCGTCGATGATCAGGTTCTTCTTGTCCAGAGTAATGAGCGTCTCCGGCGGAGCGTCAAAGCGCAACAATCTCTTGTCGAACTTCGTGACCGTCTCTATGAATGGCACCTTGGTCTTCAGACCCGGCTCCACCAACTGCCTGTTGAATTCACCAAACCGCAGCACTAAGGCCTGGTCTGTCTCATCCACGGTGAAGAGAAACTGGGGTATCACTATCAGCGCGATGATTATTAGGACTACAAGTCCGATTGCGTATTTAAGGGCCTTAGGCATTCGCTTCGAGCTCCTGTTTATTTGCTGCGGCTCTTATTGCAGAGTCTCGGCCGCCGCAGCATTGGTTGTCTCTTCGTCGGATGAATTCAGGTTTAGGATCGGCAACACGTCTTCTCCCGAAGAGCTGGACGTGAGCACAAACTCCTTGGTAGCGCCTAGTACCGTCTCCACCGTCTCCAGGTAGAGCCGGTATCGGGTGACCAGCGGTGCCTGCCGGTACTCTGCGAGTATGGCATCGAACTCCGCGGCTTTACCTAGCGCCTCCGCTACCCTGGCCCTCTGCGAAGCTTCGGCGTTCAGGACTATCTGTTCCGCTTCACCACGGGCCTTGGGGACAATATCGTTCCTGTAGGCTTCCGCCTGGTTTATGAGCCGTACCCGGTCCTCTCTGGCTGCCACCACGTCGTCGAAGGCGGCCTGCACTTGGGTGGGCGGGTCCACCGATTGTATCTGCACCCGGACAATCTCCAACCCTGTCCCGTACAGGACCATGAGGTCGGTGAGGATGTCCTGGACCTGGTCTTCGATCACGCTTCGCTCTTCGGTAAGTACATCGTCCAGAGACCCCTCACCAACTACCTGGCGCAGGGCGGTCTCTGCGGCGTCTCTCAATGTCACCTGGTCCGGCGACCCGTTGGGGTCGAATACGTTGAACAGGAACGCCGAGGCCCCCCTGTCTCGCCGCGGGACCAGATTATCAGCTTCCAACTGCGTGTTCCCGACCGACCCGGGGTTGATACGGGCCTGGATGGCCATCTTCACGTCCACCAGGTTCTCGTCACCCGTGAGCATCAGGGATTCGACAGGGAAGGGAGTTATGGTGGCAGGAGGCCCGGGGTCCACTACCCGGAATCCAACCTCAAGCCGTCTGATCTCTTCAACTCTCACTTTATCCACTCGCTCAATCGGCGAGGGCCAGTGCCAATGTAGTCCCGGGTTCGTCTGGCCTACTTCCTGGCCAAACCGCCTGACTACTCCTAGCTGTCCGGTGTCGACCTGATAAATGCCCGTGCCCAGCCAGATAACGAGTATCAGGCCGATCACTAACAGTGCCATTATCAAGCCCAGGCCTCTGAAGCGCCTGCTTATGTTGCGGGCAGCGGGGCCGAAGGCATCGAGCATCCGGTCAAAATCGCCCCCCCCGCCTGGTCGTCGGGCCATATCCTATTCTCCTGGTTCTTGGTTGCTTCCGAGCTAGATTGGTTGTTGCCTTGAAATATGGCGCTATCAGCGCCCTTTTCGAGCCGGGCCTTGATCGCTGTCGTCGTCATTCAGAATACGGTATTCGCCTTCGGTGACCTTGTCGCCTTCCTTCAGGCCCGAGCCCCAAATCGACTCCCGATGCTCGCGCACAACCTGCGGCGGCGCGAGCCGTACGAAGATTAGGGAGGCAATTGCAAGGATGAGAAGGTCGTCGAAACGCCCCACCACGGGGATAACGTCTTTGAGGAGATCGAAGGGGAGGGCCAGATAGCCCAGTGACATGGGCATGGCCAGCTTCAATATCAAAGGTACGCGCTGGTCCCAGAAGAGACGCCAGACCAGCCTGAAGTTCTTTACTACATCTAGAATTCTACGCATTGACTCGAACGCTAATTATCGCATGGGGTGTCGGAGATGACAAGACGAACGTTGTTTGGCCTCAAACCCAGTCCTTTCAACGAAGCGGCAGACTAAAGGCTAGCCCCGAGCCCCGTCAAGCCGCCAGGTGCTTCCCGAAGAACTTCAAGGTGCGTTCCCAGGCATCCTCGGCGTCATCCTCGTTGTAGATGTCGGGCTGGGTGTCATTGAAGAACGCGTGCTGGGCGTTCGGGTAGGACTTCACCTCTCCCTCCTTGCCCGTCGACGCCATCGCCTCCCGCAGCCTGTCTGCGTGGTCTAAGGTAATCCATTCATCCAGTCCTGCGTGGACGAAAAGAAGCGGGCATGACATCTGGGGCGCCATATCTATCGGATTGACTGGGTTCTCCTCCGTCGGCTCTTCATTCACGATCTGGCCGTAATACGACGCCGCCGCCCCGATGCCCGTGTCCTGGCACGACATCAGCAGTGCATAGCTCCCGCCCAGGCAGTAGCCCACCGCCCCTATCCTGTCCGCCGCAACCCCGGTCGTCTTCAAATATTCCACCCCTCCCCTCAAATAGCCCATCGCCGTGTCGTAACGCAGCTCTTCGGCCAGCTTGGCCGCCTCGTCGGCATCCTTGGTAACCCGATGCCCGGCATACGTGTACAGGTCGGGGGCCAGCGCTGCGTAACCCTCCCGTGCAAATCTCTCCACGAGGTCCTTGATATGCCCATCCACGCCCCACCACTCCTGTATAACTATCATCCCGGGATGAGGTTCCCCGAAGGCAGGCCGAGCCAGGTATCCCGTCACCTCTTCCCCACCCAACTTATACGAGATTGTTGAAGTCGTAATCTCTTCGGCCATTGCCCTTACATCCCTCGGCAAGTATCCTTGACGGCTGTTGCGGCTATCCATATAACTACCCCCCACCCTTTTGTCAACCCCGCAATGCCTTAGAAGTGAGATGCTATTACAAAACTCTCCCGGAGAGAGTTTAGAATTCGTGTTTCCCTATCCCTTTGCGAGACCTTTGCATAACCAGTGTTGGAGGGGCTGGGGCCGCTCGTGCTGAGACTCTCGAAGTATGAGCGAGGGCGGAGGTTAAGTGATCTGGATGGCACAAACGATACATCTGCAGTTACGCAAACGTCCTTTGCCATAGAATGGTTGGGGTGAGGATGTACCGAATAAAGAGGAATTGTCACGCAAAGGCCTTGGGTCGGAGGAAATCATGCTCAAACTACAGGGTCTGGACCACTTCGGAATTGAGGTCAGTGACATGGAGCGCAGCCTCGACTTCTATTCCAAGACCCTTGGCATGGAGTTTCAGACCCGTTTCGGTCACATGTCCGTTATGAAATGCGGCGACAACGACCTCGCCCTCTTCGAACGTTCAGACCTTCCCCCCGCCACCCGAGAGCTCACCGAACCCCGAGGCCGCGGCCACTGGGCCTTCCGCGTCAGCGAATCTGACTTCGCTCAGGCCCAGGCCCGCTTCCCCGCCGAGGGCATCCCCATCCACGGCCCCGTCGACTGGGGCGACCACCAGTGCTTCTACTTCCTTGACCCCGACGACAACCTCCTCGAACTCATCTCATACCCTGAATAAGGTCCTTAACGTAAGATGACAGCAACTCCTTTCGACTGGCGCCGAGCGTACGCAGACAAGCTGGTGGACGCCGATGAGGCTGCCCGATACGTCCAGTCCGGCAACGTGGTCCTGGTCACCCGCCACCCCCCGCCCCGACACTTGTTGAATGCCCTGGCCGCCCGCAGAGACGAGCTCTCTAGTGTGGTTATCCGCGGCGTCTCCCCCGCCTTCGATCCCGGCTGGTTCCAGCCGGGTTGGCAAGACTCATTCCTCCCCATCCCCGAGACATTCCTCGGCCCCGTGGCCCGACCCGCCCTTGACGAGCGCCGCATCGACTACCTCCCATCACCCTTCTCCCTCCTCATCAAACCCCTCCGGGAGCGCCCCACCGAGTCCCGCGGCCTGGATGTCCTCTTAACCGTAGTCTCGCCCCCCGATAGAAACGGTTTCTGCAGTTTCGGCTCCGACCTCTGGGGCAAGCGCCAGTCCGCCAAGTACGCCCGCACCGTCATAGCCCAGGTCAACGAAAGCGCCATACGCACCTACGGCCAGAACTACATCCACGTCTCCGAGATCGACCACCTTGTCGACTACACCCCGCCCATCCTATCCCCCGAGGAGACAGAGTCCCTCATAGGCCAGGCTGTCGATGAAGAGGCCAAGGCAGAGCTCTGGAACATTGCCAGCGCGATCCCCAAAGAACGCCTCGCCGAAGTGCTCCCCATGCTGGTAGTTCGCCGGGCCGACCAGATTAGGGAGTTCGGCCGGGCCAGGGGCCTTGACCGCCCCGCCGAGGACGTCCGCCGCATCGCCGAACACCTATCCGAAATCATCCGTGACGGCGACACTATCCAGATCGGCATTGGCACCCCCAGCGCCTACATGCCCCAGCTCGGTGTCTTCGACTCCAAAAAGGACCTCGGATGGCACTCGGAAATGGGCGCCCCCGGCGTTATCGACCTTGTTAGGCAGGGTGTCATCACCGGCAACCGCAAGACCATCAACCGCGGCAAGGCCATCTTCACCGGCATGGACGGCTGCAAGGCCGATGAAATCGCCTGGGCCGCCGACAACCCCCTCATCGAGCTCCACGACTCGATACAGGTCCTCAACATATCCCGCACCATCTCCGCCCACGAGAACATGACCTCCATCAACAACGCTCTTTCCATAGACCTGACGGGCCAGATAAACTCGGAGACCGTATTCGGCTCCCGGCTCTACAACGGCACCGGCGGCCAGCCCGAATTCCACATCGGCTCCGTAATGTCCAAGGGTGGCAGGGCCATCACGCTTCTGCGTTCCCGGGCCGTCGGTGGCGCAGTCTCCCGCATCGTAGCCAACCACGACGAAGGCGCCGTCATCACCATCCCCCGCACCTTCGCCGACATCATCATCACAGAATTCGGCGTGGCCCGCCTCCTCGGCAAGTCCATCCGGGAGCGCGCCCAGGAGCTAATAAATATCGCCCACCCAGACTTCCGCCCCGACCTCCAATCCGCCGCCCAAAACCTCTTCTACCCCTAGCCCCACCGTTATTCCCCACCCCGATCGTGAATCCATCTCGCGTGAAACGGGATGGGGCCGTAGACTCGCTGAGGCAAGTGACATCACCCCCTTGACCTAACTTGTACACTTGTACTATATTCATATTCAAATGCCCACCCATTTTCACTTTCCCACCACCCCCTCCCGGACACGGCAAAAAACTTTTTCTCCCTTCCAGGCGTCATTCAATCAAACTAGCTACGAATTCAATCACCCTTCAATCTAGTCCAATCAATCTTCAATCAAGTTCAATCGGCTTTCAATCTAGTCCAATCAACCTCCAATCAAGACCAATCAATGCCCACCTTGCCGAACACCTCCCCCCTAGCTTTCCCCTCCACCCCGTTCTAAAATCTACCGTCTCCTCACTAATACGAACACGCCATGAACCAACACGCCATCCACACCGAGTCCCTCTCCCGCGATTTCAACGGCGTCCGCGCCGTCGACGGCATCGACCTCTCCGTCTCCGAAGGGGAGATCTACGCCTTCCTCGGCCCCAATGGCGCGGGAAAGACAACCCTCGTCAGGATGCTCACCACCCTCCTTATGCCCACCGGGGGCCGAGCCTCCGTCGCTGGCTATGACATCGTCTCCGACTCCATGCAGGTCCGCCTTAGCATAGGTGCAGCCCTACAGGACGCCTCCCTCGACAACAAGCAGACCGGCCGAGAGCTCATAAAGCTCCAGGGCCGCCTCTACGGCCTATCCGGCAAGCAGATCGATATGCGCATAAAGTCCCTCGAGCCCCTCATGGACATCGGCCCCGCCATAGACCGGCTCATCGGTACCTACTCCGGCGGCATGAAGCGCAGGCTCGACCTCGCCACCGCCCTCGTCCACAATCCCAAAGTCCTCTTCCTCGACGAGCCCACTACCGGCCTCGACCCCGTCAGCCGGGCCCGAGTCTGGGAAGAGGTCCGCCGCGTCAACGCCGACCTCGGCGTCACCATCTTCCTCACAACCCACTATCTCGAAGAAGCCGACAGCCTGGCCGACCGCGTAGGAATCATCAACCTCGGCAAACTCGTAGCCGAAGGCACCCCCGCAGAGCTCAAGCGCAACATTGGCACCGACATCATAGTCGCCACCATTGAGGGAGATGGCGCCATCTCCGCCCGTGCGTTGAGGCGCGTCGGCCAAGTCGAGCAGGTCGACATTTACGACAACATCCTGAGCATCGGCGTCACCAATGGCGTCGCGGCCATGAGCGACGTAGCCCTCGCACTCAGCCGGTCCGGGGCCCGGGTCAAAGAGCTAACCCTCCGTACCCCCACCCTTGACGACGTTTTCCTCCAGGCAACCGGCGCCCGCCTAGATGATGAGTCCCCTTCTAATACCCTCTCCCTTGACGGGAGAGGGTGACCGTGAGATCAGACATATGGCCACGCTAGTCGACGAAAGCACCCAAATCCGAGCCCGGAAGGCCGGATTCATCAACGAAGTCGCCGCCGTCGCCCGACGCGCTCTCCGTTCCACCAAACGTGACCCCGAGAGCGTTATCCCCGCCCTCATAATCCCCGTATTCTTCTTCGTAGCTAACGTCGGCGCCCTCCAGGACCTCGCCGAGACCCTCCCCGGCCTCGACTACAAGGCCTTCCAGCTTCCCGTAGCAATCATATTCGCCGTTACCGGCATCTCACGCGCCGTCACCCTCGTCATCGATATCCAGTCCGGCTATTTCGACCGCCTCTCCCTGACCCCCGTCAATCGGCTCGCCATGCTCTTCGGCCTCATGGTCGCCGATTTCGCCCTTGTCGTCGCACTCACCATACCCGTCATCGTCCTCGGTTTCGCCGTAGGCGTCCGCTTTGAAAGCGGCGTGCTGGGGGTGATAGTCTTCGTACTGATTTCGGGCGCCTGGGGCCTCGTCTACACCGGCTTCCCCTACGCCATAGCCTTCAAGACCGGCAATCCCGCCGCGGTCAACACCTCCTTCCTCCTGTTCTTCCCCTTCGCCTTCCTGACCACAACGTTCCTCCCCAGGGAGGCCATGACTGGCTGGCTGGCAGCAATCGCTGCCTTCAACCCCGTCACTTACCTTCTTGAAGCCCTCCGCTCCCTGCTCATGGTCGGCTGGGACCCCGAGGCCCTGCTCAAAGGATTGGCCGCCGTCCTCGGCGTGGGAGTAGTCAGCATGACCCTCGCCCTCCTCGCCCTCCGAGGCCGCACCCTCCGCCGTTAACCCGCTCTTCCCCTCCCCTCCTCGATAACCTAACATGCTCCCAGACCCTTCAAAGGAGCCCGACCCTTGAACAAGCTCGACTACACCCCCCTCGACCTCCCCCAAATCACCCACTACATGTTCTACCCCCGCCCCGACTCCTCGCCCCCTCCAACCGGCGCCCTGGACCACACCTTCCCTTCCCATGACGGGGTCCAGCTATGCGGCCGTTTCTTCCCCGAAGATAAACAACGCCCCACTATCCTCTTCTTCCACGGCAACGGTGAAGTCGCCCCCGAATACGACGCCATTTCCTCCCTTTACAACCATATCGGCCTCAACCTCTTCGTCACCGACTACCGAGGCTACGGCAAAAGCCAGGGAGAGCCCTCCGTATCCGCCTTGGTCGAGGACAGCCACACAGCCCTCGCCGCCCTGGAGACGTTTCTCAGCAAAAACGGCTACGCTCCCTCAATCTACGTGATGGGCCGGTCCCTCGGCGCATACTGCGCTGTCGAAATAGCCGCGGGCGCCCGAGAAAACATCAAGGGCATGATCATCGAAAGTGGCTCAGCCAACGTCGGTGGTATGCCTGAAAGGCTCGGCATCGCCGAGACCCCCGTAATCTCCCAGCTCCTCCAGGACCACTGGGCCCGGGTACGGAGCATCGACACCCCACTGCTCATCATCCACGGAGACCGTGACTTTCTCGTCCCCATCTCCCACCCCCAG
Source organism: Dehalococcoidia bacterium (assembly GCA_965197585.1). GTDB lineage: Bacteria > Chloroflexota > Dehalococcoidia > Plut-88900 > Plut-88900 > Plut-88900. The sequence continues at coordinate 2,525,078 of OZ240215.1, forward strand.
GACCTCTACGAAGCCGTCTCCTCCACCGACAAGACCTTCTTCACCATCCCCGGCGCCGGCCACAACGACATCATGTTCGTCGACACAGACGCCTACTTCCGCGCCATCCGTGACTTCATAAGCCGCATGGAAGAGACCTCTGCATAACCGTCTTTCCCGGGATGCGGAGGGGAAGTCCAGTCCCCTCTCCCTCGATGAGACCTTTGCATAATCTCTCGTGGTGGGGCCTGGGCCGCTCGTGCTGTCGTATATCCGCCGAGGCGGGAGGCTCTCGAAGTATGAGCGGGGGTGGAGGTCACGTGATCTGGGCAGTACAGCAGAGGCAATCTGTAGTTGTGCAAAGGTCTTTCGACGGGAGCGGGTGATCAGCGTCTCGCAACACCCGTCAGTCGAAGCCCTACGAAAAGAATCACCCCCCAGACTCCTCCTCCCGCAGTTTCTCCAACCCTTTAAGCAGCTTCTTCACGTGCCGACCTATTCCCACAACCACGTATTCATGTGCCCCCCGCACCACCCCCGACTGGTCAATCAGGTAAGCCGTCCTGAATCCCCCAAACACCCGTAGCGAATCGTAAGATTTCCTGATCTTCCTGTCGGGGTCGGACAGCAGGACAGCCTGCATCCCAAACTCACTGCGGAACTGCGCATTGACCTCGGGGGTGTTGGGACTGATCCCGGCGACTAGGGCGTTGTATCCCTGGAAGGCTTCATCCGCGTCACGGAAGCCCTTAGATTGGATGTTTCAGAGGATGCTGAAGGCCCCGGTGTGAAAATACAGCACCACGGGTTGACGGCCAAAGTGCTCGCTCAGTCTGAACGTCTCGCCGTCATGCTGCACCGCCTCGAAATCCGGGGCCCTGGTCCCTACCTTTATCATTCTCTCTCCCATTTACCTGTTGTTGCCCAATCCTACACGCCGCCGGGCTGCAGTTCTCTATGTACCTGACGTCTGAACTAGCCCTCACTCGGGTCGCACTTCCCCTCCCCCCTCCCTGTCCAGGGCCCTCAGCCCATCCAGCACATCGTCCACGTGCTTGCCGATTCTCACCTCGTGATGGAACACCTCCCTGATGACCCCCGCCTTGTCGATAAGGTAAGTCACCCGAGACACCCCCAGTCCCATCCTCCTTGCAACGTCGTAGAGCCGGGCGACCTTCTTGTCGGGGTCCGACACCAGCGTGAACGGAATAGAAAAATGGCGTCGGAACCAGTCGTGGCTTTCCGGGCTGTCGGTGCTGATCCCCACCACCTGCGCCCCGTACCCCCTTATGGCTTCATATGCGTCACGGAAGCCTCTGGCCTGGCGGTTTCAGCCGGCAGTGAAGTTCTTCAGATAGAAATAGAGTACGACCGCCCTGTCACCACGCCAGTCGGCGAAGTTAAACCTCTCGCCGTCATGCTGCATCGCTTCAAAATCCGGCGCCCGAGTCCCAACCTTCAGCATTCTTCCTCCACCTATCCCTAATACTGCCCATTCTACCCCACCCCCCCACCCCCTCCGTCATTCCAGCCGCCGAGAGCCGAAATCCATCCCGTCTCCCTTCTACCCAGTACTGAACTAGAGGCCCGCACGGGTGCTGTGCACCCGTGCGGGCCTCTGTTCTTATCTCCCCCTCTCCCTTGAAGGCCCTAAGGGTCGAAGATGCGCCTATGGCGTGAGAGGGGGATCAAGGGGGTGAGGGTTCCCCTGTGGGGCTGGGGCGGTGTCCCCAAAAGTGTGACACGAACCCCTTGACCCTACCCAAACATACGTGCTACTATCCTCACCGTTCGAACACCAACCTAACTTACCCAAGGAGGAACCAAAAACCCAGGGAAGCCCACCCGACCCACCCGAGGACTCAACGTCCAAGCCCATCCCAAAGGCCCTCGCTCAGGCCCGCGGCTCAAGCTGGAACATCCGCCTCAGGCGGGAAACGACGCCATCTCCTCCTCCCACGGGCCCGGCTCACCCTTCCCCCTACTTCCAGGCGATGGAAGGTCCACAATACTAAACGGCATGTCCCTTGCAAAGGACCCCTGCCGGAATAGCCCCGCTCACGCCGGGCTAAAACACTCGGGCCTCACGGCCCTTGGAAAATCTCCCCCGTCGTTCCCTTCGGAGATCCCCATACACCCAGCGACGGCAGCGAGAAAACGCTCGCCATCCCTCCGAGTGGCCTAGAGAAGTCTGGTGGTAGAGGCAGCCCCGAGGCGAGGACCCCTCGCTTCTCTACCACGTCATTACAGAAACACGAGGCTGAACCAGGCTGGCCTCCCGCCCCCTGAATCCGAGTCCAGGACCTTCCATCGCCTGCCCCCTCCCAAACCAAACAGAACAAACCGAAACCCCACAATCGAAGATGGAACATCCGCCTCTGGAGGATCCGCCTCTGGAGGACTGAAGAAAAACCCGGTGTGTCACCAACCTACCGGATCGGTACGGTTCGTTGACCCGACATTTACCCCAAATGTATACTCGAATTCATCTGAGGCCCCGCTTTTATCAGGAGGAATATCATGACCCGTTCCATCGTAATCGACGCCGACAGCCACATCATGGAACCGCCCACCTTGTGGCAGGAGTACATGGACCCCGAGTTCCGTAGCCGGGCCCTGCGAATCAGTGCGGATGAATTCGGCTTGGAGTATCTCGACATCGATGGCAAGGTCAGCATCGGGTACAACGGGGGCACCCTGGGCAGGATTGCGGGCGTCGACCAGACCCGGCAGTGGATGATGGAGCATCCCACCCTCCCCTATGACGAGATCAAGAACTTCGCCCCGGGATCCGTAGACCCCCACGCTCGGATCAAACACCTGGATAGGCACGGTGTCGACAAGACCTTCCTCTTCCCGACCCTCGGCCTCGGTTGGGAAGCCGAGTGCGAAGACCCTGCACTTTCCGCCGCCTATTGCACCGCCTACAACCGCTGGCTTGTCGATTTCTGTGCGCCCTACCCCGACCGGCTGATCCCCATAGCCCACGTCACGGTGCGAGACGTGAACGAGGGCATCAAGGAATTGGAGAGGGCCGCAAGGGATGGCATGAAGGGCGCATTCATCTGTCCGGCGCCCATGAACGGCATCCGCTACAGCCACGAATACTATGACCGTTTCTGGGCCACCGCCCAGGACCTGGACATGCCCATAACCTTCCACGTAGTCCTCAACCCCGACTACCCCGGCCGCAACTCTTATCCTGAAGACGAGACCGGCCTCGGCCCCGTGTTCTTCAACAACGTGATGACCTTCGCCGACCCCCTGATCAGCTTTACCTGCATGATGGGCGACGGCACCTTCGAAAAGTTCCCCGGCCTGAAACTGTCCATGGTCGAAGTCGGCTGTACCTGGCTCCTCCACTGGCTCGACATGATGGATTTCAAAACCGGTCGGTTCAGCTTCGACATGTCCCTTACCATGACCCCCAGTGAGTACTTCCGTCGCCAGGTCTGGGTCAGCGCTGAACCTATCGAAAAGGGCCTCGGCGCAGTGGCCCAGATGGTCGGGACCGACCGCTTCATGTGGGGTTCCGACTGGCCCCACCCCGAGGGCCACACCGACCCCCTCAACAAGGTCAAGCACAACATCGCAAGCCTTTCGGAAGCCGACCAGAACAAGATCCTGGGCGAAAACGCCCTCGCCATGTACGGCCTGTCCGTGCCCGCCCCTGCCGTGGGCTAGACGAAAAGGAGTATCTGCTATGGCACCTGGAATAGTTGTCGACTCGGACAGCCACATCCTGGAACCCGCCACTATGTGGAGGGACTACATTGATCCTGACTACCGCTCGCGCGCCATGGGCATTGAGTTCGACGAACTGGGTCTCGAATACCTGGACATCGACGGCAAGATGAGCAGCGGCTACAACGGCGGCGCTCTTGGCCGCATCGCCGGCGTCGAGAAGGACCGCGAGTGGATTATGGGTCACGCTACCCTCCCCTACGCCGAGGCCGCCACCCTCGCCCCCGGCGCTGCCTACCCCGCCGAGAGAATCAAGCACCTCGCCAGGGAGGGCGTCGATAAGACCTTCCTCTTCCCCAGCCTCGGCCTCGGTTGGGAAGCCGAGTGTGAAGACGCCGAAATCTCCGACGCCTATTGCCGGGCCTACAACCGCTGGCTCGTCGATTTCTGCAAGGATCACCCGGACCAGCTCTTCCCCGTGGCCCACGTCTCCGTCAGAGAGGTCGAGTTCGGTGTCGCCGAGCTCCAGCGCGCCGCCAAGGACGGTATGAAGGGCGCTTTCATCTGCCCTGCCCCCGTCAACGGCATCCGCTACGGAGACTCCTATTACGACCCCTTCTGGGCTGCCGCCCAGGACCTCGACATGCCTATCACCCTGCACGTCATCTTCAACCCCAACTACGTCGGCAAGCACCTCTACCCCGACCACCCCGGCCTCGGGCCCGAGTTCTTCGTCGAGTCCATGGTCTTCGGCGATCCCTTCCTCTCCTTCACCAACATGATGACCGAAGGCGTATTCGAAAAGTTCCCCAACCTCCGCATCTCCATGGTCGAGATTGGCTCCACCTGGGTCGCCCACTGGCTCGACTTCCTGGACTTCAAGTTCTCTCGCTTCGGCTTCGACACCATCCTCACCATGAAGCCCAGCGAGTACTTCAAACGCCAGTGCTGGATCAGCGCCGAACCTATAGAGAAAGGCCTGGGCGCCGTGGCCCAGATCGTCGGCACGGACCGCTTTCTCTGGGGCTCCGACTGGCCCCACCCCGAGGGCCACACCGACCCCCTGAGCAAGGTCAAGGCCAACATCGCCGATCTCCCGGAAGCAGACCAGCGCAAGATTCTCGGCGAAAACGCCCTAGCCCTCTACCGCCTGGCCTCCCCGGCTCCGGCTGTAGGGTAGGTCTCAATCCACCAACGAAAGAAAGACGCCGGACTGTTGAACAGTCCGGCGTTCTTTTCTCAGTCCCATAAGGCCAGGTCCTACCTGAGGTGTTCCCATTATGCGAATTGCGGCATAACCTCCCGAGCAAACGTCCTCATCATCGCCACGAACCTCGGCAGGTTCTCCGCCCAGCACCTCATACCCAGCCCATGGACACCCGCCTCCTGATAGGCCTCGATCACCTTCGAAATCCTCCCCACAGACCCCACCAAAGACCCCGCCAACCCCTCTTCAAAGGTGTGTATCTCAGTCACCAGTGTCTTCCTCGTCATCGCCTGTGCCGCAGCGTCCTCGTCTATGTATAGGGGTATGTACCCCGTCACCTGAAAGTCCACGTCCCCCCTCCCCGACTCCGCCGCCAGCTCCCGGATACGCTTGATTCCGTCGGCCATCACGTGGGGAGGCCCTTCAGGTATCCACCCGTCGCACCGCTCGGCGATACGGCGCATCGCCGGCTCGTACAGCTTCGGTGCCCGAGTCTTGCGCGGGTACACCACCCCTCCCCCATACAGCACCGGCACCTTAGGCGTCGTCTTCGGGAAATACGACGCGTTTTCAAACGAGATGTTCGGCCCCTGAAAGTCCACGTGCCCGCCCTGGAAGGCGGCATTCAGCACGTTGATGTATTCGTCCGTGATACGGTTCTTTTCGTCGTAGGGGATCTGCATCACCCGGAAGTCGCTGGGGTAGTCCCCGATCCCGACACCCAGCATCAACCTACCCCCAGAAAGAGCCTGCAAAGTCATCGCCTGCCTAGCCAAAACCCTCGGATCCCGGAGGGGCAACACCAGAATCGCCGTACCCAGCTTCACGTTTTGCGTCATCCCCGCCACCCACGTCAGCGTGCTTATAGACTCGTAGAAGTGAGGTTCTATTCCCTCACACTGCTCAATCAGCCCCGACCCCCTGTGAAGGAACCAGTCCGTATCGTAGGTCACGTGGTCGTGGCACCACACCGAGTCGAAACCCAGGTCATCAGCCTCTAGCGCCACCCGCCTGATAGCCTCCACCCCCGCCAGCGCCCCCGAATGCGGCAGCATAATCCCAAACTTCATGATGTCACCTCCATATCAAGGCTAGGGGCAAAGATAACACACCCCATTTCAACTACTTCACGTACAGCTTGTGCTCCAACCCATCCGTCAGAGTCTTGCACCCGTCCTCCGTGACGAGAATCGTGTCGCTGTTCACCGCCCTCTTCACCCTGCCGAGACCCTGCAGGGCCACATGCCCCGCCAGCAGGTGGAAGGTCATTCCCGCCTGAAGTGGCCGGGTCTCCCCCTCCGTCATACTGATGATGTGCCCTTCGCCCCAGTCCGGCGCAAAAGCGATTCCTATCGAATATGCCGCCCGGCTGTTTCGCTTGCTCCCCGAGCCCATTGCCTCCTCCAGGCTCTCCTGCACCAGCCGGTGTATCTCCCCCGCCGGGACCCCCGGCCTGATCGCCGACTTCGCCATAGCCATCACTTCCACACCCACCTCCCGGGCCCTGAGCAGCAGTTCAGGTGGGTCCCCGAGAAATATCTGCTGATAGGTCGCCGCGTGATAGCGGTTAATACACCCCGGCATCTCTATTGTCACGCTATCCCCGGGCTGTATCACGTTCCGATACCACGTCGAATGGGTCATCGAGTCCCGCTCCCCCGTCCTTATGAATATCGGCAGTCCCGTATACTCGCTCCCCGCCTTTATCTGCGCCCGATGAATCTCCGCCGCCACGTCGTTCTCCGTCACCCCCACCTGGCAGGCCTCGATCCCCGCCCTCAACCCCGCCTCCGCCGTCTTCGCCGCCTGCCTTATGTACTCGATCTCCTGCGCTGATTTCACCATCCTCCCCTCCTCCACCAGCCCCGACCCATCCACAAAAGTCGCTGACGATAAGGCAGCCGCAAGCCCCTTCTCATCACGAGATGTCAGGAAGAACGAGTCATATTGCACCCCGATACGCGCATCTGCCTTACCCAGGTCCGTTAGCACGTCCCGCGTGTGGGCTATCCAGTCCTCATGGTCTTCGTAGGGCCGGCTGTCCTCGACCCAGGATTGAGGCGCAATGTTGGACTCCTCATTGAGCCGGGTGATGAACACCGGCTCCCGGTCCATCGTCACTATCAGCATCTGGTACCAGTAGTAGCCGGGAGTCTGGTAACCGGAAACGTAATACAAGTTCTCCGGCGAGTTGACCAGCAGAACATCAATCCCCCGTTCTTCCATCCGGTGTCGCAGCGCATCAAGCCGCCCTTGATATTCCTCCAGCGTGAAGAACTGGTACTTGGGGCTCCTCATATCTGCTCCTTCGGTCTAGTCGTTACTTGACGAACAACTTCTGTTCCACACCACCCGTCAGCGTCTCACAACCGTCCTCCGTGACCAGGACAGTGTCGCTGCAGAGAATGCCCCCGAACCCCGGGACCCGAACCCCGGGAATCAGGTGGAATGCCATCCCGGCCTGCAGAGGTCGCTCCTCACCTCTAGTGATGCTGATGATGTGCCCTTCTCCCCAGTCGGGAGCGAAGGCTATGCCTATCGAGTACGCCGCCCGACGCTCCAGTTTCGCCCCCAGGTCCGCCGAGTCCAGCATCTCCTTGATCTCTTCGAACAGGTCCCCCGCCACGACCCCCGGCCTGATCTTCTCCTTGGCCTTCTTCAGGGTGTCGGTAACCACATCCATCCCCCTCACCATCATCTCCGACGGCTCCCCGATATACACTTCCCTCATCATGGCGACGTGATAACGGTTCACGCACCCCGGCACCTCGAAGAAGACTACCTCGTTTTCCTGCAAAGGCCTCCTGTACCAGGTGGCGTGCGTCATTGTAGACCGCACACCCGAGGCCACAAAAATCGGCAAGCCCGTGTATTCGCTTCCTGCCTTGATCTGTGCCCTGTGCATCTCCGCCGCCACGTCGTTCTCTGTCGCGCCGAGCCCCACCGCCTCTATCCCCGCCAGGGTAGCCGCCTCTGCAGCCTTAGCTGCCTGCCGCATGTACTCGATCTCCTGTGGAGACTTGATCATCCGCCCCTCTTCGATCAGTCCCGTGCTGTCCACGAACTTGGCCCCCGGCATCAGGCCCTTCAGCTTCAGATAGTCCCTTGCCGGAAGAAAGAAACTCCCAAGCTCCATCCCGATCGTCTTCCCCCCGAGCCCCAGGTCCACCAGCACGTCCCGAGTCTTCTCCACCCAGTCCTCATAGTCCTCATACGGCCGCCGGTCCTCGACCCACCCCAGCTCCCGCATGTTTGAGTCCTCAACCCGCCGCGTGATCGACACAGGCTCCCGGTCCATTGGCACAACCAGCGTCTGCCACCAGTAATACCCTGGCGTCTGGTAGCCTGAGAGGTAGTACAGGTTCTCCGGCGTGTTCACCAGCACCGCATCCACCCCCAACCCCTCCATCCGCCCCCGAAGCGCATCGAGCCTTTGCTGGTACTCCTCCAGCTCAAAATACTGCCAGTTCGGTTTCTTCACCTATTCCTCCGTTGCCCTCTCTCTTTGTTGATCCATTGCCTTACCCCGCCATCTTAGGCGGGGTATTCCGCTCGCCCTGAGCTGAGTCGAAGGGTCTCAAGAGCGGAATCGGTGGGGTGTCCCGGCCCCCGCCCGGAGTTACGCAAAGGTCTCTCGATGGGAGAGGGCCAGGGTGATCCCCGTTCTTGTGACTGGAAGGTCTATCCCCCTACTTCGAAAACAGCTTCCTCTCCACATTCCCAGTTATCGGCTCACAACCGGTCTCCGTCACCAACACCGTCTCGCTCACCCCCACCGACGACAGCCCCGGTATAAAAATAGCCGGTATCAGGTGGAAGGTCATCCCGGCCTTCAACTCCCGGTATTCACCCTCGTTCATGCTGATAATGTGCCCTTCGCCCCAGTCCGGCGCAAACGCTATTCCTATGGAATATGCTGCCCGGTGAGTCAGCTCCACCCCCAGCCCCGCCCCCCCGATGACGTTCTTGCACACCATGTGGGCGTCGTGAGCCGTGACCCCGGGTTTAATAAATTTGATCATTTCCTCCAGGGCCTCAGCCATGACGGCCGTCGCCTTTATGGACCCCTCCGGCGGATCACCCAGGTACACGTTCCGCATCTGCGAGGCGTGGTACCGGTTGATGCAACCCGATAGCTCCAGGAACACCGTGTCCCCTGGCTGTATCGTTTCCCGATACCACGTTACGTGCCCCAGGAACGACCTCTTACCGGCGGTGACGAACAGGGGAAGCCCCGTGTATTCGCTCCCCGCCTTTATCTGCGCCGCATAGACCGCCGCCGCGACTTCATTCTCCGTCACCCCGACCTCCGACGCCTCTATCCCCGCCAGTACCCCCGCCTCCGTGGCCCGGGCTGCCTGCGTAATGTACTCGATCTCCTTCGGCGACTTGATCATCCTCCCCTCTTCCACCATCATCGAGCAGTCCACCCACTTCGCGTCCGGCAGCATCCCCTTCAACCTGTCGTAGTCCTGGATGGTTATGAACCAGGAGCTCATCTCCACACCTATCCTCTTCGACCCCATCCCCAGGTCCTCCAGCGTGTCCCGCGTCCGAGCCACCCAGTCGTCCGAGTCCCCGTAGGGCCGGCTGTCCTCCACCCAGGTCAGGTGCTCCACGTTGGAGTTTTCCAGGAGGCGGGTTATGAACACCGGCTCCCGGTCCATCGTAACTATGAGGGTCTGGTACCAGTAGTAGCCGGGGGTCTGGTACCCGGTTAGGTAATACAGGTTCTCCGGCGTGTGCACCATCATGCAGTCCACACCCTTCGCCTCCATCCGCGCCCTTAGAGCGTCCAGCCTGCCCTGGTATTCCTCCAGGGTGAAGTACTGCCAAGTTGCCGTCTTCATTTATATCTCCCTTCTCTTCGAATCATATCCCCTTGCCCTTACCCACCCCTTTTCCGCTTTACCGACCGGCCCAAGGCCACAAGGAACATCACGCTCATCCCCTCGGCCGCCGGCCCAAAGAACTTAATAACCTCGTCGTCGTAGAAGGTCAGCCCGCTCGCCCCGAACCCCATCCCGTAGGCCATCAGGTACAACCGACCCCCTATTATCCCCGACTCCAGCTGTGCCATCCGATACCCTCGGTTCCCGAAAGCATCCAACACCTGTTTCAAGTCCGACAGCATGTACACGTCGACACTGGCGTCGGCGGGGATCTGCTGATCAAGGCCCAGGTGCCCCGCCTCCCCCCTGAAATCACCCTCCTTTAGCAGTTCCAGCCCGTGCTCCCCACGATCATAGCGGTACGCCCCCGAGGCCAAACCCTCGACCGCGTTGACTATCAGGAACAGCTCGTTCATAGACGCCCCGTACGGCGACAGGAAATCGGCGTCGATCCCCCTCGTTGAGAAGTGCAGAGCCGCCGACAGCTCCTCTATCGAGATCGGGTCTTGAGCAAACGTCCTCGTAGAACCCCGGCGCAAGATGGTCTCCTCCAGACCCCGCACCCTTACGTCTCCTTCTCGCGGCAGCTGCACCATGTTGCCCGCAGTTTCGTATGATCGCGATGCCGGTGTCCTGCCCCTCAAGTCTGCCAATTCCTTCGGCGACTCCAGTGACGAGCTTCTATTCATTCCATAGATCGCCGGGTATTCCACCATCTTCGGCGAAAGAGGCTCGATAGGCATTTCCAGCGCATCCATCGGGAGGGAAGCCGCGGGTGTAGCCTCCGAGGTCCTCCCCAACGGCACCAGCGCTACGACCGATTCCTTCTCAGCCTCCAGCCCCAACAGTCGATGCACTTCCTCGTCCACAAACGAGGTAACTACCTTCGAAGGCACCGCGGCCCCCGACGTCGCAGCCAGAGTGTTGGCCAGCAAAGTCCCCGCATCCCAGAAAGCATGCCTGTACGCCCGCGCCCCGTACTTCCAGGCGTTCCGCCAGTGCGTGTCCGCAAGCACAAGCGTAACCGGAGCTTCTACTACCGACGCCTCGTGCCCCGACGCCCTTGCCAGCACACCCCGGTAGTCGCCCTCCCTTAGTCGCACCAGCCCGAAGTCGTTAGGCCCGAAGTGGTACACCCCTGCATCCAGGCCTGGCAGGTTCCCACACACCACGTACAAGTCGATGTGATAAAGGGCCCCGGTGCAGGCCGCAGCCCGGAAATACAATTCCCCGCCGGGGTAGGGCTTTCTCTTCGTGATCCCCCCCGAGAGATACAGGACCCGGGCCAGCGTGCCCAGGTCCGGCATCGACGCCGTGTCGTGAGCCAGGGGCTCCGCGCCAACCGTCTCAGTTACGTTCGCCGTTATGGGACTGCCGTCCGTGGGCAACCGGACGCTATCGACGTCCTTGTAGATCTTGAAAGGAAGTGGTTGGTTCGGCCAGTCCAGTCCATGACCGCTCCGTACACTCCAGTAAGAGTGCTTGGTAGCGTTATGGTATTCCAGGGCTGCAGAACCGTCGCGATTGCCCATACTCACCTTGGTAAAGGGGATATCGGAAAAGCCGCTGCGAGTATATCAAACTACCGTTGGCGGCAATTGCAAAATGCTGCAGCCTCGGTTGGGCCTCACACCGGCGCCCGCAGGTGCCTCCACCCCATGGATTGCTCGTACGCATAGGCCGCACGGAATATCGTCGGCTCCCCGAATGGCTTCGCCATGATCTGCATCCCGACCGGCAGCCCGAAGGAAAACCCCGCCGGCACCGAGATTGACGGTATACCCGCTATGTTAGCCGGGATCGTGCAGATATCACTCAGGTACATCTGCACCGGGTCGTCCGTCTTATCTCCGAGGGCGAAGGCCGGTGTTGGGCAGGTTGGCGCAATTAGCGCGTCGTACCGCTCAAACGCTTCGTCGAACTCCCGCCTGATCAGCGTCCTCACCTTCTGCGCCTTCAGGTAATAGGCATCGTAATACCCCGACGACAGCGCGTAAGTCCCGAGCATGATCCGCCGCTTCACCTCCGGCCCAAACCCCTGTTGCCGCGTCTTCTCCATCGCGTCCCACATGTTCTCCGCATCCTGCGCCGAGTAGCCGTACTTCACCCCGTCATACCTCGCCAGGTTCGCCGAAGCCTCAGACGGTGCGATTATGTAGTACACCGCCAAAGCATATTTCGTGTGTGGCAGTGATACCTCCCGGTCGACCTCGGCCCCCAGCTCCTCCAGCTTCGCCAGTGCCCTTTCCATCACGTCCACCACATCCCTCCCTATCCCCTCGACGAAGTATTCCTTCGGCACCCCGATTCGCATCCCCTTGATGTCTGGGAGCAGGGCCTCGGTGTAGTCGGGAGGCTGAAATGGCACGGACGTCGAGTCCCGGGCATCGTGCCCTGCGATGGCGTTCATCACCAGGGCGCTGTCCGTCACGTCCTTGGTCACCGGCCCTATCTGGTCCAGTGAGCTCCCGAAAGCGACCAAACCGTACCTGCTCACTGCGCCGTAGGTCGGCTTCAGCCCTACCACCCCGCAGAACGACGCCGGTTGCCGGATGCTTCCTCCAGTGTCGGACCCCAGTGAGTACATCGCCTCCCCTGCCGCCACCGCTGCCGTCGCTCCCCCGCTGCTCCCCCCCGGCACCCGACCCAGGTCCCAGGGATTGTGCGTAGTGTAAAAAGCCGAGTTTTCCGTCGACGACCCCATAGCGAATTCGTCCAGGTTCCCCTTGCCCACCAACACCGCCCCCGATTCCCGCAGCTGCTCTGCCACGTGGGCGTTGTAGGGTGGAACGAATTTCTCCAGCATCTTGGACGAGCACGTAGTTCGGATGCCGGTGGTGCAGATGTTGTCCTTGAGCATCATCGGCACGCCATCCAGCGGCCCCTGCCTTCCCGACGCAGCCCTGTCGTCTGCGGCCTTGGCGTCGGCCAAAGCCCTTTCGCCCGTGACGGTAACGAAGGCCCGCACCCTCTCGTCCACGTTCTCGATGCGACCCAAGACCGCCTCGGTTAGCTCCGTAGACGTGATCTCCCGCGCCGCGAGAAGGTCCGCCGCGTCGTGAAGGGTGAGGTCGTGAAGGGGTTGCTGTCTGCTCATGGGTCAGGTCAACCGAGGACCGGCTTGACCCTGAAATAGTCGTCGTCTCTGCGTGGGGCGTTGGCCAAAACATCCTGCGAGGGCAGAGACGGGCGGTCTTCGTCGTCCCTGAAGACGCTGGATACGTCTACGGTGTGAGAAGTTGGGGGAACGCCCTCCGTATCCACCTCTTTGAGCACCCTGAACTGCTCCAATATATGGGACAGCTGCCCCCCGAAGGTCTCCAGGTCTTCCTCGGTCATCCCGACCCGGGCCAACAGGGCTATGTGCTCTACTTCCTCTCGACTTAATAGCATGGCTCCCCCAAGTACGCCATTATATACCACCTACTCCCTCCATAATTCCGCCCCCCGAGCCAGTCGCAGTTGCGCCGAGACATGAATCTATCTCCTGGCGGGGCCGCTCATCCTGAGCACCGTCGAAGGGTCGAGCGGGGGGAGTGACCCCGTAGTGACAACGCCTCGTGGTTACCCGACACCACCCCACCCCATTCTCCCCCGCCATCCCGCCCCTTACAGCGTCATCCCACCCATTACACTGTCGTTCCGAGGCCCCGCGAGGAATCTGGGGCGGGGAGTCCGGTCCCCTCTCCATTCGAGGGGAGAGGGCTAGGGTGAGGGTGATTCCCTCCCCCGATCTCGCACCCCACGCAGAGCCTCCGAAAGAATGGAGGTAAACACCAGCCACAAACTCAGCTAAAATACATCGTCCGCAGACAAGATCTAACCCCACAACCTAAAGGCAGGAAATCATGTCCCTAAACGTATACCTCCACTTCAACGGCAACTGCCGTGAGGCTTTTGAGTTCTACCGTTCAATCTTCGGCGGCGAGTTCGATCTCATCACCACCTTCGGCGACGGCCCCCCGGAAATGCAGATTCCGGAGGAAGAGCGAGATGGCATCATGCACGTCTCCTATACCATCGGCGACAACGTGCTCATGGGCAGCGACATGCCATCTAATTTTGGCATGACCGTTAATCAGGGTAACAACTTCTCCCTCTCCTACGCCCCCGCCAGCAGGGAGGAGACCGACCAACTCTTCGCCAAGCTGTCGGAGGGCGGCAGCGTAAGCATGCCTCTGGGCGACATGTTCTGGGGCTCCTACTTCGGTGCCTGCACCGATAAGTTCGGCATCAACTGGATGCTCGACTTCGGTTAGAGTTGACCGCCCGCACCGCTGGGAAGCTGCCTCGTAATTCCGGCCCCTCATACCCTTAACCGTCCTTAGGGCGGGGAATTCCGCTCGCCCTGTCGAAGATGCTGCAAGGGGAACGTCAGCCTCGGGAGGATGCGCCTTTGGCGTGCGCCGTGGCGTAAGCTTAGTCGAAGCCTGTCCTGAGTCTCTCGAAGAGGGTCTCTAGGGCGGAATGGGGTGGCGCAGTCCCTGTTACTCACCGTGAGTCCGTTCACATAGAGAGTGACATCACCCTCTTGACTTTATAAGACGTATGTTCTATATTGGAAATAGTCTAGACCACCTAACCCAACCACCTTAAGGAGGTACCGCACAACCTAGGGAAGCCCACTCGACCCACCGAGGACTCAACACCCAAGCCCATCCCAAAGGCCCTCGCGCAGGCCCGCGGCACAAGCAACCGGTGCCATCTCCTCATCCCCATCGGGTCCCGTGCCCTCTTCCCTGACACCCAGGCGATGGAAGACATCCTGGACTCACCCCGGCACAGGCCCTCCTGAGTGAAGGGCCGTCGCAGCCGATGTAGCCCACTCTTTATCCGGCGCCGGCCTTCCTCTAATGGAAGGCCGTATAGATGGGCCATAACAGCCGAAAGATGCAGCGCCTTCCTTGCAGGGCGCACTACGTGGCCGGCATTGACCTTGCCGGCGAATCGAAAGAGCCCCCCAACGTGGGGCTACAAGGGCCATCGAGCCCTTCTGGTGGACGGGGAACCCCCACACCGGGAGATTCTCTCCACCCCGACCGCCTTCACAAACACAAGTGGGGTGAGCAGGTCGGCCTCCCGCCCCCTGCGCCCGAGTCCCGGACCTTCCATTGCCTGCCCCCTCCCAACAGACAGAACGGAAACCGAAACCCCACAATCGAAGATGGAACATCCGCCTCTGGAGGACTGAATAAAAGGCCGGTGTGTCGCTAACCTACTGGACGAGTACTCACCACCGCCGCCCCCCACCCCAATGTTGTATTATTGCCCGCAGGCCCCGAGGCCACGTAGTCGGCAGGCGCAGGGCGGTCTCGTAAATTAATACTATCGGTAGGAATACAAGCAAATGCCAGAAGACGACAACAATGTCCTTGATGCCGTAATTGTGGGAGCGGGGATAGCGGGATTGACTGCTGCCTACCGGCTTAAAGACAAGAACATCCTTGTCCTCGAAAAAGAGGATGTGTGCGGCGGCCGCACCGTCTCCCGCAAGATGGGCGAATACGTTTACAACACCGGTGCCCAGGTCGTCCTAGGCGACGAAAGCGAAACGGCAAAGCTCGCCCGGGAAATCGGAGTCGAAAAGACCCTCATCGGCAAGACCCGCATGCCCATGCACATGAAGGGCAAGCTCATCACAGCCCCCCTCAAACCCAAGACCCTGGGTGAACCGCTCTTCCTCTGGCGATTGCCAATACCTTTCTTCGAAAAAGTGAAGATAGGCCTCAAGGTCCTCCGAATCCGCCGCCGATACAGCGAGCTCGTAGACCAGGAGCCCGACCCCTATAACAAGAAGACCCAGGAGCTCTCCTCCGAGACCCTCGAAAGCTTTATGGGCGCCTATCACCCCGATATCCGCGCCATCTGGGACACCCTCTCCAAGGGCGCCAACACCGTCACCGCAGACCAGGTTGCCGCCTTCCAGCCCATCAACACCTTCCTCCATTTCGCAGAGGACGAGTATTACGTTAACGGCGGCACCTGGGAGCTGACCAAGGCCCTCTGGGACAAAGTCAAAGACAAGACCGAGACTTCCGCAAGCGTCGACGAGATAGTCCACGAAAACGGTACCGTACGCGTCACCTATGACCACGCCGGCCAACGTACGTCCGTCACCGCCCGACGTTGCGTAATCGCAATCCCTGGCCCCCTCGTGTCGCCTATTGTCAAGGATATGCCTCAATGGAAGCGCGATGTCCTTGCCAAGGTCGACTTCGGCGCCATGACCTCCGCCGGTTTCCTCCTTAGCGAAAATTCGGAGCGATTCCTCGGCGAAGGCGTCTGGCGCGTACCAATTGTCGGCAAGAAGATCGTCTCCGTGACCAATCCCACCTTCACCTTCCCCAAGGAGGTCAAACAGCGCACGGGCCAGGGCCTCCTGCGGGTCTATACGGGTGACAAGGCTTCCAAGGAGCTCCAGCAGATGTCTGACGGCGAAGCCCTTGAAGTCCTCACTGAGGAGCTTGTCTCCGCCTTCCCTGACATAGCGGGCAAGATCGTGGAAACCTCCATAAAGCACTGGCCTAATGCCATCAGCCCCTGGCGCGTGGGCCGACTCGAAATCGCCGAGCAGATCAAGCAGCCCACGGGTCGCATTCATTACTGCGGCGATTACACCGTCAGCGGTGGCCTGGAGGCCGCCGTCCTTTCCGCATACCGCATCCTGCGTGAAATGGAAACTGAACCCGCCGCCTAACCCGCTGCATATATACCATGCCTGATGCCTCAAACTCCCCCGACTCCCTCCTGGACCTGGTCATTGTAGGCGGCGGCCTCGCCGGGCTTACCACTGCCTACCGACTGCGTGAGCGGAATATCCTCCTCCTGGAAAAGGAGGATATTCCCGGCGGCCGGACCGAGTCCCGAGCCCTTGGCCCTTACGTCTACAACGCCGGGGCCCAGGTCGTCCTCGGGGACACGGGCCCCTTGGCCACGCTCGTCGATGAGATAGGAGTCAAGCGCACCCTGATCGCCAAGTCCAAGCTTCCCCTCTATATGAACGGCAAACTAGTCGCATCCTCCAACGAGTACGGGCTCCTTCTCAAGATGCCCATACCCTTCCTGGACAAGATCAAGTTCGCCTGGCACATCTGGAAAACCCGGCGAAAATACAGGTCCCTCTTAAACGCCGACTTCGATCCCACCGACCCCAAGGTCATCGAGCTAAACTCCACCACCGTCGACGAATTCTTAGGCAACGCCCCGAAGTCCGTGCGCGAGTTGTGGGACGTCTTCGCCGTAACCGCCAGCACCATGGGCGCCGACACCGTCACCCCATTCCACCCCCTCATGGTTATCCTCTTCTTCATGGCCGACGAATATTTCGTCGAGGGCGGCACCAACCAGGTCACCATCGCCCTCCACCGCCTGCTCGGTGACAAAGCGGTTCTCGGCGCCGAAGTGCTCGAAGTGAAAGAGCTGGAGGATCGAGTCCAGGTCACTTACGACCGCGGAGGCAAGAAACAGACCGTGCAGGCCCGACGCTGCATCATGGCTACCCCGGCTCCCATAACCCTAAACTGCGCCCAGGACCTCCCCGACTGGAAACGGGAAGCTCTCGCCAAAATTGAGTACGGCTCCATGACCACCGCGGCATTCCTGGTCGATGAGCTTTCCGAAAATCTCATCGGTAAGGGCGTATGGCGGGTTCCCGTCTCCGGCCAGAAGGTCTGCGCTATAACTGACCCCTCTTTCACCTATCCCGATGACTACAAGAGCAAGACTGGCATGGGGATCCTGCGCGTATACACCGGCAACGCAGTTGCCAAGGACCTTATGTCTCGCTCGGACGGCGAAGTGTCGGAAGTCCTGCTCGACGACCTTGTGGAGATGGTCCCTGCCGTCCGTGGCAAGATCGTAGAGTCGGATGTCGCCCACTGGAACCACGCCATACCTCTCTGGAAACCCGGCCACACCGAGATTTATCCCCTGCTGCAGAAACCCGTCGGCCGGCTCCATTTCTGCGGCGACTACACCAGCGCCGGGTTTACCAACGGCGCCGTCCAGTCCGGAGACCGAGTCGTCCAAGAGATTAAGGACCAGGACTGAGACACCCCTACCCGATGAACGCCGCCAGACCCGCATCCCAGGATAGCCTTCAGTTCAACCGAGAGGTATTAGGCAGAGACTACTTCAAGGCCACCCACGCCGTCACCCGAGAGATGGTGCTCGGTTTCTCCCGCGCAATCGGAGAGACCAACCCTCTTTTTGTCGACAAAGAAGCCGCCGCCTCGGGTCCCCACGGCGATATCATCGCACCTCCCTCCTTTGTCGCCTCCTTCGTCCGCCTCGACGAACCCGCAGACCTCAACCTCCGGTTCGATGGCACCATCTACATGGCCGGCCAGTGGGTCGAACCCCTCCTGCCCGTCCGTCCCGGCGACGTCCTGACCTGCACAGCCCGCGTCACTGATGTCTACCGAAAAACGGGCCGCTCAGGTGACATGGCCTTCATAGTCGTCGAGCACAACTTCCGCAACCAGAACGGCGAGTTGGTCGCCCGCGCCGGCCGCTCCCACGTCCGCCGCCGCTAACCCCCTTCCCTCGGATTGGGGTATTCCGCTAGCCCTGTCGAAGATGCGCCGTGGCGTGAGCGGAGTCGAAGGGTCTCAAGAGCGGAATGCGGTGGGGCACTACCGCCCCTCATGCCCTTCTCGCCTGTCATCCCGAGGCCCCGCGAGGGATCTAAAGCGTCGGCCCACAACCCACCTACCTCACCCCATCCTACCTTCCCATCCCACTCCGTCATTCTCGCCCCCGAGCCGGTCGCAGATGCGCCGAGCCGGAATCCATCCTCCCCTCATACCATCTCTGACAGTTACAGCCCCCTAACCCACCACCCCCCGCCCCACTAACTCCTCTACCTCCTCCCGAGAAAGCCCCATCAACTCCTCTAGAACATAGCCGTTGTGCTCGCCCATCTTCGGCCCCGGCCGACTCATCGCCAACGGCGTCCCCGACATCTTCCAAGGCTGCGTCGGCATCTTCGCCCGACCCTGCACCGGGTGCTCGTCCCACGTGAAGAACCCCCGAGCCGCCAGATGCTCGTCGTGATATAGGTCCGCGTTCGTAAATGTCGCCACGGCCCCCAACCCCACCCCCTGCAGAGCATTCATTGCCTCTAACTTGGAGCGCTGCTGAGTCCACCCTTCGACTATCTCGGCCAGAGCATCTTCGTGCCCCTTTCGCGCCGACGCAGTGCCGAACCTCTCGTCCCGTGCCAGCTCATCCCTCCCGATCGCCGAGCATAGCCTCACCCATTCTTCGTCGCTCGCTATTACAATGCTGATCCACGAGTCCTCTCCGGCGCAGCGATATATCCCGTGGGGCGCCATGCCGGGGGCCCGATTGCCCATCCGCTCCGCCTCTGCCCCGTTCATCTCGTAGTCCATCAACTTCTCAGGCTGGAATCCGATCACCGTCTCTTCCTCCGAAAGGTCGATGTGCTGACCCCTGCCTGTCCTCGACTGGTAATGCAAAGCAGCCAATATCGCCGAGGCCCCCGCCACTCCCCCCGACGGATCGGGCATCTCGACCCAGTCGGACACGGCTTCCGCACCCGGATATCCCACTGAGGTCATAAGCCCCGAGATGTTGGACACGTGCATCCCGTAAGTCACCCATCGGGACCTAGCCCCATATCCCCCAAACCCCGAAAGCGCCGCCATGATCACTTGCGGATTTACTTTGATTAGATCCTTGTATCCCAACCCCAGCCTATCCGCCACTCCAGCCCGGAAGTTCTCTGCCATCACGTCGCTGATTGATACCAGCTTTTTGGCCAATTCCATGCCCTCGGGCTTGCGGAGGTTCAGGGTCACACTCAGGCTGTTCCGGTGCATCTGTGCGAACCACATCGCCGTGTCGGGGCCGGGGATGTTGTCCTTGAATGGAGGGTAGTATCGGGCCAGGTCCAGCTTGACATTGCTCTCGATCTTGATTACCTCCGCCCCCATGAACGCGAGCAACGACACACAATGAGGCCCGGCCCACGACGCGGTGAAGTCAGCTACCCGGATCCCGTCCAGCGCCCCCTTGAGTCCCGCGTGCCCTCTGCCTGCCGACGCCAAACCTTAGATAGTCCCTTCCCGCCTGAGCCGCGCCAACTCCTCCCCCGAGAACCCAAGCCCCTCACCATAAACCTCATCATTGTGCTGCCCGAGCAGAGGCGCGGACACCCGAGTCGAGCTCTCCGTCTCCGAAAACCTGAACGGCACGGAGGGATACCGCAGCTTGCCCGCATCCTGGTGGTCCATCTCCACGAAAAACCCACGCTCCTTCAGGTGTTCATCCCGAGCCAACCGTTCCGCGGTCACGCCCACGGGGCTCGCCGGGACCCGGTTCTCGATGGCGCGCTCAACCACCCAATCCTTATCCTTGTCCTCCAGCCACTCAATCAGGAAGGCGTTTATGATGTCGTAGTTCAGCCGACGTCCCTCCGCACTCTGCGTCCACTCCTCTCGGCTCCAATCCGGCTCTCCCAGCATTTTGACTAGCCCCACCCACTGGTGAGGCTCGATGGCGCTCAGGAGCACGTAGCCGTCCCGGCACGGAAGAATCCCCGAGGGCACCGACGCTGGAATCGCAGCGTCCTTGCCCTGTATCCGGTTCTCGCCGTTGTAGATGGGAAAGCCGGCAGCTAGTATGAAGGCCATCGCCTCCTGCTCCGACACGTCGATGTGCTGCCCCTCCCCACCCCGGTCTCTGAAATAAAGCGCCCCCAGCGCAGCCGTCAGCGCGTTATATGCGGCCTGGAACGCAGGAAGAAATCCCGGCGCCCGCACCGGACGCCCCGGAATACCGTAGGCATCCCGCTCCCTCCAGAGATACCCCCAGCCCCCCGCATGCCACCGGTTCAGGTCGTGTGCCACGTAGTCCTTGTATGGCCCCTCCTGCCCGAAAGGGGTTATCGACACCATAATCAGACCCGGGTTCTCTTTCCTCAGCGACTCGTACCCCAATCCCAGCTCCGATAGCCTACCCGGAGGCCCATTTTCTACCAGTATGTCCGACCCCGACACCAACCGCCTGAACATCCGATCGCCCTCCGCCGAGGTCACGTCCAGCGTGATCCCCTTCTTGTCCAGGTTCATTGCGAGGAATAGGCCGCTCTTCTCTGGGTGAGCCTCACCGCCTGGGAATGGCCCGTGGCCCCGCGCCCCGTCCCCCTCCGGTGGCTCCACCTTGATCACTTCCGCCCCGAGAGAGGCCATCAGCCGAGCACAATACGGCGCCGACACCATCTCCCCCAACTCAACCACCCGGATGCCATCAAGCGTTCTTTCTTCCATCAGCGCGTTAAGCCCCTAATCGCTGAAATAGGTGTCCTTCGCATAACAACAGCGGATCGGTGTCCAATCCCCCCTCCCCTCGACGAGTCGCAGATGCGCCTTTGGCGTGACCCTTGCATAACCTCTCTCGGTGGGGCCGGGGCCGCTCGTGCTGAGGCTCTCGAAGTATGAGCGGGGGGTGGAAATCACGTGATCTGGACAGTACAGCGAAGGCAATTTGTAGTTACGCAAAGGTCTCATCGAGCGAATGGGCTAGGGCCATAGGCTAGCCCGGGAGAGTGAGGGTGATCCAAGGTCATCAAAAGCGGATGCTCAAAGATCTCTCGCCATAGTGAAGGAGCAAGGAATCCGGCTACGGGTAGATGCCCCGCGTGTTGTGCGCCGCCACCACCCGGCTCACCCCCTGGATATACGCCCCCATCCTCATGCTAACCCCGTTCTCCTTCGACGTGGCCAACACCGACTCGAAACTGTGCTTCATTATCGAATCAAGCCGCTTCTCCACTTCCTGCTCTTCCCAGAAGTAGAACTGCAAGTCCTGCACCCACTCGAAGTAGGAGACGATAACACCCCCCGCATTGGCGAGAATGTCCGGCACCACGAACACCCCCATGTCCTCCAATATCCTATCTGCCTCCGTAGACGTGGGGCCGTTCGCCCCTTCCACTATTATCTTTGCCTTCACTTTCGCTGCGTTGGCGCCACTTATCTGCCCCTCCATCGCCGCCAGCATCAGGATATCGCAAGGCAGCTCCAGCAGCTCCGCATTGGTTATCCGGTCCCCGTGCTTTGAGTCCCGCAGATTAGGGATCTCCTCCTTTTGGGCGAGCATCTCCCGAACCTCCAATCCCGATCCGTTGTGGACCCCGCCCGAGGCGTCGCTTATCGCAATTACTTTGCATCCCTGGTCCTGCAGCATCTTCGCCGCCACCGACCCCACGTTCCCGAACCCCTGCACCGCAACCCTGGCCCCTTCCATCGGCATGGATAGATGCGCCGCCGTCTCCCGGGCCATGTTCATGCATCCCCGCCCCGTCGCATCCACCCTTCCCCGCGTCCCTCCTACGCTGAACGGCTTGCCTGTAACCACCCCCGGCACCGAGTAGCCTTTGTGCATACTGTAGGTGTCCATGATCCAGGCCATGATCTGGGCGTTGGTGTTCATGTCGGGCGCCGGGATGTCGCCTTCGGGACTTATGATTATCGATATCTCGGAGGCATACCGCCTGGTTAACGCCTCGAGCTCCCTCATCGAAAGCAGCTTGGGGTCGCAGGCCACGGCGCCCTTGGCTCCGCCGAAGGGGATGTCCACCACTGCGCACTTCCAGGTCATCCACATAGCGAGAGCACGCACTTCATCCAGGGTAACGTCCGGATGGTACCGGATCCCGCCCTTGGCCGGACCCCGAGACATGCTGTGCTGGACTCGATACCCTGTGAATATTTGTACATGCCCATCGTCCATGCTGACGGGGAAGTGAACGATCAGCTCCCTTTTCGGGTGTCGAAGTATCTGCCGGGTGTTCTCGTCGAGACCCAGGTAGTCGGAAGCGGTCTCCAGCTGTTGTAGAGCCGTATCGAGGGCTCCGTCCCCATCCTGTTTTGCCGGCTGGTCTACCGTTACCTCACTAGTCACCCCGAGCTCCTTTCAGGTGGGCTTAATCCTGTGCCAAAACCGGCGCAAGTATACAGCAAAACCCTTTGCCCCCTGATAGAAGAAAGGCCGATACAAGCTCATCGAGCTTGTATCGGCCTTTCAATTGATTCTCGAAAGATTACCGGAGAAGGGCTAGGAACTCATCCCGTGTGAGTCCAGCGTCTCGGATCAGGGCTCTCAACAGGCCTCGTCCTAGTGAGCTATGCCTGGGGACATAGAATCTGCGGCCACCTTGGCCTGTAGTTTTATGTGAGTGCCCTCTGTGCGAGCCCAGACAAATCCCGCCTTGGCAATCGCCCCAACGAACTCGTCGCCCAAAATAACGGACAAGCGGGGCACTAAGCTGTCACTTCTACAACTTCATATTCAGAGGAGGAGGGCAGTGGCACGCCATCTTCTCGCATAGTTGTAAGGTAACCTCTGCTGGCTTCCTTCACGTTTTCCAGGGCCTCACGCCTGGTCCGGCCCTGGCTATGACATCCGGGAAGAGTGGGGCAGCTGGCAACCTCCCAACCATCCTCATCCCTCTCAAATACCACCAACAACCTGAGAGCTCGGCCATCTCCCTCCCGTTCTGAGGGATTGCCTTCCGTCGCCTTACTAATCACCCCGAGCTCCTTTCATACTGCCCCATTCCCCTATCTGAAACACCGCAAGCATACTGCAAAACCCCTTATCCCCTCTTACCTCACAGTTGTCCGAGGGCTCTGACCTGACATACAAAATGGCGTATAATCAGGCTATGTTCGCCACAATAGGCCGAAGCTGGCAACTCTACAAAGTCTGCTGGAAAGTCCTCCTCCACGACAAAGAGCTGCTCGTCTTCCCCCTCATCTCGACCATCGCCCTTATCCTCACCATCGCCGTGATCTTCGGTTCCGGTATGGTCTTCCGTGCCGCCGACTCCGTGAACGGCGGAGGAGGGGAAGCCGGTTCTGACCTGGGTTTCGTCGACTTCGTCCTCATGGGCGTTTTCTACTTCGTCAACTACTTCATCATCATCTATTTCAATGCCGCCCTCATCGGCGCGGCCCGCATCCGCCTCCGCGGCGGTGACCCTACCATCCGAGACGGCTTCCGGGCCGCCAATTCCAACCTGATGGGAATCATCGGCTGGGCCTTCATTTCCGCCATCGTATCACTCATCTTCTACGCACTGGAAAAGGCCGCTTCTAACCGCGGCGGCTTCGGCGGCATCGCACTGATGATCACTACATGGCTGCTGCGCGGCGCATGGTCCGTCTTCACCTACCTCGTGATACCCGTGCTGGTAATCGAAGGCGTCGGCCCCATCGAGGCAATAAAGAGGTCGGCGGCCCTCCTCCGTAAGACATGGGGTGAGCAGCTTGTCAGCAGGTTCGG
This sequence comes from Dehalococcoidia bacterium, assembly GCA_965197585.1. Classification (GTDB taxonomy): domain Bacteria; phylum Chloroflexota; class Dehalococcoidia; order Plut-88900; family Plut-88900; genus Plut-88900. Next base: position 2,549,150 of record OZ240215.1, read on the forward strand.
TTTCGACTTGATGGTCATGATCGTCGGCATACCTATCGTTTTGGTGGCCGTCGCAATCGGGATTGTGATTCCCCAGCCCGCAGGCCTCATCATCGCCGTAGCCTTTGGGGTTGTGGCCCTCGGGGCCCTCATACTCGTAACCGCCGCCCTCAAGGCCATCTACGTGGCCGCCCTCTACGAGTACGCCACCGACGGCGTCCTCCCCGACTTCTTCCCCCGTGAAGTCGTCTCCGACAGTTGGACCCCTAAGGGCGGCCCTCAGTTCAGCCAGTACCGGCCTTAGACCTCCGCCACCCCCGAGGCCACCGGACCTCCCAAGGGCGCTTTCGGACCTCCGCAAGCCACGAATTCTCCGTAGCCCGGCTTCTGCAGGATTTCACCTTCCTTCATGACCACCTGTCCCCTCACCATCGTCATCCAGGGCCGACCCTTCTGGCCCCACCCCTCGTAAAGAGTCAGTCCTGCATTGGTCTTCAGGTCCGACGCCGTGATAGTCCTCTCGTAGTCCGGGTCGATGAGCAAAAGGTCGGCGTCCGACCCTATGCTGATCGTGCCCTTCCGGGGATACAGCCCGAACACCCGAGCCGGGTTCTCCGCCAACGCCCTGGCTATCCAGGTTATCGACATCCCCCGCTTCACCACACCCTCGCTGTACATCAGCGGCAGCATCGTCTCCACCGACGCGCTCCCGAAGGGCACCGTGTTCCCCTGCGCATCCTGGAACACATTGTCCCACCCCGACTCCTTCTTCTCCTTATGCGTCGCCGAGTGGTCGCTCGCCACTATCGAGATGTGTCCGCCCTGCAGACCTCCCCAAAGGGCATCCTGGTCTGGCCCTTCTTCCGGCCTCAAAGGAGGCCCGATCTTCGCATGGGGCCCCCACTTCTCCATCTCCGCATCGGAGAGCAGTAGGTACTGGGGACACGTCTCGGTCCACACCCGCTGCCCGTTCCGCTGGGCATCCTTAATCTTCTCCAGGCCTCCCTGGGTGCTTAAGTGCACCACATAGGTCGGGCAATTTGTCATCGCTCCCATCTGGATCGCCCGGTTGACGGCCTCCGCCTCGGCCCACGGCGGGCAGGCCTGGGGGAAGAAGCGCGGATGCGTGCATCCTTCGGACATGAGTTTGTTCTGCAGGTAGTCCAGCACGTCGCCGTTTTCGCAATGAAGCTGCGTCAGCCCCCCGTGACTCCCGATAACGTCCATTGCCTGGCAGATGAAGTCGTCAGAGCACATTCGGTACTTGCGGGTCTTGTAGGTCATGAACATCTTGTAAGACGTGACACCCATGTCGAAGGCTTCTGGGAGACCCTCCAGAATGTAGGGCTGCTTGTGCAGGATGAAGTGAAAAGCGTAGTCCAGCACCGACGCCGCTTTCGCCTCCTCCTTGATACGCCTGATGGCCGTGGGAATCGTCTCGCCGTTCAGATCGTCGTATATGCAGAACACTATCAGGCTCGTGATGCCGGAATGGGCTGCGGCCAGCGGAGCGTCGACCCAGTCGTCGCACTTCAACGAGTCTATGTGCATGTGCGCGTCTATCGCTCCCGGCAGCACATACTTCCCCGAGGCATCGATGTACCGCTCAGCCTCTGGCAGCAACTCCCTCGGCCCCAGCGCCACGATCCTCCCGTCCTTCACCGCCACGCTCGTCCGTACCACGTCCGAAGACGTCACCACTTCACCGTCATGCACTATCGTGTCTACGTGCCTGCTATTCATAGTGTATTCCTCCTGGGGTTGGGGGGATTGCGCCCGTGCCACTGCCCGTAATTCTAGTCCACCCTTCCTAGTATTTCACCCCCGCCCCCGACTCCGATCAGGAATCCCTTCCTGGGAGGGGCCGCTCACCCTGAGCTTAGTCGAAGGGTCGAGCGGGGGTGGCGCCCGCAATGCCAACCCGTCGTGGTAGCCCTAACACCACTCCACCCCCCTCCCCACCTAAGATATACTACCCCTTACCCAGTCCCGCATATTCAAAAGCCCTTGCCACGTTCCCGAAAGGGGGTTCCCATGGTGCAGCTAGGAAAATTAGTCGAGTCCGTCACCATCCCCGCCCGACACGGGCGCGCCGTCGTAGTCCGCGGTGGTCAGAAAGTTAAGGTGACCGATGTCGACGGCAAGCAGGTCTGCGACTTCTTCGCCCTCCGCGCCTCCGACCCTTCCGTCTACCTCTCCGGCGTCTACACCCGCAGCACCATCGCAAGGGTGCGCCCCCGCGTCGGTGACACCCTTTTCGACAACCATCGAATCGCCATCATGTCCTTCCTGGAAGACACTACTATCGGCATCCACGACATGCTCTACGCCCCCTGCGACCCCCAGAGATACCTCATCGACTACGAGGTAACCGAGCATCGGAGCTGCAAGGAAAACGTTCTTGAAGCCCTGGCAACGCTCGACGTCCACCCTCCCGTAACCCCCGAGGTCTTCAACATCTTCCAGAACAGCAGCCCCGACGACGATGGCAACCTTTCAGTTAAGGAGCCCGTCTCCCGGGCCGGTGACTACGTTGTCCTCCTGGCCCTCGACGACCTGATCGTAGCCGGTTCGGCCTGCCCCCAGGACCTCAACCCCTGCAACGGGTTCAACCCCACCGACCTCACCCTGGAGGTGTACGACTAGGGGACTGGCATCGCCAATGAAAGCCATGTCCTTCAGCGCTCCCGCCCCCGTGGAGCGCCGACCCCTCCAATTGTCGGAGTCCCCTGTACCCGAGCCGGGCCCCGGTCAGGTACTCGTCCGGGTCACGGCCTGTGGCGTCTGCCGCACCGACCTCCACATTATCGAAGGTGATCTCCCGCCCAGAAAATCTCCCCTGGTCCCCGGCCACCAGGTAGTCGGGACCGTGGAGAAGCTGGGCCCCGAGGTTGAAGGTTTCGAAATCGGGGCCCGAGTCGGCGTTCCGTGGGTACATCGGACCTGCGGCCGCTGCGCCTTCTGCCAACGAGGCCGCGAGAACCTCTGCGAGTCCGCTCTCTTCAACGGCTACAACGTGAACGGCGGCTACGCCGACTACGTCCTGTCTGATGAGAGTTTCACTTTCCCCATCCCCGACACCTTCCCCGACCTCCAGGCCACCCCCCTCCTCTGCGCCGGGGTCATCGGCTACCGCGCCCTCCGCCTCGCCGATGTCCCAACCAACGGCAGGCTCGGCCTTTACGGCTTCGGCGGTTCCGCCCACGTAGTAATACAGATCGCCGTCCACATGGGCCTTGAAGTCTACGTTTTCTCCCGCAGCGAGAAGCACGGTGCCTTGGCCCGAGACCTCGGCGCGGTGTGGGTCGGAAGCGCGAAGGAAGGCCCACCACATAAGCTCGACGCCTCAATCATCTTCGCCCCCGCCGGCGAACTCATCCCCCTCTCCCTGGAACATCTGACGAAGGGTGGAGTGCTCTCCCTCGCAGGCATCTACATGACCCAAGTCCCGGGCCTCGACTACAACCGACACCTCTACGACGAGAAGGTCATCCGCAGCGTCGCCAACAGCACCCGCCAGGACGTGAAAGAACTGCTAACCCTCGCCGCCGAGGTCCCCGTCCGCACCCGAGTCCAACCCTTCCCCCTGGAAGCCGCCAACGACGCCCTCATAGACCTCAAACAAGGCCGCATCAACGGCGCCGCCGCCCTAACCCTCACCTAGCCCCTCCCCCAGCCATCCTTCTCTCCTTGTGTCATCCCATCCTCATACTGTCATCCCGAGGCTCTGCGAGGGGCATAGGGCTTGCCCTCTCACTTACCTGCTTCATTCCACTTCCCTTCCCCCGTTAAACAAAGCAATATGGTCGATGCTGATTAGCAGCATCAGCTATATCGCATCAAACAGGGCGGGTGGTTGGGAACCTATTTCCCCGCCGTAGGCGTAAACCCTTCTTGCCCCCTAGAAATACCACCCCAACCCCTTGTGCAACCCTCGCAAATAGGCTATCTGCCCTCCATGCACAATCGCCTCGTTCACAATGACCTGGACGATGTTTCCCAACGGCACCGTGCCTTCGCCGACCAACGCCGGCACCTGCTTGTCCAGGTCCTCGGGACTTAGCGACGCCAGGTAGTCCGCCACCTTTTTCTCCGTTTGCCCGAAGTACTCTTTCAGGGCGTCCACCGACCCCACGCTAAACGAGTCCAGATCATCCACCTTGTGCCCGAATCCCATCCCTTTGGTTTCTGCAGATAGACCGCACTTCTTTGCCCAATCGTCGTTCCACAGCTGATCCGACCCGTCCAGAGACGAGACCAAGCCGTCCTCCGCCCGAGCCAAGTGCCACAGCAGCCAAGCCATCGAGTTGCACTCCGAGTTCGGACGGGTCGCAACCTCCTCGTCCGAAAGGCCGTCCAGGGCCTTCCTCACCATGCTCCGGTTCCCCTTCAGCAGCATTGTAACCAGCTCATTAGCTTCCATTTCTCTCCTCTTGGTGTCGGGTGTCAAATGGGTCGGGTGAGGGTGGAGTTTAGCATAGGGGGGCGAATTAGTGAGATGGGCAATGTGACAGGTTGGTCACTGAAAGTCATAAGTGTCGGGGGGAATCACATCATGGAAGATGGAGTATTGAGAAATGACCACATCCTCACCACCAATTTTACCCCATACAGTGAGGGAATAGACGCCGCTGCCGTGTTTGGCCAACAAGTCCCTCAAATCAGCCCTAATTGAAAATCTGCTGCCATTTATATTCCATGTATCAGCCGTAATCCATGGTACTGTGATGGACTGGGTCGGGATTGAAAAGCTGTCAAGCCTAACTCGACGAAAAATAGAGTCAGCATTAAGAACAGAGCTAGGCACAGCGACGTCGGGAGAAACGTCATAGGGATTAGGGCAGGGTTTATGGGTTGAGTTGTAAGTGTGAGTTGGATAATAACTGTTTCCACCTGGCGGAGGACGCAGCCCCGCCACCTGAAGCCCCTGGTCATAGCAGTAGGTTCGCGCTAGTTGCCCTCTGGTAAGGGGGTGGGGCGGTGCATCATAAAATATCTGTACGCTCAAGTCCCAAATGCTCGACAAGGTCGCACCGTTCTTAGTTTTACCGTTTATGGAAAGATACCCCAAATTTATGGACGGCAATTGATCATAGGTGACGTAATCGCCCTCGAAATGCTGGAAGAACACGGTGTTGTAGCGGTCCCATGCTAGCCCTATGTTTACCTTCCTGTGCCATGGGTCCAATAAGTTACGGAGATGCCCGGGGCTATTCATCCATCCTTCAATGGCTTCTTCAATTTCTTTTTTCACGCCTGCAATAGATCTGTAGCCGTCTCGAGAAGTGATGCAATAGCTACGCCCACCTCCATTTTCTGCATTGGACTGATAACCTCCACCAAGACTGTACCTCATGTATGGCTTTAGTCCATCGCTGCCCCAATGACCAGAAGAACAGTTCTCCAGAGCGGTTTCGGCATGAATCTGAGCGGCAGGGTTGTCGCCCAGGACTACAGCGCCAACACCCGCTCGCTCACGTTCCGCATTGATCAACTCCAACATATACAACTTCTCTTCCGCGTGTCGCAGGCTAGGATCCAGAATGGGTGACGGCGTCGCAGTTGGTCTTGGCGTCGCCGTCGGCACGGGTCTTGGGGTAGGAGTTGGGGGTGGTATAGGCGTCGACGTAGGCATAGGAGTAGGGGTGAGCACGGGGGTAGCTGTAGGTACTGGTGTTGCTGTAGGTATCGGAGTTGACGTAGGAACCGGCGTCGGAGAGGGTACCGGCGTAGGCACTACGCTGCACGTCGGCAGTCCGAGGGTGTTCAGATCGTCGTCGTAGATAGCAGCCTGCAGTTCCTCCGATATGCACCCTGACAACGGGTTCCCCTCCACCAGCAGGCTGGTCAACCTACCCATGTTGAACAGGTTGATTGGCACTACACCATTCAAGTTGTTGTCGATCAGATACAGGAGGGTGACCCTGCCATCCGAGTCCGTATCCACCCCATACCACTCCCTAAGGGGCGCGTCGCTGAGCCAGTTGCGATTGTCCGTCCAGTTCGAACCATCCGTGGCCTCATACAGCCGGACGAGTGCCTCCCTGTCGGTGGCCGGGGATTGCACGTCGGGCGGGAGGGGGAAAGGCACCGGAGTTGGGGTGAGAACCGGGGTAGCAGTAGGGCCAGGGGTTGGCGTCGGGGGCAGGGCTGTTGGAGGAGCCAGCGTAGACGTTGGAGACGGGACCGCTTCTTCTCCCTCATCAACAAAGTACGGCAAGGCCAAGTAGACCCCGACAACCCCTCCGGCAATCAACAAGACCAGACAAGCAAGAATTAGGCATCGCCGTATTTGCTTACATCCCCGATGTTGACCTCTTCCAGCATCTGTCTGACGTCCTTGAGTTTCTTCGGCAGGACGTCTATCTCCACCCTTCAAGGCTGATTCCCTTGCCCTCCGTTCTCTCTCAGCCTTTCGAGCCGCTTCCCTAGCCCTCCGTTCCGCCCCGGCCTTTCGTGCGACTTCCCTTGCAACCCGAGCCTTCTCTACTGCGTCTTCCGCTTCACGTACAGTTTCTTTATCTCTCTGCTTACTCTGTACTTCACTAGTAGCTTCCCTTGCTCTGCAGGCGGTTTCACTCTTTTCGCCTATCTTATCCTCACCACCATGCCGCCTCACCGGTCCCGACAGGAACCCTATCCCGAAACACCTGGGACAGCGTACCCACCGTCCACCGGGATCACGGCTCGCGTACTGCCCATGCACTCTGCCATGCCCGCCGCAGAGGTCGCACTCGTGTAGAAAGATATCGTGGCCCTTGTCGCGGTGCGTCCCCACGTGCGACCTGCAGAGCAGTGTGGAGTCTGTTTGACAGTAGCAGTACGCCGGACGCCCACAGCGAGGAACGCTGCAATATTTGCCTCTGGATCTGCCGGACCTCATATAGTGAGAGGCCTCGATCCTTCTTTAGTCATTCCACACCAGAGCCGCCATTCCACAGCCGTGACCTATTGCCAGAGCACTAACCCCCACCCCCTACGCCCCGTTTATCGGCGGCCCACCCTCCCCTTCAGACCCCGTCACCTCGCTCGGATACACCAGCTTCCTCACCGGGTAGTTGATCTCGATCCCTTCCTCCCTGAACCGCCGGTGCACTCCCCGGATGATCTGGTCCCTGAGTAAGTACTGGTCCACGAACCCCTTCACCTTATAGATGATCGAGAAATCGATGTTCGAATCTCCAAAGTTGCTGAACCTCACCGCCGGTGTATAGCTCATGTCCGCCCTGTCCGTCTGGCTCAACACGTCGTTGACAACCTCCAGGGCCACGTCGTTTACGTGTTGCAGGTCGCTCTCGTAGCTTACCCCTCCCTTCACTATCGCATAGACTGAGGGATCGGGCCCCTGGTAGTTCGTCACCGTCGACTCCGAGAGCTTCCCGTTCGGGATGATCATCAGGTTGTTCCAGAACGTCCTAATCTTCGTCGTCCGCCACCCCACGTGCACCACCCACCCCGATGCCCCGCCATCTATCTCGATGTAGTCTCCCACTCCTATACCGCTCTCCGTAACCGTGTACGTCCCCGCTACAAAATTAGCCAGCGTCGGCTGAATCGCCAGGGCAACGGCCAACCCGCCGATGCCAAGTCCGGCAATCAGGGGGCTAACGTTCAGTCCCTGCGACTGCAGGACTAGCATCACCACGAGGCCATAGATGACCACGCTGGACACCCGTTGGACTAAGGGAAGCACCCTATCATCCCACGTCGCAGCCGTTTTCACGGCAATCTCCTGGCCGTACCAGGTGATCACGGCATCCACCAACCGCTTAATCAGGTAACCCACTACAAATATCAGTGCCGAAAGCAGGCCTCTGTCTACCAGTTCCTGGTGCTCGTCCAGAAAAGTGGTGGCTGTCAAACCTATGTACGGGCCGAAAACCAGCACGAACAGGAAGACCGGCCGGCCTATCGCGCTGACCAGGAGGTCGTCCAGAGACGTGCTCGTTCTGCCCGTCGCCCTCCTCACGACTTTGTTTACTATGAAATACGCCAGGAAGGCCGCCACTATAGCCACCCCGAAGTAGGCTGCTCCGAATGCGGCCTCCAGTCCCGCCGACCCTACCGCAAATTCCGGAAGCAGGTATATTGCCTCATTTTCGTTCATAGCTTTTTATCCCGTTCATTGAGAGTCCTTGGCCACTTCAGGCCATTATACTTAGCCGCCCGGCTAAGGCGAAGGCCAAACCCTCGCCTAGTCATCCTCCTCTTGTAGGGACGACCGGCCGGTCGTCCTGGGGTGGGGTCCCTGTTTCGTTCTCAATACCGGAACGTTAGAATAGGTGCCGCGCCTTTAGAGCGCCGCCACAAGTAACCGGAGGTCTCCATGCCCGAACCCACCCAAGATATGGGGCTCGTAACCACCTTCATCGCCGAGTCCATCGGCCAGCCCGGCAAACGTACTTTCCGGCTCCTCCTGGGTTCGGATGCGGGCACCGCCGTCATCTGGCTTGAAAAAGAGCAGCTCCTGGAGCTGAGCCTCCATCTCAAACGGACGGTCGGCATGCTCGACGAGACCGAGCAGCCCCCCACCCCCAGCCAGGAATACCCGGGCCCCGAGACCCCTGTCATCGAGTTCAAGCTCGGTAAGCAGGCCATTGAGTTCGACGAAGAGCACAGCGTGTTCCGTTTCTGGAACTACGACGTAGAAGATGAGTCCGACGTTGCCTCGTTGGTCTTCGAAGCAACCATAGCGCAGGTCGAGCACTTCTCCGAAGAAAGCCTCAAAGTCTGCTCCTCCGGTCGACCCATCTGCCAGCTCTGCCACCAACCCATCGATCCCGACGGTCACTTCTGCGCCCGCTCCAATGGCCACCCCATCAACGCGGTCGAAAGGCTCCAGTAGCATGGGGCGGGAGGATGAGGGGGCCGAGAGCCCGGCCCCGCCTAGCATCGACCCTAACCTCCACCCCGATATCTGCCGCGACCTCATCCGTTCCTCCGCAGTCAAATGCGATCAGATCCTCCGCGGCTCTAACTACACTTTCCTGGTCGAACTCACCCTTGACGGAAAGCCCTTCGAATACGGCGTCTACAAGCCTCAACGCGGAGAAAACCCCCTCTGGGACTTCCCCATCGGCACCCTCTACAAGCGGGAGGTCGCCGCCTACCTCCTAAGCGAAGCCCTCGGCTGGCACTTCGTCCCTCCCACCGTCATATGGGATGGTCCTTATGGTGAAGGCTCCCTGCAGCTCTTCATCCGTGACGCCCACGCAACCCACTATTTCGAGCTTCGCGACACCCATCCTGAACAGGTAAAGCCCATCGCGGTCTTCGATCTCATGGTCAACAATACCGATAGGAAAGGCGGTCACTGCATCAAGGACCCGGGCGGCAAAGTCTGGGGCATCGACCACGGCCTGACTTTCAGCATCGAGTCAAAGCTCCGCACCGTGATTTGGGATTTCGGCGGCGAGAAGATCTCCCAAGAGACCCTCGCCCCGATAGCCCGGGAACTGGCCCGCTTCTACACCCCCGAGGGCCTCGCCACCATTCTCCACCCCCTCCTGGACTCCGACGAGATCGACAGCCTGGCCAGGAGAATGCAATCCGTCCTTCAAGACCCCGTCTTTCCCATCCTCAGAAGCCGCTATGAAGTCCCCTGGCCCCTGGTCTAAACTCCCCTCCCCCCGAGCCCACCAAAGACCCCACTCCACTCTATGTCATCCCGAGGCTCCGCGCTGAAAGTCCACCGAGGCGGGAGAATCTAGGACTTGCCTACTCAACCACCTCCCACTCCCCCCTCCCAAGCTACCTGCCGTAATCCCCCCAACCTACCCTACGAACTTCCCCCAAACACCCCCTTCACCTTATCCACAAGCGTCTCGTGCCTGGCGTACCGTGCCAGGTATCGCACCATCTCCTCACTGCCCATCATTATCGGCGAGTGCCAGTCCCTTAGGCGCGGGCCACCGCCCTTCCCCTCCCCCGACGCATTGCCAAACCTGCAAAACTCATGCCACTGCTTCTTTGACCTATCGTACGTCAGCACCGAGCCTGCTGCCTCCTTCACCAACGCTATCCCCGCCGCCACGTCCCAGATCCGAGGCGCGGTGAACACCGAATACTGGAAAACTCCGCTCGATGTCAGGGCCATTTCGTAGGCCAGGCTCCCAGGCCCCCGCGCCTCGCCAATGGGCGCACTGGCGCCTGCATTCTTGCCGTACAGCAGCCTGAAGTCTCGGTGAAAGATGGCCAGTTGACCGGGCTGCGGTACCGAGTTCGATCGCACGGTAATCGGAGTCTCGTCCATAAATGCCCCACCACCCTTGCAGGCGTGGAACAGGGCCCCTTCGGCCTTCGCCGGCCAGGGCGTCCATATGCACCCTACCTCGGGCACACCTCTGTTGAGCACCCCTATCGAGACCGCGTAAATAGGAAGTCCGTTAACGTAGTTGAGGGTACCGTCCAACGGGTCCAGCAACCAAAGGAAGTCCGAGTCCTCGGGCTTCTCATCCGTCCCCTCTTCACCCACTATCCCGTGGCCCGGGTATCGACGCCTGATCTCCCCCTTTAGGTAAGCTTCGCTCTCCTTGTCCGCCTCCGAGACCAGGTCTGACTTGCTGCCTCCCTTCCCATGCACACCTCCCACGTGGCCAAAGTGCGACTCCAGTATCCGGGCCGCCCCTTTCGCCATCTCGATGGCCGAGTCTTTGATATCTGCCAGCGAGATAGCTTCTTGTCCCATTCCTTTTTCTACGCTCCTACAGCCCGGTACCCGAGTCCAGCAAAACGTCCCGAAGCAGTTCTACTGCAGCCGCCGACGCCAATTCTCGGTTTTCAGCCCGATCGCCGGAAAACCGCCTCTCGACACACACGTCGATCTCATCCCCCACAACCGCTACGAAGAATAGCCCGACCGGCTTGGCCCTTGTCCCTCCCGTCGGGCCCATCACCCCTGTCGCCGAGACCGCCAGGTCCGACCCGATTAGCCGCCGAGCCCCTTTGGCCATCTCCCGCGCAGTCACCTCCGACACCGACCCCTCACGAATCATCACTTCTTTGGGAATGCCCAGTACGTTCTCTTTGATATCGTTGGCATACGCCAAAACGCCCCCAACAAAGAACCTCGAACTCCCCGGCACGCTGGTCAGCCTGGCCGCTATCAACCCCGAGGTACATGCCTCCGCCACGGACACCGTAAGTCCCCGCTCCTTCAGAATTCCCGCAACTTCCTCTTCGATCAAATCTCCCCCTTCAATGCCTGTTTCCTATTACCCCCAATTATAGCCCCCAAACCTCCCCCTTCCCCTTTCCGGCACCCCGTCCCGGAGCCGTAATCGACCCCCACCTAAGACCCCACCCCCACGCTGATATCTGTAGGCGTACCGCTATTCGTCGCATTCTGGTCCTGCGGACACGCCGACACACACACCCAGCAGTCCATCTCTACCCTGAGCAGCACGTAGTCCCCCGCCTTAGTCTCCGGCGCCGCGATGTCCATCCTGCCGTCTATAAACACGCGGAAGTTGGTGAACAGGTTAACGGGCTGCGGTATCTCCACTCCTGGCACCCCGATGGCCTCCATACTCTTCTGAAGGTTCTCCTCACAGCTGGCATGCCACCCCTCCACCCCCAACTCCCGGTACCTGCTGGGATTGCACGACGCGTATAGCAAGTCGTGAATTCCGGGGCTATGGTCCTCGACAAGCGTGAGGATAGGTCGGCGCTCCTGGGTATAGAACGCATCACCTTCCTTCGGAAACAGCCTGGAAATGGAAGGCCTCGTATGCTCGGCGCTCAGGTACTCCTTTACGTTCTCCACGTTGAAGGCAAACAGGTCCACGGCCTGCCCGCCATGCAGATCTATCACCTTAACCAGCTCCCCCTTACTTACCCGAAACGCCTTCCCTTCCCGAGCCGGTACATGGTAGTCCAACCGCTTCTGCGTTAGCTCCGTCATATGCAAACCTCCGTTTTTGACACAATTGTCCAACGCGCTTTATATTTCCCTTACCACCCCAGCGGTAGCACCTCTGGGCCGACGTCCCCCCATGTGGGGGGCGTTTCTTTTTACCCTTCCAAGACCTCACACTGATACCGGACCCGAATGCTTGTTGCTCAGTGCGGCAGGCGGTTACTGGTTTCTCCAAACTCTTTAGGCCCACTCCATCGGCCTCTCTAACACATATCCGTCGGCCTTGATGACCTTGCTAGGTAGCTGGTTGCCCCTTAGCACATTTCGGCCTATTGGCAAGTGTGCGGTTGCAGCCTTTCGGAGATTAGCCGAATGTCGGCCTGGCGGGAAAGCAACGACGACGCGTTTCTCGGGATAGCGTGCCCGAACTTTACGCACCAGACCAGACATATCACCATCTGCGGATACGATAAGAGCCGTGTCAAACCTATTTGTTTGAGCATCGTCGAGCAGTTCGACAGCAATATTGACATCAGTCATTTTCTCTTCATAGGTTTGCCGATTCACTCCACAACTCGTGCAGTACTGGTCTTTGACCATGTAATACCCATAGTGGATTTGTAGGTCCGGAAGAGTCGCCAAGGCCTCCCAATAGGTAGTCTGTCGCTTCGGTTTACTCGGGTTGCCCGGCTCGGCAAAAACTCTTGCGGTGAAGTATCGTACTATCACTAGATGTTGTCCGGGCTTCATGAGGTTCTCGGACATTCGCCTGAGATCAAGCCAGTAATACCGCTTCCATCTCTTGGCTCTGAGACCATAGTACAGGTTGAATCCATCTACATAGACAGCTACCCTTTCTGCCAAAATTCTACCTTTAACATGATGTAAAGTTGCTTGTTCCACCCGTGCTCTTGACACAATTATCACATGTGCAGTACATTTGCCTTACCACCCCAGCACTAGCACTGCTGGGCCGACGTCCCCAAATATGGGGACGTCTCTTTTTTGCCCCCAAGCTCTCCCATCGGCATCTACTCTATCACTACGGTCTAGTCTATCCGAATCCCCGTTCTCACCCCTCACCCCCTCACCCATCCCGATAACCTCACCAACACTTTTCAGACATCCTTTCCTACCTACCTAGCATCCCACTCTTAACTGTGTCATCCCGAGGCCCCGCGAGGGATCTAGGACTTGCCCAACCACCCCCCGTACGACCACTCCCTCGTGGTTAACCTCCCCACTCCCCACGCATCAAAGAAACACCAAATGTGACACCATCCCCTTGACTCCATCAGACCATACGTACTAACTTACTCTCGATTCCCGTCTGCACAGCCGACTCCCCACCGCCGTCATCATTACCTCTTCTTTTCGAACGGTTTTCCCTCCGACCCAACAACCCCATACATCTAATCCTGAAGGACCTTGCCCAATTCATAAGCTCCAGCCGCCATTTCGCCCCCCTCTCCCCTGGGAATTTCTCCATTTACGACAAATGAATCAAAGTCTCTCCGACAAGCAGACAATCAGAATTCGTGCCTGCTGCCCGCAAACAATCAAACACAAAGCTGATTCCTTTGATTGCCCCCGCAAGCTTTGATAGTAGTATGTCAACTTGCCCCTCACCCCCCATCCGCGTAAACTACCTCCGGATCGCTTATATAACATTACTTGATACGTGCAATAACAGATTGCATGAGTCCACGGCTCGGCCTGGACCCCTCAGGAGAATGGACACAGGAGAAGACATCGCCATAGCCGACCATTGGGACGCCGGTCACATGGGCTGCGGTGAGGTAATCATCATGCTCAGGATGCGGTTTCAACCCCTCGCTCCTGGCCAGGTCTTCAAACTCACCACCCAGGACCTGGGCGCCCACGAAGACATCCCCGCCTGGTGCCGGCTCACGAGTCGGCGCCTCCTCAAAGCCGACCACCCCCACTACTGGATCGAGCAGAAATAGACCCTGGAAGGAGTCAACATGTCCGGAAAGTTCTGCGTCAGCCTCACCCATGCCAAGGACAACACCGACAAAGCTACCGTGGCCTTCGTCATAGCCAACGCTGCCCTCGGTTCGGAGAAGGAGACCATGGTCTTCCTCAGCACCGAGGGAGTTCGTGTTGCCGAGAAGGGTTATGCCGACGACATCAACGAGGAAGGGTTCATGCCTCTCAAGGATCTGATGGACAGCTTCGCCGCATTCGGTGGTGATATCTACGTCTGTGCACCGTGTTTCAAGAAGCGTGGCCTCGACGAGAACAACCTCGTTGACGGGGCCACGATAGTCGGTGGCGCAAAGCTCGTAGAGTTCCTCTCCGACAACAGCCCTGCCGTCTCCTACTGACCTCCCGCACCCGAGCCACTAATGGACCCCATCGAACGTCACGTATACCAGCCCGACGCCAGCTTCGACGGCGGTGACCTCGATTGCGGCGGCGGCCTCCTTCTGCTCATCCGCCGTCACATCGACCCTATGGAGCGCGGCGGCCTCCTCGAAATCCTCTCCACCGACTCCACAGTCGAAGTCGAGCTTCCCGCCTGGTGCCGCATGACCAGCAACGAGATGGTCTCCTGGACCAAGGGGAACGGGCAACGCAGCTTCCTGGTCTGCAAGGGTCCTTTGGAAGAGCACCCAGCCACGGTCACCCTCCCACCTCCCGCCTCCATAGGCGAACAGCTGCGCGTGAAGATCACAATCCCCGACTCCCTCCCCCCGCCCTCCCCCGCCCCCAGTATCGCACCGCTGTCCGTCATGGGCATCGGGAGCTGGCCCCGGCCCCGCTGGATGCTCCAGGCAGTCCACGACAGGCTCGAAGGCCGCCTCAATGACGACGACTTCCAGGCCACCGCTGACGACGCCGCCCGACTCTCCATCGACGCCCAACTTCGCGCCGGTGTCGACGTGGTCACCGACGGCGAGCAGCGCCGCGACAACTATGCCAGCTTCGTAGGCGGCCTCCTCGACAACTGCCAGCTCATCCCTCTCACCGACCTCACCGCCATGGTCGACGACCCCGAGAAGTTCGAGAAGGACCTGCGCGCCCTTGACGTGCCCGCCGGCGAGGTGCGACACCCTGTCGTCTACGGCAAGCTCGGCAGAAGCAGTCCCCTCGCCGTCCACGAGCTTGAATTCGCCGCCAAATGCACCGACAGGCCCATCAAGGTCGCCCTCCCCGGCCCCTACCTACTCATCCGTACCATGTGGCTTGACTGTCTTACCGACCTCCCCTACGAGACCCGTGAAGACCTAGCCCGAGACGTCGTACGAGTCCTCCGCGAAGAGCTCCACTTCCTCCTCGCCTCCGGCGCAGCCCTAGTCCAGTTCGACGAACCCGTCCTCACCGAGGTCGTATTCGGCGCCCCAAGCGGCAACCGCACTTTCATGTGCGGGGCCCTCAGCGAAAAGCTGGCCCCTGCCGCAGAGCTTGATTTCGCCGCAGGCCTCCTTAACGACGTCGTCACCGGCCTCCCACCCGACCGCCTCGGCCTCCATATCTGCCGCGGCAACTGGACCCGAGACGAGTCCGCCGCACTCTCCGGCGACTACCGCCCCCTCCTCGACCTCCTCAACAGGGTCAAGGTTGGGACCCTACTCCTGGAGCTCTCAACCCCCCGTGCCGGTGAAGCTGCAGTCTTGCGTTCTCTCCCCGAGGACAAGCGCATAGCCATCGGTGTCGTCAATCAGAAGCTCGACGCCGTAGAACGTCCCGAGGACATCCGCCGGAGCATAGACCTCGGCATCGACCTCTTCGGAAGGGAGCGCCTTATCCTCACCCCCGACTGCGGCTTCGCCACATTCGCCGACAACCCCGTCGCCTCCGCCACCACCGCCGAGGCCAAGCTCCGGGCCATAGCCCAGGCCCGGGAACTGGTTCCGGCGTCATGACCGGCCCGGCTGGCCCTCCACCCACCGACGACGAGGCCATCCAGGTCCAGGGCTATCAGCGGTTCCGTGCCCCGGAAGGCCACACCGGCCAGGGAATCCTGATAAACACCTCCCGCGGCAGCATATTCAGCCTTTTTCACCCCACCGAGACCATGGACGCCGCCGTACTCTGGGTCTGGGGCGCCCGAGGAGGCGTCACCGGCCCCGCCGACAGCATCTACGTCCGCCTCGCCGAGCGCCTCGCCAGTCAAGGCATAGCCTCCCTCAGGCTCGACTACCGTTTACCCAATGACCTCTACGAATGCGTCCTGGACACCCTCGCCGGGACAACCCTGCTGCTGGGTGTTGGCTTTAAGCGATTGGCCCTGGTTGGCCATTCCTTCGGAGGGGCCGTGGTAATAGCCGCCGCACCTTACAATGACAAGATAGTAGCCGTCGTAGGTTTATCCAGCCAAAGCGCAGGTGCGCAGCGTGTTTCGGAAGTCGCCCCCAGGCCTCTTCTCCTCGTCCACGGCGCAGACGACGCCATAATCCCAGTCCGTGCCTCCCAGTTCATCTACGACCTGGCCGATCAACCCAAGGAACTGCGCTACTTTCAGGGCGCGGGCCACGGCCTGAACGAGTGCCGTGAAGAGCTGGAGGAACTGCTCCACGGCTGGCTCCGGGAGAAGCTGGCCCCGCCAACCGTCGACTCCGCACCTGCCTGACTAACAACCTGGCATTACAAGAAATGCGATGCATCTCTTGATCCAGTAAGTATCTCTTCGGGTATAGGCAACGGGATCCCCGCACCCTATGGGTGGTGTCCGTTCGCCCTGAGAGTAGTCGAAGGGTCTAAAGAACGGACGGGGCCGGATCCCCCTCCCTACCCCTCCTGATTGCACACGTCCAGTGCCGTTGCCGCCATCGCCTTGGCGCAGGTAACCATGTCGCTGATGCGGACGTAGTGGTCTGGTTCGTCTTCCCGTGCATCCCAATCGCCCCCTGGCCCGTACAGCACGCACGGGATGCCCGCCTTCCACAAGTGGGTAGTGTCATTCCCCGAGTAAGAGTTGGGAGTCTTGCTCCCGACGTAAGCCAACTCGCCCCCCGTGACCGCCCTGAACCCCCGAGCCACCGCTTTCACAATCTCCTCGTCCGTGGGCATGTTCATCGGCTCCATCACCGTGCGAAGCACCCGATAATCCGCTGGTGGCGGCATCTCGATCTCATAGTCGAACTCGGGGTCCGAGGCCTTGACCGCATCCAGGGCCCGACGCACCTCCTCTAGGACTCCCGACGATGTTTGACCCGGGACCATGCGCCCGTCCACCAGCGCCGTGCAGAAGTCAGGCACGAAGTTCGGGCCGTTTATCACATGGTTCCTCCCCTGTCCCCCGATCACCGCTCCAACGTGTAGCCGAGGTAAGGATGGCAGGGCCGCGAACGGTGTATGCGACAGCTCCAGCCCGTTTATCGCCTCAATGGCCTTGGACATCTTCTGAATTGCGTTGATGCCGCTCTCTTTCTGGCTTATGTGCCGAGACTCGCCCAGCACGTGCACCGCCATCTCCAGCCATCCTGCGTGCACAGTGAGAACGGTGTCCGCGTCGTTCGGTTCCGCCACTATCGCCATGTCGGGGCGGTAGCCGTGCTCCAGGGCATACTCCGTCCCCACCCCACCCTGCAGCTCCCCGACAACACACGCCACCTGCAGGTCTCCCTTGAGCGACGCCTTCGCCCGGCGAATCGCCTCGGCCGCCGCCACTATCGACGCAACACCGCCCTTCATGTTGTATATCCCCGCCCCGTACAGCCGGTCACCTTCCACCGAGGACTTCCACGGGTCACGCTTCCAACCCATTGAAAGCGGGTCCTGGTCTATGTGCCCGTTCAACATCAGGGTTTTCCCGCCCCCCGTGCCCCGCAGCGTCGCGATTACCTGGTACCGGCCCGGGTCCACCTCTTGAAGGTCGACCTCATATCCCCATCGCCGGAAGTTCGACGCCAGGAACAGCGCTATCTGAGATTCCTCGGTCTTGAAGCTCGGTATGTCGATTAGCTTCTTCGCAAGCCCGACAACCCAATCTTCCTTCACCCGATTCGTTACTCTGTCTAAAGTTGTTGCAGCCATTCTCGATCTCCCCGGCTAGGCCGGCAGGTTACAGACTTCAAGCGCCGTTAGGGCGTGGGTCTTTGCGCACTCGACCATTTCGCTCACGTTGACAAACGTGTCGGCCTCTCCACCGAGCGACCTGTCGCCCCCCGGCCCGTTCAGGACACACGGGATGCCCGCCTTCCACAAGTGGCACGTATCGTTGCCCGCATAAGAGCGAGGCAGTATCGCCCCGACGTTCTCGGGTGGCGCCCCCATGTGCCCTTCAATCGCCCGAGCCACCGCCCCGACTATGTACTCATCCTTCGGGATGTCCACCGGGTCCATGGTCACGGCTACCCCCTTATATCTCGCAGGCGGCGGTATGACCAGCTCCCATTTCAGTTCCGGGTCCTCGGCGCTCAGGCCGTCCATGACCTTCCTCACGTCCTCCTCCACGCTCTCGGCGGTCTGGCCGGGGACTATGCGCACGTCCCAGATGGAGGTGCAGAAGTCGCTCACGTAGTTGGGACCCTTCAGGTCATGGTCTCGGCCCCGACCCCCGATAATTGCCCCACAGTTTATCCTCGGCAGCCCCGGCAGTTCGGGGTGCGGCGTATGCCTCAGTTCGACTTTGTCCACCGCATCGATCACCTTCATCATCTTCCCAATCGCGTCGACCGCCTCTTCCCTCACCGTGATGTGCTTGGAGTACCCCAGGACGTTGATCGCCATCCCGATAACTCCGGCATGGATAGTCATGATAGTCTTCGACCCGAAGGGCTCGGCTACAATGGCCATGTCCGCCGTCACCCCGCTTTCGAGAGCGTGGACCGTCCCCACCCCTCCCTGCAGCTCTCCCACCACGCACGCCACTACTATGTCTCCCTTAAGCTCCACCTTAGACTTACGAATAGCCTCCGTCGCCGATATCATCGAAGCGACTCCACCCTTCATGTTGAAGGCTCCACCCCCGTACAGCCGGTCCCCTTCCCAGCTGGGCGTCCACGGGTTCCGTTTCCAGCCCATCGCCAGCGGGTCGATGTCTATGTGCCCGTTCAACATCAGGCTCTTCCCCCCACCCGACCCCTTAAGCGTAGCTATGGTCTGATACCGCCCCGGCTCCACTTCCTGTAGATCGACCTCATATCCCCTCCGCCGGAAGTACGTGGCGAGATACTTGGCTACCTTCTGCTCTTCCGTCTTGAAGCTCGGTATGCGGAGGATCCTGCTGCACAGGTCCACCACCTCCCGATCCTTGATCTTTCCCAGAACCCTATCCTTCACTGCTGCATCCATCGGTTTCTCCGTAAGCTATTGGGCTGGCAGCCTCACTCACCCGTTATTCTTCTACCTTTGTGACCGGTTTTGACAACTTTTCCTTCAACGGATTTGTTGGCCTGACGGGATACAAAGAGTCTAGGCTTTCCAATTCCGAGAGCACCTTCACCAAAGCACGACGCGTGGTAGGCCTGCAACCCTGTATCGCCTTAATCAGTTCCCGAACGGTTTTGTCGCTAGTCTCCTTCTTATTTTGTGCGAAGTCGTTTTGCGCATAGTTGATGGAAAACTTATCCATGCTGGTCAGCGACCCGAATTTGGGACGCCACCAAGTGGGACACAAATTCAGAAGGTCGACTTCTTCCCTAACCGTAATCACCACCACGTCAACGCCTCGCTTGCGTAGAGTATCCAATTTCCGGCATTTCTCTTCGCTGGGCGGACTGCTGACAACCACTTCGATGATTCTGAGCGGCTTGACTTCGTCGTCGCCGTAGAGGATGAGATCAGGCACGATGCCTCCCACACTGTCCCACTCCGGGTCTGGAACCTTGACACTCCCAACTCCGGCCCGCAGGTCGTGCGACAGCTCCCCGTCCGGTTCAAGTCTCGCCCGAATCTCCTCTCCCCTATCTAAGTCAGGGCGCGTCAACTCGTCGTAGAGCAGAGCTACAGCCCGTTCGTGCAGAGCACTGACAGGCCAAGCCTGCGTTCCGACATTCCTGGCCATGTCCCCGTTCTCGCTCATTGGGATACCCCCCTCCCCTACTTCTCCTGATTGCACCAGTCCATCGCCGCCAGGGCATACGTCTTCGCCAGCTGCACCATGCTCGGCACTATGACGTAGGAGTCGGGCTCACCCTTCTGGTCCCGGCCGTTCTCGGCGCCCATCAGGCACACTGGAATACCCGCCTCCCAAATGTGGCAGCTGTCGTTGCCCGCATAGGATTGGGTCAGTATCGCCCCTATCTTGTCCGGCGCCCGACCCGAAACCTTGCGGTAGGCCTTCTCCAGGTTCTGCACTATCACGTTGTCTTTGGGCACGTCCATCGGGTTCATGAACACCGTCATCACCTTGTACTCCGGCGGCACCGGCGTCACTATCTCGTACTCGAAGGTCGGGTCCTCTTCCTTGATCTTGCTCAGTGCCCGGTCAAGGTCTGCCTTGACCGTCACGTGCGACTGCCCAGGCACGATCCTCGCATCGACTATCACCGTGCAGTAGTCACAGGTGAAGTTCGGCCCTTTCAGGTCGTGGTTCCTCCCCCTCCCCCCGATTATCGTCCCAGCGATAATCCGTGGCAGATCGGGCAGGTCGGGCCTGTGTTCATAGGTGAATTCTACGTTCTTTATTGCCGGTATGGCCTTTGTCATCATCTCCAGGGCGTCGATGGCCAAATGAGAGCGGCTCACGTGCTGCGACTGCCCGACGGTACTGATAGCCAACTCCACAACCCCTGCGTGAGTCGTCATTATGTTGTCCCCGTCGCCCGTGGGCTCCGCGACATAGGCTCCGTCAGTTCTCAATCCTTGGTTTAAGGCGTAGACCGTCCCAACCCCTCCCTGCAGCTCCCCCACAACACACGCCACGACAAGGTCGCCCTTCATCGGGGCCTTGGCCTTCCGAATAGCCTCGGCAGCAGTGATGATCGCCGTTACCCCGCCCTTCATGTTGTTGATCCCCGCACCGTACAGCCGGTCCCCTTCCCAGCTGGGAGTGAACGGCTCCCGGACCCAGCCCATCGCCAGCGGGTCGATGTCTATGTGCCCGTTAAGCATCAGGCTCTTGCCCCCACCCGACCCCTTGAGCGTCGCTATCGTCTGATACCGACCCGGCTCCACTTCCTGCAAATCTACCTCATACCCTCTGCGACGGAAGAACCCGGCCAGGAACCTGGCAACTTTCTGCTCTTCCGTCTTGAAGCTGGGCATGGAAATCAGGTCGCTGGCCAGCTTGACTGTCTGCTCGGTCTTGATTTGACGCAGTACGCGTTCCTCGACCGCTTGGTCAACCATTCTTACCTCCCGAGATATTGATTGTGCAAGTTCAGAAAGCGCTTAGTTAAAGTAAGTTACGGAGATGAAAAAACTAGTGGAGAGAAATATAAGTGCTGTCCGCTACATACCCTCAAAGCGCAGAGTGCCTTCCAAGCGGTGCTTCCCATCCGCGAATTGGAAAGCCAAGGGTATTTCTTCACCTTCGGCAGGGGGTATGAATCCATTGTTTCTAAGGGTCCTGAGTGCTAGCAATATCTGTCGCTCGGAGAACTGTCGTTTCCTGTCACTCCAGCTGTGAGTTTGGGCAACAATGTCGGACTCGGTGGCATTCGGATATTCCTTGGTGACCCAGTGGACAGTTGCTAGCAACTCAAGGCCAAAAGGTGTTTCGAATCCTTCAATCAGCTCTGTGACTCTGTCCAGTCTTCGCTTCGATTCAGGATGGCTTACCAAATAATTATCCGAATCAGTAAGTGCACTTGGGGCTAATGTGAGTTGCTTGTGAGGTTCGTCACCCCCATCGTTATATCCGTAGATCATGTGTCCCTCAACCGTCCGTAGCAGATGTCGAAGATTCTGAGCGTATGGCCCATAGGTCTCTTTCACGAAAGCCAGCCTCAGCGGCTCACCCGCTTCCTGCATGAAATACATAAGCTTATGCACTTCTAGCAGCGTTACAAAAGGATCGAGCAAACCTTTGAGGTAGCGGTAAATCAAGCGTATCAAGACTGCTCTTGCTACAGTCATCTTGGATGCACTGACAGATTTAGGTAGTTGACTGATGGAAGCACTACCAGGTTTGAATACGATCGCATCTAAGCAATCGATTGCCTTTACAGTTGCTTCTATAAGGGGACGCACGTCCGCCCAATTAAGCTTGCCCAAGTCGGTTCCTAGAGGGGGAATCGCTATAGAACGGATGTTGCGCGCCTTAATCTCTTCTGCTAGTGCGTCAAGGCCTGCTTCAATGTATTCGAGGCGGCTTTTGCCACGCCAGTGAATCTTGGTTGGGAAGTTGATGACAAAGCGAGGGTTGGTGGAACATCCAGTTTCGAATACAAACATCCGACCCGGTTTTACCTCTTCCCGCTCGCAGGCGGCCTGATAGGCCTTGAAGTTGGCCGGATATTTCCTTTTGAACTGGAGGGCTATCCCGCGTCCCATCACACCAACGCAGTTGACACTGTTAACTAACGCTTCGGCATCCTCCTCGAATATATCGCCCCTCTTATATTCGATCATGTGCCCGGCCCTCCTCACGAATAATACCAATCCCTCTTAATCTCGACTAGCGGGTTTATTTTAGCAAACCGTAGCGCGGACAAAACACGATTCCTGATTTGAGGCGAGTATACGCCAATGCGCTTTATCAGTGTCCAGGGAAATGAAAGCTGTACCAATAACTCTGCTTGCTTAAGTTCCTTGCGGTTCGGAAACTGTGAAGTATTGGTCCAGGTTTTGGATTGTACAGCGTCCCAATCTATCTTCTCCAATTGGGTAACGTCGGAGAAGTCCTCGAAATGGTTTGACCCTGCATTAGATGTGGTAAAGGCCCATAGCCGCTTGCGCTTTTCAGCCCACTGGATCACACAATGTAGATCGGCCTCAAGGTGAATAATGGGCACTTGCCCATCGTGATATGTCAGTTCGGGAAGGCTGCTTTTGTGGAGCACATAAAGCATGACGGAACGTGGACAGAAGTAGAAAGGGACGCAATCGCCAACGTGTAAATCGGAATGGCAACTCAAGGCCTTGCTTCGCCGTCGTTGTTTGATGTTTTCAATACCGATAGTAGTGCCGGTATTCTTCCGGCCTGCCATGACCGCATCACACCATAGACCACTATCCTTGATAATGGATGGCAGTCGATCCACATGCACAATGTGGTAAATCTTGGGCCGTTCCGGCACGAGCGCAGTCATACCTAATTATAGTACATTTGACCTGTATTCAATTCGTTACTACCTGTACCCCCTAGCGGTTGCTCGTACCCTCAGCTCCGTCCAACTCCACGGCCTGCCGGATTATCCGCCCAAGGGCCGGTGCCTCCAGGTCCTCCAAACTCCTGATCTTCACGTGCCTCATCCGCTTACCTGTACCCTCGATCAGCCCCTCCGGATTCGGGATCAGGGCCCCTTGACACAGCCCCAAGGTTACGTGCTTGTCCGCCTGAGAAGCTATGTAGAATGTCCTAACCTTCTTTTCAAAGCAAGGATTGCCCCACTTTATCGACTCCCGCAAGTCGGGCGCAGCCTCCAGGAACATCCGACGTAGCTCTACTGCCAGAGGCCTCAGCCGCGCATCCACCTCGACCACCCAGTCGTCAAAACTCTTCTTTGACGGCATAGTCGTAGCCCTGTGTCCTATTTCGTGTCGGGAACCAGCGTGAGCAGGAACTGCAGCACGAGATTGGCGGCCAGAAGCGAGGTTATTTCAGAAATATCGTAGGCGGGAGCCACCTCCACAATATCAAACCCGACCGCCCCGACTCCCCTCATCCCCTTCACCAATGCCATCGCCTCACGGCTGGTGAGCCCCGCCACCTCCGGCGTCCCGGTGCCCGGGGCGAAACCCGGGTCCACGCTGTCGATATCATAGGAGATGTGCACCGGACGACCCTTGGTGGCCGACCTTATCTTCTCGATAGTCGCATCGACCCCCGTGTGCCAGAACTCCTCGCCCGTGATCACGGTAATGCCCGCGGCCTTCACCTCCTCGACTATCCCCATCGAGGGCCGTCCCCGTATCCCAACCTGCACCGACGTCGCCGGGTCCATGATCCCCTCATCCGAGGCGATGCGGAACATGGAGCCGTGGTGTATGGGCATATCCTTGGGCGGCTCCCAGAAGTCGGGGTGTGCATCGAAATGGACGAGGGATATCTTCCCGTGCTTCTTATACAGCGCCCTAAGGATTGGAAGGGAAACCGTGTGGTCTCCCCCCAGGCACACCGGGAAAACGTCCTGGGAGATGATGTCCGTGACGGCGACCTCTATACGCCTGACCGCCTCTTCAATGTACCCATAGGTGAGTTCGATATCTCCATAATCCACAATGCGGAGGCTCTTGAAGGGCTCGGTCAGCTCCGCTGCCTCCAGCCCGTGTTGCCCGACGTGCATGGAAGCAGTACGTATCCCCCGAGGCCCGAACCTAGCCCCCGAGCGAATGATGGTCCCCAGGTCCAGCGGAAGCCCGACTATGGCCACGTCGGCCTTGGACAGGTCACGGCTCCCCGGAATCTGCATGAATGTGCTCGGGCTCCCGTATCGGGGCCCGTCTTGCCACGCTTCAGGCATCAATCGATTTTCTTCAGTGTTTCCCATAAACCATTACTCCGGTTCTTGCCTGGTCACTTCCGGCATCGTTGCCGGAGATGTTAGCATATCGACAGAACATCCCGGTGCCGAACGACTAGATGTGGACAAACTCAGGAGGTGACCCATGGCAACTTCTCTTACCGGAAGCTACGTTTCCGCTGATGGACACGTCGTAGAGCCCAAGGACTTGTTTTCTTCCCGAATGGACCGGAAACTCGCTGAAAAGGCCCCACACATCGAGTCCCGGGACTCCGGTGACTTCTACGTCATGGAAGGCTTCGGCGAGTTCGCCATCGGACTCTCCGGCGAGGGCAGCGCAGCCACCGACAAAGCCGAGGGCAAGGAAATCCACATGGCCGGCCTCCGCTATGATGACACCCGACCCGGCGCCTGGGATCCCGCCGCACGGCTCAAAGATCAGGACCTTGACGGCATCCGCGCGGAGGTTATGTACCCTGGTGTCTTTGGCCTTTGGTGCTACAACGCCTCCGACGCCGACCTCCACGTCGAAATCGTCCGCGTTTATAACGACTGGATCGCCGAGTTCAGCGCCTCCTCTCCCGACCGGCTCTTCGGCGTCGGCATCCTGCCCATGAGAGGCTCGACCGAAAGCAAAATCGCCGAGGTGGAGAGGGTCGCCAAGCTTGGCCTCAGGTCGGTGATGCTTCCCCTGGAAGTAGAGGGCGGTTACGTCAACATGGAGGGCGGCGACCAACTCTGGGCTGCCCTTCAGGACGTCGGGCTGCCCCTCGGGTTTCACGTGGGCTCCAGTACCAAGTCGGTCAGCGCAGACAAGTACCGGAGCCTGGGAGTCGGCGTCGCCGTAATAGAGCAGAAGATCTGCGCCGTGGCCCGCGGCCTCACCGATCTCATCCTCTCCGGCGTTCCACAGTCGTTCCCCGGCCTCCGGTTCGTCATGGCCGAGGGCGGTATCGGCTGGATACCTTCAGTCCTGCGTCTCAACGACCACTGGTGGGAAGACCACCGGCACTGGATGGAGCCCAAGCTGGAAGAGGCGCCGAGCAGCTACTTCTTCCGCCAGTTCTGGGCCACTTTCGAAGACGACCGTGCTGGCCTCCTCACCCGGGAACTCCTCAACGTCGACAAGCTGATGTGGGGCTCCGACTACCCCCACCCCGAGGGCGTATTCCCCTTCTCCCGGCAGCAGATCGCCAAGGACTTCCACGACATCCCGGAGCACGAGACCGTAAAGATCGTTGGCGACAACGCGGCGGCGCTGTACGGCCTGAATTAGGGCCGATAGGCCTCCGGTATCGGGCCGGTGGGTGGATAGCCGCCCTGGTCGTCGTGGGTCTCATCCCCGTATATTGGCGGGTTGAAGATGCTCATCACCCACAAATCGGTGAACCACGTTACCTGGTGCCGGTCCCTGGGGCCGACGACATACACGGTTCCCGGCGCCAGATCCCACTTTTCGCCGGTGGTCACGTCCTCGACGGAGCCCTCACCCTCGAGAACGTAGTTCGCCTCGACGTGGTTCTGGTACCACATGACGATGCCCTTGCCCTCAGGGGCGCGGGGGGTGGAGATGGTGAACCCACACCCATCGTCGTGGGTGAGGTATCGATAGGCATTCGCGCGGCTGTGGCCTATTTCGACCACGGGAACATCCTCGAGTCTTTTCACATACATCGTCCGGCCCGCGTCACCCTGCCAGGCGGGGGGAATATCGCCTGTCGGGGGGAAGGCGCCGTCCGCGTCGTGCCTCTCATTGCCCATCACTGCGGGGCTGAAAATACTGACCAGGTGGACATCAGTCTTGGCCGTGAGACGATGCCTATCCTTAGGCCCGACCACGTACATACCTCCGTCCTCGACATCCCAGCTATTACCGTTGGTCAGGTCGGTAACCTCCAGGATGCCCTTTATGATCAGGTTCCCCTCCACGTGGTTCTTGTAGTGAAGGTCGAATGAGAATCCTGCCGAGAACCGCCCGTCGGAAAGGGAGAAGCCGCAGCCGTCGGCTTTAGTTAAGAGGCGCCTGGCATGCAAGATCTTGTCGCCGTCCCGGCGCACCATCTCTTTGTCGGTCCCGGCCAGGTCCTCCAGCTTTCTTGCGAACATGATTGCACCACCAAATGATGTGGCCGCTCATATGTCGACCCCCAGCGGAGGATCTTGGGCAGTATGAGCGGCCACTTGCTCCGCGGAATTTTCTGCCTAATTAGCTAAGGCCGCCAAGCCTCCGGAATCGGCCCCCTGGGCGGGTATCCACCCTGGTCGTCGTGGGTCTCATCTCCAACCAGCGGAGGATTGAACACGCTCATCAGGTAGAAATCGGTGTTCGCCTGTATCTGGTGCCGGTCCTTGGGACCGACCACATACACCGTCCCCGGGGCCAGGTCCCACTCCTCCCCCGTCGTCTGGTCCTTCACTGAGCCCTCGCCCTCCAGGATGTAGTTAGCCTCGACGTGGTTCTGGTACCAGAGGACAGTGCTCTTGCCCGCAGGGGCGCGGGGCGTAGATATTGTGAAGCCGCACCCATCTTCCTGGGTGAGGTATCGATAGGCGTTCGCGCGGCCGTGGCCTATTACGATTACCGGGATGTCCTCCAGTCTTTTCACGTACATCGTTCGGCCGGCGTCACCCTGCCATGCGGAGGGAATGTCGCCCGTCGGGGGGAAGGCGCCGTCCGCGTCGTGCCTCTCATTACCCATCACGGCGGGGCTGAAAATACTGACCAGGTGGACATCAGTCTTGGCCGTGAGACGGTGCCGGTCCTTAGGCCCGACCACGTACAGACCTCCGTCCTCCAAATCCCAGCTATTACCGTTGCTCAGGTCTGTCACCTCGATGACGCCCTTGATGATCAGGTTCCCTTCAACGTGGTTCTTGTAGTGCAGGTCGATGGAGAATCCCGCCGAGAAGCGCACGTCGGATAGGGAGAAACCGCACCCGTCTGCCTTCGTCAGCAGCCGCCCCGACTGCAAAATCTTATCCCCTTCCCTTTTCACCATCTCTTTGTCGGTCCCGGCCAGGTCCTCCAGCCTTCTTGCGAACATGATTGCACCTCCAAATGATGTGGCCGCTCATATGTCAACCCCCCAGCGGAGGATCTTGGGCAGTATGAGCGACCACTTGGTCCGCGGAATATTCGTCCTATCGCACTACGGTCTCCAGGCCTCGGGGATGGGCCCGGTGGGTGGGTAGCCGCCCTGGTCGTCGTGGGACTCGCCGCCGTATATTGGCGGGTTGAAGACGCTCACCAAGTAAAACCCGGTGCTGGACTTCAACTGGTGCCGGTCCTTGGGCCCGACCACGTACAGCGTGCCGGGGTACAAGTCCCACTTCTCGCCGGTTGTTTGGTCCTCGACGGTACCTTCACCCTCGAAGATGTAGTTGGCCTCGACGTGGTTCTGGTACCAGAGGACGATGCCATCGCCCGCAGGGGCGCGAGGGGTCGAGATGGTAAACCCGCACTCGTCGTCATGGGTGAGGTATCGGTATGCCTTCGTACGCCCGTGACTTATGCCGACCACGCGGGTCTCCGAGAGCCTTCTTACGAACATGGTGCGGCCGGATTCTCCCTGCCAGGCGGAGGGAATCTCGCCGGTAGGCGGGTAGGAGCCATCGGCGTCATGGCGCTCGGTGCCCAGGGTTGGTGGGCAGAACACGCTGATGATGTGCGTATCGGTCTTGGCGAGGGTGCGGTGCCGGTCCTTCGGCCCGACCACGTACAGGTCCCCGGCGCCCAGGGTCCAGCTGTTGCCGCTGGACACCTCGGTCACGTCCATCTCTCCCGATACGACCAGGTTGCCCTCAACGTGGTTCTTGTACCATAGGTCCATGGTCAGGCCTGCGGAGACTCGGACGTCGGAAAAGGAGAAACCGCAGCCGTCGGCCTTGGTCAGCAGGCGAGTGGCCTGCAATCTTTTCCCGTCGATTTCTCGCACCATCTGCTGGTCGGCGCCGGCGAAGTCTTCAAGCCTTCTAACGTACATGGTTACACCTCCGGGTTTGCCTTATGGCCTCCACGCTTCTGGGATGGGGCCGTTGGGCGTGTAGGTGCCCTCTTCGTCGTGGGTCTCGTGGCCGATGAGGGGCGGGTTGAAGACGCTGAGCAGGTAGGTGTCGGAGAACTTTACTGTCTGGTGTCGGTCCTTGGGCCCGACGAAGTACATGGTGCCGGGGGCCAGGTCCCACTTCTCGCCGGTGGTCAGGTCTTCCACCGTGCCTTCGCCTTCCAGGATGTAATTGGCCTCCACGTGGTTCTTGTACCAGAGGACGATTCCCTTGCCCGCGGGTGAGCGGGGGGTGGACATAGTGAAACCGCACCCTTCCGGCTGGTTGAGATACCGGTAGGCGGTGGAGCGGCCGTGGCTTATCCCGACTACCTTGGTGTCCTCCAGGCGCTTGACGAACATGGTCCGCCCGTTCTCTCCCTGCCATTCGGGGGGAAGGTCGCCGGTGGGCGGGTAGGCGCCGTCGGCGTCGTGGCGCTCGGTGCCCAGGGTGGCGGGGTTGAAGACGCTTACAACGTGAACATCGCTGTTGGCCGTCAGCCGGTGACGGTCCTTCGGCCCGACCACGTAGAGGTCTCCGGCGCCCAGGTCCCAACTTTCGCCATTGGTCAAGTTCTCCACGTGCAGATCACCGCCTACCACCAGGTTCCCCTCCACATGGTTCTTGTACCACAGGTCGATGACCCAGCCTTCGGAAATCCTGACGTCCGAAAGGGAAAACCCGGCGCCGTCCGCCTTAGTTACCAAGCGCCTTGATTGCAGTCTCTTATTCCCGTCGGTCTTGACCATCTCCATGTCGGTCCCGGCCAAGTCCTCCAGCGTTCTTACGAACATAACTTCACCTCCAGATCCTTTCCATATATACGGGTCTCGGGGGACAGTCTAACTTAAACCGAGAAAGCGGACACTCACCATCGCCGGCTCCCTACGGCCTCCAGGCCTCAGGGATGGGGCCGGTGGGCGGATAGCCGCCCTGATCATCATGAGTCTCGCTGCCGACGAGGGGCGGGTTGAAGACGCTCACCAGCGCGAAGGCCGTGTTGAAGGACATCAAGTGCCTGTCCTTCGGGCCAACGAAGTACATCGATCCTGGGGCCAGGGCCCACTTTTCGCCCGTGTTCAGGTCCTCGACGGAACCCTCGCCCTCCAGGACGTAGTTGGCCTCAACGTGGTTCTGGTACCACAACTCTTTCCCGTGGCCCACCGAGGAGCGGGGGTTAGAGACGGTGAAGCCGCAGCCGTCGGCCTGGGTGATGTAGCGGAAGGCCTGGGCACCCGTGCCCCGGACGCCGACGGCCTGGGTATCGGACTGTCTCTTCACAATCATGCTTCGGCCCGACTCACCAGCCCAGGAAGGAGGAACTTCACCGGTTGGGGGATAAGCGCCGTCTTCGTCAGGGGTCTCGTCGCCTTTGAGCGCTGGGTTGAAAACCGTGACGGCGTGCAATTCGGTCCTGGTCGAGACGTGATGCTTGTCCTTGGGACCAACCACATACAGGTCCCCCGCCCCGACCTCCCAGCTCTTGCCGGTGGCGTACTCCGTAACCGTGGCAGTACCGGAGACTATGAGACTTGCCTCCACATGGTTCTTGTAGTGACAGTCGATCTCCCAGCCAGGAGAGAGGGTGACGTCGGCGAGGGAGAAGCCTGCGCCGTCTACCTTTGTGACGAGCCGGACGGCCCTGAGCCACAGGTCTCCGTTCTGCCATTTGACTTCCTTGTCGGTGTTTGCGAGCTGGTCAAGGGTTCTTACGAACATGTCGGGTGTCCTCCGGGTTCGGGAGTATCTGTGTAAATGACCTTGTTCTTAGCCGGGACCACCCTAACCCATCAGGAAGCCTTTGTGTAACTCTGGCCTGGCGTCGGGACACCCCGCCCATTCCGCTCTTGAGACCCTTCGACTCCGCTCAGGGCGAGCGGAATGCCCCACCCCCAGGGGATGGATTACGGCTCGGGGGCCAGAGTGACAGTTATGCAAAAGTCTCATCAAGGGAAAGGGGATAAGAAGCTTAGGGCCTCCAGGCCTCGGGGATGGGGCCGGTGGGCGGGTAGCCGCCCTGGTCATCGTGGGTCTCATTGCCGACGAGAGGCGGGTTGAATACGCTTAACAGGTAGAAGCCGGTGGTGGTGTTGACCTGGTGCCTGTCTTTGGGGCCCACAAAGTACATGGACCCGGGGAACAGGTCCCATTCCTCGCCAGTGGTCAGGTCTTCGGCAGTCCCCTCGCCCTCAATTACATAGTTAGCTTCCACGTGGTTCTTGTAATGGAGCACGATGCCGTCTCCCGCAGGAGAGCGGGGGGTGGAAATGGTGAAGCCGCATTCATCTGCCTGGGTGAGGTAGCGATAGGCCTTGGCAGCGCCATGGCTAACGCTGACTTCACGGGTGTCCGCAAGTCTCTTGAGGAACATCGTCCGTCCCGAATCACCGATCCATGCAGGTGGGACCTCGCCTGTCGGTGGGTATGCGCCGTCCTCATCGGGTTTTTCGTTGCCGATAAGCGCGGGGTTAAAGACGGTGACGGCGCGCATCTCGGTCTTAGTTGACACGTGGTGCTTGTCCTTTGGCCCGACCACATACAAGTCCCCCGGGCCCACGTCCCAGCTTTTGCCGGTGGCATATTCCGTTAGTGTAGCGCTGCCGGAGATGATGAAGCTGGCTTCGATGTGGTGCTTGTAGTGGCAGTCAATCTCCCATCCTGCAGAAAGCCGGACGTCGGCGAGGGAGAAGCCGACAAGGTCGCTCTTGGTCACAAGCCGCGCGGCTCTGAGCCACAGGTCTCCGTCCTGCCACTTACCTTCTTTGTCACTGCCTGCGAGTTGGTCAACGGTCCTTACGAACATGTCGGTTGTCCTCCGGTTTCATGGTTATGGATCTGCGTATCGTCGTCAACTTACCTGACATAGTCAGGACTCCATCGCTCACCCTTACCCTCTTTGTATTTTCCTGATCCAGCTTCTCTAATTAGCACACGCTTTTCTGAGCCGTCTGGTGACATAACAAACAGAGCAACCTCCCTGTCCTGTTCCGATGCCGAATCATCCCGCCCAAATCGGGGGAGCACGGCGACCTTTGACCAGTCCGGGGACCAAGTGGCAACGGCATGCTTAGGATATAGGTGCCTGAATATTCTATAGTTGGACCCGTCCGCCCTTGCAATGATGAAAGGATAGCTGCCGAACCTGATCTCGGAACCATCGGGGGACCAGTAAAGGAAGGGGAATGCCCGGCCGTTAAATCGTGTCCGAAGGACATCTACAATTTCTCGCTGTTCTGAGCTATGAACATCTATGTCGTATAACACTACGGTGTCGTTCTCTTCGCTCACATTCAAGAATGCAATACTCTTGCTATCCGGTGACCACGCAGGCACGCTTGTAGTTTCAGATAACCTTTGGAGATTAGAGCCATCCGAACCGACAACATAGACAACCATCTGATGTCCATCACCCGTTACCTTCTCTTCAAGATTGAGGAAAGCGATATACCGCCCGTCGGGTGACCAGATAGGAGCTGCCTCTATCTCAATGACATTTGCACCAAGACTTCGTACGTCAGAACCATCCGGGGCCATAGTGAATAGAGTGAAGTCAGTCAAATAGAGGTCATCGCTAAGGTCTTCTAGGGATAGCCGATCGGATAGGAATGCAATGCGACTTCCGTCAGGGGACCATGCCGGAACAATGTCATTTGCTGCATCCTCAGTTAGCCGTTGGCCATTTGAGCCATCTAGATTCTTCAACACAAGTTCGTAATTCAACTTTCCACCAAACAGGCCCCCTGTCTTGAGTCTTTGGGAATACACGACTTGAGAGCCATCCGGAGAAATGCTCGGTGAATGAGCGTTTCGGTTTCGATTGTCAGCATGATCGTTCAGTACTATTAGATTGGATCCGTCTGCGTCTATAACGAATATTATTCCCCGGCCCAATTCCACCGCTATTCGAGTACCGTCTGGAGTCCATTGTGGTAGTCCAGAGCCTCCTTGGAAGGAATATCCGAATTCTATTTCGGCGGATTCTCCGCAATCCGAAGCTATCATGCAAAGACTGATCGCTGCGACAAGAAGTAAGACTAAGCCCTTTCTCAAGTTACCCTTGAGATTTTTCATAGTTCACTCTACTTCAAACACCCTTGCTCAAGATCTCCAACGGCAGCTTGGACAGCAGTTCAAGCCCTGATTCCGTCATGACAAAAGTGTCAATTAGCCCCGCGGACCGGGCATCCTTGCCCCGAGAGAAGATCTCGTAGTTGGTGACGAAGCCGGGCTGCATGGGCTCGTCCACAAAGCCACCGCCCACGACTCGGGTGTGGCCCACCCAGTCGGGAGGAAGCGAGAGGCCGACATCGTAGCCTCCGCGGTCGACCTCAGCTGTAAGCCCTAAGGAAGCGAGGTATTCGTCGATGGTCTTGCCTATGGCCGTGGGCGGATCGCCGGGTTTGACTCGCTCCTGGACGTATGGGATGCTCTCCGCAAGGGCCTTCATGCGCTCACTGGCCTTACCGGTGGGCTCACCGAGACAGAAGAAGCGGCAGAGGTCGGCGTGGTAGCGATTGTAGACGCCGCACACGTCGGCGAAGATTGTCTCACCAGCCTCCAGGCGCATCCGGGTGGTGGGCTTGTGGGGCATACGGAATCCCTCTTTGCTGACGACGCATCGGATGGCGGTTTCCTCGCCGCCGGCCTTGGCCATGGCGTACTGCATTGCGCCGTTGACCTCAAGCTCTGTAACACCGGGGGCGGCGGCTTCCAGCCCCGCCATGATTCCGATGTCGGCTATCTCTGCAGCCTTTCTCACACAGGCGACCTCCAGCGGCGACTTGGTGAGTCCCACGGTATCCACAATCCATGACCCGTCGACAACACGGGCCCCGGCTCCCGACATGCGCTCCTCCATAGCCTGCATCATCGCAGGCGAGGGTGCGTAGGCCCACTTTTCAATGCCGACGCAGCCCCTGAGCAGGCCTCGGTCCTTCATGGAGTCGATGACCGTGCCAAGCTGCGGGCCCATCGGGTGGAATGGGAAGGTAGCGTAGAAGACCGCCTCGTCGATGTAGCAGAAGTCGTTGACCATGCGCTCGTGGTAGGAGTCGAAGAAGAGCACCTTCTCGGAGTCGGCCCGGATGACGAGCCCGGTGGGCGAGGCATGGTAGAACCAGATGATATCGAATCCCGTGAGATATGTGATGTTCCTGGGCGAGCTGACGTAGAGGATGTCTATCCCGCGGTCAACCATTCTCTGTCGGACCTTGGCTCGGCGGGCGTCGTACTCCTCGTTGGGAAACACGGCCCCAAATGTCCTTTCGTTGGGCAAGTCAGTCATTGTCGTCTCCTTATTAACGCACTTTGATGGCACTGGGTTATTCGAAGAATTCGAGGGAGTTTTCGAGGCTAAACAGGGCTAAGCCTCAGGCGAAAGAGAGCAAGGAATCATGGAACTTACAATACCGTCAGCCGACGACGCGGGGCAAGGGGGAAGAGTCTAAAGCGTCTTCCGCCAGTCCGCCGAATCCCCCTCTTGGAAGCGGGTGAAACGGAAGGGATGAAGATCGACGCTTGGTGTCTCGCCCATGACCAGCTGAGACATCACCAGCCCGGCCCCGGGACCCATGGCTATGCCGTGGCCGCTCATTCCCGTGGCGAAGTAGAACCCCTTCACGCCGGGTACTCCGCCCAGAACAGGCGTGGCATCGGGGCTCGCGTCTATCCTGCCCGCCCACGCCCGCTGTATGCCCAGCTCTCCAACCGAGGGCAGCAGCTTTCTCAAATGGCTAATCGACTGCTCGACAAACTGGCCATTGGGCTCAGGCTCAACCCCAACAGTGTGTGCGAATGGATGGGCTTTGGCCGGGGAGCCGGGCAGCGCCCTCAGCACATCATCGAACAGTTCCTTGCCGACGTGCACGGTCATCGTCTTCTTCACCCTCAGGAAGTTGCGTATGAAAAGCCCGAAGTTTTGCAAGGATTGAAGGTCGACGTAGTAATCTGACCTCGTGCCGTTCGATATGTAGAAAGTCCCGTCCCGCTTCTGCCGAAAAGTCACGTCCGGGGTCATCACCGTGCAGTGGGAGATAATCTCGGTGGGTTCGGTGCAGACTACAGTGCCTTTCGCTACCCGCTGGGGCAGGTGCACGCCCACCATCCGCCCGACCTTCGATGCCCAGGCCCCCGCCGCACACACAACCTTATCCGTTTCAATTCGTCCCTTGTCGGTGACGACGGATTTAACGGCACCACCCTCCACTTCTAACCCTTCCACGGCCCGCCCGGTGTGCAGAGCCACTCCGCTCTCCCTCGCGGCCCAGGCTATCGCCTCGGTTGCGCGCCTGGGCTCGGTCTGGCCGTCCGAAGGAGTGTGTATCCCACCAACAAACGCCCCTTCGAGCGCCGGTATCTCGCGCTTAACCTCATCCCTGGTTAGGACCCTGGTGTCAAGACCCAAGACTCGAGCCTCCCGGGCCCACTCTTCAAAGTGAGAGAGGTCCTCTTCCGTGTAGGCCAGTTTGAGGGACCCTTCCTCAATCCATTCAACGTCGGCGCCTATTTCGTCGGTGAGCCCCGACCAAAGGCCCTTGGAGAAGGTGACAAGTGGAATCTCCCTCGGGTTCCGGCCCTGCTGCCTGACCCAGCCCCAGGCCCGGCTGGACTGCTCGCCTGCCACCTCACCCTTCTCCACGATGGCGACTTTCACGCCCTTTTTGGCCAGGTAATACGCCGTGCAGCACCCGACAATCCCCGCCCCAATGATGACCACGTCGGCTTTGGATTCGTTAGTTGTCATAGCCTCCTCGGGCCTGGGCCTGTAGTCCATACATCTGCCGAAGCGATTTGGAGAGAATGGTACACCTAAGCGTACTGTACTGCGAACTTTTCAGTGGGTAGTGTCAATCTAGGTAGTGCTCTCGTAGATCGCAAACGGTTATTACCGATTCGAATCCAGCCAGGTGGGCGATACGGGACCCCCCACCCCTACCCGATAACCGTCACGTTCCTGTCCAGCCCCGAGAGCACTTCCAGGCCGCTGTCGGTCATCAGGATCGTCTCGATGAAGCCGCCACCCGTGCCACCCTTCCAGCCGTGGTCAGAATCGAGAACCGTGAACAGGTTTTCGCAGTTCGTGATCATCCCCGGATCGTAGTTCGCAGTCTCGAACCCCGTCTCCGGGTCGATAAACGTGTGCCCGACCCAATCTGGAGGTATCGCAATCCCCATGTTGTAGCCACTCACGTAGGCAACGTATGGCCGCAGCCCCATCGAGTCCACGTACTCGTCCATGGCTTTCTGAGCCACGGCTGTGGCGTCGCCCGGTCGCACCTTCGAAATCACGTGATCGACACTCCCACACGTCTTGTCAATAAGCTCTCGCCACTTCGGCGAAGGCTCGCCCAGCGAGAAGAGCCGACCCAGGTCGGCGTGATACCGATGATAGGACCCGCAGTGGTTGATCCAGACAAGGTCGCCCTGCTGCAGCTTCCGATGGCTCGGCGCCGAGTGCCGAGCAGCAAACCGTGGCCCCGACCTCACCGCAGCGCGGATGGCCGGATCTCCCCCACCCTCTTTCATCATTGCGTGGAGCGCGACCCCGGCCAACTCGGTTTCCATCACGCCGGGGCGAATGTGACCGTGGGCCGTTTCCATCGCCTTGTCTGCTATGGACGCCGCCTTCCTCATTACCTCTATCTCTGCCGCCGACTTGATCAACCTGACCCGGTCCACGACCCACGACCCGTCCACGATATTCGCGCCCGCACCCGCCAAGCCCTGCTTTATCTCGTTGATTACCACCCCGCTCGGCGCCCGGCTCCAATCCTCGACACCCACGTTCCCCTTCAACCACCCCCGAGCTTTCAGCGCGCTGACTATCGACTCTGCAGGAGTTTGCCCATCCTTGAAATACTCCGCATCGTCGACCACAGCGTGCCACTCGACGGTCGGCTGATGATATGGCACCTCGAAGAAAACGGTCTGCCCGGACTCGGCGTGGACAGCCACGCTCACGGGACTGGTCAGGTAGTACCAGATCATGTCGTAGCTCGTCAGGTAGGTGATGTTGGGCGGAGACGAGACCAACAGAAGGTCGATCCCCCGCCGCCCCATCTCCCGACGCACCTTCTCGACCCGATCCACATACTCCCCGACAGAAAAAGGCGGCCCCCAACCCTCCCCCTCCGCCAAAGCACGACCATCTATCATCACCAAAGTCCTCCTCGCAAGGGATGCTTGGCCCGACTCTAGCCCAGGGTCCAGTTCGTGGCAAGGCTCCCCAAACGAACACCCCCGACACCCCTCCCCCCCTGTCACCCCAAGCCCCCATTCCTGTCATTCCGAGGCCCCGCGAGGAATCTGGGGAGGGGCCTGTTCCTTTCCCCCGTAGGGGATTCCCTCGTGGGCGCCGTTCCCCGCCTACCACACCGCCTTGAGCGCCTGCCCGATCCTAAGCCCGACCACCACCGCGGTCAGCCCAATCGCCAACTGGAGTAACACGTTAGCTGAACCGGCGACGTAGGCGTGGTCTCTGAACAACCTGATCGTATCGATACCGAACGCCGAGAGCGTCGTAAACCCCCCAAGCACGCCTATGACCAGGAATGCCTGGACCTCGGGGCTCAGCGGCTAATGCGTCTCCGCAAACCCCACGACCAACCCGATAAGAAAACACCCCACCGCGTTCACAGCCAGCGTCCCATACGGAAACCCCGTCCCGCCCAGCCCCCCATTCACCCACACCACCACCAGGTAGCGCGCCATCGCCCCCACCACGCCCCCCCGCCCCGACCCAAAGAATCACCAAGATGCGCCTATCCCCACTTCGATACCGTTAAGTCCGCCTTCGCCAGACTCCTCCAGCTAATCTCTTGTTAGCGGGGTGACATGTCATTGAGAAGAGCTTTCAAGAGAGCTGGACCCTTCGAGACCTGATCATTACCGCCAAGATTAACGTAATTAGGTTTGATCAGGGGATTATATATTTATTTCCGGCGCAACTTGATAGACTAACTGGCCCATGCTAGGGGGGCCCGGTTAGTCGCCGGATAGGGGTCGCTCCATAACGGCTACCACATCGGATGTACTTGCAATTAGCTCGTCGGATATAACCGCTACACCTAGCACACGAAACCCCGACGCCAAAACGTTCAAACTGTCTTCAAGGTAGGGACTGGTGGTTTGTACGACCTTGTACTCGTATCTCATTGTTTACCCCTAGTCCGGTTGGCACTCAGCCACTTCGGAAAAATGCCAAGAGTCGAATGCCCTCCGTCCAAACTCCGCAATCGCCTTTCCGTTCTCATCCTTCAGTACGAGCCAGTAGCCTTCCGCAGTCACTTCGTGATCAGCCGCTTGAAATGTATCCGTCCGGAATTCTGTGTCATATGAATTCCGGTCTTCGTTCCAATGATTCACCTCTCGACTAATGTAGTAAGTTCTCACTTTACCCTCCCTTTATTCATTCTAATAGGCGTCCGAGTTCAACCGGGGAGTCGATCCTTGCGAGGTCGGCTCCCCAACCTCTACCTTTAGGAATAGCTTAGCAGATTGGAGACCACGGCATTAGGCCCGAACAGGCTCACGAGCATAGGAAGTCGGACTTGTCAAATCCGCTGTGGAACTAGGTATATAATCCCCTAAGTTTAGGACCCGATAAGGCCTGCAAAGTCTATGTCTGGTTGACCCTGACGGGCATAGTAAGACGAGAACCGGGCAATAATGTCCTTCACAAAGGGAGGCGAAATCTGCACCTCTGGAGGTACCTCAAAGTTGTCACCGATATAGTCCACTTCCACCGTGGACACGCTCCTAAAGTTAAGGAAGCCCAACGGGAAGAAGTCAGTCTGAGGCAGACAGTGGTAATGCCTTGGGCCGTTGTTTTCTAGAGCCCTCCTGACTGTAGCCTTCTTGGCCTGACCCAATAAGCCGAGGGACTGAGTGTCAAACCAACTGTACAGAGCGTCAGGTAGGACTATTTCAACCAAGAGAAACCTGTCGGTATTTCGCTTCCCGTCGGACCTGACTACAAGATCACAATCCGGGCTCAAGACGGCGAATCGCTGGTTGCTTTTCTTGGCCTTCAAGATACTGCCAGTACGAACATCTCCGCTGAAAGGTGGGTGGATATAGAACTCTTCGGGAAAGTAGCGTTCTATATCCTCGTCGATCAGTTGGATCAAATGGTTCAGGATGTGCCTCAGCAGTGTATTTTCTGTTCTGGCTGAGTCGGCCTCACCGTACGCTTCCCATTTTTCTATCTGAGGTAGAATGTTTTTCCAAAACACCTCCGCTAACTTGGATTCGATAGTCCCTTTGCCCCCCAGGATACGGGTAAGTCCTGTCTGTTGAATATTCCAGAATCGGTCAAGAAGGTCTCCGAATCCAGCTCCGGGATCTCCTTTCTTGAACACTCCTAAGTACGAAAAATCCTGGTCGGCGGCACCGGGGGTTCCGGTAAGGATAGCGACGGGGAAGCGGTATTGTCTGTCCTTTATTAGTTGAACAACATGGTTACCTTCGTCACCTTCATTTCCTAGTCGTAGATCAATTATTGCCCCGTCAAAGGTATCATCCAACTCATCGAATGCTTCATCTACGTCCTTACACTCTACAAGATTCACCTCTCGCTGCTTTTCATGACGGTATCTTTCAACTGTGCTTCTACATGTATCGATGTCCTGAGGGTCATCTTCTACAACAAGAAGTTTGATACTGGTCATTCGCCGCTTTCTCCTACAGCTTGTAGTCTGAACCACGCACCGGTGTCAGATTCGAAGGCCTTCAGCTCAAGACCATTGCGTGCTGCGGCCTCGCCGGCGATTGGCAAACCGAGTCCGGTGCCTGATTGCTTGGTGGAGAACTGGGGTTCAAATATAACCTCACTGGCAATTAGGCCAGGATCTATTCCGGGTCCAGTGTCCCGGTAATCTATGTACAGGAGGGAGTTTCCATCTGTCACAGCAACAACGAAAATCTCCTGTTGGGGACTGTTTTTCTCACTCATCCAGTAAAGGCTATTGTCGATCAGATTGGTGAAAATGGAATAGATATCCTGAGACCAGGCGGAAATTATGAAGTCGTCGGGACAGTCCAAATGACTCTCAACATTCTGCGATTTCATTTCCGATGCAAAAACTGAGAAGGTCCCATTTATTGTCTGCTTCAAGTTCAGGGATGTCCTTTTGGAACGTTTTACAGCCGCTAATGGGTCGAGCCGTCCGAAGAGATGCACGAACACTTCCGCATTTTCTCCAATGCCATCGCCAATAGATACAACCCTATTGAGATTATCCATTTCCCCGGTTTTGAGGAAAGACTTGTGCCAATACCTGAGATTCGGTATCTGGTTTCTGAAGAAATTAAGGGGCCGACGACCTTCATGAAGAATGACGTTGATTATCTTCCCCAAAGTCGCCTGGCCCTGGTATATCGCGACAGCTTGGCGAATGTCATCAGCTACCCTGTTTTTCTCCTCCTCATCCCGGCTGATAAGATCCATGATCTTTTCAGCTGTCTCTCGCCCGACACCGGATTTCGAAAGACTTGAGTGCACATCTCGCTTAAGGTCCTCCGAAGAAAAAAGGCTGTCCAGTTCACGTTCAATCCTGGCGGCAGGTCGATTGAGACCCGTCCGTCTTCTGTACAGGAAGCGACGTGACTCAAGCTCCGCTATGGCGCTCTTGGTGATTTCCTTCAATCGGTCAAATGCTTTATTCTCCCTCAAGCCGTCTCTCGCGCTTTTCTCGATCAGGCCGGATTCCTCTTCTGACTGAATCTGAACAAACCCGATCACCTGATTACTGCCAATTCGCTGTGACGGGTTCTGAACTCGCTGCTCGTTCAACTTCAACCAGTCAAAATCCGGATCCCCCAGTGGTCGGATGCGAAATCCATTCCGATAGACACCGATACCGTTGTACTCGTTGAGCAGCTGCCTTGCTTGAAGGTTGCCGACGTAGTTTCCGGAATCGTCCTTGAGCCCACGCCCAATCAGAGAGTCGATGGACCCCGTGTCCCTGTCATAGACGCGAATATCCAGTAATAGCTCCCCACAGTCTGTGGGTTTGCCGAGGAGGAAAGGGATAGTTTCATCAGGTGAATTGCGAATCTTCTGCATCGCATATTCCAGCGTACTCCTGCCTTCCGAGGTGATACGGCCTGAAATTCTGTAATCAAAAAGGTCGAAAATAGGGTAGGGCTGTATGGTTTCGTTTATGTTTTCTACATCGGAAAAACCTCTTACCTTCAGATTAATGCGGAAATCGTCATTACTCAGGGCGACTCCAACTGGCGACTTCAAACGTCGCAACTCAAAGCGAAGCTTGTTGAATTGCTTCTGGTTCCAATCACTGATAAGCACATCATCTGCTGTTATGGTCAGCCGAGTGCCGGCGGTCTCGGACGTTTCCGAGGTTTCAACCAGTATTTCGATATCATCCAGGTACTCTGATTTTTCGAATTGGCTCCAATCGATGTATACCTCAGTCTTCTCACCCTGTTCGGAAACCGTTTCCAGAAGCAAGTCTTTGCCCAAGACCGACGCGGCGTAACGTCCTACACCTTTGCGTCCCTGCATGACTCTTCCTGCTGGGCTCTTGCGCCTTTTCAGCTTGTCCGATGTCGATGGGACCATCCACTTGTTGAGGACATCCTCTCGGGTCATCCCATGGCCGTGGTCGGAGATGGCGATAGAGTAACCTCTTCCCCTACTCTTCCGGCTGAATTCGATCTCAACGTCTCTCGAATCGGCGTCGTAGGCGTTCTTGACCAGTTCCACCACTGCCGCGTAAGGATCCTGAATCAGATCCCTTCCGATGGTGAGTATCAATCGGGCTGCCGGCCTTATTTTATGCGTGTCTGCCTTGCTCATACCCAGACTTCCCTTATCTGTCCGGATGTCTCCCCCCTCAACTGCGCGGGCACTGCATTGCCCACCTGCAGGAATACTGGGGTCTTCCCCAAGTCACCACTGGCTCTCTTCAAATGGTAATCATCCAGAAATACTTGCAGCCGCTCGGCCTCTAGCCTTCCGTTACCTAGGAAGGCTAGAGGCTCCCGAATACGGTAGGCAACCTCTTCTGATCATTTTCTGCCTGTACAAACGAATCTTCAATCCGGTTCGGGGCTTCCTGGACCAGTTTTACGAGGACCTGGTCACATTCGGCCATCGCACCAGTCTCGCCCTACGGAAACCAAAACCTCACGCCTCTGCCTCTTGTAGGACACGCAAAACGATTTGATCGGACACTCCTCACATTTAGGGTCTCTTGGTCTGCAATAGCGGTCACCGATCTCAAGCACGGCAGCGTAAGCCATACTAGTGTCACGCACACCAACTAATCGGGCTATGGCAATCTGAGCAGTCAATTGGGACTCAGGCCTTGCGTTGCCAAATGCGCGTCCCACGAGGCGGCGAGTTGACGTAGTGGGACGCAAGTTGTGGCTCCTGCCAGCAAGAGTCAAT
Source organism: Dehalococcoidia bacterium (assembly GCA_965197585.1). Classification (GTDB taxonomy): domain Bacteria; phylum Chloroflexota; class Dehalococcoidia; order Plut-88900; family Plut-88900; genus Plut-88900. The sequence continues at coordinate 2,590,980 of OZ240215.1, forward strand.
GCTACTTTCCAACGTTCTGCTGACAGTGTCGGAGGAAGCCCTTGTGCTGGGGGCTCATTCAGGTCACTGTTGGAGAGGGTTTTTGCGATTTCATCGAGCATCTCGCAGTCCTTGCCGCTGTCGGAAACAAGACTGGACTTCCTGCGTTTATCTGAGAGGTAGGTTGCTGAATCTGGCCATAGGGCCTTGTAGTAGGGCCATAGGGTTGCTATTTCACGAGTTGACTTGCGCTCGAATAGAACTGTCCCCATCAGAATCTGCCACAGTTCCTGGCTCACGCGCCAGGGGGCTCGTAGCTCGGACTCGGTCTTCTGACGGATCCATTGCACCAAGGCATCGGAGACTTCCGTTGTCCTAATAGGGTGCGATATGCCCTTGTCATGTCCAAGGGACCGCATCAGTGACTTGCCAATCGCACGCGCCACTAAAGGGGGTACAGCCTCTCCTATTTGCCTAAATGAATGGGAAGGAGTCCCTGCGAACCTGAAGCGATCGGGGAATGTCTGAATCCGGGCTGCTTCCCTCATCGTCAGTGTTCTGTGATCAGTGGGGTGGATATACCAGTATCCATCGCGTGCGATATGTGCTGTTATTGTTCGAGATGGCTTCTTGGGGTCAAGCCGTTTGTATTTGTCATCAAAATGATCCGTCGTGTACCGCCGCAAATGGGCAGGTAAATCCGAATAGCGCGTGTTCGACTTCATCAGGCGAAACGCTTGGAGGTCGTCCTTTCGAACTGATCTCGCGAAGTGATCGTAGACTCGCCCGCCTCGCCCCTGCGGTTGTCCCTTCCGAAACCAGCGTTGCAGCGCAGTCGTCGCCTCACCCTTTCGACCATAGGGCAAACCGTCATTGACCTCTCCGGCAGTTATCGCAGGCAGATCGGAAATCGCTTCTTCAACTCCTGGTTTATCCTTCCTACTTGGCTTGGGCCAAGAAAAGGGAGTGCCTGCTCGCACACCTACAATAAACACCCTGTGCCTGTGCTGAGGGGCTCCGTATTGCCAGGAAGGCACAATACAAGTGTAAACGTCATACCCTGTGTATTCGAGGGCCTCTACGATCTTGCGAAAGACAATTGAGTTATCCCCTGAAACCAGGTCCGGGACGTTTTCCATCAACACAGCCGCAGGCCGGAGCCCTTCTACTATTCTCAGGAATCCTTTCCAGAGGTCTCGTCTGTCGTCTTCTTCTGATCGCACTCCCCTCTGGACCAAGGAACGGATCTTGCTACTGCCAGCCCTTGAGAAGGGTTGGCAAGGCGGCGAACCCGCAACCAGCGACACTTCTACTCCCTCAAATGCGTCCAGAATGCTGGAAATCTCATCACAGTCCGACAGATCGGCTCGTAGAGACACTCCACCGAAATGCGCCCGGTGCGTTTCGACTGCGTACTCATCTATATCCACTCCCAGGATTACTCCAAAGCCTGATTCCTCAAGTCCCAGGCTCAGACCACCTCCACAGCAGAAGAGATCGACCGCGAGTGGCCGGTCACTCTTTTTCGCGTACGCGCGGATGTCGTTGAGGTCGCAGGACTCCTGATGGGGATAAAGCTTCAGCCTTGGCCCCCTTGAGGCTTTGAGTCTGTACTGATCGGTAGTCATCGGTATTCTCCGGTACGCGCGGAATCCGATAGCAACCGGCGTCCTGTAATGCATCCGGATAGCAGGGGGCACCGCCCGCATTCGGGTTTCTTCGCGTGGCACACCAACGCTGCCAGGTCAAGGAGGGCGTAGTTGTCCTCCGCACACGGATCTGTCCCGCTTGTCGAAAGTCTGGCTACTACTTGTCTTACCCTGCGACTGCGGTGGTGGGTTTGGTTCAGTGGTTCGCCCGTGATCCGACAGGCGAGACGGATTGTGTTGGTATCGACCACTACCTGCCGGCAACCGAAACCGAAGCATTTAACGCTACTCGCAATGTAATGTCCGATACCGGGCAGGGATGTAAGGGCAGTCCACCCTGCTGGCACTTCGCTGTTGTGTAGAGCGACAAGCTGCTCGCATGTAGAGATGAAGAACTTCGCTCTCCAGGCTAATCCCGCGGAGCGCGTTGCCTTGAGCCATTCAGCCGGCTGTCGAACAACCGACTCTGGTGACGGGAACTGTTTTGAGACATCGTTGTACAGCCTCTCCACTGTGGAGGCCTTGGTACGGTGAAGGAGAATCTCCGCCAACAGGATATTCCATGGAGTCGCCCCCGCACGCCACGGCAGTTGATGTCGCCCATGTTCGTGATGCCACGATCGGAGGCTAGCCCAGTCTTGTGGCGACAGTGCTAAACCTGATTCAACCATAGCGGTCAATCCATTTTCGAGCAACTACCCATCCTATTGGCCAAGCATTCTCAAAAGGAGCTAGGAATCAGCGGTTTCTCAATCGCCGATGAGTACCTGAATACGTCGCGTTGCCCAAGGCGAAGGACCTGTCCGTCCACTAACCAGCCTCTGTGCCGTGACCCATAAAACACCTATTCCACATGGGAGCGCCTCGGACTCCCATACAGTTTTGCGAGGCGGTTGATTGTCACCCTAACTTCTCAAACATGCGATACACTCCCAACATACAACGAGCAGATGTTATAACTTTCGGCCGATCAACTCAATAAGTGCTACTTGAGCGTTGCGTAGCGGCTAGAGTAATTTACAGCAATCGGAGAGGGTATGTCGTGGATAACTGAAGGGGGACAGCTAAGCCAACCAGTGTAACCACTTCGTCGCGTGGTACCACTTATTTGGTAGGTCTTCGCTGCCTGCCTCTCCTGAATGTGTGATCGCCTACCTCGAAGGCAGATCCGAAACGAGTGCGAACTCCTCGACTCTGAGGGTGGCTGCCGTCGCGATATCCCGCAAAAGTAAGGACTTGGGTTTCGACTTACCTCTCCATCACGGCATCGCCCAAGCCGTGATGGACGAGCTGACATGAAATTACGCCTCCGGTCCGACCTAGACGCTCCCACTGGACCTAGACTGCTATCTCGCCAACAGAAAGGCGGCACACCGGCCACTCAGGGGACGAGGTGGTCGGATGGAACGAATTGGGAGAGCCTGCAGGCGGGGAGCTGTAGACATAGCCATGATCGGTCTTATGCAGGACGCAAGCCTGAGAGTGAGCGAGGATGCGGCGTTGGTCTGGGCTGTCGTCGAGCATGTGCGGGGCGGGTTAGGCTGTGTGTGTTGGGAGCGCTGGCGAGGACAACTACCGCGTGTTGAGTGCCGACACAATGAAACTCCTGCTGCCGGTCCGTCGAGACGCTGGCGGGGTCGAGCACGTACTGGCCATGAGACCGAACCAAAATGCCATGCGGACAGGCGCGGCGGCGAGACAGGCGGGGTTGGGAGAGGACTACTCAGGGGACAGCCCTCCCTCTGGACTAGTGTCAATCCGCAGTTTCGGGCTTGCCCCGCTCGGTCACTAGTACACCGAGGGAGTGTGTGAGCGGATGGTGCAGCGCTAATAACGATGCGGGCTCAGCTGTGCAATGCCCTATTTGAGCTGCAGGCCCAGCTATTCCTAACCAAGAGGGCCGGTACGGTGCGACCGCCCCATGGGCATCGTTTCGACTCCCTGATCGTTATACTTTATGTAGGATATATAAGGTATCAATAAGGAGAAGGGAGACTCTCAAATGAGGTCGTTGATCAGCTTGGGGAGGGGCCGATAGCGGGGGACGGATTGCCCTCCCCCGCCACCGTCAGCAGTCTCAGCCGCAAAAGTTAAAGCGTGTATAAATACAGTTATACACGCTTTTGCTTTCTCCTTTGATACTGACGGAGGCGGTGGTTAGCCGCTGATTGCACCGGGGACCATCACGGTCCACTAACCGATGTCAAACTCTCGCATCAGAAAATTCTTCCTGAAGGGGGACCCTTTATGCAACGCTGCGGTATTAGCCGTGGAACTGCGCCACCGCACCTTTGCCGGCGGTCTCGTTGCGGGTGTAGTGAGCGGGCATTGCGGCATTGCGCCAGCGCCCGGAGTTTATAAGGCTGGTCAGCTCGATTCCCACTCTCGCCAGGTCCCACGCCATGCCTGCCCTCGGTAGTTCCGCCGCAGCTCCGACACGTATCGTCTCCCGAGGCCGTCCGCGTTCCCTGCCAGCCAGTCGCTCAGCCTCGTCTTGCCAGTCGGCGGTTCCCCGGATGTAAGCACCCCAGCTATCAGGCCGTCAACCTCGTCATGGGTGAGCGCCATGTCACGCATCAGCAAACCCACCAGCCCGGTCAGCGCGAGCCCCACGCGCGGAGGCGTGTGTAGGAACCACCTTCGGACACCCATTGAGGAGGCCAGTAGGCGAAGCAGGGCCTCGAAGGAGAACGTGTCCGGCCCGGCAGCGTCGGCCACGGAGTTCTCGCTCTGAGACCCGGCTTCCACCGCATGAGCCGCGAGGTCTTCGACGTAGACGGGCTGGACCGGATAGTCACCGCTCCCGTAGACGGGGAAGACGGGAAAGCGCCGCAGCGCCCAAGCCATGTTGTTGAGCAGCAGGTCGCCGACTCCGAAGACCAGCGTAGGTCTGATGATGGCATGGGGGACTCCGAGACCTTTCAGCATATCCTCCACCTGTGCCTTGCCTCTGAAGTAGGGCAGCGCGGACCCGGAGGAAGCGTTCGTCACCGAGAAGTGGACTATCCTGCCGACGCCAGCCCTCTTTGCAGCTTCAAACAGTATCCTGGTATTCTCGACCGCGAGGTCGAAAGTTATCCGGCCATGGGCGTACCGCACCCAGTAGGTGTTGTAGAAGACGCCCGCTCCCTGCATCGAGCTGCACAGCCCATCGGGGTCGGAGAAGTCCAAGGGGGCCACCTCCACCCGGCCGCCGAAAGGGTCCTCCGCATCCGGGCTGCGGGTCAGTGTCCTGACGCGGACGCCCTCGTCAAGTAGACGCCGGGTGACATACCTGCCCGTATAGCTGAAAGCGCCGGTGACGACGGCGAGGTCGGGGTGCGGCATCCTTCTATCACCGTTCGTGAGTGTGATCGTCATTCCTCCAACTGCCCCTCAGTCTCCCCCTTCGCCATCCGGTAGCCGACGCGAAGCTCAGTCAGGATGTACTTGGGGTCTTCGGTGTCGGCGTCGAGCCCCCACACCCGGGGCAGCAGCGTCTCGTAGGTCAGAAGACGCCCGGCGTTGACCGACAGTTCGGCCAGCGTCTCGTACTCCTTGGCGGTCAGCTCGACGGGGCGACCGGTGAGGGTCACCTCGCGCTTGTCGCGGTCGATAGTCAGATCACCCAACGCAAAGGGCTCCGACGGCTTGGGGACCTCTCGTCGGCGCAGAGCGGCCCTGATCCTGGCCGGCAGCTCCGCCGGTGAGAAGGGCTTGACCATGTAGTCGGCAGTGCCCATGGCGAAGGCATCTCCTACATTCGGCGGATCGGCTTCTCCGACAGCCCTGAGGTGAAGTAGTAGACCATTGGCACGTGCTGCTCAGCGCATTGGCCGTAGGGTCCCAATCGGCCGGAAGGCTCGACCGCATCGTCGAGGAGCGTCATCGCTCCGTAGCGGGCCTCGGTCAGGGAGCGGGCGGAGTCCAGGACCCCCAGGAGCACCGTGTCGAAGTCCAAGCTTTCGTTGATGCGCAGGCTGGCCTTGCTCAGCCTGGACAGCCGGCCTCTGAGGGCCTGTATCTCTAGGTCTCGCGGCATCGTCTCGGTTCATTTCTACGCCTCTGTTGGGCTGTGGAAGGCCCTACTCTCCAACCAATGTGCAGCGGCTGGATGGGGATTCCGAATTTGACGCTGCCGGGGCCATTATACCAGTTCGGGCCATAACTTACATCAAGATTATATAAAATAGTCGATATTCTCACGGCAATCTTACATGCATCCCATAAGATGGAATCACCCATCGAGAGGGAGGCATTCGCTTGGCGCTCGACAGACCAGCCCATGCACTTCACACGGCGGACAGGACAACGGCCCCTGCCGTCGCTACACCAGTCGCGCTTGGCTCCTCCGAACGCGCCGACCTAGTGCAGATGCCCCCAAGTTGACAGTCCTGAAGCTGTCCTGAAACCAACTCCAACAAAACGAGTTCAATCTGCTGCCCAAGCTGGCCATTACTACGGGCAGCCCCAGCGAGACCAGGACCTGGGTTGACCTGGCCCGAAGGACCTGGTTATGGCACCACTATCCCGCCTTGCTTGCCATCCGAACCTGAGGACTCCCCAATATGGGAGCTCCCGGGCCCTGGCGCTGGTCATGGTGCTCACCGGCCTGCTTATCGCCACTGTGGTCGCGGGAGGTCCCGCAACCCATCTTGCCCATGCGCAAACGGCCGACTCCTCTATCCAGTACGCTGAGAACGGCACGGCCCCGGTCGGCACCTTCAATGCCCATGACCAGGACGGCGATGTCATCGAGTGGTCTCTTAGCGGTCCCGACGTCGACCTGTTTTCCATCGACGGCGGCGTGCTGAGCTTCAGGAGCCCGCCCAACTACGAGGACCCGCAGTCCGCGGCAAGGGGCGGCCTGCGGGCGGAGGGACACGTGTACAGGGTGACCATCGAAGCATCCGGGGGCGTTCATTATGTGGCCGTGAGGGTCACGGATGTGGACGACGCAGGAACGGTGACCATAGACAGACAACAGCCCCAGGTAGACCGGCCCCTGGGAGCAAGCCTGTCGGACGAGGACGAGGGTGTGAGGTCCGAGAGATGGCAGTGGGCGAGGTCCCGGAACGGAACGGCTTGGACGGACATACGGGGAGCGACGGCGCCGAGGCGTCCCCCGGCGCCGGATGACGTGGGCATGTACCTGCGTGCGACGGTCGCCTACTCCGACGGGTTCGGCCCAGGCAAGACCGTCTGGGCGGTCAGCGCCTACCGGGTGGAGGCCAGGACTCTGTACAACGCCGCTCCCTCCTTTGCCGACCGGCACGAGAATGAAGGCCTTCTCTTCACCCGGTCCGTGGCCGAGAACACGGCCCCCGGCAAGAACGTGGGCAGGCCTGTATCGGCGACGGACGCCGACGCCGACATCCTGTTCTACGAGCTGCTGAACACCCCCGACCTGGAGGATGAACATGGTGACGCCAGGTTCACAATCGACAGCGCCTCCGGTCAGATCCGGGTAGGCAAGCCGCTGGGAGCGGACGCCGAGGAGCCGGAGGACGAGGATGCTACCGCTCTCTGGGGCGGCGCTGCACCGCCCGAGGAAGATGCCGGGGACGCCCTCAATGGCGAGTACATCCTGCGCGTGAGGGCAAGTGACCCGTCGACCTCCTCCGCCACGGTGAGCGTGATCGTTACGGTCGCCAATGTGAACGAGGCTCCTGCCTTCGATGAGGACGCACCGGCGGCGCTGAGAGTTACGGAGGTCGCAGTTCCTCCGGTCATCACCGTTGGGGATAGCGGCATCCCGGTTGATGTCGATACCTATGCCGCGACCGACCAGGACGGTGACGACACCACCTTCACGTACTCGGTGTCCGGCGCCGACAGCGATGTCCTTGCCTTCGACGACGGTGGCATCCTGAGCTTCAGGGCTGGCCACGAGCCCGACCACGAGGAGCAGAGCTCCTACTCGATAACAGTCGTGGCCCGCTCCGGCGAGGGCGCCCGCAGGCTAACCACCACAATGGACGTGACCATCGATGTTGTGGACGGGGAAGACGCCGGAGCGGTGGTCCTATCCCAGAGGCAGCCGCAGGTTGGCATTACCGTACATGCCACGGCCCGCGATCCCGACGGGGGCGTGAGAATCGCCGGGTGGGTGTGGGAACTGTCAGACTATGTCACCGTGAATGAGAGAGGCACACCGTCGGCCGAGTGCCGGGACGACCCGGGCACACCCGATATCGATGTCGTTGTCGGCTGGGCCACGATAGGCAGAGCCTCGGCGTCGAACTACACCCCGACGCCGGCTGATGTAGGCAGGTGCCTGAGGGTGACGGTCACCTACACAGACAACATAGGCGACGCTCAAGATCAGGTAACGGAGGTTGCGGAAGCTCCTGCCCAGAGAGCCAAAACCGCCAACGCTGCACCGAAGTTCGTTGACCAGGACCTGAACTCCCCGGGAGACCAGTCGGACAGGACGAGCCGGAAGGTGGCGGAGAACACGAAGGCCGGGCAGAGCGTCGGAACACCGGTCAGCGCCTTTGACGAAGACGGTGACCTGCTGATCTACACCATCGGCGACGCCGACGCCAGGTTCTTCGGCATAGTGAGGGACGATGGCCAGCTGAAGGCAAAGGCCCCTCTAAACTTCGAGGCAAGGAGAAGATACACGGTAGTGGTGACCGCCACCGACCCGTCGGGAGCTGCGGACTCAATACAGGTCACAATCAATGTCACAGATGTGGACGACCCCGTGGACATAACCGGAATCAGCTCAGCGAACTACGCTGAGAACGGTACGGGCCCGGTCGCCAGCTTCAGTGCGTTTGACGAGGGTGAACATACTATCGAGTGGTCTCTGAGCGGTCCCGACAACGACCTCTTCACCATCAGTGGTGGCGTACTGGCCTTCAGGGAACCCCCCAACTACGAAGAGCCGCAGTCTGCGGCGGCAGTCGGTCAGCGAGCGGAGGAGAGCGTGTACAGAGTGACAGTTGAAGCTGCCGGCGGCACCCACGACGTCACCGTCATAGTCACGGACGTGGACGAGGCGGGAGCGGCGAGCATAGTCAGGCCGCAGCCCCAGGTCGCCCGGCTGCTTGGGGCCAGTCTGTCGGATGAAGATGGCGGGGTGAAGGCCGAGAGGTGGCGGTGGGCGAGATCCGGAGATGGCACTAACTGGACGGACATAGAGGGGGCGACGGCGCCGGGGCGGAGGCCGGCGCCGGGTGACGTTGGTATGTACCTGCGTGCGACGGTCACCTACTCCGACAGGTTCGGACCGAACAAGACCGCCTCGGCGGTGAGCGCCTACCGGGTGGAGGCCACGGCCCTGTTCAATGACGCCCCCTCCTTCGCCGGCCAGGATGACGAAGAGGCCACCTCCTACATCGACGTCGCCCGGTCCCTCTCCGAGAACACGCCCGCGGGCATGAACATAGGCCAGCCGGTGGCGGCGACGGACGCCGACAACGACATACTGTTCTACGAGTTGCTGGACACCCCCGACCTTGAGGATCAAGGTGGCCGCGTCAGGTTCACCATCGACAGCGGCTCCGGTCAGTTAAGGGTCGGCAGGGCGCTGGGGGCTGACCCCATGGAGACCGAAGACGAGGACTCTACGGCCCTGGCTGGCGGCCCAGCGCTGCCGTCTGGTGAAGCTGCCGATGCCGCCGGCGACAACAAGTACGTCCTGCGGGTAAGGGTGAGTGACCCGTCCACCGCCTCGGACACGGTGAACGTGATCGTCACGGTCACAAAGGTGAACGAGGCCCCTCACTTCATCAAAGAGGACGTACCTACGGTACTGCAAGTTACGGAGAATGCGGACACGGTCATCACGATTGGGGACGGCGACACGCCGGTGGATGCCGACACCTACGCCGTGGCGGACCAGGACGGCGACGTTACCGGCCCTGACGGCTATGACGACACCACCTACGCATACTCGGTGTCCGGCGCCGACAGCGACGTCCTTGCCTTCAACACCGCGGGCATCCTGAGCTTCAAGGCGGGCCATGAGCCCGACTTCGAAGAGCAGAGTTCGTACTCGATAGCCGTCGTAGCCCGCTCAGGCGATGGCCCCCGAGGGCTGACCGCCACACTGGAGGTGACCGTCAACGTGGTGGATGAAGAAGACGCCGGAGCGGTGTTCATGTCCCAGAGGCAGCCGCAGGTTGGAATTGTGGTACATGCCACGGCCAGCGACGAAGACGGCGGCGTGACCATCACAAGGTGGGTGTGGGAGCGGTCGGAGGAGGTCGTCGTAAATGAGAGAGGCGCCCCGTCGGCCGAGTGCCGGGATGAGCAGTCTACGCCCGGAATCGATGTCGTCCGCGACTGGACCCCGATAGCTGGAGCCACGTCGGCAGTCTACGCCCCGAAGCCGGCCGACGTGGGCAGGTGTCTGCGGGCGACGGCGTTCTACACGGACAACATAGGCGGCGCTGAAGAGCCGGCAACCGGAGCGTTGGAAGTTCCTGCACGAGGCAGCAATCCCGCCGGCACCGCTCCGACAACGGACAGCGGTTTTGTAAATGCCGCACCCGTGTTCCCCGATCAGGACTTCCTCACCGAGGGCGACCAGTCGGACAGGACGAGCCGGGAGGTGGCCGAGAACACGAAGGCCGGGCGGAGCATCGGATCGCCGGTCAGGGCCGGTGACGATGACGGTGACCTGCTGATCTACACCCTGGGTGGTGTGGATGCCGGGTCCTTCGCCATAACCAGGAACGATGGCCAGCTGAAGACGAAAGCAGACCTCAACTACGAAGGCAAGAACAGCTACACGGTGGTGGTGACTGCCACCGACCCGTCGGGCGCCATGGACAGCATGACCGTGACCATCGGCGTCACCGATGAGGACGACCCCGCGGTAATAAGGGTTCTATATAGGTGAGATCAGCGATAGGCCCTGCAAGGATGGGTCCTGTGGATGGGAGCAAGTGCCGAGCCGGGGCGCTTGGAAACCGGACCCTCCGATGCCTTCGAAGCGCAGATCCTTCTGACAGGAGGCGAGTCCCAGTCAGAGGGCCACATGGGTCCTGCGGGCACCGCTGTTGCCGAAGGTGACAACGTTCTCACGCCTGTCCACGTACTCGCAGCCTTCAAACCGCATGAGTGGGCGCCTGTTCACCGACGGCATGGCCGGCAAGTCAGAGGCGTCCAGGCTCCTGGAGGCAGGGAAGCGTGCAGCTTCATTCCAGCGCTCCACCGGCAATCCGGGTTGACCCTATAGACTCCATCGAACTTCACGATGGACAGAACCATCTCAGCGATGTGGCTCGTCCCAGCAGGAAGCTCGGCGAAAGTGCAAGTGGAGCTGTGTCTCGCCGCCGTCCCCCACTCTAAGCTAGGGTCACGATGGCCAAGGCCCGTCGCCAAGCCTCCGTATCGTGTCCCCCCATAACCTTGATGGCCAACATCACATTGGCCATCCCGCACTGTACGCGGCCACTGGCCATTCTTAGGAGCGCCGGACGAGCTCTCATAATCTCCTCCGCTTCCCCGGAGAGGCCAATGGCGTGGTGCAGGACTTCGCTGCCTATCTTGTTGAGCGATATGCTGGCTTCCAGGAGCCCGTCCTTCCCATGTGACCCGGTCGCCCACCGATCTATTGCCCCACGAGCGAATTCCACCAACTGCCTCGACCGACCGGTAAACTTCTTACCGATCTGCGCATTGATGTGCTCTACGTACCTATCCCGAAAACTTGAATCTATAGCAGCCGCGAGGGAGTACTCTGACCGTTCTTGCAGGGGTCTTATGAGTGACGTAGCTACCGTCCATCGTCCCGCTGCCGCTTCCATGCGTATTGCGCAAGCGAACTCGTAGACATCTCGTGTCACATAGTCGAGAAACTCACCTTTGGCCGACGCAGCCCAAGGGGTGTCGCGAACAAGCTGAGAAAAGGCCTTGAGCAGCTGGTCAAGATACCCAAAGTCTGCTCCGGCGTCCTCCGGCAGCGCCTGCAAGTCAGGGGTGCCTAAGGCGATTTCAAGTGTGAACCGCATCGTATGTTTCACAGGCGTCCCTCAACTAGCCAAGTGATTTGAAAACCCTCTCCCATTGAATCAGCAAGACACGTTCGTCGCATCATCACGTCCATTTCTCTCGTTCACGGAATCTCCTCCTCCCTGCGACTCCCTCTTCGGCATCCGGTAGCCGACGCGGAACTGGGTGAAGATGTAGGCGGGGTCTTCGGCGTCGTCGCCCAGCTTGCGACGGATGCTGTTTATGGTGGTCCGCATGGGGCGAATGTCGGCGTCGGCGTCGAGCCCCCAGACCCGGCGCAGCAGAGTCTCGTAGGTCAGTACCCGTCCGGCGTTGGTCGAGAGCTCGGCCAGCGTCCCGTACTCCTTGGCAGTCAGCTCAACCGGGCGACCGGCGAGGGTCACCCGACGCTCGTCATAGTCGATGGTCAGATCGCCCAATATATAGAGCTCCGACGGCTTGGGGACCTCGCGCCTGCGCAGAGCGGCCCTGATCCTGGCTAACAGCTCCGTCGGCGAGAAGGGCTTGACCACGTAGTCGGCGGCCCCCATGTCGAAGGCCCTGGCGACGAGCTTGTCCTGGCCGTAGGCGGACAGGAAGATGACCGGTACGTCTCTCGTCTCGGCGATGTCCTTCATCAGGTCGATCCCGTCGGTCCCCGGCAGCACCAGGTCCAGCAGGACCAGGTGGGGCTTATACTCCTCCACGAGACGCAGCGCCTCCCCTGGGTCGGCGGTCACCATCGGTTCGAACCCCGACCTCATGAGGGTGTCGCGGACGTACCTGAGCGCCTGGGGATCGTCGTCCACAGCCAGGATGCGCAACTGCTCCGCCCGTCGCGGAGCGCGGGACGAGGGCCGAGCGGAGGTCACCGGAGAGACGTACCCGGCCTGCTCCACCGTCGGAAGGGTGAAGGTGAACCGTGCGCCCAGGCCCGGCCCGTCGCTCTTGGCCCAGATGCGGCCCCCGAGCGCTTCAACTATCCCCTTGCAGATGGCAAGGCCCAGGCCCGTGTCGCCCCCCTGTTCCTGGGACTCGATCCGGGAGAACTTGCGGAACAGGTGCGGCAGGCTCTCGGCGGGGATGCCTCTGCCCTGGTCGGATACCGACACCGCGACGTGGACCCCCTCCCCCACGGCGGTCACCCGGATGATGGACGACACAGGCGAGTGCCTGGCCGCGTTGATCAGCAGGTTGCCCAGCACCTGCACCATGCGCAGCCTGTCGGCCATGACCCAGGGCAGGTCCGGCGCAAGGTCGATTTCGATGTCGTGCCGGCCCCCGCCGCTGCGGAATCCGTTGCGGGCCTCGCTAATCAGTATGCCCACGTCGGTCGGTTCAGGTGAGACCGAAAGCGTCCCCGTCTCGATGCGGGCCACGTCCAGCAGGTCGCTTATCAGCACGTGCATCCTGTCGACCTGCGCGTCGATGATCTGGTGAAACTGCCTCATCTCGGCGGGGTTCAGCGGAGAGGGCGGGTCCAGCAGCGTCGTGATGGATCCCTTGACCGAGGTGAGCGGGGTGCGCAGCTCGTGGCTCACCATGGCCAGGAACTCAGCTCGCAGACGCTCAAGCTCCTCCAGCGCCGTCATGTCCTGCAGGGTCACGACGCAGGACTCGACCTCCCCGTTCCCCGACCGGATGGGAGTGGCGTTCACCAAGGTGGTGACGCTACGCCCGTCGGGGACCTCGATGACGATCTCCTCGGCCCGCACCGTATCCCCTGCGATCAGCTCCTTAGCTATGTCGAACGGAGAGATCTTCCGTCCGTCGGCCCGCCGATAAGACAGAACCTCCAGCAACTGCTCCGAGGATTGGTCGGGGTCGCGCAGGCTCTCGACGATTCGCACCGCCTCCTGGTTGAACGACACCGGCGCCCCAGTCCTGGCGTCGAAGACCGCCACACCCACCGGAGAGGTGTTGATCAGCGTCTCCAGATCGTTCCTGGCCCGCTGTTCCTCCCGATACCGGCGGGCATTGGCGATCACCATCGCCGCCTGGGACGCGAACATCACCAGCGTCTCCTCGTCCTCCTGGGTATATTCACCTTCCTTCTCGTCAAGGTAGATGGTGCCCAAGTGCTCGCCCTGGTGGCGGATTGGAGCAGCCAGAAAGGACATGAGGTCCGGGGGGAACTCGGGCAGATCTAGCGTCCGGGCGTGGCTGGGGAAGTCCCGCAGTCGCAGCGGTTCCTGGATACTGCCAACGTAATCAAAGAACCTAACCCGGTCCGGCTCGGCCCATTGCTTCCGTCCCTGCTCGGGCGTCATGCCGGAGCCGAAGAATTCCCGCATCTGCCCGGCATCGTCGAGGAGGATGAACACGCCGTAGCGCGACCTGGTCAGGTCACGGGCGGAGTCCAGGACCCCCTGGAGCACCGTGTCCAAGTCCAGGGATTCGTTGATGCGCAGGCTGGCCTCGCTCAGCCTGGACAGCCGGTCTCGCAGGGCCTGAATCTCTAGGTCTCGCGCATCGTCACGGTTCATTTCTACGCCTCTCTTGGGCTGTGGAAGGCCCCTAATCTCCAAACCAACGTGCAGCGGCTGGATGTGGATTCCGAATTTGACGCTACCGGGCCATTATACCGGCTATTGCCCGAAACTCATACTAACTTAATACCAATTGACCGATAATCTCACGTCCATCTTACATGTCCTCTGTATATTGGATTGGATTGACCCATCGAGAGGGAGATGCTCACATGGCGCTCGACAGACCGGTACATGCACCCGAGACGGCGGGCGGAACGGCGGCGCGGGCCGTCGCTGCGTCCGCCGCGCTGGTTAACGGATCGCCGGCCACGCATGCCTGTCCCGTCAGGCCAGCCGGCGGCAACTCGACGCTGACGACCCACCACTCTCGATGGCGCGGTCGCCAGGGTGACGTTACCCCATCCCGCGAACGCGAGGAGACCAAGCCCTCCGCTGACGCACGCCCGGACGGCGCGCTCCCGGGCTCAGGTGCAGGTCCAGACTGCTCAGACGCCGGCCTCTTCCACAGGACTGCGTCCCCGGTGTGGCTTATCCGTCCCTTCCAGAGTTCGGCTGCCGAACTCAACTAGGAAAAAAAGAAGGAGTCAATAGCAATGACAATCAGAAATGCAGTCCCACAGTTCGGCATCCGCTGGGCTGTGGCGTTGGCGGTGGTGGCCGCGGTGGCCCTCGCGGCCCTGCTGGCCGTGGGCTCGCCGGCGTCGGCGCAGAGCTCACTTAATGAAACAGAGATCTTTTCCTCGACGATTACAGTGGGGAGCCACCCCAGCCTCGACATCAAGGGTTACTACGACGTGGGCTCCAATACTTATGGGGCGATGTCGTTTTCTGATTTCCCATCTGTTGTCAACAGCGCTAGCGACCACTACTCCATTCAGCACTTAATTGATTCCCCAGCTGGTAACCAACTCCACTTGGGATTATTTATACAGCTTGAGGACTTGGACCAGGAAGCCTACACGCTTCACATCGGCGAGAGATCGTTTGATTTCGCGCATGCCACCTATTCCTTTGAGACAGCCACAAGCATTCACGCTTACTCATGGTCTCTTTCCCCGCGCTTCGGCTGGGCGACTGGGCAGACGGTAGCCGTCAAGATCACCGCGCTGCCGATCGTCACCATCGAGGCGGTCACGACCACGGTGGAATACGGCGGAAATGACAATGCCGCCGACTCGGTCGCGGAGTTCCGGTTCACCCGCACCGGGGGCACCGACGAGGCGCTGAGCTTCACATTGAATCATTCTGGTCCGGGCTTCTCAGAGAACGCGACGCGCACGTTCAATGCGGGGCAATCGAGTTTCAGCAACTTTCACTGGGCCGTCGACGTGGACAACAACGGCAATCCGCAATGCTTTATTTCGTGGCAAATCTTCGATCGGAGCCATTACGTCCGGGGCACCCCAGCTAGTGCGTTGGTGACCGTCGAAGGGCCGGGCACCACCTGCATGTCGGGCATCTAGCTCTAGCGCCGCGCCCTCCCCAGGCCAGAGAAAACGAAGGAGCCAATAGCAATGACAATGATAAATGCAGTCCCAAGATTCGGCATCCGTTGGGCGGTCGTGTTGGCGGTGGTGGCCGCAGTGGCCCTCGCGGCCCTGCTGGCCGTGGGCTCGCCGGCGTCGGCGCAGAGCGCGGGTGATGAAATAGAGATCTGGTCCGCGACGATCACGGTGGGGATGGAAGGCAGCGGCCGTGGTTTCCACAACCGAGGCGTCCCCGAAGACTATGGGTCCATCTCCGACGATGACTTCAGCGTGGGATCTGACGATTACGAAATAGACCTCGTCGCTGATACCGCTGGTTTCAATGGCGTACTCATCTTTGCCGTCAGGCCACAGCTTGATGCCACTTCAGAGCTGCTCTTTACGCTTCACGTCCGCGGGAGGACGTTCGATTTCAACGATGCAACCGTTGTTGTAGACGGCACCCTACACGCCTACCAATGGAGGGGTATCTCCCGCATCGACTGGGCTGAAAACGACGAGGTTGTCGTGAAGATCACCGAGAAGAAGTCCATCAGCCTCACGGGGGGTTTAACCGCGAGTCACAAAGTCGTGGAATACGGCGGAAACAACAATGCCGCCGAGTCGACGGCGATATTCTGGTTCACCCGCACCGGGAACACGGACGAGGCGCTGACCTTCACCTTCCGTCATGTGCAAAGCGGAGAGACCGCCACCCGCACGTTCGAGGCCGGGCAATCGGAATTCTTCAATGCCCACTGGGCCATCGACGTGGACGAGAGCAACAACCCGGTCTGCCTCATCACGTGGGAGATACTCTCCCCCGTCCCCGGGTACGTCTTTAACTTTAACCCGGCTTTTGCGGAAGTCAAAGGCCCCGGCACGACCTGCATGTCGGGCATCTAGCTCTAGCGCCGCGCCCTCCCCAGGCCAGAGAAAACGAAGGAGCCAATAGAAATTACAATGAGAAATGCAGTCCCAAGGTTCGGCATGCGGTGGGCGGTCGTGCTGGCGGTGGTTGCCGCAGTGGCCCTCGCGGCCCTGCTGGCCGTGGGCTCGCCGGCGTCGGCGCAGAGTTCGGACGATGGAGAAGAGATCTGGTCCGCGACGATGACGGTGGGGGACTTCCCCACCGCCAAAGGGTACGGACAGCCGTCATCGGTTGGGTCCCTCTCCGACGATACCTTCATCCTGGGGCAACACGAGTTCCAGGTAAACGGAATCATAGACCGCCAGATTGGCTCTCGACTCATTGTGGGATTTGCCCCGAGACAGCCCAATGACGGCGAACTGCGGGCCATGACGCTTCACCTCGGCGGGCGATCGTTCGCGTTCGAGGATGCCACCTATGCGTCTGATACCACCTATACCCACGTATACTCATGGCCGCTTTCTCCGCGCTTCGATTGGACGGCCGGGGAGAGGGTTGCCGTGTCCATCAACGCGCTGCCGATGGTCGAGGTCTACGCGAATGACTCTGAGGTGGAATACGGCGGATCGGGAAATACCGACGACGCGACGATTGAGTTCTCGTTCAACCGCATCGGGAGCACGGACGAAGCGCTGAGCTTCAACTTCAGCTTTGTCCAAACCGGAGAGACGGCGACACGCACGTTCCAAGCCGGGCAAGAGTACTTCTATCTATACCACTGGGTCATCGAGGTGGACGAGAGCAACAACCCGCTCTGCACCATCACGTGGGAAGTGCTGCCTGGGGACGGGTACGTCCTTGGCAGGGATCCGATAGCGGCGGTGGACGTCGAAGGACCGGGCACGACCTGCATGTCGGGCATGTAGCTCCGGCGCCGCTCCAGCCCCTGGCCGGAGAACGGTCTCCGTTAGCCGGGCCCAACAGCCAAATTCACAGATTCCATCGAGAGGATGCACATGATTGACCGCAAGAGAGGCTGGGCAGCAATGGCCGTCCTGGCGCTGCTTCTCCTGTCGGCCTGCGGGGACGCGGACGCCGAGCCGGGGCTCACCGCCGCCGAGGTCAGGGAGATAGTGCGCGCCGAGCTGGCCGAGGCCCCGGCCCCGCCGCAACCGGGAACGGGCGTCACCTCCGCCGAGGCGGAGCGCATCGCCCGCGGGGTGGTGGCCTCCATCCCCCTCAAGTCTGCCCCCGCCGACTACACCGCGTTCTACGTGGAGAGCGCCATCGCCCTTTACGAGACCCGGGGCCTGGACGCCACCCTGGCCCACTACAGCCGGAGGGAGAGCATCGACGGCCAGTGGTACGTCTTCATCATCGACGGAGACGACCGCATAGTCGCCCATCCCGACCCCCAGCGGGTGGGGCTGGACGTGAATGGCTGGGTGGGCACCGACACCAACGGCTACAACTTCGCCCCCGAGCTGCTGTCGGCCACCGAGGAGGGCAGGTGGGTGACCTACGTGTTCGCCAACCCGGAGAGCGGGGACTTCGGTTCCGGCTACACCGGCGAGTTCGATCTGAAGAACGTCTGGGTGGTGAAGCACGAGGGGCTGCTCTTCGCCTCGGGCTGGTACGTCAACGCCGACGAGTTCACCCAGGCCATGGTGGCCACGGCCGCCCATGTGTTCCGTCAGGTGGGGCTGGAGGGCACCATTGCGTACTTCGCCAGTCCCGAGACCGATTTTGCGGGGCTGTGGGCGGTCATCGGCTACTACAACAGCGCCGCCAACGTTGAAGGAGAGTGGTTCGCGTTCATAGCCGACGAGAACGGCACGGTCATAGACCACTACGACAAGGCGCTGGTTGGAACGGACATCAAGGACCTGCTCGGTACGGACAGCTTCGAGGTCACCGCGGAGGGCAATTGGGTGACCACGGAGGACGCGCGCGTCTGGGTGGTCGGCCAGGACGGGATGATCTTCGGTTCGGGCTGGCGCAGCGGCCACGACGAGACGGGCGATTGAGGCTGAGAGGCCGTTTCCGACGCCCATGCATGCACGGAGATTGAAACCATGACCAGGGCCAGGCCCCATTTCAGGCGACCCGTTCCAGCCGGCGTCCCGCGGTCCGCAAACCATTCTCAGGGGCCAGGGCGGCGAGGCGGGGCAGGCAGCAACAAGAAGTTCCGAAAAAGGAGGCATCGATGAGACAGGAAGTAATCAGCACATCACCCGTTGGCGGCGGAGGCGTCCGGCACCGGCTGTTCCGGCTGCCAAGGCTGGCGGTGGCCGCTCTCGTCCTGGCGGTCGCCGTGGTCGCAGTGGTCGCGGGCTCCGCGCAGGCGCAGACGACGACCGAGCTGAGCATCGTCTATCACTCCAACGGCGACAGAATCGCCGTCCCGGGCAAGCTCAACTCCAGCACCACTCTCAGTGGATTCCCCGTAGCGCACCATGACTCCATAGCGTATTTCCGCGTCACGCGCAGCGGCGGAGAAAACCTGTTCCAGGGGGATTCCGACGGGGTCGTGGCGCGCTTCGAATACAGCTATGCAAACGGCTTCGGGTCCCCAGCGTCCGCTGACCGGGGTCTCATTGGAAGATTCGGCCCACCCTGGGACCTTGAGGAAGTCATCCGGATGGCGAATTCAGGTCCGCCCAATTATGCGAAGACCACGGGTCCGCTGACCATCGAGCTGGTCCCGCTGGAGGGGCAGCTGTACACGGTCGGCACGAACAGCTCGCTCTGCATCGTCCTCCACGACCTGGACGGCAACGTCACGGGGGACAACTGCACAGGCGGCTCGTAGCGGCCGAAGGGTTGACCGATAGCCCATGCGACGACGGGCGGCAATGCCGATGAAAGCGGAGGGTACATGGAATTCCGGAAGCTGAGCGCTATCGCCTCGGTGGCGATGGCCGTCCTGGCGCTGCTCCTCCTTGCGGCCTGCGGGGACGCGGACGCCGGGCCGGGCCTCACCCGGTCCGAGGTGGAAGAGATAGTGCGCGCCGAGCTCGCCGACGCTGCGGTTTCGTCACAGCCGGGACCGGGCCTCACCCCCGCCGAGGTCGAGCTGATAGCCCGCGGCGTGGTGGCCTCCATCCCATCCAGGTCCGACCCCGCCGGGTACACCAGGTTCTTCGTAGATGGGGCCATCGGCCGCTACGAGACCTTGGGCCTCGAGGCCACCCTCGCCCACTACAACCGGGAGGAGAGCATCGACGGCCAGTGGTACGTCTTCATCATCGGCGAGGACGACCGGCTGATCGCGCACCCCAACCCCTACCGCCTGGGGCTGGACCTGAAGGGATGGGTGGGCACCGACGCCAACGGCTACAACTACGGATCGGAGATGCTGTCCGCTACCGAGGAGGGGAAGTGGGTGTCCTACGTCTACCGGAACCCGGAGAGCGGGGACCTGGGGCCCGGCTACACCGGCGAGCTTGAGCTGAAGAACGCCTGGGTGGTGAAGCACGACGGGCTGCTGTTCGCCTCGGGCTGGTATGTCAACGCCGACGAGTTCAGCAAGGCCATGGTCGCCACAGCCGCCCACGTGTTCCGTGAGGTTGGGCTGGAGGGGACCATCGCCTACTTCGCCAACCCCGAGAGCGATTTTGCGGGACTGGCGGCGACCATCGAGTACTACAACAACACCGCGAACGTTGAAGGGGAATGGTTCGCGTTCATAGCCGACGAGAGCGGCACGGTCATAGACCACTACGACAAAGCACTGGTCGGAACGGACCTGAATGACCTGCTCGGCACGGATGCGTTCGAGGCCACCCCGGAGGGCAACTGGGTGACCGCGGAGGACGTGCGCGTCTGGGTGGTCGGCCAGGACGGGATGATCTTCGGGTCGGGCTGGCGCAGCGACGAATCGGGGAGCTGAGGCGGTGGGTCCGGTAGAGACAGGGCTAGAGCGATTCGACCAGGTCATGCAGATAGAACTAAATACGGGACGATCCGGCTTTGCGGCACGGGCGATACCTCAACGTTGGGACAAGTGCAGCCGCAGGCAACCGGCCCGGCGCACCCACCGGGCTGCGAGCAACGGCCATCCCGTCGGGGGAAGCCCCCCAGAGAGGACGACACAATTGAGATTCCAACTGAACGTTGATCACCCGACAAAAAGGGCGATCCTGCACCGCAACGATTCCCGGGACCCTCGCTGCCAGCCGGCTGAGAAGAAGCCCAAGTACGGCTACTGGCGTAGCTTCGACGACCCCCGCAGGGTCCTGGCCTTCGTCGACGGCATCGGCGAGCGCCTGCATCCGTGCTCGAAGTGCAGGCCCGTGGTAACGGGAATTGGATAGAGGCAGCAAGTCAGCGCTCCCCCCGGCCCTGGCCCCTCTTTTCGCGGGGGACCGCCCGGGGGAGCTGCGACGAGTGAGACGGAAGGAGGAGTGCCCCATGCCGCGACAGCGCATCTCTTACATAAGGAAGACCTACGTCTTCCCCGCCAACTTCCATGAGCGGCTTGAGCGGTTCAAGGAGGAGTCGGACCTGCACGGGCGGAGCTGAACCGGCGCCTCGGCGTCTATCCCCAGACCTTGCAGCGCTGGAAGCGGGGCCTGTCGCGCCCCAGCGCGCGGCACATGATGGCGCTGCTGGAGTTGGCTGGGAGCCTTGGATTTGGCCATCTGCTGACCGGCCGCCCCAACGGTGAGGCGGTCTCCGGCCGGCCTCAATGACCGCCGTGCTCGCCGTGCAGGAAGACCGCCCCTGAAGAGAGCATCACGATGATCTGCGCCATCAGCCGAAGATTGCCCGTCCCGCTGGCCGCCCTTGTCGCGACCCTCCTGCTCCTCCCAAGCGCGCCGGCCGTGGCACACGTCGGTCCCGCACCGACCAGGCCCACGGGACTGACCGCCATGGGGTTCCACGGGGACATAGCGCTGGCCCACGAGATGGCGAGTCCCCACGTGAGGCTGAGCTGGGACGAACCGGGCGGCGCCGGCTTTCTCGGGTTCCAGCATGCGGAGGTCATCGACGTCTGGATTCCCCTCTTCCTGTTCTCCGTCCTCTTCGGCCTCTCTATGGACTACCACGTCTTCCTCCTGAGCCGTATCCGAGAGCGCTACGACCAGACCGGCGACAACACCGAGGCCGTGGCCTACGGTCTCCGCTCCACCGCCGGTTTGATCACCGGAGCCGCCCTCATAATGGTCGCCGTGTTCGGCGCTTTCGCCAGCGGCAGGACCATCATCAACCAGCAAGTCGGGTTCGGGCTTTCCGTAGCCGTGCTCCTGGACGCCACCCTCGTTCGCTCCGTTCTTGTCTCCGCCAGTATGGATATGCTCGGTAAACGCAACTGGTATCTGCCGTCATGGCTGAACTGGCTGCCGGACCTGAGAATAGAAGCGGAAGAAATGCCCGCTCCTGATGTTCAAGGTCAAGCCTTACAGGGAGGGGCTACCGCCAATGAAAGTCCCGACTGACTACACAATTGGTTATGAAAAGGCCCGAGCTATTGCACCCGATATCGCAGACAAATACATCGCTCACACCCTTATTGGGGACCCCCTGGGCGAAGAGATGGCGGCGGACCTTGAGGCGTTCAGCGCATCTGAATCAGAGAGGCTCATTCAAGCGGCCATGAATGAGGAAGGTGAGGAGGCCCTGAGAGACGCCCCGGACTCCCTTCGGAGGTTCTTCAAAGAAGCGGAAACCCCGCCCGAGTGGCTCGACTATTCTGCATTCGCCCCGAGTGTCCGCATGTTTTACAGAAACTCGCAGATAGTCCTGGCTGCATTCGTCGCAGGAGTTCTCATAGAAGGCTTTACAACCAACATCGCAAAATCCTTCTTCATCACCGGACGGGTGCGTGACCAGGGCATCCGGCGTCTGGGGCAGAACAACCGTCACATGATGGAGATATTCCTCCCTGGCGGCATGTACAGGCATGGGGACGGCTGGAAGCTTTCCCTCCGCATCAGGATGGTTCACGCACGGCTTAGACGCCTCCTCAGCGCTTCCGAAGACTGGGATAAGGAGGCTTGGGGAGAGCCCATCAGTGCCGCTCACTTGGGCTACGCCATTTCCGCTTTCTCGGCAAGGCTGCTCAAGCACATGAAGACCCTCGGCGCCACTTACAATAAGGAAGAGTACGATAGCTTCATGGCCGTCTGGCGCTACAGCGGTCACATAATGGGCATCCCTCAAACCATCCTGTTCCAGGATGCCGATGAAGCTCTGAAACTGTGGAAAATCGCCCTCATGTGCGAGCCCGATTCCCCAATCGAATCGATCGTGATGGCCCACGCGCTGGTCAACTCGGCCCCATTGATTGCCGGAGCCACCGAGCCGGAAGCCCGTCGCAGCCTGGCCCGGTACGTGTACCGCTTGTCCCGGGGACTCATCGGAAAAGAGTACGCCGAATCGCTGATGTATCCGCCCATCTCCCCCTTTGGAGCGGTATGGTGGTTCAGGACGCAGCAGCGCTACGGCCACGTCCTGAACAAGCTGTTGCCGGGCCGCCGCGAAGACAGCAACTTCTCTAAATTCACGTCGCTGCTCAGTACCTCATTGTTCGACGAGGAAGGGATACGCTACACATTGCCCGACCGCGTGTACGCGGAAGAGTCGGTCCACTACTAGCGGGCGTGTCCGCCTACTGCCGATTGCACTCCCTGCGCCAGCTCCCCCAACTGTGCATTACGTCGGCGGTGTTCCATGTCGGCACGGAGATGCTATAACCCCGAGAAGTAACTCGCAAGTCTAAACCGCACCCTCGCTTAGCCCTCCGGCAAGGAGGTGTGCCCAGGGCAGTGGAGTCGGGTGTTGCATAGCCATCTAGGGAGACGGTCTCAATGGACACCAACGGTCAGGAAGATGGAGCGACCACTTGGGCGGTCGCCGACACCAAGAATCTGACGATACAACGGTGAAGATGCCGCCGAGGCCCTCAACGGCGAGTACGTCCTGCGCGTAAGGGTGAGAGACCCGTCGACCGCATCTGCCACGGTGAATGTGATCGTTACGGTCACCGAGGTGAACGAGGCCCCTCTCTTCAAGGAGGACGCACCGACGGTGCTGAGAGTCAGGGAGAACACGGACCCGCCAGTCTTCACTCTAGATGACGGCGACACCCTGGTGCGTCCCAAGACCTACGCCGCTACCGACCAGGACGGTGGTAACACCTGCTGCACGTACTCGGTGACGGGCGTCGACCGCAGTGCTTTCGCCATCGACAGCACCATCTTTGAGATGTGGATGGGGCTGTCAGCCTGCGGACGGATTCCGTTCAATCCGATCTTGGGATGAAAAGCGTATTGAGGAGATTCAGTCCGAAACACTTTGTGGAGCATTTCCCTCCGGGTTCAGGAATTCCGCCCCTAGCCACCTACAAGGGCGCATTCCACAGATTCCTCCAAAGCTTAGCGATGTTTGTAGTCCTAACTTGACGGCTGCAGTAGTTGAGCATTGGCGGATACGTCACGCGTTCTCAATAACAAAGAGCGCTTTCGCCGCGAGGCCTGTTGAGTAGTATTTGCTGGCATAGTTCAAGATCAACCATCGTCTTGGAACCGAACCTCAATCCGTTCATCCGTCACATCTGCTAGCGAGTTCTCCGTCGCCCTACTCATTCCTAGGTCGGCCAGTAAATTATGAAAGAAACGGCCATCAGCGATTTTGAAATCTGTTCTCCGCTTAGAAAGCCTCACGAGCATACGGGATGTTTCATCAGTCGGCTGGCCCAGAAGTTGCCTTCCCCGAATATAAGCGTGTAGATCGGACAATTAAAGCGCAGGGTCAAATATTGAGTCTTGGAACTCTATGGTAGCGAATCTCGTCTCACCTGGGTGGAACAGTGGCACCCACGATCTCCCAAAGTAATCGGCGACATTCGCCTCTAGGGGAGTGTTTCTATCTAGGACCACATGTAAAACAGAGTTCTCGGGTACCAGGTCATGCGCCTCTTCGAGGAAGAGGTTTAATGCCATCAGATATGGACGGTTGGTTGCTCCTGTAGTCTTGAACTTGCGATGCATAGTCGGTTTAAAGGAGTTTGAATCTTCGTCTCTCTTCAAGGAAATGGACGTTTCAATGTAACCACCTGTGAAGTACCTTCTTTACTCCGTTGTCAGGTTGTTGAAAGTTTCCACATGCACGGCGCCTCCAATGGGGAGCAGAGCACACGATTCCGCAACTCCCACTAGCTCATCTAGGAATTGGAGTTTGCGCCTGTCAGGCCAACCACGGTAGGGATTTGTAGAGCTCTTCTGACGGCTCCGCTGGGGAAAATCAATAGAATGGAACTCGTCAACGTTGTGACGTTGTTGTGACGTTCCAACACGTCACTCCAGAGCCTGTTGAAAAACTCCCATTGGTTGTCGGAAGATACGCTCCCCAGAAGCAAGCAGTACTTCGCACCTTCCTGAGTGCCGCTTTCATACCCGTAGGCCCACAGGTGGGCCTCTCCTTTAGAAGGTCTTTGTAGAGGTGCTAACACTTGTCTAGTTCTTGTCCGATGGTAGGGTATGAGTTAGGAAACTTACGGGACTCTGTTGTTGGGGCATAAAAAGTCGAGCCTATCAAAGCCAATCGGATAGTGTTAAGTGGGTCGAACGGAACTGTGTTGCAAACGTTTGAATCTGCGCTGGCCCTTTGAATCTTGGCGGATGGATTGGCGATCGTAGTGCGAAGGTATTCAATGCCCTAGCATCCCTGCTGCCACATAATACCCGGTTGCCCCATCAGGGACATGCTCGTAGGTTTGTACTTGGCCTAGAGTGTTTAGTAGTTGGCCTACTAGCGTTGCCAGACCCACCGGAACTGCCATGAACAGATGGACCTTTCCTCGCACGTGAAACTGTTGTCTGACATTCCGCGCCGCTTCTACGATCCGGTGCGCCACCTCAACTGCCTCTCCACCAGACTTCAGATCTGCAGTAGTGGAAGGTTCCAAAGGTTTAACGTGAACATAGGCTCGAAACCGTGGCAAAGATTGGTAGGAAACACCCACCGCTTGCGATACGTCCGCGTTAACGGAAACAAGTATGGCAAGGTCATCGGCAGCTGCGTCGCCAGCGGTTATGACTGCATCAAATTTAGAATCCACACGAGAATCCTGCAGTGACCACAGTTGATTGGCCCTGCCTGGAGTGTATTGCTCCCACGAGAGGTCTGACCTTCTCGGAGCCATGAAGTAGTAACCCAGGGCAATAGCTGCCGGTATTGAAAGCAAGCCACTAGCCTGTACCGTCCTCCCGGGCGCTCTCTGCTGGATCTGCGCACTTATTTCAGCCAAGGCGGGAAGCAAGTAAGCTCGCCACGTTTCGTCTGTTGCTATCCTATCCTCAAATCTGTGCGTCCAGTCGATTGCCAATGCAGGGGGGCCATCAGAGGCGAAGCGGCTTCGTGTATTCATTACAAGTTTGAGTGGCTGTCCAACGGGTAGATAATGGTGTAGTGCCTCCAAACGCCTTGCTAACGTTCTAATCGCGATAGAGCGGATTTCATGCTCTGCAGCAGGGTCAGATGACACTTTTCGAATGTTCCACCGTCGCAAGTCTGCGATTCCTATGTCCCCTTGCATCAGGGTTCCTACGCTCTCATAGCTCAGCCCTCCCGCCGCAACGGGCACAACGAAAAACTCGTCACCTCTGTTGTGGCGGTTAAGTATTAACGGAGCCTCTACCCTTCGAATCATGCTAGATTCAGCAACATCTGGAGTAAGCCACATGACAGCGCTGGCCGTGTTGGAATCGGACAACACAGACCGAATTGCGTCTTCCGTGGGCTCTTCATCCAGATTTTCGATGTCTTGCCACGTGGGAATCCCAATGTCGTGCTGATAAGCAATCAATGTTTGGGCTTCACTGAGACGGGATCTGCGGTAGCTCAGAAAAGACCGGCCTGTCGGGTCTGTCATCACGTATCGTCCCCGTTCCTGAATGGAGGAGCGGGTGTAAATTCTTTGGCCTGAGCCTTCACGCGTTCGAAATCTATTGGAGAACCGGGGAAAGCATCAAGAAGGATGTCCGGCAAGAACCTTGCGGTCAAATCGGAATAGGTGCAACCGTACCCAAGTCCGTTCGAGTCTCCAAGCAATTGGGCCAACCCCTGGATTTGCCCGTTATCGAACCCCAAACCCGCCAGACTACAACCCAAAATCGTCAACCGTTGTTCCAGATTGGGCCTCTTGAAGTGAAATATGTCGGCAGCTCTCCTTACAATCGCGGGGTCAAGTGCCTCTACCCGGTTGGTACACAGCACCACAATCGCCGGGTGATTGCCGCCGCCAATGCGATCAATCCCCCTGATCAAAGCATTTACACCGGCACGATCCTCGTGGTGCATTTGACTGAGTTCCCTAGATTGAGCCAATGCGTCAGCTTCATCAATGAGGAGAACAATTGCACCTTGCGGGCCGGAATCATCAAAGGCAATTTTCCGTGCCGCCTCCTCTATCCGCGAGAAAGCTGTGGTAATCAGGCTCGTCATCTGTCCTACCGCACCAGTGCCGCGAGCCCCCAGGCTGAGCCTGTAAAGCGTCGTCGCAATTTTCAGATCGCGCGCAACCTTATCGGGGAAAGATTCAGCGAGAGAAGTCTTTCCGGTCCCAATGTCGCCGGAGAACAGAAGCAGTGGCATCCTCTCATCGAAAGATCTGGCAAGAGGTACGACGCTCCCATAATATTGTTTGCTCCAGTTCTCAATCTCTTTCGGCCGCAAGAGGATCCGCGCTTCTTTGGAAATGCGATCCTTCTCCTGGTCGAGTCCAACAAGACGTGCATACTTGTCTTGAAGCCGAGGGTTCGGGTACTCCTCTACCGCATCGAACAGGTCATCTTCGGTGTAGTTCATCAGGTTAAGTAAACACCTCTTTCAAGAGCAGTTCCGTTCCTGGAATACGTCTTGTCAAAACTCCAGCCTCCCAGACCAAAGTTCGGCTCGTTACCGTATGTTCTTTGAAAGGGCAATGAGTTACGGATTTTCTGGCGTTCGCTCTCACTAAGATTAGACCAAGTGTTGCTGTATTCGAGGAACGAGTGCCACGAGGCACCTGAAATATTTGCGCCGGCCGGAACCCTTCCAGACCGATCGTCCGCTAACGAGATTCCATCGGACCTAACCGTGTATCGGACAACCACTACCCAACCGTCGCCTCTCTTGAATCCGTATTCGACCATCTTAAGACACTTGTTCAGCAACAAGAGCACAAGTTCGCCGATGTAGGCCTCGATGTTCCCGTCGGACGGTTTGCCGTAGAACAATTGCATCTGCTTAAGGTCTGCCGCGACCTTAGAGGCGAGATAGACAGCATGGGTCTTGGTAAATGTATCGGAGGTGGAGTAGCTATAGGTCATTTTTACACCTTGAAAGAGGGACCGAGGACCTCTTTCCATAAACTAACAGCGCGCCCTTTCGTATCGGAAAACTGTGCCTCTGTGAGCGCATCCAACGCATCTGCGCAAGCTTCAACAAGAGCAATCCTGTCGTGGTCAGAGTAATTCTCCGCCACGTTATTGTCAGCGTTAACCGGGTCGAAGATTCTTACGGGACTTGAACCCGATTTTGGCAAACTCGATGCCGGGTAGTAGTCAGCAAACGCGATTCTTGTCTTCAATTGGGATTGAACTATCAAGGAGAAGAACTCCTGAAGTATCCGGGAGTAGTCCTTGAAGTCGGCTCCGTGGTCTAACATGTAAGCGCAAATCAACTCGACCATAAATGATTTGAAGCGAAAGTCAGGGTAGTGTGATTTCCTGAGGCGAACCCACCACTTGAGGAGCCTAACCACCTGAGAAAAATGTTGCGGCGTCAGCCGCTTCCGTTTCCGGATGAACTCCAAGTGAAGGCGGACGCTGGTTTCCAGCCATGTCCCGGTGTCTCGGTTCAGGAGATATCCCCGGTCATCGGGGTCGTCCTCGTATAACACTGGAACGACATCTACATCCAGACCACTACCGCGGAAGTTGACAGAGACACAATGGGTTCCACGGCTGAACTGCTCAGGGTGCATGTTGGGGTTCGCTTCCCGAAGACGGTCAGCTAACCAGTTGAGGAGTTCCGAATCATCTCCCGGAGCGTCGGCTTTCCGCAAATATACTGCAACATCCATGTCGTTGATGGTGCTTAGTGCCGTTCCCTTGGCCACACTACCAGAGTGCAGCATTTTGACCAGCGCGAAGTCGGGGTTGTCCCGGATCTTGGCAGCCAGCCTGTCCCTAAGGTCATTTACTTGCTTTCGGTATCTCCGAACCCTGTCCTGGTGAAGATTTACGACTTCATTCCCGAATCTTACGATGTCTGAGTGTTGTACGTGAGGTGCCATACCTTATCCTTATGTTCCATCGCTGGGCCTGGTTAATGTCCTCAATTGGGCCAAAACCTGCATCCGACCGAGAATGGCATTCCTATGGGAGCGATGGCGCTTGAGGTCCTCTGCATCCTTCCAATCGGCTCCTCTGTCGATTTCCTGGTGCACTCCGTTTCCAGCCCGGGTGGATTGTTGAATATTAAGTCAACATTATATTCGACTTGATAGTTGAAATTCAACACAAGTTTTGAGAAACTAACTACGGAGGTTCCAATGCCTTTTCCCGACCGGTTGCGCGAATTGCGGAGGGCTGCCCGGCTAAGCCAGCGGGCGCTGGCAGAGCAGGTCGGGGTAGATTTCACCTATTTGAGCAAGATCGAGAACGGCCGCGTCGAACCACCCAGCGAGGGCGTTCTCCAGAGAATCGCCAAGGAACTGGCTGACAAACTGGGGAAGGACGAGACCGCGTTGGCCGATGAATTGATCACCCTAGCGGGCAAAATTCCTTCAGACTTGGCGGAAACCTTGTCCCGTAACCCTGAGGTTGTCCGGCTTCTACGGTCCGTCGGGAGTGATGTACATTCATCAGCCGATTGGCGAAAGCTCTTTTCGGGTCAGTCGCCAGAAGAACAACCGGAGGAAGGATGACTACAAGGTACTTGCCCGATGTTCATATAGAGAGGCAGGCAACCCGGTTGTTGAATCGGTATGAGCGTGAGTTCGAGGCTGTAACAGAGCCACCAGTGCCGGTTGAGGACATCGCCGATGGCCTGCTGGAATTAGGGATCCTATGGGATTCAGTGTACGAGGCGGCCGGCACATCCACGCTGGCCGGCTTTGAACCCCGTGAATACATGATTAAGTTCAACGAATCCCGTCGTCAGGTCTTCGAGGAGACCCCGGGCTTATACAACACCGTGTTGGGCCACGAAATCGGTCACTGGGAGTTGCACGTTGACCATAACCTGGCAGCCCAGCAACAACTGCCAAACCTCGACCACGTTTACGAGTGCCTCTACCAAGATTGCACCTGTGCTCAAGGGCCCAAGGAAACTCAGGCCCATAGATTCATGGCTTTCCTTCTAATGCCTTCCAGCCTGTTGTGGGAAGCCGTCAGCGATGTCGAACTTACCAGTTGGCCTAACCTGTACAGGTTGCGAGAACTCTTTCAGGTTACTATTTCGGCTCTAACAATAAGGCTCGAACGGCTAGGGGTCCTTTACGTTGCTACCGACGGGCAGCTTTACCCGTCCTTGCAGGAATACCACGGCCAGACGCGACTGGCGCTTTAGGGAATCTGGCCCTTCAAATGGTGGTCTTATGACCGCCCCAAAAGAGGCACGTCATGGCAAACCCCTTCTTTGACCAACCCATCATCAACTCCCCATACGATCCCCCCTCCCGCCATTGGGAGCTGGACAAGGATGGCCAGCCGACTCAAAAGATAATCGAGAGTCGGCGTGGAGCCGAGTTCATCACCCCAATTCCGAAGCCCAAACAAAAGGGAAAAAAGAGGCAGCAGCAGCTTGTCTTTGAGGAAGGTCTGGGGCTTTCAACTCAAGAACAGCAATATGAAGTCACGGCGGCAGTGACCGAGATTCGCCGACGCGTCGACGAGTGGCGCAAAATACCGGGCCCCAATAACTGGGGAGTCACGACGCACACGGCTAGATTGCTATTGCACTGGCGGCAACATAAGTTCAGCAACTACCAACCCTTCTTTTGCCAGGTCGAAGCAGCAGAGACCCTGATTTGGCTTACCGAAGTTGCTCCCAGGATGGGGCCGGAAGTGAAGAGGGTATTGGATCGGCTGGCCAACGTGAATCAGGAGGCCAACCCGGAGTTGTTCCGCATTGCCTTGAAGCTGGCCACAGGTGCCGGTAAGACCGCAGTGATGGCTATGATCATCGCTTGGCAGACAATCAATGCCGTCCGGCACCCGAACAGCCGACGCTTCACCCGGGGCTTCTTGGTGGTCACCCCCGGCCTTACCATCAAGGACCGGCTGCGGGTACTCCAGCCCAACGACCCCGACAGCTACTACGCAAGCAGGGAACTGGTACCCGCCGACATGCTGGAGGACCTGCAGCGGGCGAGGATAGTCATCACCAATTACCACGCTCTTCGACGGCGTGAACGACTGGAAGTTTCCAGTGGAGGGAGAGCGTTGCTGCAAGGCCGAGGCGAGCCTTTGGAAACGCTGGAAACCGAAGGACAAATGGTTCAACGGGTAATGCCGGAGCTCATGGGTATGAGAAATCCAATGGTTCTTAATGACGAAGCACACCATTGTTATCGGCGGAAACCGGGTGAAGGCGACGAAGGTGCTTTGACCGGAGAGGAGCGGCGGGAAGCCGAAAAAAACAACGAGGAGGCTCGGGTCTGGATATCCGGGCTGGAGATAGTCAAACGAAAGCTGGGTATTCGCCAGGTCGTGGACCTTTCGGCTACGCCCTTCTTCTTGAGCGGCTCCGGCTACGCCGAGGGGACACTGTTTCCCTGGACCGTAAGCGATTTCTCGCTTATGGACGCGATCGAATGCGGCATCGTCAAGCTGCCCAGGGTGCCGGTAGCCGACAACATTCCTGGAGAGGAAGTGCCTATTTTCCGCAACCTCTGGGAGCACATTCGACCCAATATGCCCAAAGCGGGAAAACGGAAATCCGTTAACCTGGATCCCCTAAGTCTACCTGTCGAGCTGCAAACGGCACTGGAGGCTCTCTATGGACACTACAAGACCACTTTCGCCCTATGGGAAGAAGGCGGCTCCGAAGTCCCGCCCTGCTTCATTATCGTCTGTAATAACACTGCGACTTCCAAACTGATCTATGACTATATATCCGGCTTTGAGCGTGTCAGTGAAGATGGCTCTACTACGCTGCAGCCCGGCAAATTGGACCTGTTCCGTAACTTCGACGATTACAGCAATCGCCTTCCGATTCCACACACGTTGTTGATCGACAGCACACAGCTAGAGTCCGGCGACAAGCTCAGCGACGAATTCCGCAAGGCTGCGGCGCCGTTAATTGAGAGGTTCCGCCGGGAACGGCAGGAGCGATCCGGCAACATCCAAGATGCCGACAACATTACCGAACAGGAACTCCTTCGCGAGGTTATGAACACGGTTGGGAAGAAGGGTCGGCTGGGTGAGTCCATCCGTTGTGTTGTGTCGGTCTCCATGCTGACTGAGGGCTGGGACGCCAACACCGTCACTCACATCCTGGGAGTTCGAGCCTTTGGCACCCAGCTCTTGTGCGAGCAGGTCATTGGACGAGCACTTCGGCGCCAGTCATACACATTGAACGAGGACAAACTTTTCGATGTCGAATATGCCGACGTTCTCGGCATTCCTTTCGATTTCACCTCGAGGCCCGTAGTGGTTGCCCCAGGCAAGCCACGACAAACCGTCCAGGTTAATGCCGTTCGCCCTGAGCGCGACCACCTGGAGATAACCTTCCCCCGAGTCTCAGGCTACCGTGAAGATCCTCCAAAGGAAGAGCTAATAGCCAACTTCACCAAGGATTCCAAGCTCGAATTGACCCCGCTCCTTGTCGGTCCAACGCAGACCAGGAACGAAGGGATTATCGGAGAAGGGGTTGACTTAAATTTGGTTCACACTGGTGACCTACGCATATCCAGCCTGGTCTTGCACCTGACCAAGCGGCTATTGGAAACCAAGTGGAGAGACCCCAACCAGGACCTAAAGTTGCACCTGTTCGGCAAGTTGAGGAACGTGGTTAAACAGTGGCTTGACACTTGCCTAATCTGCCGAGGCGGTACCTACCCAGCCCAGTTAATGTACCAGTCATTGGCCGACATGGCCTGTAATCGGATAACCGCTGCCATCACCAGCCGACATGGAGAGAGGTCCATTAAGGCGCTGCTCGATGCCTACAACCCTACCGGCTCGACGAGGCACGTGAATTTTACAACATCCAAAGCCGACCTTTGGCGCACCGACTCCCGGAAGTGCCATGTCAATTACGCTGTGCTCGACCTAAGTTGGGAGGCGGAATTCTGCCGGGTGGCCGAGTCTCACCCCCGAGTAAAGTCCTACGTCAAGAACCACAACCTGGGCCTTGAAGTCCCTTATCTGTATGGCTCAACTCCCCGCACCTATATCCCCGACTTTATCTTGCAGGTGGATGATGGCCGAGAGGAGCCGTTGAACCTTATCGTGGAGATCAAGGGATACCGGGGTGAAGACGCAAAGGATAAGAAAAACACGATGGACTCGTACTGGGTGCCCGGTGTTAATGGCCTCGGTGTATATGGCCGCTGGGCCTTCGCCGAATTTACCGCCGTACATGATATTCAGGATAACTTGCGCGAACTGATTGATTCCTGCCGGATCAGAGACGATAAACGCCCTGACAGCTACAAGAGTTCCGATACGCACAAATACTCCGACGATGATGGGCGACAAACTGTGGCCGCCAGTTGGCTGGCCGACGCAGGAGGGACTGCCCCGCAAATTGAGGGCATCCCGAGACGCAGAAGCGAGCTGTAAGTTTGAATCTTGTGGATACCTCAGTTTGGGTTGATCATTTGCGTTCCCCGGTGCCGGTGCTTCAGTCCCAACTGAGGGCCGGCCAAGTGTTGACCCATCCGATGGTCATTGGAGAACTCGCCTGTGGGATGATTAGTCGAAGAGGCGAATTCCTGTCCTATTTGACGGCGCTTCCGGGTATTGCTCTCTTGGACAATGAGCGGATTCTTCGGGACATTGAAAAGAATCGGATGATGGGTCGCGGCATCGGTTTTATAGATGCCCATCTGCTCTGTTCCGTTATCGCCCGGGGCGGCACAACTCTGTGGACCAGAGATCAACGTCTCAAGCGGATTGCTGAAGAAATGGGAGTCGCATTTCTTGAGGAAGCCCTGTAGGAGGAACCCATGCCCCGAGCCAAGCGCACGAAGAAACCCAAGTCTGTGTACAGCCTGCGGCACGAGGGAGAAACTCGCACCAACATACCCACCGCCGAGTACCAGTCGCTGGTGCGGGAAGAAGAGAGCAGCCCCCTTAGGGTGGCCTATGACCGTCGCAACCGGGACCTGGACCCGCAGCTTGTTTGGCGGGGGAAGGACGAGCAGGACCTCGCCGACCTAGTAGTCAATGTACCACCCCTCTACATCCAGGAGAAAGTCCACCCCAAGGCGCTCATCGCCGACCTGATGCGCCAGTCCAAGAAGAGCCGGGAAGCGGAAGAGCACCAGATAGACATGTTCGCCGATTTCAACGGCTTGCCCGAAGGCGCAGACCGCACCGAGTTCTACCGTCACGATGCCAACTGGGCCAACCGAATGATCCTGGGAGACAGCCTGCAGGTCATGGCCTCCCTGGCCGAACGAGAAGGGCTGCAGGGCAAGGTGCAGTGCATCTATATCGACCCGCCCTACGGCATCAAATTCAACTCCAACTTCCAGTGGTCCACCACCAGCCGGGACGTTAAGGACGGCAAGGCTGCCCACATAACCAGAGAGCCGGAGCAGGTTAAGGCATTCCGCGACACATGGCGAGAAGGCATTCACTCCTACATGACCTACCTGCGGGACCGCCTCACAGTGGCTCGCGACCTTCTGGCTGAGTCCGGCTCTATCTTTGTTCAAATTGGCGACGAGAATGTCCACAGAGTCCGGACACTAATGGATGAAGTATTTGACGACGAAAATTTCATAACGCAGATTACATACAAGACAAACTCGCCTTTGGGAGCAGATTTTCTCCCATCAAACAGTGATTATGTGTTGTGGTATGCGCGAAACAAAGGCAATGCCAAATGGCGGAAGGTCTTGCTCGAAAAAGGCGTAGGAGAAGGCACGCTATTCAACTACGTCGAACTACCTGGGCTACGTCGCAGATATGCAACGCCTGAGGAGAAACGAGACCCAGCTACTGCACCGCTAGGATCCCGGTTCTTTTACTACAACGTGTTGATCTCTAGCGGGTATACCCCCTCATGTACATATGACTTCATGTTCCAAGGCAAAATCGTTAAGGCCCAAAGAAAATCATGGCGTACAACACAGGATGGAATGGCGCGATTGGACAGAGCCAATCGGCTCACAATGCCAGGATCGTTGCCTTACATGGTGGGCTACCACGATGATTTCTCAGTTAAAGCATTGACATCCATATGGGACGATACTCGAAGTGCTATGAACAAAGTATTCGTGGCACAAACCCAAGAATTAATAATCCAACGCTGCATCCTGATGACTACCGATCCCGGCGATATAGTGCTGGATCCCACCTGCGGTTCGGGTACCTCCGCCTACATAGCCGAGCGATGGGGACGGCGGTGGATTGTTGTAGATACTTCACGAGTCGCCCTGGCTCTGGCACGGGCTCGCATCATGGGTGCTCGCTATCCCTACTACCTGTTGGCCGATAGCCCAGAAGGGCAACAGAAGGAGGCCGAACTCTCGCGCAATGCTCCCTCGACAATGCCGACCTACGGCAATCTACGGCAAGGGTTTGTCTATGATCGTGTGCCTCACATCACTCTAGGTGCTATCGCCAACAACGTTGAAATTGATGTCATATACGACGAATTTCAGGAGAAGCTGGAGCCACTGTGCAAGGAGCTCAACGAGACCCTTAACGCCACTTGGGAAGAATGGGAGATTCCCCGGGAAGCCGTAAGCTCATGGCCTAGGCAAGTGAAAGACCTCCATAAGCAGTGGTGGGAATTGCGCATCGCTCGACAGAAAGAAATTGACGCATCCATCGCAGCCAAAGCAGAGTACGAGTACCTATACGATAGGCCCTATGATGCCCGAAGCAAGGTGCGCGTCGCAGGGCCCTTTACTGTGGAAAGCATCTCTCCTCACCGGGTTCTGGGTGTAGACGAGAACGGCGAAATCATTGATAGCGTCGCCGAATCACAGGACGGCTACGGCACGGGTTACGACTTCGGCCAAATCATACTCGAAAACCTGAAACGTTCCGGTGTTCAGCAGGCCCACAAGGAAGACCGGATAACCTTCACCTCGCTGACTCCATGGCCGGGTAAGCTGGTCTGTGCGGAGGGTCGGTACGTTGAGGGAGGCGAAGACAACGAAGATGACTCTGCTTCGGCAGGCATGGAAAAGAAAGCGGGCATATTCATCGGGCCGGAGTTTGGCACCGTGTCTCGGCCTGACCTTGTAGAAGCAGCACGGGAGGCCGCCGAGTGCGGGTTCGACGTGCTTATCGCCTGTGCCTTCAACTATGACGCCCATACAACGGAGTTCGAGAGCCTGGGCCGAATCCCGGTACTCAAAGCTCGCATGAATGCCGACCTGCACATGGCCGGGGAGTTGAAGAATACCGGCAACGGGAATCTGTTCGTGATCTTCGGCGAGCCGGATATCGACGTGCTGGATACCGAGGACGGTCAACTACAGGTCAGGGTCAACGGTGTGGATGTGTTTCACCCCAACACCGGCGAGGTCCGCAGCGACGGACCGGATGGCATCGCCTGCTGGTTCATCGACACCGATTACGACCAGGAGAGCTTCTTCGTACGCCACGCCTACTTCCTCGGCGCCAACGACCCTTACAAGTCGCTCAAGACAACCCTGAAAGCCGAGATTGACCCGGATGCCTGGGCAACCCTCAACAGCGACATCTCCCGGCCATTCCCCAAACCGGAGTCTGGACGCATCGCTGTCAAGGTAATCAACCACCTTGGGGATGAGGTGATGAAAGTGTTTCGGGTGGGGTGAGGGCAGGAACAGTGCCCCTCTGATATAGCTCCTCGCCCACGCAGCTCTCAGCCCCTTCGTTCTGTACAACAGCATTCGAGCAGAAAAAAGAATGCGAACTCTGACAACCACCCAAATGACGTATGCAATTTCGCATAGCCGACACTTTCACCTCTAGGCTCGGCAAGCTACCTAACGAGCACCAGAAGGCGGTCAAAACGACTGCTTTTGACTTGCAGACCAATCCGTCCCACCCAAGCCTTAGTTTGCACCGGCTTTCTGGCACTCGGGACCCAAACTTTTGGTCCGCCAGGGTGAACAGCGACTTACGCATAATCGTCCATCAGACCTACGACGGCATGACGTTGTGCTATGTAGACCATCACGAGGAAGCCTATAGATGGGCCGAGCGGAGGAAACTCGTACCCCACCCCACTACAGGCGCTGCCCAGCTGGTAGAACTCCGGGAAGTTATCCAAGAGATTCCGGTCTTGTCATATGTAACAGTTGAGCGGTCCACGCCACCAAAGCATCCACTCTTCGAGAACATCCCGGATGAACAACTGTTGGGTTATGGTGTACCACCGGAATGGTTGGCTGATGTGAGGATCGCCGACGAAGATAGTGTGTTGGATTTGGCAACTCATTTGCCATCGGAAGCGGGAGAAGCGCTGCTGGAATTGGCAGTGGGCAAGACGCCACAACCATCCTTGCCTGCTCCGGACGGGGCCGATCCCTTCGATCACCCGGACGCGCTGCGCCGTTTCCGTGTAATGCGAAATATTGAGGAGTTGCAGGAAGCCCTCGAATATCCATGGGAGAAGTGGACCATCTTCCTTCATCCCGCTCAACTGGGTCTCGTGGAGCGGGACTACAACGGGCCGGCACGGGTCTCGGGTTCGGCGGGCACCGGAAAGACTGTAGTGGCTCTACACAGGGCCGCGTATCTGGCCAAGTCAAACCCAGAGGCTCGCATTCTACTGACCACGTTCTCAGGCGCTCTTGCCAACTTATTGAAAACAAAGCTCCACCGACTGATGCACAAGGAACTAGAACCGAACGGCATAACAAAAGTCGGTTCGCTGGACAGCGTCGGTCTTAGCCTGTACAAGAACTTCTTTGGGCCACCGAACTTGGCAAAGCACGAGACCATACGGAGACTTATCGAAGAATCATGCTCACTGGAAGGGACCAAGTTCTCCTTGACCTTCCTCACCGCGGAGTGGGAGCGAGTGATAGACGCTTGGCAGTTGGCTAGTTGGGAAGACTATCGTGACATAGCCCGTATCGGCCGTTACCGCAGGTTATCCGGGTCCCAGCGGCAGGCATTATGGCCGGTCTTTGAGCGTGTCAGGTCGGGATTGGGAGAGCGCGGATTAGTGACGATGGCTGAGGTGTTTGGAAGGTTGACTTGCGGATTAAAACAACAGGAACAGCCTATATTCGACCACGTTGTAGTTGACGAAGCACAGGATGTCAGTGTGGCCCAACTGAAGTTCCTTGCTGTACTAGCAGGAGGACGCCCAAACGGACTCTTTTTTGCTGGTGACCTCGGCCAACGCATTTTTCAACAACCATTCTCTTGGAAGGAGCTGGGAGTGGATGTGAGGGGCCGTTCCCAGACTCTGCGAATAAACTATCGCACTTCACATCAGATTAGAATGCAGGCCGACCGTCTATTAGACCCGGAGATGTCCGACGTTGACGGCAACGTGGAAGACCGGCAAGGAACGGTATCGATTTTCAACGGCCCGAGGCCTTCCATTCAAGCCTTTAATGACGAGGAGATGGAGCGCGCGAAGGTAAGCGAGTGGTTGAATGCCAAGGTCTTTGAGCATCTCAGTCCCAGCGAGATTTGCGTGTTCGTGAGGTCTGAGGACCAACTGGACAGGGCTGTAGAGGCGATCAAGCGCATAGGTATGATGTATGCCGTACTTGACGATGACATGAAAGTGCGGGATGACTGTTTGACGGTCGGCACTATGCACCTTGCCAAGGGCCTAGAATTCCGGGCGGTTGTTGTTATGGCTTGTGATGCTGAGGTAATTCCCCTCCAGTCCCGAGTTGAGTCTATTGCTGATGAGGCAGATTTGGAGGAGATCTACAACACCGAACGACACCTGCTATATGTTGCCTGCACACGCGCCAGAGACAACCTTCTGGTGACAGGTGTGAAGCCAATATCGGA
This sequence comes from Dehalococcoidia bacterium, assembly GCA_965197585.1. Taxonomy (GTDB): domain Bacteria; phylum Chloroflexota; class Dehalococcoidia; order Plut-88900; family Plut-88900; genus Plut-88900. Next base: position 2,629,509 of record OZ240215.1, read on the forward strand.
GTTTCTGGACGACATGAGGATGTAACTGTGCGAAGGGCCTCCCATCTTGCAGAGGTCAATGAAGAACCCTAGGTTTAAAGCCCTGTGTGTACAAGACGCGCAAAAACACTCACACATGGACGAACGAGGAGACCATCGAAACGGCGTCAATGGCCTCCCTGTTGCATTTCAGTCCGACCTTGCAGTCCGACTTTCAGTCAGGCTACCTTCCCCATCGGCTCAACCTTTCGTTCCTCCTGTACGGCGAGAGCCCACTCGAAGAGAAGGGCAGCTAGTTGTGTCTGGTGCTAGCCCCTCCTCCCGGTTTGGCGGGAACGTCCACGGCAGACTCATTCCAAGAGAAGAGAGGCTTGGCGGTCTCAACGGTATCTTCGAGGAGTCCGTTGCCCTCACAAATGCAAAAACGCCGACAAATACGATGGTTGCGCTGGGCAGGTGGCCGCACCTACTGCGTGCGGCCACCTGCCCACTAACTCCCAACCGGGCCCTGGGAGGCAAGGTCCGGCCCCTAGAACAGCCTGGGCGGCTCGGGCTGCTGCTGGTCTGCCCCTCCCTCGGCGGCCCCGGCCTGCGCCGAACCCTGTTCTCGCCGGTTCCGACGCCTTGCCGGGGGAGCGGGTCTCGCGTAAGCCGGATATTTGGGCTGATCCTCCCATCTGGCCCTCGCCCTTTCGGTCACCGCCAGGACCTCCTGCGCCAGCCCGGACAGGTCCCAGTCGTCGAACGTCTCGATGTGCGGGTCCGAAGAGGTCCGCTGCACGCCGATGGTGGCCCTGCCTCCCTTTATGGACACGACGACCTTCAGGTCTTCCGGCGGACGGGCCTGCTCCTCTACGTCATCGGAGCCCTGCCGGTCCTGTTCGGTCTCCTTATTGGAGTCTTCCCCTTCGACAGCCACGGCAGCCGCATCGTCTGCCGTATCGCCAAACAGACTCTCATCGACGCTCGGAGCATCCGAGCGGATTGCTTCCGTTCCAGTTTCGTCAGGCATGGTCTCTCCTCTCCTTGATTCTTCTCCGACTGGTTCGTGTGCTCTGTTCACTAGGCCGCCATCCATCCCGGCTGTCCCTTGATCTCGCCGATGGTCATCGGCTCCCAGTACAGGTCGCGCTCCACGGCGGGGACGCCGCCGAACACGGTTACTTCCGCCAGCTCCGTGAGGTCGAAGTATCCAAGTTCCACTTCGAACCCCTCGACGAGGCCGAAGCACAGTCCGGTCTCGGGGTCCCACTCGGTGATGTACCAGCGCCAGCCGTTGTACGGGCTGAACAGCTTCACCCTGGCAACGACGGCATCGGGGTCGTCCGCCCCGTCATTGGCGTAGAGGGGCGGGATGGTGTCGGCAAGCTCCCTGGTCATCAGCTTGTGCCTGCGGAGCCCGCTGTGGTTGTCCTGCCAGATCGTGCCGGTCGTGGCCTTTCCCTTCTTGTCAAACATTGGTTTCTCCTTCTCCTTGTTCTCTTCTCTGGTTTTGTTCATGAACGATGATCGCTAGGCTGCTATCCCCGGCTCGAAGTCAGGCCCCACCACCCGCTCCACTGCCTCCGGGGTGGCGTAGGTCGGGGTGACGGTGCCCTGCTCCATGTCCAGGTAGAGGCCCATGAAGGGGCAAGAGCCCGCCACCATGCGGCGGACCACCTGCAGCACCAGCGACGCCATCATCTGGTTGATGGTGGGGTCCTGGTCGGTGAGGTCGAGGGCGGCAGCGCAGTCCACGTCCGGCGGCGCGGTCGACACCGCCGTCAGCAGGTCGGGGCGCTGGAGCGTGGGTGCGGGCAGCAGGTAGCAGGTCTCGCCCTTGAACGCTGGCTCGTCCCAGGTGATCTCGCCTGAGACGTTACCGACCAGCACCTGCCCCCAGTTGGTGTCGTTGCCCGAGTCGACGAGCCACCGGCCCGGGTCGCCGGGAAGACACTCGGCCATGGCCCTGCGTGCGGCGGCGTTGTCGGCGCAGCCGATGAGCAGGGAGTTCCCGTAGGAGGGAAGGCCGGGGTAGCAGTTTCCGTGGGGCCGGGAGTCGTATTCCCTGAAGGGGTAGACCGAGTAGCCGACGGGACGCCGGAAGGCCCTGGCCAGCCGTTCGGCCAGGGCCTGGCTCTTGAATTTACCGACGTCCTCGGCGTAGAAGTTCTGTCGCAGCAGGTTGTGGGGCTCCACCCGGTCGTGGTCGACCAGGACGATGGTGGCTTCCCGCCCCTGGAAGAGGCGGCAGAGGCCCTCGGCCACGAAGCCGCCGGTGCCACCGCAGCCGACCACGGTGACCCAGGGGTTGTCCAGCAGGAATGAGTTGTCCAGGTAATAGGGCATGTTCAGTTCACCTCCTTGGGGTTTGGCAAGTGTTTTGCATCGGATCAGCCTCCTCGACTAGCTGCCGGACGTCCCGATCCGGCCGGCGATCACCTGCGACCAGTCCACCGGGGCGAAGTGGCCGTAGACCCCCAGCCGGAGGCTCAGCTCGGGCCGGGGAGTATTGAGGCGTCCGACGACGCCGTAGATGCGGAAGCCCTGCTCGTCCCGGTCGTCGGTGGCCGAGAAGAAGGCGCGGGAGCCTCCGTGGGAGTGGAACTCGGCGACCACCCCATCGGGGGGCCGGTAGGTGACGGAGGTCGAGGTGCCAGTCTGCGGGGGCACCACCAGCTGGTAGACTTCCCCGTCCCAGCACACGGCGAAGAACCGCTCCGTGTCGGGATCGGTCCGGAGCCAGCGCAGACCCAATTCGAAGAGGTTTGCCGGGATGGGGCCGTGGGAGAGCGCCACCTTCTCGTACACGGGCTTCAACCCGCGCACCTCGCAGGGGACGAGCAGGACCCGCGCCGCCAGATGGGCGCTCTCGGACTGGACGTAGAGACCGCCCGCTCCGAGCACGTAGTCGTACCCGATACCCTGAGAGCCCAGGAGTCCACATGGGTGGTTCACCAGGTAGCCCACAGGGTGGGGCCCGGCGCTAGCGGTAGCCGTAGCCCCGTCTCCCCTCGGAGACCGCCATGGCGTGGGCCAGGGTGCACTGGGGAACAAGGTCTTCCATCGGGTACTCGGTCTTTCCATTGATCTCCTCCCATAGCGCTTGCAGGTTGTCGGTGTGCTTCTTCGAGCGGTTCCGGGTGTCTCCGGTAAGGGAGAAGTAGGACTGGAAGAAGGACTCGGGTATCAGCCCCACCTCCTCGGGGAACCGGTGGCTTCCGGGGCAGACCCGCCCGTCTCCGAAGACGTTGAAGGCCGGGGCCCGGAAGAGTTGCTGCTCGGTGTCGGTGGGCCGGCGCGTTGCGGCGTAGACCCAGGGCGCCCGGCCCGGCGAGCAGACGAGCACCAGCCCCGGCATGGGGAGCCGGAGCCGGGCGGGGGGCTTGAAGGCCTCCCGCTGCAGGGCAACGGACCAGACCTGCGGCGGCCGCCAGAGGGCCACCACCTGCCCGGTCTCGCCCTGGTTCCACCAGAGGGCGTCCTGGGGCAGCAGCCCCGAGGAGAACCCCAGGTGCCGGGTGAGGGCATTGGCGATTTCATCTGCGGAGACGGTTCTTACCCATGTGGAGTCGCTATCGAACCCCCTCAGCAGGATGGTCTCCCTGTAGATCTCCATCTGCATCTGGAGACGGTCCCTGGGTATTTCCGCGGAGCCCGGCAGGGACCATTGGGTCGAATCTAGTTCAACACTCATCGTTTACCTCCTGTTCTCGGTTTGGGAGCCTCCCCAGGACGAAGTCCAGCATCTCGGCGAAGCGGCCGGGGAGGTCCTCCTCCAGCCAGTCGGTCAACTGCGTCACCGAGTCCATGAGGGCGCTGGCCTTGCGCCACTCCTCGGTTCCGTCCTCGATTACCTCTTCCTCCCAGGGGTCTGCGAACCCCTCGTACATGCCGTCGTCGTAGCAGTGGTCGAGGAAGAAGTTGCCGGTCTCGGCCCAGACCCAGGTGCAGGCTTGGGCCGCCCCCTCGAACCTGCTCCTCTCGAGCGCTTCTATGAGGGCGTCCAGGGGTATGCCTCCTTTGGGGATGTTGAGCAGGGTCTGCTGCGGGATGAGGGCGGCGGCCGATTCAAGCCACGCCACCCGGAGCCCGTCGGGTTCCTCGTAGAAGGTATCGGGGGGCTTGACCAGGAGGACCAGGGCCGAGAGCCCGTCGCGGTAGCCGTCCCACATCTCGTGGAGGCCGTCGTAGCCGAAGCCCATCAGCTCGAAGGGGATGCCCCTCCGAAGCCATGTCCAGGGCGGTTCGTCCCCGTCTTCCATGTAGTAGTCGAAGAACGGGGCGTAGAGGGGGAAGTGCCGCTCTCCGAAGAGATTGGCGAAGCGCTCCACCCTCGTGCGCACGTCGGGGGCCGAAAGCACCGCCTCCGCTTCCTCGGGGAAAAGGCGGCGTACCAGAGCCGTGAACCATGCGTAGTCGCCGGCGTGGCCGGCCAGCGCGACCAGCTCCCGCAGCGACGGCGGACGCCGAAGGAGCAGTTTCGCCAGGCCGCTCAGGCTCGGCGGGGCCACAGATGCCACCGCAGCGCCTCCAGTAGCCGCCCCGTAGACGCGGCGTAGTCCTGGGCCTGGACGCAGGCCAGCTCCACGTCACTCTGCCTTGCGGCCGCGGCGTCCAGGTCGAAGGAGCCGTCGGGCCGTGTGAGCTCCGCCGTGAGCTCAAGGATGCTGAGGTCCGCCGGCGGCGTTGCCGCCAGCAGACCGGCGAAAGTCCGGTTGTCCATGGGACTCCCTCCTTCAGTTCGGGGCGCAGGTGCAGGCGCCCTTGGTGCCCACCCGCCGCTGGAACTCGTAGATGGTGTCGTCTCCCCTCTTGGTCTCCTTCACCGAGGCGCCCGTGATCTCCCCGTAGAAGTCGGCCAATGTGCCCTTCACCTGCTCGACGCTCATCTGGGGGTCCGGGTCTGGGAACTCGCGGTCGTCGTAGACGAATATGCGTGCCATGGTTCATCTCCTTGTGAGTGTTGTGTTCGCTGCGTTGCTTCGTTGGCGGCGCCCCGTTCAGGACACCGTTTGGGCCTCCCTGACCGGCAGAAGGAGGACACCTGAGGGTAGGTGTCCTCCCCCCGTGCGCTGCGGCCTCAGCTTCCCGCGCTGACCGGCACTTCCTCTCTCTCTTGCTCCATGCTCATTGCCCACTCGAACATCGAGAGGCTTGCCGGCTGAGGCTTGCTACCCCTGGGCTTCACCGGCTCCTCGGCCATAAACTGCGCCCAGGAGAACAGCGATCCACCAGTGGCGGACGGCTCCGGGGCCTCGTCGTGGTGGCCGTTCCGGTTGCCGTTGGCGGGAATCGCGGCGTGGCCGTTCCCGTGGCGGCCGTTGCTCAGGACTAGTTCGACCGTCGGCCCGATGTCGTCATGGCGGCCGCTGCCGTTGACCCCTACGGCCTCCGACTCGACCTCGACGACCTTCCAGCCGTCGTCTACCAGCAACTCCTCGGCGCTGGCCTCGGCGTCCCTGGCATGTGCGAACACCTCCTCCACCGTCTCGGCCCCGTCCTCCTCGCCGCTGACGATCTTGCGGGCCAGGGCCATCATCAGGTCGTCACCGTCGTCGCCGTAGGCGGCCAGCCCGTCCTCCGGCAGCTCCCCCTCCACCGCAAGCGATGATTGGAGCTTCTTCGCCACCAGCTTCAGGGCGTCGGCCTGCAGCGTGTTCCGGTAGGACATGAACACCACCTTGACCGGGCGGGTCTGTCCGATGCGCCAGGAGCGGCGGGACGCCTGCCGCATGACGTAGACCGAGTAGTCGGTCTCGTACCAGCAGAGGGTCTGGAAGTCGATGAGGTCGAGGCCGGTCTGCACCAGCCTGGGATGGCAGATGAGCACGTCGATGCCTTGCTTGACCTTCTCCGCGACCCACGCCTCCCTCTTGTCAGGGGCCACGGCGTCTGCCTTCATCACCGCAACCCGGAACCCGTGCCGGGTGAGGATGTCGTCCATCCGCCCGGTGATGTCCCGTGTTCCCGTGTGGGTGGCGTAGACCAGCACCCTGCGGCCCTCCAGCCGCTCGGCGGCCACGAGGTCCAGCAGGGACTTCTCCTTGGGATAGAGCCGCTCCTCGGAGAGGGGCGGCACCTGGACGATCACCTCCCCGCTCCTGGGGTCGAAGACCGTCTCTCCCCTGGTGCAGCCGTCGGGGTAGGCCAATAGGGTCTGAAGGTAGGTGGCCAGCAGCCGTTTGGAGCCGCTCCTGAGGGCGTCCGCCAGCTCCTTTCGCAGCTCCTCGAACACGGTGTTGTAGGCCGTGCGCTGGGAGTAGCCAGTCGCGTCCTCTTCGGAGTCCATGGAGGACAGCAGTATCTGCTCCTCGTAGGGGGGCAGGCCCGAGGCCACGTCGGCAAGTTTGAGGAAGACGGTGTTGCCGATGATGTGGAAGAGGGCCGAGGGCACTAGGCCCGGCCGCTCCCTGACCACCTTGCGGAACTTGCGGCGGCGGCTGTTGCGCCCGTCCTCCAGGGTGTCGTCGTCGGGCTTGCCGATGCTGTGCTCCTCGAAGCCGTACCGCTTTATCCAGCGGTGCTCGTCGGAGCGGTCGAACTCCGTTCTGAGCTCCGGGCTGAACCTGTAGAGCAGGTGGAAGATGGTCGAGGAGTAGCCACCGAGCAGCGTGCCCGTCAGGCTGAGGGACTTGCCGCAAACGTCGGCGAGGACTCCGGCGGCGATGCCCTGGGCCGAGCCCCGCCCCTTGTACTCGTGGACCTCGTCTCCGATGAGCAGGTCGAAGAAGCCCTTCATCCTGTGCTTCACGTAGTCGGAGAGGGGGTAGCGGGCGGGGCCGGACTTGTCGGCCTGCCACAGGGGGGAGCCACAGTTGGCGCAAGTGTGCTTCCTGCGGTTCAGGTCGGCGTCCGTCAGGGGCACGCCGTCCTTATCCACGATCTGCGCCGTGCAGTCGGGGCAGCAGGGGACCCGGAACGGCTCTCCCGTCTCCTCGTCCCGCACCAGCCTTCCCGCCGCCGCGGCCCACCGCTCTACGATGGCGGGCTTCCAGCGGTAGGAGAGCTTTGCCCTCTCCCTGGACATGACGGCGAAGAGGGGGCCTGAGCCTGCGGAGAGGCGGAGCCGCTCAAGGTCGGTGATGGAGGTTACGATGGCAGCCCGTGCGAAGGGCACGGTCTGCTCCACCTCCCGCTTCCATTTCTTAGTCAGGTGGGGAGGGCAGAGGATGAGTATCCTCCTGAACCCCGCCATGTGCGCGGCCGCCGCGCCGATGAATGTCTTGCCGGTACCCATCTCGCCGACCACGGTGGTGCCCCGATGGGCCTTGAGGGAGAGGGCGGCGGCGCGGATGGCGTCGGCCTGCGCCCCCAGGGGAGTGCGGAGCAGGGAAGGCAGCCCGTGCCCGTCATCCGAGGGCCGGTAGAGGGGCGGGTAGGACTCCACCACCCTGCGGGCGATGGCCTCCCTGTATGTATCGATGAACTCTCCGAGGTTCACTGTGCGCCTCCTTACTTATCTATAGATGCGTGTTGTAGTCGTGAAGATGAAGAGAGACCCCGCCGCCCTTTGGAGTGGGCGAGCGGGGTCTCGGTGTGCGGCCCGGCGGAATGGGCCGGCTATGCTGCGATGTCGGTTACCTCGCCGTCGTCCAGGTCCAGGGCCGTGACGGTGGTGCTGAGCCTCTCACGGTAGACTTCCTTTTGAGGGGTGTCCTCCACCAGTATCATCTCCTTGGTGGTGCGTCCCTTGACCAGGATTCGCCTGCCTTCTGCCTCCAGCACCAGGTTGTCCAGGAACCCTGCCGCAACCAGCATGGCCATGTGGCCCCGCCGCAGGGGCATCAGGGGACGGGTGCGGCTGTCCCCGGCGGGCCAGAGGGCGTCGGTGACCGCCGTGGTGGCCCACAGCCCCGAGGACCGGGCCTCCCTGGCCGCCGCAACCGGGTCCACCGTGCGGGTGGCGAACAGTATGTCGCCCGCGGGGGTTATGGAGGGGGAGTAGGCGGGGTAGTCGTGCGGCGACAGTCCCTCGGGCTCCCCCAGGGCCCACTCCCTCACCCGCCCCTCGGCGTAGGCGTTGGGGGATGGGTCCGCCTTCCTGTAACCCATGAGCACCACCTGGTCATATGCCTCCCGCTCGGGCCTGGGGAATGCCCAGCAGCGGAGCGTTGCGTAGTGGGTGGCCAGGTAGCGGGCCGACACCGCCAGCCGCGACCTGGGGACGATGAAGACCAGTAGGCCCTCCTCGGCCAGGTAGCGGGTGCAGTGGGTCAGGAAACGGTGCTCCACTCTCTTCTCGTCACCGGCATCCCAGTCGTAGGGCGGGTTGAGGTAGAGGAGTCCGAAGGACCCGTTGGCCATGGAGGTCCGGAACAGGTCGGAGGCCAGCGAGTGGTCCAGTAAGCCCCGGGCCTCTTCGGCTCTGTCCCTGTGCAGCTCCACGCCGAAGGTCTCGATGGGCAGGCCGTTGGGCCTGCCCAGGCATTCGGCCAGCAGCGACAACGCCTCGCCGGCCCCGCAGCAGGGGTCGAGGATGCGCAGCGTCTTGCCCCTGCTGTAGTAGGAGAGCCGTGGGGTGTCTACCAGCGTGGCGATCATCTCCACCACCCTATCGGGTGTGGGATAGAAGCCTCCCTTTGCCTGGGCTGCCAGTCTCATCTTGCACCTCCTATCTCAATGTCCATTAGGGTCGAGGATTCGTGCTCGCGCCGGTCGGCGAGGCAGCAGCAGTCGACGTTGCCGTTCACCGTCTCCAGGTAGCGCTCCACGCTGAGGGCCTGGAAGACCACCTCTCCCCCGCAGGCGGCGCAGTGGTGGATGACCCCGGCGTGGACGTAGACGCCGCGCTCTCCCGTGACCGCCGAGGGTCCGCCGCACAGGGGACAGTCGAATACCAGGGTCCTGTCCCGGTTCCTGTCGTTTGCTTTGGTCATGGCCTTTCTCCTTTCTCTGGTTCGTTGCCGTTCCCGATGCCGACGGCCTCGCCGGTGGCCAGGTTGCGCTGGAAGCAGAGGACCTGGTGGGTGCCCAGCTCCCGGGCGCAGGGCCGGCAAAAGGCGGTGATGAGTTCGGCGTCTCTGGCGACTACAATCCTTCTTACGAGGACTGGCCCACCGGGCACGTTGTGCCTGTAGAGGGGCAGGAAGGGATCCCTCTCCTCCTCCGGGGTGGCTTTCCTGAAGAAATGGGGCTGGCCCGAGGTACAGAGGTGTCTCGATGAGTCGTGGGGGCAGTAGCGGCAGGTGACGCCGTCGGGGGAGAAGCGCAGCCATGCCCTCCCATGGCGTGCCTGCCTTCTCTTGTTAGGGCGTTTGGCCGGACTCAGGGTTTTATCCATCGCCAACCTCCTCCTTTAAGGTAAGAGTGCCCAGGGCCACGGCATCAGACAGGTCGCCCCTGAGCCGCTCCGCGTTGGGAGAGCAGACGTAGGCTGTTATCCCCGCGGACTGGAGGGGCACTATCTCACCGTTGCGCAGCCCCCGGCGCCAGAGCCAGGGGGCCCAGGAGCGGTGGAGAGGCAGGGGACTGCGCCGGTCGAGGAACCGGCGGTGGAGGTCCGGGGCCTCATCCCCGGAGCGGGCAAGCAGCAGGAAGTCGTCCCTCTCGAAGGAGAACTCCGCCAAGCGGGTGTAGACCAGGGCGTGCCAGCCGCCCGTGGTGGGAAGCCGGGCTATCTTCGTGGTCCAGGTGCCGATGGTGTGATGGGGTATTGAGCTGCGCAGGAAGTCCCCGGTGAACTCCCCGCCGTCGGCCCCCCGGATGAGGTGGGCCGCCTCCGGGGGCTGCTTGAGCAGGGAGGCCCATATGGCCTTGAGGGCGGTCTGGGGGCCGACCATGGAAAGGAACCACAGCTCCCCGGAGTCTTGCTTCCGGGCGAAGGCGTCGGCGGTGGCGGAGTAGCCTCCGGCGCTGACGGTGTAGAGCTCCTCGGGGTTCACCGGCTCGATGGTGCGTCGGGTTGTTGCCATGCGTTTTTTCCTCTCTTGTTCTCATTGGGCGATGTGGGAGTAGTTACTCGGGGAAGCAGCCCAGCTCCTTGAGGCTGACGGCCCTGTCGTGCCCGATAACCACGTGGTCCAGCAGGTCTATGTCCAGGAGCCTGGCGGCCCGGTACAGGTCGCCGGTGAGGGCCCTGTCCTGGGAGCTGGGGGTGGGGTCTCCGCTGGGGTGGTTGTGGACCAGGATGAAGTGGGGAGCGGATTCGGCTACGGCGGGGCGCAGCACCTCGGCGGGCCTTACCATCACCGAGTTCACGTTCCCCTGGTAGACCACCCTCTGGCCCATGACCCGGTTCTTGACGTCGAGTAGCAGGACCCTGAGCTGCTCCTGGGCCAGGGGCGTCATCTCGGGGCCGAGGAGCCGGTGCACGTCCCCGGGGCAGGTGATGGCCGGGGCGTCGTCGTGGTGCGGGGGCCGGGTGTCGACCTGGTACCTGACGGCCAGCTCTGATAGCAGGCCCAGGTTGCTCCTCAGGGCCTCCAGCAGGACGTCGTTCTCGGTGGGCGCCTTGTGTCGTTTCATGTTGGTTCTCCCGTAGGGTTGATGGTGCCAAGAAAAGCAGCGGGGCCGCTCCCTGCACAGGAGTGCGGCCCCGTGGTGCGCCCCGGCTCCCGGGGCGTCGGCGTGAGGGCTAGAACGGGGACCCGGCAACCGCCTCCGAGGCGTGGGCCGGGCTGCCGTTGCCGTTCCTCTCGCTCCGGCCGTTGCGGGAGTCGAGGAAGACGACCTCCCCGGCGTGGACCTCGGTGCGGCGCCGGCGCTGCCCGTCTTCCGTCTCCCAGCAGTTCTGCACCAGCCGTCCCGCAACGTAGATGCGGTCGCCCTTGCCAACGTACTCGTTCACCGCCTCGGCCTGTTTGCTCCAGCACACGATGTCGTGCCAGTCCGTTTCCTTCTCCCCGTCCTGGCGCCGCCGGTCGGTGGCCAGGCTGAGGCGTGTGACGGCGGTGCCGTTCGGGGTGTAGCGCATCTCGGGCTGGGCGCCAACGCGTCCCAGTAGCTCTACCTTGTTAACTGTCCTGGACATCTCGGTCCTCCTTCTTGGGTCTTGGGGTGCGGGTTCACCCGCACCCGGTGCTTGATAGACGCCGGGGCCGCCCTTCCCGCAGGGGAAGAGGCGGCCCCGTTGTGCGCTCCCCTGGGGGAAGCGTCTATGCGACCCGCACGAACTCGGCGTCCCGCTCGGCCACCGAGGGCCGTACTGCAGGTGCGGGTCGTGACTGATCCCCTGCGCTCAGTTCGTCCTTCACGAAGCCCTGCAGGATGTGGGCGATGCCGTCTCCCAGGCCCTGGACGAACACCGACCTGCCGCCGGGCAGCTTGTTGAGCCGGGGCTCCATGCCGCCGACGCCCCGGCACTGGTCGACGACGTCCTCGATGGGCGTACCCCGCCGCAGGTGCAGCGAGATGAGCCGGCAGGCCAGCTCGGTGACGCCCTGCTCGAAGGTGCCGCTCTTGCCCATCCTTCCGAAGACCTCGAAGGGATCGCCGCCGCCGTCGATGGCCACGGTCAGGCAGAGGTCGCCGTGGGACGTGGCCAGCACTGCGGTGCTGCTGGGCAGGACTCTCGGCCTGGGGCTTGTGGTCTTATCCATCTTCCTTTACCTCCTCTCCCCGGCAGTGGGGGCAGCGGACAAGCCGCAGCCCCAGCCGGGTCTGTATCTCTTGGGTATATTTGGCGTGCACCCGCCGGAACACCTCGTGAGCGTTCTCTATGTCCTTGTCGTTGATGGCTGTGTCGCCGGGGAACATGAACCGGTCGGCGACCTCCTCGATCTCCCTCCGCAGGCCGCGGTCGCCGGCCCGGTCTACCTGGTACCAGAGCATGGCCAGCCGTTCGTCCACCAAGCCGGCTAACGTCGGGCTTGTTTCCGTCATTGCTAGTCTCCTTTCCATCCGGTAAGGAAAGAGTGGACCTGTCCCCAGGGGGACGATCCCGCTCTATTCCCCTACCCGCTAGGCCGCCTGCTCCTGCTGCCTCTCCTTCAGCTTCCGGGCGGCGCTCTTCACCAGGGGCTCCAGCTCGTCGACGGTTAGCTCCTCGAGCTCCTTGCCCGTCCGGCTCCTCGTGGCCTCCCTGACCTGTGCCTCTTCGAACCCCTGCTCGGCTCCCAGGTTGATGAGACTCGTCCTCAGGGCCTCAAGCTGCGACCCGGCCGGGTCGTCGTCACGGCCGCCGCCTTGGGGGACCTCCTGGGGGGGCCTCGCCGGTGTCTGCTTTGCCGGGTTGCCGTAGAGGGCGTTCCCGAACTGGTCGCCGAAGCTCCTGAGCGCCCTCTTCAGGGCGTCGGTGACGGCGCCCTTGTATGCGGTCTCGTGGCCCTCCACCGTATCGTCGTTCACGGCGTGGAATCCCACGTCGGTGCGGGAGGGGGCGCCGGGCACGCCTACCCTGACCGTGGCGGCGCAGGCGTGGGAGGTCCTCACCTCCCCGGTCTTGGGGTCGACGCTCCGCATCTCCCGGAGGGTCACGTCTCCCACTACCTCGTAGCCCCAACCCCCGTGGCCGAAGACCCGGTTGGCCTGTGAGATGGCGACGTGGCCCTCCAGGTAGGGGTAGGTGCGGTTCCCCCGTCCCCTGCGGCTGGATACCAGGGCCGGGTCGAGGGGCTGGGACAGCTTTTTGGTCACCCTTGGTGGCAGACTGTCCCAGAGAAGGTCCAGTTCCCTGTCGCCCATCGGGGCGGCGTCGGGCCGGGTGCCGTTGTTGCTTGCGTTCCTGTGCGTTCCGTTCGTCATGATGTGTCTCCTTTGCGGTGTGGTTGATGGTGTTTGCCAAGGCCAAGGCGGGCCTCTTTTAAGGCCCGTGGGCGGCGTCCATTCCAAGCAGGTTGGGGTGGGCGCCGTAGTAAGTGGAGGGGATGCCTCCCATGTGCAGACGCGCGTGGGCGCGGGTCGACGGGGAGGTGTGGGAGAGGGGCTATGGGAAGGGACGGGGTGGGAGTTGAAAGGGGGGAATTAAGTAGGCGGGAGTGAGGGAGGGTGGGGCTCTGGAGCGGTGTGGGGCAGGGGTGGCCCTCTACCGGGCGGAGCCGGCCGCCAGCCAGAGCAGGCGGAGGAAGACAGTGCGACCCTGGGGAAGGGCCGCAAGCTCGGCCACGTCGCCGACACCGGGGGGAAGGGCGACGGCGACGGCCCTGCGTCCGAGCAGGTTCCCGAGCCGCTCCGTAGCCTCCCGGCCCGCGTCGTCCGAGTCGAAGGCGAGGAAGACGCGGGCGCAGCCCCGGAGGGCGTCGGCGACCCGCTCCATGCCCTGGGTTCCCAGGGCGGCGCAGGCGGGGAACTTCCAGCCGGCAAGGGCGAGCCAGTCGAAGACGCCCTCGGTGACGATCGCCCACAGGGGAGCGCGGCCGAGACGCCCAAGTCCCAGCGCCGGCTTGGGACCGGGCAACGCCTGGAACCGGGGCGTCCGGTCGGGGTCTATGGCCCGTCCGACGAGCCAGTGGACAAGGCCGCCGGAGACGTCCGGAACGACGACCGTGCCGGCGAACCGCTCCGCGCCCCGCGCCATGAACAGCCCGGAGTCCCTGAGACGTTTCTCGGAGAAGCCCAGGGATTCCAGGACATCCCGCAGCCCGCTGCCCGGCGCAGAGCCGAGACCCAGGCGGGCTGCGGCGGCCGGGCCGACGCCCCGCGAGGCCAGGTACGCCTGAGCATTGGAGTCGAGGCGCAGCTGCCCGGCGTAGAAGCGCGCCGCCGCCGTCAGCAGGTTGGAATCCCTGGGAGGCAGCGCGGCGTCCGAAGGCGGACGCGGACCGGCTGGACGGTTGACGGCCCTGGGTTTGCACCCAGGGCTGCCATCCAGCCGTGCGATGGCCTCCGGCAGGCTCAGGCCCTCGGCCCGCCGGATGAAGTCCAGGACGTCGCCCCCTTCGCCGCACCCGAAGCAGTAGAACCGCTCCGAGTCGGCGTACACCGTGAAACTGCCCTCCACCTCGTCGTGGAAGGGGCAGACGCCCTGGCGGACCCGGCCCCTGCCTCTCAGCCTCACTCCCGAGTCCTCCACGACGGCGCCCAGGGGGTGACGGGCCTTCAGAGCTGGAATGTCCACCGGAGCCGTGGCTAGGACCATGACGAACCTCCCTTCCCCAGGGTTTTCAATCCCCGGAGGCTGTCCCTGGAGACCACCTTGCCGGGCAGCCAGCGCATCCCCAGTACCGCCACCACCTCCAGGGTGGCACTGTCCCGGGATACCAGGGCCGCAGCCCGGCCGGCGCCGGGGCTGTAGTTCAGCACCCCCTTCTTCCCGAAACGGCGCCGCACGAGGTCCAGCCACTCGGAGTACGCCCAGCAGGCATCCCTCACGGGAGCGTTGGGAGTATCCACCTCGGACAGAACTGCCAGGGCCCCGTCCAGGTCCGCGGCCTTCCTCAACCTCCGGGCATCGTGGATGCTCTTCGCCACCGTAGGCGCCGGTACTGCGACTTCCTCATCGTTCGCCCCGAACAGGGCCTCGATCACCCGGTCGACCAGGTCTTCCAGGCTCGCCCGAGTCCTCACTACCCCACCGCTCACCGTTATCGCTTGCGTTGTCATATCGAACTCCTTTCCTTGTCTTGTTGGTCTTCCTTCTCTCTTACCTTCTGCCTATGAGCCTTGTGAGCTGTCTTGCCAACACCAGCCAGGAGAAGATCCCCAGCCCGTTGAGGGCGAAGACCTCCAGGCTCCACGTGATGACCAGCGGCGCTACGACGAGCAGGGCGATGACGGGCCACTTGAACCTCAGCAGACACCGGCCAACCCTGAGGGCGGCGCCCATGACCATGAAGAGCACTCCGAGAACTTGCATATGGACCTCCTTTGCTTTTTCCCGCACCGGCATCCGCAGCGCAGGGCATGACTGGGTGAAGGACTGACGATGGAATGAAAGTGGACGAGCTTCTCCCCGGACCGGATGCAGGCATGGGGAGAGATGGGGGGATTAGAAGTATCCCTGGGAAGTCAACGGCGGTCGGGAACTGGGGAGCATTGCCGCTGCTTCAGAGACCTGTGCCCCGGTTGCTAAGGACATAAGTAACCAGCCGGGGTCCTGGGGGGAACCTGTCGTATGAACACCCGGGCGGATGACGCAGGACGTGAAGAACCGGCCGGTGTGCAGTGCGCACTCCAACCAATGTATCCGAGGGCCGAAGGGAAGGACATAACTCGACCACTACGGACGTGTCCCTGCGGGGAGACCATCGGGAGAGCGAGGCTCGATCCTTCCGGTCATGACCCCTGGGCGGCTGTTCGGAGAGCGAGGCTCGATCCTATGCAGCCGGTCCCGGATTTGAGGGGCGGTAATCCTCCAGGTTTCTAGGGCATGAAACGCTGGGAAAAGCCAGACAACAATTTCAGTATTGCCGAACACCTGCTCGAATGGAAGGGCTTGGGCGGGCTTTCGGGGACAGCCGCCCCATATCACTCGCAGCTACGTCGCTCCTAGGCCGCACCAACGCAGCACCCGTCAAAACAGCCGCGGTCCCCGGCCCCCGGGTCTACCGCCACCACAGTCCCAGGGTGAGGGCCCTGCGCACCCACCGGAGCAGTCCCCGCCTTCCCAACGCCCTCCGGGTGTCGTCCAGCGCCGTCCAGCGCCACGTGGTCTGTCCCCGGCGCCCGAACCCCCGCAGGGGCTGGGTCTCCGGCGGCAGCGTCAGCCCGTGCTCCTCCAGCATGGCCAGCTCCAGCGTCAGCAGCCTCTCCTCCGTCACCAGCCACGTCAGGCTCCTGCCCCTGTTGGGATGATCGGCCCGCAACCGGCGCCACTCCTCCACCAGGGGCCACGCTGGACCGTAGACCCCCGGGTCGTCCCCGGCGGGCTCCTCGGTGACCACCTCGGGGTCCAGCCGCCGCTCCGTGAAAGGCTCCCTCGACCGAATGCCCGGTACCGGAGGAGTCTCCCTGTCATCTGATTGATCCACCACGTCAGGCCCATTGATGGTCTCCTCGGCGTCCTCACCCTCCGCCTGTTGCCCAACACTTCCCGCAACCGCGCCCCGGATCTCGTCGAGGCCGTCCCGAAGCTCCTTCGCCAGTGTCTCCATGCCCTCCTCCAACGCACCGACCCGCTCCCGCAGCCGCGCAACCTCGGCGCCCTCCGTCACCCCCAGCAACCCTTCCAATGCACGGCCCACGTGTTCGGTGACCTGGCCCGACTCCTCGGCCCGCACCACGGTCTTGTAGTTGACGCCCAGCAGCCTGGCAGCCTCCGTCCGGCCCTCCTGCCGCACCAGTTCCCGCAGAAACCCGTTCAGCCGAATCCGCCGCAGCTTCTCCGCATCTGGGCCGCTGTCTCCCTCGCCCTCCGCCTGCTTACCGTCCGCCATGCCCTCATGGGCAATCTCATCATCAATCGTCTGCCTGTCGGCCTGGGCATCATTAACCGGGTTCTCGTTCATGGGTCCGCCTCCATCGCTTCCGACGTCCTATAGGGGGCCGTCCTGTAGGGCGTTGTTTCTCCGTAGGTAGGGCCCCGCTCCACCAATCGCTCGCTCCGACGTAGCAGTCATTTGCCCGGTCGCCCCGATTTCCGACTTCCCTTTCGGGAACTCCGACCCTCAATCGGTGGAACCGGCCCTTACCTCGAAGTGCTCGCAACCACCCCCAAAACTTCCATTGTTCTTCCCTTGTTTCACGCCTGAAACCGCCCAAATACTTCCCTCCTGGGAACTGATGCAGATCCCTGTACACGGGTAGTACATCACATCCGGCCCCCGATGGTGCAGGCCCCGTGAGGGTAGCCCCCGCGCGCGGCCCCCTCACGGACCATGACATTCCGTTCCCCGGCTCCTCAGACTCGGTGACAGAGGTCCGAGTCCATCACCGGTGAGAAGGAGACGGTTTGTCACCCCGGTCAAAACGCAGACGACTTTGCAAATTAGCGGCCACTGCCGTAGCCCTGGCAACGGCGGTCCTGCTGACGGTATCCGCACTTGCCCCCGCCCTGGCCCAGGACGCCGGCCTCACCCTGGTCAACTCCGACAGGGACCTGGTGGAGAGGAAGAAGGACGGGAGGTTCATCGCCCGTCCCGTCTTCAGCCGGGAGCTCGACTCCCTCTACTACGCAATCCGCGACGCCGACAACGGAGACTGGGTGACCCTGATGTACCGGGTGCAGGGCGGCGAGAAGAAGCTGAAGGACGGCTGGGAGTACTCCTGGGAGTACCCGGCCCTCTCCGAACAGCCCGACCTGGACCCCGGGAAGGCCTACCTGCTGGTGATCGGCGTCCCCGCCGACGCCCAGGGCGGCCCCTACGTCTTCCACGCCCTTGTACCCGTGTACCAGCCCAGCGGGATTTTCGACCGGATCCTGGCGGCCCTCAACCCCGCCAGGTGGGCAAAGGCCTTCGCCCGCTGGGTGATAGAGGGCGTCCACGGCGGCCTGTGTGGGGTCGTTGAGCGGGCCACAAGGACCGAGATCGACAACTGCGGCTAAGGACTCTATATGCCATGAACGACATCCTCACCGGAACTCCCCCCGAGCTGACCTACCTGCACCCCATGGTGCGGGAGGCCTGGATGGTGGTCTGGGGCATCACCTCCGGGGCCCTCATCGTCATCCTGGGCTGGATGGGCCTGAGCCTCATCATGCAGAACCTCCTGGGCCATACCAGCACCGGGTGGCGGGAGACGGTGCCCCGGCTGGTGCTGGGCCTTGTGGCCGCCGCCACCTCCTACTGGTGGTGCGCCCTGGTCATCGACGTGGCCCATCACGTCTCCAAGTACATCGCCGCGGAACTGGACGTCACCCCAGGCGACCTGCTGAGGGCGCCCCTGGAGACGTTCCTCATGACCGTGGAGGCGGGGAGCGTGGGCATGGCCCAGCTGGTGGCCCTGCTCTACGTGGTCTACGGGTTCTTCGTCCTCTACGTGCTGGTGCAGCTGGTATTGAGGCTGGCCCTCATAGACATCCTGCTGGCCCTGGCGCCCATCGCGTTGGGCCTCTGGATACTGCCCCACACGGCGGGCTGGGGACGTCACTGGCTGAGGCTCTTCCTGACCACGGTGTTCCAGCAGTCGATCCAGCTGATAGCCCTGGCGTTGGGGTTCGGGTTCCTGAGGCAGTACGCCGCCATAGAGGCCTTCGAACCGGCCCAGGACCTGGTGTGGAAGCTGCTGATGTCGGTGGCCTTCGTCTACATGGCGACGAGAGTGCCCTCGATGCTGGGCAACGCCGGCACCTTCGACTCCTGGGTCAGCACCCTCTACTTCGGCCTGAACCTGCCGGGGACATTGATGAGGTCCGCCAAGACAGTCGGGCTGCTCTCCGGGGGAATGGGAGGAGGGCCTGCGGCTGCGGTGGGAGCGGTGGCTGCAACGGCGGCGGGGACCGGTGCGGGTGCGGCGGCCTCGGGCCTGAGATCGGCGGCGGAAGGTGCAACCGCCGGTGGAGATGCAACCGGAGCCGGGCCTGCCCCCAGGAGCAGCGGCGAGTGAGCACTCTTATTTCGATAGACGGGACTTCGACACATACACGAAACGGACAGATGGACGAGAAGGCACGAGGAGGTCAAGAGATGTGCAGCTAGACAGGCGAAAACGACGTGACCCCTGGACCAGGGATAAAGACTCCCAAACAGCAACGGAAACAGGAGAAAGCGAATGGAACAGCTGACCCAGACCATATCGAACATAGTGGGGATCATGATGGGGGTGGTGGGTGCCGTGGGCGTGGCCTACTTCGTCTACGGGTCCTTCCTCTACCTCACGGCAGGCGGCGGGCCGCAGCAGATGGACCGGGGCAAGAGCGCCATGCTCACCGCCCTGGCGGGCGTCGTGCTGGCCCTGCTTGCCTACGTGGTCGTAGAGGTGGTGACGGGTGCAATCGTCGACCCGGCAATCGAGGTGGATATCCCAGAGCCCGCTACTCCGACCCCCACTCCCGACAGCTAGAGAAGAGTTGAGGAGTCAAGGAAGGAGACAACCATGAGAGAACACGAGGTGCCGACCCACCTGCAGGCCGAGGACAAGGTGCTGCTGTGGTTCACCTTCCAACAGCTGGTGGCCATCACCGCTGTGGCCGCGCTGGCCTACGGAGCGTACCGCTACGCACCCGTGGGGCCCTCCGAGGTGAGGATAGTGCTGGCCGTCCTCCTGGGGCTGGCGGGATTGGCGATGATCGTGGGGAAGGTGGGAGGCCGGCGGCTGCCCCTGGTGGCCGCCGACCTCCTGCGGTTCCGGCTGGGTCCCCGGCGCTACGCCGGACCCCCTGCCCAGCTGGTGCGCCCCGAAGCGCCGACGCCGGTCAGGACTGCGCCGAGCCCTCTAACCCTGTTGGTCAGGAAGGCCAGACGGATCATCATGCGCCGCCGCAACGGTAGGATGCCACTGCGTCCCCGCGGCCGGTCCGGCAAGGGCCGCCGCAGGCGCCGGGGGAAGCGCAAGTACCCAAAGCAGGACAGGAAGAAGACCGGGAGAAGCAGGGGCGGGAGGAACCTGCTGGCCGTCCTGGCCGTCGCCCTTACGGCGGCGGCCGGGGCGGTGTCCCCCGTTGCCCTGGCTGACGACCATCATCCCGAGGAGATCGGCTTCGAACTGAGGGAGCCCGTCCCCGGAAGAAGGATCTACGTCGAGAGATTGCATGTGTCGGGCGACTCCGCCGGGGTAACCGTCAGGGCCGCCGCTGACATCGACCTGCAGGTGAGAGGCTACGGCGGACCCGAGGGCCGGATATCCGTGTTCCGGGCGACGGCCAGGCTGCAGGGGGGAGAGACCAGGAGCTACACATTCCCACTCTCCGGTGACTCGCCTTCCCTCACCCTCTCCTGGCGGGACGGGCTGGGGCAGGCGGGCGCTCTCAGCCTGAAGGGAGACCAGATCCCGTATCCCCTGCCCTCCGTCGAGGGAGAGCTGTGCGACCTGGAGCTCGATTACCTGCTTTGGACGCCTGGACGGGTGGATGGAGCCATAGACTCCAGCTGCGAGGACTCCGTCGAAGAACCGGTGGACCTTACGACGGTGTCCGGGCACGAGAGCGTGATGGTGACGGCGTTGATGGATGCGGATGTCACTGCAGTTGCCGGGACTGTAATAGTCACCGTCGGCGGGGCCCAGGGACCAGTCCCCTTCGTTCCGAACGGGTTCACGGCCTTCCGGGTCAATGTGCCCGCTGGCGAGGCGGTCCACAAGGTCACCTTGCAAGCCGTCCTGGAAGGGGCCCTGCGGATCGACCTCCCTCCCCTGGTTGCCCTGACCCACCACCCCAAGAGGGACGAGGAGATAACCACGAGAGTCAAGCTGTACCGTCCCGGAACTAGCAGGACGGTCTCCGAGACGGTGACTGTCTCCCACCCCGACGGGACAACCACCCAGCACGTCATCTCGGCCATCCTGTCCGTACCCGGCACAACGGTGGCCAGGGACGTGACCGTCACCGTGGAACATGAGGAGCACGTGAGGGCTGAGGTCATGGAACGGGCGCCCCTGGCCCGAACGAGGATAGAGGCCCTGGACATGGCGTCGACCATCGGCGCCGACGACAGCTTCGAGCTCCTCACCCTGCCCGAGCCGGAGCCCACCCCCGAGCCCGCCGAGCAGAGCCCCGCGGACACCGATGAGCTGAGGCGGCTGTTCGAGCTGTTGGGCTGGAGTTGGCCGTGGTGATACGCGTACTGTGGATGGTCTTGCTGGCGGGTGCGGCGTTTGCCTCCATGGGCGCGGGGACGGACATCGAGAAGGGGAACATGCTTCTCAAGTTCGTCGAGGTGGTGGACGCGATGGCCTATGCCGCTGTAGGACTCTGCCTCTTTGCCGTCGTCTGGGCCGGGTTCCTGCTCATGGCAGAGGGGGCCGAGGAGCGGAGCTCGGGCAGGGCCAGGAGCGCGGTGGTCCTGGCTATCACGGGCCTGGTCCTCACGCTCTCGGCCAAAGGGATAGCCCTGGCCCTGCTGAAGGTCACCCCAACGCTCCCATAGCGGCAAGAAAAGGACAACGATTTGAAACGTGTATTTGAAAAACTCACCCGGTCCATCCCCCGAGCTGACAAGCAAAAGCCCGGCCTGGGCAAGCCATCGCCTGTGCACCCGCCCAAGCCACCCGTCCCCCTGCCGGCGTTCTACATGCTGTCCCACCTGGAGGAGGACGGGCCCGTTCGGCTGGACGGTGTCAAGCTGGGCGTCTGCGAGGTGATGGGCTTGGAACTGGACGAGCCGAGACTCGGCTCCTTCGCGGGGGCGCTGAACGCCCTGGACTTCCCGGTGCAACTACTCGTCAGGCAGCACCCGCCGGTGCTGGACAGCTTGAGGGAGACCCTCAGGAAGGCCCAGCCCGAAGACCTGCCGCCGAAGACCGAACAAGCCGCCGAGTCCCTCCGGGGTTTGCTCAGGGACCTCGAGACCCGGGAGGGGGTGCTGGACCGGCGGTTCTACGTAGTCTGCAAACACGACCGGGCCGACGACTTGGCATCCCTACTCTCGCGGGTCGGCCTGAGCGTCCAACCCCTCAGTGGCCGGACCCTCAGGATGTTCATGCTGGCTTGTACCCTGGGCGGGTCGCCGCGGGACATAAACGAGGACGAGCCGGTGGAGGTGGAGGTCAA
Source organism: Dehalococcoidia bacterium (assembly GCA_965197585.1). GTDB lineage: Bacteria > Chloroflexota > Dehalococcoidia > Plut-88900 > Plut-88900 > Plut-88900. Next base: position 2,650,930 of record OZ240215.1, read on the forward strand.
CCGCCGGGACCTGCGCATCGGCCCCGGGCTCACCCGCTCCCTCCACCTGAGCCGCTGGCCCCGCACCCTTGTTCCCGGGTTCCTCCAGGCCCTCATGAACTCGGGCATCACCATGGACATATCCGTCCACCTGGCCCCCATCACGGCAGACCAGGCGGCCCGCACACTGGAGTGGCAGAAGGTGCGCTTCGAATCGGCCCGCTCCATGTCCTTCCGCAAGGGCCGCAGCCTCTCCCCCGAGGCGGAGATAGCCCTGGAGGACGTCACCCGCCTCAGAGACGACGTTCAGCGGGGCCGGGAGCGTCTCTTCCACTCTTCCCTTTCCCTGACTCTTCATGCAGACGATCACAAGAGCTTGAAGGAGATGACCCAGAGGACCAGGGCCCACTTTGCCGCCACGTTGGGCAAGCTGGACGTCCTCCCCTTCCGCCAGAGGGAGGGGCTCCTGTCGACCCTGCCCCTGAATATCAACTCCGTGGCCCTGTGGAGAACCCTGGACACCTCCTCCCTGGCGCGGCTGTTTCCCTTCTCTCCTCCCGACATGGACACCCGCAGCGGCACCCTCTATGGCCTGGACCTCAGGGCCCGGGCGCCCATCGTCTACGACCCCTGGGACGGCACACACCTGAACGCCAATACCGCTGTCCTGGCCCGCTCGGGCAGCGGAAAATCCTTCGCCACCAAGCTGGGGGTGCTCCGCAGCCTCTGCCGGGGCATCACCGCCTACGTCATAGACCCCGAAGGAGAGTACGCCGACATGGCCAGGGCCGCGGGGGGCAGGGTGCTGTCGCCGGGCGTACCGGGCCAGGGGATGAACCCCTTCGTCATGGACCGGAGGGACTCGGAGGAGCTGCTGCAGCGCATCGGCAGCCTGAGGAGGCTGATAGAGGTCATGGTGGGGGAGAAGCTCGGCGCGGAGCGGCGTGCAGACCTGGACCACGCCCTGGCCGGCTACTACGCCGAGGCCAGGGAGCGCACCGGGTTCCGGGACTTCTACGGCTACCTGCAGAGCGGGGAGAACGACGAGGCCGATCTCGATTCGGGGCAGGCCCTGGCCAGGCTGCTGAGGCCCTTCGCCACGGGTAGCCTCCGCCATCTCCTGTCCGATGAGGGCGACGACCTGCTCCACAACGAGGCCCTCGTCACTGTATTCGACCTGAGGTTGCTGGAGCCGGAGCTGAGGCCCGCCGCCGCCATGGTCTGCACCGAGACGGTGTGGGCGTCCGCCGCACGGGACCCCAAGCCGAGGCTGCTGGTGGTGGACGAGGTGTGGAGCATCATGCAGCACCCCGAAGGAGCGGCCTTCATGGTCTCCATGGCCAAGAGGGCCCGCAAACACCGGCTCGGGTTGCAGTTCATCACCCAGGACGTCCAGGACCTGCTCAGCGAGGACACCTCCCGCACCATCACCGGCCACTCGGGACGGGCGCTATTGCAGAACGCCGCCTTCAAGCTGCTGCTCCAGCAGGACGCCGCCGCCATCTCCACCGTGGGGGAGGCCTTCGACCTGCCCCAGGACCTGCAGAAATGGCTTCTGTCCTGTCCACGAGGTGACGGCCTCCTGCTGGCCAGGGGCAACCGGTTCCCGGTGCGCATCGAGGCCACGCCGGAGGAGACGGACATCATCGAGTGGAGGCCAGGACGCCACAGGTAGAGCGAGGTCGTTTAGACACAGTTCTCAAGAGAAGAGGGGAAGACATAATGAGATTGAACCCGTTGAAAATACTGTCCAACAAGTCGCGTTCCAAGCCGCCGGTGCTGCTGGCGGTGACGCCTCCCCGCACCGGGGAGCGCACCCTGCTGGGGGTGGAGAACATGCTCTCCTCCATTGCCGTCCCCGAGCCCTTCTCCCTGGAGTTGGCCGGGGACGCCCACGGGGTCACCCTCATGGCCCGCTGCCTCGACGGCAAGGTGGTCCGCGGGCAGATCGCCGCCCACTATCCCCAGGCCCTCATCCACGAAGTTCCCCGGGAGGATGACCCGCTGCACCTGAAGGAGGGAGAACAGGCCTGGGGCCTGACCCTGCGGTCCTCGGGCCCCGAGCACGTCCCGTTGCGGGTCTTCCGGGACGACGACCTCCTGGACCCCGGCTCCGACCCCCTCATCGCCCTGCTGGGTGCAATGACCAATCTAAACGATGACGAACGGGTGGTCTCCCGCCTCCTGCTCCGCTCCCTGGGCCCCGACTGGTCGCGGCACCACATGGAGTTGGCTCACGGCAGGCCCGGGCCTGTCCCACAAACTCCTCAGACCGGGGCCCAGCAGACCAATGGCAAGGCCATGGCCGCCCTGGGCATCGGTGCTCTTGCCGCCTTCCAGGGCTACACCTGGGTGCAGACCGGAGAGGCGTGGAAGACCGTGCTGTTGGGCCTGGGCATTGCTCTCGCCCTGGCTGCGGGCGGCTGGGCCTGGCACCGTTGGAAGGCTTCCCGGTCCCGCGTCCACGACCCCCTGCTCATCAGGGAGAAGGTATCCCGAATCGCCTTCGACGCCGAGATACAGGTGGTTGCCGTCCTTCCCCGGGAGGGCCGTATCCAGCGGGCCGGTGAGCTGCTGGAGCCGGTGGCCGCCGCCTACCGGCACTACGACAACCCCGGCGGAGCCCGCCTCAGGGTGAGCAGGGTGAGACCCGTGCTGCCCGACCCGTCTATGATGCAGCCCTCGGGCCCCGGACTGTTCGGCGCCCGGAGCGTTATCGGCGTTCGCGAAGCCGCCTGCCTGTGGCACCCGCCGGGGGCGCGGGACGAGACGCCCCTGGTGGCCAGGGCGGGGGCGAAAGTGCTGCTTCCAACTTCGCGAAACGTGAGGGCAGGCGCCCACGTCGGCGACACCGTGACCGGTGCCCCCCGGAAGATCCACTTCCCCGACGACCTTCTGAGGAGACACCACCTCTACGTGGCCCGCACCCGCATGGGAAAGTCCACCCTCATGCACCACATCGTCTGCCACAAGATGCGCGAAAAGGCCCAGGGCAGGGACGGAGACGCCATCGTCGTCGTCGACCCCCACGCCGACCTGGTGGGCGGCCTGCTGGAGCACGTACCCGAGAACCTGGTGGACCGAGTGAGGCTCATCGACCTGGCGGACGAGCGGGGAGCGCCCGGGATCAACCTGCTGGACACCCGCGTCTTCGCCGACCGGGACCGCACCGCCGACTCTGTGGTGCGCGTGGCGAAGGGGCTGTGGCAGCAGTGGGGGCCGAGGATGCAGTCCATCCTGGAGCAGACCGTCAAGAGTCTCCACGAGGCCAACGAGCGGACCGACGCCGATGAGCAGTACACCATCCTCGACGGGCTCAAGCTGCTGTCCGACCAGGAATTCCGCAGCAAGGTCTTGGCCAAGGTGGACGACCCCTACCTTATGGAGTGGTGGGGCAGGGACTTCGGCAAGTGGCGGCACGAGACCCGGGCCGACGCCCTGGCCCCCGTCCAGACCCGTCTCTCCTACTACGCATCCTCCAAGCGGGCACGGGCCGTCCTCGGCCAGTCCCGCTCCACCGTCGACCTGCGCCGGACGATCCATGATGGCGGCATCCTGCTGGTCTCCACCGCCCAGGGAAGCGTCGGCAGGGACGTTGCCGCCCTGGTCGGCGCCTCCCTGCTCAACCTTGTGGACGCCGTTATACGGGAGCAGGGCGGGCTGCCCTTCGAGAAGCGGCGGGGCGCTCTCGTGGTGGTGGACGAGATGCAGTCGATGCCGGGGGTGGACTACGAGTCGATGCTGTCGGAGCTGGGCAAGTTCGGCGCCTCCTTCATCCTCGCCACCCAGAGCCTCGCCAAGCTCGACGACCTCTCCCGCACCATGTGCGACACCATTCTCGCCAACGTGGGCTGCCTGGCCGTCTTCCAGGTGTCCGGGTCGGATGCCCGCCACCTGGTCTGGGAGCTGGGCAAGGAGCGGGTTACCGAGGACGACATCACGTCGCTGCCGGTGCACCAGTGCTACGTCAGGGCCACCGTGGGAACGGAGCGGATGGACGCGTTCTCGATGAAGGTCAGGAAGCCTGAGCCGGGAGACGCCGCCGTCGCCGGGCGCATCCGTACCGAGGCGGAGAGCTACATCACGACGGCCAGCGACATGGCCGAGAGGGAGGCGGGGCTGCAGGACCTGGTGGAGAAGTACCGGCGGGAGCTGGAGGAGTTGAGGAACGGCCAGGAAACCGAGGTGGTGGGCGGGGCCGGGCAGTCCCAGGATGCGGCGCGACGCAAGCAGCGGACCAAGCGCGACCAGGGCCCCGGGGCCGAGCCGTCGCTCGAACCGGTAGAGGAGCGTGAAGAATGAGACCCGTGGACGGGGAGATGCTGCGGCTGATGGCCGACATGCCCTTCCTCGACCGGCTGGAGGCGGTTGCCGTCTCCGGCTGGTCCAGGGGTGCGGTCTACGAGGCCGTCCACGGGTTGGAGGACGCGGGATTCATCGCCTCCGTCCCCCACGGGACCGAGCTGGTCCCCCCGACCCGCCGGTTCCACCTCACCACCGCCGGGCTGCGGTACATTGCGAAGGACGGGAATACGGCCCTGGAGGACCTGCTACGCGACCGGCCCGTCTCGGCCCGGTGGCGGCGCGTCCTGCTGGAACGGCTCGACGCCGTGGCCGTCATCTACCGCCTCGCCTCAACCATATCGAACATTGCCTATCCCATTCGCTTTCGATGGTACCGCGCCATGCCGATGGACGCCGCCATAACCCTTCCCGGAGACAGCACCGTCGGCATCGTCCGGCAGGGAGCCGCCACCGACAGGACCGGGTTCTCCAAGCGGCTCTGGCGGCTCAGGCAGGGGCCGCTCCCCGGGGTAGTCCTTCTTCTCATGCCCGACGAGGTGCGGTTGCGCCACGCCCGAAGGCTTCTCTCCCACTCCCGCGTTGCAGCACTCTTCGCGCTGGAGAGCGAGGCGGCGTCCGCCGCCACCGGCGACCCCGTGTGGCGGTTGGGCTCCGTCAATGCTCCCGTTAGCCTGCGGGATGCAATCGACCGGTTGGAGCGCAGGGGTGCTCTCCCCGCGGAGCGGCCTCTGGTGCGGGGGGCCTCCTTGCCCCCGGACATCGACCATCAAGCCCCGGGTGGGGACGTTCCCGACCACCTGCTGCCCGCCCTGCTGAGGCCCGCCGAGAAGCGCGCCCTCGACCTGCTCTCCGACTGGCCCTGGCTCAGCATGGGAGACCTGGCCGGGCTGCTGGGGGTCTCCCGCCCGCGGGCCTCCCAGGTCAGCGCCGCCCTGGAGGGGTTCGGGCTTCTCATCCGCACTCCCGCCTCGGGCCGCCGTCTCGCACTCACCGATACGGGACTGGCTATGCTGGCCCGCAGGGACCGCGCCGCTGTCGGCGGGGCCAGGAAGCGGTGGAGCGCCGCTCCGCAGGACGCCGGAGACTGGCGCAAAGTCTCCGGCAGGCACAGCCGCCAGCTCCTGCGCAATATGGAACACACGGCGGCAGTCCACGCCTTCATGGCGGCACTGGCCCGCCAGTCCCGTGACCTCGGTTGGCAGATCGCCCAGCTCGACCCGCCCCGCAGGGCCTCCCGCTACTTCCGGCACCTCGGCGGCATGCGCTCGATACACCCGGACGCCTTCGGTCTCCTGCGGCGGAGCGATGCGGCCTGGACCTTCTTCCTGGAGTGGGAGCGCCGGGCCGTACGGCCCGTCACCATGGCGGCACGCCTTGCCCCATACCTGCGCTACTACTCAACACACCGGCCCACCGACGACCACGGTGCAAGGCCCGCCGTCCTCGTGGTCTTCCACGAGGAGCTGGCGGCCACCCACTTCCTGCGCGTTGCGCTCGAGGAGATGGTCAGGACGAAGACCGTCCTTCCCCTCCTGGTCTCCCACCGGGGACTCCTGGAGCGGGAGGGCCCGCTGGGACGAGCATGGCTCGCCCCGGGCGGCGGCTGGGGGCCGGAATTCCCGATGCCGCAGCCCGCCGCAATCCAGTCCGGGACGGGAGACCGCAAGTCGTGAGGCTCTACTACATAGCAGAGTCCGAGGGCCCTCGCTGTTACGTCCGAACCGCCCTGGGCGTGGACGCCGATCGCTGGAACGACCTCCAACGCCGCGTATACGAATGGCGGTTAGAACTGCATTACAGCTATGCATTCCCCATTGACGGGGAGCTTCGCACCTGCGACCTTCTGGGCGGTCGAGGCCAGCAGGCCCGCATCGGCGACGCCGACCGCAGGCTCGGACCTAGGCCGATGTCTGAAATCTTCACCGGCGGGCTGCGTGTCATCGAGGACGCCGCCCGCACCATAGGCGGCGTCGAAGTCATCAACGTCTGCCTCCGTAAGCCCGACGTGAAGGGCTACGAGCGGGTCAGTCTCGACCGGCTCTTCAACCGCATCAACACTTCGGTCGCATCGGCGGCCTGCCACGCCTTCCTCATCTTCGACGAAGGCCGGGAGGAGATGATAACCTGCCTCTACCGCAGGCTCAGGAGCCGCAACGCCGTACCCAGCAGGTACGAGGCGTGGGAGGACGGCGAGCGTACGAAGGACATACCCATAGAGAGAGTCATCGGAGACCCCGCCTTCCGAAGCTCCCACTCAGACTATTTGCTCCAGATTGCCGAACTCATTGCCCACGCCCTCCTCATGCAGGAGGATGGGTCTTCGCCCAGGGTGGAGTGCCTGGGCATCGACCAGGCATTGGGAATCCTCGACCGCGCCCTCAATCGGCGGGCGTCGCGGCCAGACCCTCAGGGTGTCGTAAGGAGATGAAAGAGGGGGAGGGCACTTACCTATACAGTAACTACTATTAGTAGACTGCCAAAAGAGTTGCCCAGTATATACCCTGCGTATATACTGAAAGGTAAGCTTAGCAGGTGGTATACGTTGGAAGATACAATCATGGAAAAACCTGGCGTGTTCCAGATCACGGCGTACCGGTGCCGCTGCGGGCACGAATGGGTTCCCAAGGCCCTCCGGCAAGTCGAGCGGCCCAGAGTATGCCCAAAATGCAAGAGCGCAAACTGGGATAAGCCGTACCAGTTTCGTAGGGCGAACCGACGGGAATAACCTTTATCTCTCAAGGAAAACTCCAGTGCGTCATCACGGGCAGATTTCGCAACGATACACCTGAGGAAAATGTCCGAACCCATCTTGAGAGACCCCGGACACACGGGATGGTACAACTGCAGCTTCTGACGGCCGGAACTACACACAGCTGAGGGGAATAACCCCAAGGAACTTTTCACCGATGGCAGTTTCTCCAGAAACGGCATCCATCTCAAAATTCCCGGAAGGGTTCGACTACCACTCCGACCTGCGACAAGCCGCAACAGCCCAAGACCTAAGAAAAGCTCCCCGGCACCGATGGTTTTACTTCCCCCACAGCTACTCTCCCCTACTGGTCTATAAAATACTGGAACAATGGGAATTATCGGAGAACGCAACTCTTGCCGACAACTTTGTGGGGTCCGGAACAACCCTGGTGGTAGCTCGCGAAAGGGGCTTAAAGGCTATGGGTTACGATCTATCTCCCCTAGCAGTGATGGCAACCAATGCCAAAATAGCATCCTACAAACCAACACAACTGAAGTCCACACTGACCGAAATTCTGAAGGCTAAGGATTCCGATGCAAATTTCGCAGATATCCCCAAAAGGCTCACGAGAGCATTCACTAAGATGGAACTGAATGAGATCTGCCAGATCGCCAACCGCATCAACCTGCTTTCCGGAAACCAGCACAATTTCTTTCTGACCTCATTGCTGTCCACAGCACGGCAATTCAGCCGTGCTGTACCGGATGGAGGATGGTTCAGATGGAAGGATTGGCCTGACCAAAGCAAAGAAATAAGATCAAACTTTCAATTAATTACCGCGGGGATGATAGATGACGTATCAGAAACAAGTTCAGGGACAAAATACAGATATCGAAAAGCTCGATTGGCAGACGCACGCAAATTACCGCTGAGCGGACAATCCATCGACGGGTTGATAACATCACCTCCATACGCGAATCGACACGACTACTCCCGGGTCTTTCACATCGAACTGCTCCTAATGGGATCGACGGAACCCGAAATCACGAGTCTCAGGCATAGCTCCCTCAGGTCTCACGTCGAGGCCAGACGCCAAGAGAGCTATACAAACCGTCTACGAAGATACAGCAAACCTCAGATACTCGACAATATCCTGACCTCACTTCCGGATGATTCAGATAAGAGAATCAGGCCGATGCTGGAAGGTTACTTCGAGGACATATTTCTCTCACTTCAGGAAGTACACCGAGTTCTCAGAAACGGAGGGCGGGCTGCGTACATCGTAGGGAATGTGCGCCACTCGGGCATCATGGTTCCAGTCGACGAAATCATAGGGCAGATTGCCACCCAGACCGGGCTTACACTACAAGCCGCGTGGGTCATGCGACTCAGGGGGAACAGCGCCCAGCAGATGAGAGAGTTCGGACGTGAACCATCCCGAGAATCAATCCTGTTCTTGTCGAAGATATCCGATGCCTGAATACTGGATGCGCTCGATTGACTTCGCAAAAGCAGCCAATCTATTAAGGCTGATCATAAACTCACCGGATAAATGGTCAGCGAGCGAACTCAACCGCGCTGGCATCGACTCAGGCATATTCAAAACATCGGAAGGTAAACCATTCGGTCCAACAAGTTGCTACCGGTATCGCAGAATCCTCGAAAAACTAGATTTGGTAAAAAAAAGGAACCGGAGGTTTATAGCGAATCTGAATCCCGCCGAATGCGAGCAGATGCTTACACCCAACGACAGAGAGAACCTGAGTGAAGAGCAGAGAGTCGTACTCGGAAACCGGGTAGTCTGTAACCCGGATTGTTACCAAACGTTCTGGAGAGCGTTCATGCCGTCGAAGAAACCAAACTCACTCAACGAGTTTATCGACGACAGTAATCCAATCACCATGAGTCCGATGATTGGACCCAAGAAAGCACGAAAACGCAGCTATGTTACTATCAAGCGTTGGGCCCATGCGGACATTCCCATGGAGCATAGAGGGTACAATGCAATCCAGGCAATCCACTTCGGCATGCGAAACTGGGGGGTTAACCAGTTAGGATTCCTAGACGAATTCTATCAAGTTGGACAGGGGTATCACATAATTCCAGTCCGACCAAATCAACACGAAAACACAGAAACTATCGAGAGAGCGATAATTGAATCTCTCGAATTCCGCGATAATTGGGCTATGTCCAGCATAAGTGAGCTCTTACTAAGAGTCTGTGCGAAACTGAAAATTCCAACAGTGGCAGTCCGTTCCGTTTTACGAAACTGGATAGGGACTTATCCCAACTTCGTAGCTCCAGTAACGGTGAGCAACCGGATGATTCTCTCTGCTCAACCGGAAAAAGTGATCCATCCGATCCTCAAAGGATTCCTAAGACTAAGCACGGGTGAACACGTATCACATTTACAAATACACAACAATTTGAAAAGTAGACTCATCCCAACATTCCAAAAGGAGGCATCCATTGGATCCTAAACCAGGAATGGAAAAGTTTGGGCTGAAGTTCAATCCTTTCCCGCCAGCAGCAGCAGGGGTCGCATTTGGGGAAGCGAATTGGATTCCCGATTCATGGGCAGACGAAATCACCGGGAAGATCGAACAACTCTCATATACAGAGGGATATAAAGCAATAGCAATAGTCGGAGCTTACGGTGCCGGCAAGACATTTCTGCTCCAGTGGATTATGGAAAACCAATATCCTGCAAAACGGATTAAAGCATACTTCATAGGCAATCCCGGAGTAACCTTCTACAATCTAGCAGATCAACTCTTCCGACAGGTCGGCAGGTATGAGTTATCGAAAGGAATATGGGAATTGCTCAATAGAGACATTCCCGACCACGCGTTGCAGGCAGAATTCTTCAAACGTGATTTTTCGGTATGGCTTAATCGACTCAGAGATCGCGACAGACGGGATGAAGGCATAAGGGACATCCAGCAAGCAATCAACAAACAGGGAATAACGGAAGACGAAGAAATAGCATTCCGCTTCGGACAGATGATAGTAGATACCAAGGATCGTCCCTATTACCGATTCCAAGACTTCGTACCCCGTTCTCGCAGCACAGTGGTAGCCGAAAACCGAGAAGGAGAGTACTTCAACACGATCATTCGCTTCCTACAACAGATATACGGCGCAGCAGGGATAGCCTTTATGATCGATGAATTCGAGGATGCGGCTCTTGGAAAAAGACTATCCAGGAGACAGAGCGCAGAATACCATGCAACACTCAGAAATCTATTGGACACAGCCCGTGACGAAGACTTTTGGTTGACACTATCAAGCACTCCACTTGGGTTCGAACAGACTAGGAACCTAGAACCTGCCTTGATGCAGAGGTTCGGATCTGAATTTCACATTCCACGCCTGACGGACCAAGACGCGTATGAACTGGCTTACCACCGATTGAAAAACGCAAGATTTGAGGACACCCCCGGTGGCCTATGGCCATTTGCCGAAAACGTCGTTTTACATATCACGGAAGCCAACCGTTCCTGGCCTCGGGGAGTGGTAAAGATTCTTTCTCAATCGCTGACGTTAGCAATTCGAGAAGGGATAGGTCCACCCATCCCTAACGCACTGGTCCAAAAAGTTGAGCTAGGCCTCCAGACCTATCGGGTAACACAAGATGAATGAAAACCCGAAGAAAATAGCCTTCATGGATACCAATGCGCTCCTGCGAATGTTCATATTCTGGGAAGCCTGCGAATTGGCCGACACCGCCATGGTGGACGTCAAGGACTGGAAAGAACTAAGAGCGTCTCTAACAAAACAAAACATACCTATCTTGGATCAATTCAATGAAAGTGAATTTAGATACATTCAAAACGGTCTAAAATGCTTCGAGGCACTCCATAAGGCCAATCTGGATTACGATTTCTTCTCTTGCCAAGTATGCCGCGCCGAGATGCACCGGGTCATCTTGTCCTCTCATGCGCACGAACGGTTACATCGGCATAGAGTTCCTTTGTCACTTCAGCAAATCCGGCCATTGATCCTGCATCGCAGAGTCTTGTATGACTCGGACTACCAACGAATCGACCAGCAAATCGACCGATTCTTCTGCACGCTCCGATTCACATATAACATCGACATCAAAAACGTTGAGGATGAAGCTCACGGAGACGACACAAGCGTAGAAGAGATTTTTTCGATCGCTCGAGCCGTATGGTCTCGTATATTAACCGGGACCATGGATGCCTACATCTACGCAGCTGCGGTAGCCTGCCAAGCCGATTGTTTCCTAACTTCGGATGATGCACTTAGGGAAACCGCAAATAAATTCAGTAATCCAGATAACGAGTGGAAAGAAGTTGCAGAGGCACTCCGCCAAAAGCTCGGGCGCCCAGAAACCTCAAAGTTCCCGGCGGGATGTCACCTCAACATCACGTTACCCTAGAAAACAATTAGGACATCCTTGCAAGCTTACGGTGTTTGAAAAAATGTCCAAGAACAACAGCAAAGCCGCTGCGACATACACTCCTGACCACAGGAGTGTGGTCGGCAGAGTCGTACAGGGTGCCGCCATCGGGATTTTCACCCTTACTATGCCCTACTCGATAACCTTGTTCAGAGTATCCATAACGACTCTTGGAATAGAACGCTGATTCTTTGGTGCAAAGCTCCCCCTTCAGGTACACGGGGATGTCCACGAAGCTCCGAGCCCCTGATTGGTTGGTGAGGCCCCTTACATCCTCTTGCGGGTTGCACTCGTTGTCCTAGACATACAGGGGAAAGTGTATCTGGCCTCCGACCCTTCCATGCGCTCGTAGCTGCTGGGCGGCTCCCAGTGGGAGTCGGCGGAGACAGCGCATTCGGGGATGAGGTCAAAGGTCCCTTGGCTGGTCATGAGCGCCATGGCTGAGGACTGGACGCCCCACCAAGGCTGATGACGGTCAGGGCTTTTCATCACCGCAGGGCCTCGATGTCCAAGCCTTCGGGCATGTCCTGGTCGGGGCACATCAGGATCCCGTCCCGCAGTCCAATCCCCTCGGCCAGTGTCAGCAGCAGGAAGAGATGGGCGGGGCTGGGGGCAACGCCCCTCTCTCGCCACTTCCAGAGCCGGTAGGGCCTGACGCCGAGAAGGCGTGCCAACCCCTTCCAGCTCAGCCCGCTCGCCTCCTTGAACAAAGCAAGCCGCTCGGGGAAGTCTGTGGGGAAGTCGAACTGGACGGGCCGGTGTACCTGCCGCTGGATTCCCATTGCTCTAGCCCTCCCCGTTATCCCCGGACAGTCCGAAACCTACGTCCAGGGGAGCCTGATAGGTCCCGGTGGGCGGGATGACGTCGACCCCCATGAGTGTGTGAACACCGCCGGGTATGCGGGCGGCGAGCAGGATGAGGGCGCACAGCCCGTCCCCGCTGGGCCTGGTGCCCTTGCGCCACCTCTGGAGCTGGCGGGGATCCACGCCCAGGCATGCGGCCAGGACGTCCCAGGAGAGGCCGGTGGCCTTCTTGAATACGTCGATGCGCCCGGCGAAGTCCTGCGGTATGAGGCCGTCGTCGACGATCAGGTGGGGCGGAATGAGGCCGCCTCTCACGAGACCACCTCCAGGATGAACAGGTCCTCGAAGCGGGTGATGCCCAGGGCCTCCATGAGCCGCTTGCGAAGCGCCGCCGAGGGGCGGCGCGTGCCGGACATGAGCTGAGAGAGGTAGCCCGACGAGGTGCCGGCCCTGGTGGCCAGATCGTTCTGGCTCATGTTGAGCCGGTTGAGCAGCTCCCATGCTCTGCGGGTATTGAGCCTGACCCGAGATGAGGGTTGCCTGCGCTTCATGCCCCGCCCTCCTTTAGTGCCTTCCCGGACTCGTCCCCTGCCGCCCCCTCACCGTACAGGTGGGGATTGGCGAGGTAGTGGCGTGCGATGATGCGGGCCAGTATCCGCAGGCCCTCTTGGCGCTGCCGCTCCTGCTCATTCGTCAGCTTTCGCTTTCCCCTGCCGTTCATGCGGTCCGTCTCTCTCTTGGAGTCTGGGCGCAATGAAGGGCTGGCCCTGGTGCGCTCCGGTGTCGTATACTGTGTCAAGTGATAGAACAAATAGGCTATGTGCGCAAGTGTAACAATAATAAATGATGAGATGCAATGGTTGAAAGGCGGTTTTGGCACCGTTGGCCGGGGTTTGTTGACAATTGCTTGCTCCTGAGTGACAATTATCTGGCTATAAGTTAGCAGATATATAGCTGGCAAGAAGTGCGCACAAGTGTACGCTATCAGGACTGCGAAGGGAGATCCACCATGGGCGAGCCTGGCGACAACCGGGACGTTGAGCCACGGCAGGAAATCGAGGGCAACGAGGAGGTCGGTCCGCTCCTGCGGCGGCTGCGCGGAGACCTGAGCCTGCGGGACGTGACCCGGCGCACGGGCATCTCCGCCTCCTACCTCTCCCAGATCGAGCGGGGCGACCGAAGGCCCGGCGCCAACATGATTGGCAAGTTGGCCGCCGTCTACAACGTGGACCCCAGAGAGCTGATGAAGCGGGCCGGTCGAGCGGGCAGGCCCAACCCCTACAGCGATGAGGCCCTGGAGGTGGAGAGGGCCTATCGGTACGTGCTGGACGACCCTGCCTTCCGCGTGGGCACCAGGCCCGACGGGCCCCTCTCCGTCAGCGCAAAACGGTTCATAGTCGAGATGTACGAACGATTCACCAACAAGAGGCTGCTGGAATGAACAGGACGAGAGAGGACTTCTGTCGAGACTTGCTGGACGGCGATTCCGTCCTTCACGAGCCCCTGGACCCGGAACGCCTTGCCGCCCGCTTCGTGCGCTTCTTCAGGCTCTCCGGCCGCCCTGATTTGGGCGAGCTGAAGGTCATGCTGAGAGAGACCGGGTTCGGAGAGGTGCGGCAGTGGGAGATGAACGGACTGAAGGGCGCCCACATTGGCCGGCCCAGGGGCCACTACGACATCTATTACCGCCAGGGCCTGTGGGATGGGAGCAGCACCTACACGGTGCTCCACGAGACTTGTGAGATCATCCACGAGACCCTGTGCGACATGCAATCGGACTCCCCGCCGGAGCGGAAGGTGTGCAGGGAGGCCGACCGGTTCGCCGCCGCGGTCCTGATGCAACCAGGGGCCTTCGGGCCCATGGCCAGGAGGTCCGGGCTGGACGTGCTGGTCCTGCAACAGGCGTTCCACTGTTCCTACGCCGCCGTGACCCTCCGGCTGGCCGAGGTTGTGCGAGATCTACCCCTCATGTCGGTCCTGTACGAACGGGAGGAGAGGGGCGACCCTGCGCTCTGGACCGCACCACCCTCACTCCGGGCGACGGTGGTGCGGCGCACGGGAGGTTTTGGGACGCAGGAGTCCTTCCCCATCAGTGGTGAGCATAGCGGGTTGCCCCGGAGGGGCATGACGCCCGCACCCCGCTCCATGGCGGACCGGGCCATCCGGTACGGCAAGTCGCAATACTCCATTGAAGACGGGGTGGCGGTCATAGCCCGGCCTCTCCATTGGAAAGGGAGACTGGCCAAGGTGGTAGTCGTGGCCGTGCACAGCCGGGACTTTGCCGTCCTCGGGCCTCAGTTGCTGGCCTCCGATGCTGGTTGCCGCAGGCGGGCCTTGGCAGCGGTTCCCTGGTAGTTGGAGGCCGGTAGTCCGTTGATGTATAGTAAGACAGGCTAATACTGCATGAGGCAAAAAGAGAGACGATGCCAACCACACCGAGGAACACCAGGACCATAACCTTCTCCCTGCCCCCGGAGATGGCGGAGGAGGTGCTGCAGGTGATGCGGGAGGAGGGGCGCACCATGAGCGAGCTTATCCGTGAGTCCCTCCGAAACTACATGGAGGAGCGGGGGTGGATCAGGGCCATGCGATACGAGAGGGTGAAGGCAAGGGAGAAATCGAAGGATGAGATGGAAAGAGGAATAAAGCCGTGAAGAAGTACGATAAACTGATACCGGCGGCCCTGTATGCCAGGGTATCCAGCGAACGGCAGGACGTGGACCTGTCAGTGTCCGCGCAGTTGAGGGCCCTCCGGGACTACGCCGAGAAGAACGGCTACATAGTGGCAAGGGAGTACATCGACGAGGCGGAGAGCGGACGCATCGCCGATAGGCCCGAGTTCCAGAAGATGCTGAACGAGGCCAGCAGGCCCGAGGCTCCCTTCCAGGAGATCCTCGTATGGAAATTCTCCCGGTTCACCCGTAAGCGGGAGCACGCCGTCGCCTTCAAGTCCATGCTTAGGCGGCGCGGTGTCAGGGTCGTCTCCATCACTGAGAAGGCCGACGACACTCCTACGGGCAAGCTACTTGAGGCCATCATCGAGAGCGTGGACGAGTTTTACAGCGAGAATCTGGCCCAGGAGGTCACGAGGGGCATGCGCGAGTCGGCTTCCAGAGGGTTCTGGATGACGACCAACGCCCCCTACGGCTACAAGAGGGTCTATGTCCAGGACGGGGCGAAGAAGCGCCCGAAGCTGGAACTGAACCCGCCGGCGGACGCCGTGGTCCGCCGCATCTTTGACATGGTCCTCCAGGGTAAGAGCATTCTCGACGTGACCAAGACACTCAACGCCGAGGGCATCCCCACCACCAACGGCAAGAAATGGCTCAAGACCACCATCCACACCATGCTCGACAACGAAGCTTACACGGGGACTTTGGTCTGGGGAACCAATGCCAAGGACGGCGCTCCCCCGGTCAGGGTGGAGGAAGCCTTCCCCGCCATCGTTAGCAAGCAGGAGTTCCGAAGGGCCAAGAAGCTGCTGGGGTCCCGCGCACCCGAGAGGGTCCACCCCAGGCGGGCATCCAGCCCCTACCTGCTCAGCGGCCTTCTCAGGTGCGAGGTCTGCGGGAAGTGCCTCACGGCAGCCGAGGCCAAGAGCGGCAAGTACACATACTATGTATGCCAGTCCATGCTCAAGAGGGGCCCGGGGGCCTGCAGTGCGCCGAGGCTCAACGCCAGGACCTTCGAGAAGCTCATCGTCGATCAGATCAGAGAGAACGTTCTCACTGAGTCCAACATCCGCGACCTGGTGAGGCTGCTCGACGAGGAGATGGACGGGGTGGCAGGGGAGCAGCGGGAGCGGCTGGCGACCATCGAGGGGGAGCTTGAGGACGTGAAGCGCAGGCTAGGCCGCATCTGGCAGGCCATCGAGACCACCGACATAGAAATGTCTGACGCCTCCGAGCGCATCAAGGAGCACCGGGAGCGCAAGGAGAGGCTGGAGATTGCCGCCGAGGAGGCGCGGGAGCTGCTCTCAGAACGGCGGCATTTCCTGGACAGCGCCGACACCATCGCCGCCTTCGCGGAGGACATGAGTGAGTTCCTGAAGACCAGTGAACTGACCGAGACCAAGGCCTTCGTTCGGTCCTTCGTCAAGGAAATCGCCATCGGCAGCGGCAGGGCCGTCATTCTCTACTCACTGCCCACGCCGGAGGACAGCCCCATAGGGAGCGTGGACAACGCCGAGGTCGCCCTGGACGGGCGAGTTATGAGTACAGTACGTTGTGGTACCCCCAACGGGATTCGAACCCGTGATCTCCGCCTTGAAAGGGCGGTGTCCTTGGCCGCTAGACGATGGGGGCGCGCGAAAACCGGTCGGCTGAAAATCGCCCGCCGTATGAAAACACACGCAAGGTCCAGTTGCAACCGGGGAGTGGGGCGCTGTCCTTGTGAATCAAGCGGGCATAGCCTATCATCACAAGATGCGCGGGCACGAGTTCCTGGAACGTGTGCGTAGGATCGGCAAGAAGCGACGCATTACTGTCCGCATTGACGTAAAAAGGGGCAAAGGCAGTCACGCTATACTCTACTTCGCTGGACGTAAGGCTACCTTAAAGGATCCTAGGAAAGAGATATCCCCTAACCTATTATCAGACATGCTGCGACAGCTTGGCTTGACTCGCCGGGACTTGTTCTAAAGCGTTAGGAAGGCGCATATGCGATTCGTATATCCTGCACGACTACGTCGTGCCTCAGCCGATGAGATTGTCGTTTCTTTCCGAGACCTCCCCGAGTGCCTGACCTCCGGCAGGGACGAAGCTGAAGCCCTGTTCGAGGCACAGGACGCCCTCGAAGAAGCTATCGCAGGCCGCATTGACGATGCCGAGTGTATACCTATACCGAGCCCCAGGAAGAACGGAGAGTGGCTGGTAGCCGTACCCACCGCTACTGCCGCCAAGGCCGCTCTTGCCCTAGCGCTACGGGACAGCGGTCTCTCCCACGCCGAGTTCGCCAAACTTTTCCGCACCGACGAAGAGTCCGTTCGGCGCATGCTCGACCCGCGGCACCGTACATCATCCGACCGAATTGGGAAAGCGCTCCATGCCCTGGGCCGGCAAATCGCCGTAGAGCTTCGGGAACTGACTCCCGCCTAGGGGAACAGGGCAAGGGACTCGAGTCCCATCTCCTCGGGATAGCCGGCCATCACGTTCATGTTCTGAATAGCCTGTCCCGCAGCGCCCTTGACCAAGTTGTCGATGCAGCTGACCACCATCACCCGACCCGTCCGAAGGTCGAGGGTTGGGTATACCAGGCAATAGTTGTTACCCCATGTCTGCTTGGTCTGGGGTGGCGCATCCACGACCCTGACAAAGGGCTCGCCCGCGTAGAATTCTCGATAAAGGCTTGTTAACTGCTCCCTGCCCTTCTCATCGACCGAAATGGAGGTGCCCGAAAGGGTGGCGTAGCAGGAACTCAGGATTCCCCGGGTCATGGGTATCAGGTGGGGTAGGAAGGTGATCTGAGCGTCGAGACTGGAGTCCAGCAGCGACACCTCCTGCACTATTTCCGGCAAGTGCCTGTGCCCGTCTATCCCGTAGGCTTTGACGTTCTCGTTCACTTCGGAGAAGTGGGTGTTCAGGCTGAGACCCCTCCCCGCCCCCGAGACCCCGGACTTGCTGTCTATGATTATGACCGGCTGGACAAGCTTCTCCTTTATCAGCGGGGCAAGGCCGAGAATCGCCGAGGTCGGGAAGCAGCCGGGGTTGGCAACCAACCGGGCTGACTCAATCTCCGATCGATAGAGCTCGGTGAGACCGTAGACCGCCTCCTCCTGAAGCGCAGCGCTTGCATGAGGAGTTTTGTACCAGTCTTCGTACTCGGCAGGAGAGCGTAGACGGAAGTCGGCGCTCAGGTCCACGACCCGTGAGCGGTCCTCCACTAAGGGCACGACCCTTTCGCCACTGGACTTGTGGGGTAGAGCAGAGAAGACCATCTCTTCCCCATTTGGCTCGGCTTCGATAACCAAGTCGATATCGGAGAGGTGGGGGAACACTTCTCCCAGCTTTTGTCCCTGGGCGCTGCGGCCCGTGATCGAGGTAAGCTCTATTTCGGGGTGGTTGTGAAGCAGCCGGGCCAGCTCGGCCCCCGCGTAGCCGGTTACGTTAAGAATTGCAGTCTTCAACTCAGCATCTCCATAGGCTAAGGAAAGAGGCTACAGTCTGACAATATCCGGTGGGGAAATCAAGGCTAAGTAATGTTTCCGTCCCATTGCTGGTCATCAAAAACAAGCGTCTTTAGAGATAATTCTTCTGAATATCCAGTTACACAGCATTGACCACCTTCGCAATACGGTCCCGGAGTTTCTGCCGTCGAATTTCATAGTAACCGGCGAAGTCCTTGATCTCTCTTGGAACATCGCCTAGCAAGTGACGGTCACAGTAATTCTGGCGGGTCAATTCATCAGGACAGTGGACATCCAACCAGTCCGCGGGTAAGGAGGCGCGCTTCTCGTTGTTGACCGAGCGTTCCAGCAGCTGGAGATTCGCAAGGCGATCACAGCGGTCCCGAAATGTTTCAATCTGATCGCGTGCAACACCAGTGCCGTCCAGTAGATTAGATGTAAAACGGCTCTTTGGGAACACGTGGTCGATGTCAGATCCATCGTGGGACTCTAAATGAGGGAATAGTATAGTCAATAATGGGAAAATACGCCGGTCCGCCAACCTCATGTCCGCTAAGTCTTCTATTTCCTCCTCCACAAAGTCCAGCATCTTCCCCCTTACTGCCATAACCACCCGAAGTTCTGCGGCAGGGAATTCGGAGCCAGATGAACTGCGGATCACCTCTCGCAGCCACGTTAGCAAGGTATCCAGACCACTGCCCCAAATCCCTGATTCTTTCAGAATAGACCTGGTCAACCAACCTCGAATGATTTTGCGGTCATTAACGTAGTGATCGCTAGCCTCAAAGTTCCGAGGTGCCCCTTTCTTGTAAAGGTAATAGGCGATCGGGAGCAGTGAATTGGTGGCACGGATAGTTCTGCTATCGAATCCGAAACTGTCCACTAACTCTACCGTTTCCAGCAAAGCCTGCCGGATATTCGACCAATTGTCCTCCAAGACAGCCATGTTCTCATGAGTGAAGTTCTCGACCCGGAAGCCGACGCTGGCTATGTCGGTCAGCATGAGTCCTGCTTTCAGGACAAAGTCAGCGTTAAACAAAAGGCCGGGCCTAATCCTGTTCATTTCATCGACTAGTGCGTGGATTTCCTTTCTAGCGTCAAGTTTGTCCCACTGCGACACGGCAATGCTCAAGAGAAGATTGGCGTAGGAAAGGGGGGTGCCGCCGCTGTTGCACCGGATGAAGATGCTCAGGACTCGCTCGATGTCTTGACTCTTTTCCTCGTAATAGGCGATGACTTGCTCGACACAGATAGCTTGGTGGAGTCGGTTTAGTGTACGAAAGGCCAAGCGCTGTTGCTCAGTATCGAGGCCTTGGTCAGTTATCCAATCAAGCATGTCTGGGGCAGGGTTCTCCGTAGAGAAGCTCATAATGTCTGACACCCGGAACCACAAGCGAGAGTCTTCCAACCCAATGCGGTCCTCATTGACGAAAGCAAAAGTGTAGCGGCTGCCTTCTTCATCAGGGTCCGGGGGTGCCAACAAATCAAGTGCCAG
Source organism: Dehalococcoidia bacterium (assembly GCA_965197585.1). Taxonomy (GTDB): domain Bacteria; phylum Chloroflexota; class Dehalococcoidia; order Plut-88900; family Plut-88900; genus Plut-88900. The sequence goes on from OZ240215.1 coordinate 2,670,755, forward strand.
TGCTTTATTGGGAAAGGCGTCTGAGCTATTCCACCACTTGTACGGCAATTTAACAGCCATAGAGCCGCGGAGACCTATATTGAATGCAGTCAACCGTTGTTGTCCATCAAGCACGGCGGTTAGTGGTTTGTCGTGAATAGGCCCAAGTTCCGGGCAGTGTGGGTCGTCACGCTGATGGTATCTCCGAACGAAGTCGTACCAACGGTATTGACCGGAACTCTCGGCCTCAACCCTCCAGAACATGAACTCGCCAAACGGATAGCCTTGCATCACGCTGTCAAATAGATTGCATACTTGTTCCGGGCGCCATACGAACTCCCTTTGTATCGCAGGCAAAACATATTCATGCAATGCGACGCTATCTAATGCCTCTTTAATGGTACCGCCTTGTTGGTGCATTTATTTTTCTCCACTTGAGTGCAATGGGCAACACATAGGCAGGGTACAATCGTGTCGCCTCATCTACTAAATCCACTAGACCCTACAGTCCCCAATAATCCCTGCGTGATCGTGCTCTATAGTAAAGACTATGAGCGTAACCCCCTCACTTACCCCTGGTTTTGCGTCGCAGCTCGCTCGCCGGGCACTGGTCCTCCAGCACGCACATATCACAAAGGGGCCTCTGCGCCTTACATACCTGCCTGCCGTGAGCGATGATGTAGATGTGCGCCCCGAGAACGTCATCGGGCGGGACCTTGGCTTCTAGAATGTCATGGGCGTCGTCCGCCGACACCTTGGCCCCGATCAGATTGAGCCGTTTCGCCACCCTGTGAACGTGGGTGTCGACGATCATCGCAGGCATGCCGAGGGAGAAGAGCAGTACACACCCCACGGTCTTGGGCCCGACCCCCGGCAGTTCCAGCAGCCACTTCTTCGCCTCTGCCAGTGGCATTTCGGCCAGGAAGGAGAGGTCCCAGGAGCCGTTTCGCTCAAGCACAGCAGAAAGAATTTCCTGGAGTCTCGGGGCCTTGACCTTGGCCAGCCCTCCTATCTTTATCGAGTCGGCCAGGGCCTCAACCTCGGCACTCAGCACATCCTCCCAGCTCGGGAAGGTCTGCTTCAGTCTGGCAAAGGCGCGGTAGGAGTTGACGTCCGAGGTGTGCTGGGACAATACCGTGAAAATGAGCTCCGACAGCGGGTCGTAAGGGCGGGGAGCGGTAGGCGGGCCATAAACGGGACCCAGCCTCGCCATCAGTTCTGCAATTGGGATGTGCTTTATGGTGCGGCCCCTCAATGGGGATGGTCTGCGGCGTCGGGCCGGGGGCTTGGTCTTTGGTGTAGGCATATGTCAACAAACCTAGGCTATAGTTCACTCTATTCTACCGCTTGAGCGTTGGACTATCGAAGCATGGCAAAAGGGTTGGCAGTCGCGCTGCAGGTCGTCAAAGCTACTGGAACCAAGCCCTCCCCCAATGGTTCAAATTTATCGCAAACTTTGCTACGTTCGCCTGCCACCTTCCCCCACCCCACCGTCATTCCCGACCCCGATCGGGAATCCAGGGTCGTGAGTCCGCCTATGTTGTCGAAGATGGAACATCCGCCCGTGGAGGATCCGCCTATGTCCGGAGTCTGCCAAAGTACGAGCGGATAATGGGCCTATTGTGACATGGGCCTATTGCCTCGACCCCACACCACCACCCTATAATGGTCTATGCCCACCCTCGTCCCAATCACTGTACCCTCCACCCAAGGGGGCGGCTGAAAATTTTCTCTCATATCAATCAAGCAGGCACGGTTTTTTGATTGAGACAATCAAAAGCCCTATTTATGACAAGCAGATGTTCCCGTTCATCGAACGATTATATCCTCTGGTCTAGAAACCCCAGACCCTGTTAAACTGCCTTTCCTGTCATTTGAAGTTCGACCCCCTGGAGGGAGCCCCATGCCCGACCTGCGTGACCAGATATCCGAAGCCCTGAAGGGTCACGGCGCCGACTACGTGGAGGTCCGTATAGAGGAAGGGGAGTCGACGCGGCTGCTGTACAGGGGCAGAGAGCTGGAAGACGTGGGCATGACCACCAGCCTTGGAGGAAACGTCCGGGCACTGGTGAACGGAGGATGGGGGTTCGTCAGCTTCAACAATGTCGAAGGTCTGAAAGATCGGGTGGAGAACGCGGTGCGGCAGGCAAGGCTGGTGGGGCACGAGAAGAGCGAACTGGCAGGCATCGACCCCATCGTTGACATCGTTGGACCACAATTGGATAAAGACCCTCGCTCCCTGACACTGGCTCAGAAGAAAGACCTGATGGACCAGTACAACGGCGTCATGTGGGAGGTTGAGGGCATACAGACAACGCTGATAGGGTACGGGGACGGCCACAAGCGGGTAGTCTTCGCCAGTTCAGAAGGCAGTTACATAGAGCAGCAGAGAGTCGACGTGAGCCTGCGATTGTCGGCTACGGCACGGGACGGGGCGGAAGTGCAGCAGGCCGGCGTCAGCCTGGGCAGCAACGGTAACTTCTCCGTGGTGGAAGGACTTCATCAGCAGTCCCGTGACATAGCAGAGAAGGCAGTGAGCCTGCTCTCGGCGCCCAAGGTCAGAGGAGGCGAATACACCGTAATCCTCGACCCCGTACTGGCAGGGGTTTTCACCCACGAGGCCTTCGGCCACCTCTCCGAGTCTGACCACGTCTACGAGAACGACCGGCTCAAAGAGGTAATGGTTCTCGGGCGGCAGTTCGGGGGCGAACACCTGAACATAGTGGATGGGGCTGTCGTCCCGGGCCTGAGGGGTAGCTATAAGTACGATGACGAGGGCGTCCCTGCGACTCGGTCGTACCTGATCAAGGAAGGGGAACTGGTGGGTCGGCTCCATTCCCGGGAGACGGCGGGCAAGATGGGCGAGCCGCTCTCCGGCAACGCCCGTGCCATCGACTTCAGATTCGAACCCATAGTCCGCATGACAAACACCTTCATCGAGCCCGGTTCCACAACGTTCGAAGAGATGATTTCCGACGTGAAGGAGGGCGTGTACGCCTGCGACTGGTATGGCGGCATGACCAGCATGGAGATGTTCACCTTCTCAGCGCGGGAGGCGTATATGATCCGGGACGGGAAAGTCGCGGAGCTTCTGCGCCCCGTGACCCTTTCCGGCAACGTCTTCGAGACCCTTAAGAACCTGGACGCTGTAGGCAACGACCTGGACATGAACCAGGGCGGCGGCTGTGGAAAGGGCGGGCAATCGCCGTTGCCGGTGTCCAACGGCAGCCCTCATATACGAATAGCAAAATGCCTTGTTGGAGGCGCGTAGTTGGAAGAGATTTTAAAGGCGGCACTTAAGGTCGCAGACGCCGCGGACCTGTTCTGGGTCGAGAGCCGGTCAACCCCCGTAGCCTTCGAATCGAACCGTCTGAAACATCTCCAGACCAAAGAATCCCGGGGAGTGGGGCTGAGGATCATAAAGGACGGGCGTATCGGCTTCTCCGCCACCAACCGTATGGAGGACGTCGACGGCATAGTCAGCAGGGCCCTTGAGGTCTCTCCCTACGGCGCCAAGGCTGAATTCAGCCTGCCATCCTCCGCAGAACACCCCGAGGTCCCGACCTACGACCCCGAAGTTCCGCAGGTATCCATCGAGAAGATGGTCGAACTGTCTCAGGCCATGGTGGACGGTGTCCTTGCCGACCATCCGGACGTGCTGTGTGATGCGGGCGTCTCGCAGTCCGTGGTCAAAGTAAGGATACTGAACAGCGAGGGTCTGGACGCCTCATACGAGAAGACGGTCTTCGCCATGGGGTTGGGAGGCACACTGGTACGGGGCACGGACATGCTCTTCGTCGGGGATGGAGAGAGCTCCTGCAGGCCCATAACTGACGCCTCCGAGATTGTGGCCCGGGTCACGGGCCAGTTGGACCAGGCTCATGATATGGCCGAGGTCACCACGGGCAGATTTCCCGTGGTATTCACCCCCGACGCCGTTGCCGGTCTGCTCCTCTCTCCCCTCCTGGTAGGCTTCAACGGAAAGACCGTGCTGCAGGGCTCTTCCCCCCTCGTGGGAAGGCTCGGCGAAAAGATTATCGATGAGCGTTTCTCCCTATATGACGACGGCACTATCGCCTACCGCCCCGGGAGCCGACCCTGGGACGATGAAGGGATACCCACCAGGATAACGCCCCTAATCGAGAATGGTGTAGCCCGAAACTTCATCTACGACCTGAAGACAGCGGCCCAGGCCGGAGCGGAGTCCACGGGCAACGCTTCCCGCGGCGCGGGGTCCCTTCCTTCCCCTTCTACATGCGTTATTTCCATCGCCGAGGGCGACATGTCCTTCGAAGACATGATCGCAGACATGAAAGAAGGTCTGGTTGTTGAGCGTTTCCTGGGCGCTGGGCAGACCAACATTCTGGCCGGCGACTTCAGTGGTAACGTCCTGCTGGGGTATAAGGTTGAAAACGGGCGCATGGTGGGCCGGGTGAAGAACAGTATGCTCTCCGGCAACGTATACGAAACGCTCAACAACCTCATAGCTATTGGCAGTAAGGCGAGGTGGCGGGGTGGTTCACTACGGACACCGCACCTCTATTGCTGTAACGTATCAGTGGCCAAGACGGAGGGGTAGACGCTAGAAACGAATCAATACAGTCCTGGAAGTAATTGACCGCAATATACGGCGTACCTAAAATCGAGCTAGGAGTAGATTTACGAGCAACGAATCCATGAAGATCGCCTATCCGGTTTCCGCCGGGGGGGTCGTCTATCGGCAGAACGGGGATGGGGTACAGATCGCACTATGCGGGCATGTCTGCCCTACCAGTTGGCGCTTGCCCAAAGGCACACCGGACCCGGGTGAGAGCCGGGAAGAGACAGCCCTGAGAGAGACGCGGGAAGAGACCGGCCTTGAGGTTGCAATTGAAGAACAGCTGGGGAGTGTGACCTACTGGTTCGTGGCCTCCGGCGTTCGAAATCACAAGACCGTCCATTTCTATCTGATGCGGGCTACCGGAGGGTCGACGGACCTGCACGATCCCGAGTTCGATGTCGTAAGGTGGTTCGACGCAGATGAAGCGCAGAAGGCGTTGACTTACAAGAACGAAGAGAAAGTAGTGGCCGAGGCGCTCGGTAGGATCAGGGACCGGCAGTGATACTACGCGGCGACAAGGTGGTGCTTAGGGAGAAGAGGCTGGAAGACGCCTACCAGGACTACCTCTGGCGCACCGACGATGAACTGGCCCGCCTGGACGCCACGCTGCCTTTACAGACTCGTTTCTCCAGCTACAGGGCTTTCTACACCGACGAGTTGCAGTTCCCGCAACCCTTCAAGTACAAGTTCGCAATCGACAGCCTGAAGGGCAGACATATAGGCAACTGCATGTACTATGACCTTGATCCTGACAGGGCCCAGGCCGAGGTGGGCATCATGATCGGGGACAAGGAGTACTGGGGGCAGGGGTACGGCGCCGATGCCGTGCGAGTTTTGACCCGGTATCTGTTCAACGTGGAGGGACTGAGGACCGTATATCTACACACGCTGGAATGGAACCTGAGAGCCCAGCGCTCCTTCGAAAAGTGCGGGTTCATGGCCCGAGACAAGGTCAGAAGGGACGGCAAGACCTTCATCTTCATGGAGCTGTCCAGGGCCCGGTGGGAAAGGTTGCCTATTTCTGTTAACGGGGAGGCCGAGGCTGAGCCCTATTCCATGGTCCGGGAACCTCATTCCTGATTTAGCCCAAAAACAGGTTAAAAAACGAGGGGCCGCCGGTTATCTAACCGGCGGCCCCTTAGTTTTCATTCGGGGCTTTATGGATACGAAGCCTACTTCCTGGGAGGCTGGGGTGGGCCGGGGTTAACCAGGTCCTCACCGATGGCTACCGGGAACTCACGAGCGATCTCGTCGAAAGTCCATCGGCCTGACTGCTTGTACAGGTCTTTCACCTCGTCGGGGTGGCTCATCAGGCCAACGAATCCACCGGCGACATGGAGTATCTCTCCGTTAAAGTTCTGGGCCTCATCTGTGCAGAGGAAAGCGACCGCGGGTGCGACGCCTTCGGGCGGGTCCAACCTCTCTTCTTCGGCGGCTGCCTGACCGGCCGCAGCGCGGATCTCTCGGGCCCTCCTGACTTCCTCGGTCAGGGTCATGCGGGTGGCAGCGGAAGGGGAAATTCCGTTGCAGGTGACGCCGTACTTGCCCAGGTCCTGGGATACGCAGCGCACTATACCGGCTATTCCGTCCTTGGCCGCGCCGTAGTTAGCCTGCCCGGAGTTACCGAACAGCCCCGACGTGGAACTAAAGCAGACGATGCGTCCACCTCTCTGCTGTCTCATCAGAATGGATGCGTGCTTTATGCACGTAAAGGTCCCTTTCAGGTGGACGGCTATAACATCGTCCCATTCCTGCTCGGTCATGTTGAAGACCATCCGGTCCCTGAGGATTCCAGCTACGCAGACCAAGATGTCGACCTTGCCGAAGTTGTCGACACAGGTCTGGATGATGCTCTCGCCGCCTTCCATGGTGGCGACGGAATCGTAGCAGGCTACGGCCTCGCCACCGTTCTTCTTAATCTCAGCGACGACCTCGTCTGCGGGGCTCTGGGAGGCCCCAGACCCGTCAACCTCGCCGCCAAGGTCATTCACTACTACCTTGGCTCCTTCTGCGGCCAGAAGCAGCGCAATGCCACGGCCAATACCGCGGCCCGAGCCGGTTACGACGGCCGCTTTCCCTTTAAGTGTGTCTGTCATTCCGTTCTCCCTGATGTTCTAGAATTTAGCGTCCGTCCTACGAGGCTTTCCCTACGTACTGGTTCTTCACCTTCTTACCGAAGGAATTGGGGATAGCCTCCAGAAGCTCGTCGACGCTCCAGAGTCCATCCTTGGAAATTGCTCCGATGATTCTCGGCTGGGATACCAGGGAGATCAGCCTGCCCCTGACGGAGAAGGTCTGACCGTTGACGTTGGCCGCCTTGTCGCTGGCGAGGTAGCAGAGGAAGGGAGCTATGTCCTCGGGATCCTGGGGCTCGTCGGAGAACTCCTCGGGGAGGCCTGCGGCCTGGCGGATTTCCCGGGCTTTACGCACTTCTTCGGTCAGGGTCATTCGGGTGTCGGCGGATGGGAGGATGGAGTTAGCAGTCACGCCGTACTTGCCCAAGTCCCGGGCCACGACCTTGGTCAGACCGGCGATGCCGGATTTGGCCGCACCGTAGTTGGTCTGGCCGGTAGTGCCCATAACACCACTGCTGGAGGAGAAGGTTATTATCCTTCCACCCCTCTGCTGTCGCATCAGAATCGATGCGTGCTTCACGCACGTGAAGGTCCCCTTCAGGTGGACGGCAATCACATCGTCCCATTCCTGTTCGGTCATGTTGAAGACCATGCGGTCTCTAAGGATTCCGGCGACGGTAACCAGAATGTCGATCTTTCCGAAGTTGTCGACGCAACTCTGGATGATGTGCTCGCCGCCTTCCATCGTGGCAACGGTGTCGTAGCAAGCGATGGCGTTGCCGCCCGCTGCCTTTATCTCATTTACGACTTCATCGGCAGGGCCTTGGTCTCCGCCGGAGCCGTCAAGGGCTGCGCCGAGGTCCGCGACCACTACGCTAGCGCCGTGGGCTGCCAACGCTTTGGCTACACCGCGGCCGATACCCCTTCCACCACCGGTCACCACCGCTGCTTTTCCTTCTAAAGGTTGGGCCATATTTTCCTCCTGCTCCCCATTCAGGGGCGGCCTGACGGCCGGTTTGGATCTATCTCTACTTATTTAATACGATTCATGATTCTGGGTCGGGTATAAACCCGGTGCACTCTAGCCTTTGGAAGGGAGAGCTACGGTGGCCTTGCCGGGGGTGGTGGCTTTGCCTTCGTTGTTCTCACCCCAGATCTCGCACTCTACAAGATTCTCGCCGCCTTCGACTGACTTACCGACGACCTTCCCCTTGATGTACATGGGTACGCCGGGCACATCCATGCCGCGGTACTGGCAACTGAGCTTCTTGAGCACGCCTTCATCGCCGATCCAGTCGGTTACGACCTGTCCCAGCCAGGCGTTCTTAAGCGCTCCGTGGATGATGGGACCAGGTAGCTCGTTGCCTATGGCATAGTCCTTGTCGTAGTGGATCTCGTAGAAGTCGCCCGAGGCGCCGGCATACTGGACCAGCTGCCGGGGGGTGGGGTTCTTCTCAAGGGTGGGGATTTCCATACCCTCGGTCACATCTTCAAAATAAACCTGTCCCATGCTCTTTCCTCCTGGTGTTCAGCCTTGTCCTAGATAGGTCTTCGATATTCTAGTAGTAGATGCCCGTGTCACGGCGGGTAGCGACCATCTCCCCATCTTGGTTGGTGAAGGATATTTCCTTGACCTGGAAGGTCATGGTGCCCAAGCGGCCCTCTTTTTTGAATACATTTGCAATCTTCGAAACTACGGTGATCTGGTCGCCGGGCTTGATAGCCTTGAAGTATTCGTACTCACTGCCACCGTCGAGCACCCGCTCATCGGGGTTACGGGGCTGGCTCTCGTCCTCATCACTGGGAATGAAGGCCCGGTTGAATGTAGGGGGGACGGAGACGCCCTGCCAGAGGTGGTTATCGTCACCAATAGCCTCGGCAAACCGTTTAATGTGACCCTTCTCGACGTCGTAGGTAACTGGGGAAGTCGCCTTGCCCAAATCCTTGATCATACGCTCGTAAATGGCATCGCTCATTTTGGCAACCTCTCGAAAATGGCTAGTAACTAATGTTTACGGTCTTCTCGGTAGCGACCAGCTCACCGCGCTGGTTGACGAAGGAATTCTGCCGAGTCTCTATTAGCATGGCCCCCAGCCTGCCATGCTTCTCGCTAAAATCGATAATCTGCTGGGTGACGGTGATGGTATCTCCGGGGCGGACAGGGACGGAATATTCCCACTCGCTGCCACCGTCCAAGCCTCGGGAGAAGGGCATTTCGAGCTCTTCCAGCTCGTTGGGGATGCACATACGGAGGAAGGTGGGTGGGGTCACCATATCCTGGCCGATCCATCGGGGGTTTGAGTCCCCAATGGCCTCCACGAACCGTTTCAAGTGCCCCTTCTCCACGTCATAGTGGGCAGGGGCGGAAGAGACGCCTACGGCGTTCTTCATTGCCTCAGAGATCAAGGGTTTATCTGTCACGCACTCCCCCAAGTGGGCCGAGAGTCTTATACACTCAAGGCCGCCGGCGCACCCCTCCGTTGCTTAGAATCCTCCAACGGTACATCATAGGGCGCAAACCGGCGCGAAGTGTACATTACCGGTATTTTAGTGTCAAGATTTGGGGTAGTGGGCGGGTGGGGACACCGCCCCAGATTCCTCGCAGGGCATCGGAATTGTGGATGTCAGGTAATTCGTTGACAGAATTAGGTGGATTTAAGGGTCTCCAAAGGGGTCTTTCCATCCATTGCCTGGTGGGGTCTCTGAGTATTGTAGTAGATCAGGTATTGCTGAAGCTCGTCCTTCAGTTCCGAGACCGATTCGAAGGTTGTCCCCTCCAGCAGGTCCTCGTTCAAGGTTCTCCAGAACCGCTCTATCTTCCCGTTGGTCTGGGGCCTATAAGGGCGGGTGTAGCGGTGCTTTATGCCCAGCTCATTGAGCATCCGTTCCATGGGGTGGCCCTCGGTGTTCCTTGGGGAGGCCATCTCGGGGCCGTTGTCGGTGAGGATGGCCTCGAATTGGATGCCGTACTCCACGTTAAGGAAATTGATGGACTTCAGAGTAGCAAACATAACGGAGAGACTCTTGATGTCTCCGACCACTTCGGCCCAGGCCAGACGGGTGTAGGCGTCGATGAGGCCCACCAGGTAGTAGCGGTGCTTGGTGCCCACGATGGTATCCCGGCTGAGGTAGTGGCTGTCCAGGTGGCCCAGCTCTCCTGCCCGGGTCTTGATGATCTTGCGCTTCGACTGCTGCATCGGCTTTGTGAGCCTATTGAAACCGTGGCGTCTGGTGATGGCGTAGATGGTGGAGGGCTTAGGGGTGTTGTGTTTAAGGATGGGTTTGAGTATGGCATAGATCTCGTAACGGTTGGTACCGTTAAGGCGCTCGTTGATGACCTTCTGCTCAATGTAGGGCAGGGTGCGGCGGGACTTCCACCCGGGACCCCGCTTACGGGGGAGGAAGGCGTTGTCGGAGGGGGAGAGGAGGAACCGGTTGTAGTACTTGGCGAAGGTCTGACGGCTAGTGCCGTGGAAGGAGTAGAAGTCCTGGGCGAAGCGGAAACGGGGATGCTTCCCTGCCTTGACCAGTTGATACTCATGGATGAGGAACCGCCACTTCTGAATGTAGTTCCGCTCAAGGGTGAGGTCCTTGCTATTGTCTCGCATTCTCGCCTCCAGATTGGTGTTGGCCTCTTATACCAATCTGTCAACGAATTACCTAACACTTACAGGAATGACAGGGGGAGGGGGTAGGTTATTCAGTTGTGTGGTTTCGGGTTCCGTTCTATTTGTTGGGGTGGTTGGCGATGGAAGACGCCTGCTGGACGATGCCCCCGTTCATGTGCCTCGGGTGCTCCGACGCCCTGGGGCAAGGGCGTCCGGCCCGCTTTTGCCGCTGCTGCGGCCTGTGGCCCTGTATACGCCGGACATGGGCAGGGACCTTCAGGGCCAGCAGGTCCGAGTCCGACTCCGGGGGGGTTGGCTGCACCGCATAAGGGCGGCTAGGAGGCCCGTCCAGCGTCCGATGCCGGGCCTCTTGCAGGCGTAATGTGTCCAAGTTTGCCGGTGCGACCCGGAGTGCAGGGACCACCGGCTCCCGGCTTTATTGAGCGGTCGGTGTACCGAGAGGGTCTCGGCGCCGGGTCTATCCGACCGCTATTCCGCTTGAAGGAGCGGCATCTCCGTTAGGAGCCTCACATGGAACGATAGCGAACCAGGGCGTCTTTCCATCGCCTGGGGGACAGGGAGAAGGGGCACGGGACCCGATGGGATGAGGAGATGGCGTCGTTTGCTTGAGCCGCAGGCCGCGGGAGGGCCATTGGGATGGGCTTGGACGTTGAGTCCTCGGATGGGTCGGGTGGGCTTCCCTAGTTTTTGGTTCCTCCTTGAGATAGTTAGGTTGGTGTTCGAACGGTGAGGAGATTAGCACGGATGTTCAGGTGGGTCAAGGGGTTGATGTCACAATTTAGGGGAGGGGTGGGTGAAAGAGCGGATGCGACGGATTGGCAAACGCGGGCCACCCCCCCCCGCTCGACCCTTCGACTTGGCTCAGGATGAGCGGCCCCGCACCGGGGATGGATTCCCGTGTCGGGGCACGAGAATGACGAGAGAGGTAAGGGTTGATTTAGGGAGAGACGCTTCAGATCCCTCGCGGGGCATCGGGATGGGAGGGGAGGTGGGGTGGTGAGTTAGAATTTACTTCGACATTACACCAGCTAAAGGTTCGACCGAGGAGACGAGTTGCAGGAAAAATTCAGTGATCACTTGCGAGCCCTTGGAAATTCGATCTGGGAGGCCCAGCGCAACCATCCATTTGTCACGGGAGTCGGGGACGGGACCCTGGAGATTGAAAGGCTGAAGTTCTGGGTCCGGCAGGACTACTTGTACCTGATCGACTATGCCAGAGTCTATAACCTGGCCGCGGCCAAGGCCCCGGACCCTGAGCTTTCCGGCTGGCTCACGTTTCACGCCGATTTCACCCTGAACAAGGAGATGGCCCTGCATCGATCCTACGCCCGGGACTTCGGGATAGGAGAAGATGAGCTAATCGCCGAACGGAAGTCGCCCACCTGCCAGGCTTACACGGACTTCCTGATGCGGACCGCCGCGGTAGAACCTTTCGAGGCGATCATAGCCGCTCTTCTCCCCTGCTTCTGGGGATACTACGAGATGGGCAAGTCTTTGGAGGAACGCGGGCTTCCGGAAAACGAGCTGTACGTGAGGTGGATAGAGCAGTACACGGACCCGGGATACGGCGAGGAGGTACGGAAGTGTCGGGAGTTGACGGACCGGCTGGGGAGGGATGGGTCTGTGGCGACGAGGGCGCTGATGGAGGAGGCGTTCGTGACCAGCAGCCGGTACGAGTACCTGTTCTGGGAGATGTGTTACAGCCTGGAAAGATGGCCGGTGTAAGTTACGGGCCATCGGGCGCGGGCCGGGATTGGACTATAGGCGTGTACCAATATGTCTGGCGCATCCGCACCATGTCCTTGACCCTGCCGGCGCTCGTCGGCCTATCGAGGCCGGGGGTCTGGGCAGTGGACAGCGTGAGTGCCACGACTTCCGGTCGATCTTCGGAGGCTACGACCTCATGGCGAAGGGATCCGTCGCCCTGTTTGTCGAACACACCGCTCCGACCTATGTAATCGCCTCCGCAACGGTTGGCGAAAGCTACAAAGGCGTTGTTCTCCTCGCTGCGAGAGCGGAGCAGGTGCCAGTGCACGTCGTCGGCTTCCCTGAGGATAGGCTCTTCGAAGGGAACATCGGTGGGCCCCAGGCTCGCGGCCCGGGGATATTTGAGGGCCGCTGGCACGCATATCAGGTCGGCGCCCTTGACTCCGAAGGCTCTCGCGGCCTCTGGGAACATGGCGTCGTGCCCTACTAGAAGCCCAACCCGACCTGCAGGGATGTCGAATACGGGGAACCCGCCATCGCCGGGCGAGGCCCATGCTCGGTCATCCATCGACAGGTGTACCTTGCGGTAGCTTCCAACCAGCCCTTCCGGGCCGACCAGCAAGGCCGTGTTGTACATTCGCCCGGAGTCTTGCTCGACGATGCTGGTTACCACAAAGGCGTCGTTGTCTCGGGCCAACGCGGTCAGCAACTTCACCGACTCACTATCACGTAGAACTTCTGGCAGGGTGCGGGCCTGGGACTCAGTGGTTACGGGGCCGGATAGAGCGAGTTCAGACAACACCAGGACATCGAAGGGCGAGTCCATGCCGTCAATCATTTGCCGGAGGGCTGCGAGGGTCTCTTTCCGAGTTCCCAGGCTCTCTTTCATCTGGCAGACGGCGATAGTGGACTCCTTCCCTGCCGGGAGTCCATCCTGCCCGTAGAGGCCGAAATATTCGTTGGGGTTGAATAGGTAGGTGTTGAGGACCGAGTCGGAGTAGTGAGTCGGGCGCCGTTCGAGCAGCTTGTCTCCGGTCTCGTTGGCAGCGAACTTCTTGTCCCGGGCCTTGGCAATGTCGATGTATCCGTAGACGATCCCGTTCCCCGTGTCCCGGTAGGACTGTATGGCTCCGTCAGGATCTATGACCGCACTGCCCCCGGAGAACTCCACCGTGCGTTCGTTGCCCCAGCGGTCGGCGGCCACGAGGTAGACACCGTTTTCGAAGGCGCGGGTTATCCAGGCCGGGGCGGGTGCCTTTTCGAGCAGCCAGTTGGTTGGGAAGCAGATCACGTCGGCGCCGCGCAGGGCGAGAACGCGCGCCGTTTCCGGGAAGGATGCATCCATGCAGATGAGGCCGCCCAGGTTTCCGAGCTCCGTTCGAAATACGGGTAAATCCAGGTCGCCGTCCTTGGCCCAGGTGTTTTCGGAGATGAAGGAGTGGGTCTTGCGGTACTTTCCGACCACACCCTCCGGCCCGACCAGGGCCAGCGAGTTGTAGTAGATGTCCGTCTCGGGGTCCACCTCCGGCATGCCGACTACGATGTAGCAGCCATACCGAGCCGCCAGTTCCCCGAACCTCTCAGTGGTGGGGCCGGGGATGGGCTCGACGTAGGGGGCGATCTCCGCACGGTCGAAGAAGCAATATGCGGTAGTCGCCATTTCGACGAGAACTATGAGCTTGGCGTCGTTCCTTGCTGCCTCTTCCACCATCTCAAGTTGCTCGAGCAGATTTCTCTCTTTTTCGAAGAGGGTGGGGGCGTACTGGATGGCGGCGGCTTTGTAGACCGGGGTCTGGGGGAGTGAGGCTTGGTCAGGCATGGGGTGCTCCTTCAGATCAGCGCATGGGCGAGACGGCGATGCCTTGACACTACAATCGACGGGAAAGCCCTGTCAAACGGGTCCGATCGATGAGGCAGAGAAAAGGGCATGGCGATATATACTGTCAGTGGCGTCGGCCAAATCATTGACCCCGAGGGAAACCGCATGCCTGATCAAAAGGCCCTTCCAGCAAAGGAGCAGTTCCCGAATGTGCTGCAACGGACCCTGGAGCTCACGGGCGGGAGGGTCTCCAAGGAGAGTGTCGGGAAGCTGTACAAGATTTTCAAGACACTGCGCTGGGATTTCCCGGACTACGAGATGTCGGCGTACACGGTGCTGGACGCTGAAGGCGCTTTCGGGTATGCAGAGTGGATTGAGGGAGCGCCGGACGCACGGATAACTATGGACGCGGAGCGGCTGCACCAGGTGGTCTATGGTCGGGGGAACATGGCAAAGATGTTCCTTTCGGGGCAGATCAAGCTGAAGGGTGTCCCGATGTACAAGCTGATGAGGTTCGTTCCCTTGCTGGGGCCCTTTCTGGACAGCTACCGGGAAGCGTGTGAGGAAGCATCCAACTGATGCCGATCAAGCCGCACAGTGTGGACAGTCGGCGAGGACAGGCCATATAATGAGCCATTCTCATCGGTGACGGCGGTGCCCCAACTACAATGACAGAAGCCTCTACTAAACACGTCTCGACTTCCAGCACCCCTGCCAAAGTATCAGTGGCCGACGAGCACCATGAGATCCCCCGGCTCACCGTCGGGGAGATGGGCAGCCTGACCCAGACCATCCGCCGCCACATTGTTCGTATGACCGCGGCCGCGGGAAGCGGACACCCCGGCGGCTCTCTATCGTCGGTCGAAATACTGACAAGCCTCTATTTCAAAGTCCTCCGGCACGATCCCCGGGACCCGGACTGGCCGGGACGCGACAGGTTCATCCTGAGCAAGGGCCACTGCACCCCAGTCCTCTACTCCACGCTGGCAGAAGCGGGATATTTCCCAGTAGAGGAATTGGCGACCTTCCGGCAGGTGGACAGCCGACTCCACGGCCATTGCCACAACACTACACCGGGCGTCGAGCAGTGCTCGGGGTCCCTGGGGCAGGGGCTGTCAGTAGGGGTGGGGATGGCGTTGGCGGGGCGGCTGGACAACAGCCCGCACAATGTCTACGTGCTACTGGGGGATGGGGAATGTGACGAGGGGCAGATATGGGAAGCGGCCATGGCAGCCTCGCACTTCGGGCTGGACAACATTACGGTCATAGTAGAC
Organism: Dehalococcoidia bacterium; assembly: GCA_965197585.1. GTDB lineage: Bacteria > Chloroflexota > Dehalococcoidia > Plut-88900 > Plut-88900 > Plut-88900. Next base: position 2,685,838 of record OZ240215.1, read on the forward strand.
CGGAACGGCATCCAGAACGACCGGTGGACTCACGAGGTCATGAACCTGGAACCCTTGCCCGATAAATGGCGGGCATTCGGCTGGGACGTGCACGAAGTCAACGGACACGATCTTGACCAGATGGTGGAGGCCCTAAGCAATGCTTCGCAAAGGGACGGGAAACGGCACGCCATCATCGCCGGGACGGTTAAGGGCAAGGGCGTCAGCTTCATGGAGAACAACCCTGACTTCCACGGCAAGGCCCCCAACGCCGACCAGCTTCGGATCGCCCTAGAAGAGATTGGCTGAAGCATTGGTTACGAAAGTCGCGACCCGGCAAGCCTTTGGCGAGACCCTTGTGGAGTTGGGCCGCACCAACCCCGACATTGTGGTCATAGGCGGGGACTTGAACAAGTCCACGATGACCACTCTCTTCGCCAAGGAGTTCCCGGACAGGTTCTTCGACTGTGGAGCGGCGGAGCAGAACATGATGGGGATCGCCTCGGGGTTGGCGGCCTCGGGGAAGATACCATTTGCAAGCACCTTCGCCGTGTTTGGCTCGGGGCGGCCGTTCGATCAGATCAGGATATCGATAGCCCAGGCGCGGGCCAACGTGAAGATAGTCGTTACTCATGCCGGGATTATCACGGGCCCCGACGGGATGTCGGCGCACGGGATCGAGGACTTAGCCCTGATGTGTTCCCTGGTGGGCTTCACGGTGGTCGTGCCCGCAGATGCGGCGGAGACAGTGCAGGCAGTGCGGGCCATGGCCGAGATGGACGGGCCCTGCTACCTGCGGCTCAGCCGCCCTGCGACGCCCATAGTCTGCCCGGAAGACTACCAGTTCCGGATCGGCAAGGCGACGGAATTCAGGCCGGGGAACGACGTCACTATCATGGCCACGGGCATAATGGTGGCAATGGCCCTGGAAGCTGCAGAGAACTTGGCCCGGGAATCGATAGAGGCCCGCGTCGTGAACGTGTCGACGCTCAAGCCGTTTGATTTGGAGACGGTGGTTAGATGTGCTCGGGAGACGGGGGCGGTTGTGACGGCGGAGGAGCATCTGAAGCACGGGGGTCTGGGAAGTATTGTGGCCGAGGCGCTGGGGGAGCACTGCCCCGTGCCCATGTCCGTTGTGGCAATCGACGATGTCTACAGTCCTTCCGGAGAAGCAGACGAGCTATTGAAAATGCGGGGTCTCACGCCGGAGCGGATAGCGAATGCGGCCAAAAGCGTAATTGAGAGAAGGAAATAGCGCCAGCCAAATAATAGTAATTTGAAAGAACAACCCAGGGGACTGCGGGGATGCAGTGTAGGTGAGTGACGCTTCATGTTGGGGAGAGGAGGGCAGTGCATGGAAGTCTATCGACGAGTGGGAGTAAGTAGGGACCGTAAGTACGGGAGACCGGCTTACGGTCAGATGAGGAGGGAGTCGAATGAGAAATGAAGCAAAGAGAACAGTCCGAAAGGTAAAGGTACGAAGGACCGCCCTGGGTTTCCTGACCATCCTATTGGTCATTGTTTTGGCAGTTGCTGGCTGTGGTGAGGCGGCAACTGCTACACCCGAGGCCGCTGAGCCGACGGCAACGCCCCAACCCACGCCAACAACTCCGCCTTCTGAGCCAGCAACTGCAGAGCCCGACGAGCCGGAGACAACAATTAGACCTTTGTCCGAATGGACGGTGGAGAACCCCGCCACCCTGGAGGAGATAGAGGCGGAGTTGGAGAAGCATAGGGGTGAGACCCTCTCGTTCATATCCGAAGGCGGTGCATTCCAGGCAGCCATAAGACGGGCATGGTTGGACCCTATGCGGGAGAAGTTCGGGCTGGAGATAGTTGAGGAAAGCCCGGGGCCAGGCATAGCCAGAGTTCGAACCCAAGCCGAAACCGGAAACATTTCGTGGGACATAATAGACTTGGGTACCGACCAAGTAGCTGCCCTGCTAAAAACAGATAGCTTGGGCGAATACGATCCGGCTATCGTAGACGCCAGGGACCTCCTGGACATTGTTACGGAGCCGGGACCATACATCGCCGGAGGGGGCATCACATGGTCCACTATTCTTGCCTACAACACGGATGTCTACCCGGGAGATACAGGCCCTAAGAACTGGGCGGACTTCTTCGACCTGGAGAATTTTCCAGGCCGTCGCTCTCTACGGAACGAGGTCTCCTACGGGGGACAAATTCAAATCCAGAGATTGGCCCGCAATCCCGAACTACTGAACACTCCGGAAGGAAAGCGTGAAGTAGCCACGCCATCTCGGGAGCAGATGGAAGAAGACTTCGCCTGGTTTAAAGAGTGGACCAAAGAAGCAGGCAACGATGTCATATATTGGGACACGGGCTCCCAGTGCCCGGAGTTTCTGATATCAGGTGAAGTCGACATGTGCACCGCCTGGAACGGCAGGATATTCGATGCCCAACAAACGGGAGCACCTCTAAGGATCTGCTGGGAGTGCGGATTCATGACGGGCACAGGCGGATGGACTATTGCGAAGGGCCTAAAGGAGCAGGACCCGGTAAGGTACGAATTGGCAAATCTCGTGGTTGCCTGGGCGACCTTTCCGCAGAACAACGTGAGGATGGCCCAGTTCATCACCTACGGTCCCATTAACAAGAAATCATTCGTCTACATGGATGCTCCGGAGTACGACGCTGTACGGGATGAGCTGCCTACATCGGGGGCAAACATCCCTTACTCCATTCTGTGGGACGAGATCTGGCTTGGAGAAAACCTAGACTGGGCCAACGAGCAGTACATAACAGCAACCCAGTAACAGATCTTGGGCCGGAGGTTGAGGCCTGCGGCATCTCGTAGCGGCCTACTCTTGATCGAGAGGCCCCGGAACTGAATATTCAGTTCCGGGGCCTCTCCTTGTCTTTCAGTCAAAGGGTTGGCCTACTGTGCCGTGACATTGCTATCGTATGACTAATTTGACAAGCCGCGTCTGCGGATAGTAACGTGGCACGCACAAAGAAATAGACCACAAAGACAGTGAACGGGAGTAGTAAGCCTCAAGCGGGGGCCAGAGAGTCGGGTTAGGTGTGAGCCGACCCCAGCGCAGAGGTTGAATGGGCCCGGGAGTCGCCAACCGAAACCTTGGTGTGAACCAGGAAAGTAGGCTTGGCCGGAGAGGGCACCGTTATCAGGGCCCAGGGTATCTCGTCGGGAGGCATCAGCGCCTTCCGGTGGACGTACCTGGTTGAGATGTAGTCGGCTGACAGCTTCGATCGCCCCCTTCTTCCGGTAGCATACCGGGACGAAGGGTGAATCGAACGGGTTGGGGCCGATCAAATTAGGGTGGCACCGCGAGAAACCCCCTCGCCCCTAAGGGCGAAGGGGGTTTTTATGTCCGAAAGGAATGTGCCATGACCAGCATAGCAATTAGCAGATACACGCCGGACCTGGCTACCTTGGAAAAGCTATCCGGCCAAGGAACCCTTGTCCCCGTGTACCGGGAGATAGAGGCCGACCTGGAGACTCCGGTCTCCGCCTACCTGAAAGTCGCCAGGGGGGACTATTCATTCCTTCTGGAAAGCGTAGAGGGTGGAGAGAGGCTGGCGCGATACAGCTTCATCGGGACGGAGCCCTACAAGCGGGTTGTTACCGGGCCGGGCCAGACCGACGGAGACGTGGACCCTTTGACGCTTGTCCAGGAAGAGATCGAGAGATCGTCGGTTGTAAGCGTACCGGGCCTGCCTCGGTTCCACGGCGGGGCTGTCGGGTACCTGAGCTACGAGGCGATGCATCACTACGAGGATGTACCGTCGCCGGAAGTCGACACCCTCGGCCTGCCCGAGGCGCTCTTCATGTTCGCCGACACTCTGCTAGTCTTCGACCATGTAAAGCACAGCATCAAGGTCGTCTCTCACGTCCGGCTGGACGGTGGGGATATATCGTCTGCCTACCAACAGGCCGTAGACAAAATAGACGAGCTGGTGGAGAGGCTTCGGCAGCCCATAGAGCCAGCCCTGGCCTCTCTGCGGGGTGGGCCCTCAAGCTCCTACTCTACCGAATCCAACCTGACCCAGGAGCAGCACGAAGCGAATGTAAGCGCCGCCAAGGACTACATCCGGGCCGGGGACATCATCCAGGCCGTACTGTCGCAGAGGTTCTCCCGAAAGACTGACGTCCACCCTTTCAACATCTACCGAACCTTGAGGACGGTGAACCCGTCTCCCTACATGTTCTACCTGAACATGGGCAGCTTCCAGCTTGTCGGGGCCTCGCCGGAGGTGCTGGTGAGGGAGGAGGAAGGGCAACTGGACTACCGACCACTAGCGGGAACCAGGCCCCGAGGAAAGGACGACGAGGAGGACATGGCCCTGGAGCGGGAAATGGCGAACGACGAAAAGGACCGGGCGGAGCACATAATGCTGCTGGACCTGGGTCGGAACGACATTGGGCGGGTGAGCATACCGGGCACCGTGCAGGTGACCCAGCTCATGGACGTAGAACGATACTCCCACGTCATGCACCTTGTATCCCACGTCCAGGGACGGCTGAGGCCCGACATATCCCCCTACGATGCTGTCTGGTCATGCTTCCCCGCGGGCACCGTTTCCGGTGCGCCCAAGCTCCGGGCTATGGAGGTCATCGCCGAGCTGGAACCTGACAAGAGGGGGCCCTATGCCGGGTCTGTCGGGTACTTCAGCTTCTCGGGCAACATGGACACCTGTATAACCCTCAGGACGATAGTGTTCAGCAACGGGGTGGCCCACTTCCAGTCCGGGAGCGGCATTGTGGCCGACAGCGTGCCCTATTCGGAGTACATGGAGACGGTCCATAAGTCCATGGCCATCAGGAGGGCAATCGATGAGGCGGAGGCCAGGTCGTGGTAGTATTTGACCGGTCATCAGGAGTACGCCGCATATGAAACTCGAGGGTAGAGCAGCGATAGTCACCGGGGGCAACCGGGGCATAGGCAGAGCCATTGCACTGGAGTTTGCGCGGCAGGGCGCCGACGTGGCGTTTAACTACCGGGGCGATGAGGCATCGGCGAAGGAAACCGCCTCGGAGATAGAGGGCTTGGGACGCAAGAGCTTGGCTCGGCAGACCAACGTCACCGACAACGCTGCCGTCGAAAGCATGGTGGCAGAGGCCATCGACCTGTTCGGTGCTGTGGACATCCTGGTGTGCAGTGCAGGGGTGGCTTCCAGAGGCAACCACTTAGGAGAGACCGAGGCCCGCGAGATGCGTCGGTTGCTGGACGTGCACCTGTTCGGCGCTCTTCACTTCGCAAGGGCTCTACTGCCGTGCATGAGAACACGGGAGCGGAGCGACGTCCATTTCATCTCGTCCACGTCGCCCTTCAGGAGTGAGGCGGGGCACGGGCCCTACGCCACGGCCAAGGCGTGCGTGGAATCCCTGGCGATGACCATGGCTAAGGATGAGCGTCAGCACGGGGTGCGAGTCAACGTGATTGCACCGGGGCTGGTGGAGACGGAGATGGGCAAGCGGCTTGTAAAGGCCACCCAGGGAGTCGATGACATAAAAGAGATTTACCCGGAATACCCGTTCGGGAGGGTGTGCCAGCCGGAGGACATAGCCAAACTGTCGGCGTTCTTGGCGTCGGAGGACGGGGGCTATGTCTCGGGGCACGTGATCCACCTGGACGGGGGAATGTCCCGCTAAAAGAAGACTAAGAGGAGACAGACTATGGAACTAGAGGGAAGGGTTGCGCTGATAACGGGGGCGTCTCGGGGCATAGGGCAGGGGATAGCCAAGTCCATGGCCGAGGCCGGGGCAAACATAGTGGTCAACTACCAGCGAAACAAGGCGGGAGCGGAGCAGACCGCCAGCGACGTCGAAGCCCTGGGCGCCAAGGCGCTCGTTTACCAGGCCAACGTAAAAAACCTCGATGAGGTGCGGGCGATGGTGGACAAGGCGGTAGCGACCTTCGGCACGGTGGACATCCTGATCAACAACGCGGGCCAGCACTATTCGAAGTCGGTCATTGCGGATGACGCGTTAGACGTGTTCCACGACGTAGTCGGGACGCACATTAACGGGTCTTTCTACTGCACCCAGGCTGTGCTTCCCCACATGATGAAAAGGAAAAGGGGAGACATCCACTTCATCAGCTCTCTGGCCACCAAGCAGCTGTGGGCGGACGAGTGGGCGTACGCCAGCGTCAAGTCCTGGATGAACACTTTTGTGATGACCACGGCCAAGGAGCTCAGCTGGCACGGGATCCGGGTCAACGCCATTGCGCCTACCATCGTGGAGTCGGATATGGGTCTGAAACTGGTCATGGACTGGGCAAAGTCGGACGACCCGCGGAACCTGGACGGGATAGTTCCCTTTGACCGGCTGATCCAGCCCCACGACGTGGGGAACATGTGCACCTGGCTATGCAGCGACAAGGCCAGCCATGTCTCCGGTCAGGTAATTTATCTCGACTGTGGGATCGGGCCGGCATCGCTCAGGGACTTTGTCACGCCCGAGGCTCGGGCGCAGAGGTAGGAAATGTCAGTAGTAGAATTGTTGCTCGATCCCGCATCCCCGCTCCAGATTCCTCGCGGGGCCTCGGAATGACAGTTAATGAAAGCTCGCTGGAGGGCCGGGTCGCCCTTGTCACCGGCGGGTCCCGGGGAATCGGCAGGGCCATTTCCCTGGCAATGGCAGAAGCCGGCGCCGATGTCATGGTCAACTATGTCAGCGATGAAGAGTCGGCCGGCAAAACGGCAGACGAGATAAGAGCGCTGGGCAGAAAGGCCATGATATTCCAGGCCGACGTTGCGGATGCTGATGCCGTGAAGTCGATGGTCGAGGCGGCGGTGGAGGGGTTGGGTAAGGTGGACATACTGGTATGCAACGCGGGCATCATACGTCGGGATAGCCACGTCTACGAAGCCGACCTTAAGGAGTTCCGAGAGGTTATAGAAAACCACATTATGGGCGCGTTTAACTGCGTCCAGGCCGTATTGCCGAACATGCGGCAGCAGCCTCGTGGGGACATCCAGCTTATTTCTTCGACAAACGTGCGGATGCTACCCTTGGGCCTGACCTCTTACAACGTTGCCAAGGCAGGGGTGGAGGTGATGGGACGGGTGCTTTCTAAGGAAGAACGTGATCACGGGATCAGGGTGAACGTGGTCGGCCCGACAACTACCGAAACGGACATGGCGTCGGGCCTGCTGCAAAGATACGGCTTCTCCAGCTTCAGGGAGGTGGACCCTTACATGCCCTTCGGGCGGATAGCCCAGCCCAGGGACACGGCTAACTTGTGTGCCTTCCTCGCCTCGGAGGCGGGAGGACACATATCGGGGCAGATAATCTATGTAGACGCATCGCAGGACAGAAAACCGACGCAGGAGTTCTTCTCGTCGGCGGCGGGACAGAGGAGTGGGATATGAGAGTTGAAGGGCGGGTTGCACTCATTACAGGAGCATCCCGAGGAATCGGGGCGGGGATAGCGAGGTGCATGGCACAGGAAGGTGCGGCGGTAGTTGTGAACTACGTGCAGTCGGAGGCGCTGGCTAATGAGGTGGTGAAGGAAATCCGGGGCGGCGGCGGGCGCGCTATCGCTATTCAAGCCGACGTGGGGAACTATGCACAGGTGAAGTCCATGGTGGAGCGCTCGATTGCCGAGTTCGGCAAGGTGGACATATTGGTCAACAATGCCGGCATAGCGGGGCCGTCGGTTCCGATGGCAGACGTTACTCCTGAGGAATTCGAAGAGGTGGTGAGGAATCACCTGATCGGCTCCTTCAACTGCACCCAATGCCTGCTGCATCACATGCGGGGCCTTGGGCGTGGAGACGTGATCTTCATCTCATCACGGCAGACATCCTTCTATCCGCCAAACTCGTCGCCGTACAATGCGGCAAAGGGTGGAATGGACGGCTTGGCCCAGGGGCTGGCTAAGGAGGAACGCTACAACGGGATCCGGGTGAACGTAGTTGCCCCGGGCCTGGTTCCGACGGACATCCTGATGAAAGACTTAATGGAGACCACGGGCAAGGACAGCGTAGAGGAAGTTGACAAGGTCATGCCCTTCGGGCGGATGCTTCGGCCGGAGGACATTGGTAATTTGTGCACGTTCCTCGCCTCTGAACAGGGGAGCCACATCTCCGGGGAGGTGATCTACGTGCGAGGGGCGGTCGGGGGAGAGCCACCGTCTTTCTACGTGAACGGGCCGAAGCCTTATTACGCTTGATAGGCCACCCAGGCCTTTAGGTACACGAGTACAGAATAAAGAGGACATATGAGACTTGCAGGAAGAGTGGCAATAGTCAGTGGCGGTTCCAGGGGCATTGGGACGGGGATAGCGAAGTGTATGGCCCGGGAGGGTGCATCGGTAGTGGTGAACTATTTTAAGTCCGAGGGGTCGGCGCACGACGTGGTAAGGGACATTGAGGCGGCTGGCGGGACCGCTGTGGCCATAAAAGCGGACGTGGGGGACTACAGCGAGGTGGAGGCCATGGTGGAGGAGACAGTCTCGAAGTTTGGGAAACTCGACATCATGGTTGCGAACGCCGGGACCAAGGGGCACGGGAAGGCGCTCATAGAGCTTACCCACGACGAATTCGCCTACACAATCCGGAACCACCTGATTGGTGCCTTCAACTGCTCCCGAGCAGCCCTTCCCCACCTTAGGAATGGCGTGAGAGGGGATCTGATACTCATCTCCTCCCGAAGCACGGACATGCTTATGGCCAAGGACTCTGACTACAACGCAGCCAAGGCGGCTATCGACGCGCTGGCCAAGGGAGTGGCCAAGGAAGAACGTTATCACGGGGTGCGGGTGAATGCGGTCAACCCTGGGCTCGTGCCTACGGACATGGCATGGGGCGGCATCTCCCGGACTACAGGAATGGACACGTTCGAGGAAGTGGACAAGGGGATGCCACTGGGCAGAATGGTCAGGGCGGAGGATATCGGGAATCTGTGCGTGTTCCTGGCATCGGAGGAGGGGAGTCACATATCGGGCGAGGTTATATACGTGCGGGCGGCGGTCGGGGCGGAACTTCCGCCCAACTATCTGCCAAGCTCGGAGGCTTAGCCAGGCGATGTTAGCCCTGATAGATAACTACGACAGCTTCACCTACAACCTCTACCAATACCTGTGCGAGCTGGGGCAGGAAGTGGAGGTGGTCCGCAACGACAAGACCACTATCGAGGAAATAACGGGCTGGCAGCCTGAGCGGATCATCGTGTCACCGGGGCCATGCACTCCCAAAGAGGCTGGTATCTCCGTAGACGTGATCCGGCATTTCGGGCCGCTGCTTCCAGTGCTGGGCGTGTGTCTAGGGCACCAGTGCATCGGGGCGGCGTATGGAGGGGTGGTTGGGTATGCGGGGGAGATCATGCACGGCAAGTCGTCGACGATCCATCACGACGGCAAGGGTGTGTACCAGGGACTGCCAAACCCCTTCGAGGCCATTCGCTACCACTCCCTGGCAATCCAGCAAGAGGATTTCCCCGATTGCCTGGACGTTACCGCTTGGACTGACAATGGGATAATCATGGGGGTGCGTCACAAGGAATACAGCGTAGAGGGTTTCCAGGCCCACCCGGAGTCGATAATGACGCCCGAGGGCAAGAACCTGCTCAGGAATTTCCTGGGACAGGAAATTAAGGTCCCCGCATAAGCTGATGATTAGAGAAGCCATCGAGAAGCTAATAAGGGGCGCGGACCTCACTCAGGAAGAGGCTGCCCAGGTCATGGAAGAAATCATGACCGGAGAGGCCACCCCGGCCCAGTTCGGGGCCTTTGTTATTGGGCTTAGGCTGAAGGGCGAAACTGTGGACGAGATGACGGGCCTCGCAGCGGTGATGCGGGACAAGTCGCTTAAGGTCGACTTCAGCGGTCCGTCCGTCGACACCTGTGGAACGGGCGGCGACGACTTGGGCACGTTCAACATCTCCACGGTGGCGGCATTTGTGGTCGCCGGGGCGGGGATCGCCGTAGCCAAGCACGGGAACCGGGCCATGACTTCCAAGAGCGGCAGCGCTGACGTGCTTGAGAGGCAGGGGGTCAAGATAGACTTGGGGCCGGAGGGGGTGAAGCGGTGCATGGAGGAGGTGGGAATCGGTTTCATGTTCGCGCCCCGCTTTCATCCCGCTATGAAGTTCGCCGTACAGCCGAGGAGGGAGATCGGGGTCAGGACAGTGTTTAACATCCTGGGACCGTTGACCAATCCCGCAGGGGCGCAAGCGCAGGTGCTGGGCGTGCCCACAGACTCGGTGGGAGAGATGATGGTGCAGGTGCTGCAAAGACTGGGCTCGGAGCGGGCTATTGTGGTGCACGCCGAGGACGGGTTGGACGAGATTTCCCTGAACAGCAACACGAGCGTTTGGGAACTCAGGGACAGGTCGATTAAACACTACAAGATCGGGCCGGACGACCTGGGCCTTGCGCCAGCGTCGCTTCAGTCGTTGGCTGGGGGATCGGTAGAGGAGAACGCTGACACGATGATGGAAGTTCTGAAGGGGTCGTCGGGGCCGCGGAGGGATGTGGTAGTTGCAAACGCCGCCGGGGGAATTGTTGCTGGGGGAAAGGCGGCCGACCTCCGGGAAGGTGTGCAGGCAGCCCAGGAGTCCATCGACAGCGGTCGGGCTCTGGAGAAGTTGGAACTGCTCAGGAAAGTGAGCCAAGGGCTGGAGTAAGCCGAGGCGGAGAGTAGATAGCAGGGTCATGGGCAAGACAGGAACGATACTCGACAAGATAGTGGCAGTGAAGCGTCTGGACCTGGAACGGGCCAAGGCTGAGACACCGCGCTCGGCCCTCGAAGCCCAAGTCTCGATGCTGCCCTCTCCTCGGTCCCTGATCGGGGCATTGCAATCGGAGGGAGTTGCCCTGATTGCCGAGGTTAAGAAGGCCTCTCCGTCCCGCGGGCTTTTGGCCCCGGACTTCGACCCGGTGGCCCTCGCCCGAACCTACGCGGAAAACGGTACTGCCGCCATATCCGTACTGACAGAGACACCCCACTTTCAGGGTCGGTTGGAATTCTTAAGGGAGATACGGGAGAACTTGGGCAGTGGCTGTCCTCCCCTTCTTCGAAAAGACTTTATCTTCGATAAGTACCAAGTCTGGGAGGCTCGGGCCTGGGGAGCCGACGCCATACTTCTGATAGCGTCCATATTGAAAGAAGATGAGATGGGAGACCTGTTGGCAGCGGCACAATGCTTGGGCATGGACGCCCTAGTAGAGGCGCACACGGAAGCCGAGGTGAAGGATGCGCTTTCGGCGGGAGCGTCCCTTATCGGGATCAACAATCGGGACCTGGCCACATTTGAGGTGGACCTGGATACGACCCGCAAGCTCAGGCCCCTGGTCCCGGCGGAGAAGGTAGTGGTAGCAGAGAGCGGGATCTTCACGCGGGACGACGTGGCAATGGTTGCAGAGTGGGGTGTGGATGCGGTGCTAGTCGGGGAGGGGTTGGTGAAGTCGGGGGACGTGGGAGCGAAAGTGAGGGAGTTGGCCGCGGCGCACCTGGAGACAATTCCCCGTGACTAAGTTCAAAGTATGCGGTCTCAGACGGGGTGAAGACGGACAGACTGCCATCCGCGAGGGGGCAGGCTTTATAGGGCTGATCTTTGCCCCCAGCAAGAGGCAGCTAACAGCGGAGGATGCTCGGGAGATCTTGGACATGGCTCGATCCGAACAAACCTCAGCAGACCGGCAACCGGAGGCCGTGGGTGTTTTCGTAAATGCCCCAGCGGACGAGGTCAACCGGATAGCCGAATACTGCGGTCTGGACAGGTTGCAACTACACGGGGATGAGAGCCTGGATTACTGCTCGCTCATAGAAAAGCCTATATTGAAAGTAGTGAGGATCGAGGCCGGGGCGAGGGGGGACGACCTTTTGTCGGCATTGGAGCAGGAGCTTGGGGCAATAGTTGCCGCGGGGCACACGCCGATGCTCGATACCGTATCCAAGGGGCCGTACTACGGCGGCACGGGCCAGCCATTCGACTGGGTTGTCGCTGCTGAGCTGGCGGAGAAGTTCGACTTTGTGCTGTCCGGAGGGCTGAACCCCGATAACGTGGCCAAGGCTATCGAGCAGGTGCGACCCTGGGCAGTCGATGTGTCGAGCGGCGTGGAGACGGACGGAGTTAAGGACCCGGAGAAGATAAGTGCCTTTGCACGGGCCGTCGTCAATGCCGACAAAGCTCTTACCAGAGGTCGGCCAGTCCCGAAACCAGCATGACTACTTCCCGCTCCTCTTCAACCTACTCCTATCCTGATGAGTCAGGACGCTATGGCGACTTCGGGGGCAAGTTCATCCCCGAGACGCTGATGCCCGCTCTGGATGAGCTGGAAGAAGAGTACCGAGCTGCGCGGGCCGACCCCGCCTTCGGGGCCCGGGTAGCCGATCTTTCGGCCAACTACGCGGGCCGCCCGACGGCTCTCTACCTGGCCGAAACCCTCACGGAGCGAGCTGGGGGCACGAAGATATACCTGAAGAGGGAAGACCTGGCCCATACCGGCGCGCACAAGATCAACAACGTCCTTGGGCAGGGGCTCCTGGCACAGAGGATGGGCAAGCGGCGTATCATCGCAGAGACGGGGGCTGGGCAGCACGGGGTGGCCTCGGCGACCATCTGTGCCATGCTTGGGCTGGAATGTATCGTTTATATGGGTGAAAAGGACGTGCAACGGCAAGCGCTGAACGTGTTCAGGATGAAGCTGCTGGGAGCGGAGGTGGTGAGCGTCAAGTCGGGGAGCATGACGCTGAAGGATGCGATCAACGAGGCGATCCGGGACTGGGTTACCAACGTGCGCACGACCCACTACCTGCTCGGGAGCGTGGTCGGGCCGCACCCGTACCCGATGATCGTGCGGGACTTCCAGTCGGTGATTGGCAGAGAGGCGCGGCAGCAGATGCTCGACGCCGAGGGTCGGCTGCCGGACTATGCTGTGGCCTGCGTGGGCGGCGGCAGCAACGCCATGGGGCTGTTCCACCCTTTCATTGGTGATGAGAAAGTACGGTTGGTGGGCGTGGAGGCGGCGGGTGAAGGAATCGAAAGTGGACATCACGCCTCGTCCCTGGGACATGGGAGACCGGGGGTGCTACACGGGTCGAATTCATACCTGTTGCAGGACGCCCACGGACAGGTGATGGAAGCGCACAGCATCTCGGCGGGGCTGGACTATCCGGGGGTCGGGCCTGAGCACAGCCACCTGAAGTCTACGGGCAGGGCAAGCTATGTGTCGGTGACCGACGATCAGGCCTTGGAGGGATTCCATTTGCTGAGCCGCTCCGAGGGTATAATCCCGGCCTTGGAATCCTCGCACGCGGTGTACCACGCCGTGGAGCTAGCCAAGATGCTCAGCAAGGACCAAATAGTCCTAGTGAACCTGTCAGGGCGGGGTGACAAGGACATCGATACGGTGGCACAGGCCACGGGGGTGGGGATTTAGGGGGACGGTTTATTGATCTAACATCTAGAGCCGAGTATTTCGTTCAATCTCGGCCTTGGTTGCCCGGTAGCTTGATTCCAAGTTAAGCTAGACTTGGGCTTTCAATCCGAGGACATTCTCCAAGGCGAGGGTTGATTCTCGGGTTATGGGCGTCTCGCCCGCGATGATGCCGTCGACAATTTCTGCGGCGCATTCGAGACTTGAAGCTAATTCCGAGGGGGTCATTCTCCGGGCTTCTAGCTCTTCAGCGAGTAATTCTCCGGGGGAATCGCTATATTGGAGCGCAAGCGCACTTTCTTCTCAGTCGCCATAGTGTCTTGAAACCTCCACTACCCGGACTTCGTTAACCGCCTCTTTTTCGACTATTTGTTGAGCACGTAGACATCGCGGAGGTTGCGGTAAGAGCCGTTGTAGTCCAGACCACCACCTACGACGAAGACGTTGGGGATTTCATATCCGACATAAGTCGCCCCGACATCATGGGTGCGCTGGGAGGGCTTGTCCAGCAGGGAGCAAATCTTGACTGATAAGGCACCCAAGTCCATTAGCCTTCGCGAAAACAGTTCACAGGTGGCACCACTATCGAGGATGTCCTCGACGATCAGCACGTCACGGCCCTCGATCCGGTCTCGCAGAGGCAAAGAGTCCACGATCAACTGCCCGCCCGTGGTCCCGTAGTAACTGCGTATCCGCGCCGTTGTCACGGTCACGGATTGGTCAAATGAGCGCATTAAGTCGGCGAGAATGCTTATTGCGCCATCCATCACACCGACAAGCACGAGGTTGGAAAGATCGTAGTCACGGGTAATTTCGGCTGAGAGCCGCGTAATTGCCTCGGCGATTTGGGTTTCGGATATCAGGACTTTCCCTAGCTTCATTTCTTGCTCCAGGGGCTGCAATGGTGCGGGATTGGGCACTAGCCCGCAGCTATGGGTTCGGGTTGGCGCTTGAGGAGGATGGGGGAGAGGTATTGGCCGGTGTAGGACTCGGGGACGGCGGCTATCTCCTCGGGGGTGCCGACGGCGACTATGTATCCGCCTTCGTCTCCGGCCTTGGGACCGAGGTCGATAAGGTAGTCGGCAGACTTGATGAGGTCGAGGTGGTGCTCGATGAGGATGACGCTGTTGCCCGTATCTACCAGCCTCTGCAGAACTTTCAGAAGAGCGGCTGCGTCTTCGAAGGAGAGGCCGGTGGTCGGTTCGTCGAGAATGTAGACGGTGCGGCCCGTGGCACGGCGGGAGAGCTCAGTAGAGAGTTTGACGCGCTGGGCCTCGCCGCCGCTGAGGGTGGTTGCGGGCTGGCCAATCTTGATGTAGCCCAGGCCCACGTCCCTCATGGTGTTCAACTTGCCGCTAATGCGGGGGAAGTGTTCGAAGACCCCGCAGGCCTGTTCGACGGTCATGTCCAGTATCTGGGCGATAGTGTAGCCCTTGAACTCAATTTCCAGGGCCTCGCGGCCGTAGCGGCTTCCGGTACAGACCTCGCAGGGGACTGTAACGTCGGGGAGGAACTGCATCTCGATCTGGTTGTATCCCTCGCCCTGGCAGGCCTCGCACCTGCCGCCCTTGACGTTGAAGGAGAAGCGGCCGGGTTTGTAGCCGCGGGCGCGTGCCTCGGGCATGGTGGCGAAGAGATCGCGGATCGGGGTGAAGGCGCCGGTGTAGGTTGCGGGGTTGCTGCGGGGAGTACGGCCGATGGGGGACTGGTCTATGTTGACGATCTTGTCGATGTGTTCGATGCCAAGGATATCGTCACACTGGCCGGGCCGGTCCTTGGCCTTGTAGAAGCGCTGGGCGAGCTTCTTGTAGAGAATCTCGTTGATGAGGGTGCTCTTGCCGCTGCCCGAGACCCCCGTCACGCACACGAATATGCCTAGGGGTATCTCGACGTCTATGTTCTTGAGGTTATTCTCACGAGCCCCTTTGATGATAAGGGAACGCCCATCGCTGGAGCGTCGGGAGTCGGGCACTGGGATCTTACGGAAGCCACCCAGGTACTGGCCAGTAAGGGAATCCTCAGTGGCGATGATATCCTCCAGGGTGCCTTCAGCCACGATCCAGCCACCATGCTCTCCGGCCCCGGGGCCCAGGTCGATTATGTGGTCGGCGGCGCGCATTATGGCCTCGTCATGTTCGACGATTATTATGGTGTTGCCCACGTCTCGGAGGCGTTTGAGGGTGCCGATGAGACGGTGATCGTCGGCGGGGTGGAGTCCGACGGAAGGCTCGTCGCAGACATAGAGGACGCCCATGAGGCTGCTGCCTATCTGGGTCGCGAGTCGAATCCTCTGGGCCTCGCCGCCGCTTAGGGTGCCGGCGGAGCGGTCCAGGGTGATGTAGTCGAGGCCTATGTCCCTGAGGAAGACTAACCGGGAGTGAATCTCCTTGAGAATCTGCTCGGCGATGGTGAGCTCTCGTTGGGTGAGGGGTTCCTTGACCCCATTCACCGAGTGGTCGGCGTTCTGGAGGGCGGTTACCCAGTCCAAGGCTTCGCCGATGGACTTGCCGGTGAAGGCCATGATGTTTATGCCGCCGACAGTGACGGCCAGAGAGGTGGGCTTCAGCCGGTTGCCTTCGCAGTCGGAGCAGGGGTGAGAGGTCATGTAGCGTTCGATCTCAGTCCTGACCCAGTCGGACTCAGTTTCGGAGAAGCGGCGTTCGAGGTTGGGGATGACGCCCTCGAAGGAGGTCTTCCATTGCCAGACCTTGCCCTGCTTGTCGGTGTGGCTCATGGTCATGGGGTTGCGCTTGGTGCCATAGAGAACGACGCCTATTTGCTCATCCTTGAGGTCCCGCACAGGGACCCGGGTGGAGAAGCTGTAAGCACGGGCCACGGATTCGATCATGCTGGAATACCAGGAGCTCATTGCGCCGGAGCGGGCCCAGGGCTGGAGTGCGCCTTCGGTTAGGGAGAGTGACTTGTTGGGAAGGACGAGGTCGGGGTCGACCTCCATCCGGGCTCCAAGTCCCGTGCACTTGGCGCAAGCGCCGTGAGGGCTGTTGAAGGAGAAGGTGCGGGGTTCGATCTCTCCGAGGCTGATGCCGCAGTTGACGCAGGCGAAGTGCTCGGAGTAGAGGGTCTCCACGCCATCGACGACACTGACAAGGACGACGCCATCAGCGAGCTTCAGGGCCGTCTCTACGGAGTCGGCGAGGCGAGAGGCCTCGCCCTCGCTCTCGCCGACGACCAGGCGGTCTACGACGACCTCGATGGTGTGTTTCTTCTTCTTGTCGAGGCTGAACTGCTCGGAGAGGTCTCGGATCTGGCCGTTGACCCTCACGCGGACGAATCCGGCCTTACGGGCGTCTTCGAAGATGGACTGGTGCTCGCCCTTTCGGCTGGCGACCATGGGGGACATGATCATGATCCGGGTGGAGGGTGGGATGGCCTGAATGGAATCGACGATCTGCTGGATAGTCTGGCGGGAGATCAGCCTGCCGCAGTTGGGGCAGTGGGGACGGCCGGCGCGGGCGTAGAGGAGGCGGACATAGTCGTAGATCTCGGTGACTGTGCCGACGGTGGAGCGTGGGTTATGGCGTGCGCCCTTCTGGTCGATGGAGATGGCAGGACTGAGGCCCTCGATGTAGTCGACGTCGGGCTTCTCCATGCGGCCGAGGAACTGCCGGGCGTAGGCGGATAGGGACTCGACGTAGCGGCGCTGGCCCTCGGCGTAGATGGTGTCGAAGGCCAAGGAGCTCTTGCCAGAGCCGGAGAGGCCGGTGATAACCACAAACTTGTCCCTGGGGATTGAGACGTCGATGTTCTTGAGGTTATGCTCGCGGGCGCCTTTGACGAAGATGGTATTTCGAGGCACGGAATGCAGTCACCTAAACTAAGGGGGTCCGGGAGGCCAACGACAATTTTAGCATCGGGGTGGGGGGAGGGGAAAGGGTGGGGGGGTGCTCGGTTGACTAGAGGCACGCTGGGGTTTTATTCAGTTGTGGGGTTTGGGTTTTTGTTCTGTCTGTGTTGGGGGGCGATGGGAGACGCCTGTTGAGCCTGTCGGCCTCTACGCTCGTGCGGTGTTCCGGCTGTCGGGGGCCTGGAGGTCCGCCGAGGACGGATTGCAGCCAGCCGCGCCCTAGCGCTCGATGGAGGGCTCCGACTGCCAGGGCAGACAGTCAGGCCTTGACCCCGCCTCTGAATGCCCGCAGGCATGGTGGGGGCCAGTGATCGGGCTGTAGCCCCCTCAGATATCGTATTTGCGTGGGCCACCCGAGGGTCCAAGCGGCCCAACAGCCCCTTGCTTGATATGGCGTAAGCTCGCAGGCGGGCCAACTTCCGAGAGGGAGTCTCGGCCGGGGATAGCCGGTCCGCCACCCCTAGCTCGATAAAGCGTAAGCTCGCTGCTAACCGACCTTCGAGACGGGGTCTCGGCGGGGGATGGCCGGTCCACTATGACGCCGTCCAGGCATCTTCCATCGCCTGACTACCAGGGAAGGGGGCACGGGACCCGATGGGAAAAGGAGATGGCGCCGGTCACTTGTGCCGCGGGCCTGCGCGAAGGCCGTTGGGATGGGCTTGGACGTTGAGTCCTCGGGGGGTCGGGTGGGCTTCCCTGGGTTTTTGGTTCCTCCTTTAGGTTTAGGGTGAGTTACTAGCTAGTCGGGGATGAATATAGTACATATGTACAAGTATGGTCAAGGGGTTCGTGTCACTTTTTGGGGGGCACCCCACCCATTCCGTTCTTGAGACCCCCTTCGACTCTGCTCAGGGCGAACGGAATTCACCACCCGTGGGGAGGGGTCCGGCTCGGTGAGGGTGCGTCTTCAGGAGGGATGGGTTCCTGCCTCCGCAGGAATGACGGTGGGGAGGGGGGTGGGGCTACCCTCCCATCTGGGCAATGCGCCGGGCCATCCAGGTGATGTAGGCGGTGCGGGTCATTTTGCGGCGTCGGGCTTCGCTGTCGATGAAGGCGGCGACGCCATCGTCAAGAGTGAGATTGGCACGGACTTTCCTCCCGGAGATGCGTATAAGGGGCACAGAAACGAGTTGGCAACCCAAGGGCACATCAATGGATTCGAAGGGGCTCGGTGGAGCTACTTCCCTACCTCTTTTCTCCATCTCTTCCACCCAGTCCCGCATTGCATCTTCGGCATTTACAATTGCATCTTCGACCGTGTAGCCCATGGCTGCGCAACCAGGAAGGTCCGGGAAGGCAACTCCGTAGGCGCCTACTTCCCCGTCCATTAGAGCGGGATATCTTATGGGATTGGCTTCCATATCCAATGTTCCTCTCAGTTCCAACCAGCGCTCCTTGCGATAGTACGTGCAACGATTGGCGACACGTTGTTGTGGCGCGGCACCGAAATCAGGGGCAGATAATCGGGATGCTCATAGATGTCATGATTAGAGCCGTGCCGGACAAAATACCAACCTTCCCGCTGCAGTCTCCGTATAATCCGACGCCTGTTTAGTTCCATCAAGTGCCAATTTTAGCACTTTTTATAAGTGCGGGAAAAGCGTGGCATTGGTTCTGGACGGTAGGTAAGGTCAACAGCAGAATAAAGAAGGAGCACGCTTGGGCGTCATTGATTGTTTCTGATTGTATTCGTGCCTGTATGATTGAACTTCGCAAGAATTTTCGTGGGGGGCGGGGTGGGGAGGTTGAGGAGGAGCGGGAAAAGAGGTGCATGGGAATGGGATATTATAGGTGAGGGGTTCGGGGGTGGGTCAATGGGCCGGTGTCACACAGGACAGGGCGTTGCAGGTTAGACGAAAGACAAGGGGAGAAGCATGAAAAACGGCGTGAAGGTATTCGATGCGGACATGCACATCATGGAGGACCTGAAATTCGTGGAGTATATGGACCCGGAGTACCGGGACCGAGGCCCAAAAGCCGCCCCGCCCGACGAGAGCTTCCCGGACTTCAGGGCGTCTATGCTGGATGGGAAACCGTTGTCGGGGCCAGCGCGCATCTATCCCACGCCCGAGATGAGACCGGGGGCAGCGTTGTCCAGACGCTCCTTTACCGAAGGAATGGCTAAATATGTCGAGGGCCGGGCCGACGGGTTCGGGCCAAAGTCCCAGCTCGCGGCACTGGAGACTGAAGGGATAGACGTGGCTGCAATGTACCCATCGTCCACGATCCTCAGTTTCCCCACGCCAAAGACCGACGGGCTCGATCCCAAGCTGTCGGCGGCGATATGCCGGGGATACAACGACTGGCTGACGGACTTCTGCTCGATAGACAGCTCTCGGATGAAGGGTGTCGCGGCTACGCCGATTCATGACGTTGAGGAGTCGGTGATCGAGATCACTCGGGCGGTGAAAGAGAACTCGATGATTGCGGCTTACATCCGGCCCAACGTAATAAACGGCCGCAACCTACACGACGCTTACTACGATCCTCTCTATTCGACCTTGGAAGAGCTGAACGTTCCTCTAGTGGTACACGAGGGAACGGCGGGCGGGCCGCCGGGCGCCGACCAGCGGTTCCTGGGCAACTGGGTGATGATGCACATGGCCGCACACCCGTTGGAGCAGATGCTGGGCAGCGAGAGCATCGTGGTCGGGGGAGTGCTGGAGAGGCACCCGAAGCTGAGGGTGGCGTTCCTGGAGTGCGGCTGCAGCTGGCTCGTCTACTGGCTGTGGCGCCTAGACGAGGAGCTTGAAGCATGGGGTTGGCACGAGGTGCCGTGGCTGAAGAAGAAGCCGAGCGAGTATTTCATGGAGCAATGCTACGTGTCGATGGAGGGAGATGAGCCGGGGGCCAAGTACTACGTGGAGATGCACGGTAACGACCGGCTGCTATGGGCATCGGACTACCCGCACCCGGACGCAGGATTCCCGAATGCTACGGAGGAGTTTCTGGGGCTGGACTCGATATCGGAGGAGACGAAGAGGAAGGTGCTGTGGGACAACCCGATGGAGTTTTATGGGTTTTAGGGGGGGATCTGCAAAGCAGATTGGACAGGCTACTCAAACAAGACTTTAACGTCTGACCCGTCCCGGTCCATCGTGAAGAGCTGTCCCAGGTTGCCGAAGTCACCTTCGGCGTAAGGGTGTTCACCTCTCTCTTCTGCTTCTGTTTCTGTGAGGGAGTGGGGGATGTATAGAGCAATCCTGCTGCCGTCTGGCGACCAGGCGACCTCGCCGCTCATGTTGGAGAGGCGACTGACCCCGCTGCCATCGGCTTTTGCAACCCACACGCCGTGCGAGCTATAGAGTATGTCGGTGCCGTCGGGAGACCAGGCAAGTTTCTTCGCGGCGCGGAACGTTACATGGTTCGGTAGCCTTTCAAGTCCCGTGCCATCGAATCTCACAGTGTAAATGCCGGAGCCCCTACCTTCCTTGCCCACAAAGGCAATCCGGTTCCCGTCGGGAGACCAAGAAGGAGTGGCAAGCGGGACCCAGTCTTGCACCAATATTTCGCCTAAACGGTCCGACCCCGAAATATGGGTCAAGCCAGATCCGTCAGCCATAACCGTATATAGGGCTGGCACTCCCACCATGCAATCATTCTCTCCACTATCCTCGTTCACGATGAACGCCAACCGGCGACCGTTAGGCGACCACTGTGGCGCCGACAGTGCGACATTCATATGGATAGGCGTCAGTAACTGGATGTCCGAGCCGTCGGCATTCATTGCGTAGAGATGTCTATCTCCGCGACATCCCCCTAACTCCTTCTTTTCAGAGATAAACGCAATGCGAGTTCCATCGGGAGACCACGTGGGGAAGTGATCTATCCATTCGTTGTCGGTTAGGCGTTGCAGATCGCCGCCATCTATTCGCACAGTCGCAATTTCATAATGAGACTTGCGATCGTCGTAGTAGGGGATTTTGATAAGTTCGAATGAATACATGGAAAAAGAACGGCGCTCAGCGGCAAACTGGCACGTCGAATATACAATTCGACAACCCTTTGAGGATACATCCCCATGCAGGCCGAAGGGCAGTGCAGGGTAGCCATATGGCCTATATCCGGGATTGGCATCAGCCACTATTTGCGGTTCGGAGCCTGTGCTGTCCACAGACCAAACAGCTCCGTCATAGCCGAATACAATCCTGGAGCCGTCATCGGTCCACTCTACGAAATCCTTTGAGAAACTGGTCAAGTAATGGGTACCATGAGGTATGTCCCCTGCATAGCCTGTATATCCATCTGGATTAGGCCTGCATGAAGAAAAAGGTGGATTGCCACTAGCGCCCCTGTTTCGTCGCAATGGAGACGGAGTGGGAATTTCAATCACGGTAGAGGATATCGTCGTGTTGGCCGCAATTGGGGTTGGCAATTGATCCGGATCCACAGTCAATTCGCATGGAGTAGGAGTCATGGGCTCAACTGGAACAGCCGTCGGACTAAACGGGGTGGGAGTAGAGACAACAACCGGGGATACTGATGCGGGGGGAGATGAGGCAAGTGCGGGTATGGTTGGGGTTGAAGTCGCCACTATGGCTGATGCAGAAACGCTTGGAATAGGAGATTCAGACACCGAAGGGGTCGTCGATGCCGCATCCGTACAGGCGATAAGCATTGCGATCATCAACACCGAAAGCAACGATAAAGAGCCCTTCCGAATTAAGCGCATATGTTTACTGCTGACTCGAATCAAATTTGGGAGTCGGTTTGAGGGACGATTTCGACGCCGGGGTTGTCTTCCAGGGCCTGCACCATCTGTGCGGCGAATAGCCTACGGAACTCTCCCATGCTTGCCATAGCGTCAAGGGCCTCGGTTAGCACCATTTGAGTTGTCACTACGTCAGATGCGCCCCGGGAATCGGCAATCGATAGAGCCTGTTTGTGTAATGAATCCCAGGGATTCGACAATGCGATCCAATAACCCGAATCAGCAAAAGAGATGGCTATCAGTCGTCTTCCTTCGGATGGCCGTAGAGATAGTGTCTCTTGTTCTTTGCCAAGTCGGTGGGAAGGTCGTCCCATGCCTCAGATGGAATGTCTTTCTGGAGGTCTTTGACTCTTTCGACGATGGCAGTCAAGCCTCTGGCGGGCGGCAGGTCCTCTATTGAGACTACGACCTCCTTGCCCTCCTCCAAGTCGAGCGGCTCCAATGGCGTGAGGACCCCTTTGGAATACCTGGCCTTCACATTCGCAATCATGGCCGCACCTTTCCAGCTATAGCGCACATTGTTTTGCGCTTCCGCAATGATAACCCGAATATAACATCAAACTGCACTGAAGATAGCCCGCGCTGCATCTATAGCAGGGTACAGAAAAACGCTTTTTGAGTTTTCCCGCAGCCTCTCCCTGGCCAGGAAGGGGGGAGAAAGTTATATCTGAGGGACACCCTCAGACTCCCGTCGAGGGGCTCTGCCTATCTGCACACCCCATATTTCAGCAGCCTGCTAGTTTCGTCGGGAGCAATTGCCATGCTTCAATGGCCTGAGATAACAGACCAGGCATGAAGGGCATATGGGTCAAGACTGGATTTTAAGAAGGGCCTCCAGCCGTTTTCGGGCGCGGGTGGGGCCTACTACGGTTAGGCTGAGCTTTTCGGTGCGGAGGAGGGTATCAGTGACGCGTCGGACGTCTTCGATGGTGACGGCGTCGACGCGGCGGACTACTTCGTCGATCATGAGGACCTGGCCGGTGACCATCTCCTGGGCGCCAAACCAGCCTGCCACGCTGCGGGTGTCCTCGGTGCGGAGGAGCAGGCGGCCTTTGACCAGCTCTTTGGACTTTTCGAGCTCAGACTCGGTGATGCCCTCTTTGAGCTTCTGAAGCTCGTTCATTATGCCTGCGAGAGTCTCGTTGGTGCGGGAAGGGTCGACGCCCGCGGCCACGCAGAGGGTGCCGCAGTCCAAGTAGTGGTTGTTGTAGCTGTAGACGTTGTAGGCCAACCCCCGGTTCTCCCTTAACTCCACGAAGAGCCGGCTGCTCATGCCATCTCCGAGGACGACGTTCAGAAGGTCGAGCGCGTAGCGGTCCGGGTGGTTTACGGCCAGGCCCCTGACGGCGAGGTTAAGGTGGACCTGCTCTATCTTCCGGTACTCGACGTGCATTCTCGGGGAGTCTTGATCGTCGGGGGCGGGGGTGAAGGTGCGGGGCTCGGAGGGCTGCCAGCCGTTCAGGCGTGAGGCAAGGGCCTCGACGACCTCGTCATGGTCCACGGCCCCTGCGACGGAGACCACAGTGTTGTTCGGCGAGTAGTGGGCGTTGAAATAGTCCAGGAGCTGTTCACGGGTGATGGAGTTAATCGAGTCTCGGGTGCCGCCGATGTCTCTTCCCAAGGGGTGATCAGGCCAGACAATCTGGTCGAGCAGGACTTCTCCCCACTGGTTGGGAGCGTCCTTGACCATGTTCAGCTCTTCGAGGATGACGCGCCGTTCTTTCTCGATGTCTTCGGAGTCGAAGCGGGAGTTGCGGAGCATGTCGACGAGGAGGTCGAGGGCCTCGGGAAAGTGGGGAAGGGCAACCTTGGCCCAGTAGGTGGTTACCTCCTGGTCGGTGCTGCCGTTGAGAGAGCCGCCTACACCCTCGACGGGCTCGGATATCTGCTGAGGGAGGCGCCGCTTCTCGGTCCCCTTAAAGCAAAGGTGTTCGATGAAGTGGGAGATGCCAGCTTCGTTGTCGGCTTCGTATCGGGACCCGGTGCCCACGAGGATGATCATGCTCGCCGAGCGGGTGTGGGGCATGTTGCAGGTTATGACCCTCAGACCCGAGTCCAGGGTGGTCTTTTGGTAGGTCTGGTCGGCGACGGAGGTCGCGTCAGACGGCACGGCCACAGACCTGCGATGGGGGGTGGTGCGGGGTGAGTTCAGGGTTAAGAATCCCAGGAGACGTGGCCGTGGATGTCGTCGGGGTGGGAGCGTGACTTAAAGCCGGCGTGGAGACGCTTGGTCTCGCCGAGGACGCCTTCGTCGCCGTGGCCCGGGTAGATGTTGATGTCGTCGTCCAGGACAATGAGCTTGGTGTCGACGTTGTGGAGGAGTTG
Organism: Dehalococcoidia bacterium; assembly: GCA_965197585.1. Classification (GTDB taxonomy): domain Bacteria; phylum Chloroflexota; class Dehalococcoidia; order Plut-88900; family Plut-88900; genus Plut-88900. The sequence continues at coordinate 2,710,091 of OZ240215.1, forward strand.
CTGAAAGTTCTCGGGGGTGGTGGTGTAGCCGGGGCCGCCGGGGAAGAGGGTGTCGCCGCTGAAGAGGTGCTTGCCCCAGAGGAGGGAGGTGGCGCCGGGGGTGTGACCGGGATTGTGGATGGTCCTGAGGGTGATGTTGCCGAAGGAGAAGCTGCCGCCGTCTTCGAAGTGCTGGTCAGCCTTGATGGGAAGCTCGCTTTCGTCGTCGGGGTGGACGACGAGGGGGATGCCGAGGGCGTCTTTGAGAGCTTTTGTGCCGTCGATATGGTCGAAGTGGGTGTGGGTGAAAAGGACGGCCTGGACATTGGTGTCCTTGGCCTGATCCAGGACACGCTCGGGCTGAGCGGGGGCGTCGATGATTACGCTCTCGTTGGTCTTGGGGCAGACGACTAGGTAGGCGTTGTTTTCGAAGTCGCCGGTGACTATCTTCCTGATCTCAATATTTTCGTCTTTGTGCAGTACGGCCATGATGTCCTCCAGAGACTGTGTGGGCGGTGGTCAAGGGGTGGTGTTTGTGGGAGAAAGCTTAGCAAATGGGGGGTGGGGTTGCAATGAGGTGGAGGGGGCGGGCGGCCCCTATTGGGACGGTGATAGGGGATCCAAGAGAAGACTAGGGCTACTCGATGAGAAAAGAGGACTTGGGGGCAGACGCCTTAGATCCCTCGCGGGGCCTCGGGATGACACAGAACAAGGCGCAAGAAAGGTCAGGAACGACGGAGAGGTGGCGTTAAGCGAACTTGACGTATTGGCAGTGCGTGGTCGCCCCCCGCTCGATCCTTCGAGTGCCTCAGGATGAGCGGCCCCTCACCGGGGAGGGCGGCCACGAGAGCCGCCCATACGGAAGGGAAGGTCGGGAAGGACGGATGAGTACTAGAGAAGGGGGGCGACTTTGTTGGCCATGAGACCCATCTGGCGCATGAGGGTGTCGTGGGGTTCCACGCCGTGGCGGACGAAGTCGAATACGAAGTGGTCGAGGCCCGCATCCAGGTAGTTGGATATGCGCTCGGCGCTCTGTTCCGGGGAGCCAGCGACGGTTACGGCCCCAATGTCTACGGCGTATTCCAGGTCCATCAGGCCGGAGAAATAGTCCTCAATTTCGGCGGTGGACATTTCCCTGCCCTCGGTGACTGTGGAGTAAATCCACGCGCTGACCTTGGCCTTCTCTCCCCACTTGCCCGGCGGGGCGTTGTTGAGGCCGGGGAGATACACATCGTTAAGCTCGTCGAAGGTGGGCCAGGGGGGATTGATGTACTCGCAGTAGCGTGCGGCGCGTGGAATAGACACGGAGCGGCCACCCCACCAGATGGGTGGATAGGGCTTCTGGACGGGTTTCGGCTCCATGGAAACGCCGTTCAGCTTGTAGAACTGGCCATCGTAGGTGACTTCGTCCTCGGTCCAGAGGCGGGTAATAATTTCAAGCTGCTCGTCGGCGATGGCGCCACGTTTCCGCCGGTCGGCGCCCACGGCGTGGAAGGCTTCATCAACCATGCCAAGGCACATCCCGACTATGACCCTGCCATTGGATATGACGTCCAGACTGGCGAAATACTTGGCCCAGTCGAAGGGAGGGAGATAGGGGAGGGGAATGGAGTCGACGGCAATCCGGATTTTGGATGTGGCGGCGATGATGGCAGGAAGGAGGACACGGGCGTCGAGGATGCTCTTGTTGCCGAAGCGGCCGAAGGGGCCGGCGTCGGGGATGGCGTTCATCAGTGGAACGTTGACGGAGTAGAAGCCGAGCTTTTCGGCGTACTGGGCGGCCTCCACAACCTCGGTCATGGTCGGGGGTTTGCGGCCCCACGGGAAGACCGCGACGCTGAAGTGGTCCATGATGGGCATGTGGTCTGGCCTCCAAGCTTGTTTGTTTGGGTGAGTATATCAGGGGGAGGATGAAGTGGGACGCGTGGGTGGCATGAAGAAGTTCAGGGATGCTGTGATATTAAGTGTTATGATCTGGCGACCGAATTTTGGATCATTCATGTATTTCGAAAGGTGAAAAATGGGAAAATACGTAGCGCTCTATTACTCATCGCCTGAGGTTATGGAGTCGATGAAGAATGCTGCACCGGAGGATATGCAAGAAGGCATTAAGTCCTGGATGGCCTGGGGTCAAAAGTGCGGGGACGGCATCGTGGACTTCGGGGCGCCTCTCGGGGGCGGGATGAAAGTTGGGAAGTCGGGAAGCTCTCCGAGCGGCAGCGATGTGATGATGTACTCGATTTTGCAGGCGGAGAGTATGGAAGGGGCGCTGGCCCTGATGCAGGACCATCCGCACTTGAGTTGGCCGGGCGACGGCGAGATCGAAGTTTACGAGTGCATGAATCTCCCGCCGATGTAAGCACCCTAAGCGACTATATTCACCAGCCGACCCGGTACGTAGACGACTTTCCGAGGCCCGTTCTTCATGAAGGCCCTTATCCGGTCGCTGGATAGGGCTACTTCCTTCGCCTCTTCCTCGGTGATGCCCGCCGAGACTGTTACCCGGTCTCTGACCTTGCCGTTGACCTGCACAACGAGGGTGACTTCTTCCTCTGCGGCGAGGGCATCGTCCCATTGGGGGAAGGGTTGATTGTGAATGCTGTATTCGTAGCCTTTAGCGGCCCACAACTCCTCGGCGAGGTGGGGGGCGGTTGGGGCGAGCATTAGCAGCAACGCCCTTATCGACTCTCTCCAAGTCTCCGCGTCCACCGACCCTTCATCCAGGGCTCGGGCGAGGTGGTTGGTGAACTCCATCAGCGAAGCTAACGCAGTATTGAAATGGAACCGGTCCAGGTCCTGGTGCACCTTCTTGATGGTCTTGTGCAGCATGTGAATCGTCTGTTTAGACGACTTGCCGGGCCCCAATTCGGGGTCGTCCCGCTCCGTCAGGTCCCAGACCCGGTTGTACCAGCGCACTATCCCGTTTATCCCCTGGTCGACCCACTCTCCACCCTGGTCCCACGGCCCGATGAACATCAGGTATCCGCGAACGACGTCGGCGCCTACGGTGTCGACGTACTCGTCGGGGGTGATGACGTTGCCACGGGACTTGCTCATCTTCTGCCTGTCGCTGATGATGATGCCCTGGTTGTAGAGCCTGACGAAGGGCTCGTCGAAGTCGAGCAGGCCGATGTCTCGCAGGGCTTTGACGAAGAAGCGGGCGTAGAGCAGGTGCATCACCGCGTGCTCGGCGCCGCCGGTGTACTGGTCGACGGGCAGCCAGTGCTTGATCTCCTCCGGTTTGAAAGCCGAGTCCCCGGAGTTGGGGGAAGCGTACTTTAAGAAGTACCAGGAGGAGCACATGAAGGTGTCCATGGTGTCGGTCTCCCGGCGAGCCGGGCCCCCACACTCGGGGCAGGTAGTATTCACAAACTCTTTGTGGAACGTGAGGGGTGATTCGCCGGTGGGTCTGAACTCGGCGTCTTCCGGTAGCAGCACCGGAAGTTGGTCCTCGGGGATGGGGACTATGCCGCAGGCGTTGCAATAGACCATAGGTATCGGGGCTCCCCAATACCGTTGGCGGGATATGAGCCAATCACGGATACGGTAAGAGACTGTGCCGCCACCGATGCCCTGCTCCTCCAAGGCTCGTGTAACAGCCTGCTTCCCATCTTCATTCCCAAGGCCCACGAACTGTCCTGAGTTGACCATCTCCCCGGGCCCCGTGTAAGCCTCCACAAAGTCCTCGCCGCCCCATCCAGGCGGAGCGATTACCGTCCTGATGGGAAGGTCATATTTCTTGGCGTATGCAAAGTCCCGGGTGTCGTGGGCGGGGACGCCCATGACGGCACCGGTGCCGTAGGTGAGAAGTGCGTAGTCGGCGATGAAGATGGGGACCTTCTCGCCGTTCAGGCGGTTGGTGCAGTAGGCACCGATGAATACTCCCGTCTTCTCCTTGTCCGTAGCAAGCCGCTCTATCTCGGAGCGCCGCCTCGTCTCCTCGACGTAGGCTTGTACCTCTTCCTTCTTGTCAGGAGTAGTGAGCTGGGAAACCAGCGGATGCTCTGGGGCGAGAACCATGAAGGTCACGCCGAACACGGTGTCGGGACGGGTGGTGAAGACTCTTATCTCGGTTTGCTCAAGGCCGTACTCCTCGATGCTGAATGCAATCTCAGCTCCCTGGCTCTTGCCGATCCAGTTGGACTGCATCGTGTTTATGCGGTCGGGCCACTGGATGCTGCTGAAGTCGAGGAGTTCATCGGCGTACCTGGTGATCCTGAAGAACCACTGCTCCAAGTCTCTCCTGGTCACCGAGGAGGTACAACGTTCGCACGTACCGTCGGGGAGGACTTGCTCGTTGGCAAGGGTAGTCTGGCAGGTCGGGCACCAGTTGGCGGGGGCCTTGTTTCGGTACGCGAGCCCTGCATGGAACAGCTTGAGGAAAAGCCACTGAGTCCATTTATAGTAATCGGGCAGGGAGGTCACGACCTCACGGTCCCAGTCGTACACAGCGCCAATGCGCTTGAGCTGCCGGCGCATGTTCTCGACGTTGCGCATGGTCCACAAGTGGGGATGGATGCCGTTCTTGATGGCGGCGTTCTCGGCGGGGAGTCCGAACGCGTCGAAACCCATGGGGTGGAGGACGTTGTAGCCCTGCATGCGCTTGAAACGGGCGTGGACGTCCGCGGGGGCCATAGCGTACCAGTGGCCGATGTGCAGGTTCCCGGAGGTGTACGGGAACATGGTGAGCTCATACCACTTGGGCTTGCCGGGGTCTTGATCCACGCGGTACAGCCGGTCCTTGTTCCACCTTTGCTGCCACTTGGTCTCTATTGCTGACGGGTCGTATCTCAGGGGCATTTAACTGTCCGTTCTCCTAAGTCCTAACTCTCCCGACAATCGCAAAAGCTACCACGGGGTGGGTGGGTGTGCAAGGATGGGCACTCGTTCGGGCGGGTTGGTGATGCGCCGGGTTTTCTTCAGTCCTCCTGAGGCGGATCCTTCAGAGGCGGATGTTCCATCTTCGATTGTGGGGTTTCGGTTTGGTTTGTTTGGGAGGGGGCAGGCGATGGAAGGTCCGGGACTAGAAACCAGGCCGGAGGTTGTTGCCGAGCCGTCGGCGCCGGGCTGGATTATCCCCACATGTTGTCGGCTGTGGTCAGGGTTGTGTGGGGCCGATCCCACCGGCAGCGGCACTTGACCGGACCGCTGACGGGGAAGATGCCGCCTGAGGCGGTCTTTCAGAACCGGCGTCCCGGTGCATCCGCCGGGTAGACGGATGGCAGGGACGGCGGGACAAACAAGGACACGAGGGCCTTGCTAAACCGGGGGTCGGTTGACTTACCCGGGAAACCGGCACGCAATGGGCCGGGGTAAACGCACCCGGTAATGGGGGCGTTGAATCGGCAGGGGCCCTGGACGGGGCCTGCCGCGTATAGTCTGTGGACATTCCATCGCCTGGAAATTGGGGGAAGGGGCACGGGACCCGGGGGAAGAGGAGATGGCGACTTTTGCTTGAGCCGCGGGTCCTTGGTAGGGCCGTTGGGATGGGCTGAGGCGTTGAGTCCTCGGGTGGGTCTAGTGGGCTTCCCTGGGTTGTGGTTCCTCCTTGAGATAGTTGGATTGGTGTTCGAACGGTGGGGAGCATAGCACAAGTGTTCAGGTAGGGTCAAGGGGTTCGTGTCACTTTTGGGGGGACACCGCCCCAGCCCCACAGGGGAACCCTCACCCCCTTGATCCCCCTCTCACGCCACGGGCGCACGCCCAGGCGCATCTACGACATCTTCGACCCTTAGGGCGGTCAAGGGAGAGGGGGAAATAAGAATAGAGGTCCACGTGCGTGCCCTGCACGCACGTGGACCTCTAATTCAGTACTTGGGGAGGGGGATGGATTCCCGATCAGGGTGGGGAATGACGGGGGGTGGGGGAAGGTTGACCGGTGTCGGGGGTGGGGATAGGGTGGGGGGGATGAAGATTGTGAGTGCGGCGGCGATAGCCCTGATTGTTGCGCTGGTCGGTTGCTCCGGCACTGAGGAAGTACCATCCCCTACCCCCGACGTGGGCAGAGCCGTGGAGACGGCGGTGGTGGAAGCACTACCAACCGCCACGCCTACCGCACCGCCTGATGTCAACGCTACGATAGAGGCAGGTATGGCGGCGACGATGGCGTCAATTCCACCCACAACTATCCCCGCGCCCTCACCTGTTCTTCCGCCCACACCAGTGCCAACGCCCACTCCTGTACCTACTCCAACCCCAATTCCTACGGCAACCCCTACGCCCGTGCCCACCCCTGCACCTGTGCCCACACCTGTCCCAATCGCCACCCCGACCCCTGCCCCTACTCCAACGCCAACCCCGACCCCGACCCCCACACCCAGCCCGACACCTCAGCCCTTGGCCACCACGCCACCGCCAGAGTGGGTCTTCACGTCCAAGGTATCTGAGGCCGACAAGGACCGCTTACAGCAGACTATGGAGGACGTGCGGGCCTTCTTCTCCCATCGGTACGGGGTGGAGGCCTCCGACTTCATCGTCGTTGCCGGCCACTACGATGGAATCGACGCTCACAGCCGGAGGCTGACGGGTCAGCCCGCCCCTAAAGAGCCTGGAGGGTGGGTGAGCAAAACGTTGGACGATAGTGCATTCATGGGCGTGATCCACATGGAGGACGCCGGAAGGTTCACCTACGGATGGCAAGTCATAGCCCACGAGTACTTCCACGTCCTGCAGGGCATGCTCAACGGGGGATCGAGCTACATATCTCCCGGTGAACGGGCTCCCACGTGGCTTGTGGAGGGACACGCTGTCTATGCCAACCACCTATACTCACAGGAGGAAGGAGCGGCAGAAACACGACTCCTGGCTGTCTCCGACTTCAAGAGAGAAAACCCTGAAGCCAAACTGGGTGACCTGCGCCAGGTCGATGTGCACTGGAATAACGACAGAAGTTATGTCTACGGCGTAGGGCTAGCCGCCGCACAATACCTGGGAGACCCCGCATACCTGGAGTTCTGGAAGGCGATGGGGCAGGGAATGGGATGGAGGGATGCTTTGGGCCAAGTGTCCGATGTCGACTTCGATGAGTTCAACCGCAGCTTCATGGAATGGTTGCCATCCCACATCCCCCAACCAATGTTGGTGTCTGTGGATGTAGCCTGGCCGGGGTTGGGGTCTCCGGCGCTTACACGGGAGGAATATCTCACCTTCGGCATCGAGTGGGTGCCAAACTGGCCGTTTCCCACCTCGCGCTCAAGCTGGTCAGGTGATGCCAGGCTAACCCGTACCTTCCTCGGCAACACTGCAGGCGTAGGGTACGTGTGCCTTAAGTGGGACGGCACAGGACGGGATTTCAGCTATGCACCCGAGGTACTTGGCTGGTATTCGGACGGGAGGCTGGTCTCACGCGAGGACGCCGAGCTAATCGAGTTCACGGGCGAGGATCTCACCCTGAAAGACTGGAGTCTGCCTAGGCACCCGGATACACTACAGGCCGTGCCTGGCATACATTGCAACTAAGACAAGCAAAGCCCCCGGCTCGGAGGACTACCAATCAAACGAGCTGTGGGCTGAAAGGAGAGGCTAATGGATGAGAAATTGCCGTCAATCCCTGGATATGTTGCAGGGATATTCTTTAACGCTGTGGCAGCGGCGGTTGTTGAACTGGATCATCTTCCACGTAGCAAGAGAACCAGTGCCCAGTTTCAGAAAGTCATCCACGACTGGGTTGGCATTTTGACTGGGCCGAACCGGCCCTTCGAAGCTCTTGCAACACCCGTTCAAGAGTTACAGGAAACGCTTGATATAGGGATAGACGAAGCTCGCAAGCTTCGTCCTCGCAACAAACCATCTGCTCACCTGTGACCGAGATCATGCCACCAAGTCCTGATACCTCAGCCGCTTGTCCTCCAACCCATGACCAGGAGACCCATGCGGTCCAAGGTGTCCCCCGAGCGGCTGTTAGGTCTGTCCCATCCCAGATTCCTCGCGGGCCTCGGGATGACGATTGTGCAAGGGTCGCTGAAGGGGTTACCGATGCTTGCTCTGCTATAATCAGCGCAGCGGCCATCGTGGCTAAATTCCATTGCGAGGTCCCTGAAATGTCCCCTAAAACGATGTTCGAGAAGATTTGGGATGCACATGTTGTGCACCAGGACCCGGGGCAGGACGCGATTCTGTACGTGGACCTTCACCTGGTACACGAAGTTACGTCTCCGCAGGCTTTTGAAGGGCTGCGGTTGTCGGGGAGACCGGTGCGTCGGCCTGAGTTGACCGTTGCGACTGTCGACCACTCCATTCCTACCTGGGAGCGTACGCGTCCTACGGAGGACCCTATCGCCGCGCAGCAGATCGCCACTATGCAGCAGAACGCGAAAGACAACCGTCTGCCGTTCTACGACATTCACAGCGACGGGCAGGGCATCGTCCACGTGATCGGGCCTCAGTTGGGATACACGAGGCCGGGAATGCTCATAGTATGCGGGGACAGTCACACGTCAACACACGGGGCATTTGGGTCGATGGGCATGGCAATCGGGACTACGCAGGCCGAGCACGTTCTCGCCACGCAGTGCGTCCAGCAGGCCAACCTGAAGACGATGGAGGTGCGCCTGACGGGCAGCCTGCCCCCGGGGGTCGCCGCCAAGGACATCATCCTGGGCATCATCGGAGAGATAGGCATAGATGGGGCGAGTGGCTATGCAGTCGAGTACACGGGTGAGGCCATCCGGGGACTGTCGATGGAAGGTCGGATGACCGTGTGCAACATGTCAATTGAGGCGGGGGCTCGGATCGGGATGGTTGCCCCGGACGAGACCACCTTCAACTATGTCAAAGGCCGACGGTTTGCACCCAAGGGCGACGCATGGGATGAGGCGGTCGAAAACTGGAAGAAGCTCCCGACCGACGCAGGTGCTGAGTACGACAGAGTTCTCGAAATCGACGCCTCTGCGATGGAGCCCTACGTGACCTGGGGTACGAACCCTGGAATGGTGGCTCGGGTGACGGGCAACGTACCGGACCCGGCATCAATGGACTCGCCTGTAGAAAAGGAAGCTACAGAACGGGCCCTGCACTACATGGGCCTGGAGCCCGGCGAGGCAATCGAAGAGATCAAGATAGACCGAGCCTTCATCGGCTCATGCACAAACTCCCGGATTGAGGACCTGCGCATTGCCGCCGAGGTTGCCAAGGGGCGCACAGTCGACCCAAAGGTGTACGCCATGGTGGTGCCGGGGTCGTGGGCGGTTAAGCGTCAGGCCGAAGAGGAAGGGCTCGACAGGATATTCAAGGACGCGGGTTTCGACTGGCGGGAGGCGGGGTGCTCCATGTGCCTGGGCATGAACCCCGACATTCTGCAGCCCGGCGAACGCTGTGCCTCGACATCCAATCGCAACTTCGAAGGTCGGCAGGGCAAGGGGGGCAGGACTCATCTCGTTAGCCCCGCTATGGCTGCGGCTGCGGCGATTACCGGGCACTTCGTCGATATTCGGGAGTGGAAGTAGGTGGACCCGAAATGAAGGTCACGGTCGTCTTGGAACCCAGTGAGGAGGGTGGATACACCGTTTTCGTTCCAAACCTTCCGGGATGCATCAGCCAAGGCGACACTCGTGAGGAGGCGTTGGGGAATATAAGGGAGGCCATTGAGTTGTACTTGGAGCTTACCGAACACGACTACACGATCGAGAAGAACTCGGAAATAGTAGAACTGGCACTCTAAAGCGTACTTTAGTCAAGAATTGTGAAAGTATTTAGCCCCGAGGTCATTTGCAACCATGCAACCATTCACCACGCATACCGCCAACGTAGCCGTCCTTGATCGCACGAACGTAGATACGGACCAGGTTATTCCGAAGCAGTTTCTGAAGCGCATTGAGCGCACGGGATATGGAGAGTTTCTATTCTTCGATTGGGGCCGTCTTGAAGACGGGAGCCCGAACCCCGACTTCGAGCTCAACGCGCCTCAATACCAAAATGCGGGCATCCTTGTTACCGGCCCGAACTTCGGGTGCGGTTCCTCCCGTGAGCATGCCGTCTGGGCCATTTACCAGCACGGGTTCAAGGCGATCATCGCTCCGTCCTTCGCCGAGATATTTCACAAGAACTGTTTCCAAAACGGCCTGTGCCCTGTGCTCCTGGACGAGGGCCAAGTCACGGACATCATGGCACGGGCTCGGGCGAAGGGGCCCGGGTCCTACTCGCTCAACATTGACCTGGAGTCCTGTCTCCTCTCCGACGGCGAGGGGCTGAGTCTTCCCTTCGTCATCCACCAGGACAAGGCCACCCACGATTTCCGTCGGCGTTGCCTTCTGGAGGGCCTCGACGAAATCGACCTTACTCTGCAGCACGAGGATGCGATACTCGCCTACGAGAAAGCTCGCGGAATAGCCTGAGGAAATCCGACTATGGACTGGCGGGAAGACTACAAGCGCAAGCTGTGCTCACCGGAGGAAGCCGCGGCCATGGTCAAGTCGGGAGACCTGGTCCACACGGGTCTGCTGCCCATGCCCCGGCTGATAGCGGATGCGATAGTGGGGCGTCGGGAGGAATTGGGACACCTGGACGTCACGATGGTGGAGCCGGAATACGATCCGGGCTTCCTGGAAAGCGCCTATTCCGACAAGTTCTCCGTAACTGTAGAGATTCACATTGGCACCGTGGCCAAATACGCTCACGATGAAAGGCGCGTTGATTACTCTCCCGTACTCTTCTCCACGTGGTTCAAGCCCTCCCTGGACCCGCGCCCGAACGCCCGGACCCCGGACGTATTCCTGTGCACCGTCTCGCCTCCAGATGACAACGGCTATTGCAGCTTTGGCGCAAACCTCTGGAACAAGCACACATTCACCAAGCTCTCCCGTACCGTCCTGGCAGAGGTGGACGAGCGTTTCATACGCACCTACGGGGACAACTATGTTCATGTCTCGGAGATAGACGCGTTTGTGGAAAACACTCCTCCCCCCATGGATGACGAAGAACTTAAGGGCATCCTCTCCGGTATCGGAGACGAGGAGCGCCGAAACGAACTAGCGGAGGTTGCATCCCAGCTGGAGTACGATCGGCGCAGGGACTTCATTCCCCAGCTTGCCAACCTGGAACTCTCCCAAATGCGCCAGTGGGCCGCATTCTATGCAGGCCTTTCAGACCCGGGCCCAGCGGCAAGGCGAATCGCAGAATACGTATCTGAGCTAGTGCCAGATGGAGCGACCATCCAGATCGGAGCGGGAACACCCTCGACACTGCTCCCGACCCTCGGTACCTTCGACGGCAAGCAGGATCTAGGTATCCACTCGGAGATGGGCGCTCCGGGAATGATTGACCTCATCGACAAGGGAATAGTGACCGGGCGTTACACAAACACGCACCCGGGAGTGGCCCGACTTTCGGCCCTGACCGCCACAAACATCAGCGAGCAGAAGTGGGCCGAGTACAACCCGAAGGTCGAACTGCTGGAGTCGCAGGACGTGGTAAGTATCAGGGAGCTCTCGCTAATCGACAACATGTGCACCATCAACAACGCGTTGTCGGTGGACCTGTTCGGCCAAGTCAATTCGGAGACGGTGTTCGGGGGCAGGCTGGTGGCAGGAACGGGCGGCCAGACGGAGCTGCACATCGGGGCGACGCAGTCAAAGGGCGGCAGAGGGATTATTCTCCTAAGGTCGACAGCGTTGGGCGGGTCGGTGTCCCGGATAGTGCCCCAGCTTGAAGAGGGTGCAATAGTCACCATACCGCGCACATTTGCGGACATGGTGGTCACGGAATACGGGGTAGCTCAGCTGATGGGGAAGTCGGACCGCCAGAGGGCGGAGGAACTGATCAACATCGCGCACCCGGACTTCCGGGCGGAGCTGCGTCGGGAGGCGCAGAGGCTGCTTTATCCGTAGCACCCCATGGACTGGCAAGAGCACTACAAGTAACTGTAAGGAATCGGAGTACTCACACTTACAATGGTTCTCCTTAAACAAAGACCAAGGGCAGCTGAATTCTTTGCCGGGGTTGGCCTAGTACGTAAGGCATTGGAACCTTCTGGGTTCGAGGTTGTATTCGCTAACGACATCAGTCGTCACAAATATGACATCTATAGCCTGAATTTCGACCCTTCCTGCTTCAATCTGGGAGACATAACGGACCTAAAGGGCGCCAATGTCCCCGACATAGAGTTGGCAACCGCTGGCTTTCCGTGCACCGATCTATCACTTGCTGGCTTGAGGAGAGGCCTTAGAGGTAAGCAATCGGGCACGGTCGCGGAGTTTATTCGGATACTGTGCGAGATGGGTGTGCGCCGGCCCAATGCCATAATGATTGAAAATGTTCCCGGTTTTGCTACTTCAAAACGCGGCGAAGACCTCAGAAGCATAATCTCAAACCTAAATCAGCTGGGGTATGTCTGTGACATTTTAGAGATTGATGCGAAACGATTTGTTCCACAAAGTCGGAGTCGGTTATTTATTCTAGGAAGCACTAATGCTCGATTCGGGGTACCTGGCTGGGTAAAAAGCGACTTGCGGCCTCCTTGGATACGTGACTTTGTTTTGCGTTATCCAGAACTCGCATTCGCCTCAACAAGGTTTCCCGATCCGCCAGCTATCGATGCGGGTGGAACTTTGGACTCCGTAATAGAGCCTTTAAGTTCAGATGATCCTCTCTGGTGGGAAGAATCTCGAAAACGTCGGTTTAAGGCATCATTGTCCATGTCTAACTTCCACAGATTGTCCACAATGTGTAATGGCGATGAACTGACGTGGGCTACTGCTTATCGTCGAACCAGACGAGTTGGCCCAGTTTGGGAGATTCGGGGTGACCGGATTAGCGGGTGCCTAAGGACCGGGAGTGGTGGGTCTTCAAGACAGGCTGTGGTAGAGGCTGGCACTGGACAATTCAGGGTCCGCTGGATGACTGGCCGAGAATATGCTCGATTACAAGGTGCAGAGGAATTGGATCTTACGGGTGTGCCTGAGAGCAAGGCTAGATTTGCTTTGGGTGATGCAGTGTGTGTTCCCGTTGTTAAGTGGCTAGCCGAAAACTGTTTGCCCAAACTCATCAGTGAGCGTGGAGCTCTAGTTAATGCCTAGGGCAAGCAAAGGCAATCCGCCAGAAGAGGTCGCGGCCATCAGGGCTGAACTCGAGAAAGCGCTAGATGCCCGCGATGGCCAAAGAAGAGTGATAGGCAATGCCAGTAAAGGTGTGTACGCCTTCTATGACTATGACGGCGAGCCTATATATGTAGGACAAACTATGGAGAAACTACGGACTCGCATTCGCCGTCACCTTACCAATCACAGGACGGATGCCGTAGCAATGAGCGTCCTCGATCCCTTTGAAGTAGCAGAGATAGAGATGTGGCCATTTTGGGACTTGCAGGGATTAAGCTCTAAAGATGAGCACACCATCTCTGCTCTTAACTCAGCCGAATACACCGTCTTCCAAAAGTTGGTTTCATCATCGGTATTCGGCGCTGTTTTAAATGAGATTCCTGTTAGGAAAGCACCAGTTATCTCCTTACCCCCTTCATACCGATCCAGAATAGTCCCCGAACCTATCTATTCCCGCAGGATACATCCGGATATTCGCATAGCTCGCCGAGCTAGCACTATAGCAAAGCTAGCTCAAGTCATTGCTGAAAGATCAGTTCAGCCTGGATTGAGAACAACTTTGCTTACCCAAGCACGGCGCTTGGAACACCTTGCCAAACGACGCCTTGCAGATATTCAAGATCCTACACATGTTAAAGTAGTTAATGTGACTCATTGACTAAATCATGCCTGAACAGTTCTCGCCGGAACAGCGAAGTATGATTATGTCTCGGGTACGATCGAAAGATACCGGCCCGGAAGTAGCCGTCCGGAGAGCATTACACCAGCGAGGTTTTCGATTTCGCGTTGATGTCAGTAAACTGGCTGGCAGACCAGACATAGTTCTCAGGAAATACTATACGGTTATTTTCGTACATGGCTGCCTTTGGCACGGGCACCAATGTAAGCGGTTTAGATGGCCAGTCAACAACGCCGCCTATTGGAAAACTAAAATCGAAAAGACTATCGCCCGCGACATTGCCAACCAAAAGGTATTGCAGGAGTTCGGTTGGGACGTTCAAGTTGTGTGGGATTGCAACTTTAGGTCACAGCTAGAAGACCTGCTGTGCGTGATGGAGGCAAAGCGCCTCAAAAATGCAACGAGGATAGACGAACCAGCTTAGTCTTTGGAATCTGAGGAGACAGAATACAAAAGGGGCTAGGTCGGGCCTCCATGTTTCGGGAGACCTGCCTAGCCCATGTAGAGGCTGTAACTTAATACAACCTACACTACAAATTTAGTGAGGACTACAGCGACTGTCAACATGGACTGGCAAGAAGAGTACAAACGTAAATTAATTTCTGCGGAAGAGGCTGTCACACTTGTAAAGTCGGGGGACCGGGTGGAGATTTCCATCTACCCCACCCCTACCCTTCTTCCCCCTGCTCTGGCCAAGCGCAGGGCGGAGCTGCGGGACGTTGAGACTGTCATGCCGGAACCCGTCTATCCCATGCCGTGGTTCGAGCCGGGATTCGAGGACTCGTTTTCTACTACCCTGGAGCTTCACGTAGGCATGGGGGGCGCACGGCCGGTCGTCGACGAGAAGCGCGCCGACTACTACCCCATCCTCTTCTCATTGTGGCACAAGCCCTACATAGACAGACCCGAGTCCGCGCCGCCTATGGACGTGTTCATGTGCACAGTCTCGCCGCCCGACCGCAATGGGTATTGCAGCTTCGGGGGGCACCTGTGGAACAAGCGGGTGCTGGCCTCACACGCGAAGATTGTCCTCGCTGAGGTCGACGAGACGTTCATCCGGACCCACGGTACGAACTACATCCACGTCTCGGACATTGACCGCTTCGTCGAAAATCGGCCGGAGCTGATGCCGGACGACGAACTGGAACGCATCATACAAGACATGCCGGACGAGGAAGGGAGTCGTGAGCTCAGGGCCGTATCCACGCGAGTCGAGGTTGAGCGGCGCTACGATTTCATTCCCAAGCTCGCCCTGATGGACGGCCCCACTATCCGAGGGTGGGCCCAAGTGTACGGTTATCAGAGCGAAACGGAGCCAATTGCCCTGACCATCGGCAAATATGTTGCTGAACTAATACCGGACGGGTCGTGCTTGCAGGTCGGTGGAGGAACGCCGTCGACACTTATACCGGGGATGGGAGTCCTGGATGAGAAGCACGACCTGGGGGTGCATTCGGAGATGTCGGCGCGGGGGTTGGTGGAACTAGTGCGGAAGGGTGTGGTGACTGGCAAGCGAAAGAATTTTCACCCGGGGAAATACATCGTCTCGGCGCTTACGGCCTGTACCCAGGACGAGATACGGTTTACCCACAACAACCCTAATTTCGAACTGTACGACTCTCACTATGTCGTCAATATTGCCAACGTGGCGGCAAACGACAACATGGTCTCCATCAACAGCGCTATTGCCATAGACCTAACTGGTCAGATCACCTCCGAGACGGTATTTGGGGGCAGGCTGATTGCAGGAACCGGGGGCCAGCCCGAATTGCACATGGGCGCAGTAAGCTCGCGGGGAGGGCAGGGGATAACGTGTCTGAGATCCACGGCCATGGGCGGGGTAGTGTCGCGCATCGTGCCCCAGCACGACGCCGGAACTGCTATCACCGTGACACGGGGTTTTGCCGACTACGTGGTTACGGAATACGGTGTGGCCAGTCTTTTGGGCAAGACGTTCAGGCAGCGGGCCGAGGAGCTGATAAGCATCGCACACCCGGACTTCAGGGCCGAGCTTCGGCAGGAAGCGCAGAAGCTATTCTACCCGTAATCTCCTGATGGACTGGCAAGAGCACTATAAACGTAAGCTGGTCACCGCCGACGAGGCCGTCAAGCTGGTGAAGTCGGGGGACAGGGTGGAGATTGCCATGTCGCCGACGCCCTCGGTGTTGCCGCCGGCCCTAGGGAAGCGTTGGCCCGAGCTGCGGAACGTAGAGACGGTGATGGCCGAGCCAGGCTACCACGTGCCGTGGTATGAGCCGGGTTTCGAGGAATCATTTTCCACAACGCTGACGGTGCATATTGGGGTGAGCGGGGGTGGGACGGTGCTCGACGAGAAGCGGGCCGACTACTATCCAAGCCTATTTTCGCTGTGGCACAAGCCCGCCATTGACAGGCCCGATGCAGCTCCCCCAACCGACGTTTTCATGTGCACCGTCTCGCCGCCGGACAAGAACGGTTACTGCAGCTTTGGGCCATATCTGTGGTACAAGCGGGAGCTGGCCAAGCATGCAAAGGTGGTTTTGGCTGAGGTCAACGATCAATACATCAGGACGCACGGGACTAACTACATCCATGTTTCGGAGATAGACAGGTTCGTGGACAACTCCCCCATACCGATGCCCGACGACGAGATGGAGTCCATGATCCAAAGCATGGCGGACGAGGAGGCAAGAGAGGAACTGAGGGCCGTATCAGACCGGATCGAACCCGAGCGGCGATACGATCTAATACCCAGGCTGGTGAAGATGGACGCCCGGGTCATGCGGCGATGGGCCGAATCGACGGGGTTCCAAAGCGAACCCGAGCCCGTTGCCCTGGCCATATGCCAA
This sequence comes from Dehalococcoidia bacterium, assembly GCA_965197585.1. Classification (GTDB taxonomy): domain Bacteria; phylum Chloroflexota; class Dehalococcoidia; order Plut-88900; family Plut-88900; genus Plut-88900. The sequence goes on from OZ240215.1 coordinate 2,726,608, forward strand.
TACGCCGCTGATCTCATTCCAGACGGGGCCTGCCTTCAAGTCGGGGGCGGAACGCCATCTACGCTGCTTCCGAGCCTGGGGGTGCTGGACGAAAAGCGTGACCTTGGGTTCCATTCCGAGATGTCGCCGAGAGGGCTAATCGACCTGGTGCGGAAGGGAGTAATAACAGGCAAGCGAAAGAACTTCCATCCTGGGAAGTATGTCACCTCATCGCTTTCCAATTGCACTCAGGAAGAGATTCTGTTCGCGCACAACAACCCGATGTTCGAGCTGCGCGATACCTCATATGTGGTAAACATCGCCAACGTGGCGGCGAACGACAATATGGTGTCCATCAACAGCGCAATCGCCGTAGACCTGACCGGCCAGATCACCGCCGAGACGGTTTTCGGGGGGAGGTTGATAGCCGGTACCGGGGGACAGCCGGAGCTTCACATGGGGGCCATAAGTTCCAGGGGTGGGCGAGCTATCACGTGCCTGCGTTCTACTGCGATGGGGGGAGTCGTGTCACGTATAGTCCCACAGCACGACGCTGGAACTGCCATCACCGTGACCCGGGGCTTTGCGGACTACGTGGTGACCGAATATGGAGTTGCCAGCCTGTTCGGCAAGACCTTCAGGCAGAGGGCCGAGGAGCTAATCAACGTAGCACACCCGGATTTTCGGGCTGATCTCCGACGAGAGGCCCGAAAGCTCTTCTACCCGTGAGCCCCCGCCTGCCCTCCTTCCTGTCATTCCTGTTCCGTCAGTCCCTACCCAACGACTACCTGACCATCCAACTTGAGAGAGCATGTCGAGAAGATATCTGTCCCATCTGCATCTTCGAGGGGGAGTCACGGTACACCTGGCTCTGGTCATTCCTCTGGGAGCACGTCAACGATCCCGAGGCGCGGGACCAATTCATAGGCGCGGGTGGCCTCTGCCCCGCCGACCTCTGGCGCGCCGTCGAGCTTGCGCGACATATCATCAAAAGCTCCCTTGGGGTGGCGATGGTGTTTCAGCACCTGGTCAAGATCATCACTAAGGCTTTGGAGACCGGACACTCCAGTGAACCCTGGATAAACACTTCGCCGTGGAGGTTTGACCTGGGCAGCGGGTGCCAAGCCTGCGCCACTGCCGAAAGCGCGGCCGAGCATTCGGCAAATCGGCTACTTCTCGCCGCGTCGGTGCCCACCCCACCGCGCTGGCTTGAGTCGGCTTTCCTCCTGTGCGGCCGCCACTTTCAGGCCTTGGATGCCAAGGCCTCCAACTCGGAGTCCCGCACTCTGCTATACAACTTCCAAAACGCAGCGGCGAAAACCCAGGGTACGCCTAGCCCCGCCCGTCGTTTGGAAGCTGCGGTCAAGCCTCTTCCAGCCTTCTTCTCGGTGCCCGTCAAATCCGAGAGCCTGTACGAGAAGGCATCGGAAAGATGTCCAGTGTGCGAGCGTGTTACCCGGCTTGAAAAGGACTCGTCTTCTCCCCCAACCACTACACTTCATTCCTGCCTGGCCCATTACCGGGCCTTCGCTGGGGCAGGGACTGCTCTATACGCTCGGTTTGCACCTGAAGAAGCGTCGCAAGCAGTAAATCAGCGTTCAGACTGCCCTTCTTGCAGCCAACGCCAAGAACTCGAGGGCCAAGCCATCGATTACACCGTTTCCCAAATTCAAGAGCGCGGGGCTCAGGACCTGCTCTGTATTTCTCACCTTACCCGGGTCTTGGCCATGCTTCCTCGGGATAGGGGTGATGGGTTCCTGAAAGACCAATTGGACCGACTGAACACCCTGATAAAGGACCTTGACGACTTCATCGCGCTGCACGATTACCGGTACGGAAAGCAGCCGGCGGAGAACCCTGACTCTCCCTATCGGTGGGCACTCCGTTTTCTTTCTTCAGAACCTTCCATTTATGCACATCTACTGCCTCCCGGCGGGTCCGAAAAGTTTCTTCGTTCGAAGCGTCAGAGGAGGGCCTCGCTGCCCAATCCTTGACATAGCACCCCTCCCCTTCCTAAAATCTCAATAGGCCAATACGTCACAACGACAGGAATGACACCAGCCATGACTACAGCAACCCCACTCCCCACCATCCATGTTACCGAGCAGGCGGCCAAGCAAATGATGAAGATAGCCACCAAGGAGGGCTACGACGAATTCGGCCTGCGCATGGCCGTCAAGGGCGGCGGCTGCTCGGGGCTCACGTACAAGCTCGGTTTCACAGAAACCCCGAAGAAGGACGACAAAGTCATTGAGGAGCACGGCGTCAAGCTTTTCGTAGACTTCAAGAGCATGTTCTACCTAGGCGGCACCGTTCTAGACTTCTCGGGCGGGCTGAACGGCAAGGGTTTCGAGTTCACGAATCCGAACGCCAAGACGACCTGCGGGTGTGGGAACTCGTTCTCGGTCTAATCGCAGTTCCAGCCCTACTTTAGCCTTTGGGGCCTTCCAATCAACTGGAAGGCCCCTATCTTCTACCATTGACTCCTGAAGCACTAGAAGGACTTGCCGTTGTGACCCAGACAGCAAAACTAACCACTCCCGAGACTGCCCTCCGTGCGGCCCGAGAATCCGCCGTTCTCGCACATCGCCCGGCTCCCGGCGTCCTCCGCATGACCGGTGAGGACGCCCTGGACCTTATAAATCGCCTTTCCACGAACGAAGTCGAGGAGATGGCCGCCGGTTCGGGACTGTCCACCGTGCTCACCACCAACAAGGGCAGAGTCGTCGATTTGCTCACCATGTTCTATCTCCCCGACCACTGGCTGGTTCTTACTTCTCCCGGCAATCTGCAGAAGGTCATCGACTGGATAGAGGATTTCACCTTCGGTGAGGAGATAGAGGTAGAAGACGTTACTGCGGAAACCGCAGTGCTCACCATAGTCGGGCCTCGTGCCCCGGCAATCATGCACACCCTAACGCAGGCTGACCTCTCGGCTCTGCCTATTCACCATTCAATCCAGACCATGATTTCGGGGGCCGAGATGCTGGTGTCGAAGGCCGACCCCGCCCTGGGCGAGGCGTTCACCATTCTGGCGCCCATAGCATCGGCTGCGGCCCTCCGCGCTGAAATCCTTGGCGCCGGCGAAGCCTTCGGCATGCAAGAGATGGAAGCGGACTCTTACGAGGCGTTCCGCATAGCTGCGGGAGTTCCGATCCACGGCCCGGAGTTCGGCGAGGAAGTGAACCCGCTGGAGGCTGGGCTTTGGGATGCGGTCAGCTTTACCAAGGGCTGCTACGTCGGGCAGGAGGTAGTGGCCCGGCTCAACACCTATGAGAAGGTGAAGCGGTACATGGCAATGCTGAGCCTTGAAGACGGGACTATCCCTGACGCCGGGACCCCATTAACCGTAGACGGCAAAGATGCGGGTAAGCTCACTTCCGTGTCTCCCATCGCGATTTCGGGCCGCAGGCCCGCGCTCGGCTATGTTAGAAAAGCCTATGCGAACGCCGAGGCTGCGTTGACTGTAGAATCGGGTGACGGGCCGGTGGCTTGCGAGTTTATCGGGCGGGTCGGGAAGCGAGACGAGGACTAGCGGGTCGGCAGGCCGAAGGTCTTCAGGGTAGATTCAAGAACGGCGGGGTCGTTGGTCGGGAGGGCGCAGGTGTTTCCGGCGCACACGTAGGCCCGAGGCCCCCCTTCTCTGGACATCATCCCCTGCACCGCAGGCGGCAACATGCCAGGATTGCTCTTCGCCAGGTCGTACAAGGAGACTAACTTGTGGGGCCGGTAAGTGGAGAGAGCTTTACTCCATAGTTCCTGGGTCAGCGCATCATCCGCGGGGCCAACTATGACCGCGTGGGCCGGTGGATTGAGGTGCTGTTCCAGGGCCAGGAAATAGGTGCTGGCGAACAGGCCGTACTGGGCGCCTGTCGGCCCAAAGAGTTTCAGGGTCTGCTCAGCTTTGTCCCGGTACTCCTCCCGGTGGGTCAGGTAGTAGAGTCTATCCAGCGTCAGTGCAGCGACCGAGTTAGTGCCGGGTGTTGGGGAGTCCTGGATGGGTTTCTCGGCACCCTCCAACCCTACAGAGCCTAGCTTCCAGTCCGCCAGATCGAAGAAACCGCCTTCGATATCGTCCCAGAAGTGCTCGATGGTGAAGTCCATCAGCTCCTGGGCGAGATCCAGATAGCGGGTCTCGCCAGTAGCTTCGTGGGCGTCGATCAAGGCTCGGGCCATGTGGATCTGGTCGTCGAGAAGGCCATCGACCTTCGCTTCACCGTCGGCGAGGCTGTGGTAGAATCCGCGCCCCGGCTTGTACGCTTCCCCGATGAGCCGGTCAATGGCCTTTAGCGCCGACTCCCTGCACCTCTCCAACCCCAATCCCTTGTACGCCTCCAGGTGTGCAGAGGCCATCATGCCGTTCCATCCAGAATAGACCGTCGTGTCCACGTAAGGCACGGGCCTATTTGCGCGCGCTACCAGCAACGCCAGGCTCGACTCCCGGATGCGCTCGTTGACGAAGTCCTCGTCCAACTGCAGCCGGCGGGCTATTGCGTCGGGCTGCACGTCGACGAATAGGACGTTCTTGGCCGGGTTGTGGTGCATCTCACCTCTGGCCTCGACGTTGTACAGGAGCGAAATGATCCGCGCGTCGTCGGGGGGGAGGACCTCTTCCAGCTCATCAAGCGTCCAGGTGAAATAGTCTCCGTCGTCTTCCATACCAACATCGGCGTCCTGGCTGGCGTAGAAGCCACCGCGCTCGGGGTCGGAGGCCACCTCCGACACCCACTTAACAATCCCCTCGGCGACCTCTCTGAACAGCGTCGATCCCGTGGCCTGATATCCGTGAACGTAGTTTCTGAGGAGCTCCGAGTTGTCGTAGGACATCTTCTCGAAGTGGGGAACTATCCAACGGTCGTCCACGGAGTAGCGATGAAAGCCTCCGCCAAGCTGGTCGTAGACGCCACCGAGGGCCATCTTATCGAGGGTCTTGTTGATCATGACGCTAAGCCAGTCTTCCCGCGTCTCGTAGTATCGGCTCAGGGCCAGCTCGATGGCCGAGGTGTGGGGGAATTTCGGGGCGCGACCGAAGCCACCGTGCACGAGGTCGAACCCTTGCCCGATGGACTCCAGTGCAACGTCCAAGGCGGAGACTCGGAGCTCGTGGCCCTCCTCGGCCTGCACGGTCAACTTGTCCAGGTGCTCCTTTATTTTCCGGGCGTTTTCCAGCGCGGACTCCTTGTTGTCCCGGTAGAGCTCGCTGACACGGGTCAGCAGGGACTTGTAGCCGGGCCTGCCGTGCATGTCATTCTTGGGGAAGTAGGTGCCACCGTAGAAGACCTGCCCCCGCTCGGTGAGGAACGCAGTGAGAGGCCAGCCGCCCTGACCCGTGATCGCGCCGACGGCGCTCTGGTATCGACGGTCGACCTCGGGTCTTTCGTCCCGGTCGACCTTCACGGCGATAAACCGATCGTTGATGATGGCCGCCACTTCCTGGTCTTCGTAGCTCTCCCGGTCCATTACGTGGCACCAATGGCACCACACGGCCCCGATGTCCAGAAGCACGGGCTTTCCTTGCTCGGTGGCCAGGCGGAAGGGCTCGTCGCCCCACGGATGCCACTGGATCGGCTGGTCGGCTGCGCTTTTTAGATAGGCGCTGGTCTCGTGGGCGAGGCGGTTTGTGGTGGCCTCATCTTGGGTCATGGGAATACCTTTCTCGTCAGAATGGTGTAGCCCAAATTATACCCCCAAAGCTCCTGGCTACCTTCTCCCTAGTTGTTAGAGCTGAGGTGGGGTGTGTTCCCAGACTCTGCGCGTATTGGGCATCCCGAACAACAATGGTATATTACTTCTGCAAGAGGAGAATTCCCCATGAACAACCATAACAAATCAGCCGCCGATGTCAGGGCAGAAATCCGTACCGGCGCCTTCGCTGGGGTCACCGCGGGCCTCGCACCCGGCTCTACACAGGCTAACCTGGCCATACTTCCCAAGGAGTACGCCTTTGACTTCCTCCTCTTCTGCCAACGTAACCGCAAACCCTGCCCACTCATCGAGGTGCTGGAACCGGGTCAGCCCGAGCCTCTAGCCTCGGCTCCCGGCGCGGACATCCGCACCGACCTGCCCGCCTACCGCATCTACCGCGACGGCGTCCTGGAAGCTGAGGTCCCAGAGATAAGCGAATACTGGCGAGACGACCTGGTGTCGTTCCTGATGGGGTGCAGCTTCACTTTCGAAGAGGCCCTGATCCGGGCCCAAATACCGATGCGTCACATAGAGGAGGGGACGAACGTCTCCATGTACGTCACCAATATGGAGACACGCAGTGCGGGCGTATTCTCGGGGCCTATGGTGGTCAGCATGCGCCCCATTCCGCACTCCCAGGTAGTGAAGGCCGTCCAAGTCACGTCCCGCTACCCGGACGTGCACGGGGCTCCCGTTCACATTGGGAACCCTGAGGCTATCGGCATCCGTGACATTTCCAAGCCCGACTACGGAGACCCCGTAGAAATCCGGGAGAACGAGACCCCCGTATTCTGGGCCTGTGGCGTGACACCCCAGGCCGTCGCCGAGAAGTCTCGGCCCTCCTTGATGATCACCCACGCCCCGGGCTACATGTTCGTAACAGACATACCCAACGAGACTACGGCGGCACTATGACCATAGAAGACATTATCCTAAGCGGCGACACGCGAGGCGTATCGCGTCTCAGGAGGAGGCTGCCTGCCGATTTCTGCCAAAGCGCTGCCCAGTACGTGCTCGACTCAGAGGGGTGTGTGCTCATTCTTACGGGCTTCTACGTCAAGGGTTCATGGGAGACCGACGGGCCGCCCGGCGCCCTTGCCATAGGCCGCGCTCTGGAGGCGCTGGGGCGCAAGGTCATTTATGTCACGGACGGGGCTGCCCCCATGCTTCGTAGCCTGGTCGGCGGCCCGAAGGACAAGGTACGCGAGTTTCCCATAACCGGACATGAGGCCAGCAAGATCGCAGCCAGGTCGATTACGACGGAACTGAAGCCGGGGCTCGCCATATCCATCGAGCGATGCGGGATGACGAGGGATCCAAAGCTTTACCTGAACATGCGCGGCGTCGACATCTCTGAGCACACTGCGAAGCTGGACTACCTGTTCCGGGCCGCCCGCAAAACCGTCGCCATAGGAGACGGCGGCAACGAGATAGGAATGGGGTCCGTGTATGATTACATCCCCGCAGTATCGACACTAGTCCCAGATCCTGCCGTCACTCCCACCGACCACCTGATCATCGCAAGCGTGTCCAACTGGGGGGGCTACGGCCTGGTCAGTAGCCTGTCAATTCTCACCGGCAAGGACCTTCTCCCATCCGCGGAAGAGGAGTTCGAGATGGTCAAACAGTGGATCGACCTGGGAGGGGTGGATGGGATCTCGGGGGAGAAGGTCTATACAGTCGATAACATGGATGCCGGACAAACTGCCAACATTCTTTCACGGCTCCAGCAGGAAGTCGCAGCGTCGAGGGAGGCGGCATGAAGATCTGCTCGCTGCTGCCCAGCAGCACCGAGATAGTGTTCGCCCTGGGGCTCGGTGACTCACTGGTCGGGGTGACCCATGAATGTGATTTCCCCTCGGAGACCGCCTCCATTCCGTCAGTCACCTCCAGCGTGGTCAACGGAGAGTCGATGACCGGCAGGCAGATCCACGATGCGATCACCGGTCTGGTACACGGTGGGAGCAGCATCTACAACCTGAACCGTGAGCTGTTGGACGAGGCCAGCCCCGACCTTATCCTGACGCAGGAGCTCTGCGACGTCTGCGCCGTATCCTACAGGCAGGTCGCGGCGGCAGCTTCAATGCTTCAGTGCGATACCCGAGTGGTATCCCTGGAGCCTAACACCCTGGACCAGATCCTAGATACGATACGCATCGTGGGTGAGCTTGCCGGGGTCGAATCACAGGCTAAATCCGTTGTCTCCAGCCTCCGTGCTCGTATAGACAGGGTTGGGGAAATTGCCGCTCGAGCGCAGCACAAGCCCAGAGTCCTCTGCATGGAGTGGATCGACCCAGTCTTCATCGGCGGGCACTGGGTGCCGGAGATGGTCGCGATTGCGGGTGGAGAAGACGGCCTGGGCATTGCCGGGAAGCCATCTTTCCAGGTCGATTGGCAGCGTATTGCCGAATACAACCCTGACTTGATAGTGGTCATGCCCTGCGGGTTCAGTGCAGGACAGGCTTTGAAGGAGTTGGAGCAGACAGTCTTGCCGGATGAGTGGCATGGGCTGGATGCCGTGGCCCGGGGAGAGGTCTACGTGGTCGACGGGTCGTCGTACTTCAACCGTCCCGGACCTAGAGTCGTGGACGGGCTGGAAATCCTTGCCCAGATTTTCCATCCCGAACTCTTCTCGGGCCCCGAGGCCAAGTTCGGAGGGCTGGTAAAGACACCGTACCCCATCCGTACCGGGAGCTAGAGGTCTCATGACCGCCGATCGGGATGCCATATCAGAGGTGACCGCGGCCAACGAACGGTTCTACCGCGCTTTCGAAAGCCTGAACGTGGAGCAGATGGCCCGGGTGTGGGCGCAGGACGACACCGCACAGGTTATTCATCCCGGCTGGAGAATCAAGCTAGGCTGGGATGAGGTGAGGGACAGCTGGGCTGCCATTTTCGCCAACACGAGGTACATGGAGTTCCACCTGACGGACGTGCATGTACTGGTGTCGGGGCCGTGGGCACGGGTCACGTGCGTCGAGAACCTGAGAAGCGTCGCCGGTGGGCAGGAGAATATGGGACAGGTCCAGGCGACCAACCTCTTCACTCTAACGGGCGACGAATGGTTGATGGTCCACCACCACGGCTCGCCTATCTTCACCGCTTGAACGGGTCTACTCTTCAATGCGTGCGAGGCGTCTCACCTTCTCCGCTGCTGCATCGAAGTCGTAGCCGTGGATGGTCATCATCTTCTGGGCCTGGGGCGAGCCTGCACCGTGGTATTGACTTATCAAGGAGTGACTGGCGTACTCGTCGGCAGCGAGGTCCCGGACAAAGTTGTATAGCCGCAATCGCTGGTCGGCGGTGGCCTTGTCGCCGCCCGACAGGTACTTCCTGAAGGTGGCGTGGAGGTCGGGGTGATTGTAGTCGGTCTCCCAAGGCTGAGTGGCGATAATTGCGCCGCCGATGTCTATCAGGTGTTTGTACATGTCGCTAAGCTTGTCGGTGAACATGAACTTGGCCACGTTGGTTATGACGCCGTTGGGTATGGCCATACCGTCGGAGACAGTGCTAGTCATAGCGGCAGAAGTTACGAAGGCATCCATTGCACTGGCCAGCATGGCGAATTCGAAAAGGTGGTCACGGATGTGGGGCGCCTTTTCGACACCGTTGTACTTGGCCAGGAGATAGGCTGCTCCGGCCAATACCTCCGCACCGTGTTTCATGGAGCACAGCGCCGAGTAGCGGAGCAGCAGACCCAGGCCCCGGGCTATGGGCTGGGACAGCCAGTCCTCTCCGTTCTGGATGACGCGCTCCCAGGGCACGAACACGTCGTCGAACCAGACGAAGCACTCGGAGCCCGGTATGTCATGGCTGACCGGGTATTCAAAGCTGGACCCCACCATGCGACGGGGCTTCATCAGCAGCTTCACTCCCTCCGTACCCGGTGACACAATGCACGTCACGGAGTACTCGGACTCGTCGGGCTTCATCTTCTTGGTGGGCATGACTACAAGCTCGTGCATGTAAGCGGCACCGGAGATGTGGGCCTTCATGCCGCGGATGACGATGCCGTCGTCACGTTCGGCGACCTTGCGGACGTACAGGTCGGGGTCTGCCTGCTGGCTGGGATGAAGGGACCGGTCGCCCTTGGTGTCGGACATGGCTACGGCCATGATCAGGTCCTCGTCCCGGAAGCGGCGGTAGAGGGAGTCGACGTTGGCCTTATACATGGGGTTGGCCTCGGCCAGGTCCCCGGACACCATGTAGAGCGAAAGCATGGCGTCGCTCAGAGCTGCTGCCGACCCATACCCCAACTGGCCACCCGTCGCCAGCGCTTTGGCCCGCTTCAGCAGGTCTTCGGGGGTCTTGGGTGGGATCAGGAAGAGGTCCGCCGGTTCTCCGGTCTCGGGGTCGGGGGCGGTGAAGATGTCCTTCAAGGCCGGGTCGTGAAACCGCTGATACTCTCGCGAGAAGAAGAGGGCGCCTTGTCGGGTGACGGGGTGTTCGGTGACGTCAGTGATCTTTTCGCCGTCGGCATAGATTACCCTCCCGTCCCGGATGCTCTCAAGGTAGTCCTCGGGTGTTTTGAAGGTCTTGGTCATGGCGTTGTCTCCCCTGTTTGGTCTCGGGCTGGGTTTCTGAACCTTGACCCGCGCCCCTTACGATTCCTATACTCGCCCCGTGCGCCCCCTCAGCTATTCCCAGATATCAGCTTATCAGACCTGTCCCCTATTCTACAGGTTCCAATACATCGATAAGCTGCCGACCAAGCCGAGGTTCTACTTCAGCTTCGGCAACACGCTGCACCGTTGCGCGCAGTTTTTCTTCAAGAAGAAGGGGCAAGGCCCCCCGTCCCTTGAGGACTTTCTGGAATTTTATAACCAGGCATGGAGCTCGGCGGGGTATTTCAGCAGGAGGCAGGAGGCAGCGGACAAGCAGACCGGCAGGGAGATACTGACACAGTTCTGGGAGCTCAACTCAAGGGACTACCATCTCCCCCTCGCAACCGAAAAGTGGTTCACCGTAAACGTAGGGGGTGTTCCATTCCGGGGCTACATAGACCGGGTGGACATATCGCCAACCGGGGGACTGAACATTCTCGACTACAAGAGCGGAAAGAGGGACATATCCAAGGACGAAGTCGAGGAGAGCCTTCAGCTGAGCATGTATCAGATCGGGGCGCAGGGGACGTGGCTTCTACCAGTCGAGAAGTTGTCTCTGTACCACCTGCGCTCCAATACCAACGTGGAGGTCGAGGCCCGGGACGATAACACCATCAAACGGGCCGAGGAAACGGTCACCACAGTTTCACAATCAATAGAGAACAAGGAGTTCGAGCCCCGCCTCAACACCTCGTGCCCCTGCGAGTTTTCCGAACTATGCCCGCTGTTTAATCCCGACGCGGACCCTGAGGCTCCCGGGTCCTGACCTTTTCTCCCTTGAGCAATGCCTCGGCGGCCAAGACTATTGCGCCCAGTTCCACGGGCAGCGCAGTCAGCGCCTCATCCAGCACTTTTCTGGACTGTCTGACGTAGCGCATGGGTTCGTGGAACAAGAGGTTGCCGTCCAGCATAGCCACCTCCTTCGCCATCCCGACGCCCGGGACGGAATTCCAGAGTCCGGAGAGGGCCTTTTCTCGAAGCGCTTCAGGACTCCCCTTTTGACCGTTGCCAAGAACCGCCGAAAGCATCTCAGCGACGGACGTCTGCGTCACGCCCGAATCGGCGAGGCGAAAGGCTTCCCTCAACGGGCCTGGAGGAATGAATCGGGCCGCAATCCGGGAGCCGACCAGCCACGCCACTCCTTTACCCAACCCCGAAGCTCCGGCGGTCTTGGCAAGGGAGTCGGCCCAGCGTTTTGCCGAGGGGCCTGACAACACACCGGCATTTTCCGAGAGTGCCATCTCGGCCGCCTGCCCTATGGCCGCGGCGAGAATACGCATTTCCATCCGTTTGCTAATCAGGACTCGGCGAAGGAGCATAGTTATTCTGCCTGCCTGTTTAAGAGCAAATGGATTCTGCAGTCAGGGCCAGGACTCGGCTGCAGAGCTCCATCTCGTCGATGTCCGAGTAGTCGTTGCCGTAGGAGCCGCCTGCGGGCCCGTAAATCGGCGCGGGGATGCCTGCCAGCCACAGGTGGGCGTCGTCGTCCCCGTACCTGGCAGAAAGGGCTGAGGACGGGAGACCAACCCCCTTGGGGTCGTTGCCAGTTACCTTTCGGTAGCTGTCGGACACCACTTTCACAATCTCCTCGTCTTCGGACATGTCCATGGGCGGGTGGTCCAGAATCCACGTCTTGAACTTCCGCTCGATGGGGTTCACCAACTCGTATTCGAAGTCGGGATCTTCTTCGCGAAGCGCGCTGAGAGTAGCTTCCAGGTCGGCACGTATGGTGTCCGCGGTCATGCCAGGCACCGTGCTTATGGCGATGAACGCCGTGCACAGGTCACAATTCCGGCTGACGGAACGCATGTCGTAGCTTTCGCCCCTCCCACCGATAATCGAGCCGATTTTCAGCCACGGCAGCCCTTCGACAATCCAGGGGGCGTGGTTCAATTTCGTGGCGTATATGGCCTCGATGGCCTTCATCATCTTGGGGATTGCGTCCACGCCGGTAACGTCGGCGCCGTGGGGGTGTCGGCCCTTCACGTGTAGAGAGAACTTGCTCATGCCACCGTGTTTGGTGACCACGTAATGTGCGCTGTATGGTTCCGTGACCACGGCCACGTCGGTCCGGTAGCCGTGCTCTATCAGGTACTTTGTCCCTAGCCCGCCCTGGAGCTCGGCGAGGACGCAGGCAACTACGACGTCGCCTCGGAGCTTCACGCCTGACTTTATAATGGCATCTGCGGCGTGGATCATTGAGGCCACACCGCTCTTCATGTTTCTTATGCCCGCGCCGTAAAGCCTGTTGCCTTCGACCCAAGGCTCGTACGGGTTCCGGGTCCAGCCTGCGGCAATAGGGTTGCTGTCCAGGTGACCGTTGAACATGATGCTGCGTCCCCCACCCGACCCCCGAATTACGCCCACCGCCTGGAACCAGCCGGGCTCCACTTCCTGCAGCTCCACCTCAAGGCCTCGGGCCTTCATGTACTCGGCGGTCCATCGCGCTGCTGCCGTCTCCTCCCCGATGGGGCTCGGTATCTTAATCAGTGACTTCCCGAGCTCCACCAGCTCGTTACGGTCGATCTTGCTCAGTATGGGGTGGTTTGACGTGTCTTCCGGCATAACTAGATAGCTCCCTCTTTCTCCAGAGCGGCAACCTCATCTTCTGAATAGTCCAAGAGGCCCATGAGCACCTCTCGGTTATGCTGACCCAGGGTCGGGGCGGGGGCGAAGGTCTCGTCCTCAGTTTCCGACATTTTTATCGGGTTTCCGGCGGACTTGTATTTGCCGCTCACCGGGTGCTCCTGCTCAACGACCATCTCGCGGTGCAGTATCTGCGGGTTGGACAGGGCCTCGGCGAAGTTGTTGACCTTGGCCGCGGGCACCTGTCCGTCGGCGAGCTCTTGCAGCCATTGCTCCACCGTCTTGGCAGAGAACGCTCTCTGGATGATCTCCTCCAGAGCCGCTTTGTTCTCATGCCTAAGGTTGGGCGAGGCGAAGCGAGGGTCTTCCGGGAGATCCGAGAATCCGTCCATACGGGAGATGATAACGGCCAGGTTTTCGTAGAATTTCTGGGTCGGGCAGCTTATCTGGACGTAAGCGCCATCGCTGGTCTGGAAGGCGCCGATGGGGACGTTGGTCTCGTGGCTGTTGCCTACGGGATTCGGGAGGTTGCCGGAAACCAGGAACAGCTGACCTACGTGGGCCTGGAGGGCGATCTGGACGTCTAAAAGGCTGATGCTAACTTCCTGGCCGACGCCCTTCTGCTCCCGGGAGTAGAGTGCGGCCAGAATTCCCTGCACAGCGTATAGGCCACCGCCCAAATCGCCCATCGGGTATCCCATGAGGGCGGGGGGGCCTCCCTTGAATCCCGTGACGCTCATTGCGCCGCCCATGGCCTGGATCATTCCATCGAAGGCTGGGTTGTTCTTGAGCGGGCCCGATGTACCGAAACCCGATATGGAGCAATATATGATCCGCGGGTTTATCTGTTTCAGGGCCTCGTAGCCGAAGCCCAGTCTGTCCAGCACCCCGGGCCTGAAGTTTTCGAAGACCACGTCCGAAACCTTCACTAGGCCGCGGAACACCTCCTGGCCTTTTTCGCTTTTCAGGTTGAGCGTTAGACCCTTCTTGTTGCGGTTCATGCCTAAGAAATAGGCACTCTCTCCCTCCAGATAGTAGGGCGGGAAGCGTCGGCTGGAGTCGCCGACCCCCGGCTGCTCGATCTTCAGGACCTCGGCGCCGAGGTCTCCCAAGATTCGGGAGCCGAAGGGCCCCGCCAATGCCTGACTCATGTCCAGCACCCTCACTCCGGCGAGGGGCAGGCTGCTGCTGCCGTTACTACCCATAGGCTTTTCCTTCCAGGGCCAGTATGCCCTTGGTCTCTTGCCAAAGCTCTTCCAGCTCTGCGAAACCCATCTTCATGAGGTTGATACGGCGCTCCCGGCAAAGCTCCTCCATACGGGAGAAACGCCGGATGAACTTCCTGTTTGACTTGCGCAGGGCCGCTTCCATGTCGAGATCCAGCTTACGGCCCACGTTGACGAGGGTCGAGAGGACGTCCCCGAACTCCTCTTCCCTTTGCTCGGCGGTCGACGCCTCTCTAAGCTCCGCGATCTCTTCGTCGAGCTTGTCCATGGCGCCGTCCAAGTCGTCCCAATCGAAGCCTGCGTTCGCAGCCCTCCGGTGGATCGATTGGCTGTGGGCGAGTGCGGGCATCGCAGATGGAACACCTTCGAGCACTGACTTCCGACCCTTTTCTTTCAGCTTGTTCGTTTCCCAATTGCCCTCTACCTCCTCGGCGGTGGCGGCTTTGTCATCGCCGAAGACGTGGGGATGTCGACGCACGAGCTTGGCGGTCAGACCGGACACTACGTCTTCCACACTGAACAGGCCTTTATCCTCGGCTATCCGGGAGTGGAGCATCACCTGGAGCAGGATGTCGCCAAGCTCTTCCTTTATCTTGGCGGGGTCGTCTTCGTCGAAGGCTTCGAGAGCCTCGTAGCACTCTTCGACGAGGTGCTTGCCGAGGGACTGATGGGTCTGCTTCCGGTCCCACGGACATCCTCCGGGGGCGCGAAGCTTTGCCACTATCTCAGTCAGGGTATCGAAATTGGACTGGTCTTCGTCGTTCAAGGGCGTCCGGCTCCTCTCCCGCCCCGTAGAGGCGCCGAGGGCGATTATAACGGCCCGCCCCTTTCCTTGACAACAAATTGACCATCTCCCTACCATTCCTTAGATGAGGCTACAGGCTCGGCATCCTGGCCTCGTTGCCCAGGCCTGCAATCGTTACGTTACCCTCACTGGATTGGCCTGACACAATGGCACCGGAGCAGGAACTTTGTTATGGGCCTACGCCTCAATCGGGAAATTAAAGCATACTGCCCCGACTTCGTACCGGTCCGGGGACTTCTCCGGGATTTGAAGGCGGTCTTCATTGAGGCTAAAGACCAGGTGGATTACTTCTACCATCTGCCGGATAGCAAAAATTCCAAGGGAAGGCGTCGGCTGAAACTCCGTTTCGAAAACGGAAAGAGACAGCTAATCTATTACTGCGACCGCCAAGAAGGAAACGCCAGGACCAGCAGGTTTCATCTGTGGAATATAGATGACCCCCAAATGGAGGAAGCATTGGATGCCGTCCTGGGCACCCGTGCTATAGTCCGAAAGCATAGAGAACTATGGCATAAAGAAAATGTCATCTTCAACTTGGATACGGTGGAGGGGGTGGGGCAAATTCTCGAGGTGGAGGTGCAGGACAAGGATGGGCACGACATCAACTGCCAAATTGAGGAGTACGGTCGTCTATTGGGACCTTTCCTAGGTCGCTACATCAACGGATCCAACGAGGACCTCGTAGCTGCGGCGGTACGCTGCCGCACATCTATCTAAACAAATACACAAATTCCTCGCCTCCTCCTGATACCCCCAATGACACCCAACACTCGCGCCATCCATCTTTCCCTCCGATTTGCTGTGGCCCTCGCGGTCGTAGCCATCCCTTTGCTCCTGGTGACGAGCAGCCTGCGCTTTGCCATCAATGCCGGGGGGCTCTACGAGTACGGTTTCGACCGGTACAACATCAGCCTTCGAACCGGCATATCCAAGCCCGAACTGTCCCGCATCGGAGAAAAGATCCGAGACTACTTCAACGACGACACGGAACTCATCGACATCGATGCAGTGATCTACGGAGACCTCCAGCCCCTGTTCACCGAGCGGGAAATCATCCACATGCAGGACGTGAAGGGCTTGATCCACACCGTCTATATGTGGCAGTGGATATCGCTGGGATGCCTGGCAGCGTGCTTGGCCGGTTACGCTTGGTTGAGGCGGCGGGAAGCGATTCCGGGAGTCGTGCGGGTGGGGTTCTGGGGAGGGGTGGTCACGTTGCTGATTATCGGGGCGTTGGGACTGGGATCTCTGGTTGGATTCGAGGCTCTCTTCCTGAAGTTCCACCAGCTGAGCTTTGCCAACGACTTGTGGAGGTTGAACCCACGAATCCACAACCTCATCGCCATGTTCCCGGAGCCATTCTTCCGGGACGCTACTCTTTTCGTCGCATTGATGGCTATCGGGCAGGCGTTGCTCCTGGTGTGCGTGGGGCTCGGGGACAGGCTAAGCCGTCGATTCTCGATGCAAAGAGAAAGGGCCGCTGACAGCGGCCCGGAATAACCCGATTCGAACCGGCTAGTGGGCGCAGCCACATCCTGTGGGCGAACAGCCACCGCAGCCGACTCCTGCGCCGGCCATGGGAAGCGGGGAAACTCCATCGCCGGTGGAGAAGGACGCGAATACCGAGAGCACTCTCTGGGCGCCGTTGTTACACGAGCGGCAGACGGCGGGCTCGTTGGCTTCCCGCATGGGTCTAAGCATCTCGAACTGATGGCCGCAGTCGGAGCATCGGTATTCGTACAGGGGCATCGTGTTCCTCCGGGATGTCTGTGGCCATACTAGTCAGCCGTTTGAGATTCTGTCAAGATTATGTCTCCGTAATAGTTGCTGGGACGCCTCGAGAGTGCTTCCAAACCAGCGCAAACAACAAGCCAAAAATGCACAAATCAACAAAACAACCATGGATGCCCGCCGACGAGTACGGACGCTCCCTTCCGTCCCTTTCCCTTAACCTGTTGGTACGTAAATTGTCACGGTCCATTCCCTTTTACGAGAACGTCCTAGGCGCGGAAGTGGTGTATTGGGACGAGGACTTCGCGGCACTGAAAATCGGCGGGGTCGACTTCATGCTCCATGCCGACCACACCTACGAAGACCACCCGTGGGTCGATCCGCTGGCTTCGGGGATGATGCGGGGTCTCGGGGCAGAGCTGAGGGTGCTGGGCCTGGACCCCGATGAGGTGGAGGCGCGGGCGCGGGGGGCTCGGGCGACTATCGTAGAGCCTGCAAAGGACAAACCACACGGATGGCGGGAGACCATGATCGCGGACCCGGACGGGTACGTATGGGCAGTGGGGGTCAAGATCCCCTAATCCTCTTCGATACGACAGTGAGGAACTCCTAGGAAAGCTATCTCCGTATGCCTGCAACGATTTTCGTCCGATCTCCGATTGTGTCCGCCCGTCCCCCTGTTTTGCTGATACACGGGGCTGCCAACTCGTCATCGGCCTGGAAGTTCTGGCAAAAGGCTCTCGCCCGGCGAGGCTGGAGCAGCTATGCGATAGACCTTCGGGGGCACGGTAAGAGTGATGGCTCGGTGGACGGGGCACTGATGTCGGACTACGTGGATGACGTCACGGAGGTGGCGAGTGGGCTCTCAGCAAAGCCGGTTGTGATGGGATGGAGCATGGGAGGGCTGGTCGCCTTGATGGCGGCGGCTGGGGGTCGGGCGAGGGCGTGCGTGGCTTTATCTCCCACGCCACCGGCTGCCGAGCGGGACATGAGTGTCGAGATCCGCCGAGGTGTGTACGGCCCAGAGGAGTACGGAATCAGAAGCGACGACCCATCCAAACAGCCTGTAATGCGCGATCTTGACGAAGAGGAACGCTCTGTTGCCCTCGGGTCCCTATCCCAGGAATCCCGATCAGCGAGGGATGAGCGAAAGGCGGGAGTCGTAATTTCGTCAATGCCCTGCCCTTTGCTTCTAGTCACGGGGAGCAAAGATCGGGTCTTTCCGCGGTCGGAGTATGCGGAGATGGGACTTGGCGCCGAGCACCTGGAGGCAGAAGGTGCGTCACACTGGGGTCTCGTGGTCAACCGGCGGGTGCTGCCGGGGCTGGCAAGAAGTGTGACCGAGTGGTTGGACGTGAAGGTTGGGTAGCTAGGTCGAACGACCTTTCAGACCCTCGTATCCGCCGAAATTCCTTCCAGCAATCCCTTGACCCGGGCCAGGAACCTGATTGCCTGGTCGCCGTCCAGGGCGCGGTGGTCGAAAGATAGGCAGAGATTCATCATCGAGCGGACGGCGATGGCGTCGTCGCCGATGACGACGGGACGCTTGACTATGGCCTCGGTGGTCATGATGGCGGCCTGGGGCGGGTTGATTAGAGGCATACTCAACACGGACCCCAAAGCTCCCGTATTGTTCACGGTGAAGGTGCCGCCCTGAACGTCGGCGGGGCCCAGTTTGTCATCCCGCGCCTTTTCGATGAGGGAGTTCGCGTCTCGGGTAAGTTCGGCGACAGTCCTCCTCTCGGCATTCTTAAGCACCGGTACGATCAGTCCTTTGTCTCGGGCCACGGCGATACCGAGGTTAATCTCGTTCTTAAGGATGATCCTGTCGTCCTGCCATGAAGAGTTGACCTCGGGTGCAGAGCGCAGGACTGAGGCCACGGTCTGTAGGATGAACGGCAGGTAGGTGAGGTTCACACCCTCTCGACTGCGAAACTCCTCCTTCAGTCCCTTCACCAACGCCACAAGTCCAGAGACGTCCACTTCCATCACAGTCCATGCGTGGGGAATGTCATGTGCGCTCTGGGCCATTCTTTGGGCGATGGCTCGTCTCACGGGGTCCAGAGCCCCACCAGAGGCTACGTCAGAGACTCCATTCCCTGCCCCACGCTTCTCCGCCGCCTGTAACACGTCGGCCTTGGTGATCCGTCCACCGGCACCCGTGCCTTGCAGCGAGGAAAGGTCGATGCCGTGTTCCTCGGCGAGCCTCCGCACCAGTGGCGAGTGACGTGCTTGCCGACTGTTGACTGCCGGGTCGGCGGCGTTCTTGGCGGGGTCTTGGATGTCGGGGGCCGGTCGGGGCGTGGAGTCAGCGACAGGCGCGGCTTGCAGGATGGCAATGGGTGTTCCGACCGTTACGGTTTCACCTTCGGCAACCAGCAACTCTCCCATGAACCCGGCAGCCGGGGATGGCAGCTCCAGGGTCACCTTGTCGGTGACAATCTCCGCTATGGACTCATAGCGCTCGACGGGGTCTCCGGGTTGCTTGAGCCACCGGGCTATGGTGCCCTCTACAATGGTCTCGGCGACCTCGGGCATGGTGACTGTTACTGACAACGCGGGTTCCTTTCAGCAGGAAGATCTTGCGGACATGAGAGGACGGTCAGTAGGCCGCGAGTTCTCTGAGGGCAGCCGCGATTTTGGCGGGATTGGGCAGGGCATCGAACTCCATGGTCGGGTGGAAGGGCATCGACGGAATATCCGGGGAGGCGACTCTCATTACCGGCCCGTCGAGATATTCGAAGGCCTCGGAAGCGAGTATGGCGGAGAGCTCGGCACCGTAGCCCAGGGTCAGGTTATCCTCGTAGACAATCAGCGCCTTGCTGGTCTTTTTCACGGAGTCGAGCACGGCACCTTTGTCCAGTGGCGAGAGCGTCCTCAGATCGACGACCTCCACGCTTACACCCTCATCTGCAAGCTCTTCCGCGGCCTCCAGGCAGTAGTGCACCATCAGCCCGTAGGCGAATACGCTTATGTCCGTGCCCTCACGCTTCACGTCGGCGAGGCCGAGAGGCACGGTGTAGTCCTCGTCCGGCACCTCACCTTTGATGAGCCTGTAGGTGCGCTTGTGTTCCAGAAACATCACGGGGTCCGGGTCCCGGATGCTTGACTTGAGCAGGCCCTTGGCGTCGTAGGGAGTGGACGGGGCTACAACCTTGAGGCCCGGGATGTGAGCGAGCTGCACCTCGATGCTCTGGGAGTGGTAAAGGCCCCCGTGTATCCCGGCACCGTAGGGTGTTCGCATGACCATCGGCACGGTGAATGCGCCGTCTGAGCGGTAGCGGAACTTGGCAGCCTCGTTGACGAGCTGGTCGTAGGCCGGGAACATGAAGTCGGCGAACTGTATCTCGGCGACGGGACGCATGCCGTTGACTGCCATGCCTATGGCTATGCCGACAATGGCAGTCTCCGCAAGGGGGGTATCGATGATTTGGCGCTCCCCGAAGCGGGCCAAGAACCCCTCAGTTGCGCGGAAGGCCCCGCCCATGTTGCCCACATCCTCACCCATGATGACGACACTGTCGTCGCGCTCCAGCTCTTCGGCGAGGGCCTCTTTGATCGCCTCCAGAACCGTCTTTTCCGCCACGCTACACCCCGTCCGTGGAGTAGATCCGGGTGTACGCGCTATCAGATGTGGGGTCGGGGCTTGCCTCTGCGGAGTCCACAGCCTCCTCCAATATTGTCATTACTTCTTGCTCAAGCTCAGAGGCCCGCGCCTCGTCCAGGACAGAAAGGTCTATGAGGAGGTTTCTGTACCGGGCCACGGGGTCCGACTCCCGCTCCGCGCTGAGTTCTTCAGGAGTGCGGTAACGGCGGTGGTCGTCGTTGCTGCTGTGGGAGCTGAAGCGGTGGACCTTGGCCTCGATGAGGGTTGGGCCTTCGCCGCGAGCGGCGCGGTCTCGGGCATCTCTCGTGGCCCGGACAACGTCGAGGACGTTCATCCCGTCAACCGCGACTCCCGGCATCCCGTAGCCCTCTGCCTTACTCGATATGTCCTGCACCACCATTTGCCTGGACTGCGGGACCGATATGGCCCAGCCATTGTTTTCGCAGAAGAATATGACCGGCAGCTTGTGGACAGCTGCGAAGTTCATCGCCTCATGGAAATCGCCCTTGCTTGTGGCGCCGTCTCCGAAGTAGGTGATGGAGACCGCATCTTCCCCTCTGTGCTTGGAGGCGAATGCCGTCCCGACACCGTGGAGGATCTGCGTGGCGACGCAGCTCGATCCGCTGATAATGTTCCGCTCTTTGCTGCTGTAGTGGCCAGGGAGTTGGCGTCCGCCGCTGTACGGGTCAGCGGCCTTGCCGAGGGCATGAAGCACCATATCTTTCGGCTCGGAACCCACGGCAAGGGCCACGGCGAGGTCACGGTAGTAGGGGACAAAGATGTCGGCGCCGGGCCTCATGCCGTAGACACTGCCCACCTGCGCAGCCTCGTGGCCTTCGCAGGAGACCAGGAAGTAGACCTTACCCTGTCTTCCGAGCAGCCATAACCGCTCCGAAACGGCGCGCGCCGTGAACATGTCACGGTAAATGGCGATTAGGTCTGTGGGATTGAGTCCTAGTTCGTTGGGGGAGACCTGAACGTCTGCAGTTCCACGGGTCACAGCCATCACTCCCCTTTAGTCTGAATGGGTGCTTTTACCAGCGTAGCATCCCCGAAAGGGAAGCGTCAAACGTCGGAAAATGGGGGTAGTGTCTCAGTTTGAGTTGAGGGATCTCGATGATCGCTCGAGGCTGAGGGTTTGAGTTATTGGGGTGTAGACACTATAATCTGGGACATCACGATCAGGAAGGTCCTTAATGGCTGAAAGACCCAAACCCACCCCCAAGCCTCCCACTAGGCCGACTCCACCTCCTAGACGTACCTCCCCTCCAACCACACCTCTAAGGGAGGCCTCACCACCATCTAGACGGAGGCCTCCTCAACCTCCTAATCCGTGATCTGGAAGACTCCCTCTAGAAAGTCTCGTGCTTGCTTGTCTGCCTGGTCACTAAGTTTCGAGTCGAACGCTCCACACTCGGTCTCTAGTTGTATCAGCCTCCCTTCATCCAGTAGCTGATAACACCTATCGACAACCCTATCATCACCTATTCTCGACTCGGCCCACAAAATCCTCCATCGAGCAGCTAGATGTCTCCACCTAATGGAGGCCGTCGCCGCCAGCGAGATGTTTTTTATAGTCTCCCCTCGGTAGGCCCAGATCGTAGAGGCGATAGATGCAATAGTCGACCCCAGGCCTGCGGCAGTCATCCTTGTTGCCCATAACGCTTGGTCCGATGGTAGCGAGAGACCGATGATTAGAAGCGCAGAGGCGATCACAGCCAGACCGATCGTAATTCGAATAGTCTTGTCATGACCCCTCCGTAGCTTTGCCTCATACATTGGATAGTATTGTGCAAGGAACTCTGAGTCGAACACCCCCTCCCACACCACGCTGTGGAATGCCTGAGGCGTCGTTCTAGTATCTTTTCCCAGCATCACCTCACCTCCTGTGCCTGCCTAATACACCTATTATATCCGTGAGGCGACCAGTCTGATCTCCCTTTTCGTCCTAGACCCCCACGGAGCCCTCTCGGGTCTCCGCTTCTCCACCATCTCCAGAATCCACCCCATGCTCCGAGGTGTCTCGGCCAGCCCACTCCTTACAGCAGGCGTGGTGCCAATGGAGGAGTGACGCCGGACGAAGTTGTAGTAGGTGAAATAAAGGGCCAGGGCGTGGCGGTGGTTCTCGATCTTCTTCGAGAACGCGTCGGTCTTCCTCGTGTACCTACGCACTCCCATCCTCATGCTCCGGTTCATCCGCTCGACCAGGGAGGTGCTGATGAATCGCTCATCGGGAGAGCCTGAGACTATCTCGGCGACCGACATCACTCTGCTGTCCTCCTCTGGATGGGGTACGAACACCTTAACGATCCGTGCGAAATCGGCGTCTGCTCCAAAGGCCGACTCGATGGCGGGAACGTAGGCCTGATAGCCATCCGTGGTGATCTGGACCCGTCCCTCGAGACGAGCGCGTAGGTCGAGCATGAACTCATTTGCGGAGGACTGAGTGCGATCTCCCACAAGCCAAGACACCATGAGCTTCGAATCGGGGTCAAGGGCCGTCCACGTCCACACATCCCCCGCCCACTCTGGGTTACCCAGAATTCGAGGGACATTCTTCTGTCGGGCGTAGGCGTAGCACCAGATCTCGTCGCACTCAATTCGCCGAATCCGAATACCCCTCATATGATCGTGGTGGAAGGCCGCACACGCCTCTCCAGCCTCTCGGAGGAGCTTGAGCACGGTATTAGTAGACACTCCCGTGAGGCGGGCGGTGGAGCGGATGCTCGATCCCTCAACGAGCATTCCGAGAATGCCTATCCTAGTGTGCGTCGGTAGCTGGTGCATGCACACAATGTACAGTTAGGGGGTAATTCAAGAAATACCCCGAATGGGTAAGGCTAGTGTTAGTCTGAGGAGTCGGGTTTACGCTCGCTCGCCGCAGGACGGAGCTCCCTCTCGTCCTGAGCGTACTCCTCCGTGATCTGCCGGGTCGCTATTCGGCCCACCATCACGGCGGCGGATACGGGGCTGACGGGTCGTTTCTGTCCCTGTGGTCCTGTGGGCATGACGTCACTCCTTGGTTAGCTTAGCGCATTCTAATACTGCGTACAAGGACGCGAAATACCCCCACTCCTCCTCTGTCCTCTACGGATCGATCAGAGTCCACCAGTGGCACCCATTGGACAGGAACCCTCGGTCAGTCTCCTTAATGGTGACGATCATCTCAAAGTCCCCGAGCCCGTTCACTATCACGTCGTCCAGCGTCCCACCGAACCCACTCAACCTCTCCCAGTAGCACACGTCCAGTCCTGGGGTGCGGTACGTTCCCGGCTCTATGTCCCGACCCACTCGCCAGACCCCGTCACCGAAGCCCGGTATGGGGATCTGAGTGGGAATCCTAGGAGTGGATGTGGAGGGTGATGATCTCGCCGTTGAGGTTGGAGCCGGGGTGGTCCTGGTGGGCTCGGAGTCCAGGCTGGCTAACACCGACACAACAATGACCACGGCTATTATGACCGCTATAACTATGGGGAGGACACAACACAGCGTCATCCCCACCCTCGTACTCTGTCTGTTGAGACTCTCTCTGTGGCTCTGCTTTATCCTCTCCAACGCGTGGAACCCCCCTTCGGCAGTACTGGCTGTGACTTGCCGGTCGACAGCACCCGACGCCACCTCAGGGGGGCACGAGGCCAGCCCATTAAGGCGTCGGGTATATGACCGGCAAGTCGGGGGAACCATACGACGCACGATGATCCGAGTCAATACGCACCTAGGGTGTTAAAATGTTTCTAGGTTTTTAAAGAATGGCCCTCCCGCTAGATGAGAGCAGGAAGGCCGATGCCAAAAAACGAGCAAACCTACAACGAAAGGAATACCCAATGGCATTAATAGTAAATCTCAAACTCAACGGCCCAGAAATAGCTAGTTTATATGGAGATAACCCGGAGCGAACGATCCCGGACTTAATAGAGGAGGTGAGGAGTAGGCCAGGGAACCGTAGGGGAGACTGGTACGTGTTCACCCCTTTAACAAGGAGACAGTTGGGAGCAACCCATGACCAAAGGTAGGGATCAAATCAGAGACGCGTTGGAGCATGACGAGGTAGTCCGAGCTATCGAGGATGTCTATCATCAGAAGAGGAAACACGTCTGGATAAATCCAGGCTCTGAGAAGAACTGCAAATGGGGTGACTATTACATTGATGTGATCGCTTCTGACAGCCCTAATCCGGACGTGGCATGGGTGATCGAGGTAGAGACTACCTCTTCGATTTCCTCAAGTGAGGCAAGGCAACAGTGGAACAACTATGATCGGACTTATGAGAATTGGCATCTGGCTGTCCCTGTCAGTCACGAAGATAAGACAGAGGAACTGCTAGAGGAACACAATATCGAACGATGTCATATCGTCACTTGGGCTCGGGACCCAGATGATGCGAATTACATCAATTTCAGGGGACTTCCGGACTAGAAGGATTACAGACTGAACTGGGTCTGCCTCCTACCCACTTTCAATGGGGTTTATATACCCAATTCCGCCGATGGAACCTCGCGTCTAGCTCAATGTTGACTTCGCTATCGATTAGGTTTTATCAGGTAGCCCCTTGAGAAAATCCTGCGCCTTCTCCCAGTTTTGGTCGGCCTTGATTTCAGCTTCTACCCGCAGCTTAAGCAAAGAGTCGCAAACCTCTTCAATAGCTTCCTGTACTGAACTGGTGTTACCGCTCTCACCGGCGTCGCTGGGCCTTCCGCCAGATGTGACGAAATAATGGTATCCATTACCCGTAGCCTGTATGCTGCCCGCATAGTGCCCTGACGCGTAATGGGTTACATAGAGAGTGCGGCTATTGCTCTTATTTTCTTCACTAAGTTCAAACACCGTGTCCTTATACGAATACTTCTTCAATCCAGCCTCCTGGCAATTATGTTTTAGCGCTTGCTCTTATTATGACACTGCTTGCAACGATTGTCGTTATAGCAGATCTCCGGGTAGTACACGGCCCGCCCACAGGTGACGCACTTGTAGTCGGTGGGTGGTGTTGTTGTGGGAACGGGTCTGGCGGCAGACACCCTTCGGGCTAGCATTGCCCCCACCTCCATTGGGTCTAGCTCGTCTTGTTCCCCACGCGGGAGCCCCAAGTCAATGCGTGGAGGGAGCTTGTTTTTGCCGATGGGGTGGACGAACCGCTTCTTGGTGCGGCTAATCGGTCGACTTAAACTGAGACACTACCAAAATGGGGCCCAAATTGCGCCCCCAACCTAAATGAGATATGCTTTTCTGCGGCAGTAATCCAGACCCGTTATTACCCACCTGACACCTACCGAAAAACAACGCGGAGGAGACCATGAAGGCAATAGTGTTCGAAGAGCACGGTGAAGTCGACAAGCTTCAATACAAGGAAATCCCCGAACCGAAGCTCGGGCCCAACGAGGTGCTCTTCAAGATCAGGGCAGCAGGCTGCAATTACAACGACATCTGGGCACGCCGAGGCCTTCCGGGCATGGAGATAATCATGCCGCACGTCTCGGGTTCCGACGCCTCGGGAGAGGTGGTAGAGGTCGGGAGCGAGGTGCGGAGCGTAAAGCCCGGAGATGACGTGATGGTCCACCCCGGCATAAGCTGCCGCAGCTGCGAAGCCTGCACGAGCGGCCAGGAGTTCTTCTGCCGCCGTTACCGCATTTGGGGCTTCCAGACCGGTCCCCTGGATGGCGCCGACGCCGAGTACGGCAAGCTTCCCGAGGCCAACCTGATTCCCAAGCCCGCCAACATCTCCTACCAAGAGGCTGCAACGCTCCCCCTGATTCTCATGACCGTCTGGCGCATGCTCGTGACGCGGGCACGCATCCAGGCCGGCGACTTCGTCCTGATCTGGGGCGGGGCGGGGGGACTCGGGTCCATGGCGATACAGGTGTGCAACCTGTTTGGGGCCAGAGGGATTGCAGTAGTCGGATCTGAAGAGAAGGCGGAGTACGCCAAGAACCTCGGCGCATACGACACGATCAACCGCAAGACCCAGAAGATCAGGGACGAGGTACGTCGTATCACCAACAAGGCGGGCGTGGACATCGTCTTCGAGCACACAGGAGAGCAGACCTGGAAGGACAGTGTAGGCGCACTCAAGCGGGGCGGGAGCCTGGTAACCTGTGGAGCGACCAGTGGTTTCATCGGGCAGACGGACATCCGGTTCCTGTGGAACAAGCAGATGAACTTCTACGGCTCTCACATGGCTTCCAAGGGCGAGTTCCTGCAGGGCATGAAGTTCGTGGAGTCCGGAGTGATCAAGCCTCTGCCCAGCCAGGCCGTGCCACTGAAGGAGGCCGCCATAGCCCAAAAGACGATTGAGGACGGTGACGTGATGGGCAAGATGATACTCATTCCCGATCATGCCTAGCACCGACACCCTACTGGTCCGGAGCGCGCTTTTCGTACCCGCAATAAGGGAGCGGTTCATCGAGAAGGCCCCTGATGCGGGCGCGGACATGATCTGCATAGACCTTGAAGACTCCGTTGCCCTCGCCGAGAAGCCGAAGGGTCGGGAGATGGCCCGGGACGCAATGCCGGGGATGAGGCGCACGGGCTACCTGATGGCCGTGCGCGTTAATTCCCTGCAGTCGGGGTTAATAGAGGACGACCTGAACGCCGTCGTCATACCAGACCTCCAGGCCATAGGATTACCCAAGGCCGACGACCCGGAGATCATCAAGCGTGTCGACCACTATCTAACCATCCTCGAAAAGACGCGGGGCATACCCGTTGGGCAGGTCATGATATTCCCCTGGATAGAGACGGCCCTGGGCGTGATCAACGCATACACTCTCTGCACCGCCTCCCCCCGGGTGACGGCCGCTTCCGTTGGCGGTGAGGACCTGACCTCCGACATGGGGATGGAAAGGACGCGCGAGGGCCGGGAGCTCGAGTACGCCCGCAACCACGTAGCGACGGCCTGCATAGCTGCGGGCATCGTGCCCCTGGACACGGTCTTCGCCGATTTCCGGGACACCGAAGGGTTCGAGGCGGACACGGTCCACGGCAAGTCCATCGGCTTCAAGGGACGTTACTGTATACACCCTTCCCAGGTGCCCGCGGTGAATGGCATCTACCACCCAACAGACAGCGAGGTCGAGAACGCCCGCAAGGTTGTCGATGCGTACGAAGAGGGGACGCGGCAGGGTCTCGGGGCGGTGAACATGGGTGGGGTGATGGTGGATAAGCCGGTGTACGACAGGGCGATTTCTCTTCTGGCGCGGCTGTGGTTGATAGAGAGCAAGGGCGGGTAGGGGATAGGCGAACGTGACGGAATGGCATTACGGGACCGCCCCCGCTCGACCCTTCGATGCTCCTAAGGCGCACTTCCAGCTCAGCTCAGGATGAGCGGCCCCTCACCGGGGAAGGGCAATTGGGTGGACGGCTAGAAAGTCCGTGGTGTATGGGTCGGTCTTGAGATTCCTCGCGGGGCCCCGGAATGGGGGGGTGAGGTAGGGTAGAGCGGAGGCTGTGCCCACCCGCGCCACGACATAGCCCTATGCCGTTGACACTTAGTTCACACAGTTCCGGACACTATCGACGCCTAGCACCACGGAAACTCACCATCCCTATTATTAGCCCTACCTCTCAAACTGTTCGGTATGCAGCCACTTAAGTCATTGTCGCTGAGGTACAGATTTTTCAGGTTGGCGAGGTTGCCCAACTCCGGCGGTATCTCTCCACTCAATTTATTGTTGCTGAGGCCCAGCGATTCCAGGTTGGCGAGGTCACCCAACTCCGCCGGTATCCCTCCACTCAGATAATTGTCACTGAGGTACAGCCATTCCAGGTTGGCGAGGTCACCCAACTCCGCCGGTATCTCCCCACTCAAATCGTTCTGAAAAAGTCGCAAATCTTCCAAGTTGGTCAGGTTGCCCAACTCCGCCGGTATCTCTCCACTCAGATCATTGTTACTGAGGTACAGCCATTCCAGGTTGCTCAGGTTGCCTAACTCCGCCGGTATCTCTCCACTCAAATAGTTGCCACTGAGGTTCAGCCATTCCAGGTTGCTCAGGTTGCCCAACTCCGGGGGTATTCCGCCATTCAAGTCATTGCCACCTAGGTTTAGCGATTCCAGGTTGCTCAGGTTGCCCAACTCCGCCGGTATCTCTCGACTCAAATAGTTGCCACTGAGGTTCAGCCATTCCAGGTTGCTCAGGTTGCCCAACTCCGGGGGTATTTCGCCATTCAAGTCATTGTCTCCGAGGTTCAGCTTTTCCAGGTTGGCGAGGTTGCCTAACTCCGGGGGTATCTCTCCACTCAATCCAGTCTTACTGAGGTTCAGACTTTCCAGGTTGGCGAGGTTGCCCAACTCCGCCGGTATCTCTCCACTCAATTTATTCAAGCTGAGGTCCAGCAATTTCAGGTTGGCAAGGTTGCCCAACTCCGGGGGTATCTCTCCACTCAATCTATTCTCATCGAAGTCAAATACTCCTCCACCGAGATCCAGTACTTCCAGGCGGGTAAGGTCACCCAACTCCGGCGGTATCTCCCCGACCAACTCGTTCTCGGCAAGGAGCAGTTCTGTAACACGGCCTTCCTCATTAGTGGATACGTTGGACCATTTGTGCAGCGGCGCATCAGTCAGCCAGTATTCTTTGTCTGCCCAGTACTCGCCGGTCGTGGCATGGAAGAGCGCAACTAGCGCTTCTCTATCAGGTTCATCGGGGCCACATGCCGATAGCGCCGCCATGACAATCAGCCCAAGTAGGCAACAAAGGAGGCCGGTCAGCCATCTTTTCGGTTGCAACTTCATGGTTCCGCCTACGCCGTCTTATTCCCAATGTCTGTGGCATTGTACATACCATCGGTGACACACGCCCCTTGCACCCCCACCCCCGAAATTCCCACCCTTGCCACCATCATTACTCCTTTAGCAGGGATGCACCCCTCCCCCATAGGTTTAATCCCTCATGGAGATGGGATCACGACTCGGCTAGGGCGATTCGGGTGCTCCAGCCAGCGCCTCGCACTCCTCCGAGGCCACCCCCACCCCGGCTGGCACGAAGATTGCCGCAGAGACATCCGGAAACTCCTTCAAATGCACCCCTTCGCCCTCGGTATATCAGCCAGGTTGGGTTCCGCGATTAGCAGATCTTAGCACCGCGGTAACTCACCGCCAATCCATGCCTTACCTATCAAACTGCGTGGTATACAGCCACTCAGTTTGTTGCCTGCGAGGCCCACATCCTCCAGGTTGGCGAGGTCACCCAGCTCCCGCGGTATCTCCCCACTCAATTCATTGTTGCTGAGGCCCAGCGATTTCAGGTTGCCAAGGTCACCCAACTCCGCCGGTATCTCGCCACTCAAATTATTGGACCTGAGATCTAACCTGACCATGCTGATCATATTGCCCAACTCTCGCGGTATCTCTCCACTCAATTCATTGTGGCTAAGGAACAGCCGGCCCAGGTTGACAAGATCGCCCAATTCCGCCGGTAACTCTCCACTCAATTCATTTTGCTCAAGAACCAAGTCCTGCAGGTGGAAGAGGTTTCTCAACGCTGCCGGTATCTCCCCGCTCAAGTTATTGTCATGGAGAGTCAGAAATTTCATTTTGATCGGGTTTCCCAACTCCGCCGGTATCTCTCCACTCAATTCATTCTCACTGAGGTCCAGCCAGAACAGTTTGGTCAGATTGCCCAGCTCCGGCGGTATCTCCCCACTCAATCCATTCCTCCTGATGTGCAGTTGTGAAACACGGCCTTCCTTAGTAGTTACGCCGTACCATTCGCCTATCGGCGCATCGCTCAGCCAGTTTTCATTGTTACGCCAGCTCGGGCCATCCGTTGCGTTGTACAGTGCAACTAGCGCTTCTCTATCCGTTTCGGGCGATGTGGTCGCTGTCGGCCGCATGTCGGAGCTACAGGCGGCCAGCAGACCCACTAGCACTAAACTAGCTATCAAGAAGCGCAAATAGACTAGAATAGTGTACATATGAGTTATTATAATCTACCATCCCCACCCCCACATATTCGGGCCAACTACTACCTGAATCGGCGGGCAGGTTATACGTGGGGTTTGGGTGTTTTGGTACAATACCTTCGTGCTTACTGGTTAGCCCATCTTGATTCTCACGCCTTATCTCCCGGAGACCGATTCATGGATAGGATTCCCAGCGCCCTTGAGAGGGCTTTAGAAAGAGTAGAAAAGCTCGGCAGGGCTTCGGCTGAAGACCTTGAAAGGTCTCGGCTTGTAGAAGAAGGGCAGAAGCTGGCCGCTCTGTACCTGAACGGCGAGGCCAACCTGCGGTCCGAGTTGAACAAGTACGAGGATAGCCCCGAACGGGCAGGCCTGGCAGATGGGATTGAGGAAGTCCTGATTCGAAACCTCGCCCTCCCGACTACAGATGCCGTCAAGGATCGAAACAAGCTGGCCATGGACGGACTCAAGCTGACCAAGAAGGACCCGGGCGCGGTCGAGAACATCTTCAGCAAGATGCGGCAGATCTTCAACCACTACACGGGGCAAGGGGAGATGCAGCGCAAAGAGGCCCAGGAAAACCTGAAGCGGGACATGCAGATGCGGTTGTCCCAGATGGCCCGACAGCAGGGCATGCCCCCAATCGACCTGCAGCACATCGAGAGACACCCGCAATTCCAGATGGAGTGGCGCAAGGCCCGGACTCAAATGGAGGCCCAGTACGACCTATACATGAAGGAGTATAAGGAGCAACTCTCGGCGCTGGCCTAGCTCCGATACCTCGCCATGGACGCAGACTTCGACCCCAAGGACGACCGCATCGGATACGCCATCGAGAATACCCACTTCCTGCGCGTCCCGCGGCAGCACCTATCCACCTTCGGGACCACCAACGTGCGCTACTTCCTGCTGACCACGCCCGCTTACTCGGGGGTCGTGCAGTCATCCGAGGACACTGTTATACGGGAGGGGCGCGTGATCTCGGAGCAGCCGAGGGTCGTCACTCCGGGGTACATGCTCAACCTGCAGGGATTCGGGGACGGGGCTCGGGACTATTTCGAGCGCCTGATCAACGAGCAAGGACCCAACGTGCCCGGCATCCTCTACCACTACCGCAACGAGCAGGAGAACCTGAACATCGTCAGCGGCACCATGTTGTCGGTAATGGACAGGATCGAGAAGGACGTGGGGGACGACCCGCTGGTCGGGATCATTCGTGGCATAGACGAGATGTGGGACGTATCGCTGTTGAAGTTCATCCACGACCTCACATCCCGCTCGCTGGAGGGCAACGTACGTGAGTTGCAGGGGTCGGGGCTGCTGGGGGTAGATTCATCGGGGGCGACCGGGGACGCTCGACGGCGCATCGAGGATATGTTCATGCGGGTCGCCAAAAAGTCGGCCGACCCCAACGATCTGCGCCGGGAGCTAGAACGCTGGGGCCTCTTCTCCGAGTACGAAGACCGCTTCCTCAGGATGTTCAGGTAAGCGGGTTAGCCAGCCTTCTTGCACAGCTCGCAGCCGCACAGTGATCTTAGCAACGCGAAGGAATAGATCCCCGTTTCGTGGGCATCGCTCCAGAGGAGTTGGACCGCGTAGCGCCCGATCTCGATGAAGTCCAGGATTTCGATGTCAGAGGACACCGAGTCGGGGTCAAGGATTCGGCGACCCGACCACTCGTCGATGCAGTTGGCGCACTTGCACTCTTCCCGGAGCCCTTTGAAAGGGTACACGCTCCTGTGCTCCTCGTCCCACTGCACCGCCAATCCCTCTCCCGTGAGTTCAATTAATCTTGGCTCTTCTATCATTGAGAATTGTACCCTCCGTCTATTAGAAAGCTGGCTCCGGCCACGTATTCAGCGTCGTCGGAGGCTAGGTAAAGGGCGAGCTTGGCGACGTCCTTGGGCACGCCCATGCGGCCCACGGGAATGCCGTCCGCGTACTTGGCAGCGATGGCCGGGGAGCGGGACACGCGTCGGGAGCCGGGGGTGTCGATCACACCTGGGACGATGCAGTTGACGCGAATCCCACGCTCGCAATACTGGCTGCTAGCCGTCTTGGTCAGCTGGACTATGCCAGCCTTGGCCACCGAGTAGGGCAAAGAGAAGGTGCTCCCCCGGAGCACGACTGCCGATGAGATGTTGATGATGGCCCCACCGCCGCCTTTCAGCATGGCGGGTATGGCGTACTTGCAACCAAGGAAGGGTCCTTTCAGGAACAACCCCAGCCCCGAGTCCCACTCTTCTTCCGTAACGTCGGCGACGGGGCCGGTCTCGGTTTGGTATGCAGCGCCGTTCACCAGGATGTCGAGGCTGTCGTGCCGAGCCAGGGTGTCGTCCATGAGGGTCTTCACCTGTGCTGAGTCGGTGACATCAACGCAGTGGAACTCGGAGCTTCCTCCCATCTCCTTAGCCTCGGTCACCGCTTGCTCCCCGCCTGTTTCGTCCAGGTCGGCGATTATGGTGAACGCGCCCTCTTCGGCAAAGAGGAGAGCCGTGGCTCGGCTAATGCCGGAGGCAGCGCCGGTGACAATGGCCACCTTTCCGGAGAGCTTACCGTTCATCATCTATCGCAGGTACCCGAGGGCAGCCAAGGCGTAAATCTTCGCCGAGCTGATAAGGTCTTCCACGGGGACCCGTTCATTGGGGCCGTGGGCCATGCTGAGGAGGCCCGGGCCGAAGGCCGAGATGGTCGGGGTTCGGGCTATGGTCTGGAAGTAGGGTGCGTCCGTGCCACCGGTGAACCCCCCTATCTGTGGCTTGAACCCGAGCACCCGGTCTGTGGCATCGAGTATCGAGTCAACCAGTGGGTGATTCGCTGGTATTTCCGCCCCGTCGATCCAGCCCTGGCCGTCTGCGAGGACCATCTCGACGTCGAGGTCTGGGTCTTCCTTGCGGAGCTTGTCCAGGAAGCTGTTGAGGTCTTCCATCACCGTGTCGCGGGTCATGCCGGGTAGGAGCCGGATGTCGTTCTTCGCCTCCATGTAGCCGGGGATGATGCAGTAGTTGACGCCCCCGCTCATAGTCTCGGCGAGGTTTATAGTGATTCCTTGGGGGTAGAGGGGGTGGGGTTCGTGTCGGATGACGAGCTCTTCCGACATCCGGTAGAGCACCTTTGCCAGTTTGACCCCCGCGTTCACGCCGTTCCTGATGTCCGACTGGCTGCTGTGCATCTGGGTGCCCTTCACCATCAGCGTGAAGCAGATCGCGCCCCGGCAGGCGGTGGCCAGGAAGTCGAGGCCCGACTCCATTCCAGACGGCTCACCGATGAGGCAGGCGTCGGCTTCCGCCAAGCCCTCACTGGCCATGTACTCTGCGCCGTAGTGACCGCCGTTCTCCTCGTCGGCGGTGAAGGCAAGGACGAGTTCTCCGTTGAACGGAGCCCCCGTCTCCTTAATGGCGATGGCTCCATACAGCATGGCGGCTATGGGGCCCTTCATGTCCGCCGCGCCTCGGCCGTAGAGTTCACCGTCGATGATCTCCGCGCCGTAGGGGTCGGCGCACCAATGGGAGCGCTCATCCTCTCCGACCGGTACGACGTCGGTGTGGCCGTTATAGATGAGCCTCTTGCCGGGCCCCTCTCCCTTTAGGGTGGTGATGACGCTGGGCCGCTCCGGGTCGGAGGCAATGGTTATCGTGTCTCCCAGCGAATAGCGGTCTATGACCTCTCTCAGCGCCTCGGTCACTTCCCTTTCGCCGCCCGGCGGATTCTCCGATGGTCTCCGCAGGAGGGTCTGGGCCAGCCCGACTAGCTCGTCACGCCTGGCGTCGATGGCATCCAGAATCCGGGACTCGTTCATCGTCATCCCTCCTTGAAAAGCTAAGTAAAGACGGGGCTTGGGGGAGAGTATATATCAGGCGGTAAATCTTATGATTGTCTCTGAATGTTTCTGATTGCTTCCGTGACTGTTTGATTGATCCGGGGAGAATTTTCCCGCGCTCCTCGGGGGGATGAGCGTCGAGAAAAGGCGAGAATGCGGTAAAAGCCATGAGACATTATAGGGAGGTGGGGTGGGGGTGGGGCAAGGGGGTTCATGTCACTCGCCTCGGCGAGTCTTCGACTCTCCTCAGCGAGCCTACGGCCCCATCCCCTTTCACGCGGGAGGGGACACCCCCCGAGCCTGTCTCAAAAGGGAGTGGAGGTTTATGCATCAGGGTAAACTTGGAGGGGAGAAGCTCTGAGTGGAGGTTATGGAGATGCCACTGAGACCGATGGGACGAGAGCAGGTGTGGATGCTGCCACCGACCCTGGATGAGATGGTGCCGGAAGATCATCCTGTGCGGTTCGTGGCGGAGTTCGTCGATGCATTGGATCGGGAGGACTGGGCAGAGATGGGAGTAGACATTGACGGAAGCTGGACGGGAGCGCCGGCGTACCATCCCAGGGCATTGTTGGGGGTGTGGCTGTACGGATTCATGACGGGGGTAAGGTCGAGCCGCAAGCTGGAGGGGGCCTGCCGTGACCAGGTGCCGTATCTATGGTTGACGGGATGGCAGCGCCCAGATCACAACACGCTGTGGAGGTTTTACAAGAGCAATCGCCAGTCGATGCGTAAACTGCTGAAGCGCACAGTGCAAACGGCGGTGAGGATGGACCTTATCGACCTGACGCTGCAGGCAGTGGACGGCACGAAGGTGGGTGCGAATGCGACAGGAGACAGGACCCTGGATGGAGAAGGATTGGAGCGGCTGCTGAGGCGTGTGGACCAGTCGCTGAAGGAACTGGAGGCTGAGAACGAGACGGGTGAGGGTGCCGCACCCGCCCATCTGCCTGATGAGTTGACCGAGAAGACGGCGCTGAGAGAGAAGGTGCGCCGAGCTATGGACGAACTCTCGGAGCGTAGGGAACTTAGACAGATAAACCTCACGGATAAAGACGCACGTCTGATGAGGACTCGCCGGGGGATAGCGCCCTGCTACAACGCACAGGCGATGGTATCGCCGACGAAGACCGACACAGGCGGGAAGGGCATGTTGATTACTGCAGTAGAGGTAGCCGATGATCCCGACGACCATTCCCAACTCGTTCCAATGCTTCAGAGGGCGGAGGAGACCACCGGCCTCAGGTCTGAGACGACGCTGGCCGATGCGGGCTATCACTCAGGGAGCAATCTGCAGCAGTGTGGGCGCAGAGAGCAGAAAGTTGTGATGCCGGAGGCACAGGACCGGGCACTGGGCCGCCCCTATCACAAGGACCGGTTCGCCTACGATGAGGATACCGACAGCTACATCTGTCCACAGGGACAACGGCTACGCTTCACCAGAATCAAGCGCACCCGGGGGATACCGATGCGGCTCTACCGGGCCTCGGGGGCCATCTGCCGAGGGTGTCCGGTCTTCGGGGTGTGTACGAGGGACGGCCGACATGGGCGAGGGCTTGAGATAGGGCCCCACGACACAGCCTTGCGCCGTCATCGGTCCTGGATGGGCAGTGATGAAGCCAGAGAGTTGTACCGTCGCAGGAAGGGTCTGGTAGAGCCGGTGTTCGGGATCATCAAAGAGCAGCAGGCGGCGCGTAGGTTCCTGCTGCGGGGCCTCAACAACGTGGCCGCCGAGTGGGGCCTGTTGGCGTCGGCCTTCAATCTGCGTACCCTGTGGCGGGTATGGCATGGCCGGACAACCCGCATATGGCGTCGCAATCTCATCCCATCTTTGGTACACAACTCCATCATCGGCCACCCGGCATGAGCCGTCGTGACCGATCATTGCACATATAACACCCCATCTAGCCCTTCACTCTTGCCACACCCCACCCCACTTGTGAGACAGGCTCCCCCACTCGACCCTTCGAGTGCGCTCCCACCTCGGCGGATCCACCACAGGCGGATGTTCCATCTTCGACAGGGTGAGCGGCCCAGCCCAGGGATGGATTCCGGCTCGGGGGTGGGAATTACGGGGTGACGGTGGGATGAGGAGGCCGTACTTCGTGAGCGCGCAAGTCCTAGGAAACCTCTGAACAAGTATAGGGGCATAGGTAATAGTAAGATAAGGAGAGTAAGGCCAAAGCTGAGGTGAGATTTGATGAAGCAGCCGACATTTGCAGACTTGGAATACGAGGGCAAGAAGCGAAAGACCCGCCGGGAGATATTTCTGGAGCGGATGGAGGACCTGGTTCCATGGGGAAAGTTAGAGGAGCGAATCCGGCCCTACTATTGCAGGGCAGGCCGTGGACGGAGGCCCTACGAGTTGTCGGTGATGCTGCGGATACACTGCGTGCAGCTGTTCTACAACCTGAGCGATCCGGGCATGGAGGACATGCTCTACGAGGTGGAGTCGGTGAGGCGGTTCACAGGTCTGAGGCTGTCCGGCCCCTTGCCTGACGAGACTACGATACTGAACTTCCGCCATCTGCTGGAAGAGCAGGAGTTGGGTCGGGGGCTGTTCGAGGAGATCAACCGTCATCTGGAGTCTCGGGGACTGAGGCTCAGGGAGGGTACGATTGTGGATGCGAGCATCATCGAGGCGCCGGCGTCTACGAAGAACCGTGCTGGAGAGCGAGACCCCGATATGCACCAGGTGAAGAAGGGGAAGGAGTGGCACTTCGGGATGAAAGTGCACATTGGTGCAGACGCTGACACGGGGGTGGTGCACAGTATGAGTACGACAGCTGCGAACGTGCATGACGTGACGGAGGCGCACCGGCTGCTGCATGGAGGGGAGAGGCGAGTGTGGGGAGATGCGGGATATCAGGGAGTGGAGAAGCGGGCGGAGAATCGGGATATGGATGTGGAGTGGCGGGTGGCGATGAGACCTGGACGGCGTCGGAAACTGAGGGCGGGGAGCTGCGAGGCCTTGGCGGAGAAGAGCAAATCATCCATCAGGGCTAAGGTGGAGCATCCGTTCCTGTACGTGAAACGGCACTTCGGCTACGCCAAGGTCCGCTACAGGGGCCTGTACAAGAACACGCAACGGGTGGCGATGCTGCTGGGGCTGGCCAACTTGGTAAGGGCCGAGCGCCACTTAGCGGTGTGACGGAGGAGCAGTGTGGTCAAATCCGGGTTGATGGTGACTGGATGCCCTGACAGGCCAGAACATAGGATGCAAATAAGCCACCGGGACGCAACATTACGACCCAACCTCTCCCCAAAACTCCATGCAAGACAACCTAAGCTGGTTTACAGTGAGTTGTTCAGAGCTTCCCTAGATTCCTCGCGGGGCCGCGGAATGACACGGGGGGGAGGGGACGGGGGTGGGGACGGGGGCTGATGTGAGAAAATGGATATGTGAATGGGATGGACATAGACGTACCCCGGCCGACACCGGAGGACGGAAGGAACTTCTTACGGGCGCGATGGAAGATCATCGTGCCACTGCTTCTGGTGTTCGGCGGGCTGGTGGCGGTCTTGGTGTGGGGGGCGTTGGACAAGGACTCGGCCACGGGGGGGAGCGGGGCGACGAGGCCGGGGAAGGAGGCGCCAGCGTTCTCGCTGGAGTCATTCTCGGGGGGAGCGGTGTCGCTGGCCGATTTCAAAGGGCAACCTGTGATCATCAACTTCTGGGCGTCGTGGTGCGCGCCGTGCCGACAGGAAATGCCGGCACTGGAGACGACCTGGCAGCTCTTCCGAGAGCGGGATTTGGCCGTGGTGGGTATCAACCTGCCTAAGAGTGACCCCGAGGAGAGCGCCCGAGCATTTCTCGACGAGTTCGGCATAAGTTATCCAAACGTCTTCGACACTAGAGGTTTTACGGCTATCGACTACGGGGTGTCGGGGATACCGGTTACATTCTTCGTGGACAGGGAGGGTGTCGTGACCCGGAGGTTCGTGGGGACGCTTACTGATGGGTCGTTGATGGTGTGGGCGGAAGAGTTGGTGGGGGGTGGGGAACCCTCACCCCCTTAGTCCCCCTCTCCCGCCAAAGGCGGATCTTCGACACATTAGGGCCTTCAAGGGAGAGGGGGAGAAATGAATAGGGGCACCCATACGCGCAAAGCGCATATGGGTGCCCCTAATTCGATACCTGGGAACCACACCCAGAATCCACTTGACCCTTCGACTGTGCTCAGGGTATGTGGCCCCGCCTCCCCAGGGCAACCACGAGGAGCCTGTCTCAAAAGGGAGTGGGGGTTTATGCATCAGGGTAAACTTGGAGGTGACAAGCTCTGAGTGGAGGTTATGGAGATGCCACTGAGACCGATGGGACGAGAGCAGGTGTGGATGCTGCCACCGACCCTGGATGAGATGGTGCCGGAAGATCATCCTGTGCGGTTCGTGGCGGAGTTCGTCGATGCACTGGGACGGGAGGACTGGGCAGAGATGGGAGTAGACATTGACGGAAGCTGGACGGGAGTGCCGGCGTACCATCCCAGGGCATTGTTGGGGGTGTGGCTGTACGGATTCATGACGGGGGTAAGGTCGAGCCGCAAGCTGGAGGGGGCCTGCCGTGACCAGGTGCCGTACCTATGGTTGACGGGATGGCAGCGCCCAGATCACAACACGCTGTGGAGGTTTTACAAGAGCAATCGCCAGTCGATGCGTAAACTGCTGAAGCGCACAGTGCAAACGGCGCTCAGGATGGACCTTATCGACCTGACGCTGCAGGCAGTGGACGGCACGAAGGTGGGTGCGAATGCCAGCGGAGACAGGACCCTGGATGGAGAAGGATTGGAGCGGCTGCTGAGGCGTGTGGACCAGTCGCTGAAGGAACTGGAGGCTGAGAACGAGACGGGTGAGGGTGCCGCACCCGCCCATCTGCCTGATGAGTTGACCGAGAAGACGGCGCTGAGAGAGAAGGTGCGCCGAGCTATGGACGAACTCTCGGAGCGTAGGGAACTTAGACAGATAAACCTCACGGATAAAGACGCACGTCTGATGAGGACTCGCCGGGGGATAGCGCCCTGCTACAACGCACAGGCGATGGTATCGCCGACGAAGACCGACACAGGCGGGAAGGGCATGTTGATTACTGCAGTAGAGGTAGCCGATGATCCCGACGACCATTCCCAACTCGTCCCAATGCTTCAGAGGGCGGAGGAGACCACCGGCCTCAGGTCTGAGACGACGCTGGCCGATGCGGGCTATCACTCAGGGAGCAATCTGCAGCAGTGTGGGCGCAGAGAGCAGAAAGTTGTGATGCCGGAGGCACAGGACCGGGCACTGGGCCGCCCCTATCACAAGGACCGATTCGCCTACGATGAGGATACCGACAGCTACATCTGTCCACAGGGACAACGGCTACGCTTCACCAGAATCAAGCGCACCCGGGGGATACCGATGCGGCTCTACCGGGCCTCGGGGGCCATCTGCCGAGGGTGTCCGGTCTTCGGGGTGTGTACGAGGGACGGCCGACATGGGCGAGGGCTTGAGATAGGGCCCCACGACACAGCCTTGCGTCGTCATCGGTCCTGGATGGGCAGCGATGAAGCCAGAGAGTTGTACCGTCGCAGGAAGGGGCTGGTAGAGCCGGTGTTCGGGATCATCAAAGAGCAGCAGGCGGCGCGTAGGTTCCTGCTGCGGGGTCTCAACAACGTGGCCGCCGAGTGGGGCCTGTTGGCCTCGGCCTTCAATCTGCGCACCCTGTGGCGGGTATGGCATGGCCGGACAACCCGCATATGGGGCCGCAATCTCATCCCATCTTTGGTACACAACTCCATCATCGGCCACCCGGCATGAGCCGTCGTGACCGATCATTGCACATATAACACCCCATCTAGCCCTTCACTCTTGCCACACCCCACCCCACTTGTGAGACAGGCTCCGAGGGTTTGCCCCTACGGGGATAAGAAGGAGGGCGACCAGCCGATCGCCCCTACGGGGGATAGAGGTGAGTTTGAACAGGGGGTCGGGGG
This sequence comes from Dehalococcoidia bacterium, assembly GCA_965197585.1. Classification (GTDB taxonomy): domain Bacteria; phylum Chloroflexota; class Dehalococcoidia; order Plut-88900; family Plut-88900; genus Plut-88900. Next base: position 2,766,508 of record OZ240215.1, read on the forward strand.
AGATATAGAATAGGGCTAGTCTTGGAGGAGGCCTTTGCTTTGACGGAACCCTTAGATATAGCGCGTAGAATCCAAGAAAACGTTGAGAAGGTCATAGTCGGTAAGACGGAGGCTGTCCGCCTGGCGCTGATCTCTCTGATGTGCAACGGGCATATTTTGATCGACGACGTGCCGGGGGTGGGGAAGACGATGCTGGCGAAGAGCATCGCAAAGAGCGTCGGGTGCAGTTTCAAGAGAATCCAGTTCACCCCCGACCTGCTCCCTTCCGACATCACGGGCGTCTCCATATACAACCCGAAGACCGAGACGTTCCAGTTCATGCCCGGTCCCTTGCTGGCCCAGGTAGTGCTGGCCGACGAGATAAATCGGGCCACGCCGAAGGCTCAGTCGGCGCTGCTGGAGAGCATGGAGGAGATGCAGATCACCGTGGACGGCGTTTCCCACATCTTGCCCAGGCCGTTTCTGGTGATGGCCACCGAGAACCCGCTGGAATACGAAGGCACATTCCCGCTTCCACAGGGGCAGATGGACAGGTTCCTGATGCGGATCAGCCCAGGGTACCCGACCGCGGCACAGGAGCTTTCGATCATCGACAATCAGAGGTTTATACACCCTATAGAGACGATCTCGGCGGTAAGCACCCCGGAAGAGATAATCACGCTGCAGGACGAGGTGCGCAAAGTCCACGTGGACCTCAGTTTGAAGAGGTACATAGTTTCGATAGTGGACGCGACCCGGCACGACCGGGACGTTTACCTGGGGGTGTCGCCGCGGGGGTCACTGGGGTTGTTCCGGTCGTCTCAGGCGAAGGCATTCCTGGAGGGCCGGGACTACGTTCTGCCGGATGACATCAAAGAGCTGAGCAAGCCCGTGCTGGCGCACCGTCTCATCACGAACCCCGGGGCCCGGTCCAGGGACATTACCGGGGCATCGTCGGTGGCGAAGATACTGGAGTCGGTGCCGGTACCGGGCGTAAAGGTCGGGTGAGGGGCGCCTTTCGGACGCCCGTCCAGGTCGTTCTCAAAGGTCTTCCGTGAAGTTCAAACGCAAACTGCCCGCCATGACCCGGTTGCGGGTCGTCATCATCCTGATCACCATCATCACTGTGATGGCGGTGTCTACCAACTACGGCCTCTACTACAAGATGGCCTACATCCTGGCCTTGCTCCTGGTCCTAAGCTACGGTTGGACATGGCTAAACGGGAAGTGGGTGACCATAACGGTAAAGAGGAACGTGGTCGCGGCACGGGCTGGGGAGTGGCTGGAGGAACAGCTGACGATAACCAACCGCTCGCGGGTAGTCCCCGTGGTCTGGATGGAGGTGGACGAGAAGAGCGACATGCCGGAACACGGTGGGGAGATGGTAATCAGTCTTCCCAGCGCGAGATTCGGGCAGTGGAGCCTCTGGACACACTGCACGCAGAGGGGTAAGTACCAGCTCGGGCCCCTGGCCGTAATCAGCAGCGACCCCCTGGGCCTGTTCCAGAAGAGCCGATGGTTCGGGAAGCCGCAACCGTTTACCGTTTATCCGTCCCTGGTCAGCCTGCCCAGTTTCGCACTGCCGTCCAGCGACCTGCCGGGCGACTCCACGTCCCGGCAGCATACGCAGGTGGTCACGCCAGCCGCGTCAGGCATCCGGGAATACATGCCCGGAGACAGCTACAGCCGGGTGCACTGGAGAAGCACGGCGCGAACCGGGAAGCTGATGGTCAAGGAGTTCGAGCAGGAGGAGTCGGCGAAGGTGTGGATCGTGCTGGACATGGAGAAAAGGGTGCACCGGGGCTCGGGGCCGGAGAGCAGCGAGGAGTACGCGGTCACGGCGGCAGCCTCGATAGCCGACAAGTACCTACAGCGGGGACTGCCCGTGGGAATAACCGCGGTGGGCAACATCGAGCTGAACCTGGCCCCCAAGCCGGGAGTCAACCAGTTCGACCTGATAATGGACGGCCTGGCGGAGATCAAGGCCGAGGGGAAAGTGCCCCTTGCCGACGTGCTTAGAGACAGCGAAACCGTCTTCAATCGATACTGTACGCTGGTCATAGTGGCGCCAGGGCCGGAGGAGGAGTGGATGGGAACGGTGCAGCGGTTGTCACAGAAGAGGATACAGTCGGCGGTGGTGGTGCTGGACATCGAGAGCTTCGGGAGTGGAGTAAACGGGACAGGGAAATTGGCGGGCGGTGGATCTCTGGCCGGGGGCCAGATCCCGACATGCGTATTGGCAAAGGGGGAAGACTTGAGCGAAGCGTTGGCGATGGACTACGTGGGAAAGGCGGTTTGAGGGATTTGGTGAAGCGCATATGCTGTTTTCCCTCAAGGATCACCCTCACCCTAGCCCTCTCCCTCGATGGGAGAGGGACAGGACGCCCCACGCTCGACCCTTCGACCCTGCTCAGCGTGAGCGGCCCCTCACCGCCCACAATACAGGCATTGTGTCAGGCAAAAGAGAAGTGGTCTAGGGCATGGCAGTAGCGGCGCCTAATCTGAAGAAGCACACCCCGGACTTCGAGCCTCTGGGTGGTCTGCCGCGCTCTCAGTACGGGCCCAAGGAGGGGTGGCTCACCTTCGTCATAGTGCTGCTGCTGGTGCTGTCGGTGGTCTGGTCGGTGGAGACGGCCCACTGGCTGGATGGGATGCCTTCTTACAGCATAACGTCGATTATTGCGGTGCTCACCGGAATGCTGCTTGCCAAGATAAAAACACGGGCGATATTCCTGCACGGGGGCAGCATCCTGTTGGCGTACGTGCTGATGGTCTGGCAGACGCGGTACCTGACTCCGGACGGGTGGTTCATAGTCAAGACCAGCGACATGGTGAGCAGGTTCCAGGTATGGGTGACGGCGGCGGAGTCGGGGGGGATTAGCGCGGACCCGCTACCCTTCGTGATCATCGTATTCATATTTACATGGATCGTTACTTACGTGGCGTCGTGGTTCGTGTTCCGGTCGCTGAGGTTCTGGCCGGCGGTGATCCCTGCGGGCCTCGCGCTGTTCCTCAACCTGCTCTATCTCCCCGAGAAGTTCTGGGTATTCTTCTACATGTTCATCCTGATGGTGATCCTGCTTTCCATGAGGATGTACTTTCTGCGGAAGAGGGCGGCGTGGGACCGTAAGGAGGTGCCCTACGTCAGGGGCATTTCGCCGGCGTTCGGGTTCACGACGCTGCTACTGGCCGGGGTGATGATGCTGTCCGTGGTGCTGGTGCCTCGCACGGACTTCGGGCCCGACGTTATGAAAAAGGGCTGGTCGGTCATGAGCATCCCGTGGAAGGCCATGGAGACCGAGCTGGGCCGGGTATTGTCCTTCTTACCGGCGCAGATACCGTATACGATCCACAAGTTCGGGGATGCGTTCCCGTTCAGGGGGGCGAGCAATCTCGGGGACCACGTGGTGATGCAGATATCGTCGGGCCAGCCGGCTTACTGGAGAGCAGAAACCTTCGACATCTACACGCCAAAGGGGTGGCTGACAGGAGAGAGGGTCGACCTAAACGAGGCGTTCCTGCCGGGAGAGGACGAGGAGATAGCGGTCTACAGCGGTACGGAGCTTATCGAGCAGTCGGTGGAGATGGGGGTGAGCTCGGATGCGATCTTTGCGGGTGCAAACCCGCTGCATGCTACACGGAGGTTCGAGATAGAGATCTCGCCGCCTATGACGTTCGAGATAAACCTGTCCGAGCCGACGGACTTCGAGGCATTTCCTGAAGAGCTGAGGCCCGTGGCCCGGGCCATAAGGGCCGATGCCGAAAGTGGCACGCTCACCTTCACCAGGGCTCTGGAGGCAATGCCGGAGGATACGATAATCCAGGAAATAGTGCGGGACGGGAGCAGGGCCAGCAAGGTAATCCTGTCCCGGAAGCCGCCTAACCCACCGGACATCACGGCTTTGCGTCCCCAAAGAGACCTGAACCCCACCGACACCTATGATGCCATCTCCTACACTTCTATAGCGTCGGAGGAGGCGTTGATGGAAGCAGGAACGGACTACCCGTCCTGGGTGACGGACAGGTACCTGCAGCTGCCGGACGATCTGCCGCGGAGGGTGCGGGGACTGGCGGAGGGGCTGACGGACAATAGGGACAATCCGTACGACAAGGCGATAGCGATCAGGAACTGGCTGAGAAAGATACCGTTCTACACGACGGACATAGAAGCGCCACCGGAAGAAGCGGACGGAGTGGACTACTTCCTGTTCGAGACCAAGAGGGGGTACAGCAGCTACTTCTCGTCGTCGATGGTGGTGATGTTGAGGGCGGTCGGGATACCTTCGCGGCTGGCGGTGGGGTACTCGACGGGCGGGTGGGACGATGAGACGAGCCGATATGTAGTGATCAGCGCCAACGCCCACTCGTGGCCCGAGGCTTACTTCCCGGACTATGGTTGGATCACCTTCGAACCCGTGCCGCAGAACGACGTGATAATACGCGGAGGGTTCATCAAAGGAGATGAAGAGGAAGGCATCGAAGACGTGGCCCGTTTGATGCAGGGCGGCGACCCGCCGGGCGTGGGACAGGATGTCCTCAGCCCCGTTGGAAGGCTATCCCTGGGGCCGATTCCGGGCTGGGGGATTGTGGCAGTCGTCGCTGTAATAGCCGGGGTGGCGCTAGTTTTCCTAAGCCTAATCGTGTGGCTGGGGTACGGACTTAGAAAGCTGGGGGTTTCGGCGCAGGTCTACGGGAAAATGGCAAGGATGGCGAGACTTGCGGGTCACGGACCACGAGCCACGGACACTCCAAGGGAGTTCGCGTTGAACCTGGCGGTGGCAATGGACTCGGTGGACGGGCACATCGAACGGATTGGGGAGGTGTATGGGGCTCGGAACTACAGGTCGACGCCTCTGTCGGAGAGAGAACGGGAGTCGTTGGCCGGGGACTGGGACGCACTGCGACGGCAACTGTTCATCTGGTCCATCAAACGCAGGCTTACCGGTTGGAGAAACAAAGAATGAAGTATACGGTCTTAGAGACACCGATGGGGTGGATGGGGGTGGTGGCCTCGGAGGCGGGGGTGCGGAGACTGACTATTCCGCTGCCGACACCCGACGAGGCCATGAGCGATATCCAGCATGATCTTGGCGGCGCGGAGCTAGACAACGACTATTTCATAGAATTGGATGAAAAGTTGCAACGGCTCTTCTCCGGGGAAGACGTACCCGTGGAAGATGCGGACCTGGACCTGCCACAGGCCCCGGAGTTCACACGGGCCGTTTGGAAGGCCACCCGGGAAATCCCCCACGGGGAGACGCGCAGTTATGGCGACCTGGCAGCGGCAGTGGGACGGCCGCGAGGGGCACGGGCGGTAGGGCAAGTAATGGCGTCCAATCCTGTGGCGGTATTGATCCCATGCCATCGGGTCATAGCCAGCGACCGGGGGCTGGGTGGATACGGCGGCCACATCGAGATGAAGAAGCGGCTCCTGAAACTGGAGGGGGCCGAAGGGGTGCGGGGGCTCTCCTGAGCGCCCTCCACAACTCGTGACTACTACGCCAGGTCCCAACTCCGAGGAAGTCCACCCGCGCTTTCCACTGCTTTTCAGCCCCATAAGGGTGGGAAGTCTCACGCTCCGCGGCAGGATAGTGAACACGGCCCACGGGACGGGGTTCACAAAAGACCACCTCTTCACCGACCAGCACGTGCATTACTACGCGGAGCGGGCTCGGGGCGGGGCAGCGATGATCATCACTGAGAGCGCGTCGATACACCCAACGAGCAACATCGGGACTCAGGACACGCTCTGGGGATTCGAACGGGCCATCATCCCGTCCTATCGGAAGATTGCGGAAGCGGTGCACGGGCACGGGGCAAAGGTGGTGGTTCAGCTTAGCCACCAAGGCCGGCAGGGAGGCTCTGTAGAAGGGTTGCCGAGGTGGGCGCCGTCCTCGGTCGCGTCTCGAGAGTCGAGCTACGGGAACAACGAAGTCCCCCACGAAATGGACTCTTCGGAGATAGAGGAGTTGGTGAGGGCATTTGCCTTGTGCGCGGGATTCGCGGAGGAGGGCGGGTTCGACGGTGTGGAGCTTCACGGCGCGCACGGCAACCTGATCCACCAGTTCCTTTCGCCACTGACGAATCATCGGGCGGACGAGTATGGGGGTGGGCTGGACAACAGGCTCAGGTTTGCGATGGAAGTAGTCAGTGCAGTACGGGGAGGGGTGGGGCGAGGGTTCGTGGTCGGGATGCGAATAAGCGGGGACGAGTTCGTGGACGGAGGTCTGGACCTTGAGCAGATGAAGGAGGCAGCGAGGCGGCTGACGGCGGAAGGGCAGGTGGACTACCTGAACGTGAGCAACAGCACCTACTCGGACCTTGGAAGCATGGCGAACCACATGCCGTCCATGTACTATCGGCCGGCGCAATTTTCGCACGTGTGGGAAGGGATAAAGAGCGCGGTAAATGTCCCAGTTCTGGGTATGGGCCGCATTAACACGCCCGAGTTGGCTGAAACGCTGCTATCGGAAGGGAAGACCGACCTTATCGGTATGGTGAGGGAGCTTATAGCCGACCCTCGGCTTCCGGAGAAGGCCAGGGCAGGAGCGGTTGAGCAGATCAGGCCGTGCATCGGATGCATGCAAAGCTGCATAGGGCGGAGGACCAAGGGGATCCATATCACGTGCATCCATAACCCGGTCACGGGCCGGGAGGGAATTTGGGGTGAGATAGATGCTGCCCCGGTAGCGAAGTCGGTGCTGGTGGTGGGTGGTGGGCCGGGAGGACTGGAAGCGGCGACGATTTCGGCGCGGCGGGGGCATAAGGTGACGCTCGTCGAGAAGACTTCTCGGCTGGGAGGCCAGGCGCTAACCGCGTCTCGTGGCCCGATGCGGACCCAATTCGGAGAAATAGCCACGTTCGGAGAGGCTGAGGCCCGAAGGGCGGGGGTGGATATACGGCTGGATACGGAGGCGACGGTGGAGTCGGCGCTCGAATTCGGGGCCGACGTTGTGGTGGTGGCGACGGGGGCAGAAGCGTACTTGGGGATGGAAGGTTCGGCATCGGGGCCTGTTCTGATGACGGCAAATGAAGTGCTCGATGGAGACATCCCGAACAACCGCGAAGTGCTGGTGGTCGATACCCAGGGTATGCATCCCGGGAGCGATGTTTCGGAGTTGCTGCTGGACCACGGGAACCGAGTCGAGATGGCGACCACGGCACCCTACGCGGGATCCAACCTCCAGCCGATGGTGTGGCGGGTAATCTACGAACGGCTGCTGAACAAGGGCCTTGAGGTGTCGGCGTTTACGGAGGTGGTGGGGATGGGGGAGGGGTCGGTGAAATTGAGGAGCACGATCACGGGGAAGGAGGGGAGTCGGGAGGGGGTGGACGTGGTGGTGTTCGCCGACAATCGGCGGGCGGTCGATGGGTTGTACAAGGGGCTGAAGGGTCGGGTGGGGGAGCTATATGCAGTCGGGGACTGCCTGGCTCCTCGTACGGTAGAGCAGGCTATGTACGAAGGGCACGAGGTGGGGCGGGGGATTTGAGGTATGATTCGACAGGGATAATAGATGCCGATACCTTTCGAATTGATCATGGAACAGACTCCTGTATCTTACCAAACACGCAAAAAAGAGCGGCGTGGCAATTGGCGACAGGATGTGGAGAGCGCCGCAAGGCAAGTTTGGGGCCTGGAGTCTCCGGTTACCGCATCTGTAATGATTACCATCACATATATTTTTGACGACACACCAATTGACCTAGATAATATGGCCAAGCCCATTCTTGATGGATTGAAGGGAGTAGTCTTTCAAGATGATCGTCAAGTATTTGATTTGCTTTGTCGCATGAGAGATAGAAAGAAGAATTTGAGATTTCGCCGTGCGTCGCCAGAGTTGCTTAGCGCTCTTGCAACTTCCAAGCAAGCGCTACATATCAAAGTAGAGGCCATGCAGGAATTGGAGGTGGAATTTTGATAGTCGATGTGCCCAATTCCGAATACATGCTAACCCGCCAGATAGCCGAGGAGTATCGGGGTAAGGGTTACCAGGTTTCTATAGGGCCTGCTCTTGATTTCCTAGACGGTTTCCGAGTGGACTTGGTTGTACACAAGGGTGACGAGACTAAAGTAATAGAAGTCAAGACCAGGGCTTCCCTAGCTGCGGACCGCAAAATCAGAGAATTAACAGAATCCATCGACTCAAAGCCAGGGTGGAGTTTCGAACTAGTGCTGGTTGGTGAGCCGGAGAATCTCTACGCGCCACCAGGTGCGGCGCCTTTTGAACAAGAGAAGATCGTTGAACGAGTTGAGGAAGCTGAAAAAGCGCTAGAAGCGGGTCTTTGGGAAGCTGCTTTCATGCTAGCGTGGTCGGCGTGTGAGGCCGCGACAAGAATATTGCTTGTTAATGAAGGGGTTTCAAAAGAAGGCATCACGTCGGCAAGCTACGTGGTGAATCAGGCTCGATACCTTGGATTACTTTCAAGGGACGACTATCTCAACTTGGCAGACATGGAGGCCCATCGGAACGCGATTGTGCATGGGTTTAGTCACGATGAGATAGGTAAAGAGCACGTTGTCAGGCTGCTTGAGACTGCGCGCAATCTGATGAGCGACGGTACTCTCAAGTAACTGCTTGATGGGATTTTTTGTGGCTCCACCCCACCCACCCCAAGAACCCTCTCCCCCTTAGGGCCTTCAAGGGAGAGGAGGTGAGATGAATAGGGGCAAACACCTGCTAGTAATCGCAGGTGTTTGCCCCTAATTCAGTACCGGGGGGAATAGAGAAATGAACCTACGGCAGGTAGTGTCGCCGAGAGAGCGGTTGGTCGGATAGACTGCGGGTATGAACGCTTTTCCCCTGGGGTTGATGCTGCTCTCCGCCCTTTTCCATTCGACGTGGAACCTGCTGCTGAAACGCTCCGATAACCAGGAAGCGTTTGTGTTGGGGATAGTCGTAAGTGGAAGCGTGATGTTCGTGCCCTTGGGCATCGTTCTGTTCTGGCTATACCCGATAGATCCTCCGGGATACTTGTTCGCGCTGGTTTCCACAGGGTTTCAGAGTTTCTATTTCGTAATGCTGGGGCGGGCCTACTCCGGAGGTGATCTCTCACTGATCTATCCCGTGGCCCGGGGCATTGGCCCCATGCTGGTACCCATTCTGGCAGTGCCGCTGTTGGGGGAAAGAGTGGCGTGGCCCGCAATTATCGGGATTGCCCTGATAGTCGGCGGGATATACGTCGTTTCCTGGTGGGGCCGATTCCGGCAGATCATTGCCAGGCCGTCGACGCTGCTGCGAGATCGGGGTATCGGTTTTGCCGTGCTTGCCGGAATGGCGATAACCGGTTACTCGCTGGTGGACAAGCGCGGCGTGGAGCACGTTCAACCTTTCCTCTATATGTACATGCAGACTATTGGGGGCGCTTTGGCCCTGGCCCCGTACGTAGTACGCAGGCATGGTTTGGCCTCGGTGAGGCGGGAGTGGAGAACGAACACCAGGGCAGTTTTGGCAGCGGGTGTACTGGTCTTTGTCGCTTACGGGCTGGCGTTGACGGCATTCTCCCTGGCGCAGGTCAGCTATATGGCGCCGGCACGGGAGTCTGGCATTGTGATAGGGGTGCTATTGGGAGTCTTCGTGCTGAAAGAATCGTTTGGCAAAGGTCGACTGCTGGGCTCGGGCTTCATTGTGGGGGGGCTAGCGTTGATTGCGCTGTCTCCCTAAGCTCGCGTCGGTCCGCCCTCAGGTAGGCGTCGCGGTTAACAGGGCACAGGCTCGTCTACCTCTTCACCTTCGAGGACGGAGCGGGCTTCGTCAAGCATTTCTTCCTGAACGAGGATGCCGCAGGGTCGGATGGAGACGCCAAGAAAAGCGCTGGTGTCGCCGGGGTTGAGGCGAAATGGAATACCGCTGTAGGTGAGGAGGCCGCCCCACATTTCGGCGATGATCTGGTCGGGGGCGGTGGCTACTAGGACCCACTTCATAAAACTGACCAGTACTGGGTCACTCTATTTGCGCACATCCTTCAGCTTTTCAATCTCGGGTCCGAATACGGCTTCAAATCTGAGAAGTTTGTCTATCATCCAAACTCGGGTTTCTTCCAGCTTTTCCTCGCTGTCATCAATGTTGCCAGCACAACTCAATTCTACGCGGCAGGCTATATTATCGTCTAAGCGACGCCACTCTAGTTGTCCCAAGGTAGATTCTATTGAGTCTCTCCACTCTTCCAGTCGGTCAAAGCGTTGTTCATTCCTGTCCTTAGAATCTCCATCAAGGTTAAGCGCAACCTTAACCTTGTCTCCAGTTGCGAAGCTAGCACTATATCTAATCCCAGAAACGCCGGCACCAAAATTGTACCAGCTTTGAGGTTGTGCTTTTTTGGCGCCAGTAAATCTGTACTGCTCTCTCAAAGAGTCAAGGAGGGGCTGGAAAAACGTGCGATACCGTTCCATTCGATCCGATGGACCAGACCCTTGCCTACCAGCCCCTGTGCTCTTACGCCAGTTGTTGGGTGCAGACACGACATTAAAGTGTGGAGCAGCAGGGGATTCGTTGATTCTTAGTAGCTCAACGACAACCCCGAAGAATCCCGTATCTTCGCCGGTACGTCGGTTTAGCCAATCCAAGGCATCCCTGTGCTCGTCCCGGAACTGCTTTGCTATCCAGACTACTATCTCTCCATCATAGCCTGACGCATAAGTCAGCAGCTTGCCTAAGTGATCGTGGTCAGTGTCTTCCAGTTGGTTTTCGATCACAACTTGGCGATTAGTGCCTGTTTCTCGGGCTAGAAGATCGAGAGAAAAGGATCCTACTGCGGCTTCCTCGGTCTGGAGTTCTAGGTCCAGCCCCAACTCATCGCCTAATAGATTCAGATTCTTGGCTAACCAAGGTGTGAAGTTACTGGCCTCATTCTGCCAAACTTCCCGTAGGTCAACCTTCTCGATTTTGCCTAACTCTTGTGAAATGACCATCGCTCTGTCTCTGTCCGTGCAGCTAAAGGTAGGTGCAAATTAAGGATTGGCAGTAGTTACTGCGCCCTCACCGAGGCGGGGGGACAGGAGTTTAACGAGGCGGGGGGAATACTCCACCTGGACGCCGGGGACCTCCAAGTGAGTGATTCGGGAGCGTTCTTCGATTTGGAGGAAGAGGGCACTGGGGCCGGGACACTGCCTGGCTATGGTTAGGGCGTCCTTGAGGACTTCGGCGTCCTGGGTGTCGTCTCCGGTCGCACGGATTTTGAGCCAGACTTCGCCGGGGGTGGTGGGAGGGGTATGGGGATGGATTTCCTCCGTGGCGGACCTTCGGCCTGCCTCCGCAGGAATGACGGTGCGGGTGGGGTTGGTGGGGGGATGGGGAATGTCGGGTGACCGGAGGGGATGGATTCCTGCCTTCGCAGGAATGACGGTAGGGGCGGGGTTGGAGGAGGGATAGGGAATGTCGGGTGACCGGAGGGGATGGATTCCTGCCTTCGCAGGAATGACGGAGGGGGTGGGGTGAGCGGCTCCATTTGCTGTTGGTTTAATTGATGGTTCGACATCTTCAACCGGCTCGGAGGCCGGAATGACGGGAGGAGTTTCGGACTCGTCGTCTTCGGCGGGGAGTTCGAACTTTTGGACGGAGTTGCAGTGGACGGAAACACTGTCACCGTTTCGGAGGCGGACCCTACCTTCCACTTTGAGAATCGATCCATCAACCCAGAGGGCCTGGGTCCTTTGGTAGACCTCTTTCCAACCGACGACCTCAATGGAGCCGGAAATGTCCTCCATGACCGCAGCGCCGAAGGGGTCGCCTCTTCTTGTGGTGCCAGTTCTAAAGGAGGACAGCTGCCCGACCAGTATCACATTTTGCCCATCCTGCTCGGGGATGATGTCTCCGCACATGTTGGGTTCGATGTTGCCGAGATTGCGGTTAATGCGCGAAATGGGACTTTCGGCGAGGCTTGCGCCGAGCAGCTCTTTCTCCCAGGTCTCGGATTCGCCGGGCTGAATTCTTATCCGTTCAAGCTCAAGCTCGGGGAGGGGGGTTGCGACGGACGCACCCCATAGGTCGAACATGGTCGTTTGGCCTGAGTTTTTCAAGTCCGATTCCCTCTGGGACATGGAGAGGATACGGTCGATTCCTCCAAGCAAGGACCCGCGGTCTTCCAGAGAGTCCAGGGCCCCGACTTTTATGAGGCTCTCCAAGGCGCGCTTGTTGAGGTTGTGCAAGTTGGCCCTGCGGCACATGTCTTCGACGGACTTGAACGGGCCATCTTCCTGCCGGGCCTCGACGAGGGGGCGTACCGCACCATCGCCAACGTTCTTGACCGCAGATAGGCCGAACCTGATGGAGCTGGACCCGTTGTCGCGCTCCATGGTGAAGTCGATGTCGGACATGTTGATGTCGGGGCGGAGGACCTGGATGCCGAGCTTTCGGCACTCTTCCACTGCCGCAGAGGTGTGATCGGACTGGCCGGGGTGGCAGGTGAGTAGGGCGGTCATGAACTCCACGGGATAGTTGGCCTTCAGATAGGCAGTCCAGTAGGAGATCATGGCGTAGCTGACGCTGTGGGCCTTGTTGAATGCGTAACCGGCGAAGGGCAGTATCAGTTCGAACATGTACTCGGATAAATCCTGGGGGAACCCTTTGGCCTTGGCCCCTTGCAGGAACCGTTCCCGCTCCTCAGCCATGAGGGAGGCGATCTTCTTTCCCATCGCCTTCCGCACCACATCGGCCTGGCCGAGGCTGTAGCCAGCAAACATACGAAGGATAAGGAGCACCTGGTCCTGGTAAACGATAACACCGTAGGTCTCCTCGAGGATGTCGGAGAGGGCAGGGTGGGGGTAGGTTACCTCGGCGCGCTGGTGCTTAGCTTCGATGAAGCGGGTTATGTGCTCCATTGGGCCGGGTCGGTAGAGTGCGATCATGGCAGCCACGTCATTGACGGACGTGGGTTTAAGCTGCTTGATGTATCTGCGCATCCCCGAGCTTTCCAGCTGGAAGATGCCGGTGGTCTCTCCGCTGGAGAGGTGGTCGAAGGTCTTCTTGTCATCGAGGGGAATGTCGTTAAGGGACATCCTGGCGCCCCCGCTCTTGGCGATGATGTCGAGGGCCTTGCCAAGGATGGTGAGGTTAATGAGGCCGAGGAAGTCCATCTTCAGGAGGCCCAGCTTGGCGATGGGGTCCATCGAGAACTGGGTTACGGCTATCTCCTCGCCGTCGCTGCGGGATGCCCGCTGGAGCGGGACGTAGTTGGTGAGGGGTTCCTGTGAGATGACGATGCCTGCGGCATGGGTGCTGGCGTGGCGGGCCACGCCCTCCAGCTTCTGGGCGGAGTCGACGAGCTTGCGGACGGCGTGGTCCTGATTGTAGTTGCTACTAAGGTCGGGGCTGGCCTTCATGGCTTCGTCGATGGACTTGACGCCGAAAGGCACCTGCTTGGCCACGTTGTCGACGATAGAGTAGGGCATTCCAAGGGCGCGCCCGACGTCCCTGAGGGCGGCACGAGCGCCAAGGGTGCCGAAGGTGACGATCTGGGCGACGTGTTCGGCGCCGTACTTGCGAGTGACGTAGGCGATGACTTCGTCCCGGCGGTCGTCCTGGAAGTCCAGGTCGATGTCGGGCATTTCGTTGCGCTCGATGTTGAGGAAACGCTCAAATACGAGGCCGTATTCCAGGGGGTCGATGTCGGTGATGCCGAGGCAGTAGAGGACTACGCTGCCGGCGGCGCTTCCCCGGACGCCGAACAGGATGCCGTTCTCCCTGGAATAGGAAGTAATGTCCATGACGACCAAGAAATAGTTAGCGAACTGGGTCTTCTTGATGACGTCCAGCTCGTCCAGCAGGCGACGGCGGGCGGTCTCTCCCGCTCCGGGGTAGAGGCGCCGGAAGCCCTCTTCGCAAAGGGTTGCAAGATAGTCGTCGGCGTCTTCGCCGTGGGGGGTGGGGTAGTGGGGGAGGCGCAGGCGGTCGAACTCGATGGAGAGGTCGCACATATCGGCGATGCGCATGGTGTTTTCGAGGGTATCGGGCAGGTCGGAGAAGAGCTGGCGCATCTCCTCGGGTGTCTTGAGGTAGAGGGAGTCGTCGGACATTTTCAGACGCTTCTCGTCCTGGACGTTGGTGTTGGTCTGGATGCAGAGGAGGATGTCCTGGACGCTGGCCTCGTCGCGGTGGATGTAGTGGACGTCGTTGGTGGCGACCAGGGGGATTTCGAGGTCATGGCTGAGGCGGAGGAGGCCCTCGTTTATAGGGGTCAGCATGTCGAGGTCGTGGCGCTGGATTTCCAGGTAATAGTCCTGGAAGACTTCACGGTACCAGCGGGCGGCGGCATAGGCGTCGTCCATGCGGCCTTCCAGGATGGCGCGCGGGACCTCGGCGGTGGGGCAGCCTGAGAGGACTATGAGGCCCTCATGGTGTTGTTCGAAGAGGGCCCTGTCCATGCGGGGCTTGTAGTAGAAGCCCTCCATGTTGGCCTTGGTGACCAGCTGTATAAGGTTGCGGTAGCCTGTCTCGTTCTTGGACAGGACAGTCAGGTGGTAGGGGGACTTCTCGGAGGGGGTCTTGGTACGGCGGTTGCTGTGGGCGACGTAGACCTCACAGCCGATGATGGGTTTGACGCCGGTCTTGTGGGCAGCGGAATAGAAATCGATGGCGCCGTAGAGGTTGCCGTGGTCGGTTAGAGCCATGCTCTCCATCCCCAGGTCCCGGGCCCGCTGCATGAGGTTTGGGATGCGGCAAAGGCCATCCAACAGGCTGAATTCGGAATGGAGATGAAGGTGTGTATACAAAGATAAATGCCCCGCCCGGCACCTCCGATTATATCATCGGCACCCCCCCTGAAACGGCGCTGAAGAGGGGTTGTTTTCGGTGATTTCGGGGCGGTAGGAGAGTCTCGTTGACACCCCCAAACCGCTTTGCTAACCTCGACGCACTTTTGCTGTGCGAGGTTATGAAAAGTGATACTGGTGACGGGGGCGACGGGCTTTGTCGGGAGGCGGATAGTGACGCGGCTGGTGGAGCGAGGAGAAGAGGTGAGGCGGCTGGTGAGGCCCGTCCCCAATCCCCGAGCCTCGGGGTTGCCGGCGGTCCACTTTGTCACGGGAGACGTGACCGATCCCGACTCTCTGCGGGCTGCCTGCGACGGCGTAGACATGGTAGTCCACACCGTGGCGGTCATCAGGGAGAAGGGCCGGACCACGTTCGAGGCAATAAACGTGCAGGGGACGCGCAATGTGGTGGAGGCGGCGGAGCAGGCCGGAGTGCGCAAGATAGTCCATCTGAGCGCGATTGGCGCGGGGCCCGACCCTCAATATCCATATCTGAGGTCGAAATGGGAGGGCGAGGAAGCAGTAGTCAACTCTAAATTGAGACACGTTGTATTGCGGCCCTCGCTGGTGTTCGGGCCTGGGGACGAGTTTATAAACGCCTTGGCTGCGACGATCAGGGTCGGGCCGGTGGTCCCGTTTATCGGGTCGGGAAATGCGAAGTTTCAGCCGATACACGTTGAGGACGTGGCACGGTGCGTGGACAGGGTGCTGATTGACGGCACCTACACCGGAGAGACCATCGAGATCGGTGGGCCGGACATCCTCAGCTACCGGCAGATAACGGACACGATCATCCGGAGGTTTGGCCGCATGCGGATTAAGGTGAGAGTACCAACTTCCATGATGCGTGCGGCGCTTCCGTTCCTGAAGATAGCCTCGCCTCACCCGCCGATCACTCGGGTTCAGTTGGACATGCTGAACATCGACAATGTGTCGGCGCACAGGTCCGTGGAAGCCAACTTCGACTTTCAGGCCCGCCCGCTAGATGGGAACATCGACTACATCCTGGACATGGGATGGAAGGAAGCCCTGTCCATAACGCTGGGACTCCGGCCTGCGAGGCGGTGGGGGGAGGGGGGATGAGGTTCATAGGAAACATAGCACTGGCTCTTTTGCTGTCGGGGTTGTTGGTGTCAGGATTGGCTTGCGGAGGTGAAGAGAGTGAATCTGCAGCCCTGGTGAAGAGCCGTCCTTCTCCAAGGGGCGTCTTGGATTTCATTCCATACGACATTGAGCGTACTGAAGTGTGGGATGTAAAGGGCATCCTTACTTCAGGCATTCCTGAGCAGGAAGCGAAGGAGACTGAAGAGTATTTGCGGAACTATTACCTGGGGATGTTGGCGCCATTTCTCAACGATGTGGAAAGGATAATCATAGCTGAAAGACACGAAGGCAAGGTGTGGATTCTGGAGGGTAACGTTGGATATGAACAAATCAGGGACGAGCTAGGAGACGAAAGATGGGAGGAGTGCCAGGGATATGATCTTTGGCTGGATGGACGCGATCCACAAAGAGCAGTTGCAGTGATAGACAACGGCGCATACGTATTACTTGGGAAAGAAGGACCTGTTAAGCATTTGCTGGGTTCTCTGAAAAACGGTCATGGATTCCTGTTGGACGACGAGAACGACGCAGTCGGGCGCACCCTTGTTAAAGCGATGGAGTGGGGCGAGGGGGGAACAGTGGTGGTATGGGACGATTGCCGTTCTGACGACTTTAGCGAATGCGAGTCTTTGGGAAACGTGGTCTCTCTGGTCACAGAGGAAGGTCAATATAAAGTTAAGCTGGTTTTTGTCCTCCTATTCCGCACAGAGTTAGCCGCTGAGGATGAGGCTTATAAGGTTGAGGAGCGCCTCCGCAAGGACTTCGAATCGGGCTCCGTTGAGGACGTATTTGTGGACGGTGAATTTGTAATAGTCAGTACGGCGGCGGACCTAGAGGAACTCTATTACCCTTATTTGCCATGACGTTTTACATCCCTTCACTATGAAACTTGGCAATTCATAGGGTCGAAACGGATGAACGGAAAGTCATTCACGTAAGAGCGTTAAAATAGACGCATGGGAAAGACCTTGGACTACCGCTCGGCCTTGAAATACCTACTGGGGCTCACCAACTACGAAAAGTCGTTGAGGGAGCTTTACTCGCCGGGGAATGTTGACCTGGAGAGGGTGAGGGAGCTGTTGAGGCGGCTCGGCTCACCGGGGTCGGGGTTGGGGATAGTTCACATCGCCGGGACGAAGGGTAAGGGAAGCACGGCGGCGATGATCTCTTCCGTCCTGCAAAAGGCCGGGTACCGAGTCGGGCTATTCACCTCCCCCCACCTCCACACATTCAGGGAGCGGGTGCAGATAAACAGGGAGCCGATCTCGGCGGAGGACTTTGCAGGGGCGATGGAAAAGGTAAAGCCCCACGTCGAGGAGATCAACGCTGTCGGGGCGCATGGCTACATCACGACCTTCGAGGCATTGACGGCGATGGCGCTGGTCTACTTCGCTGAGAAACAGGTGGAAGCCCTGGTATTCGAGGTCGGGGTGGGGGGCAGGCTGGATGCCACGAATGTAGTCACTCCTGAGGTGAGCGTCATCACGTCGATAAGCCGAGACCACACCGAGCTGCTGGGCGATACTCTGCCGGAGATAGCCGGGGAGAAGGCGGGGATAATCAAGGAGGGGGTCCCGGTGGTGGTCGCACCGCAAGTGCCGGAGGTGGAGGAGGTGATAGGCGCGATAGCGCGGGAGCGGGGCTCGGAGATGGTGAACGTGGGGCGGGAGTCGGTGTGGAGGGCGTTGGGACACGACGACCGGGGGCAAAGCCTGTTGGTACGAGATTTCGAGAATGAATACAGAATCTCGATGCCTCTTCTCGGTGACCATCAGCAGGAGAACGCCGCCACGGCTATAGCGGCTCTGGGTGTGCTTCGGAAAAAAGGTTGGCATATCTCGGACGCAGACGTGCTGGACGGGTTCGCAGACCTGCGCTGGCCGGGTCGGATGGAAGAGCTCGGGAGATGGCCACTGGTCATAGCCGACGGGGCTCACAATGGGGACTCGGCGAGGAGGCTGCGGGAGGCGCTGCTGAAGTACTTCGAGTTTGGGAAGGCGGTGCTGGTGGTGGGGGTGTCGGCGGACAAGAACGTGGAGGACATAGCCTCGGAGCTTCTGCCCCTGGCGTCGACGGTCATATTGACGAAGTCTCGGCACATGAGGGCGGCTGAGCCTGCTGCCATAGCCGACGCTTTCACCCGACCTGATATAATCGTCGAGACCACGGGGAGTGTGAAAGAGGCGCTAGACAGGGCCAGGGAGATAGCCTTAGAGGAGGACTTGATCTGCGCCACGGGCTCGCTGTTCGTGGTGGGAGAGGCGATAGAGGCGGTTAAGAGGGTGCCGGTGGAGACATACTGAATGGGAAACTTTCGGAACACTTTCACCCTCACTCTCCTCAGCGAGCCTACGGCCCTAGCCCTCTCACGCCTCGGCGCATCTACGACCCATGGAGAGACCTTTGCGTAACTCCCTATGCTGGAACATATTGGTAATACGAGACATGTTATCCAATCCTGAGTCCCCCGCCCCAGATTCCTCGCGGAGCCT
Source organism: Dehalococcoidia bacterium (assembly GCA_965197585.1). Lineage (GTDB taxonomy): Bacteria > Chloroflexota > Dehalococcoidia > Plut-88900 > Plut-88900 > Plut-88900. Next base: position 2,784,829 of record OZ240215.1, read on the forward strand.
CGGAATTGTGGATGTCAGGTAATTCGTTGACAGAATTAGGTGGATTTAAGGGTCTCCAAAGGGGTCTTTCCGTCCATTGCCTGGTGGGGTCTCTGAGTATTGTAGTAGATCAGGTATTGCTGAAGCTCGTCCTTCAGTTCCGAGACCGATTCGAAGGTTGTCCCCTCCAGCAGGTCCTCGTTCAAGGTTCTCCAGAACCGCTCTATCTTCCCGTTGGTCTGGGGCCTATAAGGGCGGGTGTAGCGGTGCTTTATGCCCAGCTCATTGAGCATCCGTTCCATGGGGTGGCCCTCGGTGTTCCTTGGGGAGGCCATCTCGGGGCCGTTGTCGGTGAGGATGGCCTCGAATTGGATGCCGTACTCCACGTTAAGGAAATTGATGGACTTCAGAGTAGCAAACATAACGGAGAGACTCTTGATGTCTCCGACCACTTCGGCCCAGGCCAGACGGGTGTAGGCGTCGATGAGGCCCACCAGGTAGTAGCGGTGCTTGGTGCCCACGATGGTATCCCGGCTGAGGTAGTGGCTGTCCAGGTGGCCCAGCTCTCCTGCCCGGGTCTTGATGATCTTGCGCTTCGACTGCTGCATCGGCTTTGTGAGCCTATTGAAACCGTGGCGTCTGGTGATGGCGTAGATGGTGGAGGGCTTAGGGGTGTTGTGTTTAAGGATGGGTTTGAGTATGGCATAGATCTCGTAACGGTTGGTACCGTTAAGGCGCTCGTTGATGACCTTCTGCTCAATGTAGGGCAGGGTGCGGCGGGACTTCCACCCGGGACCCCGCTTACGGGGGAGGAAGGCGTTGTCGGAGGGGGAAAGGAGGAACCGGTTGTAGTACTTGGCGAAGGTCTGACGGCTAGTGCCGTGGAAGGAGTAGAAGTCCTGGGCGAAGCGGAAACGGGGATGCTTCCCTGCCTTGACCAGTTGATACTCATGGATGAGGAACCGCCACTTCTGAATGTAGTTCCGCTCAAGGGTGAGGTCCTTGCTATTGTCTCGCATTCTCGCCTCCAGATTGGTGTTGGCCTCTTATACCAATCTGTCAACGAATTACCTAACACTTACAGGAATGACAGTTCTGCAAAGGTCCCATCGAGGGAGAGGGGACAGGACCTCCCCGTCTAGCTGGGGAGGCAGGTCGTGAAAGCGTGTAAGGGAGGCACACTCAGTTGACTACGAGTCCATCGGAAGCCCAACCTCAGTTGACCGACTATAGGGACCGCCCACGGGTGGTGGTGACGGGCCTGGGGGCGGTGACGCCATTGGGGCGGACGGCTCAGGACTTCTGGAAGAACCTGGTGGACGGGGTGTCGGGGATAGGGCCGATGACGCTGTGCGACACCACGAACTATCCGACCAAGATTGCCGGGGAGATACCGGACTTCAACCCGCGTGAGCGGCTCGACGCACGGGACGCGCGGCGGATGTCGAGGTTCAGCCAGATAGCGGTGACGGCAGGGCTTATGGCCGTTGAGGACTCGGGGCTGAATATGGAGTCGGAGGACCCGTCGAGGCTGGGCATTGTGCTTGGCAACGGGTGCGGGGGCTTTCCAGACATCGAAGACGGGGGTCGAATAGTCGAGACCCGGGGAGGGATGCGGCTCAGCCCCTTCTTCTTCCCGATGATCCTTCCCAACATGGCCACGTCGCAGGTGAGCCGTATACTGGGTTTGAAGGGGTTCACGAACACGGTGACAACATCGTGCGCGGCGGGGACACAAGGGGTGGGAGACGCCCTGGAGGTGCTCAGGCGGGGCTCGGCGGACGTGATGGTGGCCGGAGGCACGGAGGCGGGGATCAGCCAACTGGGGCTCGGGGGATTCAGCGTGATGAGGGCACTCTCGACCAGCAACGAGGTTCCGTCGAAGGCCAGCAGACCCTTCGACGCGAAGAGGGACGGGTTCGTGCCGGCGGAGGGCGCGGGCATCCTGATAATGGAGACGCTGGAGCACGCTCTAGGCAGGGGTGCAAACATCCTCTGCGAGGTCACGGGCTACGGGGTCTCTTCCGACGCTTTCCACATGGTGCAACCGGACGACGAAGGTTCCGGCGCGGCCCGGGCAATGAGCTGGGCCATCGAGGATGCCAACGTTAGGCCCGACGAGATCGACTACATCAACGCTCACGGAACCTCGACGCCGCTGAACGACTCGGTGGAGACACGTGCGATCAAGAATGTGTTTGGGGAAGCGGCGTACAAGGTGGCGATAAGCTCTACGAAGTCGATGATCGGGCATGCGCTGGGCGGGGCGGGGGGAATGGAGTCGGTGGCGTGTGTGATGACGATAGTGGACGGGGTGATGCACCCGACGATCAACTACGAGTACCCAGACCCCGAGTGCGACCTGGACTACGTCCCCAACGAGGCGCGTCGGCAGACGGTGGGGAAGGTGCTGTCGAACAGCTTCGGGTTTGGGGGGCAGAATGCGTGTCTGGTGTTTGAGAGGTACGAGGGGTAAGACACCCTTGCCTCCCCCCCGCTCATACTTCGAGAGCCTCAGCACGAGCGGCCCCTGCACCCCGCTATTTCACCCTCACTCTCCTCAGCGAGCCTACGGCCCTAGCCCTCTCACGCCTCGGCGCATCTACGACCCATCGAGGGAGAGGGGATTGGACCCCGCCCATTCCGCTCTTGAGACCCCCTTCGAGAGCCTCAGGACAGGCTTCGACTAAGCTCACGCCACGGCGTATCTTCGACAGGGCGAGCGGAATACACCACCCCTTCCGTCTAAATCAATGGCAATGGCCCAAGCGTGACGCGCTTGGGCCATTTGCGTGTCGGGGGGAAGGGCGAGCGGTTAGCTCTTAACGTATTCGACGCGGGGGAGCATGGGGTCGAACATGCGCTCGAGGGCCATGGTGTGGCTGCACATATTCCAGGAGGTGAAAAAGCCGCAGTCGCATCGGAGGATGCCGTCGTCATAGGTGACGTTGTGGCGCTGGTGGGCGCCTCGGAAGCTAAGGCTGAAGTTGTTGAACTGCACTCTGTCGGGCTCTTCAGCGTAGGCCTTGGCCTTCTGTATCTTACCTATGAGACTTGACTGCATGTGCTCTCCTCACTGGTTCACTCTCCTGCGGACTCCCAAGGAATCTTGCGCCGGGCCCCGGGGGCCTAATTGATTTTACATATATCGTGTCTCGGAGGTCAACGAGAGGGGGTAAGAGAGTAGACTACAGAAGTACTCTCCCTATGTCATTTACAATAACTGCATGCTCAAATTTAACCTTTAGGAAGGCATTCCAATGGAAATTAGTGATCTGTCTCAGAGCTTTCAATCCATAGTCGGAGGGCTTCAAGCTCTGACTTCTTTGACACGGAAGGCGGAGCAACAAGGGGTAAGTGACGAATTCACGAAGGAATTGAATTCGACCATCATCAATATGCAGACTGCTGTAATGGATGCGCAATCAATGACCCTAGAAGCCCAAGGCGAGCAGTCCCGTCTCATCGCGCGTGTAACGGAGCTAGAGGAAGAGTTGAAACAAAAGGTCAATTGGGAAGGAGAGAAGGCCCGATACAAGTTGACAATGTGGGGCGGCAACCATGTGTATCAGTTACGAGAAGACTTGAATCAAGATTCCGAACCGACACATTTCTTATGTCCAACTTGCTATGAAAATGGCGTCAAGTCTATCCTGCAGGCGTACTATTGGGACAATAGGCCTCATACCCGTTGCCTGAGGTGTGCCCAGGACTTTCTTGCATCATAGAGCACCGCGAAATTATCCGTTTCCGCAAAATTAAATGTCGTTGGCCTTATGCGCCTAACCTTCGTGCGTGAATACCCGCCTTTCCGGTAATACACCCCTCCAGCCATATTCATAAACTCGTCTGGGTGAGAAAACGCTATTAACTCCCGAGCCCGCTCCCTGATCGACATCCAAAGAAGCTGCACCACGTGAGCGAGCACTTGGCGGTTGTTTTGCGGCTGGTTGATATAGAGGTGATAGACTGGTCGCCTAAGGGTGGCAGGGGACGAATAAAAGGTGTGTGATGATTCGGATAACGACTCGGGTCACGGACTCAGTAGCCAAGGCTCTGGGTGAGGCAGCGTCGCGGCAGGGGAGGAGCCGGGCGGACTTGGTGCGCTGAATAATCGGGCAATACTTGGAAGATTGCGACGACCTCTCGACGGCATTGCAGAGGTTGCAGGACCCGTTGGACCCGGTAGAGGACTGGGAGGAGGTCAGGCGTACCCTTCTCCATTCGAATTGAGTGCAGTGCGGCGAAGGAACTGGATTCGGTTAGCAAGGAGAAGCGGAACCGGCTGGTGGTAGGCTAGGTGAATACAACGCGTTATTTTGATGAGCAAGTGCGCCGCAAGCGGCCCTATATTGAATTGTCGTGGTGTGCCCAAATCGTCGCCTCGCCGATCCATAGGGAAAAGCAGGAAGACGGACGCATACGTTTTTGGGGAGAGGTAAAATTACCGGACGAAACTAGTCCCCGTTATTTGCGCGTGATAACGCTAGAAGATGGACAGACTATCCACAACGCTTTCTTCGATAGGCGTTTTCGTAAGGAGGGGCGACTATGAAGCTTCATTACTACCCGGAGACGGATAGCCTATACGTGGAGTTCAAGGTAGGGCCGGGGACGGAGACGGTGGAGGTAACGGAAGGGTTGAACGTGGACCTGGATGAGGAAGGTGTGGTGGTGGGGTTCGACATAGATCATGCGTCCCGGCGCCTAGACCTGTCTACTCTGGAAACCACGGCGCTGCCGCTTCACAGCATGAAGGCCGGCTGATTGCGTCGGGGGTGGCGGCCCCTCACCGGGAATGGGTCAAACCGCAGCCAAAGTCGGACTTTCAGCACGACGCATTTGCGGCTGGCTCGGGATCCGGAATGCCGCGGATTAAGGGTAAAACAACCCTTCCGCGGCCTTCGTCAGCTCCGCCCGGAAATCCGGATGGGCAATCGAGATTAGCTCCCTAGCGCGTTCGCGGTTGGACTTGCCGAGGAGTTGGGCGACGCCGTACTCGGTGATGATGGTGTCGGCGAAGGTGCGGGGGACGCTGACAATGGTGCCTTCCTCGTGCTGGGGCACGATTCTCGATGCTATGCCGCCCAGGGCCGTAGACCTGAGCAGGGTGATGCCTCGGCCACCCCTGGACATCACCGCTCCCATCTGGAAGTCGAACTGACCGCCGGTGCCGCTCATCAGGCGACCCCCGAAGACGGTCTCGGCGTTGATCTGGCCGGTAAGGTCGACGGAAAGAGCGTTGTTTATGGAGACCATATTGTCATTGAGGGCGGCGGTTGTGGCTTTAGCGACGTAGTCGACGTCAAGCTGCTCGATGAGGGGGTTTTCGTGGGCGTAGTCGAGCTCCTTGTAGGTGGACCCGAGCAGCGCCCCGAATATGGCCTTGTCCTTGTGCAGAGTTTTGCGGGCCCCGGTGATCACACCCCGTCTGATGAGGTCGATTACTCCGGGGATTCCCATTTCGGAGTGCCAGCCCAGGTCTTTCTTGTCGTCGAAGGCGCCGACGGTGGCGAGGAAGCGGCTCGGGGTTCCAGTGCCGATCTGCAGGGTAGCGCCATCTTTCACGAGCTCCGAAACGTAGCCGGCGATTGTCTTGGCGTCCTCCGAGGGCTCGATCCAGCACTGGTAGGCCGCAAATCGCTGGATCTGCTTCACGCCTCTCGACACCAGGTGAGGGAGATGTTCGGAGCGGTCTCGTGGGTCCATATTGGGGACGAACTCGTCCAGGAGTGCATGCACTTCTTTGTCTTCCACCGAGGCCAGCAAGTCCGAAGCCTGGGCGTCGGACAGCTGGACGGCTGTGTGCTCCACGAACTTGTCTATTTCCGAGACGTGGACGTAGTTGTGCCCGTAGGTCCGTATCTGCGAACTATCTACCTGGGCAATGACCTTCTTGGACCGTCGGACGAAGCCCCGCTTGTTCCAGAGGTGCCCGCCGAAGCTGCAGTAACCGTTGGCGTCGGGGGGCGATGTGACGACCATGAACACGTCCATTGGAGGCACGTCGCCGAAGTCGGTCGAATAGCGCTGGAACTGGGTGGAGAAGATCATGGGGATGTAGTCGACGATGCGTCGGTCGAGGGCCGAGCGGCCCATCTCCCCGAGGATCTGCTCGATGGTCACGACGAAAGAGTCGCTCCAGCTTGGGTCGAACCAACCGGGGTCCTCGATTGGAGCATCGCAGGTTATCTTGATGTCTTTGAGTTCATCGCGGCGCGCGGCAAGGGCGTGGATGAGGGAGTCGGGGTGGGGGTAGATGGGGATATAGACCCGGTCGCGGGAGTCGACGAGTTGGACGGCCTCCTCGGGGGAGACGAGGTTGCGGTTATAGTGGTCTTGCCAGGTCACGGCTGGTTGACTTTCTTGGTGCGCCGTTTAGCTAGTCCTGTCGCATTGAGGGAGAGGGGATAGGACCCCCCGCTCATACTTCGAGTGCCTCAGCACGAGCGGCCCAAGCCCCACCATGAGAAGTTAGGCAAAGGTTACGCCTCGGCGCATCTGCGACTCATTGAGCAAGGAGGGGATGCTAGTAGCGGACTCGGCCGGGGAAGGTTAGGTTCCAGTAGGTGGCAGTGGGCTTTACCTCGAAGAGGTGCCAGAAGTTCTTGATGTTGTTGGGGTAGACTTCCCGCTCGAAGCGCTCCCAGTCTTCCTTGGAGTCCCAGCCCGTGACTTGGGAACCGACCCTATCCTCCTCGGTCGAAAGGAGGACGCATACGAAGCGGTTCCCGGGGGCTGCGATCAGTGGAGCCATGACCTCTTCCCTGTAGTGCCCGGCCACCGTTTCCACCTGCCCCTCGTGGAGCTTGAAGCGGCTGGTCCTGACGTACATAGGCGAGGGGTTGGCGAGGGAGTTTTCGTTGATCTGGATGGTGCCGGGCCACCTGGTCTCCCAGTAGTTCACCTGAAAAGGCCCATCGAAGCCGCCCTTCCAGCGGGCATAGAGGGCTGGCCGAACCACGCTCTCGAAGTGGTCGCAGTCTTCCTTGGATTCCCAAGCGCTGACGAAGAGCCCGTTCTGTTCATCGTCGGGCGAGGTCATTACGGCGAAGAGTCGGTTGCCGGGGGCCGCTGTAATGGGGCCCATCATCTGTTCGCGGATGCCGGATTTTAGGTCGGCGAGGCCCTCGGGGGTCAGGCGGTACCTGCTGGTGCGTACGTACATAGCTTTCCGTCCAGTCTTTCGATTAGAAGTTGGCGATCACGGGAAACTTGATGGTCCAGAAGGTGGCTACAGGCGGCTCCTCGAAGACGTGCTTTACCTTTCCGAAGACCTTCGGGAACACGTTGTTCAAGTAGTTGTCGCAGGCCTCCTTGGAGTCCCATCCCGTGACCTGGGACCCGACCCTCGCCTCATCCGCGGAGTGGAGCACGAAGAGGAAGCGGTTGCCCGGCTGTGTCATCACGGGCTTGATGACCTCCTCATCGAAGTTGTCGTGCACATGGGTGACGCCCTCGGGCTTGAACTTGAAGCGGCTGGTGCGGACGTAGCAATTCGGGCCTGCGGCTTGCAGGGGGTTGAAGACCAGTTTGCCGGGCCAGTTGATCTCCCAGAAGACCGGGACAGGGGGCTCGTCGAAGACCCACTTCCACTCTTCCCAGACTGCTGGGTAGACCTCGTTGAGGTAACGGTCGCAGGCTTCTCTGGAGTCCCAGCCGGACACCTGACGAACCTCGAGAGGGTTGTCGGCGTTCATGAGGACGGCGCAGAAGCGGCCGCCGGGGCTGTCGAGTATCGGACCGGCCACGTTGGTCTGATAGCCCTTCTCGACGGAGGGAATGGACTCCGCCTTAAGTAAGGCCCGTCTATCCATAACGAACATAATAAGCTCCCTGGTGCCTGAGTCTCGGGATTAGAATGGCGGGGTTATTGTAGCACGGGCTCCGGTTAGCCGGGCCCCGCCTCCGGGGCCGCTTCCTTAGTGACTTGGTGCCTCTTACGCAGCGGTATCTCCTTCAGGCCAACCAGGACCACTGCCCCAAGAACCGCAAACACGGACGCCACGATGAACACTTCCTGGATGGACGACGCCAGGCTCTCTCTCATGGCCTCCACGACCGACTCTAAGACCGCACTCTCTCCGAGACCCTCCAGCCGCTCCTCCAGCATGGCGCGGGCCTCAGGGCTGATGAGGGCGTTGGGGTCACCGAGGTCTTCGGTCAGCGCTGTGCCCATCAGCTCACGGGTCTCGGGGGAGAGGTTGGCGGCGAGGTGGGTCGAGAGCCGGGAGGCCAGCAGCGAGCCCATCACGGCCACGCCCAGCGAACCGCCAATGCTCCTGAAGAACTGCACGAAGGCGGTGACCAGCCCCATGAGCCCGTAGGGAAACGCATTTTGCACCACTATGGTGAACAGTGGGAAGGTTATGCCCAGTCCCGCACCCACTATCACCATGTTTCTGGCCATCACGCCGCTGGACGTCGTGCTGTCCATAGTTGCCAGCAGAATCACCCCTGTCGTCATCACGCCCATGCCGAGCAGGGCGAGGTATCTATAGCGGCTCCAACGGGACAGGGCCAGCCCTGCCAAGGTGCTGCTGACAACCGCGCCGAGCATCATAGGTGTCAGGACCAGCCCGGAGTTGGTTGCGGAGTCACCGAGTACACCCTGCCCGAAGAGGGGGACGAATATGATGATCCCGAACATGGTCATCCCGCTGAAGAACGTTGACACGGCGACCACGGTGAATATCCGGTTCTTAAAGAGCGAGAGGGGCAGGAGGGGTTCCGGGGCGCGGGTCTCGATTAAGAGGAACATCAGCAGCATCGCGGCTCCAAAAACCAATGGCACAACGACCTGGGGCGAGCCCCACGGGTATTGTTGCCCGGCCAGAGAGACGCCCAGCATCAACGGGAGCAGACCGCCGATCAGTGCGGCGGCGCCCCAGTAGTCGACCTTCTGGTTTAGACCTGTCCGGGACATCGATGGCATGGCGGCGATGAGGGCAATTAGCGCTACGCCTCCTACCGGCAAGTTAATGTAGAAGATCCAACGCCAGCTGAGGGTGTCGGTGAGGTAACCGCCGACGAGGGGGCCGACGATGCTGGCTATTCCGAAGACGGCGCCGATCAACCCTTGCCACTTTCCTCGCTCGGCGGGAGGGAAGATGTCGCCGATGACGGTGAAGGTGTTGGACATCAAGACGGCCGCCCCGGCCCCCTGCACCCCCCGGAAGATGATGAGCTGCAGCATATTCTGGGATACGCCAGCCAAGGCCGAGCCCAGCAGGAACACCGCTATCCCGATAATGAACAGCAGCCTTCGCCCGTAGATATCCGACATCCGGCCCACGACCGGCACCAGGGAAGTCGACATTACGAGGTACGCCACCACTACCCACGATATCTGGCTAATGCCTCCAAGGTCTGTGACGATACGCGGCAGGGCCGTCGCCACGATGGTCATGTCGAGGGCCGCGAGGAAAAGGCACATCATCGTGCCGAGGAGGATGAAGACGATGCGGGTTCTACTGAGTCTTCCGGCAGAGGCCAAGGCCGACGTCGCGTCTGACTGCTCGGTGGGTCCAGTCTTTTGCGCGTCCGACTTGTTCATATCTCTCCGGCTGCTGAAGCGAGTAGGGGCCACAGCGATGCTACGACGCCGAGGTCGGCAAGTCAAAAGCGCAATTGCCGGTGCTATCATGCACACACATTTCGCCATCTCGAAAAGCCGCTTACATGACAGAGACACGAAAGCTCGTACTGCATAACGCTAATGTGATAACCCTGAACCCGACCGCGCCACGGGCCACGGGGGTGGTGTGCGAGGGTGGGGTGATCACGTCAACATCAGAGGTAGACGTACAATGCGCGCTCCGATCCGGGGAGTACGAGGAGATCGACTGTGAGGGGCGTACAGCGCTTCCCGGTTTCATTGATGCTCACGTGCATTTTTTGGCATATGCCTCGTCTCTGACCGCGGTCGACTGTTCACCTCAGGCTGTATCCTCCATCCCCGACATCACAGCCGCCCTCAGCGAGCAGGCCAAGAGCACACCCGAGGGCGAATGGGTGCGGGGGATGGGCTACGACGAGTTTCGGCTCCAAGAGAAACGGCATCCGACACGCCGGGACCTCGACACGCTGATACCCGACCACCCGGTTAAGCTAGGGCACAGGTCGGGGCACGGGACGGTGTTGAACGGTCGGGCCTTGACCCTCGCCGGGATCAGTATCGAGACTCCTGAACCTATTGCCGGTTTCATCGACAGGGACATCAACACGGGAGAGCCCACGGGCCTGTTCATAGACCTGGACGACTGGCTTGACGAGCGGCTTGGGCCGCAGCCTCGGGGTGACGAGATGGGACCTGCCGCCCGTCAAGCTGCCGAGGTCTTCCTGTCCAAGGGAATCACTTCCTTTCACGACGCCTCTCCCTGCAACTCCCTTAAACGGTGGAGCTTCTTTCAGTCGTTGGTCTCGGGGCCCGAGCCTTTCCCCCGTGCAACGCTCATGCCGGGATTTGCGCATTTGAGGGAGTTTGTCGGGGCGGGGTTGGGGTTTGGGGCGGGGGATGACAGGCTGCGGGTCGGGCATTGCAAGATAGTGCTGTCACAGGCGGGTGGGACACTCGAACCTTCGCCTCGGGAGCTCAGGGAGGCTGTGCAGGAGGCGGCGGAGGTCGGGTTTCCGGTGGCCATTCACGCCGTGGAGGAGGTGGAGGTAGAGGCCGCCATTGAGGCTATTGAGTCTGTGGATACTCCCAGACTAGCTCACCGAATTGAGCACGCGTCCATCTGTCCCCCGTCCCTCATAGCGAGGCTGAAGGCGAGTAACGTAACCGTCGTGACCCAACCCGCCTTCGTATATCACAGTGGGGACAGGTATCTTGCCGAGCTGCCCAAAAGAGACGTAGCCAACCTCTATCCGCTAAGGGCATGGTTGGGCTCGGGGCTCAATGTTGCAGCGTCGTCGGATGCTCCGGTGACGCCGCCCGACCCGCTTCTCGGTATCCAGGCGGCGGTATTGCGCAGCGCTCGCACAGGCCAATCAGTCTCCCGCGAGCATGCAGTATCCATAGCTGAGGCGATGACCCTTCACGGTAGCGCGGCGTCTCATTACGGGGGTCTCGGGGGGCGGGTGGGTGTGGTCAGGAGGGGCGCTTTGGCAGATTTCGCGGTGCTGGACCGGGACCCGATGAGTGTTCTTGCTGAGGAAATTGGTGGGATAGGGGTGTGGGTGACGGTTGTCGGGGGTGGGGTGGCATTCGGGGCTGGGTAGGGGAGGGGTGGGATAGGGCCAAGGGTACAAATTGAAGGTAGTACTTTCAATTTGTACTGCGGTCGTCCGCTGACCAGAAGAGAACCTGCGCCCACGTCTCCATAATCTACCTGACTAGTCCCAAAACCAAGGTCGATTTAAGGGCAAGCGCCTTAGCAACTGTGTTGTGGGAGGGGATTCCAAGGGGAGTTGTCTCTGATCATGGCGTTAAGGATGGTGAGGAGCTTACGCATGCAGGCGACGAGGGCAACCTTGCCGGGCTTGCCGGCAGCGAGGAGTTGCTCGTAGAAGGCTTTGATAGGAGGGTTATGCGTTCTGGCGCTCATTGTGGCCATGTAGAGGGCGGTTCTGATGTTTGCCCGACCGTCCCATATGGAACGTCTTCCCCTATGAGTGCCACTATATCTGTTCAAGGGGGCGACGCCCACAAGGGCGGCGATCTGCTTACGGTTGAGGGAGCCGAGTTCGGGGAGAGCGCCGACGAGGGTGAAGGAGGAAACGGGGCCCAGGCCGGGGACATTTCTGAGGAGGAGGAGCTTGTCCTTCCAGAGGATGTTGGAGTTAATGAGGTCGTCTATCTCGCGGTCGAGGTCATCCAGTTCTTGAGAGAGGAACTGGATGTGTTTGTGGAGGCTTGGGAGAAGAGGGTCGAGGGCGCGCTTGAGGCGAAGGGACTCGGCGGTTCTCATGTCGATGAGCTGCTTTCTGCGGGAGAAGGGGGCCTTGAGATGGGCAGCCTGAGGGTCTGGGAGAGGGCGTGCGTCGGGTCTGAGGGTGAAGGCGAAGCGGGGGATGGTGTGGGCGTCGATGGCATCGGTCTTGGCTAGTCTACCGGTGGAGCGAGCGAAGTCCCTGATCTGCCTGGGGTTCATAACGGCAGTGGGTATCTGATGGAGGCCACACTCCAAAGCGAGAGGCATCTCGAGGCCACCGGTGGACTCCATGACAATGAGGGTGACATTGAGGTCCTTGGCCAATTGAAGGATCTCACTGATACCCTGAGGGTCGTTAGGGAGCCTGGCGGCCTGGTTTTGGGGGAGGACGTGAAGGTCGAGGAACTAACCACCGACGTCGATACCCATGACAAAGTCTTGACTCATGTTATCCCTTTCTTGCAGGTACGGGTTGTTGACCCGGGCAACTGTACGGGCTTAGATGAGAGAGGGTGCGGCGGCCCATGCTAAGACTCGGTCTTGAAGGACCATGATTCCTACGGCCTGCCGCACCCCGAGACCCTAACTCTATCACTGCTTCGTCACACAAGATTCCTCGCGGGGCCTCGGAATGACAGGTAAAGGGCGGACTCTACCCTGTAAAGGGGCGTCGGCTTGTGCGGTTGGAAAACACGCCGATGTATAGGAACACCCTCACCCTCGCCCTATCCCATCAAGATCCCTTTGCGTAACTGCAGTTTGCAGCTTCTCTACCAGCCAGATCGCCTAACCTCCACCCCCGCTCATACTTCGAGAGCCTCAGCACGAGCGCCCCGGCCCCTCCAGCACAGGTTATGCAGAGGTCTCATCAAGGGAGAGGGGATGGGACGCCTCTCAATTTGCCTTTTGGAGGACTACGAAAAGGTGGAGCAAGGCCGGATATCTTTAGTTCTTTCTGATGAGGACGTAGGGGGGGAGCTCCATGAGGGCTTTGCGGTATTGGGTGTCGGGGAGGGGGGAGAGGGCTTCCTCGGCTTTGCGGCAGAAGTCGGTGGCGATGGCGTAGGAGTCCTCGATAACCGAGGAGTTGTTGATCATCTCCAGGGCTCGCTGCAGGGGTTTGTCGTCCCCCGGGGCCTGGAAGATCGCCTTCACGGGATCTTCGTCAGGGTACCTTTCCTGGAGCAGCAGAGCCGGCAAGGTGAGTACACCATGGGCCAGGTCTGCGCCGACGGGTTTACCTACCTCTTTCTCCGTCCCCTGGAAGTCGAGAATGTCGTCGATTATCTGGAAGGCCATGCCCAGGCAGTAGCCGAAGGTGTGGAACCTTTCGACCGTGTCCTCGGGCGCGCCGCTCAGAATGGCCCCGGACTCTGCCGCAGTGGTGAAGAGCGACGCCGTCTTCTGACGGATCCTCTCGTAGTAGTCGTCCCTTCCGGTCGTCCAGTCAAAGGCGCCTAATCGCTCCTGCAGCTCACCTCGGGAAAGGTACATTATCGTCTCGGAGAAGAGGCGGATGACCCTGACGTTCTCAGTGGCGCAGACGAAGGTCGCTGACTTGGCGAATAGGTAGTCGCCGACGAGTACCGCAGCGTTGTCTCCCCATAGGTTGCTGATGGTCGGCTGGCCGCGTCGGATGGCCGCCTTGTCTATGGTGTCGTCGTGGACGAGGGTGGCTATGTGGAGAAGCTCGACGGCGCAGGCCATGAGCCGGGGTGAGGCGGGATCGTGGTCATGGAACTTGGAGGAGAGGATGGTGATGGCAGGCCTCGTGCCCTTGCCTATGCTTTTGAGAGCGTGGGCGAGCATGGCCGCGAGGCCGGGAAAGTCCTCTTCGGCGATGGCTACCAGGTCAGCCCTGACTAGGTTAAGCTCTTCCTTGATCGGTTTGTAGATAGACAGCGACTTGGCAGAGGGCATAGAAAGACGTTGTCCTTAGCCCGAGACCTGTTCCAGCCTGGCGGTCTCCACCTCGGCCACTTCATCTTCCAGTTTGGTGAACAGGGGTAAAGGCTTCTGAAGCTCGCGTCCAGGGACGGGAGCCTCGATATTCCACTCAGAGCGTTCGTCCAACTCACCCAGGCCCAGGTAGCCGTGCAGCTTCCGGGAGCTGAAGGGCAGGAACGGGTAGAGCATGGTCTTCAGGGCCGTGACAACGGAGATGGCACACCAGAGGGTTGTAGCAGCGGCGTCCTTGTCTTCCTTGACCTGTCGCCAGGGAGCTTTGCGGTCGAGGTAGCGGTTCGCCTCCTGGGCCAGGCCAACCGCCTGCCTGATCGCCTCCTTGAAACGGCACCGGTAAAGAAGATCGTCCACTTCGGCGAAAGTTTGGTTGATCTTGTCGAGCATATCCGTCTCGTCGGAAGAGAGGGGTCCGGGCGACGGGACCTTGCCATCGAAGTTCCGGTAGGTAATGGTCAGCACCCGGTGTACGAGATTGCCATAGGTGCCGACAAGCTCGCCGTTGTTCCTGCGCACGAACTCGCCCCACGTAAAGTCGGAGTCAGAGGTGTCGGGCATGTTAGCCGAGAGGTAGTACCTGATGAGGTCGGGTGGGAAGTTGTCCAGGTAGTCGTTGAGCCAAACGGCCCAGTTACGGCTGGTGGAAAGCTGCCTGCCGTCGATGTTCAGGAACTCGTTGGCGGGGACGTCATAGGGGATGGCTCGGCCGCCGTATCCGAGCAGGATCGCCGGCCAGATGATCGTGTGGAAGGGGATGTTGTCCTTGCCAATGAAATAGTAGGTCTTGGCTCCGTCTCCCCAGAAGTCCCGCCACTTCTCGGGTGTGCCACGGTTTTTGGCCCACTCTATGCTTGCCGAAAGGTAGCCGATTACCGCTTCGAACCAGACGTATATTCTTTTGTCGTCGAGACCCGGTAAGGGAATCGGGATGCCCCAGTCGATGTCTCGGGTGATGGCCCTATCTTTCAGCCCGTCCTTGAGCATCTGAAGGGTGAAGTTCTGGACGTTGGGGCGCCAATGGTCCTGGGTCTCGACCCATTCGATGAGCCGGTCCTGGAAGGCGCTCAGCTTAAGGAAGTGGTGTTCCGACCTGCGTATCTCCGGCGTGGCGCCGCAGACGCGGCACTTCAGATCCAGGAGGTCGGTGGGATTGAGGGGCTTGCCGCAGGCATCGCACTGGTCGCCTCGGGCCCCGGCGTTACCGCAATTGGGACACGTACCTTCAACGTAGCGGTCGGGGAGGTAGCGGTTACAGCTGGGGCAGTGGGGGAGCATCATCCCATCTTTGTAGATGTACTCCTTGGAAAGAAGGTCCAGGAAGATATCCTGCACGACCTCCTGGTGATTCGCAGTCCGGGTGGTGGTGAAGAGGTCGAAGGAGATGCCCATCCGGTCCCAGGACTCGAGGAAGAGGGCCTGGAACTTATCCACGATCTCCTGGGGGGATACGCCTTCTTTCTCGGCGCGGAGGGTTATTGGGGTGCCATGCTGGTCGCTGCCCGAGACCATCAGGACCTCGTCGCCCTTGGCGCGATGGTATCGAGCAAAGATGTCTGCGGGGAGATATGCCCCGGCCAGGTGGCCCAAGTGTAAAGGGCCGTTGGCGTAGGGCCAAGCGACTGCTACTAAGATGCGTTCGGACAATGCATAAGCCCTCTGGGGAACAGGATGATTCTAGCACGGGGTGGGGGGAGGGGCAATTCGGGGTGGATGTAGTTCTAGCAAGGGAATAGAATGGATAGAGAGGCCACGGTAGGAGGAAAGCGTTGATGCATACTCGCAAAAGGAGCCTGGTTGTAGGTGGAGTTGCCTTGTGCTTTATCGCTATCACTTTGTTGGGGGCTTGTAGTAAGCCGAATCCGACGCCTCTTCCGACGATAGCGTACACACCACCCCCAGCGCATACGCCACCCGCGGCTCCAACATATACGCCAATCCCAGAAAGTTACAACGGCGAGCCAGCCTGTTCGCGCATCCTTGGAGCAGTAAGAGACCATGAAAACGGGCGCATCTCTGAATCAGAGGCGTTTGCTCGATTGGACGGGGGATTCGACCTTCTTGACAATGCGGAACCCGAGATTGCTCAGGCGGGGAAAATACTTTTGAACGCTGTCACTGAACCACCCTTCCGTGGAGGTGGAGCGCTTAGACCATTCTATTCCCTATATTCAGAGGGTGTGGAATTCAGAGAACTCTGTCAGCACTATGGGTATTGGTGAGTTTTACTTTGACCAAGCATAAACTACTTCGGCAACCTAGTCTGACTGGCAGCACAATGTTTACCCACCGATTTCCCTAAAGGTAAAAGGTGAGAGACTTCAACCGAAGTCCGGTTTCCTCTGTAAGCTTCCTCTTCGTAGTTATTGCCTGCGCTACATCTTCGAAATTTGCCCCACTATCCCGAACGATGTCTTCAAATGGCATCGTTAGCTCTTTTTCTCCCGAGGCCCTTCTAAGGTCTGAACGTTCACGTAAGAACCTGTATACGCGTACTGCGTCTCCGACTGCCATAACTCCTCCTTGTTGCCGATTCGACTTGCAATCTATACCGTGTTATCTACATTTACGCGTGTGTATACACTCGGTAGACTATATCCTTCTGCTAGTTAAGTAATTATTAAGATAAGCGGGGTGACGTCAAGTTACTCCCCCCTCCCCCCGGCCGCGCTATCCTAACCTCTAACCTAAAGGAGCCCCATTGTTCAAACGTGCAGCACATCCGGGTGAAGTACTCAAGGACGAGTTGGAAGAGTTTGGGGTGAGCCAGGCGGCATTTGCCCGACAGATCGACGTGCCGCCGAATCGGGTTAGTCAGATAATCACCGGGAAGAGGTCGGTGACGGGGGACACGGCGTTGCGGTTCGGGCACTGGTTCGGGGTCGAGCCTCAGTTCTGGCTCAATCTCCAAAGCCAGTTTGACTTGGCTACGGCAGAACGCAGAAATGGGGCAGAAATCAAGGCTTTACCCAAGGCGGTTCGGGAATAACGAAGGGGAGGGAGGGGATCGGAGGTCTCCTCAGCATAAGTGGCGAATGTTACCCCCTCCCCGCGCATACTTCGACGGGCTCAGCACGAGCGGCCCCTCCCCAGGGATGGATTCACACCTCAGCGCATCCTTGACCGGCTCGGGGGCCGGGATGACGGGAAGGGGATGTGAGAGAGAATTGGGGCGTTGCGTTTCTTCATTTGCCCACCTTCCCTTGCCGCGTTATCCTAGCCTCCGACCCAAGGAGGCCCCTTTGCCAAGCAATACACGCTACCGTTCAGCCCGAGGCACGGAAGATATCCTGCCCGACGCCCAGCCACGATGGCGCAGTGTCCGGGACACAATGGTCTCGGTGTGCGAGCGCTATTCGTACGGCCAGATAGACACGCCGATCTTCGAGGACTACAACCTGTTTGTGCGGGGAGTCGGGGAGGTTACGGATATCGTGGAGAAGGAGATGTACCTCATCCCCGACAGGTCGGGAAGCGACACCCTGGCCCTCCGTCCCGAGGCCACCGCCGCCGTGTGCCGCGCCTACCTTCAGCACGGCCTCCACACCCGACCTCAGCCCATACGCCTATACACGGTCATGGCCCCGATGTTCCGCTACTCCAGGCCGCAGTCGGGGAGGCTTAGGCAGTTCCACCAGTTGAATGTCGAAGCGATAGGCGATCCGGACGCGACTGTCGATGCGGAGATTCTTGGGCTCTGCTGGCAGGTTTTCGCAGAGCTGGGACTATCGGGCCTCACGCTCCAGCTGAACAGCATTGGCGATGCCGCGTGCCGTCCCGCATACGTTCAGGCGCTCAAGTCTTACTACGGAGACCGGGTCGAGCAGCTGTGTCGGGACTGCACGGCGCGGCTGGACAGGGCGCCACTACGGCTTCTCGACTGCAAGGAAGAGAGATGTCAGCCGTTTATCGAAGGGGCGCCCCGCAGCCGCGACCACCTCTGCGCCGAGTGCGAGGCTCACTTCGCAGACCTGGTCGGCTTTCTGGAAGGCATGGACGTGCCCTTCGTTCTCGACCACCGGCTGGTCCGGGGGCTCGACTACTACACCCGTACGGTATTCGAGGTGCAGACCACGGCAGAAGGGGGTCAAAACGCGCTCGGGGGTGGAGGGAGGTACGACGGGCTGATAGAGGAGATCGGGGGTAAGCCGACGCCGGGTGTCGGGTTTGCGATGGGGATCGAGCGGATCATTCTCAACCTGGAACGGCAGTCGGTGGCGGCTCCCGAGCCACAATTGCCCTCGGTCTTCGTGGCCTACGTGGGGCAGAAGGCGAGGGAGCGGGCGGTTGTGCTGTCCGCGGAGCTGGTAAGGGCCGGTATTGCGAATGTGCTCGGGCCGGCGTCCAAGAGTCTGAAGGCGCAGTTGCGGCAGGCGGGGGGGATGGGAGTGCCATACGTGGCGATTATCGGAGAGGATGAGGCGGAGCGAGGGGTGGTTACGCTGCGGAATATGTCGGAGAGGACACAGGGGGAGGTTGGGGTGGGGGGGCTGGCGGGGTTGCTTTGTCCGGGACCACCCTCACTCTCCTGAGCGAGCCCACGGCTCTTCTCGGCGAGTCTTCGGCTCTAGCTCTCTCACGTCGAGGGGCCTTTGTGTAACTGGTCTGTAGAGGTCCGGAACACCCTCACCCTAGCCCTCTGCCATTGTACAGACCGGGGACATGGGTAACAGTTGTTCGGGGAGATAGGTAACACATTCTATCGACTTAGATCTATGGTAGCGATGGGCTGCACGGAGAAAAAGACCTTCCATGTTCCATCGTTGGCCGTGGGCCTCAGAGCGACCCGCCTGTTTCTGAAGGCTTTACCGACAGGGAGTGATCTGCCCAGAAAGGATATTCGGCCGTTGACATCGACGGAGCGTACCTGGTCATCAGTATCATACTCGACGGCTGGAAGGGCCTCCGGGAAAGGCCGAGGGCTGATGGCGTATCTGCTGGCAGGGGTATCGAGGTCCAGGGCGTGGTGAGGCCGCTTGAGGTTGTAGAAGTCTCTCCACCTGTCGAAGCTGCTCTGGCAGTGGGACAGGTTGGTGTATTTACTTCCCTGGAGCAGTTCCGTCTTGAGAGACCTGTGGAAGCGCTCGAGCTTGCCGAGGGTCTGGGGATGGTATGGCCTGCTGTGTACCACCCTGACTCCCAGTTGAACCAGCCAGACGGTGAGCGGGGTGAAGGGGTGGTAGAAGTCGCTGCCCCAGGGGGAGCCATTGTCTACCAGTATCGTGTTGGGCATGCCGTAGCTGCGGAAGATGGACGTGAGATGGTCATGGACGGTCTGAGTCTTCTCGTCTGCACAAGCCCTCACGCCCAGGGAGAACCTAGAATGGTCGTCCAGTACCGTCAGTGGGTGACACCGCCCACCACTGTCTACTGGGATATGCCCCTTGAAGTCCATTTGCCAAAGGTCGTTGGGCCGTTGGTGCTCGAAGCGCCTGTACGGCTTGTGCTTGAGGCTGTCCGCCGGCTCTATAAGTCGATGTCGCCTGAGGATGGCCGTGACCGTGCTCTTGGACGGCACGCCGTTGTGACCACTATCCTTGAGTATCCTGGCCAGTACGTGTCCTCCCTTGGTAGGGTGCTTCCTACGAAGGTCTACGACGAGCTGCTCCATCTCGGCGCCCGTGCGGTTCGGGGAGTGACGGGGACGCTTCGGGAGATCATCCAGACTCTGCTCTCCGCCTTCGAGATATCGTCTCAGCCACTTGTAGCCGGTCTTGCGGCTGATCCCACTGCGCAGACACAGTTCGCTCATATTCACACCCTCGGACTGTGCCAGGGCGACAAACTCTTCGCGTTGAGACATGGCACTTGCAACCTTCCATGGCATGAAAACCCTCCTGAATCAGATTTACCATGCCTTATGGTGTAACCCATGTCTCCGAACATGTGTAACCTATGTCCCCGGTCTATACACCCATCGAAAGGAGAGGGGATTGGACCCCACCCTGGATTCTCTAGACTCACAAACGAAGTGCAACACTTGGTTAAGGTGTTGTCATGGGAAAGAGTTATGGACATGTCACCATTGAAGAGCGATGTGAAGTGGCCCGACTACAAGCCGCGGGATACTCAGTCCGCCAAATCGCGGCAAGTCTGGATCGCTCGCCATCGACAGTTGCTCAGGAGCTGAAGCGCAATGGTTCAAGAACCCAGGGATACGAGCCCAGGTATGCGTACCAACAGGCGCATGCCCGGCGATGGAGCGGGTCCCGGTTGGAGCGGGACAGGGGTCTGCGGGAGCAGGTGCTCTGTCGGCTCAAGCAGGGCTGGTCTCCGGAGCAGGTGGCGGGTCGGCTGGCGATGGAGTCAGGCAAGAGGGTCATCTCCCATGAGAGCATCTACCGCTTCATATATGGCCAGATGGCTCGTAAGAAGGAGTATGGGTGGAGACACTACCTTCCTCGAGCCAAGTCGAAGCGGGGCTGGCGAGGGCGCAAAGGGGGCAGTCCTGCCTCCTTCATGGCTATGCGGCGCCCGATTGCCGAGCGTCCGCAGAGTGCTGCCGACCGCCGGACTCCCGGGCACTGGGAGGCGGACCTGATGCTGTTCAGGACATATGAACATGCGGTGCTGACCATGCACGAACGCTATTCCCGCATCCTCATAGCGCTCAGGCCCCCTGGCAAGGCATCCAGGCCCATCGCAGGGGCCATGTCGCAGGTGCTGGGTCAGTTGCCGCCTGAATGGCACCGGACGGTGACCTTCGATAACGGGACCGAGTTTGCACTCCATTACCGGCTCCACGAACTGGGCATCGAGACCTTCTTCTGCGATACCCACTCCCCCTGGCAGAAGGGCGGGGTGGAGAACGCTATAGGCCGGTTGCGGCGAACTCTGCCCCGCAAGACGGACTTGGCGGCGTTGCCCCAGGAGCGGTTTACGCAGATGATTCAGGCCTACAACAATACCCCGCGCAAGTGCCTGGGCTACAGGACTCCGCCAGAGATCTTTTTGGAAAGCGTGTTGCACTTCAAATGTGAATCCACAGGGGGTGGCGGAGTCGTAGAGGATTTCGCCGTCTACTACTGTCATGGAGACGGAAAGGTCTCGGATTTTTTCGCCGGGGGTGTTTAGGATGTCGCCGTCGATGAGGGTGAAGTCATCGTTGGACGGGTTATCCAAATCGCGACTTGCACGGGAGGACAGTCTTATTTCATACCTAGGACTTTGACTCAAGCCTACGGTCCCGGTATTCGGTGTAGGGGGTAGTGCCTTCGATACCGCGGAGGTTGTATTCTTCTTCTGCCTCCTCCGCTATTGCCAAGTCCTCAGCGCTCTGGTTGTCTTCGGGGGCCGGCGGCGATGCACCTATATCTTTCATCGCAGACCTTTCTTTTGGACCCATCTCACTCCTCCGTACCGGTCATTGCAGCTACTTCAATGGCGCCCCGACAACTTTCACACATATAGTGAACTTCTGATCAGAAGTTCACACCCGGCACTAGGTTTATAGGGCGCCGGACTGGTAGAGGATTTCGCCGTCTATGACGGTCATTGAGACGGAGAGGTCGCGGATCTTTTCGCCGGGGGTGTTCAGGATGTCGCTGTCGATGAGGGTGAAGTCGGCGGCCTTGCCGACCTCTATGGAGCCCTTTTCGTTTTCGAGGAAGACACTGTGAGCAGCGTTTATGGTGTAGCCACGGATGGCGTCCTCGACGCTGATACGCTCGTCCTTGCCCATGTCCTGCCCCTCCATAGTGACCCGGGACACGGCGGCGGAAATGTTGTCCAAGGGTCTAAAGGAGACCACGGGTGAGTCGGTGCTGAGGACGATGGGGATGCCGAGGTCGAGCTCCGAGCGGAGGGGGATGAGCTTGCGCGCCCTCTCGGGGCCGAGGTTCGTCAGGAAGCCGTCGCCGTTGTAGTAAAGATAAGAGGGCTGGGATATTGCCAGGATGCCGAGCTTGGCCATGCGCTCAAGGTACTCGATGGGGTAGCCACAGTGCTCAATGCGGTGTCGGTGGTCCTCCCTCGGGTGCTCTTTCAGGATCTGTTCCCACGCCCCGACAATCTGGTCCATGGCCTCGTCGCCCTGGCCGTGGGTGCCGGTGTGGAGTCCCGAAGTGTGGGCATCTTCGAGCAGGTCCTTCAGCTCGTCGCGGTCCCAGTAGGTGTAGCCGTAGGTGTCGGGTGGGTTGATGTAGGGGCTCTTGAAAGCGGCGGTGCAGCCTATGAGGGAGCCGTCCGAGTAGCATTTGATGGTTCCGCCGGAGAGATATTTGTCGCCCATGAAGCCCAGAACGCCGAGGGCCTTGACGTCCTTCAGGTGGTTGGACAGATACATGCAGTGGGTCTTGACTGTGAGAAGGCCGCGGTTGCGGGCCTCGACGTAGGCGGGCATTTCTCGGGCGGTGACCTGGGCATCGACGATGGAGGTGAGGCCCTCCTTGTGGTAGGCCTTGCAGGTGTCCCCGATGATGTCGACGAGCTCGCTGACGGGGGTGTCCAGTCCAGGGTCGGGGCCGTGGTTTCCGACATCGACCGCGCCCTTGATGACCTCTCGCTGGGCCGAGTCGAGCAGCATACCCGTGACCCGACCCTTTTCGTCGCGGACGAACCGGCCACCCTTGGGATCCTGGACGTTGTCGTCGATGCCGGCTTGTTCGAGGGCGATTGAGTTTACGAGAGCGAAGTGGCCGGAGGTGTGGACTATGACGACGGGATGCCTGCTGCTGACATCGTCGATCTCCCAGCGGGTGGGCATGCTGGCGCCCGGGTACTTGGCGTAGTCCATGCCCCAGCCACGTATCCACTCGCCCTCGGGGGTCTCCTCGGCGGCGTTGGCTATGCCGGAGGAGAGTTCCTGGACGGAGCCGACAACGGGGTACCGGGCGTCGAGCTGCTGCATGGTCGAGCCGACGTGGACCATGTGGTTGTGTGCGTCCATCAAGCCGGGGAGGAGGGTCTTGCCACCGATCTCGACGATCCTGGTGTCGGGGGGGAGGTGCTTGCGGACCTCCTCGGCGGGGCCGACGCGCCGGATGCGGCCCTCGTTGGCGTAGACGCCGGTGACTATGGAGTTTTTGGGGTCGGAGGTGAATATCTTGCCGCCGAGGAAGGCTATGCCGGGCATTTTTGTCTCCGATTCATAGAGTACTTACGGTTGCGAATACCTATATTACCTGACGACTTAGATTATCACTTACCGCTCCCCAGTGGGGATGGACCCCGGTTCGGCGCTGGGTGATACGTTCACGGTACACCCCACTCAGCCCCGGGAACCCTTACCCCCTTGGTCCCCCTCTCCCTTAGGGCCTTCAAGGGAGAGGGGGAGATGAGAACAGAGGGCCGCACCTGCGCATTTTGCGCAGGTGCGGCCCTCTAGTTCAGTACTAAGGGGACGAATGGATTCCGGCTCGGAGGCCGGATTGACGGCTGTATGGGAGTTTAGTTCTCTCCGCGCGGTGGTTATGAGACTGGAGGTCTAGCGTCGGCCCAGGGGAAGGCTTGCTCGTAGGCGGCGGAGGCTCGGAGGACGGTGGCTTCGTCGCCGGTCTGGCCGATGACGTGGAGCCCGACAGGCATGCCGTCTAAGAAGCCGCAGGGGATGCTGGCGGCAGTCTGGCCGCTCATGTTGATGGGGAAGGTGTGGGGTATGTAGCCGAGATGTGGCGGCAGCCTCTTGCCGCCGACCTCCTGGGGCGCCTGCCCAACGGGGAATGCCACCGTGGGCATGGTGGGGCTCATCAGCAGGTCATACTCGTCGAGGAGCTCTTCGAACCGGAGCTTGACCAGGTTCACCTGGTGGAGAGCCTGGGCCAGGGCGGCCCCACTTGTGGCTTTGCCCTGCTCCAGGCTGTAGCGGCCATATGAAGTGAGCTCTGCGACGTTGGAGTTCAGGAGGTGGCCGTAGGAGCTGTAGGCGGATGTGCTGAACATGGTCCAGAAGGCTCGGAAGGGATTTTGCAGGCCGACATCCACCTCCTCGACAGTTGCGCCGAGGGACTCAAAATTGCGGGCCGCGGCTTCGGAGATACGTAGGACTTCGGGATCGACGGGGGTGTAGCCGTAGTCGGGGGTCCAGCCAATCCTGAGGCCCTTGACGCCGTCATTGAGGCCGGATACGAAGTCCGGGACGGGGGCCTTGAGGGACATCGGGTCCCGGGGGTCGTGGCCCGAGAGCACTTGCAGAAGGATAGCCGAGTCCTTGACCGTGCGAGACATGGGGCCCGACTGGGAGAACAGGTTGGCGGTGGCAGGGCCTCGGCCGACGCTGCCGTAGCGGGGCACGCGGAGCTGGGTCGGCTTGATGCCGTAGACGCCACAGAAGCTGGCGGGGATTCGGATAGAGCCTCCGCCGTCTGAGCCGGTGGCCAAGGTACAGAGACCTGCAATGAGGGCCGCACCCGCGCCGCCGCTGGACCCGCCGCTGGTGCGCTCGGTGTTCCAGGGGTTTCTGCATGCCTCGCCGAGAAGGTTCTCGGTGGTGCCGGACTGGCCGAACTCGGGGGTGTTGGTCTTGCCGAGGATGATTGCCCCGGCCTGCCGGACCCGCTCTACGGCGACGGAATCTTCGTCGGGGACGTGGTCTCGGAAGACGTAGCAGCCCATCGTGCTGCGGATACCCTTGGAGAACTCCAGGTCCTTGATGGATATGGGGACGCCGTGAAGGGGCCCGAGGTCGTCGCCGCGGGCGACGGCTGCTTCAGCATCGGCGGCCGTCTCGCGGGCGAGGTCGGCGGTGACGGTCAGATAGGAGTTGAGCTTGGGGTCAAGGGAGTCGATGCGGTCAAGGAAGAGGTCGGTGAGCTCTCTGGGAGAGAGTTCCTTGGAAGCGATCATGTCTCGGACCTGCCAGGCCGGGGCGAATGCGAGATCGGCATTGTTCATGGGGTACCTCCGGTGGGGTGGGGGTGTGTCGATTGGCGTCTATAGTATCACGCAGGCTCGACCGGCGAGGGCAGGTTCCGCAAGTTGTCTAGGACTTTCTCCAGACGTTTAGCGATAATGTCTATGTTGTCACTAGCGTCCTGATGCTTGACGATCCAGGCATCTAGGCCCTCATGTGGGTATCTGGTGACGAAAGTGTCATCCTTGAACTCGGCTGCCCACGTCTTCAGGATTTCGTTTAGCCCAGGTGGCTCGTCCTCATACACATAGTTACTCATGCCGAAGGTGAATTCCTTAGTGCCCATCCAGCCGGAGTAATCGGGGAAAGGGTTGATCCATGCAAGAGATAGAGGACGGGACCAAGCAGGTGGACGATAGCGAATGCTAAATCCCACGCTTCCCCCCCTTGCTTCGGCACCTTTTTCCCTAGCGACTTTAACCAAACGCTCCGTAGCATCCCGAACCCGTTCATTCGGCATTTCATCAAGGATTTGATTTATAGTCTTATGGTCCCGCTTTTTAGATGAACGGTCAGGGGCGGAGGCTGTACGGCCGATGACTCGGGGAACGAGGGTGCTCCCCTTTTCACCTGCGAATTGCTTGACTTCTACGGCAAGGACTTCCGTGCGAGGCATTTGTTCGTTGAGGAACTCCACCACTCGGGCGAGTTCACTAGGGATGGAGTCGGCGACGAAGAGGAGACGGAGGTGGGCGGAGCGGAGGTTGGTCTCGACATCTTGCCAGAATCTCTCTACGTCAGGCTCGTCATCCGGTTGCAGGAGTATTGTCAATTCCTCGCTCGGATCGGTCCCTTCTGACTTGCAGCGTTCTTCAAAGGCCTGCCGAATGTCAGCGATACCCCAAGTCTGTGTAGCGTGAGCGGCATAGTCCATCATTTGCCCGACAATGGAGCGCCGAATTTCCGAATTCTCAGAACGTTTGGCTTCGACCAGGGTGGGTATTGCATCCTGGTCTATCAGAAGGTGGTCCAGAGACCAGCGCTCACTTCCACCCACGATGTCGGCGATGCCCTGCTCCCGGCCTATGAGAATCCAGCGTCGAGGGTTGTTGGGATCCATCTGCTCCCCCGACAACAATTTAGGGTATTTGGCAACCAGTTCCTGCAACTTGTCTTCCAGAGCGAACCGCTCTTCGGTCATGGGTTCAAGGTTTCCATGTTCGTTTAGGTGATAGATTTCTTCCAGCATTCTTGGGTCTCCTCATTCAGATCAGTGGCGTGGTTGGGAAAGTCCTAGCAACTGTGTTTGGGGAGGGGATTCCAAGGGGAGTTGTCTCTGATCATGGCGTTAAGGATGGTGAGGAGCTTACGCATGCAGGCGACGAGTGCAACCTTGCCGGGCTTGCCGGCAGCGAGGAGTTGCTCGTAGAAGGCTTTGATAGGAGGGTTATGGGTTCTGGCGCTCATTGTGGCCATGTAGAGTGCGGATCTGATGTTAGCCCGGCCGCCCCAGATGGAACGTCTTCCCCTATGAGAGCCACTGTCCCTGTTCAAGGGAGCGACGCCGACGAGGGCGGCGATCTGCTTACGGTTGAGGGAGCCGAGTTCGGGAAGAGAGCCTACGAGGGTGAAGGAGGATACGGAGCCTATACCGGGGACATCCATGAGGAGGTTGAGCTTGCCCTTCCAGAGGGAGTTGGAGTTAATGAGGTCGTCAATCTCCTTGTCCAGGTCGTCCAGTTCCTGGGAGAGGAAGAGGATGTGTTTGTGGAGGCTGGGAAGAAGGGGGTCGAGGGCACGATTGAGGCGAAGGGACTCGGCGGCTTTCATGTCGATGAGCTGCCGTCTGCGGGCGAGGAGGGCCTTGAGATGGGCTGCTTGAGGGTCTGGGAGAGGGCGGGGTTGGGGCCTGAGGGTGAAGGCGAAGAGGGCGATGGAGTGGGCGTCGATGGCATCGGTCTTGGCCAGCCTACCGGTGGAGCGAGCGAAGTCCCTGATCTGCCTGGGGTTCATGACTGCAGTAGGTATCTTAAGAAGGCCACACTCCAAAGCCAAGGGCCTCTCGAGGCCGCCGGTGGCCTCCATGACGATGAGGGTGACATTG
This sequence comes from Dehalococcoidia bacterium, assembly GCA_965197585.1. Lineage (GTDB taxonomy): Bacteria > Chloroflexota > Dehalococcoidia > Plut-88900 > Plut-88900 > Plut-88900. The sequence goes on from OZ240215.1 coordinate 2,811,536, forward strand.
AGGTCCTTGGCCAATTGGAGGATCTCTCTGATACCCTCAGCATCGTTGGGATGTCTGGCGGCCTGGCCTTGGGGGAGGATGTGAAGGTCGAGGAACTGACTACTGACGTCGATGCCTATGACGGAGTCTTGACTCATGTTATCCCTTTCTTGCAGGTACGGGTTGTTGACCCGGGCAACTGTACGGGCTTAGATGAGAGAGGGTACGGCGGCCCATGCTAGAGCTCGGTCTTGAAGGACCACGATTCCTACGGCCTGCCGCACCCCGAGACCCTAACTCTATCACTGCTTCGTCACACAAGATTCCTCGCGGGGCCGCGAAATGACAGGGAGAGTGGCTCACGGCGCTAGCGCGCGGATGACTTCTTTAGTGCGTTCGGCGGCGTTGGGGCCCGAGGTGCGGGGGGTGATGATGGGGAGGGTTACGCCTGCGTCACGGTAGGCTTGTATGCGGTCTCGGCATTCGTCCGGGGCACCGACGATGGCTAGGGAGCGGAGCATGGAGTCGGGGACGAGGGACTCGAGCGCCGGGCCTCGTTTGCCTTCCAGGTAGGCGGCTCGGATGGCGGAGGCCTCGTCGGGGAAGCCGTTCTGTGCAAGGGCCCGGTTGTAGCGAGGGAAGAAGCCAGCGTAGAAACCCGTGGCCTTGCGTATGCCTTCGAGGTCGGCGGGGCCGTCGGTGGAGACGACGGTGGTTATGAGGTCGGCGATGGCTATGTCCTTGGGGTCACGGCCCGCGGCACGGGCCCCTTCGGCAACTACCTTGGCGGCTTTGGCTGCGCCGGACAGCGTGGTCCAGGTGAGGATAGTCCCGTCGGTTATTTCGCCGCAAGTGCGGAGCATCTTGTCGAATACGGCGGCGGCGTAGATGGGGACCTCGGGGTGGAGGGTGGGGAGCCAGAAGTCGAACCTGTCGATGTCCAGGACCGACCCTTTATAGGAGACCTCGCCGTCTCGGAGGAGGGCGCGGATGACGTCAATGTACTCCCGGAGTCGGGTGATGGGCTTTTCGTAGGGGACGCTGTGCTCGCCCTCTACCTGGACCTTGTGGCTCGAGCCGAGACCCAGGATGAATCTGCCCTGGGAGAAGTGGTCGAGGCAGGCGGCGGCCATGGCGATGGTGGGGGCGCTGCGCACGAAGACGCTGACAATGGATGTGCCGAGCTTGATCCTTTCAGTGGCGAGGGCGCAGGCAGTAAGGGTGGTGAACTGGTCGCCGCCGTGGCCCTCGGAGAGCCAGAAGGAGTCGTAGCCGAGCTGGTCGGCGAGCCGGCAGCACTCGACGACCTCCAAGGGGGTCATGTCCTGGCCGCTAAGGCCTATTCCTAGTGGGGTTTTCATGGTGGGGGGATTATACGGGAAGGGGATACGGACAAGGGAATCCACAGCACAGTAATCAATTCTGTCATCCTTCGGCTCGCTCATACTTCGACGGGCTCAGCACGAGCGGGTGAGTGGTCGCTTCGGAGGAAAGGAATCACCCTCACCCTAGCCCTTTGTCAAAGGGTCTAGTGAAGGACTTGCATAACTGGCCGCTTAAACGGGCGTGATCCACCCCTCGCTCATACTTCGAGAGCCTCCCGCCTGAGGCGGATCTGCGACAGCACGAGCGGCCCCACCCCAGGAAGGGGGATTGGGAAGGATTTAGGGGTTGAATGGCTTGACGGGAACGGGGAAGTCGAGTATTACGGGTCGGGAAATGGAGGGATATTTTGGTCAAGTCTCGAAGAGACGCAGGGAAAGCTGACTGACAGATGAATTTCGCCGAAGCCATATCGTCCGTAGTGCAGAGCCTAGTGCTGCCATACGGCTACACACTATCCATATGGTCGGCTGGGATATTGGCGGTCTTCAGGTACGGGGCACCGAAGCGGGTGGACCCGCTGTTGTTCGTGGTGGGGGCCGTGATCGGCTTCATGGTGTTCAACATCCCGACCTACTGGACGATTTCGGGACAGGAGCAGTTGGATGTTCAGGTGCCAACTGTGGCGCTGCTGAACATCGTGCCCCTGGCGGCCGTAGTAGTATCCACCCTGCTGATACGGCTAATCCAGAGCGAGTGGTTAGGCTATTTCCTGAGCGGGTTCAGTGCGACGGTGGTTTACATCGGCAGCCTGAGCCTGCTGCTCTGGGGCTTCGGCTAGCTGCGCTTCGGGATGCGGGGGACTAGCCAAGTGAGAAAGGCGTCGTCGCTTCTCGACTGCAGGAAGATCTTCCCGGGCCCCGTGAGCTCGCAGACAAGGCCCTCGCCGCTGAACAGGGTCGACTTCAGCCCCCCGACTCGGGTCACCTTGTAGCCAACGTTCTCGTCGAAGGCAACCATGTGGCCCGTATCGACGATATAGGTTTCTCCGTGGCGCAGCTCCTTGGCATGGATTGCGCCGTAGCTGGAGAGGAAGAGGTCGCCGGAGCCCTGTACCCGGAGTAGGAAGAGGCCCTCCTTCGAGAAGAAGGTCTTTGCGCCGCCCCACTGGGTGTCGACGGAGATGGCCTTGGAGCAGGCCAGGTAGGCCCCGGAGGTGACCATGATAGTCTGGTTGCGCATGTCCATGTGGAGAACGTCGCCGGGGAGAGGGGGAGCGAGAGTGATCTCGCCGGCTTCGTCGGCGCGGAACGTGTTCATGAAGAAGCTCTCACCACTGAGGAATTTGCGGGCGAGGCCACCTAAAAGGCCGCCGCGCGCGGAGGTCTCGATGTTGATGCCGGAGGACATGCTTACCATTGCGCCGGCCTCGGCGACTATTTCATCGCCGCGCTCCATGCTGAGGACGGCCAGGGCGTAGGAGGGTTTGTAAAGAATTTCGTGCTTCACTTTTGAACCTCTTTTCGAAAATGCTGATTGAGAGTCTCCGTATATTGTAACGCTACGATAGGGGAACGGGTACGACTTTCAACGATGGGCAGGGTGTATCATGACCCCGTCCCGAGACAAAGGGCTGCCCCGAAACCCGGCGCGCAGGAGGTTACGACATGGACTACGAGCTGATCATCTACGAGAAGGCCGACGGAATTGCGACCATCACCCTGAACCGGCCGAAACAGTTGAACGCGCTTAACCACCAGACCTTCGACGAGATGCTGGACGCGCTGGCGGACGCGGCCTCGGACCCGGAAGTGCGGGTGCTGGTGCTGAAGGGTGTAGGCCGTGCGTTCAGCGCGGGGGACGACCTGAAGGGCATGGGTAAGACTTCACGAAGGATAGGCACGGACAAGTTTTCCGTCCAATTGGAGGGGCCGCCGGGGATGGTAAAAGCGCTGCGGGGTTTCCTGAAGCCGGTGATAGCTCAGCTGCACGGATACGCCCTCGGCGGGGCGTTTGAGGTAGCGCTGGCAGCAGATCTGATCATAGCCGCAGAGGATGCGAGGCTGGGGATTCCGTACGTGCAGCGGGGCCTGGCGTCGGGGACTTACTCGTTACTGGTGGCCGCCGGGTATCGGAAGGCCTGCGAAATCCTGTTTCTGGGGGACTGGGTGAGCGGCAAGGAGGCGGAGCGGATAGGTCTGGTGAACAAGGCGGTCCCCGCTGAGGAACTGGACGAGGCCGTGGGTGAGTGGGCCGGGAGGCTGGCCAAGGGCGCCACGACATCCATCGCCTACATGAAGAAGTCGATGAATGCGTTCATAGACTGGGATAGGGGTCTCACTTTACAGACACTGATAGAGCAGCCTGTTTCGGACTCAGAGGATGCGCAGGAGGGGCGACGGTCTTTCATGGAGAAGCGGGAGCCGGAGTTCAAGGGGCGGTAACAGGATTGGTTAACAGACTCGTCGTTCTCATAGCGGCAACAGTCGTAGCCGTGGGTCTGCTGGTGGGCTGCCAGGGTGGGGCGTCGCTGCCCACAGATGTTCCCGACTCCACGGCCACACGCGTGGCGACGCTTACGGCCACATCCGCACCGGCGCATAAGGCTACACACGCACCGACGCCCACGCTGACTCCCGTACCGGCATCTACGGCTGCACCTGTGCCGATGCCTACGCTGACTCCCGTGCCGACACCAACGCCCAGCCTCGTACCGACACCAACACCCACCCCAACTCCAACGCCCACTCCTACTCCTACTCCCATCCCACTCGAGGAACGAACTTATCTTTATGAACCCATAAACCCACCTATGGCTCCGGCAATCATGTATTGGGATTGGGAGGCTAATAAGGACCACTTAAGAGAAATGGTAACAGACTTCACTATACACAACGATGTTGGTGACTGGTCCGACAAACATGGGCATTACTTATTTCTGATGCAAAATCGCATCTCAGATGTGTTGTTCTACGTTGGACTACAGACGGACGTCCAAGCGCAGGAGCCGCCATATAGACGCGGCAAGGGTGTGATTTTCTCGCGTTGGGGGACCCGGGACTTGGCCAACGCGAAGTACTCGGAAACAGAGGGTTGGGCCCAGTCGTCGGGGCACGAGGGCGATTTTATCGGAGTGCGGCGGTCATACGACTGGGGCGTCGGAGACTACAGAGTTCGGATTAGCCCCGACGGCTTGGAATCTGACGGTGAATGGTTCAGCGTTTGGATTACGAATCTTGGCGCGGGTGATACAACTTGGATCGGATCTCTGAAATTTCCCCTGCTCAATGGCACTGCCGCTATGAAACCCAATTCTCTGGCAACTGTTGAGGTATATGGAATTGGACCTATCCGGCCCATAGACATTCCCCAGTGGCATGTGAGCGTAAAGAGGCCGTTGGGTGATAACGAACTAGCCTCGAGAGGTCTTGTTAGTTATCCATGGGACAAATCTGAGAACGCACTGTTCAATTCGAATCTCTGGTACGATCACTCAGAAGACCGGGCGCACCTGCTTGTGGGAGGGACCACAGAACGCAAGACTAGTCAAGAATGGATATTCTTCGAGTAAATTCCGGGTGGCTACCTAAAAGCGGAGCAACGTGCGGGATGTGATTGGCAAGTCCTAGATCCCTCGCGGGGCCTCGGGATGACAAGATGACAGGGAGGCGAGTGCGACCACTAGGGTCGCCTCTACGGGGGAAGGGAGGCGAAACGGCCTTCTGATAGGAGGGTTTCGAGGAGGAGGGCGAGGCCTTGTTCGGAGGCGGGGAGGGTTATGTGGTCGGCGGAGGACTTGACCTTCTCGGAGGCGTTGCCCATCGCCACCCCGAGACCCGCCCATTCGATCATGTCGATGTCGTTGGGGCTGTCCCCGACGGCGACGACTTCCTCTCTTTTCACGCCTAGGGACGAGGCCAAATGGCTGAGGGCCGCGCTCTTGCTCCCGTCAGGGTGGCCGATTTCGCAGAGGTGATCGTAGGTGTGCATGGCGGCCAAGGCGCCGTTGAAGTGGGCATCCACCACGGCCGGAACGTCACTTATGGGCCCTGCATCTCCGGTGACGACTATCTTGGTCGGAGGAGACTGGACGTTTCGGACGAGGTCTGAGACGGGGTCGGCTTCGATTTTCAGGACTTTTTCGTACTGGCTCACGGTCTCGGTCATTTCACGCACATAGAAACGGTCTCGCACAAAGACGTAGGGGTTGAGGCCTCGGTCTTCTAGAAGGCGAATGAGCCCGTGCGCGAGGTGTAGAGGGATGGGGGTCTCGCGGACAATCTCGTGGGTTACGGGGTCGGAGGTGAAAGCCCCCTGGTAGCAGATTATGGGCAGGGTGATGCCCAGGGCCCGGCTGAAGGGAAGTGAGGAGTTGTACATGCGGCCTGTGGCGAGGGTGACCCCAGCCCCGGTTTCCAGGACCCGGGCGACGGCCTGTTTGGTCCGCTCGGTCAGGGGGGTGTCGGTCTGGCGGTCGTGGAGGGTGCCGTCGATGTCTAAGGCGAGGAGTCTGTAAGTCATTGGGATGACAGGAACCTCGCAAGCTCGTCGATGGGGAAGTCGGGCATCTCTCGTTCTCCCTCGGGGGTGATCATCACGAAGCCCTGTTCAGGGGGCGTCACGACACCGATTTGAGTAACGGGGATCGCAGCACGCTCCAGGCCGGCGGTTACGGCGGCGACATGCTCGGGAGCCAGGGTCAATACCAGGGCCCCTGAGGCTAGGAGGCCAAGGGGGTCGAGGTCCAGGCTTTTGCAGAAGGCGCTGGTCTCGGGGAGGATGGGGATAGCGTCGAGGTTGATCCTGACGCCCGCGCCCGCGGCCCAGCCGATCTCTCGGAGGCCCGTGACCAAGCCACCCTCGGTAGGGTCGTGCATGGAGTGTATCTTTCCCGCGGCCCGGGCCATGCGCGCATCTTTCAGGACGCTTATGCCGGGGTCGTAGAGGAAGCCTCGGGCCGTCTCAATAGCAGAGCCAGGGACTCCTTTAGCGGCTAGGACGGAAGCTGACTCCCGGGCCAGGACGGCCGACCCTTCAATAGCAATGGCCTTGGTAAGGAGAATTGCGTCGCCGATCTGGGCGGCGGAGGTGGGGGTAAGGTCGGATGGGTGTGCCTCGCCGAGCATTGCGCCCATGACTATGGGCCTGCGGATGTCATAGGTGACCTCGGTGTGGCCGCCGATCAGGGAGACCCCGATGTCTTTGCAGGCATCGGCGATCTGGCGGAAGGCCTTCTCGATTTGGGACTCGGGCATGTTCTCGGGGACGAGGAGGGTGGCAAGGAACCAGCGGGGCTCGGCGCCCGTGGCGGCGATGTCATTGGCATTGACGTGGACGGAGTACCAGCCTATCTCGTCAGAGGCGAATGTGATGGGGTCGGTCTTGGCGACCAGGACTCGGTCGTCAGACATGGAGATGACTGCTGCGTCCTCACCGATGCCCGGGCCGATGAGGACACGGGGGTCGGAGATTGGGGCGTCGGAGAGGAGTCGGTGAAGGAGGTCTGGGGGGAGTTTACCTACTTGCATCGGGGGGATGATAACACGGGGGGAGGAGGGCGCTCCCCCGCCCCGCTCATACTTCGATCCGCCTACGGCGGACTTACAGCGGGTTTCCGCCTCAGGCGGATCTTCGACAGCGGGAGCGGCCTCTCCCTCCGGATTTCCGATCGGAGTTGGGAATTATGGGGAAGGGTCAGGTCCTGGCGTCGAGCCTGCTGAGTTGTCCCGACCAGTGGAGGATGCGGTCGTCAGCAGTGACGAGTTGATGGCCCTCAAGGGCGGTTGCGACAATGATGCGGTCAGCGGGGTCGGCGTGGAGATCGGCAAGCTCAGCGGCGCGGATACCGATGAGGCCAGTGAGCGGCACTTCCACCATTCCCTGCTCCAATTGGGACAGCCGCCACGAGGCAACATCTTCAGCAAAATGGATGCGTCTCTTCTGTTTGAGCATTGCCACTTCCCAGAAGGAAATGGCGGAAATGGCAACCTGCCCCACTCTCGATTCACGGTCAATGGTCTGCCGGGACCGGGGGCCTAATCTCCGGTCACCCGCTCTAAGCCAAAGCATGACCTGTGTATCGAGTAGAATCACGTTGGAATGTCCGGCTACTTGCCGTCCAAGAGACCCTGATCGGCTTCCCATTCCACATCCAGGGGAGAGACGATGTCGCCGAGTATCTTGATTTTCCCCCTGTCGGCACCGAAGAAAGTGTCGGGCCGCTTGCGGTAGGGGGCGAGCCTCGATACGGGGCGGCCGTTCTTGGTTATGATGATCTCCTGTCCACTCTCGGCGACCTCGTCCATGAGCTTCAGGCATTTGGCCTTGAACTCAGAGGCCTTTATGGTCCTAACTCCCGTAGCCATGCCGTCATTCATGGTCATCGACCCGCTCCCGATTCTAGGATGCTTAAATGATACCATGGTCACGACCATAGTCATATCTCTTTTAAGCAACCCGGGCCAGTGGAAGAAACGAGAGCTCCGTACGCAAGCCCTTTTGCCAGAGGGTGACAGCAGGCTATGGGTGGCCGGTTAGGATGTCCAGGAGGCGGCGGCTTTGGAAGCGCATGACCCAGATTACGCTGGCGGCGGCGAGGCCGGCGGCAGCGAGTAACAGGGCCAATCCGACGAACTTGATGGGCTCCACCCAACGGTCCATAGCCTCCAGGGTCCCGAGGGTTGAGAGGAGCGGGTCGCCGGGGGTGGCGGGATTCAGCTCAGCGGCGATGGAGTGGTCCCAGTATCCAGAGGCAATCAAGCCCTGAACGACACCCAGAACGAGGGCCGCTACCAAAATGGTTAGACCAGCCAATGTGAAGAGGGGGAAGAGTCGGGCGGTGATGGGGGGGCCGGGCAGGATGACGGTGACGCCGAGGGACTGCTGCACTGTGGCGCCGGAAACCCGGAGACTGCCAAGGATGATGGTGAAAAGCTGAAGAATGCTCGCCAGGACCAGGCCGATCCCCAGAAATTGCAGCTCCGGCAGCCAGGCTCCGACGGATTCGATGAATATCCTCTTTTCCACGATGTCCGTGCCTGAGGCTGCCGCCTCGCGCTCCGCTGCAGAGAATGCGAAGTAGTCGGCGGCAACCAGGCCGTTGATAACGCCGAGGACAAAGGCGGCGGCGGAGAGTATCAGGCCCATGAACATGAGAGGCGCCCACAGGCGGACGGCGAGAGTTTGGGCGCGGGTAAAGCCGACAGCGGGTCGGGCGATGGCTTCGGCGGCGCTTTCGAGGGTGGTCATTGTCGCTCCTTGGCGTCGGGGGCGGGCCCTCCAGAGGCGGATGTGCCACTTTCAGCCCTGTCCAAGTTTTCCATGCTCCTGAGTGAGGGGAGTATCAGGGCGGATACGGTCATTCTGAGCCTTACGGCAGCGACCCAGCGCCAGAGGAGAAGGCCTACGCCAACCAGCATCAGGGTGATCCCCTGGTAGGGCAGCAGGGCGAGCCACTCGGCACGGGAGGCTAGGTCGGCTTGATGGAGGGCTATGGGGTCGGCGGGTGGGGCAGAAGTGCGGGTTTCCAGGGAGGATGAGTTCACGACGCTAGACGTTTCCGAGGCATCGGCCCAGAAAAAGGCAGCGAGGCCAATGATGACCAGGCCGGCAGCGATTAGAAAGAGGGAGGCGAGGGTCAGGAGGGGGCCTCGGAAGGCCTCCTTTTCCAGTTTCTCTATGGCGGGTTGGGAGATCAAAGTGGGTAGCGCGTGCGGAGAGCGGGCCCATGTTCCATCGGGGAATTATAAGGGTGTGGGGAAGGGGTTACATCTTCTCGCGTTGTGAGTGAATCTTCGCTATACAGGAGGCGCACTTGCAGTCGGCTCTGGGGATGGAATGGCGGAGGGATGGGAGGTGGATCAGGCGGGGTTGGGTTTGGCGCCCCAGTGGAGGGCGACAATTCCCATGTTCATTCGCCGGTAGCCGACCTGATCGAGGCCGGCGGCTCGGAGGAGGTCGGCGAGGCCGTTGACGTCGGGGAAGCGGTCTATGGACTCGGAGAGGTAAGAGTAGGATGAGCGGTCGTCGGCTAACACGTGACCGAGCAGGGGGACGAAGCGGCGTACATAAAAGTTGACAAGGGGTTTGAGGGGCGACCGGCCTTTGACCGGGCTGAGATCGAGGACGGCGACACGACCCCCTGGCCGTACCACGCGAACCATCTCCGAAATGCACTTCTCCAGGTCCTCGACGTTGCGAAGGGCGAAGCTGGAGACGACGCAGAGGAAGGAATCGTCTGCGAATGGTAGGGCAAGGGCGTCGGCCTCAAGGAATGAGACAGGACACGCGGCGGAACGCTCCGAGGACTTGCGGGAGGCGACCTTGAGCATTGCCCGGGACAGGTCTACAGCGACGACGGAAGTGACGTTGGCCTGTTCTCCGAGGGTGAAGGCGAGGTCGCCAGTACCGGTGGCAACGTCGAGGCCTGGGCCTTGGCCCTGTGCCTCACTTGCAGCGATGGCGGTGGCCCTCTTCCAGCAGCGATGCCTTCCCAGGGTGATTATGGTGTTGAGGATGTCGTAGCGGCGGGCGAGGCGGGAGAACATCCTCTCAACGTCTCGGGCGGGGGGACCTTTGGGTGTAGGCATGGTGTCTATGGGGACGGTAGGGGAAGGATGATCTGTATTTCGTCGGGGGGGCCGGCGGCTTCGTAGGTGTCCTGGAGCCAGCACAGGCCAACGTAGGCTGCGGTCACGGCATCAAGCTCATCATGGACACGCTTGGGCTTGTCATCGGTGAACCGGATGCCGAGTCTAAGGAGCCCTTCGAGCAGAGCATCTTCTCCACGCTGCTTTCTCGGGAGACCTAGCCTGTCCTGGGCCGCGCCGGGGTATACCTCGATCACCTTGACGCCCATGGACTCCAGGGTCTCCCGGAGTCGAATAGACCGCAGCGTAAGGTTCACCATGGAGGGAAGCAGAGTCCAGAAGGGGTGGTAGCCCATGCGGGAGACGGCCCTATCTGCGGAGCGGACGATGCCGTGGACAGCGCAGGCACAAGATGGGTCGGCACAGCAGCGGCCCTTGGGGAGGGAGAGGGGCGCGTCGATGGCGACGACGTCAGGCTGGGTCTCGCGGATTGCCTGGAGGATGTCGGCGTCGGTCCTCACGATCCGGGACTCCGCGGCAAGGCTCTCATCGATGATGGCCAGACCGGACCTCTTTCGCTCGGAGCCGCTGGGATCGAGGCCGAGGGAGATCAAAGGCGGCCTCGGGTGGTGGGAGTCTGCCTGTCGCTGGACGCTCGCACATAAAGGTCAGTAAGTGAAAGATGCTGAGGTCTTTTCATACCATCTTCCATTAGTGTGTTTCGAAGTCATTGTACTTGGAAGCGGTACCCATCTCTATAATGGCATAAGATTCAAAAAGCGCCTGCTCTAGTTGGTTGGTAATTGATACTGACCGAAAGGTCATGGTGCGCACTCTTTCCCGCTGTCGGCGGTACTCCTCTATGTTAGCTTTTTCGATATCTTCTGCCTTACCTTTTGGGTGGTTTAGCACTTCTCTCAACAATTTGAAGGCGAAAGTAGCTGAATAACGGTCCGAACTGTCCGCTCCATGTTCCCGGATACGTCTCCGCATGTTGTTAGATCGGCCCACGTAGATCGGCTCGCCATTTTCATATAAAACGTATATGCCTTCCTGAGGGGCTTCAAGATAGGATTGACAACTCAACTCTTCGCTCTCTTTGAGCTTTTTCATGAGCGGCTTCATCTTATCGATGGCCTTCCAAAAGACCGTGTCCATATAACGTGTAGCCTTCAGTCGTGTTGTATTGCCTATCTCGGCTAAATTGGTGTAGTTGCCTCTTATCCAACGGCCCCATCTGCGGCATACAAGCGAAATAGCCAGCCGATAGCGCGCGGGCTCTCATCGATAATGGCCAGACCGGACCTTTTGCGCTCGGAGCCGCTAGGGTCAAGGCCGAGGGAGATCAAAGGCGGCCTCGGGTTGCGGGGCCGTCCCTATATTGAGTGCTCGGGGCTCGAGGGTCAGTCTTCAAGGGTAGAGGTGTCGCCCTCGGGGAGGCCGAGTTCACGGGCCTTGAGGAGGCGGCGCATGATTTTGCCGCTGCGGGTCTTGGGCAGGGTGTCGATGAAGTCGATCTCCCGGGGCGCGATGCCGGGGGAGAGCTTATTACGGGTGAAGCGCATGAGCTCGCGGCGGAGGGACTCGGTCGGCTCGTAACCGTCCTTGAGGGAGACGAAGGCCTTGACGACCTCCATTGCGATGGGATCGGGCTTGCCGATGACACCGGCCTCGGCGACGGCGGGGTGCTCGATGAGGGCGCTCTCCACCTCGAAGGGGCCTACCAGGTGTCCGGCGGTGTTGATCACGTCGTCGGCCCTGCCAACGAACCAGAAATAGCCGTCGTCATCCATTCGAGCCTTGTCGCCGGTGATGTACCAGCCGTTCTGGAAGCGGGAGTTGTACCGCTCCTCGTTGCCCCAATAGGTCTTGAACATGGAGGGCCAGCCGGGCCGAATGGCGAGATGGCCCTCTTCGCCGACAGGGATCTCGTTGTACTCGTCGTCAAGGATGCCGGCGGTGATGCCGGGTGTGGGACGGCCCATGGAGCCGGGCTTAATATCCTGGATGGGGTAGTTGGAAATGAGGATGGAGCCGGTCTCGGTCTGCCACCACGTGTCGTGAAAGGGCATGCCAAAGACGCGGTCGCTCCAAATCACGGCCTCGGGGTTGAGGGGCTCACCGACGCTGGTGATGTAACGGAGGGATGAAAGGTCGTGGCGCTTGACCACTTCATCACCGGCCTTCATAAGCATCCTGATAGCCGTCGGGGCAGTGTACCATACGGTGACCTTGTATTTGTCGATGACCCGGTACCAGCCGGAAGCGCCAAACCCACCTTCGTAGATGATCTGGGTGACGCCGTTGGTCCAGGGAGCGACCATGCCGTAGGAGGTGCCGGTTACCCAGCCGGGGTCGGCGGTGCACCAGTAGATGTCGTCAGGTTGAAGATCGAGGGCCCACTTACCGGTTGCGTACTGCTGATAGGTTGCTCGGTGGGCATGGGCAGCGCCCTTGGGCTTCCCCGTTGTCCCCGAGGTGTAGTGCATGATGTCGTAGTCTTCCTCGGTGGTGCGGACGATCTCGAAGTCCTCGGAGGCGTTGGACATGGCCTCATCGTAGCTGATGTCGCCCTCGTCAAGAGGCCCTTCGTCCCGGTTGTTCTTGTTAACGATGATGACATGCTTCAGGTTAGGCAGGTCACCGAGGATGCCTGAAATCTTCTTGCGGAGTTTGGGGCTGGTGATGAGGACCTTGGCCCCGGAGTCCTCGAGGCGGTCTTTAACGGGGTCGGGGCCGAAGGCGGAGAAGAGCGGCCCGGCGATGGCGCCGGCCTTGAGGATACCAAAGAAGGCGAAGTAGAGCTCCGGGACCCGATCCATGAATATGAAGACCCGGTCTCCGAGCTCGACGCCCAAGCCGGAGAGGACATTGGCGAACTTGTTGGATTGGGCCTTGAAGTCAGCGAAGGTGTAGGTCTCCTCCTCGCCGTTGGCCCCGAGCCAGTGGAAGGCGACCTTGGAGCCGTTCCCGTGAGCGACGTGCCGGTCTATGGCCTCATAGGCGAGGTTGAGGCCGCCACCTGGGAGGCCGTCTATCTCGGCCTTGATGGTGTCCCAGGAGAAATCGTCGCGGGCAGCCTGGTAGTCGGGGATATTGGGAACGACCTGCATTTCACTGAGAGCGGGCTTGGGGATAAGGTTGTCGGCCATGGGGTCCACCTCCCTGGGGGCGCGGGTTTGGGGCCTGCGCGGATTCTACACAGCCCAGAATCTAATGCAAGGGGTCGGGAGTAGTCAACGCGGGGGCGGGGGGTTAGTCGGGAGGGAACATACGCATGAGCTCATCGAGAACTTCATGCATTACGGGGAACTCGGCGCGTGTCAGGGCACTGAAGGATACCTGGTCACCAGTGACGGGGTCGAAGACGTGGCGATGATAGATGTCGGGTTCGTCGGCGTGCATGTTGTCGTAGCGGAGGACATTTTCTCCCCTGGGGAAATGGGCGTTGTAGCGAAAGCGAAACATGCGAACTCTATAGGCCTGCGTTCTGTCCACATCCCCTTCCTTGGTCATCTCGAGCACGAGACCGTTGGTGCAAAGGACAAGCCCCTCCAGTCTGATAGCGTCAAACTGAGAAAAGGGAAGGGAGGTGTAGTGGAACGTTAAGTCCCAGCCGTTGGGCAGAACGAATGGGTGAGCGTCGAGATGCTTTTCGTGAAGGAAGCGGTAGTTGTCTAAGGAGTTCCAGTTGTGGGGGTCTCTCCGAGGAGATGCTTCAAGCTCAGCCATTCAAAAGCCCACTTCGAGATATCGTTAGTCTCGCGGATAATGCCGGCCTGGAGGCAAGTCATCATGACTTCCGAAGACATTTCGTATCGGCGTTCGTAGACCCTGATTTTGCGGCGAATACGGCGTTCGAGTCGAGGTCCGTTTTCGGCAGCATTTGCCAGAAGGATACAGTTTTTCTCCCGTACCTCGGCCATTAGCTCCTCGTCCGTCATTTTGCGGGCTGGCTTGCGTTCGGCGGAGGTTACCATTACCGGCTCCTTCAAAAAGTGGGCTGTGGATGGCACGGTGTGTACGGGCATTATACACGGGCCGCTGTGTGCATATGCCTACACGTCCGCCAAAAATTCGTTGTAGTCTACGAGCTTGCGGTAGGCGTTGGCGCTGCGGTGGAAGGTCGGGAAGGAGGGTATGCCCCGAGTCATGAGCTCTTCCCTAAGCCTGATCGCCTCGACTTCCTGGTCGACGGGGCAGACGGTGGTGAAGTAGGGCTTCTTGGTCCGATCTCGGTGGTTGGCGAGAATGTTGATCAGGTTCTCGACGTAGCCCTCGCCCATCGCTTCACGGCGGTCGAGGAGAGAGGTGGTTAGCTCGGTGGTGATGGCGTCGACGAGGGGGTCTCTTTCGAGGATGTCGAGGATGCGGACGAGGACCGTCAGGTCGGGGAGGTTGGAGCTGATGTCCAGGGGATTGCGGTAGCTGGCGCCGATGATGGTGAAGAAGGAGGAAAGCTCCTCGTAGCTGGGCTCGCTGAGGGGGCCGATGGTGAAGCCCTGCTTGGCGAAGGCGTCGGCGGCTGCGACGGACTGGCCGCCGGTGAGGGCCATGATGCCCATGCGCTCGCCGGTGGACGGGGCAATGTACAGGAGACCCTTGAGCACGTCGACGATCTCTTCGAGGCTGTTGACGCTGATGGCGCCGGCCTGCCGGACAAGAGACTCCCAGACGGTGTTCTCGGTGGCGAGGGAGGCGGTGTGGGAGGAGACGGCCCGGGCCCCGTCCGCAGTCTGGCCGCCCTTCCAGATGACGACGGGCTTCCGCTTGCATACGTCCTTGAGAACTTCGAAGAAGCGTCGGCCGTCCTTGACGCCTTCGACGTACATGCCGACCATCTTGGTCTCGGGGTCCTGGCCGAGGTATTCGAGGTAGTCAGGGACGTCGAGGACGATGGCGTTGCCAAGACTCACCAGCTTGCTGACCTTCACCCCGTGCGCCCCCCCGAGCAGGCTGAAGTACATGCTCTGGGTGCCGCTCTGGCCTATGAAGCCGACGGGTCCTGCCTCGCCGGCGTACTGCTGGGTCGTAAAACGGACGCCGCAGCCGGGGATGAACAGGCCCATGCAGTTGGGCCCGACCAGCATGAAGTTAGCCTCGCGAGCCATCTCGGAGAGCTGGTTCTGCAGGGCGATGCCCTCCTCCTCGGCGGTCTCTGCGAAGCCGGAGGTGAAGAATGTCGCGCCTCCGACGCCCTTGTCGATGCACTGCTGGAGGACCATGGGGGCGAACCTGCGGGGGACGGAGACGATGACGAAGTCGATATCGCCGGGGACGTCCATGAGGCTCTTGAAGTTCTGATACCCCAGCGCCTCGATGTTGGGGATCTCCCTCTCGTCGATCTGGACGGAATAGACGGGGCCCTTGAAGGTGCTCATGGAGTTGAGCCAGGAGTAGCCGAGGGCCTGCTTGTCTCCGATGACGACGGCGGACTTGGGGTTGAAGAGCCGGTCGAACTTGGCGACGTCGATGGTCATTATCCGGCCTTCTCTTCGAGGATAATTCGTGCATCGACAGCGGTGAGGCCGTCCTTGTAGGCGAAGATGGGGTTGAGGTCGATCTCCTTAATCTCGTCGTGCTGCTGAACGAACTCGGAGAGCTTGAGGAGGGTGTCTTCGAGCTTCTCGATATCGGCGGGCTCCTGGCCTCGGTAACCGTTGAGGACTGGGAAGCCCTTGATTTCGTGGATCATGCTGCGGGCGTCCCGGCGGGTGAGGGGGACGATGCGGAAGGCGACGTCCTTGAGGATTTCGACCATGATGCCGCCGAGGCCGAACATGAGGACGGGCCCGAACTGGGAGTCCTTGGACATGCCGATGATGACCTCCGTGCCGGGGCGGGCCATGCCCTGTACGGATACGCCTTCGATGACGGCGCCGGGCTGGTTGGCGTTAATGGAGGCGACGATGTCGTCGTAGGCCGCGGCGGTCTCGGCGGCGTCCTTGAGGCCGAGCTTCACACCGCCCATGTCGCTCTTGTGAACGACGTCTGGGGAGATAACCTTGAGTACGACGGGATAGCCGATGCTCCCGGCCTGATCGACGGCCTCTTCCTTAGAGGTGGCGAGGGTGGCCTGGGTAGTCTCGATGCCGGCGTCGCGAAGCACCTGCTTGGACTCGACTTCGTTGAGGAAAATGCGGCCTGCGTCACGGGCCTGGTGCAGAGTCTGGTTCTCCTCTGGCGAATGTTCCACTCTGGTCATGGGGGTGTCCTCCTAAGGCTATGCCGTCGGAGAGGATAGCAATGGGGTTGGTCGGGTGTCAACGCGGGGGAGGGGTTATTCAGTTGGGGTTGGGTTTTGCTTGATTTGTTTGGGAGGGGGCAGGCGATGGAAGGTCCGTGACTAGAAACCAGGCCGGGGGTTGCTGCCGGGCCGTCGGCACCGGGCTGGATTATCCCCACACGTTGTCGGCTGTGGTCAGGGTTGTGTGGGGCAGATCCCAATTCGTGAGCGGCACATGACCGGACCGCTGACGTGGAAGATGCCGCCTGAGGCGGTCTTTCAGAACCGGCGTCCCGGTGCATCCGCCGGGTAGACGGGTGGCAGGGACGGCGGGACAAACAAGGACACGAGGGCCTTGCTAAACCGGGGGTCGGTTGACCTACCGGGAAAACCGGCGCGCAATGGGCCGGGGTAAACGCACCCGATAATGGGGAGCGTTGAATCGGCAGGGGCGTCGTTGGACCGGGTCTGCCGAGCATAGTCTGTGGGCCTTCCATCGCCTGGGTGGGGGAAGGGATAGCCGGGGCCTTTGGTATGAGGAGATGGCGGCTTTCGCTTGAGCCGTGGAGCGGCGTGTGGGCCGCCCTTTGGGATGGGCTTGGACGTTGAGTCCTCGGGGCCGGGGCTGGGATTCCCCCTGGGTTGTGGTTCCTCCTTGAGATAGTTAGATTGGTGTTCGAACGGTGGGGATAGTAGCACGGGTGTTCAGGTAGGGTCAAGGGGTTCGTGTCACTCGCCGAGGCGAGTCTTCGACCCCAACCCCAGTGAAAGGAGAGGGGGGTGGGGTGGGGGGAGGAAATTAACGGGGTTGGTCGGGTGTCAATGCGGGGGAGGTTGACATACTACTATCGAAGGGTTCACGGAAAATCAATGGGAATCGGCCTTGTGTCTGATTGTTTGCGGGAGCTAGGCACGATGTTTGATTGTATGTTCTCTGCTGGATTTTTCTCCAGCCTCGTGCTTCGACTCGCAAGAGGCTGACTTAGCACGAGGGATCCCGCGCGTGGAATTAATTGCCGTGTGAAACACAGTATTACTGAAGTATTGAGATGGATTCACGCTCTGGAGTGGGGATGACGGTGGAAAGGAGTGGTGAACGGGCATTTAGCTTCTGTTTTATGACGGCCGACTCACTGTCTAAAACAAGGTGGGCTGTATGTCGCCTGTGCTGAATATTGCCCCATCACCATACCTAGGTCTACCTTCGGTAAATGATCCCGCTCGCAAAAGCGGGGCTTTGAGTTAGAAAGGACGTTCTTACAGATAGTACTTGTGCCGTTGCCGCGGAGCTTATCCCTGATATCACCAAGTCAATTGCGCTGATGTTGCTCAAAGAGAAATGAAACTCTAAAATAACGGTCATCAGAAAAGCATGTACCACAGAGTTCATGGATTCCATGTCAACTTTGAAGGAATCCGAATGCCAAAACCAAAGTGCTACAATTGAGACAAGCGAAGTTTTTGAAAGGGGGGTATGACATTCAAAGCTTGAAGTTTTGGGTGCACTGTGATAGAAGTTGCGACATCAATTGAGGAGGGTAGTGATGGCTGACGCAGATAAAGAAGTTGACGTAGGTAAAGGAAAGGATGTGGCTGACTATTATCTCAGAACGTTGGAACGAATCCAAAAGCAATATCAGCAGTACTTAGAGGTTAGCGAACTTTATAAATTGCCCACTCAGAGGAAAAGCAAGACACTTCAGTACGTGGATCCTACTCTAGATCATCCCTTGACCGTCAATACACTCCGAATCGAGCAAAGTTAGAACGCTATGCCATCGTGGAGTGAGCTCCTAGTCAGTTTAAAAAAACAGAAAGTTCCTAACTGGCTAGACAAGAAATTGTATGAGTACTTAAACGCGATCTCAAAGCGTCGTGGTCATGCAACCGTGATCTTCTACGCTTCGGCTTTCTTACAAAAGACAAACGAGGGAATTTCGATAACCAGGGAAGATATCAATGGATTTATGAACGCCCTTTATAAGGCTTCCACAGACAAGGGTTTGGTGTTGATACTTCACACTCCTGGAGGAGATCCCAATGCCGTCGAAAGCATTGTTGAGTACCTACATTCCAAGTTCAACAAAATAGAAGTCGTTGTGCCGTACCTTGCCATGTCAGGTGGTGCGATGATCAGTTTGGCAAGCGATCTACTGATCCTTGGGCGACAAAGCCAACTCGGACCCATTGATCCACAGTTCCGCTTTGAAGACAAAGTGCACTCAGCCAGAGCTATTCAAGAGGGTTTCGCGAAGGCTAGAGAAGACATAAAGGAGGACACAAGGCTCGCCCATCTCTGGGCACCCATCCTGCAGAACATGGGGCCATCGCTTGTTCTGGAGGCGGAAAAGGCTCTGGCATACAGTAAGGAACTGGTAGTAGGGTGGCTGAATAAAAGGATGCTAAAGGATCAGAAGGACGAGAACGAGAGGAAGAGACAGGCTGATACCATTGCAGCATACTTCAATGCTGAGAATACTCCTGAACACGGCCAAATACATACTCATGGCCAAAGAATTGGAGCGGAGCAACTGAAGAGGCTGGGGGTAAAATTACAAACACTAGAAGCTGATCAAGATTTGCAAAGTGAAGTCCTAGCCGCGTACCACTTAATGACTCTGATTTTTGAAACCACTGCTTCGCTTAAGTTCATCGCCAGTAATCAAGGCAGAATGTGGGCGAAACAAGAACGCCAACCTCTTCTGCCATCTGTGCCTACACCCCCTCAATAGGGCACTTATTCTGACTTTTATCCACTGTATTTGAGATTTTGTACACTGTTGATAAACTCTACCGCCTTACGATCTTGCCTGCGCATAAGACCAATTGCCTATATCCGAAGAGATGACTAGCCCATCCCGTAATTTGTGGGACAACCATCCACTAGGCATAGATTAAGCTTGGCGAAATAGTATCTCTCAAATTTGGGAATGGTTTGGGCAAAGTCCATGCTACCGCACTTTCTTGGCCCTAACTCCCAATTACAACCGATAGGTTCCCTAGGAGGGGGCTAGGGGGTCCAGACCCGGGTGGCGGGTTGGAAGGCGGCCCAGGCGAACCAGAAGTGGTTGCCGTGGACTATGGGGGTTAGGGTCTCGCCGGTCAGGGGGCCGTCGACGGCACGGCCGAGAACGTTCCAAGTCGAGCCGGTCTCTTCGTCGCTGAAGGCGCCTGAGTCGGGGCGGAAGGTGAGGGTCTGGTCGCTGAGACGCCTGTCGTAGACGCCGGTGGCGCCCACATCTCGGGAGGCGGCTATGACACTGCCGTCCAGCGCCGAGGTGGTGCCCGGCGAGAAGAAGACCACTACCGGCGTCCCACCTAGGTCGTCGTTGACGACGGGGGTCTCCTCCAGCCTGAGGAAGGGGTAAGCCACCGACTCACCGCCAAGCTCCACAGCCGCCACACGCTCCACGGGGCGGAGGCGCTCGTCCTCAGGGCCGACGAACAGGAAGGGCGAGGAGTCGATATCGTCGTAGCCGGTGTAGGGGTTGCGCCCGTACTCGCGGGTGAAGCCCGTGTCCCGGGTGAGGACCTGGCCGTCCGGGTAGTTCTGGCGGAAGTCAGCCCAGGAGATGATCGACGCAGGGACCTTGGGGAGCCGGGCACCGGTCAGCTCGCCGACGATAGCCTCGCCGAGAATCTGCTGCCACCAACTGTCGGTGGCGCGGTCGTACATGATGAGGTCGCTGTAGCGGAGGAGGCCGCTGACGCCGAAGGAGTTGACGGTGTCGCCCATGCGGCGTTCGAAGACGATGGCGGAGTTGCAGAGGGGGCAGAAGGTGACGATGACAGGCTCTCCGCCGACGATGTCGTTGACGATCTCGTGCCAGGTCATGATCTGGAGTGGGTATGCGCGGGCGTCGTCGCCGATTTGGAGGGCGATAACGGGCTCCCGATCGGCGAGCCAGTCGGGGTCGTCGGACACGGGTGCGAACTTGGGGTTGTCGATGGACGGGATGCCGTCCCGGACCTGGCCCAGAAGGATTTCCGTGTAGTCGATGGAGTGCTTGGAGAAATCGGTGCGCCAGGGATTCCTGCCAGTGGGGTCGGATTGAGCGAAGTAGGCGGCAGGGTCGAATTCGGGAGTGGGGACAGGGGTTGGCGTTTCCAAGAATAGGATAGGGAAGGGGGACTGGAGGGGGGTCTGGAGGTCGAGCTGAGGCCAGGGCTGGTCGGGGGCCGGGGGGATGGGGGTGGGGGAATCGCCCTCACCTGTTGGGGGAGACCACTCGGATTCTCCGGGTTGGTGGGTGGGGAGGGGGTCACCGTCACCCTGCCCCTCTTCCGTCGAGGGAGAGGGGGTGTTGCCGCCGCAGGCGGCGATGACAAGGATGGCTATGAGGAGGGCGGTTAGGGGGAGTAGGAGTTTGGTCTTTGACATAGTGCGGGATAGGTATTGCGGTGCGTGTGCTTTGGACGGTCGCCTTAGATCCCTCGCGGGGCCTCGGGATGACACATAAAGAGACGTGAGAGGGAGCTAGTTTTCTATGGCTAGGAGGGCGCGTTCGCGGATGCCTTCGTGGGTGTCGAAGCCGAGCTTTCGGTCGACGATGACGCCGTTGATGTCGATGTAGTAGGTGGTGGGCATGGCGAGGACCTGGTAGGCCTTGACGATCTGGTCGTCCTTGGGGAGGTAGAGGAGGGGGTAGGTGACGCCACGGGCCACGGCGAAGGGGTCGCCCTGGGAGACGGTCTCCTGGTTGTTTACGCCAAGGATTACAAGCTCGTCGCTGAACTCCTGGCCGACAGCCTCGAGGTCGGGCATCTCTTCGAGGCAGAAGTTGCACCAACTGGCCCAGAAGTTGACTACCACGGCCTTCTCGCCGAGGAAGGAGTCGAGGCTGACGACTTCGCCGTCGGAGTTGGTGAGCATGAAGTTGGGTGCGGCGTCTCCGACGTCGGTGCCGACCTCGTAATCACCCTCGGCGAGGTTGGTGTTGTCAGCGGTGCCGAGCATGACCATGGAGCCGTCCTCGTTCATGACGGATGGCTCCGAGGCGAAGGGGTTGTTGAGAGAGATGACGATGGCCGCTATACCGGCCAGGCCGAGGGCGAAGATTATCCTCTTCTGAAGCTGGGTGAGTGCTTTTAAGTCCAACATATCTCTACATCAATGATAACGTACGAGGGTCGGGGGAGATAGGGGCGGGGGGAGATAGGGGCGGGGGAAAGAATAGAGAACGAGTGAAGCGTAAACGCTTCGAAAAAATTCCTTGATGCGAGAAAATCAATTGCCCCGTCGTTTTTTGGCGAGCATAAAATGTTTAGACTTTTGTAATCCCGCACAATTTTTTCATCAACGATAATATTTTCTAATGGCGTATGAGCCTTGTTAAATCTTTCTCCCTGAAAGTTGACGCCTCCGGGGTTATACATGGTAGTTTTGCACGGACAGCCTAACGTGGCTAGGTCGGGAAGAGATTACCTAGGGAGGTAGGCCAATGGGTGAAAGAAGAGGTAGTGATGCGTGGAAGAAGAGGTAGTGATGCGTGGAAGAAGAGAACGCAGCTTGCGCAGGACATCAAAGGGTTGATAGATATCATTCTTAAACACTATGACTCTGAAATATATGAGGGCTTGGGCGTTGTTATGCGGCTTGATGGACAACAAATAGACCTGAAGCATGGAGAAGAATATTCGTGGCAACCAACCAATTCTCGGAATGAAGGAGGTGTTCTGAAGATTGACTACATGAAGAAAATCGACGTAAAGAAGCGTAGTCAGCAGGTAAAAGACGAAAGCGGCATGTTGCTTGATTTGCATGACCGTATCATATAGCAACCGATCATGTCGCATCCTAATTCTGTGTGTTGGGCTGCTCAGGCTGAGGTAGTGAAGATAGAAATCACTCTTTCCTTAGCCTTTTCACATCTAAGACGCACCTACAATTCATCGAGGAAGAGGGGACAGGCCATCCGAATGCCACAGGCTGTGTCCAAGCTGAAGACGGCAAGTATGATAGCCACTATTTCGGCTAGCTTTGCTTACGTGTGTCCAATTTGTCCCGCACTAATCACAAAACGAGTTCATAGCAACTAATAACGGGATCTGACCATCAAGGAGGTAGCGTGTGTGTAGATTGAGGTATCGTGTGTACAGATTATAGAATTCCTCAATGGCATCTAGGTCGCGTCTGTCAATTTCTCGCACCAATAAGTCAGTTACTGTCAAGGCTCTATTAACCATCGATTCAGCAGCTGTTCTTATACTTGCAGCCGAGTTTGGCGTGTCAAGAGCCAGTATACCCTCTGCGTCCCTATCCAGTACGGGCAATATAACAGCCACTCTCCTGGTCCAGGAGTCATCAGACATTAATGATGGGTTGTCGTGCGCTTCTGTCATCAAGTTAAGCAGGGACGACATGCCTAAATTTATGTTGTCTGAGTAGTCACGCTGTGCATTGATATATGCCAGTTCCCTAGCTGTGGGACAATTGATAATCAAGCGGGACTTCCAATCGGCGGCATCATCCGCGATAGCGGAATAGGGAACAGCATAGTACGTCCTGTCCGTAACCTTAGACCCCCCAGTGTTGACTCCCACGACATTCCCCTCCGTGGAGAAGAGGGGACCTCCGCTGCTGCCCGGATTCAGGGGTGCATCGTGGCTAATGTATCCGAGTACGGCACCCGTGCGATCATATTTGACTTGACCCAACGTGGCAGAGACCCTGCTTGATGAACTGCGATGGTATCCAACTGCCACCACTTGGTCACCTGTCTGGACGGAGGCGTCTGAGTCCCATGCCAGGGCAGTGAAATAGGGACTGCAGCATATGGACAAGACGGCAACGTCCTTGTCCGAATCGTAACCCAGGAGGGTGGCTTTATAGGTCAGGGTGCTCTTCACTCGCACATCGATTGCGTCTTCGTCCTCTATAACGTGATGGTTGGTAACAACGAAGGCGGTATATCCTTCAGTATCAAAGATGAATCCTGAACCCCCTTTACGCCCCGCGGTTACCCTGACCACTCCATCCTCAACCCGTCTAACCAAGTCGGCGGGGGTAGGAGGTACAACAGGAGTGGGAGAGGGTGTGGGCGTAGGGGTAGGAGTGGGGGTTGGTGTGGGTGTCGGTTTAGGGGTGGGAGTAGGCGTAGGAACAGGGGTGGGTGTCGGGGTAGGAACAGGGGTGGGTGTCGGGGTAGGAATAGGGACGGGAGTGGGCGTAGGAGTGGGAACAGGTGTAGGAGTGGGAACAGGTGTAGGAGTGGGAACAGGTGTAGGAGTGGGAACAGGTGTAGGAGTGGGAATAGGAGTAGGAGTGGGAATAGGTGTAGGAACAGGTGTGGGCGCAGGGATAGGGGTGGGTGATGGCGCAGGTGTAGGCGATGGCAGGGCTGTAGCAGTCGGGGTGGGGCTTTGAGTGAGTGTTGGCGTTGGGGCAGCAGTGGCGGTGGGTTCAGGGGTGGGGCTGGGAGCAGCGGTAGGCTCGGGTTGGGTGCAGGCCACGGCAACAATAGCGGCCACACATACGAGCATAGCCGCCATCCATACGCCTCTAAAGACCAATGACCTTTTGTCCATGCCAAGCCACACCTACAATCCCTGAATTGAACCCGGATTCGCTATTCTGTCATCTTGTGTTTGGCGGCGCAAATCGGGGGTGGGGTAAGTAGGAGCGGGGCTGTGTAAAAATTATTGACGAGTCAGTGTTATACTGGTTACACTGCCACTCTGCGCTTATATTTTGAACCAATAATTAAAGGAAGGGGTTGGCATGAATGCCAAGGTTAGCTCCTTTTCTATACCGATTGCTTTGACAACTAACTTTCGGAATGACCTGTGGACGTGTTCGCCCGACGGCATTGGATTGATCGTACAGGGGTCCACGGAGGATGAGGCAATAGAGAAAGCCCTAGAAGGGCTGGCCCTTTTGTTGGATGACCTTGTGGAGCGGGGTATAGACCTATACGACTACTTCACCCGGCGCAAATTCAACATAACTCGCAATACCCCGGTTGCTTTCGCCCATCCTACCCCGACGTTCTGGTTCGATGAGTGGAACCCGGCTCAAGATCGGAAAGTTCACAATGGCAAAGGACACTTCCTCGTACCCGCCTGACTGCTTACCTCTAGACCCAATAGAGAATGTGAAGGCAGCCCTGTGGCAGTTGGGATATAGAGAAAAAGAGAGAAGTGGCGTCAACGTTAGTGTCCTGACGTTTTTCGATCCTAATCACCCTAATTCCTCCATAACTTTCGACTCCGACATGACACACATCAGCCGTGATGAACTTGTCAGTGTACTGGAGGATGGGGGAATTAACTCTGACACCTTCTTTGCTCACTATGAGTCACTTTAGGCCCCAATTTACCCTTTGATAGCCTCGGGTCGAGAGCGATGACGTTTTGCGGTGGGTGAGATATAATATCCTTCGCTTTTGGAGGGCGGTTATAGCCCTTAGTCGAAGAAAGGGGGTGGGGTACGGATGGCGAAGAAGTTGAACGTCGAGGTCGAATACTGCACACTGTGAAACTACCTCCCCGAAGCCGTCAGTCTGACGGAAGAGGTGATGAGGGAGTACGATTACGACATCGAGACCTTCAAGATCATTACTGCCTCGCAGGGCAAGTTCGAGGTGAGGATCGACGGTGAGCTGGTGTTCTCCAAGCTGGAGACAGGCCGGTTCCCGAGCAACGAAGAGATAAAGGAAACGATCAAGGCCCGTCTGCCGGAGGAGGCAACTCCTTTCCTGTTCGGGTCTAGAAGCTAAGTCAAAACTCGAAATCATCGGCGAAGACGGAGACGAATAGGGGCACGTAGCTGTGGTTAGCGAGCCTGGTCCGGTGAAAGCAGGCCCGGAGCCCGGCCCCGAAAATCCCTCCCGAGCCGCCACCCGAAACCCGCATTAGGCGGTCGGTAGGCGTGGCCGGAGTCGCTCCACGTTGAAGGGGCGAGGGCATCGGCCTTGTATTCTTGGCTCGTGTCCTGATGAGAAGGTCCGCCGCAGGCGGGCAATTAGGGTGGTACCGCGGGTTGTATCCCGTCCCTGTAGGGGCGGGATTTTTTGTTGGGTGGGAAGGGGGAGGGCGACCGTGACGGATTGGCAATGCGGGGCCACACCACGCTCGACCCCTCGACCCTGCTCAGGGTGAGCGGCCCCTCTACCCCGGGGAAGGCGACCAGCCGGTCGCCCCTACGGGCGTGGGAGGGAGAGGACGGATGGGATGGGGTGGCGAAAAAGGTGACAGGTTTACTTGGTGAATGGCAAGAGAGATGAGCGAAAAGATGTTCAAACCGGTATCGAGCAAGGTGAGTTTTCCGGAGCTGGAGACGCGGGTGCTGGAGTTCTGGAAGGACCGTGATATTGCGAAGCGGTCGGTGGAGGAGCGTCGGGACAGGCCACAGTACGTGATGTTCGAAGGGCCGCCGACGGCCAACGCCGGCCCCGGCATCCACCACGTCTTGTCTCGGGTGTTCAAGGACATCATGCCCCGCTACAAGACGATGAAGGGCTTCTGCGCGCCTCGGAAGGCGGGATGGGACACCCACGGCTTGCCCGTTGAGCTGGAGGTCGAGAAGAGTCTCGGCATTACGCGGAAGGCGCAGATCGAGGAGCATGGCATCGCCGAGTTCAACGCCGCCTGCAAGCAGAACGTGATGCGCTACGTGAAGGAGTGGGAGGCGCTCACCGACCGCATCGGCTTCTGGATCGACATGGAGCACCCCTACGTCACCTTCGAAAACTCGTATATCGAGTCGATGTGGTGGATCCTGAAGCAGCTCTGGGACCGGGACCTGATCTACGAGGCCTATAGGTCGATCTGGCACTGCCCCCGCTGCGTCACATCCCTGAGCGACCACGAGGTGGCCCAGGGCTACAACGACAAAACGAAGGACGTGGCCATATTCGTGAAGTTCAGGGTCGACCTTGAGGACGACGACTACAGCAACGCGGCCCGCACCTTCATTGGCGGGTCCCCCCTTCCGACCTCCATCCTCGCCTGGACGACGACTCCCTGGACCCTCCCCGGTAACACGGCCCTGGCTGTCGACTCTGACGCAGACTACGCAGTCGTCCAGGACAAGGCCGAGGGAGCGATACCCGAACGGCTAATCATGGCCGAGGCCCTCATCGGAAAGCTGCTTCCGGAGGGCTACGAGACCCTCGGGAGGGTGAAGGGCAGCGACCTGGCGGGAATCGGATACAAGGCCCTGTACAACCCGGTGGCCTACCGGGTCCCGGGGATCGGACGGTTCGCCGAGGGCCGGGTGCAGGGGGGCGCCAGCTACACGCCGGGCCAAACGGCGACGTTCCACGTTGTCGGCGGGGACTTCGTGAGCCTGGACGAGGGTACGGGAGTGGTACACATCGCACCTGCCTTCGGTGAGGACGACTTCAAGATAGGGGCGTCGGCGGGGCTGTACTTTGTCCAGCATGTCGATTTGCAGGGTGCGATGCTCGGAGACTTCCCGTTCGCGGGGAAGTTCGTGAAGGACGCCGACGCGGATATCATCGACGACCTCACGGCCCGGGAGCTGATGTTCCGGAGCACCCAGATAGTCCACACCTATCCCTTCTGCTGGCGGTGCAGCTCGCCGCTGGTCTACTACGCCAAGAGCTCCTGGTACATCAACACCACTGCCATCAAGGACACGCTGCTGGACAACAACGACAAGGTGAACTGGTACCCCGGCCACATCAAGTGGGGGCGGTTCGGGGAGTGGCTGAGGAACGTGCAGGACTGGGCCATCTCAAGAGAGCGGTACTGGGGAACGCCGATACCCTTCTGGCAGTGCGACTCCTGTGAGAAGTACGAGTGTATAGGCTCGATAGCCGAGCTCCGTTCGAAGAAGGCCGTACGCGGCATCACCGAGCCTCTGGACCTCCACCGCCCCAACGTCGACGAGATCTACTACGAATGCGGAGGCTGCGGCGGCACGATGGGCCGCATCCTGGAGGTGATGGACGTCTGGTTCGACTCGGGAGCGATGCCCATCGCTCAGTGGCACTATCCATTCGAAAACGAGGGCATGCGAGAGGACGGCCGGTTCCCCGCCGACTACATCTGCGAGGCCGTCGACCAGACGCGAGGCTGGTTCTACAGCCTTCACGCCGTATCGTCACTGCTATTCGGCGAGCCGTGCTTCCGCAACGTCATCTGTCTCGGGCACATCCTGGACGAGGCCGGGGAGAAGATGAGCAAGTCCAAGGGGAACGTGGTTAAGCCGTGGTCGGTGCTCGACGCCCAGGGCGCCGACGCCCTGCGCTGGTACCTGTACACCGCCTCGCCACCCGGCAACCCGCGCCGGTTCTCGGGCGAACTGGTACAGGAAGCGATCCGCAAGTTTATGCTGACCCTGTGGAACACCTACTCGTTCTTCGTCACCTACGCCAATATCGACGGATACCAGCCAATTCGGGATAGGAACGGGGCCAAGGCATCGGGGCTGGACCGGTGGATAGAGTCGGAATTGCACCGGCTGGTCAAGGACGTGACCGACTCCCTGGACAACTACGATCCGACCAACGCTGGCCGCAGGATCGAAGGTTTTGTGGACGTGCTGTCCAACTGGTACGTGCGTCGGAGCCGACGCCGTTTCTGGAAGAGCGAGAACGACGCCGAAAAGCAGTCTGCCTACGACACCCTCTACAACTGCCTGGTCACGCTGTCCAAGCTCATCGCTCCCTTCACGCCGTTCCTGGCGGAAGAGCTCTATCGAAACCTTGTCTTCGCGGTTGATTCTTCTGCCCCTGAGAGCGTTCACCTGGCCTCGTTCCCCGAGGCAGACGAGTCGCTCATAGACCCCGCCCTAAACGACGAGGCTCGGCTGGCAATGAAGGTTAGCAGCCTGGGCCGCGCCGCCCGGAGCAAGGCGGGAATCAAGGTGCGCCAACCGTTGGCGTTGGCGACGATTATGGTCCCGAGCGAGGAAGAAAGGAAGTCATTGCGCGGCAGCTTCGACCAAGTGAAAGAGGAGCTTAACGTCAAGGCGTTGAAATTTGCCGACTCAACCTCAGAGCTGACAGTCGAAGACGTGTCAGCAGATACGACGCTGCTCGGACCCAAGTATGGGAAAGACACGCCGAAGGTCCTCAAGTGGCTCTCTGACGCGGACCCCGAAGAGGTCGCAAGGGCGGTGAAGAGGGGCCAAAAGGTTCGGTTAGTAGGAAAACTCAGTGCTGGAACTCCGAAACTTAGTGGAGTCCTCACCGTAGTTAATCCATCTGAGGAAGAAACTGAATTCATCCTAGAGCCGGAAGAAATCAAACTGACGGTAGTGGTTAGGGATGGGATTGCGCTAGCAATGGAGGGAGAATACGCGGTTGCTGTGCCGACTACCATATCTGCAGAGCTAGCGAGGGAGGGGATGGCTCGAGAGCTGGTGCACCGGCTGCAGACGATGCGGCGGTCGGCGGGCTTCAAGGTTGTCGATCAGATAGTGAGCTACCTGGTCGGGGAGGGTGCTCCGGCGGAGGCCTTGGCAGCTTTCGAAGACTACGTGAAACAGGAAACGCTATCTAAAGAAGTCTTCACATCTGCCCCCCCACCCGAGGCGTTTGTCGAGACGCATAAGCTGGACGGTCGGGAGGTGGTGTTGGGAGTGGTGAAGGTGGGGTAGGGGATCACTGCCAGAGGCTCCGGGAGTATATTGAGTCCCACCCGCCTACTCTCTTGTTGAGTCATGGGTGAGGCGTGAGCGGGCAAGTCCTAGATCCCTCGCGGGGCCTCGGGATGACAGTGTTATAGGTGTTGGTTGGGATGGGGAGGGCGACCACGACGGATGGACAACGCGGGCCACACCCCGCTCGACCCTTCGAGTACCTCAGGATGAGCGGCCCCTCCTAGGGATGGATTCACGCCTCGGCGCACGCCAAAGGCGCACTTACAGTATCTTCGACTGGCTCGGGGGCCGGAATGACGGGGGGGGATGGGGGGTTATTCCCTGACGGCGAGGACTACGGAGAGGGTCATCTCCTCTCCGCCCCGGATTATGGTGATGTCAAGTTCGTCTCCGAGAGGGCTGGTGCGGATCAGGTGGATGAATTCGTCGCTGGTGGTAAGGAGTTCGCCGTTGAATCTTATGGCGACATCCCGGGCCTCGAGGCCCGCCTCCTCGGCGGGGGTGTCCCGCAAGACGTTGGTTATCAGAACGCCCTCTTCGATTCCCAGGTCGAACCGCGCTGAGATGCCGGGATTGACGGTCGCCAGCGTGACGCCTAAAAAGCCCCTTACCACCTCCCCGTGGGTGATTAGTTGATCGACCACCCGGTTGATGGTTTGGGTGCCCACTGCGAACCCGATTCCCGGCTGGGTGCGGTCTACCGCGGTGTTGATGCCCACGATTTCACTCTCCAGGTTCAACAGGGGGCCGCCGCTGTTGCCGGGGTTGATTGCGGCGTCGGTCTGGACCAGGTCGCTAAGCTCGCCGTCGCTCAGGGAAACGGACCTGCCCAGGGCGCTGACGACACCCGCTGTCACAGTGGGCCCGCCCTCAAAGCCCATCGCGTTGCCTATGGCGACGACGGGCTCTCCGATTCTGAGCGACTCGGTGTCGCCGAAATCGAGGGAGGGCAGGCCTTCAGCATCCACTTTGATAACAGCGAGGTCGGATATGGGGTCCGCGCCGATAATCTCGGCGCTGAAAGTCTGACCGTCAGTCAGGGTGACAAGGATGAAGCTGGCTTCGCGGACCACGTGGCTGTTGGTGACAATCAGGCCGTCTTCGCTGATGATTACACCGGAGCCGGAGTAGTCGGACTGGGATCCGGGGTCGAGAAACTGGCTCAGGTCGACGGCACTGGTGAGTATGGATACGACGGCCGGCAGAGAGTGCTCCGCCACTTCGGCGACAGACATGGGCCGGACGGTGGGGGTAGGGGCAGGGGTCTCGGTGGGCGGAGGGGTGGGCTCGGGGCCCGCGCTGCAGGCAGCTCCCACGAGGGCCAGGAGGAAGACGAGGGTCGAGAGCAGGCGGATGTCCGCACTCAGTCCGTGGGGCCTAGCCATCGTCTTGCGTTTTGGTGTAGACCAGCATGTCGACGGCTAACCGCCCCGAGTCTTCGCCGTCATAGTCCATCTGCTGCCTCTTACGTCTCAGCTTGTTGATCCTTGAGGCGACGACTGCCCCGAACAGGAGGATGACGCCGGAGAAGTAGGCCCAGGCCAACAGGACGACCATAGTGGCAGCGGTGCCGTACACCAGGTTGTAGATGGAGAGCCGGGCCACGTACCAGACAAAGCCGTGGCGCAGCGCCTCGAAGGATATGGCGGCTAGCAATGCGGCGGGCCAGACGTCCTTCCACTGGACTCGGGTGTTGGGGATGTAGCGGTAGAGGGAGCTGAAGGCGGCGAAGGTCAGAAGCAGCGGCAGGCCCCAGCCAAGGAGCAGCCAGGTCCCGCCCCAAGGGCCGGAGGAGTCCGTGGCCGCCGTGCTGCGGGAGAATTCGATGATAGGGGTAATCGAAAGGGACAGGATGAATATCATCCACGATCCGAGCATGAGAGAGAAGTCGATAATCCTTTCCCGCAGAAACGATCGGGGGTTGAAGATGGCCCACGCGGCATTGATTCCCTTGCGTGTGGCGGCAAATACGGAAAGGGAGGCCCAGCCCAATCCGATGACGGCAACCGTTCCGGTGTACGGCCAGTCGTTGGAGACGTCTATCAGGGTGTCGGTAATGAAGTCCTGGGACACGGGGACAGAGTTGCCGACTCGATCAATGAAGGAGTCATAGGAGACAAAGTCGCCGGTGATGATGACGATGGCCAGGACCATGGGGAACATGGAGAAAAGGCCCCAGAAGGCGATGGAGGCGGCCATGTGAGGGACGTTAAAGGTGAGAAAGTCGTGGATTACGGCCTTCACAAGGACCTTGATAGTGTCACTACGCCTGTGGCCGCGCCTGTCACGCTTGTTCAGCCAATCGGGATTGAATAGCGCCGGTACTTTCATGCTCTACTTCATTGCCGCCAAGGGCATAGCCGGGTTACGGTACGGTCCAGCCAGGCCTCGAGGCTAGGGAAGGGCGGCGGCGGGCGCTTTGACCGGAGCCCCGACCGCTTCTTTCTGAGCGTCGAAAAGCTGTCTCAGGCCAACGGACACTGTGTCGAGAATCGAGTCCATTTCGTCCCGGGAGAAGGGCCTCGCCTCCCCGGTGCCCTGGACCTCTATGAGCTGTCCAGATTCGGTCATTACAATGTTAAAGTCCACGCTGGCGGCGGAATCCTCTTCGTAGCACATGTCCAGCAGAACGTCCCCGCCTCGGATTCCGGCGCTCAGACCTGCCACGGCAGACATTATTGGGTTGGAGCGACCGGTCAGGCCCAGGGTCTGCATGGCGTCCATCAGGGCGACATAGGCCCCGGTGATCGAGGCCATGCGGGTGCCGCCGTCCGCCTGCAGCACGTCACAGTCGACGGTCAAGGTCCTTTCGCCGAGCTGCTCCATGTCGGCCACGGATCGGAGAGAGCGGCCTATGAGCCGTTGGATCTCCATACTCCTGCCGCTAGGGCGGCCTCGGGACTGCTCCCTGGGCGAGCGCTCGGGTGTGGCCCGGGGCAGCATGGCGTACTCGGCGGTAATCCATCCCTGTCCCTTACCCCTGAGGAAGAAGGGGACGCGGTCTTCCACGGACACGGTGCAGAGCACCTTAGTGAGGCCCTGGGATATCATCGCCGAGCCTTCCGCGAAGGCCTGAATACCCTTAGTGATCCGCACGGGCCGTAACTGGCCCGCGTTCCTACCATCGGTCCTGATCAATCATTTCCCCCTAGTGGACAGCCGACCCAAAGGGCCGAACCGTATGTAAACGAGTATAGCACCGGGCTATATGGGGGGCAATTTGAGGGGGGAGCCCCTCCCCACCCTTACTAAGAACAGAGTGTCTGTGTAGGGGATGAAGTGCAGACTAACGCCTCAGATTCCTCGCAGAGTCTCGGAATGACAGGGTAAACGACGCTCGGGTTGCCTGAGGCGCGGACACCTTGATGCTATAATTCACCCCTCCCCTGGAGATAAAGGAATGAATGTTCAAGCACCCCAAGCTCATTGCCAGTATTGCTACTATGCCCAACTCTACAATCAGCCATTGTGTGAACAAGCAGGACGCACGAGCCAAGACATGAGCCAAGAATCCCCAACGCTATCTCGCCATAATGCGCTCCGGGATACCTTAGCTCTGGATTGGCAAACAGCCTTGAAAACAAGGCGCAAGCCAGTGGTGCCCATAAAGTGTGAGTGTGGCAAATCTATCGAGATGCCCTTGGATGGCGTGAAGGTCGCAACGGAATATACGTGGCGTGGCACACGGACTGATATTGCGATTCTTGATGCTGCCAACAAGCCATGTTGCTTTGGGGAAGTTATCGACAAAGGGCCACCTTCGCCAGATAAGCTGGCGATATATCGGCAAGCTGGTTTCCCTATCTGGTTCATTCCCTATGCCGACACGAGAGCACTACTCGGTTATTGCTCGGTTGCGTGTTGGGAAAATAGGCAAGCAGTCAAACAACGTGTTGAAAGCAATAGACGCTCTCCCAATGATGAGTTTGACATCGATTCGTTGAGGTGGTGTGAAGACTGCGGCGTCAAACTTGAACGGAATGAAGCCATTATAGATTGTCAAGGAGTGTTTTGCCCCAAATGTATCGGAACTAACATCATTCACTTGTGCTGCTGGGGAATAGGTGCCTACGACCTAGAAGACCGACGGATAAAGGACGATCCATATAATCCACTCACTCAGGCAGAGCTATTGGCCTATTGGAATACGATGGACTTCTGGCGGTTCGTATGGGAAAAGCGAGTGCGAGAACCCACCGAGCCATACGGAGGCCCTAAAGATGAATCATTGACATCTAGTGCGCTCCAATACATCGACACCGCAATAGCCAGCCAGCAAGTCGAGATAGCATATGCACGACTACAGGAGGTTGGCTATGCTCCGATGACTGCCTTTGAGCCAATCAATTGCCGTGCGGTCGCACGGTGCTGGACTGAACTTGAAACCTATACAGAGTCTCTATTACCTAGCAATTGCAAGGTGATACGCCGACCGGACGACTGGGAAAGGTAGGCACGGATTCTTGGGTACAATCGTATATAATCCCCAAAAGTTTATCCCCATATCCGTCATCGGCGGGAACACCTGTGATGAGGAGACCGGCCAACTCGCCGAGGCCGTGGGCCGCGAGCTAGCCCGCCGGGGCGCGACCGTAGTGTGCGGGGGGTTGGGTGGGGTGATGACCGCCGTGTGCAAGGGTGCCAAGGAGGCCGGCGGCACGACCATAGGCATCCTGCCTAGGGAAGACCGAAACGAGGCGAATCCCTGGATCGACATCCCAATCGTCACGGGTATCGGCTATGCGCGGAACTCCATCGTAGTCAAGACGGGCCTTGCCGTATTGGCCATCGATGGGGCTTTCGGCACACTTTCGGAGATAGGCCATGCCCTGGGTCAGCCGGACGCTCTCACCGTGGTCGGGCTCCACACCTGGGACCTCTCCCGGAATGGAGAACCCGACAGTTCAATCGTCAGGGCCTCCGACCCCGTAGACGCCGTCGATAAGGCGATGGCCGCCGCCGAGGCCCGACTCGCTCGGGACGCCGCCGCGGGATGACGGCTATCGCTGGGCTCTCGGCCCGGGAAGTGCTCGACTCCCGGGGCCAGCCTACTCTTGAAGTCGAGGTCAGGCTTGAAGATGGGGCGATGGGTCGGGCGATGGTACCGTCGGGCAAGAGCACCGGCAGCCACGAGGCCCTGGAACTCCGCGACGGCGACCCATCTCGCTTCGGTGGCAAGGGCGTCCTGAGAGCCGTGAGCCATGTCGAGGGCGAGATAGCCGGGCGAATAAAGGGTATGTCCGCCCTTGATCAAGCTGCCCTTGACGCGGCTCTGATCGAGCTGGACGGGACGCCGGACAAGTCCCGGCTCGGGGCCAACGCGATTCTCGGAGTTTCACTCGCTGCGGCCCACGCTGCCGCCGACCACCGCTCCCTGCCTCTCTATCGTTCATTGGACACGGGCGCCGGGCCCCTGCTCCCGGTCCCCATGTTCAACATCCTCAACGGCGGCCAGCACGCCGCAAACTCCACGGACTTCCAGGAGTTCATGGTCGTGCCTCTCGGCGCGGATTCCTTTTCCCATGCCCTCAGAATGGGCGCCGAGATATATCACCAGCTGGGCAAGTCCCTGGAGGAGCGAGACCTCAGCACGAACGTCGGGGATGAAGGGGGGTTCGCGCCATCGCTGCCGTCTAACCGGGAGGCCGTCGAGGTCGTAGTCCGGGCCATCGAGGCCGCGGGTTACAAGCCGGGAGTCGACTGCTCCATTGCCCTGGACGCCGCCGCCACTGAGTTTTTCGACGGAGAGTCCTACACGCTGGCCCGTGACCAAATATCCCTCGCCTCGGGGCCCATGACCGAGTATTACACCCGTTGGGCCATCGACTACCCCATTGTCAGCATTGAGGACGGTCTCGCTGAGGACGACTGGGGTGGTTGGGAGCGGCTTACCTTCAAGGTCGGGGAGAGGGTGCAGGTTGTCGGGGACGACCTCTACGTCACCAACCCCGAACGCCTGAGCCGGGGCATCGAGACCGAAGCAAGTAACGCCATCCTCGTGAAGCCCAACCAGATCGGCACCCTCACCGAGACCCTTCAGATAGTCACTATGGCCAGGGAGGCCGGTTGGGGCATGATAATCAGCCACCGTTCCGGCGAGACCGAGGACACAACCATCGCCGATCTTGCCGTAGCCACGGGTGCGGGTCAGATCAAGTCGGGGGCCCCGGCACGGTCGGAGCGGGTGGCGAAGTACAACCGGCTCCTGCTCATAGAATCGGAGTTGGGGTCGGGGGCCCGGTATGCCGGACGGGAGGCATTCTCCCACCTGGTAGCGCTATAATAGGCCCGTGTGTCGGCCACCGGCACAGGAGGTGTGAACATGAAATGCAGCTCTTGCCAGAAGAAAGTCGAAAGGTGGCTCCGCCGGGAGTATAACGTCTACTGCATGCCCTGCTACAAGCAGGCCCTGGACCTGAGGCAGGGCCTTTCCACCAACGACAACGAGGAGTGGAACAACCGTCGGGCCTTGGCTCAACTGGAAGGGCAGTAGGAAGCCCTAAACATTTGCAAAGGCGATGCTTCTAGAAGAACACATAGAGACAGCCAAGGACTTTCTTGACGCAGCAGAAAAGGAATACGCGTCAGGAGAACGGTTGCAGGCGTTCGAGAAGCTGTGGGGTGCTGCATCCCACGCTACACTGGCCTTGGCGCGGCAACGGGGAGGCCCTGTCGGGGGCCATAGAGACCTTAGAAACCTGATATGGGACGTCTCCAAGTCTGAATCAGGACCCGACTTACGTGCCGGGTTCTCAATAGCCGAGAAATGTCACGCCAACTTCTATCACGATTTCATGTCCTACGACGATGAATTCGCAGTATCCCGTGAGCTTGTGGGGGAGTTCGTTGATGCCGTTCTCGGCCTCGTGAACGGCGAGGCTCAACCACAAAACGGGCAGGAGTCCGGTTAGACCATTATTTGGAGGAACTGAATGATCACCAGGATCGGTATTAACGGCTTCGGCAGGATAGGCAGGCAGGTCACCCGCTCCATACTCGAGAGACATTCTGACGAGCTCGAAATCGTAGCCGTCAACGATCTCACCGACACCGAGACCAACTCCCACCTCTTCAAGTACGACACCAACTACGGCAGGTATCCCGGTACCGTCGAAGCTGCCGACGGCCACGTCGTTGTCGATGGTCGGCCCATCAAGGTCTTCTCCGAGCGCGACCCCGCCAAGATTCCGTGGGGCGATCTCGGTGTGCAGCTGGTCATCGAGTCCACGGGCTTCTTCACAAACGCCCAACAGGCCGCCGGCCACCTGGAGGGCGGGGCCAAGAAGGTGATCATCTCCGCCCCCGCCAAGGGTGATGACCTCACAGTCGTCATGGGCGTAAACGAGGACAAGTACGACCCAGCGCAGCACACCGTCGTGTCCAACGCCTCCTGTACCACCAACTGCGTTGCGCCCCTGGTCAAGGTGCTCAACGACACCTTTGGCATCAGCCACGCGCTGATGACCACCGTCCACGCCTACACCAACGACCAGAAGATCCTGGACCAGGTCCACAGCGACATTCGTCGGGCCCGAGCCGCAGCCGCCAACATCATCCCAACCACCACCGGCGCCGCCAAGGCCGTAGGCGTTGTCATGCCGGAGGTGCAGGGCAAGATACACGGCATGGCCTTCCGGGTGCCAGTTCCGACAGTCTCACTAATCGACCTCGTAGCCAACGTCGAACGCTCCGTCACCAGGGACGACGTGAACCAAGCCTTTCAGCAGGCCTCCCAGGAGACCCTGAGCGGCGTACTGGAATACTGCGAGGAGGAGCTGGTCAGCAGCGACTTCAAGGGCAACCCCGCCAGCGCCATCTTCGATGCACCCTCCACGATGGTGATGGGGGACTCGATGGTGAAGGTGCTCGGTTGGTACGACAACGAATGGGGCTATAGCTGCCGGGTGGGAGACCTGGCCGCGTTCATGGCGTCCAAGGGCCTCTAGGCCCTAAGGCCGGGCCTTGGCTTCTCCGTTCGCGCCGAAGCTGCCAGTTCTCCCGCGCCTCACGCCCGTCACCCTTGCCCTGATCGTTATCCTGGTCTTTGCCCTCGGGCTCAGGCTGTACGGCGTCAACTGGGACGACGGCTCCAGTCATTCCCTCCACCCCGACGAACGGTCCGTAGTCTGGACCGCCCAACAGCTCTCTCTCGACTCCCTCAAGTCGCCCTTAGAGCTGTTCGACGT
Organism: Dehalococcoidia bacterium; assembly: GCA_965197585.1. Lineage (GTDB taxonomy): Bacteria > Chloroflexota > Dehalococcoidia > Plut-88900 > Plut-88900 > Plut-88900. The sequence continues at coordinate 2,848,409 of OZ240215.1, forward strand.
CCAGAAGAGCAGCCTAGTGCCACGGCCTCCGGGGGCCACCTCGGGCCACGGCGTCTACGACTACGGCAGCCTGCCCTTCTACCTTCTTGGGGCGGTGGGATGGTTGGTGAACGCAGTCCCGGGCGTCGAAGACGCCAACATGTACGACCTGACGATAATCGGGCGCGTCATCTCCGCCCTCTTCGACACGGGCACCGTCTTCGTGGTCTTTCTCATAGCCCGACGCCTCTTCAACGAGCGTGCCGGACTACTCGCCGCCCTATTCACGGCCTTCGCCGTCCTCCACATACAGCTCGCCCACTTCTACACCACGGAGGCGATGCTGACCTTCTTCAGCTGCCTCTCCTTCTTATTCGTGGTGCGCCTCTCCGAAGGGGGCCGGAGGCGCGACGCAGCATTGGCCGGGGCCTTCTTTGGCCTGGCTATGGCGTCGAAGTTCAGCGCTGCGCCCATGCTGGCAGGTTTCGCCGTGGGGGTCGGGCTCCTGGCCTTGCGCAACGGTGTTCGGATCGACACCCTCATCCCCAACCCCGACGCCCTCAAACCCGCTCTCCGGAAGCTGGGCATAGCCACCGCCTTCGGGTTCCTGACCTTTGCGATTGCTCAGCCTTACGCCATTCTCGACCTGCCCTACTATGCCGCCGACGCCTATCAGCAGAGCCAGATGGTCCGCCGTGTCATAGACTTCCCCTACACCCGCCAGTACGACGGCAGCCTGCCTTTCGCCTATCACCTGTGGCAGTTCTCGGTGTGGGGCGTCGGGTTGCCGTTGGCGGTTTTGATGTGGGCGGGCCTCGGGTTCACGGCGGTAAGGGCGGCGGTCAAGCGGACCCGCACCGACATTTTGCTATTGGCATGGTTCCTTCCCTTCTTCCTCATAACCGGCCTCGCCGAGGTAAAGTTCCTCCGATACCTGCTCCCGGTCACACCCTTCCTTGCAATCATGGCCGCCAGCCTCTCCGACAAGGGTTTGACTCGACTCCGCTCCCTCCGCCCGAGCCGCAATTATTTGTATCGGGGTGGGGTGGCGGGGCTGGGACTCGTCGTTTTCGCCACGGTCTTCTACTCGTTCGCATATGCCAATGTCTACACGGATGCCCACCCCGCCACCCGAGCCTCGGATTATGTCAGAGAGCATATCCCTCCCGACTCCGTTCTCGCTATGGAGCACTGGGAGGAGAGCCTGCCCAATCTCCATTCGTACCGCCGCATAACTCTCCAGCTATACGACCCTGATGACACCCCGATCCAGTACACCGACCACGAGGGTTTCACAGTCATCGGGAGCAAGGCCGAGCACCTCGCCGACACCCTCGCCAACGCCGACTACGTTATCTTTTTCAGCAACCGCCTCTACGGGAGCATCCCCACCCTCCCCGACCGATATCCTCTCAGTTCCCGTTACTATCAGCTCTTGTTTGCAGGTGACTTGGGATTCGAGGTGGACTACGTGGCCGAGGCGCGCCCCAACTTCCTGGGCGTCAGCTTTGTACACGACACATTCTCCCGACCCGGACTTGAGGCTCCAGCGGCGCTCGGGCCAGGTCGGCTCTCCGGTCTCGTGCTCAATCTCGGGCACGCCGACGACTCCTTCACCAACTACGAACACCCAACGCCCATCATCCTAAAAAAGGTGCGGCCCCTGGAAGAGGGAGCCATCCGCACCCTATTGGAAACTCCCCTGGCCGGTGAGTCCGTACGCGCTCCCCCAATACCGGGGATCCCGGAGCGCGGCATGCTCTCGGAGGGGAGCGCGGCGCGGCAGCAGGCGGGGGGCACCTTCTCGGACCTCTTTGACCGCGGCAGCTTCGCCAACCGCTTCCCCACATTTGTCTGGTATATCGCAGTCCAGATCATCGCCCTCGCTGCGCTGCCCATCGGCCTCCTCCTCTTCGGCCGTCTCCCGGACAGGGGATATCTGCTCACGAAGGTTCTCGGCCTGCTGTTTGTGGGATACCTCGCCTGGCTGCTTGCCAGTTTGCGAATTCTGGATTTCTCGCCGGGTGGGTTGTGGCTGATGATTCTCGTTGTAGCCGCTGTATCAGGGCTTGTCGCGTGGCGGGGCAGGGTGGGGGTGGTCGATTTCTTCCGAAAAAGATGGCGTCTAATCCTCTTCTGCGAGGTGTTGTTCCTCGTCGCCTTCCTCTCCTTCTACGGCGTCCGGGCTTGGAACCCCGACCTCTGGCACCCGTGGCGCGGCGGCGAGAAACCCATGGACTTCGCCTACCTCAATGCCGTCACCCGGTCGACAGAGATGCCCCCATACGACCCCTGGTTTGCGGGCGGTCACCTGAACTACTACTACTTCGGACAGTTCCAGATAGCCTCAATCACCAAGATAACGGGAGTACTGCCCTCCACGGCCTTCAACCTGGCCATAGCCCTGGTGTTCGCGCTTACCGTCGGCGGGGCGTTCAGTGTCGTCTACAACCTGGCCGCGAGTCGGGGGGGCGGGGGAGACCGGGCCCCACCCTCGATACCGGGCGGACCCTATCTTGCGGGAATCACCGGAGCCGTATTCGTCGCCGTCATTGGCAACCTGGACGGGGCGGTCCAGCTGGGACAGGCCGTCTGGAGATTCACCTTCGGCGAGGGAGCGGTCGGGCAGTTCGACTTCTGGCGGAGCAGCCGCGTCATCGACACTTCAGCCCAAGGAGGTCTTGACTACTGTGGTGGCTGTGAGATCACCGAGTTCCCCTTCTTCAGCTTCCTCTTCGCCGACCTCCATGCCCACCTCATCGCCCTCCCCTTTGCCATCCTGGCCCTGGGCCTGGGGCTCGCGCTCCTGATGGGCGCCGAAAAGACCTGCTCAACCAAGGCTTGGGCGGCGAGAATAGGGGCCCTCGGCCTGACCGTCGGGGCCCTGTTCACGATAAACAGCTGGGACTACCCGACCTACCTGCTTTTCTCAGTGGGAGTAGTGGTACTTGCGGCGCTGATTTTCACTATGGGAAGGGTGTCGGGCCGGACCCTTGTGCTGGCGGGGACGGGGGTGGTGGGGGTATGGCTTCTCGGCATCCTGCTGTTCGTCCCCTTCCACCTGAGCTACGAGGGCTCTGTCGGCTTCCCGTTCGTAGAGCGGCACGATTTTGCTACGCCCCTATACCAGTACCTCGCCATCCACGGCATATTCCTGTTCATCAGCATCAGCTACCTGCTGTACAGACTGTGGCAGGAGTACCCGGTCAACCTGGTTAGCAAAGCTCCGACTATGCTCCTTGTACAGGCCCTCCGCTCCCGAAAAATCTGGCCCGTGGCAGGCGCTGCGATTTTGCTGGCGGTACTTGCGGGGTTCGGCTATCACACCGCCGCCTTCGCATTGCTGGTCTTGCTCATGGCTGGCCTGGTCGCAGGCAAGACGCTTGCCAAGAGGGAGGAAGGCTCGGGGCCCGAGCTTTTTGCTTTGCTCATGCTGGGTGTAGCGCTGGCCCTGGGAATAGGCGTCGAGTTCCTGAAGGTCAATCTCGTCGACCCCGGACGCATGAACACAGTCTTCAAGTTCTACTTCCACGCCTGGACGCTGATGGCGTTGGCCTCGGCCTTCTTCGCATGGCGGCTCGGGGCAATGGCGATTCCGCGTCAGCTCACGGGCCGAAGGGTCGTATGGACCGGGGCCCTGGTCATCCTCATTACCGCGGGACTGGTCTATCCCATCGCCGCCACTCCAGAGCGGTCCAAGCACCGCTTCGAGAACTCGCCCATCACCATTGACGGCATGGCCTACATGCCCACCGCCGTCTACTACGACGACGCAGACCGCAGCGGTTCCATTGAGCCACCGGAGATCCTGGAGTTGGGTTGGGACTATCATGCCATTCTCTGGCTCCAGGACAACATTAAGGGTTCGCCGGTGGTGCTGGAGGGGAACTCGGGGCTGTACACGTGGGGGAGCCGGGTGTCGGTGTACACGGGCCTGCCGACAGTCGTGGGCTGGGACTGGCACCAACAGCAGCAGCGTTGGGAAGACCGGGACCAGGTGTCAGTGCGCCGCGCCGACGTTCACACCCTCTACTCCACCACCGATATCGAAAATGCCCGTCGCCTCATCGAAAAGTATGGGGTGCGCTACATCTATGTCGGTCAGTTGGAGCGGCTCTACTACCCGCGACCCGGCCTCGATAAGTTTGAGAGGATGGCGCAGGATGGGCTCCTCAGCCCCGTCTACCCCACCCCCGACTCCCCGAACCCGGAGGTCAGGATTTACCGGGTGCTGTTTTGAGCCTCGCCTTCAGCCCCGACCCCCAGCCAGGATTTCGGCGATGGTCATTCCGCCGTCCAGAACTAGGTTGGAGCCAGTGACGAAGGCCGACTCGTCGGAGGCGAGGTAGAGGGCAGCGTAGGCGCAGTCGTCGGGGGTCCCCATCCTGGGGTAGGGTTGGCGAGTCTCGAAGTCTTCGACTATCTCGGGGCGGGTCCAGTGGTCTTCATCTCTGTCGAGCCCGACAAAACCAATGTCGCCGGGGGAGATGCAGTTGACTCGGACCTTCTGTCGCGCATAGTCGAGGGCCGCCTTCTTGGTAAGTCCGATGATGGCCGCCTTGGAAGCGACATACGAGCCGGCGCACCGGTGGCTGGCCGTGATTCCCCACATGGAGGAGTTGCTCACTATGGAGCCGCCACCAGACTTGATCATCTCGGGGACGGCGTACTTTATGCCCAGAAAGACGCTTTTGAGATTGACGGTCATGCAGCGGTCCCAGCTCTCCTCCGACTCGTCGGCGGTGAGGCCCGTGGTCCCGATGCCCGCGTTGTTGAACAGCACGTCCAGCTTGCCGTAGGCGGAGACCGTCTCCTCGACCAGGCGCTGGACGTCTGCGGTCACTGAAACATCAGCCTTCACGAACATTGCCTCGCCGCCGGCAGTCCGAATGCCTTCGGCGACCTTCTCGCCCGCATCCACCGTTCTGCCGGAGACCACCACCTTGGCCCCTTCCCTGGCAAATAGCTCCGCCGAGCCCTTCCCTATGCCCGCAGTGGACCCGGTAACTATGGCGACTTTTCCCGCAAGCCTCATGTGCTTCTCCTGGTCAGAAGGACCTCTAACGATTCAGTATCACTCTCCGGTCATAGTATTCAGGACAACAGACCACACAGTCCTTACACGTAGGCTCATCGGATACTGTATGGCAGGGACATTCCTGGCAGATCCTCCGGGGAGTCCCGCCAGTTCCTACCGCTTTCCTTGTTCTCCCCTTAAGCCATTGCACCACAACCGCAAGGAGCACACCAAAGAAAACCACATCCCCCGCCACCGCGATCCAGATCGCGCCAGTCACCCGAGCTATCACACCCGTAGCGGCACTCACTATGAAGGCCAACAGTATGAATATGCACGGATGGGTCTTCATCTAACGCATATCGTCTCTAATCCCTCGCCTGCAGGCTACTAAACCTCTCAGGAAAACTACGCACTATCATCACACCGAAGTGTTTGGCTAGACGACATCCCGATAGGCCGCCGCTTGCCCGCCGTCGATAATCAAAGTGGCGCCGGTTACGAAGGCCGACTCATCGGATGCGAAGTAGAGAGCAGCATAGGCCACGTCCATCGGGTGGCCCATGCGATGCATGGGCTGCAATCCCACACGGGTCTCTATGGTGTCGGGATCGGAGAGCTTGTCCCACGGGATGTCGACCATCTCGGTGGCGATGGGGCCGGGGTTGACTGCGTTGACGCGGATGTTGTCACCGGCGTAGACCACTGCGGCCTTCTTGGTGAGGGCCGTTACGCCTCCCTTGGAAGCGTGGTAGGAAGTGGTGGAAGCGGCGCCCGCCTGGCTGTCATTGACTGATGAGTTGTTGATGATGGACCCGCCGCCGGCTTTCCGCATCTCCGGGACAGCGTACTTTATGCCGAGAAACGTGCCCTTGAGATTGACGGCTATGACGTGGTCCCAGGCTTCCTCAGGCTCTTCATCGGCTTGGCCGTAGCCGGAGTAGTCGATGCCCGCGTTGTTGAACAGCACGTCGAGCTTGCCGTAGCTGCTCACCGCCGTATCCACGACCTTCTTCACGTCCTCAGCCTTGGCCACGTCGGCCGTGACAAATGTGGCATCCCCGCCCCGACCCTTGATGACCTCGACTATCTCCTGGCCGAGTGGCTCACGCCGCCCGCATAGGACAACTTTGGCGCCCTCCTGTGCGAAGAGCTCAGCCGCTGCCCTGCCCATGCCCGCCGTGGCCCCGGTCACGATCGCTACTTTTCCCTCAAGCCTCATGTATTTCTCCTGGTGATGATATTCGATACGAAAGAAGGGACTCTACACGGCATCCCGGTATGTCGCCGACTGTCCTCCGTCGATGAGGAGGTTGGCCCCTGTCACGAAGGCCGATTCGTCGGAGGCGAAGTAGAGGGCGGCGTAGGCGACGTCCATGGGGTGGCCCATCCGGCGGAGGGGCTGCTTGGTCTTGCGCTCGGAAATGATATCGGGGTTGGATAGCATGTCCCATGTGATGTCGACCATCTCGGTGGCGATGGGGCCGGGGTTGACGGCGTTGACCCGGATGTTATCGGCGGCGTGCATAACGGCGGCCTTCCTGGTCAGGGCCGTGACGCCACCCTTGGAGGCGTGGTAGGAGGACATGGACACCATATCCGCCTGGACATCATTGACCGAGGAGTTGTTGATGATCGAGCCGCCGCCCACCTTGCGCATCTCCGGGACGGCGTATTTTATGCCGAGGAACGTGCCCTTGAGGTTGACGCCTATGATGCGGTCCCAGATCTCCTCGGGCTCCTTGTCGGGGTCGCCGGAAGCGTGCTCGTTGATGCCGGCGTTGTTGAACAGGACGTCGAGTCTCCCGTAGCTGTTAACTGCCGTGTCGACGACCCTTTTCACATCCTCGGCCTTCGCCACGTCAGCCGCGACGAAAGTCGCTTCGCCGCCTCGGCCCTTGATCACGTCGACTATCTCGTCTCCCAGCTGCTGACGCCTGCCGCAAAGGACCACGCTGGCCCCCTCCTGCGCAAATAGCTCAGCCGCCGCCCTGCCCATCCCCGCCGTGGCCCCTGTCACGATCGCGACTTTATCTTTAAGCCTCACTTGTGCCTCCGGAATGAAAGGTGGAATGTTGGGTCAGGAGCGGGGGTCATTGTAGCATGGGGTGTCGGGGCTCAGGCCGGGGGGGGTGGAAACTACGGACCGGAGGGAAGGGTCTCTCTAACGCCCCGGTGGGAAGTCGGTAGGCAACCACACCAACAGGTCAGCTATTGAGTCCCGCGCTGCCTGCGACGTCGGCACCCCCCACGCCTCAAAGAATGGGCCGAGGTTCCTGCCCACTTGTCGGGAGAAGCGCACCAGCCACTGGTCGCGTTTCTCGTCGTCGCTTTTGGGACGCTCAGCGTCCGGCAGGGCGCGGTACGTCGCGAACACCTCCCGGTAGGCGTCCCAGCCGAATTCCTGCTGCATCTGCGCGTACATGATCAGTGCCAGGAACTCCTCGCGCTTCCACAGCTCGAAGTCCGGATCATCGAAGTCATAAAGCGCCATCAGCTCGGACCAAGACTGGTGGGAGCCGTGAAAGCGCTTATCGTCCACTGGGATTCCGCACAGAAACTCGTAGACGTAGAGGGTGAACAAATTGACGTTCACCTCAACCGTGCCATCAAAGGTCCAGTCGTCCGCTTGGTAATTGTGGCCCACCTCGTGATAGAAGCCCCAGTTGCACTCCGAGCTCAGGTGCTCTGAATTCACCAGATTGGCCTGTTGGTCCAGGTGGGCCATGATGGGATAGCCGGCATGCATGTACCCCACTGAGATTTGTCTGTCGACGACGAACCGCTCCGGGCTTGAGCGGGCGGGCGAGGGCCAGGCGGCCAGTTCCGCGCTCAGGTCGAGCACGCGGTCCCAAGCCTCAGCTACGGCGGTCGGGTCATCTAGGTCGCGTACTTCGCGAGCGTCCGTAGTGACTATCATGTTCCGCCCGGCGATCTCCGCCCAAGGAGCGGGCGCATGGCGGATCTCGTCGCGCCAGGCGTTCAGGTCCGTCTCGCCTAGAACGAACAAAGGCGCCGCCACAGCACCCCGAATCTCTATTGTGACACTCCCGATGTCAGCGGCTTCGGGGACATCGACGTATATCAGGCCTCCGAAGGCATTCGCGACTAGGGTCGTGCTTGCGGATATGGGGAAGTAGCGACTGATTTCGGGCATGCGCGTCCACTCGGACCGCCGCCATATGCGGTCGCTGTGTGCGCCCACGCGCACGCCGAAGCCGACGGCTTTGGCTACCTCGGCGGGTACCGTGACCGTGACCAGTTCGCCCGGTGCGGCATATAGACCAGTGGAGTGCCAACGAGGTATTGAGGTGTCGATGGTGAGGCTACGCGTAATGCGTGGAGCATCGGCGGGGACGGGTCCGGGGAAGTCCTCAGAAGCTGGATGTGGGCGCACGGAGTCTGGCGGAGTGTAGCGGTGTTCAAGTACGAAGAGCACGGAGGCCAGTTGGGTTACCACATCGGCCTTGCCCACCGGTTGCCCGGCAGAGGGCCAGCGGCGGTTCGGTTCGTTGACATCGACCAGGGCGATTTGGGCGGGGTCAAGCAGTGCATCAATCAGGTCAGGGTTGGTCTTACCCACCTCGAGTAGGATGGCGACAATTTTTGTCCAATCGTCGGTGATGCCGTTGGTCAGGGTCGGGTGGGAGAGGACACGTTGGTACTCGGCTTGTCTAAACGACATCATATACGCAAGAGACTCGAGTGCAGATACGTCTGGAGGTTCAAGAGTTTCGAGGAACGGCATGGACACTATGCGCGATGCTTCACCCGCGTTTTTACGCGAAAGATAGGAAATTTCTTTAATTGCCCGTATCTCTTGCCTGCCCACGCCGTCCAGTACCCATGGGAGGGCGATGACTGAGGCCGCAACCTTAGAGTCGTCTAAGTTGATGTAGTGCATCTGTTGAAGTGCTTCAAACTCAATCGTCTCAATGCCATTCTGTACCCAGGGTAGGGCGATGACTGAGGCCACAACCTTAGAGTCGGCCAAGTTGATGTAGCGCATCAGTTGAAGTGCTTCAAACTCAATCGTCTCAATGCCGTCCTGGACCCAAGGAAGAGCCACGACTGACGCTCCAACGGCTGAAGGGTCTTGGGCGATATAGGAAAGCTCTTCTATAGTTTTGACTTCCAGCTCTTCAATCCCGTCCCGCACCCACGCAAGCTCGGTGACTGACAAGGCAACATCGGCATCACCAGAGCTGTCAACCCAATTGATGGCCTCGGCTTCCTGCTTATCAACGCCATCCTGCACCCAGGCCATCTGGATGATGTTTGACACTGCAGGTTGACTCAAGACCGCAAGGTAAAGAAGCTCCTGTAGGACCTTGGATTCCGCGTTGTCTATCCCGTCTGAAACCCAGGGCAGCGATTTGATGTCCGATCCCAGAGCCGGATAGTTCTGCTCCAGCCAACGGGCGTTCCCGAGCCTGTTCCAGGCTTGATAGTAGGCCGGTACGGGCGTTGGCGTAGGTCTCGGCGTTGAGGTAGGTGTGGATGTCAGGATGGGAGTCGGTTCAGGAATGGATGTGGGGCTTGGCGCGGATACAGACGTCGAGGCTGGTATGGGCGTGGGGGTCGGCTCAGGGACGACCAAGGTAGGGGTGGAGGATGAGGGTGTCGGCGTGGAGGCCTGGCTGCTACAGGCCGCGAGAGCAGCTATGACCGCAGCCACCGCAATCAGCAGTGTAAACGCTAGCCGGGGACGAGCTTTCATGTGAATCATTCAGCTGCCAGTGCCGTTAGGGCTTCCTCCACACGATAATTGCTTATCCCACTCTCCAGCGCCCAGTTCAGGCTGACATTGGTTCCCCAAACCACCTTCGCTGCGGCTTTATCTGGGGCAGTGGAGGGGGTCATTGTAGCACGGGGTGTCGGGGCTCAGGCCAACTGCGGATTGGCGGGGCGGTCCCTCACAGACAGCATGAACGCCGCCACCAGGAGGGTTACCGGGAACATTCCACAAATCAACAGGGACAGCTGAAGGTTGCCGGTGATCTGCTGGAGTCCACCCACCAGCAGGGGCCCGATAGCCGAGCCTCCCCAGATGGAAGTCTCCATGAATGACATGCCTATTCCTATTTCACGGGGCTTGATGCCCGGAATGAGGAATACCATGATCATAAGCACGGGGAAGTAGGCGAAGGAAAAGCCTTTGAGTATGGCAAATAGCAGGACCAGCGGCGCAGAGGTGGTGTAGACCATGCCTACAAGGGAAATAATGGACAGGATGCCGCACACTGAAAGAACCAGGGAGCGGCGCCGTATCAGGGTGGGTATGGCATTGGCCATGAAATCTGTCGGGGCGGCGGCGAAGGTCATGGCACCCAGCGCAAGGCCGACGAAAGATGGAGTAAGACCAAGCTGGTCTTCGGCGAGGGTGGGCCAAAAGTTTTGGAACCCCGCCTGCGCGGTCATCGAGCCGCCCATGCCCATGCCCATTATCCAGAGCTGCTTGTAGTTTCGCAGTGCGTTCAGAGGGCTGGATATTTCGGCTCGGGCGCGGGTGTCGTATTCCTCGTTGACCCTCTCCCCGCCTACGATCATCCATATCACGGTAAGGCCAAAGGAGATCATCGACCAGATGAAGAAAGTCTCCCGCCATCCCCCGGCCAGCTCCTGGAACTGCGGCGTTACCAGGAAAGCGATCCCCATGATCAGGTCGATGCCTGCAAAAGAGAGGCCGTTGGTAAAGGAGATGCGGTGTCGGGGGATCCATTGTTGGATGATGAGGGCTCGGGGTGACTGAGTAGAGGTGAAGAAAAGGCCCGAGCCCACTCGCCCTATGAAGAGGGCAGCAAGGATGGGCGACCAGCTCTGCAGCAGCGCGGAACCCCCAACCCCGAGGAACAGCAGGGTCACGGTCCTCCAGGGCCGGAATCGGGAAGTGAACAGATTGGCCGGGATGCAAAAGATCAGGTTGGCAATGAGGACAGAGGAGCCGAGCAAACCCTGGGTCAAGGGAGAAAGGTCCATCTCCCTGGTGATGTCCGGCAACAGAATGCCGATGATGAAAATGACACCAAGGGATGTGCCTACACAGGAAGTGACGGATGCTACGAGGGCCCAGCGTCGGAAGCGGGGACTTTCAATAGAAGTTTGCAATCAGGCTCGCGTGGGTGTGTTTTGTTGGGGTGCCGGATTTTAATGCAGGGTTCTGTTCAGTAGGTTGTAGCGTCACGCGGGCCTAGCGCCGCTTTCCCATATTCCCAGCCATTCGTCACGACTGAGGGTGCAGTCCACAAAAAGATTTAATTGTCGGGAGGAGAGGCGCATCTGCCGGGCAAACTCAGCTAAGCGTCCTTTGGAGATTTGGCCTTTAGCACCGTGTGACATTTTCGTGATCCTTTGATTCCTGCCGTTCATTCTTGCGTTAAAGACTATGTGGTCACCACTATCGTCTTCATCAGTAAGGGCCTTGCGGTTCAAGGCACTTCTGAGCGTGCGATAGTCCACCCCTAGACAACCATGTTTTCGATTAGCTCTAGGTCTCTGGATGAGCACTCGGCAAGGTTGCCCCTGTGTTTGTCCAACCAGAATTTGTAGTCTCCAAGGGAGCACACCAGATCATCTATGGCCTGCTCTTCTGTCTCGCCAACCCCCCACTCATACAAGCACTCAATCTCGACTGTAACGAACCACTCTTCCGAGGTCTGTTTGATCTCGACCGTCAGATCAGTTTTGAGCTGGTGGTGGCAACCGCGCCGGCCCTTGGGTAGGACCTTTGTGTACCGCGCGAGGATTTCGGGTTCGTCGTCTGTGTCAGTGGCTGGTTTGGTAGATTCGATCATGGTGTTACGCCGTCTTTATCGGGACCAGGCCCTCATCATACTTGACGAGGGAACCTTTCCCATATTGCCAGCCATTCGTCACGGCTCATTGTGCAGTCCACGAATTGTCGTAACTGTCGGGAGGAGAGGCGCATTTGCCGTGCAATTCTACCCAGAAGCCATTTGGGAATCTGGCCTTTTGTACCGTGCGAGACTACGGTAACCAAGCGACGTCCTCCACTTACAGTTCTGTAATAGCCTACGTGCCCACCTGAGCGGTCCTCATTCGCTTCGGCCTTGGAGACCAAAGCCCCCTGTAAGTCACGGTAGTCCACCTCTAGGCGAGCATTTCCTCAAGTAACTCCAAGCACCTATTCGAGCAAGGATCCAATTCGTCCTTGAATTTTCTTAGGGAGAGCCTGACGTCCCCGAGGATATACACCAATTCATTCATGGCCTCTTCCTCCGTAGTCCCCCAACCGAACTGGTATAGACATTCGACTTCGACGGTGGCGCCCCAACCTTCCAGCGTTTGTTCAACCTCCACCGGTAGGTCGGATTTCAGCTCATAACACTCGCCGCGTCGGCCTTTGGGCAGCACCTTCGTGTACCGCGCGAGGATTTCGGGTTCGTCGTCCGTGTCAGTGACGGGTTTGGTAGATTCGATCATGGTGGGGCCTCTGGGTACGGGAACGTGTACGGGGCAAGGGGTAGATGCGTAGGGGATATTCTTCACCCGCATTGGGCGCGGTGTCAAGAATTGTCTTGCTCCGCCCACGTGCTCCCACCCGCCCACCTTTGGATTCCAGCCTGCGCAGGAACCCCGGACTTCTACACCCCGCCGAGATGAATGGTCTGCACGTAGCGCGGGCCCCGTGGCCCGACGGCGTACCGGGTATCGAGGCCCAGGACCCGTCGTCTCGCCGCCGCTAGTCCAACTGTGGGGTCAGTCAGCTCTATGACATCGTATAGCTCTTGGCCAGCGTTGACGGGCACGGTGATGCTGCCACGGCCTGGGTGGATGGCAATGCGGCGGGCCTCGGAGTGGGCGCGGGCGTCGGTCTTTTCCTGGGTGTCGAGGGTGACGTCATGAACGTGGATGGGTCGGTCGAAGAGGGCGGGGAAGTCCGACCAGTTGGAAAGATCGCTAGTGTGGTTGGAGCCGAAGACGATAGCCCTACTGTGCCTGGGTACCGGGTCAATATATCGAGCCTCCAGAATCCCGTGCCCCGAGCCGTAGATGTAGGATCTTTCCTCGGTGGCTGAGGGAACCTTGAGAACGAACCCGTCGCTGGATGTCCCGAGCAGAATGTCGGGGACGTGGGACATTAGCCGTTCAACGACCATGTCCAGGGGCTCCGATTCCTCGACAAGGAACTCCGGTCGATGATTGTTCAGGAGAAAGTGGTCAGGGTGAGTCACGAGCTCGAAACCTGCCCGGGCCAGTACCGACCTGAGAATCTGAAATAGGCTGGCCTCCCCGGCGGCCCAAATGCGTTCGCGCCGGGCCTGCTGCCAGGCCAGGAGGCCCCAGCCACCCGTGGCGCGGACTATCAATGTCGAGGAGGAATCGGTACGGCGATGCTCCAACCCGTCGATCCACACCGGGGCTCGCGGGGAAGATTCCCTCCCTGATGCGGTCACATAGCCTAGCCCGATCCTTATCTCCGACCCCTTGGTCAGCAGAGCTAGGTCCCCCTCACCGGGACGCGAGTAGCGCCCATCGTTGTTTCGAAGTTCTATACGCCACGTGGTCTCTCTCGCCGACTCTTCACCTGTGAGGGAGACCACGTCCCGGCTCAGGTCCAGGGGCGGGGGGTTGAGGGGGGCCGACCACACGACGTTGGCCGTCGAAAGCCATGCGTGGCTCGCCGTGTGGCCGATAGCCAACCCGTGCGCCGTGTCCAGGTCGAACGCGGCGGGTTCACGCCACAGGTTGTCGAGGAATAAGGCGGAGGGCTGGGTGAAGGTGTAGAAAGGGCGATTGTGTGCCCCGGTGACCTGCTCGATGAAGAAGAGCCGGTCGACGTCCGGATGGTCGATGAAAGGGGCCCGGAAGTCGTGGTCCGAGACACGCTCGACCTCGGTGACGGGCCTGAGCGCCGACCACGTATCAATGGTCTGGGCCGCTCCATCGCCGAAGACCGTGCTCCACACGCCGCTTTTCCTGCCCGTCGAGTCCCGGCCCGCCACGGCCACGTTCCAGTCACCGTTGTAGTGAGCGGCGACCCCATTGATTTGGGAAAGGGAGTTGGACCAGATACGGGGAGAGCCCCAACTGCCGCTCGAACGCCGGATGGCGTATAGGCCGGAGTTGACCAAGGCATAGAGAAGGAGGGCCGAGCCGTCTGGCTTGAGGTCGGCGGCCAGCCAGGTAATGGGTGAGGAGGCGGTGGTCACATAGACGGCCTGTCCGAAGGTCGCTCCGCTGTCAGCGCTGGCCCGAACGTATAGGGTGCGCCTGTTGCTGGACACCGAGAACAGGAGCACGTCCGCCCCGGCAGAGCAGAGGGCCACGTCACCATCCCTGGACGCTGGGCCCAATGAGACCCAGCGTGTGAAGTCAGAGGTGGGGGAGGGGTTGGGCACTCGTTGGACGTAGAGGTTGTGGCTGTTCGTGGGGTCGACGCGGGCGCGGATCATCGCGCCGTCGACGGGGAAGGTCAGGGCGTGAGGCCCCTCGGCCTCCGATCCCGTATGGAGCCGCTCGAACCGTAGCCGGGCTATGCCAGCCATCCGGTCCAGGGCTTCTACTCTGACCCAAGGCTTCGCCGAGGACGACCTCTGGGCACGGAGGAGGGAGTTGGATAACGGCCTCATGCTAGGAGTTCTCCGCTGCGGTCGATGTCAGGCTGCTCATACATTGACGGTCTCGGCTTGAGCAGCACCACTTCGTGCGCCGTTGGGCGCCGCCTGGGGTTGGCTCAGGCGGCGCGACTTCATCCGTCGGGGGCGCCCGTGCCTCGCCAGCGCCCGATAGAAGACGTTCAACCGTTCCCGGCCCCATATCATGTAGTCCCGCCACACCGAGTCGCCGCCGGTGTTCAGCCGATTGATGGTGAAGCCTGACATACTGTGGGCCGCGTACCCCGAGGCCCCCGTCACCAGTATGTCTTCCAGGGGCGAAGGCACGGTCGAAGACAGGTAGTCTAGGGTGTGGAGCTTGCCGTAATAGACCACGGCCTGTTCGCCCTCGGCCGGGACCCGTTCCACCAGTAGGGTCAGCGTGTCTCCCCAGACCCGGAACTCGGTGAAAGTGGGAGGGGACTGACCGGCCGGGTACTCGACGGAATCGACGAGCACGAGGCCGGTCAGGGAGGAGAGATCTATGTCCCGGGAGCCAGCGGTCGCGCTGAGCGTGGCTTTGTCTTCCACGGGGATCGCCAGGCTCATCTCCCGCAGGGCGTGGAATATGTGCCGGTCCAGCTCGGCGCTGGCCCAGCGGAAGCCGACGGCGTCTTCGTCGTGCAGGTCGGTGCGGACGCGGGCACGGATTTCGGTGAGTGTGGTCATGAGTTGTCTCCTGGTGCGGGGGATGCGATCTTCACGTTACTGATCTTTAGAGGTTCCATTCACCCTCACCCTAGCCCTCTCCCATCGAGGGAGAGGGGATTGGACGTCCCCTCCCCCATCTCTCGGAAAGAGTTTTGCGAGAGTGTAAGTGGGGCCCGGCCTAGTTCCGGACCCCGGTTAGCTTGGCCAGCTTGACGGTGCTGAAGAGGGCCACGGCTACGTACCACTTGACCCGGGTTCGGGTGGCGTCCTTAGTCTCCAGACTCCCGACCCGCTCCACCTGCAGGCCCGAGGGCCCCGTCAGCCCCGACACGCCATCCTCCCCGAATTGGACCGCGTATACCGTCGAGGAGTCGCGGCTGGTGCCCGCTCTCTGTTCGTCGGATACCCAGTCGCTGATGCCTATAGGCACGCCGTCGTAGAACTGCACCATCTGGCCGAGCATGTTGCGGTCGGTCTGTAGGAAGCCGCTGCCCGATGTGCGGGCAAGGGAGTTGAGCTTGCGCCGGGTCCTGCGGCTCATGATGAGAATGTGGGGCTTGCCGGACTTCACCTTGTCGATCAACTCATCCAGCTTGTCCAGGGTGAGGGTTGCCCCGTTGGCGCCCATCGTGACGGTCTGGCCGGCGGGGGTCAGCTTGTCGATCCCGTCGAAGGACTTGTCGTTGGTGTCGATATCACCGTTGATGAAGGTGTCGTCAAACTTCTGCTGTACGGCCTTGGACTTGAGTTCGACGACGGCGGCCTCCAGGTCCTGGACGTTGCCTCGGGTGGCTGCGACGTAGTTGTCCACGTCGGCGTCCCCACCCAGAATCTTCAGAGTTGCGGTGACCTGGCTAAAGGTGGGTGTGGACTCGGCCCACGCGTCTCCGACGTTGTAGAAGGCGACGGTCGGGGCGGCATTCTCCCGGTTGTAGGTGAGAGAGTTGCCTACTATTTCGATGAAGGGCATGTGCTGGAGCACGGGGCTTTCGTTGACTATCGTCTCGATAACCCCGGACAGGAGCATGTCGTTGGACAGCTTGCTGGCCTCTGTTAGTGTCAATGCCATTGTTTGTTTTCTCCTTGCTTATCGTGCGTTACGGCTAGCTTTTGTTTATTGCGTACAGGATCTTTTCCCGGGCAGAGAGGCCCGAGAGGTCGGCTTCTCGGCGGGCGGGTGCGCCGGACGGGACCCGGTCTTCGGGGGTGCGGCCTCCGATGCGCGAAGCCACTTTCTCGACGATCTTCTTCGCCGACTCCATCGCGTCGTCCAGCTCTACGATTGTGTTTCCGCGAATGAGCTCTTCAGGCAGGTCCGGGGCGCTCACCATGAGGGCGATGCGGTAGCGGCCCACGGCAAAGTCGATCTGATGCCGCATGCCGTCCAGTTCCGTCTCCTTCTCGGCGACCAGGGCATTCAGCCTCTCGACTTCTAGGGCGTCCCGGGAGGGTTCCTCTGCGGGCTCCGGGCTCGGGGTCTTGCCGCCGATAGGGGTCTCGGGTGTGGGGTCATGGGGTAGTGCAGGGTCATAGGACGGTGCAGGATCGTGGGGCGATGTGGGATCATGGGGCGGGGTTGGGTCGGGCATGTGGTCTCCTTAAGTGAGTGATTTGTGGCGAATAATAGAACATACGTCCTTTTACAGTCAAGGGGTTCATGTCACTTTTGGGAGGTGTTGGAAGGCGGAAAGAGATTGCGACACATCCCTCACGGCGGTATGGTCAGGCCTACCATTCCCGGTCCGCTGGCACTATATTCATGAGTCATAACAGAGGACATGCATTGACGACACACCATCCAAAGCAATGAAACTTCACGTGGACCGGAAAGCGTATGCCCTGTATTTGCGTCTGGACGATTCCTTCATCGTCGAGTCGCAGGAGGTCTCGCCGGGTGTGGTACTCGACTACAACGCGGCCAATGAGGTCGTGGGAGTCGAGATGCTCGGGCTTTCAAAGCGGTCGTTGGACGTGGACCTCTCGGCATTGCAGTTTGAGACGGTGTGAGCGGCAACTCGCGATCATGGCCACTTCAATATACCTTCCCCACCCCCCACTCATACTTCGACGGGCTCAGCACGAGCGGCCCCGCCCAGCCATTTCCTTTTCCTTTACGCGTGATGCCCACTCACACCGCTCACCCTGAGGTACTCGAAGGGTCGAGCGGAGAGGCGCAGACCTGACCGCTTCAACAGACCTTCCCCCACCCCCCCACTCATACTTCGACGGGCTCAGCACGAGCGGCCCCGCCCTCCTCCTCGTCAAAGGAGCCCCATGGAACAAACCCGACCCCCCACCCGTCTTTAGAAGTGAGAGTCGGGAGGCGGAAGCTTTCGGCTTTGCTGACGCGGTGTATGCAATCGTATACTGCCTGAATGTCGCCTCCAGAAAGGATGTCGGAGCCGGAAGAGGCCCTTATTGCCCGGAGCCGGGACGGGGACGTCGACGCCTTCAACCAGATCGTGGAAATGTACCAGCGACCCCTCTACAACATGGCCCTGCGCATGCTCGGCGACGCCCCCGCCGCAGAGGACGCGACCCAGGACGCCTTCTTTTCGGCCTTTCGGAACATCGGACGGTTCAAGGGCGGAAACCTGAAGTCGTGGCTGTTCACCATAGCGGCCAACGCCTGCCGGGACGTGCTCAGGTCCCGCAACGTGCGCCGGACCGAGTCCCTGGATGCGGAGGACGTGACCATTGATCCCCCCTCCTCCACCGAATCCCCGGAGGACTATGCCGTCAGGCGGGAGATGGGCCAGAGCATCCAGCAGGGGCTCGACTCCATCCCCCACGACCAACGTCTGGCCGTGGTGCTAATAGACGTGCAGGGCTTCGGGTACGAGGAGGCCGCGGGGGTAATGGGCATATCCGTAGGTACTGTGAAATCCCGCCTTAGCCGGGGGCGAGCCCGGGTCAGGGACTTCCTTAGAGACAGGCCGGGCGTGCTGCCCGCCAGGTACGGGAGCGGGGCCTGATATCGTGTTAGAAATGCTGAAAAAGATATTCAATCGGGGGCACGGGCGCTTCCTGGATATACTGTCGGATCACGTCGACGGTGAACTGCCGGAGGCGGAGCGGATCGTGCTGGAAGCGCACTTGCAAGGCTGTGACTCGTGCACCGAGGAGCTGGAGTCGCTGAGGGCAACGGTCCAGATGCTGCGCCGGATGCCGGAGGTCGAGGCCCCACGCTCATTCAGGATAGCCCCGGCCGCCGTAACCGCTCCTCCCCCTCCCCCCAAGAGGCCCGTTTTCCTGTGGACGATGCGTGTCTCGACGGCCATGGCGGTGGTGGCCTTCACGGTCATGGTCGCGGGCAACGTGACGGGGTTATTCGAAGGTGGGGGTGGGGACGGGGAGAGAGCGGCCTCGGAGGACGAGACGGCCTACGACTCCCCTGCTTTTAGCCCGACTTCCACGCCTGCTCCGATGATGGAAGATGAGCCAGAGGATGCGATGATGGCTCCGACTCCTCAGGCAATGATGGAAGCTGAGCCGGACATCATTCCAAAGTCCACGCCAATGATGATGGCCGAACCGACCGCCACAATGGAATTCACCGCCATGCCGGAGCCTACGGCTATGCCGGACGAGGAAGCTGAGAGCAATAAAGCGGCGTTTACTCTCGAGGGCGACGATAGCTGGGTTGCCGACGCGCCACTCGTCGACCCCGAGCCGACCCCAGCACCCGCACTGACGGCGACTTCCAGGCCGAGGCCAACCACAGCCCCAATCCCCACGCTCATGCCCAGGGCAACGCTCGTCCCTACAATGGATTTCAGGACGAGGCCTGATCCCACACCGACGCCCGAACCTTGGGCGTGGGCTTCATCAGAGCAGGACGATGGTGGAAATGGGGTGGTTCTTGGGCTGGAGATTGGGCTGGGGATCTTGGCGGCAGGGCTGGCACTGGGGACGATTTATCTCACGTTGAGGCGGCGGCGGGGGGTGGTTTAGGGGAACCATCACCTCTTCGAAGGATCCCGATCTCTACCGTCGGGAGCGCGGTTTGAGCGGTCCATGTCTTGCGGACCTGGAGTTGTCTAGTGGTGGTTGGAGGGCAGGTTGTCGTTGCCGTCGAAGGTCCGCAACAATTCTTCGTAAGCTTCTATACGGGAGGTGTCTCCACTCTCACGCGCTTTAGCTAGAGCACGCTGAATGACTTTTCGTGCTTCGGCACGGCCCTCGGCACGGCGTTCCTCTCGTATCCTCTCCAACCATTTCTCGGTCAGAACCATGGTAAAACTCCCTGCTTCCGCTGCAATCATGCTTATTGTAGCAGAGCCGATTGCCAAAGATCCGGCGTAGCTCAAAATGTTGACTAGCACGTTTAAAGGGGACTCCGCACCCCTCACACCCTCCAAGGATTCGTTGGCTGCCACTACCGACATACCGATTATGAACAGGACGAAGAAGGCAAGGAAGTAGAATTTCTTAGTCCTAGGCGCAACGGTCCATATGGACTCACGTTCGTTGCTATCAGGCACTTACGCATGCCTGGCCAGCGATTTGCTGTGACACATCAATATCCGATTTGTTTGAATGCCCCAAAGGCTTGCGTTCACCGACTGCTACTGCATTTTTTGGGGCCACTTTTTTGCAAAGCATAGAACCACATCGATTGGACTATATGTCAGTCTTTCCTTAGAAATTGAGTCTAGCACGTAAGAATGACTCATCTCAATCATTCTCTATTGGTGAGGATGGTTTCTCCTCCTCACGAGAACCAACTCCCTATCAGGGTCCTCGACGCCGAGGTTAGACACGGCACGGCGTCGGCTGTGGATGCCGGATCGCACCAGCGTCTCTTCGTCCTGGACCAGGCGGCTGCGGTCCTGGGGCAGGATCGGGCCCCAGAGGACTCGGGGGTGGGCGGGGCCGACGATGAACGCTATCCCCATGACAACGCTGCGAGGTTGTTCGGGTTCCCCAACTAAACGGAATCCGTAGCTTGGCGGTCGGGGCAGGTGAGGTCACATCTTCTGGGAAGTCGTCCATGAACGGCACAACACGCGGCTGATCGTCCTACTTCGCCCATGGTTGGCGAGCGTCTCCAGTCACTAGCGCAGTTGGCGCCGTCCCTACGCTTCCTCGCCTAACATGTAGGCGCCTTCGTCCCAAACCTCCTGTCGCCCGCCTGGTGTCCAGTTTACGATAATCGCCGTCAGAGGCTCGCTGCTGGTTACCCGCATCGCGTGGGACATACTGGGAGGGCAATATGTCACCGTTCCAGCCTCTGCCGTAAAGGTCTCGTCTCCCCATTCACATTCGGCCGTTCCACTCATAATAATGTATATCTCCGGCCTCAGATGCGCGTGGGCGCCGTAGTACGTCCCCGGGTCCAACTTGAACGCCGTCGCAGCGACGTCCATATCTGATATCCCTCCATCCCGGCCAATAAGCGGCTTCGCATACATCGCCTTCAACAACGACTGGGGGTAGTTGCTGTACGAAGGCATTTGTTCAAGCTCATAGTCCTTGATGTAGTACTTTCCCTTTTTCTCTTTCGCCATCATTGCACTCCTTTACGATTGGTGCTGTCACTTCAGAAAAACTATCGGCCTCATGCCGTGGAATTAAGTGGCAAAAGGCTTCTCAGTTTTGCGAAATTCCCTCAAATCATCGTGTGTTTTTTGCGGGTCGCCGATAATTGTACGAAGCTCCTCAGCGCGCATGCGTACCTCCATGATTCAGTTTCTCCCGGTCCCCAACAATCGACAACTGAAGGCCGCCTTGCCAAATGAGCAAAAGTCATAACTCATTCACCAGTCCCATCTTAGCAGATGAGGAACAGAGATTACGTCTCAGCGGTGTCAGTCTCCTCCCCCACCAGGGCCAGCTCCCTATCCGGGTCCTCGACGCCGAGGTTGGACATGGCACGGCGCCGGCTGTGGATGCCGGATCGCACCAGCGTCTCTTCGTCCTGGACCAAACGGCTGCGGTCCTGGGGCAGGATCGGGCCCCAGAGGACTCGGGGGTGGGCGGGGCCGAAGTCCAGGCCCTTGTGCTGCTCCAGCACCTTGAGAATCATGCGCCCCCGCCTTTCGTAGACCGACGTTCGGATCAGCCTCTTGCGCCGGACTTTCTGGACCAGCGGGTTCAGTTCTATGTCCAGCGCCACGCCGGAAAGGCCACGGGCGTTGTCTCCGAAGCTGGGCCTCGGAGATTCCGAGAGGTCGTGGAGGGCGCGGTAGACCAGGTCTATGAACTCGGTGTGGAGCCGGACTCCGCCGCCCTGCAGCAGGTCCAACAGGTAGGCCCGAGAGCTTTCCGGGACCTCCCACACGGCCCCCGGCTGCACCGTTATGTCCTGCGCATCCTCGATGTTTTCGAGCACGGCTATCGGGTTGCCGGACAGCTCCAGGATCATGGAAAGCTGGGAGAAGGCTCGGTTCAGCTCCCGGGCGGGCTCCATGATGGCCGGAACGTCGGACACGCCCCAGAAGCGCTTCGGCTCACGGATGTTGGGGAACACGACGAATGGGATGAAGCCGTAGGGGTTGGGCCGACGCTGGCGCCGCGCATTGTCGATCCATATCTCGAAGGAGTCAGCAGTCCAGACCTCGATGATGGTGGAGTCGGAGCGGCTGTTCCCGGCCGCCGAGGCCCGGGCCCCGACGCCGTAGATGAGGCTGACTTCGTCAGGGGAGAGCTTGTAGCGGCTGGCCACCCGCCAGACCCGGTTCACGTCGTCGCCGACCCACCAGACGAAGATGCCCTGGACGTCGGGTGCGGAGACACGGACGCGCTCCTCCTCGGCGTCCCAGGTAACCTTGTACACGCTGTCGCCCAGGACGGCGGCGTCAAGCTCGGTGTCGAAGTCGAGCTGCTGCAGGTCGTTGTCCCTATAGGCGGCGGCGAGGGCGTGGGTGGCTTCCTCGGCCTTGCGGGCCGACTCATCGGAGGCGTCGACCGGGTCTATGGAGAAACCGATGTCGGCCATGAGATATGAGGTGATCTTGTCGATGAAGGAGCGGGCGTAATTGAAGGTCAGGCGTCGCTCCTTTCGGCGGGTGCGGCCGGCCCACTGGGCGCCGCCGTAGAAGGCGAGGTTTTCGGAGTAGGCCCGGAAGCGGTCGGCGTCCAGGCGTTCGATTTGTTGGGGGAGTGTGAGGTTATTCATGTTGGTCTCCTTTTGGTGGGGTCTTGATTGGCTGTTGTGTTGTGTGGTCTATACTCTCACCCTCACCCCAGCCCTCTCCCATCAAGGGAGAGGGGGTAAGACCACCCCCCACCCATGGATTCCCGTGTCGGGGCACGGGAATGACGGGGGGTTGGGGGAGTGTCAGGTTGTTCATGTTGGTTTCCTTTTGGTGGGGTTTTGATTGACTATGGTGTTGTGTGGTCTATACTCTCACCCTCACCCCAGCCCTCTCCCATCAAGGGAGAGGGGGTAAGACCACCCCTCCCGCTCGATACTTCGAGAGCCTCAGCATGAGCGGCCCCTCCGTAGGGATTTGGCATGGTTTTCTTTGAGGATGCGGTGGACCATGCTGCGGCTGAGGCCGAACCGATTAGCGAGGGCCACCACCCCCAGCCCCTCCTCCCGCCTGACGGCCAGCAGGTCCCTGTTCCTCTTATCCTTGGCCTCGCGCCGGAGCCAGCCGGGATTGTCATGGCGGCAGCGGGGCAGTGGGCAGGCGAGACACTCGGGGGCGACTTCACATCCTTCGTCTCGGTAGTCGACGTGCTCAGGCATGGGGTCATCCGGGGATTCGGGATCGGGGTCCGGTTCAAGGTACAGGTCATCCAGGACCGGGTCGTAGCAGGCCAGTTCCAGTTCTTCAACAATAAGGTTGTCGTGGGCCAGTTCTTTGTAGTACGGCATTTCGATGTTTGTCTCCGTTCAATTCGACGTGTACGGCTGTTCATTTGTTCCCTCCGCTCTGTCTTTGGGTCACCCTCACCCTAGCCCTCTCCCATCGAGGGAGAGGGGATATGACCCCCCACCAGATTCCTCGCGGGGCTTCGGAATGGTAAGGGGGTTGGGGGAGTGAGGGAGATGACCAAGGTGGCGTATTGGCAGTGCGTGGTCCTGCCCCCGCTCGACCCTTCGATGCTCTCCGCCAAAGGCGGACTTACAGCATGGCGCACTTTCAGCTTGCTCAGGGTGAGCGGCCCCTCCCGGTGATGGGTTCCCGTGTCGGGGCGCGGGACAGGCTCTAGTGCTTTCCCGTTGAGGGAGAGGGGACAGGGCACCCAGCCTCCGCCCCGGGGGAACCCTCACCCCCTTAATCCCCCTCTCCCTTAGGGCCATTAAGGGAGAGGGGGAGGGATGAATAGGGGCATGCAGGTGCGCCAAAGCGCACCTGCATGCCCCTAATTCAGTACCTGGGGAAGAGGAAAAGTGGTCAGTGAGCGGACAAGTCCCAGATTCCTCGCGGGGCTTCGGAATGGCAGGGGGGTTGGGGGAGTGAGGGGGATGACCAAGGTGGCGTATTGGCAGTGCGTGGTCCTCCCCCCGCTCATACCCTTCGACTAAGCTCAGGACATGCTTCGAGAGCCTCAGCACGAGCGGCCCCTCCCCCTTGGGGATCACCCTCACCCTAGCCCTCTCCCCTCAAGGGAGAGGGGATCCGACCCCGCCAGATTCCTCGGGGGGGCTTATTCATAGCCTTTTCTGAGGCGGCCGGAGGCGCGGCGGGGGATGTAGTGGGAGGCGTGGACTAGGAGGGCTAGGCTGGTGAGGAAGTCGTCGTGGCCCTGGGAGGGTTCGACGAAGAAGTTGATGGTCTGGTTGGGTCTTACTGTGCTCCTTGCTTTGGAGATTTGGGACCAGAATTCCGTGGAATCGGGGGAGCCGTCCGGCTTGTAGGTGTGGAGCCTGCCGGAGTTGATGGCGGCGAGGAGGTCGAATCCGAGATCCGACTTGCTGCGGGCGGTGAAGGTGAAGGGTTTGACGATGGAAGGTCCTATGGTCTTACGCAGGAAGGCGGCGACGCCTGCACCTACACCGGTGGCGTCGACGACTACTCTGCGGCATGCCCACACGTTTTTGAGGAGGTGAACCAAAGTCGAGAAGGTCTCTGTGTGGGGCTTACCTTTCCACCAGAAGTGCTCGACTACACTAAGGGTGGGGAGTTTAGACCCGAAGCCGTCGTCGAGGTAGCGGAGTTCTCCGATGGTGACGACGGTGGAGTCTCTCAAGGGCTCGGAGGCCCTTATCCCGCGGTTGGCGGGGTCTTCCGATTCGCCGGCAAGGTCAATGCCGGCCACGTAGGTGCGCCCTACGAGGGGCGCGTTCTTGCGGCTGTGGTTGCCCTGGAGGAGGGCCTGCCGGGTATTGTCCAGGAACCTTCCATCGTCGGAAACGGGGGTGAGGCAGTACTGGGAGAGGAAGAGGGGGTGATCGCCGCCGAGGCGTTGTTGTTCGGCCTCGACAAAGCGCTGGTAGTGAGGGTTGTGTTGGGCTACGGCCTGCCAGTCGAACTCGAAGTGGCGCTGGATACCGTCGGCGCGCTGGAGCTCAAGGTTGGACTGCTTGACCTGCTGGAGGAGGTCGTGGTCGTCCCAGGCGGTGCCGTAGTGGATGGTGGTGACGTTGGAGGAAGCGCCCATAGGGACGAAATCCCGGTTGAATTTGTCGGGTGAGACGTCCTGGGACTCGTCGATTTCGAGAAGGAGGCTGGCGGTGTTGCCGACGACGTTGCCGGAGGGGTGGGCGCTGAGGAATAGCTGACGGGCGCGGCCGACGCTGAATAGGGAGGCGTGTTGGAATGCGTAGTGGATGCGTTTGCGTCGGAGGACGTTTTCGAGTCGGGATATGCTGATGCGGGCCTGGGGGTAGAAGGTGGGGGCGGCCTTTATGGCGGTTACGGCGGCGCGAGAATAGGCGGAGAGGAGGGCGGCTTCGATCCAAGCGGAAATCTCGTTCTTGCCGCCCTGGCGTGCGACCATGACGGAGAAGGAGAGGCCCTTGCGGTCCTGGACGCTATCGAAGACGGCCTCTGCTATTTGATACTGGTAGGGCCTGAGGGAGTGGATGGTTACCAGGGGGTGACTCCGGCGATGCCGAATACGAACTGGAGCATGGCGGCGATCATGACGAAGAAGAAGAGGGTGTTGATGCGGCCCTTGAGCTCGGCGATCTGCTGGTGGAGCTCTGCGAGGCGCATTTCGAGTACGGCGTCGAAGGTGGACTCGGGCCGGATGGCGGGGGGCGCGGGGGTGTGAGGTTTGCGGCGGAATATGTTCATGATGTCCATTAGCAGTTGGTGTCCCAGGGGATTATCTTGAGGCCGAACTTTTCGGAGGCGTCTTTGAGCATTTCCTCGATGCCGTCCTCGCCGGGGGTGTAGGAGCCGGGATAGATGCGGGCTTTGGCGGCGAGGGCGCGAATGAGGAGATCGAGGGTCTTGGTCAATTGGGCGTCCCTGTTGTGGACCTTCTTGGCTTTGATGAACTTTCTGAGACGGCTGCGGAGCATGGCTATCTCTACGTCCAGGCCAGGGGCGCTTCGGGATTCGAAGGTCATTTCGCCCAGGTTTCCGGGGGTCTCGTCGGGGTGGGGGGAGTCTCCCGGGGCACCAGGCTCCTGGGCCTGGTCACCCCGGGGCTCCTTTGACTCGGGCTCCGGGAGATGGGAGGGTTTGCGGGTCTTCTTGGTCATTTCGGCAGTCCTTTCGATCTTTTCGGCAATTCAGTTTGTTTCGGCAGGTGGTCCGGCCCTTGTGCGGGCCCGAGTCGGGGCGTAATATAGAATATGTGTGCTAGTTTAGTCAATAGGTCCGTGTCACTTTTTTGGGGGGGCTCGCAAACCGGGCTTGCGGGAGAAGGGGAACCCTCACCCCCTTGGTCCCCCTCTCCCTTAGGGCCTGTAAGGGAGAGGGGGAGAAAAAAACAGAGGCATGCACCTGCGCCAAGGCGCAGGTGCATGCCTCTAGTTTGGTACTGGGGGGGAGGCCCCACCCCAGATTCCTCGCGGGGCCTCGGAATGACAGAGTAAAGGGAGTTGGTTAGGGGAGAGGGGACGCGACGAAATGGCTGTGGTGGGCCGCTCCCGCTCGACCCTTCGACGGCGCTCAGGGTGAGCGGCCCCACCCACCGATGGATTCCCGAACGGGGTCGGGATCGATCCGCCTTAGGCGGACAGGCTCCCATCGGGGAGAAGGGGGGAGCGATCATTTTATACGGGGTTTTAGAAGAAGAAGTAAGAACAGAGCATTACATTATGTAGATCATGCGATCTTTTTTATGGTAGGATCGGATCGAGCCTAACTGAACGCTTGATCTAATCCGGTGTGTGCCTTGGAGCCGTTCTGGCAGTCCGCCGACAACCTGTCCCGCCTGTACCTGGGCAACGCCTTCGAGGTGATGTCGTCGATACCGGACGACTCCGTCGACTGCGTGTGGACGGACCCGCCGTACTTCCTTTCGAATGATGGGATAACGTGTGTGGCGGGGAGGATGGTGAAGGTGAACAAGGGGGAGTGGGACCGGAGCAGGGGGCTGGAGAGCGATCACGATTTCACCCGGCAGTGGCTGGAGGAATGTTACCGCATCCTGAAACCGGCGGGGACGATATGGGTGACGGGGACTTTACACGTATACCTGAGTGTCGGGATGGCGATGCTGGAGCTTGGGTACCGGATACTGAACGATGTCCAATGGGAGAAGCCGAACCCGCCCCCGAACCTGGGGCGTCGATGCTTTACACATTCCACGGAAACGTTGTTGTGGGCAACCAAGGCCAAGAAGGGGAGCAAGCACCGGCACACGTTCAACTATGACGTTATGCGGGAGGAGAACGGCGGGCGTCAGATGAAGACGGTTTGGACGATGCCTCCGCCGGGCCGGGACGAAAAGAGGTTTGGCAAGCACCCGACGCAAAAGCCCCTGGCGCTGATACGGCGGTGCCTGAGGGCGTCCACCAACGAGGACGACATAGTTTTCGACCCATTCGTCGGCTCGGGAAGCACGGGGGTGGCGGCGTTGGGACTTGGGCGGAGGTTCTGGGGGGCGGAGTACCTAAAGGAATTTGCGGACCTGTCATATGCCCGGCTCACACCGGCGGACAGTTCAAGGAGTGGCGGGACTAGGGTTGACAGCGTCCATTGTCCGTCGATAGATTCCCGGACTGACAAACTCAACTAATCCTCGATTGCGCAGCACTTGAAGCTGCTGACGGAGCTTCTCGGGGACGAAACGATTCTTTGGGTACTTCCTAGCGGCCTGTGGCCCACAAACCTGCATCAACTGGTCCATCT
Source organism: Dehalococcoidia bacterium (assembly GCA_965197585.1). Lineage (GTDB taxonomy): Bacteria > Chloroflexota > Dehalococcoidia > Plut-88900 > Plut-88900 > Plut-88900. The sequence continues at coordinate 2,875,876 of OZ240215.1, forward strand.
GGAATCCGTCTTTCGGCATTTCCAAGACTCCTTCCAGGGTGAGTTTTCGCCAACCAGTAAACCCCTTCAGGAAAGCTTCTTTGTCGGATATCGAGAATGTGGGCTTAGACGTGGGAAGGGCATCGTCATCAGGCTTTGGATGAGGGGCGACGGTTACCTTGATTGATTCCAGATGGCGATACATGCCCAGGAGCTCTTTAAGGCCAACCTCGTCGACTTCATCCTTTGTGTCGAACCCGTTCAGCAGGGACTTTGCCAATGTACTAACAGTCACGCTATCGGTAATGCCCAGGCCACATTCAAAGTTTCGCCACATGCCGGCGCGGGTGGCGTTGGCAGAAGTCACCAAAGCAACCGAAGAGTCGAAAACGTATATCTTGGCGTGAAGTCCGTGAAGACTACGAATGCTCACCCCGTCCTTGCTGAGGGAGCAAAGGGTATCGAGGCTCGATGCTCCCACGGCAAAGTTGCGGAGGTCCGTGCGGGTGACCAGGGTGCGGGATGCCCCTTTAGGAACCAAGTCGGTCAATTGCAGGATGCCGTCGTTAACGAAAGGGCTGCCGATTAGCAGGCGAGAGTTGCAGGCTCGGGCCTGTTCTGCCAGCCAGTCGAAGGTTGGGGTGGTTATGATTTGCACGTTGAGATGCCCTTTCAAGGGCATTATATATGCAGGCTCGGGGGTGAGGGAGACGCAAGGATGTTTATCATAGTGGCGCCCTTAATAAGTTCATCAGGGGTGCAGAGCGAGTGAACATAGTGTCACTCGACAGATTTGTCAGTTTGGCTAACCAGAGCAACCTTTAGGAAATCTCCTCCATGCGGACAGAATGACGGGTTCGCAGTTGTACCCTGCTGCCCCCTCGATCGGTCAACCTCCCACCAATACGGCTATTCCTGCCACAACCAAGATCGGGCCGGTTATGAAGGCCGCTAGAGGCTGTTTCGTTTGGCCTTTCCAGGCCACCCGAAACAAGTGCACCCCTGCTGCTGCCAAGCCTACGGCTATGGCCAATTGAATTAACAGTTCCATTAACTAATCCTCCTGTCTAAATGGTTAAGGGGGTGGGTTCCGGGTCGGGGGGGTGGACTCCCGACTGCTCGGAAATGATTGGGACAAAGGGGTCTGTGAGTCTTCACAACTTGCCTGCAATAGCCAGTAATCGCGTACAAGCTGTGTCAATGGCACCCTCACGTGCAGTCACCTTTCGCCATTTACCTGGACTGTCGGGGTTGCCAAGCTCGTCGTATTCCACAATGTGGTAACACCGGCCTTGTGCACTCCATTGAATACCTACTCTTCGCTTGGAATTGGGTTCAATGAACACAATATCATTGCTGTCCTCATAGGAAATCGTGTTTAGCTTGAAGTCTCTGCCGTAGTAGCTGAATTTATAATCGCCAATTAAAGGCTTTGTCACAATAATTCTCCTGCCGACTGGTGAAATCCTTTACACGTTATCATTATCTCACTGATGTTGTGAGTACGCTTACTCGCCGTCACCCGTTCGACGCGTCGACTTTGCTTGGGGTGAGCGGCCCCTCGGCCCCGGGGAGGGGAATTGGGCTCGTGCTAAGATGTAATTAAACCCCTTTCAGGAGGAGAGCTATGGACCGCAACGAATTGAAGCAGCGCCTCACTCGAGAGCAGTACCACGTTACCCAGCAGAAGGGCACGGAAAGGCCCTTCAGCGGCGAGCTGTGGAACAACAAGGAGTTGGGGGTGTACAGGTGTGTAGTCTGTGACGCCGAGCTGTTCGACTCCAAGACGAAGTTTGAGTCGGGGACCGGGTGGCCGAGCTTCTACGATGCGATGGACAAGTCCAAGCTGGAGACGGAGACGGACTTCGGCCACGGGATGGTGCGTACGGAGGTGATGTGCAAGGCCTGCGAGGCCCATCTCGGCCACATCTTCCCGGACGGGCCTCAGCCCACGGGCCTGCGGTACTGCCTGAACTCAGCCTCATTGAAGTTTGAGAAGAAGGAGTAGGGCCACGACTCTTGGGGTCAGTGGCTGAGTGCTATAATGGCCTCATGGGAGGACAGCGATGACCACTGTGGAAGAGCGGCTCAGTCGGCTGGAGGGCGTTTATGATCACCTATCCTCTAAAGCTGACGTTGCCAAGGTTGAAACGCAGATTGCCGATTTGCGTACGGAGTTGAAGGGGGACATCGCCGGGCTTCGGACGGAGCTGAAGGGGGACATCGCCGGGTTGCGTACGGAGTTGAAGGGGGACATCGCCGGGCTTCGGACGGAGATTTACAGGGTCAACGCAAGTTCCGTCAAGTGGCTGGTTAGCTTTATGGCAGCCTTCATGGTCGTGGGCCTAGGTGGCTTCACGGCTATTTACAGGTTTCTCGGCTGACCGCCTTCTCATCCCCCCGGACACCCACAGGCATGGACTGTATCTTCTGCAAAATCGTGGCGGGGGAGATACCCGCCGAGGTGCTCCACAGGGACGAGCAGGTCATCGTCATCCGGGACATCAATCCCCAGGCTCCGTTACACCTGCTAGTATTACCCACCGAGCACCTGGAGTCGGTCCGGGAGATCAAGGCTGGGAACGCATCCCTGGCCGGGCACATGACCATCGTGGCCAACGAGATGGCGCGCAAGGAAGGTGTATTCGAAAAGGGATACCGGCTCGCCATCAACTGCGGCGATGAGGGGGGCCAGACCGTCGGGCACCTGCATATGCACGTTCTCGGGGGCAGGCAGCTTTCGGGGCAGCTTGGCTAGTTCGAGGTGACCGTCGCCGAGTCCACAATCGAGGAGATCAGGCGCGACGTCGGGCAGCTTTCCAGGAGCCTGTTTGAGCACATCCTGAGGGTCGAGGAGATCGCTGTCGGGCTGGCCGAGGCACACGGCCTCGATGTGGAGAAGGTGCGCACCGCGGCCCTGCTCCACGATCTGGCTCGGGCCAAGCGCCCCGAGGAGCTGATTTCTTTAGCCGAGGGTTTCGGCATAGAAATCGGCCCGATGGAGGCCCGGATGCCGATATTCCTGCACGGCTCCGTGGCTGCGGCGTTGGCTCGCGAGCGTTATGGCGTCGACAATGTGGAGATACTGGAGGCGGTGAGGGTACACACAACGGGGTCGGCGGGCATGGGCCCCGTGGCCCGGGCCGTCTTCCTCGCCGACAAGCTGGACCCTACCAAGGACCGTCGATACCCGTTCAATACACGGGTGAGGGAGTTGGTGGCGCAGGACCTGGACTCGGCCCTGCTCGCGTTTCTGGACGGGGAGATAACGGGTCGGGTGGCGGGGGGTGGGGTGGTGCATCCGGCGAGCGTGGCGCTGAGGAATGAGGTTTTGTAGCCTCCGCCCCCCGCTCATACTTCGAGAGTCTCCCGCCCCGGCGGTTCTACGACAGCATGAGCGGCCCCACCTCTGGATTCCGGCTCGGGGGCCGGAATAGTGAGGGTTGGGTTGGGGGAATGTTGACAGGAGGTCGGGCTTTCAGATAGCGTTGCGGCGCAGTCTGAGTCCTTTTAAGCTCCGGCGAAGAGCAAGCCAGGAAGAATGAAGACCTACGTTTTCAACGTCGAAATGGAGCAAGATGAGGATGGCCGCTGGGGCGCGGGGATACCCGCTCTGCCCGGCTGCGCTACCTGGGGCTACACTGCGGAAGAAGCCCTGGAAGCGTTGCAAGAGGCGGCCCAAGCCTACCTGGAGGATATGGTGGAGGCGGGCGATTTCAGCCCGGACGGAAGGTTGCGCGTAGGCGACGCCCCGGCAGTCACAGTCACGCTGTGACTGACCCGGCCCGGGTGTCGTTCCTGCTCAGGAACACACCTGTACGCGAGATAATCGCGGCACTGGAGAGAGACGGCTTCGACCTTCGGAGGTCCACGAGGACGGGATCCCGCATCTACCGGCATTCCGATGGCCGCAGAGCGGTCATACACTACCACCGGGGAGGGGATACGCTGGTAAGGGAAAACTCTGCGAGAAATCCTGAGAGGGGTCCAATGGACTGAGGCGGACCTGAGGCGGCTGGGGCTAATCAGGAATTGAGCCGAGCGGGGGTGGGGTGGTGCATCCAGCGTCGGTGGTGCTAAGGAATGAGTTGCTATAACCTGCCCCGCTCATTCTTCGACGGGGCTCAGTATGAGCGTCCCCGGGGACGGATTCCGGAGGAGGTCGGGGCTGATGGCACGGTTGTATGTGAGCGAAATAGGGGAATCGGGGTAAGGTTGACCGGTGTAGAGGGTGGGGGTAGGGTGGGCGGATGAAAATCGTGTCAGTGGCGGCTATGACGCTGCTAGTTGCACTTGTTGGGTGCTCCTCCCCTGTGGAAGTCTCCCCTCCCACCCCTAACACGGTCAGGGCCGCGGAGACGGCGATGGCAGAGGCGCAGCCTACTGCAACGCCCACCGCACCGATTGATGTCAACGCTACGATAGAGGCAGGGGTGGCGGCGACAATGGTTGCCGTTCCGCTTACGCCAATTCCCGCACCCACGCCGGTTCCAACGCCAGCGCCAACAAGCACACCTGATCCTACAGCTGTGCCTTCTCCGACACCCATACCTACACCTGTGCCTACGCCCACTCCCATACCTACTCCAATCCCTACACCGACTCCGACCCCTATACCAACGCCCGTCGTGCCCCCTACCCCAGCCGACTTAGTTAGACGGGTTGAGGATGGTGTAGTCAGGGTGACTGCCGGGCGCAAAGGGGGGTCAGGATTCATCTTTGATACCGAAGGAAATACTGCCTTTGTGGTCACCGCCCATCATGTTATAGAAGATGAAGATGCAATAGACGTGCTGGTAGAGAACTCCCGTACGTACAAGGCCACCCTTTTGGGCTACGATTCGGACGAAGACGTAGCCGTAATGTCGATATGCTGCAGTTCCACTTTCCAAGTCCTTTCATGGGACTCCGGGGCTTCCGCCGAGATGGGTGATCAGGTGGTGGCAGTTGGATATCCCCGCGGCTCCTCAACTATGGTCACGGCCACTATCGGCCAAATGAAGAACGATTGGGTCGCTGACGTAGTTGCAAACATTGCCCACAATGCTCCCCTAAATCCGGGAAACAGCGGCGGGCCTCTTTTCTCGACAAAGGGAGAGGTGTTAGGTATCAACACTGCCTCATCAACAAGGACGGAAGGGCTATTCTACGCGGTCCCATACATAGCCATTGCACACAAAGTCGCCGATTGGAAGTCCCGCTTAGTAGTCACAGGAGAACCTTGGCCAACCCCAACGCCCACACCGGTACCCACACTCACACCTGTCCCCACCCCTATCCCCGTCTGTCCGTCAGGACCCAGCGAACGTAATAAAACGACATTCTATAGTCTTACGGGAAATTCAATGGCTGCACAAATGGCTTGGGATACTGGTGTTTTTATTGCTACTCAGTTGGGCATAAAAGAGAACATATGCGAATATGTTGATGCCATTAATTCGGCGCAGCTTTTGGCGCTCAAGCAGGCAAGACTATTTAACATCAATGACTTATATACATTCGCTAACATGCTCTCACCACAATTCCATACATCTGAAAATCTGGATCACCTACTCTGGCCGTTTAGCAACTCATTACCCACGTACCTTGGCGGCAATCGCCCTAAAGCAGAAGCTTTTCTATACTCAGAGGGAGGGACGAAATCAAGGGGGTGGATCAGGCTTACACTAGATCATAAGGTGGTGAGTCATCTATCAATATTCAGGATGCGGAAATTTAGCAGTAGAGCAGACTACGCTAGTCGAATTGGCCCATCCTTAGATTACATCGTAGCGGGGTACACAACCAGCGCGGAGAGCGTGCCTTATGGTATTCCTGAAGATATTGTAGGCATTGTACTAAATGAGGAAGAGTCAGTCCTATACATACATGAAGATAATTGGAATGAGGGCAATGTGTTAGAAATAGGCTATGACGCTCTCCTTGATTAAGTCCCTTTATTTTTAATTGCTTTATGCCTGACAGATTTTCGGGGGAGAACCCCACCTTGTTTCAATTGAGACATCAAAAATGCGTTGCATTTTTGATGTCTCTTTACCAAGTGGAGAGGGCATAAATTTTCTCCGCACCCAAAAAGAATCCTCTGTCGCTAGAAAGTGATGGATAAAAAAATTTTGGAGGGAGCGAATTTTACCGAACTTTTTGCTCGCGCAAAGAACTTTTCGCAAAGGCGACAAATTCTGGGCAATAACTGAACTGTGCAAAACTTTTTTTACACGAATTTGACACCCTGCCGATACATGATAGCCTCGAATGGATAGCCCAGTATGAAGAGGCTTGACATGCCCTTCTGCAGAGAATCCAAAGCCGTGAACCGATGAAGGCTGACCGCAGAGAAAGATGCAACGGAACAGGAAAAACACATGGTTAGGGGAACACCATCGCAACATAGTTGGGAGGAAGAGTATCAAGGAATCATCCTGCACTTGGAAACCGTGCGTCAAAAGGAAGCTTGGGAATCCCTATCAGCTAGGAAAATGAAGGGAGTTCTCTATGATGCCCAGTGTGCTGTCGAAGAGTCTGAGAAATCAGGCAAGAAGATGGTGATCTGTGGTGGCTGTGGTAGAGTGCTTGAACCAGAGTACATGGAGTTGGATCACATAACCCCAAAAGCACAGCGTGGCAAGCACGACATTACCAACCGGATTCTGCTTTGTCGGCCATGCAATCTACGCAAAGGCACACACCTTACTCTGATAGGATTACTTAAAGAGAACAAGACGCGGAGATGGTTGCAGGACGAGAAGCTAGCTAAACTTGCACAAGACAGGGCTTGGGCCATAGCCGACATAGTGCGAGATATAAACTTCCACTAAACTGTAAGTGTTATTAACAATTTAGCCTACTCAATGCCCCTAATTCGGTGCGGGAGACGGAGGGACCCCGCCCCAGATTCCTCGCGGGGCCTCGGAATAACAGTAAAGTAATCGGGCGGCTGGATTGTCCAGCCGCCCGATTGTTCTTACCTTGGAAGGGGAGATTTCACCCTCACCCTAGCCCTCTCCCGTCAAGGGAGAGGGGACGGGAAAGAGTCTACAGGCCTATGGCGTCTGCGACTTTTTCTTTGTGGTAGTCGGCGTCTCCGAAGAAGAGCTCGGCCTGCTTGGCCCTTCGGAAGAAGAGCTGCATGTCGTGCTCCTTGGTGAAGCCGATGCCACCGTGTACCTGGTGTCCCAGCGCTGCAACCCGGCGGCAAGCTTCGCTTACCCAGGCCTTGGCCATCGAGACCTCGCGGTCGCACTCCAGGCCCTCGCTCATGCGCCAGGCGGCCTGGTAGGTGATGAACCGAGACCCGTCAACGTCGGTGGCCATGTTGGCGCAGTGGTGCTGGACGGCTTGGAAGCTCCCGATGGGCCGACCAAACTGCACCCTGTTCTTGGCGTAGTCGACGGCTATCTCCAGCACCTGCTGGGAGTTGCCGACCATCTCGGCGCACTTGCCGACGGCGCCCCTGCGGAGGGCTTGCTCGACTATCGGCCAGCCCTCGTCGACGTCGCCCAAGACGTTGGTCCTCGGCACCCGGACGTCATTGAGCTCGACCTCGCACTGCTTGTCGGAGGCGATGGTCTTGAGGACTTCGTAATTGATTCCCGCGCTCTTGGCGTCGACGATGAACGCCGTTATACCCTCGTTCGGGTCGTCGGACTCCTTGGTGCGGGCAGTGACGATGAGATAGTCGGAGACGTGGGCGTCGGGCACGAAAAGCTTGACGCCGTTGAGGATGAAGTCGTCTCCGTCTGCAACGCCGGTGACCGAGACGCCGCCCGCGTCCCAGCGGCCGCTGGGCTCGGTGTGGGCCAGTGTCATGATGGCCTGTCCCTCGGAGATCTTGGTCAGGTACTCCTGCTTCTGCTCCTCGGTTCCGGCCTCGTTAATTGCCATGCCAGCCACGACTACAGTGTAGAAGTAGGGGCCCGGGACCAGGGCCCGGCCAAACTCTTCCACGAGCACCATCAGGTCCAGGAACTCGAACCCTGCGCCGCCGTACTTTTCGGGGAAGGGCAGGCCCATGAATCCCTGTTCGACGAGCTTCTGCCACAGCTCCGGCGAGTAGCCTTTTTCATCTTCTTCCATGTCCCGCACCAGGGTCTTGGGACACTCCGCTTCGAGCATCTCCCGTGCGGTCCGCTTGAGCATTTCCTGTTCTTCGCTAAGGCCCAGGTCCATCTTGCTTCCTCCTTGCCGGTTATGGACGTATGTGTTTCCGTTTCACCCTCACCCTAGCCCTCTCCCTTGACGGGAGAGGGGATAACGGGTGGTTATTTGCCTATTCGATTATTTTGTGGGGCTCACGATTTCGGGTCGAGTCAGGATGTCCAACAGGATCTTAACTTGGCCGACCTCGTACTTGATTGCGCTCAGGGGAGTTGCGTCTATGTAGTAGTTCCTGTGGAGGCCGTTGGCGAGGGCAAATAGAATGCGCACCTTCTCAGGGTCTTCTGTCTCTTTGGCGAGTCTTTCCACAATGCCGTAGACCTGCACGTGCTTGTCGTACTCCCATCTCCTACGGTCGGCGATGGCCTTGATTTGATGGGCTACGGCGCCCCAAGCCTTTTCGGAGGCCTGCAGCCTGTCTCCCTTGGCCAACTCCTCTTCGGCGTGTTCCATTAACCGTCGGCTGTGGGTGGTGTACGGCTCTATGGGAACGGCGCCCGGGGACGTGGTCTGCTGTGTAGTCATGATTAGTTTATCTCGGTAGTTGAGTGTGGGTCCTATATTCTACTTTATGATTCCCGCGAAGACGGGAATCATGGGCGGGCTTATTTTTGAGCGAGGGACTCGGCGTCCCGGATGAAGTCGGCGGTCTCGTGGATGAGGCGTTCGGTCTCGTCAGTGGGATCGCACAGCCCCGTGTAGAAGCATTCGCCATGCAGGAGCGCCTGCCTAGTGAAGTAACGGTCATGCAATGACCGAGTCTGCGGGTCAGCGGCCGCCAGCCGACGCAAGCCCCTGCTTGTATCCGGTGACCTTGGGGGAAGCTTGCCGGTGCGCGTAAGGATAAGGGCCTCGGCGGCGCGGAGAGTGGCACACCAGGCTTTTTCGGCAGCGTCCCGGATGTCATCGTCGGCCATGCGGGCCAGTGCCGCGCTGTGCATGCGCCGGGCATCGTCGAATATGATGTGAGGGCTAGCCTCGGTGGTGGTCATGGGTCGGATTATAGCACGGGGGGATTCACACTACGACGAGGGCGGGCCCACCATAGGCGGATGTGCCACAGCGACAGCATGGGTGGTGGGTGGGGATGGATAACGGCGGAGGCAGGAATGCGGCGACACCGCAGAAAGGTTAACTTAACGCATCTGAGGCTTCGTGAGTGAATCAAACCAAACTTGGGTTTGGAGAGGATTGCATTGAGCCGACGTAGATTGCCAAATCCAAGTCTTGTTCTAAATTGCGGTTTCAGGAATAGTTCTCCCATACTTGTGGGATGTCCCGGTGGTTTGACTAGACTTAAACAATATGCGAGCCTTACCGTGGCATCGACATAGGAGATGAATGTATGACCATGAGGAATTCGAATACTCTGAGATTGCCCGATAGCATCAAAACCACCAAGGCGCGAGCGGTAATTCTCCTTGTTGGATTGTTCACCCTATGTTGGATAGTCATTGGACTGATATCACTCCGGTTTGAACTAACAGCGGACTGGGCGGCCCTGCTCTACACGCAATTGATTATCTTAGGAGTTGTTTTCACCTTCTTAGCTAATGCGCATGTCATGAAATCGGGCGGTTTCAACAGAGGTCGGCCTGGGACAGTATGGCAAGTCACCTCATATAGTCCTGTTTTGTGGGCAGGGATTGCCATCGTCGGTTTGTTGATGGTCATATGGCCCGTGTGGGTATCCTTCGCTAGCGCAGAGCCTAAGGTACTACTAAAAGTCATGTTTTCCCTGATCACCATCGGCATAGGCGGCACCTACGCCGGGTTCGTGTCTTTAGCGAATGCAAAAGGGCCACATCAAAGGTACCAGCGGTATATCTCGTGGTTGACGTATGCATTGATTGTCCTCGTAGCAGTGGAGGTGCTAGACACCCTATGGATACAGGCAGGAACACTCTCGGGTGAGGATATTGGTGAGAGGTTTGGCTGGATCGGGTCGGCAGTAGTACCGACGGTAGTCATTTATGGAATAGTTGGATACGCTATGGCACGGGGAGTAAAGACCGAAAGATCCCGCACCATCGCACTTATCTGGTATTTTCTTGCCGGAGTTGCCGGATTCACTCTGGCAACTTGGTCGCTATGGGATACTCTCGGAGCAAGTGCATTTCGCCTGGTCCTGGGCGCAACTGTCCTTCTTGTTATCTGCAGCGTCGGCCTATCATTACTAAATTATTACAACTCCAGAAAACCAGAGCAGGCGTTGGGAGTCCCCGCCAGCCCTTCCCCAAATGAGGAGCCCCTGGCTCTATATCGCAAGCGTCCAACGCCAGTTGTCGCCGCCAGCCCCTCCCCAAATGAGGAGCCTCCGACTCGCGAGCCCAATCTGGACGACCCTTACAGCCCGGAAAATCCTTACAGTCCGCATCACCACCAGAGCGGCGAATCCGGACAGGTCGGAACACAAGAACGAACAGCCACTTCTGAAGCGGTGAATTGTCCGCGTTGTAATGCCTTGGTTTCTCCTACGGCAAACTTCTGCCGCTCCTGTGGCACTAGAATTGCTGAAAAGGAATAAGGCGCGTTTCCTCTGCTGGAGCGACGGCAGGACAGGCAAGGGGTGGCCGTTCCATGACCGGTGTTACCTGGCCGTTGCGAGTAAGCAATATGCAACGTAACCGGCAAGAGCACCAGGTGACGAGTTCCAGTCAGCACACCAAGTATAACGGTGCGACTACCAACGCCCCGAATATGCCGATTCAGGCGATTAGTGAGGACACATGAATTTTACGGAATCAATTAAGGTGTGTTTCTCAAAATACGCTGTCTTCAGCGGGAGGGCACAGCGTTCGGAATTCTGGTGGTTCTTCCTCTTCTCAGCTGTTTCATCGGCCATCGCTGGCATTGTTCCCGTTATCGGTCAGATTTATCCGCTGGTCTTGCTCATCCCGTCTCTGTCAGTGTCGGCGCGACGGCTACATGACACTGGCCGTTCTGCCTGGTGGCTCCTGCTATACTTCGGCTCCATCCTGGCGATTGGAATAGCAATTGCAGCATTCGCCGTAGCAGCGGTCTTTTCGTTCGACACGGGCAATGATGGAGCGGCCTCGAGCATTGCCTTGATAGGAATAGTCAGTTTATTCATTGCCCTGGGATGCTCAATAGCGCCGCTAATCTTCTATATTCTTCCGGGAACCGTCGGACCCAACCGGTACGGACCAGATCCACTGCATCCGGAGCCAGGGGTATGGAGCGCCGGCGAAGCTGCCCGCTACTCGGCACCATTAGATCCGATGTCGAAACCAGCACCCGAGGGAACGTTGTTCTGCTCCCAATGTGGGGTCCTCCTGCCAGGAGACTCGGGTTTCTGCCCAAGCTGCGGCACGGCGGTTTGATGCGTCGACACCCATTCCACTCTTGAGACCCCCTTCGACGGGTTCGGCGCTGACCTATCTGGGGAATGCGGGAGAAAGCCTTGGGTTCAGGTTGGTGGTGAAGTACGGGTCGGGTGCCGGGGTTACCTCGGAGGCGGTGTCGGTCACCTGGCCGTAGGGGGCTAAGCGCCCCTGGGGAGGCCGAGGCCCCGGGTGGCGATTATGTTCTTCTGTATCTCGCTGGTTCCGCCGGCTATATTAACGCCAATGGTTTCAAGGTACATATGCCTCATGCCGCCTTCAAGCGCTGCGTACTTGGAATCGGCTCTCAGCTGGCCGGTCAGGCCCATTACCTGCATGCCGGTTTCGCTGAATCTCCTGAGCATGGCCGTGCTGTAGACCTTGGCGATGGAGCCTGCGTCGTCGGGGGAGTGGCCCTGGGTGGCAAGCCAGGCGACCCGGTAACAGAGCATACGCGAGACCTCGATGTCGATGGCGGCGTCGGCGAGCTTGTTCCTGACGCGGAGGTCGTCTATCAGCCGTGAGCCGTTGGACCGGGTCTCCTTGGCGTAGTCGATAAGCTCTTCCAAAGCGCGTCGGGCGGCGGCCGGCCACTCGACGGTGGAGCGTTCGAAGCCGAGAAGGGTCATGGCCACATACCAGCCTCGGTTCACCTCGCCAACGATTTCCGCCTTGTTGACGCGGACGTTGTCGAAGAAGACCTCGTTGAAGGAGTGTCGGCCCGTGGCGCTGACGATGGGCCTGACCTCGACGCCCGGGTCGGACATGTCACCGAGAAAGAAGGTGATGCCGCGGTGCTTGGGGGCCTCGGGATTGGTGCGGGCGAGCATGAAGAATCGGTCGGCATGGTGGGCACCGCTGGTCCATATCTTCTGGCCGGAGATCACGAAGTCGTCACCATCCTCGACGGCGCGGGTCTGGAGGGAGGCGAGGTCGGAGCCTGAGCCCGGCTCGCTGAAGCCCTGGCACCAGTTGATCCGGCCCTCGGCGATGGCGGGGAGGTACTTGCGCTTCTGCTCCTCGGTGCCGTGCATCATCAGCGCGGGCCCGAGCATGCCGATGCCGAAGGCGTCTTTGCCCGGGGCTCGGTAGTAGGCCATCTCCTCGTTGAAGACGAGTTGGGTAATGGGCGAGGCGTCCTGACCGCCATATTCCTTGGGCCAGCCCATAGTGAGCCAGCCGCGGTCGGCGAGCTTGCGGCGCATGGCCCTAGCCACATCCGAGTCTTCGTCCGCCGTCTCGATGAGCCCGTAACGCCACTTGCGCGGCAGTTCGGCCTTGAGGAAGTCTCGGAGTTCTTGTCGGAAGGCCTCTTCTTCTTTTCCGAATTTGTATTGCATGGGTTGTTCCTATTCTTTCACATTGGGCACGTTGTGGCGGAATCCACGAGGAAGGGGGTCCAACTGCAAATTCGACACCCTAGGCTCTCGATATTAGCTGACATTAAAAGTTATGCAAAGGTCTCTTGACATGAGAGGGTCAGGGTTGAAAATGTGCCTTTGGAAGACTTACCTCCGGCGAACCACTGTGATCCCCGTCTTTTGTCACTTCTCTTGCCTCAAAGTTCAACGAGATTCCAAACAGAGTTTTCATGTTCGACCAGCTATGTCAGAATAATGGTCTATGAGAATCTTGGTCGCGCTTGCCGTGTCTCTATTGCTTGCGGTCGGTTGTGAACAAGGAATACTAGCCCCATCGCCAACTCCCACGACGGACATAGAGGCAACAATCGAAGTACGGGTAGCCGCGACTATAATAGCAGTCCCTACGCATACTCCCGCACCGATGCCTGTTGCCACTGCAACACCGACGCTAACTTTCACTGCGACACCGACCTATACGCCCACGCTGACGTCGATGGTAAGCGACCGCGAGATCCTAGTAGCCCTTTACATTGCCACGAATGGCCTGAACTGGACTGACAATACCAACTGGCTTAGTGACGCGCCCTTGGACGAGTGGTATGGCGTGACCACGGATTCTGGCGGACGAGTCACTGAGCTGGAACTCAGCAGCAACTTGTTGAACGGGGAGATACCGGCTGAACTAGGCAGCCTCTCCAACCTGCAATTGCTGTCGCTCTGGGGTAACCAGTTGAGCGGGGAAATACCGGCTGAACTAGGCAACCTGTCCAACCTGCAATTGCTAACGCTCATCGATAACCCTGGACTTTCCGGTTCCTTGCCCGGCTCGTTCACCGGTCTGAGTGCGCTCATATGGTTGTATCTGTGGGATACAGAATTGTGCGCGCCCCGGGACTATGAATTTCAGGTATGGCTGCTTGGAGTCCCATCCACGGGTGGCGTCATAAACTGCGATTCTTAGAGGCGGCTATCCCCCCGCTCATACTTCGACGGGGCTCAGCACGAGCGGCCCCACATCTGCTCAATTGACCGTGAGTTTACACCTTCGAAGACACGCATATGGCGATGCCTTCAGATTTCTCAAAATCTGCATCTGGGAGCCTGTGTATTAGTAAGGTCTTAAAGTTTGAGTCATCGTAGTTCCAGAGTTCAATTTCTTCGAATTCCGTCTGAGGGGTGGAAAAGAGGCCAGCGGCAATAGCATCGAGGATCGGTTTAATGTAGTTCTCGACATCAAAATAGTAGCTGTGGATGGCAGGGAAGAAGCTCAGTCCAATCGATATGGAATACTCGCAATGCGGGTTCCACGGCTCTTCCCCGCGCAATTTCATAACTGCTAACGCTATTTTGGCTTTCCATAATTGTTGTTTTTTCCTTCCAGTTACACCCTCAACTATGGCGTTTACTATTGTTCCAAAAACATCCACGCATAAAGAGGATTGTAACGGATCAGTGAACTCGAGAGTGTGGATGTCCCAGACTCCGATTCGCCTTCGATTATGTGTTAAGCCACTTTGATTCTCGTTCATTCGATTAACTCCCTTTCGGGAGGCCGAGGCCCCTGGTGGCGATTATATTACGTTGTATCTCCAACGTGCCTCCTCTGACGGGCTCGCTCTCAATTCGTCCCGTCACCACTTGCTTGACGTGACTACTTCCAGGTCAGTAGGGTAGCTCTATCCGACCGGGGAAAGACTTGTGGCATCACAATGAACTACGAGAGTTTGAATGTGCTGAGAAGACCACTCGCCGTGCTTCTGGGGCTGACGGCCACCTATGCGTTGGTTCACTTCGCATTCGACTCCCTCTACGACGAAACCCCCCTGATGCTGGACATCCTCGGATACATAATGGCTGTTGGGGCCACCTTCTTCGTTGTGCTCACCTACATCCACCGGCGTCGTTCGGAAGAGCCGAATCTCGGCGCGGCCTGCGCTTTCTACGCGGCGGTAGTTCTCGCAATCCTTTTCTTCGGTAACTGGATCGACTCCCTAAACGACTATGTGCACCTGTCTGAGCAGACGACCAACAACGTATGGACTGTGGTAGACGTCATGTTCGTCGTGGTGGGATACACGGTGAGTGCCCGACTCTGGCAACAGGATCCTGCCAAGTAAGCGAACTGTTACTGGAGAGGATACGGTTCAGAGCCTAAGTCCCCCTCGGCAAACCCAACCCCCGCGTGGCGATTATATTACGTTGTATCTCGGACGTGCCTCCGCCTATCATGTCGCTCGCGGCAAACAGATACAGTTTGCGAAGCCAGCGTATGAAGATGCCAACGGGGGAGAAGAGACGGGAAAGCATCCCCGTCGTCTGAAGCAGAAATCGAGCAGTGGGGTCTTAGCTATCGAGGAGGGTGTCGAGCTTGGCGATGAATCTTTGCACTTCAGAGAGGTATTCCCTGACCATACCTGCCTCGAAAGCGTCCTCGTAGAAATTGGTGTGGAGATAATTGCAGATGGAGAAGAGACGGTGGATTTCCGGGTCGCCGGATTCGCTGGTGAGGTCTCTGACGGCGAAGAAGAGGCCGCGGTGGGAATCGTGCTCCCAGCCTCGGCGCTGGGCAGCGGCCTTGACCATTTGGGCTGCGGCGCCCCAGCCCTTCTCCGAGGCCTGTCGGAGATCTCCGGCCTCGAGTTCAGTGCGTGCCTGGGTGAGCAGATGGAGGCTTGCTTCGCGATAAGTGACAGTTTTAGATGTGGTCATGGGATGATTCTAGCATATAGGTGTTGATTCCGATACGCTATCGACATGCCTTGGTCTAACCACCCCTAGGGAGCCCGAGACCTCTGGTAGCGATTATATTACGTTGTATCTCCGACGTGCCGCCGCCTATGGTCTCGCTGACGCTCCACAAGTATAAACGGCGCAGTTTGCCCCTGAGGGGAGCCCACTTGGAGCCCTCGACCAGCTGACCCATCAGGCCGAGGACCTGCATCCCCGTGTTGGCGACCCTCAGGAGAAGCTCGGTGCTGAACATCTTGGAGATGGAAGCCTCCTGCTGAGGCTCGAGACCCTGGTCGACCATCCAGGCTATCCGGTAGGCGAGCAGGCTGCTTACCTCGGTCTCCAAGACCCTCTCTGCGAGGCGGTGGCGCAGGGCCGGGGAGACCGCTGAGTCGCACCCGTTGGCCCGAGCCTCTTTCAAAAGGTCGATGAGCATGTCGAGGGGCTTTCGGGCCTTGGCGGTATACATCGTCCCGTCGCGCTCGAAGTTCAGGGTGGTCATGGCTACGTACCAGCCTCGGTTGAGCTCCCCGACAATGTTCTCCGCCGGGACCCGGACGTTGTCGAAATACTCCTCATTGAAGTGGTGATCGCCGACCATGTTGATGATGGGCCGCATGGTTATGCCGGGCGTCTTCAAGTCGACGACGAAGAAGGTGATGCCACGGTGCTTTGGGGCCTCGGGGTCCGTGCGGGCGAGTAGGAACATCCAGTCGGACAGATGGGCGCAGCTGGACCAGATCTTCTGGCCGGTGATCAGGTAGTCGGAGCCGTCCCTAACAGCCTGGGTCTGTAGGGAAGCGAGGTCGGAGCCCGACTCAGGCTCGCTGAACCCCTGGGCCCAGGACACCTCCCCGTTGGCGATGGGCAGCAGGTACTTGCGCTTCTGCTCCGGCGTGCCGTGGTGCATGATGGCCGGGGCCAGCATCCCCACACCCCAAATATCCTTGCCGGGGGCCTCGTGGTACATCATCTCCTCGGCGAAAATGGCCGACTTCACGCTGGAGGCGTCCTGGCCCCCGTACTCCCGGGGCCAGGCCATGGTGAGCCATTCCTTCTCGATGAGGCGTCGGCGCATGTGCCGTTCGAAAGCTACGTCGTCGGTACGGCCGTCCTCGTCGGTGCCCTTCCAGTCGGGGGGGAGCTCGGCCTTCAGGAACTCGCGGAGGTCTTGTCGGAAGGAGGTTTGCTCGGGTGTGAAGGTGAAGTGCATGGGTTGATCCTATTTCACCCTCACCCTAGCCCTCTCCCCTCAAGGGAGAGGGGACCGGACCTCCCCCGTGCCCCAATTCGGTTAGTATGCTCTCCTGCACGGACTCTATCTCTTTCAAGACCTGATTATTCCAAAACCTCAGAACTCTATACCCCTCACACCTTAGCCATTTACTACGCTCTTCGTCATAGCCCGCTTGCTCCTGGTGGTGTCCCCCGTCTACCTCAACGACTACCTTCGCATCGAGGCAGACGAAATCAACGATGTAATTTCCAATGGGGGCCTGTCTGCGAAACTTCCAGCCGCGAAGCCGGCGATTTCGGAGCGATCCCCACAGCTTGTTCTCGGCTTCCGTAGAGGTCTTTCTGAGGGTTTGTGCTCTGAGCTTACGGTTCATGCTGCGTGCTCAGTTTATCGGAGTCTTTTCACTCACGTTTCACCCTCACCCTAGCCCTCTCCCCTCAAGGGAGAGGGGACAGGACCCCCCGCTCATACTTCGAGGGCCTCAGCACGAGCGGCCCCACGGGGATGGGTTCCGGCTCGGGGGCCGGAATGACGGCCTAAGTCCCCCTCGGGAGGCCGAGGCCCCTCGTGGAGATTATGGTGCGCTGGATTTCGGAGGTGCCGCCGCCTATGGGCTCGCTGATGCTCCAGAGGTACATGCGGTGCAGTTTGCCCTTCAGCAGGGCCCACTTGTCGCCCTCGGCGAGCTGGCCCATCAGGCCCAGGACCTGCATCCCCGTGTTGGCGACCCTCATCAATAGCTCGCTGCTGATGAGCTTGGATATCGACGCCTCGTGCTGGGGCTCGAGACCCTGGTCGACCATCCAGGCGATCCGGTAGGCGAGTAATCTGCTCACCTCGGTCTCCAGGACTCTCTCGGCGAGACGGTTACGCAAGGCCGGGGACATCGCCGCTCCACCGCCATTGCCCCGGGCCTCTTTCAAAAGCTCGATGAGCATGTCCAAGGGCTTGCGGGCGCGGGCGGTGTACGTCGTGCCTTCACGCTCGAAGTTGAGGGTGGTCATGGCGACGTACCAGCCCCGGTTAAGCTCACCGATTATGTTCTCCGCAGGGACCCGGACGTTGTCAAAATACTCCTCGTTGAAGTGGTGGTCGCCGACCATGTTGATGATGGGCCGGACGGTGATGCCGGGCGTCTTCATGTCGACCAGGAAGTAGGTAATGCCCCGGTGCTTGGGGGCGTCGGGGTCGGTGCGGGCCAGGACGAACATCCAGTCGGCGAGATGAGCGCCGCTGGACCAGATCTTCTGGCCTGTAATCAGGTAGTCGTCGCCGTCCTTGACGGCCCTCGTCTGCAGGGAGGCGAGGTCGGAGCCCGACTCAGGTTCACTGAAACCCTGGGCCCAGGTCACCTCACCATTGGCGATCGGTGGCAGATACTTAAGTTTCTGCTCCGGGGTACCGTGGCGCATGACGGCCGGGGCCAGGAGCCCGACACCCGAGCCGTCCTTGCCGGGGGCCTCGTGGTACATCATCTCCTCGGCGAAGATGGCCATCTTCACGTTGGAGGCATCCTGCCCGCCGTACTCTCGGGGCCAGGCCATGGTCAGCCAATCTCTCTCGATGAGGCGTTGGCGCATATGGCGCTCGAACACTACGTCGTCGGTGCGGCCGTACTCGTCGGCGCCCTTCCAGTCGGGGGGGAGTTCGGCTTTCAGGAAGTCGCGAAGGTCTTGTCGGAAGGCGGTCTCGTCAGGTGTGAAGGTGAATTGCATGGGCTATTTCGAGGGAATCGTCATTATATATGATCGCCTCCTGCTGAGCCGTAGAAAATGGTGTTGACAAGGATATACATGATCACTATTGTTATATTAGTATCACACTCATGAACTAATTTGCATACATCAAAGGCAGGCATGGGTACTAGCGGGCTGTCCCTAGCCTAGCACTTGGAGGAGTCGTCACGGTGGACAGTAGGTGTGCCAAGACGATCTCCCAAAGGGATGTTTGACAAAACGACCGTTAGGGCTATATTGAGGGCAATATGACCACCGCTGAGCATCCCATAACACGCTCAGAGCTTCGCAAAGAGCTTGAGCACTACGCTACTAAAGAAGACTTGGCCAAGCTTGAGACCCGGCTAATCAAGTGGATGGTGGGGCAGATGATGGCTGCTATTGTCGCAGCGTCTTCCGTGGCAGTAGTCATTCAGCAGGTCTTGAACTAAGGCGGGTTCCTCCACATGGACCCCGCTCATACTTCGACGGGCTCAGCACGAGCGGCCACCCCACTCCTGCCCATTCTTACCATTCCCCCTGATCCGTATTCACACCGCTCACCCTGAGCTTAGTCGAAGGGTCGAGCGGGGACTCGCAGACCTGGCGGCTTTAACAGACCTTCCTCACACCCCGCTCATACTTCGACGGGCTCCCGCCTCGGCGGGTCTTCGACAGCACGAGCGGCCTCACGGGGATGGATTCCTGCTCCGCAGCAATGACGGACAACCCTCCGCCTAAGCGCCCCTGGGCAGGCCGAGGCCACGGGTGGCGATGATGTTCCGCTGGACCTCGCTGGTGCCGCCGGCTATGGTGCGGCTTATGGCGTTCAGGTACGTCCGCTCCACGTATCCCTTGAAGGGGACCCACTTGGACCCCTCCACAAGCTGTCCACGCATTCCCAGCAGCTCCATTGCCAACTGAACGCACTGCTGGGCCATCTCCGCGCCGAAGGCCTTGGCCACCGACGCCTCGTAGTTGGGCACCTGCCCGATGCTCTGCAGCCACATAACCCGGTAGGAGAGCATCCGGGAAATCTCGGAGTTGATGCGCATCTCGGCCAGCTTGGTAGTTGCCGACGGGTTCTCTGCGAGGGCGCCGCCGTTCCAGGGGGTCTCCTTGGCGTAGTCGACCAGGTCGTCAACCATCCTTCGGACATCGGCGGAGTTCTCAATCCCCGTCCGCTCGAAGTCGAGGGTGGACATGGCGGCGTACCAGCCCCGGTTCACCTCGCCGATTACGTTCTCCTTGGGCACGCGCACGTTGTCGAGGAATATCTCGTTGAAACGGTGGTGTCCCGTGAGATCGGTAATCCCGCGCACGTCCACGCCGGGGGTTTTCATGTCGATGAGGAAGTAGGTGATGCCACGGTGCTTGGGGGCGTCGGGGTCAGTGCGGGCGAGAAGGTGGCACCAGTCCGACTGATGAGCGCCACTGGACCAGATCTTCTGCCCGGAGATCACGAAGTCGTCGCCGTCCTCGACGGCTCGAGTCTGGAGGGAAGCCAGGTCGGAGCCCGACTCCGGCTCACTGAAGCCCTGGCACCATGTAACTTTGCCCTCGGATATAGGCAACAGGTGCTGTCGCTTCTGCTCCTCCGTGCCATGGATCATGAGGCACGGCCCAATAAACCCTACGCCCTGTATGTCTTTGCCGGGGGCCCGCTTGTAGGCCATCTCCTCGCTGTAGATCATGGACTGTCCGGGGGAAGCGTCCTGACCGCCGTACTCCTTGGGCCACGATATAGCCAGCCAACCCTTCTCCCCGAGCTTCTTTCTCATCTCCAGGGTGAAGGGCCACACGGTGTCGTCGTAGGCCTCCTCACCCCACCAGCCTTCGGGAAGTTGGTCGTCAAGGAAGGTGGTCAGATCGGATCTAAACTGGCGGTCTTCTTCGCTGAAACGGAACTGCATGAGATGCTCCTGTACTGTATTAGACGGGCCTCTGGCCCAAATAGTTCAAGCCTGATATCAGGGTCCTGTGCACTTCGGAGGCGCCTAAATATATGGATGCGGCAGCGGCCTCAAGGTAGATGTGCTGCACGAGCCTATTGGCGCCCTGCCCGTGCAACCCGATCGTGTTTATCGTCGTCTCCGCGACTCTCTGAAAAACCTCTGAACTGAAAAGTTTGGCGATGGATGTCTGACGCCTATTCTGGGCACTGTCGCGCCCAGGCCAAAGGCTGCGATAGGATAGCAGACGGGCAACTTCGATGTCCACAGAAGCCTCGGCCAGCCGATACCTCCGCCCTGCCCCACCCCCTCCCGACTCCAGGGCCAAATCAAGCATCCTCCTGGCCCAGCCGATGTGCTCGAAGCCGGGACGGGCCTCGATGAGGAACTCGTCCACAATGTCCCACCCCCGCCCCCGTTCCCCAAGGATAGCCGACTTCGGAACAACCACATCGTCAAGAAAAATCTCGGCGAAGACTCGGCCCGTGGTGTACTCGACAGGGTTGAGGAATAGGCCGGGGGTCGACATGTCCAGCAGGAACCAGGTCAGCCCATCTCGCCCCGTCGAGGCTCTTTCCGTCCGGGCGAGCAGGTGGCACCACCCCGAGAGTTGGGCCCATTCGCCGTAGTCCTTCTGACCGGTCAGGACGAAGCTGCCGTCCCGCGCTACGGCTCGGGTCTTTATGTTGGCCAGGTCGCTGCCAGCGAGGGGCTCAGTGAAACCGACACACCACCATTCCCGGCCCTCGGCGAGGGGTCCAAGGTGGCGCTCTCGCTGTTCGGGGGTCCCGTGTCTCAGGAGGAGGGGCCCGGTCAGGTTGGTCCCGTGGTCGTTGGCCCGAGGCACGAGGTGGTAGGCCATCTCCTCCTGAAGTATCGCAGCCATGACCGGAGAAGCCGGGCCGTATGGCGGCTCCCAATTGAGGCTCAGCCACCCTCTCTCCCCCAACCCTTCCCTCACGACTCGGGCGCGGGCCTGGTATTCCTCATCGTCGAGATGGATATCCCAGCCGCGCGTGACTTCTTGGAGGTAGGCGCGGGCCCCAGATTGGAAGGTGCGGGCCTCGGGGGTGGGGAGGAAGTTCATGGGAGTATAACGAGACTTGGCAGGCCTTAATCAAGCCTCGGGCGTATGACTAAGGAAAGCACGTCATTAATTGTCATTCCTGTGGATGTCAGGTAATTCGTTGACAGAATTAGGTGGATTTAAGGGTCTCCAAAGGGGTCTTTCCGTCCATTGCCTGGTGGGGTCTCTGAGTATTGTAGTAGATCAGGTATTGCTGAAGCTCGTCCTTCAGTTCCGAGACCGATTCGAAGGTTGTCCCCTCCAGCAGGTCCTCGTTCAAGGTTCTCCAGAACCGCTCTATCTTCCCGTTGGTCTGGGGCCTATAAGGGCGGGTGTAGCGGTGCTTTATGCCCAGCTCATTGAGCATCCGTTCCATGGGGTGGCCCTCGGTGTTCCTTGGGGAGGCCATCTCGGGGCCGTTGTCGGTGAGGATGGCCTCGAATTGGATGCCGTACTCCACGTTAAGGAAATTGATGGACTTCAGAGTAGCAAACATAACGGAGAGACTCTTGATGTCTCCGACCACTTCGGCCCAGGCCAGACGGGTGTAGGCGTCGATGAGGCCCACCAGGTAGTAGCGGTGCTTGGTGCCCACGATGGTATCCCGGCTGAGGTAGTGGCTGTCCAGGTGGCCCAGCTCTCCTGCCCGGGTCTTGATGATCTTGCGCTTCGACTGCTGCATCGGCTTTGTGAGCCTATTGAAACCGTGGCGTCTGGTGATGGCGTAGATGGTGGAGGGCTTAGGGGTGTTGTGTTTAAGGATGGGTTTGAGTATGGCATAGATCTCGTAACGGTTGGTACCGTTAAGGCGCTCGTTGATGACCTTCTGCTCAATGTAGGGCAGGGTGCGGCGGGACTTCCACCCGGGACCCCGCTTACGGGGGAGGAAGGCGTTGTCGGAGGGGGAAAGGAGGAACCGGTTGTAGTACTTGGCGAAGGTCTGACGGCTAGTGCCGTGGAAGGAGTAGAAGTCCTGGGCGAAGCGGAAACGGGGATGCTTCCCTGCCTTGACCAGTTGATACTCATGGATGAGGAACCGCCACTTCTGAATGTAGTTCCGCTCAAGGGTGAGGTCCTTGCTATTGTCTCGCATTCTCGCCTCCAGATTGGTGTTGGCCTCTTATACCAATCTGTCAACGAATTACCTAACACTTACAATTCCGAGGCTCCGCGAGGAATCTAACGCGTCGGTTAGCAACTCTCATACCAACCCGATGACAGGTCTTTCCATTCCGGATTCATCACATCAACCAACTCCACCTTCTTCTCTCGACGCCATGCTTTTATCTGCTTTTCCCGAAATATCGCCTCTCTGATGTCGCCGGTCTGTTCGTAATAGACAAGCCATTCTACGTTGTACTTCTTTGTGAACCCTTCAATCCGTTTCTGCTTGTGTTGATAGACCCTTCTAACCAAATCGTTAGTGACTCCAACGTAGAGGGTCCTGGTCGCGTTGGAGAGGATGTAGACGTAGTATTCCGGATGTGGCTTTCTGGGCAAGCGCTTTAGCAACTGTGTTTGGGGAGGGGATTCCAAGGGGAATTGTCTCTGATCATGGCGTTAAGGATGGTGAGGAGCTTACGCATACAGGCGACGAGGGCAACCTTGCCGGGCTTGCCGGCAGCGAGGAGATGCTCGTAGAAGGCTTTGATAGGAGGGTTATGGGTTCTGGCGGTCATTGTGGCCATGTAGAGTGCGGATCTGATGTTTGCCCGGCCGCCCCAGATGGAACGTCTTCCCCTATGAGTGCCACTGTCTCTGTTCAAGGGAGCGACGCCGACAAGGGCGGCGATCTGCTTACGGTTGAGGGAGCCGAGTTCGGGAAGGGAGCCTACGAGGGTGAAGGAGGATACGGAGCCAATGCCGGGGACATCCATGAGGAGGTTGAGCTTGCCCTTCCAGAGGGAATTGGAGTTAATGAGGTCGTCAATCTCCTTGTCCAGGTCATCGAGTTCCTGGGAGAGGAAGTGGATGTGTTTATGGAGGCTGGGGAGAAGAGGATCGAGGGCACGCTTGAGGCGAAGGGACTCGGCAGCTTTCATGTCGATGAGCTGCCGTCTGCGAGCGAGGAGGGCCTTGAGATGGGCTGCTTGAGGGTCTGGGAGAGGGCGGGGCTGGGGCCTGAGGGTGAAGGCGAAGAGGGCGATGGAGTGGGCGTCGATGGCATCGGTCTTGGCCAGTCTACCGGTGGAGCGAGCGAAGTCCCTGATCTGCCTGGGGTTCATTACTGCAGTAGGTATCTGATTAAGGCCACACTCCAAAGCTAGGGGCCTCTCGAGGCCGCCGGTGGCCTCCATGACGATGAGGGTGACATTGAGGTCCTTGGCCAATTGGAGGATCTCTCTGATACCCTCAGCATCGTTGGGATGTCTGGCGGCCTGGTCTTGGGGGAGGACGTGAAGATCGAGGAACTGACTACTGACGTCGATGCCTATGACGGAGTCTTGACTCATGTTATCCCTTTCTTGCAGGTACGGGTTGTTGACCCGGGCAACTGTACGGGCTTAGATGAGAGTGGGTGCGGCGGCCCATGCTAAGACTCGGTCTTGAAGGACCACGATTCCTACGGCCTACCGCACCCCGAGACCCTAACTCTATCACTGCTTCGTCACACAAGATTCCTCGCGGGGCCTCGGAATGACATGTAATAACGGAGGTGGGCATGGAGGGATGTGAGTGCGGAGAGGTGATGTAGACGTAGTATTCCGAGTGTGGCTTTCTGGGCATTCGCTTTAGATTCCTCGCGGAGCCTCGGAATGACACACAAGGGGGTCGGTATGCGAGGAGAAATGTGGACTATGAAAGCGCGCGGAGACGGTAGAGAAGCCTGTTTCCGCATTCAAAACCAGGGCTTGCGGTTTTTGACGTAGGTCTCTTCGAATTCGAGGTGACGCCCCCCGTCGGATTTTCCCTACGTCCCCCGAGGCAGCCCCAGCCCCCGACGCGCGATGATCCCTCTCTGAACTTCCGATGTGCCCGAGTAGATGGCTCCGGCGACGACGTTCAGGTAGAAGTCCGGGATGACACCTTCCATCGGAGCGTGTTTGGAGCCCTCGGTAAGCTGGCTCCCGAGACCCAGGATGTGCGTGAAGGTGTTCGCCACCCGGATCCACATCTCGGAGCCGTACAGTTTGCCTATCGAGGCCTCGTGGTTGGGGACCAGGCCCGCACCCTGCATCCATGCGATGCGGTAGCACAGGAGCCGGCTCACTTCGATGTCGATGGCGCACTCGGCCAGTTTGCCCTGCACACCCGGCTCTTCGATCAGGGTCTTGCCGTTGACCTTCGTTTCCTGGGCGTAGCGTGTCACGTCTTCCAATACTTTCCGGGCCCGGCCCGGGTACTCGATGCCCGACCTCTCAAAGTCCAACGCCGCCATCGCCGCGTACCAGCCCCGGTTCTTTTCGCCAAGCATGTTCTTTTTCGGGACGCGGACGTTGTCGAAGGTAACCTCGTTGAAGTGGTGCTGGCCCGCCATGGTGATCAGGGGGCGTATGGATATGCCCGGCGTGGCCATGTCCAGCAGGAAGTAGGTGATGCCCCGGTGCTTCGGGGCGTCGGGGTCGGTGCGGGTGAGGATGTGCATCCAGTTAGCCAGGTGGGCGAAGCTCGTCCAGATCTTGCGGCCGTTGATTACATAGTCGTCGCCATCCTCAACAGCGCGGGTCTGCAGGCCGGCGAGGTCCGACCCCGCCTCGGGCTCGCTGAATCCCTGGCACCAGAAGGCGTCGCCTTTGGATATGCGGGTCAGGTGCTCTTTTTTCTGCTCCTCGGTCCCGTGGATGATGATGGTCGGGCCTATGAAGTCGATGCCCTGGTCCTCGACCTTCTGGGCGCCACGGTGGCTGACCATCTCCTTGAAGATAAGCTGCATCACCGGCGTGGCCGCCTGACCGCCGTACTCCTTGGGCCAGGCCATGGTGCGCCAACCCTTATCGCCGAACTTGCGGCGCATCTCCATCTCCTGCCTGCCGACGGCATAGATGTCGGGCTGAGGGTCGTCCCAGCCTTCGGGCATCTCGTTTTCCAGGAAGCCAGCGAGCTCTTTCTGAAAGGCTATTTCCTCGGTGGTGAGTGCGAAATCCATGACGGCTCCTTTACGTCGGGCCCCGCGGCCCGAGAACGGACTACTAAATAACGGTGCTTCACCCGCAATTCTATGCGGAAGGGGTGGGGTGGGGCAAACGGGGGGGGTGGGGTGGGGCAAACGGGGGGGGAGGGGGGGATTATTGACAGACGGAACAGCGATTACGTAGTCTGAACGCTCGTATGTGCACCATGCCGAGGGCTTGGGAGGACTAAGAGATGAAACTGAACGTAACTATCGACCGAGATGAAGACGGTGTCTGGATTGTCGAGTGCCCGTCGATTCCGGGTTGCGTGAGCCAGGGCGCTACGAAAGATGAAGCGCTGGTTAATATACGCGAGGCCATAGCCCTCTGCATGGAAGTGCGCGCCGAGCAGGGGTTGCCGTTGACCATAGAGACACAGCAGGTGGAAGTGGCGTTGTAATGCCCCGCCTGCCGGTCCTGAGCGGCGAGGCTACGGTGCGGAATTTTGAACGCTTCGGCTGGATCGTGGCTCGGCAGCGGGGCGCTCTTTATTGAGTTTCTGTTACGCCCTGCAGCAATAGCTGTGATTGTTTAGGGTCACGTTTCGACTCAACAAGTGCTTCGTCTAGAAAGCTTTTGAGCCTATCCTCTAAATCAAGCCCACGTTCTATTTCACACTCCCAAACGATCAGCGTTTCCCATCCTGCCTCGCTAAGTGCCTTCAAGTTTTTCAGGTCACGTGCCATATTCCGTTGAAGTTTAGGTTGCCAGTATTCGATATTCGACTTGGGAGTGTGTGCTTTTTGGCAATTGTGAACATGCCAGAAGCATCCATGCACGAAAATGACTTTTCGGCGGGAACCGAATACTAAATCAGGTTTTCCGGGCAGGTCCTTCTTATGTATCCGAAACCGGTAACCTAGCCTGTGCACAAGACTTCGCACCGAGAGTTCGGGCTTCATGTCCTTACTTCGGATCGCCCGCATGTTGGCACTACGGTCCATCAGGCTGTCATGACTCCAACTTCTGCTTTAACCACTCAAGAGCAGCCTTCTGGTCATCGATTTTAGCCCGGCGAATCTGGGACAGAAGCCAGATCCGAGTCGGCGGTTCCTGCACCAGATTCTTGGCCCCTTGATTACAAGCACTGCACAACGCGCGAAGGTTTCCCAGTTCATCCAAGCCGCCGTGGCTCCGGTCAATAATGTGCCCGATGTGGAGGCGCACGTTGCGGCCAGGGTTTTGGTCGTCCGGTTCACCTGCGCCCGCGCCGCACATTTGGCACGTGTAACCATTCCGTTCAAGCACTTGAGCACGAATCCTGTGTGAAACAGGCTTCTCGAACTTGTAGACACCTTCCGGGGGCGGATCACTTGCCAAGATGTACTCTCCTGGCTTTAGCGACGAAAGGTCGTTGTGTGTCTTGATATCCCAGCCTTCGGAGCGTAGGTCACGGATACGGCGCGCCCACTCGGCAGCACCGCCTGATGCTTCTTGCAGTTCCCGTGACCCCAACACCTTGCCGACGCGAGACCGGAAGTATGCGGTGAGCTTCGCCTTTGAACCTATTCGCTTCCGTTGAGGCAATGAGATACTCGTTGGGCAACGGCATACGCCAATCGCGGCGGAAGAGCATTGCCGATCTGGCGATAGCGGTGTGTCTTGGTACCAGCCAGCTTCCAGTCGTCAGGAAACGTTTGAAGCCGCGCTGTCATTTCCACCGTCAGCCTAGGTAAACCTTGGAACCCGGGAGGAGGCGGGGCGTCTGCCAATCCAAGGCCGTCCACCCCAAGCTTGGCCCACTGCTTACGGGCACGGGTAGGTCCCAAATCCGGCCCTCCATGCTTTTTGGAACCGCCAACTAATGTAGGTGCCGGTTGACTGGCTTTCTGGGCCCACGCATCTGCGTAGTGCCATCCATTTGAGGCCATCAGGTCTCCGATGGCCTCTCCCACTGTGCGGATGTTGAAGTCAGGTGCAGGCCAAGAGAAAGCTACATCCCTACGGAATGATACTAGGAAAGTACGCTTACGAAACTGGGGCACATCGTAATTTACAGCGTCTAAGAGGATCCATTGAGCCGCTCCAAATCCGAGCTGTGTAAGCTCTTTCGCGATGAGTTCGCGGTAGTCATTGAACCGATTCGATAGTAATCCACGAACATTTTCAACTATCACCGCTCGGGGTTGGGTCTGGGAAAGAATCTCAAACAATGATGGAAACAGATCGCGCTCGTCATGCATACCAAGCTGCTTGCCTGCTATTGAGAATGGTGGACAGGGAAGCCCCGCCGCCACCACGTCCACCCCGTGCCAATACGATGCGTCAAATCGTTCTAGATCAGCCTCAATCACATTCCAGTAAGGGCGATTCATACGGAGTGTCGCACAAGCGTGCGAGTCGTTGTCGACAAGTCCCACATGCTCGAAACCAGCCGTCTCAAACCCGATTGCCTGCCCACCCGCCCCAGCACAAAGTTCTAAAACGGTAAGCATCTATTTTCCAGTAGAGAATTCATCGAAAAGATCACATTGTCCTTAATTACGCCGCCGCTTACCGTAGGTCTCGCCCTCACATCGCTAAACATCTGGACATTCATCTACATGTCGAAACACGCCCAAACCAGACTGCTTCTCGGTGCTTGCTCCCTGCTCGTCCTTTATGACAGATTCTATCGGAGCTCTTTCGAACATTCAAGCGAGTTTGAGCTTACCTGACAGGTGGATGTCAAGATAATGCAAGTACTTTATATCACCCCCTAAGCCCCCCTCGGAAGCCCGAGGCCCCTTGTTGCGACTACGTTGCGCTGGATCTCCTGGGAGCCCGACTCTATAGTGTAGGGCACCGAGAACAGGTACTGGTTCGATATGAAGCCCTGGATCTCGGCGTATTTGGAGCCCTTCTCCAGCTGACCCTTCAGACCCATCACTTCCATCCCCACGCGGGCCAGTTTCTGAGACGTCTGGGTGCTTATCAGCCTGAGTAACGAGGCCTCCATGTTGGGCACCATGCCCTCGCCCTGCATCCAGGCGATGCGATAGGCCATCATCCGGGAAGTCTCCAGGGACACCGCCACGTCGGCGAGCTTGTGTCGGATCCGGGGGTCGGCGGCTAAGGGCTTGCCGTTGTGGCTCGTTTCTTTGGCGTACTGAATTAGAAGGTCGAGTATGCGCTTGCCCCCGGCTGGGTGGTTTATCCCGGTCCTTTCGAAGTCCAACAGGGTCATAGCCACATACCAGCCCCGGTTCACCTCGCCGAGCACGTTCTGCTTCGGAATCCGGACGTTGTCGAAGAACTCCTCGTTGAAGGAACTCTCGCCGCTCATCTCCTGGATGGGCCGCACGGTGATGCCGGGGGTGTCCATGTCCAGAAGGAGGAAGGTTATGCCCCGATGCTTCACGGCGCTGGTGTCCGTGCGGGCGAGAAGGAACATGTGGTCGGCGTACTGCGCGTAGCTCGACCATATCTTCTGTCCGTTGATCACGTATTCATCACCGTCTTCCACAGCGCGGGTCTGCAGCGACGCAAGGTCGGACCCCGAGCCCGGCTCGCTGAACCCCTGGCACCACACCACCTCGCCCCTGGCTATGTCGCCGAGGTAGGCCCTCTTCTGCTCCTACGTGCCGTGGACCATGAGGGTCGGGCCCAGGAGGTTGAGGCCGAAGGAGTCGAGGCCCGGGGCGCCGCGGTATTCCCACTCCTCATTAAAAATGAGCTGGGTCATGGGAGATGCGCCCTGGCCGCCGTACTCCTTGGGCCAGCCAATGGTGTTCCAGCCCTTTTCGGCCAGCATCTTCCGCCACTTCATCTCCGTGGCATGATCGACGTTGGCGAAGGATATGGGGCCGCCAATCCAGTCGGAGGGCAGCTCCTTGTCGAGGAAGTCTCTTATCTCCTGGCGAAAGGCAACTTGTTCTTCAGTCAGGTGCAAGTCCATGTTTTCTCTCCTTGTGTGGCGGGAATAACCTAGAGATTGTAAAGCCGGATGGCGTTTTCTCCCAGTACCTTGGCCTGGTCGGGCTCCGGGAGGGGGCTGAGGGTCTGCCTGATCGTATTCACGGGGTCTGAGTGGCCTTCCGAGTGGGGATAGTCCGACGCCCATACGAACCGGTCGGCCTGGAGCCTTTCGATCATTGGCAGCGCCAGGTCCTCGTCGGGGTCCATGGAGATCCAGCACTGGTTTCGGAAATACTCGCTGGGCATGAGCTTCATGGGAGTGGTGAAGTGGAACTGCTCGGATGTGTGGTCCATCCGCTCCAGCCACCAGGCTATCCAGCCGCAGCCGCTCTCCAGAACCGCCACCTTGAGGTCCGGGAACCGATCAAAGACTCCGCCTTCGAACAGGGTGGTGAAGGCAATCATCACGTTTCCGGGCGCCATGACGTTGGTGAACCACCAAGGGGTAGGCGGGTAGTCCGGCGACTCTGGGATGGGGTAGAGGTGGCTGCCGGGAAAGCTGGGGTCGCCGACAACGTGCAGGCCGATGGGGATCCCCCGGCCCTGGGCCTCGGCCCAGAAGGGGTCGAAGTAGACGTCGCCGTAGGGTCGGCCGTTCACAGAGTTCGCGCTCAGCATCATACCCTTTGCCCCAAGACCCCCTGCCCGAGCCAGTTCGGAAACCGCTCCCTCCACCTCGATCATGGAAATCATGGCCACGGGTATCAATCGCTGGGGGTAGGGTCGGCAAAAGTCGAACAGCCAGTCGTTGTAGGCCCGGCAGTAGGCCTCGGCGACGTCTGCCTGCCGGCACTCGGCCTGCCAGCTAAGTCCAAGCGAGGGATACAGGACCGCCACGTCTATGCCGTCCTCGTCCAGCACCTTGATCCGCTCGTGGGGGTCCACGGCACCCTGCACGATGCCCTCTTCATAGGTAACCATTCCCGGAGTGAGGAGGGGGACCAGGTCCTGGTCGATGGAGCAGATCCGGCCCAGGGTGCCGCCCTGAAGGAGCAGTCCAACCGGCTTTTGCCCGTTAACCGAAAGGTATTCCAGGCCCTGGTCGTCCTTCGTCAACCGCATGGCCAGATGACGGTACTCGGGATCGATGTGCCGCTCCCAGAGGTCCGAGGGCTCGGTCACGTGGGCGTCGGCGTCTACTATCGTGGTATTCACACCTTTGACCTGTATATCGACAACATATGGCTCGACGCACCGGCGAAGTGGCCGGTCCGTGAAGCGGCGGACAGCGGTCCGCGCGTTCGCTAGGGCAAGGACACTGCGAGACAGGTCACGGTCTTGACGACACTGCCGACGGCGTGGACCTTGTTGGTAACCAGCTCGCCTATGGTGTTGACGTCCTCGGCTTCCAGGACGACTATCACGTCGTATGGCCCGACCACGGCATCCACTGACGTCACACCAGTGACATTCCTCAGGTTTTTGACGACGGTGTTGGTGGTTCCGACTGCAGTCTCGATGAGAACGAAGGCCTTATTTGCCATTTGCCCCTCCCCTTGGGCTCGGGGCCAGCGCCCCTGTAGGTGTCCGCATTCTATTCCGTACGGAAAAATGGTGTCAAACGGCGCTTGTCCGGTCACCATCCACACCTGTGCTCAAAGTTGCAGACAGCCCTCGCACGTGAGGCTAAGAATTCGGTAGAGGAATACGCAAGGGCTTATAATGAATGTCGAACATGAGGATCATCGAACAGGGGTCAATGTATTACACAATCACGGGAACACTCCATTGAGAAACCGTCTGGAAAGTATAACTCTCAAGGGCTTCAAGACCATAAAAGCCCTTGAGAACTTCGGCCCCAACAACCTTTCAGTTCTTATTGGACCGAACGGCGCAGGCAAGTCCAATTTTATATCCTTCTTTCGCATGATGAGTTGGATGTTAGCCGACCCTGAAAATTTGCAAGTTCACGTTGCCGAACAAGGTGGTGCCGGGAGATTGCTGCATGACGGCCCGGATAGAACCCGTGAAATCGAAGCAGAGCTGACCATTCGAACCGATGCCGGAGAGAACCAGTACGCCTTCCGACTATTCTTTGCAGCCGGTGATGTCTTGATCTTTGCCGATGAGCGTTATCGGTTCTCCAGAGAAGGCTATGGCACAAAAGCGTCTTGGACATCAATCGGTGCTGGACATCGCTCGCCCGGTCTCCTAGGCAGAGACAACGTAGATA
Source organism: Dehalococcoidia bacterium (assembly GCA_965197585.1). Lineage (GTDB taxonomy): Bacteria > Chloroflexota > Dehalococcoidia > Plut-88900 > Plut-88900 > Plut-88900. The sequence continues at coordinate 2,907,599 of OZ240215.1, forward strand.
TTACAGCAGGCGTCATATTAAGCATTTTGAAGAGGATTAACGTATACCAGTTTCACAACACGTCGGCCACGGCCCGCATCCGTGGCAAGTGGAACGTTTTCGACAACCGATACCTCAAAGAAGATGCCGCCAACATAGCTCCGGTTCTCTATCGCCTGAAGATGGAGGAAGGCGCACATTATCAACGGATTGTGGGCAACATACGTCTTGTACTACCGTTCTTCTCCGATTTTGAATTGGTTCCCTATTACGACAGCCTGCTCCTCAGTTGGCGCGAAAGAAACAGTGATCAGGTCTTCAACGTTTCACAGGCCTCGGATGGTATGCTGCGCGTGATTGCGTTAGTCACGCTTCTCCTTCAACCCGAGATCGACCTACCGGACGTACTGATACTTGACGAGCCTGAACTTGGACTTCACCCTTACGCCATCAATGTGATTAGCGGGCTAATACGCGCCGTGTCTACCAGGGCACAAGTTATTATCGCCACACAGTCGGCGGCATTTGTCGATTGTTTTGAGCCTGCCGACGTAGTCGTAGTAGAGCGAAATGGCCGAGAATCTTCCTTCCGCCGGCTCGATGAGAAAGACCTAGCCTTTTGGCTTGAAGACTATTCTCTCTCCGAGCTTTGGGAGAAGAATGTGCTCGGAGGAAGTCCTTAGTGGAGATCAGGCTCAACTTCATCGTAGAAGGACAGACTGAAAGGACTTTCGTTAAGCAAATCCTTAAACCTCACCTCGCTGATATTTCGATCTGGGCTTCGGCACGCTGCGTTGAGACGAAGCGTTCAAGGAATCGCAAGTTCAGTGGAGGCATTCAAAAATATAGTCTTGTAAAGAAAGACATTCAGAATTGGATGAAAGAGGACCAAAATCCCAACGTTCGCTTCACTACCATGCTCGATCTTTATGCGCTTCCGGCTGACTTCCCTGGCTACAAAATTGCTAAAGGAGTAACCGACCCCTATCAGCGAGCAAGAACACTAGAGGATGCTCTTGAAGAGGATATTGCCGACAACAGGTTGATTCCTTACATTCAACTACATGAGTTTGAGGCATTGTTGTTGGCTGATCCACTCAAACTCGGCACGGAGTTTCTCAATAGCGAGACGGGGATACGCGAACTCGTTAGCCTAACTTCCCAATATGAGTCCCCGGAACTCATAGATGATGGGAGCAACACTGCCCCATCAAAAAGAATCATTGCTGAAATACCTGAATATGAAGGAAGGAAGCAGTCCGCGGGGCCGAACGTCGCCGATAAGATAGGCTTGTCAACGTTGCGATCAAAGTGCACTCATTTCGATGGATGGGTGCGCACATTGGAGCTTCTTTCTGCTAATTACGCCGAATAGTAGTCAAAGCAAAACTAAGTGGAGGAATACAACATGGGAATTTCCCTGGCAGAAGCCAACAAGATGTGCGAAGTAGCCATGGCCAAGGCGGACGAGCTGGGCATAAAGATTAGCGCCGCCGTCTGCGACTCGGGAGGACGACTTATCGCCTTCAACCGGATGGACGGAGCGTTCTGGGCCAGCGTTTACGGGTCCCAGGGCAAGGCGACGGCCTCTACGGCATTTGGCCGGGCCAGCGTGCAGCTGATGGAGCGAGCCGACCACCCGACCATCCGAGGCATCATCGCCGCTGACGACGGTCGCATGATCCCGGGCCAAGGCGCGATACCTGTCATCAGGAACGGCGTCGTTGAGGGTGCCTGCGGAGTCGGGGGCGGCACGGGTGAAGAGGACGAGGTCTGCGCCCAGGCTGCCGTGGACGCACTGTAAAACCCCCGCTCATCCTGAGCTTAGTCGAAGGGTCGAGCGGATGCTTTAGTCGGCTAGATTCAACGGCAGACCCTGAAGTTGCCCCACCCTCGCCCGAGCGTGTTCAACATATGCCGGGTTGATTTCGTAGCCGACATACCGGCGGTTGACCTGCACTGCCGCCTCGGCAGTCGTGCCAGAGCCCATGAACGGGTCCAGCACGATGTCTCCAACAAACGAGTACAGTTCGATCAGTCTCAGCGGAAGCTCGACGGGGAAGGGGGCGGGGTGGTTGGCCTTTTTCGCACTGGCCGCGGGAAAGCGCCAGATGCTCTTGGTGTATTCCAGGAACTCGTCCCGGCCTACGCTGTTCTCACCCGTCACCCGACGCTTGTACGCATCCTTGCAGAAGACCAGGATATATTCGTGGACGTCTCGCAAGACCGGATTGCTCGCCGACCTCCAGCTCCCCCATGCGCAGGACGAGCCTGCGCTAGCGCCCTTGTCCCAGATGATCTCGCCCCGCATCTGGAACCCGCACTCACGAGCGATGTCCGTCAGGTAGGCGTGGAATGGTATGTAGGGAGTCCGCCCGACGTTGGCTATGTTGACACACGCGCGTCCGCCCCTCACGAGAGTACGGTAAGTCTCCTTCAAGACGTGGGCCAGCATGTCCAGATATTCAGTCAGTGAAAGGTCGGCGTCATATTCCTTGGTTGCGCTGTAGGGTGGAGACGTGATCATCAAGTGAACGGAGTTGTCGGGGAGGTGGTGCATGTCGCGGCTATCGGCGCAGTGGATGACGTCCAGCCGATCAGGGATGTTTTCTTGGTAGTTGGTCTGACTTTTGTCCGCGTCTCGCAAGCCTTTGTAGAGGGGCTGGTCATAGAAAGCCCGGGAGTCGTGGCCCTCCCGGCTCACCGTGCCGAAGGAGGAGGTTTTGCTGCGTTTTACAGTGCGTCCCATAGACCTATCCAACGATCATACAAGGCTCGTTCCACCAACAGTGACTTGTCTCGCTTCCAGTCTATAGTTAACGATTGAGTGTCCTGATGGGTTTGTAGGAGATGCATCGCTGTCTTTGAGAATTCCACTCCCCGAGGATTCGTTCCCCTGGGGGGCACTTTTGCGTAGTTGATAATCGTCAATCGTTCTAATACCGTTCGTTGCACGTGTTCAGGGATCAGAAAGAAACTTCCCGTCTTGCCCCAGATTATGTTGATATAGAGTAGATGGCTGGTTGGCAAGTAAGTCTTAAGAAAGGCTTCGATCTTGTTCCAGTCCACCGTCCAAACCAGCTTTACTCCAGTGAGGCCCTTAGATGACTTCGTCTTTATTGATAGGGGTTGGTTGTTGACCAGGACGTCTAATTCCGGTGAATTGCTTGGCGGAAATTCCACGCTCTTAGAGCCATACACATACATGAACAGTGCTATGAGCACCCGCTCCCGCGCAGTCCCGACCTCCATCCCCAGCTTATTGCCCCGCCTGTTCTCCAACTCTACCATGTTAAACAGAGTCGGCAAAACCTTCTGAATCTTCTCTTTGTAGGGAGAGCAAAACAGCTCATGCCCAAATGGGAGAGTGGAGTTTTGCGTTTCTATTGTCTATCCCCCATATGTGAGCAAGCAGCCTTCGGATCACCCTCACTCTAGCTCTCCCACATCAAGGGGAGCACCCCCCACCCCCCCTAAGGCCGGAGCACGGAACTCATCGCCCGAGGCCCCTTCCTCACCCTCCTTGGGGAGGACTTGGGCTCGATGCGGACGGCGCAGACCTTGTACTCAGGTATCTTCGCCGAGGGATCGAAGGCCCGGTTGGTCAGGAAGTTGGCCGCCGACTCCCGAAGCTTCACGAAGGGCACGAATATCTCGCCTTCCCGCACAGCCTCCGTCAACGCGGCCCGACCCTCCAGCTCACCCCTCCTGGACTCCACCCGCACCTCTTCCCCGTCTCCGATACCCGCTCTTTTGGCGTCCCTGGGGTGAATGGATATCTCAAGGTCCGGGGCCCGTGCCATCAGCCCTTCCACCCGCCGGGTCATGGTGCCGCCGTGCCAGTGGTACAGCATCCTGCCGGTGTTGAGTATCAACGGGAACCTGCGGTTGGGCATCTCCGCGGCGGGCTCCGTCTGCTCCACGGGCACGAACTTGCCTAGGCCCCTGGGGAAGCTGTCCTCGTAGAGGATTGGGGTGCCGGGGTGGTCGGGGGTGGGACAGGGCCATTGAATGCCGCCCTCGGCGTCCAGCCTCTCGTACGTTATGCCCGAAATTATCGGCGTGAGGGAGGCCATCTCTTCAAATATTTCCTTCGGGTGGCCGAAGTCGAACTGAGACTCGTCGAGACCCAGGCGCCGGTACACTCGACGCGAGAGATCACATGTGATATCCCAGTCGGGCCTGCTCTGCCCGACGGGCTTGATGGCCTTGCGCACCCGCTGGACCCGACGCTCGCTGTTGGTGAAGGTGCCGTCCTTCTCGGCGAAGCTGGTCGCAGGGAGCACCACGTCGGCTATTTCTGCAGTCTCGTGGAGGAAGATGTCCTGCACGACCAGGAACTTGAGGTTCTCCATGGCCTCGCGGGCGTGGCGGAGGTCGGGCTCGCTGAGAAGGGGGTTCTCCCCAACGACGTACATCGCCTTCAGGCGACCCTCCTCGGCCTCCTTCATCATGTCCGTGACCACCATCCCCTCTTCTTCGGGAATGCGTCCGCCCCAGGCCCGAGCGAACTTCTCCAGCGACTCGGCGTCAAAGTCCTGGTAGCCGGGCAGGTTGCTGGGTGTGCAGCCGGCGTCGCCGCAGCCCTGGACGTTGTTCTGGCCCCGCAGCGGCGAGATGCCGTTCCCGGGCTTCCCCATCTGCCCCGAGACCAGCGCCAGGTTCAGCACGGCGTGGCAGTTGGCGGTGCCGTTGGTGTGCTGCGTGAGCCCCATGCCCCAGACGAAGCACGAGCCGCTGAAGGGAGGGCTAGCGTAGATACGTGCCGCCTCTATCATCTGCTCTTTAGGCACACCTGTTATCGACTCGACGAAGTCGGGGGTGTACTTGTCGAGGGACGCCTTCCACTCCTCGAAGCCCTCGGTCCGTTCGGCTACAAAATGCTCGTCCGATAACCCCTCGTCGAGGATCACCTTTGCCATGCCGTTGAAGAGCGCGACGTCGGTTCCCGGGCGCTCCCTGAGCCAGAGGTAGGCGTAGTCACAGAGGTCGATGCGCTTGGGGTTGATGACGATGAGCTTGGCGCCGTACAGGTCTACGGCCTTGCGGAAGCGGGTCGCGGCCACCGGATGATTGGAGCTCGGGTCACAGCCTGCGATGATCAGGCAGCCCGCCTTTTCGTAGTCCAGATAAGAGTTGCTGGTCGCCCCGCTCCCGAGAGACCTCAGCATCGCCTCAACCGACGGCGAGTGGCACAGCCGAGTGCAGTGGTCGATGCTGTTGGTGCCCAACGCCATGCGCATGAACTTCTGGAGGATGTAGCCGTCCTCGTTGGTCGCCTTGGCGGAAGCCAGGGCGGCGGTGGCTCCCCGGTGCTCGACCAGCTTTTCGGCGGTCAGGTCCAGGGCCTCGTCCCATGACGCGGGCGTGAGCTTGCCGTTCTTACGTATGAGGGGCGTGGTCAGCCGGTCGCCGTGGTTGACGAAGGTCACCCCGAACCGGCCCTTAACGCACAGCTTGCCGAGGCTCGACTGGTTGTCAGGGTCGTCGTCGACCCAGAGGACCTTGTCATTGGCATCGGTGTTCAGCACGATCCCGCACCCGACCCCACAGTAGGGGCACACCGTAGAGGTCTGCTTTACGGCGTTGGCGGGATTCAGCTTCGGCTCGATCGCTCCCGTCGGGCAGGCTGCCACGCACGAGCCGCAGGACGTGCAGATAGACTCGGCGATGGGCTCGTCGGCGTACGTGCCTATGAACGCGTCCTGCCCCCTGCCAAGGATGGCAATGGCCCCGATCTCCTGCAGACTCTGGCACGCCTCGACGCAGCGGCCACACATAATGCAGTCGTCCATCTCCACCGAAAAGAATGGGTTGCTGGCATCGGTGTGGTCCCGGGCACGGGTCTCGTAACCGGGGGATAGCAGGTCGTGGAACTTGGAGGCGGTTTTCAGCTCCTTGTGCTCGGCTAGGGGTTCGCCGGGGGTCTCGGTGGGGAGCATTCCGAGAGTCAGGTCGAGGATGCCCTGGCGGATGCGCCGGACCTCGGGGCTGTTGGTTTGTACGACCATGCCCTCGGAGGCGGGAGTGTGGCAGGAGGCCGGGAACCCGCGTCGGCCCTCGACCTGCACAAGGCACGTCCGGCACGCCCCGATGGCGGGCATGGCCGGGTCCTTGCACAGCTGAGGCACATACACCCCGGCGGTGTTTATCACCTCCAGGATGGAGTTCCCCTCCCGTGCCTCGACGGCCATCCCGTCTATTGTGAGGTTTATGGTCATGGTGTCACCTAGAAGTCTCCGGATTGACGCAAATCAGACTGTACGAGCAGATTCCGCTGCTATATGTCCTGCCAGCTTCGACACGAACGCCCTCAACCCAGTTGAAAGACTTAGTTCCTGATACGCCCCTGTCTTTGAAGCGCTACGGGGTGACAGTATAAGGGTTGCCGCTGAATATATTTGTTCCAAAACCAATTTCTGACAAAGCAAATGGTAACGTTCGGCGTAAGAAGCGCTTTGAAATTCGGGGAATACGGGATAATGAGGCGACGCTTCTTTAACAGGTGCTCGGGACCCGGAGGAATCTTCTAAGAGCATCAAAAATCCAACAAATGGGAGTGACGCTCCTTCACCGAACGCCCCTTCTCGAAAAGCCTTCCATAAGTCTACGGCATTACCTATAGCTTCCTCCACCCGATTATTTGCATTGTTACCGAAAGAAGGACCTACCTGAGATTTGAACTCTATTACTGCAACCAAGTGCCCTTCATTGAGGACCAGTAGATCCCACTGCTTGGTAGGGCGAAAATATCCAGGCAAAGTCAAAAGCCGCCGACCACGCATAATTGTGGCGTCTTTAAGGCCATTAGCTTCTACTAAGCGAGTAACCATAGATGCAAAACCGTCCATATTCTTTCCGGCAGTAACGCTGGAACGTTCACCCTGATCCGATATCCCGCCTCGTTGTTGTTTTTGCCTTGCGATATCTCGGCTTTTCCAGAACGCCCTTACAGCTTGCCGAGCTTGCTGTTCGTAACCCTTAAGCCTTAGAGCCATCTCGCCTAATCACCCTAATCGTCGTCTTTAAGCAAAGTGATGACCAAAACAGAGTTGCCGCTCAAAATCATCTAGTTAGCTTGCATCACCCTTGCAAGTGGGAGATGTGTTGCAAGACGGAATCTTGCACCTTCCAAGAACTGGGGTTCAATGTCTATACCCAGGCCGTGACGACCCCATGAGCCAGCTGCCAACAAGGTCGTGGCGGTCCCGCAAAAGGGGTCCAACACCGTATCTCCAACGAACGAAAACATGCGTACAAGACGTTCCGCCAATTCGAGTGGGAAGGGAGCCGGATGGTACTTCAGAGACTCGCCGCGTATATTCCAGATAGACTGGAACCATTGGTGATGGCGATGCTCAGGTATAATAGATAGCACTCTTTGGGCATTCGTGGGCGAACGATAAGCTCGGGCCCCCTTCTGCCCCGGTTTCCGCTGTTGCAAAATGAATTCGATATCGTTCTTGATTATCGCATTGGGTTCGTACGGCTTGCCTAGAAATCCGCCACGGCCTTCTGATTCATAAGATGCGTTAGCCGTCTTGTGCCATATTATCGGTGTCAGGTTGTCAAACCCCATCTTTCGACAGCTTTCCTGTATGCTTGCATGTAGCGGCATGGTTACGTGGCGACCGTAGACTCTCCGCTTCAGACTGACGTCTCCCACCACTATCACAAGGCGACCCCCGTCAACTAACACACGGTGGCTTTCTATCCATACTTGGGATAGATTTTCTACAAATTCATCGTAATCATCTACGTGGCCTAGCTGTCCCTCCCGTATTGGATATTTTTTTAGGATCCAATAGGGTGGGGAGGTAACTATCAGATGGACGCTCGCATCCGGTACAGTCGACAATAATCCTCTCGCGTCTCCGAGTAGCAAGGACTGTGTGGTTGGAATGCGACGCACGTGGTCTTCTATTTCATCTGACAACTCTTTTGATTTGGCAATACGGGGGAAAAACGTTTGCGTGGAAATAACGTTACAAAGTGAAGCCGGGAGGAAGTCGTTCAAGGTTTCCACCCAATTCGGATCAGCTGTTACAACAGTTTGAGGCACTCGGTATTCCACTCTACTTCAACCCCTCCCCACCCCCACCGCCTCCTCAAAAGCCTCTTTGAAATGGGCCAGCCCCGACCGCACGGGGCCCGGGGCCATCTGCCCGAGGCCGCATAGGGACCCGAAGCCTACCACGTCGTTTAGATAGGCCAGCTTCTCCAGCCCCGACCTCCCCTCCTCGCCCCTCTGCACCGCGCCGAGCAGTTCCAGCATCCGCTTCGTGCCCTCCCGGCAGGGTGTGCACTTGGAGCACGACTCCGCCGCATTGTACGCCGTCAGCCTCCTCACAACCTCCACCGGTGACACGCTGGTGTCCAGCACGGTAATCCCCCCCGACCCCAGGACCGCACCCTCGGGGTCCAGCATTCCGGGGCCGATGGGCACGTCCAGCATCGACTCATTGAGCAGCCCGCCCGACGGACCTCCTGCCACCACACCGATGACCTCACACCCATCCGGCGGCCCGCCCCCGATGTCAAACACGATCTCCCGGACGGTGGCCCCCATTGGCACTTCCACGAGTCCCGGCCTCCGCACCCGCCCGCTAAGCGATATCAGCTTTGTTCCGGGCGAGGGCTCGGCGCCTGGGTTGGACAGCAGCATCGGGAGATTGCACAGGGTCTCGACGTTGTTAATCACCGTCGGCTTGCCCCAGAGCCCCGACTCCACCGGGAATGGGGGTCTGGTCCGCGGCACGTTGCGCTGTCCCTCGATGCTGTTCATCAGCGCGCTCTCTTCGCCGAGAATGTATCCCCCCCCACCCCGCCGCACCTCGATGTCCAGGTTGAAGTCCGTACCCAGCACGCCTTCACCGACGAGGCCAAGGTCTCGGGCCTGCTGCAAGGCGGTCTCGACACGCCCGGCAGCAGCGTTGGCCTCGCCGTTGACGTAGAGGTAGGTCTTGTCCGCGCCTATCGCGTAGGCGGCTATTGCCAGCCCTTCCAGGATCAGGAACGGCGAGCCTTCCATCACGTGCCGGTCCTTGTATATGCCCGGCTCACCCTCCTCGGCGTTGACTATCAGGTACCGGGGCCCGGGCCCCGCTGCCCGCGCTCCCTGCCATTTGCGCCCCGCCGGGAAGTAGGCCCCACCCCTCCCTCGAAGGTCGGCCCTCAAGACCTCTTCGACGACCTGCTCGGGGGTCATGGAGTGGAGGACCTCGTTAAGGGTTGCGTAGCCGCCTCGGGACACGTAGTCGTCGATGTTGCCGGGTTCCATCGCCCCGACGTGCTCCATTACCCGCCGCTCCTGACCCTTCCAGAAACCGGGAAGGTCGCCGGTTGGAGGCCAGAGGACGGGCTTCCCCTTCCAGGTCGAAGAGGCGTCGGCCTGACCCGCTAGCCAGAAGCTAAGGATCGAGTTCACGTCTGCGGGGCCGACGTTGGTCAGCCGATAGGTCAGCCCTTCAGCCATCTCCACTATGACCACCGGAGCCTCGTGGCACGCGCCGTCGCACCCTGCCACACGCACGGGGGTCATCAGCCCCTGCTTGGCGACCGTGGCCTGCAGCAGGGACAGCACCGCCCCCGCCCCGACCGTGCGCGTGCAGCCGCCCAGCTGGACCAGGGCCCTGGGAAAGCGGGTCCTCGCCTCACGGTCGGCGTTCGACTTGAGTTCCGAGTATCTCATCGTTGCAATGGCATGTTTCGAGGCACGGACTGGAGGCGAGTCACCGCGTCCTCGGGGGTCAGCTTTCCGAAAGTCCCGCCTTCAAGCTCCATTGTCGGGGCCATGGCACATACGAAGAGGCAGGGCGCTTCTTCCAGAGTCAGCGCACCGTCGTCGGTCGTCTCCCCGACCCCGATACCCAGCTCACCACTGACCGCATCCAGGACCCGGGTCCCGCCCTGCAGGTAGCAGGCCAGGCCAGTGCAGACTCTCAATACGAAACGTCCCGGCTCCTTCAGCCGCAACTCCGGGAAAGAGGACGCTACGCCGTGCACCTCGCTCTTGGGGACCCGAAGGTAGGCCCCGATCTCCTCCATGGCCCACGCGGGTATCCAGCGCAGCCCTTCCTGGACGGCACACAAAGCCGGCAGCAGATAGGTCCTGTGTCGGGGAAAGCGGCCGAGAATCTCTTTTGTCTCTTCCCTGTCCAAAGCCCCTCCCAGCAGGGAATGGGGCCGATTATACAGGTGTTTCGTTGGGTATGTTCAGGCCGAGCCCACGCACCGATTCCCGAGAGGGCAGCCCCTCCTCACCCCACCCCCGAGCCCCGTAATAGCCCGCAACCGTCTCTGCGAGACCGGACTCAGTCACCGCGCCGCCCTCGAAAACGCGGGATGGCAGGGTGTCGTCGTCCTGTTTCCAGCCCTCGCGAACGTTGAACGCCTTGCGGACCAGGTTTATCCGCTCCCCTGCTTTCCTCAAGCCCTCTGCGCCGATGTCGTGGCCCGTGGCCAGGCGGTAGACGTGGGCTGCTTCAGGATAGAAGTCATCCAGTGCTCGACGCACGAACTTGGACAAGACCAGTGAGTCGAGCACCGCGGCAAAATCTTCCGCCTCAGCGACCGCACGCCCGATCTCCGAGGCATCCGCCCGTTGCGCTGCATCGTCGCTCAGGTCGAAATCGTAGGCCGACGCCTTGTTGTGGCACGCGCCCCGTGGGCTGACCGCCAGGGCCAGGGCCAGGTGTCTCAGCCTACCCGGGTGATAGCCGGGCATCTCCAAGCCCTTGACGTGCATGGCCCACGACTCGGAGCCGTTCCCCGTGAGCGCCGAAGCCATCCGGCTACCTTCCCACAGGAGCTCCCCGACACCCTCCTTGCGACCTATCTGTTCTATAACAGCGAGGAGCTCAGGGCCTTGCCCGAAGCGCAGGTCCAGGCCGTTGGTGTCGGCGGGGGTGAGGATTCCTCGCTCGAAGGACTCCATTGCCCAGGCTATCGTGCCGCCTGCGCTTATGGTGTCGATACCGAGCTGATCGCTGAGCCCCGCGGCCCGGATCACGATGTCGGGATCATCGATCCCGCACAGCGGCCCGAAGGCGAACAGGCTCTCGTATTCCAGCCGAGATTTCGTCCTCCCCCCCTTCGCCGAGTAGACGTGCTCCCACTCCCGTGACATATCCGACCCCGACTCCCGGCTCCGCCTCCGCTCCAGGCTCTCGACACTCAGGGACTCAGCGCCTTCGAAGGTGTACTGCCGGAAGTTGTAGGCCGGGAGCGCACCCGCCGCGTTGAGCTTCGCCAGGTTAGCCACGGTGCCCGGGCCCCGGTACTTGGCCGTCGACCCCGATTGCATTGCCTTTTCCAGCTTTGCAATAAGCTCGGCGAGCTCGGGGTCTGGTGGAGGTTGTGCCGTGGTCCCAGTGAAGGCGATGGCCTTCAGATTCTTGGCCCCCATCACCGCACCCGCGCCCGTCCTCCCCGCCTGCCGACCCCCGTTGCTTATACAGGCAAACCTGACCAGCGCCTCGCCCGCCGGGCCTATGGCCGCGACTTTGGCGTCGGAGTCGCCGAGAAGTGAGCTTATCTTCGCTGCCGTCTCCTGAGCAGACAGGCCAACTAGTGACGCTGCATCCAGCACCCTAACCGACTCATCGTCGATATACAGAAAAACAGGCCCCGACGCCCGACCTTTGATCACCAGGGCGTCGAAGGGCATCCGGGACAACTCTTCCGCCACGGGCCCCGACGACAGGGAGTCGCCTACGAAACCTGTGAGAGGTGATTTGCAGGCCACCGCCATCTTCGAAGACCCCGGCACCCCTGCCCCGAGAAACGGGCCACGGGTGAAGATGAGTGGGTTCTCGGGGGAGAGGGGGTCGACGCCCGGCGGGCAGTGCTTGTAGAGCAGCCAGGCCCCCAGCCCCGCCCCACCTATGAAGGAGACCTGCTCCTCCATCGTGAGCGGCTCGAAGCTCGACTTGCCGCTGGCGAGGTCGATTACGAGAATTCGGCCATGATAGGCATGCATTCGGGTTACTCTCGTGTGCCGGGCCCCGACGTATCTAGTTGTCGTTCGGCTAGGCTTGCGCCTCGAGGGACAGGGCTTTGTCCAGGTCTTCCTGGGTGTTGACGTTGAAGAAGCTCAAGTGGTGCGGGTCTATGAGATCGACGTCATCTTCTTCTACGAAGGCGACCCTGACCTCATCGAAAAACAGGGCGATTTTCAGGTCATTGCGTTTAAGCCGCTGCTCGATTGGCTCAAGGCAGCTCTTCGAATATATGGCGTGGAGGGGCTCGGGCCTGCCATTCAGCCTCGGGACCACGACGTCATAGTCGGGGGCCATGTCCAGCATGAAGCGGAGCAGGTCGGTGTTCAGGAAGGGCATGTCGCAGGCAACCACAATTCCGTAGTCGCCCCTCGCCGCCGAGAGGCCGGTGAATATGCCGCCGAGGGACCCGCTTCCCGGGTAGATGTCGGCGGCGGTCCTGACCCAGGGTGGGAGGTCCAGGGCCTCGGCCCTCGACTCCTCGGCGACGACCACAATCGTCTCTGAGCTTACCTGGGAGAGCCTGCCGACCACCCGCTCGATCAGCGATTCCCCGCCAATCTTCTCGACGGCCTTGTTCCTCCCGAGCCGCCTGCTCATTCCCCCCGCCAACGCCACGCCGCTAACCTTGTCAGTCTGCCTTCCATTTAGCATAACGAGGTCATTATAGCGACGGGGAGGGTGTCGGGACAAAGAAATCCCCTCTCCCTCGATGGGAGAGGGATAGGGTAAGGGTGATTCCCTCGGGACGTGGGGCTGCTCGTGCTGAGCTTAGTCGAAGTATGAGCGGGGGGGGGGTGGCTACAAGGTTACGGGTGCCACCGCCCATCATTCGTACTGTTGTGTCTCGGATTACGTCCGTATCGTTTGCGAAAAGAGGCTAACTTAGCACTTTCAACGTTTTCGGCGGACTTTTGAGGAATTGCCCTTGTCTCGACTACTAGCCTGTCCCTCGGCCCTAGCTTACCAGCCTTGGAGTGCTCGACAGCCCGGCGGGATGGATTATTGGTAGTGCCAATATATTTGGTATAGCCCCTCGAATTCTTTATGGAATACTGGACCTTCTTCCCCGACCTTACCTGCCCTCTTCTTTTAGCAGCGCTTCCACTGCCCCGTCGAGAACTCCCTCGGTTTCCTCTATATCCCGTTGCCATCTATTGCTCCCCCAGATTGACTCTACAACTGCATTTATCCTACAAGCCAGACAACAAATATTCTACGCCAAAATATCCTCTCCATCGAGGGGCGAGTGCTAAGGCGACCGTGACTCCCCCACCCCCATCACCTCCCCGAGACCCGCGCTCAGAACCTCATCCACCCCCAGCCCCTCCCGAGGCCTGAACCTCAGTGAACGCCCTTCCCACGACAGCACATAGTCCTGTCTGCTGCCCGTGTCCAAGCGCCCGTTGCCGGAGGTTGCGCCGGTTATGGCCTGGAGAGCGTCGTTGATGCATCCATCGGGGCCCCAGGCGACCCTCAGTGCAGGCTCTTTCTTGGCGATGCCCCAGTGATGTATCGCCTGGTCGACCATCCGGGCCCCGAGGGCCGCACCCACACACCGCTCCCCATGAAAGTTCTCAGCCTCGAAAAGCATGTCCCGCAGAAACGACGCCTGATTTCGGTTCCCCGGGTGCTCAGTGTCCCTTGCCGTTCTCGCCGAGAAGATCGAGTCCCAGCCCGGCGAGTACCGCTTGATGTCGACTATCGGGGTGCCGTCTATCATGTCGAGGTGATCAAGCCTAACCACCCGGCCCTCGACTCCCAGCACCCGCGCCGAGGTGAGCCCTACCGGGTTCGGCCTGCCCGGCGACCTCATGCCGAACACCCCCCTCCCCCGGCCCCCGTGCCTCGAAAGGCTCAGGCTCGTCCTGTCCGCCCTGTGGAACCAGCCCAGCACTATCAGGTGCGTGTTCGACTCTATTCCAGCCAGCCCAGCCTCGTATTCGGGATATATCTCGATGGACGCAGGTACGCCGTCGATGGGCATTTCATCCCCCTCCCCAACGGACGAGACAACCTTCCCGATTGGCGTGACGCTGTACGTTCCGGCGGTCTCGCTGGTCATGTTTCTACTGCCCCTTCCAGAAGATCCGGTAGATCGTGCCGCTGCCGTAGTCCGCGACCAGCAGAGACCCGTCCGGGGCCTGTGCCACGTCCAGAGGCCTATCGATGCCTAACGCGAAGTCCGACACCTCCGTCCTGTAAGACTCCCCTTCCCTCTCAAGTTCCACTCGCACTATCTTCCGCCCCGTGTCTCGAAGGTGTGATCCCCACTGGGCGATGAACAGGCTGTTTGTGTATTCCGCCGGGAACATGGAACCCGTGTAGAAGACCAGCCCGTTCGCCGATGAACGCTCCTCCATCTCGGCGATGGGCGGGAGTGTACCCTCGCAGTTCGAGCCCTGCCCATCGCCCCAGCAGTCGGGCCAGCCGTAGTTCCCGCCGTCCACCAGCAGGTTTAGCTCCTCGGGGACGTGCAGCTCCAGCTCGTCTCTCCCGTTGTCCGCCCCAAACAGCGTGCCGTCTTCGGGATGAAAGGCGATGTCATATACGTTGCGCAGGCCGCTGGCGTAGACCCGGCGCCCGGTGCCGTCGGGGTTGATCTGCAGAATGGTTGCGCTCAGTTCGCTCCTCTCCCGGCAGGCGTTGCAAGTCGACCCCAGGGTCAGGTACATCTTCCCGTCGGGCCCAAAGGCCAGGCCGTTGTTCTGGTGTATCCCCGTCGGCAGCTCCGACACAATGGTCTCGACATCATCGGGCTGTCCGTCTCCGTCCGAGTCACGCAGCGCGGTCACCGACCCTCTGCTCGATACGTACAGCGTGTCTTCCCGGTGCGCCAACCCCAGCGGTGCGGGAAAACCGCGCGCGTACAACCCCACTGCGTCCGCCTCCCCGTCCGAGTCCATATCCCTCAAAGCAGCAATCGTACCGTCCTGCTGACTCACGTAGACGACCCTGTCATCCGACACGGCAATGCTGGTCGGGTTGGAAAGCCCGAGAAAGAACACGTTGGCCCCGAAACCGGGCGGCACCGCCAGCCCCGCACCTCCCGCCACGAGACCTACGTCCTCTTCCACCATCTTCTCCATAGTTGGAGTGGGCTCTGCGGTCAGAGTTGGCTCCGCGGGTTTCTCGGTGGGAATCGGAGTGGCAGTCGTGTCCGATGCCCCGCACCCGATTACCACGACCGCAATAAGCAGCAGAACGAGAGCTACCGCTTGTAGAACTGTGAATGTTGGAAGTCTAGCTGCCACAAATAACCTTCGGATTGCGCATCCCCAAAGGCCATTCTACCAACTATCCTGGGCGTCTATGTACGAGCATTGGTTGAAGGGAACTCGAAGTGGAAGGCGCTTTCCACCGCCTAAGGTCTTGTCGGAGCCCCCACCGCAAGGGCCTGTATTCGCACCTAGCAGCCGATGGGTTTCGTGAAGTCGCCCTGGGCGTCGGAGAGTGTGCCGGGGAACAGGCTTGCGCTTAAGGGACCTCGGCGTAGCGGTCTGTACCAGGAGGCCGCATCGTGCAACTCGAAGCTCCGTCTACGGCTTGGGTCAAAGACCCCTATTTGCTTCCCCAACTTGGTTCGAGCCATCATGATGGGAAGCAGGAGGTCGGAGTCGTTGGAGATTACCACGGCCATTTCGTAGTCATTTTCGAAGCCGTCCATCAACAGGTAGGATGCGAGATTGACGTCGGAACCCTTCTCCTCGGTGTTGAGTATCTCGACAGTGCGCGGGCCGGTTTGAGGGTGCTTCGCCAAGGGTCTCCACTTGGTATTCACAAGGAAATATCCGTAGTGAATGCTCAGGTTTGGAACCGTTTGTAGAGCGCGAAGATAAGTCTGCTGGCGCTGCTGCTGCGTGGGGTCTCCAGGGCGGTTGACTACAAGGGCGGTGAAATAACGTATCCGGCCTATGTCGTGCTGGGGCAGCAAGAGCGCCGCCAGCTTCCCGACATCCAGCCAACGATATGGCGTACCCCGCAGGGCTCGATAGTAAACATTGAAGCCGTCAATATAGACGTTGGTGCGGATGAGTGAATGTGTCCAAATAAAAGCTAAGGCTGCCTTTCGGCAGCCTTGCGCCCCGCCGCCGAAGCGCACGGGGGGAGTACACAGACAACTTTATAGCACGTCTAGATGTCTGTCAACCTGCAGCGTGACACACAGGCTTGGGTAGACTCGCGTTCTCCTCCTACTCTTCGACGGTAGGAATTGGCTTTGCAGGGGGCTCGGAACTGAGCCGCCCCACCACCCGACCCAATAGCCTCGGAATACTGTCGTTGAAGAGCATGTAGACAATTGGCAGTACCAGCAGCGTCAATGCCGTGGAACTGGTCAGACCCCCGATAACCACGGTGGCCAGCTCGGCGCTGATCAGGCCGCCGTTGCCCCCGGTTTCCACGGCCAGCGGCAAAAGCGCAAAACTGGTGGTTATGGCAGTCATCAGGATAGGCCGCAGCCGCACCCGAGCCCCGGAGATAAGGGCGTCGTAGACTGTCAGGCCCCTGGCACGTTGCTGCTCGACAAAGGAGATGAGCACTATCGCGTTGGTAACCACGATGCCGATGAGCAGCAGGACGCCCATCATGGCCGCAAGGCCGAGGGCCCGGTCCGTCACCGTAAGCGCTACCATCACGCCAACAAGGGCGAGGGGCAGCGTCAGGATGATGACCAACGGGTTCCGCAAGCTCCCTAAAGCCGCCACCATGACGAGGTAAACAAGGATGATTCCGACGGCCATCGCGGTGAATATGGCCTGGAAGCCTTCTGCAATGTCCGCGAAGATGCCGCCGCTGTTGACGGCGACTCCCGGCGGCAAGTCCAGCGCCGCAATCCTTTCGTCCACCAGGACGCCCACCGCCTGCGTGTCATCCGAGACGATATCCGCAATGATGCTGGCCGACCGACGTCCGTCCGTGCGGCTGATCGATACGGGCCCTTCCCGCAATACCGGCTCGGCCAGATCACCGAGGGGAGCCGCTCCGCCCGGTCCGACAATCATCAGAGAACCTAGCTGGTCGACGCTGCCGGTGGATCGGGGGTCGCCGGTGAGTACAACGTCCACTGCTTCCCCATCTACATTGATCGATGTCACGCGCTGGCCGATTGTGTACTGGCTTATCTGAAGCCCGACCTGACGTGTGGTCAGGCCAATGCTGCCCGCCTTTTCCGGGTCCACCTCTATCGCCACTTCAGGCCGAGCCTCCGCCACGTCGCTTTCCAGGTTTACGATTCCGTCAATGACGCCTATGGAGGCTGCCAGTTCCTCGGTCACCTCGGAAATGTGGTTGTAGTTAGGACCCGTGACGAAGATCTCAACGCCTCCGGCGGGCGGCCCATCAGCTATCTCGGATATGCGCAGCGTCCGACCCGGCTTCTCGAATTCATCCCGCAGCGTTTCGGCTATGCCTTCCGGAGCGTCTCCCGAAAGCCGTATGAAGAAACTGGCCTGCTGCAGGCCCATGGGCCCGCCGGCCTCACCGGGACCGGTAAAGTCACCTCCGCCTATGATCACTGTGTACACGTCGGACAGTTCGTCTACTCGAGTCTCGATCTCGGTAACGGCTTCCACGGTCTGCTCCACGCTGGAGCCGGGCGGCAGACTCAACTGGATCTGCAAGAAGCGGTCCCCGTCGCCGCCGAAGAGGTTAACCGGAATGGTGGCCATCAGGCCCAGGCTCCCGACGGTGATGACAGTTGCAGCAAGTAACGTCACCACACGATGTCCCAGCGCCCACTTCAGGACGGTGAGGTATGTACGTTGCAGCCAGGTATCCTGTTGCGGCAGGTCTCCCTCGTCGCCTGCGCCCTCGGGCAGGTCGCCGGGGCGCAGGAGGAACGCTCCCAGGACTGGCACTGCGGTCAGCGCAACCAGCAGGGAGGCAATCAGCGCGAAGCTCACCGTCAGGGCGAAGGGCAGGAAGAAGGAGCCGACCAGCCCTTGAATGAAGGCCAGAGGCACAAAGACTACAACCGTGGTCATTGTCGAAGCGAAGATCGCAGGGCCGACCTCCCTCGTAGCCTCCAGCGCTGCCCGCCATCGCTCACGACCCCCCTGTATGTGACGATAAACGTTCTCCAGCACCACGATGGAGTCGTCCACGACCCGGCCCACGGAGATGGCCAGGCCTCCCAGCGTCATGAAGTTCAGGGTCATGTCCTGCCAGTTCATCAGCAGGATGCCGGTGAACACGCTCAGGGGTATCGACAGACCGATGACAACGGTGGGGCGCAGCGTGTTGAAAAACCCACGCACGACCGTGGGGCGGATGGTCAACATGAAGGCAAAGACAACCGACACCGCAAATAGGAACCCGAACGTGCCCTCGCGGACAAGGTTGTCTATCTGGCCCTGGATTTCGGGGCCCTGGTCGGTCACTACTATTACGTCGACGTCGTCGGAGATGCCGTCCAGGTTGGCAATGACATCGTTGACGGCGTTGGTGACGTCAACGGTGTTGGCTTCCGGTTCTTTTGACACGCTGACCGAGAGACCCGGTTTGCCGTTGGTTCGGGAGATGCTGGATGTCCGACCCGAGCCGAATGTAACGTTCGCCACGTCCGAGAGCCGCACCGGTCCTTCCTCGTTCACACCCACGACCAGGTTCCGCAAGTCGTCCACCGACTCCAGGGAGTGGGTGGTCTTTGCTATCACGGCCTGAGTCCCATCGAAGAGCAGACCGGCGGGGAGGGTCACGTTGTTGTCGCGAAGGGCGGAAGAGACCTGGAAGAGGGATATGCCGTTGGCCGACATCTTTTCAAGGTCCGCAGTGACAATGAAGTTGCGGTCAACGTCCCCGACCAGCTGGACCTGCGTGACCCCCTCAATGTCCTCGATCTCCGGGATGATCAGGTCTTGCACCAGCGCCTGCACCTCGACGAGCGGCCTGTCAGACACCACGCCGAACTGGATCACGGGAAAGGCGTCAGGATCGAAGCGGCCCACGGTGGGGTCATCCACGGCGGCCGGGAAGTTCACGCCATTGAGGGCATTCTCAATAAACGCTTCGGCTGCGGCCATATCCGTGCCGTATTTGAATGTAGCAAAGACCGCGGTGTTGCCTTCGGAGGACGTGGATTGAACGGTCTCCAGTCCATCGGCGCCCGAGATAGCCCGCTCAATCGGGTCAGTGACATCGCGGACCACGGCCTCGGGGTCGGCGGACGGATAAGACGCAAATACCGTGACCAGTGGAAACTCGATTTGCGGGAACAGTTCCACCTGCATCGAGCGATAGGAAATCACGCCGGAGACCAGGACAAGAATGATCGCCAGAAGGGTAACGGTCGGGCGGCGCAAGGCGAATGCGGTAAGGAAGGTCACTTGGCAGCTCCTGCTGTTCTGTCCTCTGCGGCAGAGGGTCGGTTGTGTAGGGTTATAAGACCGGGGGACACAAAGGAGGGTTGGCAGAACTTTGTGAAATTCTTACCAATATTTTAGCACGATGTTGTAGCACAAGGATGGCCCGACTCTGAAACCTCAGCCTATCCTGGTTCCCGCCGAGTCCGTTGCCGTCATGTATAATCCCAACGGAGCCTTCTCACCATGACTTCCAACTACAACGGCAACCCCATGAAGGTCCGCATCGGCATTGGCCTTGGGTCCTGGCCCTTCGGCGCGATCACCCCCGCCTCCGTCTTCGATTTCATAGACCGCTGCGAGGCCCTGGACATCGACTCCCTATGGCTCAGCGACCGGATCGCAGGCAGGGATGACATCATGGAACCTGTCACCTTCATGGCCTTCATGGCCTCCCGATTGCGGAACATGATGTTCGGCACCAGTGTTATCGTCCTCCCGGTGCGACACCCGGTCGTGCTGGCCAAGGAACTCGCCACCCTGGACCTGCTATCCGGGGGCCGGCTGCTCCCCGCCGTGGGCATCGGCCCGCCTACATCTGAGGACTTCCGGGCCACGGGCATCGAGCAGAAGGGCCGGGGGCGTCGCACCGACGAAGCCATCCGCCTGATGAAGCGCCTCTGGACCGAGGACAGCGTCACCTTCCACGGCGAGTACTACTCCATCGAGGACATATCCGTCACCCCCAAACCCGCTCAGGTCGGAGGCCCGCCCATCTGGATCGGGGGCAGGTCCAAGGCCGCATATAGACGGGCCGGCACCCTGGGAGACGGCTGGCTGTCGTCCAGCATAACCGTCGAGGAGACCCGCGAGGGAGTGAAGGCCATCAAAGGCTACGCCGCCGAGGCCAACCGGGAGGTCCCCGAGGACCATTTCGGCATCTACCTCCCCTTCCTCTTCACCGACAACCGTGCCCGAGACCTCGACATCGCCAGGCCCTTCCTTCACGGCAGGCCCGACGTACCCGACTCCGCAATCTCCGCAGTCGGCAACCCGGACGAGGTGCGGGCTCGGGTGCAAGAATACATCGACCAGGGCGCTACCAAGTTCGTCATGCGGCCCGCCTGCCCCGGCAGCATGTGGTTCGATCAACTGGAGACCCTCGCCCGCGAGGTCATCCAGCCCATCCAGACCCCCTTCAGCGTTCGTGAGCGACAGAAACGGGCAGCCGCCGCCGGTTGACCCCCGACATGCCCTTTCCCTTCCATTGGAACCCCATAATAGAAGCTAGGATTTAGACAAACGCGGGCCGAAACCCGCACCCGGAGGTGTAACTTGCCCTACGAAAACGTGCTATATGAGACCGACGGCCGCGTCGCGACTATTACGATGAACCGGCCCGACAAACTAAACGCCCTCAGCGAGGGGCTCATCGACGACATCGTCGCCGCAGCAGAAGAGGCGGAAGCCGACCGCGAAGTCCGCTCGATCATCCTTAAGGCCGCCGGCCGGGCCTTCTCCGCAGGCTACGACATTTCCCCAGGCGCACACGGCGACGGCTCCGACGACCTATACGGCGAGCTCATGCGCTTCCGCAAGACGAACATGCAGTGGGGCAAGCTCTGGAACCTCTCCAAGCCCATCATCGCTCAGGTCCACGGCTACTGCCTCGCAGGCGCCACAGACCTCGCTACCTCCTGCGACATGATCATCGCCGCCGAGAACAGCACCTTCGGCCTCCCCGACGTCCGGGGCATCGAGTCGGTCGAAAATCACATGTGGACCTATCTGGTCGGGCCTCAGTGGGCCAAGCGCATGATGATGACCGGCGACCCCATCGACGGCAAGACCGCCGAGCGTATCGGCCTCATCATGCAGGCCGTCCCCGCCGACGATCTGGACGCAGAAGTGAAACGCCTCGCCGGTCGGGTGGCCAACATCCCCCTGGAGCTTCTCGCCCCTCACAAGTCGTTGATCAACAAGGTCATGGGCCTCATGGGGCACGCGGTCGCCCAGCAGCTCGCCTTCGACACCGTGTCCATCACCCACTACTCGGACTCCCGCAAGAACTTCACCGCGATGGCCGAAAAAGAAGGCCTCCGAGCCGCCCTCCTCAACCGTGACGGCCCCTTCGGCGACTACACCGCCCGGCCTAAGAAGTAGAGCCGATTAGAACCTACGCTATTCGCCCTTCGGCGAAGAAACACCGGCAATGCGTTGCATTGCCGGTGTTTTGGCTTTTCTCTAGGGTTGTGGGGCCACTCGTGCTTAGTCCGTCGAAATAGGAGCATCGAGACCAGACTTTGCCTTCTTAAGTACTAGGGCAAACTATAGCAATTGCACCAATTGTTGCTTAGTCAGTAAGTTATTGGCCTGACTTTAAGAGCATCCCTTAATGCGTATCTCGTAGCAATCATATTTGTCTAGACTTTATTTCTGGTCAAAAGGGTCAAGTCATTCCTAATGTGGAGTGTTGGAGTTTCGAACTTTGAGGGGTCTACACCTTCTACTTGAATCTGTTCTGGGGTGGCGACATTGGCAAACACAGCCCACGTTAATTTCGACTCAGTCTTTGCCTCGTAATACAAATACCGTTCCAAAGGTATGTGTGCTGTCAATCCGCCTTGATGCCTTGTCCACAGTTCCTTAACTAGCTCTCCAAATGGAGATTCCGCTCGGGCTGGGTGAACCAGATGGGGAAGTACTCTTTTGGCACGCGTTGGCGTGTACTGCTCAGACGCGGATATCGTTTGTGGGAGCAGCAGAGTACCCTCAAGAAACACAACTAGATCGGGACACAATACATCGTTGTTTATGTTGGCTATGTTCTTTACATAGTGTCCTAGCAAAGTTGCTTTCGGGCCAGACTTGTGTGGCACCGATGGGTCTGGAAGAGTTATAGCCACGCTAGCTCTATCCGCCAAGACGAATCCGAAGATATCACCCTTATTGGTGTGGTCGCGGTGGAAGCCATGTACTGACCCAGACCCGTGGTCGCCATACCTTCTTCCGACATAGACCCCGTCTTTCGTCGTCACATAAGCCCTTTGTAACGCCTTCACTGATCGGATTTTCTCGAAGGAATCAGCCAGTTCTCGTTTTCCGATTGTGCTTTTAACTTCCCCCACTGCCAATACGCCTTCGGCAGGATAGTAAGTGGTTTCAGGGCTGTTGTTGATGCAGAACACGGGGCACAAATCCCTTTCGTAAAGAACGACATCCATCTGCCGACTAGTGCCCCCTTTGGTGTCGATCACGCAACCGGAACCTACGCCAATCCCTCTGGGCAGTATCTGTTCGAGTCGTTCTCGAACGGGTTCCTCCATCGCATCCCCAACAAGCTCAGGCGTGGTAGCTTCACGAGCATTGTCGAACGCTCGGACGAGATCAAGGCCAATTCTTCTAACGAATTCAGCCGGGTCGAAAGTAGATTTCATATTATTGGTCCTCTTACTTCCTTCTCAGATGCCGCCCGGAACCTGGGCCGCCTTGTGGCCAAGTATATAGTTTTCTAAAATACTGCATGGAGATGGCACCCGCGTTCGCGTTGACTTGCCCCCATGCGGTTGCTATATTTCCCCCCAATTCCCGCACAGGCCGTAGTGTAGGCTAACCATAACCGGAGGCTGAATGTACCTTCCCAGGATCAAGGAATTGCGTAGGGCCTACGGGTTCGAAGAAGTAGCCATCGTTCCGGGAGAGGTCACCATAAATCCGGAGCTCGCCAACACCACCTTCTCCCTTGGCCCCCACTCCTTTTCCATTCCCCTGATCGCCTCCGCCATGGACGGCGTCGTTGATCCCAACATGGCCATTATGATGCACGAGTTCGGGGGGCTGGGAGTGCTCAACCTGGAAGGCATCCATGGCCGGTACGAAGACCCTGAGGACATACTTGAGGAAATATCCCACGCCTCCGAAGACGACATCACACCCCTATTCCAGAAAATCTACTCCTCACCCATAAAAGACCAGGCAATCGCCGGCTGCATAACCCGCATCAAGGACTCGGGCGCGGTCTGCGCCGTCTCCGTCACACCCCAGAACACCAAGAGGGTCGCTCCCATCGCCGTCGAGGCTGGCGCCGACATCCTCGTAGTCCAGTCGACAGTCACTACTGCTCGACATGTCTCCCGCAGCTACAAGGGCCTCATATTCCAGGAGCTATGCCAGCAGCTTTCGATACCGGTGGTCGTCGGCAACTCCGTCGGGTTCAACACGGCCCTGGAGCTTATGGAGACAGGCATTGCCGGTCTGCTGGTGGGTGTCGGACCCGGCGCCGCGTGCACCAGCAGGGAGGTGCTCGGAATTGGGGTGCCTCAAATCACCGCAACCCTCGAATGTGCCGCCGCCCGAGATGAGTACGTTCGCAGGACGGGACGAGACGTCGCCATCATCACCGACGGCGGCCTCAGGACTGGTGGCGACATCTGCAAGGCCATAGCCTCCGGCGCCGACGCCATAATGCTCGGCACCCCCCTCGCCCAGGCCCACGAGGCCCCCGGCCGAGGCTACAACTGGGGCATGGCCAGCCCCCACCCCGACCTCCCCAGGGGCACCCGGATCAAGGTCGGGACCCGGGGCTCGCTGAAAGAGATTCTCCTTGGCCCATCATCCGTCGCCGACGGCACCATGAACCTGGTCGGGGCCCTGCGCACGGCCATGGGCATGTGTGGCGCCCTGACCATCAAGGACATGCACCAGGCCGAGATGATCATCGCCCCCTCCATCAAGACCGAGGGCAAGGTCTTCCAGATGCAGCAAAGGGCCAACTCCCGCAACTAATATCCGACCCCGTAATTCCCGGCTCCGGTCGGGCTGAAAGTCCGCCTTCGGCGGAGCGTGAATCCATTCCCCGGGCGGGGCCGCTCATCCTGAGCACCGTCGAAGGGTCGAGCGGGGGGAGGTATCACTAACGAGACCCACCAGGAGACCCACAATGCGCGAAAGGCTCCTCCAAGGCGACCGCTTCCCGAAAATCAAGCTGGACCTGACAGACGGCTCGACTATCACACTCCCCGACGAGGCCCCCGGACGCTACTTCGCGCTCCTCTTCTACCGCGGCGAGTGGTGACCTTACTGCAGGGTGCAGTTGGTCACCTATCAGAAAAGCATGGCCGAGCTGGAACAGCTTGGCGTGTACGTCATCGGGGCGACCATCGAAGACCGGGACACGGCGGCTCGTATGGCCGAAGAGGAGGGCATAACCTTCCCCATTGCCTATGGAGTCACGCAAGAGAGCATCGGACCTCTCGCCCCTTTGTGGGGAGAAGAAAAGGGCTACGGCCTCACCGTCGAGCCCATGGAGTTCCTCGTGCGTCACAACTTTGTAATCGGCTCCATGTACGCCTCGGGGCCGGTCGGGCGGATGGACGTCTCCCAGCTTATCCATTTCATCAAGCTCCGGGAGAAATCACGGCAGCGGGCCTTACACAGCACGGCTGCGTCGCGCGAACCTTGATCGGATTGTTGAAGAAATGAATAAAGCGCCCTTCTTGGACGCTTTCAACTCTTGATTGAGGAGATGTGTGTTTGCTTCTTGGATTGCCAGCAGATTAAAACGGTCTCCCACGTAATCGGCGTGGCAGCAGTTTCTGCCCCACTGGATCCACCATTAGGCCAAACTCCTCCAGCGCCAAGGCTCCCAAAAGTGGCTCGCTATCCTCACCAAAAACCACCTGGCACACTTCCTCGCGGCCATCATAGGACATGAGCGCTCTTCCGATGGGATACTCCTTCAATGACCCATCGGCCATCTCCATCACTTCGCTCTTATATGGCTTGACCCCCGCCTTCTGCAATACAGAACTCGGGATCAGCGAGTAGTGAGCACCCGTATCTACCGTGGCCTTCACTCGTTGAAATGCGTTGCCTTCAATGTTAGCCACACCTATTGTTACCGAGAACATTCCCATAATTGTTGCCTTTTCCCTCATTATAACCGACTACATCTAATAACATAAAGTAATTAGCAGTTGCGTACTAGTTAAGGAAGCCTCTGCCACATACAATCCCTCTTCATTGTTCTGTCCTCCCTCCTCCCCAATTACTGAATTAGGGGCACAAGCATGCGCCAAGGTGTATGTGTATGCCCCTATTCATCTCTCCCCCTCTCCCTTAGGGACTTTAAGGGAGAGGGGGATCAAGGGGGAGAGGGTTCCCTGCTGGCGATGGCAGGTGTGAAGAGTTGTTGACACCCCGACACCCCCCTCCCCATAATCACCGCGTCCCATCTCCCCCGCCCAGCCAAGGAGGTCCAGCATGTCCCCTTCCCAAAAAATGAAGAAACTCGTAGTCGTTGACGACGGTATCAGCACCATAAAAGTGGACGGCCTCGAGCCCTACGCCCGCACCCTCGCCGACGAGTTTGTCATCCACCGCGACGCCCCCGCCGACAACGAAGACCTCATCCAGCGCTGCCAAGGCGCCGACGCCGTGATTAACATCCTCTCCACCTCCGAGTTCACCCGAGACCTTATGACACGCTGCCCGGACCTGCGTGTCGTTTCCATATGGGCCGCAGGGGTCAACAACGTCGATCTGGACGCCGCCCAGGAGTTGGGCGTAACCATCTGCAACACCCCGGGTTACGGCAACTTCGGTGTGGGAGAGCACACGCTGGCCCTCATGCTGGCCGCGGCCCGCAACATGCACCAGGTCGACAGGCGGATCCGCCAGGGCGAGTGGGTCAAGGAACCCCTGGTGCAGCTTTACGGCAAGACCCTCGGGGTCCTGGGCGCGGGTCCCATAGCCCAGCGAGTCATGGAGCTAGGCCGGGTCATCGGTATGGACGTCATCGCCTGGACCCTGAACCCTTCACCCGAGCGCGCCGCCAAGTACGGAGTCGAATTCGTGGACGTAGACACCCTTTGCGAGAAGGCCGACGTGGTAGCCGCCATCATCGCCCTTTCGGACAAGACTCACCACGTCATCGGGCGCAAGCAGCTGGAGATGATGAAGCCGAGCGCCATTGTCGTGAACACAGGCAGGGGCGCCCTCATCGACGAAGACGCTCTCTACGAGTTCCTGCGCGACGGCAAGATAAAGGCCGCGGGCCTGGATGTCTTCTCGACCGAGCCCCTCCCCGCCAAGCACCCCTTCACCGAGCTTGACAACGTCATCCTCTCGTCCCATGTCGCCGCCCACACCCCCGAGACCACCCTGGCCGGCGTCAAGATGTCCCTGGACAACATCGCCACCTTCCTCGAAGGCACCACCCAAAACGTATTCTCCCCCGGCTTCCGGTAGAAGAGGCGTTTATCCGTCATTCCGGCCACCGAGCCGGAATCCAGGGGTGGGGTGGGAGGGTCGCTTTCCGCCCTTCTACTCCACGTGGTAGTCTAAATATGTCATGAACGACGCCATCGTCTTCGACAGCCACCGATTCGTCAGGAACCTCACTGCCAGCGGCTTTACCGAGCGCCAGGCCGAAGCGCTAGCCAACGAGCAGGTCCAACTCCTCAACGGAAACCTCGCCACTAAGACCGACCTCGCATCGGCTCAGACCAACCTTGAAGCGAAGCTCGCAGGCGTCAAGGCCGACCTCGAAGCGAAGAGCGCAGGCGTCAAGGCCGACCTCGAAGTGAAAATTGCAAACGTCCAAACCAACCTGTTGAAGTGGATGTTCGCTGCCCTCATTGCCCAGGCCAGCGTAGTCGTGACGCTAATCAAGCTGCTCTAACAGCATCCAAGCCCCACCCTTCCCGACCCCCATCCCTACCTTCCGTCATTCTCGTGCCTCGACACGGGAATCCAGAGTCACCCACTCACGCGTCCACCCTCCAACCCCCCACCCGTTCACCCTGAGCCCCGTCGAAGGGTCGAGCGCACCGAAGCACGCACAACCCCCTACCCGAACAGCGCCCTCCCCACCTCTCCCACCCCCTTCAAGTCGAAGGGCGGGTAGATGTCTAGGACGATCCTGTCGATCCCTTCCTCCTCCATCCGCGCCACGTAGCCCCTAGGATCGGATAACACGGCTTCGTCCAGCCTGTCGGAGATGGATATCTCGAACTGGTCCCTGGGCCGCCCGACTCTCGCCAGCTCTTCCAGCACGATTGGCCTTAGCTGCTTGAACTTCGGGTTCTCCTCGCCATCCCATCCCCGAGGCGCCTCGCAGTTCCACCCGACCCCCACTCTCACAGCGTTCCTCGCCGACATCGGCCCCAGCCCTGCCACCATAACCGGGGGCACTGGCTCGGGGGCGGGAGTCGATAGGACGCCCTTAGCGCTGTAGTATTTGCCCTGGTAGCTGACCCGCTCGCCCGTCCACATGAGCCTCATCAGTTCCACGGCCTCCCCCACCCGTTCCACCCGCTCCCTCCCTGCCGGGAAGGGCCTGTTGAACCCGACCTGCTCCTTAGGTCTCGCCCCGGCGCCTATGCCCAGTTCGATTCGACCCCCGGAGATCTGTTGCACGGTGGCGACTGTTTTCGCCAGCACGTCCGGCGCCCGATTCAATACGTTGGAAACGAAGCTTCCCAGCTTGACGCGCTGAGTAGCCTCGGCCAGGGCAGCGAGGAGTGTCCAGCATTCCAGGACCGGCTCATCGTCGTCTTTGAAAGACAGTAGATGGTCCCACGTCCAGACCGACTCGAAGCCCGACGCCTCTGCGGCCAGCGCCGCCTCCCGGCACTCGAGGTACGTCGTCCCAAACGGCACTATGCAAATCCCGATTTTCATTGATGGCCTAGTCTCCTATAACTCCGACCGACTCTTACCTAACTGTCATTCCCGACTCCGATCGGGAATCCAGGGGCGGGGGTAGGGTCTCCTTCCCGGGGCGGGGCCACGCATCACTTCGAAGGAAACAGCACGGCCAACAAGTCAATAATCAGCTTGGCCGTAAACCGAGTCGTGGTCTCCGAGTGATCATACGGCGGGGCCACCTCCACGAAGTCGCACCCGACAATGTTCACCCGCTTCGCCAGCGCTATCAGCGCATCCCGCATCTCGAAGTAGTAGAGCCCGCCGGGTGCAGGGGTGCCCGTGCCCGGCATCTGCACCGGGTCCATCGCGTCGATGTCGACGGTCAGGTAGACTTTGCCACCCGCAGGCACCTCCGCTATCGCCGCCTCGGGGCCCATGGCCCGGAACTGGTCAGTCGTGACTATCTTGACGCCCTTGGCTATGGCGTCCTCATACACGTCGGGCCGAGCCATGCGTATGCCCAGCGACGTTATGTTCCTCACGTTCGGCAGGTCGAAGCAGCGGCGTATCGGGCAGCCGTGGTGGTAGAAGGTGCCCTGGAGCTCGTGGCTGAAGTCTATGTGCGCATCGAAGTGGACCACGTCCAGATCGGCATAGCTGTCGAACCCCCGCACTGCGGGAAAGGTGATCGAGTGGTCTCCCCCGACAATCACCGGAAAAGACCCCCGAGCCACTATCTGCCTCACTGCGTGGGTTGTCTTGGCATAGTTGTTCTCGACGTCCGACGGGATGATAGTCACGTCCCCGCAGTCGGCCATGGTGACGCCGCGGAGCATCATCTCCTTCCGGTCGATATCAAAGTAGCCCTGGGCCTCCTTGTCCTCGAAGGCGTCCATGTAGTCATAGATGCGGTTGACGTAGCGGATGCCGTTGGGCCCGAACCGGGCCCCGGGCCGGGCGTAGGTGCCCTGGTCGTACGGCACCCCCAGGAAAGCGACATCCGCATCCAACTCATCGATATTATTCACGAGCGGAGTACGGAAGAACGACATCGGCACCGCCCGAGTCGCGGGCCACGGCCCATCCCAAGTATCCTTCAGTTCGAGAGATCGGTTAGGCTCATGCTCGGCAGTCATATATCACCTCCGCGTCAGTCGGGGCTAGGGGTGGGGATTATACCTTGTGGGGGTGGGGGGTGGGGGAGGGGCAGGGGCCGCTCCCCCTGAGCAGCGTCGAAGGGTCGAGCGGAAGGGGAAGATGTTAACCATACAAGTATGTCGTACAATCAACGAACAACCCTTGGCTCCATGCCCCGACAAACCGAACCCAACGTCAATAACGCCCTCGCCAACCTCCTGGAGACTAGTGTTTGACTTTGCTCAATTAGGTCATGTACAGTGATAGACCCCTTGAGCATAAAATGATGATTGAGCAACTCAACACGCGTATGGCGCGAGCACAATAGATTGTAGGTGGGGGGACAAATGAATGAGCCCTCGTTGACTCACATATTTGGTGAGTGGAGTGTTGAGAGTCTTCGCTTAACTACCTTTCACGGGGTAAAGTCGCCGCCACAGGGTTTATGGAGCGAGCTCATGGGGATAAACCCTGAATCGCAAGATTCCAGACCACGTGAGCAGTTTACTAGGGAACAAGGGGGCTTAGGAGAAAATCGGCTACTTTTGGAGACCCAAAGACAGCGCTTGGATTGGAAAGTCGTACCGTCTCCACCCCCATCTGTGAGCAACGGTGATAGTGACGTCCCCAATCTTCTAGCAGTAGAACAGGGTGTCGAGCTACTGCAAAATGCACTAACCGTCACTCTGAAACACATTTCACTGGTTAACAGGTTGGCCCTGGGGGTTGTCTTATTGAAGCTTGCCATGGATCCAAGCGAGGGAATAGCCACAATCGTGAAATACGTCCCTCATCTGGCATCAGCCTTACACGGGACATCTGACCTGATATATCAAATTAACCGGAAGCGACGCTCCAGAGTGGCTCCTCATGTGGAGATAAACAGACTATGCAAGTGGACATTGGAGCAGTATCAAGGTGGTGCTTTACTTATATCGCCTTCTCAGGACCCGGTATTTCAACCTGACAAAACGCGATTTATTGCTAAGGCATCGCTGGATATCAATACAGTTCCTAGCGATACCGCAATCTCTACAAAGAGAATGCCAGCACTATTAGGGGAATTTATCGAATTGGCCCGTGAAGTTGCCATTAAAGGAGACATTTCATGACCTTGGCAGAAGCTGGGCCTGGCACACTTAATCGTGGTCGAGGGCGCGATGACCATATGTTGCGTGCTTGGTACACGAACAAAATTCCATTTAACGGCGGTAATGTCTATGAGGTTGTACGCAAGTTGGAAAACAACGTAGTTGGGACATTGCCCTCGTCTCAGCAGGGTGACCAGCAGCAGGCTGATTACCGGGTAGTCGGCGAAATCTTGGCACATGACTTTATAGTCCCGGTGCATTCGGGCACTATTGAAACTGAGCTCGAAGTCCGGGAATACCATGACATGGGGCGCACTTTCGTCATAGTTGACTTCATGGAACCCGAAGATGAGTTCCCATACGAATGTCAGGAAGTGATTCGGGAATTACGTGACAACGGGCGGCCTATCCTAGCGGACACCCTGCTCGACATGGTGCGAGAGATGCAAGAAGAGCCCCTTGACAGCGATGTAGTTATTGTCTCTTTGCGCGATATGGCCCGGTTCCTCATCGAAGAGCGTACAGTAGTAGACCCCATTGTCGGACCCGACGGGAAGGGGGTTATGTACGCTCAATGGGAGATCACTGACGGTGGTGATCTAATTTTGGGTTTTCCAGGTTATGGGGAAGTCATTTTGGTCGCACAGAGGGATGAAGGCCCTAACGTCGAAGAGTTGGATATCAGTGACCGCGGCTTCCAAGAACGCATACTAGAGGAATATGGCTACCTCGTACCCCGCCGGTCTGCCTCCTAAAACCCCTCTGCCAGATTCTGACGATGTAGTCAGATATTGTTCACCTAGCAGATATGACCACAAAAACAATCGCCCCAAGGTAGGGGCGTTTATTGCCGAGGGAAGGCCCCCTGAGCTATCTGTAAACCATCTACAGCATTACAAAGGTTTAAGCAAACCTACTGCAATGGCGCACGTCAGGGCCGAGGTTGATGGCTACCTAACATTGAAACCCAAGGGGCGTTTCGTAATGTTTAACGTGGCGGCTATTAAGAACGAAGATCGCCGTCACAGCGTCGATCTCACCGTCATATACACACCAGAGCGTGATAAGCCATCGCACTCTTCCATTTATGTGCACCTGGATGAGGACGTGCCTAGGGTGGCGACTCTGTTAATGAGGCTGACGACTCGAGCCAATACGTGCCCAGCTGTAACCTAGGCACACGGTTCACAAACCATGGCTAGGGACCCCGTTTATCTTTAAAGTGCCCTACTGTTAGCAAGTTGCCCTGTGTTGGAGTCCGGAATCTTACTTCCCTGAAACTACACAGGACACGACGCTTTCGGCAGATCTGTCTAGTGTCACGGCCCCGACCCTCCGCTCACTATCCATCAAACTATGTATTGCCCTACTCAAGAAAAGAGCCCACGCGGCCCCACCCCCCACGCGCCCGAGGCCGCGCTGCACGAAATCATCGCAAAGCGCGGCCTTGGCATACTGTGAGGGCGAGGCTAGGTTGTTGGAGTCCTTCGCCCCCTATGCGCCCAACCGGAAGGGCGGATACCGGTCCGTCGTCAGCAGGAAGGCGTAGGCGCCGACGCGATAGCTCCACCGCATCACGCCAACCACGAACTCGAACATTCCTTGGGGATACCGGCCTGTGACCAGGATCAACAGCCAAGCCAGTATCGTGACCAGAATGGCCAGGACCCCAAGAACGGCGAGAATTATGTAGTGCGGAATGGCCAACAGCCACTTGAAGATGGGCAGGATCCGGTTCAGATCAGTCTCGGCGTTCGGATACTCGATCCGCAGATGCACCGACTGCTCTTCGTCCGTGGAGGGATACTCGTCCCGGAGCACCAACAGAAACGACTCAATCCTCGCCGTGAACCGGCTCAACTCCAGGTTCCAGTCGAACCACCACTTGGGATACTTCTTGCGGAACACTATCATCAACAGCGGCCCGATAAACAAGATGCCGCCGACAGAGATGGGCAGCAACGCCTCGTTCAGTTCCGGGCTCCCCGTGTCGAAGTAGCCACCTATGAAGGCACTCACCACGAGAATTGGTATCGACAGGATGATTCGCAGCAATACCGACAGCCGGTTCCTCGACGCCTGATAATCGACGGATAACTGCACCGGATAGTCGGAACCCCCACCCCCCATATTGGAATTCGCTTCACTCTGCGCCATGAAAACCTCCCAAATTGAAATTCACACTCCCAGCCTCCAGGTCCATTCGCCGAGCATAGCAGAAAGAGGTCGCCCCGTTTTTCACCGTTCATGGCTGCGGAATAGCCCAACGGCTCCCTTGAATCTCACCCTCAGGCCTCTTACTCGACCACCGTCAACGACTCGTAGAACCCTAACCCCCCACCAACACCACCCCCCGCATCCGAGCCAGTCTCCGGTCGAATGTGTAAAGAGGCGCAGCTCCCACCCGTTCCGCAGCCGCAAGAATCATCAGGTCCGAAAAACCAACGCCTCCCTGCCGGTAGCGGTGCGCCGCCGCAACCACGTCATCCGCATTCTCGACTACGAGACTATCCGAAGCAGTCAGGTCCATCAACACCTCGGCAATCCGTGCACGAGGGAACCGGTAGCTACGCTCCAGCACCCATGCAGCCTCGATCACTACCTCGCGGCAAATGAAGCCTGGGGTGTCGGGAGTCAACTGCTCCAGCAGCGAACGGGCGGCCTCCGACTGTCCCGGGTCGTCCGCCACCAGGTAGCGTACGATCACGTTGGTGTCGACCGCCGTCATCCTTCACTCGCCCCCTCTGCGATGGCCTTGTCCATATCTTCCAGGCTCACCGACGGACCGCCGTACTTCAAGCTGCCGAACAGACGGCTCGTGGGCCGGACCGGCATTATCAGCACTCCCTCATCCAGGATCACGTAGCGCACCTTGTCCCCCGCCTTCACCGACAGAGATTCCCTCACCGCTTTGGGCAGCGTCGTCTGCCCCTTCACCGTTATGCTGGATTCAAACATGAAATCACCCCTTCACATGGCAGTATGAGAAATGTCCTTACATTATAAACAATAGCAATGCCTTACGCTTAATTGTAAGGTTATCTTTTAACAGAGGGTCCGCTTACCCAGCCATCCGAGGCCCCGCGAGGAATCTGGGCCGGGGTCTGTACGACCGGGGACATGGGTAACAGTTAGACCGAGGACATAGGTAACACTTTGACTGGGGTTTTGTCGACCCTTCTGGTGGGGTCATCAAGGAGCCCGATGATGAGGGGCCCGAACTGTATGGACCAGGTTCGTTCGTCTATCTGGACCAGGCCGATGGGTTCGCCCCTGAGGGACTCGCTCACGTAGAGCATATCTCCCTTCCACTTGATCTGTCCGTTGCTGCGGACACTACGTACGGTGACACCGGCGTGGTACTCGGGCGAGCTGATACGTGTGGATA
The DNA here is from genome assembly GCA_965197585.1 of Dehalococcoidia bacterium. Taxonomy (GTDB): domain Bacteria; phylum Chloroflexota; class Dehalococcoidia; order Plut-88900; family Plut-88900; genus Plut-88900. Next base: position 2,941,143 of record OZ240215.1, read on the forward strand.
GGGTCTGATTGAGGGCGTGTACAGCCAGCTTGGTGGATGCCGACCCAGGGCCTCATGTGGCCTCTCGAAGTTGTAGGTGTGCCTGAAGCGTTCTAGGGCTCGCCGTTGTCGTCTCCAGTTGGCCTTTGGAGGCGAAGCGGCCTCGGCCTTGAGGGTTCGGTGAAGGCGCTCGATGCGTCCATTCTGTTCGGGGTGACCGGGCTCGATGCGTTCGGGTACGATCCCCAGCTTGACCCACCATGCGGATAGTGGCGAGAGGCTGCCCAGACCCACACCGGCGAAGGGTGGACCATTGTCGGTGCGTATGGCCCGAGGGGTGCCGTACTCTCGGAAGGTTCTCTCCAGAGAGCGCTTGACTTCCGGGCCGGCAGGGCAGTCGAGAGGGTCGCATACCAGTAAGTAGCGGGACATGGCGTCCTGGGCTGTCAGGGGGTCTATCCGCATTCCGTCATCCGTGCGGAACCAGCCCTTCAGGTCGATGGCCCACAAGTCATTGGGGCGCCGGGCATGGGCGAAGGGCTCACCCCAGCGTGTAGCCCTGCGTCGCCGCTTGCGCCGCCTCACCAGACCCACACGGTCCAGTATGGCGCCTGCAGTGCTGGAGGACGGCCAGGGCACGTAGGGCTCGATGGAATGCAACCAGGCGACGATCTTCTTCGGGCCCCATGTGGGGTGGGTGCGCTTCGCCTCGACGATACGCTCAGCCACCTTTGTGGGAGTGGCGTTGGGATGGCTGTGAGGAGCCCGGCTTAGGTCAAGTAGACCGTCATCACCATACGCCTCGTATCGGCCGATTATCTTGTAGCCGGTCTTGCGGCTGATCCCGGACTGGCGGCACAGCTCAGCGACAGTCTCCTCTCCCGCAGTGTGACGCTCGATAAACTGCAACCGCTCCGATTCTATGCTCGTGTCTTTCCAAGGCAACACATCTTCCTCCTCTGAGATTGCCTAATACAATCCCACGATGTGTTACCTTTCTGCCCGGTCTGTACCCCCCCAGCCCTCTCCCATCGAGGGAGAGGGGATAAGGCGGCCCCACACCACTGCCGCTCTTGAGACCCTTCGACCCGGCTCAGGGCGAGCGGAATGCCCAACCCTGGATTCTCTAGACTCACAAACGAAGTGCAACACTTGGTTAAGGTGTTGTCATGGGAAAGAGTTATGGACATGTCACCATTGAAGAGCGATGTGAAGTGGCCCGACTACAAGCCGCGGGATACTCAGTCCGCCAAATCGCGGCAAGTCTGGATCGCTCGCCATCGACAGTTGCTCAGGAGCTGAAGCGCAATGGTTCAAGAACCCAGGGATACGAGCCCAGGTATGCGTACCAACAGGCGCATGCCCGGCGATGGAGCGGGTCCCGGTTGGAGCGGGACAGGGGTCTGCGGGAGCAGGTGCTCTGTCGGCTCAAGCAGGGCTGGTCTCCGGAGCAGGTGGCGGGTCGGCTGGCGATGGAGTCAGGCAAGAGGGTCATCTCCCATGAGAGCATCTACCGCTTCATATATGGCCAGATGGCTCGTAAGAAGGAGTATGGGTGGAGACACTACCTTCCTCGAGCCAAGTCGAAGCGGGGCTGGCGAGGGCGCAAAGGGGGCAGTCCTGCCTCCTTCATGGCTATGCGGCGCCCGATTGCCGAGCGTCCGCAGAGTGCTGCCGACCGCCGGACTCCCGGGCACTGGGAGGCGGACCTGATGCTGTTCAGGACATATGAACATGCGGTGCTGACCATGCACGAACGCTATTCCCGCATCCTCATAGCGCTCAGGCCCCCTGGCAAGGCATCCAGGCCCATCGCAGGGGCCATGTCGCAGGTGCTGGGTCAGTTGCCGCCTGAATGGCGACGGACGGTGACCTTCGATAACGGGACCGAGTTTGCACTCCATTACCGGCTCCACGAACTGGGCATCGAGACCTTCTTCTGCGATACCCACTCCCCCTGGCAGAAGGGCGGGGTGGAGAACGCTATAGGCCGGTTGCGGCGAACTCTGCCCCGCAAGACGGACTTGGCGGCGTTGCCGGAGAAACGGTTTACGCAGCTGATTCAAGCGTACAACAATACCCCGCGCAAGTGTCTGGGCTACAGGACCCCGGCAGAGATCTTTTTTGAAAGCGTGTTGCACTTGAAATGTGAATCCACATTCCTGCCTCCGCAGGAATGACGGTTATGTAAGAGTGGGATCACCCTCACCCTAGCCCTCTCCCGTCGAGGGAGAGGGGATAAAGCGGCCCCTCGCAACCCCGCCTAGGCCCGGGCGTTGTAGAGCTGGATGGTTAGCTCCATGTGGCCGATGTGCTGGGAAAGCTCGTCGATGGTGTGGACGAGGGTCCACCTTTTGAGTCGGGGCCCGAGGGTGTCGACGGCGCTCTGCTCGGTGAGGGATGCGGGGTCCAGGTTGGCTAGGACGTCGGCGGCGATGGAACGGGTCTCGGAGATGACGTCGGCGATGGTCCTGCGGGCGCCCCAGAAGTTGATCTCACCGTTGGCGTCGACTTGGGCCACGAACTCTGTGTCCCGCTGCCGGCCTACTTCCTTGCCCGTCAAACCCTGGGCCACCCACCATCGGACGACGCCGCACATGTGGGCGGCTAAGGCCGCGACGGAGTTGGTGTCGGCGTCCAGGGGTTCCCAGTTGACGGCGTCGGCGGAGAGAGAAGCGGCGTGTTCGTCCGCTTTCTTCAGCAGCTTGTCTATGAAGTGGGCGTAGCCTTCAATTTCGGGGTTCATGGTTGTACCTCCAAGTGCTCTTTAGTAAGTGTATCTTGCATCTCTTGTGCGATCCAAATCAACTAACCACCACCCCCGCTCATACTTCGAGAGCCTCAGCACGAGCGGCCCCGGCCCCTCCAACAGAGTCTATGCAAAGGTCTCATTGAGGGAGAGGGGACAGGACACTCCCCACCCCCATTCCGCTCTTGAGACCCTTCGACCCGGCTCAGGGCGAGCGGATCCCTGCCCCTGGATTCCCGATCGGAGTCGGGAATGACGGAGGTTGGAGTCTACTATTCTAGGCCTTTGCGGAGGTCCTGGAACATGGTCTCGGCGAGGCCGGTGACATCCGGGAGGGAAGAGTGGGCGGTGACGTCGTTCTGGAGGGGAGTGATGGAGATGTAGTCGTTGGAGACGGCCCAGATGTCGGTGCCGGGCTGAATGGTCCAGTTGGGGCGGGAACGGTTGATCCAGTAGTAGAGGCGTCGGGGGTCATTGCCCTCCTCGACGACCTCAGTGTAGGAGCCGTCGGCGAGGCAGGTGACCTTTACGCCCTTCAACTGGGCCAGGGGCTTGTTGGGGACGTTGACGTTGATGAGGGCTCGGGGCGGGAGCTTGCCGTCCCGGGCCTTGGCGGCGATGAGGTAGGCCATGCGGGCCGCGACCGAGAAGTGAACGTCGTACAGAGCAGTGACGGAGACTGCGAGGGAGGGGATGCCTCGGAAGAAGCCGTGCAATGCCGCCCCGACGGTGCCTGAAACGAAGACGTCGTTCCCCAGGTTGGAACCCGTGTTGATGCCGGAGACGAGCAGGTCTATCTTCCCTTCGACCAGCTTCTCGGTGGCAAGTATCACGCTGTCGCCGGGTGTGCCCTCGACAGCGTAGGACTTGATGCCCTCCCGGCTGAACATGGTCGGGGCCATGCGTACGGCGTGGTGCAGGGTCACGGAGCTCCCGACGCCGCTCTGCTGCCTGTCGGGGGCGACGACTACCACCTCGCCTATCTCTTTAAGGCTATCGGCGAGGGCCCAGAGGCCGGGGGAGGATATGCCGTCATCGTTGGTGACCAGTATCTTCAAGGTCAGGGGTGCTCCGTGTTTGGGGGGTGGGGAATGCGGGGAGATTTTAGCATAGTGGGGGGTGGGGTTTGGACGGACGAGACGGATTGGCGGTGCGTGGGCCCCCCGCTCGACCCTTCGACGGGGCTCAGGATGAGCGGCCCATCTGCCCCAGGGACGGCAACCACGAGGAGCTTGTCTCAAAAGTCGCACCACGCCCCACTTCTCGCTTTTTTACGACTTGGATTCGTGCCTACGGCACCCGTCGCACTGGTCAAGAATATCCAATCGGGCTGTGTTTAATGGCCTTATGAGACAGGCTCCGAGGGTTTGCCCCTACAGGGGAGGGATGAATAGACAGATCAGATGGAGAGGGGGAGGTTGTCTATGAGGCGGGTCTTGCCTATTTGGACGGCGAGGAGGGCGAGGGTCCCGTCCTGTACGGTGGTGAGGTCTTCGAGGGTGTCGGGGTGGGCGATGGTTGCGTAGTCGAGGCGGGCGAGGGGTTCCTGGTTGATGATGCGGGCCATCTCGGCCTTGATGTCGGGGCAGGAGAGAGTGCCCTCGCGGCAGAGGGACTGTGCGGTGTCGAGGGCCTTCCAGAGGACGGTTGCGGCCCGGCGCTGGTCGGGGTCAAGATAGACGTTTCTGCTGCTGATGGCCAGGCCGTCGGGCTCACGGACGGTCGGGACGCCGACCACTTCCAGGTCGAAATCGAGGTCTCGGGCCATGCGCTTGATGATGACGAGCTGCTGGGCGTCCTTCTGCCCGAAGTAGGCCCTGTCCGGCTTGACGATATGGAATAGCTTGGCCACGACTGTCGCCACCCCGACGAAATGTCCGGGCCTCGAAGCGCCCTCGTGGAGGTTGGCGATAGGGCCGGGGTCAACCTTGGTCTCGGCGCCCGGCCGGTACATCTCGTCAGGCGTGGGAGTGAAGACCAGGCTGACGCCGGCAGCTTCGAGCATGCTTAGGTCGCGGTCTAGGTCCCGGGGGTAGGAGGTGAAATCCTCGCCGGCACCGAACTGGGTTGGGTTGACGAAGATGGAGGCGGCTACGATGTCATTCTCGGCGGCGGCGCGCTCGACGAGGGCCATGTGTCCCCGGTGGAGGTAGCCCATGGTCGGGACGAGGCCGAGGGTGCCGGGGGTTGAGGCCCGGGATGTTCTGAATGCGGTGATGGTGTCCAGGACCTGCATATGCGGGGAGGGCTAGGCGTACTGCAGGAGCTCGGAGAGAACGCTGGGATCCATGGTGAAGCTCTGCTTCTCGGTAGGGAAGCTAGACCCTCGGACGTCGTCCCGGTAGCGGGCTATGGCGTCGGCGGTGGAGCTGCCGACGGACGCGTAAGTGCGTGCGTGCCTGGGCGTGTAGTCGGGGCAGGTGGCGAGGATGTCGTTAATTACCTGGACCTGGCCGTCGCAGTAGACACCGGCGCCGATGCCGATGGTCGGGACGGAGACTCGCTCGGTGATGAGTTGGGCCAGGGGTGCGGGGACGCATTCGAGGACTATGGAAAAGGCACCGGCGTCCTTGAGGGCCTTGGCGTCCCTGAGAAGCTGGGCCGCCTTCTCGGGGGTCTTGCCCTGGCAGCGGTAGCCACCGAGCTGGTTCACCGACTGGGGCGTGAGCCCGATGTGGCCCATGACCGGGATGCCGTTCTCGACGATGTGGTGGACGGTGTCGGCGACGGACTCCCCACCTTCGAGCTTGACGGTCTGGGCTCCGCCCTCCTGGAGAAGTCTCGCGGCGTTCGTAAGGGCTTCCTTCTTCCCCTGCCGGTAGCTCATGAAGGGCAAGTCGGAGACGATGAGGGAGCGTTTGGCGCCCCGGGCCACGGCCTTGGTGTGGTGGACCATGTCATCCATGGTGACGAAGACCGTGGACTCGTAGCCGAGGACGACCATACCAAGGCTATCGCCGACGAGGATCATGGGAATGCCAAGCTCGTCAAGCAGCTTTGCGGTCGGGTAGTCGTAGGCGGTGAGCATGGGGATCTTCTCGCCGTTACGTTTCATCTTGATGATGGATGCCGTGGTAGTCCGCATTCGATTCTCCTTGCCATGCACCTTGCTACCTACGGGCCAGGGTCTCCTCCCGGAAAGGAAGGGAGAGAGAGTTGTATCTGAGGGACACCCTCAGACTCCCGGCAAAGGGGCTCTGCCCCTCTGCACACGCCGTATTTCGGTAGGCTGTCAATACTCCAGGAACCCTTGTCATGCACCTTACTACCTACGGGCCAGGGTCTCCTCCCGGAAAGGAAGGGAGAGAGTTATATCTGAGGGACACCCTCAGACTCCCGGCAAAGGGGTGGGGCCCCTCTGCACACCCTGTATTTCGGTAGGCTATCAATACTCCGTGAACCCGTTTAGACGTTAACCTTCAAATCTGATACTGAGGGGACGCCCCCCAGGCCCGAGGCCTTGACGACGGCTTTGACTATGGCGCTGCTGAGGGCTCGGGCGGCGGCGGCGCCGAAGGGGGTGACGTCGGGGACGGGGGTGGCTTTGCCGGTGGAGAGGGCGAAGACGACGTCGCCGTCATACATGGTGTGGGCGGGGCGTATGGCCATGGCGAGGCCGTCGTGGGCCATCTGGGCGACCTTGTTGGCCTGCTCCTTGGTGAGGGGGGCGTCGGTGGCGACGACGGCCAGCGTTGTGTTGCGCAAGGCCGAGGCCTCTGCGGGGGCAGCCGCGCTCTCCAATAGATCGACGCTGTCCAGGAAGCCGAGGTTGTCCGCGCCTCGGGGGCCGGCGATGAGGTTGCCGGTCTCGGCGTCTACGATACTGCCAAGTGCGTTGACTGCGACTAGGGCCCCGACGACGTAATCGCCAACCCGTCGGCTGGAGCAGCCGAGGCCGCCCTTCACAGCACGGTCGGGGCCGAGGGCCTTGCCGACGGTAGCGCCTGTTCCTGCACCCACGGAGCCCTGGGCGGGGGCCGTTGAGTCGGCGGAGACGCAGGCCTGGTAGCCGTTCTCGGGGCGGGGGCGGACGGTGGGGTCGCCGATAGCCAGGTCGAAGAGGATGGCCGAGGCGACTATGGGTACGACACCGACGCCCACGGGATAGCCTATGCCACGCTCTTCGAGGTAGGTCATGACGCCGTCGGCGGCGGCGAGGCCGTAGGCGCTGCCTCCGCTGAGGACGACGGCATGGGCTTGCTGGACGAGGTTAAGGGGTCGAAGAAGGTCGGTCTCACGGGTGCCGGGTGCGGCGCCGCGAACGTCGACGCCGCCGACCGCGCCGTCGGGGCAGAGGACTACGGTGCAGCCCGTGACGGCTACGGAGTCGGTGTAGTGACCGACCTGGAGGCCTGGTACGTCGGTAATCGTGTCGTACAACAAAAACCCTCGCAACCCGACCGCGAGGGTTCGCTATACCTGTATTTTCAACCCGGTCCGGCTCTATATGGATGCCGGCCATTGGGTCTATGTATGGCTCGGGGCTGTGATGCTTACCGCCGCTCGCGGTCGGCTGCGGGGGCTATTGTAGCGGGTGGCGGGGTGGGGTTCAAGCCCGTGGACTCGTTCGGTGGGTTAGTGGCTCGCCGGGCTCTTATTCAGTCCTCCTGAGGCGGGTCCTCCATAGGCGGATGTTCCCCGCCTATGACGGACTTGCAGCATATTCGATTGTGGGGGGGTGGGGTTTGCACTCTCTCTATTGGGTTTTGGGTAGGCGATGGAAGGTCCGGGACTCGGGCGCGGGGGGCGGGATACGAGCCTGGTTCAGCCCCGTGTTTCTGTGGATACGTGGCAGACAAGCGAGAGGGCCTTCGCTTGAGGGCATCTCTACCACCAGTTTTGGCTGACCCACTCGGAGGGGTGGGGAGCACGTTTTCTCGCTGCCGTCGCTGGTTGTATGGGGGTCTCCGAAGGGAACGACGGGGGAGATGTTTCCAAGGGCGTAAAGGCCCGAGGTGTTTGGCCCGGCGTGAGCGGGGCTCATTTGGGCAGGGCTCCTTTGAGGGGAGCGTGCCGCTTAAAATTGTGGACCATCCATCGCCTTGGAGTCAGGGAAGGGGCACGGGACCCGGTGGGATGAGGAGATGGCGCCGTTTTCCGCCTGAGGCGGACGTACCGGCTTGTGCCGCGGACCTGCGCGAGGGCCGTTGGGATGGGCTGGGGCGTTGAGTCCTCTGTCGGGTCGGGTGGGCTTCCCTAGGTTTTTGGTTCCTCCTTGGTGAGTTAGGGTGGTGTTCGAACGGTGAGTATAATAGCACTAATGTTCACATGGGTCAAGGGGTTGGTGTCACACTTGGGAGAGGGACACCGCCCCAGATTCCTCGCGGGGCATCGGAATGACACGGGGAAAGGGGATCCGCCCCAGCCCCACAGGGGAACCCTCACCCCCTTAATCCCCCTCTCACGCCACAGGCGCACGCCCAGGCGCATCTGCGACATCTTCGACCCTTAGAGCCTTCAAGGGAGAGGGCGAGATAAGAACAGAGGCCCACGTGCGTGCAGAGCACGCACGTGGGCCTCTAGTTCAGTACTGGGGGGAAAGGGGATGGATTCCCGATCGGGGCGGGAGGGGGGAGAAGAAGGGCGTAATGGCAAAGGATGAGGTGGTATATGGGCAGGCGTTTTAGATCCCTCGCGGGGCATCGGGATGGGAAGAGGAGTCGGGGGTGAGGGTTCGGTTGACACTCCCATAGCGTGGACTTAACATTTAGGCTGGTTAAAGGTGCGCCTTAGGCACTCGAGGCCGGGCGGTTAGCTCAGTTGGTTAGAGCGCTTGCTTCACACGCAAGAGGTCACTGGTTCGAGTCCAGTATCGCCCACCATGAGGGTGCGGTTAAGGGCCGAAGTGGCGGAACGGCAGACGCGCTGCGTTCAGGGCGCAGTGTCCCACGAGGACGTGTGGGTTCAAATCCCACCTTCGGCACCAACGCTTGGAAGGTCGGCATCGGCAGTTGAAATAGCGGACGGTAAAGTGTCTGCGACGAAGATGCGCTTGTAGCTCAGTTGGATAGAGCGCTGCCCTGCGGAGGCAGAGGTCGTGGGTTCGAGCCCCGCCAAGCGCACCATTTCACCCGGGAATGGGGCGATTAGCTCAGTTGGTGAGAGCGCTTGCCTTACAAGCAAGAGGTCACTGGTTCGAGTCCAGTATCGCCCACCAGGCCGAACCAGACCTTCTAGGTATAGTATATACACCCCTAAAACCCTATTGTTGAACCGCGAACGGGCAGAAATGGGATTGCAGATGAGCAAACTGTATTGGACGAAAGGTCCGGCATATGTAAGTGTTTACTGGGCATCACCGCCATCTAAAGACATTGCACTAGAAGTGATACGTATCTTGGAAGAGTTTCGGTCTCAATGTCAGAGACTCTGGTTTGCGTTCGACGGTATGATGAATGGCCGCCCCCTAGCTGTTCAGCGCTTCAAAGAAATGAATGGAAAGAGGGACAACAGGCTTTCTGTTGGGAACCAATTTCCTGATCAAGAACAGAGCATTGGGAATTCGACCATCGCCCAGATCAAATTCGGAGAGCTAGTTGACGCCATGGCTGAGGGCGGTGAGTTCGAACAATTAAATGCAAAGGCATATCTTGTGTTTATCGATGCCATTTGGGAGGACTCAGTGCGTACAAGGATTGCGCAAATCCTCGAAGTTGAAGAGCGGGATGTCAAGTGTGATCTCTTGGCTGACCTACGACGTTTGCGAAACCTAGTACTTCACCGCAGTGAGAAAGCTAAGCAAGATTACTTGGAGAAGGCCACATTGCTGCCTCAGATTTGGGATGTGAATCCCGATGATGTGGTCATTACTACTTCTATGTTACATGCCTTGGTTGAGCAATTGAATGCAGTGCAAATTCATGTAGGTAAGGCGACTTGAAGGCTGCCCGCCGTGTGCCGCCGAGATGGATCACATTTGTCCGAACTGCTGCGGGGAGACCTCGGAGGGGGTGAGGGGTGGGCATGAAGAGGTCCGATATCTTTTGATAGGCGATTGACTATCCCTTACACGAGTAAATAGAAGAGGATATAGCCATGACATGGCATAGAGCTATACCCGACGTCGACTCCTGGCAGCCTGCGGAGGGTAAGGACGACACACTTCGGAATTCGTTAATGGTCACGTGTCAACTCGTACAGGCACGTATCGCTGCGCGGGCTGACGCTGAGATTAGGTTCAATATACGGAACTTTGATTCTGGCTCTGCATTGGAAGATATCGTACGCGAAGAATTGACCGACCTTCTTCCAAATCGCTATGAGGTCTCTGCGGGGGTAATCAACGATCGCATGGGACGCACGGCTGGCGACTGTGATTTGATTGTACGAGACCCCAATTGGTCTCCTGTGATCAAAACTGGTGCAACCGGTCAGTCCCGACGGTTTCATTTCCCAATCGAAGGGGTGTATGCAGTAACGGAGATTAAACAAACTCTCGGGCGCAAAGAATTAGATGCAGCCATGAAAAAGTTAGTTATGGTTGCTAGGCTCGTGCGGCCAGAAAATCCCTACGGACATATAACCGAAAATCAACACATTACTGATTTCGATAGGCCAGGTGCTACACTTAATCCCCTCCATACGACAATTTTCGCCACCAGACTTCCAAACCGTACCAAATTCGATGATGTTGTTAATCGCTTTGCAGAAATCAATGCTAAGCTGAGCCGAAAGGATATGGTGAAGATGCTTTGCGTGTTAGGGCATGGCACAGCTTGGTATTCAGTCGAGAGTGGTGATCCGTACAATGCGACGTACATGGCTGATGGAAACAGGCAATTAATAATGCAAATTAACCACAAAGAGCCTAAGAACTCTTTCTATCGCTATTACGTGGAGATCTTGGGACACCTAACGCGCTCAGTGCTAAGGCTCCACGAAATATCGAACATTTATGGTGAGCCACCACCGCCTAGGGACACTCGATCCTTCCCAAAAGCTGCATTTAATGCAAACGGAGCATAATTGGAGGTGAAGAGTGCTAGGGCCTGTCGCTTTGTGGGGCCAAGAAAAGTTGCTTGATGGGCAGGCGTTTGAGATTCCTCGCGGAGCCTCGGAATGGGGGGGAACCTTGGGATGATGGGGAAGGGGGGCTTTCGGATGACAGGTGTCGGGGAGGGTGCTATAAAGGCGGGCGGGGCGCTTAGATAAGGGGAGGGCCAATGGGTGAAGGGAAGATTTTCGACTGGGATGGGGTGGAACCGTTGCCTCCCGACGAGCGGTATCCGGGGGTAAGGGCAAGGGTGGTGGATGGGAAGAATATGCAGCTGATCTGGGCGGAGTTCCAGCCCGGCAGCTCCTATCCGCTCCACTCCCATGAGCGAGAGCAGTTCAGCTTCATGCTGAGCGGGCGGATGCGGCTAACGGTGGGGGACCAGGTATCGGAAATCGGGGCGGGGGATATGTGGTATGCGCCGAGCAACGTGGAGCACGGGGGCGAAATTTTGGGTGACGAGCCGGTGGTATTTGTCGACGCGTACTCTCCTCCCCGCCCAAAAGCTCAAAGAGGGTGGAGAGCAGATGTCGGGGCAGTTGGGAATCGGGATAACCCTTCTGCCTGAGGCGCACGCCCAGGCGCATCTTCGACATCTCCGACCTTCCGCCTTAGGCGGACTGTAAGCGCGGGGCCTCGGGATGACAGTAAGTTGAGTCTTGGAATGATAAGTAAAGGGAGTCGGGTTTGTTGATTGTGTGGGTTGGGGCGGGGGGTGTGGTGGGGGCTGTGGCGCGCTACCTGGTGGTGGTTTGGCTCAATGGTGGGATGGGCGGGGTAGGGTTTCCGTATGGGACGCTGGCTGTGAACGGGGTGGGGTGTTTTCTTATCGGGCTGGTTGTGGGGTTTGCGGAGGCGCATAGGCCGCTGAGCCCCGAGGTCCAGGCATTCCTTGTCATAGGCGTTCTCGGGGGGTTTACGACGTTCTCGGCGTTCGGGATGGATACGATCAGGTTGTTCAGGGACCACGCCTACCTCGCAGGCTCGGCTAACGTGTTGCTGCAGGTGGCGGTGGGGCTGGGGGCGGTGGTGGTCGGGCTTCGGGTCGGGCAGGCGCTCAAGGCCGTGTGGTAGCCGAGGGTAAGGCGCCCACGAGTGACGCCCTTACGGGGGAAAGGAACAGGCCCCTCTCCAGATTCCTCGCGGGGCCTCGGGCATGTTCGTTTGGGGAGCCTTGCCACGGACTGGGCCCTGGGCTAGAGTCGGGCTATGCATCCCTTGCGAGGAGGACTTTGGTGATGATTGATGGTCGAGCGTTGGCGGAGGGGGAGGGGTGGGGGCCGGCTTTTTCTGCCGAGGAGTATGGGGATCGGGTCGAGAAGGTGCGTCGGGAGATGGGGTGCCGGGGAATCGACCTTCTGCTGGTCTCGTCGCCGCCCAACATCACATACCTGACGGGCTACGACATGATCTGGTACTACCTGACCAGCCCCGTGAGCGTAGCCGTTCACGCCGAATCCGGGCAGACACTATTCTTCGAGGTGCCTTATCATCAGCCGACCGTCGAGTGGCACGCGGTGGTCGACGATGCGGAGTATTTCCGGGATGGGCTGTCTCCTGCCGAGTCGATAATCAGTGCGCTGAAGGGGCGGGGGTGGGTTAAGGGGAACGTGGGTGTCGAAGAGTGGAGCCGGGCGCCGAGCGGGGTGGTAATCAACGAGATAAAGCAGGGCCTGGCCGGTGCGGGCGCGAATGTCGTGGACGGATCGTGGGTCGTGGACCGGGTCAGGCTTATCAAGTCGGCGGCGGAGGTAGAGGTGATGCGGAAGGCGGCGTCCATAGCGGACAGGGCCATGGAGACGGTGCGCGGACACATTCGGCCGGGAGTAACGGAAATCGAACTGGCAGGTGTCGTGCTGCAGGCAATGATGAAGGAGGGCGGCGGAGACCCAGCGATCCGCGCTGCGGTGAGGTCAGGGCCGAGGTTCGGGGCACGGCACTCGGCGCCCAGCCACCGGAAGCTGCAGCAAGGCAACCTGGTGTGGATCAACCACTGCGGGTCATATCATCGATACCACGCGGACCTGGGTCGGCTATTCTCGCTGGGTGAGCCTTCGCGGAACTGGAGGTGGTTGATGGACAAGACGTGCGGGAGCGTCGATCACGTGATTTCGAAGGTGCGGCCGGGGGACCCCACGGGAGTGGCTCAGAAAGCCATGGACGAGTACGTAGACTCGATGGGGCTGCGGCCCTATGTGGCCTACGTGAGCGGGTATAACATGGGGATTGCGATACCGCCGGATTGGGTCGGGCACACGTTTATCGACCCGGACACGGGCTTCGAGACAGCGAGCTACGATCCGGGCATGATCACGAACTATGAAAACCTGTTCACGGTTCTCGATTCCGACCCCGGCTGGAAGGGTGGCACGGGCGGCGGCTTCATCGAGACGATTCTGATGACCGACACGGGCCTCGAGACACTCTCAGGGTTGGGCAGGAACGTGACGGTTATCGAGTAGGGTGGGGGGTAGGCCCAGCCCCAGATCCCTCCCGCCTCGGCGGACTTTCAGCACGGGGCCTCGGGATGACACGGTTGGGGGTGGGGGGATTCCCTGTACTATCGAGTGCAGGTAGAACAAGGCGGGATGGAAGGTGACCCATGGTGGGTGTGATTGCAACGCTGGTGGCCCTTGCGGCCATTGGTCTGTTGTTCGTGCTGGACCCCGGCGGGGCTATCGCCGAGAGTGGCTTTCCCGATTTCCGGGAGATGGACTGGAAGCAGCTGACAGCCTGGGGCTTCCGGACGATTGGCGTGGGCGTCGGGGCGCTGCTCTCGCTGTTGCTGTGGCTCAAGTTTCGGTCCTGGAAGGAGATCAAGTACCCGGGCTCATCGGAGCCGGTAACCCGGCAGCCGAGCGAACTGTCGGCGGCGGCGGTGTCGGTGCTGGAAGGCCGGACGGTCAGCGACCGAACGCTGCTGGCGGCGATAGTCGAGATGTGCCAGCGCGGCACGCTGCAATTGGAGTGTGTCGGAGCAGAGGGAGGTTACCGGTACCGGCTATCGAAGAAGGGGTCCGCGCAGTTTGACTGGGAGCAGTTGATTTGCAACAGATTGCCAGCGCGCCCCACAACGATTCAAGAGCTGCACGACGTGATAAACGAGCGGGAGGATGTCATCGGCGACCAGTTGGGGAAGCACCTCCAGGGCCGGGGCCTCTTCGATGACAACGCGATGCGGGTAATGAGGGAACATGGAGGTGATGGGTTCGAACTGGAGTTATTGGCCGGGATTTTGCTCGGCGTTGGCGGCGGGTTTTGGACGGCTTTATGGCTGTTCCAATGGTGGGCGAACTCCCTGATCGGCGCGGCGATCGGCTTCATATATTTGTTGGTTGCGATGTCGACGAACGTGGGTAAGCTGCGGCCAACGGACGCCGGGGCATATGAGATAGGTCAGTGGCTTAGTTTGAAAGAATCCCTGCCCAGACCTGACCGTCCTCCCGGTCGGGACGAACCCGACTCCATGTTGGCCTATGCTATCGCACTGGATGCGGCAAAGCCCTGGCTGGATGTCTCGGTCCCGGCCCCATCATGGTTCGGCTCAGGTGAGGCAGCCTCCCTGGGGGCCCACGACCTGGGCTTGGCCTATCACGGCTTTATGTCCGCACCGGCGTGGGGTCTCGCCGGACGGTCCTCAGGCGCGGCAGAAGCGGCAGCGGGGCCGGGCAGCGAGGCAGAGCAGGAACTGATGCGGTACATCGGGGAGGCTGAAAGGACGGCGAATAGCGAGGTCGGTGGGGGAACGGTGTATGAGAGACCACTAGCTGAGGGCGTCACGCGTGAGTCGGAGGCGCGAGGGGAAACAATGACAGATCCATCGAGTTCGCCGCTGGACTATCGGAAGTACCGGGTTGCGGGGCAGGTAGAGGAGCCGCCGAAGGGTGGAGGGGGGTGCGGCAGGTGCTGCAAGTGGGTGTTCCGTCTGCTCGGCGTGGGGGTGCTGGTCGCGGCGGCCGTGATTGGCTACAACCTGGTCTCACCGGCTGTCGAACCGTGTCCGGAGAACTCTCCGACTATCCCGCCACCCGGGCCGTTACTTGCGGTGCTTGACGTGTACGTGGACGAGTGCGTGAGCGTTGACGGGGAGGTGGTGTCGCAGGGTGTCGGCGAGCTGGTGGTGGAGATGGACCGGGGAGATTTCGTGCAGTGGGTGCTAGTCCGTGGACCGGAGGAAGTCTTTGAGGGGGTTTTCGTAGGCGAGAGTGTTCACGTGACCGGACGGATCGGGGAGGATGAGGAAGCGGGATACGTGGTCCATTACGGAGTGGACCGCGGGTGGTGGGGGAATCTCCGGGAGAATCTGCCGGGGGACGTTTTCTCGCCGTAGGGTTGGGGGAATCCTCGCGAGGGAGGGGGTGGGGGGCTGGTAGAGCCAACCAAGCTGGACAAAAGCGAGAACTTTTTCGCGCAGATTTGTTTTGGGTCTATATTCAAGCCTTTATCCCACCTTATCGGGCAAAGTGATCAACGAAGACAGAACTGGCATGTCGGTAACAGCTGCGGGCAACCAGATTGACAATGGGCAGCATTGGCCGGTACTGTTTCGATGGTAAGGCGGGCATTTTGTGCTCCGTATACGCCAATGTTACCAGGCCAACGAGGAAGGGGTGTGACCGCGAGGTGATTGGTAAAACCATAACTGAGTCGGCTGGCGTCTGGCGGTCGCTTGGAATTCCAATACTGCTCTCCCTGCTGATCGCCCTGGCTGCCTTGGCCTGCATCGACCCGGAGCCGGTTGGGGTAGCCCCAACGCAGCCACCTGAGCGGCCTGCGGCGACGACTTCACCCGCACTGACGGAGGCCCAGGGGGCTGCGACCGCTGCCGCACCCACTCCCGAACCCACTCCAGCGCCACTCGAAGAGATCAACTTCGCGGGTGTGGTCACGAGAACCAACCTGCCAAGCCAGGTGCAAATCGTCTTTTCCCTCAGGGACCAGAACGGGCACGCAATAGTTTTACCGGCGGAGGATGTGCAGAGAGCCACCAAGATATATGAGTGCGAGTCGAGGACAGAGGAAGGATGCAGACAGGGGACGGAGGACTGGGAGGAGATCGACTATACGGAGACCAGCTTCTTCGTTCACACAGCGGAGAACTTCGACCTTGAGGTTGTGTTCGTGCTGGACTTCACCAACAGCATGGCCCAGGCGAGGCTTCCTGACGGACGAAGCGGCATTGCGGCCATGTTGGAGGCCTTCGGCGGGGGACTGGGTGTACTGCCGGACGCCCACAGGATCGGTGTCGTCGAGTTCCACGACAGGAACGCAGAGCCGGGAGTCCTATCAGCCCTCACAACGAATCGCCAAGCCATTCGCGACAGCACCTCTCAGTTCTCTCAAAGCGGCTTCGATCCCGGCTCGTCGAGGGTCTGGGACAGTGTGGTCTCCGGGGCAAACCTCTTCTCCACCTTCGCGCAGAACCCGCGCGCCATCAGGGCACTGGTGTTCCTCTCCGACGGGAGGGACACGAGCAGCGTCAATACGCGCGATGATGCTCGAATCCACGCACAGGCCCTCGATGTCCAGCTCTATGCCTTGGGCGTCGGCGAGGTCTTTCAGGAGGAAGAGTTGAGGGAGATGGCCGGTTCGACCAGAGGCGGATACTACCCGGTGCACGATGTATCGCTGCTTCAGGAGCAGCTTCAACTCCTGGTCAACGACCTGCGCGGACAGTATCAGCTTAGCTACATCACATTGAGAAGAACTGGCGAATACAGTACCCGAGTAGAGGTCGAATTGGACGGCGTTATAGGTAGCCTGCAGACCGCTCCCCTCCATGCAGCCACCTTCTTCGGCCCCGACAACCAGGGGGCCATCCAGTTCGATCCGCCTTCCATTGACCGCAACGAAGGCAAGGCTACGATCTTCGTTCGCGCACTCCACATGCCGAGGAACATCGATCGGGTCCGTTTCAAGGTCGACACATTCAAGCCGGTCCAAGTGGACTTGGTGGCGGGGCAAGATGGTGGGCTGCTGGACGGTTGGAACCTGTCAGGACCTGACACAGAGGGCTTTTATGAGGTCTCCTCGCCTGTTCCCGTCGAGTTCGGCAACTTCGGACTACTGTTCCGGCTGACGATATCCGATGTTATCGAGGAAAGCTTGGAGATACCGGTCGAGTTCGACAACACGATATACACCGCAGGAAAGAGTCTGGAGCGTACGACATTCATCGCCATAGGTCAGACGCGGATAGCGTTTACTAACGATCGAGACGGGAATTGGGACATATATGCCATGAACTCCGATGGATCGGGCGAGACAAGACTGACGGAGCAGTCCGGGTATGATTGGGGCCCGGTTTGGTCTCCCGACGGTCAGCTTATAGCGTTTGCTTCCGAGCGAAACGGAGACTGGAATATATTCGTGATGAATGCCGACGGGTCGGGCGTGACACAACTGACGAACCATCCTGGATATGATGTGGAACCCGCCTGGTCCGCCAGTGGGGAACAAATAGCGTTTTCCTCTACCGGTGACGAAGGCCCAGATATATACGTGATGAACGCCGACGGGTCGGGCGTGACACAACTGACGAACCATCCCGGATATGATGTGGAACCTGCCTGGTCTCCCGATGGTCGGCTTATAGCGTTTGCTTCAGATCGTGACGGGAATGTGGACACAGTGGAGACTGGGGACATATTCGTCATGAACTCCGACGGATCGGACGTGAGGCGATTGACTGACAATCCCTTGCAGGATAGGTCTCCAGCCTGGTCGCCCAGTGGGCAGCAAATAGCGTTTTCCTCTAGCCGGGACGGAGACTCGGAAATATATGTCATGAACGCCGACGGGTCCGACGTGAGGCGGTTGACAGACAATCCCGGGTGGGATGGGTCTCCAGCCTGGTCACCCGGTGGGAGGCAAATAGCGTTTTCCTCTGAACGGGACGGAGACTGGAATATATACGTCATGAACGCCGACGGGTCGGGGTTGAGGCAGTTGACAGACAATCCCGGGAGGGATGTGGATTTAGACTGGTCACCTCAATAGCTTGGAGCTAAGCGCACAGCTATGATGAGGACAAATGAACGAATTTTGTGGTCGACAGGATATTGACCGTTTTTGACTATGGCTGTCGCGGCATGCGGGGATAGGTGACCAATCGTGGCGACTCAGGGGCAGTGGTTCTGAGAGTGGTTGCTACGGCTTCGCCTGATACGTTAGAGACTGAAGCAGCAGATGGGACTGCGTCGGCAGCGCTCTTCAAGGACAGGGAGCGCTCTACTGCGCCGAAGTGACTTTCGACATCGAGGCCCACGATACGCACTGCTTCTCTAATCGGGCCATCGAACATGCAGCCCCATCCTACCCCCGGTGCTACCATCGGCTACAAGCGCTACTCCACCCCGTAAACCCTGTCCGTTGGTGCAGCTACTGGGCCATATTGCCGCCGTCGGGGGTCATGGTGTGGCCAGTGACGAATTAGGCAGCCTCGGAGCGTAGCCTCGCACCTGCCCCGCCAAGGGTCAGGTAGACGCCCGGCCGCGGCGGAGGGAGCGGCCGGGGAGGGTTCCGGTGTGGTTGCCGTTGTCTACTACGAATCGGCCGTTTACCAGGACGTGCTCGATGCCTGTGGGGTATTGCTTTGGCTGGTGGCGCGTGGCGGGAGACTTCACGGTGGCCGGGTCGAAGATGACGATGTCGGCTTTCATGTTGTCGAGGAGCAGGCCCCGGTCGGGTATGCCCAGGCGCAGGGCCGCGAAAGACGTCATCTTCCTGACCGCCTCCTCCAGGGTGATGGCGCCCTCGTCCCGGACGTAGTGGGAGAGGATGGTGGGGAAGGTGCCGTAGGTCCTCGGGCTGGGATAGTCGCCCAGGAGGAGGGCGTCGGTGCCGACCATGGTGAGAGGATGGGTCATGAAGTCGGGCAAGGTGGACAGGTTCGGGCCGGGTGAGACGTAGGAGGTCTGAAGGTCTTCGTCGAGGAGGATGTCGCACAGGGCGTCTACCTCGCTCTTGCCCATCATCTCCGCAATCTCGGCGACGGATCGGCCCTCGAACCTCTGGTTGTGGGGCCGCTTGAAATAGGTCAGCCAGATGTCGTGCCACGAGCCGGTGCCCCGGGCACGGACCTCGTCCCTCAGGCGCTCCCGGCCCTCGTCGGAACGGAGGACTTCCTTGAGCTTTCTCGGGCCTCCGTTGTGGGCCCACTGGGGGAACAGGATCAGCGCCCGGGTGCTGCTGTACTCGTAGGGATAGCAGTCCATGGTCACGTCCTGCCCGGCGTCGGCGGACCCCTCCACCAGGTCCAGGAGCTGACGGGCACTCCCCGGATGGGTGATTCGCTGATAAAAGTGGGTGAGATGGCAAGGGAGGCCCCCTCTTTGGCCGATCTCCAGCGCCTCTTTAACCGGATCCAGAAACCGATCGCCGAGGGTGTTGCGCAGGTGGGTGTGATAGATGCCCCCCAGCCGGGCGGCTTCCTCGGAGAGACTGACGAGCTCATCGGTGTTGGCGTAGCTGCCTGGGGGATAGTCGAGACCCGTGGATATGCCGAACGCCCCCTCCTCAAGCCCCTCGCGCATCATGGCCCTCATGTTGGCGAGATCGGCGTCGGTGGCGGGCTTGTCGTCCCAGCCCATGGCGCAGATCCGGATGGGGGAGTTGCCGATGACGTAGGCGATGTTCACGGCGACCTTGTTGTCGAACATGGACAGGTACTCGGCGACGGTAGACCAGCGGCCGGGGAGGGGTGGCGACCCGTCCAGGCCCGAGTTCAACTCGACGAAGTCCAGGAAGTCCTCGTGAGACGTGAAGGGAGCGTAGGAGTTGCCGTCGACACCCACGAGCTCGGTGGTGATGCCCTGACGGACCTTGGGATGGTGCTCGGGCTCGGCGAGGATGACGAGACCCGTGTGGGCGTGCATGTCGATGAACCCGGGACAGACAACCTTGCCGGTGGCGTCGATGGTCCGGAGGGCCTCGATATGCGAGTAGTCGCCCCGGAATATGACGACGTTCTCACCCTGAACGCCCACTCCGGCGTAGAAGCCGGGGTTACCCGTACCATCGACCACCAGTCCGTTCTTGATCAAGATGTCCAACAAGGGCGCACCTCCTGTCACAGGTGAAAAGGGTCGGAGGGAAGTTAGCACCTGGGGTGTCGGGAAGGCAAGAATGGGTGTGTAGGGAGGACTTGGGCGGTGATGGATGGGCGAGCTTTGGGGCAGCTACTGGGCCATGTAGCCGCCGTCGAGGGTCATGGTGTGGCCGGTGACGAATGAAGCGGCGTCCGAGCATAACCAGACAACGGCCTCGGCGATCTCCTCGGGTCTGCCCATTCTGCCCATGGGGGTCTGGGAGACCATCCTTCGCTCCAAATCGGGGTTGGCCTGGATTCTGGGGATGGTCATGGGTGTGAGGATGTAGCCGGGGCATACGGCGTTGATCCGTATGCCGGCGGTTGCGTATTCCAATGCGGCGGTCCTGGTTATGCCGACGACCCCGTGCTTGGCGGCGTTGTAGGCGATGTACCCGCCGTGGCCTGCCAGCCCGTAGATGGAGGCCGTGTTGACTATGGCTCCACCGCCCTGCCTCTCCATGACGGGAATCTCGTACTTCATGCAGAGCCAGACGCCCTTCAGGTTGACGTCGATTATGCGGTCCCACTCTTCCTCTCGGTAGTCAGCGGTCTTGGCGACCTCACCCCCGACACCTGCGTTGTTGAAGGCGCAGTCTAATCTTCCGTAGGTCTGCACTATTCTGTCGATGACCGAGGCTACGTTGTCTGCCTTGGTGACGTCCAGCTCGAACACTGTGGCGCTGCCTCCAATGTCTTCTATCATGCAGGCTGTCTCTGCGGCACCGGTAGGCTCCCGGTCTGCAATCGCTACCCTAGCCCCTTGGCGGGCGAAAGCGAGGCTCGTGGCTCGGCCGATACCGGAGGCGCCACCTGTAACCAGAGCTACTTTATCCCTAAAGATATCCATCATTTGCAAGCTCCTTGTTCCAGGTGGGCAATGGCACGGGGGTCGTTGGTGTGGTGCATGTCTTTGGTGGGGACAGGAGGACTATCGATGGTCGGCTCATGGACGACAGAATAAGACTGGGATGTTGAGAAGACAACAGGGAGGGGGGCGGGGGGATGGTATTACAGGCGGGATCCCAAGGGTACGGCGACACTTGGTGGTGGTTGTTTCAGCGTCCACGGCTGTCTTCGGGCATAATGATGATGTAGAGGCGATGGTGTATTGCGGGGAGCAACGACTAATCCCAGCGCGAACAAATTGCCATGGGTCTCGAGACTCCGCCCAGCGCCCGAGCAAGAGCTTACCGGAGGTTTTATGACTGTCACAACTAAACATCGCAGCGCCCAGAAAGACGTAATGCTCCACTTCGAGACTGCGGCGGCGCGGCTCGGGTTGGACTCGGGGACATGCCAAATGCTGCGCGAACCGTGGCGCGACCTGAGGGTATCGCTGCCGGTGCGGATGGACGACGGGCGCATTGAAGTTTTCCACGGATATCGTGTGCAGCACAACGGGGCTCGGGGGCCGTACAAAGGAGGCGTGCGATACCACCCACGGGCCGACGAGGACGAGGTGCGGGCCCTGGCATCCTTGATGACCTGGAAGACCGCACTGCTGGACCTGCCCTTCGGCGGGGCCAAAGGTGGCATTCAGCTTGACCCACACGCTCTGAGCGAGCGGGAACTCAATGCAGTCACCCGACGCTACACTCAGAATATCGAACACCTTCTTGGACCCTACAGGGACATTCCCGCTCCCGACCTCGGCACCAACGCCAACACCATGGCCTGGATTATGGACGAATATAGCCAGACCCACGGCTACACGCTGCCGGTTGTGACCGGCAAGCCGGTGGAGGTCGGCGGGTCGGTGGGTAGGGAACAGGCCACGGGGCGCGGGGCCCTGTACGTGCTGCAGGAAGCTGCCAAGGACATGTCGCTGGACTTGGCCAAGGCGCGGATAACCGTCCAGGGTTTCGGGAACGTGGGGTCGTGGTTCTGCCGACTGGCCCATCAGGCGGGCTCGCAAATCGTGGCAGTGGCCGACGTTCGGGGTGCGGTACACAACAGCGCCGGATTGAATATTCCCGAGCTGGTCGAGTTTGTGTCCGGCAATGGCTCGGTGGAGGGGTTCCCGGGGGGCGAGCGGTGTGCGCCGGGCGACATCCTGGAAATGGATGCCGACGTATTCGTTCCCGCCGCTATAGAAAACGTGATTGGAGAGGAAGAGGCGCGTCGGCTCCCGGTGCGATTAGTCCTGGAGGCTGCCAACCATCCCACCACTCCCGAAGGAGACACGATATTGCAGGAAAGGGGTGTGCAGGTACTTCCCGACCTCCTGGTAAACGCCGGCGGCGTTACGGTTTCCTACTTCGAGTGGACGCAAAACATCCAGCAGTTCGACTGGAGCGAGGAACGGGTCAACGAAGAGCTGTACAAGCGGATCGTGCCAGCCTACCACGGCGTAGCCGAAAGGGCCCGAGAAAGCGGGCTGTCGCTGAGGCAGGCAGCCTTCGATATCGGGGTGGAGCGGGTGGCCCGCACGGTACAGCTGAGGGGTTTCGTTTAAGCGGGGCTCGGGAGGGCGAGAGGCGTTTTTCTTCCAGGGGGAGCCCGTTCTGCCCGTGCGCCATCAAGGGACGTGACGGTCCTCTCTTGACACGTTTGGGCCTCAAGGCCCTACCGTACAATTGCTAGTTGCTGTCGCCGTTGCCTGAAGCCCGCATCCACATGCTCTGGCCGACGATCACCAGCCACGATACGCCAACGGAGGCGAAGTAGGCCGTGTGCGAGAAAAGGACATCCGGGCCGGTCGCCGTAACGACGTTCGAGAAGGCGAATACTGTGAATATGATGGCGCTGATGAAGAGCCCCAGCAGTATCCACGGCTGACGCGCTGCCGAACCGGTTCGCATGAAGAACTGTATCAAGGCCCATAAGAAGATGACCCCGACGAGCAGTTCAAAGGCCGCCGTGAAGTAGAAGGCAAACTCGCCGAGACTCGTGCCCCAGCCCATCTTGTCCAGGGTGACGGTGAAGAAGTTTGTGTCGCCCTTCTCGGCGAATTTCACGCCGATGTGGACGCCGGGAATCACCTTGGCTAATCCGTTGGCGAGCCAGAAAAGCATCCAGAAGATGACTATCCCGAGCTCTAAAGAACCCACTCGGACTACATAACTCTTCAAAGCACCCATCGCACGACCTCCTTGAGCTACTGCAGCGTCAGGATCCCGATGGCCGGATTATGAAGGATTTGTGGATGAGGGGGCAAGGGGGGTGGGGTGGGGAGGTGCGGTATAGGTTTATGTGAGTGCGCTGGTTCCGGTGGTCTGGTCTTTGTTCAGTTTGCCGACTGCCGCCTTTATGGTCTCGGTTATGGCGTCATGAGGGACAACGACGCCGAGGCCGGAGTTCTCTTCGAAGATCATTCTCGGGCGGTCGGTCTGGGTGCTGACTGCGATTTCCTGATAAGGGATATAGGCGGAGACCATGCCGATCAGCCCAGACCTGCAGTTAGGTTTTGTTCCTTCAATAGTGAGGGTCTCGGGCTTGAGGACGACCGGGCCTCCACTGTTGCCGGGATAGATGGAAGCGTCTATCAGAAATGTTTGAGCATTGCCCTTGATCCAGTCCTGGGCCCGGGCGAAGATTCCCTGGCGCACGATCGCGTAGTTCCGTTCATCGCCTGCTTCCCCCAGGGGAAAGCCCAAGACAAAGACCCCATCGCCTTCGCTCACATCGATTGCACGCAGTTCATCACGGGTGTAAGTGTGCTCACCGGCGGCGAAGAAAAAGAACTCGATGCCGTCTGCCCGCAGCCGGTCGGCATTGACGGGCAGGACCGCCACGTCGGCTTCCTGGTGAATTGTCCAGGACGTAGAACCGTCGGGCTCTTTCAATAGTATCGGGTAAGTATGGGAAACGGCGCCCATGGGCCTGTTGAAGCGCGCATGCATCGTCGTGCCACGGTCACGCGCCTTGGTGAATACGTGCCGATTGGTTACAAGAAAAGTCCAGTATGTGGGCATACCGTTCTGGTCTTTCGCCTGGGTAGGATACCCGTACATGAACCCGGTCCCCATAAATCGAACTTGTTTGTCCTGGGCCTGCATTCCCAAGGCAACAACCGAGTTCATAAAGGAAGGAGGGATTAAGGCCATTGTGTCACCTGCTTTTTACTTAGCTACAAATCTTTGGCCTTCAAATGCCCCCATCGAGCGAGTTAGACAGGTCAGATTTTCTGGATAGTTCTCTATTTTCAATTAGATTATACCGGTGAATGCGGGCGGCCAATTTGTCGGGTGGGGGGAAGGTCGGGATGAACGGTAGGTTGCAGCGATTAACGATTTACCGGGCCTGTGATAACCTACGGCACGTTGAAGGGAGCCGGGGGTGATTCCGGACCTAGGGTTCGGGATGTAACTATCGGCAATTCGGATCACGGAGATGGTACAGATGCGTCTTCTAATAACAGCGATATTACTTATAGCTCTTGTACTGACGGCTGTGGCGTGCCAGGGGGATGTCGGGCCTGAGGGGGAACAGGGGCGCGCCGGGCCTCCGGGTCCTGCGGGGCCGCCCGGACCTGCAGGACCGACGGGCCTCGCGGGCTCGCCCGGACCCCAAGGCCCCGCCGGGCCTCCGGGGCCCCAGGTAGAAGCTGTCCCCATGGATATTGATGAGGATGCCCTCATGGGCTTCTTTGATCTGTTCGGGGCGGGCCTTGCTGAGGGCTTGGGGGAGGCCGTGCCGGAGCCCGCGCCTGCGAAGTACGAAGTCGAGGAGTACACCCAGTGGTTCGTAAAGCAAGCAATCGAGAAATACAAGGCTGAAGGGTTGGAAGCGACCGTTGACTACTACAACACGCTTGAGAGCGTGGACGGGCAGTGGTACATGTTCATAAGCGACCAGAGCGATACGATGATTGCTCACGGCGGCAATCCCGACCTGATTGACCGTCCCGTGTCGGCGGCTGTCGGGCCGAACAACTACCCTGCAGGTGATGCGGTAGTAGCGGTTGCCGACGAGGACGGCGAGTGGTTCAGCTACACGTTCCCGAATCCCGCTGCGGGCGGGGTCGAGACGAAGCATTCCTGGATGGTGGAGTACGACGGGTTGACCTTTGGATCGGGGTGGTATGAGGCGGGGCCAATGAAGTCCGACAACCCGGCGTACACGCAGTCCTTCGTGCAGTCGGCGATAAGACTCTACGATGCCTTGGGGCGTCAGGCAACCGTCGCCTACTACAACACCGTCGAGAGCGTGGACGGTCAGTGGTACGTGTTCATTGTGAACGAGGAGGGCTACACGATAGGCCACCACAATCCGATGTTCAGGAACCGGGACCCGGCGGCCCGCGTGGACTCCACGGGGTACTTCTACGGCGGTGACTTGTTGTCTGCCACAGAGGCCGGGCGGTGGGTGGACTATGTACTGCTCAACCCGGAGACCGGGGACGAGCGTCAGAAACATACGTGGGCGGTGCTGCACGACGGGCTGATATTCGCCTCGGGGTGGTACGAGTAGAGGGCAAGCGGAATCGACAAAGGCCACTTGTCCTTTGGTAAACCTGACGCGGCTCGGGGGGGGGGCGCCCACGAGGAGCCTGTCTCAAAAGGGAGGGGTGGGGCACCGTGGATGGAGGTGGACGGTACTGCAGGCTGGACCGTTGAACTTAGTGAGGGCGAGTAAACGCTAGCGGTCCAAGACTGCCCACCAATGAGTTTGCGATGCTGTACACTTGGCCTGCCTCGCTAGCATAGTAGTGCGAACTCTCAGGCGGCCGGGGTGCAATTGGCCTCAGTAATTCGCGAAAACGAAAACGTACTTTACGAACCGGATGAAAAGCCCCCTCACCTGGTAGCGCTGGGGGCGGGGATCCAGGCTTCTGCGATCATGGTGACGCGTGTGGTGGTGACAGTGGTGATAGTGGCGCGGATAGCTGATCAACCAGAGAGCTACGTCTCTTGGGCCGTGTTTGCGGCCTTGGCGGTGAGCGGGGTCATCACAGCGCTGCAGGCCGTCAAGATCGGGCGTGTAGGGGCGGGGCATGTACTAATTATGGGCACGTCCGGGGCGTACATAGCCGTCTGCGCAGACGCGCTGAGCGAGGCGGGCCCCGCAACCATGGCGAGCCTCATCCTGGTCTCATCCCTGTTTCAGATTCTGCTGGCTTCCCGGCTATCGCTGCTTAGGCGGATATTCACGCCGGTCGTATCGGGCACGGTAATCATGCTGATAGCTGTTACGATCATGCCGGTGATGTTCGACATCCTGAATGAGGTCCCGGAAGGCGTTTCCAAAGGGGCCGCTCCCATTTCGGTGGGTGTGACCATTCTGGTGGTGGCGGGGCTCGTGCTGAGGGGGCCCCCGGCCTGGCGGTTGTGGTCACCGATAATCGGAATAGCGGTGGGCTCCTTAGCGGGTGCACCCTTCGGCCTATACGACGTGGGACAGATACTGGACGCTCCGTGGGTTGGAGTACCGATGGGATCGTGGCCGGGGCTCGACGTAACCCCGGGCACGGAGTTCTGGGCACTGCTTCCTGCTTTCGTATTGTTCACTGCAGTCAGTTCCATAGAAACAATCGGGAATTCGGTGGCTATCCAGAGGGTGTCCCAGCGCAGGCCACGGGCGACGGATTACCGGGTGGTGCAGGGGGCGCTGAACGCCGACGGAGTGGGGAAATTTCTATCGGGCTTCGCGGGGACGCTGCCCAGCACGCCCTACGGAACAAGCGTAGCCATGGCGGAGGTGACGGGAGTCTCGGCCCGGCGGGTGGGGGTCATCATCGGAGCGATCTTCGTGGCAGTGGCATTCTTTCCAAAGTTTACGGCCGTGTTGATCGCGATCCCGGCCCCCGTGGCTGCCGGCTTCTTGACGGTCCTCATCGGGTTGCTGTTCGTGCAGGGAATGAGAGTCATAATTCAGGACGGGGTCGATCACCGAAAGGCCGTCCTTGTAGGGATGTCTTTCTGGCTGGGAACGGGGTTCCAGAACGGATGGATATTCCCTGAACTGCTGGGAGAAGGCTTCCTGGGCATTCTGCTGGGCAACGGGATGACTGCGGGGGCGATGATTGCGGTAATAATGATGGTGTTTCTGGAGTTGACAAGCCCCCGACGAAAACGCTTGAGGGTTGCCCTGGATATTGAATCCCTGCCAAAGTTGAATGATTTCCTTGAGGAGTTTGCAACGAAGGCCGGATGGGACTCCGAGTCGATGCAGCGGCTGAGATTGGTCGGGGAGGAGACGTTGACCAGCCTGCTTTCCGCAGAAGGCGACGACGTAGACAGAGACAAACCACATAGTTTAAGTGTGAGCGCGCGGGCGACAGGGGAAGGGGCGGAACTGGAGTTTGTATCGACGGTAGGGGAGGAAAACCTGGAGGACAGGCTGGCATACGTGGGAGAATCAGTGGAAATCGCCGACACTCGTGAAATATCCTTCCGGCTGCTGCGTCATTATGCGTCGTCGTTACGCCACCAGAAGTACCACGGCATGGACATTGTCACGGTACACGTGGACAAGACTCGATAGGGGTCCGGTTACCTGGACCCTACTTCCTGCGGGGGGTGCCGCCCTTGCTGATCTTCCCCCAGGTGTCCCTGAGCGAGACCGTGCGGTTGAACACCGGCGATCCAGTCTCGGAGTCCGGGTCCACGGCGAAGTAGCCAAGCCGCTCGAACTGGAACCTTTCGCCCGGGAGGGCATCGGAGAGGCTTGGCTCGACCTTGGCGTCGGCGACGACTTCCAGCGAATCGGGGTTCAGGGTCGAGAGGAAGTCTGCTTCCTCGTCGGGGCGCTCCGACGTGAAGAGGTGCTCGTACAGCCGGATCTCTGCCTCTACGGCGTGTCTAGCCGAGACCCAATGGATCGTGCCCTTCACCTTCCGGCCGTCGGGCGACTGTCCGCCGCGGGTCTTGGGGTCGTATGTGCAGCGCAGCTCGACGATCTCACCGGCGTCGTCCTTGACCACGTCGGTGCAGGTGATGAAGTAGCCGTAGCGCAGCCGGACCTCGCGCCCGGGGGCGAGGCGGAAGAATTTTTTCGGCGGGTCCTCCATGAAGTCGTTCCGCTCGATGTACAGCTCCCGGGAGAAGGGCACCTTGCGAGATCCCGCGCCGGGGTCTTCGGGGTTGTTAACGGCGTCAAGGTGCTCGACCTGCCCATCGGGGTAGTTTTCGATAACCACTTTGAGGGGCCTCAGGACGGCCAGCACTCGAGCCGCCCGCGTGTTCAGGTCGTCGCGGATGGCGTGTTCCAGCAGGGCGATTTCAATGACGTTCTGCCTCTTGGCAACCCCGACCAGATCGCAGAACCGGCGTATGGACTCCGGCGTATAGCCGCGCCTGCGAAGGCCGGCAAGGGTCGGCATCCGGGGGTCGTCCCAGCCGCTCACATGCCCCTCGTTGACGAGCTGGGCCAGTTTGCGCTTGCTCATCACGGTATGGCTCATATTCAGCCGTGCGAACTCGATTTGCTGCGGGTGGTAGATGTCCAGGGCGTCGAGGATCCAGTCGTAGAGGGGCCGATGGTCCTCATACTCCATTGTGCAGATCGAGTGGGTGACACCCTCCACGGAGTCGGATTGCCCGTGGGCGAAGTCGTACATGGGGTAGACCACCCACTTATCACCCGTGCGGTGATGCGGCGTCTTCAGGACCCGGTACAGAACGGGGTCCCGCATGTTGATGTTGCCGGAGGACATGTCGATTCTGGCCCGCAGGACTCGCTGCCCTTCGTTAACCTCGCCGTTCTTCATGCCTTCGAATAGGGCCAGGTTTTCCTCGACGGAGCGGTTCCTGTAGGGGCTCTCGACACCCGGCTCCGTGAGGGTGCCGCGGTATTTGCGAATCTGCTCCTGGTCCAGGTCGTCGACGTAGGCCTTGCCCTTGTTGATGAGGTCGATTGCGAAGTCGTAGAGCTTGTCGAAGTGGTCGGAGGCGAAGTAGAGGTGCTCGCCCCAGTCCCAGCCGAGCCAGCGGACATCCTCCAGGATGCCGTCGACGAACTCCTCCTCCTCTTTGGCGGGGTTGGTGTCGTCGAAGCGCATGTGGCAGCGGCCACCGTACTCCTGGGCCAGCCCGAAATTGAGGCACATGGACTTGGCGTGGCCGATGTGGAGGTAGCCGTTGGGCTCAGGCGGGAAGCGGGTGATGACCTGTCCGCCGAACCGCCCGGAGGCGTTGTCGGCCTCGACGGCGGAGCGCACGAAGTCCAGGGAGGGTTTGGTTTCGGTTTCAGTCATGGTGTTGGTCGGCGATTTGATGCCGACACATTATAGTCGGGTGGAAGGGGGAGGGGGATTCAGTCCTCCTGAGGCGGATCTTCGATTGTGGGGGTTTTGATTGTTTTGTTGGTAGGGGGTTGGCGATGGAAGACGTCCGTTGAGCCTGTCAGCCTCTACGCTCGTGCGGTGTTCCGGCTGTCGGGGGCCTAGAGGGTCCGCTCCGCGGGTGAGGAGGAGGGACTTGCAGCCGGCCGCACCCTAGCGCTCGATGGAGGGCTCCGACTGCCCGGGCAGACAGTCAGGCCTTGACCCCGCCTCTGAATGCCCGCAGGCATGATGGGGGCCAGTGATCGGGCAGTAGCCCCCTCAGATATCCTATGTTACGTGGGCCACCCGAGGGTCTAGGCGGCCCATCAGCCCCCTGCTTGATATGGCGTAAGCTCGCAAGGCGGGCCAACCTCCGAGAGGTAGTCTCGGCCGGGGATAGCCGGTCCGCTACCCCATGCTTGATATAGCGTAAGCTCGCTGCTAACCGACCACCGAGACGGCGTCTCGGCGGGGTATGGCCGGTCCGCTATGGCTCTGTCCAGGGCGTCTTTCCATCGCCTGGGTAGGGAAGGGGCACGGAACCCGATGGGATGAGGAGATGGCGATTGTCGCTTGAGCCGCGGGCCCCGTGTATGGGCCGTTGGGATGGGCTTGGGCGTTGAGTCCTCGGGTGGGTCGGGTGGGCTTCCCTGGGTTTTTGGTTCCTCCTTGAGATAGTTAGGGTGGTGTTCGAACGGTGGGGATAATAGCACGGGTGTGCGAGTCGAGTCAAGGGGCTGATTGCACACTTGGGGGGACACCGCCCCAGCCCCACCGGGGAACCTTCACCCCCTTGATCCCCCTCTCACGCCACAGGCGCACGCCCAGGCGCATCTTCGACATCTTCGACCCTTAGGGCCTATAAGGGAGAGGGGGAGGGAAGAACAGAGGCAGATGTTGGCGCTTCTGCGCCAACGTCTGCCTCTAGTTCAGTACTGGAGAGAGGAGGGATGGATTCACGAAAGGGGTCGGGAATGACGGGGGGGGTCGGAGGGGGTGGGGGGGTGAGCCCGACGGATGGTCGCTCAGCATTGGCAAGGGGCGTTGTCATAAAGTAGATGTCGACCTGGTTAGGTAGTGAGTGTGCCGCAGATTAGAGCCTCCTAACGACGTGAATTGTATACAGTGTCATGCACTGCTCGGGCTACTGAAATCAACACCTATGGATTTTTCTTTACGTTTCAATAGTTTTCTTAGGATCCAGTCTCGTACCTGTTTGCGAATGCCTTTTAGCGTAAGACCGAACCAACGATTTAGTAACGTTAGCGCTCCTACCATGACAATAAATGGGACGGCTATTATTCCGGCTATGGAAGATACGGTCAAAGAAACAATTACACTAGCTGCAATGTCCCCAACCATAAGGAGTCCAATCAGGACAGCTAGAATGTTCGCATATATCTCTGCCCGTCTGCTACACTGCCAATACACATTCTTCTTAAGCTTGCTATAGCGATTATAGGATATCGTTAATTCTTCACGTGTCCTTTGGTGCTCCTTTTGCTCCGCAGCGAGTTTATTAGCTTCCTCTTTTTTTATCTCATTAGACACACGCTCTAAGGTCTCAGTGACGGTCTCCTCAGTCAGAGCACTGTCATCGCCAAGTGTCAGATGCATTAGCTCACGGTGTACCAGAGGACTGGATCTGAGCAGTTCATGATCTCGCACTGTTATGGATCCACGCTGTTGAAGCCTTTCGATTTCCTTCAGGTACTTGCCTAATAGTTCCTTTGAAGGCTCTAAAGCAGCATAGGAGAACGCCAACAACTGAGTCATCGGTATAGAAGGTGCCCCCATGGGAGCTTTCAACCATGCAATGTTTGCCAAGGTGAATTCATGAATCACGCTTGATACATTTCTCGACGACATATGCTGTTGGCCGAAATCCCAAGCGGCCCTTGCAAAGCCGCGGTTGCTTGTTACCAGAACGGCGTGGGAATCCTCGAGGTTAGAAACTGGTGCATCTGCTCTTAGTGCGTAAATGCTTCTTACAGAATTGATATCGTACTCCCTAGCACGAGGATTGTGATACTGCACTTCTTCATCAAGAACATATTCGAACATAGTTTCATCTATCTGGAATTTTTCAATGTACTTGGGTGTTATAGCTATTTCTATTCCACTCTTAGCAAGTTCCTCGTTGAGAGACTCAGCGAGTAACAGAATGTCTGACTTTGTCAGACTACGCTTTCTGGCTTCATAAACTATGACTCCACGAGGATCCAGATCATACAGGTGGCTAGCAGCACTGTAGAGGACACTCCGTAGTTCATCGCGGGAATGCGAAAAAGCAGCGACTCTGCCTTTGAGGTTAGTAACTAGGCCAATTAGTTCCTTGACTGCGGCTTGCTTCGCTTCGCCGTGGCTTCCAAGGCTACTCACGAGTAGGGGTGTATCGAGGTAAAAGGTGACATTCCGGTAATTGCTGTTGGAGCTCTGGAGGTCAGGACACATCAATGCGTTAGCGAGCATGTGCCCCTGCACTAATATAAGGAAACTGTCGAAACGTTCTGGACTTGTTGCTTGTAAATGTTGAACGTAGTGACTAACTAATACGATTCTGGAAGGATGTGTACCATTAAGGTCGGGGATAGCTGTACCTCGTAAGTAGGAGCGCAAGCACTGGATATTGAAGTTAGACAAGAATGTACATATCGCCTCTACGGCCGCTTCCTCGTTGCAAAGTGGCTTTGCAGTTTCCTTAGAGAATGCTAGCAATTCATTCACTACTGCTTGAATATGACGTCGCGCTTCCGCTTGTTTGGACTCGATCTGAGGATCCGGCACATTACCGGATTTGCGGTATATTCCACTGTCTCTTTTAATGAAATTCCGCTTTGCGATACGTCTCAAGACAATACCAACAATGTGTTCGGGAATCTCTAGGCCGAAGTCGTCTCTAATTGATTGGCAGACTCCTTTACTTGTGATAGGCCCATCGTTGTGATGAAACAAAACCTGGAGAACGAAAGGCTTGAGGTACTCGAAGTAATCTCTCCCTTGATCAATATTTACTTTCAGTATTGCTAAGCTAGTAAGTGTGTTAGTGGTCATCAAATCTTCCTGAGACTGCGGAACTTGACTCTGCCCCTATCCCTGAATCTAATCTATGCCTGTGATGGCGAGGGAACTGGGCTAGTATGAGGATTCTAAGAGGCCACAATTATGGATCTGATTATACCCTTCCTCTCTACATATCTACATGGGCCGAACCATGGCTTTACCGCTCAGTGGGAGCCTGACATCATATGGGGTTCCCCTCTTCTACAGCAAAGAACTTTTGGCCAAAGATCCCGTTAGAATAAACGTATGCCTTCGTGTTCCGACGGGAGGAAGCCCAACAACCGAGACCCGATGAATTCACCCACCCCAAAACACCCCCCCACTCGTAACCCCACCCCTATCTCCACGTTAAAGTATATGCATGAACTCTTTTAACCGCGTCCCTAGACTTGTCTTATTCGTCCTAGCCGCCCTCGTGGCCCTCGCCCTCGTGGTGGCCTGTGGTGGTAGTGAGCCGACGGCGATGCCGACTTCGACGGCTGTGCCCACCACCCCGCCCACGGCGACCCTCGCTCCGACTCAGGAATCCACGGAAGCTCCCACGCCGACTCCGGACCCCCTTGCGCAGAGGGTGTGGGATACGGCGGTGATGCTGGCGGAGGAGTTGAGCCCCAGGGAGAGTGCAACGGAGGAGGAGCTTAGGGCGGCGAAGTATTTGGCGGGTCGGTTCTCGGGGTGGGGGTATGAGGTGGGGTTGCAGGACTTTGAGGCGGTGGAGATTAGTAGGGCGACCCGGCTGGTGGTCACGGGGCCGGGGGATGCCGTGGAGGGGTTGGCGCGTCTCGGGTTCAGGGACGGCGAGGGTGTATGGATGTTTGCCTTTCCGGCGGACCCGTCATCCCTGGCCGAGGAGGGGTACAGGCTGGAGGGAGACCTGGCGTACGCGGGCCGGGGCACGGGGGAGGACTTCTCGGGGGTCGACCTTAGGGGCAAGATCGCGCTGATAGAGGGGGGTGGGGGGGTGTCTTTGAGGGAGAAGGTGGAGGGCGCTGCGGAAGCCGGTGCCAAGGCAGCGGTGATATTTAATGAGGAGACCAATGCTGGGGCGTCCTGGGAGAGATTGTACGAAGAAACGATGATTCCGGCCATCGGGATCGGGAATCGGGAGGGGCGGGGGTTGTTGCGGGCTTTGGAAACGGGGGGCACCGTGGAGGTAAGGGTCTCCAAATCGCCGTTGGCGCAACAGCCGTCCCGGAACGTCGTCGCAGAGCTGGAGAATGACATAGAGAACGACGAGACGCTGATAATCGGGGCGCACTACGATACGACGCCCGATTCTCCCGGCGCCAATGACAACGGCAGCGGCGTGGCGGCGGCCCTGGTCGTTGCGGAAGAGCTATCGGACGACGAGCTTCCCTTCGACCTGAGGTTCGTGCTTTTCGGGTCGGAGGAGATAGGGCTTAACGGCAGCTTTGCGTATGTCGGGGGGCTGGGGGAGGGGGGGTCGGAGAACATATTGGCGATGATTAACCTGGACGTGGTGGGGACGGGGAAGCTGACGGGGATTGGGTCGGACAGCATGGTCGAGTTGTCGGTGGAGACGGCGTCGGATATCGGTTTCGAACTGGGCACTGTGGACCTTGGTGCGGGCTACGGCTCCGACCACATAGCCTTCATGCTGGCCGGCATCGACGTTATCTTCCTGTTCGCCGACGACGTGACCTACATCAACTCGCCCCTGGACACGCTGGAGCACCTGCAACCCGAGCCTCTGGCGCAGAGTGTCGAGTTGACGCTGGAGATAGTCGAGCGGCTGGCGGAGCAATAGGGAAATTGGAGTGGGTCGGGGGTTATCAGAATGGCTGAGGGTGGGATAGAATTGTCACAAATCGCTCGGTTCCTCGGAGGGAGAGAACAGTACAATGCTTAGATTTGCTGAAGAGATCATCCTGATCCTGCTGGACGACGAGGATGGCAAGTTCGTGCGCGTGCCCAGATGGTCGCTCAACTACGCCCTGGCCGGGGGTGTGCTGATGGACCTGGCGATGGAGAACCGCATCGACACGGACATCGAGAATCTGATGCTGATCGACTCCACGTTTGTCGGGGACAGCCTGCTTGACCCGGTGCTGGCCGAGATAGCGGAGGAGGAGCAGAAGGACATCCGTTACTGGCTCGAACACATCGCTGAGAAGGCTTCCGAGATCCGGGAGGAGGCGCTTAGCCGGCTGGTGGCGGGCGGCATCCTGGAACGGCAGGACGACCGTTTTATGTGGATGTTCAGGTCTAGGCGCTATCCCATGATCGATGGCGAGGCGGAGCGGGAGGTGAAGCTGCGAATCATGGAGGTCCTGTTCAGTGACGAAATCCCCGACCCCCGGGACATTATGATCATCTGCCTGGTGGATGCGTGCGGCATCTTCAAGGAGCTGCTGTCTCGGCGGCAGTTGGGACAGGTCGCGCCGCGTATCGAGCAGGTGCGGAAGCTGGACCTCATCGGCCAGGCGATGTCACAGGCGATCCGGGATATCGAACTGACGGTGATATCGTCGATGCAGCCGCATCTTTACTAGGACGTATTACAAGGGATAAAGAGGAGCGCCGCTCGGCTTAGCCGGGCGGCGCTTTTTGTATGGGGGGGAATCACCCTCACCCTAGCCCTCTCCCATCGAGGGAGAGGGGACTGGACCTCCCCTCCGCCGCCAGGGATAAGGTTTATGCAGAGGACTCATCGAGTTAGAGAGATTACTAGTTGAAGGAGCTGATGGCGTCTTCCTGGGAGTCGCTGATCTGGATAATCTGATCGAAGCCGCTGACCGAGAAAAGCTCCCTGACCTGTCCCTGGAGAGAGCAGATTGCAAAGTTTGCGCCACTGTTCTGCAGGTCCTTGGCGACGAGCAGGAGCACCCGCAGTCCGGCGCTGCTGATGTAGGACAGACTCGCGAAGTCCAAGACCATCGACTTATCGCCATCCTGGACTGCGCCCTGCAAGGAAGCCTGGAACTCGGCGGCGTTATTGCCGTCGACGGACCCTTCAATTAAGGCTATCAGATTGCCGTCTTGTCTCTGGACTTCTACATTCATGGTCGGCCTCCCGAAAGTCTAGTGAACGCTCTTTTTCTTAGTAAAGCGCCTGCTCCGGCATTTGCCCGGGAGTGATGTGGCCTCCCAAGCTCTTTGCAGTATCCGAATTGGAGGAAGGCGTGCAATGTTTCCTCACTACTCCTGTCCGTAGGTGATAGAGGATAGTAGGACAAAGGGAATTGGTCAATCAGCGACGCCACTCGGCGATGTTCCAAAGCTCGCTGTCCCAGCCGTTGATATGCACTCCTTTTAGGGTGTCGGAGTGGGCGGAGACTATGCCTCGGTTCACCATGGGAATCTCGTAGTAGGCCTGGACCTGGATGTTGTTCATGCTCTTTATCAGGGCGGTGCGGTCGGGGCCGATGGGAGTGTGAGCAAGCTCTTCGACCAACTCGTCGAACTCCGGGTTGCAGGCCCGCGTGACGTTGCCACCGCCCCAGTTGTTGTCCCGGTCCGGGATTTCCTCGCAGGTAAGGCCTACGAGGTACTGCTGAGGGTCGATATCCGGGCCGGAGGCGTACATCTGGACGTCGGCGAAGAAGCGGCTGTAGAGGGCGTCCTTGTCGGCTACGGGATCGCCGCCGAAGTAGACGGCGGCGTCGTGGTGGAGTATTTCGGTCTCGATGCCGATCTGACTCCACCAGTCCTGGACCAGGAACTGGGTTTCTTGACGGATGTCATTGGTCGAGGTCTGGAAGGTGATTTTCAGGGGAACGCCATTGTATTCGCGGACGCCGTCTCCGTCGGAGTCGATCACGCTGTTGTCGTCGAGGAGTTGGTTTGCAGCGCCGATGTCCTGGGTGAGGCAGCCGTCGTTTGCTGTAGAGACGTAGCTCGGGGGGCTGACGATGAGGTTGCAAGTAGGCTCGCCTGCGAAGCCGTAGAGCCGCTCGGATATCAAGCCTCGGTCGATGGCGAGGGACATGGCCTGGGGGATGGGAGCGAAGGCAAAGAAAAGATGGGGATTTGTGCCGTCCAGGTACTCGGAGCGGTCTTCTCCGAGGGTGGGGTCGGGGTTGGTCTGGTTGAGGACGATGCGCTCCACGAGGCTCGAGAATGCGGAGATGACCTTGCCATTGCCAGCGGCCTCCAATGTGGCGAGGGTCTCGGGGTCTATCTGGAGGTTCCAGGCGTAGTCGGCCTCGCCGTCTTCGAGGACAGATTTGGCCGCAGCAAGGGCCTCGCCGCCGCCCTTGAGAATGATGCGGTCGAAAAAGGGCTTGTCTCCATAGTAGTGGGGGTTGCGTTCGTAGACGGCCAGTTCGTCAGGGGTGAACTCGACGATGCGGTAGGGGCCCGGGCCTAAGGGGGCGAAGTTCTCATCATCGCAGCCCGCGGCCGCGGCGCCGAAACAATCGGCGAACTGGGCTTGACTGAGGACCGGGACCCCGGCCCCGACGAAGGGGACGTAGGGGTAGGGGGTGGGGGCGTGGAAGGTTATCTTGACGGTCGAGTCGTCCAGGGCCTCCACGGAAGTTATGTCAGCGAATGAACTGCTGGCGGTGCAACCTGTAGCTTCGTCGGTACAGTACCGCCAGGTGAAGACCACGTCATGGGCGGTGAGGTCGCTGCCGTCGGACCACTTGAGGTCGTCCTTTAGGTTCCAGGTGATCGAGGTTAGGTCCTGGGAGATGCCGCTGTTCTGGAGGGTGGGTATGTCCTCGGCGAGGGCCGGGACAAGGGCGCCGTCGGGGTCGTAGTAAGCCAAGGGCTGGAGGGTGATGGCACCGGCGTCTCTGTCCTTGAACCCGCCCGAAAGGTAGGGGTTGGGGGTGGAGGGGGCCTGCCAATAGAGGATGGTGAGGGTCTCTTCCCCGCCGCATCTGAAACTCAGCAAGAGCACAAGGGCGACGACTATCCCTACACCGCCAAGAACAACGCGTCTGCGTTTAAGAACATTTTCTACCAATGGCTTAAAACTCCGGTGATTATTGTTTGGGACTGCAGTCGAAGGCCGGGTCCCGGCGCAGGAGCCGGATGCCGGTCGAGCCAAGGAGGAGGGGGAAGGTGGTGTCTATGAAAATCCATAACAGACCTATGTCGCCGGCGGGTTCCACCCACTGCGATGAAATCCAGTTCCAGAGGAGGGCGAGAAGCAGGAAGGCAGAGAAGTAGAAGGTAACGTTGGCCTCCAGGTATTCTCGGTCAATAGCCTTGTTGGAAGAACCTGAGTCTCGACGCAGCTTCGCGGAAGCGGCCAAGAGCAGTACTATGACCACGCCGGCAACCATTAGAGGGTTGAGCACATCCCAGGCTGTGGATGCCACGCCTTCCGATTTCGGGTCGTAGAAGAGAGTGGCGATGGAATTGACGGCCACGGCCGCGGCCACGAGGAGCATGTAGACGGCGGACAGAAGTTTTATAGCGCTCATAGATATTCCTCCTGTTAGCTAGCCGATATGTCAGGGCTTGAAGGCCAGGCACTCTCCGAAAGCCACTGCGCCCGAGGCTGCAGGGTTTGACTTCCACTCATCAAGGTCGGCGCGCCACTGGTCGAATTGTTCCTGGGTGGCGAGGCCGAACTTGATGGCTGCGCCAATGACCTGTGGCGAAAGAAACCAGCCAGTAGCGATGCCGTAGAAGAAGGCGATGTCCTTGGAGGTGTCGTCAGGCATTGTCATTCGCTCCTAACGGGTGACTATGGCCAGAGCATATTTTAGAACAGGGGGGTGGGGGGAGGCTATTGGGGGGTATGGTGTAGAATCGGATACTAGGCCACTTTTGACTCGGAGCCGAATGCGATTTGGGAAGATGGTGATGAAAGAAAGACTAGCAACTGCGATAAAGGGCATCCGGTCCGATAAGAAAATCTCGACTTTGGATGAAAAGAGTACCAGGGCCGAAGTAATTGACCCAGTGTTGGAACGCCTAGGATGGGACAAATTTGGCGAAGACTTCGTGATTGAATATTCCGTGCCAGGCGGGGCGGTCGACTACGCTTTGCATGTCCGGAATATGCCCAAGGTCTTCATAGAAGCAAAAAACCCAAGAGAAGATTTGCGTCGCCACGTAGACCAACTTGTCACCTACTGTGCAAAGCACGGAGTGCCATTGGCTGCACTTACGAACGGACTCAACTGGTGGTTCTACCTTCCACTGAAGGAAGGTACAGTCGAAGCGCGGCAATTCTGTCGACTGGACATATCAGTGCAGGACATTTCAGAGATTTGTAATCGCCTAATCGAGTTCCTTGCCCGGGAGAACGTCTATTCGGGAGTTGCAGTCGAGAATGCCGAAGCCCACCTGCAACGGTTACACGAGGCCAGGAATGTGGACAAGGCTCTGCCCCAAGCTTGGCAAGACCTCATTGCTGGACCGGATGACATGCTTGTAGAGTTGATCAACGAGAAGGTGGAATATCTGTGTGGCGTTAAAGCTGGAGCGAACCACATCAAAGAATTCTTGGTGGGCCTGAGCAGGCCGGCGCGTACGGTGAAACAGTCACCTAAATTTGAGAAGAAGGAACCGGCATACGTCGGCAGAACTGTGCGGATATCACCGCACCTGTCAGACCTTGCTTTGTCAAAACTGGACAATATCGAGGACAAGGAATTACTGCACGCAAGACTCTCCAACATCGTTGAGCATTACGTCGACCCCAAATACGTCCGCGATCATGGCATCCGCGCCACCGTCAGGCAGCATATGACCAATCGCGGATTCATTGAGTTTGAGATCCTGGCCGAATGGGGCGGAATCAAGTCAGACCACACCCGATTCTGCAAGATTGATATCTGCAATGCCAAACACGCAAACAACCGACGGAAATAGTCTGCCTGCTCATACCACTACAAGGTACGGAACTATGGCTAATTTCCAATACCAACGCTTAGTCTCGGATGAAAGCTCTGACGAATTTCCATTGCGCCCGGGGAGTATCGACACATCGATGCTCGGGGGATTAAAGGACAAGATTCCACCCGACCATCCGCCGTTCGACATCGACAGGTTTCGGGAGGAGGGGTATGACTCAGCGCTTCGGGATTGAGGGCTCTGTCCTCACCTATGAGGACTACCGGAATACCACTGACGAGCAACGGTACGAATTGCTTGATGGTGAGTTGGTTGTTCTCCCGACACCCAACATCGCCCATCAAGTGACTCTCGGTGACATATTCTGTGAACTCTATGACTTCCTGAAGGAGAAAAAGACGGGAGAGGCGTTTATGCGGGTGGCAGTAGTCCTCTCCGATACGAACGTAGTGGAACCCGACATCACCTTCGTATCGGCAAGCCGCATGGATATCGTAGAAACCGATGACATCCGCGGCGCTCCCGACCTGGTCGTCGAGGTTATCTCGCCCTCCAATCCCGAGAGAGATTTGGTCAGGAAGCGGGACATTTACGCGCGGTATGGAGTCGGAGAATATTGGATTGTGGACCCCGACGCCTGTTCGATCAGAGTGATGACGCTGGAAGGCAGCACATATAGCACAATCGGAGAGTATGAAGCCGGAGACCAATTGACCTCTCCTACTTTGAAAGGACTAGCGCTGGAGGTGGAAGACGTGTTCGCTGTGCCGGGTCGCCCTTCCGGGCAAGGGGCCTAGGACGCTCGGGTGGCGGGGAGGGGCGGCGGGTGTATAATTCCCCCTATTGTTACGGGGACGGACAGTTAAGGAGGACTTAAATGGCGAAGTCAAACGGGAAAACTTACGCAGGTGAGGATTTTGGCGACCTGAAGCAGGCGGCGATGGACCACCTGTGGATGCCCTTCAGCCAGTACAACGACCTGCTGAGCAAGGGCGGCCCGAAGATTATCGTCGAGGGCGACGGCATTCGGATGACGGACAGTGACGGGAACAGCTACATCGACGCGATCGGGGGGTTGTTCCTGGTCAACGTCGGGCACGGACGTACGGAGATTGCGGAGGCAGTGGCCGACCAGCTTGGCGCTGTTCACTACGCCAACACCTTCGCATACCCCGCAGTCCCAACGATCAAGCTGTCGAAAAAACTGGCCGAGCTGGCCCCCGGGGACCTGGACAGGGTGTTCCTGGCCAGCGGTGGCTCTGAGGCGGTGGACACGGCGCTGAAGATTATCCGGCAGTACCACGTGAACAACGGCGAGCCCCGACGGACCAAGTTCATCGCCCGCAGAGGCTCGTACCACGGGGTCAGCGTGGGCGCCCTGAGCATGAACAGCGCGGCCAATGTGCGCCGGGACATCTGGGACCCGATGCTTATCGACACGAAGTTTGTTGGGGAGACGGCGGAGGACGTGGAGGAGATGATCAAGTTCGAGGGCCCCGAGACCGTCGCCGGTTTCATCACCGAGCCGATCTCCGTGCCCAAGGGCATGAAGGTCCCCGATGACGACTACTGGCCCAAGGTCCGGGAGATCTGCGACCGGTACGGCGTCCTGATGGTAGCCGACGAGGTGATCACGGGCTTCGGTCGGACGGGCAAGATGTTCGCCATGGAGCACTGGAACGTCACCGCCGACCTGATGACCTTCGCCAAGGGCGTCACCAGCGGCTACCAGCCTGTCGGCGGCGTGATGGTGACCAACAAGGTCTACGACGCCTTCAAGGGTGACGCCGACAAGACGTTCACCCACGGGTACACGTACTCGGGGCACCCGGCGGGGGCCGCAGCGGCCCTGGTCAACCTAGCGATCATCGAGGAAGAGGAACTGGTGCGGAACTCGGCGGAGACGGGGGCCTACCTGAAGGGCCAGCTGGAAACCCTTAAAGAGCACTCGATGGTGAGCGAGGTCCACGGGACCGGTCTGCTCCTGGGCATTGAGCTGCTGGAGGACAAGGCCACGGGCAAGCAGTTCGAAAAGGGCGCGCCGAAACTGAAGCAGCTGGTGCAGGAGCTGGAGGACCGGGGCATGCTGACCCGGACGGAGCCGTTCCTCTACATCGCCCCGCCCCTCACCCTGACCCGGGAAGAGGCGGACGAGATCGTGTCCATCATCGACGAGTCGTTGACGGTGGTTGAAAAAGAAGCCTAGCCGCCAGATTACATAGACCAAGCGCAGAGGGGCCGGTCCTCCTGAATGGGGGGGCGGCCCCTTGTTTTTTGGGGCCCTCGCTGGACGTCATAGCGGGTGTTTTTGATTGACTCAATCAAAAGTTCGTGCCTGTATGATTGATCTGGGGAAGAAACCGGCGGTGTCGACCGGATTGAAGAGTGCGAAAGGGTGGGGGTGGGGATTCCGGCTCGGTGGAGAGGGTGTTTATTCAGTTGGGGTTTGGGGTTTTGGTTTGGTTTGGTTTGTTGGGAGGGACTGGCGATGGAAGGTCCGGGAGTGTTGGGCAGGGAGGCGGTTAGGCCTGTGCCGGTGCCTGTGGGCGTCGACTGCCTGCACAGGACAGCCCCTAGCTTCTGAGAGGATGTGGAGGGGACCCGAGGGATTCTCGGTGTGGGGCGTCCCGACCACCAGAAGTGCTCGATCATGCGGAGGAATGGGAGCGTGACTCGAAGCCGCCGAGGGGTGCGCGTGCCTCTCCGAAGGAGTCGGCCTAGGGCACGATGGCCCCTAGCACAGCCCTGCAATAGGGCGGGATTTTTACATTTCGCTGGGATATGCGCATAGCGTTGACTCGAACGCGCCGGGTGAGTGATGCGTTGAATCGGGCTGGTCTCGCAAGCCTACATGCTGCTTAGAGTCGATGGACCTTCCATCGCGTGGTTGGTGGGGGAAGGGTGAGCCGGGGCCTTTGGTATGAGGAGGTGGCGGCTTTTGCTTGAGCCGAGGGGCGGCGTCTGGGCCGCCCTTTGGGATGGGCTTGGACGTTGAGTCCTCGGGGGCCGGGGATGTGGTTCCCCCTGGGTTGTGGTTCCTCCTTGGGTTTAGGGTGTGTGACGGGCCAGTCGAGGGTGAATATAGTACATGCGTTTTGATTTGGTCAAGGGGTTCGTGTCACATTTGGCCAAGTGGGATCACCCTCACCCTAGCCCTCTCCCATTGTATAGACCGGGGACATAGGTAACACATGTTCGGAGACATGGGTTACACCATAAGGCATGGTAAATCTGATTCAGGAGGGTTTTCATGCCATGGAAGGTTGCAAGTGCCATGTCTCAACGCGAAGAGTTTATCGCCCTGGCGCAGTCCGAGGATGTGAATATGAGCGAGCTGTGTCTGCGCAGTGGGATCAGCCGCAAGACCGGCTACAAGTGGCTGAGACGATATCTCGAAGGCGGAGAGCAGAGTCTGGATGATCTCCCGAAGCGTCCCCGTCACTCCCCGAACCGCACGGGTGCCGAGATGGAGCAGCTCGTCGTAGACCTTCGTAGGGAGCACCCTACCAAGGGAGGACACGTACTGGCCAGGATACTCAAGGATAGTGGTCACAACGGCGTGCCGTCCAAGAGCACGGTCACGGCCATCCTCAGGCGACATCGGCTTATAGAGCCGGCGGACAGCCTCAAGCACAAGCCGTACAGGCGCTTCGAGCACCAACGGCCCAACGACCTTTGGCAAATGGACTTCAAGGGGCATATCCCGGTAGGCAGTGGTGGACGGTGCCACCCACTGACGGTACTGGACGACCATTCGAGGTTCTCCCTGGGCGTGAGGGCTTGTGCAGACGAGAAGACTCAGACCGTCCATGACCATCTCACGTCCATCTTCCGCAGCTACGGCATGCCCAACACGATACTGGTAGACAATGGCTCCCCCTGGGGCAGCGACTTCTACCACCCCTTCACCCCGCTCACCGTCTGGCTGGTTCAACTGGGAGTCAGGGTGGTACACAGCAGGCCATACCATCCCCAGACCCTCGGCAAGCTCGAGCGCTTCCACAGGTCCCTCAAGACGGAACTGCTCCAGGGAAGTAAATACACCGACCTGTCCCACTGCCAGAGCAGCTTCGACAGGTGGAGAGACTTCTACAACCTCAAGCGGCCTCACCACGCCCTGGACCTCGATACCCCTGCCAGCAGATACGCCATCAGCCCTCGGCCTTTCCCGGAGGCCCTTCCAGCCGTCGAGTACGATGCCGATGACCATGTACGTTCCGTCGATGTCAACGGCCGAATATCCTTTCTGGGCAGATCACTTCCCATAGGTAAAGCCTTCAGAAACAGGCGGGTCGCTCTGAGGCCCACGGCCAACGATGGCACATGGAAGGTCTTTTTCTCTGTACAGCCCATCGCTACCATAGATATAAGTCGATAGAATGTGTTACCTATCTCCCCGAACAACTGTTACCCATGTCCTCGGTCTAACTGTTACCCATGTCCCTGGTCGTACAGTGAGGGTGATCCCACTCCTACATAGCCGTCATTCCCGTGAAAACGGGAATCCAGGGTTGGACATTCCGCTCGCCCTGAGCCGAGTCGAAGGGTCTCAAGAGCGGCAGTGGTGTGGGGCCGCCTTATCCCCTCTCCCTCGATGGGAGAGGGCTAGAGTGAGGGTGATCTTCCCAAATGTGACACGACCCGATTGACGGGCTGGTGCGCAGGTGCTAGATTATTTTCCGCCCTGCCCCGACGGTAATTCTCGGCAACGTAGCTCAGCGGTTAGAGCGGGGTCTTCATAAGGCCTAGGTCGCTGGTTCGAACCCAGCCGTTGCCACCAATTCTCCTTCCAAAACAGTTAAGGCTACTATCTCGCAAGTGCACAAATGTGCTACAATTGGTCCAAACCAGAGGGAGCGATATTAGGTGCTCTAGATGTAACTATGGAAATCACAACATGCTTTCGGTGTCGAAGGCCCATCACAACTGCCAACAACTCTGAGGAACACATAATCCCCAATGCCATCGGAGGGCGAAAAAAGGTGGGGGGGTTCATCTGTAGAGGCTGCAACAGTACCGTCGGTTCCAAGTGGGATGCCGCACTAACTCGTAAACTGAATCCACTTGCACTACTTCTTGGCATCACTCGGC
Organism: Dehalococcoidia bacterium; assembly: GCA_965197585.1. Taxonomy (GTDB): domain Bacteria; phylum Chloroflexota; class Dehalococcoidia; order Plut-88900; family Plut-88900; genus Plut-88900. The sequence goes on from OZ240215.1 coordinate 2,985,091, forward strand.
AACGGGGAAGTATTCGCCCAGAGATTTTTGACACTCTAGACGGCAATGCCGTTCGCATGAATGCAGACGGGAAGATGTCTCTCGCAAAGCCCACATTTGATAAAAAAACGGATGGGGCTACCACCAGAATACAAATCAAGGCTGGGACAAAAGAGGAGGCTTTGCATATTCTCAAGGGGGTACGCGAAAAGTATCCTCAACTAAGACATCGTAAAGTAGACGAAATATACTCGGCGTTTCAGGAGAAGTCCCACTACGACCCCAGCCCGCTACGCATCGAGCTTGACTTTGGGGGTGTAGACTGCGGTAGGTCGATAGTAAAGTCTGCTGTGGCATTAGTTTTCGAGGCCGGCATCCGCCCTGAACAGTGCAACATTGCTCTCAGTTACTTATTGAGCGATGGCGAGGAGCCTTGTTTTGGTTATTACTACACTAAGGACAAGGACATTATCCTTAATCGACCACCCCAAACACCTATCCATTGCGTGTATGTAGAAGGTCGTTCGGAAGAATCGTCCATCGTTGGTTACATTGAGCTCTTCAGTCTATGGCGAATCGTGTTTTGTCTATCTGATACATACAAAGGTAGTGACTTCACGCATGCATATGCTGTGGACCCAATCAAGGGCGAAGAGTTAGATGTATCGGTCAATCTTGATCTCTCCCTGTCCGAGATTCACGAGGCTTACGAATATGAACATCTTGACTATGAAGTTTACAAAGATGTGATCTGCCAAGTGCTCGATAAAATTCAAACACTTGACTTCAATCGCGCCATGAGGCAAGCGATCGAAAATGCGATCGACGCCGCCTGCATTAAGTCTGGAATCAAAGAAGGAGACGTTCTGTCCGAGGACCAGATTGGCGTTCTTGCAAAAGACGTGGCAGAGGGAATGGTGCCCTTTATCACTCACAACATTAGTCCTAGACCTAGTCTTGAAGAGCTTGTTCACCAAGATTGTTAGGCTTGGCAACCAAAGGTCTTCGTATACCCCCAGGAAAGAATTTCCACTGAAACAATCAAAATTCGTGCCTGGATGATCGCATCAATCAAAAATCTCCCCACCTTGATCCTCCCGGCCCGCCTCGCCCTGCTGGTCATCGCCTGTGGAGATGAACCCGGCCCCTACCGCATAGGTGCCGAGGAGGACGGCGTGGTCCTGTTCTCGGGGCTGGCCAGCAACCCCGACATCGCCAATGCCTTATAGTCCTCAGTGAATTGAAGAAGCTGCCAAGCAATAAGAGAAATCACAGAAGGCTCCCCACGCGTGGTCAAGACCGAGTCCACTTCAACGGCACGATCATCGACTACGAAATCCGCCGCAGCCCGCGGCGCAAGAAGACCGTTGAGATCAGGCTGACCCCCCAGGGAGTCCTCGTGGCCGCTCCAGCCAGGGCCTCCGACGACGCGATTCGGGACATCGTGCTCGACCGTGCCCCGTGGATCGTCAAAAGGATGTCCGAGCTTCCGGAAGAGCCGCTTCCCAGGCGCTTCGTCACCGGCGAGACCCTCCCCTATCTCGGCCGCAACGTCGAGATGATCGTCGAAGACGGAGCGACTTCTTCGACCCAAGTCAGCCTCCACCAAGGTAAGTTTCAGGTCTCCGTCCGCCCCACTCTCGATAGAGGCGTGCGCCAAGAGAGCATCCTGCAAGCCTTCGCCGCGTGGTACCGGGCCCGCGCCGAGGAACACATTGCTGAGGGAGTAGATCTCTGGTGGCCCCGACTCGGCGTGGGAGAGAGGTCACGTGTGCTCATAGGGAGCCAACGCAGCCGCTGGGGAAGCTGTGCCCCCGACGGCACCCTCCGATTCAGCTGGCGCACCATGATGCTCCCGCCCGAGGTCATCGAGTACATCATCGTCCACGAACTGGCTCACCTGACCGTAAAGGCCCACTCCACCGAGTTCTGGGACTTCGTGTCCCGCGCCCTCCCCGACGTCAAGCATAGGCGCAAGCTTCTCCGGGAGGTGGGTCCGGCCCTCCCCCTGTAGCCACCACATCGGCGCGCTATAGCCGGGTTATCTGTGGCATAATTTACGTAGCTATGCTCCTCCTACGCCCGGCAACCGCCATCCTATTCCTGTTCGCGACCGTCCTCTTAAGCACCCTTTTCGTCGCATGTGGCGGAGCATCTACCGACTCTCCATCCCCGACTCCCGCTCCAATTCCCACCCCCACACCGGCTTCAACCGCGCTTCCACCCCCTTCGCCTAGCCCACCCCCCGAACCTATCCCCACGCCCATATACGAACGGGCTATGCAGCTCCCCCACGATGAGGGCGTCCATGCCTCTCCCCTCGAGTGGTGGTACTTCAACGGTCACGTTGCCACGGAGGGCGGACGGGTATTTAGCTATCACTTCGTGACATTCCAGTCAGTCTTGGCGGACGGATTCACTCCTCGGTTGGCACAACTCAGCTGGGCCGACCATGACATGGGTCTCCACCTGACCGCGGAGCAGCCCGACCTCCCCGTCCTGGAGACCTCCTCAGGTGAATTTGACCTTTCTATAGCAGACTGGCGCATGAGCGGAGACAGCCAGACATATCATCTCTCGTTCCAAATCGGGGACTACAGCGTGGAGTTCGAGGCCGATTCCCGGAAGCCCGCAGTGCTCCATCACGACACCGGTCTGGTAGACCTGGGCATAGCAGGCAAGACCTACTACTACTCCCGCACCGACCTGGAGACCTCGGGCACAGTGTCGGTATCCGGGGCCTCCCTTCCCGTGACCGGGGTTTCCTGGTTTGACCACCAGTGGGGAGACTTCTCCACGGCGCAGATCGGGTGGGACTGGCTCAGCCTCAACCTGGACGACGGCTCCGACATCATGGTCTCGATAGTCTGGGAGCAGGCTGACCGAAAGCACATCGCCACCTATGGCACCTACGTCCCGGCTGACTCCCCCCCGATACATCTGCCGGCCGCCGACATCTCCCTGGAACCCACCGGGACCTGGACCAGCCCCGATACCCAAGGCGTCTACCCCGTGGGCTGGAACCTCCTCGTCGACTCCCTGGACATGGACCTCATTCTGACCCCTGCGATAGAAGAGGCGGAATTTGCCATCAGCACTTTCATACCCGTGATCTACTGGGAGGGAGGAGTGACAGCAACGGGGAGTAAGGGTGGGATCGATGTATCGGGCAGGGGGTTCGTCGAAATGGTGGGCTACGTGCCATCGGCGCCCATCGCGCCGCCAACCCCACCGGCCCAACCCTGACCATCGCCTCCTCGACAGCACCAACAAATTCGATGGCGCGAACCGGATAGAATCGGCCTTAGGCTTCGGTTAACCTTGGTGTGAATCCAGGAGACGCCGATGACGACAATGCAGAGACCCTTGGAAAAGACCCGACCCGACCTCTTGTGGCAAGCCGTCCAGCAACGAGACCCGACATACGACGGCTCCTTCATCTACGCCGTAAGTTCCACCGGCATTTACTGTCGCCCCATTTGCCCCAGCCGCCGACCCTACCGAGCCAACGTTAGATTCTTTGCAGATTCCAAAGAGGCCCGGTCGGCGGGCTACCGGGCCTGCCTGCGCTGCCTCCCCGACAGGCCACGGCAAGAAAATCGCAATAGCAGCCTCGTGAAACGTGTCTGCGATCAGATCGACTCTCACCTCAATGAGCATCCCGATGGCCTGCCTTCCCTTGCCCAGTTGAGCCAAGCCGCCGAAGTCAGCGCTTCCCACCTGCAGCGTGTATTCAAGAAGGAAACGGGCCTGACGCCACGGCAGTACGCACACTCCAATAGACTGGAGCGCTTCAAGTCCCTCATCCGGGACGGTAGCCCAGTCTCTGCAGCGATGTTCGACTCCGGGTTCAGCTCTTCCAGCCGACTCTACGAAGACTCCGACGGCCAATTCGGCATGACCCCCGGCCGGTACAGGAGTGGTGGTGCAGGCACGACCATCGGATACCTGGTTGCGGAATCGCCACTCGGCTCTCTGCTGGTTGCGGCAACCGGCAAGGGGATCTGCTCCGTGAAGCTAGGGGACGACGCCTCAGTTCTGCTGAATGACCTGCGGGCAGAGTTCCCGGCAGCCGACTTCCAGGAGGGCGACGAGACCCTGCGAGGTTGGCTGGTATCAGTGCTGGAATACCTGGAAGGAGAGCGTCTCGGCCTCGATTTGCCCCTCGATATTCAGGCCACGGCCTTTCAACGCCGAGTCTGGCGTATGCTGCAGTCCATCCCCTACGGCGAGACCCGGTCCTACCAGCAGATGGCCGTCGACGTGGGCCTAACCGGCAATGCCGGCCGGGCCGTCGGCAACGCTTGCGCCTCGAATCCTGTGGCGCTTGTCATCCCTTGTCATCGTGCGGTGCGAAAGGACGGCTCTCTCGGAGGCTACAGGTGGGGGCTCCATCGTAAAAAGGCCCTTCTTGCGATGGAAGATCGTAAGAGTTCCGAAGACCCCAAGTGAGCGGCCTCCCCTGTCGATTTTCTGATTCGACTGGTCGGCAGCCTATGGTGTTGGGGGCTGGGCCGCTCCCACCTGACGCAGCCACAGCGCCACAACCATCGCCAAAAGCGCCATCACCGCCACCCCGATGCTCACAACCGGCCACGGCGACTGTCCCAGCGTTCCCCCAAACTGCGACACTCCCATCCCGACCATCAGCAGCGCTCCCGTTATACCCAGGCTTCCCCCGGCCACCGCCCCTAGTACCAGCCCCTCGTTTCTCACTACCACGCCCTGCTCCCTGCTCTCAAGCCGCAGTTCCGCCAACTTCCCCTTCAGCCGCCTAAGGTCTGCAGTCCTGTGCAATGCGGTCAGCAGAAGCAGCGACACCAGTAGCAGCAGTGCCACCAGGTACTGAGGTATCTCCGTCGTGAACATCGGGTACTTCCAGAACGACAGCCAGTCCACCTGGTTGTACGAAAGGGCCGCAGGCATCTGCGGAGCAAGAGCCGCGAGGCACACCAGCCAGAACGACACTCGGCGCATTCCTCGGGCCTGAAACACCCAGTACAGCCCTATCGGTATTCCGAAGATTGCGGCCAGGATCAGCGAGAACACCGTCGAGCCCCAGTCCTCCCACTCCCGGATCGCCAGTAGCCATTCCCATCCCTTCTCCACGTCCACCGCCGCGCCTCCGGTCTGCCAGATCATCCACCCCGCCACCCCTATCAGATAACCCAACAGCGCCGTCTCCAAAATCCAGAATCTCACCATCGTCTCACGCTCCCAGGTAGATGTGTTGCATGAGCGTAGTCGTGAAGTCCTGCTCAGCCTGGTCCCAGGAAACCACCGAAGCCCCTACCTCCCGGATCGGCTTGTACAACTGCCGGGCTTCCCATCTCATCAGGTCTTGCGTGCGTGCTTCCATAGCCGCTTCCCCCTGCCTGACTCCCGCCGCTTCCACGTGCACCACTCTGACCGGGTTCAATCTGCGCGTCCGAGACCTTAGCGCCACAAGGCGTTTTATCCCCGCGACGAACCCGTCGATGGACTGGGACTGATTCCCGTCACGAGGATAGTGAACATCCAACCGGGTAATGGCATAGACCTCCGGCTGAAGCCGGTACAGAAAGCTCTTGCACCACTCCACCGCCGCCGACAGGTCTTGCCTCGCGGGTCCCGGCTGAAGGGTGGTCAGCATATCCGTGAGACGTTTGAACTGTTTGCGGCCCAGGTCCGGTGTCAGAATGTCGTTCGGGGTGTTGTAGATGTACGCCCCCAGCGTGTACCCCTGGGACAGATAGTACTGGGCTATGCTGCCCGCGGCCTCCACCGCATGGTCTATCAATGATGACAGCGTCGTACCCACTTCCATGTACTCAGCCCCGTCCAGGAAGATCCAGATCGCCTTACGTCCCTCAGCCTCGTACTGATTTACCAGCAGGGGATTGGCGCTGTAGGAGTTTCGCGCACTCGCCTTCCAGTTAACTATCCGCATAGGGTCGCCTGGGGAGTAGGGCCTCAGGTCCTTGAAATCGGTTGTGGAGGGACCCAGCGTAGCCACGTCCGTCCTGAAAAAGCGGGTGTACGCCCTCGCCCGGACCTCCTTGACCCGACGCACCGCCTGAATGCGGGGCACCACTGAAAACTCCTGCGTTTCGCCCGCCGTGCCGCGGTTCCGGCGTTGAAGCCCCAGAGCGCCCTCCGTGTCCCACGACGTCTCTCCCAGTTCGTACAGTCCTCTCTTCGGGCAAAGGAACTCATAGGAAAGGTCGTAGGTCTTGGGCCCGGGCCACTTCCACACCGCCCGGAAGTTGTTGCCCTCTACTACCTCCATTTCCGCGGGAAGCTCATCATGCACGTACAGAGTTCCGAGCCCCGATCTCACGTGCACCCTGCGCCTCACCTCCAGCCTGTCCCCCGCCCAGCACACCAAGCGCGTCATTTCTCGCTCTACCTCAATCCCCCCCGGGGGTGTCAGCAGAGTGCCCAGGAGGACTATGAGAAGCAGGAATACCGAGCCCGCCAGCAGGATAGGGTTCCCGAACACCAGGGCCAGGGCCAGCAGAAGAAAGGCCAGCGCCAGCCACCGGGCTGGCAGCGCAGAGAGCATTAGGCGCCGTCCCTGCGGCCCAGCTCGGTCGGGACCGGGACCTGCGCGACGACTTCGTCTATCACCGCCTCGGGCCTCATTCCCTGCAACGTCGCCTCGATGTTTAGTATTACGCGGTGTCCTAGAGCCTCCGAAGCCACCATTTTCACGTCGTCCGGTATGACGAAGTCTCTTCCGTGGATCAGCGCCATACTCCGGGACACCTTCAGCAGGGCAAGGCCCCCCCGAGGACTTACTCCCAGGGACACGTGGGGATGCTCCCGCGTCAACCGCACGACCTGTGTGATGTAGTCGATCATCACCTGGTCCACATACACGTTTGTCTCTACGATCCGCTGCAACCCGACGAAGCTATTCGCATCAAGCACGGGTTCCACATCCTCGGTCGGGTCATCCTTCTGCCACTGGATGCGTCGTTGCAGAATGCTGCTTTCCTGTTCCTGGTTGGTCGGATATCCCGTCCCGAGCCGGAACAGGAATCTGTCCAGTTGTGCCTCGGGGAGAGGATATGTCCCCTCCTGTTCAATCGGGTTTTGCGTGGCGATGACCAGGAAGGGCGGCTGCAGGGGCAGAGTATCTCCATCGATGGTGACCTGCCGCTCTTCCATCGCTTCCAGCAGCGCGGCCTGTGTCTTGGGAGGAGCGCGGTTGATTTCGTCAGCCAGCAGCACGTTGGTGAACACCGGTCCCTGGATCAGTTCGAAAGACCCCGTGTTCTGGCGCCACACCTTCGCTCCCAGAATGTCCGCAGGGAGCAGGTCGGGCGTGAACTGCACCCTCTTCGTATTACTGCCAATTGCCTTGGTGAACACCTTCGCTAACAGCGTCTTCCCCAGCCCCGGGTAGTCTTCGAAAAGCACGTGGCCGTTGGCCAGTGCCGCAGCCAGCAGCTTCCTCAACAGCAGCCGGTTCCCGACAAAGACCTCCGATACCCTGTCTATGATCCTGTCGCATACCGGCCCCGCCTCTTCTACCTCTATCTGACTCTTGCTCTTGTCCATTTTGTATCTCCGGCCCTAATCTCCCGGCAGAATGCGCCGTCGCGCGACCCCCGCCGGAGTTGTACAAATCTGCTGGTCATCCCCCACTCTCACCCTCCACCGAGTTCCCTCCTCCGACAACACCTCTATTGCCTCTCCTTGTGGAATATTCGACGCGAAATAACGCCCCAAGCGATCGTAGACTGACACTGGTGCGGCCAGAACGGCTAGAGGCAACTCGCCGGCTTTTCCATCTCCAAACAGGTGAGACAGTGCTGCATCGATTATCCGAGCCCGCCGCTCCTTCTGCCTCTGGTCCACGCCTTCCCTCGACCGCAGCATGGAGAGCGGACCACCCCGACCTCCATCCGTTATTGTGAGCATTGGGAACCAAAGCGCTACAGCCAGATCAAGGGGTGCGCCCTTCTGCCAATAGGCCGCGGCAAGGGTCACGGCCAGTGTCTCGGGCTGCGAGCCGTCCTCGACAAAAGACCTGCTTATTTCCCTAACTCGCTCTTCTTCTATCTCCGGCAGGGGCTCGGGGCTCCGCTTGAGGGTAGCGTCCATGCGGCTCAACGATTCAGCTAGCGCCGAGGCCCGCCTCCGCATGGCTCGGACCCGCTTTCGAGGCCACGGGTCCCACGCAGTTGAGGTCGCGAGGTTGCGTCTCATCGGCTCGAACACGGCTGGAATCTCTTCCAGGGGCGTCCGATTGCGAAGGAGCAACCCCAACATGTACCTCCAGAGATAGCCCCACCTTCCCGTCTCGACGTATCGCTTCTGCAGGTCAACCAGCCCTTCGAGGCGCAGGTCTCGCCGCTCCTCCACTGTCTGCACGTGCCGGGACCAGTGCGGCCACTCCGCTGGAGGCCCTCCCTCGGGGAGCACCTGCTGTCTCGCGTGGCTTCTCATCCGATTTATCGCAATTGCAGCAAAGAGCACCACCGCCATCCATTCATATATCGGAGCGAACCACATCACGTCGTAGACCAATGGACGTATCAGCAAGCCGTAGAGCGCCAGAAAGGCCCCCAGGAACGCGGTCCTGTATACGGACTTCGCCAGCAGCCGGGCCGCGGCGCTCACAGCCCACATCGCGTTGGAAGTGTAGTATCGGGCCATGAAAGATAGTCCCGCCGCGAAAAAGCCGCAGGCCACCGCCGCTCCCAGCAACGGGAACCCATGTCCCAACTCTGCTATCTCCGCACCTATGAGCCAGACCACCGCCCCGACTGTGCTGTATCCCACTGCCTTGGACAAAGGCATATAGTCCGTCCCGCCCGAGTCCCGCGCCCCCGCTGGTAGCTTAAACACGAAGTACAAGGCCGTAATGAACAGCCCAGCCAGGTGCCGCGCCTCGTAGAACTGCCCGAAATGGGGCTGTGTCGCGTATCCAATTAGAAGATGCGGCCACCTGTTTAGAAAGAGAGCGGTCACGTTTGGCAGGGAGTTGAGAGCTCCCCAAACGACCAGCCCTCCGCTCACCCCTGCTAGCAGGGCCCCTGCCCCTTTGACTACCACAGGAGACGGGGTCCACCATCTCCTCTTGTTAGACTGCGTCATCATCTTCACCGTACCGCCGAGCCTTCCGCCCGCATAGCTGGCTGCCAGGGCCACCCATAGGGCAACTTGCAGGTCTCGGTTGGGGAAGCCGTGCTCGGTCAGCCAGCCGGCGTGAAGTATCACGTAGACTATTACAAACGCTATGAGCCGGACCCAGGGGACAGGGAAGATTTGGCTGGCAACCGGGAATTGGACACTCGAGGCCCGTACCACCGCCACAAACATGAATATCCCTGTCAACCCACCGATCAAATTGTAGTAGGTTCCCGGGTCGGGCCGAGTACCAGCTAGGGATAGACCTGCACTCATCAGGATCGCCATCCAGGCCCCGGCCCTAAGCAAACGTACCGCTATCCTAAGCGCCAGCCCTGTCCTTGCCCTGAATTCTTCCGGGAGTCTCAGGGTCTGCCTCAGTCTATCTTTGGGCTGTATCCAAGGCAGCAGACTCACCACCATAGATATAAAGGCAGCGGCCAGCACGGGCCCCAGCAGCACTTGAAAGGCGAATCCCGTTTCAGGCAGTCGCAGCACTTCGAATATCCAAAGTGCCGATGCCGCAGCCACGATGGCCGCCGTGTGCAGCGCCGAGACTCTAAGCCGGGCGTCTATCTTCATCCCCACCTATTCCTCCCCCAACCGACGCCAAGCGCGGTATGCCGCCTCGAACTGCCGCCTGCCTATGTCATGTTCACTGTAGTCCGCCTCTTCGAAACGGGCTATCAGTTCCTCCAGGGCTCTCTGGTCCAGGGTAAGTCCGCTCGCAACCACTACCGACTCCACCTCCCGAGGGGTGGCCTTACCGGATATTCCTGACACCTTCTGCCGCATTCCCGCCAGGAACAAGTTGTACCGCTTGACTATGTCATCCCTGAACTCGACCACCTCGAACCGACCACGGCCCTCCGATGGCAGATGTCCTTCGTCTCCTGCGAATTCTGCCTCTACCTGATAGACTCCCAGGTCCTCCCCTCTCCAGACCGACTCACAGCGACCATCATCGTCCGTGATCAGCTCTTCCATTTCACCCGTGTCACCGATTAGTACTCGAATTGACCGTCCTTGCAGCCCCCGCCCCACATCATCCAACAGTGCTAAAGTGACCTTCACTTCCTCCTCGACACTCCATATCTCCGGCAGGTCTTCCGCCGGTTTGACGAAGGAGACCTCCAGGCGAGTCGGCATCAACAGTCTCAGTTCGAATTCTTCAAATGTTTCCGCTGACGAGAACCGTTCTGTGCCCGCAAACTCTGCCGTGACCCGGTACATTCCCGGCTCATCCCCCGCCCACGACGCCGAGCATTGGCCCTTCCGGTCCGTCACCAGCTCCATCTGCGCTTCCTCGTCACCCCACACCACCCGGATCTCCGCCTCCGCTATCCCTCTCCCAGAGTCATCGGGCAACCTGCACCACACCTCTACTTCCTCCCCCACTTGCCACGCGTTCTTCGCATCCGGGGACGGGTCCAAAAAACCCATCTCCAGCCGCGCCGACTGCACAACCACTTCTACCGTGAGTGGTGGGCCCGAGGCAACGGCGGCAGCACCCGAAGGCCGGGCGGATGCCAATACCGTGCGTCTACCAAAGCGTCGGCTTCCGAAAAAGCCGCCCCCGGCGCCTAGAACCAGCAGAACCGGCAGAAGCGCCCAAACCAGCCACCCCAGCCCCCCGCTCCTGACTTGCAGGCTCGCCAGATAGGAGACCGGGAGGTTTGTACCGTCTCCCTCGTAGCTGACTCTCAGCGGTACGATTGTCAGTCCTTCTTCGTCCGGGACGTCAACCATCAACAGCGCCACGCCAAGCTCATCCGTCACTGCGGACCCATATCCCGCGTAGTGGACCGCAGCGCCCGGAATCCCGACTCCATGGTCGTCCAGAAGCCTCGCTTCCACCTGCACCAACCGTCCGGCCCTCGCTTCTTCCACGGGTGTCACCAGCAGGCTCGTCATCGCCATTACCCTCACCGAGACCTTTGTCTCAGCCTCAAGCTCCACCGCCGATACTTCCAACTCCATCTCCCCCAGCTCCGCATCTGACTGGACGGGCATCCGCACCACGAAAGCCCCCACCGCATTCGTGCGCGCCAACTCTTGTCCGTTCACCTCAATTCTCGTGTCCGGCACAGTTTGGCCGCTTATCAGCGTCACACCCCTAATCGTGACGCTATCGCCCCGGGCCACTGGTTCAGGTTCCTTTACCACGATCTCCGCCCTCCCCACCGTCACCGACAGAGTGGCCTGGATGAGTGCAAGCTCGTCCGTACCGGCAAATTTCACCTTGAGATCTGTTTCCGCTATCTCTTCGAACGTCGTTTCCCAAAGGAATGACCCCAGGAGACTGGTAACCACTTCCACCGGCTCCCCCTGCCTCGCGCTCACCATCAGGGTATGACCTTCCAGTCCTTCACCATCCGTCCTGGCTAGCGTTCCCTCAAGTCGGTAAGGTGCACCCATCCGTACTACCCTGTCGCCGCTCAGGTCCAGGAGAACGAGCTCTACAACACTAAGCGTATATCCGCTCCTGCCCGGCTCCAGAAGGTCGTCTCCCGTGAAGGTCGCCTCAATTGCATACCTTCCCGGCTGGTCCGTTACACCCTTCATCTCGAACTCGCCCAGCTCATCGGTCAGTACTGAGGTCACGGCCTCCTCGGGCAGTGTGATGTCGACTTCCCGTTGAGACAACGGCGCCCCTCGGCTATCTGCCAGCGACCCCCTGATTATGTACTCCTCCCCAACCTGCACCTCTCTATCTCCACTCAATTTCAGGAAGACGGGCTCGGTCACGCTCAGGGTATATCCTGCCTTGCTCGGCTCAAGGACATCCTCACCAGAAAACGCCACTTCAATGCCGTATCTACCTGGCCGCTCCGCTACGGCATTCCTTCGGAATTCGCCCTGTTCGTCGGTCAGGGCCGATGCCTTGACCTCTCCAGGCAAGGTGATCTCGATCTGCTTCAATGGCAAGGGGGCTCCGTTGGAGTCCATCAACGTGCCATTGATCACGTATTCGTCCCCGACCTGTACCTCTCTGTCACCACTTAGTTCAAGGAACACCGGTTCGAATACGCTGAGTGTATATCCGCTCTTTCTGGGCTCAAGAATGTCATCCCCCGCAAAAGAGGCCTGGATGCCATAGACCCCTCGCCGCTCCGTCGACCCTCTTACTGTGAACTCACCCCGCTCCCGGGTCTGGACCGAGGCCACCTCCCCATCCGGCAGGGTAACTTCGATCGACTGCCTGGCTAACACCCCTCCGCGAATGTTCCTCAACGTGCCGGTTATGACGAAATCCTCCCCGACACGCACGTTGTCCACAGCGTCGATAGTCAGCACACTCGGCATCGTGACCATCACATCTAAACTGGCCTCGTTCCCCAGCATGTACCCTTCCTGCTCAAACGTCACCGCCACCGACCGCTGCCCCGTCCGACCAAACGTCCTTGTGAAACTGAAGGCGCCTCGGTCATCCGTCGTCACTTGGAACGGGGCTAGTCCCTGTATGTTCACGCGAATCGTACGACTGCCCACCGGGTCTCCCGCTTCCTCCGTCAATCTCCCCCGGAAAGTCCCCTCCGCGTCTATCGAAATCTCCGATGGCCCGCTAAACTCCATCTCCGTCCCGGCATACACTCCTATTTCCGGGTCGCTCCAGGATCCCCGGTAGTCATCGTTCCCTATAGCATGGGCAATGAGTTGGTAGCTTCCCTCTTCGAAGCTATCCGGCACCAGGACCTCTATCTCGAACCGGCCGTTTTCCGTCTCCGTAGTTCCCAGCCTCCAGCCACCTTGTTCCTTCGTTTCGTTAATGAATATCTCCACCTCCATCCCATCCACCGGAGCGCCGGATAACGTATTCACTTTCCCCCCTATATCGAACGGTAGCCCTTTCCGCGTCTCCCTGGGCCATTGGTCGATCTCGATTACAGTCCCGCGCTTTATCGGATCACCCTGTGAATGGACTAGATCGCCTCTGGCTTGGATCACTCGGGAAGGTGCACCCCCTGATCCCGTCGGTTCGAAGGTCACCCATCCAATCCCCTCAAACGCCACTTCCGCCCACTGGTGCCCCTGGTCCGAATACACTGTTTGGCCGCCGGGGGCCTTCACTATCATCCAGCCCGACACAACCCGCGCAGGTATCCCCACCGACCTTGCCATTACCACGAATGCACTGCTGTACACCCCACATGTCCCCTCCCGATGATCGAACAGGAACCAGTCAACCGGGTCCCGGCCCTCAGGGGGTGCGTCGTCAGACGAATCGGCGAACGCATAAGGGTAAGCGGTGCTCAGATATCGCTCCAGCGCCTTAGCCTTCAGGTAGGGACTGCTGTATCCACTTGTAACCTCCTTCGCCTTCAGGCGGACTCTGTCCGGGACGCTGGAGGGTAATTGGGTGTAGGTTGGGTCCGACGATACGGAAGCCTGCCTGAGCTGTGCCTCGGAGTAGACGGGAATCTTCGCTGTCCACGTGTACTCGGACACTGATTCTGCGGAGTAATGCGTTGCATTGTAGGCCCATAAGAAACTCCCGGTATCGATGCTATTGACTTGGAGGGAGGTTGCCAGTGGACCTTTGGGGAACTTCTCCAGCGAGCCAATGGGAGTCATGCGAATGACGTCCGTATACGTTGCAAAGGGTGTTGTCTGAAAGCCGGCCAGCAATGAGATATCAAGCCGTTCGGGAGGAAGTCGAGAAAACTCGCTGTCCGGATTTTCCATTTCCCTCAACACTGCCTCCGGCACGTTCTCATTTGGAGTGACCCAGAACCCGACCGGGTGCAATTGATGCCATCGGCCATTCTGGTACAAGTCTCCCACTGCAGTCCGCAGACGGTCTGTATGACCCGCGCCGTCTACTTGGAATATAGGATTATGGGCAAGCCCAGCAGATTGAGCCGTAGTGGTGCCGGGTACCCAATATCCCAGATTCTCATACACAACCAGGGAAGCGCCGTTCTCCAGGGTAGTGATCGACGCCCCTCTCTTTTCCAGAATCTCCAGTGCCGCTTCTTCATATCCCGGCCTCGTGTCACCCAGGATCCGTTCCAGGTTGAACAGTCCTACACCACTGTCTTCGTCCAGGATATCCAGGTTCTCATCTATCTTCTCAGTAATCGCCTGTATGTCCGACTCCGGTACTGCCGATTCATCGTCTCCTGCTGTGCCCTCGCCACTTCCTTCGACCTCTTCCCCATCCCCCGCACCGACTTCATCAACATAGAAGCCTGGCGTCCGGGACGGCGGCCCCGACGCAGTAGGCTCGAAAGAAACCCACCCGATTTCATCCAACGCCACCTCCGCCCACTGGTGCGCCTGGTCCAGGTACACCGTCTGCGTTTCGCCGGTCTGCCCAATCGCCCAGCCCGACACCACCCGGGCAGGTATCCCCACCGACCTTGCCAAGACCACGAAGGCACTGCTGAACTGGCCGCATGTGCCTTCCCTGCTTTCAAATAGGAACCAGTCCACCGGGTCTCGGCCTGCCGGAGGCTCGGCAACTCCCGATTCTGCAAACGCATACGCGTAAGTCTCTCTCAGGTACTGCTCAATAGCCTTTGCCTGGGCGTACGTCCCGGTATAGCCCTCCGTGATCTCCCTCGCCAGTTCGCCTACCCGTCCCGGCACGGTTTCCGGCAACTGCGTGTATACAGCGTCCTCATACGCCCCCGCCGCTCTCAACACCTCGTCCTCGAATTCCACTGCACGCGCCGACCACACGACCCGCTCAGCCTCGTTTTCGATGCGGACCGTGCTGCTATACGGGAAGTACACCCCCGGCTCTAATACGAACCGCATGTCCAGCGACGCGGGTATTACACCCGCCGCTATAACTGCCCCATCATTTGCTGGCGAAACTATGACTGACAAATTGACAGTCTGGCCAGTCAGATAGCGAGAGGTGGAAGATCCGGGCGGCCCAGGTCGGCTGGTCCCGCTCTGCGCATTCAGCACCACTTCCTGCAGCTGTTCTATCCCTTCGTATGGCGCTTCCACCGGGTCCGATTGCGTCCACCGCCCGTTTTCGTACACATCCCCTGTTGCCGTGCGCAGATAGTTGAGCTTCTCAGCGCCACTCACCTCGAACACCGGCAAGTGCGGTGGCTTTCCCGCCTGCATCGTGGTTGTGCCCGCACCTAAAGCCAACACCTCATCATCCACTAACCCCACAAGTCCCCCATTCTCTAGCCGGGTGATATCGGCCCCAAGCCTCTCACGTGCTGCCTCCGCCGCCGCCCTCACCTCCGGGCTGGGGTCTGAAAGAGCCTCCATAAGTGGCCCTATTGCCTTCGAGTCTCCCAGACTCGCCAAGCCGCCAATTGACAACTCTCTAACGAGTGCGGATTCATCCTCCTTCAGCGCCTTTATTAGCGCGTCGACCGCTTTCTCGCCCTTCAATGTTGCCAGGGCTTTTGCAGCCTCGGCCCGCACCTCTTCCGCCTCATCCTCATGCAGTGCGGATATCAGGGGATCTACAGCGTTCCGGTATCCTTCATCTCCCAGGGTCTCGGCGGCTTTGGCCCGGACCTCGGCCGCCTCGTCGCTGCCCAACGCATCAATTAGCGGATCGCTCACGTCCGTTAATGTTTCGGGTGCGATCTCGGAATACTCCAGCAGTTCATCAATCGTGCCCAAGCGCTCGTCGAGATCGGGATTGGAGAGCAGCTTATCGCCCAGCCGGTCCAGTTCGTCCACCCATGCCTCCATCACCGTGGCCCGGAAGGGCGCTCCGTTAGATGGTGTCGGTTCGAACCTTCTCCAGCCTATGCCCTCGAAAGCCACCTCTGCCCATTGGTGGGCCTGGTCCGCGTAAACCGTTTGCTGCTCCACTCCTTCGCTTATCACCCACCCCGATACCACGCGCGCCGGTATACCCACCGACCTTGCCAACACCACGAACGCACTGCTGAACTGGCCGCATGTGCCTTTCCTCGTCTCAAAGAGGAACCAGTCCACTGCGTCTCGGCCCTCGGGCAGGGCTTCGTCGTCCTCTGTAGCGAACGCGTATTCGTAGTTATCTCGCAGGTGCCACGCCAAGGCCCTCGCCTTCTCATACACCGACTCGTGTTCTTCAGTGATCTCTTCGGCCAGCAGACGCACTCTCTCAGGTACGTTTTCCGGCAGCCCAAGTGCCGTTGAGTCCGAATACGCCTGCGCCGCCAGCATCTCTTCTTCCGAGAACCGATGCACACCGGACATCCACCCATACTCGTCGACTTCTATGTCCGTCGAGAAAGTCCCGCTGAAAGGCCTGTAAAGCCCGTCCGTGTCAAAGAATTCCGCACCTATAGTGGTAGGCAGCGCTCCCGCCGGCACTTTACGCCCCGGTTCATGGGCCGAAACGGTTATTCGCTGCCGGCTCGTTTCTTCTGCCGGGCTCTCCGGCCAGAGCAGCAGGGATGCTCCTGCGTCTTCCCACGGCAGGATGTCTACGTTTCCGTCCTCTATTAGCACCGCATATACAAGTTGGCGGGTCGGTGTTCGTGCCGCGTAAGCCAGTTCCACAGGGTCGGTCCTGGTCCATCCTTGCCCCGTGTACTCGTCTCCTGCGTCTGTGCGCAGATATCCTGTTGCGCTTGCGCCGCTCACCTCGAATACAGGCCTGTCGTCCGGTGTTGACACCCGGCTTGCGCTCGTCCCTGGCGCCCAGAAGACTTGGTCGCCTATATAGACCAATGCCGCGCCGCTCTCCAGCGGTGTCATCGAGGCGCCTATGTCACTCAGGATCCACTCCGCTGCGTTCTTCACCCCAATATCAGGACCTCCCAACGCCTCAACCAACGCCGTCTCCGCCGCAGCACTCACTTCCGGGTCATCCCCTCCCAATGCCTCAACCAGAGCCGACTCCGCCGCCGTCCTAACGTCCTCGTTACTGTCCCCCAACGCCTCAACCAGCGCCGCGACTACTGCCGGGTCAGCCATGCCCGCGAGCTCGGACACAGCCTCGACCTTCTCATCCGGGCTCCCGTGTATCAGCAAGTTGAAGTAGTCCACTTCACTCGATGCTTGGTCTTGCTGGGTCGTCGGGCCTGGCTGGCCCGACAGGCCCGGCACCCCTTCTCCCTCCGTGGTCCCGGTTGCCGGCCGCCAGTAGACGTTCACGGCGCCGGTGTAATCGGGTGTCGTCTCCACCACCGAGTGGTGTTTGAAGAGGTTGACCCCGTATATGGCGTCGGAGCCGAACATGCCGAATACCAGGGCTGCTGTCAGCCACGCTAGAAGAGGTATGGGCAAAAGCTTGGGCTTTGCCACCTCAACCAGGCCAACGGTCACCACGAATGCGGCCAGCAGCGTTAACCCCAACGGCGCCACACCCTCGGTCTTGACCGGGTGTTCTCCGTAGTCCACCCCGCCGAAGGGCAACCCCTCACCGAATACCGAGGAAGCGACTAGGTAAACACCCGTCCCCAGCAACCCCACCGCGACTACTTCACCCGGCAGCAAGGCCGTCCACCCACGTCCCTTGCTATCTTTAAATCGACGCTTAAGCAGAAGGAGTGCCGCGAGTCCCAGCAGGATGCTCATGGCCGGCGCCACCACGGCAATCAGACCTGCGCCGCTCGGTATTTCTGACGCGGCTGAGTCAGCCGCGTCCTTGGTAGTTAGCAGGTCCCTGGGTCCGTCGCTGGTGAGCCCGCCAAAAAGCTCGAAGAGAAAAAACAGTCCACCAAGAGCCACCGCCAAAACCAGGAGCAGACCGAGATGGGACCTAACCTCCCTGAACAACCCCATCATCTGCCCATTAAACGCACCTTTGTTCAGATCACATCCTTGACACTTACCTGTCATCCAGAAACAAAAGACGCTAAGCGTATCGTTCAGCGCTTCTTACTTATTCCCCGCTCCCCGCGGAAAAATAAACTGCCGACTGGTTACACCAGTCGGCAGTTAATGCAAATGCTATGGATGGGGAGGCTATGCGCTCGGGTCTTTCACCTTTCGCAGATAGGGCTTCACCGTCTCCCAGCCGTCCGGGAACAGGTCTTTAGCCGCATCGTTGTTCACTGCCGGAACTATGATGACGTCCTCGCCCTTAGTCCAGTTGGCGGGGGTTGCCACCTTGTGGTTCGCAGTCAGTTGGCAGGAGTCGATCACCCGGAGCAGCTCGTCGAAGTTGCGGCCCGTGCTCATCGGGTAGGTCAGGCTCATCTTGATCTTCTTATCCGGCCCGATAAGGAACACCGACCGTACTGTGGCGTTATTCGCCGCCGTCCTCCCCTCGGAGGAATCTCCCTCCGATGCGGGCAGCATGTCGTACATTTTGGCCACGTTCAGGTCATCGTCGGCGATGATGGGGAAATTAAGCGGAGTCCCGGCCAGGTCCTCGATGTCCGAAGCCCAACGCTCGTGGTCTTCCACTTTGTCGACGCTCAGGCCTATTACCTTGCAGCCTCGCTTCTCAAACTCGCCTTTGACGCTTGCCACGTGTCCTAGCTCGGTCGCACAGACCGGCGTAAAATCCTTTGGATGCGAAAATAGCATCGCCCATCCGTCTCCGATCCACTCGTGAAAGTTGACCGATCCGGAGCTGGTGTTCGCCGTGAAATCCGGGGCCGTATCGTTAATGCGAAGTGCCATATTTCCCCCTCTCTTCTAAAGTAGGTCGTCGACGCTCTCGCGCCGAAACCTGTCTGGGTCAGCTATGTGTCTCGCTCAGGAAACTTTAACAGAACATCCACATTGGGGGTAGGCCTGTTCTCAATACGCCCACCTCGCCTCGCAAAGTACGTGCCCGTCCCACATTACCAGAATGCCATAACGGCAGCCTATATAACACGGGCCCCTGCGCGTATAAGGGACTGACTCTCACCTGCATGGTCCAGATGACGGCATCACCCGGCATGGCCGAGCCAGCAGCCATCTCGTCCGCCTATAGTGGGAATTTTGACAATTAGGCCTTCGACTTGGAAGAGGACGAATCGCACCACATGTGGCAGCCCGTTACTCCCAGGGTTATGGGCATCATCACGTCCACAACCGCCCAGATTATCCACCTCTGGTGGTTCCCGCTCGCGTCGGGGCCGCCCAGGTTGTCGGAGCCCAATCCCAGAAGTGCAAACCAGTTGTGCAGGAAAAGGATCGTGATGCCCGCGGTGAGGTAGAACAGCAGGTTGACTTCCAGGTATTTGCGGGTCACCGGCTCTCCAGCGTCTCGGCCACCCTCCCTGCGCTTCCGATCGTAGTTGAAGAGGAGCGCCACTCCCAGGGCGACGACTATGAGGATGTTCAAAATCCTCCAGACGCTCAGTGCATCGAAGGATTCGGGGAGGAGCGGATTGATGATGAAGTAGACGGCCACCACCACCGCGATCCCGACCATGTTAGCCCCGCCTATTTTCTTTAGTGCTTCCATAACTCCTCCTTTACAGCTCGTTCACCGGGCCCCGTTACCTGTTCGGCATCAGGGGCACGATCTGCCTAAACTACGGAAGATACGCTACGTTAACCCTCGTTTTGCGAGCATAGCATATTCAATATACAGGCTGCCGAACATCCCGTTTTATGATGCCGGAATAAGCGATTTAGTCTAAGTGCTATACTGCATGACACGAGAGTGTCTTTTGTGACAGTCCGGAGGATGTAGGATTGACTGAATTCTTGGCCCGCTTTAGCGCGCGCAAGCCTTTCTTGATCATTGCTATCTGGGCTGTGATAGGGCTGGTTGCAGGCGGGTTTGCTGTTGATGCCCAAATCGCCCCTTGGCCTCCACCTCTTACCGACTTCCTCGACAGGGCCACCACCACGGAGTTTAAGCTCAGTAGCAGCGCAGGGTCCGAACGCGCCGACCGCCTCCTGGAAGACCGGCTCCGCGGCCCCAAACCTGTAACCGAACTGATAATCTTTCAGTCGGACTCCGTCACCGTAGATGACCCCTCATTCCTGCCCAAAGTCCAGGAAGTGGCCACCGACATTCTGGCTCTCGGGCCCGACATCGTAGCCCTTCCTCCCGACTTCAATCCCGCCGCCCCTCCCCCCATCTCCGAAGACCGCAGCACCACGTTTTTCGCCGTGATCATGACCGGCTCCTTCGAAGACGCCGTGGACAACGTCCCCGACGTCCTCCACGTAGTCGAGGAGGCAGACAGAAAGGACGGCCTCCGCGTTTTCATGGTCGGAGACGCCAGCACCGCCCACGACAACAACGAGCTGTCCGAAAACGACCTGAGGCGGGGGGAACGCGTCGGCCTTCCCATCGCCCTCATTATTCTCATCGTCCTCTTCGGTACAATCGCCGCAGCCCTAATGCCCGTCGGACTGTCCATTGCCGCCATCATGGTTGCCCTCGGCATCACGGCCCTCGTAGGACAGGTCTTCGATCTGACCATCTTCGTCACCCTCATGATCATCATGATCGGGTTGGCCGTCGGGATCGACTATTCCCTCGTCATAATCTCCCGCTACCGGGATGAGCTTGCCCGCGGCCTCGACACCAAACCCGCCATCGAGCGCGCCGGTGCAACCGCTGGCCGCACCGTCCTGTTCAGCGGCATCACAGTCGTCATCGCCCTATGTGGCATCCTGATCGTTCCCTTCTCCTTCTTCCAGTCCCTGGCTATCGGGGCAATTCTGGTAGTACTGGTCGCTTTGGCGGCCACCCTCACCCTTCTGCCTGCCAACCTTGCCATCATGGGCCCAAGAATCAACCACCTGCCCATACCCTTCTTCGGCAAGTCGAGAATCGCGCCCTCCGAGTCCTCCGGCCGGGGCTTCTGGGAGCTTATAACCCGCGTTGTTACCAAGTCTCCGGTCATCAGCTTCCTTATCGTAGCCGCACCAATGGCCGCCGCTACCTATTTCTATTTCGATATCGAAACAGGCCTCAACGGCGTCGACGCCTTCCCCGAAGGTACCCAGACCCGAGAAGCCTTCTTCGTGATGGAAGAGCACTTCTCCTTCGGCCTCGTCAACCCGACCGAAATAGTCATCGACGGCGATATTGACAGCCCAGCGGTCAGGCAGGCCATAGGCGAGCTTCAGGCCTCTCTGGCGGCCCACCAGGGCCTGCAAGTCGTTCCCGGTGAGACCGTCAACGATCCCCGAGACCTCGCCCTGTTTACCGTTCTCATTCCCGGCGAACCCCGCACCCAGGAAGCCGTCGACGTCGTCAATACCATCCGGGACCAGTACATCCCCGCCGCCTTCGACGGGGTAGACGCTGAGGTCTTTGTCGGCGGCATTAGCGCGGAAGCGACAGACGTGTACTCCATAGTCCAACGATACACGCCCATCGTATTCGCCTTCGTACTCGGCTTCAGCTTCCTTGTGCTAATGCTGGTTTTCCGCTCGATAGTCATTCCCATCAAAGCCGTATTCATGAACCTCCTATCCGTCGGCACCGCCTACGGGCTCATGGTCCTGGTCTTCCAGAAGGGAGGCGCCGACTTTTTCGGGTTCCAGCACGCGGAGGTCATCGACGTCTGGATTCCCCTCTTCCTCTTCTCAATCCTCTTCGGCCTCTCCATGGACTACCACGTCTTCCTCCTGAGCCGCATCCGTGAGCGCTACGATCAGACTGGGGACAACGCCGAGGCCGTGGCCTACGGTCTCCGCTCCACCGCCGGATTGATCACCGGAGCCGCCCTTATAATGGTCGCCGTCTTCGGCGCTTTCGCCAGCGGCAAGACCATCATCAACCAGCAAGTAGGGTTTGGGCTTTCCGTAGCCGTGCTCCTGGACGCCACCCTCGTGCGCTCTGTCCTCGTCCCGGCCAGCATGGATATGCTTGGCAAACGCAACTGGTACCTCCCATCCTGGCTGAACTGGCTGCCGGACCTGCGAATAGAAGCGGAAGAAATTCCAACTCTTAATGTTCAAGGTCAAGCCTTACAAGGAGGTGCTGCCGCCAATGACAATCCCGACTGACTACACAATTGGTTACGAAAAAGCCCGAGCCATCGCGCCCGATATCGCAGACAAATACGTCGCACACACCCTTATTGGAGACCCCCTGGGCGAAGAGATGGCGGCAGACCTTGAGGCGTTCAGCGCATCTGAATCAGAGAGGCTCATTCAAGCGGCCATGAATGAGGAAGGTGAGGAGGCCCTGAGAGACGCCCCGGACTCCCTGCGAAGATTTTTCAAAGAAGCGGAAACCACCCCGGACTGGCTCGACTATTCTGCATTCGCTCCGAGTGTCCGCATGTTTTACAGAAACTCGCAGATAGTCCTGGCCGCATTCGTTGCAGGAGTTCTCATAGAAGGCTTTACAACCAACATCGCAAAGTCCTTCTTCATCACCGGGCGGGTGCGTGACCAGGGCATCCGGCGTCTGGGGCAGAACAACCGTCACATGATGGAGATATTCCTCCCCGGCGGCATGTACAGGCATGGGGACGGTTGGAAGCTTTCCCTCCGCATCAGGATAGTTCACTCACGCCTTAGACGCCTCCTCAACGATTCCGAAGACTGGGATAAGGAGGCTTGGGGAGAGCCCATCAGCGCCGCTCACTTGGGCTACGCCATTTCCGCCTTCTCGGCAAGGCTGCTCAAGCACATGAAGACCCTCGGCGCCACTTACAATAAGGAGGAGTACGATAGCTTCATGGCCGTTTGGCGCTACAGCGGTCACATAATGGGCATCCCTGAAACCATTCTGTTCCAGGATGCCGATGAAGCTCTGAAGCTGTGGAAAATCGCCCTCACGTGCGAGCCCGATTCCCCAATTGAATCAATCGTGATGGCCCACGCGCTGGTCAACTCTGCCCCGTTGATCGCCGGCGCCACCGAGCCGCAGGCCCGCCGCAGCCTGGCCAAGTATGTATACCGCTTGTCTCGCGGACTTATCGGAAAAGAGTTCGCCGATTCGCTGATGTATCCACCCATCTCCCCCTTTGGAGCGGTATGGTGGTTCAGGACGCAGCAGCGCTACGGCCACGTCCTGAACAAGCTGTTGCCGGGCCGCCGTGAAGACAGCAACTTCTCCAAATTCACGTCCCTGCTCAGCACTTCATTGTTCGACGAGGAAGGGATACGCTACACACTGCCCGACCGCGTGTACGCGGAAGAGTCGGTCCACTACTAGCTGGCGTGTCCGCCTACTGCCGATTGCACTCCCTGCGCCAGCTCCCCCAACTGTGCATTACGTCGGCGGTGTTCCATGTCGGCACAGAGATGCTATAATCCCCCCGCGGAGTAACTCGCAAGTCTAAACCGCGCCCCGATTGGCCCTCCGGCAAGGAGGTGTGCTCAGGGTCGTGGTGCCGGATTCCGCATAGCCATCTAGGGAGACGGTCTCAATGGATACTAACGGTCAGGAAGACGGAGCTACCACTTGGAAGGTTGCCGACACCAAGAATCTGATGATAGACGGAGAGAAGAAGTCCGGGGCCCTTATCGCAAAGGCTTCCGGCCGCATAGACGGCAGCAACGCCCGGGAATTCCAGGACGCCCTGGATACCTTCCTGGAAGGCGAAATCTCCGCCCTTATCCTGGACATGGAGAATCTCACCTACATCAGTAGTGCTGGCCTCAGAGTCATCCTGCTCGTCTCCAAGAAGCTGCAGAGGTCGTCTGCCAAGTTCGGCATCTGCGCTCTCTCAGAGTCCATTGGAGAGGTATTCCAGATCAGCGGCTTCGACAAGATCATCTCGACCCATCGCACCCAAGCCGATGCGCTCTCCGCTATCAACGGCTAACGGCAGCCCTCGCCCCCGGACCAATCTTTATGCCTACCCCGAGCGCAGGGACCAGATCCGTTAGCCACGCATCTATCACAGGACACAGCTAATGGCTATGGAGCCGCCTTACAAAATCCTCGTAGTAGACGACGAACCGGACCTCGAGCCCCTCATGCTCCAGCGTATGCGCCGCGACATCCGACGCGGCCAATACGAATTTGTCTTCGCTCACGATGGCAATGAAGCCTTGGCACGCCTCAACGATCACGAAGATGTCGATATGGTCCTTTCGGACATTAACATGCCCGGCATGGACGGCCTCACCCTCCTGGAACAAATCCCCCACGTTGACCCCAAAATCCGCGCCGTCATGGTTTCCGCCTACGGCGACATGAAGAACATCCGCACGGCGATGAACCGCGGCGCATTTGACTTCGTCACAAAACCCATAGACTTTGAAGACCTCCGGGTCACCATCGAGCGCACCCTCCGGCACATGATGGAATGGCGCGAGGCCCTTGCCTCGCGCGATAAGCTCGTCGCTCTCCAGAACGAACTCGACGTTGCCCAAAAAATCCAACAGTCCGTCCTGCCGACCGAGTTCCCCATCAGCGACTATTACGAGATAGACGGCCACATGCAGGCCGCCCGGGAAGTAGGCGGGGACTTCTACGACGTCCTGCGCCTTGAGAACGGCCGCATCGGCCTCTCTGTCGCCGATGTCTCGGACAAGGGTGTTCCCGCCGCTCTATTCATGATGTCCACCCTCACTCTTCTCAAGGGCTCGGCCATAGGCGTCGGCGCTCCGGCGGCCGTCCTGACCGAAGTCAACGATCTCCTCAACGAGGAGAACGAGGCCGCTATGTTCGTCACTCTCTTGTACGCCGTCTTTAACCCCTCCAACGGCCTGTTGAACTATGCCAATGGCGGCCACAACCCTCCAATCATAGTCCATCCGGACGGCTCTTCCACGCTTCTTCCGGCCACTGGGGGAATCGCCCTCGGCGTAGCCCCCGGCTTCAAGTACGAAGAGAGTTCCATTATCCTGGACCCCGGCGACACCATAATCCTCTACACCGACGGCGTCACCGAGGCCATGAACACCGAAGGCGAAGAGTTCGGCTTGGACCGCCTCCGTAATCTCTTCACCAACTCCCCACTCAAGAGCCCCAAGGAGACCAATACAGCCATATTTGAAGCCGTCAGTGCATTCGCAGGCGAAACCCCCCAGTCCGATGACATCACCTGCCTGGCATTCCGACGGAGCGAGTCCTGAGCCTTGAGCGCCAAGCTGTCCCTTAAGTTCAAGTCCGACCGCGAAGAGCTCGACGGCATCACCGCCGCCGTCGAGGCATTCTCTGCCGACGAGGCATGGTCCCCCGACCTCCTTTTCCGTATCAACCTCGTCATCGAAGAGCTGGTCCTGAACATCATGGACTACGGATACGATGACGACGAGCACGAAATCGAGATCAATTTCAACTCCGACACCGACTCCGTCACCATAGACATCACAGACGAAGGCCGCGCTTTCGACCCCCTTAACGATGCTCCCGAACCCGACATCGACTCACCCCTTGAAGAGCGCCATGTTGGCGGTCTCGGCGTATACCTGGCCCGAACCATGATGGACGAGCTCACTTATCGCCGCGAAAACAGCCGCAATCACCTTACCCTGGTCAAGCGCCGCGAAGAGTAACCACAACTCTTCAAGATTGAATCGACAAAAAAGGGCCCGCACGTTGTGCGGGCCCTTGGTCTTTATCTCCTGGTTAAGTAGAAGAGGCTGGCACTCACACCAGCTCATATTCGAAGTACGTTGAAGTCACCAGACCGTGCAAGGCCCGGCATTGGTCTCCCATTTGCTGTAGAAACTCCTCGTGGTTCTCCCGGTCGGGCCAGTCATAGTTAACAAGTGCTCCCAACCAGCCCACGAGCCGACGGGCCGATGCACTCGAACCTTCGTCGGGTGCAGACCCGAACCCTGACAACACCTCAGACGCACTGTCCAATGACCGGCTCAAAGAGCTGGGTAACTGGGGGTCGGCCACCAGCAAATCCAACACCTGGCTCGCCTGCACTTCGACTCCATGCTTTTGCCCGTACGCGTCGAATGCATTGTATATTCGTAAAAGGCTTAGCCAGTCATAGTCCGAATCTTCCTCATCGGTAGCTTCGACAGCCATATGTGCGAGAAGGAGCGACACCAGTTGCTGGGCCCGCTCTATGGTGCTCCCCAATTGCAAAAAGCGCCAGCCGTCGTCGCGGTACATCGTCGTCAGCGCTACTCCTTCGAACCTGTTTATGTCTGCAATCGTCTCCGCGTAGAACCCTTGCGGGGATGTGGCCCAGATGTCCTGGATCCTCATCTTTTGGATCCGTAGATAGGACAGGTTCAGGGACGTCCACATCTCCCCGCTTATGCGGTTGCGCATCTGACGGGCGTTCTCTCTGCCCATCCAGAAGCACTGCCACACCGACCCGGGATTGGAGCGTTCGAAGGTCAGGTCGTCCGCCAAGGTGAAGGAATCGGCGAGGATGAAGTCGTCATCGTCGCTTACGTCCAGGCTGCCCCCCGGGGGCGCCCTCCCGACACAGGCATAGATACGCCGCCACCCAAAGTAGATTTCCCGCACCGGTCGGTCCACCAACGCCTCCGACTGCAATTGCAGCAGGCGGCTCAGGTGACGCGCCCGCTCGAGGTAGCGCCCCATCCAGTAAAGCCCTTGAGCGCTACGCGAGAGCATTGGCTTTTTTCGGTTCCTCCTCCTCGTCGTCGAACTCTTCAGGCATCAGAATGAACTCGGGATAGGACTCCATGCCCAGCTCCGCTACATCCTGACCGAGTTCCTCTACCTGCCTCGTAATCCGCACACCCAGCACCCTGTCCAATGCCCACCACACGGTAAACGCCGAGCCAAACACGAACCCGCCTACCGCAGCTATACCCATCAGCTGGATGTGGAACTGACCGCCGGATGTGAAGGTGACCGCCAGAGTGCCCCAGATACCTGCAAACAAGTGGGCTGGGATGGCCCCAACCACGTCGTCCAGCTTCATCTTCTCCAGCAGCTTGATGCCTGCGGTGCATACCAACCCGCCTATCGCCCCGACTACAACCGCCCAGAAGTGGTCCGTGCTCGCTGGCCCGGCGGTAATCGCCACTAGCCCCGCTATAGCGCCGTTCAGCCCCGCAAACAGGTCAATGCGTCCCAGGATTGGCCTCGATACCGCCAGTGCAGTCACCACTCCCGCCGCAGCCGCAAGGTTGGTGTTAACCAGCACTACGCTCATCGCCACTGCGTCCAGAGCGCTCCCGAGCGCCAGTTGTGAGCCTCCATTGAACCCAAACCACCCAAGCCACAGGATGAAGACCCCAAGGGTGACCAGGATCACGTTGGACGGTGGGGTCGGTTTCACCCGGCCATCCTTCCGGAACTTCCCGAGCCTCGGGCCAACCAGCAATATCCCGGCCAGCGCCGCCCAGCCTCCCGTGCTGTGGACTATCGTCGAGCCTGCAAAGTCGGAGAACCCCGCCTGCGCCAGCCAACCGCCGCCCCACGTCCAAGAGCCGACTATCGGATATATGAAACCGGTCAGCGCCAGCGTGAAGAGGAAGAACGGCAGCAGCTTTATCCGCTCTGCTATAGCCCCGGAAACTATTGATGCAGCCGTAGCTACGAACACCATCTGGAAGAACCAGTCCGACATAACGGAGTATCCGTTGCTGATGACAGCGCCGGTTGCCTCGCTGTCTCCGCCTATCATGGCAACCTCATCCGCTGAAGGCCCGTACAGAAATTCAAACTTGCCCCACAACCCCACCTCTCCCACGTTCGTGTACATCAGGTTGTATCCAATGAAGAAGAACGCCAGCCCCGCTATCGAATATATTCCGATATTCTTGAGGCAGATCGTAGATGCGTTCTTTGTACGCACCGACCCCGATTCCAGCATGGTAAAGCCTGCACACATCCACATCACCAGGGCCCCCCAGATAAGGAACGCAAACGTGTTCAATATGAACTGCGACTCCTCATCCACTCCCGCAGCATGGGCAATCGCCGGCCGGGCGAGGAAGACCCCAGCTGTAAACAGCGCAACCAAGGCGATTAGTATTCTGGGGTTGCGAATAACAATCATGTCTCTAGGCCTCCTCGCAATGTTTCGGTCTTAGGGTCTCTAATCAACGTTTTCGTCAATCTTCCAATACCCAGAAGTCCTTGCCCCCGCCCCCTTGGCTGGAGTTAACCACCAGGCTCCCCCGACGCAGCGCTACCCGGCAGAAGGCCCCAGGGACTAAGCGGGTCTTCTGTCCGTGCAGTACGAAAGGTCTCAAGTCTACGTGCCGAGGCTCGAACTGCCCTTCGATAAGGCAGGGCGCTCTCGATAGGGCCAGCACCGGCTGCGAGATGTAGTTTGCCGGGTCTGCCCGTACCTCCGCCGCGTACGTTTCCCGTTCTTCAGCCGTCGAGTGAGGGCCTATCAGCATTCCGTATCCCCCAGAACCTCCCACCTGTTTCACCACCAGATCCTGAAGGTTGTCCAGAGTGTACTCCAGGTCCTCCGGGCGGCGACAGAGCCGCGTATCCACGTTCTGGAGGATCGGCTCCTCATTAAGATAGAACCGCACCATGTCCGGCACGTAAGCGTAGACGCTCTTGTCGTCCGCTACGCCCGTCCCGGGAGCGTTCACCAGGGCCACGTTGCCCAGTTTGTAGGCATGTACCAGTCCCGGCACCCCCAGCAGCGAGTCTTCTCGAAAGACCAGCGGGTCCAGGAAATCGTCGTCCACACGCCGATACACTATGTCCACCCGTTTCAAACCGTTGGTCGTGCGCATGTAGACCATGCCTTCTTTAACCACCAGGTCTTGCCCCTCCACCAGCTCTGCGCCTATCTCCTGGGCCAAAAATATATGTTCGTAGAATGCAGAGTTGTAGACCCCGGGCGTCAGAAGCACGATGGTAGGGTCCGTGCGGCCGCTTGGTGCGAGCTCCAACAACGTCTCCCGCAGCGCACGCCCGTAATGCTCTACGTCCCGCACCCGAGACGTCCGGTACAGCCGTCTCAGGCTGGCCTTGGCCGCCTTCCGGTTCGCCAGCATGTATGAAACGCCCGAAGGCACCCGAAGGTTGTCCTCCAACACTTTCCAGCCATCGTTCGTACGCACCAGATCGGTGCCGCATATGCCTACCCAAGTCCCGTAAGGCGCGGAAAAGCCTCGCATCTCGGTCCGGTATTGCGGGCAGCCCATCACCACATCAGCGGGAATCACTCCGTCCCGGATGATACGGGCCTCTCCGTACACGTCCTCCAGAAACGCGTTGAGGGCCTTGAGCCTCTGGGTCAGACCCTTTTCGAGGTTGCCCCAGTCTGCGCTGGACATCGCCCGGGGCAGACAGTCGATGGGGATGATTCGCTCGTCCGCCTCTTCGTCTCCATAGACAACGAAGGTAATCCCCTCCGTCGAGAATGAGCGCATGACCCGATCCTGGATATTGTGAAGCTCTTCGGCGGAAAGTTGGATCAGGGTCTCGTATATCTGCCGGCAATACTCCCTTGGGGAGCCGTCCGGCAGGAACATCTCGTCATATATGAGAGGATCGAGTTCGTAAGTGTCAAAGTTCACGGCAACAACCCATTCACGAGAGGTGTGAGTATACCAAGTCCTCACGCTACGCGGTTTGGCCAGCCTATTTCCGCACGTAAGGAGGGCACTGCCACTGTACCGCAGTATACAGTCTGCATTTTGGCAAACACCCCGACAACATGATCGCAGATGTACCACCCAGCTCGATTGCGGCCATAGCGGCGGCCCGGTTTCCCTTTCCTTGATGTCTTCTGACGCAGTAAATCCGTATCCTGTACAATCCCCTGGAGGTGTTGCAAAGGTCCTGCGAAGGGAGGAAGTGCAATTGCTTTCTATAGCCTGTGCTTATATGCAACCGTAGGGCCCGCCAGCATCAGAAACATCCCGTATCGACACTGGGCTGAGGACATCGGGTATGGCTAAGGTAGTTAACAAGAGCATCCGCTACGAGCCCGACGAGCATCCCCCGCATCTCACGTCCATCGGTGTAGCCGCACAGGCTGCACTGCTTGGCCTTGGAGACATCGCCATAGTCTCTATTTTAATTGTCCGCGTGTCCGGACAAGAGCAGAGCTACCTGGAGTGGATGGTCTTCACCACCATTGTGATCAGCGGGATCGGCATAATTCTCCAGCCTCTCCGTTTCGGTAAGATCGGGGGCGGGCACCTGCTGTTCGCGGCCACCTCGGCCACTTTCATACCGGCGAGCATTGAGGCCCTCAAAGAGGGTGGCCCGTCCACCCTCGCCACCATGGTAGTCCTCTCGGCGCCCGTGAATCTCCTGGTCGCGGCCGGCCTGCCTTTGCTGCGGCGCATCATCACGCCTGCAGTCGCAGGCACTATGCTGATGCTGACCGGCTCCATATTCGTCCTGGTCTCCTTAGTCCTGATGGCCCAAGAGCCCTCGAGCACGGCGGCGGTAGTGGCTGGCGTCACCCTGGCAGTAATCACCGTGTTGATGTTGCGCAGCTGGGGCATTTGGCGTCTATGGGCGCCCATAATCGGCATATTGGTGAGCTGCGTAGTATCCGTTTTCGTCGGATTGTACGACATCGACCTTGTCAAGAGCGCCGACTGGGTGGGCTTGCCTTCGCTCAGCGCCTGGCCCGGCTTCGACATGAGCATCGACTCTAAGTTCTGGATGTTCCTGGCGGTGTTCATCTTGTCCTCTTTCGCCAACACCATCAAGAATATCGGCGCCTCCGTCGCCGTACAGCAGGTGTCGTGGCGCACTGCGCGCCCGGTCGAATATAGTGCGGTGCAGGGCTCTCTCAACGTGGACAGCATCACCGGCCTGCTGAGCGGGTTTGCGGCAGCGCCACCCATCACGATGACGCCGGATATGGGACCGCTTATCCAACTTACCGGCGTCGCTGCGCGCCGGGTCGGTGTGTTTATTGGGATCATATACATCATAGCGGCGTTTTTCCCGAAGTTGTTGGCGCTCATGCTCGCCATCCCAAACCCGGTGGTGGGTGCGTTCTTGGTCGCCCTCGGAGGATTGACCTTCATGCAGGGTGCGAGAATAGTGATTCAGGATGGCGCCGACGTTCGGAACGCCACCATCGTCGGGTTGTCGCTCTGGCTCGGCGTAGGTTTCCAGCTCAACCTGGTCTTCCCCAACCTTTTTGCCGGAGCGCTGCACATCCTGTTCAGCAACGGCGTGGTAATCGGCGGCATGACCGCTGTGCTCATGACCCTGTTCATGTGGCTCACATTGCCCAGCGCCAAGAAACTCAGGACCGAGCTCAACATCTCATCGACTTCGGAGGTGGATGAGTTCTTAAACAAGTTCGCATCGAGCATCAGGTGGGACGAAGCAGCGTCGACACGGCTGCGCGCCGCCGGCGAGGAGTTGCTGACGGCCCTTGTGAATTCGTACGAGGAGTCTGGGACGGAAGAGGCGCGCAAGCTGCTCATTACGGTGCGCCGCGACGAAGACGTGGTGGAGATGGAATTCATCGCAGGCCCCTCCACCGAGAACCTGGAAATCCGGCTGGATAACCTCGCCGAGCGGCCCGACACAGAGGAGGACCGGGACCTTTCCTTCCGGTTGCTGCGTCACTACGCATCTTCGATCCGTCACCAAAGCTATCACAACGTCGACATAGTCACAGTGCGCGTCGAGCAGACCTGACTTTATGAATGCAGGCATTACCGCAGGGGCCCTCGCAGCCATCGTAGCCGTGCTGGTCTCCCTGCCACTCAAATCTCCCGACGACTCCCTCCTCAACTCCGCCTCCGTCGGCATCGCCTCCCTTCTCGTAGGCCTGCTCGCAGGTCTTATGTGGCGAATGCTTATCAATACTGAGGGTCGACCCACAAAGTTCGGGGTCCTTTGGGGCGTTTCATCCGTCACCGTCGGGGCCATGCTCCTGTCAGCCTTCGCCGTCCAGCTGGACAATCTGATCCCCTTCGCCCTTCCGCTCGTCGTCATCGTTTGCCTTATCACAGGCGTCTTGACTCCTCTATTTGGCCGCGACCCCTCGCCATTGCGCTGGTGGGTCGCTCCGGCAGCAGTGGCAGTGGTTCTCGCCCTGGCGATACCTCTTGCCAACGTAGGCGACGAGGAGTCCGGAAGGCTGGAGCTCCCTCCAAAGTCGGGCCTTGTGCAACCGGCCCCATACATGTACTTTGATTCCCTCTAGCCGGACCGGAGGTCCTGAATGCCAGTAACCCCGCCACGAGCCAAGGTTTTTGTCGCCGCCATCGCCTTGGCCCTGCTTCTCCTCCTCGCCGCAGCCTGCGGTTCTGTCGATGTCACCGTTGAACGTACAACTTCTACCCCCGCCCCGGACCCCACCCCTACGTCAGCCCCCGCCGATGCGCCTGCACCTACGGCAGCTCCCGTTGATACACCCACCCCCACCGAGCCCCCACCCGCCGAGCCCGGCTCATACGAAGGCGTCACCTACGTCGTCGGCGAAGGTTCAGAGGCTACCTTCACCGTCGAGGAGAAGCTGTCCAGCCTTCCCCTGCCCAACGACGCCGTAGTCCGCACCACCGCCCTTTCAGGTGAAGTCCACTTCGACGGTCGTCCCTCCGTTATCGACATCCAACTACACGAGCTCGAAAGCGACCAGTCCCGCCGGGACCGCTACATCCGCGAGAGGATGTTCCCCAACGACCCCATCGCCACCTTCACCCTCCCCGACGCCCGCCCCCTCCCCCAAGGCTTCTCCGATGGCAATGAGGTCTCCATAGAGATAACCGGTCAGCTCGAAATCAAAGGCGTCCAGGCCCCTGTCATCTTCCAGGTCGAGGCCCGAGACGACGGCGACGTGGTGCACATTCTCGGGCGCACATCCTTCGTCTGGTCCGACTTCGGGATGACCGCCCCCACCGTCGGGAGCTTCGTCAGCGTCACAGACGAAGTCGCCGTCGAAATTCTCATATCCGCCCGGCCATCCGAAGGGTAACGGCCTTTGCATAGCCTGTGTTGGAGGGGTGGGGCCGCTCGTGCTGAGGCCCTCGAAGTATGAGCGGGGGCTGAGGTTAGTTGCCCAAGATGACACAACAGAACTGAGAGGATAACAAGTGAAGTTCGGCCTTTTCATCAATGCCCAGCATCCGGCAGGGGAGTCGGTTTCTCAGCGCATCGCCGAAGCCTCCGAGCAGACCCGCCTCGCCCGCGAAGCCGGGTTCCACATGATCTGCGCCGGCCAGCACTACCTCTCCCACCCATACCAGATGAGCGCCATCATCCCCCTCCTCGCCAGGCTCACCGCCGACGCCGAGGGCATGGAGATCGCGGCTACGGTGCTCCTCATTCCTCTTCTCAACCCGGTTGACGTCGCCGAGACCTCAGCAACCCTGGACGCCATGTCCGGCGGCCGCTTCGTACTGGGAATCGGGATTGGGTACCGGGACGAGGAGTACACCGCCTTCGGTATCAAACGCTCCGAACGCATCCCCCGCCTCAACGAGGCCATGGAAATCATCCGCCTTCTCTGGACCGAAGATGAGGTGGAGTACAACGGCAGGTATTACCAAATTCCCAAAGTTCGGGTCGCCACCCGGCCAGTTCAGAAACCCCATCCGCCCATATGGGTAGCCGCCAACGGGCCTCCGGCCATCGCCAGGGCTGCTCGCTGGGGATATCCGTGGGTCATCAATCCCCACGCCACCATCGGTTTGATTTCCGGCCAGCTTGACTACTACCGCAAGGTCGCAGCAGAGGCCGGTCAACCCATCCCCGACACCCTACCCATGATGCGCGAGCTCTACGTAGCCCCCGACTCCGCAACAGCCTACGCCGAAAGCCGACCCTACCTCGAAAGCAAGTACGCCGCCTACGCATCCTGGGGACAGGACAAAGAGCTGCCCGAAGGCGAGTCCTTCTCCGTCCCATTCGACCAACTGGCCCGAGACCGCTTCCTGATCGGTAACCCCGAGGAAGTCGTCCGCGAAATCCAGCGCTACCGCGACGAATTGGGCGTCAACCACCTGAACATACGGCTGCAGTGGCCCGGCATGCCCCACGCCAACGCCATGCGTCAGCTGGAGCTCCTCGGCAAGGAAGTCCTTCCCAGGTTCCAGTAGGAGGGCCGGAGAAACATGAAGGACGAGCAATGAACCGGCTAGTAATACGAGACCGCACCACCGTCGGCATTGCCGTTCCCCAGATGTTCCCGCCCGGGCCCACCGACCTCGGTCTCATCAAGGAGCACCTTACCCTCGTCGAGGCCCTGGGCTACGAAAGCGTCTGGACCCAGCATGGCGTCTTTGCCACCAGCCCCAACCTGGACCCTTTCACCCTTCTCGCTTTCGCCGCATCCTGCACCCGAACCATCAAGCTCGGCATCTCTGTCGTCGTCCTTCCCTACCACGATCCCGTGAATGTGGCCAAGATTTCGGCGAGCCTCGACCAGATCTCGGGAGGACGGCTCATCCTGGGAGTGGGAATAGGCGGGGACGGTGAATCCTACCCGGCCTTCGGATTCGACGCCTCCCACCGGATTGCCCGCTTCGAAGATGCCGTCACCCTGATCCGCAGGCTGTGGGCCGAGCCCAGCGTCGACTTCCAAAACCGCTTCTGGAACCTGGAAAACGTCTCCATAAACCCAAAGCCCCTCCAGAAGCCCCACATCCCGATCTGGTTCGGCGCTTCCGCCGACTCCGCGGTCGAGCGCTCGGCAAGAATGGGCGACGGATTCATGGGTGCAGGCGCCGCAAACGCCTCCGATATCGCTGCGTTCAGGAAGGTTCTCGCCAAGCTGCGCTCTTCCCTCGAAGAGAACGGCCGAGACCCTGCCACCTTCCCAATCTCCAAACGGGTCTACCTCGCCATCGACGATGACAGGGAGTCCGCGAACCGCAAGATCCAGCAATGGTTCCTTGACCATTACCACAGCGCCGAACTGGGGATGAAGGTCTCACTAATAGGCTCTGTGGACGAGATCGTTGACAAGCTCGGGCCCCTGGCCGAAGAAGGGCTGGACATGATCATGTTCAACCCCGTCTACAATCTCATCGAGCACGCTCAAGTAATCGCCGAACAGGTTGTGCCCCAGCTCTAGCAACCCCGGTTACCAGTCCATATTGTGCACGGATCCTTAATGCCTGCTATCATCTACGCTGTCTCATTCACGCCCACTATCAGGAGACCGCAGACATGCAGACCCTAGCCCAACTGCTCGACGCCGGGGCCCCGGACAAAGCCGCCGTAGTAGTGCCTGGTGGTCCGACCCTAACCTACCGGCAGCTCCGAGACCAGGTCGAAGAGTTGGCCTCTACCCTATCTGCCGCTGGTCTCTCTAGGGGACAGGCGGCGTCCATAGCCTTGGGCAACGACATCCGGTTCGTAGCCACTTTCCTTGCCGTGGCCCGGCTGGGAGCGGTCGCCGCCCCCCTCAACCCCAACTACACCGAAGACGAGTATCGTTTCTACATGGAGGACGCGGGCGCTTCACTGGCCATACTCCCGCCGGAGGAGCACCCAGCGCGGGGAGCGGCCCAAGAGCTCGGACTCCTCTGCATCGAGGCCCATGACTCGGGTGACGGGGCAGTCCGCCTGACTCGGGAAGGCGCAACGCTAGAGGGCGGTGGCCAGCCAGAAGGCCCCACCCCTGACGACATAGCGCTCTTTCTCCACACCAGCGGAACTACCAGCCGCCCCAAGGGCGTCCCCCTCAGCCATGCGAACCTCGCGTCATCCCTCAAAAACATCGTAGGCACCTACGGCCTCTCGGAAGAGGACAGGGCCCTGATGATTATGCCCCTGTTCCATGTTCATGGTCTCATCGGCGTCCTTTTCTCCACCTTCGCCAGCGGAGGAACGAACATCGTCCCAAGCCGTTTCAGTGCCAGCAACTTCTGGCCCGTGGCCCTGGAGCAGGCCGCCACCTGGTACTCCGGCGTCCCGACCATGCACCAGATCCTCCTCTCCCGCGCCGACAGCGACAACGCACCTCGCGGCACCTTCCGCTTTATCCGCTCCTGCAGCGCCGCACTGGCTCCCGCCGTCCTCGAAGGACTGGAGGCCCGCTTCGACTCCCCCGTCCTCGAGGCATACGGTATGACCGAGGCATCTCACCAGATGTCCTCCAACCCCCTGCCTCCGGCTCAGCGCTTTGCAGGGACAGTGGGCCGGGGCACCGGCGTCCGCATCGCCATCATGGACGAGGCTGGGGCCATGCTCGCAGACGGGGATCGAGGCGAAGTCGTGATCATGGGAGCCAACGTCATGAAGGGCTACCGCAACAACCCCGAGGCCAACGCCTCCTCCTTTGCCGACGGCTGGTTCAGGACAGGCGACCAGGGCTTCCTCGACGACCTCGGATATCTCAACATTACGGGCCGTTTGAAGGAGCTGATCAACCGTGGCGGCGAGAAGATCGCTCCCCTGGAAGTCGACGCAGTCCTTGCCCAGCATCCCGCCGTGCAGGACGCCATATGCTTCGGCGTACCTGACGAAAAATTCGGCGAAGAAGTCCACGCCGCTGTCGTGCTAAACGGAGATGTCACGCAGGAGGACATCCAGGCCTTCTGCCAAAAGCACCTCATCGATTTTAAGGTCCCCAAGACCGTACACATAGTCGACACCCTTCCGCGCACCGCCACCGGCAAGATACAGCGCCGAAACGTCGCCGCACTGTTTAGCTAACATGCCTAAATCAACGCCCCCAATCCCCCGCCCATGGTCCAAAGTCCTCCTCTGGGCCGCAGCAATCACGCTGGCCATAGTCCTGGCGACCGCCATCATCAACCCTCTCTTCGATCGCGTCGTCAACTGGGGCTTGCTCTTCATACTCGCGACGCTGGTCTTCATAGTCCTCGTCACGGCCTTCCGCCGGCGCTGGTTCTAACCACCCATCCCCAGGTGGGGGGCCGCTCACCCTGAGCAAGCTGGAAGTGCGCCGTGCTGTAAGTCCGCCTTTGGCGGAGAGCATCGAAGGGTCGACCGGGCGCAGGCCCGCGCCCCTCCAATCCATCACACCCATCCACCCCCACCCCCGGAGGGGAACCTGTCCGCCCAAGGCGGATCATCCCGAGGCTCCGCGAGGGATCTGGGGAGAGGGGTCCAGTCCCCTCTCCCTCCCTTTACTCCGTCATTCCTGCGGAGGCAGGTCGCAGATGCGCCAAGGCGCGAACCCATCCCTCCTGAAAGCACACCCCCGCCGAGCCGAAATCCATCCCCAGGGGTGGGGAATTCCGTTCGCCCTGAGCGAAGTCGAAGGGTCTCAAGAACGGAATGGGGTGGTGTCCCCTACCCCAAAAGTGACACGAACCCCTTGACTCAACATGAACATGCGTACTATATTACCTCTCAGGCCCGACTCCCCACGTCGGCCCTAATCAAGGAAAGGTGGAACATCCGCCCCCTGGCGGAACAAAAGGAGTCCCATGAGTCGCACAAGCCTTCATATGCCCCATCGTTACCGAGCGGTATGTCACCGCCCGGCCACAGGCACGCGCCTCCTCCCCAATCCCTTTCCTCCCACCATCCTACGCATCAACACCCACTACAAGCGCTGCCCCAGGGCCGAACGCCTCCGCCTCCGCAGCGATCAATCATCGTCCCGCCTCCTGCATGGAAGGTCCCCGGACAAATCAAGGCACGCCCTGCTGCAGGGCAGCCGCCTCCGCATCAGCGCCCCCGTCGAGGGGCATACTTACGTCGCCGACTTAGTCCTTGCCGGCGAATCCCAACAGTCGGATGAGCGCCGACTCAAAACCAACGCACCATTTAAGGATTCCACCGTCGTCACAACCGGAGAACTTCCGACTACGAACGCCGGTCTCGGGTCCCCGCTCCCATCCCTTAGGGTGGTCGAGCACTTCTGGTGGTCGAGACCGCCCCACACCGAGAATTTCTCGGCTCTCCTCCACATCCTCTCAGAAGTCAGGGGCAAGGATTCCACCGTCGTCACAACCGGACTACTTCCGACTACGAACGCCGGTCTCGGGTCCCCGCTCCCATCCCTTAGGGTGGTCGAGCACTTCTGGTGGTCGGGA
This sequence comes from Dehalococcoidia bacterium, assembly GCA_965197585.1. Classification (GTDB taxonomy): domain Bacteria; phylum Chloroflexota; class Dehalococcoidia; order Plut-88900; family Plut-88900; genus Plut-88900. The sequence continues at coordinate 3,022,822 of OZ240215.1, forward strand.
CTGCCCCACACCGAGAATTTCTCGGGTCTCGTTCACATCCCCTCAGAAGTTCGGGGCTGTAGCAAAGCCGGCTTCGATGTGGAACATCCGCTGTCGCGGACAACACCCATCGGTACAGGCGTCGCCGCCTTCCTGCGCAATCGTCCGGGACCTTCCATCCCCTTCCCCTCCCGTTTTCTCCGTCTTTCCTGCGGAGGCAGGTCGCAGATGCGCCAAGGCGTGAATCCATTCCCGAAAGGGCAGGGGCCCCGCTCCTCGGGGCGTACCCTCCCCTCCCTCCCCCTTGTCCATTCCCCCAGTAGGGACGACCGGCCGGTCGCCCTGGGTGTGGGCGCCCCGAATAGGGCGTCCACACCTCTCCCCCTCCCTTTTACCATTCCGAGGCTCCGCGAGGAATCTCGGACTTGCCCGCTCACCCTTCCCCCCCACCTCACCCCACCCTCGAAAGGGGCCGCCTACTAGCCCATACCCTCAAAATGCCCCATGCCCATCCTGGGGAAACACCGCAGAACAATCAAAGATCACGCCTGAGTCCGCACATCAATCAAACCTCCCCCTTCATGCCTGGCCCGTCGGCCCAATCAGGGCATCAATCTGCAGCGGCTGTTTCCGTTGTCCCTCCTGTCACACTGGGTTAGAATGCCGGAGCGTGATTCTACACAGTCCCCTGCCCGGAGGTAGCCATTGCCCTACGACACCCTGCTCTACGAAAAGACCGGCCAAATCGTCAAGGTGACCCTTAACAGACCCGACGTCCTGAACGCCATCAGCGACGAGATGGTAAAGGAGATCCGGCTGGCCATTGATGAGGCCGACGCCGACCCCGGAGTCCGCGTCGTCATCCTCACGGGCGCCGGACGCTCCTTCTCCGCCGGCTATGACATCAAGCCCCGTGAAGACGGGCGTCCTGCAGCCGACCCGCAGGGCTTTGAAATTGGCGACTATATCAAGCTCTGGTGGGACCGGGACGCCTACGACACCGATCAATTCACCCATTTCTGGAAGCTGGGCGTCCCAGTCATCGCTTCCGTCAGGGGCTACTGCTTTGGGGGCGGGTTCTGGTACAGCATGGCCTGCGACATCACCATTGCCGCCGACAACGCCGTCTTCGGCCAGCCCGAGGTCCGGCACATTTCCAATACGTCATTCATGCTAGCTGCCCTCTCGAACTGGAAGCAGGCCCACCGCTGGGCCCTCACCGGTGACCACATGGGTGCCGAGGAGGCTCTCCGCATCGGTGTAGTCACACAGGTAGTCCCCGAGGCTGACCTGGACGCCGTAACCTGGGCCCTCGCCGAGCGCATAGCCCTCGTCCCCGAGGCCTCGGTCCGAGTCAACAAGGCAGTCACCTGGATGGGCATGGAGGCGATGGGACTCGGCGCTGCGATGCAGGTCAACGCTGCCCTCTCCAGCGTGGCCCACAGCTCCCACGGTGGCCATCGAGAGGCTCTCTGGGACGCACAGTCCACCGGAGGCCTCAAAGGCTTCCTGGAGGCCCGGGACGGCCCCTTCCTCCCCGAGCCCTTCGGCCCCAAGTCAAGGAAGAAGAAATGACCTCTCCCACCCACGACGCCATAGTCATCGGAGGGGGCCACAACGGCCTCACCTGCGCCGCGTACCTTGCCCGTGCCGGCCTCCGCGTCCTCGTTCTCGAGCGCCGTGACATAGTTGGCGGCGCTTGCACCACCGAGGAACTCATTCCCGGCTACCGGTTCCCCGCCTGCGCATACCACTGTCACATGCTCCAGGCCAAGGTCATCGACGACCTGCAGCTCCGCAACTACGGCTTTGACGTCATCCCCCTTGATCCCGTCAGGTTCCTGCCCTACCCGGACGGCTCCTACATCAACCTCTGGCGGGACACGGACAGGATGATCAAGGAGATCGCAGCGATCTCCTCCAAAGACGCCGAGGCCTATCCCGCCTGGGATCGGTTCTGGGAGAAGGCCGCAGGCCTGGTCCAAGACTATGTCCTCGCTCCGGCCCCCACCCTCGCCCAGCTCTTCGACCGGGCTCGGGCCACGGGCGACGAGGATGTGCTGGAAACCATGCTTACCGTCAGCATGAAGGACCTCGTTGAGGAACATTTCGAGTCGGAGCAGGTGCGCGGCGCTTTCATTGGCGCCGCCGAGACCGGAGACCCCGCATCCGTGGGATCCGCCTTCGCTATTGCCTACTTCCACATCGATCGGTTCACCGAGCCCAGGAACATGGGCTTGGCAAAGGGCAGTATGGGCGCCATCACCCAGGCCATGGCCAGATCGGCCGCCAGCTTTGGGGCCGAGGTCCGCACCGACTCCCCCGTCTCCCAAATCATCGTCCGGGACGGGCGTGCCGTGGGCGTCGCCCTGGAGGACGGCGCCGAGTTCTACGCCCCAACCATCGTCTCCAACGCCGATCCCAAGCGCACCTTCCTGGACCTGCTAGACCCCGACGACCTGGATTCCGACTTCCGGCGCAAGGTCAAACGCCTCAAGACCCAATTCTCCAGCGTGAAGCTCCATTGCACGCTAACGGGTCTCCCCGACTTCAGCCGCCACCTGGGCCCGGGATTCGATCCCAAGATGTTGGCCATGATCAAGATTTGCCCTTCCGTCGAATACTTCGAGGCCAACCTCCAGGATGCCCTCGCCGGCCGCTTTACCGACAGCCCCCAGATGTACATCCAGATTCCCTCCGTATACGACGACTCCCTGGCCCCTCCAGGCAACCACGTCATGTCCATGTGGATGCAACTCCAGCCGGTCACCCTTTCCAACGGCGACTGGGACCACGCGCACCAGCACATCTTCGATGTTCTCATGGATACCATGTCCGTCTACGCTCCCAACATCCGCGAAGTGGTCGACCAGTGGCAGGTGTTCACCCCTATGGATATCGAGCGGAGGGTTGGCCTCACCGACGGCAACATCCGCCAGCTCGACACTATTCCGGGACAACTCTTCTCTCGCCGCCCGCTCCCTGGATGGTCGGACTACAACACCCCCGTCGACGGGCTTTACCTATGCGGTGGAGGAACACACCCCGGCGGAGAGGTCACCGGCGCCCCAGGACACAACGCAGCCCATGCCATCCTCTCCAACTTGGACCGCGCCTAGCCTCCGTACATTGCCCACAGAACCGACACGCCAGCGTCCCAATCTATCCACCTGCTCCCTTCAAATGGCTCGCGCCAACTGTGTGTGCCACCTTCATCTATTACGATCAGATGCCCTGCTTTTGCCCTGCCATCTTTCACAAAACCCTGAACCTTTTCTACATCTTTCTCTACATCACTCCACGCAACAACGGGAAACTTTGTGCGCCAAATGTCGCCGCCCCTATCTGACCTTCTGTCTTTAGAAGGCTCATATTTGAATTCGATAACTGTCGCCACAGAGTCGTCGGGGTCTAGGATCACCAGGTCAGACCTCACATAGGGTTCCATTGTGTGCTCATGGAACACACGGTACTGGAGTTCTTCCTCCTGTATGGCCTTGTGAATCTGCAACTGGACACTCCAGACTAAGTCTCGCTCAGTAAAGAAGTGATATTCCCAGTAATGCTCCCGGAGCCTAAACATCGCACCATCGAATAGCTCATTTGCTGTTTTCAAAGCAAGTCAACCCTCCTTGTCAGCCTGAGAAACCATACCCAGCCTCGTCCCAATAAACTCCGGTCGCCCGAGGATGAAGGCCTCTATCTCCATCCCCCGACTCCCCTCCGGTTGCACTTTCCTCAATGCAAGCTGCCCACGCCCCGTCTGCACCACCACCCCACCCCTCTCCTTAATCACCATCCCTGGGTCACCCACTCCTCCCTCGAAGGGTTCCGCCTCCAATACCTTCAGTCTCCGGCCCATCCATGTGGTGAATGAGCCCGGCCACGGGTCATATGCCCGAATAATTCTGTCTATCTTCACAGCCGGCAGAGCCCAGTTGACCTCCCCGTCCCCCCGAGTCGCCTTCCGGCTATACGTGGCCAGCGAGTCGTCCTGCACAATTGGCTCGATCATACCCCGAAACCAGTCCCTCAGTGTTTCCGCCAAGAGTCGCGCCCCTATCTCAGCCAGTCTTCTGGTCAGCGCCCCAGTAGTGTCCCGCGGTCCAATCTCTATGCCGACAGAGCGGAAAACCGGCCCTGAGTCCACCTTCGGTACGACCTTCATTACCGTTACACCGGTCTCCTCGTCGCCCCCCAGAATCGCATTGGCCACCGGCGCCGGGCCTCGATGCCTCGGCAGCAGGGATGGATGGACGTTTAGGACACCATAGGTCGGCAGGTCCAGCGTCCATTTCGGGAGGATAAGGCCATACGCGGCGACGACAGCTATGTCAGGTTTGAGCGACTCCATCTCCACTCGCGCTTCCTGCGAGGAGAGAGTTTCCGGTTGGAATACGGGCAGACCCAGAGCCTCGGCCAGGACCTTGACCGGTGACTTCCTCGTCTTCTTACCCCTGCCGGAGGGTCGGTCCGGTTGAGTGTAGACCCCCACCACGCGCAACCCACTCCCGGCCAGGTGCTCTAGGGTCGGTACACCAAACTCGGGTGTTCCCATGAACACACATCTCAGGTCGTGAAAGTCTTTAGGAACCTTGAATCGTCACCTCATCTATGCAGAGCTTTGGGCGCATTATAGGGTCTCGAAACGGGGCAGGCAAAGCATTCCACGTCGGTGAGTCAGCCCCACGAATAACCCACCAAAAGACGCGCAAAATTTGCCTTTCTCATTCATTGACACGCCCATATTAGGGGTGTGTTATCCTCTCTCTGTTGGTGGAGGACCAACTCTTTTGCGCCCCTTCCCCTGGCGGCGGACTCGGTCCAACCGGTCCGATTCGGGGAAGGGATTGCAGATGGATTCTAAGGCCCGGCGTTCCAGGCCTGTGCCTGAACACTGTGCCTCCCCCACCCCGGTCCGAGAAGAGACATACATTTGCCGTATCTCTTCGCGCCCAAAATAAGACTGGTAATCATCCGGCGGTAATGGAAGAAAATAACGCAAAAGACGTTTGGCGCGCAGCCCTTGGAGAGCTGGAGCTTCAGGTAACTCGCCCCTATTTCGACACGTACCTTAAGGACACCGTCGGGATCTCGTCGGGCGGGGGCCGATTCACCGTCGGAGCGCCAAACGCCTTTGTCACGGAGTGGCTGCGCCTCAAGATGAGGCCCCGCATCGAGGAAACCATCCGAGGCCTAACCGGCATACCACTCATCGTCGAGTTCCTTGTTTCCTCCCCACCGGGCCTCTCTCCCCAGACCTTCACCCCTTCCCCCGCGGTCACCGGCGGGCATGACGACGATGCAGACACCGCGGGACCATACACTCCTCCTGCAGGACACAAGTCCGCCCCTCTCAACCGAAACTATACTTTCACCTCCATGGTGGTCGCCCGATTCAACAGGGTTGCCCACGCTGCGGCCCAAGCGGTCGCAGAGAACGCCGATTACCCGTTTAACCCGCTCTTCATCTACGGAGACGTTGGCCTTGGCAAGACCCATCTCCTCCATGCCATCGGCCACAACGCCAGGTCTCGGAATCGGGACATGCTTTACGTCGGGGCAGAACAGTTCACCACCGACTACGCCGAGGCGGCTCGGGAGCGAGACTTCGGCAACTTCCGGCGGAAGTACCGGGAAGTCGACTTGCTGATGGTGGACGACATTCAGTTCATCGGGGGCAAACGGCAGACCCAGGAGGGTTTCTTCCACGTGTTCAACGACCTCCACGGATCCAACCGGCAACTGGTGTTCGCAGGGGACAGGCACCCGAGGGATATCGAAGCCCTTGACCCCAGGCTGGTGTCCCGGTTCGAAGGAGGCCTCCTGGCCGACATCACGGCCCCAAGCCTCGACACCCGGGTAGCAATCCTCAGACTGAAGTGCTCGTCCATGAGTGTCGATGTACCGGGTTCGATCCTGGACATGATAGCCCGCATGGTCGATGGAAGCGTCAGGCAACTTGAGGGGGCTCTCAACCGGGTGCTCGCCTTGGCGAAGGCGGAATCCAAGCCCGTAACCCTGGCCTTGGCCAGCGAGGTACTCCTTAAAGGCACCGAGCTGAGCCCAGCCAACACATCCTCCGACGCCATCATAGAGTTCACTGCCACCCACTTCGGCCTCTCCATAGAGGAGATCACCGGCAAGCGCAGGCTGAAACGCTACGTGCAAGCCAGGGACATCGCGATGTATCTCCTCCGGGAGGAGCTCCACCTGACCCCGATGAGGATCGGAGCGCTATTTGGCGACAGGACCCCCGCCGGCGTAAGCGCCGCGTGCCGCAAGATTTCAGAACGAGCGCAAGCTAGCAAGTCAATTAGGTTGGACTTAGCGCGAATAAGAGACACCTTATTCAGCAACTCTCGCGTCTAGCTCGCCGAGCCTAGGGCCTAACCCACCCAGTTCCTATCCCAAGCACCTCCCTCTAGGCCGACTTATTCATACCATGAATTGCCTTCACATAACTTACCCAAATCTACAAACTGCCTTGCCGACATAGCTCGGATATAATATGGATATTACGATCACTAGCTCACGTATTGGATAAACCAAAGTACGGGACCGCGTCATAAGACAAGCCCAACAGTCAAACAACTCCCGGCCCATGTTCCATTTCACCACTGACTTTGTAGGGAACAAAGTTTCAGGGCTGTAACAGCCAAGTACTCCTATTACTCTTGTTACATATATTTATTAATATACTCTATATAAATAAACCCACTCTGGAACAAGAAGAAAGACCTGAAGTACGTCTGTAGAAGTAGGTAATAGGGATGCTCGTTGACAATGTGTCGGTTGTGTTATCCGGGGGTCGAGGTGGGAGAGGAGCGGTCACCTTTAGGAAGGAGAAATTCGTTCCTTTCGGGGGGCCGGATGGCGGAGGTGGCGGCCAGGGCGGATCTGTCCTCCTACACCCGACATACGAGGTCCGTTCTCTGTCCCACCTGGTTACCACACCTAAGCTTGCGGCTCATGATGGATGGGATGGCCGCCGGTCTAAAAAAATAGGAAGAGCAGGCGTTGATCTCGTGGTCTTGGTACCCGTAGGTACCGTTGCAGAGGTAATGGGTGACGGGGTGGACTTTACCTTGGATATGACGTGTGCCGATGAGAAGCACGTCGTTTGTAGCGGCGGGGGTGGAGGCAGAGGGAACCGCACCTATGCTACCTCTACCATGAAAGTGCCTCGGATGGCGGAGGTTGGGGAGCTGGGAGAGACACGAGAGGTACGCTTGACATATAAGATGCTGTGCGACGTGGCTATTCTTGGAGATCCCAATGGCGGCAAGTCGTTGCTACTGAACAAGATGACCGCGGCGGGAGCAAAGGTGGCCGACTACTGGATGACCACCGTCGACCCTATCGTTGGTGTGATGGAGTCGGACTGGACCCAGTATCGGCTTCTTGAAGTGCCTTCGGTGTGGTCGACCTCCAGCTCGGGCGATGGGGCTCTGAAACACGCTCACAGAGCCTCGCTGGTAGCACTGGTATTGGATGCCACTGAGGAATCCCTGGCCGATTCCTACCGCCGGGTAACCGACGCCCTGGCTGATAAGGATGAATACGTGCATGGGAAGCCGAGGCTGGTAGTGGTGAACAAGGTAGACCTTGCTGAAGATGAGCTGCATGAGGCCTCTGAGAGCACAGATGAATTTCCCGGGGCTCTAGCAGTGTGCTACGTATCAGCGGCCACTGGTGAAGGAATCCCTGAGCTGATGAGGCGCCTGGTGGAATTGGTGAAGGCGACCGGTATGGAATCCTCGTCGCAGGGTTCGGCGGAGGCACCTGTGCTCAGGCCCAAGCCGAAGGGTCGGCGTATCTCCGTGGTCAAGGATGCCGAGACCTACGTAGTCCACGCCGGCGAACTCGAGAGGCTCGTCCGGGGCACCGACATATCCGACTGGGAGGCCCGAATGCAGCTCATGTCGCTGCTGGAAAAGGCCGGCGTCCACCAAGCCCTGCAGAAGGCTGGTGTTGTGGAAGGGGATACGGTAAGGATCGGTGGGTCGGATATGGAATGGACGTAAGAGTCGGGGTCCTGGGCGGCACCTTCGACCCGGTCCACAACGGTCACCTGATCATCGCAGAGGAGGCGCAAGCCAAGCTGGGCCTTTCCCAAGTCCTCTTCATCCCAGCAGGCCGACCCTGGTTCAAGGACGGCGAGAACGTCTCCGACATGGAATGGCGTCTCGACATGCTCCGCCTGGCTGTGGAGGGCAACCCCAGCTTCTCAATAGACACCCAGGAACTGGAGCGCCCGGGCGCCTCATATACCGTCGACACCATAGAGCAGCTCGCAATACGGATGGGTGACGATGTAGAACTCTACTTCATCATCGGACTCGATGCACTGGCCGAGCTCGGCAGGTGGAAGGAGCCTCGGCGGCTGGTCTCCATCTGTCACTTCGCAACGATGCGCAGGCCCGGCTACACGAACCTGGACATCGCCGCTCTGGACCGCGAGGTGCCCGGAGCCACCGACAGGATCCACGTGCTGGACAATGTTCAGGTGGATATCAGCTCCTCGGGGATACGCAAGCGCGTTGAGGAAGGGCTTTCGATCAGGTACTTGGTGCCTCCGGCAGTGAGGAGTTACATCGAGGAGAAAGGGCTCTACCGGGCCCCGAGCGTCTAGATATCCAGGTTCCGGACGTTCTTGGCGTGGTTCTGGATAAAGCGCTTGCGGGGCGGGACCTCGTCCCCCATCAGGGTGTTGAAGACGATGTCGGCTTCCATCTCGTTGTCTACAGCGACTTGAAGGATGGTCCTGGTCTCCGGGTTCATGGTGCTTTCCCACAGCTGGTCCGGGTTCATCTCTCCCAGGCCCTTGTAGCGCTGAATGGAGATGCCCCGCGTGTCGCTGTGACGCTCTATGAGGCCTGCCAGCCCGCTCCACGACACTTCCTCGTTCAGGTCCTTGTCCTTCTTGGTGACCCGGAAGTTGCCGTGGGTGACCACGTCCTTCACTGATGGGTAGAACTCCTTACAGGTGTGCATCGGCGGAGCGTCGACGATCTGAAGCGGTATCGTGGCGCCGGTATCACCGCCCCAGGAGACTTCTATTTTCTGCGGAGCGTGCCCGTTGGTCGGGACATTGACGTCGAAGCCCCGGGACTCGAACTGCTTCACCAGGCCCGTCATCTCGTCTTCCTCTACGTCCTCCTCGACTCCCTCTTCGGTGGACCCATTCTTAACCAGGCCCTCCATCAGGCCGGGTGCGACCTCGTCGGGCAGGCCGACGTCTCTCCACGCCCCGCCGAACCGCTTCAGCGGCTCTATCAACCGGGCGATCTCCGTGCCGGAGAAAGACCTCTCTCCGTCGGAACTGGTCACCTGGATACCGCCGTAGGCCCGGCGGGCATACCAGGCGTCCTTCTCACCGTCAGAGAACTTCCATTCGGCCTTCTTGCCCTTGCTAACCCGATACAAGGGAGGCTGGGCTATGTACAGGTAGCCCCCCGTTATCAGCTCGGGCATGTTGCGGAAGAAGAAGGTGAGGAGGAGGGTGCGGATGTGAGAGCCGTCCACGTCGGCGTCTGTCATGATAATTACGCGGTGATAGCGGAGCTTCGAACAGTCGAAGGTCTCCTTTATCCCGGTGCCGAGGGCGGTTATCAACGCCCTTATCTCTTCGTGGGCAAGCATCTTGTCGGGGCGGGCCTTCTCCACGTTGAGGATCTTGCCCTTCAGGGGGAGGATAGCCTGGAATTTCCGGTCCCGACCCATCTTTGCGGAACCGCCCGCCGACTCACCCTCGACTATATAGACTTCGCTCCGGCTCGGGTCTCGCTCTGAGCAGTCTGCGAGCTTACCCGGCAGGCTTCCGCCGTCGAAGGCGCCCTTGCGCAGGACCATCTCCCTGGCCTTGCGTGCGGCTTCCCGGGCCCGGGCGGCGGTCATGCATTTTTCGATAATCCTCCTGGCGTCCTGGGGGTGCTCTTCAAGGTACTTCCCCAAGCCTTCGGACATGGCCGACTCGACGAGGCTCTTCATCTCGGCGTTGCCGAGCTTGCCCTTGGTCTGGCCTTCGAACTGCGGGTCGGTCAGCTTCACGCTGATTACTGCGGTTAAGCCTTCCCTTACATCCTCGCCGGACAGGTTGGTCTGGTCGTCCTTGAGCAGTTTACCCTTGCGGGCGTAGTCGTTCAGGCCGCGGGTCAGTCCGGCCCGGAAGCCCGAGACGTGGGTGCCGCCGTCCGCGGTGTTGATGCAGTTGGCGAAGGAGAGGGTCGTTTCCGAGAAGCCGTTGTTGTACTGCATGGCTATCTCGATGCTGGACCCGTCGGCGATCTTCTGGATGGATATGGGCAGGGCGGGCACGGAGCCGCGGTTGCGGTTCATGTGCCGTACGAAGCTGGAAATGCCCCCTTCGAAGAAGAAAGTCATCTCGTTGTCGGCCTCCGCTCTCCGCTCGTCCACCAGCCGGATTTCGAGCCCCTTGTTCAGGTAGGCGGTCTCCCGGAAGTGTTCCGTCAGCGTATCGAAATCATAGTCAAGCTCGGTAAATATCTCGGGGTCGGGCTGGAAGATGATCCTGGTGCCCGTGCCGTGTGCGGGCCCGACCTTCTTGAGCGCACCCAGGCTGAGCCCCTTCCGGTACTCTTGCGCATAAATATTGCCGTTCCTGCGCACCTCTGCCCTCAGGCTGACTGACAGAGCGTTGACCACTGAGGCGCCGACGCCGTGCAGGCCGCCGGAAACCTTGTACCCGCCGCCACCGAACTTGGCTCCGGCGTGGAGAATGGTCATCACCGTTTCCAGCGCCGATACGCCTGTGGTGGGGTGCTTCTCGACGGGGATGCCGCGGCCGTTGTCGGAGCTGGTGATGGAGCCGTCCTTGTGGATGGTGACCAAGACCTGGTCGCAGTAGCCGGCCATAGCCTCGTCGACGGAGTTGTCGACGATCTCGTAGATGAGGTGGTGGAGGCCGCGCTGGTCGGTACTGCCGATGTACATGCCGGGGCGGCGTCGTACGGCTTCGAGGCCTTCGAGAACCTGGATATCTGCGGCTGTGTACCGCTCAGTTTCTTGTTTTAACGCCATAACGTCTGCTTGATGGCGCACGGAGCGAACCGGGGTGGTCTGCTACCTGGGACCGGCCGTCTGGCAGTCGAGAGTTGGGCCTTCGATCGGTCACGGAACCGTGGGCAAAATAAGTACAAGTACAAAACCTCGACCAAAATAATTGTACCACAATGCCCTGTTTTTAGCTACTGTTTATGCCTGTCAAATATGATGGGGTCACGGGGGCCGGCTGCTCCTTTGTTGGATGTTGGGAGAGGGAGTTTTGATTGATGTGCGGGCGCAGTCGTGGTCTTTGATTGTTTTCGGGGAAATTTGGTTTTTTCCGGGGTGGAGACGCCGGGGATGGGGAGGGGGTTCCTTTCGTGAGTGGGGTGAGGGGAGAGGGGGGAAGGGTGAGCGGGCAAGTCCGAGATTCCTCGCGGAGCCTCGGAATGGTAAAAGGGAGGGGGAGGGGTGTGGACGCCCCAATCGGGGCGCCCACACCCTGGGCGACTGGCCGGTCGTCCCCAGTGGGGAAGTGGGCAAGGGGGAGGGAGGTGATGGAAGGTCCCGGACGGTTGCGCAAGAAGGCGTCTACGCCTGTGCCGATGCATGTGAGATCGGCGACGGCTCTGCGACAGCCCCTAACTTCTGAGGGGATGTGGACGAGACCCGAGAAATTCTCGGTGTGGGGCAGTCCCGTCCACCAGAAGTGCTCGACCACCCTAAGGGATGGGAGCGGGGACCCGTGACCGCCGTTCGTAGTCGGGTGTTCTCCGGTTGTGACGACGGTGGAATCCCTAAATGGTGCGTTTGTTTTAAGTCGGAGGTTGTCCGACTGTTCGGACTCGCCAGCAAGGTCTAGGCCGGGGGAGTCCGGAGGGGGCGCTATGGCCCAAGGAGGAGACATGACGCTGTGCTCCAGGGCGTCGCCTGAGGAGGCGAGACGGATGCGCCGGGTGAGTGTAGCGCGCATTTGGCAGTGGCCCTTGGAAAGGGGGTGCCGTGATTTGTCCGGGGACCTTCCATGCAGGGGGCGGGACGGTGATTGATCGCTGCGAAGGCGTAGGCGTTGGGCCTTTGGGCAGCGCTTGTAGTGGGAGTTAAGATGGGGAGGACTGGGGAGGAGACCCCGCCTATTCCGCTCTTGAGACCCTTCGACTCCGCTCAGGGCGAGCGGAATGCCCCACCCCAGGGAATGGTCGAGGCGGGAATGGGGGCTGGGAAGGAGGCGCGTGCCAATGGCCGGGCGGTGGCATACCGCTCGGGTGTGACGGGGCCTATGGAGGCCGGTGCGACTCATGGGACTCCTTTAGTTCCGCTCCGCCAAAGGCGGACTTTCAGCTGGGCGGATGTTCCACCTTTCCTTGATTAGGGCCGACGCGGGGTGTCGGGCCTGGCAGGCAATATAGCACGAATGTTCATGTCGAGTCAAGGGGGTGGTGTCACTTTTGGGGAATCACCCTCACCCCCTCGGGGGGACTCGGGGCAGGCTCTAGCCCTCTCCCGTCAGAGGGAGAGGGGACTGGACCCCTCTCCCCAGATCCCTCGCGGAGCCTCGGGATGACAGGGTCAAGGGGTTGGCGTCACTCGCCGAGGCGAGTCTTCGACCCCATCTCCCCGGGAATAAATGGAGGGGCGCCTAATGGACGGGCTCAGACCACTGACTCGACCTGCCTACATTTGCACAATGGCCAAAATCACATACACGATTAAGAACAGGCCCAGGCTCAACCCGAGGATAGCGAGTCCAGACACGATCCTGCTCGGCCAACTTGACATGGGCATCGTCTATCTTGGGTCTCCGGCTCAGTAGTCAAGTGAGGAGGGCGGCACCGGCAGGTTCCGGCCCACGACCAGCCAGCGTCGCAGCGCGATGCCGGCCCACAGGACCTCGACTGCCGCAAAGGGCCATGCGTGGATCAAGCCGGCGTAAAGAGACGACGCCAGGCATGCAACCGCAAAGACGAACACGAACCACCGCGACCGACTCTCCAGGCCATAGGAGATCGCCATGATGGAAACGGCGACAGCGCCAAAAACCTCGGTCAGCATGCGCCGCTTGACCCGGCCCGCCCGCCCGACACGATTGCTCCGACTGCTCCGGGCAGGCTGCCTCCACTCGCCTTGAACAAACGACCTGATCTCTGCTGAGTGCCCTGCAATTCCTTCGGGAGCCAGCCGCGGATGTATTCCTTTGTGCCCTGGGGACCACTCAGCCGCAGCCAGGTTTGGTCGTCGCGGTCGTCGATTTTGAACGCCAGGAATCTGCAGCACCGGCGCTCGAAGTCGACGAAGGCACGGACTATTTCTATCGCCTCTGACGGGAACCCAAGCTCAAACGCGTCTGTAGTCTCCCGCACGTCTATGATAGAAGCGGTCAGGGTGGAACTGATCTCTTCCCTTCGATCACGACGCGCTGCGTCAGTGAGCGTGCACGCGACCAAATCGCTCGTAGCCATCACGGTTTCTTCCATGGATCCTCCTTTGGCAATTGACCGGTCCAGATTGTTCGAATGGAGAGCGGTCGAGCACTTGTCAGCGCCCGAGCCCTGACAAGACGCCACAGCGCGACAGGTCGCCGCCGCATTCACACTGCTCGACTGCCGTCTGCAGCGACCGCCGCATGTGACGAAGGTCACGGATCTTTCCTTCAATCTCCCGGAGTTTTCCAGTAATCATGTTGATCACGCCCGCTGGGTGGGGCCCTCCTGATTCAATGGTCATGAACTCACGGATTTCAGCCAGCGTGAAGCCCAAGGCCTGGGCGCGCTTGATCCCACGAACCGTTTCCACAGCGTCCTGGCCGTAGACCCTGTACCCAGTGGGCGTTCTGTGCGGCGCCTGCAACAGGCCACGGCGTTCGTAGTAATGCAGCGTCTGCGCATTGACCCCGGTGGCGCGGGCAACCTGTCCGACACGTAACTGTTCTTCATGGGTCATGGGCGTTCTCCAGACAAGATACAGCCTATACCATGGTATAGGGTCAAGCGGGGCGGAGTCGGCTAGCGTGACGTTGCGATTTCAGGACCACCCGACACCCCAAGCGACCACCCGGGGTTCCAGCGCTACGATGAGAGCGCTGCGGCGACGCCCTCTATTTTCCCCGGCCCCGATGTAGTGAGCTCACCGACCGCTTTGACTATGTTCGGGTGCTGCAGTCCAGATACGAGGAAGGTCCACCGGCATGCACGCTGCGTATTTGTCGTGATCTCCTCTTTCTCGGCAGCCGTGAACGTCCGTCCGGTCACCCTCTCAAGAGCTTCTATGTTCAGCCCAATCTGCTGTGCCAGGAGCCCGTCGATCGCCCCACCAAGCTCCAGAACCTCATCGATCGCACTCTCCCGCTCTTCAAGGGTCAAGGTCTCGGCTACTTCACCGATCAGCAACGTGTCCAGCTTGGCGTGCTGCGCCTCTTCTATCCAATGAAACCTCAGGAGGTCCCGGACCAGCCCATCGAGGTCCGAGTCGTCGCGCACATGCTCTATGTAGTGGAGCTGGGTAAACCATTCGATAATCGCGGTCAGGAGCATGACGGCCAGCTTTGACTTGCTCCGAACTACTTTCGCCACATCTTCCCTACCAGGGATTAAGCCGCACTCACTGCCGAAGCCCCGGCCGAAGAGTTCAACCGATCTCCGAAACAGCTCCTGATGCTTGAGTTCTTCCTCAGCGAACCGCAACAACGAGCGGGCCCTGACTTCGTCCCCATAGACCTCCTTCATAGCCTCTTCCGTGACGGTGGGGATGATGAACTCCTCCACGAACGCGAAGATGTGGCAGTAGGCGTTGCCCATAATCTGATTCAGCTGGCGCCTCTCGCTGTCGTTCAAACATCCGATCTCGTCTACACCGGTCAGCTTGTTGGGCAGGAAGCGTTTCGAGAAGTCGAAATTCTTGTCGGCCAGGACATCGTCTTCCAACCAGGAAACCCTCTTCGAGATGTCAAGACACTCTTGGTATGTGTAATTGTGTGAAAGCACGTGCTGCTCCTCCTTCTACTAGGCCCTTCGCTGCGATTCTCCATACTCAGCTTACTGGATCCAACACCAACACAATAACATAGGTGACAAACATAGGACTTTCACTCACGAATGCGGGCAAATTTTCTATCAAGATCACAGATCCATCCGGGGAGCGGGCTGAACCGGGTGATCGATGGGCCACTCGGCCCGTACATTCGAAGTCCGCGCATGTGCCCTTCCTGCCGTCGCTTCGACAAGTGGCCGATATGGAAGGTCCTTATCTGGACCAACCTCCTCTGCAGCGCATTGGTCCGCTGATGGAAGAAGTTCTGGGGCGGCTGGTACTCGCGTGCGGTGAGATAGGCTTCAGGTGGGGGCTGATGTCACATGTCGACTACCTAGGAGCCACCACTTTGTGAATTGCAGCGCAATGTTGACATAAGGTTTGTGGGTCTTTACCATTCCAATTACCCTAGGGACTACGGGATTACACCCGAGAATGGAGGGTCGGATGAAAAGGATTCATCTCCTGTTTAGCCGTCTCGAAATTGATTGTAGCGGCCCCGCCGGAGACACAGGTATGGGCGGCATGATGTTGGGGGCGTCTCCGGTGGGGAACCGGAATGCCGTCTCGAGGCCCTAACCAGCAAGCTCCCCTTATGGGATGCCCCTCCGGTTTAGATCACCGGAACAGAAAAGCCAGAGACGGTCAGCAATAGTTTTGATATCAGAAGAGGCCCGGGAATTTTCCCGGGCCTCTTGATATTCGTGATTTGTCTCTTATACCCCTGCGAGCTCTGCCAGAAGCTCAAAAATCCTCGGGGCGGAGTCCCGGGCCTGGGCTTTTAGCTCCTTTAGGTCTTCGACGGAGACCATCATCGGGCCTCTGCCGAAGCGGGGACCGTGGTAGTAGCAGAAGCGGAGGGACTCCTCGCCGTCTTCGTAGCGGAGGAGCTGGATGGTCGGCTCCCAGTGGGGGCGCATCACGCTCACCTCTTCCACTACCTGTCCACCACCCCAGGGGAAGCTGAACGGCCTTGGCAGTTTTCTGTTCACGGCGTTGTGCTCCTACCCGGAACCTAGCCTCTGGAGCACGAGCATGATCTTCTCCTCCAGGGGGGCGCCGGGGTCTATGTTGGCGCCGACCAGGGCTGCACGAGCCTCGGCGGGTGCGTAGCCCAGGGCCGAGAGAGCCGCGACAACTTCGTCGAGGTCGGGTCTTGGCGATACTGCTGCTTCTCCCCACTCCCGCTCCAGCTTTCCCTTCAGCTCGAGTATCAGCCGCCCCGCCGTCTTCTTCCCCAGCCCGTTGACACGCGTCAGAGAGCCCGTGTCCTCTGCACCTATTGCCCCCGCCAACTCTCGCGGAGACATGGTTGACAGGATGCTTAGCGCGAGTCTCGGGCCCACGCCCGACACCCCGATCAGCATGACGAACAGGTCCCGCTCCTCCAGCGAGCCGAACCCGTACAGGGACAGGACCTCTTCCCGGATGTAAAGGTAGGTGTGCAGCCGCACGGACCCGCCTACCGGCCCCACCGACCCGATGGTCGAAGTCGGGGCGAAGACCTCCAGGCTCATGGGTCCGATGTCTACGGTGAGGGAATCGTCGGATATCGCTTCCAGGGTGCCGCGCAGGCCGGTAATCACAGTCCTACCCCTGCGCGCTCTCGGCGATCAACCGCGCCCGGGCGCTTTGCTGGATATGGCACAGGGCCACGGCCACGGCGTCGGAGGCGTCCAGGGAGTCGGGGTACGCGTCCAGGTCCAGCTGGAGGCAGACCATCTCCCGCACCTGCTCCTTGTCGCTGGCTCCGTGTCCCGTGACGGCCATCTTCACCTCCCTGGGGCTGTACTGAGACACTCCGGATCCAGCCTCGGCGGCCGCCAGAAGCGCCACCGCGTTGGCCTGCCCTATAAGCATCGCCGAGCGGATGCTCTTGTGAACGAAGGGCTCTTCCACCGCCATCTCATCCGGCGAGTACTGCTCGATGAGCTCCCGAAGCCCGTTGTACAACATGTGGAGGCGCTCGGGGATTGGCCGGGAGGAGGGGGCTTTCAGCACGCCGCAGGAGACCAGGCTGGGGCCCGCGTCGCTGTCATCCAGGACTCCGTAGCCCATGTTAATGGTGCCAGGATCGACGCCCAACACTCTCATGAGCACCTCCGGATTTCCGTGGGAGGGGGACTTGGTATAAGCGGAATGGCGGTTAACAATTCACCCTCACCCTAGCCCTCTCCCATCGAGGGAGAGGGGACCGGCCACCGTGGTCAGTTTTCTTCCCCGTACCTGTCCAGGGCCTCGGGGGGGAAGTCGGCGTTGCTGTAGACCCGTTGGATATCGTCCAGGGACTCCAGCTTGTCCATCAGCCGAAGGGCTTGAAGGGCGCCCTTTTCGTCCAACTCGACTACGTTCTTGGGAATCAGGGACAGTTCAGCGGAGTCGATTGTGACGTTGTGCCCCTCCAGCTCCTTGCGGACCGACTCCAGGTTCTCGGGCCTGGTATAGACCTCGAGCACTGAGTCCTCGATCTTCACGTCGTCCGCCCCCGCGTCGATGGCCGTAAGGGCCACCTCCTCGGGGTCTTCCGATCCCGGTGCGATCATGATCACGCCCTTGGAGTCGAAGTTCCAGGCAACGGAGCCCGTCTCCCCCAGGTTGCCGCCGTTGCGGGTGAGGGTGCTGCGGACCTCCGCCACGGTGCGGTTCTTGTTGTCCGTGACGGCCTGGAGCATCAGGGCAGCGCCGCCGGGGCCGTAACCTTCGTAGGTCACTTCCAGCAGGTCTTCGGCGTTGCCCCCGTCACCCGCGGCCTTCTTGATGGCCCGGTCTATGTTGTCCAGGGGCATATTGCTGTCTCGTGCCCTCTGGACAGCTAGCCGCAGGCTGAAGTTGGTGTCTGCGTCGGGCCCCCCCCGACGCACCGCAACGGATATCTCCCGGCCCAATTTGGTGAAGAGTTGACCGCGGCGGGCGTCGTTAGCGCCCTTCTGCCTTTTGATGGTGGACCATTTGGAGTGTCCCGACATGGCGTTTAACTCCCTGAAGATTCCCGAAACCAACGACGCTTCGGAACTTTATTATAGCGGATGAGAGCGGCGTCGCGGCTCAGAGCAGTTCCGCATCCTCCACGACCATCCGACCGGCTTCCAGGTCGATCTTCGAGACGAACTGCGGCAGGGCAGGGACCAGGCGCTCGCCCCCCGACCCCTTTATAAGATAGACGTCGTTCCCGCCCGTTTCCAGCACGTCGGTCACCCGGCCCACCTCGTCGCCGTCCCTGGTGATGGCCAGCAGGCCGATTACCTGGAAACGGTAATACTCACCCTCGGGGAGTGGGTGGAGGTCGGACTCAGGGACGTGCAGGGCGCAGTCACGCAGGGCCTCGGCTTGCTCCGGGGTGTCGACACCTTTCAGCTTAAGCACCCAGCGGCCCTTGTGGGGCTGGCTTGCCGAGATTTCGAAGGACCGGGCCTCGATGAGGATGGCGCCGCCCGGCGCGAAACGTTCGGGGAAGTCCGTTAAGGGGTGGATGACGATCTGGCCCCTCAGTCCGAAGGGCTTAATTACACGCCCGACCGTAATGAGGCCGGGGGATTCTTGTTCAGGTTGGGACTCGGGTTCCATGGTGCAGGAAGCCCGTGAATAGAGCTGCTATACGATCTCGAGGACTGCCCTGACCCCGCGCTTGGCCGCGCCAACGCGAAGCAGAGTTCTCATCGCCTGGGCAACCCGGCCTTCTCGACCGATAACCTTGCCCTTGTCGTCGGGGGCGACTTCCAGCCGGATGATTATCCGGTCGTCCTCTTCCTCCTCGGTCACCACCACGTCGTCCGGGGAGTCGGCGATGAACCGGGCGAGGTATTCGATCAGCTCTTTCACCCTTCCTTCACCTTTTCCAAGGTGCCCGCCCTCTTCAGGAGCTTGGCGACGCTATCCGTGGGCTGCGCACCCTTCCTGAGCCAACCGATGGCCTTCTCTTCATCGATGGTGAGAGCAGGCGGGTCGGGGATGGGATCATAGTGGCCGATGTTCTCGACGTACCGACCGTCCCTGGGGGAACGGGAATCGGCGACGACAACCCTGTACTTGGGGTTCTGCTTGGACCCGACACGACGGAGCCTGATTTTTAGCATTTATTGCTTTTTCCAGTCGTAGACGGAGCGCGCCTACACGGTGGAGGCGGCCCGAACGCTTTGTTTGGTAGAATTGCAGCGAATTTTAGCTTTGCAAGGCTGTCATTGTCAAACTAAGGAATGGCAGCTTTCCACGGTCGCGCAGGAACTTTCCCCTTGTCAACAATGAGGGGGTTGAGTATCAGTGCTCCAGATGCACCATGAAGAATAATGCATGTCCCCACAATCACAGTGCAAGAACACTTGACTAATGGTGTCACCTCAGACACCATTAGCGGATGAGGAAAAGGCACCAGCGGACGCTTGAGCGCATCCTTGCAAGGCCGACACCGGCTGGCATTCACTGGGCCGAGATCGAGGCGCTATTGGTGGCGCTGGGGATAACAATACAGGAGCGGGCAGGGTCCAGGGTACATCTGGTCAAGGACGGGGAGTCAATGGTAGTCCACCGGCCACATCCCCGTCCTGAGACTAGCCGAGAAACGGTGCGCGACATCGCTGCGTTTCTTGAACGCGTTGGGGGGATTACTGATGCTTGAATACAAGGGCTACGTAGGAGAAGTCGTATACGATGACGATGCGGGGGTCCTACATGCCAGGGTAATTAACAGCGGCTCCTATCCGATAGCCAATGCCGAGGCCCCCGATGCGGAGGGGATCAGGCGGGAGTTCAGAATCTCCATTGACGAGTACCTCGCTTCTTGCGAAGAGCTGGGTATTGAGGCGGTCAGACCCTTTTCAGGAGATCTTCGACTACGTCTGGGCTCTGAGCTCCACCGGCGGGCCTCTGTGGCAGCCATGGAAGCCGGTGTGAGCCTTAACGCCTGGATTAAACGGGCCGTCGAGACTGCAACCAAGGGAAGAAACTAGCGAAGGACTGGATTCAGGATATGGAGGCCGAAGCTCGGGCTGGTCTTGGCCAGGCGCGCTCCCCTTGTCAACGTGGAAGGTGTTAGTTAGAGTAGCGAGACTCAAGGCCCGATTTGCATAGAGGCTCCAGCCCGGAGCCCGGGAGGTTGCTCAGTTGTCCATTACACTTTCAGAAGCCGAAACTGTCCTCGCCGCCGCGAAGGCGGAGGCCCGCAGCATGGGCGTTACCATCAGCGCGACCGTGGTGGACGCGAGGGGAGACTTCAAAGCCGGGTTCCGCATGGATGGCGTCGGGTGGTTTACCGCCGACGTCTGCAGGGGCAAGGCATTCGCCTCGGCCAACTTTGGCGTCCCCACCACCGACCTGGCGGAGCTGGCCGGTAATCCGGTATTTCAGAGCCTGGTAGCCATGCAGGGGGGCCGCATGGTCCTTGGTAAGGGCGCAGTGCCCATCAAGAAGGGCGACGATGTGATCGGGGCCATAGGTGTGAGCGGCGGTACGGCCCAGGAAGACGAAGACATCGCCATTGTCGGGGCCCGGGCCATTTAGCGCCCGCACATATATTTAGCGCCCGCACATATTAAGAAGACCCGCGAATATCGACGCAAGAACGGGAGCATACAGACATGGACTACGGCAAGATGGCCGTCGACCTGCACAGGAAGACCCGCGGCAAGATAAGCATGCACTCCAAGGTCCCGCTGGAGTCGGTGCTGGACATGTCCCTCGCCTACACCCCGGGCGTCGCCCAGGTGAGCCTGGACGTGGCCGCAGACAGGGCCCAAGCCTACGAGCTGACCAACAAGGGCAACATGGTCGCAGTGGTCAGCGACGGCTCCGCCGTGCTCGGGCTTGGCAACATCGGGCCCGAGGGTGCGATGCCCGTCATGGAGGGCAAGGCGGTCCTGTTCCGCGAACTGGCGGGCATCGACGCCTGGCCCATCTGCCTCGCCACCCAGGACGCGGACGAGATCATCATGATCGTGCGGAACCTCGCCCCTACCTTCGGCGGCATCAACCTCGAGGACATCTCGGCGCCCCGCTGCTTCTATATCGAAGAGAACCTGATGGACATCGGAATCCCGGTGTTTCATGACGACCAGCACGGCACCGCCGTCGTCGTCCTGGCAGCGGTGATCAATGCGCTGCAGGTGGTCGGCAAGAGGTTTGAGGACGTGAAGGTGGTATTCAGCGGCGCCGGCGCAAGCGGCATCGCATGTGCCCAGATCCTGCAGGAGATGGGCACCACCGACATCGTGCTGGTCGACTCCCGCGGCGCCATCTACAAGGGCCGGGACAACCTCAACTCCATGAAAGAAAAGATCGCCGATACCACGAACTTCGGCCAGGAAAAGGGGTCGGTGCACGACGTCATCAAGGGCGCCGACATGTTCATCGGCCTTTCCACCAAGGACCTGATTGACGCTGACGACGTGCGGAACATGAACAGCGACGCCATCGTCCTGGCCATGGCCAACCCCGACCCCGAAATCATGCCCGACGAGGCCGAGCGCGGCGGCGCAAAGGTGATCGGCACCGGCCGGAGCGACCTGCAAAACCAGGTCAACAACGTGCTGGGATTCCCCGGCATCTTCCGCGGCGCCCTCGACGCCCGGGCCGAACGGGTGACTATGGGCATGAAGATAGCCGCAGGTCATGCGATAGCCAGGGTCATAGAAGAGCCCACGCCGGAGGAGATCATCCCTTACGCGCTGAACACCGCGGTGGTGCCGGCAGTGGCGGAGGCGGTGGCGCAGGCCTGGCGGGCTGAGTCTTCCTAGCCCACCAATTTAACATTCGCGATAAGGCTCGGCCCTTGTATGGGCCGGGCCTTTCCTTTGGTGGAAGCGTCACCCTGTTCCCACACTATCCGTAAATCCTGAAAGAGCAACTCGCGGGCTCTCGGAAGCGGACTTTCTCGGCGGGAGCCCCTCCCCAAATCTCCCCCAAAACCCGTCCCGCAACCCCCTTGACATGCTTTGTGAAAGATATTACAGTCTCATATGTACGTCATTATAAGACATACATATGTCTTTATAAATACGCAAGCATACAAATATACTAGTAGCGACGTAATACCAAGCTCGTATGTGGCGGATGGGATGATATAAACTTGAGATCATCGAATGGCGTTCAGGACCTGGAACGAGACCCCCTTACCGGGCTCTATACCCGAGCCTCGGCCAACCGCATCGTCAAGATCGGCATCGAGGAAGCGCAGGGCGACGAGGGTGTCATTTCGGTGGCCCTCCTCGACATCGACCGATTCGAGCACTTCGATGAAGAGCACGGCCTCTCTGCCGGGGACGCCCTCTTAAAGTCGGTCTCCGAAATCATTCTCGCCGCCGAGACCGGCGCCGACGCCATATCACGATACAGCAGGGACACCTTCCTGCTCGTCTTCCCCGGCAGGGGCCCCGAGGACGCCCTTCTCGCAGCCGAGAAGGTCCGCTCCTTCTTCGACACCAACCCGCTTATTCTCGGGCACCAGGATGAACCCCTGGAGGTCAAGGTCTCCCTGAGCAGCGGCGTCGCATCCTACCCCAACCAGGCCCACGACGACAGGGACCTGCTCCGCAAGGCCCAGGGCGCGCTCGTCCGTGCCAAAGAGACGGGCCGGGGGCGCACCAATCTGTGGCAGCGCTCCAAGGAGACCCGCATGGCCCTCAAGACCAGCTATTACGCCCAGACCCAGCTCGACCAGCTTTCCGAACTGGCCGACGAGCTGTCCAGAAGTGAGGCGTCGCTGCTCCGGGAGGCCATGGACGACCTGCTCTGGAAGTTCTACAGCCTGCGAGTCCGGCCCCCCGAAGAACCCAGGGGCAAGAAGTAGGTTGTTCCAAACCTGAGATCGAACATTTTAGGAGGTTTCAAAATTGGAAAAGTTCGTTAAAGCCATGCCTAAGCGGCGCCTTACCGCTGTGCTGCTGGCAGGCCTGTTGCTTGTTGCAGCGGCAGCAGCATGTGGTAGTAAAGACGCCACTTCGCCCAGCGGGGACGCCACGACGGAAGAGCTGAGCGGCACAATCGAAATCGACGGATCAAGCACCGTCTTCCCAGTGACTGCTGCAGTAGCGGAAGAGTTCAGGAAAGAGCACGGCGGTGTGCAGGTCAACGTCGGATTTTCGGGCACGGGCGGCGGGTTCAAGCGCTTCACCGCAGGTGAGACGGTGATAAGCGATGCGTCGAGGCCAATCCTTGAGGAAGAGGCGGAAGCCGCGGAAGCCAACGGAATTGAATACATAGAGCTCAGGGTCGGGACGGACGGCATATCCGTTGTGGTCAGCCCGCAAAACGACTTTGTGGAGTGCCTGTCGATCGACCAACTCCACGAGATCTGGAAGCCTGAGAGCACGGTATCCAAGTGGAATGAAATCAACCCTGACTGGCCCGACAATGACTTCAACCTGTACGGCCCGGGCACCGACTCCGGCACTTTCGACTACTTCACCGAAGAGGTGAACGGAGAGACCAAGGTTAGCAGGGCGGACTACACCGCCAGCGAGGACGACAACGTCCTGGTACGCGGCATAGCGGGCGACCGCAACGCTCTCGGTTACTTCGGCTACGCTTACTATGCCGAGAACACCGACAAGCTGAAGGTCATCGGCGTCGACAACGGCGACGGCTGTGTCGTCCCCTCCACCGAGACAATCGAGGACGGCAGCTACAACCCGCTGTCCAGGCCGCTGTTCATCTACGTTTCGGTTGAAGAGTTGAAGACCAGGCCCGAGGTTGCAGGATTTGTCGACTTCTTCCTGGACAACGCTCCGACCCTGGTAAGGGAAGTCGGCTACATCCCCGAAGCCCCCTCCGTCTACGACGAGGGTCGGGCCCAGGTGGCAGCTGCCAAACAGTAAGCCATAAACAAGACAACTACCTAATTTCCCTCATTCCTCCCAAACAATTAGGGAAAGGCCCACAAAGCTCTTATAATGAAGAACTCGATCGTTGAGACAGGGGAGCCCACGATCCCTTCAAAGACAGAGACCCGAGCCCCTATGCGGGTCAAAGATAAGCGGCGCCGGTGGCGGGACCTGGAAGGCAACGCCGTCCGGTATATCTTCTTCCTCTGCGCCCTGGTATCGATTGTAACCACGGTCGGCATAGTCGTTAGTCTGCTGAGCCAGGCCGTGGGATTCTTCCAGGAAGTCCCATTCTGGGAGTTCTTCTTCGGCACCCGCTGGACTCCCATCCTGAAACCCAACTCTTACGGTGTCCTACCCTTGGTCGGCGGCACGCTCTTGGTTGCCGGGTTGGCCCTTGCGGTGGCCATCCCGGTCGGGCTCGCCATAGCAATCTTCCTGGCCGAATACGCCCCCGACAAATTGAGAAGGGCCATCAAACCCGCCCTAGAAATCCTCGCAGGGATCCCCACCGTCGTATACGGCTATTTTGCACTGACCTGGGTATCTCCCCAGCTACAGAACATATTCCCCAACATGCTGATCTTCAACGCCCTGAGTGCGGGCGTGGTAATGGGCATAATGGTCATCCCCATGGTCTCGTCCCTGAGCGAAGACGCCATGCTCGCCGTGCCCCGGTCCCTCCGGGAAGGGGCTTACGCCCTGGGGGCGACGAAGCTGGAAGTATCGCTCAAGGTGGTGGTTCCGGCGGCGTTGTCGGGGATCGTGGCGGCGTTTATCCTGGGGCTTTCGCGGGCTATCGGTGAGACGATGCTCGTGACCATTGCCGCAGGGGCCACTCCGAACCTGACGTGGAACCCCACAGAGAGCATCCAGGCCATGACAGCCTACATCGTCCAGCTAGCCCTCGGGGAAGCGCCGCACGGCTCAATCGAATATCAGACCATCTTCGCCGTGGCGATACTGCTGTTCGTGCTTACGTTGTCGGCCAATATGCTGGGCCACTGGTTTGTCCGCAGGTGGCAGGAGAAGTATTGATGCAGCGGACAACCGGCGGCTCCTTTGATCCACGTCTGGCCTTCCGCAAGGCCGTAGGCACCGGATTCCTTGGCCTCTTCATCCTGGCCCTGCTTGTCGGCCTGTCCGGCCTTGTTATCTTAATTATCCAGGTGCTCATCGAAGGCGTCCCCTGGCTCAGTTGGACTCTCCTGTCCAGCTACCAGTCCCGCTTCCCAGACCAAGCAGGTGTCCTGGCTCCCCTTATCGGCAGCCTGTGGCTTATGGCGCTCACGGCGGCGTTCACCGTCCCGGTGGGTGTCGGGGCGGCGGTCTACCTGGAGGAATACGCTCCCAAGAACCGGTTGACACAACTCATTGAGATCAACATCTCCAACCTGGCTGGGGTCCCGTCAATCGTGTACGGACTTCTGGGCCTGGCCGTGTTCGTGCAGTGGATGGCGATGGGTCGGTCTCTGCTGGCGGGGGGGCTCACCCTCTCCCTTCTCGTGCTCCCCATTGTGATTCTCACGTCCAGGGAGGCCATAAGGTCCGTGCCCCAGAGCTACCGGCAGGGGGCCTACGCCCTGGGCTCGACCCAGTGGGAGGTCACCAAAAAGATCGTTCTGCCTTCCGCCTTCCCTGGAATACTCACCGGTGTCATACTGGCAATGTCCCGGGCCATTGGGGAGGCTGCGCCGATACTGGCGATAACCGCCCTGGTCTACGTGACCTTCGTACCGACAAATCCCCTGGACAGGTTCACCATCCTGCCCCTCCAGATCTTCGACTGGGTTGGCAGACCGCAGGAAGACTTCCAGTCCTTGGCCGCCGCCGGAATCATCATCCTACTGGCCATGCTCCTGTCCATGAATGCATTGGCTATCTTTCTTCGCAACAAGTATCAAAAGAGGTCGGAGGAATAGAATGGCGGAGTCGGATGTCATCCTCGAAGCCCGGGACCTGCACATTTGGTACGGGTCATTTCGGGCAGTCAAGGACGTGACTATGGGCATCGAACAGAACAAGGTCACCGCGCTCATCGGTCCCTCCGGCTGTGGGAAGAGCACCCTGCTTAGATGCTTCAACCGAATGAACGAACTTGTACCCGGAGCCCATATCGACGGTGAGGTCCTGTATCACGATGAGGATATTTACGCCGACTACATGGACGCCACCGAGATCCGGTCCAAGATCGGCATGGTATTCCAGAAGCCCAACCCCTTCCCCAAGTCCATCTACCAGAACGTTTCCTTCGGCCTGCGAATCAATGGGTACAAGGGAGACGAGTACGCCGCCGTCGAGCAGGCCCTTCGCAGAGCGGCCCTCTGGAACGAGGTGAAGGAGCGGCTAAACGAGGGCGCCTTGACCCTTTCCGGGGGCCAGCAGCAGCGTCTCTGCATCGCCAGGGCCCTCGCCGTAGAGCCCGAGGTCCTGCTCATGGACGAGCCATGCTCAGCCCTCGACCCCATAGCCACCCTCGCCATCGAAGACCTTATCCGGGAACTCTCCACCGAGATCACC
This sequence comes from Dehalococcoidia bacterium, assembly GCA_965197585.1. Classification (GTDB taxonomy): domain Bacteria; phylum Chloroflexota; class Dehalococcoidia; order Plut-88900; family Plut-88900; genus Plut-88900. The sequence goes on from OZ240215.1 coordinate 3,049,164, forward strand.
ATTGTCATAGTCACCCACAACATGCAGCAGGCGGCACGGGTCTCCGACCAGACCGCCTTCCTGATGATGGGCGATGACCGTGCCGGCTACCTCGTCGAGCGCGGGGCCACCAACGATATCTTCACCAACCCCAAAGAAGAGAGAACCGAGGCCTACATAACCGGCAGATTCAGCTAGCGTTACAGGCGGTACCCGATGCCTAGAATCGATTTCAGAAACGACCTTAATATTCTGGAGGGAGGCCTCCTCATTATGGCCAATATGGTCGAAGAGGCCGTAGACCGGGCCCTTGAAGCCCTCGCCAAGCGGGACCTGGAAGCCTCAGCCCAGGTCGTCCGCGACGACGACCAGATCGATGACATGCAGATTGATATCGAGGAAAAATGTATTGAGCTCATTGCCACCCAGCAGCCAATGGCAGGCGACCTCAGGGCCCTGGTAACGGTTTTAAGCGTCGTCAGCGACCTCGAGCGTATGGGGGACTACGCCGAGGGGATCGGCAAGATCAGCCTCCTCATGGGCGACGAGCCTCCCATAAAACCTCTCATAGACATCCCCCTGATGGCCGAGAAGGCCAAGAAGATGCTTCGGGGCAGCCTCGAGGCCCTGGTGAACCGAGACGTGGAGCTCGCGGCCCAGGTCAGCGTTGATGATGATGAGGTCGACTCCCTCTACGATCAGGTGTACCGCGAGCTTCTCACCTACATGATCCAGGACCCCAAGAACGTACAGCGGGCCACCTACCTCCTGTGGGTCGCCCACGATCTGGAAAGGCTCGCCGACCGTGCAACCAACATCGCCGAGCGGGTCATCTACCTGGTAACCGGCAAGCAGGTTACCGTAGAAGTCTCGCCTTCGACGGTCAGGGTCAGGGAGCAGCAAGGAAAAATCAGGAGGCAGACAATGGCCAGATCGCCGTCCGTCCCCGGCGCCTACGAAAAGTTCTACGAGCTGCTCCAGAGCGAGGCGGCCAACCTCAAGATCACCGCCCAGGCCCTCGCCGAGATGATGGACGACTTTACGTCCGTCGAAGAGAAGGCTCTGAAGATCCGTGACCTGGAGCACACCGGGGATGAGATCATCCACAGCATCATGCGCCTTCTGCACGGCACCTTCGTCACGCCCCTCGACAGGCAGGACATCCAGAACCTGGCCGAGCGGCTGGACGACGTGGTAGACCACATCGAAGAGGCCGCAAGGGACATGCAGGAGTTCAAGATCGACGCACCCACGCCCCAGGCCGCCGAGGTTGCCCACGTCCTCCAACAAGCGGGTATAGAGTTGGAGAAGGCCATCGGCTGGCTGCCCTCCATGAGAAGCCACAAGGATGACATCCTGGAGCTGTGCCGCAGCATCAGCACCCTCGAAGAGGAGGCCGACCGGGTCGGGCGGGAGGCCCTGATAGAGCTGTTCAACGATGGCCGGTCCTTCAACGACGTGATGAAGTGGCGCGAGGTCTACCAACACCTGGAAGATGCGGCCGATAGCTGCCAGGGCGCGGCCATAGTCCTCGAAGGCATTGTCCTGGAGTACGCCTAGGCAGCCCCGACCCTTAGGCGGTCTCCTTGCAAAGCTCTCTTCCCAAGCGCTGCCTCGCCGAGATCATCGGCACGTTCGGCTTGGTGTTCGCCACGGCCGGCGCAAACGTCGTCGACGAGCTATCCGATGGCCGTATCACGCACCTGGGGGTGGGTATAGTCTCGGGGCTGATCATCACCGTGATGATCTATGCCGTGGGGCATATTTCGGGAGCGCATTTCAACCCCGCCGTCACCCTGGGCTTTGCCGTGGGCCGGCACTTCCCCATAAAAGAAGTCCCCATCTACTGGGGGTCACAACTGCTGGGGGCCGTCGGCGGCGCCTTCAGCCTCGGGGCACTGTTCGGCGAAGTTGGGATCATGGGCGGGACCGTGCCCCGAGGCTCGACCCTGGAGTCCTTCGGCTTCGAAATACCCCTTACCTTTATCCTCATGTTCGTCATCATGGCCGTCGCCACCGACTCTCGGGCCAAGGGGCCGCACGCTGCCCTCGCCATCGGCGCGGCGGTTGCCCTCAACTCGATATTCGGGGGCCCGATATCTGGTGCGTCGATGAACCCGGCCCGGTCCTTCGGGCCTGCGCTTGCGGCGTGGAACTGGGGAGACCACTGGATTTACTGGGTCGCGCCGCCGATAGGGGCTGCGATAGCGGCGTTGGCTTATGGCGTGGTGAGGGGGGATGGGGGAGAGGAGAGGAAGCTATAATGGCTTCATGGGGGGACAGGCGACCAGTTCGAAAGAGTTAAGGGCGGAATTCGCAATGTTCCGCAGTGAGGTAAGGTCGGGCTTCGCCGATGTCGGAGCGGAGTTCGCTAAGACTCGTTGCGAAATGCACATGCTCTACGTGAGGACCGTCAAATGGTTTATTGGCACCGCGGTGGTAGGCACGGTTATAGGGGTGGGTGGCTTCACGGCTATATTAAGGTTTCTCGGGTGACGCGGGAGGGTTAGCGAAGTATTTTCAGGGTCTATGAACCCGGCCCGGTCCTTCGGCCCCGCGCTGGCCGCCTGGAACTGGTGAGATCACTGGATCTACTGGGTGGCGCCGCCGATCGGGGCTGCGTTGGCTTATGGCGTGGTGAGGGAGAGAGACGATCTCTCAACTCCGGCCGGTTCCTAAACTGAGCGTCAGAATGGCAGAGGACTATCCAAGACACATTCAAATTCTAATGCTCTGCCGAAATGATTAGCGATTGCCTTCTCGACTGCTTCCCTGCCACGAGGGTCCTCCGACACCTCCTGCATGCTATTGAGGTGAAAGGGGTGGCGAAAGGGTAGGATTAGTTTTTCGGGGTCTCGCTGAATCCAAACATCAATAGGCCGGCAGTCTTTGAGTAACGAACCCAGATTGAACTCATTGACCTTTACGGTTCTTAGCTCATCTAAAACCCCTAACCACTTGTCGGCAATGCTGGCGTGAGGAGCCCCTTCCAAGGGCGATATCGGAGTTGACGAGTCTTGGCGAGCCGGCTGGGGAGGAACTGTTACGGGTGTTATATAGGCGTCAGTGACACGAGCTTCCAACGCCCGGAACCCCTCAAGCAATTCAGCTATGGCTCCCATTATCTCTTCGGTGCTCTGTGGCGTCTCCTGCTGGCGCACATCTGGCTTGAGTGCATTGATTATCGTCTCGACACGACCAGCAACCTCCTCGGCAACCTGTCCTTGTGCAGAGGTTAGGATATCCATCACAGGCACCAACTCATTTGACAACAGTTGCCTGAAGACCTGCCCTAGTTTTTCCGTTAAGTCTTCGGTGGCTTGCACCCTAGGGGCTCCTTGTTCAACTCGTTGCGCAACCGTCTCAGCGATTTGTTGCACTTCCTCTGGGCTGACGCCCGTAACCTGTACGCTAGGGATAGTCTGTAAGTCAGGTTTACCAACCATGATTGTCTCTACTTCGGCTGCCTCTTTGCCATCTCCGACATACCGCAGAACATATACTATTCGGTCAAGCGCAGCGGTGGCCCGCTTGGGGTTGATGTCCCTTTTTGGTGGGTGCGCCACCAAGTTTCTAACCTCCGATATTGCATCAAGTTCATTGAGTATTTTGTTGTCAGCAAATGCGGAGGCGAATGCCTCATTCCAAGACCGTTCGATGATCGACCTAAACCAAGTAATGTCAAAAGCAGTTTCTATGTCATCTCTTTCATACCGTGTCTTGTGGAATCTCTTTTGTGCTTCTTCCCTCAAAGATGCGGATATAGCGCTCTCGGCAGAAATCCCGTTTTCTTGAAACTGTCGCATAATAAACGCGCGCATGGTGTCCCGATAGATGTTAAGTGCTCTGTACACCTTGTCCTGGTACGGGCGGTTGATAATCGCCATTTCGGACTCTCTCCAATAATCTGCTTCGCTTCATCCGAGTATAGCATCGCGTTGGGAAGCGCAGATCGCCATTGGACACCGACCCCCGTGAAACCTAGAATAGAGGGCAATCCAACCAGGACACGGAGGCTGAAAACATGGCTAACGAACCTCAAGTCCACGCTATCAACGTTTCCAAGAGCCACTTTGGGGACATGGAGTCCCAGGCTATTGCCAAGGTCATCGAGGACCTGGGCATCGAGGGCGACCGCTACGCCATCAAGCGCGGCATGAACAGAGCCAAGCGCCAGGTGCTCCTGATGGACAAGGAGACCCTCGAGATACTCGGGCTGACCCCCGGCACAGTGCGGGAGAACATCACCACCCGGGATATGGACATCTACTCGCTGACGCCGGGGCAGAAGGTCCGCATCGGGGCCGAGGTCGAGCTTGAGATCACCGAGCTCTGCAACCCCTGCGAGCGCATGGACGAGATCCGGCAGGGCCTCAGGGAAGAGCTGGAAGGGCGTCGGGGAATGCTCACCCGCGTCGCCAAGGGTGGGGATATAGCTGTTGGGGATACGATTTCGGTGGTTGGGTAATCTAATCACCCTCACTGTACGACCGGGGACATGGGTAACAGTTAGACCGAGGACATAGGTAACACTTTGACTGGGGTTTTGTCGACCCTTCTGGTGGGGTCATCAAGGAGCCCGATGATGAGGGGCCCGAACTGTATGGACCAGGTTCGTTCGTCTATCTGGACCAGGCCGATGGGTTCGCCCCTGAGGGACTCGCTCACGTAGAGCATATCTCCCTTCCACTTGATCTGTCCGTTGCTGCGGACACTACGTACGGTGACACCGGCGTGGTACTCGGGCGAGCTGATACGTGTGGGATAGGGTCTGATTGAGGGCGTGTACAGCCGGCTTGGTGGATGCCGACCCAGGGCCTCATGTGGCCTCTCGAAGTTGTAGGTGTGCCTGAAGCGTTCTAGGGCTCGCCGTTGTCGTCTCCAGTTGGCCTTTGGAGGCGAAGCGGCCTCGGCCTTGAGGGTTCGGTGAAGGCGCTCGATGCGTCCATTCTGTTCGGGGTGACCGGGCTCGATGCGTTCGGGTACGATCCCCAGCTTGACCCACCATGCGGATAGTGGCGAGAGGCTGCCCAGACCCACACCGGCGAAGGGTGGACCATTGTCGGTGCGTATGGCCCGAGGGGTGCCGTACTCTCGGAAGGTTCTCTCCAGAGAGCGCTTGACTTCCGGGCCGGCAGGGCAGTCGAGAGGGTCGCATACCAGTAAGTAGCGGGACATGGCGTCCTGGGCTGTCAGGGGGTCTATCCGCATTCCGTCATCCGTGCGGAACCAGCCCTTCAGGTCGATGGCCCACAAGTCATTGGGGCGCCGGGCATGGGCGAAGGGCTCACCCCAGCGTGTAGCCCTGCGTCGCCGCTTGCGCCGCCTCACCAGACCCACACGGTCCAGTATGGCGCCTGCAGTGCTGGAGGACGGCCAGGGCACGTAGGGCTCGATGGAATGCAACCAGGCGACGATCTTCTTCGGGCCCCATGTGGGGTGGGTGCGCTTCGCCTCGACGATACGCTCAGCCACCTTTGTGGGAGTGGCGTTGGGATGGCTGTGAGGAGCCCGGCTTAGGTCAAGTAGACCGTCATCACCATACGCCTCGTATCGGCCGATTATCTTGTAGCCGGTCTTGCGGCTGATCCCGGACTGGCGGCACAGCTCAGCGACAGTCTCCTCTCCCGCAGTGTGACGCTCGATAAACTGCAACCGCTCCGATTCTATGCTCGTGTCTTTCCAAGGCAACACATCTTCCTCCTCTGAGATTGCCTAATACAATCCCACGATGTGTTACCTTTCTGCCCGGTCTGTACCCCCCCAGTCCCCTCTCCCATCGAGGGAGAGGGGATATGGCCATACCCCACCCATCTCTGGATTCCCGCTCGGAGGCGGGAATGACGGTTTAGGCTAGGTGATTTTCTCCAGGGGTGCGTAGCTCTGGAGCAGTTTCTTGATGCCGTGGGTGCCTTTGAAGGCTACGGTGACCATCTGGTCGTCCCCCGACGCCGCACACGAGACGACTATCCCTTCCCCAAACGTGCCGTGCCTGACCCGGTCTCCGGCTGAGAACTCACCCTCTTTGGCCACCCTGGGCTTCGGAGGTGACCACCACAGGTCGTCGGCGCGGGTCTGGTAGCCCTGGGGAGTCTTCGAGAAGTTGGCAGTGAGACCCTTGGGAATGGCTTCCAGGAACCGGGAGGGGGGATTGACGTTGCTGGAGCCCATCATGTTCCTGCGAAAGGCCCTCAGCAGGTAGAGCCGCTGTTTGGCCCGAGTCATGCCCACGTAGCACAGCCGACGCTCCTCTTCCATCTGGTCGGGGTCGTCGATGGAGCGGCGGTGGGGAAGCAGACCTTCCTCCATCCCGACCAGGAACACCACCGGATATTCGAGCCCCTTGGCCTGGTGGAGGGTGATCAGGGTCACGGCGTTGGCCTTGCCGTCAAGCTCGTCGGTGTCCGATACCAGGGCCACGCCATCCAGCAGGTCGGTCAGGCTCTCGCCGGGTTCCAGGCCACGGTACTCTGCGGCGACGGACCGCAGCTCCATGATGTTTTCCCAGCGGTCCTCTCCGCGGTCCTCGGAGTCGAGCAGGAAGTCCTTGTAGCCCGTCCTTTCCGCCACCATGCTGATGAGATGGACCACGTCGCCCCCCTTGCCCACTTCCAGCAGCTCGTCGAGCATTACCAGGAAGCTGGTCAGCGAGCGTCGGGTCCCGCTGCCGAAGGGTGGCTCGGGCACATTGCCATTCCCCTCCGAGTTGTGCGCCAGCAGTTGAAGCGCGGTGTAGGGCGGCATGCCCAGCTGCTGCGCCCACATCATCAACCCGTCCACCGTCTTCTGCCCGATGCCCCGTTTAGGCACGTTGATAACCCGGCGCAGGCTGACGGAGTCATAGGGGTTGTGAACCAACCGCAGGTAGGCGACGATGTCTTTCACCTCCCGCCGTTGGTAGAAGCGGGTGCCGCCCACGAGCCGGTACGGGATGCCGTATCTCATGAAGGACTCCTCCAGCGACCGGGACTGGGCGTTGGTGCGGTACATCACCGCCATGTCTCCGAGGCCGTGATCGTTGTCCCTCATCAGGCGCTCGATCTCCTTGGCTACGGTCTGGGCCTCGTCCTGCTCGTTGTAGGCCTCCGACATGGTGATGGGGACGCCCTGCCCGTTGTCGGTCCAGAGGTTCTTCTCCTTACGCTGCTGGTTGGCGGCGATGACGTTGTGGGCAGACTCCAGGATGGTCTGCGTCGAGCGGTAATTTTGCTCCAGGTAGATCACCTTGGCCTTGGGGAAGTCCTTTTCGAAGCTGAGGATGTTGCGGATGTCGGCGTGGCGCCATGAGTAGATCGACTGGTCCGGGTCGCCGACCACGCAGATGTTGCCGTGCTGGCTCGCTATCTGCTTTGCCAGCCTGTACTGCACGACGTTGGTGTCCTGGAACTCGTCGATCAGCAGGTAGCGGTAGCGGTTGGCGTACTTTTCAAGGGTGTCGGGGGAGCGATCGAAGAGCTGGACGGCCTTTAGGAGCAGGTCGTCGAAGTCTACGCCGTTGTTCTCTTCGAGGATGGCCTGGTAGCGCTGGAAGACCCGGCCCACGACCTCGTCGAAATAGCTGTGGACGTGGAGTCGGTGGTCCTGTGCATCGATCATCTGGCTCTTGGAAGCGGAGATGGCCGAGCTTATGCCCCGGGGCGGAAAGTTCCGGGAGTCGATATTCAGGTCCTGCATGGCGTCCTTGATGATGGAGGCCTTGTCGTCCTCGTCGTAGATGACGAGGTTCCTGTCGAGCCCGATTGGCTCGCCGCTGGTTCGCAAAATCCGGACGCAGATGGCGTGGAAAGTGCCGAGGGTGAGCCGCTCGGTGTCCTCACCCACGAGATCGAACACCCGCTCCCGCATCTCTCTGGAGGCCTTGTTGGTGAAGGTCACGGCCATCATCCTGCTCGGGTACACGCCGACCACCCTCATCAAGTAGGCGATGCGGGTGGTGATGACTCGGGTCTTGCCGCTTCCCGGCCCGGCAAGGATGAGCAGAGGGCCGTCGATGGTCTCGACGGCTTCTCTCTGGGGCGGGTTGAGGCCTTCAAGGAGGGAGTCTTGTATTGTGGGGATCGATGGGATGAAGGTAGGAAGGTTCGGAGTTGGCATCACCTTCTTGACCTGCTTCATTTTCTTCTGTCTAGCTGCCTGCGCTTTTTTATTGAGGTCATCTAGGTAGTCGTCATCGAAGCTGCAAACCGGAGGGTCGTCGCAATAAAATGGCTCAAAGGGCTCTAGCAGCCAATCCTTGAGACGACCTATTAGTTTGTCGACAGTGACATTTGCGTCTTCGGGGCCGACTTGGATTTCAATGGAGGGGCAGCGTTCCCTCCGCATGTCTGCGACGTACTCCTCGTCCTTGCTATTGGCGTAGCGTATTTCGAGTGCTAGCCGCTGACCTTCAGTGTTCTGCCATAGCACATCCACGCGTCGAGACCCAACAAGTTGTTCAATCTTGCCGTCGGACACTTCCATCGTGATCGAGGTGTCGCACCATTTAGGCAAATCCACGCACCCACGCACGCTTGCTAGCAGGTCTTTGGCGAGTGCGTGAATAGCAGTTTCTAAGCAATTCTCCGCATTTGCCTTTGAGTTTGGTAAATGCGCGAAGTATGCACGCTTACGGCCATCCCTCGCCGCCCGCCGGTGTTCAAGACGCTCAGTGCATCCTAAGCATGTGACGTTGGCTCGTCGGCCTACGCCGTCCTGAGTATCGTCTGGCGTTAGCCGACCTCGTGTGGGATGATCTGCGTAGGGTATAGCTAAAGACACTAACTGTTCTCTGGTTCTTTTTCTTGTCTAGTCACGGGTTGATTATAGCAAGGGGGTCGGGGGGGATGGGTGTGGTAGGGTGGGGGGATGAAGCACTTGTGGGTCTTTCTGCTGGTCGGGGTGGTGTTTGGCGTGCTCGCTTGTGAGGACGAGGTCCCGACGGCGACACCGGCGCCAACGCCTGCACCGACTGCTGCTCCTTTACCCACATCGCTCTCGACCACTACGCCCACCCCAAGCCCCGCGGTTACTCCGACTCCTGCGCCGACGGCGAGCCCGACACCTACACTATCGCGCGCAGCGCAGATCCTCCAATCTGCCATTGAGAATTTGCGGGCGCAGGCATCTTTTCGGGTGTCGGCAGTCATAGAAAACGCTGCTGTCACTACCACCATCAATGCCGAGATCGCGCCTCCCGACAAGGGGTACGTGCACGAGTCCTGGGCCACCGGGATAGGGACAAATGCAGACGAGTTTCTGTTCGTGGATGGCCTTCCCTACTCCCGTCCCCCCGGCTTCCAAGTGTGGTTCGACTACAGCGGGACGACCTGGGCCCGCAGGACAGCCCAGGATTTCCCTTATGATCTGGAACTCCTGGCTGAAGGGACAGGTGACCTGGAGGTGCAAAGCGCGGACTCTATAGACGGGCCTGTCTATAGAGTCACGGGTACGGCGACGAGGCGGCTCGATGAAGCGATGGGCTTCGACGTCGGGGCCCGGTCTAGGGGTGAGGTAACTGAGATTGATATATGGATAAGCCGGGACGACCTGCTTCCCCTGCGCATTGAGGCGCGTTTCGACAAGAATGGCGAGTATTTCAACGCAGAGTACTCGGGGTTCGGGTTGGCAGTGGACATCTCCGCGCCCGAGTCGGTCCTGGACCTGGACTACCTGCAGGGCTTGCTGGACGGGACCCTTAACCCAGAGGAGAAAGGCCTCGTGGTCCGGGCGTTTCCGGCAGAAGGGCAGAAATGCGTGGAGGATGAAATCGGCGGCGCCCCTTACCAGGAACTGGTCTCGGGGACCAGCGACCTCGACAGCGTTTTATTGTGGGTCCTAGATCATTGCGAGGAGCCGATTTTCTCCTATTCCGACTTATTTGCCAGGAGCGGCATTGCCGAAGCTCTGTATAGCCTAGATCTCACTATTCTCACGATTCCACGCGGGGACATGACAGGAGACCTGGCCGAGTGTGTGAGGGAGTCCGTAGGGCTGGAAGCCCTTTTCGAGGTCGGGTGGGGGGAACGGCCCCCTACTGCGGAGGAGGTGGCAGCCGGAGAAATGTGCAAGATGTTAGCTGGGGAGGGAGGTATCCCTTAGCGCGGCAGTCGGGGGCGTGCTAGGGTGTCGTGGATGAAACCGGCTTTGCTGTTCGCCTGGGTTGCGCTGGCCTTTGGTGCGCTTGCGTGCGAAGGACTCTTGCTCACCCCAACTTCTGTGCCTGGATCTACTCCGGAGGACGCGCGCTCGATATTCCGCGCGGCTGATGAGAACCTGAAGGCCACCTCTTCCTTCCACGTCACTTTCACCGCCGAGGGGTCCGGCGCCGGCACACGAGCCGAAACCGACATCTTTCCTCTAGAGGGAGGGCGCTTCGTCATACAGATTCTCCTCGATGCCGCCGACAACGTCGAGATTGAGGTCATTCAGATTGGAGAGTCCCGGTACGCGCTATATCCCGGTTTCCAGGCGTGGTTTGACTTTGGAGGCGAGACTCTTCACCGCAATTCCAACTTCCAGGACTTCCCCTATGACCTTGGCGGAATCCGGGAAACGGCGGAGAGCTTCGAGCTGCTGGGAGAGGGCATTATCGATAATGAGGATGCATACCAGCTCATTGCAGGGGGGTCGGGAGACCTCAGACAGGCCGTCGGTTTCGCCCCCGGGGTGGGAGAGGCGGAGTTGGAGATATGGATAAGCAAGCCGGACCTGCTTCCGCTGCGCATCGAGGCACGGGTGGAAGACCCCGAGACGATGTTTACCTCGGTTTATTCCGACTTCGGCACCAGCGTGAACGTCTCCGTGCCTGGGAATGTCATTCATGTCGGCTTGATCGACGGGCTGCTGGAAGGGGCCCTGAGCGCCGAGCAGTTGGGAGAGGTCATGCGGGCCCTTCCGGTGGCGGGACAGAAGTGCATCGAGGCGGAGATTGGGACGGATGTGTACCGGGAGGTGATCGGCGGCGATAGTGAGGAGGACTTCCTGGTGTTGACTGCGTTCCATAAATGCGAGAGCCAGATATTCCCGTAAGTGTGTGGGGTGTGTGACAGGCGTGGGCCACCCCTCGCTCGACCCTTCGACTCGCCGCTCAGGGTGAGCGGCCCCTCCCCGAACAACTAGAATAGAGATTGGCAGACGAAACATCAGGAGGTGAAGCATGTCGGAAAGGTCACAGGTAGAGAGTGGAAGGCCCCTGGAGACTAAGTTCGGGTTTTGCAGGGCCGTCAGGGTCGACAACCCGACCAGCCACATATTCATCGCCGGCAACGCTTCGACGTCGGCGGACGGGTCGGTGTTTGCACCCGGTGATTACTACGCTCAGACGAAGCACATCCTCGGGCTGATCGAGGGTTACCTGAAGCAGGCGGGCGGCTCGCTGGAGAATGTGGTCAGGACGAGGGTCTTCGTGGTCGACGTACAGAACCACGCCGAGGAGGTCGGGATTGCCCACGGAGAGGTCTTCGGCAACATCAAGCCGGTCTGCACGCTTCTCGGCACCGACGCCCTCGTCCATCCCGACATGGTCGTGGAGATAGACGCCGATGCCGTCATCTAACCCTGGGTAGACAGCCTAAAGAATGCTTGGCATTTCTTAGGGGCGATATACGCAGTTAGGCAACTTGGGAGCGGGTTGCGAGGGCTGTATCCTCGGCACATCCTTGGATTAAAACTCACTTTTTTCTACGTTTGCGTTTCTTATCGGCCTTCCGTCGCAAAGCTGCCTCCAGGGGCGTTTCATTTGCATGGGGCAGGCCGAGCTTGTCTAGTCGCTTATTCGTGCACTGCTGGCAGGAGCACGCATTGGGATGCCTTTTTTCGTTACGCTTGCCAGTCTGATAGGCATGGTCCCGGTCCAACATAACAGTCAAACTCCTAGTGTTGAGTGAGGGCCGTTCTGCGTTTAGCTCACGGCGTATTTGTCGCCGCGCTCCTCGACTCGGCCTTCGTTGACGAGTTTGATAAGGTGCACCTTGACCTGGCCCTCGGCCTCGGAGAGGAGATCCTTGTCGAGTTCAGGGTAGATGGCCTTGACGAGGCTTTCGATGGTGTCCCGGCCCTCGGAGAGGTAGGTGAGGACCTGTTTCTCCCGCTCCATCCGGTGGTCTAAAAGCTCCTTGATCTTTGCCTGGGGCTGGTTCACCGGAGACCCGTGGCCCGGGTATAGGGCGCTGATATCCAGTGGCTGAAGCTTGCGCAGGGAGTCGATGTACTTTGCCATGTCCCCGCGGTCTGGGCTGACGGCGGTGGTGCCGGTGCCGAGAATGTGGTCGCCGGTAAAGAGGGACCGGTTGCTGCGGTTGAGGACGCAGGTGTGGCCGTGGGTGTGGCCCGGGGTGTGAATCAGATCCAGCTCGACGCCCCCTAGGTTGATCACGTCACCGTCCTCAAAAGCCTCGTCGACGCGGGTGTCCTCAAAAGCCTCGTTGGCCGTGTCGGCGTCATCTCGGTGGATGATGATTTTGGCCCCGGACAGCTGTTTCAACCGCTCTGCGCCGCCAAGGTGGTCGGGGTGGGGGTGGGTAAGGATGATGTATCGGAAATCGGGGTTGCCGAGCTCTTTGAGCTGGTCGAGCCTGCTGTTAATGGAATTGTCGTCCCCGTTGCCCGTGTCGATGAGAACGCCTTCGCCCTCGGTGAGGAGGTAGGAGTTGGGCGGGTAGTGTTTGAAGAAGAATGATCCGTCCTCTATAGGGACGTGGAGGGAGTGAAGGCCGGGGGCTAGCTCCATTTTGGGGCTCCTTGTATAGCGGTGTCAGGTTGAAAGGATATGGGGGGAGAGGGTGGGGACGCAAGGGGTTGGTGGCACAGTGGGGGAGGGAGGTCTCGGTGGGGGCTTTTGATTGACTCAATCAAAAGTTCGTGCCTGTATGATTGTTCTCCGGGAAAATTGTTCGCCATCTTTCTGGGATGGGGGAGCCGGCGATGGCGATGGAGATTGGATGGGCATGGGAGATTGCGGTTCCTTTCGTGGGTGGTGGTGGCTTTTGTGGGCGCTTCGATGCGCTCGACCCTTCGACGCTGCTCACGCCACGGCGCATCTTCGACAGGGTGAGCGGGTGAATGGGGGGGCTGGGGAGGGGATGGAAGGTCCCGGACGGTTGCGCAGAAAGACGGCGACGCCTGCACCGATGCCTGTGGTTCGCCACAGCGGATGTTCCACATCGGCGACGACTCTGCGACAGCCCCGAGCTTCTGGGAGGATGTGGAGGAGACGCGAGGAAATCTCGGTGTGGGGCAGTCTCGACCACCAGAAGTGCCCGACCATTCGGAGATATGGGGGCGTGGACTCGATACCGTCGCTGGGTGGAATGAGCTCTCCGAGGGCTACGACGGCGGAGTCTCTGGGCACAATGGCCCTGTTGAGCAGCATGACACCGTGCTCGTGGGCGTCGCCTGAGGGGGCGAGGATGGTGCGCCGGGTAAGTGGGGCGCGCACTTGGCAGGGGCACTTGGAAAGGGCAAGCCAGTTTTTGTCCGGGAACCTTCCATAGCCGGTCACTGGGACCGGGCGGAACGATGATTGATCGCTGCGGAGGCGGAGGCGTTCGGCCTTGGGGCAGCGCGTGTAGTGGGTGTTGAGATGGGGACAGGGCGAATAGGGATTGGGGAGGAGGCGCGTGCCGGTTGCCGGGCGGTCCCATACCGCACGGGGACGACGGGGCCTATGTAGGCTTATGCAACTCATGGGACTCCTTCCGCCAGAGGCGGATGTTCCATATTCCTTATCCTGATTAGGGCCGACATGGGTGTCGGGCCTGCGGGAGAATATAGTACAAAAGTTTTGATTGGGTCAAGGGGGTGATGTCACAATGGGGAGGGCTGGTGGCACAGGGGAGAGGGATGGATAGGCCGTACTCCGGGGGTCGACTTGTATAATGGACGGACGGTCTATGGTCAGGCAAAGTTGGGGGTAACCAAATTGTCTAAAGCGACAAGACAGCTGAATCCCCTGCGTCTCTGCGTCCTTGGCCTGATTCTCCTGGCCTTCCTCGCCGCCTGCAGTTCCGACGCACCGTCGGCGACTCCTACCTCCGACAGACCTACGGCCACGATCTCACCCACGGCCACCGTCTTGCCTACCGCCATCCTCTCGACCACTGCGGCGCCCACACCTCCCAGCACACCACCCGACCTGGACAGGGAAGCGCTGGTTGCCCTCTTCAATGCCACGGATGGTGAAAACTGGGAGAACAACGAAAACTGGCTGACCGACGCGCCACTCGGCGAATGGCGCGGCGTCACTACTAACGGCAAAGGCCGCGTTGTCGAACTGTATCTCAAAGGGAACAGGCTGAGTGGAGAGATACCGGCGGAGTTGGGCAACCTCACCAACCTGGAATCTCTGGACCTCGGCGGGAACGGGCTTAGCGGTGGGATACCGGCAGAGCTGGGCGACCTCACCAACCTGAAGTTCCTGAACCTCAACGGGAACGGGCTTAGCGGTGGGATACCGGCAGAGTTGGGCAGCCTCACCAACCTGGAAACGCTGAAACTCGGCGATAGCGGATTGAGCGGGGAGATACCGGTGGAGCTGGGCAACCTCGTCAACCTGTGGTGGCTGGACATCAGCGGGAACGGGTTGAATGGGGAGATACCGGTGGAGTTGGGCAACCTCGTCAACCTGTGGTGGCTGGACATCAGCGGGAACAGGTTGAATGGGGAGATACCGGTGGAGTTGGGCAACCTCGTCAACCTGGAAGAGTTGCACCTCAGCAATAACCGGTTAAGTGGGGAGATACCGGTAGAGTTAGGCACGCTAGTGCACCTGAGAATACTGTCCCTCGACGGAAACAATTTGAGCGGTGCAATCCCACCGGAGTTTGGCGACCTCACTAGCCTTGAATCCTTGTCCCTCGATGATAACAAGCTGACTGGAGAGGTCCCACCGGAGTGGGATAACCTTGCCAGTCTGGTACTACTGACCCTCAACTCGAGCCAGCTAAACGATTGTATATCGGACCTGGTGTACGAAGCGCTTCGTGATAGGGGCAGCGTCAGGCAATGCGTTGCCGTAGAGACAGGCGAGAACGAAGCGCTGGTCGCCTTGTACAATGCCACTGACGGTCCAAACTGGAATCGCAATGACAACTGGGGGAGCAGCGCTCCGATCAGCGATTGGTGGGGCGTATCTACTGACCGCGACGGCCGTGTGGCAAGATTAGACCTCTTCCGGAACGGGTTGAGCGGGGAGTTGCCGCCGGAATTAGGTAGCCTTTCCAACATGAGATCGCTGAGGCTCGTCAGAAATAAATTGAGTGGAGAGATTCCACCCGAGTTGGGCAATCTGGCTAAGCTGAGAATTTTGCAACTGGAGGGGAACGGGTTGAGCGGAGAGGTACCGCCGGAGTTGGGTGACCTCGCCAACCTTAGAGTGCTGAAACTGTCACTGAACGGGTTGAGCGGGAAGATACCGATGGAGTTGGGTGACCTAACCAGTCTGCAGGTAATGCAACTAGGCTATAACCAGTTGAGTGGGGAGATTCCGCCGGAGATTGAGAACCTCACCGATCTGCGCTGGCTGCATTTCAGCCGAAATGAGTTAATCGGGGAAGTGCCGGCGGAGTTGGGCAACCTCACCAACCTGAGCAGGTTAAACATCAGCCAGAACCAATTGCGCGGGTGCATACCACCCAGTCTGCAATACAAGTTGGATTCAGTCAGTAAGCTAGGTGGTCTGCCTTACTGCTAAGTGCCCGATACCCCTATATGGCGCTAGCCCCCACCCCCTGTGACACGACCCCCTTGCTCTCCCTACCCCACCCCTTGTATCGTTGGTTCATATTAACTGTGGCTACATCTGGCTGTCCCCGCATGCAGCAACAATCGGGGCGCCGCACCATTTTCCGCTACCTTTCCCCTTTAAGTCGGCCCACACTCGCCACCCGACGAACAATCAACCACATAGCTAGTTTCCTTGATTGCCCGCGTCGGCTTTGATAGTCATATGTCAACTTTGTCGGTTGCGCCGCACGGCCACGCTACATTTGACCCCCCTTCGCGTACGTCCATATAATTGCCCCGTAATTTCGTAGCCCCTTTTTCGTAGATTCACCATGATGCAGCAGGTTGAAGAGCTTACTTCCAGGGCCCTTTCGGAGCTTGAGCCGTTGGCCGAGCCCGAGGCGCTGGAGCAGTGGCGCGTCTCGTATCTCGGGAGGAAGGGGTCGCTGACGCAACTGCTGAGGGGGGTGAGCTCGTTGCCGGTGGAGGAGAGACGGGATGCGGGGTCGGCGGCGAATAGGGCAAAGAACCGGCTAGAGGGGGCCCTTTCCGACAAGGAGGAGGTGCTCAAGCAGCAGGAGCTTTCCAAGAGGCTCGGGGAGGCCATCGACGTCACGCTGCCGGGCCATCCCGTCGAGCTGGGACGCCTGCACCCGACCACTCAGATGCTCCGGGAGATATGCGAGGCCTTCAACAGCATGGGGTTCCAGGTGGTCGAGGGACCGGAGGTCGAGTGGGACTACTACAACTTCGAGGCGCTGAACATCCCCCAGGGCCACCCGGCCCGAGACATGTGGGACACCCTCTGGATAGACTACGAGACCGACGACGGCCAGCGGCCGATGCTGCTCCGTACACATACCTCGCCGATGCAGATACGGGTGATGGAGAGCCGGGAGCCGCCCATCCGGGTGATAGTCCCCGGCCGCGTGTACCGCTACGAGGCCACCGACGCCACCCACGAAAGCATCTTCTTCCAGGTTGAGGGCCTCGCTGTCGACAAGGGGATAACCTTCGCCGACCTGAAGGGCACTCTGTTTCAGTTCGCCAGGATGCTCTTCGGCGCCGAGCGGAAGGTCAGGTTCCGCTGCGACTACTTCCCCTTCGTCGAGCCGGGCGTCGACATGTCCATCGACTGCTTCCTCTGCGAGGGCCGAGGGTGCCGGGTGTGTAGCGGGACAGGGTGGATAGAGATAATGGGAGCGGGCATGGTGCACCCCAAGGTACTTGAGCGCGTGGGCTATGATCCCAGCGTGTACACGGGGTTCGCGTTCGGGCTCGGGCCTGAGCGGATTGCCATGCTCAAGTACGGCATAGACGACATCAGGCTTTTCTATTCGAACGACATACGGTTCCTTAGACAGTTTTAGGAGGCCCGTCATGGTAAGCACTATGCCGTCCCGTTCCCAGGAGATAAGGAGCAAGCTGCGCCACCCGATAATCGACTCGGACGGGCACAACCTGGAGCTGAACCCCGCCCTGCTGGACTACGTGCAGGACATCGGCGGTCGGGACGTCAGGGACCGTTTCGGGGAGATGCTGAAGTTCAGCGAGAAGCAAGAGTGGGTCGAGATGTCCGACGAGGCCCGGCGCTACAACTGGCTCACCGCCCCGGCGTGGTGGGGGATGCCGGCCAAGAACACCTATGACCGGGCCACTGCGTCGCTGCCTAACCTGTTGCACCGTAGAATGGACGAGCTTGGCATCGACTACGCGGTGATTTACCCGACTTGGCGCCCGGGCCTGATGCGCTTCCAGGACGAGAGTGACGACGATATAAGGCGCATCTCCTGCCGGGCCTTGAACGCCTACCACGCCGACATCTACGGCGAGTATTCGGACCGCATGACCCCCGCGGCCATGATCCCCATGTACACGCCTGAGGAAGCCATCGACGAGCTGGAGTATTCGATTAAGACGCTTAAGCTGAAGGTCCCGGTGATCGCGAGCCTCGTGCGCCGGACTATACCGAAGCTGGAGGCCGAGGCCCCGGGCATAGCCCATCACGTGCATCGGCTGGACCCCCTGGGCCTGGACAGCGACTACGACTACGATCCGTTCTGGGCCAAGTGCATGGACCTTGGGACTGCTCCGGCGTGCCACGCCAGCGCGTTCGAATGGGAGGCGCAGGGCTCGATATCCAGCTACGTGTACAACCACATCGGCGCGTTCGCAAAGGCCAGCGAGGCGTTCTGCAAGGCCATGTTCATGGGCGGCGTGACCAGGCGGTTCCCCGATCTGAACGTAGCCTTCCTGGAGGGTGGGGTGGGGTGGGCCTGTTCGTTGTACGCGGGGATCATCTCTCACTGGGAGAAGCGGAACAGCCGCGAGATCTGGAAGCTCGACCCCAACACCGTCGACAAGGACATGATGCTCGGTCTGATCGACAAACATGGGCACAAGTCGATGCAGTCTAGGCGGGATGACATCGGGCGGATGATCGACGCAGGAGACGCGACTCCCCGCCAGGTCGACGACTGGCACCGCGTGCAGATGGAATCGAAAGAGGAGATGCACGACCTGTTCGTCAAGCCGTTCTACTTCGGGTGCGAAGCTGATGACCCGATGAACTCCTGGGCCTTCAACTCGAAGGTGAATCCGATGGGTGCGAAGTTGAAAGCCGTGTTCAGCTCGGATATCGGGCACTGGGACGTGCCGGACATGCGGGAGGTGGTGGAGGAGGCCTACGAGATGGTCGAGCACGAATTGATGACCGACTCGGACTTTGAGGACTTCGTATTCACCAACGCCGTCCACCTGTACGCAGACATGAACCCGGACTTCTTCAAGGGCACGGCGGTGGAGTCGGATGCAGCCAAGGTATTGAATGGGGTGTGAGATGGAATACCCTCACCCTAGCCCTCTCAAGCCTCGGCGCACCTGCGACCCATCGAGGGAGAGGGGATTGGACCCCTCTCCGCCCTGCCTCTGGGTTCCTGCCTCTGTAGTAATGACGGGAGAAGAGATCGGAGAATGGTAGGCACGAAGGGCTCACGGAGCCAGCAGATACGGAGCAGCCTGAAGCATCCGATAGTCGATGCTGATGGGCATATGCTGGAACTTACCCCCGTGCTCTCGGACTACGTGTGCCAGGTGGGCGGCGCCGACGCCCGCGACCTGTTCGATAAGTCGATGGAAGGGGCTGCGGAGACGGGCAATGCCGCTCTCGAAAATGGGAAGACGTGGTTCGAGATGACCCTGGAGGAGAAGAAGGAGGAGTGGGCGTCGGCACTGCCATGGTGGGCCATGCCTACCCGCAGCGCGCTGGACCGGGCCACGGCCACGGTGCCCAGGGTCCTCAACGACCGGATGGACGAGCTGGGTCTCGACTATGCGGTGCTTTACACCACCACGGGGCTTGCGTTCGACCGGATAGAGCCGCAGGAGCAGAGGCTCATCGTGTGCCGGGCCATAAACGCTTACGCAGCGGACCTTTACGGGCCGTACTCGCGCCGGATGACGCCCGCCGCCATCGTGCCCATGGACACGCCGGAGATAGCCATCCGGGAGATGGAATACGCGGTCAACGAGCTAGGGTTGAAGGTGATCATGCTGCCGGGCCGCGTGGAGCGGCCAATTGCCAAGTACCGGGATGAGTACCCGGGCGCCGAGCGGTACATCCGGAAGATGGACGTGATCGGGTTGGACAGCGACTATGACTACGATCCGTTCTGGAAGCGGTGCCAGGAGTTGAAGATGGTGCCCGCGTCCCACGGCAGCGATGCCGGATGGGGCGCCGTGAGCGTATCCAACTACGTTTTTAGTCACCTTAGCTCGTTTGCATACGCCCACGAGACGTTCTGCAAGGCGCTGTTCCTTGGCGGGGTGACGAAGCGGTTCCCGGGTCTGAACTTCATGTTCCTGGAAGGTGGTGTGGCCTGGGCATGCAACCTGTACTCGGACCTGATAGGACACTGGGAGAAGCGGAACGGGAAAGAGATTGGGAGGCTGGACCCCCGGAACTTGGACATCGAACTGGCTATGGAGCTGGCTCGGGAGTACGGCGAGGGCCGAATATTGGCCCACCTGGACGAGGTGCGGGCCAATTTCGCAGCGCCCCGCCCCACCCCTCCCAACACCGATGATTGGTCTCACGTTCCCATGGAAAGTGTCGAGGACATGCTGGACCTGTTCGTCGAGCCCTTCTACTTCGGATGCGAAGCCGACGACCCAATGAACGCGTGGGCCTTTGACTCGAAGGTTAATCCGATGGGGGCCAAGTTGAAGGCGGTGTTCAGCTCGGATATCGGGCACTGGGACGTGCCGGACATGCTGGGGGTGGTGGAGGAGGCCTACGAGATGCTGGAGCACGACCTTATGACCGAGGAGGACTTCAGGGCCTTCGTGTTCGAAAACGTGGTGAAGATGTATGGGGAGGTGAACCCGGACTTTTTCAAGGGCACGGTGGTGGAGTCGGAGGCTGCGAGGGTTTTGCATGGTTAGCACGAAGCCGTCCCGGAGCCAGGAGATACGGAGCCGGGTGGGGCACCCGATCATCGACTCCGACGGGCATACGCTGGAGGTCATGCCCCTGGTTGTGGAGTTCGTGGGGGAGGTCGGTGGAGCGAAGATGAAGAAGCGGTATGAGGAAGGGCTGGCCCAGGCGGTCGGTGTCCACTGGCACGAGATGTCGCAGGAGCAGCGTAACTATGAGTTCGTTACGGCGCCCGGATGGTGGTTCGAATCGCCCAAGACGCTAGACAGGGTAACTGCGACGATTCCGAAGCTGCTGCACTCCAGGATGGACGAGATCGGGATAGACTACGCAGTGCTGTACCCAACGCAGGGGCTCTTCTTCGATCGGATACCGGACCCCGAGGTGCGGCAGGCCGGGTGTCGGGGGCTCAACGCTTACCTGGCCGAGATATACCGACCCTACGCCGACAGGATGACACCGGCGGCTGCTATTCCAATGCAGACACCGGAGATGGCGATAGAGGAGCTGGAGTATGCCGTCGACGTGCTTGGGCTGAAGGTTGCGATGATCGAGGGCCGGGCGATGAGGCCGCTGATCAAGGTGGAGAGGGAGTTCCCGGAGCTTGGCAACGTGGGCCGGAGGATGGACCTCCTGACCATAGACAGCGACTATGACTACGACCCGTTCTGGGCCAAGTGTGTCGAACTGAACGTGGCCCCTGCTTCCCACGCCGCGAACATGGGCTGGGGCACCCGCTCAACCTCCAACTACATGTACAACCACCTTAACACCTTCTCCGTGGCCCACGAGTCGCTGGCGAAGGCGCTGTTCCTGGGTGGGGTGACCAAGCGGTTCCCGGAGCTCAGAGTGGCGTTCCTGGAGGGGGGAGTCGGGTGGGCGTGCAGGCTGTTCTCTGACATCATCGGGCACTGGGAGAAGCGGGGCGCAGTCGGAATAAGGCAACTCGACCCCCGGCACCTCGACGTTGAAGCGGTGATGGGATTCATTGCGGAGAAGGGTGAGCCGTCCCAAAAGGCTCGGATGGAAGAGATACGGAAATTGTACGTAGTCGGTGAGCCGGCGCCGGAAGAAATCGACGACTTTTCCCGGGTCCCGATGGAGCGGCCCGAGGAGATGCTCGACCTGTTCGTGGATCGGTTCTTCTTCGGCTGCGAGGCGGATGACCCGATGAACGCGCATGCGTTCAACACGAAGGTCAACCCGATGGGAGCGAAGCTAAGGGCGATATTCAGCTCGGACATCGGGCACTGGGACGTGTCGGACGTCCGGGAGGTCGTCGAGGAGGCCTACGAGCTGGTGGAGCATGAGTTGATGACCGACCAGGACTTCCGGGACTTCACCTTCACCAATGCGGCACACTTCTACGGGGACATGAACCCGGACTTTTTCAAGGGGACGGTTGTGGAGGAGGAGGTGGGGAGGGAGTTGGGGGGTGGGGGGATGTCCCCACCACCTCTGGATTCCTGCGAAAATAGGAATGATGCTAGTAGAGAATTATGTTGATCGTAATGGTGGCGGTGCTCACGCGCATGTCATCTGAGGGCACTTGGGTAAGCCTCGGCTTTCCGCACTGGTCGGCTTTCCATGGATGCGTTTATACCGATCTGCCCCCCACAGTCCTAGGCGGTTAATGCCAAGTTGTGACCTCACTAGTGTGTTGCTATGATGTGGCCTGTATTTCCTGCCAACTCGGTGAGGACTAGAAAAGAGAGTGAAGGAGCGAGTTATGGTGGCAGAGATTCGTTATCTCACCTTGGACGAGAAGATGAATGGGATATTGGAGGAGCGCATCTTTAAGTATGAAGATCGCTACGAAATGTCCTCCTGTGAGATGGCTAAGGCTCTGTCAAACGGCACTGAGAGAGAGACGGCGGAGAAGTTGAGGTGGATGTTCGACTATCACGCTCTGGAATACATCCGAAAACAGATCCACACGAGCGGAACAATTGGGATAACTACAAGTTCATCCATGAGAAGCGGCTTGCCGAACACCCATTTGTAGACCCGTGCAAGCCCCATACTCTCCAGTACTACGAGAGTAGCCACAACACTACCGTTGTCGAAGGGTACGTGTTCTGTAAACAGGGTGTCGTCCTCGAAGTAGAGAAAAGGCTTGAAAAGACAATTGTGGCGGGCAGGGCACAAGTCCGCGGATTGCAATATCGTTACGTAGCGTGGATTCCGCGGGACTCGTCACCCAGAGGGACACCAATTTTACGCTATCACAACATTCACGAACGTGACGATGACTATCATCACCGGGTGTTTAATCCCCAAACGGGCGAGCAAATTCTCTACGAGAAGCTGGAACGGTCCCAGTTCCCCGTGATGAGTGACATCCTCAATGAAATAGCAGTCATTCTAGAATGCTATCCGGTAGAGCATGTTCTATGCTCCGATAGTGTGCCCGATCATTAAAGAAATCCGCTCCTCAAAGTCTCTCCCCTGCCCCCTTGCCACAGCCTCACTTTGAACCGATATTAGTCGATTTAGATCCATGCTTTATAATGCAAAATAACCTTTAGCAGGATTGGATTCGCCCCTACGCGGAACGGGGACAAAAGGCCAGGAGGAACGGACAATGGTAACTACTAGATCTTCCCGGAGCCAGGAGATACGGAGCAAGGTGGGCCACCCGATAATCGACTCGGATGGGCACACCCTGGAGCTGTCGCCCGTGCTCTCGGACTACGTATATGAGCAGGGCGGCGCCGACGCCCGGGACCTGTTCGAAGAGATGATGAAGGGCTCGACGGAGACGGGGGCGGCCGGAAAGACCTGGTTCACCATGACGCCGGAAGAGCGTAAGGAGAACTGGCATCCGGCGACGCCCTGGTGGTTTGCACCCACGTCCAACGTTCTGGACCGGGCCACGGCCACCGTGCCGAAAATCCTGAACGAGCGCATGGACGAACTGGGAATGGACTATGCGGTCCTGTATACCACGCTGGGTCTCGGGTTTGACCGTATCCAGGGTTTCGAGCAGAGGCTTATCGTGTGCCGGGCTATGAACGCCTGCGCGGCGGACCTTTACCAGCCCTATTCGCACCGCATGACGCCCGCGGCGGTGATACCGATGGACACGCCGGAGATCGCCATCCGGGAGATGGAGTACGCGGTAAACGATCTTGGGCTGAAGACGATAATGCTGCCTGGGCGCGTGAATCGGCCCATCCCCAAACACCTGCAGGAGCACCCGGAAGCCGAGGACGTAGCCCGCTACATCGACGTGATCGGCTTAGACAGCGAGTACGACTACGATCCCTTCTGGGCCAGGTGCCAGGAGATGGGCATAACGCCCGCCTCCCACGGCAGCGACTTCTTCTGGGGAGCGGTTTCCACTTCCAAGTACATGTTCAATCACCTGAGCGCCTTCGCCCACGGCCACGACACCTTTGCCAAGGCCCTGTTCATGGGTGGGGTGACCAAGCGGTTCCCGGGCCTGAACTTCATCTTCCTTGAGGGAGGAGTCGCCTGGGCGTGCAACCTGTACTCGGACATAATAGGTCACTGGGAGAAGCGCAATGCCCGGGTCATAGGCAGGCTCGACCCCCGACATCTCGACCAGGAGATGATACTGGACCTCGTGCGGGAATACGGCGAGGAAATCATACAGTCGAAGATCGATGAGATCCGGGAGATGTACGCCACCCCCGACCCTCACCCCGCAGAGCTGGACGACTGGTCTAACGTACCCATGGAGAACATCGAGGAGATGATGGACCTGTTCGTGGAGCCGTTCTACTTCGGGTGCGAGGCGGATGACCCGATGAACGCCTGGGCCTTCAACTCCAAGGTGAACCCGCTGGGCGCAAGACTGAAGGCAGTCTTTAGCTCGGATATCGGGCACTGGGACGTGCCGGACATGCGTGAGGTCGTGGAGGAGGCGTACGAGCTGGTGGAGCATGAGCTTATCAACGAAGACGACTTCCGGGACTTCATGTTTACCAACACTGTCAACCTCTACGGCAAGGTCAACCCCCAGTTCTTCGACGGCACGGCTGTGGAAGCAGAGGCCAGGGAGCTGCTGGGCCGGTAAGCACACGATTCCCGATTGGAGAGAGAAATGATCAGCGCAACGCCATCCAGGTCCCAGGAAATCAGGCGCAAGCTCGGGCACCCGATTATCGATTCGGACGGGCACACCCTTGAGCTAAGCCCCATCCTGCTCGACTTTGTCGAGAAGATAGGCGGAGGTGATATCAAGAAGCGCTACGAGGAGGCGTTCCGAGAGGCGTTTAACCGGCGATGGTTCACCATGTCGGCTGAGCAACGGCGCAACGAGTTCGCCACGGCCCCCGCCTGGTGGGTCATGCCCACCGAGAACAGCCTGGACCGGGCCACTGCCTCCCTGCCTCGACTACTCAACGGGCGGCTCGACGAGCTTGGCATCGACTACGCTGTTCTGTATCCCACACGCAGCCTTCTGCTCGACCGGATTCGCGATCCCGAGGTGAGGCGGGTCGGGAGCCGAGCTGTGAACGCCTACCACGCCGAGCTATACGGCAGCTACTCCAAGAGGATGACCACGGCGGCGGCCATTCCCATGCACACGCCGGAAGTCGCCATAGAAGAGCTGGAATACGCCGTCAACGAGCTGGGTATGAAGGTGGCCATGATCGAGGGCCGGTCCCTGCGTCCCCTCGCCAAGGCCGCCGACGCCCCGGAGCACCTGGCTTACGTCAACGCCCGCATGGACCTGATCGGCATGGACAGCGACTACGACTACGACCCGTTCTGGGCCAAGTGCCTGGAGCTTAACGTAGCGCCCGCCTCCCATGCGGCCAACTTGGGCTGGGGCACCCGCTCCACGTCCAACTACATGTACAACCACATGGCCACCTTCGCCCTCGCACACGAGCCCGTCGCGAAGGCGCTGTTCATGGGCGGCGTCACCAAGCGGTTCCCGGGCCTGAACATCGCCTTCCTGGAGGGGGGCGTCGGGTGGGCGTGCCGTCTCTATGCGGACATGGTGGGGCACTGGGTAAAGCGCAACGGCGTCGACATCCACAAGCTCGACCCCCGGCACCTGGACGTCGACTCGCTGATGAGCATGATTGAGGAGAGCGGCGAGCCCTCGCAGAAGGCTCGGCTCAAGGAGATACGGGACCACTACCTGGCCGGAGAAACTGCCCCCGAGGAGCTGGACGACTGGTCGGACGTGCCGATGGAGCGGGCCGAGGAGATGCTGGACCTGTTCATAAAGCCCTTCTACTACGGCTGCGAGGCGGATGATCCCATGAACGCCCACGCCTTCAACTCGAAGGTGAACCCGATGGGAGCGAGGCTGAAGGCGGTGTTTAGCTCGGACATCGGGCACTGGGACGTGCCGGACATGCGGGAAGTGGTGGAGGAAGCCTACGAGATGGTCGAAGACGAGCTGATAACGGCAGAGGACTTCCGGGACTTCACCTTCACCAATGCCGTCCACCTCTACGCGGACATGAACCCGAACTTCTTCAAAGGCACGGTGGTGGAGTCGGCGGCGGGGGAGGAGCTGGGGGGCTAGGGCAAGGGCGACCTCTGATGAGCCTGGCGCACCTTTATCGCGCCGCGCCCTGTCACGCTATAATGTGACGTCGTTACGCTAGGAGGAGTTCTTGAACAAAATTGAGGCACACAAACTGGACGAAAAGGTACAATTAAACGGAAAACTTGGTACCGCGCTACATGAATTGTTCAAGCCACTCGGGGGAGTGGATCTGGAAATTCCGCCTAGGGAGCCGATGCCCGAGCCGCCGAAGTTTGACTAACCCTACGGATGTTGATCCTAATACAAATGCAATTGCCGATTCGAGGCGAGTCACGCCGCATATCGGAAAAGATTGCAGAATTCCGGTGTCGCCTCGGTAGCTAACCCATGAAAGTATCTCTCAAATGGCTCAGGGACTATGTGCCCGTGTCCCTTGAGCCGAAGGAATTGGCCCATAAGCTGACGATGGCAGGTCTGGAGGTTGGAGACGTGGAGGAGGTGGGGCAGGCGTGGGAAGGGGTGTCCGTCGGGAGGGTGAGCGAGGTTAACAAGCACCCGAACGCCGACCGGCTGAGCCTGTGTATTGTCGACATCCCCGGCGAGACCCATGAGGTGGTCTGCGGTGCCCCGAACGTTGCCGCGGGACAGAACATCGCCTTTGCCAAGGTCGGGGCGCAGTTGTTCGACGGCCATTCGGGGAAATCGGTCAAGCTGAAGGCGGCGAAGATCCGGGGCGTGGTTTCCAACGGCATGATCTGTTCCGAGAAAGAGCTAGGGATGTCCGAAGAGCACGAGGGTATCCTGGTATTGCCGGAGGATGCACCGCCAGGAATGCCGCTCTTCGAATATCTCGGTGACAGCATCCTGGAACTGGAACTCACGCCTAACCGCCCCGACTGCCTGTCGATGCTCGGGGTTGCGCAGGAGGTTGCGGCCCTTACCGGCGAGCAGATTACGACCCCGAATGTGGCCTATGAGGAAGAGGCGAGGGCGGCGGTTGACCTGGCGTCGGTGGAGATAGCGGACCCGGACCTGTGCTCCCGGTACACGGCCAGCATTGTTACAGGTTTGAAGGTCGGGCCTTCGCCGGTGTGGATGCAGGAACGGCTGAAGGCATGTGGCATGAGGCCCATCAACAACGTGGTCGACATCACGAACTACGTGATGATGGAGTACGGCCAACCCCTCCACGCCTTCGACTACGACAAGATCAAAGATCACAAGATAATCGTGAGGCGGGCGAGGGCCGGGGAGCGGCTGCTTACCCTGGACGGTGAGCTTCGTACCCTGGACCCGGAAATGCAGGTCATTTCTGACCCGGACGGCCCCATCGGCTTGGCCGGGGTGATGGGTGGGGGAGACAGCGAGGTTACGGAAGGCACGACGGAGCTGCTCTTGGAGTCGGCCAACTTCGATAACGTAAATATCAGGAGAACGTCGACGCGGCTGAGACTGCGGAGCGAGGCGTCGTTGCGGTTCGACAAGGGCCTGAGCCCCGAGCTGCCTCCAAGGGGCTTGCGCCGGGCAACGCAATTGCTGGCCGAGCTGGCTGGGGGCACGGTCGCCAAAGGCATCATCGACGTCTACCCCG
Organism: Dehalococcoidia bacterium; assembly: GCA_965197585.1. GTDB lineage: Bacteria > Chloroflexota > Dehalococcoidia > Plut-88900 > Plut-88900 > Plut-88900. The sequence continues at coordinate 3,076,344 of OZ240215.1, forward strand.
GGGCGAAGGAGAGTGCCCCACTTCACATCACCGAGGCGCGGATTAAGCAGGTCCTCGGCATCCCGATTGGGCTAGAGACGGTTCGGGGGGTGCTGGAGTCGCTGGGGTTCGGGTGTGAGGATGCGGGAGAGGGGACGTTGAAGGTCGACGCGCCGTACTGGCGCACCGACATTGGCATCGAGGACGACCTGGTGGAAGAGGTAGCCCGAATCCGGGGCTACGACGACATTCCCACAACGCCGCTATCGGGCCGGATACCGCCCAACGAACCCGACGATGCCCGGAGCCTAAGGGATAGGGTGAAGGATGTGTTGGTCGGGTCCGGGATGCAAGAGGTGGTGAATTACTCGCTGTCGGACGTGAAGGGGTTGGAGAACGCTGGCCTTTCGCACCTGGCGCAGATGAAGCCGTTGAAGGTGGCGAACCCGCTCCGTGTCGAGCAGGAGTACCTGCGCCTCAGCTTGAGGCCGGGGCTGCTGGCCAACGTGGAGCACAACAAGAAGTATCATCACGGGCCCCTGCTCATGTTCGAGGCGGGCAAGGTGTACATCCCAAGGGATAGGGAACTGCCGGAAGAGCAGGAGGTATTGGCGGGAGTCGTGACCGGAGACCCAGACGACCCGATGGATGGATTCCTCCGAGCAAAGGGAGTGCTGGAGATGATGCTCGGCAGGCTGGGGGTGGAGACGCAGTTCGAAAGGGGCGAGGGAGAAGGGTTGCATCCGGGACGCGTCGTGCAGGTCTCGGCGCGGGGGGAGCGGTTGGCGGTGTTGGGGGAGGTGCATCCACAGGTGGTAGAGGCGTTCGACATAGATGGGGCGTCGGTGCACGTGTTTGAAGTCGACATGGACCGGCTCCTGGCACATCTCCCTGCAACCAAGAGATACAGGCCCGTGTCCCGCTACCCGGGTGCGCTTAGAGACCTGGCCCTGATCGTGGACGCGGATACACCTTCGACAGCGGTGCAGGAAGTGATCGAGTCGTTCCCGCTGGTAACCTCGGTGGAGCTGTTCGACGTGTACACGGGGGACCAGGTAGCGGAGGACAAGAAATCGCTGGCATTCCGGGTGCTGTACCAGTCGCCGAGCAGGACGTTGGGGGAGCATGAAGTGAACATGGTGCAGGCGCAGTTACTGGAGAAGCTGGGTCGGGAGACCGGGGCGGCATTAAGAGGGTAGGGGAAATTCACCCTCACCCTAGCTCCCTCCCATCAAGGGAGAGGGAATAGAAGGCGAGATATTGGCATGAAATTCGGCTATTTCAATCAGCTTCAGATGCCCAAACCGTGGCCCGAGAACGCCGAGGTCCAACTGTACAAGGACGCTATGGCAGAGGCGGTGCTGGCTGAGGAGGTGGGGTTCGAGTACTACTGGCAGACGGAGCACCACTTCTACCCGGAGATAGGCCACAGCTCGGCGCCCGAGTTGTTCTTGGCGGCCCTGGCGCAGCACACGTCGAAGATTCGGCTGGGGCTTGGGGTGGTGGTGCTGCCGTGCAATCACCCGTTCCGAGTAGTGGAGTACGTATCGACGCTGGATATCCTATCGGGAGGACGCGTCGAGATGGGCACGGGGAGAGGGGCGTCGGTCTACCACTCCGAGGCCTTCGGCTACGACGCAGAGGGCGCAAAGGAGCTTTGGGACGAGTCGATACAGATCATAGCCTCTATGTTCGTCGACGACCCGTTCCCCGGTTGGAAGGGTGTGCACTACGATCTGCCCCAACGTGACCTGGTCCCCAAGCCCGTGCAGAAGCCCCACCCTCCAATGTGGCTGGCGGCGACTCAGCCTGCGACATTCGCCAAGGCGGCGCGGATGGGTCTCGGGATCCTGGGGTTCAGCGCCATAGAGCCGGAGAAGATGATACCGGCAATCAGGGCCTACCAGGACGCGATGCCCGAGTGTAAGCCCGTCGGAGGGTTTGCCAACCACAAGATCGCAGCCTTTGCCATCAGTAACGTGGACGGAGACTACGCGGTTGGCCGGGACAAGGCGTGTGCTGCGGCCCGGTGGTACTTCGGCGACAACGACGTACCGCTCCAGAAACTCCGCTTCGGCAGTCACGGGGGCAAGTACTACAAAGAGGCCGCGGGCGGCAAAAGGCAGGGCGTACTGGAGTCGGTGCTGAACCGGAGCAACGACCAGCTAATCGAGGACGGGATCGTGATAGGCGGGGACTTGGACTCGACGTGCCGGGGAGTCGAGAAGTGGATGGGGCTCGGGGTTGATCAGCTACTGCTAATGGTGCAGGCGGGTGAGACGAGCCACGAGGACACGATGCGCGCCCTGGACATGTTCGGCAATAAGGTTCTGCCGAGGTTTCGGGACTAAGCTATTACCGCCTGATAATTTGCTCTAGGACGCCACCGCCGCCAGCAGAGTCTCCGCCGCCTTCTGGGCCCGCTGGTAGACCACCTCTTCGTCGATCATGGTGTGGCGGCCGTTCTTTATCACTATGCGGCCGTCGACCAATACCGTGTCTACGTTTCGGGTGAGGCTGTACAGGGTGATGTCGCGCTCGACGTGGTGGACGGGGAAGTTCCAGGGATCGGAGAGAGAGCGGATGACGATGTCGGCCTTCTTGCCGGGCTCGATGCTGCCGACCATGGTGTCGGCCTTCAGGGCACGGGCCCCGTTTATTGTCTGTATCTTCAGGAGGTCGTCCGGGTAGAGGACTTGTCGCTCTTCACGGGCGATGTTGTAGGCGAGCAGGGTGTTCTGCCCGAATACCCAGGTCTTGTTCACATCCATCCCGAACCCTACGTTGAGGCTCCGGTGGTAGAGCTCCGGGATGCGGTTGGGAATGCCCTTGCGTACACCGTAATAGAAGGAGTTGCCCGGGACCCAGGCGATGGTCAGCCCCGAGTCCAGGATGGGTTGCATTTCGGGGTCACGGATGACGTTGCTGTGGACGAACAGGCACTTGGAGTCCAGGATGCCCTTCTCGGCCCAGTGGAGGTAGGCGTGCCGACCATCCCGTTCGGAGTCTCCCTCCGACATGGACTGATGGGAGTTGAAGGTGACGTCGTTTTCGTCGGCGCAGGCTTTGCCGGCCTCCATTAGCTCATCGGTCTGGGTGCCGCTGCCGTAGACGGCTACGTGGCCCCTGACCAGGGTGTCGGGGTCGCTATTGCGCTTGAGCTCTCCCCCGAGGAGCGACAGCGACCTCTTGGTGTCGAAAGGGGCGCGGTTTATGGCCATGTGCCCCTCGCCGCCGACGTCCCAGAGCCACGGGTCCCCGACCCAGGCCCTGATGCCGAGGGCGTTGCAGGCCTCGGCGACGGCGTCGGTGCTGTGGACGGTTCCGGGCTCAACGAAAGAGGTGAACCCGTTGCGCAGCATATCCAGGCCGCTGAGCATGGCGCTGGCGTATTCTTCCTCGTCCCCAAGGGCGTTGAAGAAGCGCTGATAGCGGCTGGCAATCCACTGTCCGGCTCCCGCGGAGGAGGCGACGCCGTCCTCCAGCAGCTTGCTGGGCAGGTGGCCCGAGACGTGGTAGTGGAGGTCTATGTAGCCGGGATGTACCGCCCCGCCCCGGGCGTCGAGGGTGCGCAAGGGTCTGTATTTGGAGACGACTTCGGCCTCGGGGCCCACGGCGACGATCTCGCGGCCCCGGATGGCTATTGCGCTGTCGGGGAACTTGGAGTTGTCGGCGTCCATGGTGATGACATAGCCGCCGCGGATGAGCAGGTCACATCTCTCGGGGGTGTTTTCGTTGAGGCCTGGCATGGTTTCAGCCGTCCTTAGCTAAGTTGTTTCTCTCCACGGCAAGGAGCTTGTTAAGCCGACGCTGGTGCCGCTCCTCTCCCGAGAATTGCGCCCCGAGAAAGGCCGTCACCACTTCCCGCGCCAGCTCTCCACCTATGATCCTCGCGCCAAGACACAGCACGTTCATGTCGTCGTGCTCCACGCCCTGGTGCGCCGAGTAGGTGTCGTGGCACATGCAGGCCCGCACGCCCCGAACCTTGTTGGAGGTGACGCACGCTCCGACGCCGCTTCCGCAGACCATGATCCCTCTCGTGACCTCTCCCTCCGCTACGGCGCGGGCCACGGCTTCCGCGTAGTCCGGGTAGTCGTCTCCCGGGTGGAAGTCATGGGCGCCTAAGTCGAGCAACTCGTGGCCCTGAGCCTCGAGCCAGGGCTTTAACTCTTCCTTCAGGGGCAAGCCGGCGTGGTCGGCGCCTATGGATATTCGCACAGTCTCGATTCCTTGTTGTAGTGGTTCGCCTCTTGTCTGGGAAAGTATATCGAGACTGGGAGATGCGGGTCTACACCGCGGTCAGCTCGAACCCGGCGGCGTGCATTTGGCACATGTTACCGTGCTCCGACACGTACCTGTACGCCGAGGTCGCCGCAATGACCCCCTGGGCCGTCGAGGTGATGGTCTGCTTCAGTTCCCCGGTGGCGTCGGTCACGTCACCCGCGGCGAACACGCCCGACACCGTGGTCTCCATCATCTTGGAGACCATGATCTCGCCCTGGGAGTTGGTCATCACTCCCAAGTGTCTGGCTAGCTGGTTTCTCGGGTCTGCGCCGATCTCGATGAACAGGCCGTCTACGTCTATCTCCTCTGCGCCGTCATAGGGCTGGTCCAAGGCCAGCCGCTCCAGTTTCTCGTCACCCAGCAGCCCCGTGACGTTGGTGCCGGCCAGCTGGACTACGTTCTCGGCTCTCTCCAGCATCGCAAGGTTCACGGGCTCGGGGCGGGTGAGCTTGTCCTTGCGGTATATCAGGTACACCCGAGAAGCGTACTTGTCCAGCAGCACCGTTCCTTTGATCGCCGCGTCTCCTGCCCCGACCACCGCCACGGCCTGGTCTCGGTATAGGGGTGCGTCGCAGGTCGAGCAGTAGGAGACGCCCTTCCCCAGCAGGTCCGACTCGTTGGAAAGGCCCAGCTTGCGGCGCTCTCGGCCCACTGCAAGGATGACCGCCGTGCTCTGGTATTGGCCCTCGTAGGCGGTGGAGATAAAGCAGTTGCCGTCGTTTTGAATCTCCTTGACCTCGTCGGTAACTATCTCGACTTCGAGGTTCTCGACCTGCTTCTTCATCGCCAGCATCAGGTCGAACCCGTCAATGTGCGAGTAGCCGGGGTAATTTTCGATGATGCTGCCCGTGGCGGTCTCTCCTCCGAACTCGTCACCGATGACGAGGGTCTTCATCTGGTATCGCGCCGAGTACAGCGCTGCCCCAAAAGCCGAGGCTCCCTGCCCGATAATCACTACGTCGTAAAGGTTTTTGTTATTGACCATGATTTTTGCTCCCGGATGTGAGTCTTTGCTTAAGAAGGGACCGGATAGCCCTTAATACAAATGATAACTCACCGGGTGTCGGAGGGAGGGGGCATTGATTGGGAAAGATTAATAGATGAATGTTAATTGATTGAAGAATGATTGGAAGTTGATTAAAGATGATTGAAGGTTGATTGAACAATGATTGGACTCATAGCTAGTTTGATTGAATGACGCCTGCAAGGGGCACGGAAGTTTTCGCGTGGTGCAGGTGGGCAAGGCGAATGGGGTTGAAAGTGGGTGGCCATAGGAGATTGACAGATTTGACGTGGCGGGTCGAGGGCTTGGAGATAGTATAGAACTAATGTTTGTGTCGCGTCAAGGGGGTTGGCCCAGGGGGGATGGATTCACGCTCCGCCAAAGGCGGACTTTCAGCACTGCGCACCTACAGCCCGACTACTCGGGAATGACGGAGAGGGTGGGGTGGAAGGGATCAGGCGGGTGGGAAGATGGGTGCCAAGTCGAGGGCGAGGCTGGGGAGGGTGGGGGAGGATAGGGAGTCGGTGGCGCGATAGTTGCCGACTTCCCGGAAGTCCTTATCCTGTAATGACATCACGGATACGGCACGGGCATCGGGGTCAACCAGCCAATACTCGCCAACGCTGTGTTCTGCGTAGATGCGCCGCTTCAATTCCCGGTCCATGTTGGCCGAGGATGGGGATATTATTTCTATCACGAGTGCGGGCGCGCCCTGAATGTTGCTGGCGGTGATTATGGACTTTTGCCTGTTAGAGACGAATAGGAGATCGGGTTGCAGGACGTTGGTGGAGGACAGGACTACGTCGAATGGAGAGTATATGACATCTCCAAGGCGTCTCTCCTCCACAAATGTGTTTAAGAAAGAGAACAAGCGTCCCGAGATCTTTTGGTGGGCAAAGTTGGGGCTAGGTACCATTATCAGTTCTCCGCGGAGGAGTTCCCACCGCTCGTCGTCGGGGGTTTTGAGGTAGTCGTCGTAGGTTAGGGTTGTGGGTCGGGTTTCAACCATTGGAGAGGGAGCCTGTCGGGGCTAGGCGGTTTCGATTTGGAGGTCGTCAGGTGAGTAGCCGAATTTGGCTAATAGTTCATGGCACACCTTGATGCAACGATTAGCTTTCATTTTAGTTTCTACATAGTAGCCTGAGCTGCCCACGAGTTTCGGTGTTCTCATGCCTTGTGGATTATGGCTAAAATAAGTGAGCCAGCGTAACTTGACTTCATGCGCCTTGTGAAATTCAGTGGGATGAAGCTGATAAATCTGTTCGGCTAAAGTTGGTAAGAGGGTATTCCACTTCCTATCTTTGATCTGGTGAGTCTGTCCTCTGAAAGTAAAACGCAAAGGCCTTGTGCTTGTGTAGTCTACATTGCTCTTGAATCGTTCCGGTGACATTTGAGACCGAGAGGCAATTGGAACGGGTGAAGGCGTCAATGGAGCTAATCCGGGCTTAGGTAATCGGCCTAAGAAACGCTTTATCTGGTCTTGATCAGCTGGCCAGCCATACAACTCCTCAACCTTTTTGCCCAACAAATCGACAAGACGCTCATCAGGGTAGGTAAGCATGTCAGCCCATGCTTTAGGTAGGGCTTCTTCTGTTTTCTTCTCTATCTGCGAGATGTTGAGATAGGCTTCCGCATATCTGACTGCCTCTCCAGAGCTAACGTTGTCTCGGGACAGGCAACGTGTCAGCAGGACCACTGCTGGTACCATATCGTGAATCCGTAGGTTGATGGTGCGGAACCGTCTTTCCTCCCAGCCGCCTTCCCGCAAGGGCAGATAAAACCACCAGTCCAGCCCGTTGGTGAGAACTGCCAAAGACACTCCCTGTCTGAATGAATAATTAAGAAGTTGTTCCTGGTGCATGCTCAGGTCTTCGCTGGGCCGTTTTGCCTCTAGGAACACTTTATCTTTCCCATCAAGACGAAGGGAATAATCAACTTTGCCGCCTCCCACTGAATGTTCGGGCTTAACCGCTTTAATATCAAACGTGTTCCAATCCAAGATATTAAGGATACGCAGTATGATGCCTTGCTTGACAGAGGCTTCGTCCAGAGTCGGAATTGACTTGTCGGAGCGCACACGTTCTATTTCGGCTGTGAGGCGATCCAGCATAATGGCCCCTCTAAAACGTCATGGCAAATACAGACTGGGATGGGGCAAGTATACCCTATGCCTGAGGGATGAATTCTGGTAAGCGTTTACGCGCCGCTACGTTATGTTCTTGCGTGTAAGCATCCAAATTACCTCCTAATGCTATACTCACCCTGCCACAGAGAGTAATCAACCGTGACCCACCTCGCAGACGAAAAGGGCCAAGAGCCCATGAATGCAGACAATGCTGGTGCTCTGGCCGCGCTGCGCAGGGCATCTATAAAGGCCCGGCGACGCGCGCTGGAGGTTAGTGGATCCGTCTTGATTCGTAAGAATGGGAAAATTGTATACGAATCGGACCCGGCCGTACTTTTCCCGGATGGAATGGACGACGAGCCAACTTCCTAGGACTAGGGCCCGCCTACAAGGAGCTTACCATGAGCCTGGTACTCAAAAACGTAAACATAATCGACGCCACCACCCCCGAGATTCGAACCGAGCGAAACGTCCTGGTGGTGGATGGGGTTATCCAGCAGGTGACCGCCGGCCCGGCTCCCGACGCCGACCAGGTTGTCGATCTCGATGGGGCGTACCTGCTGCCGGGCCTGTGGGACGTACACACCCACCTGAACAAGGGCACCTATGGCCACGAAGCCGTCGAGGAAGATGCACTCGACCTCATTCCCCGGGTCTTGGCATATGCCCGGAACAGTATGGATGCCCTAAACATGGGTGTCACCTCCCTGCGGACCGTCGGGGTGCAGGAGTGGGCCGACGTCGCGCTCAGGAATGCTTTCTCCGCCGGACAGTTCAAGGGGCCTCGGCTCTTCTGCGGCGGTCACGCCCTGAATACCACGGCCGGGCACATGGCTGACGTGGACACGCCTATCGACGGGCCGGTCGCTTTCATTCACGCTGTGCGTAACGAGATCATGCACTACGTGAACCACATTAAGCTGGTTACTACAGGCGGGATCATGGGCTCGGGGCACGACGTGATGACGAACATAATGATGCTCCGTGGTGAGATGGAGGCTGCGCTCGCCATAGCCAAGCAGCGGGGCATCCCCGCCGCCGTCCACGCCACCGTCCCCGAGGCCATAAAGTGGGCCGTTAACGCCAGGTGCCGATCCATTGAGCACGGCTACGTCATGGACGAGGAAGCGGCCAAAATGATGGCCGACACCGGTACCTACTACGTTCCCACCCTTGCCCTGAGCCACCTGACCCCCGAGCAGGCCGGTTCCGATGCCGCCGCTGCATACTGCCAGCACCATCCCCTTCCCGACGAGTTCCGGGAGCGGGCCAACTTCTTTGCCCCCACACACGACGAGTCTTTCCGAATGGCGCTGGATGCGGGGGTGAAGATAGCCAGCGGCTCGGACCAGGGGCCTCCGGGCGAGGCTGCCCTTATGGAGCTGGAAATGCTATCGAAGGTGGGACTCGGGCCTTACGGTGCGATAGTGGCGGCCACCCAGACCTCGGCGGAAGTCTGTGGAGTGGGTGACAAGTTAGGCACCATCGAGCCCGGGAAATTCGCCGACTTCATAGCCATCGAGACCAATCCCCTGGAAAATATCGAGAACCTCCGCCGGCTCCAGCTTGTGGTCGCTCGCGGCGAGGTGGCGGTAGACAAACGGTAAACTCCAACCCGCGCACACCCACTCTTCACGAGGCCGGGTCTATGGTGGCCCTTAGCCCAGTTCGTTTTTGACCTGTTCCAGGGAGGTAAAACGTCCTGCGCGCACATCCTTTATGCTTTGACGGAGTGCGGTCATCAAGTCGGGGTCACCCATGATGTCCATGGTCTCCGTTATGGACTCGAAGAGGTCCCAGGACATCATGGCCATCCAGTGATCAAAGTGTGGGGTAGTCATTTATCTCGTTCTCCGACGGTATTGTAAAGCATATGATGCTTTCCTAACCATCACTGGCGAGTCCTCACCAAGGATTTGTTCCCAATAGCAACTCCCCTGCGGGCCGAGCCGTGGAGGGCGGACAGGACAATCGATACCAGGAGCAGACTGCCAGCGATGAGGTAGGTCAGGTTGAGGCCCGAGACGAAGGCGCTGTTGATTGCCGGTGACGCTTCGCCGGTAGTGAGCGGGAGCTTCGGTTCGTGGCCGTGGGAAGCCATTATGATAGTCACTATGGTCGTGCCTACAGCGATGCCGGTGATGTTGGCGGAAGTGCGGATGACGTTGAGCAGGGCCGCCACTATTCCGAACTTGGACGGGTCCTGATAGCTCATGATGGCCGTGCCGTTCGAGGCATTGAAGAACCCTGCGCCTATGCCGGCCAGCACAAGGCACATGAGCACGTAGCCCGGGGAGGAGTCGGGGGAAAGCTGAGACAGGGAGAAAAGGGCGGAGGCTTCGAAGCTCTGTCCAATGGTGGCGGTTATACGGCTGCCAAAGCGGTCCGACAGGTAGCCGCTGAAAGGACCTATTACCCCCATGCATAGGGCGCCGGGGGCCAGCAGCAGCCCGACCCGGTCCGGCGAGTAGCCCATGACGTTGATGATGTAGAAGGGCATGAGGAATGCCACGGAGGAGGTTGCCAGGAAATTGAGCGTCCGGGCCGAGACCGCCATGGCCATGACCTTGCTTCTGAAGAGACTGAGGTCGAGCATCGGGTAGGCGGCCTTCAACTGCCACCAGATAAAGGCCGCGAACAGCACACCCGCCGCCGCAAAGCTGATAAGGATGGGAGTCGAGCTCCAACCGAATCGGTGCCCGTTGCTCATGGCCATTAGGAAGCCGACAAATGCCCCTGCGGACAGGGCTGCGCCTCGCCAGTCAAAGGTGCGCAACCCGGACGCGCCCCCGGCTCCGGAGACCATCGGCTTGAAGGTCAGGAGGGCAAGGCCAATGGCAAGCAATCCCACCGGAACGTTAGCCAGGAATACGGCCCTCCAACTCAACCAGTGGACGAGGAAGCCGCCGATTATGGGCCCCGACGTGAGCCCCGATCCTATGATGGCTGTGTAGAGACCTATGGACTTGCCGCGCTCGCTATCCGGGAAATTGGAAGCGATGATGGCCATTCCGTTGCCCTGGATGCCGGCGACGCCAATTCCCTGTATCACTTTGCCCAGTACTATTATCGGGAAGATAGTCGCCGTGCCTGCAATGGCCGCACCGATGATGTTGATGCTCAAGCCAACCAGAAAAACGTTCTTGCGCCCGATGATGTCGGCGAGGCGGCCGACGGGCATGAACATGATCGCTGTGGTTAGGACGTAGGCGAGGAGGGTCCACTGGACGGTTGGTATGTCGAGGCCAAACTGGTCGGAGATGAAGGGCAGGGCGATGTTAATGCCGGTCTGGTCCACCACGGTGAAGTAGGTGCCTAGGGCAACCGCAGCGTATACCCACCACTTGTAATGAGGACTTTCGACTACGGCTCGAGCCGGGCCGGGGAGGGCTAGCGAGGGCATGCCGGGTGCGGGCTAGGCATTGCCAGGTTGGGGCCCGCTTTCCTCGGGTTCAGGAGGGTCAGTGTTGGGTTCCGGGGCCAGGGGCATCATCACGGCGAGGAACAGGTAGAGAATGACAGAGAATCCCGCCATCAGCAGGAAGACCAGGAATATGGTTCGAACGGTGTCTGGATTGGTGCCGAAATACTCGCCGAGCCCCCCGGCGACACCCCAGATTTTGTGGTTTGTTCGGCTTCTGTAGAGCATATTCCCTACGGTCTGCTCAAGAGTGAGGGATTTCTTCGCTCTGCCGGGGCTCGATCTTGGATGCGCCGGAGGTCTGGATGTCTCCCAGCCCCGGGTCTCCATCGTATATGAGCACGGAAGCGCCGCTGAGCTCGGCGTTCTCTATGGAGCCCCGCACGTTTACGGCGGCTTGGCTTGCGCCATTGAGTACCACCGAGGCGCGGTCGATAGAGAAGTGCCGGAGTTCCAGGACACTGGCGCCCGATGCGCGGACCAATAGGTTGTCAGCAGAACCGGCGAGTGTGAGCTTGCTCGCGCCGTTGATGCGGAGGTCGGCCTCCCGGGCCTCGACGTACCCTTCCAGGACGCTGGCTCCCGACAGGCTGATGCTGAGATTGTTGGCGGATGCGAAACCTTCCAGGGTGGCGCGGCTTGCACCTGTGAGCATGACGCCCAGCAACTCGGGCATGGTGATTCGGGCTCTGAGGGTCACGTCGCTGTAATCGCCGGCCTCAAGACCGATGCGGAGGGTATCTCCCTCCTTCTCAACCTCGACCAAGTTGATCACGTTGTCGTCTGCGGAGAGAGAAACGCTGAACTGGGGCGACTCCTTGATCTCGACGTGAAATGCGTTGCCGATGTTGACTCTCGCGAATCCTTCCAGGGGCTTGATTTGCGAAATGACATTGCCTGAGCCCGGCACCGCGGGCCTGCCTGCCTGCTTCCGCGACACCAGGACGATCATGACTACAAGGATAATAATGACCGCGATTATTACGAGTCCCAAGTCGTTCTCTCTTCCTTGAGGAGGGTGGGGAGTGCGGGAGCGTGGAGGTCCATGCTAGCCGGCCTCCGGCCCTGACTGCCTGACCAACTTTTGCAGGCTGCGCATCTCCCTGGGGTTTTCAGAGTGCCTGGCGACCATTGTCCAGGATACCTCTGCGACATAAACGTCCCCGCGGGAGTCGACGGTGATGCCGTGGGCAGCGAGGAACTGTCCGGGGCCCTCTCCCTGTGTGGGCATTCCCAGGCGGGCCAAAAGCTTGCCATCGACGGTGTAGACGCTGACCCGGTTGCCGACGTTCGGTGCATCGGCGAAATAGGAGTCTCCGCAGAGCTCGGCAATGTAAAGGTTGCCGTCGGGGCCGAGGGCCATGCCCGCGGGTTTCCAGATGTTCTGCCAGATGTGCTGCAGCTTGCCCTTTGTATCGAAAATCTGGACGCGGTTGCACTCCCGGTCGCCGACTATAACGTTGTCGTTGTTGTCTACGAGGATAGTGTGGGGGATGACGAACTCACCGGGGTCGATGCCCGGGCCTCCCCATGAGAATAGGTGGCGTCCATCGGGGCTGTATTTGTGGACGCGGGAGTTGCCGTAGCCGTCGGAGATGAACAGGTCTCCGTTCTTGGGCGAAACGGCCACTTTGGTGGGTTCGTTAAAGGCGTGGCCGCTCCAGCGGGTGGAAGGCTCGTGGGGTACGCCGATGGTGGATACGACGCGTCCGTCGAGGGTGCAGCGGCGTACGCTGTGGTCCTTCTGGTCGGCCAGGTACATGGTGTCGTTGGGGGCGTAGGTGATGCCGTGGGCGGTGGTGAATACGCCCTCTCCCCAAGACCCGACAAAAGAGCCGTCGGCTTCGAAAACTATAACGGGGTGTTCCCCGCGGTTGAAGACGTAGACGCGGTCGTTGGAGTCTACGGCGACGTCGGCGCATTCCTTGAAAGACCAGCCGTCGGGAAGCTGCGCCCAGCCCTCTTGGGGCGCATACGTGAACTCTCCGCTGCCTAGGGAAACCGATGTGGACATTTAGCACCCCCTGCCCCTGGGTCGGGGCGTAATTACCGGCTCATCCTAAGGAGGGTCAGGGTGTAAGTCAATCGGGGTGCGCTTTCCGAAGGCTGAAAGAAGGAGCGCCGAGATGCTGAGACTCAGGCTCCCGAAGGAGATTATGAACAGGGCGTACCGGAGATCCTGGGTGGCATCGGCGATGACGCCGACCACCAGGGGCCCGAGAAAACCGCCAACCCACAAGAGGGTAAACATCACCGACACGGCGACGGTGAGCTCCCGGGGGCGGATGTTCGGGAGCTCGTAAAGCTCGGTCACCATCAGTGGGAAGTAGCAGAAGCCGATGCCGTTGATGAAGCCGAGGAGAAGGAGCAAGGCGGGGGAGTCGGTATACAACAAGCCGACAAAGGACCCCCAAGTGAGAAAGCCGCACACGAAGAGCACCATTGAAGGATGTTTGACCAGGGACGGGATGATGGAGACGGCGAGCTTGCCGGGGGTGCTGGCAATGGAGACCATGCCAATCACGATACCGCTGAAGGTGAGAGAGATGGCAAAGACGTCCTGCGTGAATGTGGGCCAGAAGGTGGTGAACCCGATCCGAGCGGCGATGGCGCCACCGGTGCCGAACCCCATTAACCAGGGCTCCCTGTACTTGAACAGGGCCGTCAGCGGAGTCCCGACCTGGGACTGGATGCCGGCCCGATACTCGGGCGTGTAGCGGTCCTTGCCAAGGACCAGCCAGACAAGGGCTGCGGCGAAGATGATGGCGGCCCAGACATAGAGGGTTAGCCGCCAATCCGCCAGGATGCCCAGGACGATGGGGATTACGATGAACCCGACCCCGCTCATGCTATCGATAACGCTGAAGACTATCCCGTTGGCCAGGGGAATACGTCGGCGGGAAACCCACTGAAGCAGTACTAGGGTCCTGGGCACTTTGCAGACGACGTAGGCAAAGCCAAGGAGGAGCCGCATGGCCAGAAAGATGATGAAGTTCGGGGACCAGCCGTTGAGGACGGTAAAGAGGGCTGAAGCGATAAAGGCGATGCTGGCCACGCGCCAGGGCCGGTAGCGAGAGAGCCACGCGTTGGCAGGAATTTCGAAGACGAGGTTGCCGACTACCACCGCGGAAGAGAGGAGACCCTGCTGAGTACCGCTCAGGTCCATCTCGTCCGATATGGAGGGGAGGAGAAGACCGATAGTCAGGGCAGCAATGTCGACGAGAGAATAGTTGGCGAGGAACGTGCCGATGACCACCCAGGCGTAGGTGGGAGAGTCGGTGGGCCTGCGGAGGAGACGCATCATGGGCAAAACCTTGATGCACTCACGGGACCACAGGTGTGAGCTCATCGTCCGGACGCCGCCCGATTAAAGCCAGGATCACGCCGGAGGTGGAGAGGGTCAAAGGGCCGAAGGCGGCGACCAGCAGCCCCGTGCCGAGATCGTCGAATATGTCTCCTATAGTTCCTGTGATCAACGGGCCTAGAGCCGAACCGGCCCACAGGCAGCTGAAGTAGACGGCCACCGCTACCGCCACTTCCCGCTCCTTGATGCCGGGGAGCCGGTAGATCACGGTAAGCATCGCGGGGATGAAGCACATCGCCATTCCGTTGATGATGCCCGAAAGAAACTGAAGGGGCGCGGTCCCGCTAAACAGCATGCCGAAAGAGCTGGCGGACATTACCAGGCCGCACGCCACGAGAAGGTAAGGTGTGCGGGCGGCGATGGCGGAGGAGAGGGTCACTCCCAGGATCATCGGGCCCTTGATCATGCTGGCGATGCCCAGGATGAGGCCTACGGTGACAAGGGCCGTCCCGTATGTATCGTCCAGGTAGGTAGGCCAGAAAGTGGCGTAGGCGGACCGAGCCCCGGTGATGCCCGCCACCCCGGCCCCGAGTATCCAAGGCTCCTTGTAGCGAAATATGACCATCAGGGGGGTGCCGGCTGCCACGCTGGTGGGCTGGGGCAGCTCGGCGCTCGAGCGGTCCCGGCCCCATAAGAACCATAGGGCTGCGCCGACACCACAGACTATTGCCCAGATGTAGAGAGTTTCTCGCCAATCCCCGACCAGCCAGAGTATGGCGGGAACCACGATGAATCCGACGCCGATGACCGTTTCCAGGATGCTGAATAGGACGCCGTTGGCCATACCGATTTGGCGGCTCGGAATCCAGTGGATGACGAGTATGGTGCGGGATGCCTGGGTGCTTAGGTAGGTCATTCCTAGGCTCACCCGGGCTATGAAGAGAATGGCAAGGGTCGGGGCAATCCCGTTGAAGCCGACAAAGATGGCCGCGGCGGAAAAGGACACGACGGAGGAGCGCCAGGGGCGGAAGCGGGAGAAGAGCCAGTTGGAGGGCACCTCGAAGATGAGGTTGCTGAACATGACAGAGGCACTGAGCCAGCCCTGCTCGGTGAGGGAGAGGTCGAGTTCGTCGGACATCTGCGGAAGCAGGAAGCCTATAGTCTCGATGGCGATGACGACCATGGAGTAGTTAAAGGCGAACATGCCCAGTAGGGTCCAGCCGTAATGTTGACCCCTTGGCGAAAACATGGCGCCTAGCTTAACACGGTAGGTTGAAACTAGGGATGTAGTAGAATGGCGGGGAAACGCTGGAGGGGGTGGGCATGTCTAAGAACGGCTTCCGCATAATCGACTCCGATATGCACGTCATGGAGCCGACCGACCTTTGGGAGCGCTACATCGACCCCGCGTACTCCGACCGATCTCCCAAGTCAGTCCCTCGCCACCGCGGTGACCTCGTGATGCGGGTCGAGGGTCGAGAGATGGCCGCCGAGGCCCAGTGGGAGATAGAGTTGGCGGACGACCCAAACTGGCTCGCCAGCTACGCCGACGGTCTTGCCAATGGCTGGGACGGCCCTTCCCAGCGAAGAGCAATGGACAGCGAGGGCCTGGATTTGGCCATCCTCTATCCAAGCCGCGGGCTCTACGCCCTGGCCGTTGACGGGATGGACCCGGCGCTGGCATCGGCCATTGCCGTGGCCTACAACGATTGGCTATTCGACTTCTGCGCCGCGGACCGCGCCCGGATGCTCGGGGCGGGGATGGTCTCTCCCTTCGACGTGGGAAGTGCAGTTGAAGAAGCTCGGCGCTCGGTCATGGAGATGGGCTTCAAGGCCGTGTTCATGCGGCCGAACGTGGTCAACGGGCGCAACTGGTACGACACCTGCTACGATCCCCTTTGGGCCGAGATCGAAGACCTGAACGTCCCCTTAGGCTTCCATGAAGGGTCGGATGCCGGTGTCCCACAGACAGGCGATCAATTCCTCGCCGATAGCTGGTTGATGCACCACACTTGCACCCACCCGATGGAGATGATGCTGGCCCTCGTGAGCATGGTGGGGGGCGGGGTTTTGGCACGGTTCCCTAAACTGCGAGTCGGGTTCCTTGAGGGCAACTGCTCGTGGACGCCCTGGATGCTGTGGCGTCTGGATGAGCACTACGAGCTTGTCGGCAGGCACGAGTCCCCGGAACTCACGCTGGAACCGACGGAGTACTTCCTGCGGCAGTGCTGGGTCTCGGTGGAGGCGGACGAAGAGCCGGCCCGCTTCATCGAAGGGTCGGGGCTGGAGGGGAACGTGGTATTCTCAACCGACTATCCACACAAGGATTCCAAGTATCCCAAGGCCGTGGAAGCGTTTCTCGGGACTGGCTTTTCTGAGGAGACCAAGTGCCGGATATTGTGGGACAATTGTGTGCGGATGTACGGGTTGGGGATCTAGACGGGGATTGGCACAGGCAGGTAACGGAAGGAGCGCACCGTGGGTGAGCTTGATGGCAAAGTAGCGATAGTTACCGGCGCGGGCAGGTTGCGGGGTATAGGCAGAGCGGCCGCGGTGGCCCTGGCAGAGTTGGGCGCCGACGTAGTGCCCACCGGCACGGGCCGAGACCCCTCCCGCTACCCCGAAGCCGAGAAGGCCGTGGGGTGGAAGGATATCGAGAGCACGGCGGAGCAGGTACGCGCCCTAGGGCGTCGGGCCCTCCCGCTGGTTGTGGACGTGGCCAATGCCGACGACGTGGCGGAGATGGTCGAGAAAACCGTCAAGGAGCTGGGCCGCGTCGACATCCTGATTAACAACGCTGCCTTCGCCCGCGGCCCGGACCGTGTCCCGACCATCGAACTGGACGACGATATCTTCCAGAAGGTTGTCGATATTAAGATCCGAGGCACCTATCTCTGTACCAAGGCCGTTGCCAAAGTGCTGATTGCTCAGGGACAGGGAGGTAAGGTCGTCAACGTGGCATCGGTGGCGGGGAAGTCGGGTTCGGAGGACACGCTAGCCTACTGCGCGGCCAACTTCGCCCAGGTAGGGATGACCCAGACCCTCGCCAGGGAGCTGGGTCAATTCAATGTCAACGTCAACTGCGTCTGTCCCGGCTGGGTGGACACCTCACGGCTGGACCACCTGAAGGTCGGGGACTGGTTGGACAGGATGGCAATGGAAACCCCTATCCGCAGGAACGGCTCCGACGAAGAGGTGGGAGAGTTCGTGGCCTACCTGTGCACGAAAGCCTCCTCCTGGATTCACGGTCAGTCCATAAACATGGACGGCGGCGGATTTATGATGCACTAGGAGCCGGCAGGCTCCATCTCCAGAAGCACAGCGCCCTTAGTCACCTGCATTCCGGCCTCGCAGGAGATTTTGGCTACGACGCCGTCGTAGGGAGCGGTGATCAGGTGCTCCATCTTCATGGCCTCAAGAACAATGAGAGTCTGGCGCGCCGTGACCTCATCACCTTCCTGCACCCGGACCTTTGCAACGACGCCGGGAAGCGGCGCTTTTATCCCGGTCTCGGATCCGGGACCCGCGGCCAGACCCCCGGCCTGTCCCGTGTAGACTTGGCCTGATCTGCTCAGCAGGTAGTCGGAGTTGGCGTAGTGGACCAGGAGGCCACCCTCAGTGGGGGCGACTTCTACGGCCCAGGTTTCGTCTTCGATATTGGCTTGCGTGCCGCCCCCGGGGGAGGGAGATAGAGCCAGTTCGAAGTCGTGGTCGGGGGTATGAACGGCCCAGGCCGTCGAGCCGGGCTTATTGGTAACCGTCGCAGAGACACCGTTTCCAGCATGGGTGAAGGTATAGGACATGTCGAGCCGCCCCATCCGCCAGGGCCCGGGCCTTCTCCAAATGTCACCGGCTTCCGGTACCTCTTCCCCCGACTCATAACCGGCCAGCCCTGAGGAGACAAGCTCGTGGGCTATGGCGGAAGCGAGGGCCTGGACGGGAAGCTCATCTGAAGGGATAAGAACGGGTTCGATCTGCCGGCCGACGTACTCAGTGTCTATGGCCCCCGCATTGAAGTCAGGGTCTCCAGCGATGACGCGAAGCATCTGCAGGTTGGTCGGGACACCGGAGACGACATAGGCGTCGAGGGTCTCGCTTAGGCGGCGTATGGCCTGGCCCCGGTCCTCTCCGTATACGGCGATCTTGGCAAGTAGGGAGTCGTAGAAAACGGGCACCTCAAAACCCTGGTACACACCGACATCGTGGCGTACCCAGGGCAGAGATGGCGGCGAGAAGCGGAGCAAGGGGCCCGCGCCGGGCAGGTAGCCCGCTCCGGGATCTTCGGCGTAAACCCGGGCCTCGATGGCGTGTCCCCGCGAATGAACGGCGGACTTGTCGATGGGCAAGTGCTCTCCCGCGGCGGCGAGCAGCTGCAGCCGAACGAGGTCCAAGCCCGTGACCCACTCAGTAACCGGGTGCTCGACCTGGAGCCGGGGGTTTACCTCAAGGAAGTAGAAATTGCCGTCGGCATCAAGCAGGAACTCGACGGTGCCGGCGTTGGTGTAGTTCACGGCGGAAGCCAGGGCGAGCGCGGAGCTTTCCAGACCTTCTCGGATCTCGGGGGTGACGGCAACCGAAGGAGTCTCTTCGATAACCTTCTGGAAGCGTCGCTGGACGGAGCACTCCCGCTCCCCGAGACTCAGCAGATTGCCGTGGGAATCGCCGATGATCTGCACCTCGATGTGCCGAGGCCGGACGATATGCTTTTCGAGGATTACGGTGTCGTTCCCGAAAGAGGAGATGGCCTCCCGTCGGGCGCCCTCCATGGCCTCCGTAAGCTCGCCGGCCTCCGAGACGGTGCGCATTCCCCGCCCCCCACCCCCGAAAGCGGCCTTAATGAGGACGGGATAGCCGATCTCCCCGGCCTTTTGCTCTATGGCTTCGAGGTCGAGCCCCTCCATGTAGAAGCCGGGCACCACTGGTACACCGGCTTGCTGGGCACGCTTCTTGGCCTCCGATTTGTCTCCCAGGAGGCGCAGGATATGTGGTGAAGGGCCGATGAACACTATACCGGCGGCGGCGCAGGCCTCGGCGAAATTGGCGTTTTCGGAGAGGAAGCCGTAGCCGGGATGAATGGCCTGCGCCCCGACGCTGAGTGCCGCGGAGACCACGGCATCGATATTCAGGTAGCTGGCGGTGGCGGGCCCGGGGCCGACGCGCACGGCCTCGTCGGCGAAGCGGACATGCAGGGCGTCCTTGTCGGCATCGGAGTAGATGGCGACTGTGGATATTCCCATGTCGCGGCAGGTGCGCATCACCCGAACGGCGATCTCGCCCCGGTTGGCTATGAGGACTTTGTCAAACATGAGAGTTACTTTCGGGTTGGGGTCACATTCTGAAGACGCCGAAGCGCGTTTCGGGAACGGGAGCGTTGAGAGCGGCTGAGATGCCGAGGGCCAGGACCATGCGGGTGTCGACGGGGTCTATGATGCCGTCGTCCCAGAGGCGGGCGGTGGAGTAGTAGGGGCTGCCCTCAGCCTCGTAGCGTTCCAGGATGGGAGCCTTGAACTCGTCCTGCGCCTGCTGGGTCATGGACTCGCCCTTGACCTTCAGGTTGTCGACGCGAAGGGTAAGAAGGACGTTGGCCGCCTCCCGACCCCCCATCACGGAGATGCGGGCGTTGGGCCACATCCATAGCTGCCGGGAGTTGTAGGCCCGGCCGCACATGCCGAAGTTTCCCGCCCCAAAGGACCCCCCGAATATCAGGGTGAACTTGGGGACCTGGGCATTGGATACGGCCATGACCAGCTTCGCCCCGTCTTTTGCCAGGCCCCGGTTTTCGTACTCCTTGCCTACCATGAAACCAGTGATGTTTTGCATGAACAGCAGAGGCACCTTGCGCTGGCAGCAGAGCTCCACGAAGTGAGCGCCCTTCAGAGATGACTCGGAGAAGAGGATGCCGTTGTTGGCGACTATGCCTATGGGGTAGCCCATGACTCGCCCAAAGCCGCAGACAAGGGATTCGCCGTAGAGAGCCTTGAACTCCTGGAACTCGGAGCCATCGACCAGGCGGGCGATGATCTCACGGGTGTCGATGAAGGTCCGGAGGTCCTTGGGGAGAAGGCCGTAAAGCTCCTGGGGATCGTAGGCGGGTGGGCGGGGTGGGGTGAGCTCCCAGGGAAGCTCCTTCTTAACGGGGATGCCGGATACGATTTCCCGGGTGATGGCGATGGCCTCTTCGTCGTTGGCGGCGTAGTGGTCGGAGACGCCCGAGATCCGGGTGTGGACGTCGGCCCCGCCAAGTTCCTCGACGGTGACTTCTTCGCCCGTGGCAGCCTTCACGAGGGCCGGCCCGCCGATAAATATGGATCCCGTGCCCTTCACGATAATCGACTCGTCGGCGATTGCGGGAACGTAGGCGCCGCCGGCTGTGCAGAAGCCCATAACCACGGCAATCTGCGCGATGCCCTGGGAGGACATTACCGATTCGTTGTAGAAGACACGGCCAAAGTGTTCCTTGTCGGGGAACACATCGGCCTGCAGGGGAAGAAATGCGCCTGCGGAATCGACCATGTAGATACAGGGGAGCCGGTTTTGCTGGGCTATCTCCTGGGCCCTAAGGTGCTTTTTGACGGTGAGGGGATAGTAGGCGCCGGCCTTAACGGTGGCGTCGTTGGCCATGATCATGCACTCGCGGCCACTGACCATGCCGATGCCCGTGACTATGCCCGCGGAATGGGCCTGTCCGTCGTACATCTCCCAGGCGGCCAGGGGGCTGAACTCGAGGAAGGGACTGTCGTGATCGACAAGCTTTTCGATGCGCTCGCGGGCGGTCATCTTGCCTCGGGCCCTATGGCGGGCGACGGAGGCCGCGGGACCGCCCTTCTTTACGACCTCCAGCCGTTCCCTCAGCTGCTCCAGCAGGCCGATCTGGTGGGCCCGGTTCTCCTGGAATGCCGGATCCTTGGTGTCGACGTAGCTGCGGATGACGTTGAATTTTCTTTCGCCTGCTGCAATAACCAAGATATTTCTCCTTTTACAAAGCAGACCCTCGGAGCGTTAAACCCAAGGCCTGCCGGGGAAATGTTAAGGATGTGCCGGATGAAGTGTCAAGCCGGGGGTAGGCAGTGGAGCATGTGCTATCCTGTTTTCAGCTTGTCAGTGCGGTGAGGAGGCAGCCCATGACTTCATCCTTAGTCCACGGAAGATATCTCATTACCCGTGCCTCGGGGCACGAGACCGGGGTGTTGCAAGGCGGTGCGATATATCAACGGGATGGAGTGATTGAGGAGGTCGGGGCCTTTCAGGAACTTAGCCAAACGCACCCGGACGCCCAGGTCTTGGGCGGGGATGATTTCCTGGTGATGCCCGGCCTGATCAATGCGCACCATCACGGCAAGGGGGTCAGCCCCCTGATGAAGGGCAGCCTGGACGACCATCTGGAATACTGGATGGCCGACTCCTGGGGCCGCAAGTCTGTCGACATGTACCTGGACACGCTGTACGCATGTATGAAGATGCTGCGGTCCGGCGTGACGACGGTTATGTTCAACCTGAGCCCTGGGGCTGTGGCGGAGACACCGGAGGACTGCGAAAAGGCTCTCACCGCCTTCGCCGACGCTGGGATGAGGGTCAACTTCTCGGTGTACGTGGAGAGCCAATACCGCATCATCGCCGAGGACGAGTCGGTGTTTCTGAGCCGTTTGCCAGCCGACCTCGCTGCTCGGGCCAAGGAGGTCCTGGACGACGAGCACATCAGTGACGACGACTACATAGCCCTCTCCGAGTCCCTCCACGCCAGACACCACGACGGGGAGTTCGTGCGGGTCATGCTCTCGCCGGCGAACGCTCATTGGTGCTCGGATGCGCTTCTGGAGAGGATGAGAGCGACGGCCACGGGACTGGGCACGGGGCTGCACATTCACCTGGTTGAAAGCGTCTACGAGAAGCTCATCGGGCTGAAGTTATATGGAAAGACGGCACTGGCGCACCTGGACGACCTGGGATTCCTCGGGCCCGACGTGTCGTTGGCCCACGCAGTCTGGTTGACCGGGGAGGATTTGGACCTCGTCAAGGAGCGGGGCGTGCACGTCTGCACAAACCCGAGCTCCAACCTGAGATTAAGGACGGGCATCGCGCCGGTGGCGGAGATGGCGGCCCGTGGCCTTAACCTGGCACTCGGCACGGACAGCACATCTATAAACGAGGATGAGGACTTCATCCAGGAGATGCGTCTGGCTCACCGTTTGCACCGGAACCCCGGAGTTAACTCCCCAACCCTAACCGCCGAGAAGATCGTCAGTATGGCCACGGTTGGCGGGGCCCGGGCCACAATGTTCGATGATATCGGCGCCTTGGAGCCTGGCAAGAAGGCCGACTTGATAACGATAAACCTGAACAATGTCACCGAGCCCTACCTTGACCCGGAGGCCCCGATAGTCGACGCCCTGATCTACAGAGCGAAGGGGTCGGACGTGGACACGGTGATGATCGACGGCCGGGTGATGGTGGAGGGGGCCCGGATCATCAGCGTCGACGAGCAGCGCATGATGCAGAGCCTGAAGGGTGAACTGGCCAGGCCCTTATCGGAAGAGGCCCGTTCTCGGCGCCGCACCGCCGAGGAGCTGAAGCCCTATATCAAACACTTCTACGAGGCTTGGGAACCGGGGCAGGACAAACCGTTCTATGTTTATAACAATGCGGAATAGGAGCTCGGCTTAGGGAAAACACCATGCCAGGCGTCCTTGAAGGAATAAAAGTACTGGACATTGCGTCCATGTGGGCGGTGCCGCTCATCGGGGCGTACCTGGCCGACCAGGGCGCGTATGTCATCAAGGTCGAGCCCCCGTGGGGCGACCAGGCCCGATTCACCTTCAGCAGTCCTCCCCTCCCCAATGGCGAGAGCCGGTCATGGCCGGTGGTGGGCCGCGGGAAGAAGGGCATAGCCGTCGACATCTCCAAGCCGGAGGGTAAAGAGATTGTATATGCTCTCGTCGAACGGTCGGATGTCCTTATAACGAACTTCCGCCCTCCCGTGGCCCGACGCCTGGGCTACGACTACGAGAACCTGCGGGCGGTTAACAAGAGGCTGGTGTACGCGAGGGTCGGAGCATACGGCGAACGTGGCCCCTATGCTGAGAAACGGGGCTATGACCGGATTTTCCAGGCGCTTTCGGGGATGATGCGGCGGTCGGGGCCGGAGGGAATACCGAGGAATGCGGGCATTTGGGCGGCGGACATGTCGGCGCCCTGGGCGATGTGCTACGGCATAGCGTTGGCGCTGATGCACCGGGAGAAGACGGGGGAAGGACAGGAAGTCAGCACGTCGTTACTCCACATGTCGATGGCGATGCAGGCAATGGATTTAATGAGAGCCGACTCGGAGGTGGAGTTGGGTGGCGAGTCGGGGGAGGACTACGCCAACCAGCCCCTCTATCTACCATACGAGTGCTCCGACGGGGAATGGGTGAACATAGTGGTCATCAGCGACAAGGAGTTCCGCGGCCTCTGCAAAGCATTGGAGATAACGCACGTTCTGGATGACTCCCGGTTCTCGACACCCCTTGGCCGGATAAAGAACGGCGGCGTACTGTTCCAAGTGCTGGCCGGTGTGTTCTCGACACGCCCGATGAAGGAGTGGCTACAAGTGCTAGAGGCGCACGATGTTCCGTGCGCCCCGGTTCTCGGCGCGAGTGATGTCTTCGACAGCCCGCAGGTCGAGGCCAACGGGTTTATGGCGGAAGTGGAGTATCCGGGAGTAGGTGGGACGCAGATGATCGACACCCCCGTCCGACTGAGTGGGAAGCCGGGCAGTGTGGGGGACAGAGCCCCGATGCTGGGAGAGCATACAGAGCAGGTGCTAAGAAGCCTGGGCTATTCGGAGGAGAGGATTGGGGAGCTGAAGGGGGGTGGTGTGGTGTCTCGAGGGAAGAGTCCGAATGTGTAGTTGAATAGACTAGTCTGACCAGTTATAATTACAACTATGGGTATCATATACACAACTTACGAAGCCAAGGCCCGGTTTTCTGAAGTAATGCGCCAGGTGCGGGAAGGAAAGACGGTAACAGTGTCGTACCGCGGTGAGCCGGTGGCCGAAATCCGGCCTCTAGAGACGCGTAAACAAACCCAAGAGGAGAGAGACCGGGAGCTGGAGCGTCGCGGAGTACTGGTGGGCCCACGCCAGAAAAGGGTTCCGTTCAAGGGCGGAGAATACATCCCGGGGGCATTGGAGCGGTTCCTAGCTGAAAGGGACTGATGACTACTGCCTATGTAGACTCTTCGGTTATTGTTGCGGTCGCATTTGGGGAAGCTGGTCAGGCTGACTCTGAGCGACACATGGAGCAGTTCTCCGATCTTCGGTCATCTAATCTACTCGAGGCC
The DNA here is from genome assembly GCA_965197585.1 of Dehalococcoidia bacterium. Taxonomy (GTDB): domain Bacteria; phylum Chloroflexota; class Dehalococcoidia; order Plut-88900; family Plut-88900; genus Plut-88900. The sequence goes on from OZ240215.1 coordinate 3,100,780, forward strand.
GAGGTCCGCGCGGCGTATCTTAGAACGGGAAGAAGATATGATGCCCAGATCCTGTCAGGCATCAGATGGGTTATACCTGACCGTCCTCTAACCCTCGAAATTTCAAAGGTATTGGAAGCGGGTTACGTTCGGGGTGCAGACTTGTGGCATCTGGCCACAGCGCTTCACATAGCGGCGGACCCCCAAGTAGTGACGTTCATCACGTTGGACGCGCAACAGAGACGGGTAGCTAGGGCTCTCAGGTTCCGTGCGTAGGGGTCAGCAAGTCTGGCCCTTCACCGTCCGCGCAATATACGCACACCCGAGCATGTAGTCCTGACGCTCCAGCCGAGGCACGACCTTTTCCATCTCGTCATAGGGTTGGCCCTTAGCGAAGACCCTTTTCATCGATCCCCTCACCCCGACCCATCGCCACGTCCTGAACCGCACCTGGAAATAGAGGTTGAATAGTGGGCCCAAGAGCCCCTTGGCGTGCTTCACTCCACCGTTGACAAGCCGACCTCCGGGCGCCAATGCGTCGATAACACGGGTGATGGCGGGTGGGGAGATGAGGATCTCCGGGACGAAGAAAGCGAGTACAGCGTCCAAAGAACCAGGTACTTTGACTGTCTGTGCGTCGCCCTGGATGAGGGTCACGTTCTCCCAGCCATTCCGCTCGACCTTCTCCTGTGCTATCTCAAGCATTTCAGGGCTGAGCTCCACCCCGATAATCCTTCCCTGGGGCCCGACACCCTGCTGAAGCATATCGAAGCTGAGGCCTGTGCCGCAGCCGAGATCGAGAACGGACTCGCCGGGCTTGAGGTCCAGGCGTCGGATGGCGTGGTGGCGGATGCGATCCGAAAAACGCTTCCCCTTGTCGTATTCGGCGGCGTGGCGTCTGTAGCGGTCTTTCTGGGCTTGGGCGTCGTAGGTGTGCATATGGGAGATTATACGTTGCCCCAAAGGCGGGACGCTGGGGGGGTCCGGCTATGCGCTCGACTGGGGCGGTGCGTGGTGAGGAGGTTGGTTCTCCCTAGTTGCCCGTGCCACGTAGGCGCAGCCAAACATATAGTCCCAGCGCTCAAGGTTGGGGGCGGCGGCTTCCAGGACGGCATACGGCTGGCCTCTGCCGAGCATCCTGTGGATGACGCGCCTTACGCCCACCCAGCGCCAAGTCCTGAACCTCGCCTGGAAATAGAAATTGAACAGCGGACCCAGGGGGCCGCGGGCGTGCCTCACGCCGGATGCTATGAGTCTGCCGCCGGGAGAAAGCGAGCCCAGGGCTCGGCGAACGGCGGCGGGCGAATTGAGGATCTCGGGAACGAAGAAGGCCAGTGCCGCATCGAGGGGGCCGGGGATGTCAACGGCGTTGGCATCGCCCTCGATGAGGGTCACGTTGCTCCAGCCGTTGAGCTCGACCCTCCGGCGGGCCATCTCGAGCATCTCGGGGCTGAATTCCACGCCGATGATGCGTCCCTGCGGGCCCACGTCCCGATGAAGCCGTTCAAAGCTGATGCCGGTGCCGCAGCCGAGATCGAGCACTGATTCGCCGGGCTTCAGATCCAGGTGTTCGAAGGAGGCGGCGCGGACCCGGTCGAGGAAACTCATGGCGTTATCGTAGTCGGCGGCGAGGCGTCGGTAGCGGTCCTTGACCGTCTCGGTGTCTCGGGTGTTCATGGGGGGGATTATACGCTGATAGGCTATACCGATATCGACATACAAAAGGGTTTGTGCTAGAGTCCGCCTTGCGACAGACACCGAGCGCTGCCAGTGCTTAGGTGCATGCATGGGCTTCTCCCATGCCCCCTTGTGACCCTAGTGTTGGCAACGGTGTCTGTCGCAGGAGCCCTGCCCGTTGCAAGGGGGCACCTTGTTGGAATTCTGCGTTTCTGACAGGCCACTCCCTTTAGCGGGCCAGACAATAATCTGTCGTGTAAAGGCGGCCTGCCATGCACCGTTCCAGAACCTCCCTACGTTTTGCTGTTAAGCTTCTGCTTGGAGCCACACTTCTTATTGCCATTCTGGCACTGGTTATCGGGTGTACTTCCTCAGCCCCTGAGATGGCAGAGACTGACCCCATCCCTCCCCAGATCGAGGTCACCACGCAACCAACGGACACCTCTCGGCCTACTCCTACACCACGTCCTACATCGACACCGCGTCCCACACCAACCCCCGTCCCTACGCCTACACCACGCGCATGGCCGTTCGCGGATTCGGATGGAGAATGGGTAATTGACACTGAAATCGATGCACTAACTGGCGAGGAGAAAATACTTGCTTGGCTCCGACCAAGGGGCCACACAACATCAAGCAATGGGGCCTTGATCGTTCGATGCGGCTATGATGAAGGAGAGGACGCTGAAGCGATAGTCGGATTCGACGATGAATTGGAGGGGAGTGTTTTTCTAGAAGTTCAATATCGTTTCGATGATGGCGACATTGAAACCGAGAGGTGGGTTATCTCCACTAATAATCGCGGGCTTTTTGCCCGATCTCCGGTCGAATTCATTTGGCGCGTGATGCACGCACAAGAACTAGCAATAAGGGAAGAGACTGGTCAAACGCTGGTCTTTGATGTTAGCGGTTTGGCCAATGTTCTTTACCCGCATCGTGAGAAGTGCAATTGGATTGACCCGTGGTCACGCCCCACATCCAGATCTGTCCCTACGCCTACATCGGAGAACCGAGTAGCAACAAGTGGAGCGTGCTCTCCAGTTGATTTCTCCGAGATTAACGAACTTCTGAGGTTCTATGCGAGAGGGTAGCGTGTATAGAGGCGGATGGAAGGCAGGGCTCTGGATTTGTAGTTAGGAACACCGATTCAGGCGAGGGCTTCTTATTGACTAATGCCCATGTGGTGGGAGTTGACCCCACTAACGTGTCGGTGCATTTGGAAAATGTCGTTTACAGTGGGGAGGTGCTAAGAACCAGTGAAGAGCGAGACTTGGCGATGTTGCGTATCTGCTGTGGCAACTTCGTTGTGTTAAAGCGGGAAAATAGAGGTGTGCAATTTGGTGAGTGGGTAGGGGCTTTAGGATTTCCAAATGGGAAGTTTGCATATTCTTCAGGGCAAGCAAGGACAATAGTTTATGGTTCATTTAACACGTATTTGGAGCATACTGCCGACGTACAGCCGGGAGGAAGTGGTGGGCCGCTGTTGGCATACCCGTTGGAGGCTATATCGAGAGCCAGGGAAGGCGAAGATTTGAGTTTAGAAGAAGGGGAGATTTTGGCCGTGTTAGGGGTCACTTCAGCTAAATCTACGGAGTACGATTACACCACGTATACTCTCTTTCAATCGGACGTCAGACAATTTGTAGGTGGCGACTGGTAAAATTATGGACGATCAGCTTGATGACTTAAGCATAGAAAGACTGAGGTGAACTATGAGTCCAGAGGTAACCGCGCAGCGAATGTGTGAAGTGCTAAGACTTATAGACGAGGCATTGGGGTGCAGCCACTCGGTCGCAGAGCATGAGCGTAAGTGGTGTATGGATAGGAAGCTCGTGAAGGAGCTTGAGGGAGAGAATGGGCCTATACTCACATTGACGAATGATGGGATGCGGATGCTTGACCATTGGAGTCGCATCAACAGCGGTAAGAAGGATGATCAGGAGGAATAGGTGACTTCACACTATGACAGTTAAGAAGGGCCCAGAATTTCAAAATCCCACTCTCAAAGAGAACCGATGAGAGAGATTAGCGAGGAGACATCCTTCACCCTGGAGTCGGCTTACGACTCCGTGAAGCCGTCACAAAGACCAGAGCCATTCGATGAGATCACTCGAACAGCCAAGGACGAAAAGGCTGAACGGACCGCACGTGAGCCAAGGGACCATGTCGATTCCTAGACGGGAATGTAAACTTACCTAAACGTAAGGCCCCCGACCTCTGAGGTCGGGGGCCTTTTCCTTTCTTGGTAACGGGGGTTGATTCAAACCAGCCCCTTCGGGTTTAGAGACTCATATAACTGATTCTAATGGCTGATTTGTTGTGCAACTATCACTCATGGATTTGATGTTGATTTCAATTGACACGATGCCTTATCAGAGGACATGAGATAGCCACACCCACAATGCTCCGCCCACTATCAGAGAAGTGGAGATTCCTACCGCTGCCACCTCTTGGTGGGTTGCACGACTACGAGGTAGTTTCTTGTGCCAAGAGCCATAAAGGTTGTAATGACCGGCGAATACAAAAGGATATGCAGCAAATACTAGTATCGCTGTCCCTAAGAGTCTGGCAACGGTATTGGTTGAAATGGAGCTCGCAAGGGGTACGATGAACACTCCCAAAACCAACAATAGGAAAGATATCCCTACGAAAGCATCAGATAACGTCAGCCAAGTTACATATTGTTTTTCCATAGAAATTTCGCGTTTGATCCTCCAGACAAAGGCGCTGACTTGAAACCCAGCCAACACAGCTGCAACAGTCCATAGTTGCGGCAGTTCTATCAATTCCATTACTTCTCCTTAGGACACTACTCAGAGCATCAGCTTTCGCAATCCTATCGAACCAAATCGAAGATTGCAAACCGAGGTTCCAAAAAGGAAAGACCCCCGAGCAATCGGGGGCCTTTTTCTGTCTTTGGTAGCGGGGGTTGGATTCGAACCAACGACCTTCGGGTTATGAGCCCGACGAGCTGCCACTGCTCCACCCCGCGTCGTAAGCGGTGGGTATGAGCCCGAACCGCGGTGTTGAATAGAGAATTAGAACGTTCTGCACGTGTCATAATGCAGGTCAAGCCCTCGGTCGATTAGTACCGCTCAGCTAAACATGTTGCCATGCTTACACCTGCGGCCTATCAAGCAGCTAGTCTCGCTGCGACCTTACCTTCTTCTCGAAGTGGGACACCTAATCTTGGGGTGGGCTTCGCGCTTATATGCTTTCAGCGCTTATCCACTCCAGACTTGGCTACTCAGCGATGCTCCTGGCGGAACAACTGACACACCAGAGGTCTGTCCCTCCCGGTCCTCTCGTACTAGGGAGAGCTCCCCTCAAGTCTCCTGCGCCCACGGCGGATAGAGCCCGACCTGTCTCACGACGGTCTGAACCCAGCTCGCGTACCGCTTTAATGGGCGAACAGCCCAACCCTCGGGACCGCCTTCAGCCCCAGGATGCGACAAGCCGACATCGAGGTGCCAAACCTTGCCGTCGATGTGAACTCTTGGGCAAGATCAGCCTGTTATCCCCGGGGTAGCTTTTATCCGATAAGCCACGGCCCTTCCACTCGGAACCGTGGGATCACTTTGTCCGACTTTCGTCCCTGCTCGACTTGTAGGTCTTACAGTCAAGCCCCCTTATGCCAATGCACTCGACGCACGATTTCCATCCGTGCTGAGGGGACCTTTGAACGCCTCCGTTACCTTTTGGGAGGCGACCGCCCCAGTCAAACTGCCTACCAGGCATGGTCCCAGAGCTTGTTCTCTGGTTAGAACCAAGATCAGAAAAGGGTGGTATTTCACTAATGGCTCCTTCCAGCCCGAAAGCCGGAGATCATAGCCTCCCACCTATTCTACGCATTCCTGGCCCCAATCCAATGCCAAGCTGCAGTAAAGCTCCACGGGGTCTTTTTGTCCTGCCGCGGGTAACCCGCATCTTCACGGGTACTTCAATTTCACCGAGTCCCTCGTTGAGACAGTGCCCAAGTCGTTACGCCATTCGTGCGGGTCGGAACTTACCCGACAAGGAATTTCGCTACCTTAGGACCGTTATAGTTACGGCCGCCGTTCACTGGGGCTTCGGTTCAAAGCTTCTCCCTTACGGGATGACCTCTCCCCTTAACCTTCCAGCACTGGGCAGGCGTCAGCCCCTATACATCAGCTTTCGCTTTAGCAGAGACCTGTGTTTTTGTTAAACAGTCGCTTGGGCCGGTTATCTGCGACCCCCAAAGGCTACTGTGACGCCAGGGCGCGGTTTCCAAAAACTCGACGATCAAAGTCAGCCGAAGCCGACCAATCGGCCAAATTCCCTTTCGCCGCGACCAAAACGGCGTCTCTTCACCCTTAAGGGCACCCCTTCTCCCTAAGTTACGGGGTTATTTTGCCGAGTTCCTTAACGAGGGTTCTCTCGATCACCTTCTCCGTATTCGGAGCGCCCACCAGTGTCGGTTTGCGGTACGGGCGCTATTAGACCATAACGACGAGGCTTTTCTTGGCAGCGTGGGATCAGCGAAATCGCCTTAACCGAAATTAAGACTGCCCCCTTCTCTCAACTTGTATCCGGAACGGATTTGCCTATCCCGGCATAGTCCGGAGTCAGGGATGCGCCATGTCCATTGGGCACACCCCGCCTACCTTCCTGCGTCCCCCCTTCGCTTTAAAACGATCTAGCAGCGGTACGGGAATTTTGACCCGTTGTCCATCGCCTACGACTTTCGTCCTCGGCTTAGGCCCGACTAACCCTACGCGGATTAACCTTCCGTAGGAAACCTCAGGCTTACGGTGGACGTGTTTCTCACACGTCTTACGCTACTCATGCCGGCATTCTCACTTCTCTCCGCTCCACCGCAGCTCACGCCACGGCTTCATAGCACCCCAGCCCCAACTCTCGCCGGAACTAAGGCATGAAGAGAACGCTCCCCTACCCCCCGACCCGGCGGACCGGATCGGAGCCACAGCTTCGGTGATAGACTTGAGCCCCGGTACATCGTCGGCGCAGAATCCCTCGAACAGTGAGCTATTACGCACTCTTTAAAGGATGGCTGCTTCTAAGCCAACCTCCTGGCTGTCTCTGCGACCCTACTTCCTTTAACACTTAGTCTATACTTGGGGACCTTAGCTGGTGGTCTGGGCTGTTTCCCTCTCGACAATGAAGCTTATCCCCCACTGTCTCACTCTCGGGGTATGGAACCGTGGCATTTGCAGTTTGATTGGGGTTGGTAGGCTTTTCGCCCCCTAGCCCATTCAGAGCTCTACCTCCACGGCTGAACCCCCGAGGCTGTACCTCAATACATTTCGGGGAGAACCAGCTATCTCCGGGTTCGATTGGCATTTCACCTCTACCCACAGCTCATCCCATACTGTTGCACTAGTAACGGGTTCGGACCTTCACTCCGAGACTATCGGAGCTTCATCCTGGCCATGGGTAGCTCACCCGGTTTCGGGTCTAATCCACGCGACCTCGGTCTCCGAAGAGACCTGGACGCCCTATTCAGACTCGCTTTCGCTACGGCTCCGCATCAGAGATGCTTAACCAAGCCACGTAGATTAACTCGCCGGCTCATTCTTCAATAGGCACGCCATCATTCGCCCTAAGGCGAACTCTGACCGCTTGTAGGCACACGGTTTCAGTTCTATTTCACTCCCCTCCCGGGGTGCTTTTCACCTTTCCCTCACGGTACTTGTTCACTATCGGTTGCCAAGAGTATTTAGCCTTGGGAAGTGGTCTCCCCAGCTTCCCACGGGATTTCTCGTGTCCCGTGGTACTCAAGAACATGTCAAGAGCCTCTCCCTTTCGATTACGGGACTATCACCTTCTACGGCGGGGCTTTCCAGCCACCTTCATCTAGGGTTTGGTTTGTAACTCCTTGCTCGCGCTGGGGGTTGAGCAGACATGCCTTACAACACCCGTAGAACATAGGGCCCCAGCCCACTGAGTCCTACGGGTTTGGGCTTTTCCTCGTTCGTTCGCCACTACTGAAGGAATAATCTCTTTTCCTCGGGGTACTTAGATGTTTCAGTTCCCCCGGTTGCCTCTTTCCGGCCTATGTGTTCGGCCGGTAGTTACCCGGTTTTACCGGGCAGGGTTGCCCCATTCGGGAATCCCCGGCTAGTTTGCTAGGCAACATGCCGAGGCTTTTCGCAGCCTTGCCACGCCCTTCATCGGCTCTTGGCACCAAGGCATCCTCCGTGCGCCCTTAGTAGCTTGACCTACATTAAGACCCGGACAGAACGTTCTTCTCTATTCAGTTTTTAATGTGCTCCTCAGACAAACAAGCGGCCCGATGTTCCTCAAGCCGCTCTAGAGTACTCATCAAGTTGTTATTGATTGTCAGTACGTCAATTGGGTGTTGGCCGGACCTACCCGGCTATACCTGTTCCTTCCGAGGTGTAACGGAAAGTATATGTTCATGATTTGGCGGTGTCAAGACTCCGGGATACACCCAGTACTGATAGAAGGGCGGCTCGGGTCCCGGGTGTGCAGGGTTTCAGGCTTAAAACTCGCTTAAATAACCCTTGTAAACGTGGTGTGGTGGGACTATCGTTGCTCGCGCTTAAGATGGTCATGAAGGTAAGCAGATGACAGAGACAGGAGCCCGAAAACGTTCTTGAACATAGGTGAGACTGGAAACGGGATCACCCTCACTCCCCTCGGCGAGTCCTCGGCTCTCCTCAGCGAGCCTATGGCTCTGGCCCTCTCGCGCCTCGACGCTTCTACGACCCATCGAGGGAGAGGGGTCAGAACGTCCTCCCAGCCCTCGGGGCCCGAGGAGCCTGAAGGTCTCATCGGCAGAGGCAATAGCGGACCGGAGAAAGGCTGACCGGAATGCCGGTGGGAGAGCTGGCCGCTCTGCTGTCCGCCCTCATCTTTTCGATGACGGCGGTGGTCGACAAGTTGATGACCCGGAGGTTCAGGCCCCTGCCCCTGTCCTCGCTTTCGGCCGCGGGTGGCGCTCTGTTCGCCCTGTTGCTGATGTTCGTCACGGGGGAGGCGTCCAAGCTGCCCGACACCCCGGTGGCCTATCTGGCATTGGCCGTAGCCGGGTCCGTCCTGGGGCTGTGCATCGGGATGCCGCTTTACTTCCGGTTTCTGGCGTCGGTGGACGTGAGCAAAGTCACCCCTCTTACCAGCGGGTTGCAGACCCTTCTGGCAGTGCTGATTGGCTTCACTCTGCTGGGAGAAGACTCGTCTCTGATTGGGTTGGCCGGCATTGCGGCAATAGTGATAGGGATGTATTCCCTTACCTTCTCCCAGAGGCGTCAAGTGGAAGCCTCCCAGGCCCGATTCCTGGGGCCGAAGGGGATGCTCTTCATGCTATTTATAGTATCCACGTTTGTCGGGAGTACAGCCCTGCAGAAGATTGCCGTGGACGAGGTGGGTTCGGTGATAGCGAATGCCGTGAGGCTGGCCCCGGTGGTATTGTTGCTCTCAATGATGGCAACCTACAACATGGACTTTCTCCTTGGCAGCGACACCCGGGTCCCGAGCAGGTCGCCCAAAAGCCTGGCGGCGCGTCGACGCAGAAGGGCACAGCAACGTCCTGCCCCTATGAGTCACCTGTTCCGTATGCCCCGGCTGCTCCACGTTCCCTACTGGGCCCGACGCCGGGCCCCGCGTCAGCCTGCAATGCGCCGAATTCCAGCCCGCATCAGGCCGCCCGTCTACTGGGATCAGCTGGATAAGCTAGGGGCGAACATCCGGGAGATTGGAGGCGCCTTCGAGCAGGTGGAGAGGCGCAGAGGGAGAGGGGGTCTGCGGTACAGGGTAGATCTGCCCGGGTCCTACGCTCCCGAGGCCACCCTGACCGCGATGCCCGAGGTCGCGGCGGCCCGCTGGACTGGACATTGGGCGGGGCTGCACCGTGTCGAGATTGCCCTGCACCCCCCCGACGAACAGGTGCGTGTTGGGTTGGGGCCGATGTTCGGAGGTGGGGGGCCCCTCATCGGTGCCGCGAGGGTTAGGGTTGTGAGACTCGGGGGGAGGAGCTACCTGCCGCTCCTGTTCCCGGTTATCAACGGTGCCCTATCGATGGGAGTTGCAAGTCTTCTGATGCTGGTAGCCCTTGACCGGGTTGGACTTGCGGTAACGTCGACATTGATGAGCACCCAGCTGCTATGGATCATTCTGCTGTCGTCGCTGTTGTTGAGGGAAAGGCTGGGCTGGAAGACCATAATGGGTATAGCGGCGACCGCCGTTGGCGTAGTGCTGGTAGTGCTGTGAGGGTCTCGGGAGGGGTTGGCGTTTGGGACTAGGTGAAATTATGGCTCTGCTGGCCGCGGCGACCGTTGCCTGCAGCAGTGTGCTGAACAAGTACCTAACCCGACGCATGCCTGTAGTGTCGCTGAACGCGACGCGAACCATGGGAGCAGCAACGTTCCTGGTCATCCTGTTCTTCGCCTCCGGTGCCCCTGCTGGCCTGCCCTCCGTCGACTACGGAGGATTGGGTCTCATAGTGGTGGGAGGGTTGGTGACCACCCTTATCGGGGACACGCTGTTCCTCAAATTCCTGCGCACCGTGGACGTAGCGAAAACAAGCACGATGGCGCAGGCGGTGAATACTCTGCTAATGGTGGGGGCCGGCGCCCTGCTGCTGGACGAAGATGTTACTCTGCTGACCCTGTTGGGTACGGGGTTCGTAGTCGGCGGGATATACCTGCTGGGCCAGACAGGCTCGTCCCCGGTGGATCCGGCGAAGGACCTCCTGAAACCCCGTAAGTTTTTGACCCTCGTGTTCATCGTATCTCTATGGGTGTTGGGGGTAGGGCTTATGCGCGAAGGACTGAGGGACGTCGACGCGGTGACCGGAAACGCGGCGAGGATGGTTGTCATTGCTGCATTCCTGGTTACGGCACTCGGGATGCAGCAGGGGCAGAAATTGACGGCGGAAGTGTCCGGGCACAGGCGGGAGCGGCGAATCGCCCAACCCAACGTCGCCTATCACCCCACCCCCGAGACCCATCACCCTCGCCCGGCAGGGTCCGGCGTGCATACACGGGGCCTGCGCCCCAGGGGCCCGAGGCTCAATCGAGTGAACGTGGGGTTGGGGATCCTTTCGGGGAGCCTGAGCCTTGGCCTCGGCACGACATTCATGTTCGTGGCACTCAAGGAGGCTGGAGCGGCGGTGACCATGGTGATCTTCAACGTCCAGCTGCTGATACTGGCACCTCTTTCGATGATCGTGCTCCGGGAGAGGTTGAACTGGAGGGCGGGCCTGGGTATCGTCGTGACTATGGTTGGTATCATAATCGTGATACTGTGAAGAGGACGGAACACCTCTACCCCACCCTCCTCCCACCGAAGGGAGAGACACTTTCCAATCGATGAAGACAGGCGTTTGTCTTATACGGCTCCGGCTGCCGGAAAACGGGTCCCTGAAGGGGAAGAGGCGGATTATCAAGTCTCTGATGGCGCGGGCGCAGAACAAGTTCAACATCTCCATAGCCGAGGTGGACGACCAGGAACGATGGCAGTCCGCTACAATCGGGTTCAGCTTCGTGGGCAACGACGCCGCATTCGTCAACGACGTCCTGTACCGGGTCCTGAGCTTCATCGAGGCTATAAGTCACGATGCCGAGGTGCTGGACTACCAGACGGAGCTGCTGGAGGTGTTCTAGCCCTCCGGCCCCGGTGATTGCAGTTGGACACCTCTGACGTACTATCAACAATCAAAAGGCACCCCGACTACGATGGGCAGATAGTCCACGTAGAGGCTATTCTACACAGGGAAGGCTCCTATAGCGGGGCCAGGGTCAAGTTCAAGCCCGCGCTGGAGCGAGCACTTTCGGTGTTGAACTTGGGGACCCTCTTCTCCCACCAGGCCCGAGCCCTGGGCGCACTGTCCGAGGGCGCCAACGTCATGGTCGCTACACCCGCGGCCAGTGGCAAGAGCCTTATCTATAACGCCGCCGTTGTGAATCACATCCTGGAGGACCGGGCGACGGCCGCGCTGTATCTGTTCCCGACCAAGGCCCTGGCCCAGGACCAGTGGCGGGCGCTAAACGATCTGCTGCAGGCCGACCGTGGACTTGGCAAGATCACGGTCAGCACCTTCGACGGGGACACGCCCACCGAGGAACGAGGGCGGATCAGGAGGTCGGCACAGATAGTGCTCACCAACCCGGACATGCTCCACTTCGGGATGCTGCCCAATCACAAGAACTGGAACCGGATGCTGAGTCGGCTCAAATATGTCATTCTCGACGAGGCGCACGTGTACAGGGGGGTGTTCGGGTCTCACGTGGCCAACATACTGCGGCGGCTGCGGAGGGTGTGTCGGCTGTACGGGTCTTCACCGCAATTCATATTGTGCTCGGCGACGATTGCGAACCCAAAAGAGCACGCCGAGGCGCTAGTCGGAAGGGATTTCGAGGTCGTCTCGGAAGACGGATCACCGAGCGGCAACAAGACGTTCACGTTCTGGAACCCGCCTATTATCGACGAAGCCCGCAGCGCACGCCGCAGCACTACTACCGAAGCCACCTTCCTGTTCACCCGTCTCGTAGCTCGGGGGATCAGGACCTTGGCCTTCGCCCGGACCAGGCGTGTAGCGGAGCTTATCTACATGTACGCCAAGGAGAATTTCGATAGGACATTGCCGGAGCTTGGGCAGCGGATAAGCCCCTACCGGGCGGGGTATCTCGCAGAGGACCGGCGGCGCATTGAGCGGGGCCTGATAGACGGCGAGCTTCTCGGGGTCTGTACCACAAATGCCTTGGAGCTGGGCGTGGACATCGGGGATCTGGACGCCACGATCCTGACGGGATATCCGGGCACCATCGCCAGCGCATGGCAGCAGGCGGGGCGGAGCGGGCGTCGAGGCGAAGGTTCGCTGACTGTGATGATCGGCCAGGCTAATCCGCTTGACCAGTATTTCATGCGCAACCCATCAGACTTCTTCGACAAGGCGCACGAGCACGCGCTCGTGGCGCCGTCGAACCCGTACATACTGGAACCTCACCTTCTGTGTGCCGCCTACGAATGGCCGTTGTCCCCGTCGGACGTGGAGCTTTTCGGGGAGGGGGTGAAGGAGAATATGCGTCGGCTGGAAAAAGAAGGATCGTTGAAGCAGGTCAAGGGGAGATTGCATTTAACGCCGGAGATAGACTATCCGACGGAAGCGGTGAACATTCGCTCCGCATCCAGGCGCAACTACCAGGTGGTGCTGGAGGGGTCGGGCCGGGTGATCGAGACGGTGGACGAAGGCACGGCGTTTTCTCAGGCTCATCCGGGTGCGGTTTACCTCCACCAGGGGGAATCGTTTCTGGTGACGGAGCTGGACATTGATGCCGCACTGGTCTTTGTCAGGCCGACCGACGTTGACTACTACACTCAGACCAACCACGTTACCGATCTCCGCATTGTGCAGGTGGAAGAGGAGAAACGATCTGCAGGGGTGGCTGTGTATCGGGGCTGGGTGGAGGTGTCCAACACCATATGGGGATACAAGAAAAAGAAGAGGATAACGGAAGAGTTCCTAGGCGAGGAGATCCTTGACCTACCGTCCCAGACCTATCACACGCAGGCCCTGTGGTTCGACATCCCGATATGGGCCCAAGACCGGATAATGAGAGACCACGTCGACTTCCCAGGGGGGCTGCACGCAGCGGAGCACGCCGCTATCGGACTGCTGCCCATGTTTGCCATGTGTGACCGCGCGGACATCGGCGGCCTATCGACACCCATGCACATGGACACGGGTAAGCCGCAGATATTCATCTACGACGGGCATCCGGGCGGGGTGGGGATAACTGAGAAGGGGTTCGAGCTAATACGTGAGCTCTGGAGGACCACCCTCGATGCCCTGGAAGGGTGCCCGTGCAAATACGGGTGCCCGAGTTGCATACAATCGCCGAAGTGCGGCAACAACAACGAGCCCCTGGACAAGACCGCGGCTCGGTACATTCTAGAGGCTCTGCTGGCAGAATGAGACATGAGGGTTAGAGTCCTGGGAGCGCACCAGCTGGAGACCCGGGACACGAGGCTCACGTCGTTCCTAATAGACGGTGTCCTGGCCGTAGACGCGGGTAGTCTTACATCTGGTTTGACCTTGGAGGAACAGGAGTCGGTGGAGGCGATTCTGATTACCCACCATCACTTCGATCACTGTCGTGACCTGCTCACCTTCGGCCTGAACACCCGTGGGTCGACTACGGACGTGTACGCTTGTCCCGAGGTGCTGGATAGCCTTTCAACCAACCTCGTGAACGGCTCCATTTACCCCGACCACACCCGCACCCCCGCCAACGCCCCTTCCTTCCGCTTTAACCCCATTGAACCGGGACTTGAGAATGCCGTGGGAGACTATTCTGTTTTGCCGTTCCGAGTCCCCCACGGCCCCCCGACGTACGGGTTTCAGGTGACGAGCCCTGACGCCCGGCGATTCTTCTACAGCGGGGACACGGGCCCCGGCTTCTCGGAAGAGTGGGATGCGGTCTCGCCTGACGTATGTTTCATTGAGACGTCGTACCCGGACCGGATGGAAGCTGAGGCCCGGGCTCGGAACCATTTAACCCCTGGGCTCCTGGCCGGCGAGCTTAGGAAAATCGAGGAAAGCAACGGCGGACTCCCGACAGTGTGGGCGGTCCACTTGAACCCCCGGTATGAGACGGAGATCAGAGAGGACCTCGTGACAGCATCTCAAGGGTTGGGCATTAAGATAGAGGCGGCGTACGAAGACTTGGAGCTGGAGGTCTAAATGACTGAAAGGCGCGGAGCTTTCATTTATCGGGACTCCATGTCGCGGCACGTGCTGCGGGAGGACCACGTCTTCAAACCGGTCCGCCTGCGCTATACCTACGAGCTCCTGGAGGAGTGCGGGGCCTTCCAGGTGGAGAACGGTAGACTCGTCGACCCGCGTCACGCCAGTGAGGATGAGGTGCAGACGTTTCATACCCCCGACTACGTGGCCACGGTCAAGGCCTTCGGGGACGGCCGAATGCTGGTCGACCCGGGCCGCTACAACTTCAGCCAGTACGGGGACAACCCGACCTATCCGGGAATGTTCGATGCCGGTACGTTGGTGGTCGGGGGCTCCCTGTTGGCGGCCGACATGATTCTGGATGGAGAGGTGGACGCCGCCTTCAACCCCGGAGGAGGGCTGCACCACGCGGCTGCGGGAAACACATCCGGGTTCTGCGTGTTCAACGACGCTGTTGTCGCCATCAAGCGTATGGTTGATCAGGGCATGAAAGTGGCCTACGTGGACATCGACGTTCACCACGGGGACGGAGTGCAGACTGCCTTCTACGACACCGACGCTGTGCTGACCATCTCGGTCCACGAGTCTGGGAGGTTCATATTTCCCGGCACCGGGTACCCCAACGAGACAGGAACCGGGGCCGGGACCGGCTACGCCGTGAACCTGCCCCTCGCCCCCTACACCGACGATGAAATCTATCTGGACGCCTTCGGGCAGATAGTCCCGCCCCTGGTACGCGCCTTCGATCCGGATGTGCTTGTAACCCAGCTGGGAATCGACACCTACCACTCGGACATACTGGGACACCTGCTGATCAGCACGCAGGGTTTCACCAAGGCAGTGGAGACTCTGGCCGGTCTCGCCGGACAGCCGGGGCGGTGGTTGGCCCTCGGGGGAGGGGGGTATGATGTGGAGGCCGTGGCCCGGTGCTGGGCACTAGCCTACGGGGTCATGCTGGGCCGGGAATGGCCGGAGCAAACACCGGATTCTTACAGAGAGAGATCAGGAATTGAGACACTGAGAGATGCGTCGGGGCCCAGGTTGGAAGAAGGGGACAGGGAGAAGATACGGGAGTTCGTCCGCCGCAGTGTGGAGGAGGTCAAAAAAGAGGTGTTCGGGTATCATCGGGTCTAAAATTCAGAGCAACATCCTGCCTGCGCATATCTATTCCGGGAGGCGGATGGGAGGTCTGTACCGTGAGGGTGAAAGTGTTTCGCATCTCTACAGAGTAGTTATACAAAGGTCACATCTGGCCAGAGGGAACTTTTGAAGGAACGGAATATTTGATGACAGAAGTGAAGTTCGGCCCGCTCTACAGCCGCATACACGAGTTGGTCGGCGTGAAGGAATTTGCCGATACGACGGTGCAGATGGGCTTCGACTCCATCTGGATCCCCGACACCATGATCACCCGCGAGCACGCCCTGGACTGCTTCCCGACCCTCGGGGCCTTCGTGGAGCATACCCAGGATATTATGCTCGGCACGTGCGTGGTGGTCGTGCCGCACAGACATCCCGCTATCCTGGCCAAGGAGGTGGCGACGCTCGACTACCTGTCCGGAGGCCGGATCATCTTTGGCGTCGGCGCAGGCCCGACTGCCACCCGCGCATTTGAAGCCGCGGGTGTTGACTCCCGCCAGCGGGGAGCCCGCACCGACGAGGCCCTGCAGATTATGGCTGGCCTCTGGTCGGACGAGTCGTTCAGCCACAAGGGGAGATTCTACGAGTTCGAGGACATGTACATGGAACCAAAGCCCGTGCAGAGACCAGGACCCCCCATCTGGGTGGGTGGTCACTCGGAAGGGGCGCTTAGACGAACGGGACGCTTTGGGGATGGGTTCATGCCGGCCGTATGCAGCCCTGCGGTGTACCATCGGGCGATGATGAAGATAGAACGCTACGCGGAAGAGTTCGGCCGGGACCCCGGGTCCGTGACGCGGGCAATGCACCTCTATTTCAGAGTCGCGGAGAGCGAGGCTGAGGCATCGGCGCTTGCCTCGGAGGACATGAGCAACCGCACCGGACGCTCAATGCAAGTGCTGCCTCATCAGGCGGCCATCGGGACGGTCGACGACTGCCTGAGGGCCGTGGAGCGGTTCATCTCGTGCGGCATCGAGCACTTCGCATTCAACCCGGTGTGCAAAAGGCCGGATTACATGAGCCAAATCGAGATATTCGCCACGAAGATAATGCCCCGGTTCAAGTAGCCAGGGTGAAAGAGTTACAGGAGACGTAAATGCCCGACCCCAAGTTCGGTGTAATCTACAGCAGACTGCATCCCGTGGTCCCGATACCCGGGTTCGCCCATGCCATTGAGGACGCGGGCTATGACTCCCTCTGGGTCACCGAGGGCCTGGTCAACGAGATGCCGGCCCTCGACATCATGCTGGCTTTGGGCGCATTTGTGCAGCATACGAAGCGGCTGACGGTTGGGACGTGCGTCGTGCTCGCGCCGTTGAGGAACCCGGCCATATTGGCCAAGGAGACTGCGACCTTGGACTTTCTTTCCGAGGGCCGAGTTGTGCTGGGCGTGGGGGTCGGCGGCTCTTCAAACTCCCGGATGGATGCGTTCTCGGTGTGCGGCGTCGACCCCCGGGAACGGGGAGCTCGCGCCGACGAGACGCTGGAAATTATGACCAAGCTGTGGTCGGGGAAACCCGTGAGCCATAGCGGAAGATTTCATTCGTTCGAAGGGATCGAGATGGGCCCGATTCCCGTGCAGAAGCCGCACCCCCCGCTGTGGGCGGGCGGCGAGGCTGAAGGCGTATTGCGTCGGGCGGCGAGATGGTGCCAGGGGTTTGTGCCTAGCAACCCGGGTGTGCAGGAATACGTCCGGCTGTGGGACCGTATAGAAGGCTACGCCGACAAGTACGGGACTGACACCTCCAGGATAACGAAGGCGGTGCACCTATATTTCGCTATGGGCGAGAGCCGGGAGATCGCTCGGGACACGGTGAGGACAACCCTTGCCAAGCGCTACGGCTTTGAACCGCACCTGCCCGACCCCCGGGCTATCCTGGTCGGAACGCCCGACGACTGCGTCCAGACCATTGAAGACCACATGAAGGTTGGGGTAACCCACTTCGTGCTGAACGCAGCCCGCCCCCTGACAGAAGTCAAAGCAGACTACGAAAAGTTCGCCGAAACGGTGCTGCCTCGGTTCAGATGAGGCTGGGTCGGGACCCTATTTCTCCGTCGTGAGCCAGAGGCGCGTGCCATCGGTCTCTATCTGGATAGCCCCGACCTCCGACGTAATCAGAATACGTTCCGCCGAAACACGCTGAGCTAGCGTGGCGAGGGTCTCGGGGTGGGGATGCCCGTACTGGTTGTCGAGTCCCGCGGAGATCAGGACCAGTTGAGGGTCGACGGCGGCTATGAACTCGGGTGTGGAGGAAGATCGGCTGCCGTGGTGCGGTGCGATCATCACGTTGCTGGATAGAAGGGCCCCCTGCCTCACGAGATAGCTTTCGGCAAAGGCCTCGATGTCCCCCGTGAGCAGGAAGCTGACGTCCCCGTACTCCAGTCTGAGCACCACCGAGTTATTGTTGGCATCCGCGCTCGTCCCGGTTAACGGGCGCGGCGGAGGGTGCAGGACCTGAAGCCCCATGTCCTCCCCGAGCAGCACCCGAGTCCCGACGTGCGCCTCCAGCGGTGAGATTCCTTTCCGCGCCAGTAGTGCCGTCCAGGAGAGAAAGTCGGCTTCGTTTCCTGCAGTAGTGCAGCCTGCCCCGCATTGGATGACGTGATCGACGTCGTACCTTTCCAGGAGGCCCATCAGCCCCGAGAGATGGTCAGAGTCGGGGTGGGTGAGGACTACGAGGTCAACCGAACGCTGCCAGTGTGGCAAACGTTGGCCCAGTTCGAGTACCAGGGTATCCGGGTTCGGGCCGCCGTCTACCAGCACGGTGAGACGGTCGGGGCCCTGGATGAGTATCGACTCACCCTGGCCTACGTCGAGGACGGTAACACTTAGCCTCTCGGGGGCCTGGACCGCAGCCACGGATAAGACGCCGATAGTAAGGATGACGACAAGGGCGAGGAAGACAGTGCGCTTTCGAAGGAAAAGGGCCGAGAGGCCTGGTTTGGCGGTGGCGCGCAGTGTCGGGAATTCGGGCAGCTCGGATTGGACCAGGGCGCGAGGACACATCCTCCGCGCCCACCATAGGAATAAGAGTAATGTGGCATAGTAGAACAACATGGCATAGAGGGCGGCGGGCCCGACGTCGACCTTCAACCCCGGCACCCAGGCGAACGCCCGGATAACCCCGGTCATCCACGAAAGCCACGGCCAGGTTCCCCAAGCCAGGACCTGTCCTGCAGTCTCCGAGAATATACCTGCAACTGCCACTGCGAGAGAGGAGATAAGGACAAAGGGCAGGACGGGCAGGACAGGGACGGTGGCCGGCAGACCAACGGGCGAAAGGAACTGGAAGTTGAAGCCGATGATGGGGAAGGTGGCGAGGATGACGGCTAGGGAGATGGCCGAGGCTTCGACTAAGAACTTCACAACGCCTCCAGCCACACCCTCGGGCTCCCAGCATCGGGCCACGAGCCTCAGGCCCCCGGCCCGGAACCACGGGCCTAGCAGAAGCAGACCGGCCATAGCCACGAAGCTGAGTTGGAAGGACACCTCTTCGAGCAGGTCGGGATCAACCGTGACCATTAACGCCGCGGCCGCAGAGAGTGCAGTCATGCCACTTCGCTGGCGGCCCAACAATATGGCCCACAGGTAGAGGCTTGCCATAATAGCCGCTCGGATCACCGGCGGCGAGAAGCCTGTGAGCACGGCGTAGACCCAGACGAAAAGCAGGGGTATGACGATGTAGATCTGTCCCCTCCTGCCCAGCAGAGCGGCACTTCCTAGACTAACCAACCCCACCAGAATGCCCACATGCAGCCCCGATATGGCTATCAGGTGAGTGGTGCCGGTCTTGGCAAAGTCCTCCCTGAGCTCCGAGGGGAGGCCGTCCCGTATGCCGAGCAGAAGTGCCTGGGCCAGAGAGGCCCTGGGCTCCGGCAGAGACCTACCAAGGGACGCCGCCATCTCCTTCCTTACTCGGTAGACCCACCCGAGGGCACGCACACCGCCTCCATCGCTGGCCAACTCGACCTCCGGGTGGAGCATGAGGTAGTGGATCCCCTCGCGGGCGAGACGTTCCCGCCAGTCGAATTCCTCTAACACAGGTGGTCGTTCGATGCTTCCCTTCAGAACCAGGGTGTCGCCGTAACGGAAGAAGGGAGGGCTTCGCTCTTCGATCATTGGGATGGAGGGTTTGGCCCTGACCAGCAGCAGACCGGAAGTTTCCACCCAGCCTCCGTCGGCGCGGTAACGTTGTACTGAGAAGCGGAACTGGGTGAGGGCGCCTCGTGACTCCGGGTAGTCGTCGACGACACCGGAAACCACGATGGCGGAGGAATCAGCGAGGCCCTGGAGTT
Organism: Dehalococcoidia bacterium; assembly: GCA_965197585.1. Classification (GTDB taxonomy): domain Bacteria; phylum Chloroflexota; class Dehalococcoidia; order Plut-88900; family Plut-88900; genus Plut-88900. Next base: position 3,120,560 of record OZ240215.1, read on the forward strand.
GCTCGGGAGGCCCGGAGATTGGCACTATCGCGCCCCGGCCTATGCCTATAAGCAGCGCAACGAGCAGGAACAAATAGATGATTCTTGGCTGTGTTCTGAGGAGAAGGCCCGCAATCAGGACGAGACCCGCGGATATTAAGAAAGGCCAGGGCAGCAGGTCAAGCGCCGACCCGGCGAGTATGCCCACAACCAGGGCCCCGCTGATGTAGACGAGGGTCATGGGCAGCCCGGTTCCGGCATGCGGAGGCTTATTGCACCCTGATCAGGTGCTGGATCGACTCGAACGTCTTCTCCCCAATGCCCGACACCTCAAGGATGTCCTCGATGCGGGTGAAGGGCCCCTGACTCTCCCGATGGTCGATGATGGCCTCAGCCCTCCCGGGCCCAATTCCCGGCAGGGTCTGGAGTTCCTCTGAAGAGGCGGCGTTCAAGTCGACGAGGGTGCCAGGGATGTCACCTGGCGGGCTGGTATCTGACGGGGTGTTGCCGGGTACGCGGAGAACGCGAATGTGCTCCTGGTCGGAGATGATGAGTGCGCCATTGATGCTGGCCTGGTCGGCGTTTTCGGTGAAGCCGCCCGCGGCCTCTATCGCGTGGAGAAGCCGGTTATGGCCCGGGGGAAGGGTGTGGAGACCGGGATCGACGACCTCGCCGGTGACATATACAACAATCCCGGAACTGGATCCCGGGGAGGGTAGAACAATCTCTACCGAGCCGGTGTCACGGCATGCAAGCGGCACCGAAAGAAGAGCTAGGATTAAAGGGATGAGGAGAAGGCGCAGTTTGGCACTCTTTGCGGGGGAAAGTGGCTCCAATATATGGTTAGGACTTGATATATGTCAAATATGTGTTACACAAGTGCGCTAACTCCATTACCTGAAGACTCCTTGCGGCGTATTGAATTGCTACGTTAGCTGTCCAATTTGTACAGCCTCGTGGGTCGGGGGTAGAATGGGGATTGGGGAGGGGTGGCATAGCCATTTCCGGCGCATGAGTAGAGAAACTTCCACACAACAGGCAGACGGGATTCTCGACCTCTTCGGGAGGCCATTGCGAGATCTGCGTATCTCGGTCACCGACAGGTGTAACTTCAGGTGTACCTTCTGCATGCCCGCGGAGATTTTCGGCGAGCGATACCGGTTCCTCCCGAAAGACGACATCCTCACCTTCGAAGAGATCAGCCGCGTGGCCCGACTCTTCGTCGGCTTGGGTGTCCGCAAGATTCGCCTCACGGGTGGCGAGCCCCTCCTCCGGGATCAGCTCGAAGTCCTGGTTGCCCAGTTGGCTTCGATAGAAGGATTGGAAGACTTGGCCCTGACCACCAACGGTTTCCTGCTGGCCAAAAAGGCCCAGCAACTCCGGGACGCGGGCCTGAAACGGGTCACGGTTAGCCTGCACACCCTGGACGACGATATCTTTGGACAGATGAATGGCCGAGGGTTCGGGACCGGAAGGGTGCTGGAAGGCATCCGTGCCGCCGAGGAAGCGGGCCTCGCGCCCATCAAGGTCAACGTTGTCGTACAGAAGGGGGTCAACGAGCACACGATTGTCGACCTCACGAGGCGCGTCAAAGACATGGGCCACATCCTCCGCTTCATCGAGTTCATGGACGTGGGCAACCTGAACCAGTGGCGCTCCGACCAGGTGGTGACCGCCCAGGAAATTATCGGGATGATCGACCGGGAGATGTCCCTGGAGCCCGTGGACAAGAGTTACCGGGGCGAGGTGGCGGACCGCTACAGGTACGCCGACGGCAAGGGCGAGATCGGGGTCATATCCTCGGTGAGCAACCCGTTCTGTGGAGACTGCACCCGGTCCCGCATCTCGGCGGAGGGTAAGGTGTACACCTGCCTGTTTGCCTCGAAGGGCGACGATTTACGTGGCCCCCTACGGGCCGGAGCTAGTGACGCCGACCTCACGGATATCATTAAAGGTATCTGGGGCCGTAGAGCGGATCGGTACTCGGAGGATCGGGCCTCGTTGTCCGGGAGCTGGGCCAAAAAGGTGGAGATGTACCACATAGGCGGCTAGCTCGCCTTATCTGACTGCCCGAAGGGAGTATTCGAAAATGCCCAACTACTGGATGATCGTTAGCTCGGCGGAGAACTTCGAGATTTCTCGGGAGCTTGGATTCCTTGTGCAAGGGGTCAAGAGCCGGCACCGGAAGAAGGCGGAGAGGATGGAGCCCGGGGACCGGGTGCTCTACTACCTGACGGGAGTGCAGCAGTTCGGTGGCACGGCGACCATAACTTCTCCGTACTACGAAGACCACGCCCCCATCTGGAACAGCAAGAAGAAGGGCGAGGAGTACCCCTTCCGGTTCGGCATCAAGCCTGAGCTGATCCTCGAGCCGGGAACGTACGTGGACGCTAAGGCCATAGTACCGCACCTGGAATACGTGAAGAGATGGCCTCCGCAGCACTGGCACCTGGCCTTTCAGGGCAATGTCCACCTGTTCTCCGAAGAGGACTTCTCCTTCATAGAGGGCGAGATCAGCAAACGAATGCCGGAGCGCGAGACCTCAGAGTCCGCGGCACAGGGATAGCTTATGCCCGACTCCGGTCCTCGAGACCTGCCCCTCTTCCCGCTCAACGTGGTGCTATACCCCGGCATGTCCCTGCCGCTCCGAGTATTCGAAGAGCGATACAAGCAGATGATGAACAGGTGCCTGGAAGGTGACATGACATTCGGGGTAGTGCTGATCAAGTCCGGGAAGGAAGTGGGGGGAGGCGCCGTGCCCTTTGAGATAGGGACAGTTGCCAGAATCATGGATGTGGTCCCGCAGGGTGGTGGCCGGATGCTCGTGAGCGCAGTCGGAGAAGAGGTATTCCGCATCGTAGACATCCAACAGATAACGCCGTACATGGTTGGAAGCATCGAGGTGCTGGAGAGGACGGAGGAGTCGGCGCCCGAGGAGCTGACCACGCGGGTGGTGGGCCATTTCAAGACCTACAGGTCGCTGTTGGCCTCGCTGCGAGGCATGGGAGAAGGTACGGTTGACCTGGATGAAGACCCGGAGAGACTGTCCTACACCGTTGCGGCGGAGCTGATGACCGGGACGCGGGAAAAGCAGGGTCTTCTGGAGACCTCGTCCGCTACAGTGCGGCTGGAGGAAGAGCTAAAGCTCCTTCAGTCCACCAACCTGAGCCTGGAGCTCTTCTTGTCGGAGAGAAGGAAGAAAGAGGCTCGAGGCAGCCGCAAGGACGACTCCTCAGAACGCCCCCGATTCTCTCTGAACTGACTCACCAACCCGCCAATACTCTTAAATAAAAACAGGGGAGTGCGTTAGCGCACTCCCCTGTTTCTGTTTTCGTAGGAAAGGCTAGTCGGAGGCCAGCACTAGGGTGCCGGTGGAAGAAAGGGTACCTCCCGTGCCGTTGACCAGGCAGGTCTTGGCGTCCGGCACTTGCCGGTCTCCACATTCACCCCTCAGCTGCCGGGTTGCTTCCAGGAGCAGGAACATCCCGTACATGCCTGTGTGGCAGTACGAGAGCCCGCCTCCGTTGGTGTTCATTGGGAAATCGCCGCCGGGAGCGGTGCGCTGGTTGGCGACGAAGTCGGGGCCCTCGCCCCGGCCGCAGAAGCCGAGAGACTCAAGGGTGATGAGGACGGTGTAGGTGAAGGAGTCGTAGATCATGGCAAGGTCGATGTCGGAGTGAGTGAGGCCCGCCATCGAAAGGGCCCGTGGCCCGGTCTCCCGAGCTATGGTCGAGCAGAGGTCTGCCTGCTGTCCTATGCCGTCTCCGTGGTCGTGTCCCTCCGCCGAGCCTAAAATCCAGACGGGTTTCTTCTTTGTGCTTTTGGCCGCAGCCGCGGAAGCGATTACCGTAGCGCCGCCGCCGTCGGTAACCAGGCAACAGTCGAAGAGGTGGAATGGCCATGAAATCCAGCGGGAGTCGTGGTAGTCCTCGAAGGACATCGGGTCCTGTATGAAGGCCTTGGGGTTGAGCTGCGCCCACTTCCGGGTTGCGACAGCAATCTCTGCTAAGGCGTTCCGTGTCCGCTCCTCACCGAACTCGTTCATGTATCGGGAGCAGGCTGTAGCATAGCCGTGGGGCGCTATGACGAAGCCGTAGGGGTCCTCGTACTGCGCCCCGGACATGTTGGGGTCGTCTCCTGGATAGGCCCGGGTGCTTCGGCCCGCCTCTCCGTGGACTATGACGGCCACGTCCATGAGTCCGGAGTTGATGGCGGACAAGGCGTGCTCCACGTGGATGATGAAGGAGGAGCCTCCCACGTTGGTCCCGTCCGTGTACTTGGGAGTGAAGCCCATGTACTCCGCCATGGAGTAGGGGGATGGTCCTGCGATGAACAGGCCGTCGACGTCCGAGAGTGATAGCCCTGCGTCGTCGAGAGCGTTGAACGCAGCCTCAGAGCCGAGCTGCATGCGGGACTTGTTGGCGACGCGCCCTATCTCGTCAGACTCGTCCACACCGACGATAGCGGCTTTTCGCGAAAGGTCAGCCATTAAGGACCTCCTCAGTTGTGCCGGACCGGGCCCCGGAATGTAGGGCTAGGCAGGCTTGAACTTGGGCAGCGAGATTTCGTCGGTTATGTCGTCGAAGACGATCTCTACGGCCATCCCTATAGAGACGTTCTCGGGAGTCGGGTCGTCGATAACGATGTTTGTAGGGATTCGTACGCCGTCTTCAAGCTCCACGAGGGCGGCCACGTAAGGGCACACTTCGCGGAACGGGGGCGGGGACCGATGCACGATTGTGAAGGCGTATATGGAGCCCTTGCCGCTGCTCTGCGTCCAGGAAACGTCCTTGGTGTGACAGGTGGGGCAGAAGTCCCGGGGGTAGAAGTAGGCCTTGTCACAGGCATTGCACTTGCGGAACCACAGCTCGTGGGCCTTGGCCTTCTCCCAGTAGAAGTCGGACTCTGGCTGGGGAACGGGGACGGGAAGGTTGTAGTCTGCCATATTTATTCTCCTCTTACGAAGTAGCTCGCCTGTTCCTGCTAGTCGGAGGCCAGGACAATGGTGCCGGTGGAGGACAGGGTGCCGCCCGTGCCGTTGACCAGGCTGGTCTTGGCCCCCGCGACTTGCCGGTCTCCGCACTCGCCTCTAAGCTGCCGGGTGGCCTCCAGCAGGAGGAACATGCCGTACATGCCGGTGTGGCAGTAGGAAAGTCCGCCGCCGTTGGTGTTCATTGGAAAGTCGCCGCCGGGAGCAGTGCGCTGGTTGGCGACGAAGTCGGGGCCCTCGCCCCTTCCGCAGAAGCCGAGGGACTCGAGGGTGATGAGGACCGTATAGGTGAAGGAGTCGTAGATCATGGCGAGGTCGATGTCGGAGTGTTTGAGCCCCGCCATCTCCAGCGCCCGAGGCCCGGTCTCCCTGGCTATAGTCGAAGCGAGGTCATTCTGCTGCAGGATACCCTCGCCGTGGTCGTGGCCTTCGGCTGCCCCGAGGATCCAGACGGGACTCTTCTTAGTGCTCTTGGCCACCGCCGCCGAGGTGATGACCGTTGCGCCGCCGCCATCGGTGACGAGGCAGCAGTCGGGGAGGTGGAAGGGCCAGGAGATCCAGCGGGAGTCGTGGTAGTCCTGGATGGACATCGGGTCCTGCATGTATGCCTTGGGGTTGAGCTGCGCCCACTTACGGGTAGACACGGCTATCTCTGCCAGGGCGTTGCGAGTGCGCTCCTCGCCGAACTCGTGCATGTAGCGTGTGCAGGCAAGGGAGTAAGCGTGAGGTTCGATGACCAAGCCGTAGGGGTGTTCATACTGTGCGATTGGCATGTTGGGGTCGTCCCCCGCGTAGGCCCGGGTGCTCCGCCCTGCCTCGCCGTGCACGATGAGGGCTACGTCGATAAGCCCTGCGCTGATAGCGGCAAGGGCGTGCTCCACGTAGATGACGAAAGAGGAGCCGCCGACGTTGGTGCCGTCAGTGTACTTGGGGGTGAAGCCCATGTACTCGGCCATGTTATAGGGGGACGGGCCGGCGACGAATAGCCCGTCGACATCCGAGAGAGAAAGACCGGCGTCGTCCAGGGCGTTGAATGCCGCCTCCGAGCCATGCTGGAGACGGGACTTGTTGGGTACTTTGCCTATTTCGTCGGACTCGTCCACTCCGACGATCGCGGCCATACGGGACAGATCTGCCATTCTTGACCTCCTGTGACTAACGGGGTGTGCCATGACAGGGGCGCGTGTCCCCCACTCCATAGGCAGCGAAGTTGGTAGTATTCCCCCAGAAAGCGGCCCTTATTCTATAGTCGGGGGGTGGGGGTGTCAATTTGGGGGGAGAATGGGCTTCTGGACTTAGAGGGAAGGGGCCGCGTAGAATGGCCTTATAAACCTCGTTACTAGCATCAGGAGGAGACTATGGCTGCACCCGACATCACTCTGTACACAAAACGCTCCTGAACTTCCTGCAGAAGAGCGAAAGAGTTTCTTTCGCAGAAGGAGATCGACCACATAGAGAGGGATATCTTCAAGGAACCTTTGTCTCGGGAAGAGATCGAAGGCTTGCTTGAGCTCATCCCGATGGACAAGCTCTTCTCCCGCAAGAGCAGGGCAGTGAAGAAGCTGGGCCTGGACGTCGACGCCCTCTCTGACGCCGAGAAGCTGGACCTCATGAGCCAGGAACCGGCACTGCTCAAAAGACCCATCGTCGTAGGTGGGTCAACGCCCGTATTGGGCTACGATGTGGCGGCGCTCGAAAGTGCAGTCGGCGGGAGTTGAATAGACAGGTAGCGCTAGACAGGACACACCATGACTAACGACAACAAGCACGACAGGCCCGACCTACTGGTCGAGACAGATTGGCTCGCCGAGCACCTGGACGATCCTAATTTAAGGATCGTGGACATGGGGCCCATCGACGCCTATAAAAGGGCCCACATCCCCGGCTCGATGGGTCTGAACCGCGACTACTTCAAGGACCCGGACAACAGAGTCCTGGTCATGGGCCCCGACCGGTTCGCCGAGGCAATGAGCGCAGTCGGCATCGGCGATGAGCACGACGTGATCGCCTACGATGATTGGGGTGGCCTCTACGCCGGCCGTCTCTGGTGGCTCCTCCGCATGCACGGCCACGAGAAGGTGCGGGTGCTGAACGGCGGATGGAACAAGTGGATTGGCGAGGGTCGGCCCGTCGAGGCCGTGCCCCTGTCTCTGTATCACAGCGGGAAGCCCATGACTCCCCACAGGCCTGCGTCCTTCACCGCCAACCCGGAGCCTGAATACAACTGCACCCTCGACCAGCTGAAGGATCGGCTCCACGATTCCGAATGGGTCACCCTGGACGTCCGCACCGACGACGAGTACACGGGTGCCCTGACCCGAGGCAACAAGCGCGGCGGTCACATACCGGACACCATCCACATCGAGTGGACAAAGGCTGTCACCGACGACGAGTTCAGGACTTTCCTGCCGCCAGCGGAGCTAAGGGAGCTCTACGAGTCGGCGGGGATCACTCCCGAGAAGAAGGTAGTCACCTACTGACAGGGTGGAATACGTGCGGCGCACGTAATGTTTGCCCTCCGACTCCTCGGCTACGAGAACGTCAGCAACTACGACGGCTCAATGGGTGAGTGGGCCAACCGGGACGACACCCCTATAGTAACTTAGGCCCGACAACGTACTTCAGGTTGGCCGTCGTATGACGGGCCACCTCCTCGACGGTTATGCCGCGCAGCTCGGCTATCTTCTCAGCGACGCGCAACAGTTGGGCCGGTTCCAACGGGTTCTTCTTTCTCCAAGGCTGGGGAAAAGAGTCGGTCTCGATGACCATGTACTCAAGGGGCAGGGACTTGACTATCGGATGGAGGTGGTGAAGGCTGAGGAGCGTCTTCGAAAAGGAAACATAGATTCCCATGTCCATGCACTCCTCGGCGATTCGCTGGTCGGCCACGAAGTAGTGCATTATAGCCCCGACCTCGTAGACCCGCTCCTCCTTAAGAATGCGTAGGCAGTCCCAATAGGCCTCCCGGCTGTGGAACACGACAGGCAGGCTCAGGTCCCGGGCCAGGCGCAGATGCTGGCGGAAGACGTCCTGCTGCACCTCCCTGGGCGCCTTGCTCTTGAAATAGTCCAGACCCGGTTCGCAGATCATGAGCACCTTCTCGCTGGACTTGGCCAGACTGCGAAGCTCATCGAAGGTGGCCTCGGTGATGTTTAGGTGGGCGGCGTGGGGATGAATGCCGACACCTGCATAGATGTCGGGATACTCCTCGGCTATCTGTACGGCGGCCCTGGAAGATTCCAGAGAGCTTCCGGCAGTGATGATCCTCCTAACGCCAACATCCCTGGCGCGCTGCACGACCTCCGGGAGCTGAGGCCCATAGTCCTCTAAATGAGTGTGACTATCCGATAAATCGAGCATCCGGGACCTCTCTTCCAAAGTTATCGATGGATCCTGTTAGTATGAGCGCAGAGGCGTGGGACAACGTTAAGCTTTCTGAAAAATGAGCGGTCATATCTGCTTAGGCATTCGAGAAGGTACGCAAGCGCGGGTGTCCGAATCTTCTGTCCTGCCTTGTCAGCAACTGTATATGTCAGGTAGCTCAGTCTACTTGCCAGAGAGATTTGAGACGTTCAACCGTGAAATGCCACTTTGCGCTTCGTGGCTGGGCCACAGTGTTCTGGTTTCCAAAGAAGCCCCGTTCCTTGACCGCCTCTTGAAAATCTACTGTCTTAATCCACTTAACACCCACGAAATGTTCAGCGCGTTCTTCATCGAAGGCGTTTGGCGCCTCAACATCGAATTCGGTGATGGGGGTGAGAGAGCCTTTGCAATCAATATTGAATTGGTCATAGCGCACGGCTGATGCGACAACAATGCCAACGCCTACATATCCTTTCCCAGGGATGGATACCCATATTCGGTCGTCAGGTTGAAGCATTCTCAGAGTTTTTACATACCATTCTCCCCCTCCACCGCTGACGAACCCATACTTCTTTGCATCATTCCATCTTCGGCTGTCTCCTTCTCCAAAAGAAACATAGAATTCACCATTCCATTCTCCTTTCAAGAGCGGGCGGGAAGATGCTTCAGCAGAAAGGACAAACGGGTCATTCAGCCAAGTTCGCGTTAGATATCGACGGCCTTCATCCTGAAACGCACGAAATAGTACGACATTGATATCAACGCCGTACTCTTCTTGCAGATACAAAACTATTCGCTCAGTGGACAGGTCAAGTTCCTCAGCAACGATAAGCAGTCGATGAGAGGAATTGATCTCATCGGGAATACTATTGAATCTTTCTTGAAGGGCATCATTGATTCCCGTTAGAGTAACGGCCTTGAGAAAGCGACGTTGGTAGTCAATGAAAATATTAGCAATCTCCTCGGATGTCATGCGGCGTATGCAAGAACCGTAATCGAGGGTTTGTGCTACCACTTCCCTTGGCGTACGGGCGCGCTTCAACTCAATTACTACTAAGTTGCCTTCAGCATCAATTGCCAGGATGTCAATGCGGCCCCCAACTGTAGAGACCTCCCGACCGATTATCATGAGGCTGGGATCAATTATAGAGAGATCTGAGGCTATTATTTCTTGGAGTCGTTGTTCATAGTCCATCCCGCTGAGGGATATCGGATTGAGGTCCTCGTCAATTCGCCAAATCCCCACCTCTATTGACATCTTATCCTACCTTCCTATCCTCAATGGTGAGTCGAACATATCGCCTATCACAATGACGAATGCATTTGATTGTATCGCCACAAGGTGAGATCTGAATATTCCTCGTTCTCAAGCCTATTGGCTAAGTGTAGAGGAACTTATGACGTAGATAGTGGTGCTGAGAAAATTAGCGTTGGCCTTCAACTATCTCCGCAATCTCCCTAGCTGCAGTGCGAGGATCGGGCGCTCCCAGAATTGAGCGTATGACGGCAACGCCGTCCGCCCCAGCGCTCATCACCTCTCCCGCATTGGAGGCATTGATCCCGCCGATGGCGTAGATGTGCGTATGTACCCGAGCCTTGACTTCCTCTATCAACCCGGGCCCCGAGGGCGGGCGGCCGGGATGCGAGGCAGTGCCGTAGATTGTCCCGACCATTAGATAGTCGACGCCATCGTTCTCGGCTGCCACAGCCTCCTCAACACTGTGCACAGACCTGCCGACCAACAGCCTCTCTCCACCAAGTTTCTTCACGACACAGGCTGGTAGAGAGTTGGAGGGAAGGTGAATGCCGTCTGCATCGACGGCGAGGGCCACGTCAACTCGGTCGTTGATGATGAGCAGTGCCTTGCCCTGTGTGACGATGCGCAGCCTCGTCGCAATCTGGTACAAATCACCTGAGGACATGGTCTTCTCCCTGACTTGCACCATCCCCACCCCACCCGACACCGCCTCCGCCACTACTTCCTCTAAGCGGGCGTGTAGGGGTACGGAGGAATCAGTGACAAGGCAAAGGCCGGGAAGTTGCGGGGAACTAGCCATGGGCCCTTGCGGGCTTGAGGAAAAACTCGTCAAAAGCCTCGAATGCCAGGGGAGCGACGCGTTGGGCAATCTTTTCGATTGCCAGGGCGTAGGCGCGGATCTCGGGCTGCGCCCCTTCTCCCAACCGTAGCTCCAGGAAGTTCATAAGGGCGCGGAAGTTGAGAGTCCAGTAAAACTCCGTGTAGTAGGCTGTTCCCAGCACGCCCCGGAACACCTCCCTCGTGCGCTTGCGATGCTCCTTGAAGGGCTTGGCTTTCTCCAGCATGCGCTCATAGAACTTGTGCTCGCTGTGCATCATCTCCTCATATTCCTTCAGGTCATCGTCGTCGAAGATGCCGGGAAGGTCCTCAAGGGATGGGACATAGAACTCCTCTTTGAAGATGCGATAGCGGGCCGACCGCTCGTTGTAAGAGGCTATGCGGTGACGGAGCCATTGACGTGCGACAAATATGGGGCACTTGATAACGAACTGGAACACGACGTGCTCGAAGGGGGTGCCGTGTTTGTTCTCCATCAGGAAGAAGATAAGGTTCCGGTCGCGTTGGGGGTCCGACTTCGCGCCGGTCGAGACACGGGCGGCGTCCAGGATCCTCTCGTCGCCGCCTATGTAGTCGAGGAGGTGAACGTAGCCTTTATCCAGGACCGGGACCTTGCAACCCCTGAGTTCGGCGTCCGGGCCGGTGACATTTTCCAACGAGGCCCCCATTTTCGTGATCTTAGTAGTTTGAGCGTGGCTCAGAGGCCCATGCCGATAGACACCATGCGGAGCGATCTTTCGGTGGCCTCGGTGAGGAGGGGCCCGGCGTCGTGGATGGCGGCGTCAAGAGCGATCGGACCGGGCGCGATGCTCATAACGGAAGTCACGCCCTGTTCGTAGATGGAGCGGTACTCGGGAGCGAGGTTGCCTGCGAGGGCTATGACCGGGATATTGAGCCCCTTGGCCCTGGAAGCGACGCCCATAATAGTCTTTCCGTAAGATGACTGCCCATCGATCTGCCCCTCGCCGGTGATGACCAGGTCCGCCCCGTCAAGCTGCTCGACGAACTTGACCGCGTCCGCTACTACCTCGACACCCGCCCTGAGCTCTGTCGGGAAGAACACCTTCATGCCGTAGGCGAGCCCTCCCGCCGCTCCGGCCCCCGGATCGTCCCTCTGGTCGATGCCGAAGTCCCGACGTACCACGTCAGCGAAGTTTCCTAAAGCGGCATCCAGCTGTTCGATTATGGCGGGAGTGGCTCCCTTCTGGGGGCCATAGATGGCCGCGGTGCCCTCCGGGCCGCATAGCGGATTGGTGACGTCGGTCGCAACTTGGAAGGTAGACTCGGTGGCCCGGGGATCGATGCCCGAGACGTCGATTTTTGCGAGCCGGGCCATGGGACCGCCCCCGAAGGGAAGCTCGGCTCCCGACTCATCCAGGAACCTCACGCCCAGGGCCTTGGCGACGCCCGCGCCGCCGTCGCAAGTGGCGCTCCCTCCGACACCAAGGATGAACTTGCGGTAGCCGTTGTCGAGGGCTCGGCGTATCAGTTCTCCTGTGCCGTAAGTTGTCGTAATTAAAGGGTCGCGCCTGTCCATGGGGACAAGGGCCAGCCCGGAGGCGTTGGCCATCTCCACGACGGCGGTATCGGTGCTTCCCAAGACCCCCCAGAAGGCCTTGACGGGCTCGCCGAGAGGTCCCGTGACTGTGTCTTCGTGAGTGCTTCCGCCGGTGCCTCGCATTAGGACTTCAAGTGTGCCGTCCCCGCCGTCGGCCATAGCAGAGATGAGGACCTCGGCATCGGGGAAGACGCGACGGACGCCGACGACTATAGCATTGGAGACCTGGAACACCCCCAGGCTCCCCTTGAACGCCTGGGGCGCAACAACGATTTTCATGAAGCGGATTATAGTCGGTGAAGGGGTGGGGTGATAGACTGGGCCCCTGAATTCGGTTGATACGCGATGGCCGTTAACTCTTAGAGGCTGGATGAGTACAGTAGAACCGAAGACGCTAAATGCGGCTTACAACTTGGCGATCAAGGCTTTGGACTCGTCAAGTCGGGAGGCCTCTTCAATTGACACAAAACTGATTGGCACCCTTGCGGTGTCGATTATTGTTGTAGGCCTTTTGCCTATTGTTCCAGGAGAACTGGGATTGACGATTTGGCATTACTGGCCTAATTGGTTTTTGTATCTGGGAGTAGGGGCTTTCCTGTGGGTGGGGTTCTGGGTGTATCAAGGTTTTCGAGCAAGGGACTTCTATGCCTTGGCTACATTAAGTCCTGGCTTGCTTCGAAAATTTTACTGGGATTTCGATGCAGACACATTCAAGTTGGAGATTTACGAATGGGTACAAACAGCGTGGGATGATAACCGTCGTCACTTGGATAGCAAGGGCACCGCGTTCATATTGGCGCTTCCCGCAGCAGCGCTTGAAATAATATTTCTGCTAGTCTGGATTTTTACCAGAGCAGCATTTCCTATTTCTTCTTAGGCGGGAAGCCCTTCTGCATAGGTACGAATGGGCTGGGCGGTTTAGGGCGCGCAGACGGCTCCCTGTTTTCTCTCGGTTCTTCTGCCATGTCTTAATGATACATCAGGTGGTAGGATTATTAGAAATCTTCAGGCCCTTGCCCCCTAGGGCACGAGCCAACTTCTAGGGAACAGACGAAATGATTCCGCAGAAAATAATCGAAGAGCTGATCGGGGTAGTAGGGGAGCGATACGTCCTGTACGCCCCCGAGGACCTGATTGTCTTCGAATACGACGGCTCCCAGGCAACCGGCTACCCGGAAGTCGTGGTTGTCCCCGGCTCCGCCGAGGAAGTGGCTCAAACAGTCAAAATCGCTCACCGGGAGGGAATACCCATCGTGCCCCGGGGCGCGGGCACCAGCATAAGCGGCGGCGCCCTTGCCTCGACCGGTGGAATCCTTCTGCCACTGACCCGGATGAAGAAGGTCCTGGAGGTCGATACGGAGAACCTCGTCGCAATTGTGGAGCCTGGTCTCGTGAATGTGGACCTGAGCGCTGCCGTGAGCCAGTTCGGACTCTACTACGCCCCCGACCCTTCCAGCCAGAAGGCGTGCACCATCGGCGGAAACGTGTCTGAGAATGCGGGAGGGCCTCACTGCCTCTCCTATGGCGTGACAACCAACCACGTTTTGGGCCTTGAGGTAGTGCTGCATAACGGCGACCTGATGTGGGTCGGTGGGAAGGTGCGGGACGTGCCGGGTTACGACCTGACGGGAGCCATCGTTGGATCAGAAGGGACATTTGTCGTGGTCACCAAGGTGATAGTCCGACTCATGCCCAAGCCCGAGTCGGTTAAGACCTTGCTGGCAGTCTACGACGACCCCATCGACGCAACGAACACGGTCTCGGCGGTGATAGGGGCGGGCATTATACCTGCAGCCCTTGAGATGATAGATGACGTGGTAATCCGGGCCGTGGAGAAGGTGATAAAGGCAGGGTTCCCAATGGACGCCGGGGCCGTGCTTCTCATAGAGGTGGAGGGGCTGGAAGAGTCGACAAGGGAGGAAGCCTCGGCCATTGAGAAAATCTGCAAGGCCAACAAAGCTACCCTGGTGCGCGCCGCCGCCGATCCCGCCGAGCGGGAAAGGCTGTGGGCCGGTCGCAAGAGCGCCTTTGGGGCCCTGGGAAGCGTGGCCCCCAACTATTACATAGTGGACGGAGTGGTCCCCCGCAGCAAGCTGCCGGAAGTGATGAAGAAGATAGAGGAGATATTCAGCCGTTACCAGGTCCTGGCCGGCAACGTATTCCATGCCGGTGACGGCAACCTGCACCCGATAATCCTTTTCGACGAGCACGAGGCGGGGGTCAAGGAGAGAGTGATACAGGCGGGCGGAGAGGTGATGAGGGCTTGCATCGACGTGGGAGGCGCGCTGACGGGCGAGCATGGCATAGGAGTAGAGAAGCAGATGTACATGCCCTGGGCGTTCACCCAGGAGGACATGGATGCCATGAAACGCCTGCGAGCAGCCTTCAACCCTAAGGCAACCTTCAATCCTGGCAAGATCTTCCCCGACGAAGCGGCTTCGCATCAAGAGTCGGCGCTTCATAGACCCGTGCCCCAGGTCTCGGGGATGTATGTCTAGAGGCCATGACTTAAACTACCCAAGTATTTTGTAAGGAGAACGAAGATGGGCAACTTTGAAAAGATGCAGGCCCGACTTGCGGCCGGTGAAACAGTGTTGATAGACGGCGGGATGGGATCGGAGTTCGAAAGACGAGGAATATCTAGCCCTAAAGTATGGTCGGGCGGTCCGATGATCACTCACCCTGAGGTGGTCAGGGAAGTCCACGAGGAATACATAAAAGCGGGCGCCGAAGTTATTATCACAAACTCCTTCTCCACGGGCCGAGACATGCTGGCTGCCGGCGGGCTCGAGCACAAGGTTGCCGAGGCCAACAAGTCGGCAATCGACATGGCCGTGCAGGCCAGGAAGAACGCCGGTGCGGAGGACTCAGTTGTCGTTGCAGCCTCTGTATCTACCATGTCCCCTAAGCTGGAAGCCAGCATTCCGGTGTCCTACGAAAAAGCGTTGGAAACCTACCGTGAACAGCTTGGCGAGCTGGCCAAGGGCGGCCCTGACGTCGCGGTCGGGGAGATGCTGATTCGGATATCGGATGCCCTGGCTGTGATCGATGTGGCTAAGGAGTTGGGGCTTCCAGTCTGGATCGGATACTCCGTGGTCCCGGTTGAAGGCGAACTGTATCTTGGAATTGAGGGCAAAAGCGGCGGAGTGTCCCTTCAGGAAGCCATGGACGCCATCAAGGACAAAGACATCGACGCTGTGTTTGTGATGCACACCGCCGTGGGCGAAACCGGGCCCGGGTTGGAGATAGTCAAGAAGAATTGGGCGGGAACGTTCGGCGCATACGCTCATTTTCCCGGCCACGGCAGCCCAAGAAGCAGGGACCACGCCCTGAACCCTGCGCAGTACCTCGAATACGCCAGGGAGTGGCGCGGGCAAGGAGCGCGGATCATAGGTGGGTGTTGCGGTACCACCCCGGACCACATCCAGGTGCTCAAGGAATGGCTGTCCGGGTCGTAGGCCGAGCCCGACACCCTGCGTTAGAGCGTCATGGCCATTCCCCACACCCTGCAATGGGAGATCGACCGGATTCCCCGCAACCGTAAGGTAACTCACGGGCAGGGTGTCAAAGGATACGCCGTGGATGGCCTCGAGCCGGAGGCGGTCGTCTTTCCCAACACCCTTGAGGAGATGAGCAGTCTCCTATCGGCGGCGAATCGGGATGGGAAGGCGGTCGTGCCCTGGGGCGGGGGCACGGCGATGGGGCTGGGTAACCGGGCACTTGGCTGCGATCTCGTTATCAACACCTCAAGGCTGAACCGGGTCCTGGATTACGAGCCCTCAGACCTCACGGCGGTAGTAGAAGCGGGGATAACCCTTGCGTCTTTGCAGGAAGAGTTGGGGGAAAATGGCCAGTTGTTGCCCCTCGACCCGCCCCTGCCGAACAGAGCGACCATCGGAGGAATCCTTTCTGCCAATTCCAGTGGTCCGATTAGGGCACAATTCGGCGCGATCAGGGACAGGCTGATCGGCATAAAAGTCGTGAACCCGAACGGCGACGTGACCAAGGGCGGCGGCAAGGTGGTCAAGAACGTCTCGGGGTACGACATGAACAAGCTGTACACCGGGGCGTTGGGCACTCTCGGCATCATCGTGGAGGCGGCTTTCAAGCTGGCCCCGCTGTTCAAGGAAACCTGCACCCAAGTCGTTACGTGCAAGACCCCCCTGGAGGCCGGAGCCTTTGTGAAAGGTCTGCGCGAAGCCGGTGTAACCCCCGTGGCCCTTCAGCTAATCGGTGGGGAGGGGGTGGGGGTCTCGGACGGATACTCGGTGGTGCTGCAGATAGGCGGGATGAGGGAGGCGGTTGAGCGACAGGCCCGGAGCGTCGTCGAGCTATGCGATTCGAACGGCTGGGGAGTGACCCGGAAGGACGCCGAGGGGGCAGCAGAAGTGTGGCAAAGAGTGCGGGATGCGGGCCGACGACCCGATTCCCCCGCCACAATGATCATCAAGGCCACCTGCCTGCCATCCGACGCCGTAACCCTGGTGGGCCGCATTCAACGCATTTCCCGCGAGGACTGGGCCGTTTCCTGTAACATGTTCAACGGAGTCGTTTACGGGTACTGGTGGGACGAGGGCGTCTCTATTGATGACCTGGAGACCCGGGTGAAGAGAGTGCGGGAGATAACCGGGGTGCTGAACGGCCATTGCGTGATAGAGGTCTGCCCCGCACAATTGAAGGAACGTATCGACGTGTGGGGACTGGACGGTCCCGAGGTTGGCCTGATGAAGCGGATCAAAGAGCAGTTTGACCCGAATGGGACCCTGAACCCTGGCAGGTTCGTGAAGGGAATATAGGACTTTGGTGAGGGCAGATCAATCGGTAATTGACCTCCTTGACCTGTCGGTCGGCGGAGTAACGGCGGAGGAGCTTTACCGCTGCGTTCACTGCGGCCTGTGCCTGAACCAATGCCCCACTTACCTCGAGCTCGGCCTGGAAACGGAGTCGCCAAGGGGCAGGCTTGCCCTTATGAAAGCAGTGGCGGAGGGTCGATTCGGGTACACGGACAAGCTGGTGGAGCACATGGACTTATGCCTGCTGTGCCGCGCCTGCGAGGCCGCGTGCCCTTCCGGGGTGCCCTTCGGGAGCCTGATGACCGAGACCCGGGCCCGAATCCAGGAACAGACCCCCCAGCCCTTCATCGAAAGAACTGTAAAGAACTTCGTCTTCAGGCAAATGTTTCCTCATAAGCGCAGACTCGGCTTGGCCTTTCAGATGCTGGCGCTCTATCAGGCATCGGGAGTGCAATGGCTGGTACGGAAATCACGGATACTGTCGCTGCTGCCCTCCCGCCTCTCACAGATGGAATCTATGATGCCGAAGCTGGCCTTAAGTCCGTATCCCCGTGGACGAGCGAAGAGCGTGCCCGCCGAAGGAGAACAGAAGCAAAGAGTTGCGCTGTTCTCTGGGTGCATAATGCCCCTGGTGTTCGGGCCCGTGAACCGGGCCACGGTGAACGTTCTCTCCAAAAACGGGTGTATGGTCGACATACCGGGTGCTCAGGGCTGCTGCGGCGCTTTGAACGTACATAGCGGCGAGCGGAAGGCGGCGCGGGAGATGGCCCGAAAGAACATCGACGCCTTTGAAAGCGCCGACACCGTAGTCGTCAATGCAGCGGGGTGCGGGGCCATGCTGAAGGAGTACGATGAGCTCCTGGAGCACGATGCTCGGTACTACGAGAAAGCCAGGGCCTTTACATCAAAGGTCAAGGACGTCAACGAGTTCCTTGCCGCCCTCCCCCTCGTCCCCCCCAAGACGGGTTTCAAGAAGCGGGTCACCTACCAGGACTCGTGCCATCTGGTCCACGCTCAGAGAATAAAGGAGGCGCCGCGCAAGCTGCTGTCTTCGATTCCCGGCGTGGAGTTTGCTGAGATGCGCAACTCCGACAAGTGCTGCGGAGCGGCGGGCATCTACAACATCGTCAACCCGGATCTCTCCATGCAGATTCTGGACAGCAAGATGCGGGATGTGATGGAAGTAGACGCTGACTTCGTTACCACGGCAAACCCCGGTTGCATGTTGCAGCTTGACCTGGGGTTGCGAAAGAACGGCCAGACGACGCGGTCTTACCACGTGGTTGAACTTCTGGACCAGGCTTACCGGCAGGAAGAGAAGTCGGGCTAGGACGCCCCAGCGTACACCCGACTCGCCGCCCCCACTCCTGCCGAGGCCGCAACCTCGTAGCCCAAGCCGTTTAGCACCCGTCCCAGGGCCGAGAGTACTAAGAGCACGTTCGTTTCCTGCGACGAATAACCCATCAGCCCGACCCTTACCACTTTCCCCGCGAACGGCCCGAGTCCGCCCCCTGTCTCAATGTTGTGTTCCTTCAGCAGGGCCATGCGCACGGCGTTGGCGTCCACCCCATCGGGCATGCGGATGCCGTTCACGGTGTTGGAGTGCACTTCTTCGTCGGCCACTATGGAGAGGCCCATTGCATCAACCCCGGCTCGGAGGGCGTCGGCGTTCAACTGGTGCCGGGCAAAGCTGTTGTCCAGACCTTCTTCAACGAGGATTCGGAGGGACTCGCGTAGGGCATAAATCATCGATACCGGCGCGGTGTGATGGTATTTCCGACCGCTGATCCAGTATTCGTCCAGCATGGACAGGTCAAGATACCAGCTTCTGCAAGGAGTCTTGCGAGACTTCATGGCTTCGACAGCGCGGGCGCTCATGGTGATGGGCGCGAGCCCCGGCGGGCAGCTGAGAGACTTCTGGCTGCCGCTGTAGCAGATGTCGATTCCCAGTTCGTCGACCGGGAGGCGCTGTCCGCCTAGGGAGGCTACGCTGTCGACTAGGAACATGGCCCCGTGGGCCCGAGCCAACTGCCCGATCTCCTCCAGTGGCTGCAATACGCCCGTGGACGTTTCGCAATGTACTAGCGCCACGACCTTCGTGTCGGGGTTGGCAGACAAGGCCTCTTCGACGGCAGCGGCCGAGACGGCCTTACCCCACTCAGCCTCGACGGGGACTACATTGGCTTCGCAGCGCTGCGCGATCTCGACGATTCGGGAAGCAAAGAACCCTGCCACCCCCACCACCACGGTATCGCCCGGCTCTAGCGAGTTATATAAGGCGGCTTCCATCCCGGCAGACCCGGTACCCGATATGGGAAGCGTCAGGCCGTTTCCCGTCTGGAAGACTTCCCGCAGAAGCTCTACGGTTTCGTCCATGATCGCCCAGAAGTCGGGGTCCATGTGTGAGAGCACGGGCCCCGACATCGCGGAGTAGACGCGGGGATGTACGTTGCTTGGGCCGGGGCCGAGGAGGGTCTTGGGAGTCGGTTCGGTCATGATGGTGTCCTTCTATGGCGAGATATGCGCCCGTAGTGTAGCGGTGGCTAATGGGAGCGTCAATTTCGTCCTGCAAAGACATATGGAATTGCGCTATGCTAGTGTCATTAAGTCCTTAGGACATTTGGTGTTATCTGATACGGGGTGCTTAAGTGAGATCCAATCAATGCCAAGGACCCAGATGACATCTGAATGTGATGGGATGGAGGTAGCATGTCCCAAGTGACTGATGCCGATAATACTTTCAACAGCTGGCGTACTGAATCAATGTACAGCTTTGCTGAAGCTGCGCGCTTGGCAAACGTCTCCGTGACCACGGTCAAGAACTGGCTATTCGGATACACAGTTCAAGGCCGAGCAGTTCCTCCGCTGTTTTCGTCTAGTCAAAACGGTATGGTCTCTTTTCTCCAGATGATTGAAATAATGGTGGCAGGACGGTTTCGTAAGAGTGTACTGGGAAAACCAATACCGTTCAGCAAGGTGCGTGAGGCATATGTTAACGCACAGGAGTCATGGGATTTGGAGTACCCGTTCGCTCACTTGAAACTGGAAGCGCTAGGCGGTCACATTGTTCATTTCTTGAAAGAAGGGGGGCTTGTTGGAAGCTATCGAGCCCTGGATACCGTAGACCAATGGACATTGCCGGGGCTGCTCAGGCGCGAAACGACTGATCAAATTGAGTATCAGAACGACTTGGCGGCCCGTTGGTTCCCAATTGGCAAGCAGGTACCAATTGTCGTTGACCCTAGGGTAAGCACGGGACTCCCGGTTATTGAGGGGCGCGGAGTGACAGTGCAGGCAATCCGCAAGCGATTCAAATCTGGGTTGCGGATTGATTTCATCGCGAAGGACTTCGATCTCAACCCTGACCTCGTTGAGACTGCCCTACAATACTGCGAGATGGTCGCTGCTTGATCCTGCTCTGCGACGAAGATATAGGAACTGGCGTTCCGCGTGCCCTCACCGCAGTTGGATACGATGCTCGTTCTCTAATGGGCATGTCGTGGGGAGGGCGTCCAGATCAATTCTGGCTCACGAAAGCAGGTCAACTAGAGTGGCTCGTTCTTAGTTGCAATAAGAAGATGCTCAAGGTGGCGGAAGAGAAAGACACCCTTATCCGGGAACATGTTGGGATTGTGTTTTTGACTTCTGGAGAAGAGCATCCGCCGACAGTCCTCTTACAACTACTAAAGAAGTGGTCAGATCTAGAGTTGCTCTGGAACACTACTACTAGGCCATTTGCTCGTTTTCTCTCTCCAAACAACCGTCTTTCGGACAGATTTCGGGACTTTCGCTTGTAAACATAGGGTGTGTAGACTGCACCCGTACGAGTTGCTTAGACGGTTTTTGTTCGAAGCCTAGGCAAATTACCCTAACAACGAGAAATCGAAGTCCGACAGAGACTCGATCCTTCTGTCGGCCAGCGAGAGGTCCAGGTCCCGAGTCAGGTCGGTGAGCACCGCCACCACCGTCATCCCTGCCGCCTTCCCAGCCTGAATCCCGTGGGGCGAGTCCTCGAACACAAGACACCGCGAAGGCTCAGCCCTGAGCTCGCCCGCCGCCTTGAGAAAAATCTCGGGGGCGGGCTTTCCGTTGGTAACCATGTCGCCCGAGACTACGACGCTGAACCTGTCCTTGACGTCGAGAGTCGTCAGCACGGCGTCGACCCAGTTGGCCTGGGATGAAGAGGCGAGACCTATGGGAAGGCCGCGGGTCTTGAGGGAGTCGAGGAGGTCATAGAGCCCCGGAGACGGCTCGACGTTTTCTTTGAGGTTCTTCAGGATTATCCGGTCATATACGCCAATCCATTCTTCAAGTTCCCCGTCGAGCCCGAAGCGGTCCTTGAGCCACTGCCAGGTGTGCGTGACCGTGGTGCCCAGGATGATGCGGTTGTCCTCGTCGGTCAGGGAGTGCCCGTGTGCCTGCAGCACCTGGTTCATGGAGAGGTGATAGAGGGGCTCGCTGTCTGCCAGTACGCCGTCCATGTCGAATATGACGGCCTCGATGGTTTGGGTCGGCATGGCGGCTTATTCTATCACTTGGCGCAGGCCCCGTGGCTCGATTGACAGCCCAAATCCGACTCTCTAATGTAGTCGTCAGCCCATCCAAGAAAGTCCGGACCCTCTACTACATCAATGTTTCCCATATCAGACCGCGATCACCCCCGACACGGCATCCCCGTAGTAAACGTGGCCATCATGGCCGTGTGCATCCTCGTCTTCCTTTATCAAATCCTGTTGCTGGACGACTTCGGGCTGTCTCGTTTCTACAACAACTATGGCGTTCTTCCATACGAGCTCACGGGACATGGAGACTTGGGGCAGCAGGTGACGGCGCTGTTGGAGGAGGGGGACCGGTCGGTGCTGGACGTGGAGGGAGTGTCGGGGACGTTGGCCCGGCACGCGTTGAGGGTCGGTAATGACGGTACGGTGCAGTTCACGGACATTCGCAACGTCTACGATGGCGGCCCCGGCCCCTGGGCAACCCTTTTCACCTCCATGTTCATGCACGGCGGCTGGATGCACCTTATAGGGAACATGCTCTTCCTCTGGGTGTTTGGAAACAACCTGGAGGTCCGGATGGGCCGCGTTAAGTTCCTGGCTTTCTATCTGATAGCGGGGCTGTTTGCATCGGCGGCGCAGGTTGCCATAGACATGGACTCCGCAATCCCGACCATCGGGGCCAGCGGAGCGATCGCGGGCGTGTTGGGTGGCTATCTTGTCCTCTTCCCCCACTCCCGAATACAAACGGTGGTCTTCATGATTCTGATTTCCGTAATAGCGATCCCCGCTTGGATGCTCATTGGGATATGGGTGATCATCCAGTTCTTCAGTGGGTTCATCTCCCTGGGCGGCGAGTTCTCGCAGGGAGTGGCCTACTGGGCGCACATCGGCGGGTTCGTCGCGGGATTCCTGATACTCACGGGTATGGCGGGAGTCTCGCGGACCAGGGGCTTGTTTACACGGATGTGAGGGGACATCGAGATGCTGGCCGGGCAGTGGTTCTTTCCCAGGATCGGCATCTTAGCATCGTTTCCCTTTTGATACTTAGTTGCTAATATGTGGTTGCTCGTCCAGCCGTTTTGTATTGATCGGAGATGCCGGAACGTGAGATTTGTTGAAACCGCTTTAACCCTTTTGACGATTGCGATACTCATTGGTTGCGGTGGCACGGCCCCGACCCCCCCACCCGCCACCTCCCCACCCCCGACTGCCACCATAACACCCGTGACCGAAGCTACGATTCGACCCGCGCCCAGCGCGACACCTGCTCCTTCCGCTACACCCATACCTGCTCCTACCCCCGAACCCGTGCCCACTTCTACTCCCGCACCCACTTCCACCCCCACCCCTGTGCCAACCCCTACGCCATCCCCAACACCCACCCCTTCTCCTACACCAACGCCAACACCCACTCCAACTCCAACGCCGACACCTACGCCCACTCCTACCCCTACCCCGACTCAGTTCTCTGAGGCGGTCTGGAATGAATTTATAAATGCCCGCTGGCTTGACCAGAACAGACCTGCCCTGGCAAGACAGATCAAGTCATTCCCTTGGGTGGTAGACGGTCTTAATTCTACGGAATCGGAAGGGCTCCAGTACTTGCTTTATGCAGCGGCGGCAGATCCTTCCGTAGTGTCATCCCTCGTGAATATGCAATGGATACAGGACGGCGTCAATGAAATAGAGCGTCGAGCGCTTGATGAGCTGCGATACTTCAACTTTAGCGACCTAAGGCTCATATCCTCGGTTGTTGCCTTTGCCTGGGTGCAGGACGGTATTGAACCCGTTGAAGCTGATGTGATCGATTGGCTAAACGGATTTGGCAGTGGTGATCTTGCACTATCAATTGTCGGACTTGAGTGGGTGCGAGACGGCATTGAACCCATAGAAGCTG
Organism: Dehalococcoidia bacterium; assembly: GCA_965197585.1. GTDB lineage: Bacteria > Chloroflexota > Dehalococcoidia > Plut-88900 > Plut-88900 > Plut-88900. The sequence goes on from OZ240215.1 coordinate 3,143,734, forward strand.
GTGTAATTGACTCGCTGAGATCCTTTACCGATGCGGATGTGGCTTTCCGCATTTTATCCATGCCGTTCCTTGAAACCCTGGAGCCAGCCGATGCTTCGGCCATGCAATCCCTGGGCCAAATGCAGTCCCATCAAGCAGATAGCTTCCAGCGGGTCCTGTCCCACCCGACACTCAGCAACGGCATCACCGATGAGTGGGCGCCGGTTGTCGCGACTCTGTACGGGGTCAGCACTACGAACCCGCAACTGATCGACACCCTCCTTGACCCCGGCAAGGTAGCCTTGGAGCAGCGTGTCATTGAGCTGCCCCTGGCTGGTAAGATCAGTCTCGCGATCATTCGCACGAGCCCGGGCTCCGAGCAAAGTTTAGACCTCTTGGAACAAGCCGTTCGCTACAACGAGGAATTTATGGCCGCATCCTTCCCCACCGGATATGTCGGCTGGCTCTTCGCCGATGCCGTAGGCGGTGGTTTTGGCGGGACCAATTTTGGGACCCATATTGCAAGTGTCTCCACGTACGATGTGTATGACGGCAGCGACAGTAACGAGGCCTATGGTGTCGGACAACACATAGCTCACGAAGTAGCCCACTACTATTGGCGCAGCCACAACTTTTGGGTGCACGAGGGAATTGCCGATTTCATGGGCAGTGTTTCCGAGAACGCCCGTACCGGCCGGCCGGTGGAGGCTAGACAGTCACCCTGTGGCTATGCCCGAACCATCGCTGAACTGGAGGCCTTGAGCATCACAAGTGAGGCCGGAGTGTATAGCCCGTTTCTCTGCAATTACCAACTAGGCGAACGTCTATTCCTAGACCTATATCGGACTCTTGGCGAAGACGGCTTCCGGAAAGGGTTGAGAGAGCTCTATCTTCTCTCCCAGGTAGGGAAGGGCACGAAACTTGGGATAGAACATGTCAGGACGGCTTTCAAGGGCCTTGGACAGGACTCCCTCGTCGATACAATAGTCGCCCGCTGGTACTACGGATCGGAACCGTATGCCCCTCGCGAGGCAACCACCCCACCCAACCCCAATTTCCTTACCATAGACGGGCGATTGGAAACAGCATATCTGTCTGTAACCCGTGAAGGACCGTCCATCACCAGCGTCTCCGCCAAGGCCGCAAACGATTGGCTTTGGCTCTTGCTGCGTTGGAACCATAGTGTCGGCTCAGTCACTGAGGTGTCCCTAAAGATAGTTGGCTACTACGAGGACGGGTTTGAATTCGATCTGCAAACATTGACTCTAACCATGTACCCCTACGAGAACAATAGACAATTGTCAGGATGGTATCAGACAGGACTTTCTCCAACTGCACCCTGGCGTGAAGGCCAATACCAGCTCCGCATCTACAACGAGAGCCGATTGCTCGCACAGTTGGAGTACGAAGTTACCGAATAGCTGCCTATCATCGGCGCTAGGGTAGAAGCCAAGGTCCTGAGACCGACCCGCCTCCGGCTCCAGAAACGGGGTGTCCGGGGCGGGAGCGTTTGACAGCGTGAAGGGGTTCAAGTACGTTTATTGCCAGTCCCCCCTTTCTCTCCGAGAGGGTCAGGCAGGACGTGTGCGACCAGTGTTTGAGAGTATGACAACTGCAAAATTATCAGAATCATTCACCTCCGAATCTTCAGTGCCGGGAGTTGCCCCGTGATAGCGAGAATACCGCTGGTACTGGAGCCTCAGCCCGAAGGAGGATACACAGTTACTTCTCCCCTGCTCCCGGAGCTTATTACTGAAGGCGAGACTATCCCGGAATGTTTAGCCAACGCAGAGGACGCCTTTGCGGTCGTTTTGGAGATCTACGAGGACGAGGGGCGCGCCTTGCCGCCGATTATTCAGGTGGACGAGACCAACGGCTCGCTATCCATTGAGGCTGTCATAACCGTTCCCGCGCCGTGAGATACCGGGAGGTCACCCGCAAGCTGTCGAGTCTGGGATGCCACGAAGTCCCGACTAGAAGCGGCGGTTCTCATAGAAGATGGTTCAACCCTGAAACACGAAAAAACGCCCCACTGCCGGACTGGGGAGGACGAGACCTGAAAATGGGAACACTGCGCTCAGCAATTAGGCAGTTGGGAATCGACTGGCGAGAGTTTCAGGATGCGTAGAACAGAAACGGAGGGATGGGCGGACGCCTAAGTCCGCCCCGCCTCCGGTTCCAGGGACGGGGTATCCGGGGCGGGGGCGCGCTGTTCCGGTGCCGGCGTGTCCTTCTCGGCTGCGGGCGGGGGGGTCTTTGCAGCCACCACCGCAGGCACGACAACCGTGAGGTCAGCCGTTGCATCCGCATCGAAGGCAGCGGCAAGGTCATCACCGTCCAGGGTCTCGACCTGCATGACGTACTCGGCTAGCTGGCCCAGTTTGACCCTGTTGGCGATAAGGATGTCGCGGGCCGTGTTCTCAGCAAATTGGATCAGGTCCTGGATCTCCTGGTCGATGCTGACAGCGATCTTTTCACTGTAGTTGCGCGAGTCGGACAGTTCCTTGCCTAGGAATACCAGCTCTTCCTTGTGCCCGAAAGTCCGGGGCCCGAGGGTGTCGCTCATTCCGTACTCGGTGACCATGCGCCGGGCCAGCTTGGTGGCGTGTTCCAAATCGTTGGAGGCGCCCGTAGTGATCTCGTTGAAGGTCAGATCCTCGGCGACCCGCCCCCCGAGTGCCGTGGCCAACATGGCCTTGAACTGGGAGCGGCTGTAGAGGTAGCGGTCTTCGGAGGGAAGGAGCCGCGTGTATCCCCCCATCCCACCCCGAGCCACGATAGAGACTTTATGAACGGTGTCGGAGTGCTCCAACATTCGGGCCACCAATGCGTGCCCGACCTCGTGGTAGGCGGTGATTGCCTTCTCCTTGACGCTTATAAGGCGGCTCCTGCGCTCCGGGCCTGCGATAACCCGGTCTATGGCCTCTTCGACCTGCCGGGTTGTGATGGTCTTCTGAGAGTGGCGGGCTGCAAGGATAGCGGCCTCGTTGAGCAGGTTGGCAAGGTCGGCGCCGCTGAAACCTGGGGTCTGCTTGGCCAGCACTTCAAGGTCCACGTCATCGGCCATTGGCTTGCCCTTGGAGTGAACGGCCAGGATTTCCCGTCTGCCGTTAATATCGGGCAGGTCGAGGACGACGCGCCGGTCGAAGCGGCCGGGACGCAGCAGGGCGGGGTCCAAGATGTCTGGGCGGTTGGTTGCGGCCAGGACTATGACATTGGTCGATGAATCAAAGCCGTCCATCTCGACCAGTATCTGGTTGAGGGTCTGCTCCCGCTCGTCGTGCCCACCCCCGAGACCCGCGCCCCGGTGTCGTCCCACGGCGTCTATCTCATCTACAAATATTATGCACGGAGCGTTGCGCTTGGCCTGGTCGAACAGGTCCCGCACCCGGGATGCACCCACTCCGACGAACATCTCGACAAATTCGCTGCCGCTTATGGAGAAGAACGGGACACCCGCCTCTCCGGCAACGGCTCGGCTCAGGAGGGTCTTGCCCGTGCCCGGTGACCCGACCAGCAACACTCCCCTCGGAACCTTTGCCCCGAGGGCCGCGAACTTCTCCGGGAATCGGAGGAACTCCACTACTTCCTGGAGGTCCTGCTTCGCCTCCTCCACACCGGCGACGTCCAGGAACGTGATGGTCGTCTTGCTGCCTACAAACATACGGGCTCGGCTCCTGCCGAAGCCCATGGCCTGGTTGCTGCCGCCTTGCGCCTGGCGGAGCAGGAATAGAAGCACCGCGCCGAAGAAGATCAGGGGCAGGAAGTTGAGGAAGAGCCCGAAGAGGCTGCTGAGCTGGCTCCTCTCCTTGACCCGGATACTGGGTCCCGCGCTGATGTCAACGCCGTTGTCGGTCAGAGTATCGACTATGCTGGAGCCGGGCTCTTTTCGGGACTCGTAGCGCTGATCGTCCAGGGCCGTGATGGTCAGCTTGTCCCCGTCGACCTCTATCTCCTTGATCTGATTGCTCTTGGCCATGGATATGACGTCGGACAGATCAATGTCCTCCGTGCCGTAGGATGGCTGGAAGAGCGTAAAGACAATCGCGACGATCGCGACGATTATGATGAGATAGATAAAACTGCTTCTCATGTCATGCGGCTTTCCCGGTACGCCTGTATGCCTCCAAAGCCATTATATTATGAAAGGCCGACAGTGTCGAAGACGAGTCCGTTTGTGCCGGTTGTTCGCCTGTAATATACTTGTTTGAAAGCGGCTATCCTGACAGCCGACCCTGTGTGGCTGAGTTTGTGAAGCGCTGGTAGGAACGGACCGCTATTTTGGCAGGTGGATTTGAACAATCTTCATTGTAGGCCTTCTTTAGCAACGCGAGCGGGAACTGAGAATGGATAGTGCGACCGATCTGACCCTTGACGACCTGGCAACCCAATACCTTGAGACCCTCACGCAAAAGAAACGCATGAAGATTGAGCCCGCCGTGGCAAAATTTGTGAGGTGGTGCGGCAAAGACCGGCCGGCAGTGAACGTCACGGGTCAGGAAGTCGAGCGTTATGCCCAGGACCTGAGCAAAATGGCAGCAACGGAAAGCTCGCCTCACGTGCGGGCTTTTTTGAATTTCGCCCACAAGCAGGGCACCTTCCGCATAAGCCTTGCCCCAAGTTTTAGGGTCAGGAAGTCCCAGACCACCTCCAAAGAAGGGCCGAAGCGCGCACGGGTAGTCTCCCAGCTTACCGCCGAAGGCTTCGAAAGGATCCAGACCGAGCTTAAGGAGCTGAAGTCGAGGCGGGGTGCCCTCGCCGAGGCGATAATGAAGGCCGCAGCGGACAAGGACTTCCGTGAGAACGCTCCCCTGGATGCCGCAAGAGAGGACCAAGGCCGGGTCGAGTCCCGGATCCTGGAGCTGGAAGCGCTAGTCCGTACGGCGGAGCTGCTGAACGAAGACCATATTCGGAGTGCAGATTCCAGGGTGGCCATAGGGCGCACCGTTGCACTGGAAAACCTGACTAACGGGAACAAAGTCCAGTACAAATTGGTCTCGCCCAGCGAAGCCAAGATCTCCGAGGGCAGGATATCCATAGCCTCCCCCGTGGGCAAGGCGATGCTCGGCAGAGTCAATGGGGACGAGGTGGTCGTGGTAGCCCCCGCAGGCGCGATGAAATTCAAGATACTGGAAATCGTGTCCTGACCCCGTACGACATCCCGTAACCCCGATGCGGGACAATTCAAGTCAAAAGCAATGTTGCTGGACGACCTCGTAACCGCAATCCAAACCGTACAGGCCCGCATCCGCGAGCACGGCAACAGCCTCAGCCAGAACGAATACCGAACGCGCCTTGCGCTTATAGACCCGATACTGAACGCGCTCGGCTGGGATGCCTCAGACCCAGTTTCGGTGCTGGCTGAATACGAAGTCGGCAAGCGTCGAGCAGATTATGCGCTACTCGGCGATGATGGTAAGCCCAAGGCTTTAATTGAAGCCAAGCATTTGGGCGAGATGGCTAACCCCGCCAGACATGAAGATCAGGTATTTGACTATGCCTTTAAGCAGAAAGTCAGGTTTGCTGGCCTGACGGACGGCGATCGGTGGATTTTTGAAGATGTTGTCGCAGGGTTCTCCGGTGGTCAGAGTCGACTTCTAGATGTGACAATTTCCAAGGAATTGGCGTACCAGTGCGCTCTGAAGTTCCTATTGCTATGGCATCCGACGTTGGTACTTGGTCAACCTGTTGAGGCCAATGCCCCGGTTCTTGCCACACCTCCAGAACCTGATCCCATAATAGATATACCCCCATTGCCTCCGCTTCCACCACCCCCTTCCTCAGAATGGATATCCCTCACCAACTATGAACACAGTCATGGTCGGCCGTCATTTATACGGTTACCAGACAGTCAAGAAAAGCAACTGAGCCATTGGTACAAGATTCTTGAGAATACGGCTGAGTGGCTTATTGAAGAGAGGAAACTGACAATATCTATGTGTCCTATAAAGGATATAGTCAGTTCTGACCTTTTCAGCGAAGGGGGTGCCCGCTACCTTAGGTACGGTGAGTTGAAAAATGGCATGTTCTTTAATAAGAATAAGAGTGCCAAGGACCATTTGAGAGGCTTGAGAATACTCTTACGACATTGCGGCCAAGACCCCACCTCCATCCTTCTAAAACCCAGTCGATGACAATCCCTCCCCCACCCCCAGCCCCCCACACCCCATGAAACAGGCCATCTGGATCCCGATTGCCATCGGCGCGACAGTCCCCGGCCTCGCTATATGGAGTTCCGGGGCGCACCTCCCTGACGTTGCAGCCGCTTCATTGTTCGGGCTGGCCATAATCGGGGGTGCATTCCTCCTCTCCTGGGCCTCCGAAGTCGCCGAGATCGACATCCCCAAGGCCCTAGCCATCTCCGTCCTCGCCATCGTCGCCGTCCTCCCCGAATACGCCATCGACGTATACCTCGCCTGGACCGCCGCCTACATCCCCGATAACGCCAACCTCGCCACCGCCAACATGACCGGCGCCAACCGGCTCCTCATTGGCATCGGCTGGAGCCTCGTTGTATTTCTTTACTGGTTCAAGACCCGCAAGAGGGCTCTGTCCATCGGCGGCGCGGCCTCTCCTGCCCTAGCCATCCTGCTCATTGCCACCCTGTACGCATTCACTATCGTTGTCAGGGGCCAGCTTCACCTCGCCGACACCTTCGTCCTCGGCGCCCTCTTCTGCCTCTTCGTTTGGACCAACTTCAAGTCGGAAGTGGTGGAGGCGGAGCTGGTCGGTCCCTCGGCCCTGATTGGGGCGCTGCCTACGGCAAAGCGCCGTACTGTGGTACTAGCTTTATTTGTCATAGCCGCAGGCACAATTCTGATAGTTGCCGAACCTTTCGTCGAGAGCCTTAAAGAGACAGGTCACAGCCTCGGCCTTAGTGAGTTCCTGCTCATCCAGTGGGTAGCACCGATGGCCTCGGAGGCCCCCGAGATGCTCCTCGCGGCCATATTCGTGCTAAGGAACAGAGGAGAGGACGGGATCGGGATCCTGGTGTCCTCGAAGGTGAACCAGTGGACTCTGCTAGTGGCGACGCTGCCCACCGCTTACAACATATCTTGGATCGAGTCTCAATCGGTGTGGGAGGTGGTTGGGCTGGCGATGAACAATCAGCAGGCGATAGAAGTGTTCTTGACTGCGGCTCAGTCACTATTCGCGATAGTACTGATTCTGAAGTTGTCAATCTCGGTGAGAGGAGCTATCGCTCTATTCGTGCTGTTCACCGCGCAACTGGTGTTGCAGTTTATTGGAGAACTCTTCACGTCTCTCGCCTTCTTAGGCTCCAACGAAGCACGCTTCGCCTTCGCCGCCCTCTACGTGGCCCTCAGCGTCGGAATCCTCGCCGTAGACCGCGAACGTATAGGGACATTGCCGGGGATATTCCGGTCAGTGATGCCGGGAGGCTCGGAGGAGGCACAACGCCCCTCATGTTGACACCCGCCAATTAAGGGAAGGATGTGGGGCCGCGCATACTGTCGAAGATAGACCTCCAGCGGACACAGGGGCCAGTTGAAGTATTGATGGGGGTGTTGGGCCGCTCGTGCTGAGGCTCTCGAAGTATGAGCGGGGGGTGGTGCAGGTTCATTGAAGCGGCCAGCTTTGCCGAGCCACAGCTCGTGCTGTCGTAGATCCGCCGCGCTGAAGGTACGCCTTAGGCGGAGCGGGAACCCGCAGAAATATGAGCGGGGGAGGGGCTACGCAGTCTCGTAAGCCTGCCAGGGCTCCCGGGACATCACCCTCTCCACGATCGGTTCGAAGAACTCCAGTGGCTTGGTAGGGTAATTGGAGTCGAAGGCGTTCTGGTCGTACTTATGGCACCAGTCGACACACGCCTCGTAGTAGGGATTGTCCCGGTACTTGTCCCGGGCGTTGCGGTCCTTGCCCACGTGGTGCCAGAAATAGTAGCCCTGGAACTCCCCGTGATGCTGGACGATCCAGTGGTTCTTCTTAGATATGTAGGGTCTGAGAATCGCCGCAGCGACCTCCGAGTGATTGTCCTGAGAGACGATCTGCCCGATGTCATGGAACAGTGCGATGAAGACGGTCTCATCGTCGGCGCCGTCCTCGTATGCCCGGGTGGCCGACTGCAGGGAGTGCTCGAGGCCCGTGACAGGCCCGCCGTCGTCGGATAGCGCCATCTGTTTTACCATAGTCATCAGGGAGTTATAGACCTTTTCCTTCCGTTGAGACCCATAGGTTTTGATGATTGCCCAGTCCTCGGGGGTGCTGGTCTCCATACTGGCATAAGTGGCTCGTTGCTTGGTCGTCATTGCATTCGGTCTCCCTGGTTGATGTCGCGCCAGTGTAATACGTATGGTGAACGCGGGCAACAAAAGGCGGGCAGACCACCCCACTCCCGTCGGGCCATCACACCGCTCACCCTGAGGCACTCGAAGGGTCGAGCGGGCCGAAGAGCGCACAGGCGTGTGAGAAGCCTACGAGTTCAGCCCCAACACCCGGACCGCGTTGCCGCGCAGCATAGCCTCGACCTCTTCATGAGTAAACGACGCCTTCTCAGTGGGGTTGTCAGGCAGGTCTCGCACAAGGTCCACCCACCACTTGCGGGAGTACCATCGAGTCCACACCGGGCCGTCGCACCCGAATAAGACGCGATCTGCGCCCAAGCCATCGATCACCCGCCGGAGCACGATGCAGAACCTCCTATAGTTGTTGGCCGCCTCATGCTGGAACGCCGAGAAGTCTGTCACGAGGTTCGGCCTATCCCGCGCCACTTCGATCAACTCCCGCCATGATGCAATGCCGAGATGCGCGGCAATGACCTTGAGGTTTGGAAAGTCGGTGAGGACGCGTACCAGCTCCTTGGGCTGGCTGAACTTGGGGTCCAGCGGCTCGAACATCTGCCCCGTGTGGAACAGCACCGGCAGCCCGAGGGCCTGGAGCCGTTCGTAGATTGGGTATGCGGCCTCGTGCCACGGGAACAGGCCGCTCATGTTGGGGTGAAACTTGAAGCCCTTGGCATTCCACTCTTCGACGGAGCGCTCGACGAACTCCAGAGCCCCCGGGGCCCGTGGATCGATGCACGAAAAGAAGATGTACCGGTCCGGGTAGGCGGCGCAGATTTGGGCCAACTCCCGATTCTGCTCCTCTATCGACTTGGGTGCCTCCCCCAGCGCGCACGACCCGTCGATAGCCGTGACCACCGCCACGTCGATTCCCGCCTCATCCATCTCGGCAATGCACTCCGAGCCGTCGGGATCAAAGCACTTGGCAAACAGGTTCCGGTCTATCTCCTCCGGCGTCCCCGAGAATGGTGAATCAGTGATGTAGGTGGAGAAGAAGTTGGAGTAGATAGCCCACCAATGGTCGGATAGATACTCCCGGGTCCAGATATGGTTGTGAATGTCTATGGTCAAGGACGTCTCCCTAAGTTCTGAGTTCCGGTTGCCTGGCAAGCTCAACATACCACAGAGGTCGAGTAGTATTACAAACGGGTAGCAGGGAGGGATTAAGGAAATGGGACTCGAAAGCGGTATAGAAGGAAACTGCTTGGCCTGCGGTCTGCCGCTATTCGGAGAATCTCAGTATGGCAGTCATTACGCCAACTACCATACCCCCTACGAGGAGCATGAGACCGGCTAACCGAATCTCCAGTGCCTTCAGATCGGCCTTTGTGGCCAGATGCTTGAGCTCGGTGCGAAATTCCGTCTCCAGGATGGTCATTCGCTGTTCTAGCGGTTCGATTGCTGCCATAGTTGAACTTCCCTGACTTTCAATAGGGAAGACCTCAGTCCTTAATGAATGTATGCTAATAGTACGCCTGTGCCATCATTCAGTCAACACGCTGTTTATGTTGAAATCTCGAGTACCTGTTTGCGCCACCCCTCCCCTCTTGATAAGATTCCACCCTAAGGTCCCGGGCCCCGAGGAGCGGAGGAAGGCCCCATGAGATTCGATAGCACGCCCTACTACCACCTCGGCAGTGTCTACCCTTGGGACAAAATGGTCGACGAGATGCGGGACGAGGCCCGGCTCCTGGAGCAGGGCGGCTTCACCACGGTCTGGATCGCCGAGCACCATTTCGCATGGGATGGCTGGCTCGGGACATCGCCGAATCCGCTGATGCTCGGGCAAGACCTCGCCGCCCACACTGACACCCTCCGCATAGGCCAATGCGGCGTCATCCTGCCTGACTGGCACCCTCTCCGAGTCGCAGAGGACGTGGCCCTGCTCGACCACTTCACCAAGGGCCGCGTCGACTTCGGTGTGGCACGAGGGCTGAACGGCCGGGCCTCGATCCAGTTCCACCCGGACGCCGACCGCCGTGACCGCGACCGCAGCTACGCCCTCTTCTCCGAGTCCCTCGACATCGTCAAGAAAGCCTGGACCGAAGATGCCTTCACCCACTCGGGGGAGTTCTACCGCTTCCCTGAGCCGGGTTGGATAGAGAACTCAGAGTTTATCCGCGATAGCCGGTACCATTCCCCGGACGGTGAGCTAATAGCCCTGGGCGTACACCCGAAACCCTACCAGAAGCCCCACCCGCCCATGTGGCAGATGGGCGATTCCCTCCAGTCCCACCGGTTCTCGGCCAGCAAGGGGATGGGGAACATAAGCATCGCGCTGTCCTATGAAAAGATCAGGGAAGCGTGGGGCTTATACAACGAGGTTGCCTTGGAGACCGATGGCCGGCCGCTCCAGGTCGGGGAGAAGCTCGCCGTAATGCGTCCCACCTACATCGCCGAGACCTACGAGGAGGCGGTGAACGACGTGCGTGACGGGTTCAACATGTTCGGAGAGTGGGCAAAGCACGACCCACGCAAGGTCCGCACCCGCATGGCATTCGAACACGAGCTGACCGACGACGACTACAACCTCAGCTACTTCGACTTCAACCACAAGCACGACTTGATCCTCGTAGGCTCTCCCGACACAGTCATAGAGCAGATCGAGGAGATGATCGCCGAGACCGGCTGCCGGCACCTGGCCCTATTCTTGAACTTCCCGGGCCTCAGTTTCAAACAGGTCATGCGCAGCCTGGACCTCTTCGCCTCAGAAGTCATTCCTCACTTCAACTAGCACTTCTCCTGTCCCCCTGCCCAAGTACCGGACTAGAGGCAGACGCCTGTGCGTTAGCACAGGCGTCTGCCTCTGTTCATCCCTCCCCCTCTCCCTTTATGGCCCTAAGGGAGAGGGGGACCAAGGGGGAGAGGGTTCCCCCGCAGACATGCCGATTGGATCGTCATCCGGAGAGCCCACGCCGGGATCCCTATCTCCGGGCGCAGTGGCTGTTACCATGAATGCCTCAAGGGGCCAGGCCGTTTCAATACTCCCCCGAGGAGGTCACCTCCACCCACAACCCCCTCGCAGTCTTCGCAGCCGTGCCATACCCGAACCCCCGACGCCTCAGGTGATCGACCAGCTTCTTGAAGAAGGCGTCGAAGTCATCGACGGGCAGCGAGCGGGCCCTGCGCTGAGCGGCCCGGTAGGCCTCGGCTTCATCGTCCATGTCCAGGGTCACGCCCTCTATGGCCTCGCTATCGACACCCTTCTGCCTTAGTTCCATCTCCAGCATCCTGCGGCTGCGGGGCCTGAATGTTACCCGCTGATCGACCCAGTACTGCGCGAATGTGAAGTCGTCGAGCAGCCCCTTAGCCCTGAGCTTCTCCACGGTGCGGTCTATAACAGCTTCGCCAACTTGTCGACGGCGGAGCCGGTCACGCAGCTCGCGCTCACTCCGGGGCCGGGCTGTGAGATATCTGAGCGCGACCGACATTGCAGAGTCGAGCCCCGCCTTTTCCATTAGCTCATCGAGACGTTCGTCCGAAACATCCTGTCCGATCTGGAGCCGGGCGTCGAACATCGATATCTGGTCCAGTGCGAAGGCGTAGCGCCCATCAATAAACACGTTGACGCGGTCCCGCCGGTTCTTCTGGACTCGGATATCGGTGATCTGGGGCATAGCGAAGGATTAGTCCGAGGAGGCTGTGGTCAGCGGGCTTTCTTGGCGCGGCCGGATCATCGTGTTGATGAGCATTTCCGACGAAATTTGAGCAGTACGCAGTTCGAAGGTCTTCTGGAGGTTCAGCCAGAATTCGGGGCTCGTGCCCAGGTAACGGGATAGTCGGAGAGCGGTGTCGGCAGTTACGCTCCGGCTGCCATTGAGTATTGAGGTGATGCGGTTGGCGGGAACCCAGAGGGCCTTGGCCAAGGCGTTGGCGGACATGCCTATTTCCTGTAGCTCCTCCTTGAGAATCTCGCCCGGATGCACGGGTCGCATACGGTTCGATATGGACATGCTCATTCCAGAAACCTCTTCAATGGTAGTCCACTATTTCCACTGCATAGGGCCCTTCATCTCCCCAACGGAAACAGATTCGCCACTTTCGATTGACCCATATGCTGAATTGTCCCCCCCGAATACCGGAGAGTGACTCCAGTTTATTGCTGCGCAAAGCTGCCAAGTCTCGCAGGGAAGCTGCATTGTCCAAGATCGTCAACCTGTGATATGCATGATACTCAGAGTCTTGGAAGGCCCTGAATCGAAAGCCCTCGAAGAATTTTCTCGCTTCTCGATCATTGAAGTTTTGAATCATTGCAACGCATTACGTAATAGGTAAATATTTGAACCTCATTCTAGAACTTCAGCTTTGCAATTGCAAAATGTCAGTTGAAGTAAGGAACCTCGCTTGACACCCGACTCCCCCCATTCCTAACCTACCCCCGACCACATCCGCCCGACACGGGCATTGGAGGGACGAGCTTTGGCTACCGATTGGGATGCAGTAATCATCGGCGGTGGACACAACGGGCTGGTCGCGGCCTGCTACATGGCAAAGGCCGGCCTGAAAGTAGCGGTCCTGGAGCGAAGGGAGGTCGTGGGTGGGGCATCGGTGACGGAAGAGACCTTCCCCGGCTTCCGAATCTCGACCGCAGCGATGGTTGGGGGTTTGCTCAAACCAAAGATCGCCGCCGACCTCGAGCTCCACAAGTTCGGCTACGGCCCCCTGGTCCCCTACGACCCCGTGGCCCTGCAGCTCTACCCCGACAACCGCTACATGCTCTGGTGGAGCGATCCCGTCAAGACTCTCGATGAGTTCGCAAAGTTCTCCCGAAAGGATGGCGAGGCATTCCTGGACCTGCGTAAGCGCATGGACAGGCTCGCCGCTGTGCTCAAGCCCCTCGAACTGAGACCCCCGCTCAGCGTCGAGGAGATCTCCAGGCAGTTCTCGGACCCCGAGGACGCCTACTTCTTCCAGGAAGTGTTGGTCAGCCCCATGAAGGACTTCCTGGACGCCCGCTTCGAGACCGAGGAAGCGAAGGCCAGTGTCTGCTCGAATGGCGTGGTAGGTCTGGCGGCCGGGCCCTACTCCCCGGGCAGCGTCTATATGATGCTCCACTACTGGCCCGAGCTTGGCATCCCCATAGGCGCCGTTCCCGGAGGCATGGGCGGGATAACTGCGGCCCTGGCCCGTTGCGCCCGCAGCCACGGCGCCGAGGTGCGCACGGAAGCCGAGGTGGCCCGAGTAATCGTTCGTGATGAGAAGGCGTCAGGGGTGGAGCTGCTGAACGGCGAGGTCTTAAATGCCCGCGTAGTCCTCTCCAACGCCGACCCCAAGCGCAGCCTCCTCGGTCTCCTGGAACCCGACCACCTTGAAGAGAGCTTCCGCCGCAGACTGACATCGGTGAGAAGCGAGGGCATCGTATTCAAGATCAACCTCGCCCTCAGCGAGCTTCCCGACTTCACCGCCATCCCCGGCAAGGAGCTCGGGCCACAGCACATCGGCCCTTTCAAGATCTGCCCCTCGGTGGACTACCTGGAACGCGCCTGGGACGACGCCAAGTTCGGACGGACGTCCCGAGAGCCCTACATGTACTGCGTCATCCACTCGGCGACTGACTCGACCATCGTGCCGGAGGGCAAGCACAGCATGGGCGTTTTCGTCCAGTACGCTCCCTACCACCTCCGAGACACCGACTGGGAAACGGAGCGCGACATCTTCGGCAAACGCTGCATCGACACCCTCGCCCAGTACGCTCCCAACATCCCGGATGCCATCATCGACTACCAGTTCCTGTCGCCCAAGGACCTGGAGGAGAAGCTGTACCTGACCCACGGCCACATGTTCCACGCCGAAAACGCCCTTGCCCAACTCTTCAACGCCCGCCCGATACGCGGCATGAGCGACTACCGTACCCCGATACCCGGCTACTACCTATGCGGAGCAGGCACCCATCCCGGAGGCACGGTCAGAGGCGCCCCCGGCCACAACGCCGCCCACGAGGCCATAAGGGACCTCCGCGAAGGCGTGGTGGGGTAATTCCCCATCTCGTGACGAGTCGCAGATGCACTAAGGCGTAGCCTCTGCATTGCCTGTGTTGGGGGGCATAGGCCGCTCGTGCTGTCATAGATCCGCCGAGGCGGGAGGCTCTCGAAGTGTGAGCGGGGGTCTTATCCCCTCTCCCTCGATGGGAGAGGGCTAGGGTGAGGGTGATTCCGGAATGTCTACGATATAAGTACGCGAGGCTCTTACCGTAGCCCCCCTAAAACATCTCCCCCTCCGCCCCATTCTTCGAAGCCGGCACCGGCAGCAAGGGTAACTCCGCAGCCTCCCGGATGAGGTTCTCCAGGGATAAAGCCATAGACTTGTTCTCCCTGAGAAAGTCCTTCGAGTTCTCCCGGCCCTGCCCCAGCCGAGTCCCCTCCCACGAGTAGAATGCCCCGCTTTTTTTGAGTATCCCGTACAGCACGCCCAGGTCCACCAAGTCGGCTACCCGGCTGATCCCCTCATTGAACATGATGTCGAACTCCGCCACCCGGAAGGGCGCAGCCACCTTGTTCTTCACCACCTTCGCCCGCACCCGGTTCCCGACTATCGCCGATTGATGCTTTATCGACTCGATGCGCCGTAGGTCTATCCGCACCGAGCTATAGAACTTCAGCGCCCGACCCCCCGGCGTCACCTCCGGACTCCCGAACATGACCCCGACCTTCTCCCGGAGCTGGTTGATGAACACCACGGCACAATTCGAGCGGCTCGTGGCCGCGGTTAGCTTGCGCAGCGCCTGCGACATCAGCCGAGCCTGCAGCCCGACGTGCGTGTCCCCCATCTCCCCCTCTATCTCCGCCCTCGGCACCAGCGCCGCCACCGAGTCCACCACCACAATGTCCACCGCGTTGGACCGGATCAGCGCCTCGGCGATTTCCAGGGCCTGCTCACCGGTGTCGGGCTGTGAGATGAGGAGCTCGTCGACATTGATGCCGCACTTGGCGGCGTAGGACGGGTCCATGGCGTGCTCGGCGTCGATATATGCCGCCATGCCCCCCGAGGCCTGTGACTGGGCCATCAGGTGCTGACCGAGAGTAGACTTCCCCGCCGACTCCGCGCCGAACACCTCGCAGATCCGCCCCTTGGGCACCCCCCCGATCCCGAGCGCAATGTCGAGACCCAGGGATCCCGTCGGTATCGCCTCGACCTCCATGCCGCTGCGGGCGTCCCCCAACCGCATGATCGACCCCTGTCCAAACTGCTTCTCAATCTGCCCAAGGGCCAAATCCAGTGCCTTATTTTTTTCCGTCGTCATGGTAGCGATAATAGCACGCGCCCTTTCCCATCGACAATTGCCTGCGACCTACCGTTAGGATATGTGTTCTACACCATCGTGTCAACCGCTAGCCTTGCCAAGAGGATGGGTCATTCAGCTCAACTCCGTCATTCCCGACCCTAATTTGGCTGAAGGTGCGCCTTAGGCGTGAATCCACCCGATGGAGGGGCCGCTCAGCGTGTCGTAGATCCGCCGAGGCGGAAGCTTAGTCGAAGGGTCGAGCGGGGCGGTGACCCCGTACTGCCAATCCATCGCGCCCGCCCCGACTCCCAACCCACCCCCTTCTCCCCTGTCATTCCGAAGCCCCGCGAGGAATCTAGGGCTTGCCCATTCACGCCTCAACCCCCGAGCCGCACCCACGCTTGGTGGACCCACCGGGGTCCGCTACAATCCCGGACCATTTACACCGGCCCCACACCAACAAACACCGGGGTCGAGAAAGGAACACTCAATGGGAATGGACGTATGGGCAGTCAAGACGGAGCATATTGATTCACCCAAAGGGTCGGTGCGGGAATTCCTGTTCGATTTGGCCGGAGAAGATCTGCCCGAGGGTTGGATTGGGGGCTGGGACGGCAATGTGTTCTTGCAGATCCTCAGGGAGGACTTGGAACGTAGGGCGAGGGATTACACTTCCGAGCAGTGCCTATCCCAAACCGATGCCGATAAGCTGCTATCTTGGGTGGAGGCTCTACCGTGGGAGCGCGATGACATCACCTTGCACTTGGGGTGGTAGGAGGACGGATTTCTCATGTATGATTCACTAAGGGAAGGGTCAGGCCTTTTGTATGAAGGAAAATTGATCTCAATGGACTACCTGAACAAAGTCTTGCTTGGTGATTGCGAGGAAGTCCTTAAAGGTATTCCCGACAACTCTGTAGACCTTATATTTACATCCCCTCCCTACGCTGACCAACGTAGAAGAACCTACGGCGGCATTCGTCCTGATGACTACGTTGACTGGTTCATGCCTAAAGCTGACCAGTTTTACCGCGTCCTTCAGTCGACAGGGACATTCGTTCTTAATATCAAGGAACGGGTTGTGAATGGTGAGCGGCATACCTACGTAATGGAACTGATACTGGAAATGAAGAGACGCGGGTGGCTCTGGACCGAAGAATTTATTTGGCACAAGAAGAACTCGTATCCTGGCAAGTGGCCTAATCGCTTCCGAGACAACTGGGAAAGGCTTATCCAGTTCAACAAGGAAAAGAAGTTCCACATGTACCAAGAGGCTGTAATGGTGCCTGTGGGAGATTGGGCCAAGCACAGACTAGCAAACCTGAGCGAGACCGACCGTATAAGAGACGAGTCTAAGGTCGGCAGCGGGTTTGGTAAGAACATCTCCAACTGGCTTGGCCGCGATATGGTCTATCCCAACAACGTTCTCCACATATCCACCGAGTGCGGCAACAGAAACCATAGTGCGGCATTCCCCGTCGGGCTCCCATCCTGGTTTATCAAGCTGTTTACTGAAGCAGAGGACGTTGTGTTGGATCCCTTCGTGGGGTCGGGTAGTACGCTTATTGCAGCGATGGATCTTGGCAGGAGCTACATCGGCATAGACATCAATCCCGCATACGTCGGTATAAGCCGTAGTCGCGTCTTAGAGAAACCATTTCGTCTGCCAGGTATTGCAGAAGAGAAACAGAATGGCTATGCGCTTTCCAATACTGAACCGGTAGTCCATCATGCAACCACTGGACATTGAGAACTTGACCGGCTTTGTCAATGACAACATAGTCGAGTTTCACAAGGCTAGGCACAAATCTCTGGAAGAGCTTAAGCTTAAAAAGCTTCTAGAGAAGAATCCGTATCTCCTGAAGGCCAAATACTTGGAATCCGCTCCGGAACTAATCGGAGGATTGATGGATGCCTACCTCTCTTCATCGGAGGAAAAGCTATTCGGTGATTTTCTGGAAGGCTTGGCAGTTTATGTCGCTCAGCAAACGACAGGAGGGCACAAATCGAGTGCTCAGGGAATAGACTTGGAATTTATCCATAATGGTATTCATTACATCGTATCGGTCAAGTCTGGCCCGAACTGGGGCAACAGCTCCCAGCATGCAAGACAGACCGATGACTTTAACACTGCAGTTGGTAGGATAAAGCAATCCTCCCGATCATCAAATGTTGAGGCCGTCCTCGGGATCTGTTACGGCAAAACCAGAACTACTCGTACCAAATCAGGATACTTGAAAGTTGTGGGGCAGAACTTTTGGTACTTCATAAGCGAGAATGAGAACCTCTATATCGACATTGTAGAACCCGTTGGTTATAAAGCCAAGGAATACAACGAGGAATACTTTCAGAAGAAAAACGAGGCAACTAACCGGCTCGTGCGCGATTTCATCGCTGAATTCTGCTCACGGTCCGGAGCAATTGACTGGAAAAAACTAGTCCGTTACAACAGTGGAAACTTCAAACTGGAGAAGTTCTCTACCTATTTTCCACCTCCTCCCAAACTGTGACGTCAACGCCCTTGACCCACCTGAACACCCGTACTGTCATCGACGCCGCTCGAACATGATCCCCCGGTAGCGGTTGGCTATTGGCACATGGAGGCGTTGACGGTTGAGGGAATGGGATTATCTAACTAGAAGATTGCTTTAAGTAAGTAACCCACCAAATTCTCCGGTGCGCCAAATCCCGAGAAAGATACGTCTGCTCCAAACAACGCGCAAACAATATCTGTCAGCGTAGCGACTGTGATAACGTAAAGGGCTACGGGCGATTTTATTACGTTAATAGCGTCCAACATGGATATACCCTTCCAATCTATAGTTCTATAACCTATTTTATCATACGTCAGGTGACCATCACCCCTTCCCCCTCCCCCTGGGGGATGGATTCACGCCATAGCCGCACTTACAGCCCGATTGGAGTCGGGAATGACGGAAGGAGGGATGGGGCTATGCCGGGCCTCCCACCCCACCCCATGCTAAAATTTCCTTGGAGGCCCTATGCAAGACGCACCCACCGCCGAGCCGGGACCCCTCCCCAAGGGCTTTGGGGCCGCTCACCCTGAGCTAGCTGAAAGTCCGCCGAGGCGGATCGAAGGGTCGAGCGGGGCGCGGCCCTGCGTTGTCAATCCGTCGTGGTTGTCCTCCGACAGTGACACCACCTCCCTCCCCCCTTGGTAACGATATATCAGCCATGTTGCAGAGCAACATGGCTGATATATCAATAAAACAGGGCGGGTGGGTGGGACTTAACTTATTCCGGAAGGTCGGACGGCCCCTCCCCCAAAAGTGACACGAACCCCTTGACTCAAGCCGTACACATGTACTATATTCACCCCCGATAGGCCAATCACTATTCTCAAGACCAAGGAGGAACCAAAAACCCAGGGAAGCCCACCTGACCCACCCGAGGACTCAACGCCTAAGCCCATCCCAACGGCCTTCGCGCAGGCCAGCGGCACAAGCAAACGTCGCCATCTCCTCATCCCATCGGGTCCCGTGTCCCTTCCCTGACTCCCAGGCGATGGATGGTCCACAATTTTAAGCGGCACGCTCCCCTCAAAGGAGCCCTGCCCAAATGAGCCCCGCTCACGCCGGGCCAAACACCTCGGGCCTTTACGCCCTTGGAAATATCTCCCCCGTCGTTCCCTTCGGAGACCCCCATGCAACCAGCGACGGCAGCGAGAAAACGTGCTCCCCACCCCTCCGAGTGGGTCAGCCAAAACTGGTGGTAGAGATGCCCTCAAGCGAGAACCCCTCGCTTGTCTACCACGTGATAACAGAAGCACGGGGCTGAACCAGGCTGGCCTCCCGCCCCCTGAATCCGAGTCCCGGACCTTCCATCGCCTACTCCCCAACAACCAAAACCAAACTCCTACCACAACTCAATATCTCAGCGGGCTTGCCCCCATGTCATCCGCGGGCTCCGCGAGGGATCTGGGGCGGGGAATTCCGCTCAATCGCGAAACACCCTCCCCCCTCAAAACCCCCGATACCAGTTAACAATCGGCATCCGGCGGTCCCGCCCGAAGTTCCTCGGCGTGATCTTCACCCCAGGCGCCGCCTGCCGGCGCTTGTACTCGTTCCGGTCAACCGCCTTGATCACCCGCTTCACCATCTCCTCGTCGAACCCCATGCCTATGATGTCCGCCGGAGACTTGTCCTGCTCCACGTAGGCCTCCAGCACGGGGTCAAGAACGCTGTAGGGCGGCAGGCTGTCGGTGTCCTTCTGGTCGGGGCGCAGCTCTGCGCTGGGCTCCTTGTCGATAACGCTCTGAGGGATAACCGGGCTCGGGCCCCGGGCGTTGCGGGTCTCGGCCAGCTCGTAGACCAGCACCTTGGGCACGTCCTTGATCACCGCAAACCCCCCGGCCATGTCGCCGTACAGGGTGCCGTAGCCCATCGCCATCTCGCTCTTGTTGCCCGTGGTCAGCACCAGCCACCCGAACTTGTTGGAGATCGCCATCAACAGGTTCCCCCGCATCCGGGCCTGCAGGTTCTCCTCCGCGACGCCCGACCCCGTGCCCGCAAACAACGGGTCCAGAGAGTCGAGGCTCGACTGAAACATATCCTCAATCGAGATGTTCCACAGCTTCACCCCGAGATTCTTCGCCAGCATGTCCGAATCGGCTATCGACCCTTCCGACGAGTACCGGGATGGCATTGTCACGACGACTACGTTCTCGGGCCCAAGGGCGTCCGCTGCGATGGTTGCCGTCAGGGTGGAATCGATCCCCCCCGACAGCCCGATTACGACCTTCTCGAAGCCATTTTTATAAACGTAGTCCCGCGTCCCGATAGTCAGTGCCTCGTAGACCTCTTCCAGATCGGCGAGAGCGGGCTCCGGTGCAGGGTCGACGGCGGGTTGAGTGGCGTCGGGATCGATGTCCACAATGAGCAGGTCCTCTTCGAACTGCTTGCCTCGCGCCAGCACATCCCCCGAGGGCGAAAATACGCAGCTTCCCCCATCAAATACCAGCTCGTCCTGCCCCCCGACCAGGTTGGTGTAGAAGACGTAGACCCCGTTGTCCCGTGCCCGGTCAGCCAGCATCTGCTCCCTGAACCGGCCCTTGCCCCGGTGATAGGGCGAGCCGTTGATGTTCATGATGACCCGCGCCCCGGCCTTGCTCTGGACGTTGGTCGGCCCCGACTCGTACCAAATGTCCTCACACACGTTCACCCCAACACACGTCCCGTTGATATCGAAGACCGGACATTCGCTGCCCGACTGGAAATAGCGCTGTTCGTCGAAGACGCCGTAGTTAGGGAGATGTACCTTGTGATATACGCCGAGGAGCTTGCGGTCCTGTATCACCGCCGCAGCGTTGAAAAGCTCCTCATTCCTATCGACGAACCCGACTACCACGGCAATCCCCGCCGAATGCTCAATAACCTCGTCGAGACGCTCGCGGTTATCGCGAATGAGGTTGTTCTTATAGAGAAGGTCTTCGGGGGGGTAGCCCGTGATGGTCAGCTCGGGGAAGGATACGAGGTCGGCGCCCTCGGCCCGGGCCCGGTCGATATACTCGATGATCTTGGCCGTGTTGCCCCGCAAGTCGCCGACGGTGGTGTTGATCTGGGCGAGAGCTGCTCGGAGTTTAGTCATGGCTCAACGAGGCAAGGGCCGGCTCCTCCGGCAAGGCTAGAGTATAGCACGGCCCCGAGCCCCTCACCCTAACCGGTACGCAGGATCGTCCCGAAGAAACCACCCCCACCCCCCTGTCATCCCGGCCCCGCGCTGCAAGTCCGCCTTATGCGGGAGGGATATAGGACTTGCCCACTCACTAGCCTCTCTGTAAAACCATCCCTCGTGGTCCCTGTCCGTCATCCCGGCCCCGAGCCGGAATCCATCCCTGTAAGGGCAACTCTCGTGGTTGCCCTGGGGCGTGGGGAGGAATCCCCTCTCACTCGGCCTAGTCATTCCCGCCCTTCTTATCGTCATTCCTGTAAGTGTTAGGTAATTCGTTGACAGATTGGTATTCAATGGGTAACCCAATCTGGAGGCGAAAATGCGAGACAACAGCAAGGACCTCACCCTTGAAAGGAACTACATTCAGAAGTGGCGATTCCTCATACAGGAATACCGATTGGTCAAGGCCAGGAAGCACCCCCGATTCCGCTTCGCCCAGGACTTCTATGTCTTCCACGGCACTACACGTCAGACCTTTGCCAAGTACTACAACCGGTTCCTCCTCTCCCCCTCCGACGACTCCTTCTTCCCCCGTAAGCGGGGCCCAATTGGAAGAGCCGCCGTACCCTGCCCTACATAGAGCAGAAGGTTCTCAGCGAATGCTTCAACGGTACCAATCGCTACGAGATATATGCCATACTCAAGCCCATCCTCAAACAGCACACCCCTAAGCCCTCTACCATCTACGCCATCACCAGACGCCACGGTGTTAATAGGCTCACAAAGCCGATGCAGCAATCGAAGCGCAAGATCATCAAGACCCGGGCAGGGGAGTTGGGGCACCTGGACAGCCACCACCTCAGCCGGGACCTCCTGGTAGACTCCAAGCGCCGTTACTACCTGGTAGCCCTCATCGACGCCTGCACCCGCTTGGCCTGGGCCGAAGTGGTCGGAGACATCAAGAGCCTTTCTGTGATGTTCGCAACCCTGAAATCCATCAACTTCCTTAATGCGGAGTACGGCATCAAATTCGAGGCCATCCTCACCGACAATGGCCCTGAGATGGCCTCGCCCAGGAACATTGAGGGCCACCCCATGGAACGGATGCTCAATGAGCTGGGCATAAAGCACCGCTACACCCGCCCTTATAGGCCCCAGACCAACGGGAAGATAGAGCGGTTCTGGAGAACCCTGAACGAGGACCTGCTGGAGGGGACCACCTTCGAGTCGGTGGCCGAGCTGCGAGACGAACTGCAGCAATATCTGCTCTACTACAATACCCAAAGACCCCACCAGGCAATGGATGGAAAGACCCCTTTGGAAACCCTTCAATCCCTCTAATTCTGTCAACGAATTATCTGACATTTACAATTCCTGCGGAGGCAGGAATCCAGAGGTGGGTATTCCGTTCGCCCTGAGCGGAGTCGAAGGGTCTCAAGAACGGAATGGGTGGGGGGTCCGTCCCCCTCTTGTAGGCCATACAAAAACACACGCATTTCTTGATTTGGCAATTTTCTGGAGGCGGGGGGCGCTCCCTCCACTGCGATACAATACCCCCACCCCACCCAGGAGGCCCCACATGCCCGACGACACCCGCACCCGCTGCTTCGGCTCCCCCGACGACCCCCTAATGATGTCCTACCACGACAACGAATGGGGCATCCCCGTCCACGACGACCGCAAGCAGTTCGAGTTCCTCTGCCTGGAGAGCATGCAGTCCGGCCTCTCCTGGAAGACCATCCTCGACAAGCGAGAGAACTTCCGCAAAGCCTTCTCCAGCTTCGACCCCGTGAAGGTCGCCGCCTACACCGACGCCGACATCGAGCGCCTGATGTCCGACGCGGGCATCGTCCGCAACCGACGCAAAATTGAGGCCATCGTCAACAACGCCCGACGCTTCCTGGAGGTCCAGAAGGAGTTCGGCTCCTTCGACAACTACATCTGGCAGTTCACGGGCCACGAGACCCTGCGTCGGGACTACGAACAGGTCCCCGCCCAGACCCCCGAGTCCGAGGCCCTCTCCAAGGACCTGAAAGTAAGAGGCTTCAAATTCATGGGCCCCATCGTCGTCTACTCCCACATGCAAGCTACCGGCCAGGTCAACGACCACCACCCCACCTGCTTCCGCGTGCCGAATTAGTCGTAAATCGTTAAATGTTACAATGCCTGCCTTGTACCAATACTAGGGGCCTTGGGAGGAGTGCGACATGACCGGATACGATGATTATCGTGACGATGATGCTGACGATGATATTGAACCCCTGAAGCTTCCCGAAGGCTTCGATACCCTTAAAGCCGAATGGGACACTTGGCCCGTTCGAAAGCTACGTGAGGATATCTCAAGCGGAGCGATCGATCTGCAACCTGATTTCCAGCGTGAATATGTATGGAACTCGGAACGCGCGAGCCGGTATATTGAGTCCATTCTCCTAGGATTCCCGACGCCGCCAGTATTTCTTGCTGAAGAACCAGATGGCCGATGGGTCGTTATCGATGGACATCAGAGGCTTGAGACTCTGTTTAGATATATGAAACCACTTTTGGGATCAGATTTACCCGAGTCAATCAAAATGCTGGAGCCACTCCGTCTCAACCATCTTGAAGTGTTGCAGAACCTCAACAGTACATTGGTCAACAAACTCGACATATCAAGACGAGAAGAGCTATGGAAAACAGACCTTCAAGTCGTGCTTTTGCCTAAAGAAGTCGACCCCGATATGAAATACTCTCTGTTTGCCAGACTCAATTTAGGGTCCATGAGCCTAAACCCACAGGAATTAAGGAACTGCATATATAGGGGGCGTTATAACAATTTCTTAAAACGCAGAAGCGAATCGTTGGAGTTTTTGCAGCTTTGGAATCCAAGTAGACCAGAACCTGACAAAAGAATGAAGCATAGGGAGAGATTACTTCGATTCTATGCCATGCTTCATAGGAGGAGCCATTATAGGACTCCATTCAGGGTCTTCCTTAACGATGAAATGGAAGCGCACAAAGACTTTTCTTATGAAGAAGAGACTAGATTTAGCGAGGAACTTCATACAGCAATAAAGTGGATCAAGAGGGTATTCGGTAAAGAAGCATTCTGCCGGTTCGAGATGGGCAATTCGGATAACCATCAAGGTAGATGGGTGCGGAATAGAATGGACGTATTGGCCGATGTCGAAATGGTTTGGTTTGCGGAAGTCGGAAATCAATTAGATGGAATCTGGGATAATGTCAGCGACATGGATCGGGAATTTCTCGTGAAGTCTCTTCGGCGCATTTCGATCAACGTCATGCTTCAGCCGAAGTTCCAAGATGCCCTTTCTAAGGATCGGACTAGGGCAACTAATCTAGAGCAACGGTTCGATGCATGGTATAGAGCCATGAATGCAATAGTCAGGTACACCGAACGCGAGATCGACACTACAAAGGAGCTTTATCTGAAACTAGCCAATTCGGAGATATGCAACTATTGCCCCAACCGCATGGATATGGAAGATGCGTTGCTAAACAGCAAATTCCAGTTAGTCCACCGATACTGTCACCGACATCCGCCAC
The DNA here is from genome assembly GCA_965197585.1 of Dehalococcoidia bacterium. Lineage (GTDB taxonomy): Bacteria > Chloroflexota > Dehalococcoidia > Plut-88900 > Plut-88900 > Plut-88900. The sequence goes on from OZ240215.1 coordinate 3,168,409, forward strand.
GGTCGACCGTCTAACTCCCCCTTCATCAGCCCCGGCACCCGAATCAACCTGCGCCCCACCGGGTCCACTGCGACGTTGAACAACTCCAAGGTCGTCGGACCAAGCAACGGTCCCACCCCCGACTCCCCGACCACCACTAACACCGTCCTTTCCCGGTCTCCCAGCCGGACCCTCGCTTCGCCTACTTCGTATTCCACTGTCCGGTCATCAGCTGGTTGAAAGGGCACCGACTCCAGGCACTCGATGCCCAATGCCGTTGCCGTCTCCTCTGGAATGACGGTGTGCGTAGCGCCCGTGTCCACCAGCGCCTCGACATCGAGCCAGTTGCCTCCCTGAACGTCACCCACCTGTACATTTACTGAAAAAGTGCCCATATATTTACCTCTCAGGCCACAATCCTAACCCACCCCTCCCCACCCCCATCCCCCTGTGCTACCATTCCACCATCCCCGAACCCCGTGGAGGCCATTATGCCCAGGAACTTGTACTTCTCGCAGGATGAATACGAACGCCGCTGGAAGGCTGTCTATGACTCGATGGCGGAGAAGGGCTACGAGACCGCCGTCATCTGGGGCAAGACCGCCGGCAACTACGAACGCCACGGCGACCTCCTCTACCTGACCAACTACTACTCCAACCTCTCCGGCCACTCCCTGGACGTCGAGGGCCACCAGCAGGCCCGCTCCTACGGCGCGGTCATCCTCCACCGGGGCCAGGAGCCCGAGCTCATCATGGACATGCCCAGTTTCGACATGGACCAGCTCGCCGTCGATAATGCCGAGGGCCACACCGACCCGATTTACGGCGTCACCCAAGCCCTCAAGAGGCTCGGCGTCGAGGGCCGCACCGCCCTTATCGGCACTGACTTCCTTCCCATGAAGTACGCCAAGCAGATGGAACAGCAGTCCCCTGCCATTGAGTGGGTCGGTGAGGACGAGCTTGTCCGAGAGGTCCGGCAGGTCAAGAGCGACGAGGAAGTCGAGCTATACCGCAACGCCGGTCAGACCATGACCGAGGCAATCTCCCGGCTCATGGAAGCCCTGGTCCAGGGCAAGACCGAGGCCGAGGCTGCCGCAGATGCTGCCTACGTGATCACCAAGGCCGGGGGCCGCTTCCACATGATCCCCGTTTCCCACGGCGACTCCATCTACTATTTCACCCGCTCCCCCATCTCCGGCTTCAGCCTGGACGGCGCTGAGCCCGGAGACATGGTGCGCGGCTGGGTCTACGGCGCCGTCTACCAGGGCTACTGGATGGACCCCGGACGCACGGCCGTCGCTGGTCGGGCCCCGACCCCCGAACAGCGTGACCTCACCGAAAATTGCTACGGCATCGTCGAAGGCATCATCAAGGCCATCAAACCCGGTGTACGCATCGACGAGGTCGTTAAGATAGGCGTCGACCTGATGCAGAAGGTCGGCACCGAGGAAAACCAGCTCGCCGAGATGTTTCCCCTCTTTGGACACGGTATCGGCCTTTTCTGGGAGCGGCCCTCATTGAGGATCGGCCTGGAAACCGACGAAATCTTCCGAGAGAACATGACCTTCGGCATCGAGGCCTTCCTGTCGAAGGCCGGAGTCGGCGTCGCCGGCTACGAAGACAACATCCTCGTAACCGCCAACGGCGCCGAGATCCTAACCCCCGCCCCCAACTTCTGGTGGTAGCCCCCACCCCACTGTTGACCTGGTCATGGGGTTCCGCTCACCCTGAGGCACTCGAAGGGTCGAGCGGGGGGTGTCCAGTCCCCTCTCCCTCGATGGGAGAGGGCTAGAGCCTGCCCCGAGTCCCCCCGAGGGGGTGAGGGTGACCTTCCCTCTTGACGAAGCCGCGCAAGCGAGGGGAACGGGACACCCCCTATCCCAATAGCCCCCCACCCCTCGCCCTTGATATAATATTGGTTCATGGGCCATTAGCTCAGGTGGTTAGAGCGCAGTCCTGATAAGACTGAGGTCCCTGGTTCGAGTCCAGGATGGCCCACCACCCCCCGACAAAATCGAGCACTTTCGCCTTGGGGTTCGTTCTGAATGAGTTAACTCAGGCAGAGATATGCAATGGGAGCGTTCTTAACTAGTTCAATGTCGATAGCGGGACACCTTGGGGAGTTGATAGGCTACAAGGCCGGCCTTGCTCTCACTCGCGAGGAGCTCGCGGAACATCTCATTGATACACCGGATATCCGGGACGCTGTCCTTGTGACAGAGGACCAGTGGATACGTATCCGATCCGAGGAGTACGAAGCAGCTGTTAGTGGGCTTCTGTACCGGGTTGGAAATATTCCAACTGCGCATCCATCGTCACCCGTCCTTGCCGTTTACCGTCGCTTCGAGCATGATCCGGCCCACAGCAAGGTTCTTGAAGAGGTCCTAACTCGTTGCGTGGAACTGCTCAACGATGGGATCGACAAAACCTCGCAAGGAGCACCTCTCAATCCATCCCAGCTCCTTGAGACTGTCGATACTGAATTCGGTCTTCCAGGGCTAAACATCGCCAGTGCGCTGATCGACGAGCTTGTCCTTCATATGCATATCTCACCTTGGATGCCCCGGCGATGGTTCAATTGGGATGACACGGTTCAGCTGCGCGATCTGTTCCTGAGCGAGAGCTTGGAGACGCAGTACGGGACGTTTTTCGATCAGCGCTTCGTCGACTACTTGGCTCGGAACTTTCCGCGGATTGACGAAATCAATTGGCGAAAGTTTGAAGGACTAGTAGGAGAGTTCTTTGAGCACGCTGGCTTCCGAGTTGAGATGGGACCTGGTCGAGGAGACGGCGGCGTTGATATCCGGGTGTGGGCTCCAGAGGATGAGGTCGCGAAACCACCCCTGGTTCTCGTACAGTGCAAGCGTCAGCAAGAGAAGGTCGCCCAGGTGGTCGTAAAGGCTCTTTGGGCGGATGTCTCGAACGAGCGGGCACAGTCGGGGCTCATCGTTACGACGAGTGCATTGGCGCCTAGCACTGAAACTGTTAGGAAAGCCCGTGGATACCCTATTGCTGCAGCGGAAAGGGGAACGCTTCAGGACTGGATAGAACAGCTACGGTCACCCGGATCCGGAACGTTCATGGCATGAACTTGTAGACACCATTGGTGGATGGTATCCCCCCTCCACCCCCCCACCCCCCATGCCCATCCACCTAACCCCCCTCGACAACAACTTCGCCTTCGAAGTCCAGGGCCTCGACATCTGGTCGGGCCTCGACGACGCGCAAGTGCGGTCACTCGATGATGCATGGGCCAATCAAGGAGTGCTGGTGTTCCGTCGCCAGTCGCTTTCGGAAGAGGAACTGGTCACCTTCAGCAGCTGCTTCGGCACACCCGATGTCATCGTCCGCACCGATTGGGCGTCCAAGGGTCGCCCCGAGGTCACGCAGATCTCAAATATGCGCAACGCCGATGGCAAAACCATTGGTGGTCTCGGGTCGGGAGAACTCCATTGGCACACCGACCAAGCCTACATGGCAGAGCCGGCCACGGGCGCCATCCTCTATGGCGTCGAGGTGCCTGAGGACGGGCCGCACACCTATTGGGCCAACCTGCACCTTGCCTACGAAGCGCTCCCGCAAGAGACCAGGGCGCGGATCGCCGGCCGAAGCGCTATCTTCAGATACGGCGAACGATACAAGGACTACAAAGACGAGAGCGTGCCCAGCGAAGAAATCCTGGCTCGGACGCCCGACGTAACCCACCCGCTGGTGCACTCCCATCCGACAACCGGCGTCAAGACCCTTTACCTTGACCCGTCGACCATGGTCGGGATTGAAGGCATGGACGAGGCGGAAGGCCGGGCGTTGCTCGACGAACTGATCGAACACGCCACACGGCCCGAGTTCGTCTACCGCCACGACTGGCGTCCGGGCGACCTTATCATGTGGGACAACGGCTTCCTGCTGCATCGCCGGGACGCCTTCCGCACCGATCAGAACCGCCTCCTCAAGCGCACGACGATCCGGCTTTCGCCTGACCGGCACATCATCCCCTGCTAAGGGCACAAAAAGCCGCCTAAATGTCCGCCGGGGAGCAATGACATGCGCAGAAACAGGTGGGGAATAGAAGGACCGCCCGATGAAGCGTACTCCCGAGTAACCAACCCCGAACGCTTCCAACCTCTTCACGCCGCAGCGACGGAGTTGCTCGACCGGCTGAAACGAGAGTTCGCGGTCGAACGATTAGATGTGCACGATGTGGACGACGAACTGGCCAGGATAAAATTTGCTCGTCCTCCCGTAAGACTCGTCCCGCATGACCCGCAAGCTGCGCCAATTGTTGTGGCGTTCACTGATTTTCCGGGGCTGCATTTGAGGTTCGGCTCCTGGCGCACCGAGCCATTCCCCAACTGTGGCTGCGACGCCTGCGACGAAACAGCCGACGGCTCTATCGAGGATATGACCAAGATGGTGGAATCAGTCGTCTCCGGCGGGTTCTGCGAGTCGATACAGGTGCCTCTGCTTCTGGGCAGCGGTTGGCAGGAATCAGAGTTCCGCTTTAACGATGCCCACAACGGATCTAGCCGCTCTCGAGGCCGCATCCCGCGCTCCCGCGCCCTCGAGATGACGGGAGGCGAACGCCACGTGACCCTGGACTGGAAGCCCTGGCCCCGACGCAACACAACCGCCAAGCCACCCTAGCCCAGCAGAGGGTGCCCAACCCCCAGTTCTTGAACCCAGCGGTCTCCTAACGGCCCTTGAACTGGGGCGGACGCTTCTCCAGCCAGGCCCGCACACCTTCCTGAACGTCCTCGCTCTGGGCGGCGATGACACTGATCACGTCTTCCAGTCGGCCCGCCTCCCGGATTCCGTCCAGCAGACTTCTATAGGAGACCTCTTTGATCCCCCGGACTGCCAGGGGCCCGTTGCTGTTGATTTTCCGGGCCATCTCCTCTGCCCTGCTCATAAGCTGGTCATGAGGCACGACGTGGTTCACGAACCCCCACTGTTCGGCCTGTTGAGCCGTGACATGATTTCCGGTGAGCAGAAACTCCAGGGCCCTGCCAAAGGACATGTGGGCCCTGGCCCTCACGGTGCCCCACCAGGTGGTAACTATCCCCAGCTCCACCTCCGGCAGACCGAATACCGCTCTCTCCGACGCAATACGTATGTCGCAGTCCATTGCGAAGACCACCCCACCCCCCATAACCCAACCGTTGATGGCCGCGATGATCGGTTTCCAGACACCCAGCTCCTCCGAGGGGCGCAGCGGCCTCGGATCGCCGCCAAAGGGGTTGCCGCCACGGGTGCCGCTATCGTGACCGGACCTCATCTCCTTGAGGTCGGCCCCCGAGCAGAATGACCTGTCCCCGGCACCCGTAAGAATCGCCGTCCAGGCGTCGTCATCGTCTCGAAATCGCTCCCAAACTTCGTTCCACATCCGGGACATCTCATTGTTGATTGCGTTGAGAGAACGGGGCCTGTTCAGGGTCACGTATGCGATCTTGTCTCTCACTTCGTATTCGATAACGGCCATAGGTTCCTCCTAGGGGTAGTAGAGCCTTTCGGCTGCCTTCTGGAGGTCAGCCCTGAAGTCTGGATGGGCGACGGCTATCAGCTCCCGAGCCCTCTCCCGGATAGATTTACCAAGGAGCTGAGCTACGCCGTACTCGGTCACTATGGTATCGGCGAAGGTGCGAGGCACGGTTACCGCCTCCCCCTCCGGGTGCTGAGGCACGATGCGCGACACGGTCCCTCGTGCCGCCGTCGACCGCAGAAGCGTGATGGCCCTGCCGCCCTTCGATATAACGGCGCCCATGTGAAGCTCCGGTTGGCCGCCGGTCCCGTTCCACTGGCGGCCTCCAATGGTCTCCGAGTTGATCTGCCCGGAGAAGTCTATGGAAATGGCGTTGTTCATGGCAATGTAGTTGTCGTGGGAAGAGACGGTGTTGATGCTGACCACGTACTCTGCGTCTCGCAGCTCTATGAGGGGGTTGTTGTGGGCGAAGGGGACCTCTTTGGGATCGCTGCCGGTCAGTGCGGTGAACACTGCAACACCGGTATTCACGTTCTTGCGTTCGCTGGTGATGACTCCCCTTTCGATAAGCCTTAGTATGCCGGGGGCCGTCATCTCCGAATGCCAGCCGAGGTCCCGCTTATCATCGAAGGTCCCGAGGCCGGGCAGATAGGCGCTCGGGGTGCCGACCCCGATCTGGATGGTATCCCCATCCCTGACCAGCTCAGCTACGTACTGTGCTATCTTCCTGTCTTCCTCACTCGGCTGCTCCGCGTGAGCCAGGAGCCTGGCGAACTCCTGTACCTGTTTGACGGTTCCGCCGACCAGATTGGGCAGATATTCGTACCTGGCGCTTCCACTCAACAGGGGCAGCAACTGTTCCAGTTCCGCTCGAAGAAGGGGGTTCTCCACGCTGGAGACCAGCTCCTCCGATTCTTCGATAGACAGCTCGGGATGCGTGTGCTCGACGAAGCGATCGATTTCAGAGACGTGTATGTAGTTGTCCCCATAGGTGCGGATGAGAGTGTCGTCCACCTGTGCAAGGACTATCCGAGCGTGTTTGGCAAAGCTCCGCTTGTTCCACAGGGCCTTGCCGAAGCTGCAGAACCCCTGGTCGTCGGGGGGTGAGCAGGACACCAGGGTTACGTCTAGCCTCGGGCCTCTGTTGGGCTCTCTATACGGCTGTATGTCCGTTGTAAAGATTACGGGAGCAAAATCTATACGGTGCTCGTAGTAGGCCGGCCGAGCCACAGAACCCAGGAACATGGAGGGACTGTACCTGAACGACCCCTCGAAGTCGGGATGCAGCCAGCCCGGGTCGTAGTGTGGGGCAACATCGAATATCCGCAAATCATCCAGCTGCTCGTGGTGTGCGACCAGGGCATCCATCAGAAGGGTGGGCTTGGGGTCCAGGCTGATCGCCACGTTGTCGCCCGGGCTGACCATCGCCACCGCCTCGTCCACGCTGACCATGTTGCGCTTATAGTGCTCTTTCCAGCCCATCAAACCATGCTCGCTCCCGAACAGACCGCCAGAATGCAGCGTAGCCTAAGTTGGCCGGGCAAGCACAGTCAAGGAGCCAAACGCTCAACCCCCACCCCGTCATTCCTGCGCCGAGCCAGGAATCCATCCCCGGAGGAGGGGACGGGGCGGGGTGGCGTCCTACCCCCTCTCCCTCCGATGGGAGAGGGTTGGGGTGAGGGTGATCCCCCCATCCCCAAGGAGGGGCCGCTCACCCTGAGCACCGTCGAAGGGTCGAGCGTGGGGCGGCCCACCTCCGCCATTCCGTCGCGTCCGCACTCCCCCCAAACCCCTCAACAGTCCGCGTGATAAGCTTGCCGCGAACACACACCAGGTGATTTGGAAGCCCGAGATCCAATCGCCTCCCGACGGTCACAGCCATATAAGGAGACCTCTAATGAGCCAAGGGAAGATATTCAACTGGGACAACGTCGAACCGTGGCCTTCCGACGATCGCTATCCGGGGATATCCGTAAAGGTGGTGGATGGCAAGAACATGCAACTAGTATGGGCCGAGTTCCAGCCCGGCTCCACCTACCCCCTCCACGCCCATGAGCGGGAACAGTTCAGCTTCATGGTGAGCGGCCGGATGCGCCTCACCGTCGGGGAAGAAGTAACGGAAATCGGACCCGGAGACATGTGGCATGCCCCGGGCAACGTGGTCCATGGTGGGGAAATCCTGGGGAACGAGCCCGTGGTCTTCGTCGATGTCTACTCGCCCCCCGCCGAGGAGTTCAAAAAAGACGGGGAGTAACCGCCCGACTGCCTCCAACAGGAAATACCCACCCGTCCCACCCGTCATTCCGGCCCCCCGAGCCGGAATCCATCCCCAAGGGTAGGGAATTCCGTTCGCCCTGAGCGGAGTCGAAGGGTCTCAAGAGCGGAATGTGGCGGGGTGTCCTGTCCCCTCTCCCTTGAGGGGAGAGGGCTAGGGTGAGGGTGCATCCCCCAACGATCCCACATCCCCTGCTATAATTTCACCGACCAGCCCATCAGCTCACGCGGTTAGAGCGCAGTCCTGATAAGACTGAGGCCCGTGGTTCGAGTCCAGGATGGCCTATCCTCGCTTTGTCCGGTTGTGTGTTGGGTTTTTCCCACCATGACTGCTTCTATACGTTCCAAGCTTTTTTGCTTCCCACTGTTCCGCTGCTTTGCGTGACATGGAAGGAGTTTCTGTTTTCAGTTGGCCGGGCTTACCTTCAGATTTGTGCTCCGCGGCTCTCCGTCCAGGGTTGTTGGTAGTGCCCACGTAGTTAATCTTTCCATACTTTCCTCTTATGGTGTAACCTCGAACGGCGTTTCTTGTCGGCCTGCGGCCACCCCTAGACCCTCTTGGCATTTTTGGCCTCCCTTAACTTATAGGATGTCACTTCCTAATTAGGAATTCTACTGATTATTCCATAATAGGATATACTTTGCAAGTCAGGAAGCCACTTAAATGGAGGTGATATGTCTAGCGGCGCTTTCGATGTCGAATCCTTCTACTCGGCACTGGATTCTCAGAGGCAGGCAAAAGGCATGTCATGGAAGGAGGTCTCGGAGCAATCGGGAGTAAGCCAGCCCACGCTTAGTCGCATGTCTCAAGGAAAGCGTCCAGATGTTGATGGTTTGGCACTGCTTTTGGCCTGGTCTGGGCTAGATGCTACTCTTTTCCTGCCTGGTTATTCTGCGCCGGAACCGTTGGCACAGATCACTGCCAACCTTCGTGCAGACCGTAAACTCTCACCAAAGAGTGTCGAGGCTCTTGAGCAAATCATACGGGTTGCTTACAACCAGTTCAGGGATGAGTGATGGTGCAGTTTCGTCGCGGCTTCAAGGCCCGAGCCAACGACATAGCTCTGGGTCTTCGAAAACAGGCGGGACTATCCAAGACGGCACCACTCGATCCCAGGGACGTTTTAGACCGACTATTTGTTCAGGTTGTACCGCTTAGCAACTATCTGGATTCTTGCGCCCGTAGTGCCGCAACTTTTCTCTCCTCTTCTGTAGATTTCTCGGCCATGCTTCTTCGAGTCGGCCAAAATCGGCGCATCATCCTCCATGATGATTCTCATAGCAAACGGCGGCAGAACAGTGATTTGGCTCACGAATTAGCTCACATTCTCTTGGTGCACCCTGGTGAGGTCGTTTGTGCGGAGAATCTGGCAAGGAAACCAGATTCTCTGATCGAGGCGGAGGCCGCATACTTGGGCGGATGCATTCTTCTCCCTAATGAGGCTGCTTATCGCCTCGCTGTTCAGGGGGTTGATGTCAGTAAAGCCGCCATTAGATATGGAGTAAGCGAGAACATGATCGCATACCGATTAAGGATGAGCGGTGCCCTCAAGAGAGTTCAACGTTTCAAATGATGTACCTACTGAGTACTAGCGACGAATTTGCTAGTCGAGTGCTATGCTGCTTTCACCCGTATCATCAGGCAGGGGTGACTTCGCCCCACCCCCCCACCTAGCACCCCTCGACAACAACTTCGCCTTCGAAGTCCAGGGCCTCGACATCTGCTCGGGCCTCGACGACGCCCAGGTCCGCACCCTCGATGACGCCTGGGCCAATCAGGGAGTGCTCGTGTTCCGCTGCCAGTCGCTTTCGGAGGAGGAACTGGACGATGTGGCTAGGGAGTGGTTTGGTAGGCGTTAGTCCACCACTTCGACAAGATCGGGAACGTTACCTTGGCGCTCTATTGAACCCCCCCCACCCCCCTCCGTCATTCCTGTAAGTGTTAGGTAATTCGTTGACAGATTGGTATAAGAGGCCAACACCAATCTGGAGGCGAGAATGCGAGACAATAGCAAGGACCTCACCCTTGAGCGGAACTACATTCAGAAGTGGCGGTTCCTCATCCATGAGTATCAACTGGTCAAGGCAGGGAAGCATCCCCGTTTCCGCTTCGCCCAGGACTTCTACTCCTTCCACGGCACTAGCCGTCAGACCTTCGCCAAGTACTACAACCGGTTCCTCCTCTCCCCCTCCGACAACGCCTTCCTCCCCCGTAAGCGGGGTCCCGGGTGGAAGTCCCGCCGCACCCTGCCCTACATTGAGCAGAAGGTCATCAACGAGCGCCTTAACGGTACCAACCGTTACGAGATCTATGCCATACTCAAACCCATCCTTAAACACAACACCCCTAAGCCCTCCACCATCTACGCCATCACCAGACGCCACGGTTTCAATAGGCTCACAAAGCCGATGCAGCAGTCGAAGCGCAAGATCATCAAGACCCGGGCAGGAGAGCTGGGCCACCTGGACAGCCACTACCTCAGCCGGGATACCATCGTGGGCACCAAGCACCGCTACTACCTGGTGGGCCTCATCGACGCCTACACCCGTCTGGCCTGGGCCGAAGTGGTCGGAGACATCAAGAGTCTCTCCGTTATGTTTGCTACTCTGAAGTCCATCAATTTCCTTAACGTGGAGTACGGCATCCAATTCGAGGCCATCCTCACCGACAACGGCCCCGAGATGGCCTCCCCAAGGAACACCGAGGGCCACCCCATGGAACGGATGCTCAATGAGCTGGGCATAAAGCACCGCTACACCCGCCCTTATAGGCCCCAGACCAACGGGAAGATAGAGCGGTTCTGGAGAACCTTGAACGAGGACCTGCTGGAGGGGACAACCTTCGAATCGGTCTCGGAACTGAAGGACGAGCTTCAGCAATACCTGATCTACTACAATACTCAGAGACCCCACCAGGCAATGGACGGAAAGACCCCTTTGGAGACCCTTAAATCCACCTAATTCTGTCAACGAATTACCTGACATCCACAATTCCGGCCGCCGAGAGCCGGAATCCATCCCTCTCCCCCAGTACTGAATTAGAGGCCCACGTGCGTGCAGAGTACGCACGTGGGCCTCTATTCTTATCTTCCCCTCTCCCTTAATGGCCCTAAGGGAGAGGGGGATTAAGGGGGTGAGGGTTCCCCGGTGGGGCTGGGGGCGGTGTTCCCCCAAAAAGTGACACGAACCCCTTGACCAGAGTTGTACCTATGTACTATATTCACCCCCGACTAGCTCGTCACTCACCCTAACTATCTCAAGGAGGAACCAAAAACCCAGGGAAGCCCACCCGACCCACCCGAGGACTCAACGCCTAAGCCCATCCCAACGGCCCATACACGGGGCCCGCGGCACAAGCGAACGTCGCCATCTCCTCATCCCACGGGTCCCGTGCCCCTTCCCTGTCGGCAGGCGATGGAAGATGCCTGGACAGAGCCGTAGTGGACCGGCCATACCCCGCCGAGACCCCGTCTCGGTGGTCGGTTAGCAGCGAGCTTACGCTTTATCAAGCAAGGGGTGGCGGACCGGCTATCCCCGGCCGAGACTCCCTCTCGGAGGTTGGCCCGCCTGCGAGCTTACGCCATATCAAGCAAGGGGCTGATGGGCCGCCTGGACCCTCGGGTGGCCCACGTAAATACGAAATCTGAGGGGGCTACTGCCCGATCACTGGCCCCCACCATGCCTGAGGGCATTCAGAGGCGGGGTCACAGCCGGACTATCTCCCCGGAGAGTCCGAGTTTATCATCGAGCATTAGGGGTGGCAGGGCTTCCAGGCCTCGGAGCAGCCTAACAACCGCCAGAAACTCGGGGCAAAACCGTCCGGCCAGCACCTTCCATCGCCTGCCCCTCCCAAACAAACCAAAACCCCACAATCGAAGATCCGCCTCAGGAGGACTGAATAAAAGCAGTCCCTCGGCGAGCCATTACCCCCCTTAATCCCCCCGGTAATACTCCATTCCGAGATGCGTGATCTGCTCCTCTCCCATCAGCCACCGCAGGGTGTTTTTGAGCTTCGTCTGCTGTATGAACAGGTCGTGCTCCGGGTACACCGACGGCGCGTGCTGCGGGCTCTTGAAGTAGAACGACAGCCACTCCTGGATGCCTGCCATGCCTGCCCGTTGTGCCAGGTCCATGAACAGCACCAGGTCCAGTACTAGCGGAGCCGCCAGTATCGAATCTGAGCACAGGAAGTTGACCTTCAGCTGCATCCGCCGCCCGAGCCACCCAAACAGGTCGATGTTGTCCCAGCCCTCCTTGTTGTCTCCCCGGGGAGGGTAGTAGTTGATTCGCACCTTGTGATAGGCGTCCTTATACAGGTCGGGATACAGGTCGGGCTGCAATATGTATTCCAGTACCCCTAGCTTCGACTCTTCCTTCGTCTTGAAATTCTCGGGCTCGTCCAGCACCTCGCCGTCCCGGTTCCCCAATATGTTCGTCGAAAACCAGCCATTCAATCCAAGCATCCTGGCCTTCAGCATCGGACCGATCACGGTCTTTACCAAGGTCTGGCCGGTCTTGAAGTCTTTTCCGCATATCGGCACGCCCTGGTCCCGGGCCAGCTTCTCAAGAGCGGTAACATCCACGGTCAGGTTGGGAGCCCCGTTTATGAAGGGCACCCTCTCCATCAATGCTGCGTAAGCGTAGATCATGGAAGGTGCGATGTTTTCGTCGTCGTCATGAAGCGCCTCAACGAAATTTTCGATGTTTCGATGGGCCTCGGTCTCCGTAATGAATTTTTCGGTCGAGGCGCACCAGGCCATAACCAGCCGGTCACAGTTGTTCTCTTCCTTGAAACGTCGGATATCGCTGCGTATAGCCTCCACGGCGGCGACCTTGGAGCCAGGCGATTTGACATTGGTCCCGTTGATGCGCCGGACGTAATCATTGTCGAAAATAGCCGGCATAGGCTCGACCGACCTCAGGAAGTCGGCTATGGGCTCCACCTGTTCATGCCGGTCCAAAACACCCGCGTTTACCGCCGAGTCGTAAGCGTTGTCGGGGATCGGGTCCCAGGCCCCGAATACCAGCTGGTCCAGCTTTGCCAGGGGAACGAAGTCCCGAATGAGTGGCGACCGTTTGTCAGGTCGCTTCCCGAGACGAATGGTGGCCATCTGAGACACCGATCCCACCGGTTGTCCCGTCCCCCGCTTGATATGCTCGATGCCTGCGATAAAGGTGGATGCCACCGCCCCCAAACCCACCATCAGGACACCGAGTTTCCCGCTGACTGGGCTGATACTGGGGGCGGCTGTTGTTACGAAATCCTTAGGTTCCAAGTTGATCCCTTTCTCATGTGAAAGTTCCATTAGCCGCTCGTGCCACTGCGATGGTATGCGTCCAGTATTTGCCCAGTGCTGCACCGTGCTTTGGCGTTTGCCCAGCAGTGCCGCCAGCGCCGACTGACCACCGAAACGATCGATTATCTGCTTTGCGTTGTTCATAGTGGCAAACGATAACAGTTTTTTCGTTAATTAACAACTTCCGTTCCTTCAACACCCTCCCTCCCTCCGTCATTCCGGCCCCCGAGCCGGAATCCATCCTGCGGGGCATGATGGGAGCTGGTTTCCCTTCCACTCCCGTACGGGAGTGGCCGCACACCCTGCTGCAGATGGAATATCCGCCTGTGGAGGAACCGCTGAGGCGGAAGCCAAGCTCAAGGGTCGAGCGGATGCGCATCTTTCGTGCAAGCCTTAGCACCTTTTGGGCATTCCACTACCCTCTGGCCCCCCGCCCCCCTTGCCGCATTGGACACGACTGGACGTCTGTCATGTAATATGTCCCTACTGAGGGGTGCGAAAATGAAGTTGATCGAGGCCGGAAAGTTCAAGGAGCAGTGCTTGGCGCTGCTGGACGATCTGGACGCCGAGGGCCTAATCGTTACGAAACACGGCAAGCCCGTCGCCCGAGTCGTTCCTTACGCTAGCCACGCAGCCGACCTCATAGGCAGCCTGCGCCACAAGGTCGAGGTTAAAGGCGACGTGTTTACGACAGGCCTCCGGTGGAGTGCACATGCTCAATAAGGCGTCTTACTAACATGGTCGCCCCCGCCCCCAACTCCTACTGGGTAGTCCCCGGCTCCTTCGCCGCGGGCGAGTACCCCGGCGACGTGGACCCGGCCCGCGCCGCAAAAAAGCTCAGGCGGCTCCTTGAAGCGGGCATCGACCACTTCATCAACCTGACCCAGCCCAACGAGCTCGAACCTTATGACGGGATCGCCGAGGAACAAGCCGAGTTCCTTGGCATAACCGTCGGCCATGAACGCAGCTCGATAGTCGACCTGAACACCCCCGACAGCCCCATGTACATGACCGCCATCCTGGACGCCATCGACTCCTCCCTTGCTGCGGGTAAGACCATATACGTCCACTGCTGGGCGGGTGTAGGGCGCACGGGGACCGTAGTCGGGTGCTGGCTCGTGCGCCATGGACGCTCCGGCGACGAGGCCCTCGCCCAGATCGCCGAATGGTGGGAGGGTATGGATCAGTTGAAGAGGTCCATCCACCCCACCTCCCCGGAAACGAGCCGCCAGAAGACATACATAAGAAACTGGTCCAAGCTCTCGGGTGAAGGTTGATAGAGAACTAGGAAACCTCTGAATAAGTCATTGCCGCCATCCTCTTATGCCATTTCTCCTATCTTCGTCATCCCTCCTATCTCCGTCATTCCGGCTCCCAAGCCGGAATCCATCCGCGGGTGGGGCCGCTCGTGCTGAGGCCCTCGAAGTATGAGCGGGGGGAATGTTTGACCAAGCAGGGCATTGTGGGCACGCACAACCGCTTCTCCCCCAAGCACCTACAGAGGCACACTACCGAGTTCGACGGGCGGGACAACGATTCGCCCAGCGACATCCTCGACCAGATGAAGGGCATGCACCGGAAGCGGCTCACTTACGATGCCTTGCCCTCTGACTAGAGCCTCTGGACGGTTATGTTGCCCCAATTGTCTACTTGGACTATCTCCCGCCGCTCACCCCGAGTGATGCCGAGCACCAACCAGATCACTCCCCAGATCAGACAGGTAAAGAGGGTGATGATGGCGTGGAGCACGTGGTTGACCCGGTGACCGTAGATGAGCACGGCCTGAAAATCTGATTGTGATTCTACCCTCGCTCCCTGGGCTACTGAAAAGGAGATGTGCTGTGCTAGCATCTCTTTTCGCTGTTCAGTAGATATTCCATAAGTCTCAGGCACGAAAACCTCCTTCTCGTCCACTCTAGAGCTGGTTAAAGGGATCGTGAGGGTGGATGGGGATTGGGAACCGTAATAAGGCTCCGAGACCACTCCTGTCGCTGGGCCTCCGCCGTCGAGGGAGTGATGTTCTCTCCCCCTGTCCTCTCCCAGAGCCAGTCCCCGAACTCCAACGCCCACAGGGGTTTAGTGAAGTCGGGCACGGTGGTGGCACCCGCCTTGGACTGCACGTTGAGGGTGTAGCCGCTACCTCTGACGGATTGGGTGACGGCCATTGACGCTCCGTCGGCTTTCAGGCTTCGCCAAGCTGTCTGGGAGATAGGATGCCACCCGTTGATGGCGGAATACCTCTGGGCCTCGTTGAAGTTTCGACGGGTTTCCACTTTGTCCCACACCTTTAGCCCTAGACCGACCAAGAGGGCGGCCCCCCAGTAGAGGAGGAAGATGAAGAACAGGAGGCCCCAGATTAAGGCGGCCGTGCTTGGTTCCTCGGCATCTACGTCCACCACTACGAGAAATCCGACGAAGAATATGAGGGTGAAAAAGCCCGTCGGTATCAGGGATACGAGAAGCCAGAACCCGACTCGCCCTTTGCTCAAAGTGGAACCCCCTTGCAAGCGATAGGTATTTCGATCATTGCTTAGGCAGTCGTGCTTCCTCGGCGGGCAAGAGAGCATGAGTGACCTCATGCTCTACTCGCATTTAACCGAGGATCGACTACCTAAGCGGGCGTAAGGTACACTCTCTCTAGGAATGCGTCAACGAGTACCGCACAGGCGTTCCAATTTTGGGGGAGTGGGGTTATAATTTATCCAACACGGATAAGACGAAAGACAGAAGCCCATTCGAGAGGTACCACATTCCCGCCTCCTTAGAGAACCTCCTGACGATGGTGGTGAAGGGGTAAAAGCTTAAGAAGGGTGAGGAGCAAGTAGGAGAGAAGGACAAAGAGTGATCACGCTAGGAGTGGCAATTATCATGGGTGGGATAGGAGCCACCCTTTTTGGGGGAACAGCAACTGCTATGCGGCTACCGCCGCAGATCTCAGGAATAGCTGGTGCAGTTGGCTTCTTCCTGCTGTTCTTGATTTATCTCTGGAATTCCTTGAACTAATTGCAAAGTTAAGAAAAGGGAATAAACCAAGATGACAAATCTAGAGGACATCAACAACCGACTGGGCCGTATGGACTCGAGGATACAGCGAGTTGAGACTACAGTCGTGAATATGTTCGAGGTGGTGAAACTCATGTCCGATACCCTGCTCCCGATGTCAGAAGAGGTTTCTCAGATCAAGGGGGATACGTCGAGGATCGTGAAGGTTATCGGTGAGATACAGATCGACGTAGAGATTATCAAAGGGTATCTGAATTCAGAAAGCTAGACACAGAGGTCAGAGCGATAGATGACTATTGACGAAGCTGACAAAGATGCGATGGCAGACTGGTTTGAGAGACTGGATAGGGACAGAGAAGCTCTGTTAAAAGAGTGTAGAGACTTAGAGAGACAGCCAGGTGGGCCATTTATACGGTACAGTGGTGAGCGAGGGGCCACGCCTTACTTGTTTAAGTATCTTGAAGATATTCAGAAAGTTTTGGTTATGTTAGACCACAAGCTCAACGAGCTAGAAAAACAAAAGAACAACGCTACCCACCCTCCGAAGGGATGAGGTAAGGAATTCTCTGGCGGAAGCGGGGGGATTCGAACCCACCGAGACCTGTATCGAACACGTCTAACCGTTTTTAAGACAGCCGCAATAAACCTCTCTGCCACACTTCCATCGTCACGAGCAGGAAAATAGGGGAAGACATCCACTCTGCCACATACCTGCCCCTCGATGGTACGGGGCCCGTCACGAGTAGTAAATACTTCTGTGTCCACCTGTGCCAAATCGTATATAACTCCCAAAATTCCCCCCCTGATCAATCATACAGGCACGGACTCAATCAGAAACAATCAACACTCGGAGCTAGCGATAGGCCGCACACCTAGGGATGGTCTGAGCAAGTGGGTGGTTGGCTAAGAGGACGGAGAAGGGAGGGAAGGATTCCTGCCTCCGCAGGAATGACGGCTGAGGTGGATATGACGGAAGAAAGTGGTGTCGATGACTTGTCCAGAGGTTTCCTGGCTTGCCTGTATTCCCCACCACGCCCCACTGCATACAATGTCCCATGTCCTTGCTCACCCCCTTTCTTCTACCCCCGGAACCGCAATCCGCGCGCCTAAACTATCCCGCAACGCTTGGGGAATTCCATTATTCTCAACGAGTACACCCGTTTGACATGTGCGTTATCCCTCCCTATAATCCCGACGAACCGCGAACTGGCTCGGCCCCCAAAGCCTTGGCCTGAGCGGCAGGTTCTCCGGCATCCCTCCGTCCCGTTTCCCTGGTCAAAGCCGGAGATTAGTAAGTTCCCCGTTGATCCTGAGCCCCCGGACTTGTTGTTGAGCAGACTTTTTAGGCCGGTCTACACCCTCGGCGCCCATCCTCAGCCGAGTCGGGTTTCCTACCCCCTTCACCACCGCTCCGCATTCCCCGGCCCCCCGGACCCTGCGTCCCCAGAGGATTTGTATTGACCGCTAAATTCATATTCGTCACCGGCGGCGTCGTTAGCTCTGTTGGTAAGGGCATCGCAGTCGCCTCCATCGGCCGAATCCTCAAGAGCTACAACATCAACGTTTCCGTCCAGAAACTCGACCCCTACCTCAACGTTGACCCCGGCACCATGTCCCCCTACCAACACGGCGAGGTCTTCGTGACCAAGGACGGCGGTGAGACTGACCTCGACCTCGGCCATTACGAACGCTTCATCGATATAGACCTCACCCGCACATCCAACGTAACCGCCGGCTCCATTTACAGTTCTGTTATTTCCAAGGAGCGCAGGGGCGACTACCTCGGCGGCACAATTCAGACCGTCCCCCACGTCACCAACGAGATCAAGGCTCGAATGATGGCCCTGGCCAAGGAGAGCGGCGCCGATGTGGTGATTGTTGAGGTCGGAGGCACCGTCGGCGACATCGAGAGCCTCCCCTTCCTCGAGTCCATAAGGCAGATGAGGAATGACGTGGGGCGGGAAAACGTGCTGAACATCCATGTGACCCTTCTCCCGTATATCTCGGCCACCGCTGAACTGAAAACCAAGCCGACCCAGCACAGCGTCAAAGAGTTGCGCAGCATCGGCCTCCAGCCCGACGTTATCCTTTGCCGCAGTGACCATCCCGTGTCCCAGGAGATCAAGGACAAGATCACCCTCTTCTGCGACGTCGAGCCTCGCGCTGTGATAGCCGCACCAACCGTCGATACTATTTATGAGGTGCCCCTCCTTCTCCAGGAGCAGGGCATCGGCCAGCTCATTATCGATAAGCTCGACCTTGACGCCTCCGAGTCCCCGGACATGGACGGCTGGATCGATATGGTGGCCCGCATCAAGCAGCCCAAGGAATCGGTCCCCATCGCCATCGTCGGTAAGTACGTTGAACTCGCTGATTCCTACTGCTCCGTGCGTGAGGCCCTCCACCATGCGGGCCTCTATCACGGCTGCGACGTGGACGTGTCCTGGATACGGTCGGAAGACTTGGAGTCGGATGGTGTCCATGAGCATCTGCAGTCGGTGAGAGGCATAGTCGTGCCGGGAGGCTTCGGCCCCCGAGGTGTTGAGGGCATGATCAAGACCGCCCGCTACGCCCGGGAGCGGGAGATACCCTACCTGGGCCTCTGTCTTGGGATGCAGGTCATGGTCATCGAATACACCCGCCACGTCCTCAAATCTTCCGAGCCCAACTCCACCGAGTTCGACGTCGAGACAGGAGAGCCCGTCGTATATCTCATGCCCGGCCAGAAGAACGTGACCGACATGGGTGGCACCATGCGCCTGGGCGCTTACCCTTGCAAGGCCGTACCCAACACCTGGGCAGAGCGGGCCTACGACGGCAACGTCGTGCAGGAACGACACCGCCACCGCTTCGAAATCAACAACGACTACAGGGAGTTGCTGGAGGGTAACGGGATGGTCTTTAGCGGCCTCTCCCCCGACGGCGAACTGATCGAAATAGCTGAGCTGGATGCCCATCCCTTCATGGTCGGTAGCCAGTTCCACCCGGAGTTCCGCTCCCGCCCTGAACGTCCCCATCCCCTCTTCCGCGAGTTCGTATCTGTTGCCAGGAAAGTAGTTAGAGAAGGGGAGCAAAGACCCCTGCCGGCTTTGCCCTAACAAGGTGACTTTACAGTTAGTTTACAATATATGGTGATGCAGCTATGCAGATTTGGCTTGACACCGCAGACATAGAAGAGATTCGGGAAGCCTCCAAGTTCGGCGTCATCTCCGGCGTGACCACTAACCCCTCCCTCGCCGCGAAGGCCGGGCATCTGGACTTGCGCGCCGCCGTTATCGAAATCTGTTCCCTGGTCGACGGCCCGGTCAACGCCGAGGTACTCAGCCTCAACGCCCAGGACATGATCGAAGAAGGACGAGAGATTGCCACCTGGGCTCCCAACGTCGTGGTGAAAGTCCCCATCGGGGAAGAAGGCCTGCAGGTCATCTCCGTACTCTCCGGCGAGGGCATAGCCGTGAACCAGACCCTCACCTTCTCCATCAACCAGGCCCTCCTCGGGGCCCTGGCCGGCGCAACCTATATAAGCCCCTTCGTCGGCAGGCTAGATGATGCGGGGAACGACGGCATGACCGTAGTCTCCGAAATGGTCGAGGTCTTCGAAAAGCACGACCTCAAAGCCAAAGTCTTGGCCGCAAGCCTCCGACACCCTCAGCACGTAGTCCAGGCCGCTCTTGCCGGCGCCCATATTTCGACCCTCCCCTACAAAGTCTTCAAGCAGATGTTCCAACATCCCCTAACCGATGTCGGTCTGAAACGTTTTATAGATGACTGGCGCGGCCTTGTCCGAGTCTAACCCCCAGATCACCCCAGCCTTCACCCCCTTCCATTCGAGGACCCCATGAAAAGGAGACCACCCCCCGCAGTGAGCCCTACCATACTCGGCGAACCCACGCGCATTGATATCGCAGACCTGGAGGCTCTTCCCCGTGAACGCCTCCTGGAGCTTGCAAAAGAAGCCAACATAAATAACTTCCCCTCCCTCAAGAAGAGCGAGCTCATCTTCCGCCTCCTGCCCTCCCGCCTTAATGACCACTACACTATCGTCTCGGGTGGGACCCTTGCTCTCGCCGACGAAGGATACGGATTCCTACGGCACGACGGCCTGAAGGCTGGCGTAAACGACGTTTACGTCTCCCAGTCCCAGATCCGCCGCTTTGGACTTCGCACCGGGGACTATGTCACCGGACAGATCAGGCCGCCCAAGGACAGCGAGAAGTTCTACGGCCTCCTTCGCGTGGAGACCATCAACAACGTCGACCCCAACGTCGCAAAGCTTCGTCCTTCCTTCGACGACCTGACTCCCATATTCCCCCAGGATCTCATCAACCTGGAGGCCCCCATCACTGGCCTTTCCGGCAGACTCCTCACCCTCATGGCTCCCATCGGCCGCGGTCAACGCGGTCTCATAGTGTCGCCCCCCAAGGCCGGCAAGACCCTCCTCCTCAAGCACATCGCCAACGGCATCACCACCAACTACAATGATATCCGCCTAATGGTCGTGCTCATTGGTGAGCGCCCCGAAGAGGTCACCGACATGAAGCGGTCCGTCTCCGGCGAGGTCATCTCATCCACCTTCGATGAGCCCGTCGAGGACCACACCAAGGTTGCCGAAGTGGCCCTCGC
This sequence comes from Dehalococcoidia bacterium, assembly GCA_965197585.1. Taxonomy (GTDB): domain Bacteria; phylum Chloroflexota; class Dehalococcoidia; order Plut-88900; family Plut-88900; genus Plut-88900. The sequence continues at coordinate 3,189,064 of OZ240215.1, forward strand.
CCGAGCCAAGCGCCTCGTCGAGGTTGGAGAGGACGTGGTCATCCTCCTCGACTCCATCACCCGGCTCACCCGTGCCTACAACCTCGCTATCCCCACCAGCGGGCGCACCCTCTCCGGCGGTATCGACCCCGTAGCTCTCTACCCACCTAAGCAGTTTTTCGGCGCAGCCCGTAACTGTGAAGAGGGCGGCTCCCTTACGATTATCGGCACCTGTCTCGTTGACACGGGCTCCCGTATGGACGAGGTCATCTACGAAGAGTTCAAGGGCACCGGCAACATGGAGGTCCACCTCGACCGCAAGCTCTCCGAGCGCCGGGTCTTCCCCGCTATCGACATCCAGAAGTCCGGAACCAGGCGTGAAGAGATTCTCCTCGACGAGCAGACACTCAAGCAGGTCTGGCTCCTCCGCCGCATGGTCTCCATGGTCTCCAACGACCCCAACTCTTCCGCCGAGGCCACTGAAAAAGTCCTCCAGCGCATGGCTAAGACCGCCACCAACGCCGAATTCCTCACCAACCTCAAGGTCGGCTAGCCCCGAACCACCCCCCATCCGTCATTCCGGCCCCCGAGCCGGAATCCATCTTAGTGCAGCGTGTTCCTATGCTAAAGAGATGGCTCGCCTATCACCCCCACTCTTTCCCTGCATACCCCCGCCCCTACGTCCACCCCACTCCCACGCTCCCACCTTACTCTCTACTCCCCCACCCTCTCCGGACCTGGAGCCCACCCAGATCTCCCTGTGACACGAGCCCCTTGCCCTACTTCCCACCTCCCCTGTATGGTCTCTCTATGGCCTATTTGACTATTCCCATGTTTCCGGCCCCTTTCCTTCATGAGTCCTCCCTCTCCATCAACCCAAACTCCCCGAAACATGGAACAATCAGAATTCGTGCCTGTTACCCGACAACAATCAAACACAAAGCCGTTTTTTAAATTGTCCGCACCACCTGTAGTAGTTATATGTAAACTCCCCAATATGTACTGAAATAGTGCCCAACCTTGACTACCGAACGCGCAGCGGTATAGGGTGAGAGTCGCCAATTCGACAATTCACGGGAGACAAATATGGCTACAGTTAATGGAAGCTATCTGATCGCAAGGACCCTGAAGGAGGAGGGTGTCGACACCCTCTTTTACCTCATGGGAGGCCCGAACTTCGATATCGTCATGTCCTCAGAGGACTTGGGGATAAAGAGCGTAGACTTCAGGCACGAGCAGGGAGCGGCCTACGCTGCGCACGCCTATGCGCGGGTCTCTGGGAAGCCGGGGGTATGCACCGCTGCGTCGGGGCCCGGCACTCTGAACCTTCTGACCGGCGTATACACCGCTTCCATTGACAATTCGCCGATGGTGGTTCTGGGTGGCGCGGGCCCCGTGCACGATATAGGCCGCGAGGCCTTCCAGGAAGTCGACCAGGTCGGCATTATGCAGCCCCTGTGTAAGTTCCTGCACAGGCCCACCATGGCCGCTCGATACCCGGAGGTTGTAAGCATGGCCTTCCGGCAGGCCACATCCGGCAGGCCGGGCCCCGTCTACATCGACTGCGGTGCAGACGTTCTCTACGAAGAGATAGAGGAGTCGGACGCCGTCGTCCCTAGCCGATACGATAAGAGGAGCAAGCCGGGCGCCGACCCGAACGCCGTGGCCGAAGCCGTAGACCTGCTGGGCAAGGCGGAACGCCCCATGATAATGGCGGGCGGAGGCGTCTTCTTCTCCGGCGGCAGCCCGGAGCTGGAACGGTTCGTTGACATCACCAACATCCCCTTCTACACGGCCCCCATGTCCCGGGGCGTTGTGCCCGAGGACCATGTAGTCTCGTTCCCCGGCGCACGCAGCACGGCGATGAGGGAGGCCGACGTTGTGCTGGTGGTCGGCACCAGGATGAACTGGATGATGAACTACGGTCAGCGTATCTCCCCCAATGCCAAGATTATCCAGATCGATATCGAGGCGAGCGAGATAGGCCACAACAGGAGCGTCGACCTCGGGATCGTGGCCGATGCGAAGGTGGCTATGGCGCAGATGGTCGCTGAGGCCGAGGCTCAGGAAGCCAATTTCGCCGGGGCCCTGGAGTCGCCTTGGGTGCTCCGTCTCAGTGAGGCGAACGACCAGCGGGCAGCAAAGATCGCCGACCTCCTCAACTCCGATAGTAGGCCTATTCACCCCCTCAGGATATGCAAGGAGATCAGGGAATTCCTGGACAGGGACGCCATCCTCTGCGTCGACGGGAACGAGATACTCCACTATGCCCGCCAGTCCATCCCGACATTCGAACCCGGCCACAGGCTCAATGCAGGGGTGACGGGTACCATGGGTGTGGGACTGCCCTACGGATTAGGGGCGCAGCTGGCCAAGCCCGACAAACAGGTGCTCGTCCTGCACGGGGACGGCTCTATGGGCATGAACGCCATGGAAGTGGACACGGCGGTTCGACACAACCTCCCGGTGGTCACCGTCGTCAGCAACAACGCCGGCTGGACCGCCCGCTCTCTCGACACCCGCAAGCCGGGCCGAGAGCTCGGCTTCACCGCCTTCCACGAGATGGCTCAGTCCCTGGGCGGGTACGGCGAGCAGGTAGAAGACCCCAACGAGCTCCGGCCCGCCCTGGAAAGGGCCTACGCCAGCGGCAAAGCGGCCGTAATCAACGTCATAGCCGATCCGTTGGCCCGGGCTATTTCCAACTGGGGTGGGTCTCGTATGGAGTAGGGAACCACCCTCTCTGCACGCACCCGATAAGACGACACTATTTGAGCAAGCAGACTGGACTATCTGCCCAGCAGACCCTTGCTGCACCTGCGGCCAAGGGAATCGGCAGCGGAGATAGACGAGGCCTGCTGGCCCGGGTCCACACCTTCGACTCCCTCAAGGAGCGCAGCTATCGATGGCTGTGGCTGGGGATGCTGGGGGCCTTCGCCGGAATGCAAATGCAGATGCTGGCGCGGGGCTGGCTGGTGGTGGACAAATTGGATGGCTCGGCGCTGGACCTCGGCATCGTGACTTCCAGCAGTGGGGTGCCTCTTCTGCTCCTCTCCCTGTTCGGCGGAGTGATCAGCGACAGGTTTCCTAAACGGAACCTTCTGGTGGTAACCCAGACCTGCAACGCCATAATCGCTCTCCTGGTCGCTGTTCTTATCGTCACTGACCTTGTGCAGATCTGGCACATGATAGTGGCGGCGGTGCTGACTGGGACGGTCTTCGCATTCAACATGCCGGGCCGCCAGAGCCTGATCCCCGAGCTGGTGAGCAAGGACAAGCTGTCGAATGCCATTGCGCTGAACGCTGCGGGGATGAATCTGAACAGGATCATCGCACCGGGGGTGGGCGGAGTTTTGGTGGCCTTCATCGGGTTGAGCGGCGTCTACTTCATCGTAGTCGGCTGTTACGCTTTCGCCGCGTTCACCATGCTGATGGTCCATCCCGTAAGACGCACAATGCAGGCGCGAACCACGTCGATCATCCAGGACCTGAAAGCCGGACTCAAGTACGCCAAGAGCGACTCCAAGATAATGAGCCTGCTGCTCCTGGCCTTGGTACCCTTGATTTTCGCCCACCCTTATCAGGCCCTGCTCCCCGTCTTTGCCAAGGATATCCTGGGAGTGGGCTCGGACGGGCTGGGTTTCCTGATGGGTGCGGTCGGAGTAGGAGCGGTGACCGGTACGCTGGCCTTGGCATCCCTGTCGAACTTCAAGAGCCGGGGCGTACTGATGGTCGCGTTGTTGGTGCTATTGGGGCTGGCGCTGATTCTGTTCTCCCAGTCTGGGAACCTGTACCTGTCCATGGGCGCGCTCTTCCTGGTGGGTGTAGGTAGCATGGGATACAACGCCCTGAACCACACGCTTCTGCTGACGACAACGACACCCGAGATGCGCGGCCGGGTCACGAGCATCTACATGACGAGCTTCGGCATCATGCCACTGGGTGTGTTCCCAATGACGGCCGCCGCCGATGTAATTGGGCCGCCGAATGCCCTGACCATTGGCGCAGCAGGACTCATATTGATTACCCTGCTGCTGGTGTTGTTGAGGCCTCAGATCCGGTCACTGAGGTGACGGGTCAGTCGTCCATATCGTCGTCGTCGTGGGCGGAGTGGGCCGTGGAATGGCTCAGATGAGACCCGATACTCTCCACGTGACGCCGTTCGTCCTCTTCCCTCGGTGGCAGAGCGTCGATCTCTTTACGCAGCCGGGGCAGCTCAGCGGCGTCTTCTTCCGAAGCTACGTCGACTACGATTCCGATCGCTCCCACGTGCTGGAGCGCCGAGAGTTCGCCTTCGGACAGCCCTGCCCTTACGCATACGATACTCGGTTTGCTAACGGCAGTTAGGACTGACCTGAGGGTCATAAGGTCGGTGATTTTAAGGACGTCCTGGGCCCCGTGCTCGATTAACAGGCAGTCGACGGGTACGTCTTCAAGGACGCGAAGGTGCGCCTCCTCGATGGACGGAGAGACGGAGAGGAGCTTGGCGGAGTTTTCCTCGTTGAGAATGGATGCGGGAGAGTTGTCGGGGCTCAGGACGAAAAAGTCGCAGCCCTGCTTGGTGAGGGGTGCAATATCCTCGGAGTTGATAGAAGAGGGCTGGATGCCCCACGGCGCCGACTCGGGGAGGTTGGCCGGTAGAGGTGTCTGGTTGGCCTGGGACACTGTCAGGATGACTGAGTCGGCGTGTTCGGCCGCATCGGGTATGGAGGGTGCCGCAGAGGAATCCAGGCGGACTATCAGCACCAGGGGCGGCACGGGGGCCGAGGTGTCGGCGGCGACGAAGCCCATGCGCCTCGGCGCGGGCTGGCCCGCCTTTTCAAGTTTGTCCAGTAGTTTGCTCATTTAGGGTGGCCTTCCGATCAGGGTTTGCGTAGGTGGAACGGGTGGGTATGGTATAAGCGCGGGCGATGGGGTGTCAATCGAAAAACGGAGGAAGGAGTAGTGACCCCGGCGAGCGCTGGAACTGACTCAGGAGACTAGTTGCAGACACAATTAGAGGGAAGTCGGTTAGTCTGTTGCATCTTCTCTCCATTTGAGGCCCACTTTCAGCCCATTGAGAGAGCGCCAAGGCATTTTCTTTTCATGTTGAAGCCTCCCAACCACGATACCGGATGCTAGCCCTTGCTCCTTAGCAAACCGGCGGACGGAACTCGCAGAGAATGTGGAGGAAGCAACAAATGCGCGCCAGACCGGGTGAGGGATGAGGAAATTGGCTGCCCACTCGTCAGCTTCCGCATCCTCGTCCGTTGTATTCCCATTACCTTCGTGAACGAATACGTCTCTCTTGCCGTGCAAGATGATATGAGCGGCCTCGTGGAAGAAGCTGAACCACAGCTGATCATCTCTCAAATGCCGGGCACTTAGTTGGATTAACGCCTTTTGCGGTGTTAACCAGCGAGCCGCTCCGCTTAGTGCAGTTTTTGGGAGCGGTCTAACTATTGCCAAGGCGACTCCCGACTGGGCACAGAGTTCTTCTGCCTCCGATAAGACTTCAACGGATTGAACGGCAGTCAGCTTTCGGATGTGGTGGAGAGTTTTCTTGAAGGTTGACTCATTGTAAGCTGCGCACTCAATCTGACCTGACTCCAATTCTCCCAGCCGAAGCCATGTGGCTAAAGCAAATTTGTCACTCTTGAAACTGGGTGAATGTCGATACGCGACCTGGGTCTTAGCGTAATTCCGTTCCCAAGAATCTACAGAGGCTACACCAAAGAAGGCGAGCAGAGCCGCGACTCCTTCTGCGGGCGATGCAGGTTCTTTTACTACGTTGCGCTTGATGAGTTCATTGATCGGAAACTTTCTTGACCAAGCAAGCCAATCTGCCGCCTTCTGCTTCTCAATTTCGCGTGTTTGGTGGAGTTGGTAGCCTGATTCGATGCCGAGCCAGATACTTGCGTCCATGCCCAGCACTTTCTCAAACTGGAGAGCGGTCCTTGGCTCGACGGGGGCCTTGCCCGAGATAATGTCACTGATCAATTTGGCGGACCTGTCGCATCGCCTGGCAAACTCGGCGTGAGACATTTCTCGTGCTTCAAGGTGTTCCTCCAGTACCTGACCAGGCGAAACCGCGTAATCCGGTTCGTACGAATATGTAACAGTCGCCATGATTTCCCCTTCGTTAATGATAGTCCGTGACTTCGATTATGGTGATCGCAGTCACTTGGTCCTTATCTATTCCTCCCTCTTCATTTTCTGGGACAGGGTCGTGGTTTGGTTCGAAGAGAAGCCGTTGCGGGTGCACTAAATCCACTGCAAATTGCCCTTTTCGATTACCGGAGAGTTGATGGAGTCGCTCCGGACGACTCGTTGGTACAAGATACAAGTTACTAGCGTTCCTCAGAACAGCAAGGCGGTTCTGGATTGCACGCGCCATGTGATCTCCGTAGTTTCTCTTGATGTCCTTGCAAGAGTTGAAAACTTTCTGAAGCTTCCTGGTTCTAAAGGTGATCTCCACAAGAGTACCTCGACGAAGAATATAAAACTCGCATAGGGCACCTCCTAATCGTTACCTATTAGGTAACGATTATATGTCAGGCGCCTAGAATCAGCAAGGGCGGACATTTGATGGTGTGACTGGGAACAATCTACTTCATGCCTCATCCATCATAGGTAAAGGATGAGTGGATGCTATAATGCCCGCCTTTGGGTCGGGGGTGTGGGCTGTAGGCAAGGATCGAACATGAAACGCATCACCATCATAGGTCTCGGACTAATAGGAGGCTCTCTCGGACTGGCTCTGAAGGAGTCGGGCGTGGACGAGATTGTGGGTTGGGACGTTGCCAGGGCCTCCGCCAACCGAGCCCTCAAGATGGGAGCGATAGACAAGGCCGGTAAGAGCCTGGCCGGTTCGGTGGAGGGCGCGGATCTGGTGATCATTGCCACGCCCCTCCTTGCCATGCCGGACGTCATGCAGGAGATCGCCCCGAGCCTCAGCCACGGGTCTGTGGTGACGGACACCGGCAGCACCAAGGCAGCCGTGATGGATTGGGCCGAGACATACCTGCCGGGCGTCGACTTCGTCGGGGGCCATCCGATGGCCGGCAAGGAAGTGCCGGGCATCGAGCATGCTGAGGCAGGCCTTTTCAAAGATGCGACATACTGCATTTGCCCGCCTCCCACTGCATCCCGTACGGCTTTCGATGCTGTAATTGAAGTAGCAAAGAGGGTGGGGGCTGTGGCCTACTTCCCCGAGCCCCGTGAACACGACGCCATGGTCGCCGCAACTAGCCACCTTCCCCTGCTAATGTCCTCAGCGCTGATGACCCTTGCCTCATCCTCCGAGTCGTGGAGAGAGATGCGCCGCGTCGCTTCCAGCGGTTTCGCCGGGGCCACGCGTCTGGCCTCGACCGTCCCTTCGATGAGCACGGGGATATGCGTCACCAACCGGGAAGCCATCGAACATTGGATAGACAGGTTCATCGATGAATTGCTCGGGTATAAGGCCCTGCTGGGCGCGGGTGATGAGGAGATACGGTCGGGGCTCGACAGGGCCCGCGACGCCAGGGAGAGGTGGCTTGCCGGAGAAGAACCATCGTCCGAAGAATATGGACCCAGGGTCCCGGGCGCGGGCCAGCAGATGAGGAGCATGTTCCTCGGCGAGGCTCTGGCCAAGCGGGGACGTAAGCTTATGGACCTGTACGAGCGGGGCACGGGGAAGGGCCGGGATGAGGAACGGAGGAGTCGCTAGCGGTGGTCTACAAAGTACAAACCGCCAAGTCGCTCGCCGGTGAGTTAGAACCGCCCGGCGATAAGAGCATCTCCCACCGGGCGGCCATGCTCGGTGGCCTCGCTCAAGGCACGACAATCGTCGACAACTTTCTGCACGGAGAAGACACCGAGGCAACGATGAACTGCCTTCGCTCCCTCGGCGTCGAAATTCACGTGGAAGATCCGAGTCCCGGCTCTAAAGGCCTCAAGCTCACCATCGCAGGGCGAGGGCGCGAGGGATTCCGGGAGTCCGAGCAGGTGCTGGACGTGCGAAACAGCGGTACCACCATGCGAATGATGTCGGGAGTGCTGGTCTCTTTCCCCTTTCTCTCCGTGCTGACCGGCGACGCCTCCCTCATACGCCGCCCCATGCGCCGGGTCATAGACCCCCTGCGGCTCATGGGCGCCGATATACAGGGCAGAGACGGGGACAAATTCCCCCCTCTCGTGATTCGAGGTGGTGGATTGCAAGGCATTGACTACACGCTCCCGGTGGCCAGCGCCCAGGTTAAATCGGCAGTGCTCTTGGCGGGGTTGGGGGCGGATGGGCGCACCGTCGTACACCAGCCCTCGGCTACGCGGGACCACACCGAGCGGATGCTCCGAGCCATGGGCGCCGACATCTCGGTGAACGGGAACAGCGTAAGTATCGTACCGGGGCCATTGAATAGCCTTGAGATCGATGTGCCGGGGGACGCGAGCTCGGCAGCGGCCTGGTTGGTTCTGGGGGCCATCCACCCAGAGGCACGCATCCGGCTGCGGAAAGTGGGCGTAAACCCCGGACGCATAGGCATAGTCAATGTGCTGAAATCTATGGGTGCCAGTGTCACGATGGAAGAGAAGGCGTCCGCCGTGGCCGAGCCCGTCGCTGACATCTTCATCGAGAGCAGCAGTCTCACCGGCGTCTCAATCAGAGGTGAGACCATCCCGAACGTCATTGATGAGATTCCGCTTATCGCCCTCGCAGCTACGCAGGCAGAGGGAGAGACGGAGATCCGGGACGCTGCGGAGCTGCGGGTCAAGGAGTCCGACAGGATCAGCACGACAGTAGTGGAGCTCAGAAAGCTGGGAGCGGACATAGAAGAGTTACCTGACGGAATGATCATCAGAGGCCCGACACCGCTCCAGGGTGCGTCCTGCGAAAGTCACGGCGACCATCGGCTTGCAATGACTTTGGGAGTGGCCGGATTGCTGGCCCGCGGCGAGACCATGGTTGCGGGCCACGAGTGTGTCGGGGTCTCCTACCCGGGGTTCTGGGAAGACCTGGAATCCTTGAGGGTCGGCTGACGTGGCGTCGCTGCTAATCGTGTTGTCCGGGCCGAGTGGCGTCGGCAAGGACACGCTGATCCACAAGCTGCTCCTGACTGAGCCGAAAATGCGGAAGATAACCACCGTCACCACCCGCGCCCCGAGACTAGGAGAGATAGATGGCCGAGACCACTATTTCGTCTCCCTCGACCGCTTCCATGAGCTGATAGAGGAAGGCGCGCTTCTGGAACACGCCAGGGTTTACGACAACTGGTACGGCGTCCCCAAGGCTGACGTTGACGACTCGATACGGGAGGGTTGGGACGTGGTGTTGAGGACCGACATTCAGGGTGCGGCCTCAGTGAAGGCCCTTGCCCCGGAAGCGCTGACCATCTTCATTTCGCCGGGAGATGAGTCGGACCTTGAGAAGAGAATAGACAAGAGGGGTGCGGTAGATTCTGAAGACCGGGACTTGAGGCTCAAGACCGCAAGGGAAGAGATGCAAGCCGCCGAATCCTTCGACCACGTCGTGGTCAACCCGGAGAATGACCTGGACGCGGCGGTGGAGAGTGTCAGGCGGATATTGGAAGAGGAGCGGGGCCGGGACTAGGTGTCGTGGTTGTAGAAGATGCTGACCTCGTAGTCCTCCAGGATGGGAGGCTCGGCCCAGACGTCTCCCATGGTCTTCATCTGTTGGGCGTAGTACCCGTCCGTATTGCGCTCAATCACCTGCTCTTTGGTCTCCCACAGCGTGATTGAGAAACCCTTGCCCGTATCGGGGTTGGTCAGAAGGATCCCCATCTTGTAGCCCGGCGTCCTCTTGGAATTCTCAATCGACTCATCGTAACGTCTTACTGCCTCGGCGGCGGTTTCGGACGTGACCTTAAGGGTGACGACTCTCGCATGCATGGGTGAACCTCCTGGACGTAGGTAGTGGCGGGAGCGGGAGGGAGTCGAACCCACCGTGGACGCCGAAGGGCGCCCACCGGACGGATTTGAAGTCCGCGGAGCCCACCGGGACCCATCCGCTCCCATCCGGCGGTTGATTCTAACACAGGTCAAAAGGAGGCCGGGGCCCGACTCATCTGCGGGAACCCCGGCCTTCAGGTCTTCCTGTTTGAAACCGGCGGGTGGGTCTAGGTCAGGACGGATTCGACCTTCTTGACCAGCTCCCGCTTCGGCACGGCCCCGACTACCGTCTCGGCAACTTCGCCGTTCTTGAAGAACATCACGGTGGGGATGCTGCGAATGCGATACCCGGTCGTGACTTCGGGGGCTTCGTCCACGTTGAGCTTGGCGAAGGTCATTTTGCCTTCGTACTCAGAGGCCAGCTCCTCCACGATGGGTGCGATCATTCGGCACGGGCCGCACCAAGGCGCCCAGAAGTCGACCAGGACGGGCACGTCCGAGTCCAGCACTTCCTTCTGCCAACTCTCGTCTCCTACTTCTATTGGCTTCGGCATCATGTTCCTCCGGGGGTCTGAATCGGTATTTCCGGGCCATTTTGGGCACGGTATCTACTCTTGCCAGTCAAGGAAAATTATAACACAGGCCGGGCTAGGGGCCCGACGGAAAGTCGGGAAACTCTGCGGCCAGGGCTTCCAGCGCGGGGCCGGATTCAGAGATTATTAGCAGAACGCGGTCCTCGTCCAGGGCCAAGTAGACACTTCGGGATTCGGAGTCCCAACGGCGGAGGCCCTCGGCGGAAGTTCTCAAGTCCAGGGATTCCTGCCCCGGGGCTTGGAAGTAGGAAATACAGGCGCCGAAAAAGTCCTGGGCATCCTCCACCGAGTCCCATGTGGAAAGTGATACCAAGGCAGACTCGTCTTGGTCGGAGTTGCGGAAAAGTGCGAAGCTGTCGCCTCCCCAGAATTCAGCGGCGTTGGCCGCCCTCGAGTCGGTGAGGCGGTTCTCCAGATAGGTGGCGATGATGAATTCCCCAAGGACCCCTTCGTCAATGGTCTCCCAGCCCGGTGCAAGGGCGGTAGTAAAGTCGGGGAGGGTAACGGTGACCGGTTGCTCACCGGCAAGGTATTTTTCCGGGTGCAGGATATGTTCTGTGGATAGCGGAGGGTCGGAGTAGGCGGAATCGACTGATTCCCAACCCGTGACGGAATGGACGGCGGTTACGAAGACCGCTCCCTGCTGGTAGGGGAAGGCCAGGAGTTTGAAAAGGAAGGGGGGAACGCGGGAAAGGTCGGGACCATCGTTCCCCGAGGAATATATCTGCCGAATCTCCGACCTTGTCAGGAACGCCCGGGCGTATGCCGTTGAACCTACAACGGCATCACCCTCCACCAATGCTGTCTTGGCGCGGGCCAAGTCGTCGTTTTCCTCATCCTCGGGGAAGAATACGTCCAGGTCGAAGGCCTGGTCCTGGAGAGCGTGAATGAGCTCATGGGCAAGGGTGTATTTGGCAGCGGGATTCGGGTCCTCACCGTCATTCAGCACGAACATCTCACCCGTGTCCGTATCGTAGTACCCGACCACCGACCCTGCGTAAAGGTCGGCAAAGACCTCCTTCAGGTCCGTACCGGGCGGGATGAAATCCAGGAGCATGAAAACCTCTGCCTCAATGTCGGCCTCCTCCTGCGTATACTCCTCCTCGATGCTCTCCCTGACGCTCTCCGCCATCTGATCGGAAGAGATGAAGAACGTAGGAGGGTCTTGTATGACGGGAAGTCCCCGCAATTCCGAGACCTGGCCGGTAATCCGTTCCACCACGTTCTGGATTGATTCGGGAATTGGCGAGGGCGTGGGTTCGGAAGTAGGAGTAAGGGAAGGTGTGGCTGTGGAAGTCGCGGTGGGACTCGGAGTGGAGGTCTGCATTTGAGTTGGCTCGGGGCTCGGACTGGTCGGCCTATGCTGCATGCAAGCCGCGGTCAGTGAAAGTATTGCGACGAATAAGAGCAGAAAGACGCTTGCGCGGGAGTAGATGTTCACGTAGGCAATCGCTTAGGTCAAATCGTAGGGGGCTTCAATAGAGTAAACGAAACGGCAGGGGTGAAGTTAGCTTGGGAGCAATAAGAGAGCCCACATCAATGTTGCAGACATCGGCGGCACGGTCAGGTTGTCGTCGAGAGGTGAGGGGAAAAGTTCCACCAGGGCCCCGACTCCCGCCCCACCCAGCGCCACCCAATACGGTACCTCAAGCCCGCCTGCGATCATCCCACACGCCACTACCCCCGCCCCGACGGCAAAGGCCAGGGTCCCCTCCAGGGACTTGCTGCCTATCTTCACCCGGCCGTAACGCTTTCCCACGACGCCAGCCAACGGGTCTCCCACGGCGATGTACAGAAGCGCCAGAATCGCTAGCTCTTTGTCGAAGAAAAGAAAAACGATAAGGCTGGTTGCCGCCATGTAAGTGCTGCCCAGCACCTGACTCGACTCCGACTGCTTCATCAACACAGCGAAGCGTGCTTGGAACCAACCGTTGAGTGCAGGGAGACGCCATCGGCCGATTTCTAGGGCGACCGCAACGCCTGTGAGCGATCCGGTGATGATTATCATCACCTCCCTGTCCAGGCCCAATGCCATCAGGGCCAGAGCCGCAGTGGTCAGGACGTGAAAAATGCGTCGGTGCAGACGAGGGGCGGGCTTAGGGTCGGATTTTGGCACGTCTGGAGAGTCCGACACGACTCAGGCGCCCTCGCCCCGATGCTCGGAACAGTCAAGGGCTGAGTTCAGGGTGTCTATGGCGAGGACGGTGGAGTGGAGTTTGGCGGGAGGAATGCCGTCCAGGGCCTCGGCGATATTGTGGCGGGTCAGGGCACGGGCCTCCGAGACCGACTTCCCTATCACAAGCTCGGTGGTGGCGCTGCTGGCGGCTATCGAGGCGCTGCACCCGAGCGTCTGAAAGCGGGCCTCCGCGATTACCCCATCTTGCATTCGAAGGTAGAGCGTCATGGTGTCGCCGCAGGCCGCATTCTTCTCCTTCCCGACACCCTCCGCACCCTCGATTATCCCCACGTTGCGGGGGTTGTTGAAGTGGTCTAGGAATGTCTTGCTGTATCGAGGCACGGTAAGTTCGTCGCGGCCTGGCCCGCTACTCGGTCCCCGAGACCCTTCTGAGCCGCTCGACTATGGCCGGTAGCACTTCAAGCACCCTGTCGATATCACCGTCCTCGTTGCTCTTCCCCACCGTGAGCCGCAGGCTGCCGACGGCCCTCTCCGCGGGGACGCCCATGGCCGTGAGTACGTGGGACGGGTCCAGGGAGCCCGAGGTGCAGGCGCTTCCGCTTGAGGCGGAGATTCCCTCCATATCCAGCCCCACCAATACAGATTCCCCGGCCACCCCGTCGATGCAGAAGTTGGCGTTGTTGGGGAGCCTCTCTGTCGGATGGCCGTTGAGGGTGGAGTTCGGGATACGTGAGAGGATACCGTCGATGAGTCGGTCGCGGAGGGCCTTGCTGTGCTCGTTGTTGACTCCCTGTTCCTCGGCAGCGATGCGCAGGGCCTCCGCCGCCCCGACTATCAAAGGAATGTTTTCGGTGCCGGCCCTCCGGTTCCCTTCCTGGCTGCCCCCGTACTGGAAGGGCCGGAAGGGTGTCCCGCTGCGGACGTACAGGATCCCGATCCCCTTGGGCCCGTAGAACTTGTGGGCGGCCAAAGTCAGCATGTCCACACCCAGCCGGTCGACATTTAAGTCCAGGACGCCCCCCGCCTGGGCCGCATCGGTGTGGAAGACGACGTCACGACCCATATGTCGGGCCCGCTCCTTAATGGCGGCCCCGATCTCGGCAACGGGTTCGATGGTACCGACCTCGTTGTTGGCCAGCATTATCGATACTACGTTGGTGCGCTCGGAGATGGACTCGGCCACCTGTTCCGCGTCTACCATGCCCGACTCGTCGACGCCCAGGTACGTGGTCTCGAAACCGAAATCGTCCAGTGCCTGGCAGGCATGGAGGATGGCGTGATGTTCGATGGCCGAGGTGACAATGTGGTCCCCTATATCCCGCTGCGCAAAAGCCGCCCCCGACACCGCCGCATTGTCAGCCTCCGTGGCCCCGCCTGTGAATATAACCTCCGAGGGTGAGCACCCGAGAATTGCGGCTACGGTCTCCCGCGCCTCTTCAAGGGCCGCCTGGCTGGTCTGTGAGATGGAATACACCCCCGACGCATTGCCAAATTGTTCGGAGAAATAGGGGAGCATTGCCTCCAGGACGCGAGGGTCTACGGGCGTGGTGGCGGCGTGGTCCAGATATATCTGACGTTTCATTTCGCTGCTACGGCCGGGACAACTGTACCTCGATAACCCCGACGATCTGAGAGCCGTCCGTGACAAAGGCCCGGGGAACGCTATTCTGGCGCATAAAGTCGAACACCGCCAATGCGTTTATGTTGGCAGGAATCTGAGGGGCGTCTGGTGGGCTTGGCAGACCGGTGTAAGGCGACATCACGTGAAACGCCGAGAAGCGGCTCATTGCCTCCCGCGTCTTGGCCGCCCTGTAACCGGCTAGGGCGGTCTGGAGCATCCAAAAACCGATGAATCCGAGCCACAGGCCGCTCAGCCACTGGCCGAGGAAGTAGACTATGCTTACCCCTCCGGCGCAGACCAGCATTGCGACACCGCAACCACCCAGGGATGCGTAGACCGTGCCCTTTTCTCGGTTATGGCTAATGGCCCAGACCGCCGACCTGACCAACTGACCGCCGTCCAACGGCAGGCCGGGCATCAGGTTGAAAATCGCCAGAATGGCATTCGCCCCGAGCAGGTACGCGCCGAGAAATTCCACATACTCGTTGCTGGGCCCAACCAGGTAGAGATAGACGAAGAGGGCCGCTCCAATGACCAGGTTGACGCCAGGCCCGACTATTGATATCAGGGCTTCGGTACGGGGCCGGTCCGCCGCTTTGGTCAGATGGGCTACGCCACCGAAGAGCCACAGAGTGATGCTCTGCACCGGTATTCCATGAAGCTTCGCTACGATGCTGTGGGCAAGCTCGTGGAGCAGGATGGATGCGAAGAATAGCAGCGTGTAAACGCCCGCCACGCTCCAGACCTCGACCGAGGACCAGTGCGGGTATTGGTTGGGTACGTAATAGAGGCCACCGGGGATTAGGAGCATGGCGAAGATGATCAGCCATGTGACCTCAATCCTGATCGGGATGCCGAATACCCGCGCAATTGTGATTGAGTTGTTCATTTGAATAGTGGGTTGCGTGTGCTACTAGACCTATTATACAACCGGGGCAGGACATCTCTTCCCAGCCTGAGGAATCGCCTTGACCTTTCGGAAAAGCGCGACTTTTCTTAGCGGCTCTTTCCAGTGGGGCTGCGGATCTTGCTGCAGTAGTTCTGGTCAGATAGAGGAAACCGAAACTGCATCAATAGGTTGAGGGATGGGTATGCCCTCACTCGCCAGCATATCCAGATGTTCTGCCACGGCTTCTGAAATGAGTCTCTCTGTTTCTTCTTTTGTATCGCCCGCCGCCACACAACCGGGCAAATCAGGAAGATAGGCAGAATATCCGTTACCTGTCTCTTCGAAAACCACGGCGTAGACTTTCAGGGTTGTCGTCATCTTGTATCTAAGGCGATAGGCCGGCTTGTTTCAAGATACTTCTATAGGTATTTGGAGACAGGTCCTTGCTCGGCTTCCCGGCTATGGTTACGAGACCTGGCTTGCTGGGATGCTTGTAATGGCGATGGCTTCCCTTGTGCCGAACCTGCCGCCAACCGTCGTCTTCAACTAGTCGGATCGCTTCCGCTACTTTTGGCAAGCTGTCGACGGCTCTGGGCCAATCCTCATTTCGGGAGTCTATACCCGCATTATACCCGACGCAACATAATCTCAGCCTCTGCTCCCAGGTCCGACTATTCGGGCCTTGTGCTATACTCGCGCCCGACATCCGACTCTAAAATCCACCTCTTTGACTATGCACCATGCGGGCTGAAATTGTATCCATAGGCACCGAGATTCTCCTCGGTGAAATCACCGATCTTAATGCCCCCTTTCTCGCCTCCCAACTCCCCCTGCTGGGCATCGACCTTTACCGAATCCACCAGCTTGGGGACAACAAGGACCGGCTGGTAGAGACCTTCCGGGCCATCTGGTCCCGGGCCGACCTTATCATGACCACCGGCGGCCTCGGCCCGACCCAGGACGACGTCACCCGGGAGGCCGTGTCGGAACTCGTGAGCGAGGAGATGAAGGTAGACCCCGAGCTGGAGGGTCAGCTTCGCTCTTTCTTTAGTAACCGCAATTACCCGATGCCCCTTTCGAACCTGAAACAGGCCACGCTGATACCCTCGGCGCGGGCCATCAACAACCCAAGGGGCACGGCCCCCGGCTGGTGGGTCGAGAGCGGGGAGCGAAGGATAATCTGCATGCCCGGCCCGCCGGGTGAGATGCAGAGGATGTGGAACAAGGAAGTGGCTCCCGAGCTCAAGAAGCTCGTAGTCGGCGGGGGCGTCCTGGTGTCGAGAACTGTCAAGACTTTCGGCCTCAGCGAAGGTGGCCTCGACGAGATGGTCTCTTCCCTCCTTTCTTCGAACAACCCGACCATCGGGGTTTATGCCAAGGATGATGGTATCCATCTCCGCATCACCTCTAAGGGCGATGACGAGGATACGGCCTCTGCGCTGCTGAAAGAGATGGAGGCCCGAGTCGATGACATCCTGGGAGCCTACATCTGGGGCAGGGACGAGGACACGCTGGAAGGGAACGTAGGGAAGCTGTTGCTGTCCAAAGGCCTGAGCCTGGCTGCCATGGAGTCCTGTAGTGGGGGCCTGCTGTCCAACATGATCACCAACGTGCCGGGCAGTTCCCAATATTTCAAAGGCGGCGTGGTCTCCTACACCAACGAGGTCAAGATGGCCAACGGCGTGGACAGCGGCATTCTCGAGCTTCACGGCGCCATCAGCCGAGAGACGGCACAGGCCATGGCACGGGCCTGCCGCGAGAGAAACAATGCAGACATGGGTGTCGGTATAACCGGAGTCGCTGGCCCCGACGCAAGCGAAGGCAAGGACCCCGGCACCGTGTTCCTGGGGATATCGAGCAGGAACGGGACTCGGTCCGTGGATTTGAACCTTCCCGGAATCCGGCCCCTCATCAAGCAGAGAGCGGCCATAGCCGCCCTTTCCGAGCTTCAAAAGGAACTTCAGGCCCTGTAAGAAAGTCCCGGATCAACCTGAGAGGAGCCACAATGAAAACGAAAGCGGCGGTACTATACGAAGCCAACACCCCCTTGGTAATTGAGGAAGTGGACCTGGATCCGCCTAGGGCGGGGGAAGTGAAGATAAAGGTCGGCGCTGCAGGCGTCTGCCGAAGTGACCTCCACTTCATGCATGGAAACGCCAAGTGCCCGCTCCCCGTGGTCCTCGGCCATGAGGCCGCCGGCACGGTCGAGGAGGTCGGTGAGGGTGTGACTTCGGTGGCTCCGGGAGACCGGGTGGTGATTGCCTTCGTGTCCACGTGCGGAAGGTGCGAGAACTGTGTGATTGGCAGGCCCAACCTCTGCCTGACTCGCGGCAAGTTTGTAATGTCCCAGTTTGACGGCACCAGCAGACTGCACAAGGGCGATATGAAGATTGCCCAGTTCGACCAGATGTCTTGCTTCGCCTCCCACACCGTGGTCCCCGAGTCTGCCTGCATCCCCGCCCCCGACAGCTTGCCCATGGAGATTGCCGCCTTCATCGGCTGCTGCACCACCACAGGTGTCGGGGCCGTTCTCTACAACGCCAAGGTCGAGGCCAACAGCACGGTCGCCGTGGTTGGCTGTGGCGGCGTGGGCCTCAACGTGATCATGGGTTCGGGCCTGGCCAATGCCCGGCAGATCATCGCAGTAGACATAAACGAAGGCAAGCTGGAGTTCGCCATGAAGTTCGGGGCTACTCACTCCGTTAACCCCAGCCAGCAGGACGCCGTGGCCCGGGTCAAGGAGTTAACTGGCGGCCAGGGCGTCGATTACGCATTCGAGGTCTTCGGCTCCCCCGACACCGTTGAAATGACCTACGAAATGACCAAGAAGGGCGGCACAGCCGTCGTGGTCGGCATCTCGCCTTGGGGCTCGAAAGCCCCTATAGATCCCGTGGCCTTGGTACGGGACGAAAAGGTGCTCAAGGGCTGCTATTACGGCTCCGCCCGTATGAGCACCGACATGCCCAAGCTCATAGACATGTACCAGGCGGGCAGACTGCCTCTGGATGACCTCGTCACCCGGCGCTACTCCCTCGACCAGATTAACGAAGCCTACGATGACCTGGACCGTGGGGAAATCGGTCGAGGCGTGATCACCCAGTTCTAGGCTCTCTGCACATTTGAATAGCAATATGAGCGGCCCCGGTCTGACTGGGGCCGCTCATTTGTATCTAGCGCATCGTATATGGAATGGGCGTGGTTGAGGGTGATTACCGACACGCGTCGATCCGCTATCCACCGCCAAGCAGGTTTACAGTGCCGCGTGCTATGGTTCCCGACATATGGGTGAACATAGCCGTGCCTGAATTCCTGGTCCCCACACCGATAGACCTGAATTGGTGGAAGGCGATTATCCTCCTGGCAACCGGGGCGGTGGCAGGATTTATCAACACCTTTAGTGGCGGTGGTGCGATGATCACCGTACCGGTGCTGATACTCATGGGCATGCCCGCCGACATTGCCAACGCTACCAACAGGGTCGGAACGTTCCAGCAGTCAATCACCAGTGCAGTCGGTTTTGAAAGGGCGGGCAAGCTCGAGAAAAGAGCGGCCCTGCCCATGCTCGTGCCGACTATGTCGGGGGCCGCTTTGGGCGCGTTCACTGCAACCTGGATACCGGTGGAGACCTTCAAACCCCTCATCTTGACCGTGATGATTGGCTTCGCAGTCATAACGATTGTGCTGCCCGAAGTCATAATGCCGCCGGAAGGCACCCGGACATTCAGCCTCAGGGAACGACCTCTGGGAATTTTGGTGTTGTTCGTGTCCGGCGTATATGCAGGAATGGTGCAGGCGGGGGTGGGCTTTATTCTGATGTTGGCTTTGGCCGCCGGCCTCCGCTACGATCTGACCCGAACTAACGCCTTGAAAGTCGTGTGCACCGGCTTCTTCAGTATTGCGGCACTGGCTGTTTTCATACCCACGGGTCACGTGGATTGGGTCCCGGCCATCCTTATTGCCGCCGGCATGACGGTGGGCGCCATTCTGAGCGTCAAGTTTGCACTGACCGTGAGCCAGAAGGTGGTCAAGTGGGTACTGTTCGTCATGGTCTGTCTGACAGCCGGGTCGGCTCTCATATTCACCTGATGCCGAGTCCCGCAACCGTCCATCGAGCGCCCCTTGCCCTCGTCCACACCCCCACACCTTTCCCTGCCTTAAACGTTACCCATATTGAGATGGCAAACTAAACTAGGCGCGGATACAAGCATTTGGATCAACGCAGGTTTGGCATCGACAAATTTTGAACGGGTTTAAAAGCAAGCCTCGAAAGCCTTTGACGTGTAAACAACCGAAGGACTAGAATTTATACGTAGTGTCCCGAAGCAATAGTTTCTTTATTAGTTAACGACGGAGGATCCAAAGTATGTTTAGCAGATTCAGAATAACCAAGCGGGCCTCATGGCTTTGGCCCGTGCTCCTGGTGGCCCTCGTGGCCGGGGCCCTGGCGTTCGCCGCCTGTGGCGGTGAAGACCCGACAGCCACTCCGGAACCCACCGTCACCCCAGTCCCGACCGCTACCCCGGAACCCACTGCCACTCCTGAGCCAACCGCTGTCCCGGCCCCGACAGAAGCCCCCGAGTCTTCAATGATGTCCCTCACTGATATCGACGAGACCACCACGGTGGGTGATCTCATGGGGGCACTTTCCGAGGAGGAAGTCGCCTGCTTCAGCGCAGCGTTTGGTGAGGCGATACTTGACACTGTCAAAGACCAGCCGCTGGCTGCCGTTGCTACTGGGTTCGGTGCATTCCCGCTGGATTGCCTGACTCAAGAAAACGCCATTAGCGCAAGCATTGGCCTGATGTCTCTCCAGGCTGGCGGACTCTCCGATGAGAGCATAGCCTGCATAGCAGACGCCTATGGTGAGCACGGAATACCTGGCGCATCCATGGACATGGCCGACGCAATGCGCTCCTTCCTTTTCGCCCAGCTCTGCCTCACCGACGAAGAAGCGCTGGCTTTACAGGGAGGGGTCTCTGCAGATGACGCCTTCCCGCCCCCCTCTCAGCTCCGCTGCGTAGCAGAACAGACCGACCTGGAGAACTACATCAAGGTTCTTGAGGCGTTTGCTATGTTGGAGACCGCCACGGAACTTCCCACGCCTGATCCCGAACTCATGATGTTAATGCCCGAATTAATGGCCGCTCAGGAAGCCTGCGGAATCCAGACAATGTTTGAAGGTGAAGGGTCTCTGCCCTAGCCCACCGACCCCGCTCCTGCCGCACAGGACAAAATAGAATGGGGCCCCGCAATATTGCGGGGCCCCATAACTTTTCTGTGTAAAGCTGGGTTATACCGTGAGACGCCGGTAGAGATAGGGCAGGCGGCGGGGCAGCGACTCGATCTCCGGCACAACCTCGTAGCCCATGTCCTGGCACATCGTCTTCAGATAATCATGCCCACCCCGGTCGACGGTAAGGCAGAATGGCACGATCTGTTTGGCCCGGGCCTCCTGGAGCGCCTTCTTGGTGTCGTGGACGGCGTACTCCTTCTCCACTCCCTCCCGACTGTAGCCTCGGTCCTGGGGCCGGCCGTCGCTGATTAGGAACAGCACTTTGGTCCTGGCCTCCTGTACTTCCAGCTTGGAAATGCAGTGCCGGATTGCAGGGCCCATACGGGTAGCGTGCAGCGGGCTGATCTTGTCAATCCGGTTCTTGACCCGCTCGGAGAATGTCTCTCCCAATTCCTTGATCACGTAGAATTCCACGTTCTCACGCCCGTACCCCGAGAAGCCGTAGATCCCGTACTGGTCCCCGATGGTCTCCAGGGCCCGGATGAGCAGAACGGAACTCTCTTTCTCCACGTCGATGATGCGCTTGTACGACTTGCGGCTCCCCTCTTCCCGGCGGGCCCGCAGCCATGCCAGGTATTCTCGGGGGTCGTCGGGTGGGCTCCAGTCGTCGACAGCCTTGCGGGCATCATCAATGGCCTCGGCGGTCGAGGCGCTCATGTCCAGCAGGAAGGCGACGGATACGTCGCGCTGGATCTTGTTGCGGCGCCAGTAAATCTTGTCGGAAGGGGAGTTGCCGGTGGCCTTTTCGATCATCGCTTCTACTACGGCGTCGTAATCTATGTCGTCGCCGTCGGGTAGGCGGCGGACCTTGCGGAACATCTCCGGGGCAAGGAGCTCGAACTGGCGCTTGATCTGGGACTGCAGGAGGGAGTATTCCTGAAGCGTCTTTTCGTAGAACTCTACGGTCCCCTCCTCCATTACCCGCTCTTTGACACTGCACCAGTTGGGCTTGTAGTCGTTGGCGCGGAAGTCCCACTCATCATATAAGAAGGTCTTGGCATCGTCGGCTTGGAGTGGACCCCCGGCGGGCGGCGAAGTATCGACGTTTTGGCCCTTGCCGGGCTCCTGCTGGTCCTGCCCGATCTGCCCCATCAGATTGTCGACGAACATGCTCGCCGAGTTGGTGATCTCCCCCTCCGACGCCTGGTCTATCTCTATCTCGACGCTCTTTTCAAGCAACTCCTTGAGCGCCTCGGGAGAGATGGGGTCGCCGGAAGCCTGGGTTTCTTCACCATCCTGCCCCTGCCGGAGCTTGGCCAGAAGCTGTACCAGCTCAGGCTTGAACTCGCCCCTGTACCCGACGTCCTGCGCCGCATCGTACGGCTGCTCTTCCTCGCCTTCTCCCTCGCCACTTTCGCCCGTCGCCGATTCCTCGCCCTCTGCACCACCGGCCCCGTAGGCCGCGGGCATGGACATGTCGACGTTCTGTTCCTGCTGTTCCATCTCGTCGGTGTTGAAGTCTTCCCACTCATCCTCGGGGACTTCGCGGTTCATAAGCTGGCGGATGTAGTCATAGAGGCGGATCGTTGCCTCGGCGGCATCTTCCACCGTGGCCTCGGGAGGGCGGACCTTCATAAGGATCCTGACCAGTTCCTCCACCTGGGCCTTGATCTTGGTAGGCACTTTCAGGTCGGACTTCTGGTCGAGGCTGATGCGCAGAAGCAGCTCGACGATGGCCTCTTGCAGGGGCAGCGACTCGATATCGGGCCTTTGGGTGAGGGCGTCGTCCTGTGTAAGACGGTATGACTTGCGGATGCCTTTGTATTCGTATAGCACCCGGGAGTCGAGCCGCGTGTCCTCCGATAGTGTGAACAGATCGTAGGCCAGCTGACGCTCGGGGAAGAGATCGAAATAACGTTGCAGATCTACGGCGGCAGTTGAGGCTTGGCCATTGCTGCCGGCCCGTTCCTTCCGGAGGTTGGGAAAATATACGGCCTCTTTGTCGAACTCGAACTTGAAGCTTCCGAACTCCAGGTGTGCAACCTGATGAGTTCCGACAACCTTGTACCAGCCGAAGTTTTCGTCCTTGGAGGCGTACTTGCGGACGAAGGGAGGCAGATAGACGGACCGGCCCTCAGTTGTGGGATTGTCGCCGGAGACCCAGCCTATCCCTTTTTCCCGAAGGTCTTCCCCTGTCTGGATCTGCACGTCGATGCCGGTTAGGGCCACGGCGTACATCCACAGGATATCTCGGATCTTGTCCAGCTCCACACCCGCGGACAGCGCTTCCAGCACCCCCCGCCCCTTTACCGACTCCAGCTTGAAGTAGGCGATGCCGCCTTCTTCGTTCTCCCGCAGGATATCCATACCCTCATCGAACCAACGTATGAGGTCGGAACGGGGGATCTTTTCAAGTACCAGCGGACTGGTGGACAGGAAGTCGACAACGGCGTAGGGAGACTCGGCAAGTAGTGCGCCCGAGAGCTTCAGAAGCTCGCCTTGAGTGTCTCCATCAACCTCTCCGAGAGCCTTTGATGCCTCCACAAGGAAGTTCTGGATGTGGGTTGCGTCCTTTTTGGCGAACCGGTCGGCAAGGTCTAGGAATCGGCCTCGCTGCTCCCGGTCTATCCGACTTAGGATCGCGCCCCCCGACTCGAAGCAGGCCTTCGCATCCCGCCAGTTGAGCTCCACCATGTTGGAGACCAAGGACAGGAACCCGCGCCGGTCCTGCTTTTCCATGCTGCGGAATACCGGTTCCGCCGATGCCAGGCACTCGTTGGCCAGGTCGTAGGAGCGGCGGGACAGGGCGTCCAGGAAAGTGACAAAACGCCGGAACTCTCCGAGGGTCATATATCGGAGCAAAGAGGGCGATGTCTCGAAGAACCGGGAAGATAGTGTCCCCGACTTCCATGTGCCCTTGTAGAGCCCCTTGCCAAGCGACACCCAGTCCCCGATCTGGTGCGGCGTTAGATGGGCCAGGGCCTCCGGGCTAGAGTGAAAATATGTGGTTGATAGGACCGCCGACTCCTTGGCCAGCACTTTGCCCCAGCGGGCCCATTCCATGAAATTGGGAAAGGGCAGCTTGGCCAGGACTTGGGGAGTGACCCGGAAATACTCGGCACCCGCCTCCCAGGACCTGAATGAATGCCGAGCAATGGAAATGCCCTCGGTTGCCCAGGATCGGAAGTCGTCTTCCCGTAGGATTCCGGCCAGGAGTCGGGCCGATGTCCGGTATTGGCTCACCACAGCAGGCGGGAAACTTGTAAGCTCTTGCTCGTAATCGTCCTGTATTTTCTTGCTTATCGCCATGTCGCTAGCTTATCAGAGTTAGGAACTGGGTTAGCATTCGGGCGGTGGCCCCCCAAATTACATGGTCTTGGAATTTGTAGGCCCTGTCCTGGTAGACCAACCCGTCGTGCTCCACTCTAACGGTTGTGTGGTTCGCCGGAGCGAGAAGGTGGTCTATGGGCGCCTCTAGCACCTCGGCGACCTCAATCTCGCTGGGGTTGTACTCATACGGGTAGGGGAATACCCCGACGAAGGGGGATATTACGAACCCGCTGTGAGTCCCGTAATCGTCCAGTTCGCCCAGGATGGTCACGTCCTCCTGCCTTATCCCCATCTCCTCCCACGTCTCCCTCAGAGCAGTGGTGCGAAGGTCGGGGTCGCTGGCTTCGTGCATCCCGCCGGGGAATGAGATCTCACCCTTATGGTGCTCTACCTGTTGGGTCCTGACGTTGAAGATAATGTGGAATCGGCCTTCCTTCTCCATCAGGAGGAGTATGACCGCAGCGGGCATTCGTCCGTCAGCCGACACCCGGGTCGCGTCCCTGTTGGAAAGTAGTCGGGCGACCTCTTGCGGGAAGGTATCTGTGCTTGTATCCAGCATCGTCAAAATATAAGTAGCTCGGACTACTCGAAGATGCTGTTGACCACTTCCTCGACGCTGCGCTGGACTTCTGCGTCGTCTGTAAGAGCCCAGACGACTGACACCTGGCACGCCCTGCGAGGGGCGATCCCCTTCTTGATAAGCCTGCCGGCGTATATCAGTAGCCGGGTGCTGGCGCCCTCCTGGAGCCCGTGCTCCCGCAGGTTCCGCACCTTTTCACCCAGCTTGCCCAGGTCCTTTGCAACCTCCATTGAGCAGCCGCTTTCGTGGGCAATGACCTTCTGCTCGACCTCCTTGGGCGGGTAGTCGAACTCTATGGCGACGAACCGCTGCCGGGTACTGTGCTTGAGGTCCTTCAGGACGCTCTGGTAGCCGGGGTTGTAGGAAATGACCAGCAGGAAGTTGTCGGCGGCTTCAAGTAGCTCTCCCCGCTTCTCGACGGGGAGAATGCGCCGATGGTCGGTCAGGGGGTGGATGAGGACGGTGGTGTCCTTCCGGGCCTCGACCACCTCGTCCAGATAGCAGATGCCGCCCGTTTTGACGGCTCGGCTTAGGGGGCCGTCAACCCAGACCGTCCTGTCTCCTTCGAGCAGGTACCGACCCACCAGGTCGCTGGCGGTGAGGTCTTCGTGGCAGGCCACGGTGACCAGGGGCAGACTGGGCGAGCCGTTCGTAGACGCGGCTTGGCCATCCTCGGGCTTTACGACAGTCAGTGGCTGGCCTAGCCTGTAAGCCATATATTCGACGAAACGGGTCTTGCCACATCCTGTGGGCCCTTTGAACAGTAGTGGAATCCGCTCTTCGTAGGCGGCGTAGAATATCTCTATCTCATCTGCCACGGGAAGATAGAACGGCTCTTCCCTGAGCACATATTCCTCGATGAGGTATCCTCGGTATTCCTCTTTGGTCACGCTCGAGGTCATTCCAACCCTACTTTCTGGCCGTAACCCTGCGGTTCCACGCTTCGATGACGTTCTCTCTAAGCTGTTCAGGCCCGGCGTCGTTCCGGATTACCACGCTGGCCCTTTTTATGCGTTCTTCGGTGGACATCTGGGAGTTGATGCGGTCTTTGGCCTGCTCGGCCGTTAGGCCTTTGGACTCTTTGAGCCTCTCAATCACGCTGGCCTCCGGCGCGACGGTCACCCAGACTTCATCGGTCAGGGGGTCCCACTTGGCCTCCAGCAATACCGCGGCCTCGACTACCATCACCTCCGTGCCCTTACCCCTCTGCTCCTCTATCCTCTCCCCCACCATGTCGTACATGCGGGGCCACATGATCCCCGTGAGCTTATCCATGTTCGCCGGATCACTGAATACCAGAGCTCCCAGCTTTGCCCGGTCGATCTGCCTGTTTTCCCTGACGATGTCGCGCCCAAACGTAGCCACGACATCATTGTAGGTCACTGTGTCTGGGAGGTAGGCCTCATGCCCGACCCTATCGGCGTCCAGGACTTCGGCGCCCAATTCCTTAAGAATTTGTGACACCGTAGTCTTGCCGGTGGCGATTCCGCCCGTAAGGCCTATGACTAGCATGTCGGATATCCGGCGGGACTGATAGCGCGTTGCATCAGGTTGTGGCGCATTCGTTCATTTGCTCACAAAGGGTGAGGGTCATTCTAGCAACCGCCATATCGGTGGTCAAGGAACACCCATGTAAAGGCCCCTCACCAGCTAAGCAGAGGCTAAGACTCCCCGGATAGGTCTGTGCAGACCCGAACTAAGGGGGGTTGGCTAAGGAGCGGGACGATGTTATCCTCCAGCATTCGCCGTTCCTCGCTGGCCTCCCAACGCCTCCAGTCTTCCATGCTGCGCCAGGTGCTGATGACGACGAGGGCCGTGTTGTCGGCTACGTCTATCAGGCTTTCGCCCGAGATGTAGCCGGGCTGACGGATGGCGGCGGCCCTTAGTTCTGTGGCGATCGCCAGGACGTGGTGCGCCTGCTGGGGTGCAGTGTGCCGTTCGATCAGGATTTTAGCTTGCATATGCTGCTCCTCCCCGGTGCTGCTGTTTGTGTCGTCAGTCCAATCGTCTAGGCTTAGGCTGGAGCCGTGGAAGTGCCTATTCGAAGGGTATCTCCACCAGGTCCACCGGTTCCAGCGTCAACTGCTCCGACCCGTCCGCCGTTATGACGTGGACATCTTCCCATAGTAAGTTTAACCCGACTTCGGGCTCCGTGCTGATTATCATGCCCTCCTCCAACACCGTTTCGTCCTCGGGGCAAACGGAGGGGGGCTCGGTTAACTGTATCCCCTGCCCGTGGCCCATCCGCCCTACCGGTGCAACCTCGAACCCCGACTCCACAATGACCTCCGCCCCGATCTCGTGCAGTTCAGCACAGGTGAGTCCGGGCCGCAGGGCCTCCGTCATTCGTCGATTTGCTTCTAGCAGGACGCTGTGCCCCCGTATCTGTTCGGAATTGGCGGGCCCCAGGGTCGCGAATCGGGCGTAGTCGATGGTGTAGTTTCTTACGTAAGCCCCCGCGTCGATGTACAGGAGACTCCCGCGCTTCAGTGGGCGGTCAAAGTGGAACTGCGTCTGGCTGACCGGAAAGTCGGATATCAAGTGGACGAAGGAGGTTCGGTCGCCGCCCTCATCCAATATCAGGGCACGAAGTCTCCGGACCGCGTCCCGTTCGGTCATCCCCGGTACAATCTCTCGGAAGAGCCTCTGCCGTGCGCGGCCTGTGATCGCGGCCGCTTGCCGCATGTACTCGACCTCTTCGGGTGTCTTGATCATCCGCAGCTTTACGAAAATGTCGGCGGCGTCCTCGAATGTCACCTCAGGCGCGCCATTTACAATCGCCAAATAGTCCCCGACCGGAACGCCCATCCTCTGCTCCATCCCAAGCTCCACGCCGATTTGCTTCACTGCTGGCGTTAGGCCGGTAATGGCGTCCAGGACCATGTGTACGGGGAAAGACAGGACGTCCGTGTAGCCCCGAGCATCGCTGACATAGGTGGACATCCTAACTGTCTCGGTTATCATCGCCCCGACTACGGCGATTGGCTCCCCGACTAGGGGAAACACCAGTACCGCCGGCCTTGTGCTGGAGTAGTGGAGTGCCAGTGACCCCGTGGCCCCGGTGAAATACTGGAAATTCTCCTCGTTGGTGACCAGCAGGGCGTCCAGGCCTCTAGCAGACATCATCTCCCGGGCGCGGCTGTGCCGCTTGTCGATGTCCTCTTTGGAAAAAGCCGCCCAAGCCCCAAGGTCCGTTACCTGATCGCTAGTCATGGTTCACCTTCGTTTTGGTCAGGATATGCTGTACAACCTGGCGCAGTTGTCCCACAGAATGGCCTTCCTCGCCTCATCGGATAAGGGCATTGTAAGAAAGCCCTCAATAGCGTGTGGGAACTTGGAATCGTTGTGGGGATAGTCTGTGGAGAAGACCACGTTGGAGGTCAGGCCCCAGTCCTCAATTATGGTGGCGGGGGCCTCGTCGGCCTCAATGGAGACGTAGCATTGTCGGCGGAAATACTCGGAGGGAGTGAGCTTCATATCCGGATTTTCAAACTTGCCGGAAAGCTCGTAATGCTCGTCAAGCCGCCACAGAAGCCACGGCGCCCACGCAGAGTTACCCTCCAGGAAGGCGACTTGAAGGTCGGGGAACCGGTCCAGGACCCCGCTTCCGCACATCGACACCACGCCCAGCATCATCTCCATGGGATGGCAGCATGTATGGTGCATCATGTAAGTATCGAATCCCTTGCCGACCTGGTTCATCGCCGCCGTGGCCCCTTCATGAAACCCGATGGGTACTCCGAGACTTTGCAGCGTTTCCCAAAGAGGATGGTAGTCCGGGTGGTACCAGTTGCGCCCTTCGACAATGTTGGGGCGTATGAACACCGACTTGAACCCCATGTCTTTGACGACTGCCTCGGCCTCTGCACAGGCCGACTGTACGTCGAAGGGAGAAACCATGCCCGCTCCGAGCATTCTTGTCGGACTCTCGCTGCAGAAGTCGGATAGCCACAGGTTGTAGGCATGAGCAACGGCTGCGCTGAGTGCCGGGTCCATGGTGTCCAAAGCGAGGGCGAAGAGGCCGCGGCTGGGAAACATTATCGCGACGTCTATCCCCTCGGAGTCCATCGCCCTTAGCTGGGATGCGGAGTCGAAGTTGTTGGCGTAGCCGTCGGAGTAAGCGCCTGACTGTTCGTCCGCTCGGTTCCTGCCCCAATCCGTAGGAACGTCGGGCATAACCTTGCCTTCAAGCTCTATCTGCATATCCCCCGGCCACCGAGCTGCGCCACGCGGCCTTCGGTCATGAAATGCGGCATCGATGTACCGGTCCCACAGATCGGAAGGCTCTATCACGTGCATGTCCGAGTCCATGACCCGGAACCCGTTCTTCATGCTATCGCTCCTGTGCAGTCGGATGGGACAGTCTCAGGATTGAACTTGTCCCCTCCTGTGAGTGTGGGTGCCGACGCGCCCGCCCGCGTCAGTTGTTGCTGAAACGCTCGTCCATGTCCAGGAGAAAACGCTCGACTTGGGGAGAGAGAGGTGGACTGTCGTCGGGCTCGCGTTCCTCCTCGGCCCGGGCGTCATATATAGCTTCCAGCCGCTGTACCAGGGCGCCCAGCTCGGGGTTACGAGCCACGGTCTTGCCCAGTTCCACGTACTGACGGACAGCCTTTTCCCTCGCCTGCAGTTCTTCCGGCAGGCCATACAGCTCGCTGAGCACTTTTAGCACCGCCGCCGCCCCCGAAAGGTCCTCTTCAAGCTGGACGTATTGGGGCAGATGCACTGTCAGGTTCCCTGTCTCCAGCCCAATCTCCTGCGCCTTGCGGGAGATCATGTAAAGGATGCTGGTGGGGCCTTCATAGGTGCTCTTTTTCACCTTGAACCGGTCGGCCAGGGTCTCATCTATGTCCTTCATCCTCAGGGAGCCTGAGATGCGGATAGGCCGCGTATGGGGGACCACGTCGTACATCCCCCCGACCAGCAGGTAACGGGTCACTCCCACTTCCTTGAACAGCTCCAGCACCGACTCTATGTACTCCTCGCCCAGCGAGTGAGGTTCCAGCAGGTGTACGAATAGGAGGTCGGGCATGCCCTCGGCCTGGGAGTAGTTTATGAAGGTGTTGGGAATGGTCACCTGTCGCTCACCGTTGGCGTAGCGGAGCATGGGCCGGTAGCGTGTGAAGTCGAAGAAGCGCCCGGGCTCCGCCAACTTTGCCAACTCGGACGCCTTAAGATACCGCTCGAGACGGCTAAGCACCGTGGTCCCGACACTCCCCACGTCCACCCATGGCCTCATCATCGCTATGGCGTGAGGCTTATTTAGTTCAGGAATTGGATCCGTAGTCTCAAAGGCCTTGACTCTCACTCGTCACCTGCCCCCGATTGAATAGCAACCCCCGGGACCCCGACCGGGTCCCGGGGGTTGTTCAGCGCGTCTTGATCTGAGTGTTTAGGCGATGCTACTGAAGGTGCATCACCACCATCTTGAGCTCTGTCATCTCTTCGACGGCGTAGCGAGGGCCTTCCTTGCCCATGCCGCTGAATTTCAGACCGCCGTAGGGCATCAGGTCGGCACGCCACTGCGGGCCGTAGTTGATGTGCAGGCTCCCGGACTCGACTTCCATGGCAAACTTCATGGCCCAGTCTATGTTCTGGGTGAAGATGCCGGCAGACAGTCCGTATTCGCTGTCGTTCGCCAGGGCTATGGCGTCGTCAATGTTGTCAATAGGGGTGACGGCCACCGCCGGTCCGAAGATCTCTTCGCAGGAGATTTTCATCTCGGGCTTGACGTCGGCCACGACGGTCGGGGAGAAGATCGCCCCCTCCCTGTCCCCGCCCGTGACTACGGTTGCGCCCGAGGCAACTGCCTCGTCGATCCACGCACCCACCCGCACGGCGTCCTCTTCACGTACCATCGGGCCCAACTCGATGCCTTCCTCGATCGGGTTCCCAATCTTTATCTTCTCCACACCTTCCTTCAACCCTTCCAGGTAGTCAGCGTAGATCCGACGGTCGGCCAAGACCCGCTGCGTCGATATGCAGACCTGCCCCGCATTGGAGTAGCCGCTCGCAACAGTTGCCTGGATGACTTTGTCTAAGTCGGCATCCGGCATGACGATGAGCGGGCTGTTGGAACCCAGCTCCATGGTCACTTTCTTTACGCCGGCCATTCGGCAGATGTGCTCCCCGACTTCCTTGCTGCCCGTGAACGTGATCTTGCGCACCCGGTTGTCGGTGCTGATCGCGTCTCCGATAAGCTTGCCGCTGCCGGTAACGCACTGGATTGCCTCGGGGGGCAGGCCGGCGTCCAGGAGTACTTCCACGAGCTTCAGGGCGGACAGGGGGGTGTCGGTGGCGGGCTTGATAAGGACGGAGTTGCCAGCAGCCAGTGCAGGCCCGACCTTGTGCATAACCAGGTTCAGCGGGAAATTGAACGGACTTATCGCTGCCACGATGCCGCAGGGCACCCGCATGGTGAACCCGAACTGGCCAGACCAGCTTGGCGCTCCGTCCAGGGGCACCGTCTCGCCGTGGATGCGTTTGGCCTCCTCGGCAGAGCCTGTAAGGGTCTGTACGGCCCGGTCGACCTCTGTACGGCCCTCTGCTATGACCTTGCCCTCTTCCAGCGTGATGATGCGTCCGTGCTCCTCGCGCCGCTCTTCCAGCAGTTCAGCAGCCTTCTTCAGAATGCTGTACCGTTCGTAGGCGGGCATCTTGGCCATGATCTTGGCACCTCGGGCAGCGCTGGTGATCGCAGCATCTATGTCGGAGTCCTCGGCCCTTGGTACGGTGTCAATCTCCACGCCGTCGTATGGGTTAACGACGGCGATCTTCCGGTCCTTATCAATCCATTCTCCGCCTACGAACATCTTCATGGATTTTTCCTCCTAATCGTTATCGATAGATTAGCTGCGTAATTAACGCCCGGCACACGGGCACCGAGGCACACTTACCCCGGTCCTCTCTGTCCGTCCGAGCATTATACCCCATACATTCCTGACCTAGAGTCCCATCTCAGTCATCGACTTATCCAGGAGTTCCACGCCACGGTCCAGCTCCTCGTACGTGGCCGTCATGGGAGGCGCAATGCGCCAGACGTTGGCTATGTTGGCATAGGAGGCTTGCTGAAGGATTAGCCCGTTCTCCAGGCACTTCTTGGTTAACAGCCGCGCCTCCTCACCGGCAGGTTCCCTGGTCTCCGGGTCCTTGACCAGCTCCATCCCGAGCAACAGTCCCCTCCCCCGCACGTCCCCGATAATCGGGTGGTCTTCTTTCATTCTTAGATAGGCGTCCTTCAGGTATTGCCCCTTGGCCCGCGCCTCGTCGGCAAGACCCTCCTTCACCAGTACTTCGATGACGGCAAGCCCGACCGCCGCAGCGAACGGGTCGTTCTGGTGGGAAGATATGAAGGCCATCCCCTTGTCGTGGCAGGTCTCTTCTATCTCCTCGGAAGTGATCATGGCAGCCAGCGGCAACCCAGCCCCGAGGGTCTTGGACAGGGCCAGGATGTCCGGCACGAAACCGTCCTGCTCGAAGGCGAAGGTTGCACCCACCCGCCCGAGTCCCGTCTGAGCCTCGTCGAGGATGAACAGCAATCCTCGCTCCTCGCACATCTTCTTCACCAATGGGAAGTAGCCGGGCGGAGGTTCCAGCACTCCCGCCGCACTGAGAATTGGCTCTGCGATGAATGCGGCCAGCGACCCCGTCGTTTGTGCATCGACCATGTTGAAGCCAACCTTGGCGCAGGCGTAATCACAGGACGGGAAAGTAAGATGGAGGGGACACCGGTAGCAATATGGAGTAGGAATGGCCATGCCCCCTGGTGTCAGAGGTCCATACCCTTCCCTGCGGTTGGAGAAGGTCACACTGAGCGCCCCTCCCGTGTGACCGTGATAGCCCTGCATCAGCCCTACAACCTCGAAGCGCCCGGTGAACATCTTGGCAACCTTAAGCGCCACTTCCGTCGATTCTCCGCCGGTGCTCAGGAGGAGCACTTTCTGGAGTTGCGGTGGTAGAAGGTCGGCGAGGGACTTGCCCAGCTCGATGACCTCCTCACTTACCAGGTTGGTGTTGAGGTGGAGTATCCGTTCACAGGAGCGCTCCAAGGCTTCGGTTATGGCTGGGTGGTTGTGCCCGAGGCTCGCAGCCATCTGCCCCGACCCGAAGTCAAGGTACTCTTTGCCGTCTATGTCCACCAGGGTCGCGCCCCGCCCATGAGCGATGATAGGCTCCCCGTAGTCTTTGGAGGAGCGGAACAGGTGGGCCTTCGCCTGGTCCAGCAGGGCCGTTTTGCGGGAATCTTGCGACATGTCATGCTCCTTTGCGTCGGACGGGTTCGGGGACTCGGATATTGTATACGTGAAGGCAAGAGCGGCACTTGATCGTAGCTTTTCGGTAAAGGGTTGACAAGGGTCGGTGCGCCAAATATACTAAGCCGACTTTAGAGGCGCGGAGGCTCTGGGGGGCCTCTCACATAGCGCCTTGCAATTCCATTTATCGAGGCAGACGGCGAAGTACATATAATTAGTTAGCAGGTGACCTATATCACCGGCCCCACCCCAAGTGGCGGCCATACGGCGGAACTGCATCGGACCAAGAATCGCAGCTTGAGTCAGGAGTCACAGACAGGGGGACCTTAAGCGATGGCAAAAGCTTTAGAACAGATTAGTGGCGCTAGCATATCAGTCCGCAATCTCACCAAGTTATACGGTGAGGTTCGCGCCCTTGATAACGCCAACCTGGAGGTCGGCGCCGGAGAGTTCATAACCCTGCTGGGGCCAAGCGGCTCCGGGAAGACAACCTGCCTCATGATGATGGCAGGTTTTGTCATTCCAACCGCCGGGGATATTCTCGTAGACGGCAACTCGATCGTCGACATCCCCACCTACAAGAGAAACCTGGGGATGGTTTTCCAGAACTACAGCCTCTTCCCCCACATGAATGTGGAGAAGAACATCGCCTTCCCGCTCCAGATGAGAAAAATGAAGAAGCGGGAGATCGAGCCACGGGTGCAGGCCGCCTTGGAATTGGTACGGCTGACGGGCTTCGAAAAGAGGCGGGCCAGCCAGCTCAGTGGTGGTCAGCAGCAGCGTATTGCATTGGCCAGGGCCCTTGTCTATGAACCCAACGTTTTGCTCTTGGACGAGCCCCTTGGCGCCCTTGACCTCAAGCTCAGGCAGGAGATGCAGATCGAGCTGAAGCACCTCCACAACAGGCTCGGCGTCACCATCATCTACGTTACCCATGACCAGGGCGAAGCCCTCACCATGTCCGACAGGATCGTGGTCCTCAACTTCGGTGCCATACAGCAGGTGGCTACCCCTGACGTTATGTACAAGAGGCCCGTCAACCGCTTCGTCGCCGACTTCATCGGAGAGACGAACTTCATCGCCGGCAACGGAGATTTGGACGGCACCAGGTATGTTTTGGAGACCGATGATGGGCTGAGGCTGACAGGCATTGCCCGGGACGCTGATGTCGACGTTGAGAACGCCACCGCGGTCGTAAGACCAGAGAGTGTCGTAGAGGTGGCGGAAAGCAACGGAATGACCAACGTCTTCGAGGGAGAGATTGAAGAGATCATCTACCTCGGCGAGCACGTCAAGTACATAATAAGGCTCGGCACCTCCACGCGCATTATGGCCAAATGGCTCCTTAAGGCGGACTCTCACCTCTACAAGCAGGGAGAGCGGGTACGGATAGGTTGGGAAGCCGACGACATGTTGGCTGTATAAGCCGGCAGCACGGCAACTAAGATTACATCAACGGATTAAGCGTACACATCAGCTAGGCTAAACACTCCGTCCCACCAAGCGGAAATTACCGCAAGGTTCGGGGTCAAGTCGACGACTGGAGATAGGTATGGCTCAAGCAGGGGCTCGACAAACAGGCGCTTTGGTAGGGAAGGCTCCTTATCTTGCTGACCTAAGAGACGTCGGTGACCAAATAATGGATCCGGCTAGGAGACGCCTCCTCTGGCTCAATCTTAAGGAGCAGGGCTTCTTCCTGATGCTCATTCTTCCTTCTGTTGCCTTGGTGGCTGTATTCCTGATTTTCCCCCTGTGGCGCATGCTTTCGCTCAGCTTCGGCACCACGGATGACGGGGTCGCCTTCAACTATAATTTCGAAACCATAGGCCAGTACGAGAGAGCTGTGAATGGGCCGGTCTATAGAGAGTTGTTCAAGACAACTTTCCAGATCTCATTCCTAACTACGGTCTTCTCGATCGCCCTGGGGTATCCCGTTGCCTATCTATTGGCTAACGTCGCGGACAAGACCCGGGCGATTTTGCTTCCCTTGGTGGTGGTGCCCTTCTGGACCAGCATTTTGGTCCGCACGTTTGCCTGGCGCATCATTCTTGGTAGGAACGGTTTCATAAACGAGACTTTGGACTGGATAGGGGTTCGGGACGGTGCGGGAGAGCTATTGCAGTGGGTGGGCGAAGTCATACATATGCGGCCCTTCACATGGATTCTTAGTTGGACTGGACTGCCCGACGCTCTGAATTTCACACGTTGGGACCCGTCGGTGGATGGCAGTGGGGGAGAGTTGGAGCTGGTCTTCAACCGTGTAGGCACCCTGATCGGAATGGTGCATATCCTTGTCCCGTTCATGATATTCCCCATATTCGCCGTAATGCGGGGAATCCCCAATGAATACTTGAGGGCAGCCGAGAACCTTGGCGCTGGCCCCTTTACGGCCTTCCGACGGGTCTACTTCCCGCTGACCACGCCGGGTCTGGGTGCTGGCATCCTTCTGGTATTCATCCTGTCCCTTGGATTCTTCATCACGCCGGCTCTGCTGGGAGGCCCTGGAGACCGGATGATATCCAACATGATAGAGATACAAATTAATGAGGTGAATAACTGGGAGTTTGCGGCAGCTCTTGCCTTCATGCTCCTGGGCGGCACCCTAGTCTTGTACTTCATCTATGCCCGCTTCCTGAGCATGGACAGACTATACGGAGAGATGCGTTAGCAGAGGAAGCCCTTCATACCCGCGTCCTACAGATAACGCGAAGGAACACCAAAAATCATGGAAGGCATCACCAACGCCACAAGAGAAGTCTTCAAGAGTATTATGATCATCTCGACAGGCGTCCTGATTATCATAATGTTCGGCTTCGCCCTCGTGGCCATCGGTCCGGAATTCGTGACGATTGAGCGCGAGATAGCGCCCGAGGCCCTGGTCGCGGCCGTGCCCGAGTCCCTGAACGCTGACGTCAGAGCTGGAGCCGGAGAAGAACTTCTGCGGGTTCCCCCCGACTTGTTGGAAGAGTTTCTGCCCGACTACTCGACAGAAGACACTACGATCAACAACTCTTGGTCAAACGTGATGTGGACTGTCACAGGGGTTGCCGTAGCGATATGTGCCGCATTTGGGCTCCTTTGGCTCTTAACAATGCTGCCAGCTAGACTCAAGTCCCTCAGGAACTAAAGGATACGCCGATCAATGCAAGGAGTTGAGAGAACATGAAAGGTGCAGGCACTAGAGGACTCGGTGTTTGGGAAGGCCGTAGGGCTCCTGTCAGAAGGGTTGTGCTCTATCTGTTCGTCTCTGTGGTCTTTGCCTTCCTAATCCTCCCTAACTTCATCGTCGTACCGCTTTCGGTGACCGACTCCATATTCCTTCAGTTCCCGCCGAGGGGATTCACCTGGCGCTGGTACCAGGACTACTTCGGTGTGGAGGGGGCTAGTCACTTCGGCTCGACTGGGCGCTGGATACCGGCAACTATAATCAGCGTCGAACTTGCGATAGCTGTCATGGTTGTTGCTGTACCCATTGGAGCACTGGCGGCTTACGGGCTGACTCGGGGCAAGTTCTGGGGTAAGAATATCCTGAACGCGGTCATCATCTCGCCCCTCATCGTACCGATACTTATTACTGCAATCGCCCTGTTCTTTTTCCTTTCAAAGGCCCTGCGGTCCTTCTTCAAGTCACCCTCTGGACTGCCGGTTCCCGTCTGGGGAGAATACGCACTGATTTTCCTGGCCATCGGCCTGGGCATTATCTCCATAGGTGTCCTCTTATTTAGGAGCTTCTACAAGAAGCCGATAGAAGAGTGGGATGCGAAGCTTGTCGCATGGTATGAACGGTTCAGGCCTTGGGCCCCGATCGGCATACTGTTTACGGCTCCCTACCTCGTAATCCCGTGGATGTCGGGTTGGACGGACAAGTTCGATGGAGGGCTGCTCTCTTCGGCGGACCCGTATCCTCAAGTCCCGGTGGTGGGCGCAGGCCTTCTGGTTGCCCACGTGATGTTGGCTGTTCCTTACGTCACAATCATCTTGAGTGCAACCCTTAGGAATGTGGAACGTAACCAGGACCAGGCGGCGGCCATCTTGGGCGCGGGGCCAATTAGCACGCTAACTAGGGCTGTTCTGCCGCAGATGGTTCCCGGCCTTGCCGCCGCGGCATTCTTCTCCTTCCTCGTGTCCTTCGACGAATTACTGATAGCCCTGTTCCTCTCGACTAGCCAGATTAGCACCCTGCCCAAGGAAATATGGGACGGTATCCGGACCGAGATCAGCCCGACCATAGCAGCGATCTCCACGATGCTGGTATTCGTGACCATACTCCTCTTAGGGTTGGCCTTCTTCGTCCAGACCCAGATGCGGAAGAAGGATGCGGCGACGACTTAGGGACATTCCAATATAGGAAGAAAAATCAAAAAGGGACCACTTAGATGCGTACCATTCAAAAGACACTAATCCTGTTGGGGCTCGTAGGGATCTTGGCCTTGCTCTCTTTGTCCGCTGCCTGCGGCGGCAATGGCAATGGTGATGATGGTAACGGTGATGAACCGGCCCCCACGGCTACTTCGGCAGGTCCTACTTCTACTCCCGCCCCGGCGGCGACTAGCACCCCTCTTTCAGGTGTCGGGGGAGCGCCCCTGCCTGAAGAGTTTACCGGGGGCGAAGAGATAGCGGCGACGGCCAGCACGACGGACATGATGCCCATCGGTGCAGATGGATTGGGTGGGACTCTCGACCTGATCCAGATCGAGCGTCAGACTAAGGTAACTGTCATACTGGACGACGCGGGCCCGGGCCCCTACGCCGCAGCAGTCCGCAGAGGCGGTTGCCCGGACGAGGGCGGGGATCCCGACGGCCAGTTCGACTACCTCCTCTTCAGCGTAGAAGGCGGCGAGTCCGTAAGCATGGTAAACACGCCGGCCCAGTTCTTCCAGTTCAGCCTTGCCTATGTCATAGTTGTTGACGGCGAAGACCTGGTAAACGACACCCCGATCTCATGCGGCAACATTCCTAGCCCGCTCAGATAGACCTTAACAAGCTTGGATATAATGGCCGGGGCCTCCGACATCGGGGCCCCGGCCATCGTTTATCCAATACAGCTTGCTGACCGCGCCAAGGAGAGAGCAGAATGACGGACTACAGTAGCCTTAAGTCTCTACAGGTCGAAGTTAGGGACTCCGTTGCCCAGGTAACCCTTGACCGGCCCGACGCCCTCAACGCCGTCGACCACCAGATGCACCTTGATCTCGAAGAAGTCTTCGGTATGTTGGCGGAGGACTCCAGCGTGAATGCCGTTGTCCTCACCGGAGCCGGCAAGGCCTTCTCCGCCGGCGGTGACATCAAGGGCATGCAGGAGCGGGCCCGAGACCCGGAAGTGCAGAAGGCCTACATTCATGGCTGGCTTATGCAGGGGCCCAGGAAGCTGGTCAGAAACCTGGTTGAGCTGCCTCAGCCCATCATTGCCGCCGTCAACGGCCACGCGATAGGCCTCGGGGCTACGCTGGCGTTGCTCTCAGACATCATTATCGTCTCGGAACAGGCTAAAATTGGAGATCCCCACGTCAGCATGGGTGTCGTGGCGGGCGATGGCGGAGCGGTCATATGGCCCCTTCTCGTTAGCCTTTGCAAAGCCAAGGAAATGCTGCTCACCGGAGACTTGGTAACCGCGCAGGAGGCCCTGGGCCTCGGTCTGGTCAACAAAGTGGTGGCCAGGGATCAGGTGGTCCCGTCAGCTATGGAAATGGCTCAAAGACTGGCCTCGGGCCCGACTCTCGCAATCAGGTGGACTAAAATGGCCCTTAACAAGCGGCTGAGGAACGAAGTTAACCTCGTTCTGGAATCGTCTCTGGCTACCGAAAGCCTGACCTTCTTCACCCGCGACCACACCGAAGCCGTCGACGCTTTCCTGGAAAAGCGTAAACCTGAATTCCAGGGACGCTGAGCTTGGGTGTACTGGGCAAGGCTTTATGCCTCCCGTTCAAGCTCCTGCTTTGGGTGGTGACGCTTCCGGCAAGATTTGTTGTAGGGCCCCTCAAGCTCGTCTTTGTAATTCTTCTTCTGGCCTTGATACTCGCCGGTGTTCAGTTTGTGTTATTCCTAAAATTCTTCGGAGATTGAGATTCGTAAATGAGCGACAAAGATACTTGCCCCATAATCGACGCAGACAGCCACATCCTTGAGCCCTCCGACCTCTGGCAGAAGTGCCTGGAACCGGAATATAGGGACCGTGCCCTGCGTTTGGAGAAGGACGACCAGGGCTGGGACCAGTGGGTCATAGATGGGAAACCGTGGGGTTACAGACATGGGGTGTTCGGGGATATGGGCGCAATCGGCCGAGACCTGGAACCCCACTTCACGCCCGGCGTTGTCTCCTACGAAGAAGGAATAGCCTTCGCACCCGGGGGCTGGGACCCGAAGGAACGGCTCAACGTCCTCGACAAGGAGGGCATCGACAAGGTCGTCCTCTACCCGTCTCTGGGGATCACCTGGGAAGGCGGATGCACCGACCCCGAGCTAGGGGACGCGTACTGCCGGGCCTACAACAACTGGCTGCTGGACTGGTGCAGCGAATCGCCCGACCGCCTGGTCCCCATCGCCCACGTATGCTTGTTGGATCCCGTGCTTGCCGCCGAGGAGATGAAGAGGGCAGTCTCCGCAGGGGCGAAAGGCATCATGCTTCGTGCCTACCCCTCTGGGAACAGGCAGTATGGAGACCCGATCAACGACCGGTTCTGGGCCCAGGCAGAGGAGACCGGTGTTCCCATCGCCCTCCACATTGGCGGAGCCCCGAGGATGATGGGCGAGGAGCTCTTCGACGTGAAGATGGGCCGCTCAACCTGGTGGATCTACGTCATGTTTATGAGCGAGGTGCAGCTGGGCTTCACCACGGTGATGAACGGCGCTATCCTGGAGCGGTTCCCGGGCATCAAGATGGTCCTGCTGGAGTCGGGTTGCGGCTGGCTCCCCTACTGGCTCGACCGGATGGACGACACCTTTAAACACACTGGCTTTTCTACCGCCCTGAAGCTCAAACCGTCCGAGTACTTCAAACGGCAATGCCTTATCACCATGGATGCCGACGAAGAGCTCGCCGCTGTCAGTGTCGCGCATGTCGGTGCCCAGTCCTTCATGTGGGCCGCCGACTACCCCCACTCCGACGGCCATTGGGATGCAGTCAACAGCGTACGTAGCACGCTGAAAGATCTGCCCGAAGACGACTTGAATAAGGTGCTGGGCGAAAATGCCCGGAGAGTCTACGGCCTTTAGCCTACACCCGACCCCACGTAACTACTCGGCCCGGCTCTATGACGATTACCGCCCTCCCCCCGAAATCCAAGTCCCGATACTGACAGTAGCGAGCGCGTAGCAGGGGAACAGCGGCATCGTGGTCAGGCCCCGACGTGACGATGGTTGCAGTGCCCCGCACCATCACAAACCCCAGTTGTGACCAATCGTCTGAGTAGGTGTCTACCGTGAGGCAAACCCGGGGGTTGGTGCGAATGTTACGAATCCTCTTCAACTCCCTGCGCGACACGTCCTTGGGCTTCTCGTCGATTACGATGAAAATGCGGTCGGATGCCGTGGCGAAGCACACCGGCACCACGTAAGGTTGTCCGGATTCGTCCACCGTAGCCAGCCGCCCGACGAAATGACTGGCGAGAAACGCGGCGACGTGAGGCTCGAACGGTGTGGGAGCGTCTACCAACGCCGCACCAGGTTGCGGAGCATGGTTTCAGACCAGACCTGTGCCGTGAGTCCCAGCTTCTCCCTGGAGCTAAGCGCTATTCGTTCGCCGAAAACGTTGTAGTCCCGCGCCTCAATCCTGTCCAGGAGCTTCGAATATAGGGCCTGCAGTACGGCAGGGCAGAGCCGGGACCGGGGGGCCAGCAGGGGAAGAAGCCCTGCGCTCCTTTCGAAGTAGTCCCGTGCCCGGTTGACCTGCTGCACCATCATCGCCCGGAACTCGGGCCCCGTGGTCCCGGCCTGAAGTGACTCGGGAGTCACCCCGTGCTCCGCCAACTCGTTCTGAGGCAGATACACCCTGCCTCGCCCGCAGTCCTCCTCGATGTCCCGTAGGATGTTCGTCAGCTGCATGGCTATCCCCATGTCGGTGGCGAACTCCTTGGCCCTTGAATCCGTGTACTCGAAGATCTCAATGCAGACCAGCCCGACCACCGACGCAACGCGGTAGCAGTATTGGTATAGATCCTCGAAATTCTGGTAGCTGTGGGTCACCAGGTCCATCTCCACGCCGTCGATGATCTCGTGAAAGTAGTCCTTGGAGATGCCGAACTTACGGCACGAGTCCAACAGGGCAACGAACAGGGGAGACTCTGGGTTTCCTTCAAAAGCCTCGTCCAGTTGCCGGTGCAGACCCGTGAGCAGCGCCGCCTTCTCGTCTAAGGGGATTTCCTCGTCGCTGTAGTCGTCTGATAGGCGGCAGAAAGCATATGCTGCGTAGATGGCCTTCCGTTTCTCTTTCGGGAGAGTGATGAAGGCGTAATAGAAGTTTCGTGCCCTACTCCGCGTTAGGTCGGTGCAGTAGGCGTAAGATTCTTCCAGGGTAGGAAGCAAGGCCCTAGTCCCCGTTCAGGGCCCGGCGATAGCGCCCCAGAGCGAGGAGGGGGAAATAGATCCTGTACATGTGGTACTTGATCATGAAGTCCCTGGGGAAACCCGTCCCGGTGAAATAGTCCTCGGGCCACGTTCCATCCGAGCCTTGCGTTGCCAGGAGATATTCTACGCCCCTGCGGGCCTCCGTGCTGTCGGCCTTGTTGGCGGATATGAGGCCCAGCAATGCCCAGGACGTCTGGGATGCCGTGCTCGGCCCCCGACCCCTCAGAGACGGGTCATCGTAGGAGGCGCAGGTCTCCCCCCAGCCGCCATCTTCGTTCTGGTGTGCTCTCAGCCACTCCACGGCCTTCTGGACATATGGGCTGTTCATGTCCTCGCCCAGGGCCTCGAGCGCGGGCAGCACTGCCCCGACTCCATAAACGTAGTTCACGCCCCATCGCCCGAACCACGCCCCATCCTCTTCCTGCTCGTCTTTGATGTACCTCAGTCCGGCGGCAATCCGGGGGTCCGACTCAACGGTAAGGCCCCGCAGCCCGAGAAGCTCTAGGATATGGGCCGTCACGTCTACACTTGGCGGATCGATCACCTCTCCGAAGTCACAGAAGGGAATCTGGGTAACCAGGGTGCGCGTATTGTTCTTGTCGAACGCCCCCCACCCCCCGTTTCGGCTCTGCATCCCCATTATCCATTCGATACCGCGGTCTATGGCCCGTTCGCTTGCGATGGGGTCCAACACTACCTTGGTCAGGGCGATGGCAACTTCTGCCGCATCATCTATGTCGGGATACCATTCGTTGTCAAACTCGAAGGCCCAGCCCCCGGGCTTGAGCCCCGGGCTTTTCACTGCCCAGTCCCCCTCTTTCGTGATCTGCACTTCCAGCAGCCACTCCCCGGCCCTCACCAGGGCCGGGTGCTGGCGTGACATCCCCGACTCCTCGAGGGCGATTACAACCCACGCCGTGTCCCACACTGGACTGATGCACGACTGGGTCCTGAAAATATCATCCTCTTCGATACCGAAAGTATTGAAGGCCTCCAGCCCCTTGGCCATCACGGGGTGCTCTATCGGGTAGCCGAGACAGTCCAGGGCGATAAGGGAGTAGACCCAAGGCGGCTGGATGCCGGCCCAGGCCCCGTTCGCTTCCTGGTGCTCCAGTATCCATTCCTCCGCCTTCTTGATGGCCAGGGCCCGGGTTGGCCGCAGAGGCCACTTGTCCCCGATCTTGATCATCCTGTCCAGTCCCATGAATGCACGCTTCCAGCTGACCAGTCCGGGTTCGCCCCTGACCGTGTAGCTTAAGCGCCCCGCGTCCGGCGGGATCAGCTCGTCGATCTTTGCGTAATCCGGTACGCTTCGCACGGGCCTCTTGTCCATGATGATGGTC
The DNA here is from genome assembly GCA_965197585.1 of Dehalococcoidia bacterium. Lineage (GTDB taxonomy): Bacteria > Chloroflexota > Dehalococcoidia > Plut-88900 > Plut-88900 > Plut-88900. Next base: position 3,231,447 of record OZ240215.1, read on the forward strand.
ATGGGCACTATCGTGCCCCGGGCCCAGGATGAGAACTCGTAGATGTTGAAGGGGAACCACGTTGGCAGGAGGAACATCTCCGGCGGCATAGCCGGGATGGCGTCCCAACTCCACTCCCCGAGCATGGCGAGCCAGATTTTCGTGAAGTTCCGAACTTTGGGAAGGCCTCCCTCGGAGAGGATGAACTGCTTAGCTTTGACCATTCGAGGGTCGTCTGCGGAAATGCCGGCGAGCTTCAGCGCGAAATACGCCTCCACGGTGATATTCAAGTCTCCGGGACCTCCGTAATACACGGCCCAGGTGCCGTCCTCCCTCTGGCAGCTCAGCAGATATCGGGAGACCTGCGCCCACCGACGCTTTTCGCCTATGCCCAGGAAGTGAGTGAGCATCAGGTATTCCGCGGTAATGGTTGCGTTGGACTCCAGCTCCCCCCACCAGTACCCCTCCCTGTATTGCGTGTCCAGCAAATGCTCCTGGCAATTCCTGATCGCCGACTCCAGCGCCAGCCCATCCACAACCCCATTCCTGTGGCCGTTGACCTTTCCATTGCCTTGGCCATTCGCCTTGCCGTTAGTCTGGCCTCCGACATAAAACCGTCTGATTTCGGGGGCCCTCTGTCTCATGCCGCCACCCCCAGGGGGGCCCGGCTCCGGAACCACGAGACTGCATCGCTCAGGGCAGTCTCGATAGGCGTCTGCGGCATCCCGAGCTCGGAGACGGCCTTTGAGGAGTCGAAGTACATCGGATGTCGGGCCATCCTCACTCCCGCCAACGGTATGCGAGGCTGCTTGCTCAGCAGCTTCACTGAAAGCAGTTGGTCGACGTGGGCCAGGGTCATGGCCAGCCCATAGGGGAGCTTGAACCGGGGCACGGGCATGCCGGCCGCGCTCCCCAGAGCTTTGAAAAGCTCTTTCAGGGTCAGATTTCGGTTGCCCAAGATATATCTTTCGCCGGTGCGGCCCTTCTCAAAGGCTAATATGTGCCCCCGAGCCACGTCCCGGACGTCAGCGACATTCATTCCCGTGTCTATGTAGGCCGGCATCCGACCCTTGATAAAGTCCAGTACGATCCGACCTGTCGGGGTCGGCTTGGGGTCCCACGGCCCGATTGGTGCCGTAGGATTCACGATGACCAGGTCCAACCCCCGACTGCAGAACGCCAGCGCCTGCTCTTCAGCTATGAACTTTGACCGGTGATATCCGTCCACAATCTCGTCCAGCGAGGAGGAAGATCTCTCGTTGGGGACGGGCCCGCCCTTCCAGTGCCCGAACACCGAGGCCGTGCTCGTATACACAACCCTGTCCACCGCCGCCTCTATCGCCGCCTCTAGGATGTTCGTAGTGCCGTCCACGTTGGTCTTGACGAAGTCTCCGGGGTCTGGACTCCATAGGCTGTATAGTGCCGCCGTGTGAAACAACGCCTCGCGGCCCTTCATCGCACCGGTCAACGATCCCCGGTCCCGCAGATCTCCGATAGCGACCTCGACGTCCAGGTCTTTGAGGGCCGACATGTCGGCTTCCGGGCGGCACAGCGCCCGAACCTCGTGGCCGTCCTTCAGCAATTCCCTGACCAGGTTGCCGCCAATGAAACCCGTGGCCCCGGTTACCAAGGCTTTCAAATCGCCCTCGGCTCCTTGAATATTCCGTCGGCTGGTTCAGTTGACAAAGAGAAAGCTCCTGATGAATCCGTTGAGGGCCCTGTCCGCCGCCCGCGCCTTCAGCCCGAGCCCCGACAGTCTCCACACCTCGCTAGGATGACTCACGACGTATCCAAGCCCTCGTGCCACCGAGACCCGCCCCTCCTCATGTAGAGTGTCCAGCCCCTCCGGAAGCCGCATTTCCACGGGGTCCAATATCGCCCTGACTGCAAGAAAAGGTAGCCCGTAGCGGGATACTGTCTTCGCCACGTGATAGGTCTCCATGTCCAGGGCTTGCACCCCGAGACTCTCGCCCAACTGTCTTTTCACATCCGGCTCAGTCACTACTCGCGAAACAGTCCCGATCTTCCCAATCTGGTATCGTACGCCCGACCGTGACAGCGCCGACTCCGCTCTCGCCAATAAAGCAGGGTCGAGGGTAGTTGTGCCGGGTCCGCTCTCACTAACTCCGGAGTCGTCCACCAGGCACGTCTCCGCGCCCAGCACCAGGTCACCGGTCCTGAGACCCTGCGAAGCTGCCCCCGCATAGCCCAGGGCCAGTATCTCCGTCACCCCGTGCTCTCTAGTTAGCTCAGAGACCACGCTCTCCGTCCTCCCCGCCCTTATCCCAACGGTTGATACGAGAACGCCCGTATCTCCAATCACGCCTTTCAGCAAGCGCCCGCGTCCGTTCACCGGCGAGGCTTGTATAGCCTTCGCGAAGGAGGATGCCTCCCTCGGCATGGCGGTTAACACCGCTAGCACGTTGGGCTCACTTCCTCGGCTTCCCTCTCGTCCGCCCGAGCCTTGGCCTCTGTTTTCCTTCGTTGCCAAGCTTCCCAGGACTTGCCGACGGCAGTGTCCTTTCCCGAGAAGTTGACATTGGCTATCTCGGAGTACGGGAGGGTGAATGGCCCGCCCCCCGACGCATCAAAATATTCCAGAAACGGCTCTCGCGTCTCAATGTCCCTATTGAAGATGTACCCCTCGATAGCCGAGCCGTCGGTCTTCACGATAGTCGTGTTGCCGCGATAGTCGAAAGCCAGTTCAATGACCTGCTCGATGCTCAGCGTCTCGTCGAGGGCTGGTGTCCAGCCTTCCAGCGATTTCTGTTCCGCCATGTTTAAGCGCCCTTTGACTCGGGGCTAAAGTTTGCCGGAAATGGTGGCTGCTACGGAGCCTTTGAAACCCTTCCAGCTCGCGAACGTCTTGTCTACAGCCGTGGCCTCGAACCCGGAATGCACCATGCAGTCCTTGCACTTGGGGTTGCCGCTGGCCTTGCCGTAGTCTTCCCACTTGGTCTCTTCCAGTAGCTGTTTGAAGCTGTGGGCGTACCCTTCCTGCAGTAGGTAGCAGGGCCTCTGCCACCCGAAGACGTTGAAGGTCGGGTTGCCCCAGGGAGTGCATTCATAGTCTTGCTTGCCCATGAGGAACTGCAGGAACAGGGGAGATTGGTTGAACTTCCACTCCTTCTTCTTCTCGGCGAGGATCTCGGTGAAGAGTTGGTTGGTGTTCTGCTTTCGTAGGAAGTGCTCCTGGTCGGGGGCCTTCGAGTAGCTGTAACCAGGGGATACCATCATCCCCTCCACCCCCAACTCCGTCATCTCATCAAAGAACGCGCGCACCCGCAGGGGCTCGGCCCCTTCGAAGAGCGTGGTGTTCGTCGTGACCCGGAACCCGAGCGCCAGCGCATGCCTTGCAGCCTCGACAGCCTTGTCGTAGACCCCGTCCTGGCACACCGACTGGTCGTGGTCCTCCCTCAGTCCGTCCAGGTGAATGCTGAAGGTGAGGTACTTGGAGGGCTTGAACAGCCCCTCGTCCAGCTTCTTCTTAAGGAGAATGGCGTTTGTGCACAGATATATGTACTTCTTGCGCCGGACCAGCTCTTCAACAAGCTCGCCGATCTCCGGGTAGAGCAGGGGCTCGCCGCCGGGAATGCTCACTATGGGCGCGCCGCACTCCTCCACCGCCCCGAGACACTGCTCCACGCTGACCCGTTTCTTCAAAATCTGGGCCGGATACTGGATCTTCCCGCAGCCTGCACAGGCTAGGTTGCACTTGAACAGCACCTCCAGCATCAGTACTAGCGGGTAGCGCTTTCTGCGCATCAACTTTTGCTTGAGCACGTGGCCCGTGACGGTCATCACCTGTGAAAGGGGTACGCCCATGGTTAATGCTCTCTTTCTAGGAAGAATTTGGCGAGACCCCTGAGCTGGGAGTCCATGTCCTCGGCGAGGTTCAGGGCGTCAAGGCGGCGCATAGCCGAGTCCTTGTGTTCCGCGGCTAGGCCCTGGCAATAGTTCCGGGCCTCGGTCCTTTCGAGAATGGACAGGACTTTATTCACCTCGTCCTCGTTGGCCGGATCGCCGTTTCGGTATATCTCCTGCAGGGCCGTCCGGTCGGCTCCCTGGGCGGATTGAAGGGCGTGTACCACCGGCAGGCACATCTTCTTCCGCCGGATGTCAGAGGCTATGGGCTTCCCCAGCCGGTCCTCGTCTCCCCACACCCCGAGAACGTCGTCTCGGATCTGGAAGGCCAGGCCCATGTCTATTCCGAAGAGCCGCCAGGACTCCGCCGTCTCGGCGTCGCATCCGGCGAACAGTGCCCCAAGGTAGAACGAGCATGCAAACAGCTCCCCCGTCTTCCTCTTGATCATCCCCAGGTACTGTTCCGTCGTTACGGCGGTGTTACGCTCGTAGGTAATGTCCAGGAACTGCCCCTCGATCATTGCAAGGGATGCAGATTCCAACCCCTCGACTGCAAGGCGGATTTGGGTGGCCGACTGAGAGGAGTCCACACCCTTGACCAGGGTCAGCGCTGCGAGGCCCCTCATGGAGTCTCCTGCATTGATGCCCTGGGCCAGGCCCCACTTGTGCCACACCGTGTCCCGATGTCGGCGCTGGGTGTCCCCGTCTTGAATGTCGTCGTGGATCAGGGAAAAGTTGTGTACCAGTTCCATGGCTGCGGCCGCATTAAGGGCCTTGCGCCAGTCGCCGCCCGCAGCCTGGCAGGCGAAGAGGCACATCATGGGTCTTAGGCCCTTGCCTTGCCCGTTAGAAGGCCGACCCTCGGCGTCGATCCACCCTAGGTGATATCGCTGCATCTCGTAGATGCCCAAGTCCCGCCCTTCAAAGGCCGACCTGAGGGTAGCGTCGAGAGATTCCTTATATGTGTCGAAGACTGCGGGTAGCGTCATATAGCTTCGAGAAGTTCTGTTAGGTGGGCCTACTGCCCTGTCCTGTTCTTCGCCATAGTTCGTTGTTCCGAGCCCTTCGGAAACAGCTCGGGAAAGTCCCCCCTGATGGAACTGGCGATGCCCTGCGCAGTGAGCCCCAGCATTTCCAGTAGCTCCGACCGAACACCATGCTCGATGAACCTGTCCGGCACGCCGAGTTTCTTCACCTTCGCTCCCCTGGGCATCGCGTTTTCTATCAGCGAAAGCACGCGGGACCCGAAACCGCCGCTTATCATGTGCTCTTCCACAGTGACGGCCCGACCCGTTTTGGCAACGCTGTCCAGTATCAGTTTTTCGTCCAGTGGGTTTATAAACCGGGCGTTCAGAACCGTACACTCAATGCCCTCGGCCGCAAGGGCTTCCGCGGCTTCCATAGCCGGGTAGACCATCGAGCCGATGGCGATGATAGTCAGGTCCTTGCCCTCCCTCAACTCCTCGCCCTTGCCGATCTCCATGAGATGAGGTTCAGAGGCCAGCGGTACCCCGTATCCCGTCCCTCGCGGGTAGCGGAGAGCGGTGGGGCCATTTCGCTGGACAGCCGTGTAGAGCAGGTGCTGAAGCTCGTCTTCGTCCTTCGGAGACGCCATTACGATGTTCGGCAGAGAACCCATGAAGGCAATGTCAAAGATGCCCTGGTGAGTCCTCCCGTCCTCCCCGACCAGCCCCGCCCTGTCCACTCCGATGATCACCGGCAGGTCCTGTAGGCATACGTCGTGCAGGATCTGGTCGTAAGCCCTCTGCATGAATGTCGAATATATGGCCACCACCGGCTTCAAGCCGCCGCGGGCCATCCCCGCAGCTACGGTAACGGCGTGCTGTTCTGCTACGCCCACGTCGAAAATCCGCTTGGGAAAACGTTTCTCGACCTGCTTGAGCCCCGTGCCCTCGAGCATGGCAGCGCTGATGCCGACCACCGCGGGGTTCGCTTCCATCAGCTTCTCCATCGTGTCGGCGAAGACCTTGGAATAGGTCGGCGCCCCGGATCCCGCCCCAATGGGCGAGCTTGGCTGGTGGAACTTGATGGGGTCCAGCTCTGCAGGCTCGTGCCCCCGGCCCTTGTGGGTCACCACGTGTACCAGGGGCGGCCTGTCGTGGTATTTCATAGCGTCCCGCAGGACGGTTTCCAGTTCCTCGATATCATGGCCGTCAATGGGGCCTATGTAGCGGAAGCCTATCTCTTCCCAGATCCTGTAGGGGATGATGATCCCCTCCAGGCTGCTCTTGATGCGGCTGGCCAGCCTCCAGACTAGCTCTCCCTGGGGCAGGGCCTTGGCCAGGTTGCGTCCCCCTTCTACCAGGGCTCGGTACTCTGGATTCAGGGTGATCCGATTCCGCCAGTTAGTGAGCCAGCCCACGTTCTCGGAGATGGACATCCCGTTGTCATTCAGGATGACCATAAGGTTCTCAGGACTGTCCTGGGCTATGTTGTTCATCCCCTCGTAGCTGAGCCCCGCGGTCAATGCCCCATCCCCCACCACCCCGACCACGTAGCCGCCCTGGTGCGTAAGAGTGAGAGCCGTAGCTACTCCCGCAGCCGCCGACAACCCAGTCCCCGCATGCCCCGCTCCGAATATGTCATGGGGGCTTTCGTTAATCTCCGCAAAGCCCGATAGTCCGCCTTTGGTCCTGATATCGTCGAACCCGTCTTTGCGGCCCGTGACCAGCTTGTGCGTGTAGCACTGGTTGCTGGTGTCCCAGACAATCTTGTCCTGCGGGCTGTCCAGGATTCGGTGTAGAGCCAGTGTCAGCTCAACCACGCCCAGGTTGGACGCCATATGGCCACCGTTCTTGCTCACCACCCGGATGATCGTCTCCCGAATCTCTTCGGCCAGGGTGCCCAGTTCCGCGTAGGAAAGACCCTTCAAGTCCTGGGGACTGTTTACTTTGTCTAGTACGCTGTTTGCCACGGGAACCTCTTGCTGCCTTGATAAAAAAATGCCCGCCGATGTTGGCCTCGGCTTAAATAATGCCACATAGGCGGGCGGGGTGACTATATCGACAGCCGAGGTACTAGGCTAACATATGGCCTGAATAGGCGTCAACGTGGACTACCCGAAACCTACCTGGTAGATGAGATACTCCTCAGGATTCTCTCCCGGAAGACGATGGCGAACATGAGGAGAGAAAGCCCCATCAGGCAGGCGTTTCCCGCATACACCCACGTCAGAGAGGTGGCCCCCAGCGCCAGGTATCCGATAAGCGGCCCAAGCGCCGACCCTAAGTCCTGCCAGGTCGCGTACCGACTCATTACCGTCGACCTCCGGTCCCTGGGCGCAAGGTCTCCCGCCAACGCATCCGAGGACGCCCCGACCGCCGCAGCGCTTATGAATCCCGCGGGAAGCCACAGCAAGGTCAGGGCCAGGTTTCCCGGAAAGGCCAGGAGAAGCACCATGCAGATGGAGAAAGGCGCGGCAATTAGAATTATCCGTTCCCGCCCGATCCGGTCGCCGAAAAGACCTAGGATCGGTCCCCCGAGTGCCGCAATCCAGTTAGTGGCTAATAGAGCCCCGTTCAGCGTCGCAGTCCCTATCATCCACCCTCCTACCGACGCCCCTCCCTCGCCCAATACTTCGTTTAGGAAGAACCCGAGTGTCGATACTACTATTCCCCCCAGCGCAAAATAGAACACAAAGGAATTAAGGAAGAGCGCTAAAAGCCGGACCGTCTTTCCGTCCCGTTCTCTTGAGGTTCTGCCCAGAAGCATCCCCTGTAGGAAACTCCCGTCTTCCTCCCTTGCGTCGGCCCTCATAGGGATGGAGATAGAAATAGCAGCCTTGTCAGTGCGCGTGGGGCTCGGTCTCTTCACAATGCCGAAGACCAGCGGAAGCGCTACTAGGCCCAACCCCGCTACTATCGAAAAGCTCACCAGGCGGCCCGTTAAGTCGAATAAGATGCCGCCAAGCAGCACCCCCACGATGCTCCCTGCCCTCTGCCCTCCGCTGGACAACCCCATCAACCGCGCTCTGTCACCCTCACGGCCGTCCTCCAGCACCGTCACGTACCCCCCGAGCCTGAGGATCGAGTAGCACAGTCCCCACAGGAGCCGGGCTATCAACAGCACGGCGAATCCGGGGCCAATCCCGTAGGCAAGCGTGGTCCCAATGGATAGCACGACAGCCAATGCCAACGGCCTCTCCATGCCGAATCGCCTGAAGAGCCGGTCCGCCAGAGGGTTGCTGACCAGCCTGACAAACCGGTTGGCGCTCAAGAGCACCCCAACCATCCCCGCCGACACCGCAAACGCCGACACATTGGTAGGCAGCACGGCATACATCATGGAATCGCCCATGATGACCGCGGCGACGATGGCAGTGATTGTCAGCACCCGAGGAGGCGCTAGCCCATAGAACCTCGATCTACCCCTCATATTGCGACCACTCTAACATTGGCCCGGCGTATTAGCCCCCTCACCTTGACAATAATGACGCGTGGGTGTTCCATTACCCCGCTCCCGACAGGAAAGCTACACCCTGCGACTTAAGGCTGAAATAACATGCGACTCGACCTGGCATCATTTAACGTAGACCGTATCGCCCTGGCTAACGAGACCCGCCTCTCCGACGGAGAATTGCGTGTCGACGCAGGTGCCGTGAAAGACCTCGTCCTCTCCGAGGACCTCTTCGAAGACGTTCAGGTCCACGCCGTACACCCCGGAGACCAGGTCCGCATTCTTCACGCTCTGGACGTTGTCGAGCCGAGGCACAAGGTGTCGGGGCCGGGTCAGGTGTTTCCGGGTGTCCTGGGTCCCCCGCTCCCCGTGGGCGAGGGCCGGACTCATTGCCTGAGGGGTATGACAGTGACCACCGCAGGAGAGGCAGTGCGGGGGGAGCCGGTCTACTGGCGGGAGGCGATTATTGACATGTTCGGCCCGGGCGCCGACTACACCCCCTTCTCCCGCACGGCCAACCTGGTCCTTGAGATCAAGGCCCGACCAAACGACGAGCCGGATGCTGAGGAAGACAACACGATAATGGGCTCGGGGTATTCGGCAACATATAACAAGGCCGTGCGTAAGGCCGGATTCAAGGTGGCAAGCTGGCTGGCGAGCCTGACCGCGGATATGACACCCGACTCCGTGGATGTGCTGGAGCTTGGCCCCGTGGACCCGAGCCTGCCCAAAGTCTTCTACGCCTGCCAGGAGTCCACCCAGTTCCTCTACGGAGAGGTGATGGGTTGGCAGCCTACGCTCCTTCACCCCAACGAATACGCGGACGGCGTGATATATCGTGCCTTCAACGGCCCCGGCAGCATCAGGGAAGCGACCTACTTCTATCAGAACCACCGGGTCGTAGCTGACATGTACGCCCGACACGGTAAGGACATAAATTTCGGTGGGGTGGTGCTGTACCCGTTCGGCAGCGAAAAGGTGGAGGAGAAGGAGAGGATCACCAGCTTCGCGGCCAAGCTGTTGGCTATGATGAAAGCCAACGGCGTGGTCATTTCCTTTGTTGGAGGCGGGCACCCGGGCATCGACCCCATGCTCCTGTGCCAGAAGTGCGAGCAGTTGGGCATCCGCACCACCCTCATGTACCCCGAGATGGCTGCTGGCCCGTCGGACCCCGGCTTTGTCCATTTCGTTCAGGAAGCCGACGCTGTGGTGAGTGTCGGCAACTACGAAGAGATCGTCACCCTACCCCCCGCCCCGAAGGTCATCGGCGGGACCACCGTCCACCTGACGGACCTCGACGCTCACGGCGAACTACCCCTTACCATCAGGCACATATACGGGGCCTCCAGCCCCCTGGGAGATTGGACGCTTGCCGGCGTCCAGTATTAGCGAGCTACTAATGATGCGCTTGGAACTTGCCCGCCACCACGTCCACGAGATTCGCTTCTCCGATACGACCCATTTCTCCGACGGCGTCCTCCACGTATCCAAGGATGCGATACGGGAGATTGTTACTAGCTCGGGCCCTTTCCAGGACGTGGAGTTGCATGTTGCTAAACCGGGAGACAAGACCCGCATAATCAACGTCTTGGACGCGGTGGAGCCGCGTCATAAGGCGTCGGGGTCGGGTACCGTGTTTCCCGGTATGGTCGGCGCCCCTGTCACGACGGGCGAGGGACTGGACCACGTTCTCGAAGGCATGGCGGTCATAACTGTCGGTGAGCCCGCCCCCGGCGAGTCCGTCCACTGGCGAGACAGCGTCGTCGACATGTGGGGCGCGGGCGCGCAATACACGCCGTTCTCCAAAACCATCAACCTCGTCGTCCATATTAAGGGGAAGAGTGAGTTCGATGCGGAGGAAGTGCAGAAGCAGGAGTGGCTGGATGCAATCGATGGCTCAGACTATTCCCGGGCCTACAACTTTGCAGCCCGCAGGGCCGGATTTAAAGTTGCCGACTTCCTCGCCTCCGCCGCCCGAGACTCAGTGCCTGACATCAAGGAAGCCCTGGAGCTCCCTCCAGTGGCCGATGACCTGCCTCGCGTCTTCTATGTCTGTCAGCTTCACCGCGACAGGTGGCTCTACGCCGAGAGAATGGGCTGGCAGCCGACATTCGTACACCCCAACGAGATCTTCGATGGCGCCGTATTCAGCAGCTTCATGGGCCCCGCAGGGTCCCGGGACTGCAGCTACTTCTACCAGAACAACCCGGTAATAAGACAACTCTACAGCCGTCACGGTGCCGACCTGAACTTCGCCGGGGTGCTCCTTTGGTTCTACGGCCCCATGAGTGTCGATGAGAAAGACCGCATCGGCGGCTATGCCACCAAGCTGCTTCGGATGGTAAATGCCGATGGGGCAATCCTTACCTGGATCGGTGACGGACAGTCGGGAGTCGACGTCATGATGATGTGCCAGAAATTTGAGCGGGCGGGGATACACACCACCGTCCTCAGCCCCGAGATGGCTCTCACCGCTGACGACCCAGGCTTCGTCCACTACGTGGAGGAAGCCGACGCCCTCGTCAGCACCGGCAACTACGAAATGAACCTGGACATGCAGCCTCCGGACCGGGTCCTGGGCGGTACCCACCTTGAAGTTCGCCCCATCGACGCTGCGGGCCCCTTGTCCCTTCCCCTCAGGTTCATCTACGGTGCTGTAAACCCTGCCGGTTTCAACCGTCTGGCGGGCGTCGGTTTCTAGCCGGATTCCCTTTTCTCCTCGTGACTCATTTTGACGCATTTCTGTATTTACGCTAACCTACTGTCTCAGTAAGTGATATTGAGGAGACATGGCAATGGCAGATAATAAGAAACGTCTCACATTGGACTTGGATGCCCCTCTCCAGCGTCGTCTGAAAGCCGTGGCCGCACTAAAAGGCGTGAGCATGAGGCAGTACTGCCAATCCGCCATTGAAAAGGAACTGGATAGAGATGGCATCAACGGCACTGCTAACCACTCACCAAAGCGCGTTACCGTGGATGACTTGAGGGCACTCCACAAGAAAATATTTGGGGATAGGGTTTTGCCTGGCAATTCTGTTGACATTATCCGAGAAGAACGTGAGAAGCGAGACGAGCAACTGTGGAACAGCAGGTAGAAGCCTTTGTTGTGGTGGATGCCGGTTTAGTTTTCAAGTGGCTGATCGTGGAAGAAGACACTGAGAAGGCAATCTCTGCGCTCCAGTTATGGGAAAATGATGGAATTAGGCTATCTGCGCCTTACTTTATGCTAGCTGAGGTTACTAATGCACTCCATCGTCATGTGAGGAGAGGCGAGCTAACCATTCATGCAGCGCTGGATCTGCTGGACTACTTAATGACCTTGGGAATTGAGCTTCACGAATCTCCCCGCCTCCACCACCGTGCCTTGGAGCTCGCCTCCCAGCTCCAACAAGGCGCAGCCTACGACTCCCACTATCTCGCCCTCGCCGAAGCCTTGGACTGCGAGCTCTGGACTGCCGACCAAAGATTCCACCGTGTGGCTGGGTCCCTCGCCCCGAACATGCACTGGCTAGGTGAGCTAGTAATTTGAAACTCGAACTCCATACCTTCGAAGTCGATGACGTCCAGTTCTCTTCCGAGACGCGCCTTTCCGGCCGAACGCTGAATGTCGACCGTCAGGCAATCCTCGACATGGTGTCGGAAGATGGCCATTTCAGCGAGGTCGAGGTCCGTCTGGTTCGCCCCGGAGAAGACACCCGCCTCATCAACGTTCTGGACGTTGTGGAGCCCCGGCATAAGGTGTCGGGGCCGGGGGGTATGTTCCCCGGTTTGCTGGGCCCGGCGGTCGGCGTGGGGGCCGGTCGGACCGACCGCCTCACGAACCCGGTTGTCGCCTTGTGCAGCGAACCTATGACCGACGAACCGGTCTACTGGCGAGACTCGATAATGGACATGACCGGCCCCGCGGCCCGGTACAACCTCTTTCGGGACAACCACGTCCTCGTTCTGGCATTGAAACCGCGGCTCTTGGACGAGACCGCAGACCGAGGCGCCTCCGCCCTCACTAACCACGCATACGGTGCCGGGCACGTGCAGGACTACAATCATGCTGCGAGAATGGCCGGTCTCAGAGTGGCCGAATACCTATCGCGCTCCGCTCAGAGTGCGGCCGCGGATAGCGTCGATGTTTATGAGCTTGGTGATGCCAGGCCCGGGCTCCCCAGGGTCTATTTTGCCTGTCAGCTCGTACTTCACAGGGTATACGGTGAATTGCTAGGCTGGCAGCCGACTCTCCTGCACCCCAACGAGCTTTTCGATGGCGCAGTCTTCAATCCCTACAACCCACCGGCCTGCGGCAGGGAGACCACCTATTGGCTGCAGAACCATCCCGTGGTTCAGCAGCTGTACGCATTACACAACCGGGAAATCGACTTTGGCGGTGTCCTGCTTCAGCGGGCACAGGTTATGAGCCAGGACGACAAGGACCGCACTACGGACTACTCCGTGAAGCTGCTGGGTATGGGAGGAGCAGATGGGCTTGTGCTCACCTGGTCGGGTTCCGGGAACCCGGGTGTCGATACCATGATGCTTGCCGCCAAGGCAGAAAAGGCGGGAATCAAGTCGACGGTCGTGAACTCGGAGATGTCCAAGTACGCCGGAGACACGGGTATTACCTACTTCCCCCCCGAAGCCGACGCCGTGGTCTGCGCCGGCAACTACGAGGAAGAAACCGACCTGCCTCGGATGGAAACGGTCTTGGGCGGCACGATGCTGGGCAATCCGGAGATCGACGCTAGAGGACCCATGTCCCTCCCCCTGCGCTACCTCCTCGGCTCCACCAACGTCACCGGCGCCAACCGCCTCTCCAGCGTTTCTTACTGAGAGCAGTTAGGGAAGAGAAGATTTCTGCTACTCATTCAGTAGTTCGGGATGGAGCACCGTCCTGAACGTCAGTGACAATCGGCGGTTCCGGTCTCGTCTCCCCCATGGTGCTTGCTCGCTCTTTCGCGGAGCAATGCCATGTTGCCACACATGACGAGCATCGGCAGTCATTAGAACGCAGGAACCCCGTTGTAACAGGGCGGGGGATTTGTCCTTCCAATTCTTTGAAAAGTCCATCTCCCAGTCATCCAGCAACGATATTGTGCAGACTGTCGGCCCAAAACCGTGATGGTCTGTATGTGTCGCTATGCCCTGCCCTGGCTTGTATTCATTTACGATGACCTGCTCGGGCACCCGCTTGAATAACCCCGTTTCGTCATACAATTTCTTGGACAGTCGGGCTAGCCAATCGGGAAGCGGGCCAACATGCATATCTGGAGTGATAGAACGCGCTTTGTAATCGTAAAGCCAGCCGTAGTGCTGCACCCGGCGCCGCAAGTCTTCTCGCCACATTTCCTTAGCGGCATCAACCTGCTTCACACACGCGGCCTGTTCTTCAGGCGTTAAAAATCCATGCCATATTTTCAAACCAGGGATCATATTCACGTCCTGCAACCCAGACAGACTACTAACCTCAAAGTTAATATGACGAGGAGTCACTGGGGGAATAATGGCAATATCGGGAAAAGACATTTGAAGCGACATCTTGGTAACTCCCAGATTTACTTAGAATATAGTGAAGCGATTCTCAAAGACGTTCCACACTTACTTTTCATAGATATACCAAAACTCTTCAATTTTTCCCGAAAGAGATCCCAGGCTGCATCAAACTGGCAGGACCAACTGCCCGTGCTGGCATCGACAGCCACCAAGTTGCACAAAGGTAAACCACCTAGCATATTATACGCTTGGGCTACGATCTGTGCGAATTCATAGATGGCCTCATCGGCATTATCTTGCCCATATACTTGTACCAACACATGGCCAAAGGTGATGGTGTAACTTGTACCATCTGCGTGATTTTCCTTCAACTTGACCAATAAGGCATCCATATCTTGATAATATTGCAGATCAGGGTAGCCAGGTATCTTATCCGATAATCTGTTCCTTATTTTACAAGCGAGACACAACATCGCTGGGCTATGGTCCAAGCCGTACAGGCTGATACGACTAAGTTCGACTCCTTTCTCAGTTGCCCAGTCAACAAATGCCCATGAGAATGGTCCTGCTCCACAACCGATGTCGATATGAGCTATTCGCCCTCCAACCTCGGCTAAGTTAGCTAGCATCTTCCTATAGATGTCATACCGATAATCTGATTGAGTATTAAGTTCCTTGCCAAGATATGCATCGGTATATTGAATTACATTTACGAATGTAGCGTTCTTACTTATTTGATGTGAAGGCTTATGTGAGAGTGCCTCTATGCACCGCTCCTCCATAATCTCTCGTATGATAGTCTGATAGTGATCCTTGACCGACATGCTGAAATAGCCTCCAATCTTCTTTTCTGAATACAGGATAAGGCACTATCCCCTTGATCGCTACTAAGAAACCGGCCTTATGTTACTGAAGGCATGATGTGTGGTAGCACCCCCCTGTGACATCAGCTTCTTGCCCCTCCCCACCCCACCCCCTCCATAATGGCCCATCCCATACAAGCCGTATGCTCCATCAGTTGGGTTGTCCCACGCAGTGTGCCCAACGCCCTGAACATGTGATTTTTCTTGACATACTGGTAGGGTTTTGGTAACTTATTGGCGATGAAAATCCCCTGAGAGCTCCCGTGCTTCAAGGGGTTTTTTGTTGTTGGCGGCAGTCTATTTTTCATTGGGACGCGGCTTGCCGCCGGAGAATTTATGAAGGCTCACCATTGACGGTCGGGAAGGCTGGCGCACCATGAAACTCACCCTTTCGGTTATTAAGGCGGACGTAGGCTCCATCGGCGGGCACACCAAACCCTCGGAACGCATGATGGAAGCGGTCCGCTCAGACGTACGGCAGGCCAGGAGCAAGGGCCTCATTATTGATGGATTCGTCTCCCACACGGGAGACGATATCGCGATAATTATGACCCACACCCGAGGCACAGACGACACGGACGTCCACCAGTTCGCGTGGGACAGCTTTATCGGTGCGACCGGGATAGCTCAGGAAACGGGCCTGTACGGTGCTGGACAAGACCTGCTGGTCGACGCCCCGTCCGGCAATGTCCGGGGCGCGGGCCCCGCCGTAGCCGAGATGGAGATCAACCACGAGCCCGTCAAGTCCAACAAGGTCCGCCCCGCCGAGTCCTTCTGTGTCTTTACCGCCGACAAGTGCGGCCCCGGCGCATACAACCTCCCCATCTTCCTCGCCTTCGCCGATCCTATGTACTGCGCAGGTCTCATGCTCCCCAAGTTGATCGGGGGCTTCAAATTCCGAATAATCGACATGGAGAACGTCGGTGGCGACAGCGTCATTGAGCTGAACGCTCCCGAGGACTATTACAAAATTGCCATCCTCCTGCGGGACAACGAGCGCTTCGCCATCGAATCGATTTCCTCCAGGACCTTCGGCGAGCCCGCGGTCGCTATTTCGGCGCAGAGACTCCACAATATCGCCGGCACCTACACCGGTAAAGACGATCCCGTGGCCCTGGTTAGGAACCAGGGCATCTTCCCCGCCCCCGAGGAGATACTGTCCCCCTTCGCAAAGGCCCACTACGTCGGCGGAGACGCCCGCGGCTCCCACGTCATGCCTCTCATGCCCGTGGCCCTCAACACCGCCGTTACCGGTATATACTGCCTTCCCCTGATCGCCTGTGTTGGCTTCTCAGTTGATGCCGCAGGACACTTCTCGGAGTCTTGGATTGACATGTTCGACAACGTGGCATGGGACTCGGTCAGGTACAAGGCACAGGAAAAGGCGATGGAAATGCGCTCCCAGGGCTGGTCCGGCGCAGCGATGCTTCCCTACACCGAGTTGGAGTACAGCGGCTTCCGGAACGTGGTGGAAGACCTGATTAGCAGGTTCGCCATCCAGAACGGCCAGAAGTCCGTCGAGGAAACGGCTGCCACTATGAAATCGGTGGGCTAGCCCTTCCCCCTGAGACCCGGTCATCAAACCGCCGGACAGCTCCCGTAGGTTGCTCTTAGCCACCTCGAACCGAGGCAAGGTTCGTGAGTTGCGGAAATTGCTTGCCGGATCAGGACTTACCTTGGTTACCCCCTCGGATCTGGGTATTTCACTGGATGTCGAGGAGACCGGCGACACCTACGAAGAGAATGCCGCCATCAAGGCCAGGGCCTTCGCGTCTGCATCGGGACTCTTGACCTTGGCCGACGACTCAGGCTTGGAAGTCGACGCCCTTGGCGGAGCCCCCGGGGTACGGTCTGCCCGCTATTCAACCACCGGCTCCGATGGCGATAACGTAGACCTCCTCTTGAATAACCTGAGCGGCGTTCCGGACGATCTCCGCACTGCCCGGTTCGTCTGTGTGGTGGCTATCGCCGGTCCGTCAGAGGAAATTGAGTTCCGCCGAGGCGAATGCGAAGGCTCAATAACGAGGGAAAGGCGAGGTGAGGATGGATTCGGATATGACCCCGTTTTCCTGCTTACCGGCCGGGACGTGACTATGGCGCAACTACCGATGGAAGAGAAGAACCGCATCAGCCATCGCGCCCGAGCAGTGAGGAAGGCCATTCCCCTGATCAAGCGCCGGCTAGGAGAGACGGGACTTTAACAGGTAGGAAGAGAGGATCATGGAAGGACTGAGCCACGTCGACGAACAGGGCCGCGCCAGGATGGTGGACGTAAGCGCCAAGGCGGACACGGAACGCGAAGCCGTGGCCCGTGGCCTCGTCCTAATGAAACCCGAAACACTTAAGCTCGTCTCCGAAGGCGGAATCTCCAAGGGCGAGGTCCTTTCCGTGGCCCGGGTCGCAGGGATCATGGCGGCCAAACATACTCCCAGCTTGGTGCCCATGTGCCACCCTCTTCTGCTTACCCACGTAGAGGTTGACCTCCGCCTCGACACCGATATCAGCGCCATCGAGATCACTGCTACTGTCAGGACCACGGGCAAGACGGGCGTCGAGATGGAGGCCCTGACCGCCGTCACGGGCAGCGCCCTCACCATCTACGACATGTGCAAGGCCGTCGACAAGGCCATGCGAATCGAGAAAGTGAGGCTCGTGCGCAAAACTGGAGGCAAATCGGGGGACATAATTCTGGAGTGACGCCTCTCCTATCCTTTGGGTTCCTCGAACGATATACTAAATAGAGAACTGATAGGCGCGCTCCGAACGATGCTGGCTGAAGACTAGGCTCACCAGGCGACTTCTCGGTCTGCAAGCCCCGATTATTAGACGGGAATAACCCTCATGAAACTACATTTCGGCAAGACGATATGGTCTCTTCTAATTGTCCTGGTAATGATAGGGGTTGGGTTGGCCGTGGCCTGTGGCGGAGAGGACACCCCACCCCCCACCGACACATCGGTTCCACCAACCGACGTCCCCACGGCCAACCAGGACCCGGAGGCCGACTTCGTATGGCACCCCGACATGGTTCCCGCGGGGGACAACTACCAGACTCCCTATAAGTTCTTGGCTATGGCTTCGGACCCCGATGGCGATGAACTCACCTACGAATGGGCCTTCACCGGGGGACGGCCTTCCACGGCGACAGGGGAAGAGGCGACTACTTACTTCCCCGGTATCGCCGACTATGAGGTGACCTTGACGGTGACCGACGGTCGGGGCGGCGAAGCGGTCGTGACTCACATCGTGCCTCTCCTCAGGGGTGGCGAGCTTCCCACCCCTCTCCCCATCCCCCCTACTCCCGACCCCAACGTATTGACCAAGTATACGTGGGAATACCTGGAAGTCGGAGCAGGAGCCAAGCCTGCTCTCGCCTTGAACAGTGAGGGTATCCCGGGCGTCGCCTACATTGAGGAGGAGATCCACGGCGTCATAAGGTACGGTCAGTGGTGGCCGACCGACGAATGGAATCCTGAGTTCTTCGGCTCGTCCATCGTCGCTGAGGGCTACTTCTATGCCCCTCTCGACTTGGCCTACGGCCCGGACGACGCCCCGTACATCACGTGGCACGACCACCAGGACCCCGATAACTTCGTCCCGGAGCTTGGGGATGCTGCCTACGGTTTCTACAAAGACTTCGAATGGGAAGTCGGGTACGCGTACAGTAGGGGACACGATGGCTGGGACAACTCCATTGCCGTGGACTCCCAGGGCAACGTGCACATGGTCGCCATTGACCCCTACAATTTCAACAGGACGGAAGGGGTCGAGTACTATTTCTACGATGGGGAAGAGTGGGCCATCGAGTCCATAGGTTCCCCTCCCGTCCCCTACGAGTGGGGAACCGGCCTCGTCCTCGACTCCCACGACAGCCCCCACGTAACCTTCCACGAGCCTTATGAGGGCGACCTGTTCTACGCCACCAAGGGCGATGAGGGCTGGACCATCCACACCGTCGAGAGTGAAGGCGACGTCGGCAAGTACGCCTCCCTGGCCCTCGATAGGAACGACATGCCCGTCATTTCCTATATGGAGCTCACCGGCCCCGAAAAGGGAATAAGCAGTGGTATCATCAAAGTAGCCAGGGCCACCGAGATTACTGACTCGGGCCCCGTGTGGGAGATTGACGAGATCGGTGAGGTGGACGACCTGTTCATGGGCTTCCGAGGCGCTCGGCTGATCACTTCCTTGGTCATTGACTCCGCCAACAAACCCATCGTCGCCTACTCTGACCAGAGCACCATATACGTTGCCTACCAGGAAGGCGCCACGTGGCAGAACGAGGTAGTCCGCTACCGCGGGGAGTTGCCCTTCGGACAGTTGGTCAGCCTGGCCATCGGCGCTGATGACACGCTTCATCTGGCCTTCACAGAGGTATCCAGAAGAGATTTTCCGGGCGTGTTCGGCACCGTCATGTACGGACGGGGCACGCCCCAGGAGTTCTGACCGGCCTCAGGCCGGTAGGCGTCAGACCCTACCGGATCTGGACAGCAGTTTGCTGACCTCGGACAGGGCGCTGTGGGCGTAGGAGATATACGTCAACGGTGGCAGGTCCAGCTTCGTCAGCTTCTCCTCCCGCTCCATGTTCGTGGAGAAACCGAAGGGAGAGGGGTTGAAATTGACCTCCAGCTCGTACAAATCCCCGTCCGGGCAAACAACCACACAGCCTATGTCGCCGGACTGCCCTTGTGGAGGTTCGGCCTCTATGGCCCGGACGGTCAGGCTGCCGTAAAAGGTGGGAAAGGGGTCCAGCTTGGCCGCCGCATCCTGCAGCAGCTCTTTGAGCCGGGCGGCGGCTTCCTCCAGAGAGGCGTTGGCCTGGTCCATGTAGGTGTCGGAGCCGTATCGAGAAGTCATGTTAGCGAGGTTCCTGGGAGCGAATTATAGGGAGGCATTGTGAGGGATACAAGGCGGGGAGCGGTTTACCTGAACGCCTTCAAGCCTTAGAATGACTTTTAGATGAACAAGGGATAGGACAGAGTTGCCTGATATGGAATCACGAAAGCGGAACGGCGGCAGGCCTGCGGACTACATAAGCGATCTCCTGAGAGGGAGCACGGATTCCCTCTTGATGGCGCTGATCGGTGAATCACCGAAATACGGCTACAGCATCATCAAGGAAATTGAGAAACGCACCGAGGGCGAGCTCCGCTTCAAGGAAGGCACGCTCTATCCCGCTCTTCACCGGTTGGAGGAGGATGGGCTGATCATGGGAGAATGGGTCTCGGTGAAAGGTATGGAGCGCCGTTACTATTCGCTCACGGAACGAGGTGCCGAGGTCCTGCAAAACCGTCGCCGGCAATGGCAGCAGTTTTCAAACGCCGTAGACCGCATAATAAGCCCCGCTGTCCCTGACACACTGCCCAACACTTAGACGCTTATGCAATCGCCTATCGAGCTTGAACTATATCTGGAAGAGGTCAGGCGCCGCCTGAACTTCGACGCCGAACGCTCGGGCCCGATTATCCGTGAGCTCAGGTCCCACCTTCTCGAACGGGCCGAGGACGGCGAAGAGTCCGGCCTCTCTCGTGAAGAGGCTTTGGCCCGTTCCATCGATTCCTTCGGCAGGCCCAGGGCACTGGCACAGTTGCTCTACGAATCCCACCGCAGATCTTCGTGGTTCGAGTTGGGTGTTTCATCCCTTCCCCACCTGATGATTGCTTTCCTCTTCGCCATAGGCGGTTGGGATAATTGGGTATGGGCTCCGTTGCTTATCCTCCCGATGGTACTGGTCACTCTCTACGGCTGGTGGCAGGGCAAACCTGGCTGGCTCTACCCTTGGGCGGGTTGGTCCTTGGTGCCTCTGGCCATCGGCGCATATTTTGCACTGCCGGTGTTCAACCAGATTTACCGCCTGCTCACTTCCTCGGGCCCGGCGCCCGATTCATGGGCCGTTGCAGGCCTCCTGGCCTATTTGGTGGTGGCGTCATGGATCCTGGTCTCCACAACTGTGAGGGTGGCCAAGCGGAACTGGACACTGGCCTCCTTAATGCTCTTGCCCATGCCCGTTATGATCACTTGGTTCGCGTTACAGGAGCGTGTCGGAGGCCTTTTTGACGGACGGGCACAGGCTCTCCATCAACTTGACGGCACCATGTCTTTGGTCAGTGTCACGTTCGCGTTCGCAACCGCGGGCTTCCTGCTGCTCCGAGAGAGCAAGTTGAAGATTTTCGGTCTTATGGCCGTGACCTTCTTCGCCGTGACAGCCATCCTCCGAGCTTCGCAAGAAGATATAGATCGGACGTCGATGGCGGTGCTGTCAACGGTGGTTTCGGCGCTGCTTCTTACGCCCGCCCTTATAGAGTCCGCCGCCGACATGATCGAGACCCGGCGGCGTGGGGCCCGGGTCGGTTGACCCTGCCTTAGGCTTAGTGGAGTCCTGATCCATGTCACTGGAATTCCAACGTGGAGACCCCGATAATCCTGTGGGTCACGCCATCCTCTATTTCATAAGCGCCGAGGACGGCGAGTCAGTGCTTGCCACCTATCTCGTGGTGCCGCCTATCAAGATAGAGTTGGCCAAGTACATGCCTCCAATGTTCGCATCCAACGTTTCCTTTTCTGACGTGGACAGCGTGTCTGCCATTCCCTTGCCGCCAATGCCCGAGCCGGTCGGGAGCGTCCCTTACCTGGAAGCTCTGGCCGACTCCCGTGGCGATGATCTGACCTTCGGGGGTTCGGTGAACGCTTCTGATGTGGAGAGAATGCTCCACACCACCAGCGAGGCTGCCCAGGACTACCTGCGGCTCTACAACAGCCGCCCCACACTGCCCGACGCGCTGACCCAGATAGAGAGCCCTTCGGCCTCCGAGGGTTCTATGGATGACCTGTTGATCCCACTGATGTCCGACAAAGACAAGTTGGGCGAACTCTCCAAACTGACGGGCTCCATGCGCTACGCTGTGGAAGGCAATGACCAGGCCACGGCGGAAGAGTTGAGGTCTCAGATGGAGAGCCTTGGCCGGCATCTGGGAGAGAAGTTCAGGATAGAGGATCTGATAAATGCGGCGCTCACGCCGGGATTGCTCGCGAGCAGGCTGTCGGCCCTCTACACGGAGCGGTGCTACAAGCTATGCGACGAAGACTACATGGAAGTCGCTCGCATAGAAGACGAGATCGAGAAGCTGAACCGCTCCTGACCCCGGCCCCAGTTCTCCCCACCTCCACCCCTCCCGAAGGGAGCCTGTCCGCCTTAGGCGGATCATTCCGGTCCCCGAGAGCCGGAATCCATCCCCGGAGGTGGCCAGGGCGGGGCGTCCTGTCCCCTCTCCCTCTGATGGGAGAGGGCTAGGGTGAGGGTGGTCCCACTTGGCCAAATGTGACACGAATCCCTTGACAATAATAACACGTGTGTTCTATATTAACTTCCGGCTAGCCTGTCACACACCCAACCCCCAAAGGAGGACCCAACACCCGGGGAACACCACCGGGCCCCCGAGGACTCAACGTCTAAGCCCATCCCAAAGGGCGGCCCACGCACCGCCCCACGGCTCAAGCGAAAGCCGCCATCTCCTCTCCTAAAGCTCCCGGCTCACCTTTCCCCAACCCTGGCGATGGAAGACGCCTTGGATTCGTAAAACTGAAGACTCCACCACCTCTTACCAGGTGGTCGAGAGCAGGTCTTCTCTCTTGTGAGTGAGGAGGTCTGAAAAGGCCCGACGCCACTGCGCGAAGCGGGCAGGGCGCTCATTAAGCGCTCACGCGGAGGGGCCGGACCGAGCCGAGAAGTCCTCGGTGCCCCCCGTGTCTAAGTCGTTTCCGCCGTTGCTCCCGGCTCCCGGACGCTTCGGCAATGTTTAAATTACTACTCCTGTGGGGTCTACAGCTGGACCCGGCCCCCTAAGGCTGCTTTAACGCAGTACAGCCAACCCACGTGTAGGAGCCGTGCCGGACCGCTCGCCCCGGTCGAGTCCGTGCAGCAGTCGAACATATGGGATAGCGGGCCTGTAGCGTCCCCGCCCCGGGACGCCCGAACCCCCGCTGGATCGCAACAGGGGCATCGTCCAAAGAGCGTATTCCATCGCCACCCCACCAACCAAAACCGAAACCCCCGACCGACAACTGAATAACCAGAATCTCGTAGGGGCGACCGGCTGGTCGGAGGCGCTCAACCCCCTTTGAAACACACTCCTCATCCGTTGCCTTGACCGGCACCGACCCGCGTTTAATCTACGGTAGGGATGACGTGTCTGCGCGGCGAGTGAGGCAGTGAAACCCGTCTACTGGGTCATCAGGAAGGCGACAACGGCGTCGAGTTCTTCTGCGCTTAGGGTTTCGCTGAAGGTCACCGGCATCAGGCTCTCCGGGAACCCCTCAACGATATACGCATTGGTCTCGAGTATCGACTGCCGTATGTACTCCTCTGCGCTGAGGCCCGCTATTCGGGTCCCGGCTCTTTCGGAGATGCCTTGTAGGCTCGGCCCCAGCCCGACGGTCCCGTCGAGCGAGTGGCAGGTCGTGCAGGTGATGGGTGATGCGGAGTTGAAGACCCGTTCGCCGTCGCTCCCACCCGTGTCTCCTTCCGAACTGTCGTCCGGAGGTGTGGTGGGGGGAGCCTCAGCGTCCACGTTCCCTTTCTGCACTGCTGAAAGCACAGGGGTTGCGGTGGGAAACACTGCGGGGTCTCCGGCGCCCCGGTCCCGAGTCGCTAGTACTGACATCGGCACCGCAACCGCCACTATGACGGCAATTACGCCACCTGCTAACAGTGCTTTCAGCGTTAGGTTAAACAACTCTTGTCTGTGTCCTATGGGTCCTCGGCGAGAACGGCTAAAAGCCTAAATCATGCCACTTAATAAGTCAATGAGTGAAATATAGCACAAATGGCGAATTTGCCGACCCCTCTGTTAGCTCAATTCGAAGAACCGTGTGCCCAGCGCCTCAACTCGATAGGGCCTCGATGTCCGCAATGACTTCGTCCCGGTCAAGGAAGACGGTGAGATAGTATTGACGAATGTTCCCCTCGGCATCGACCAGGACGAACACGTTCTGGTGGTCGAAATCGACCGAGCCATCGATCTCTAGGAAATCGGACACCGAGTCCGCACCGAGATAGTCGGAGAGCGTAGGGTCGTCGGCATTCTCCTCTAATGGTGGTGCCAATTCCTCCATCAGCCCCGAGGCTCCGCCATGATCCGGTGTAAATGGACGATAAGACACCCCGAAACCGCGAGTTATGACCCTTTCCAGCTCTTCCGGGGAACCCGTTAGGAAGTGCCATTCGCCATCCTTGGCCCCGAACAGCTGGGCGTATTCGTTCAGCCTGTCCGGGGTATCCCGTTCGTGGTCGAATGAAATGGAGACCATCTTCACGCTTTCACCGAGCAAACCCTCTTCAATCAGCCTGTCCTGTAGAAGGGCCATTTGCAGAGAGAGGGTAGGGCACGTGTCCTTGCAGTTAGTCCATGTGAAGTTGACCACGTAGGCTTTTCCCTTCAGGTCATCGCTGTTCAGCGTCTCTCCATTGTGGCTCTGCATCTCCCACGTAGGCGCGGGTATGGATATCCCGGGAGTGGGGGTGGGTTCGGGTGAAGAGCAGGCGGAGAAAAGGAGCGCAGTAAGTGCCGCGGCGAATACGACCAGCGCTATTAATTTCGGGCTTCGAGGGGTATACAAGCCGTGTCCTGCCCGCCAACCGGGCCCCGGGTCAGATGGATATCGTACTGTCGAGCATTATGGCTGTGAATATACCGGCCAGGTAGAGAAGGGAGTAAAGGTACGCCGACTTTGCCCGGCTCGCCTGTTCATCTCGCCACAGCTTCAGGGCCAGGTAGATCAGGCCCGCTCCCAGGGGTGCGGCTATATAAAGATACAGCCAGTCCACGGCCTGGGTGGTGAAGAAAACCATAGTGAGAGCTACGACAAGGAAGCTGTACAGCAGGATGTTCCAGGTCGTCTCCTTGACGCCTCGGACAACTGGAAGCATCGGGATGTCGGCGCGGGCGTAATCACTCCGTATGAGGAGAGCGAGCGCCCAGAAATGGGCCGGAGTCCAGAAGAATACGATGGCGAAGAGGTAAAGCGCAGGCAGATCCAGCCCTCCGGTGACCGCCGCCCACCCGACCATTGGGGGCACGGCGCCCGCGGCCCCGCCGATTACTATGTTCTGTGGGGTGCGCTTCTTCAGATAGGCCGTGTAGACGAGCACGTAGAATACGGTCGCGCCCAGGGTCAGGCCCGCGCTGAGGACGTTGGCCCACGCGGCCAGCACTCCAAAGGCGATGACGTTGAGAGCTATCCCGAAAGTCAGAGCCTGCCACGCCAGGATCCGTTGGGAGGCTACCGGCCTTTGGCGCGTGCGAAGCATCTTCTGGTCCGACTGCCGTTCCATGTAGTGGTTCAACGCGTTTGCCCCACCCGCGGCCAAGGTCCCCCCCGCCAGAACAACTAGTATCAGTTGTCCGGAGGGTATGCCCTGCTCGGCCAGAAACATCCCGCCCAGGGCCGTCACCAGGAGAAGCGAGATAATCTTGGGCTTGGTCAGGCTGATGTAGTCTTGGAGCAGTGCAATCACGCTCGGTCCTCTCGCCACTCCCTGCTTAAGCAGCATAACGCTCCTCGGTTTTGGCCCTAGGGCCCACATAGACCACCGCTACAAGAAGCACCAAAGCTGCCCATACGAAGGTAGCAGCGGCCAGGTGCATGACATTCGTGGCCCTGTGGAAGCCGATCATTACGTTGACGCCCCCCACGATAATCTGTCCAACAAATAAGGCGATGAACAAGGGCGCCAGTCGGTTGATACTCGGTATTTGGCGCCGCAGATTATATGCCTGGTTCGCCGCGGCTACGATGATGGGTACGGCCACAATTGTCAAAAGTCGGTGGCCCATGTGGACGCCTTCCAGGAATGTGTCGGGGAAAAGAGAGCCACTGCATAGCGGCCACGAGTCCCCACAGGCCCCCGTGGCCCCCGTCGCCTGCGTGTAGGCCCCGCTCAGAATTACGGCGAAGGTTGCCACCAAAGCGGCAATGAATGTGTTACGCGCAGTCGTGGATATGGAGGTGGCTTCTCCTGTTCGTGGGTTGCGAAGGCTGACCCCGACGACGGTTACCAGGATCATTAGGCCGAGCACCGACTGCGCTACGGTGAGATGGGCCATGACAAGCCATTCGTTGAGCTCCGTCCTGACCGTTATCCACCCGAGAATTACCTGTACGATCAGCAGCAAGATTGCAAGGATTATTGGTGATGTTAGAAGTCTCTCTTTGCGATGGGAACGCCAGATTACAATCCCCGTGACCACGATAATCAGCCCCGTCACTGCCGCGACCATGCGGTGTGAGTACTCGATGAGGGTTGCGGGGTCGGATGAAGGGATAACCTTGCCGTGACAGAATGGCCAGTCGGGGCATCCCAGGCCCGAGTCGGTAATACGGACCACCCCTCCGAGAATGATGAGCCCTAAAAGAAATATGACTGAGGCCAGAGACCAGGCCCTGAGGGGTCCTCCGGCAGGTTCGGTTGTCGGGCTGGCAGTGAGTGTTCGGTTGACCAATTGGCCCCACTCCCCCACGGCGGAGCCGCGTCGGGCAGGTTTCTAAGTCCGCCTGAGAGTCCGTTTGTGCATTACTGCACAACTGGGAAATTATAGCATACAGCCCTCTTTGTTCCTTTGGATTTCAGCCCTTGACGGGCAGTAGCATCTTTGATAATCTCCTACGTGAAAATTTTTACAGACTCCGTGCTCCTCATACCGGATTTCACGAGAGGTCCCTATATTGGCTTCAGGCCTCATCAGGAAGACACTTCTCCCCGGCCTCCTACTGGCCGCCCTATTCATACTGGCCAGTTGCGGCAACCAGTCCACCTTTAATGCCAAGGGGGAGGTCGCGCGTCAGCAGCTGGAACTGTTCTGGATCATCTTTGCGCTGGCAGCCTTCGTCTTCGTGCTTGTCGAAGGGGCCCTCATCTACGGTGCGTTCCGGTATCGGAGGCGTCCAGGACAGGCTATCCCCAAGCAGACCCACGGTCACACCAAGCTGGAGATAGCCTGGACTATAGCCCCGACCATCGTCCTTGTCGGCGTGGCCATCCCGACCCTCTTTGCCATCTTCAACACTTCTGCCTCCAGCGGGTACGAAGTCACCATGACCGTTGTAGAAGAGGTGGTTGACTCCAGAAGCGAGGTAACCGTTGAACAGGCCCGTTCGATTGACTCGGCTGCCGCAGTGGGAGACGAAATAACCGTCCCCCGGATGCACGTCGAGGTTCGGGCCCACCAGTGGTGGTGGGAATTCCGCTATTCCGACATCGAAGTGGAAACGGCCAACGAACTCCACATCCCAGTCAACACCAGGATTGATGTGGACCTGCATTCAGACGATGTTATTCACAGCTTCTGGATTCCCAATCTCGCAGGCAAGCTCGATGTCGTCCCCACAGTTACCAACAAGACATGGTTCATGGCTGAAGAGGCTGGAGTCTATGAAGCCCGTTGCGCCGAATTCTGCGGCCTGGCGCACACAGACATGCGTTTCGTCGTAATCGCCCATGAATGGGACGACTTCGACGGCTGGGTGGCGGCTTACGATGCCGCTCCCCAACTGCCCACCGGCGACGCACTTGAAGGCCAAGCGGTTTTCCTGAGCAAGGGGTGTGTCCTGTGCCATAACAAAGACGCTCCTACCTCCGTGGAAGTCAGGGCCCAGCAGAGGAAGCAATTCATGGAAGGCAATGCCGTGGTGCCCGGCCCGAACCTGAAACAGTTCGCCACCCGTACTACTATGGCTGCAGGCATCGCCCCTCTCACCAAGTCTAACCTGGAAGCTTGGCTTAGAAACCCTGACGAGTTCAAGCCCGGCAACCGGATGGCCGAACTCGCTGCGGTCTACAATGAGCCTTCCCAGGCCATGACTGAAGAAGAGGTCGTTAATCTTGCCGCCTATCTGCTAAGTTTGCGCCCGGCGGTCGAGGCAATCCCGACTCCGACGGCCATGCCTCCTGTAGGCTCTACTCCTACTCCAACCCCCGACCCCTCCATAACGCCAACGGTCGAACCTAGTCCCACGCCGGTATCGCTCCCACCTGGGGATGCCGCACGGGGGGCTCAGATCTTCCAAACGTCCACTCCCCTCACCTGCGTCACGTGTCACTCCTTGGACGGGACGGTGGGATTGGGCCCGAGCCAGCAAGGAATAGCGGCCAGAGCCGGTACCCGAATCCCGGGCATGGACGCCAGGGAGTACATCACACAGTCTGTTCTGGACACCAATTCGTACATTGTCGAAGGCTTCCCGGCTGACCTTATGCCGGCCAACTTCATCGAGACTATAGGCCCGCAGGGCGTAGCCGACGTGATTGAGTACCTGTTAACCCTCAATTAGTTTGTTGAGAGCCCCACAGAAAACTAATATAATTCGGCCCTAACCTTGGAAGAGGCGTCATTTTGGTAACGGCAGACGAAGTAATAGAGGGAGTAACCTCTAGGTCCAAGACTCTGGACACGGCCTGGAGTTGGATCACGACTGTCGATCACAAGCGGATCGGCATCCTCTACATGGTCACAGCGATAATCTTCTTCTTCGGCGCGGGGATCGAAGCGCTGGTGATGCGGACTCAGCTGGCGAGACCCGACAGCACACTGGTCGAAGCGGAAACCTTTAACCAGATGTTCACCATGCACGCTCTCTCAATGATCTTCCTGGGCGTGATGCCCATGAGCGTCGCCTTCTTCAACCTCATAGTGCCGCTGGCCATTGGCGCCCGTGACGTAGCCTTCCCGAGGCTCAACGCCCTAAGCTACTGGATATTCCTCTTCGGCGGCCTGCTGCTCAACGGTGGCTTCATATCTGGAATGGGTTCCCCGGACGCGGGCTGGTTCGCCTATGCCAACCTGACGGAAGAGCCGTTCTCCAAGGGTCAAGGGATGAGCTTCTACGCCCTGGGACTGATCACCTTGGGGGTGTCGTCACTCGCGGGCGCATTTAACTTCTTAGTCACCATCATCAACATGAGGGCGCCGGGTATGACTCTGATGAGGATGCCGCCCTTCATCTGGATGACTCTCGTGACCTCCTTCCTGTTGGTTACGGCGATGCCCGTGATCACTGTCGGCCTTATACAGATCCTCTTCGACCGGAACTTCGGGACCAACTTCTTCGACACCACTGCAGGCGGCAGCCCGGTGCTCTGGCAGCACGTCTTCTGGCTGTTCGGCCATCCCGAAGTCTACATCCTGATATTGCCCGCCATGGGCATAGTTTCCGAGATCATCCCCACCTTCTCCCGTAAACCACTTTTCGGGTACCACTTCGTGATCTTCTCGGGTATCGTCATCGGATTTATGGGCTGGGGTGTGTGGAGCCACCACATGTTCACGGTGGGTCTGGGTAACATCGCAAACTCTGTGTTCGCAATAACCACGATGCTCATAGCAATCCCGACGGGCGTTAAGATATTCAACTGGCTTGGGACCATGTGGGGAGGATCGATCAGATTCTCGACGCCCATGCTCTTCGCGCTCGGATTCGTGGCTATGTTCATACTCGGCGGCCTGAGTGGCGTGACCCACGCCTCGCCCCCCGCCGACGCCCAGCAACAGGACAGCTACTACATCGTCGCCCACCTGCACTACGTGCTGTTCGGCGGCAGCATCATGGGCCTGCTCGCCGGGATCTACTACTGGTTCCCCAAGGTGACCGGCCGGATGCTCAACGACAATCTCGGTAAGCTCCACTTCTGGCTGGTGATGTTTGGGTCGAACCTCACCTTCTTCCCCATGCACATCCTGGGCCTGGTGGGCATGCCCCGCAGGGTGTACACCTACTCCGCCACGTCAGGCTTCGAGGCGTACAACCTGCTTCAGACTGTGGGAGCATTTATCCTCGCCGCTTCCTTCCTGATCTTCCTGCACAATGTGTTCAGCTCGCTAAGGAAAGGCGCTAGGGCTGGCAAGGACCCGTGGGACGGGCGCACCCTGGAATGGACTATCCCTTCTCCTCCCCCCCACTACAATTTCGTGGAGATTCCTGCCATCCACAGCCGGGAGCCCGCTTGGGACATGAAGTACGGTCACGACTCCGAAGGCGCTATGCCCATCGAGAGACCGGACGCCCCGGGTGCCCAGCTATACAACGAGGCGGAAGAGGAAGACCACCCGGAAATCCATATGCCCAGCCCTTCCTACTGGCCCATTGTGGTGGCCGCGGGATTCGGCATTGCGGGAGCTCTGTTCATTGTGGGGCCATGGTACAGCTCCATTGGGCTGGTAATCGCCATGATAGGGCTCTACTCCTGGGCCGCCGAGCCCGTATCGAAAGATGAGCACCATTAGCCTGCATACCTGCGCAATATAGCCGTATCACAACGGAGAACCCTTTTGGCCCACGCCGCTACAACTGAACACAGCCCGGAGCACGAGACCACCACCGGTCTGGATCATCGCAAACTTGCGATGTGGGCCTTCCTGGGCTCCGAGTGCCTATTCTTCGGCACTTTCATTTCGACATACCTCGTATACCGGAATCAGAGCCTGGTAGGCCCCTACCCCAAAGACATCATCAGTATTCCGGTTACCTCGGTAAGCACCTTCGTGCTGCTCATGAGCAGCTTCATGATGGTGATGGCCCTTTACTCCATAAGGAGGGGCGACAACAAGGGATTCCGGGTCTGGGTAATTGGTACGGCTTTGCTCGGGTCTGTATTCCTCGGCTTTCAGGTCTTCGAATTCCGGGAGTTCTACATTCACGGCCTCTCCCCGTCAACCAACCTGTTCGGGACCACCTTCTTTGTCCTGACGGGGTTCCATGGCGCTCACGTGACCGGAGGCGTAATCTGGCTGGTGTCGCTCTTCGGCCAATCGGTGAACGGCACGCTGACCCAGAAAGATTCTCTGAGAGTGGAGTTGGCGGGCCTTTACTGGCACTTCGTCGACATTGTCTGGATTATTATTTTCACCCTGGTGTACTTGCTGGGCGCAGAGGACGGACCGGTAGGCGAGGCCGGTCATGCCTTGCTCTCGGGCGGTTTGACGAAGTTCCCGATGGTTTAGGGACCGGAACTAAGGCAACAATTAAGCACAGCTGATGCAGGACGACGCAATAAATACCGCTGCCGGGTCTGGCCATTCTCCTGAGGATGACGGGCACCCTACCGTAGCTAAATACATCAAGATAGCGATAATTCTGGCGTTGATCACGCTTATAGAAGTGGGCGTGTTCTACCTGGATTTCGACAGGACGCTCTTCATAATCGTTTTCTTGGTTATGTCGGGCGTCAAGTTCGCCATCGTCATCATGTTCTACATGCACCTGAAGTTCGATGATATCCTCTTCTCCAGGCTCTTCATTGGCGGCCTTACCTTGGCTGCCGCTGCTCTCTTCTCCCTCTTGGGCCTGTTCCAGATCCTGGTAGAGTAGCCTCCGGGCCCCCAGCGACGCGTTTTTGGGCTCTCGCCCCTGATTTCCGAGGTGCACTGTGCCGGTCGATGGCGGTTTCACTCCCGAATTCTCCTGGCTGAACTGGGGCGGCGACATCAGCGTGGTCGCCGGGGTTTTCCTGCTGGAGGCCCTGTACCTGCTGTCCGTGGGGCCTCTGCGGCCCCGATTCCCCGGCTCATCGGACGTCAGCACCCGGCGGATAGTCTTATTCAGCCTCGGCCTGTGGTCCATCTTCTTTGCCCTCTACTCTCCACTGGACCAGCTCAGCGATCACTATCTGTTCAGTGCGCACATGATCCAGCACCTGCTCCTGGTACTGGTGGGCCCCCCTCTAATGCTTCTGGGCACTCCGGGATGGATGCTGAGACCCTTCCTCGGGATACCCGGGGTATTCGGCGTCGCCAAAGTTCTGACCTATCCCGTGCTCGCAGCTCTCCTATTCAACCTCCTGTTCGCCGTCTGGCATGTGCCTGCGATTTACGAGGCGGGACTGAACAGACTTTCGGTGCATATTGTCCAGCACTTGACCTTTATAGCTGCCGGTGTGATCATGTGGTGGCCCGTACTTAGCCCCATGAAAGAACTGCCCCGCCTCCCTTACGCAGGACAGGTGCTCTACCTCTTTGTGCTTTCAATCCCTCCGGCAATAGTCGGCGCCCTCATAACCTTCTCCGACAGTATCCTCTACGAGACCTACGCCGCCGCACCCGAGATCTGGGGTATTTCGACACAGGCCGATCAGCAAATTGGCGGTGTGATCATGAAGCTGCCGGGCTTCCTGATTTTCCTTCTGGCGGCGGGCATTATCTTCTTCACCTGGGCCGCCAAGGAGGACGAGAGAGACCGGCTGGAGGCGGCTGAGCATTTGAAGGACCTCAACTAGAGGTTCTCCAGCATGACCACAGTCACGGATATAGTCTCCCGAGCGGGGGCGAGCGCCGTGTTCATGTGTGATTTCTCGCCTCCCCGCACCCCGAGTGCAAACTGGCCGGACGAGGTGCTATCCCTCAACCCCGACCTGATCTGCGTCCCCCACCTGGCCCCCCACCCCACCCGCCCCGACGCCATAACTGCCGCACACCTGATACGGGACAAGACCGGCGCAGAGGTAGTCTTCAACTTTGCCACCCGGGATGCAAGGAAATCGGAAGTCTGGGAGCGGCTTGGTAACGCCCGCAGCCTGGGCTTGGAAAACATAGTGGTATTGCTAGGAGATGCGGACAGGGGGGTGGGCAGCGTAGCTCGCGAGAATAGCTTTAAGCCAACCGAGCTTATTCGTGAGTTACAAGGCTTAGATGAAGGTTTCTGTGTGGGTGCGGTGGTGGACCTAGCCAAGGGTGTGGATCAGGAGGCCGACCTTTCTCGTCGAAAAATCGATGCGGGAGCAGACTTCCTACTCGTGCAGCCGACCTTCGATATAGACGCTGCAGAGCGGTTTCTGGCAAAAGCAGACACGTCTATTCCCATGTTCTTCGGGGTCCAGGTACTGGTTAAAGGAGGCGTTGCATTCACCCCGGTTCCGGATTCCCTGCGCCTGGAAATCGAAAGTGGACGGTCGGGTGTGGATGCCGCGAAGGAGATGATATCCCGTTTCCTCCGAATAGGCATAAACTGCTTCTACCTCATAGCTCCTGTATACCGGGGCGGGATGCGGGACTACAGTGCAGCACGCAAGGTAATGGCCTCTTTCGAAAGCGGGTCGGGATCAGCCGCACCTGTATAATGGAGCCTGAGCAAGGGTAACCACGAAGGGAGGAATGTTATGGCTATCGAACGGGTGAACCCGGAGAATGTTTACCATTTGACTGGGCTTAGCGCCACGGTCAAGGTCGGCAATATGATCCATATCTCAGGGCAGGTGGCCCTGGACATCAACATGAACACTGTAGGTGATGACGCTGCCACCCAGCTGAAGCAGATCTACAAAAACCTGGACGACCTGTGCCGTGCCCACGGCGGCAGTCTGGCTAACATGGTGAAGACCATCACCTACATCACCGATCTGTCCCAATACGCCGCGGTCAGCGCTGCCCGAGAAGAAGCCTACGGCGACAACCCGCCGGCCAACTCGACCCTCGTGATCTCTGCTCTAGCCAAACCCGAGTGGCTCGTGGAGATCGAAGGGATAGCCCACATCGAATAGGACGGGACGCATATGCTTTCAGCGCCGGTAAGGGAGTTCTTGGCCAAAAATCACGACGGCGTGTTCACCACATTTCGGAAAAATGGGACGGTGCAAATGAGCATCGTGACCTGTGGCCTGTACGGTGATGGCGTGGCCTTCACGACGGCCCGGAGCCCTGCGAAGCTGGCCAATCTGAGTCGGGACCCGAAGTGCTCCATCTTGGTCTCGCAGCACAATTGGTGGGGGTACGTCGTCTTGCAAGGCACTGCGCGTATCTGCACCCCCGAGAACACGGACCCCGATGAGCTGAGGCAGATACTTCGTGATGTCTACCAGGCAGCCTCCGGCCAAACCCATCCCGACTGGGACGAATACGACCAGGTTGTGGCAGCTGAAGGCCGACCTGTGGTGGTTGTTTCAACCGAGAGCGAATTCATCAAGATACTCCGGCCGGCCTAGGCCGACGGATACAAAAAGCCCTGCTCCGGGACATGCCTCGGAGCAGGGCTTTTTTACTTACCTGCGGTGTTGGATCAGGTCCCGGCCATTTGGACCTCTTGTGTCTGGTTGACCAGGCTGACGATGATGTTAATTGCCTCTCGGAGGCTGATCTTCCGGGTATTGATCACGATGTCATAGTGCTCCATGTCTTCCACATCGGCCTTGAAAAACTTCTTGATGTAGGCATGATGGGCCTTGTCCATCTCCTTTACCTTTTCCTCCGCCTCCTCCCGGGAGATGTGGAAGTAGTCCATTACCCGGGGAATGCGCACGTCTAGCGGTGCGTGGAGGAATATGTGAAGGGAGCCCGGATGGTCCTTGAGCACCAGTTGGGCGCCACGGCTCACCAGTACAACACTCTCGCTCTCCGCCATGTCGTGGATGACTGATTCAAGGGCGTTGGCGTATTTTTCCTCGGTGAGAACGTCGCCCGTGGGCACGTAGTGTGGCCCGAGATCGAAGGGGGCCACGGGCCCGGCTGATATCTGCTCGAAAGCGCGGCCCAACTCCTTGGCGATCCGCCCTCTAAGGCCCCAGGGCACATGGTCAATGTCCGCGACTTCGTCGACGGAGGTGTCCAGGTGTCGGGCAACTTCACTCAGGATCTGACGGTCCACGTATCGCACGTTCATTACCCGTGCGACTTCGGGCGCGATTATGTATGCGCCGCTTCCAATGAGTCCTCGAATCGTAATAGCCGGCATCTTACCCTCCTACCCCCGAGTTTCCCTCGAAAAAAGTCTTTAGATTGCTCAAAAAGAGCGCTCCGCCACATACGCAGGCAGTGTTTCGGCTGGGGAGTATAATTCTATCACACTTCCCCCATCCGAGGCTTGCTTCTGGGTTTTCTCGACAGACTTCGCGACAGGTTACGACGGGCTCCTGCACCCGTGCCTCTGGCCCCCGCTGTAAACCGCAATATAGTGGTTTTGCTGATATACCCCAAGGATCTGGACAGGGAACCTGTCGGGACTAACGTGCACGCAGGGGATGACACCTATCATCT
Source organism: Dehalococcoidia bacterium (assembly GCA_965197585.1). GTDB lineage: Bacteria > Chloroflexota > Dehalococcoidia > Plut-88900 > Plut-88900 > Plut-88900. Next base: position 3,266,065 of record OZ240215.1, read on the forward strand.
GTCTTGGCCGGTCAGGATTCCCGAGCAGCAGCTTTTCAACGCTGTTTCCACAGGGAAGGCCTGGCTGAACGAAGTCCTGGGGGTTGACCTACAGTGGTACGCCATCGAACGACTGGAGTCCCTGGCCCCCTTATCGGAATGGCGTGAGCACGGCATAGCAGTGCTCAAAAGGGAGATTGAGGAGAGGTGCAAACCGGCGTCCAGAGAGTACATTTATCTGGGTTTCGTTCGGGGCATGGGGGGATATGCGGGAGGGATCGGGTACTCGGAGTCGGCGCCGGGATTTGCCATGCTGGGAGACATATGCCTTGAGGCTCTCTGCTCCTATCCACTGCCAAACTCCGCATCAGCGCTGCTGGACGAGTCTTGGCCCGACAGCGCACGGAGCAGTGTAGGGCAAACCGCAGCCTTCCTTCATGAGCTTCTTCACGGACTTGGCCTTCACCATCCCGACGCCTGGCCTGCATCCCAGAGGCCCAATTGGTCCGACACCATCATGGGCTACTGGTGGAACATGCCCCGCTTCGCCCGTACCAAGGGGCTGACGGGTCGGGAAATAGAGCGAGTGCTCCAGTGGCTCGACTAATATGTTGGCCCGCCTAGCGCGGGGTCGGGGCACGCCCGTATAATGAGCGCCGATCCACCAAACCACCTTGGAGGCGAACTATATGCTCTCATTCATCGGCGGCACCGGCCCTGAAGGGTTGGGCCTCGCGTTCCGATTCCTTCTGGCCGGTCACGACATAGTCATCGGGTCCCGATCCGCCGAACGGGCCTCAGCCGCAGCGGACAAGCTCACCGAGATGCTGGCCGCGGTCCCAGCCGAAAAGGCGGGGTTAAATGTAGGCAAGGCCTCCGGCATGGAGAACGAACCGGCCGTCGCCGCCAGTGATGTGGTAATTATCACTGTTCCATACTCGGGACAGGCCGCCATCCTAGCTGCCTTGCGGGATGCCATCGGCGACAAACTGGTCGTGGACACAGTGGTGCCCGTTCAGTTCGCCAAGGGAAAGATCACGGCCATACCCGTAGACGAGGGCTCCGCCGCCGAACAGGCCAAGGCCGTCCTTCCCGATGCTACCGTCGTCTCGGCCTTCCAGAACCTGAGCGCCGAGACCCTCATGGACCACAATGAGCAGATTGACTGTTCGGTCGTCGTTTGCGGCGGAGACAAGGATGCCCGCCGACGCGTGATGGACTTAGCCGAGGATATCGAAGGGATTCATGCGGTGAACGGAGGCGGCCTCGCCAACTCCCGCTACGTAGAGGACTTCACCACGCTCATCCTGAACATTAACCGCATCTACAAGTCCCACGCGTCTATGAAGCTAGTGGGCCTCTAGTACCCGGCGGCGTAGCATGGTCAATAGAGTCGAGATTCTCGGCTTGTCCGGCATCCCCGAGGTTCGTGAGGGCGACGACGTTGCCCAGCTGATCTTGGACGCGGCAATCGCCTCAGATGTCGCCCTTGAATCGGGAGACGTGGTGGTGGTGAAGCAGAAGATCGTTTCCAAGGCTGAGGGCCGGGTCATTCTTCTGGACGAGATTACGCCGTCTTCCCTGGCCCTTGAGATCGGGCAGCGCTACGAAAAGGACCCCCGCCATGTCGAGGCCGTCCTGCGGGAGAGCAGCCGCATTGTGAAGATGGACCAGGGCCTGGTCATCGCAGAGACCAGGAACGGATTGATATGCGCCAACGCGGGCGTTGACGCTTCCAACGTGGGACTCGACCAGGCAGTCGTACTCCTGCCGGAAGACCCGGACGCCTCAGCGGATGCTATACGGGCTGCACTGGAGGATCAGTCGGACAGCAAGCTTGGTGTAATAGTTTCGGACAGCATCGGTAGGCCGTGGCGCAAAGGAATAATCGACCTGGCCATCGGGGTCTCCGGGCTTGTGCCACTTCGGGACTACGTGGGTGAAACGGATGATGACGGACGGGAGCTTAAGGTCACCGTGGTCGCAGAGGCTGACGAGCTGGCTTCCGCCGCCGAACTTGTAACCGGGAAGCTGGAGAGATGCCCAGTGGCGGTTATCAAAGGAAGCGGCGTACCGTTGGGAAGCGGCCGGTCTACCGACTTGGTAATGGACCCGGCAAAAGACCTGTTCAGATAATCTATCCCCGACCCCTAAACCGTAGGTGAATGAATATGGCTCTGCCAACAATGAATGAAGAAACGATACGTGAATTCCTTTCGGGGAGGCACGTAGGGGTTCTAGGCATCAATCGTCGGAAGGGTGGGCCTCAGTTGGTCCCCGTCTGGTATTCCTACGAGGATGGCTGTGTTTTGATACCCACCGAGCTTCGAGTAGCCAAGGTTGCCAACATATCCCGAGACCCGGAGGTCAGCTTCTGCGTCGACGACAAGTCCACACCTCACAAGGGAGTGGTGATGTACTGTACGGCGGAAGTCATACGGGAAGAGATAGCGGACAAGAGGCGGGAGATAATGTCGAAGTACGTTGGGGATGAAGAAGGGGAGAAAGTGGCTTCCGAACCCAGGCCCTTGGGCATGGCCTTGATTCGGCTAACTCCCCATCGCACCTACTCCTACGACTACTCGGCCGCCGACCAGGGCTGGTCGGACATCAAGGACTACCGGTAATCGAGGTTTCTATTCGCCGATCTTGTCCTTAACGTCAAAGCGAAGCTGACCGAGGCCCGGAACAATGAAACCCATGGCTATCTTGTGAGGGCCGGGGTCCAGGTGAGCGCCCTTGACTACTATCGTGATCGCCTTGTTCAGGGCTATCGTGAATCTGTCGTCGTCGGATACCTCGGAGAAAGCAGTTTCGTTGCCTTCCATCACGAAGAACGTCCCGTCCATTGAGCATTCGACCCCGTCGAGTACCACCGGCGTCATACCCTTGGCGTACCCTGATCCCAGGCTGTTCTTAAGCTGAAAGCTCACCCCTGCCTCAGTGTTTTGCAGGCTTCCTTTAACATACAGCCTGCGTAGAAGAAACCCCGGTACCGTTACCATCTAATCATCCTTGTTGGTCCAGAGTGCCGTTTGGCCTCCCTAGTCCCCTGTTCCCTGTCTCATTCTGAATATGTTTACCTCTGCTTCCACGACTTCCGAGGGAAGAGTCCTCACGCTACCCAAGGCTCGAGCCTGGATATAGATCTGGGAGGCCCTTTCTACGAGTTCGCAGGCGCGGAGGGCGTCCGGCATGTCCCGGCCCGCGGCCACGACGCCGTGATTACGAATAAAGACGGCATTGCGCTCACCCATGGCCTGGATTACCTTTTCTCCCAGGTCCTCGGTGCTTGGAAAGCCGTATTCCGCGACTTCCACCGGCCCACCCAGATAGGCGACCAGTTCGTCCAGGATGGGTGGTAGAGCCACACCGGCCACCGCCAGCACGCTGGCGTATATCGAGTGAGTGTGTATGACGGCGGAAATGTCAGGCCGAGCCTTGTATACGGCTACATGAGTAAGAGACTCGGAGGAAGGCACGGTATCGCCTTCTATGACGTCCACGTCATAGTCTACGACTACGATGTCATCTGGCATCATGGTCTCGTAGTCCGTGCCGGCAGGAGTGACGGCTATCAGGCCCTCCTTCTCATCCCCTTCCAGCCTCATGCTCACGTTGCCGCTTGTCGCAGCAACCAACCCCAGGCGGAGCAGCTGCTGGGCCGCTTGGACCACGATTGTTCTTTCAGACTGCCATTTCATTACATTGCCCCGGTTATCTCGATCAATCTTTCATACATATCCAGCCAAGCCTCGTACTGTTCTTCCAGGACCGAGGCACGGGCCTCGTCTGGTGCGAAGATTTCGGTCTCGCCGACCATCGCCTTGGCTGATTCCGGTAGACTATTGTACGCCCCGGAGCCAACCGCCGCGCAGGCGGCTGCGCCCAAGAGTGTAGCGTCCCGCTCCCTTGGCACGATAATTTCGCGGTCCAGGGTGTCGGCGATGAGCTGAATAAACCCCTCCACCTTGGCGACCCCACCCCCCAGAGCGATATCCACAGGCCGCTGCTCCGACACCTCCTCCAACTGCATGGCGTTGCCGCGAATGGCAAAGGCGAGGTTTTTCAGAGCCGCATCGGCCAACCCTTGTCGGGATATGCCTGTATGCCCGACAGGCGTGGGGAAGAGGATACCGCCCATCTGAATCCCGGTCCTTTTGGCGTCCATGATCCGCGGGCCAAGGAAGGCTAATGGCGTATAAGCGTTCGGAGAGTTCGGCCCTTCAGGGTTGGGACTCAGTCCATGCTCGGCCAAGCCCAGGGTCTCGGCGGCCCAGTCGAGGGAACGACCTGCCTCGGTCGTAGTGCTCTCCAGGACCCACTTATCCGGAACTATGTGCCTTCCGCTCCATGTTCGGCGTTCGGCATCCATGCGGGGGGTGTCGGTCACGAACTGCAGAGGGCCGCTCCAGCCGGCCAATATGCCCATCTCCCTATGCCTGGTGGCGCCCATTCCCAAAAGGCCGCACTGGGTATCCGGCCCGCCCGATATTACGGGAGTTCCACTGGCCAGACCGGTGTCATCTGCCGCGGAGGTGGTCACCTCTCCCGTTAGCGCTCCTGAGCAGTGGAGAGGAGGCATTAGGCCAAAATCGATGCCCAATAGTGTGAAAACCGAGTCCACAGGCTCGGCATCCGACACGGGCAGGAGCCCCACCTCCGTCACCGCTGAACGCTCCCCACTGATTTCTCCCGAAAGCCGGAACCTCACCCAATCCCCGATGGGAAGGATATGGGCGATCTTATCGGCTACGTCGGGTGCATTGGCTCGGAACCAGGCCAGCCTCGCTGGGGCGAATAGAAAAGATGGCGTGTGACCCGTCAGTCGGTACACTCGCTCCCCGAGATCTTCGTCGATAGCCATCCCCTCGAAGAAGGCGCGCACGTCCCTATTCGGGCCTGTGTACAGCTCCCTTTTGCTGCCGTCCAGCAATACAATGCCGCCGCGCTGACTGGTCGTAGACACCGCCGATATGTCGCTGCCCTTCAGACCGGCTTTGCTTAGGCACTCTTTAATGAGGTCGCAGGCCGAGACCCACGTCTCGCCGGGGTGGAACTCCAGGGCTATCTCTGAAAGGCCCGGAGGATTGAAGTAGGTCATCGGGGCCCGAGCCGCGGCAAGCTTGCGGCCCTCGTATGAGAATACGGCGCATTTGAGGCTGCTGGTTCCCAGGTCCAGCACGAGCACCGCCCGCTCAGCCATCGTTTTGCCAAACAGAGGGGTTGACGATGTGCGCAGGTCGCAGGCCCTGCTGGAAGTGCTCCAGGGCCTCGGTCATCATTTGGGAGTGACGGGCGATTGTGCCGTCCGTAGCACCACCGACGTGAGGCGTTAATATAACGTTTTGATGAGCCAAAAGCGGATGATCGGGCGGGATCGGGGGACTTTCGTGGACGTCCAGCGCTGCCCCGGCTATTTCTCCTTTTTCAAGGGCCTCAAGGAGTGCGGTGGAGTCTACTGCTTGAGGTGTGGAGGTGTTAATCAGGTACGCGTTGGCCCTCATAAGTTGGAGAGCTCGCCGATCAATGAGACTAGGCGAGTCCGGGCTGGCGGGCAGATGGACGCTGACGAAATCGGAGCCGCTGAGCAGGGTGTCTAGATCAGTGAGGGACGCTCCGGCCCGAGCGGCGCGCTCGTTAGTGATATAGGGATCGGAGGCCAAGACCCTCATGCCGATGGCACAGGCAAGCCTCGCAACTTCTGAACCGATTGTCCCCAGCCCCACCAACCCCAGCGTCTTGCCCCTCAGCTCCACCCCCCTCAGGTCCACGTACGGAGATACCGGGTCCACCCATTGCCCCCCCGACACGTATCCATGAGATGTAACAATCCTTCTACCCAGCGAAAACATGAGCCCTATGACCAACTCGGCGACGGCTGGGGCGTTCCTGCCTGGGGCATTTACTACTACTACACCGTATTCCGTGGCCGCATCCAGATCAATCTGGCCTGTGGCGTTGCGACAGGTTCCTACAAGCCGCAGGCCCGGTGCCCCTTCGAACGTCTCTTCCAGGACAAAGTCGGCCTCGACTATAAGAGCGTCGACTTGAGAATTGTTTATGACCTCGGCCAGTTCTTCAGGGTCCTGCAACTCACGGGACTCGGTCCAAGGTCTGTAGGTCACCGTCATGCTGGAACGGAGCCGGTCCAGACACTCTTGCTCGAAGGGGGCCAGTATTAGTACGTGCATGATCACTCAATGAGTCAATCGAATAAACGGATAATAGTTTCAATTGAATAAGCGGAAGAGTAGGCCAATAGCGAGGTCCTTATCAACCTGCCGGCGAAGGTGGCGATTAGAAATTTCACAACCCCGATCCTGACCGCACCGGCAGCGATGCCCGCAATGTCGAACAGCGGATTTGGCAAAGCCGCCAGTACGAAAATGCCGAGCACACCCCAGCGTTTCACCAGCTTGCTGCTAAGAGCGGCCCACCGAGCCCAGCGCGACTCTTCGGCTTTGCCTTTGCCTGGCGTTATGGTCGATCCCGCCCTGCCGACCAGGTAGCCGCTGAGTTCGCCTATCGTCATGCCTGCGGCCCCAATCAAGGCTACCAATAGCGGGTTCAGGACAGCCGCCGCAACCACAACCGCGATAAAACCGGGCGTCGGCAATATGATGGAGGCATTGGCCATCAGGGTTACCAGGAACAACCCCGGATAACCGACTCGTTCGAAATACTCGCGATCGAAAGTGGGCTCTGGAATTAGCAGCAGGCCAAGTACACTGGCTGCAATGAGTAACAGAAATATGGCCTGCCAACGGAAGACCAAACGGCGGATGCGACTGAGCAGCGGATCATCTGCCTTCATCAAACATCCGGCGCCTTTCTTGTCTCGCTGGAAGGGCTAACTTTGCCTCCCGACCCACATATTCTTGGGCATGGGTAGCTTGTCACTAAGGCCCACCGACTCCACGAACCTTCTCGTACGCTCGGGGCCTTTCCAGGTTAGCACCGAGGCCAGGTCCTCAGGAGTGTCCACATCCACGTACAGGGAATCCAGCTCGATTATCCGGGTGGAGACATCCCTGGCCTCTGCCTCTTGCAAGTGCAAATCAAGGCTGTTTGGCCCGAACCGCGAGGGTATGGACGTGGGCGGTCTTCTGAACATGGCGTTGGTCCCCCCATCATGGGCAGGCGCTATTACGACAGACGGAACCCCGGCATCCACGGCAAGAATGGCCTCGATGTCTGAGGCCTCAACCTGGGGTATGTCCGATGGAATTACCAGCAGCCTATCGACACCGCGGCGGGCCAGGGTCTCCGCACCATAGTCCACAGCGGGGCCCTCTCCCCTGACATCCAGTGGCTCTTGAATGACCTCTATGCCATAGTTTGCGGCAATAGCGGCAGCGCCTGGGTCCCGAGTCACTATCACCAGGTATGAAATGCCAGATACACCACTCACCACTTCTATCACGTCCTCCAGCATCGCCAGAGAGAGGGCTATCTTGTCATCCTGCTTGAGAATATCCCCTAGGCGGGACATGGCAATGGAAAGCTCTTTGACAGGGATGAGGCAGGCGGTCATGAGGACTCGATCCCCAAGGCCCGGAGGGCCGTTCGAGCAAGAGCCTTCTTCTTCTCAAGGGAGGACATTATCGTATCGGTGATGACAGTCTTCACGCCAAGGCCCCGCACCCAGTCCATGTCTTCGGCGTCGGCGTAGTCCATGATAAAGGAGCCGAGAAACGGCCTGTAAATCTCGGCGACTCCGTAGGCGCTCACATCGTGGCCCAGTGCATCCATCATGTCTGCAGCAGGGCCCTTGATTGCCTTCCCCCCGACTATCGGACTTATGGCCGTGACCCGGGCCTGGGCGGCCGTTAATCGCTCCATGATGCTCTTTACGGCCAGGATCGGGCCAATGCTGATTATAGGGTTGCTTGGGGCTATTACGATGCCGTCAGCGTTGTCGATAGCGTCAAGCACGCCATCCGCGGGCTCCGCGGATTCGATACCTGAAAACCGGATAGCCTCGACCCTGTCCATCGCCTGATTCTTCACCAGGTACTCCTGGAAGCCTGCATCCCCCTTTTCGGTGAAGACCCTGGTTTCAACCCTCTGATCGCTCATGGGCAGGAGCCGGCATTTGAGACCGAGGCTCCGGCTCACTTCAGATGTGATCTCGGAGAGCAAGCCTCCTTCCCTCATGCGCTGCGTACGGTGGATATGGAGGGCCAAGTCCTGGTCCCCCAGGTTGAACCATGTCTCCCTACCCAGACGCTTGAGGGCCGAAAGGCATTCCCAGGTCTCGTTCTTAAGCCCCCAGCCCCGGGCTTCATCTGCGAGGCCGGAAAGAGTGTAAGTGACAGTGTCCACGTCGGGAGAGATGTACAGGCCGTGGAGGACCACGTCGTCCCCCGTGTTGATGATGACAGTGACCTCAGCGGGATCTACGACCTTGACGAGGCCCTGTAAAAACCTGGCGGCCCCCACCCCACCCGCGAGGACGGTGATCACTACAACGCTACCCTAGAACGTCCAGGGCAAGGGCTATCAGCATCTTGGTGCCCAGTGTCAGGCTTCGCACGTCAATCGACTCGTTCGTGCCGTGGACGTTGGCGAGATTGGCAGCGTCCTCGGGGTGCGATACCTGGAACCCGTAGGTCAATGTGCCCAGGGGACGCATGAAGCGGGAGTCCGTGAATCCCGTGGTAAAAGTGGGTATCCACACCGCTTCCGACCCGTCCAGCGAGCGCTCGGTGGCGCTTCTCACTTTGACTGCAAACTCGGTGTTGTAAGGAGCCATGCTCGGAATGGCCATGTAGTCGATATCGAATTCCACATCCGGGATGCCGTCCAGGATTTTCTCCACTTCGCCCCGCACGTACGCCTCATCCTGGTGATACAGGGTGCGAACGTCGCAGGTAATCAGGCACTTGGCCGGGATGGAGTTGGACTTGATGCCACCTTCGATCATGGTAGACGAGATGGTCATTCGGGAGAGGCCCCTGATCCTGGAAGCCATCTGTGGGTCTCTCTCCGCGAGCTCTGTGGCCAGGCGATCGATGTTCTCCGCGGTGGGTTCTTCTTCTATGTCCAGGCTCCTCAAGTGGCCGAAGATTTCGGATGATACGTCGACCTCCGGTTTGTATTCGGCAATCCTATTCAGCACCTGGGCCGACTTGGTCAAGGCGTTGGTCCCCCTCCAGGGTGTGGAGGCGTGGGCCGGGACTCCGTTGACGGTGATGTGCACCTCCAAACGTCCCTTCTCCCCGATCCCGAACAGATAGGCGGGCGCTCCCTTGCGCTGGACTACGTCGCCGCCGCCCTCGTTGATGCAGTAGTCGGCTTTTAGCCGGTCGGGATGGTTCTCCGCGAGCCACCCCACCCCGAACCTCCCCCCCGCTTCTTCATCGGCGCAGGCTGCGAGAGTCAGATCGCCCTGAAGCTGCACCCCGGCCCTCTTCATGATGACCATTGCCATGGTCTGGCACGTCAGCAGCGCCTTGCAGTCCGAGGAACCGCGCCCGTATAGACGCGTCCCGATGATATCGGCGCTGAAGGGTGGGCAGATCCACTCGGACTCTGTCTCTACCGGCACCACGTCGGTATGGGCCATATAGATCATAGATTGGCCGCCGCCGGTGCCCTTGATCGTGGCAAAATAGTTGCCTCGACCCGGTGCCGACTCTATTGTCTCGCCGTGGATGCCCTCCTTGGCCAAGAGATCGCTCAAAAATTCGCAGGCCTTGGTCTCGTCTCCGGTTGGCATGAAGCCCGTGTTAACCGTTGGGATCCGTACCAGGTCCTGTTGGAGCCCGACTATTTCGTCATAGGACCGGTCTACCTGTTCGAAGAGTTCGGAAAGAGTGGGCATTGGGCCTCCTTACTGAGCAGGGAGATCGATTGGAGGAGCGGGTTGAAGGTCTAAGGATACCCTCTTGCCGTGGAGGGCCTTGAGTTGCTCAAAATGAGCCTTGTATTCAGGTGTCAGGATGGAGTCCGTGGTCATGATGTAGGCGTCTTCGTTGTTGTCCAGATAGTAGCGCTTGCGGACGCCCACTTTTTTGAAACCATATTTGCCGTAAAGGGACTGGGCCCCGCGGTTGGAGACCCGGACTTCCAGTGTTATATAGCGTGAGCCCCACCCCATTGCGGTCTCTATTGCACGTATGAGGAGAGCCTCCCCGACCCCGTGTCGGCGGAAGGGCGTCCTAACCCCGACAGAGACGACATGGGCGTCGTCAACGACGTCCCAGAGCCCCAGGTATCCGAGAATATAATCGTCGTTGCCGGGGGCCGGTGTCCCGGGCAAGAGTCGGCGCAGGACACTGGCGGCACGAGAAAGCAAAGTGGGCGGGGCCGGATTTTCTGAGGTGACGTAAGGGATGTCCGACACGTCGTCCAGGGCCACGGCGACCAAATAGACGGCCAGCTTATTGTTGATTTCGCGGTTGAAAGATGTGGGAGGCCAGAGGGTTGGGAACGCGTCCTTCTCGACTTCAACCAACTGCTGGGAATCCAGGCGCGAAATGTGCCTTATATGGAACCGGATCGGGATGAGGGACATAGCGTTGTCCGATGCACGGGACAAAGTGGCTTCATTCTACCACAAGGCTGCACCGCTACCTTTTGGCCACCACTTTCGTTATATTAGTCGTAGGTTATCAGGCAGACAAATTCCCGGCGAACTCGAGGGCCCAAAGGGAAACCCGATGCAGACCGAGCAACAGCTTATAGAAAGCGCTCAGGCAGGCAGCAACAGCGCCTTCGAGCAGATATACGAAGAATACTTCGACAGGATCTTTTCGTACATCGCTGCGCGCATCGGCAACCGGTTCGACGCGGAGGATCTGACTGAAGAGGTATTCCTGAAGGCCCTTAAATCGATAGGGTCTTTCAAGTGGCAGGGTATTTCCATAGGCGCATGGCTATTTCGGATAGCGCACAACATAACGGTAGACCACCTGAGGAAGATGTCCAAGAGGCAGACCATGCCTATAGAAGAGAGCCTATCCAGCAAGGGCCCCTCTCCCGAGGATAGAGCGTTGACGAATATCGCCGTGGAACGGGTCAAAAACGCCTTGAGCCGGTTGACCCAGGCTCAGCAGCAAGTGCTGAGCCTCAGGTTGGCATCAGGGGTCTCAGTGGCAGAGACCGCGAAGATTCTGGGTAAGTCGGAGGGGGCAATCAAAGCATCCCAGCACAGCGCATTGGCCGCGATCAGAAGGATATTCGCCGCGGAGCATGGAGAATATTAGCGAACTAGAACATATCCTGGACCTGTGCATTGATGCCCTGAACAGAGGGGGCTCAATTGAGCAGTGCCTCGCCCGTCACCCCGAATATGCTGACGAGCTTGAGCCACTGCTTATCACAGCACAGGAAATAATTGCTGTACCCCAACCCCTCCCCAGCCCCGAGTTGAAGTCCGAGACGAAAAGGGCGCTCCATGTCTCACTCCCCAGTCCTGAAGAGCTGCGTCTCCAGTACGCCTTGGACCACTGCATAGAACTCCTGATACAGGGCAAGAGCGTCGAGCATTGCCTTGAACTTTACCCCGAGTTCTCCGCTGGGCTTGAACCACTGCTGACCGTGGCCTCAACTCTTCGTGAGGGTCTTAACGTCAAGGCAAGCCTCCGGTTCAAAGAAGAGGCGCGGCGTCGCGTATTGTCCCGGGTGGGGAAGGCAGGAATCACCAGATTGCTGCCTTGGGTGTCGTGGCCCAAGTGGGCTTATAGAGGCGCTTTGGCAGCGGCAGCGCTCCTGATAATGGTATCCGCCGGCCATCTCACTGTAAGTTCATCTTCGGACAGCGCCCCCGGTGATTTTCTATATCCGGTCAAGGGACTCTCCGAATCCGTACAAATGAAACTGACCACGTCCAATGAGGGCGAGGCGAAGCTCCATGTGGAATTGGCCAGCCGTCGAGCCCAGGAATTGGCGGCGGCAGCTGTCGACGGGGACCAACAGATGGTAGAGGAGCTGCTCGTAAAACTTCAAGGTCACCTGGAAGAAGCCCCCCGCCTTATGGGTGAGAAACAGTTTCACGAAGCCTTGGAGCTTGTCCTACAGGGTGATGGAGATATGGACCATACACAGCTCCGGGAGTTGCTGGTCATGCTGGGCCAGGACATCAGGATGAATGATGCCCGACTCAAAGGGGCGATGGATGAGGTGCCCGACCACATGCACCCCGAACTCGAGACCGTCATTGCCCGGGTGCGGACCCACTACACCGAGACCATCGCCGCCCTGGAAGACAAACACTCCTCCGAAGATCTCGACTCTCTGAATGGCGTCAGGCTTACTTATCGCAAATAGCGCCTGCCTTGATGGTAGGGCTATTAGCTGGTAGGCTTGGCGTTTACCAGTTATGAGACCTCTCCTCCGGCTTTCTGCCTTCCTCAGACCCTACAAGAAACACCTTGGGCTGACCTATTTTGCCCTGGTCATGTCCACCCTCCTCTCCCTGGCCGTGCCCCGGCTCCTGGGAGACTCCATAGACAAGATCCTTGAGAAGGACACTTTCAGTTTCCTTATCTTGCTGGGATCAGCGGTTATAGCCTTCGCCCTGGCGCGCTCCGTCTTTTCCTATCTCCAGACCTACGTGGCGGAGTACATATCGCAGAAAGTGGCCTACGACCTGCGAGGCGCCATCTACGATCACCTCCAGCACCTGAGCTTCGCCTTCCACGATACCCAACAAACGGGACACTTGATGTCCCGCGCCACTGCAGACGTGGAGGGTGTGCGGTGGTTCATCAGCCTGGGACTGGTGCGTTCCCTGCATCTGATAGTGCTCTTCGGAGGCATCAGCGGGCTTTTAATGGCGACTAACTGGAAGCTGGGACTCATTTCGTTGGGAGCCTTGCCCCTAGTCGCGGGCCGAGCCACCTTCGTCTCCCGGAGGCTGAGGGTCGTATGGCGGAACATCCAGGACATGAGGGGCCGGATGGGGGGTATGTTGCAGGAGAACCTCGCCGGGGCCCGAGTAGTAAGAGCCTTCTCCCGAGAAACGTTCGAAGGCCGGAAGTTTGGTGGGCACGCTGTTAGTCTCGCCGAAGAGAACGTTCTCGCTTCCCAGATCCAGGCTTCCAACGCACCGCTGATGAACTTCATATTCGCGGTCATTACCATCGCAGTGCTGTGGGTCGGGGCCAGGGAGGTCATCGACGGACGTATGACGCCCGGGGAGCTCACCCAGTTCATCTTCTACCTGATGCTGCTGGCGTTCCCGGTCAGGATAGTGGGTTGGGTGATAACAATGTTCTCCAGGGCTGCCTCCTCCGGGGAGAGAATATTTGAAATCTTGGATTCCACATCGCCTGTTCAGGAAGCGCCCGATGCGAGGGAACTGACCGACGTTCAGGGCAGAGTCGAGTTCCGCGCCATGGGGTTCCAGTACGACTCCTCCGTGCCGACGCTGGACGGGATAGACCTGCACGTCGAGCCGGGGCAGGTTGTAGCCCTTCTCGGGGCAGCGGGGAGCGGGAAGACCACGTTGGTCCATCTGCTGCCCCGCTTTTACGATGTCACCGAGGGAGCAATCCTGATTGACGGCACGGACATCCGGGACCTGACGCTCGACTCCCTACGGCGGGAAGTTGGGATAGTCCAACAGGATGTGTTCTTATTCGGGGATACCGTGAGGAACAACATCGCCTACGGAACACCCGACGCGCCGCTGGAGGATGTAAAGAGGGCGGCCGAAGCTGCGCGGATAAGCGAGTTCATCGAGTCTCTCCCGAAGGGTTACGATGCCTGGGTGGGGGAGAGGGGAATCACCCTATCCGGGGGTCAGAAGCAGCGCATCTCGATTGCCAGGACGCTGCTCATGGACCCCAAGATACTTATTCTGGACGACTCCACTGCCAGCGTGGACACCGAGACCGAGATGCTGATCCAAGAGGCCTTGAAAGTCCTGATCAAGGGCCGCACCACCTTCGTGATAGCCCAGAGGCTGAGCACGGTGCGGAACGCAGACCTGATCCTGGTGCTAAAGGACGGCAGGATCGCCGAGAGCGGTACCCACGCCGAACTGCTTGCCGCCGGCGGCATATACAGGGAGATCCACGACTTGCAGTTGAGGCCCCAGGCCTCCGGTGAGGGAGTGGTTGCCTCTCCCATAGAAGGCTAGGCAGATTCGCTCATGCACATGCACTATCACGGCTCAGGCAATATCGACGAGACGGACATCCGGGGCAGCCTGTACAACCAACAGGTGATGACCAGGCTGCTCCCGTATCTGGGGCCGTACAAGAAGATGGTAGCCGTTGCCACGGTTGCGATGCTGGTGCACACGGGAAGCCTGGTCCTGTTCCCCTGGCTCATCGCTATGGCATTCGGGTCGGTGGTAGACGGAAACCTGGACCGCCTGACGTGGGTCCTGGTTGCCATGGGCGTCAACGCATTGGTCGGATGGGCATTTAACTACGTCCAGCTCGTTCTCATGGCCCGGGTGGGCCAAAACGTACTGTACAACCTCAGGATGGACCTGTTCCGGCATCTGCAGAGCCTCTCCCTGAACTTCTATGACAAGAACGAAGTGGGACGCATCATGTCCCGTATGCAGAATGACATCATCCAACTCCAGGAATTCCTCACAACGGGCATCCTCGTATTCGGCGACATTCTCGTGCTGGGCGGAATAGTCGGGGCAATGCTTCTGATGGACGTCCAACTGGCCTTGATAACCTTAGCCGTGCTCCCCTTCCTGTTCCTGCTCCTTTACTACTGGCAGCAATTCGCCCGCAGGGCATACCTGCGCGTCAGGAGAGCCATAGCGGCGGTGAACGGATCCTTGCAGGAGAACATCGCCGGCATCCGAGTCGTGCAGAGCACGGGAAGGGAAGAGCTGAACTTGAAGAAGTTCAGCAACCTGAACGGTCGCAACCTGAACACCAGCCTGGAGGCCAGCCGGTTGTCGTCCGGAGTACTGCCCGCCGTGGAGGTTATCAGCGCCTTGGCACTGGTACTGGTTATCATATTCGGGGGACGCCTGGCCCTCCAGGGAGACCTGCCGGAAGAGTTGCTGGTGGCGTTTGCCATGTACATACAGCGCTTCTTCGAACCGGTCAGAAACGTGACTATGCAGTACACGGAAATTCAGAGGGCCATGGCGTCGGGTGTAGGCGTATTCGAGCTTATGGACGTGCCCCTTTCCATCAAGGACGCCCCCCACGCCACCCCCCTCTCCACCGTTAAGGGCCGACTCCACTTCGATCACGTGAGCTTTTCCTACAACGAGGAAATCGAGGTGCTGCGTGACATCGACCTGCTCATCGAACCCGGGGAGACCGTGGCTGTGGTCGGGCCGACTGGTGGGGGAAAGAGCACCCTCGTCTCCCTGGTCCCGAGGTTGTACGACGTAAACGCAGGCCGTATCACCATAGACGGGATGGACATTCGTGACGTGACCCGGGAGTCCTTGACCCGGCAGGTGAGTACGGTTCTCCAGGACCCGTTCCTGTTCACCGGCACCGTCGCCGAGAACATTCGCTACGGACGCCTCAACGCGACCGACGAGGAGATACGGGAAGCCGCGATGCTCGTGGGGGCCGACCCATTCATTTCCAGGCTGCCTGATGGCTACGAGACCGAGCTCCAGGAGATGGGAAGTAATTTAAGCTCCGGCCAAAGACAACTGGTGAGCTTTGCCAGGGCCGTCATCGCCAACCCGCGCATCCTCATCCTGGATGAGGCAACGGCAAACATCGATACGCAGACCGAGTTCCTTATCCAGAGCGCCTTGGTCAAGCTGTTGAAGGGCAGGACATCTCTCATAATCGCCCACCGTTTGTCGACTGTTCGCAACGCCTCGCGCATTGTGGTCATAGACAATGGCCGGATCGCCGAGATCGGCAACCACGATGAACTGGTGAGGCAGGGCGGGGTCTACGCCCGCCTCAACGCCATGACACTACAGGCGATGGAGGCCTAAAGAGGCCCGGTACTATAGGAGGCTTCCTTGCTCAGAGGAGGCGCTGTTGACGTAGGCGATGCCCAGGTGCTCGTATGCGCCCTTGGTGGCAACCCTCCCCCGAGGCGTACGGTCCAGGAAGCCGAGTTGGAGAAGGTAGGGTTCGTATACGTCCTGGATTGTGTCGGGCTCCTCGCTGATGGACGCAGCAACGGTGTCGAGGCCCACGGGACCGCCGTTGTAGTTCTGGATGATGGTGCGTAGGACGCGGTGGTCTATTTCGTCCAGGCCCAGTGAGTCAACTTCCAGCCGGGTGAGGGCCTCGGAGGCAGTCTGCTTTGAGATGACTCCGTCGGCCATAACCTCGGCATAGTCTCTGACGCGTTTGAGCAGTCGATTGGCAACCCTGGGGGTGCCCCGCGCCCGACGCGCTATCTCTTCCAGTCCCGCATCCTCCGCCTTCACCCCCAGAATGCTCGCAGCCCTGCTCACTATTTCTTTGATAGCGGCTGTGTCGTAGAAATCGAGCCGGTAGACGGCCCCGAACCGATTTCTCAGGGGTGCGCTGACCATGGCGTAGCGGGTGGTAGCCCCGACGAAGGTGAAGCGAGGGAGCTTCAGGCGCAGGCTACGGGCCCCGGCCCCCTTGCCGATCATGATGTCCAGGGCAAAGTCCTCCATCGCAGGGTAGAGCACTTCTTCAACGGCGCGGCTTAGGCGGTGCACCTCGTCTATGAAGAGAATGTCGTCCTTCTTGAGGTTCGTGATGATGGCCGCCAGGTCTCCCGCGCGCTCGACGGCGGGGCCTGAAGTGGTCTTGATGCTTACCCCCATCTCGGCGGCAACGATGTTGGCCAGGGTTGTCTTGCCGAGACCCGGAGGGCCGTATAGGAGGATGTGGTCCAAAGCCTCGCCCCGCTTCTTGGAAGCGGCTACGGCTATGGACAGGTTCCCCTTAACCTTGTCCTGCCCGATGTACTCGGAAAGGGTCTTGGGACGCAGGCTCAGGTCTAGAGAACCGTCATGTGTATGGGGCTTAGCCGATACAATCCGTTCAGCCATCCGGCCTCCCGTCCCCACGGTCTGGCTTCAACCGAAAGGGTGAAGAAGTTTCGTTTGACGCCAGTCTAGCCTAGCTCCCCTTGAAGGTAGGCGCTCGCTTCTCTTGGAAAGACCGGATGCCCTCGGCGTAGTCCTCTGTGTGCATGAGCATGCGGTTGGTGTGGAACTCCATCCCGAGCACCGTGTTAAGAGGGGACTCCTGTGCAGCGTAGGTGACTTTCCTAATGGCTGATACGGTAAGCGGCGGATTTTCAGCAATCTTGCTTGCCAGCGCTTTAGCTGCTGGAAGGAGCTCGTCCGCTGGGACCACTTGACTTACCAGTCCCATCCCCAAGGCAGTCTGTGCATTAATGATGTCACCGGTATACATGAGTTGGAAGGCATTGGATATGCCTACTAATCGGGGAAGGGTAAAGCTCAGACCGCAGTCCACACCCAGGCCCCGGCGGACGAAAATGGAGGTGAAACGAGCCTGCTCAGAGGCAATGCGGATGTCACACGCAGTAGTGAGTGAGAAGCCAAGCCCTGCCGCTACACCGTTGATCGCCCCTATGATTGGGCGGCGGAAGGCGCGCAATTGCTGGATGACGGCGTCCCACACTCCTGCCCATGCATTTTGGGACTGCTTCTGCTCGTTCCCAGATACATCGGCCCCCGAGCAGAAACCCTTGCCGGCCCCGGTGATAATAAGGGTGCGGCTGTCGTGGTCCTCATTGATGGTGTGAAGTATGCTTCGTAGCTCCAGGCCCATGTCATGAGTCACGGCGTTGAGCTTATCGGGACGGTTCAGAGTGAGTACGAAATTGCCGTTGTCCTCGTCCAGAAGGAAGTTCTTGAAGGCCATTCTGATCTCCCTGTATTGTGGGCCGGGATTGGTCTCGCTCCTCTCCGCATGATACCCAGCGCCCCATTCAGGCGTCAACAAAGTGTCGCGAGGCCTTATAACCAGCCCCTCTCTGAGGGGCTACCCTTGACATGATTTTCGCACGTAAATATAATTTCGCTTTGAATTCCTAGAGTTCACGCGCATGCACTTCAACGTAGCGCAGCTTCTCTCTGGGCCCGTGGGGGCCGTGAGGGAGTGCCAAGTTTCAGGCGGCTTGGATTGGGCGGACGGTCAAATCAAGGCCGTAATATCCGGGCCGGTGCAGATGATGCACACGGACAGGGGTGTTTTGGTCCGCGGCACACTGTGTGCGGTAGTGAATCTGGAATGCGTAAGGTGTCTGAACCAATTCGACGAAAAAGTTTCGGTCGCCTTAGAGGAGGAGTACATATCGGCGCATCAGACTTCCGGAAGAGTGGAAAGGCAGGCTCTTCGAGCAGACAACCTGCTCATTGATTCCAATAACCTTCTGGACCTGGAACCCGCGCTGAAAGAATACGCTACATTGAACAGCCCGCTGAAACCCGTGTGCAGGCCCGACTGTCCCGGCCTATGCTCTCGGTGCGGAGCTGATCTGACTCAGACCGGTTGCCTTTGCGTTACTGCCGAGGGATCCGAACAATCGGGGCTGTCGGGCCTCTTGGCAAAATATCGAACGGCGTGAAGCCGGTCGCGGAGATTCAAAGATAGTTATGGGTGCACTACCGAAGAGAAAGACGAGCAAGGCCAGAAGAAATAAGCGGCGTGGGCAGGATAAGGTCATAGGACCCTCCCTCGTCGAATGTTCCCGTTGCCGCAATCCCAAGCTCTCCCATCACGTTTGCCCCACGTGCGGCACCTACAACGGCAGGGAAGTATTCGCCGAATAGTTCCCTTGAACGTCATCAAGGAGATTCATCTATGGTTGCACAGCTAGAAGAAAAAAAGACCGCGTTCATATTCCCGGGTCAGGGGTCACAGGTAGTGGGAATGGGCAAGGACCTCTATGAGAGCTCTCCCACTGCGCGGTCGATATTCGACGAGGCGGACGAGATTCTCGGTTTCTCCCTCACCCGACTCTGCTTTGAGGGACCCCAGGAAGAGTTGACCCAGACTCAAAACGCCCAGCCCGCAATATTCACGACGAGCTTGGCGGCCTTGGCGGATATGAAAGAGAAGTCCAATGGCCAATTGGTAAACCCCGCTTTCGTGGCGGGACACAGCCTCGGTGAGTACGTCGCCCTCGTTGCCGCCGACACTCTCACCTTCTCCGACGCCCTGCCCTTGGTTAGGGAGCGGGGTCAGCTCATGCAGAATGCCAACAGCATCCAGCCCGGCGGCATGGCCGCTATCATCGGTCTGGATGAGTCCACCACCGAAGAGATATGCCAGCAGACCGGCATGCAGATTTCCAACATCAACTCCCGGGAGCAGATAGTAATAAGCGGGCCCCAGGTGAACATCGCCAACGCATTGGACCTGGCAAGGGCCCGAGGCGCCAAAAAAGTCGTGCCTCTTCCTGTTGGCTCCGCCTTCCACTCCAACCTGATGGAACCCACCGTCGAGCGTATGACCAGTGCCATCGACCAGGTTAGCCTGAGCGACGCCTTGGTGCCGATCGTGGCCAACAGCAGCGCGAAGCCCGTGGTCGCAGCCGGTGACATCCGGGAAGAGCTGGTCTGGCAACTCTGCCACTGCGTCCAGTGGTTGGGAAGCGTCGAGTACATGATAGGGGCAGGTGTGACCACCTTCGTAGAAATCGGGCCTGGCAAGATCCTCAGCAGCCTCGTGCGTCGCATAGACCCCTCTGTCTCCGCTTTGACCTTGAATGACTACTTCAGCGGCTAATACCCGGCTTCGGCGCCCTTAGGCTATCCAGCACATTAACTTGGACCAGAATCTCGCGGGAAAAATTGCCATCGTAACCGGGGGGTCCCGGGGCATAGGGCAGGCCATTGCTGTCAGGCTCGCCAGGTCAGGGGCATTGGTCTCTGTCGGCGGGTTGCACGATATCTCCGCCACCCGAGCCTTGGTGGAGGCCGCCGGTGTCCCCACCGAAAACCTCCTCTTCACCCGCGCGGATGTCACTTCCCAGGAAGACGTAGAGACGCTGGTCAAGGCCACTATTGATCGATTCGGCAAGGTAGACATCCTGGTAAACAACGCCGGGATCAACCGGGACGGGCTGCTCCTACGCATGAAACTGGATGATTGGGACGTGGTCCTCAACACTAACCTGCGTGGCGCGTTCTTGTGCACCCAGAAGGTTCTCAGCGGTATGGTGAGAAGCCGCTGGGGAAGAATAATTAACATTTCCAGCGTCGTGGGTGTGGCAGGCAATCCGGGTCAGGCGAACTATGCCGCCGCCAAGGCCGGAATAATCGGCTTGACCAAGACTACGGCCCGAGAAGTCGCATCCCGAAACATTACCGTCAACGCCGTTGCCCCCGGCTTCATAGATACGGACATGACCTCCGGCCTTAGCGACCAGGTCCGGGACAGGCTTCGAGGCCAGATCCCCCAGGCCAGGTTCGGCGCTCCCGATGATGTCGCCGACCTCGTAGAGTTCCTTGCATCCGACCGCTCGGCATACATCACCGGACAGGTGATCAACGTCGACGGCGGAATGTTCATGACGTAGCTGAGGAACTAGATGCCCGGGTCCAGACGAAAAGGCAGAATCTTGGCGTTGCAGGCGCTCTATGAAGCCGACACGGTACAGCATGAAGTCAGCGCCATCCTAGAGCGGTCCAAGGAAAACACTGACCCATCCGATGACTCTTGGCAATTCGGTGCCGAGCTCGCCAAGGGAGTAGTCAACCGGATAGAAAATATAGACCGGATCATCGAGTCATACGCTCCCAACTGGCCGATCTCCCAGCTTTCCTCTATAGACCGTAATATCTTGCGCATAGCCGTATACGAGCTTACTGCACCGACTGACACTCCACCCAAGGCCGCAGCCAACGAGGCTGTCGAGTTGGCCAAGACCTTCGGAAGCGATAGTTCGCAGCGTTTCGTAAACGGCGTGCTGGGGAGTTTGCTCGCCGAGCGCAATGCTTGACACGACCCCCCTGTAGCCTTTACATATAGACAATTAGCAGTCACTAACAGGAGTTATGCAATGGCTGAAGTCCATGACAGAGTTAAGAAGATAATAGTAGAGCAGCTTGGTGTCGAAGAGGCAGAAGTAGTTTCTTCTGCCTCTTTCATCGATGACCTCAACGCCGATTCCCTGGACTTGGTTGAACTGATAATGGCCCTGGAAGACGAGTTCAGCGATGGTGACCAGAAACTGGAAATCGCCGACGAGGACGCCGAGAAAATTCTGACCGTTCAGGATGCGATCGACTTCATCTCGGAAAACGTAGATACAGGCGCCTAAAACCCTCGGCGCTCTGCCGATTGGGCGCACAGGCAAGCTAGCTCAGCCTTCCCTTTCCGGTTGGTGTTGCGGCCCGTTTCAGGGCAGTGCTATACTCCAAACGTAATATTCGATTATTTCCATTATCCTTGGTTTGATGAAAGCCAACATCCTGAGCCCCGGCCCCGTTCCAAAGTCCTAGCCTGAACATGACCTCTAGCTCCGGAAGAGCCCGTTCCCTGTCGCATCTTTGCGTCTTTTGAAAGGTGACTCTATCTTTGGAACTTGACCGATTGCATGACCGGATTAAGGAGTGCACAGCCTGTGGCCTCTGCGAGGGACGCACGACTGTCGTGCCGGGAGAAGGCCCGGAGCATCCCAGGATCATGTTCATTGGTGAGGGCCCTGGATTTAACGAAGACAAGCAGGGTCGACCCTTCGTAGGGCCTGCGGGAAAGTTCTTGGAAGAGCTGTTGTCCGCCATAGACATGCGCAGGGAGGACGTTTACATAACCAATATCATCAAGTGCCGCCCACCTGGGAATCGAGACCCGCTTCCCGAAGAGGTGGAGTCATGCAGAACATGGCTCGAGCAGCAGATGGCCCTTCTCGACCCTGCCCTTATAGTAACGTTGGGCCGCCACTCGATGTCCAGGTTCTTCCCTAAAGAGACCATCGGCAAGGTGCACGGTACGGCTAAGAAAGTCGATGGCCGCACGGTCTTTGCCATGTATCATCCTGCCGCAGCGCTGCACCAACAGAGACTCAGAGATACGTTGATCGAAGATATGAAGAAAATCCCCGGGGTATTGGCGCAGGAGGCCCAGGTGCCCGAGGTGGCCCAAGAAGAGGCCGGTCCCGAGCAATTATCCATGTTCTAATTTTTTTCGCATGTCCAACCTTCCTTTCAAAGTAATTCCGTTAGGCGGTCTGGGTGAAATAGGGAAAAATATGCTGGCGTTGGAATATGACGGCGATATTGTCGTTATAGATGCCGGTATTTCGTTCCCCGGGGAAGACCTTCCAGGTATAAATCTGGTCATCCCCGACATTTCATACCTCATCGAGAACGCCTCCAAGGTCCGGGGTATCGTTATAACCCACGGGCACGAAGACCATACCGGCGCGCTCCCGTTCGTCTTGGACCAATTGGACGTCCCGGTCTACGCCCCGCGCCTCGCCGAAGGACTAATCGCGGCGAAGCTCAAGGGGTATGGTAAGCTCAAGAATGCCCAGCTGGAGATCGCTATACCCGGCGTCCCCTTCGATGTGGGCGTTTTCACCGTGGAGAGCTTCAGGGTCTGCCACAGCATCCCGGACTCCACAGGATTGATAGTCCGATATCCGGGAGGCGCCGTTATACACACGGGCGACTTCAAGTTCGACCATACACCGGTAGATGGCAGACCGGCAGACCTGTCCCGCCTGGCCCAGCTAGGTGACGAGGGAGTGCAGTTGCTTCTTTCGGACTCTACCTACGCTGAGCTGCCTGGTTACACGCCTTCGGAGCAGACGGTGGGTGAGACGCTGCGGCAGATAATGGTCGAAGCCGAGGGTCGGGTAATCGTGGCTACCTTTGCGTCATTGGTGTCCAGGGTCCAGCAGGTGATAGATGCGGCCGTGGCAAACGGGCGGAAAGTGTGCGTTGAAGGCCGGAGCATGGTCGAAACCGTCAATCTATCCGAAAAGCTGGGCTACCTGGATGTGCCCGAGGGTACGCTCATCAGACTGGATGACGCCCGGAAACTTGCCCCGAGTCAGGTGACAATAGTGCTCACCGGAACTCAGGGAGAGCCGTCCTCGGCCCTGAGCAGGATTGCCAACCGGGAGCACAAGCACATAGAGATAGAACCCAAAGACACCGTGGTGATGTCGGCTTCTCCTATACCCGGGAACCAGGGCCACATCGGCAAGACCATAGACAACCTGTTCCGGCTGGGCGCCAACGTTTTGTATGGACGGATCAGACAAGTTCATGTGCACGGCCACGCCAGTCAGGAAGAACTAAAGCTGATGCTGGGATTGACCAGGCCCAGATTTTTCGTGCCAATCCACGGCGAGCACCGGCACCAGGTCATTCACACCAGGCTGGCCCAGTCCATGGGCATCGATCCTGACAATACGTTCGTGCTGGACAACGGCGACGTTTTGGAAATTTCGGAACATGAAGCTCGTATCACCGATAGGGTCCAGGCAGGGCCCGTGTACCTCGACGGAAGCGGCCGGTGGGAGACCGAAAGCAAGGTCCTCAAAGACCGGAGGAAATTGGCCCGATATGGGTTTGTTATAATTACGTTAAGTCTTGACAAGGCTACGGGCAAAGTGAACTCTAACCCGGAAGTCGTAACCCAAGGTTTCGCCGAAGAGGCCGAGACCCCCGCTCTTATCGAGGGTACTCATAGGGTGGTAGCCGAGACCGTCGAGCAGTTGAACGGCACCCTGACCGGGGCCAATTTGAAATCAAGTATTAAATCCGCGCTTAAGAAATATTATCACCAAGAGACAAAACGACGCCCAATTATCCTTCCAATAGTTGTGGAAGGGTGAGGCATTTGGTAATGGAAATCACAAATCAAAGAAAGGAGGATCGGCAATGGCTAGGTCAAGGGCTCTTCGCGGCTCGCAAAGTGGCTTTCACCCCAGGGGACCCACGGGATGGGACCTGAGGATGTCAGATACAGGGAGGTTGAACTCGGAAGTTCGCTGGCTGCTGATAGCAATAGTAATTTTAATCCTTCTCACTCCCCCAGCCGTAATCTTCCGGGACACTCTCATTAGGACCTTCGGCCTCGCAATGGGGCCTGTCGGTGGGGTTGCCCTGCTGGGCATCATAGTTGCTGCCAGACACCCGAGAAGTTTGGTGTCAAAGTTCAACTGGTGGCTGGCCGTGGTGGTCGCGGGCGCCATTACCTTCGGGAGCATGGCGTTCTTCAGCTTTGAATATGGCGTTCTCAGGGACGTTACCATGGGTGGAGAAACCGGGGTTCTGATAATCGGGGAACAGGACAGGTGGGGAATAGCGCGCCTGAGCGGCATGGCGCTTTTAGCCTGCTACCTGGTCGCCCCCAGGTTTTCGCTTCAATCCACACTCATAGCCCTATTCTCCGTGTTGTGGTCAATCACGCTGATTTTCAGGGTGATGTTCGCTGCATTCGGCAGAATACGGGACCGGTATGAGGACCGGCAGGTACGGCGCATGGTGGGTACCTTGAACCGGGTTAACCCAAACCGGGTTAACGTTTCGGAGATGTGGCCGAGGCTAGGCATGATCCGTCCCCGGGAAGCGCAGCCCACCGAGGCTCCTCCACCCGAAGAGCTTAACTACGAGGCTGCCATTGCCGACTCCCTTGTAATGGCCGAACCTGTTCCCGCTCCGACAGGCGTCGCTGTGGCCGACATCGATGAGGATGAAGAGTACGAGGGCGAAGAGGAAGAGTACGGCGACGAGGAATCGGATGACGACGGACCCCTCACGCCGGTATACCTGCCTAAGCAGGAGTCCATGTTCACCGACCCTGCACCGGCGGAGCCCCAGCCTACTAATGGCGTCTCCGGAGCCCATGCCTCGGACATCGGCCCCGAAGTTCCCTCCTTGGACATCTTGGATGCCACGGAACCGGTAGAGACGCTTCCCGACGACCACCAGGAACGTGCACAACAGATTGAAGAGGCTTTGGCCAGTCACGGCATCGATGCCAAAGTCACCCAGATTAACCCCGGCCCGACCGTCACTCAGTTCGGCGTCGAACCCGGTTGGTTCAGGAAGTTCAAAGAGGTCAGGGAGCGGGACCCGGACGGCAAGCTAAAAGTAGACGAAACGGGCATGCCGGTTGTCCGTCATGAAGAAGTCTCCAAGAAGAGAGTGCGGGTAGACCAGATAGCGGCCCTCGACAAGGACCTCGCCCTGGCTATGGCTGCCCCAACTATCAGGATCGAGGCCCCGGTGCCGGGCAAGGCCATGGTAGGCATCGAAGTCCCCAATGTCACCATGGGTGTGGTAGGCCTTAAAGAGGCCCTCGCCAGCCCCGAGTTCCGAAAAATGTTGGGGAAGTCCAGGCTCGCCGTCGCCCTCGGCAAGGGCAGCGCAGGCCAGATGCTCATGGGTGACCTCGCTGCAATGCCCCACCTGCTCATAGCCGGTTCTACCGGCAGCGGCAAGAGCGTTTGCATCACGTCACTCATCTCCTCCCTGCTGATGAACAACACTCCCCGGGACGTTCAGTTCGTCATGGTAGACCCCAAACGGGTCGAGCTGGTTCCCTTCAGCACCGTTCCCCACCTGGCGACACCCGTAATCATGGACATGGACAAGGTAGTTGGCGCTCTGAAGTGGGTCACCGAAGAGATGGACCGCCGATACAAGGTCATGGCCGGCGCAGGCGCTCGTAACATCAGCGGTTACAACGCCAAGGTTGACGATGAAGACCACCTGTCCTATCTCGTCGTAGTGATCGATGAGTTGGCCGACCTCATGGTGATGGCTCCGTTCGACGTGGAGCAATCTCTGACCCGGCTGGCCCAGATGGGCCGAGCCACCGGCATCCACCTGATCGTTGCCACGCAGCGGCCCTCGGTGGACGTGATCACCGGACTGATCAAGGCCAACTTCCCGACCCGGATCAGCTTCGCCGTTACCTCAATGACCGACTCCCGCGTCATTTTGGACGTCCCAGGCGCAGAGAAGTTGCTGGGCCGGGGAGACATGCTCTACTTGCCCTCCGACGCGGCCAAGCCCAAGAGGTTGCAAGGTGTCTACCTGTCAGACATGGAGGTGGAGAGAATAGTCCACTTCTGGTCCGAAAAGGTGGGCGGAGTTGCGGAGCCACCAACGATAGAAGAGCTCCTGGCGTCGGGGTCGGATGAAGAACAGAATGAGTTTGTGGAGCCGTCCCTTCCCCTACCCCTGTTGCCCAGGATATCGGACACCCTGCAAGAGATACAGGAAAATGAAGACCCCATGTTCACCAAGGCTCGTGGCTTGGCGATGCGGCACAAGAGTGTCTCTGCGTCTCTGTTGCAGAGACGGCTCGGAATCGGCTATCCGAAGGCCGCCAGCCTCCTTGACCAATTGGAGGAGAATGGGATAGTGTCCGATGGAGAGCCTGGAAAGTCCCGCACAGTGTTGAAGCCCGACGAGGATGATGACGAGTACTAGGCAAAGGACGCGTAAGCTCGCCAACCTCCTGAGCTCTTTCATTAAGGGAGGTGGCGAGCAGGGCGCGTCGGATGACCCCGAAACGCGGGTCTGTCTATCCTGCGGCGCTTTCCTCACGGGGTCCAGGTCTTTTGAGAAATTGAAGACCTGCAGCTTCTGCGGTTTTCACTTCAACATATCGGCTCGGGAACGCATCAAACTCCTCGCCGATGAAGGGACCTTTAAGGAGCTGAATCGGTCCCTGATCTCCATGGACCCCCTGTCCTTCTCCGGTGGGGTTTCCTACCGCAAGAAACTGCATGAGGCCCAGAAGATGACGGGCCTCACGGAGGCCGCGGTCACCGGGACCTGCGAAATCAAGGGATGTCCCACCGTCATTGCCGTTCTGGACTTCGGGTTCCTGGGCGGCAGCATGGGTTGCGTGGTCGGAGAGAAGGTCACCCTGGCCTTCGAGACCGCAGTAAAGAAAAAGCTCCCGATAGTGGCGGTGGTTACCAGTGGGGGGGCCAGAATCCAGGAAGGTGTCCTTTCGCTGATGCAGATGGCAAAGACCGTCGCAGCGGCGAAACGGCTGCGGAAGCCGGGATTGCCCTTCATAACGGTCCTGACCAACCCGACCACCGGCCAGGTCTATTCCAGCTTCGCCAACATGGCCGACATCATCCTCGCCGAACCGGACGCCCTGGTCGGCTTCGCTCCCCTCAGGGCGGTCAAGGAGAGCAGCGGCGCACCCCTCCCATCCGGCGCACACACCTCCGAGTCCCATCTGGAACACGGGATGATTGATAAGGTGGTTGATCGGGAACAGCTCCCGGACATTCTCTCCCTTCTGCTGGACATGCTCTACTCCAGGTACAAGGTGGAGGTGCGAGGAAAGAAACCCAAGATGGGCTACTCCACCACCTACAATGCCTCGGCGTGGGAGCAAGTCCGACTCGCACGCCATGAGCAGAGACCCACGGTCCTGGACTACATAGGCCGGATGGCTTCCAGCTTCGTCGAGCTGAAGGGCGATCGCGTCCACGGCGATGATGAGGCCGTGGTGGCAGGTCTCGGATATCTGGGCGGCCAGGCAGTGGTGGTTCTGGGGCAGGAGAAGGGCCACGGGCCCGACTCCCGTAAACGGAACAACGGACGCACCGGCCCGGAGGGGTTTCGCAAGGCACAGCGCATGATGCGCATGGCCTCCCGCTTCCATCTGCCCCTTATCACCTTCATCGATACGCCGGGTCCTCTTCTCAGCCTCGCAGCGGAGGAGCGGGGACTCGGCAATGCCATAGCCAGTACCATGGCGCTGCTTTCGGACCTTCCCACACCTGTGATCTCGGTAATAATAGGTGAGGGAGGGAGCGAAGGTGCCCTTGCTTTCGGGGTGGCGGACACAATTTTGATGCTGGAAAACGCCATCTACTCCCCCATCTCCCCCGAGGGCGCTGCTACCCTCCTGTATCGTGACGCAGCTAAGGCGGAGACGGTGGCCCTGGCCCTCCAGCTGACGGCTCGGGACTGCAAGCGGCTCAATATAATTGATATAGTCGTCCCCGAGCCCGAGGGCGGAGCCCACCAGTACCCCAATGAAGCTGCCCAACAGCTCCAGAGGATTCTCGTCCGTGAGCTGTTGCGGGTACAGGCTGTCCCGACCAACAAACTGGTCAAAGCGCGCTACAAAAAGTACCGGAACATGGGAGAGTACAGTTCCCACTACCGTGAAGCTTTGATGAAGGAAATCGAGTATCTGCAGGGCCGCGTGTCCAGCCGTGTGCGTAGACTTGGTAACCGGCTGCCCGGGGCCGGCAAGTCCTCCGGTTCCGAAGAGAGCAACTTCCGGGTCTCTTACTGACCGGCCCAGACACCTTCCCATCAACCCTCCCTGAATCGAAAGGCGCAGCCATGTCCTTACCTGAATTCGACCTTAACGGAAAGACGGCCATCGTTACTGGCGGGGGCCGAGGCCTCGGCAAGGGAATAGCGTTGGCCTTGGCGGAGGCAGGTGCGAACGTGGCCATAGCGGGCCGCACGGAGTCTAAGCTGGTGGAAACGTCGGCAGAGATATTGGCCGCTGGGGGCCAGTGCCTGCCCGTCGTGACTGATGTCACCAGTGATGAGGATATAGTCTCGCTGATAGATCGCACGGTTGAGACCTTCGGAAAGATCGACATCCTGGTCAACAACGCAGGCGTGGCAATAGTCAAACCCCTCGTCCCGATACCCGGCTTCGCACCCAAGGCCGAAGGCCTGAGCCCCGAATTCTTCCTGCCTACAAGCGACGAGGAGTGGCGCTACGTCCTGGACTCCAACCTTACAAGCGCGTTCCGCTGTACCAGGGCCGCAGCCCCCCACATGCTGAAACAGAAGTGGGGCCGCATCATCAACATATCGTCAGTGGAAGGGTTGCGTGGAGTCCAGATGCACACGCTTTACTCCACCTCCAAGGCGGCGATGGAGGGATTGACCAAAAGCCTCGCTCTGGAATGGGCCAGGAGTGGTGTTACTGTAAACACCATCGCGCCGGGCGCCTTCCACACCGAGATGATGGCTCCCGAGTTCGAAAACGAAGATCTGCGCAAAAGGCTCTTGCGCACTATTCCAATGAGAAGGGGTGGGGAGGTGAGAGAGGTAGGACTCTTGGCCGTCTACCTGGCCTCCGAGGCCGCAGCCTACATGACGGGCCAGACTATAGCCATCGACGGCGGGTGGACTAGCTCGATGGGACGCTAGCGCCGCTCTTCGAGGGGCTGAGGTTCGACATCGCGCCTTCCAGCACTTCGGCGAACTTCTTCTTGATCGACTCGTCTCTGAGTACCACCGGCGCAGACATGTCGCTGAAGGTCTTGTGAAGCTCGAACCTGCCGAGGAACTTGATCCCGAGTTTCTCGGAGATCGCTTCACCGGCCCCCTGCCCGAAGATTTCCCCCGACATGTTCTCCACCACGCCCAGAATGTTCACGTTCATCTTGCGGATCATGTTGATGGAACGCACTGCGTCGACAAAAGAGAGGTCCTGAGGGGTGGTAACGACTACGAAGCCGTCCAGCTTTAGGACCTGCATGATGGTCAGAGGGGCGTCGGACGTGCCGGGAGGAAGGTCCACAACGAGATAGTCGAGGTCGCCCCACGCCGTCAGTTCCAGGAACTGGTTGATGGCATTGTGGATCATGGGGCCGCGCCAGATGATCGCTTCCAGTTCATTCTTCTGGAAAAACCCCATGGACATCACCTTCACACCGTGCTTCTCGGGGGGGATGATCTTCCCGTCGTCGTCGGAGGAGGGGCCCGAGTGCATGTGGAGCATTCGGATGACGTTGGGGCAATCGATGTCGGCATCCAGCAGGCCGACCGAGTGGCCCTGCTGCGCCAGGAGCACGGCGAGGTTGACGGCGATAGTGGTCTTACCCACTCCGCCCTTGCCGCTGTAGACGGCTATTTTGGTCTTTATCTTGCCTAAGTTATCCCCGACCTTGCGCCTCTGTTCCCAGTTGCGCTTCATCGCGGCAATACGTGCCTTGTCCTGTTCGGTCATGGACTTCTTGCCGACGATGGGCTGGATCTGCTCAGGCATGAGCCTTATTCCCAGCCGAGGGCCCGCTTGCCCTCTTCGGTAATCAGGTCGGGGGTCCAGGGCGGGTCCCAGACGATGTCGACGTACGCGTTCTCTACGCCGGGTATGGACTCCACGGCCTCCGTGCACACCCCACCAATGCTCCCGGCCATGGGGCAGCCCTGGGCTGTGAGGGACATGGTGACCTTGACCTCGCTGTCGCTGATGTCGACGTCGTAGATCAGGCCCAGGTCCACAATGTTAATCATCGGGATCTCGGGGTCATAGATGTCGCTGAGGGCTTCAAGAACGTCGTTCTCGGTTATGGTAGCCATATCTCCTCCATTGGGGTCGTACAGGCAATTATAGCCTAATCGACTACCCCTTCAAAGGCGGACCAATTTTGTGCGCCTGGAACCTCAGCCTTCGGTAGTCGACCACCCACCTGACGCCGTCGAAGAGCGTGGGCCTCAACTCCTCCTCCACTGTGGCGAGAACGGCGTTCTCAATATCATAGTCCAGACCGGCCAGGAACTCCGAACAGAACATCCGAATCCACTCCCTCAGCCCCTCCTCCCCCTCCTTCAGGGGCGTAGGTCTGCTGAAGTGGTTGGCGAAGGACACTTCGAGGCCCCGCTGCTCCAGCAATGCAGAGTATTGCCCGATGGTCGGGAAATACCAGGGGTCTACCTCAGCCCGCGGGTGCCCGAGCCTAGCTGTAAGGGCCCGTCGGAGGGCGGATACGACACTCTCGATGTTCCCCCTCCCCCCCATCTCCGCTACGATCCTGCCGCCGGGCTTAAGGCAACCGGCAATCGAGTCCAGGACCTGCTCAGCCTCCTTGATCCAGTGGAGGGCGGCGTTGGAAAACACGGCGTTGAACCCTTCGGAGAAATGGAAGTCTCTGGCGTCGGCGTGATGAAAGGCGAGGTCCGGGAAGTTCGCCTTGGCGATGCGCACCATGTCCGGGGAGTTGTCGATCCCGACCACCTCAGACCCCGCCCGCGCTATCTCCGCCGCCAGATGCCCCGTTCCACACCCCAAGTCCAGGACGCGCTCTCCCGGCTGTGGGTCCAGCATCTCAACCAGGCTGGTGCCATACTGCCAGATGTAGGAGTGGCTCTGTTGGTATTCGGGCGCGTCCCAGGCCTTGGCAGTGGGATGCCCTTCGCCGGATGATGCCATTGGAGGTCGGTGGGTCGACCCTTATGGGGCCTACCTGATGTCCTCGAAGACCATCTCGTCGTAGGGCGAGCCTTCTTCCCGGAGAGCGGTAAGAGTCGACTGCACCCGACGGCCCATGGTCCTGCCCAGCATGTGAATGAATCCAAACATGCCATTCATCACTTCTGCGGATGAAGATGAACCTTCGAAGAGGCGTCGGCGAGTTATTCGCAGAACGTGCCGGTCGGGTTCCGGGGAAGTGAGCTCCGACTCATCGCCTGACATGTCCGACAGATACTTGGTGAAAAGGGCCAGACTGCCCGAGTCCCGTCCCTCGATGCCCAATTCCGCCAGAAGTTCCTTGCCGTACTGGAGTGCAACACCCTCGTAGGCTCGCTTGACCAGGTGCGCGGTGACCGGAGTGCCGATTACCTGCTGCAACCCGACCACCGCCTCCTCTATATAGCCCCTGCCGAAGTTTCGCAGGGCCTTGGAGCGGCGCTCGTCGGGCCAGACTTCAGGATCGAGCTTGGGGGCCCGTTCGGGATCATATTCGGGCATGGTCGAGTTGGGGTCGAACTGGAAGCGCTCTTCGTCCGTCAGGTCGTGGTCATACTCGTAGAAATAGCCTTCTGCGTAGGGCTCCCCGTCTCCAAAGGCCTTGGAGAGCACAAACCCGAGCCTGGGGTTGTTCAGACGCACGCCGTTGTACGGGTGCCAGCCGGCAAATATGGCGCGGCCCATGCGGGGAGGAATCGCCAGCCACGCGAGGCCCGCAGGCCCAAAAGGAGCGTTATATCGGATCCACGCCTTCTTCGGCGACTCCACAAACATCTCCATGTCTATCCCACCGAGCGCATTGGAGAAATAGTGATACTTGGCGGCTACTACGGCCCCAGGCTCCCTCTCCGGGTCTACGCCCAGCTTTTCAAGACCCTGGAGGAAATATTCCTTCTGGTGGTTGTGCAGGACCGTCTCACGCCATTGGACTACGGTGTCGTCGCCCTGCTGGGAGTAGAGGATAGTCGTGATGGCGCCACCCCAGAGGCCGTATAGCTTGGAGATGAATTCGGCCTGCTTTTGAAGTGGCCACTCAGACGGGTTGGACTCGGGACTCATATAGATTGCCTCCTTGCGAATTTAGAACGGATTATTTTCGGGGGCGCTTGGCCCGCTTGGCTTTGAAGGAACGTGTGCGGATACCCTCTTCGACCTTGGCATCCTCATCCAGTACCAGGGCTTTTCTCAGATCGAGAACCTGGTCCCGGAGAGCCGCGGCCTTTTCGAACTCCAGGTTACGGGCGGCCACTTTCATATGGGTCTCCAGCTCTTTGACCAGACGCAGAAGCTCGCCCCGAGGCACTTCCTTGTTGATTGTGTACGTCGCTCGCTCCTCGGCGATAGCCTTGACGCGGTCGGTGATGTCCTTGATCTCCTTCTTTATGCCCTGGGGCTCAATGTTGTGCTCCTGGTTGTAGGCTGTCTGGATCTCCCGGCGGCGATAGGTCTCGTCGATTGCCTTCTGCATGGAATCGGTAACCCTGTCGGCGTACATTATGGCCCGGCCTTCAATGTGGCGCGCCGCCCGACCCATTGTCTGTACTAGCGCCCCCCAGGAGCGGAGATACCCCTCCTTGTCGGCGTCCAGGATGGCGACCAGGCTGACTTCGGGGAGGTCCAGGCCCTCGCGGAGCAGGTTGATTCCTACCACTACGTCGTATATGCCGAGCCGCAAGTCCCGGAGAATCTCGCTCCTCTGAAAAGTGTCGACTTCCGAGTGGAGGTAGTGGGTCTTGACGCCCATCTCAAGCAGGTAGTCGGCTAGCTCCTCGGCCATGCGCTTGGTGAGGGTTGTGACCAGGACCCGCTCCTCCCGTGCGACGCGGGTCTTGATCTGGTGAATCAGGTCGTCTATCTGTCCTTCAGTGGGCTTAATCTCAATTGTCGGGTCCACGAGGCCCGTGGGCCTGATGACCTGCTCTACGAACTGGCTGCTGTGTTCGTATTCATAGGGGCCGGGGGTCGCCGAGACGCAGATCATCTGGTTAATGTGCCGCTCGAACTCCGCAAAGTTGAGTGGTCGGTTGTCCAGCGCCGAGGGCAGACGGAACCCGAAGTCTACCAGCGTCTGCTTCCGGGCAATGTCTCCGTGGAACATGCCCCGGATCTGAGGGAGAGTCATGTGTGACTCGTCTATCAACATAAGGAAATCATCAGGGAAATAGTCGAGCAGTGTCCACGGCGTGCTGCCGGGTGCCCGCCGAGCCAGGGGCCGGGAGTAGTTCTCGATGCCGGAGCAATAGCCGGCCTCTCTGAGCATTTCCAGGTCGTAGTGGGTGCGCTGTTCGAGTCGGGCTGCCTCCAGGGGCCGGTCCTGGGACTTAAACCAGTCCACCTGGGCCTGGAGCTCTTCTTCGATGTCGCCGAAGGCTGCGTTAAGCTTTTCGGTGGAGGTGACGAAGTGCTTGGCCGGGTAGATGTCCACCCACTCCCTCGCCCCGAGAATCTCACCCGTCAGCGGGTCCACCTCCACGATGCGCTCGATCTCGTCTCCCCAGAACTCTATTCGGATTGCTATCTCTTCGTAGGCCGGCTGGATTTCCAGGGTGTCGCCCCGGATGCGGAAGCGACCCCGGGTGAAGTCCATGTCGTTGCGCTCGTACTGCATGTCTACCAGGTGCCGCACCAGCTTGTTCCGGTTTCGCGTCTCGCCCTTGTGGATGTTGACGACGAAGGAGTGATATTCCGCCGGATCACCGAGACCGTATATGCAGGAAACCGAGGCCACTATCAGCACGTCCCGCCGGCTGAGCAACGACCTCGTGGCCGCATGCCTCAGCTTGTCGATCTCTTCGTTAATGTCTGCGTCTTTTTCTATGTAGAGGTCGTTACGGGGTATGTAGGCCTCTGGCTGGTAGTAGTCATAGTAGCTGACGAAGTATTCGACCGGGTTGTCGGCGAAATACTCCTTGAACTCGGTGGCCAGCTGTGCCGCAAGGGTCTTGTTGGGGGCCATTACCAACGTAGGCCGCTGGACCCGCTCCACAATGTTGGCCATGGTGAAGGTCTTGCCGCTGCCCGTCACTCCGAGCAAAGTCTGCGTCTTCATCCCCGACTCAAGCCCCGCGACAAGCTGGTCCACCGCGTGGGGCTGATCGCCCATCATGCGGAAGTCGGAGGTGATTTTGAACCTGTTTTCTACGGCTGTTGTGGTAGTCAAGGCGCGGTCATTCTAGGCGGTTCAGTCAGCGAATGTAAAGGTGAAGGCAGGGGCCCTACGCGAAGATGCCCGGTATGCCTTCCGGGGGCCGGGTCCCGATTGCCCCCTCAGCTTCCAGCGAGTCCGCATAGCTGGGTTCGACTCCGGCCAGCTCTTCAAGCACGTAGCGGTTATGCTCACCCATGAGAGGCGCAGATCTGATAAGCGTTCCGGGAGTCTTGGAGAGAAGGACCGGCGCTCCTGAGAATGGCATAGTTCCCGAGGCGGCATGTGGGGTGTCCCAGAAATATCCCCGCTTGTTGAGCTGCTCGTCCTCCACAACGTCCTGGTTCGTGTAGACCGCCGCCGCCGTGACCCCGGCCCCCTGGAGCCGGTGCATCAGGTCTTTGTAGTCCTCGTTCGCGGTCCATTCCGAGATATGTATGTCAATGTCGTCTTGGTGCTGCCACCGGCTTAGCTGGTCCTGGAACCGAGGGTCGGAACTCCAGTCAGGGTTCCCGGCAACCTCACACAGTGCGCCCCACTCTTCGTCGTTCGTTACCGCTATGGTTACCCAGTTGTCTTCGCCCTTGCACCTGTAAGCGTTGTGCGGAGCGTAGTAGGCGTGGTGATTCCCCATCCTGACTGGATGTTCCCCGGTTAGCTGATAACCGAGCAGCGCTTCCCCGATCAGGCTGGCTGCCGCTTCGTTCTGCGACAGGTCTATGAACTGCCCCTTGCCCGAGCGTCGCCGGTAGTACAGTGCCGTTAGAATAGCGGCAACCGCGTTTACGCCGGCGTTGGGGTCGGGATACGCTTCCCCGGACTTGTAAGGGACAGGGCCCGGGTACCCCATCATGTTTGCATACCCCGCGGTCGGCTCAATGTTTGTACCGTAGCTAACGTGGTTGCGATGCGGGCCCGTGGCCCCGAATCCCGGCATCGTGACAAATATGATCGCCGGATTGAGCGGGCGTATCGAAGGATAGTCCAAGCCAAAGTTTCGCATCACTCTGGCGCTGTAGTTCTCCATTACGACGTCAGCAATGGGTATAAGTCTCTTGGCCAGCTCACGGCAATCGTCGCGGGAAAGGTCCAGCGTGAGGCTCTTCTTGTTTCGATGATATTCGTTAAAAATGCCGTATCGATTGTAGGGTTGGTCTCCGGGATCATTGTCAGGGTAAACGGAATGAGCAACCTTAGCGTAGTCCTTTGGGTCTTCCGGCGTCGGGACCTCTGCCGCCCCCCGACCGTATAACGACTCGATCTTGATTACCTCAGCCCCGAGGTCTGCTAGGAATCTCGCCCCGATCGGCCCCGACCACCCACTTGTGAAGTCCAGCACCCGGAGCCCTTCTAATGCACGCCCTTTATCTGCGGGATAGCTCATAAGCCCTCAAATGATGTTGCGCTCTCGGAGGCGGACCAGTTCCTCTTTGCTTAATCCCATGTCACCACAGTAGACGTCCTCGTTGTGCTCACCCAGCAGCGGAGCCCGAGTAACTTGCCAGGGCGTCTCGTCCATCTTGAACGGGGCGCCGGCGTACAGTTGCCGACCCGCCAACGGGTGTTCCAGTGCGACCCAGTAGTCACGGGCACTCAACTGCACGTCCTCAAATAACCGCCCGAATGTGGGCACGTACGTGACTGGAATGCGGAGACTTTGACCTACGTCAACCACCTCGTCCATGGTGTGTTGCATAAGCCAGGCTTCCAAGATTTCGTTGTATTCCTCTTTATGGTCCCAACGCTGGTCCGCGGTGGAGAAGCGGGGATCGCCGATAAGGTCGGGCCGCTCCATTAGAAGGAAAAGGTTCTCGCTGTGATGGGGCATTACGCTGCTTATGGACACCCACCCGTCCTTGCACGGGTACATGGTCAGCGGATGCCCCCCGACTGGATAGTCGTTCCCAGCTCGAATGTTCTTGGCTTGAACATGGGTCCAGGTCGTGATGGAGAACTCGTGGTAGTAGGCCATCGCCTCCATAGCGGACACGTCGACGTGCTGGCCTTGGCCGCTCGAATCACGCCAGTAAAGAGCGGACATCACCGCGTCGAAAGCGTGTATGCCTGCCGTGTATTCAGGCTGAAATCCTGCCCCGACCAACGGCTCTCGGTCTGCCTCACCCGTCTGGTGCATCTGCCCGGTGAGTGCATAGCCCACCATGGAGTTGCCCTTGTAGTTCTTGTACGGGCCGGTCTGACCGAAATACGAGATGGAAGCCAGCACGACTCCCGGGTTGATCGACTCCAGCACCTCGTAGCCGATTCCCTTGTCCTCCATTGTGCCCGGAGTGTAAGTCTCCACGACAACGTCAACGGACGGTATCAGTGTCTTGAGCGTCTCTGTGCCTGAAGTAGTGCCTAGATTTAGAGTTATGCTCTTTTTGTTCGTGTTCAGGTAAAGATATGTGGCGCTGGTTTCGGGATCTGGAAGATGGTCCAGAAATGGGCCCATCCTGCGGGAGATGTCCCCGCCTGCCGGGTCCTCGACCTTTATGACCTCCGCCCCCATGCAGCCGAAAAGCTTGGTGCAGTATCCCCCAGCGACACCCTCGCTCAGGTCCAGGACGCGAAGGCCTTCCAGGGCTCTGTCCATCAGTTCGCGCTTCCCGCTGCAGCGGGAATGCTCGCCTTCCCTACTATGAC
Source organism: Dehalococcoidia bacterium (assembly GCA_965197585.1). GTDB lineage: Bacteria > Chloroflexota > Dehalococcoidia > Plut-88900 > Plut-88900 > Plut-88900. Next base: position 3,302,914 of record OZ240215.1, read on the forward strand.
TTTTTCGCCAAGCTGGTTTTCGATCCAGGTGTCGAAATAGATGCGGTCGTCGGACTCGCCGTCTTTGGACTCTCGGACGATGGCTCGGATTTCGAGTGTATCGTCACCGCATACCATGTTCGTAAATGTCACCGACAGGAGGCCACCCTTGTCCCAACTCTCGCCTAGTTTGTCGTGGAATAGGGACCAAATGTAGGGCATGGTCTGAACCCCAGCCGCAACTACGCCTCGAAAGCCGTATGACTGCGCCGTCTCCTCGTCGTTGTGTATGTTCTTCTTGTCCGTGGGCCGCCCCCCGACCTCCGTGCCCCGGTTCGTGTAGAAGAGCACTTCCTCTTTTGAGAGGATGCGGGTCACCGGCGGCAGTTCCATGCCGGGTGTGAAGTCTCTCGGATCGGTCCCTTGGCTGTTGATAGACATGTTTAACCTACAGATCTATAAGCAAGACGTTCTTGCTCTCGACTATTTTATTCCCGTCCTCGTCAATCGTTTCCGATTCGATGATCAGGAAGTCCCGGCCCCTTCGGTTGTATTTGTCGCTGAACCTGCCCGTCACGGTCATCTGCTTACCGACCCTCGGCGGATTGAGATAGTGGTGCTCCGCCTTGGCATGAACCGCCTCTTTGGTAGTGAAATCTGAGATCCACAGAGGAACGTAGTCGCTGTCGGTAACGCAGGCCGGGGCTATTTCATTGCCCGACGCATCTGTTTCAAGCGAGTCCTGGCCGATATTGCGCGCCGCAAAACGGGCCGCTTCCCGGGTGAGTACGTAGGTGTGAGGACGGCATGTTTCGCCCACCTGGGCTTCTTCGAGGGGTCTCATGTTATAGCGGTGCGCCCTTCTCAAGTTGCATATCTGGAGGCCGGGCCAAATGCTAGCATCGCGGTGATGGTGCGTCAACGGGTGACTAGGGCCTGGATAGCGGGTTCGGGTTATAATCTCACCGGCCGCGCATAGGCAGCGGCCAAAGGTGCCGAGTGGTGTAGTGGTAGCACACGGGACTTTGAATCCCTTAGCCCAGGTTCGAGTCCTGGCTCGGCAGCCAATTGGTGCATAACTAGGGTGTACCATTGCCATGTATTTCGGATGCGCATTCCTGTTGGTGGGGTACTGATGTCCAAGGATTTATCACATCTATTCCACATCCTCTAAACCCACTCTCATCCCTGGTAGCAATTGATGCACCTGCGGACCGGGCTATAGCTGCGATCTGGCAGTCCGCTTGGCTTATCGGGAGTCCGGCGGCACGGCGGACGGATGCGATAAGGGCGTAGGTCCGAGCGGCCTCACTGTCAAAGGGAAGAATGCGATCTGCGAAGTCCCATTTGAACATCCCGTCAATTTGGACAAGCAACCTCTCTTGGCGGGTACCGGTTGGCAGGATTGCAATGCCATAACGCAATTCAGCTTCACTGATAGCCGTAACGTAAAGGCTGTCCGCAGGTTGACCAGCGACCCATGCGATCACCTGAGCGCTGGGTGTTGGACGGATGATCTCCGAGATTACATTAGTATCAAGGATGATCATCACGGTGACGTCAGTCGAACCTTGGGGGTTCTCGCATTGCTTCCCTAGGCGGTATTTCTAGTTCGACTCCACCAAGAGGCTCGAATCGAGCCCGTATGGCCGCAGCTAGATTCTTAGGTAAAGGAGAGTCTGCGGTAAGGCCGGTTCGTAAGATGTTTCGGGCTTCCTGCTCCATGGAATTGCCGTTTTCGGCGGCCCTAATTCGAAGCCGTCGTTTTACGTCTTCGTCCAAGTTCCGGATCGTAATGCTGGCCACCACCACGCCTTCTTTCTAAGAGGATCGGTTGTATAGTAGCATGATTGCATTGCAATCACTACTGCTGGGTTAAAGTCAGCGTCTGGAGCCAGAGTGATCAGGAACTAGTTGAATTTATAGACCCGGGCAGCGTTTTCGCAGACGATTTTTCGGACTACCTCTTCCGGCAGGTGCCCGAGCCCCTCTTGGATCGCCTTCCGGGAGTCGGGGAAGACCCCGTCCTGGTGCGGGTAGTCGGAACCCCACATGATGTTGTTGACTCCTATACGTTCGACTTGGTCCAGGGAAACGAGTTCCTCCTGGAACGTCGAATAACCCTGACGCCTCCAGTAGTCGGTAGGAGCATGAGGAAGCTCGAGATGGAAGAGGTGGTCTCTGTATTCGTTGTCAGTGCGCTCAAGCACGTAGGGCAGCCACCCTATACCACACTCCCCTAGTACGAAGTTGAATCCCGGATATCTCTCGCAGGCGCCAGATAGAAGGACGCTCACCAGGAACTCCGCCCCTGATAGCTGAAACAGGATATACAGGAGGCCCGTGTCCACCCACTCGTACTTTTTCTGCTCCGCCGCGTTGGTCTTGGCATAGCTCAAGCCGATGCTGTGGAAGGAGATGGGCATTTCGCACTCGGCAGAGGTGTCCCAAAGCACGTCCCAGTCCTCGTGATAGATTGGCTCTATCATCTGGGATACGTTGATCTCCGCACCCTTCAGCCCCAACTCTGCCGCTCTCCTCAGCTGCAGCGCCGAGACCTGGGGGTCGTGGGACGTGATGCAGGCCAGACCAGCCAGCCTCTGTTCATAACCCGTGACAAGCTCAGCGACGTACTCGTTGTATACGTCGTATATGGTTGTTAGGGTTTCCGCCTCGGGACCGGGGGTGGTGACCATGCCATCGCCTAATCCGAGTACACCCCCGCCTATGCCGAGTATGCCGTAGATGACCTCGGCGTCAATTCCGTCGATGTCCTGGTCCTTAACGCGTAGCTCGGGGTCCGCTGGATGATAGATGGCATTGGAGACCCCTTCGAAGAATCCCGCTTTCGCCATGCGGTCGAGGCGGACGTCTTCACCGGACACGTAGGCTTGGCCTACTTGAATGCCTGCGCTGCCGAAGCCTACGGCGCAGAACTCCCGGCCCTGTACGAACCAATAGTCGCCGCGGTCCAGCGTTTGGACGTTCGGCATGTGAGGTTTCTGAGACTCGGGGGCCCGTGAAACGAACAGATCAGGGGGCAGCCAGTGCAAGTCCAGGTGTGTGTCTGCAGAAATAATCTTGTAGGCCATTATGGTTCCTTTCGGTCTTTTCCAATCGGCCCTTCAATGCCTGGGGCCAGGTTCGAGTCCTGGCTCCGCATCCAACCCCCACCGACAAACGAACGCAGTGAGCTTAAGCGCCTTCCGCCGGCTCCCACTTTTCGTTCACTACTTCCGCCCTAGTTGAACCTGTAGACCCGGGCCGCGTTTTCGCAAACGATTTTTCGGAGCACGTCTTCCGGCAAGTGCCCGAGCCCTTCCTGGATCGCCTTCCGGGAGTCTGGGAAGACTCCGTCCTGGTGAGGGTAGTCGGACCCCCACATGATGTTGTTGACACCTATACGTTCGACCTGGTCCAGCGAAACGAATTCCTGCTGGAACGTCGAATAGCCCTGCCGTTTCCAGTAGTCGGAAGGAGCTTGAGGAAGTCCTATATGGAAGAGGCGGTCCTTGTATTCGTTGTCAGTGCGTTCAAGGACGTAGGGCAGCCACCCGATCCCACACTCCCCTAATACGAAGTTGAATCCCGGATATTTCTCGCAGGCGCCCGATAGAAGGACGCTCACCAGGAACTCCGCCCCCGATAGCTGGAACAAGATATACAGGAGGCCAGTGTCCACCCACTCGTACCTTTCCCGCTCCGCCGCCTCGGGTTTCGCGTAATTGAGGCCCAGTGTATGGAAGGAGATGGGCATCTCGCACTCGGCGGCGGTGTCCCAGAGCACGTCCCAGTCCTCGTGATAGATTGGCTTCCTCATCTGCGAAACGTTGACCTCTGCGCCTCTCAGTCCCAGCCCCGCCGCCCTCCGCAACTGCCGCGCCGAGACCTGGGGGTCGTAGGAGGTAATGCAGGCTAGGCCAGCCATCCTCTGTTCATAACCCGTGACTAGCCCTGCAACGTATTCATTATAAATGTCGTATATGGTTGTGAGCGTTTCCGCCTCAGGCCCCGAGTCGATAAACATGCCTCCGCCGATTCCCAGAATGCCGTATATCACCTCCGCGTCAATCCCATCGATATTCTGGTCACTAACTCTGAGTTCGGGATCTACAGGGTGATATATGCCCTCGGCCACCCCGTCGAAGAACCCGACCTCTGCCATCCGGTCCATATGGACCGATTCCCCCGGCGCATAGCCTTGGCCCTCGCGGACACCGGCGCTGTCGGACCCGACGGCGCAGAACTCGCTGCCCTGTACGAACCAATAGTTGCCGCGGTCCAGCGTTTGGACATTTGGCATGTGGGGTTTCTGCGCCTCGGGAGCCCGAGAGACGAACAGATCATGGGGCAGCCAGCGCAAGTCCATGTGTGTGTCTGCTGAGATAATCTCGTAAGCCATGACGACTCCTTTCGGTTCCCTCCAGGCGGCCCGTCAATGCCTGGGCCCGACTATCTTATGACTTCGCTAAATCAAGGCCCATCAATGGAAGCGTGGGTCTCTCTTCTCCCGGAAGGCAGCGATGGCCTCGCTATGTTCCGGTGTCGCCATCGACCGGACGAATATTTCCGCCTCGTGGCGGTCTATGGAATCGAAGTCCTGGGCGATAGAGTTGTCCCGGAGCATCCGTTTGGTCTCTGCTAGCTGCCAGGCCGGGGCCTCAGCGATGGATTGAGCTAGCGCGACGGCTTGGTCCGACACCTCTTCTTTCGGATAGGTCTCCAGTACCAGGCCCATGTCCTTGGCCTCTTGGCCCGTGAAGAACCGGCCGGTTAACATAACTTCGTTGGCTCGCTGAAGCCCGACAAGACGAGGCAGCGTGTGCGTGCTCCCGAGCTCCGGCGTGAGCCCCAGCCGCACGAATCGGAATGACAGCTTGGCGTCCGGAGCGGCCAGCCGAATGTCGCAGAGTAGCGTACAGGTTATGCCAAGCCCGACCGCTACCCCGTTTATGGCAGCGATGGTGGGCTTCGACATGGATCGCAGAGTCAGATACCAGAGGTCGGATTCCCGGCTTGAATCGCCATCGGGTGCCGAGAGCTGGCGCTCGAAATTCGATATGTCCGCCCCCGAGCAGAACGCCCGACCCGCTCCTGTGAGCACTATCGCACCCACCGAATCATCGGTCTCCCAGGCCTCCAACTGCTCACGGACCTCAATTCCCATCTCGGGGATCATGGCGTTTAGCCTATCGGGCCGGTTGAATGTGATTATTCCGACTCGACCCTTCTGCTCGGCAGTAATATATTCGTGGCTCATTGACTGACCTCCCGGATTTGGCCCGTGTTTCGCTTACACCGTCTCGACGTCCGGTAGTATAAGGCAGGACGTTGCGTTGCGGGTCACGCTTTTCCCTCACTGCACTTGATTTTCCAAAGGCCTCTTAGTGCCGTGGCCCTTGTCGTTGTATAATCTCCCCGATCCCCGATAGCTCAATGGTAGAGCGAGCGGCTGTTAACCGCTAGGTTGCAGGTTCGAGCCCTGCTCGGGGAGCCAACCGCCTTCCACGTGCCATGTTCACCGTCTATGTGTTGCAAAGCTCGTCCACGCACAAGTTCTACACTGGACAAACTGGGGACTTGCAGCGCCGTCTTCTCGAGCATCAATGCGGTTGTTCGACATATACAAAGGCCCGAGGCCCGTGGGTGTTGGTACACTCGGAAGACTGGGAGACGAGGAAGCAAGCAGTGGCCCGGGAGCGGTTCCTCAAGTCCGGGACTGGGCGGCACTGGCTCAAGCTCCATCTCAAAGGTAGAGCGAGTCCGCCCGAGGCGGATTAACCGCTAGGTTGCAGGTTCGAGCCCTGCTCGGGGAGCCAACACCCTCGCCCCTTCCTCTTGTGATCCTTAAGCCCTAACGCAATCGCCCCCCGGGCCCCGTGACCCGGCGGGCGATTCTTCGATCTCTATCTTCGTCCTGCTCTAGCCCGAGAAGTATAGAACAAGCACCGCCAGCACGTCGTCCTTGCTGATCTCGCCGTCGAAGTAGTCGCTTACCGCTCGGATAGCTTCACTTCTCTCTATGCTCTCGTTCCTGTTGGCATCGTACTCGCTTAGCAGTTCCATTTGAGCCACACCCGAGCTCGTTGCCGCCTGCGCACTCTTACCAGTCCCGACTGCATCGTCGTAGCTGACCGTGGCCCGCAGGAATATGCCCGCGTCACTCTCTCCCGGCGTGTAGCTCGCCGACGTAGCTCCCTGGATGTCCGTCCACCCTGTGGAGCCGTTACTCGACTTCGCCCATTGCCAGGTTGCTCCCGTGACCCCGCCGTCGGGGTCCGACAGAGTTGCCGTGATCTCACTCCCGACCTCCGGCGTCCTTGTCGAAAGCGTTACCGTACCGTCATCGTCTTCTGCGACTGCGGCTGCCGTCACGGCATTCGCGCTCTTCCCGGGGCCCACCGAGTCTGTGTAGCTCGCCGTGGCCCGCAGGTAGCTGCCCACATTGGCGGTCGTCGCCGTGTAGCTGTTGGACGTAGCATTCAATATGAACACCCAGTTTGACGTGCCGTTGCGGGACATCTCCCATTGCCAAGTGACTCTCCTTACACCGCCGTCGGGATCGTCGATCCTAGCCGTCACAATGTCCCCGGCTGTCGGCATCGTCTCCGACAGGGTCACCCTTCCGTCGTCGTCCAGTGCCACCGCCGCCGTCGTGACCGCTTCGGCACTCTTGCCTGGCCCCGCTGCATCTGTGTAGCTCGCAGTCGCCCGCAGGTAGCTCCTCACATCCGCCGCCACGGTGGTATACGTGGACGAATTTGCTCCTATTATTGTTCTCCAGTTCGTCGTCCCGTTGGAGGAGAAGGCCCACGTCCACGTGACACCTGTTACTCTGCCGTCGGGGTCCGACAACACCGCCGTTACCCTCTCGCCTACCTCTGGGCTCGAAGGGGACAGGGTCACCGACCCGTCGTCGTCCTCCGTCACCGCCGCTGCCGTGATGACCTCCGCGGTCTTGCCGGCGCCCGCGGCATCGTCATAGATAACCGTGGCCCGCAGGTATTTGCCCAGGACGCCCGCAGCAACCGTGTATGTCGCTGAATTGGCGCCGGCTATGCTCGTCCAGTTGCTCGTGCCGTTGGAGGAGGTCGCCCATTGCCAGGTTGCTCTCGTGACCCCGCCGTCGGGGTCCGTCAGCGTAGCAGTTACCGTTTCCCCGACCGTCGGCTCCGTCGGAGACAGCGCCACTACCCCGTCGTCGTCCTCCACTACAGCCGACGTGGTTACCGCCTCTGCGCTTTTGTCCGTGCCGTCTCCGTCATCATAGCTCGCCGTGGCCCGCAGGAAGGTACCCACGTCCGCCTCAGCTGCCGTGTAGGTTGACAACGTGGCCCCCGGTATGTCCAGCCAACCCGAGGTACTGCTCTCCGAACTGGCCCACTGCCAGGTCAGGTTTCTTATGTTTCCGTCCGGGTCCGTCAACCTCGCCGTAACACTGTCACCCACTGCCACCCGGTCCGCACTCAGCGTCACCCTGCCGTCGTCGTCCGCCAGCACCGCCGCAGTGGTTCTCGCACTGGCGCTCTTGCCCCCGCCCTCGGGGTCCGAGTAGTAGGCCGTCGCCTGCACGTAGTAGCCCCTGTCCTCCGCATCGAGGATGTAGCTATCCGAGTTCGTCCCGGGGATCGGCGTCCACCCCGTCAACCCGGTCTCCGACCTCTCCCACTCCCAGCTTACGCTTGTCGGATCGCCATCGGGGTCCGTCAACTCGGCAGTGATCCGGGCCCCGATGGTGCCCCGCGTGGGCGTCAGCTTCACCTCTCCCTCTTCGTCGACGTTGTACACGTCTACCGTCACGTCCAACGCGTCCATCTCCCTGCCGGAGCGCGCCGTCACCGTCAGCTCGTATACGTTGTCCTTGTCCGAGTCCGCGGGGGACTCGAAGTTGGGCGTCGACCTGAAGGACAGCGCCCCGCGGCTGTTTATCGAGAAGTCGGAGGCGTCGGTTCCGCTGAGCCTCCAGCTGACGTTGCCGGAATTCGGCCCCAGCGCCGAGTAGTCCGCCACCCTGTCCCTGCCCTTCTCCGGGAAGCTGATGCTTCCGCGTCCCACCGCCACCAGCCCCGTCCTGGACAGCGTCGGCGTCTCGTCCACGTCTATCACGTCGATCGTCACCCTGATTGTATCGGACCTGCCGGACGGGTCCACGGCCCTGACGGTCACGCTGTACCTGTTCTTGGTCTCGAAGTCCAACTCAGTCCCGGCCGCCACGCTGATTTGGCCGGTGCCCCGGTCGATTGTGAAGTAGCGTGTGTCGCCGCCACTCAGCGAGTACTCCAATGTGTCGCGTGTACCATTAGAACAGTCTTGGGGATCGACATCGCAGTCCACGGCCGTAACTGTGTCGCCCACGATGTTGTCGATTGCATCGTTGGAGAGTACATCCTCCCGCACTTCTTTCGTGACGCTAGCGCCTTCGAACTCCGGAGCTTCGTTGTTTCCATCCTCCATTTCTACAATGTTCGCAGTCGGTTCTGATGCGACCTTTTTACTGCCTTCCCCGTCTGAGTAGCTGGCCACGGCGGTTAAAGTTGCCCCAACGTCGGTATTACCCGTAATTACCTTCGGAGTGTAGCGAGATGAAGTGGCGCCAGAGATTAAGCAGTCTGTATCATTGTCGACGGCGCAGGTATTAGTTGGTAAGCTGTCCGGATTGACGTTTCTGTACCACTGCCAACGAACGCTTTTTTCCCTGTCCGGATCGCTCAGGCTGGCCGTCAGCGGCGTCCTGACCTCCGGCTCCGTGTGCGACAACCTCACCGTTCCTTTCTCTCCCACGTTCTCAACGGTTATCTTCACCTTCACAGAAGCCGTATTGCCCGCCTCATCGGCGGCCTGCACCGTGACTTCGTACACGTTGTTGCGGCCCGAGTCCGTCGCCGCTTCGTAGTCCGGCCCGCTCTTGAAAGTTAGAGTGCCATTGTCGAGGTTGAAGTCGTCGGCGTCCGTCCCGGCCAGCGTCCAGGTAAGGGTGGCGTTGTTGGTGCCTGCAGTATTGGGAGCTGTATCTTTTTCAGGGTCGTCGGCCAAAAAGGCGATGCTCAAGCTTGTAGTGGCGGCATCGGCGACCGATTCCCTATTACTGGAAACAACCAGCTCGGAGTGTGTGAATCCCGAGTCGAGGTCCCCTCCGGATGTTCCGGTTATATTGGCGACCGGTAAGGTCAGCACCGGAAGTTCGTTCACATCTTTGACGTTGATGGTAACGGTTATGAGGTCCCTTGACTCGGCGCCTGTTGTGTCGGATGGGTCTCTGGCGGTAACCGTGACGGTATAAGACTCCTTTGTCTCGTGGTCCAAGTCTGTATCACGCTTGACCTTTATCTGCCCCGTTCTCTGGTCTATTTCGAACGAGGCGACATCGGTGCCACCTAACTCATAGGTCAAATTTTCCGGCCTCCCCCTGTCCCCAATGTCCGTAGCCGCAACCGGGGCGCCCACGTTGGTCCCCGCTCTAGCATTCTCGTTTACTTCCCTTGTAGTGGTTTCCACATCATCGCCGGTCTCCGGGTCCTGGAATTCGGGCGGACCCGATTCCTTCCACTGCGTCGTGTTGTTCGAGACGACATAGGCGCTCTTGCCTCCGTCATGCGCGTCCGTGTAGGTCACCGTCGCCCGCAGGTACATCCCTGTATCGTCATTTTTCGGGGTGTAGGTTGCCTGGCTCGCACCCTGTATGTCTGTGAATCCCCCGCTCCTGGATGAAGACCTGGCCCATTGCCATGCATCGCCGGATACACCCTCGTCGAGGTCCGTAAGGGTAGCCGTTAGCCCGGCCTCCTCCCTCGGCTGCTGGCTCAAGGCAACCTTACCCTTCTCGTCCACGTTAATGATGGCGATCGTTATGTCCTCAGTGTCGGTGTGGGCGGTATTGCCGTCACTCGCATTCACTATAACCGAGTACGCATTCTCATCCTCGTAGTCTGGAGATTCTCTGAACCTCAAAACGCCGCGGACAAGCGTGAACTCGTCTGCATCGGTCCCTGTCAAGGTCCACTCTATGCTCCTTCCCTCGGGGTCATCCGCCCTGTACGTAGCTACGGTGCCCCTGCCGTTCTCCGCGTAGTATATGTACACGTCTCCCGACGTGATTGACGGCGCGTCGTCCACGTCATCCACCACTATGGTCAGGGAATGGGTGTCCCTTGCCCCGCTGGGGTCCTCCGCTGTTACCGTAACCCTGTAGCTGGACCTCTTCTCGTGGTCTAGCACGGCCCTCGTTTTGATCTGCCCCGTATCCTGCTCAATCGAGAAGGCCGAATCGCCGCCGCTGATTGAATACGTCAAATCATCGTTGTCCGGGTCCTCTGCCCTCACCTCCCCATCGACATTCTCTCTCACCGGCTCGTTCTCGCGTATGGTCAGACTGGCCGGTGCCGCGGTGAACCTTGGGCTTTGATTCCCACCGGACGGCCGATCATCAACACTGGCCTTACTGTCAACAGACAATGTCTGCCTTTCGCCCGTTCCGTCGGTGTAGGTGACACTCACCTCCAACGTCCTGTTTATATCTGCTGTCTTTGGGGTATAGGCATTGGCCCTGGACTCAACGTTGGTGCTTATTTTCCAAGTCCAGATCAGGTTGCTTATCGGTGTGTCGGGGTCCGTCAAAGTGGGAGTTATTCTGGTCCCCACCTGCGGGTACAGGTTGGACACGGTCAATAGCCCCGGTTCATCCTCATTCTCGACGTGTACGGTCACGTCCCGGGTTGTCTTATTGCCTCCCCTGTCCGTGACCTCCACCGTCACCTCGTACACGTTGTCCCGGTCCGAGTCCGTCGGCGCTTCGTAGTCCGGGGCCTCCCTGAAGGTCAGCCGGCCATGCTCGTCGGCGAGGTTGCCGATGGAGAACCTGGCCGCATCCCGGCCCGAGAGCGACCACTTCAGAGACGCAGGGTTATCGCCGTCCGGGTCTTCGGCCTCATAGCTGGACACCTCCGTGCCAATGGACGTGTTCTCATCATAATCTACCGAAGTGCTTCCCGCCGTGATTATCGGGGCTTCGTCCACGTCCGTAACCGTGATGGTCACGCCTATTTCGGCACTTCCACCGGACGGGTCCGTAGCCTTGACCGATACCGAGTGTGTGCTCCCGCCCGTAGCTTCGTAGTCCAGCGCAGCCTTCACCCTTATCTGCCCCGTCCCGCTGTCTATGTCGAAGTTTCTGTCGTCGGCGCCCGACAACACGTAGGTCAGGGTTTCCTGCCGTCCGTCGAAGCCCGGGTCCGTTGCCGTCACCGGCGCACCCACCACCGTCCCCGCCTCCGAGTTCTCCGCCACGCTCCTGGTTGTGCGCGTTATAACTTTCCCATTCTCATCCAGGAATCTGGGAGCTTTGTTGCTGGGGTCCGCCTGCACCGGGTTGACCGAGATGGCCTCGGCCGTCTTCTTGGGCTCGCACGGCTCGCAGTGACCGTCTTGGTAGGTCGCCGTCGCCCGGAGGTACATCCCCACGTCGTCTTCCGTCGGAGTGTAGGAGGGCTCCGTCCCCTCCACTTTCATCGTCGTGCTTGCATCGTCTTTGACGTCCGTCCAGCCCCCCGTCGCCCGAGTCGAACGCGACCATTGCCACGCTGTGTTGGCATCGCTGGTCAAGCCGATAGTGGTGACGGGGAAGGTGCGCGTGCCTGTGACCCGTGGGCCGTCCGCGTCCGTAAGCGTCGCAGTTATATCCACGCTCTCCTGGGGCTGCAGTGTGGAGAGATCAACCTCTCCATCCTCATCCACGTTCGTCACCGACACCCTTATTGTCTTGGTGACGGGCCGAATAACAGGACGTAGGGATGCTCTGTTAGTGTCAGTAATAAAGTCTGCATCGGTGTCCGTGGCCCGGATCGTCACCGCGTACATGTTGTTTGTGTCGGCGTCCACCGGGGCCTCGTAGTCCGGCGTATTGACGAACGTCAGCCGTCCCTCGCTGATTTCAAAGTCTCCGGCGTCGGTTCCCGACAGCGCGTTCCACGTCACGCCCTTCTCCTCGGGGTCCAAGGCCGTCAACACGATCACCGCCCCGCTCTCCTCCTCCGGGTACTCGATGCAGTAGTCTTCGTCGCACCGCGCCTGCCCCTCCCCCAGCCCCCCGCTCATCAGAAACACCGCCACCGCCCCGGCCAACAACACCAGGCTCAGCGCCCCCCGCCCCACCCATCCTTTTAATATAGACGAATGCATCATAGCTACACCTTGCTTACTTCTCTCATCCCGAGGCCCCGAGAATGGGATCCAGGACTTGCGCAGTAACCGCTCAGCCTGCCCTCCAATAGTTAGATAGGAACGCCGAGCCCAATAAAAAAACTACTTCATTCTTCGCACAAGTCTTAAACCTAATCCGAATTCTCTCAATCACCAAAGCATATGTCAACTTATCCCCCCATCCGATGGGAGCCAGTCCGCCTTAGGCGGATCATTCCTGCCCCCGAGCCGGAATCCATCCCCCTCCCCCCAGTACTGAATTAGAGGTCCACGTGCGTGCCCTGCACGCACGTGGACCTCTATTCTTATCTCCCCCTCTCCCTTGAAGGCCCTAAGGGTCGAAGATGCGCCTGTGGCGTGAGAGGGGGATCAAGGGGGTGAGGGTTCCCCCGTGGGGCTGGGGCGGTGTCCCCCCAAAAGTGACACGAACCCCTTGACTGCATGCGCACACATGTACTATATTCACCCCCGGCTAGCTAGTCACACACCTAAACCCAAAGGAGGAACACACAACCCAGGGGGAACACCAGCCCCGACTCACCCTGCCCCCTGCTTCCAGGCGATGGAAGGCCCAAAAACTTGTTCGGCAAGCCCTCTTCAGAGGCCCCTGCCGATGCGCTTCCCATTATAGGATGCGTCTATCCCCGGCCCCTCGCGTGCCGGGTTCCCGGGTAGGTCTACCGGCCCCCGGGTTCCCGGGTAGGTCTACCGGCCCCCGGACTCCCGGGTAGGTCTACCGGCCCCCCGGGCTAGCAAGGCCCTCGTGCCCTTGCTCTTCCCGCCGTCCCAGCCATCCGTCTCTATGACCGATGCACTGGGACGCCGGTTATGTCCCCCGTCAGCGGTCCGGTCATGTGCCGCTCACGAATTGGGATCGGCCCCACACAACCCTGACCACAGCCGACAACGTGTGGGGATAATCCAGCCCGGCGCCGACGGCACGGCACAAACCCCCGGCCTGGTTTCTAGTCCCGGACCTTCCATCGCCTCCCCCCTCCCAACAAACAGAACCGAAACCCACAAACCCCACAATCGAAGATGGAACATCCGCCTCTGGAGGATCCGCCTCAGGAGGACTGAATAAAAACCCGGTGTGTCACTAATCTACCGAACGAGCACACTCCCTTGACGGGTCGCAGATGCGCCGAGGCGTGAGAGGCCTGGGGCCCTAGGCTCGCCGAGGAGGGTGAGGGTGATCCCCCTCCCCCTTCTCCTTATATCCCCCCCCAGTACCAAACTAGAGGGATACGCCTGCGCCCTCGCGCAGGCGTATCCCTCTGTTTATCTTTCCCCCTCTCCCTTGAAGGCCCTAAGGGTCGCAGATGTCGCAGATGCGCCCTTGGCGTGCGCCACCGGCGTGAGAGGGGGATCAAGGGGGTGAAGGTTCCTATCCCCATCCCCCTTGTTTCCCTTGACTTACAGTGTTATCCTTCTCCCCGACGCTTTTCGGCGCATTTACACCCTACATACCCCACACGGGCCCTCCACTCCCTCGGGCCCCAGGACACCGCAATTGCTCGACGTTTCGTTCGACCAATTCGTCCCTTCACCGGCCTTATCGGCCCCTAGTCCTGGAAGGAGCTAACTAACCCTGACCATCATGCCTACCACATTGTCTCCACCCTATTCCCACATTGACACCCCCAATTGTGCAATAATTCTATTGACACGACTCGAAAGGCGGTGCTAACATGCCCCGCAATTGTGCAAACAGCTATGGAAATGGTAATGTTGTCCCTGTCCCAAGACTCCACAAAGTGAGGCAGCTCATGCTTAAGAGACCCTTCAAATCATTGATAGCCCGAATAGCCATCGTCGCTCTCGCGCTGTCCCTCGTAGTCCCCTTCGTGCCTGCGGCCTTCGCCCAGGACGCGTCGTTCCCCTATGCGGAGGACCGCAATGACCCGGTGGCGACCTTCACGGCGACCGATGCTGACGGAGACGCCATTGTCTGGTCGTTGAGCGGAGCGGATGCTGAACTCTTCACGATAGAGGGCGGCGTACTGGCATTCAAGAAGTCGCCTGACTACGAGAGTCCTGGAGACTCGGGATCTGACAACACCTACAACGTGACGTTGAACGCCTCCGGCGGCAGCCGTGACGTTGCCGTAACGGTGACGAACGTGGACGAACCCGGTTCGGTGAGCCTGACTGACCTGCAGCCGCAGGCTGGAGAGCCTGTGGGAGCGTCGGCAAGTGACCAGGACGGGAGTCTGGACCAGACGACGTGGCAGTGGTCGAAGTCGATGGACGAGGCGGCGTGGAGTGACATCTCCGGGGCCAGTTCCCCGACGTACACGCCGGCGACTGAGGACATAGGCTACTACCTGAGAGCAACGGCTTCCTACAGTGACGGTTTTGGCACTGGGCGAGACGATGCCAGTGCGGTTACGGCCTTTGCTGTGGAGGAGAGGCCGGTGGCCAACGCCCAGCCGGCGTTTGCCGATGATGAGACTGATACTCCGGACAGCAGTGAACAGACCCGTGCGGTGAGGGAGACGGCGAAGGGTGGCGACAGTGTAGGTAACGCAGTTACGGCGTCGGACTCCGATAACGACCCGCTGCTCTACAGCATGGACGGCACCCCGGTCGACCTCACTGGTATTTCCCCCACCGAGAATGCGACAGGGGTTGATCCCGATGCTCTGTTCACGATTGACAGTAAGAGCGGGCAGATTTCGGTGAAGAGCGGTGCCAATACAGACTACCTGGACCTTGAGAAGTACTTCACGACCGCGGCTGATGCGAATGCAGATCCGCCTGTGGAGCAGTCATTAGAATACATGGTCACTGTAACGGCTGAGGATCCGTCGGGTTCGATAGCCACGGTGACGGTGACGATCGAGGTCACGGCGGTGGACGAAGCGCCGGAAATTACACTGGTGACCGTTGGGTTGGGAATCGGCCAAACAGCTAGAATCTCCACACCCGGCCAAACCTTCGTGGTAAACACGCCGGAGCAGGACCCGTTGGATCTGGAGTCGCAAGCCGGCAGCGATGACGCCTTCTCCCAAGGTCTCCCGGTGTTCGATGCGGACGACCCTGAAGAAGCTACCGATCCTAATGTAGACAAGATAACCTGGACGATATCCGGGGTTGACGCCAAGCGCTTCCAGATAGCGAAGCTTGTTAATGCCGAAAACGGGGTTTCAGCTCCCAACGAGGGCTTCAACAGCAGCGCAGCGCTGCGGTGGTCCGCTGCGGACAGGAAAGGTCCCAGCTTCGAAGCTATGGACTCGGCTGATGGTGACAACGTGTACCTGGTGACGGTGACGGCCTTTGACGGCGTAGCCAGCAAGTCCCAGGACGTGAGCATCACGGTGAGGAACGTAGAAGAGGACGGGAGCATAAGCCTGTCGCAACTTGTGCCGCAGGAAGGCATAGCGGTAACAGCCCGTTTGAGCGACCCGGACGGTGGCATAACGGGTGCCACGTGGCAGTGGTACAGAGGCGTTACGAATACTGCTGAATTGCCGGAAATAGATGACGCTGAAACTAACAAGTGCGACGCCGAACGTACTTCGAATTGCTGGATAGAGGGCGCGACATCGTCCACCTACACACCGAGGGCGGCTGACGCCACTGGTGGTCCCGATGACAGCGATAACAACCCGACAGCTCAGAAGCTGACGGTAGTGGCGAAATACACGGACGCCTACGTAACGGATGATGACACGCTAAATGACGACGGTACGGTAACACAGGGCACCTCAGACGACGTAGACGATGGCGACATGGTCATTGAGACATCGGCGCACGATGCGAGGGTGAGGCCGGACCAGAACGCCCAGCCTAGCTTTGGTGACGATGAGTCGGTGGACAGGAGCGTGGAGGAGAACGCCAAGAATGTCAGTGTTGGAGAGCCGGTGACGGCGACCGACGGCGACGACGACCCGCTGCTCTACACGCTTAGCGGAGATGACAGCGACAACTTCAAGGTGAACAACTCTGGGCAGATAGAAACTGCTAAGGCTTTGGACTTCGAGACGCAGTCTAGCTACAGCGTAATGGTGACGGCGACCGACCCGTCCGGGGCCAATGACTCCATCGAGGTGAACATCACCGTAACCGACGCCGATGACCCCGCTACCATTTCGGCCGACGGGTCTGTTTCCTATGCGGAGGACCGCAATGACCCGGTGGCGACCTTCATGGCGACCGATGCTGACGGAGACGCCATCGTCTGGTCGTTGAGCGGAGCGGATGCGGAACTCTTCACGATAGAGGGCGGCGTGCTTGCGTTCAAGAAGTCGCCCAACTACGAAAGTGCTGGGGACGAGGGATCTGACAACACCTACAACGTGACGTTGAACGCCTCCGGCGGCAGCCGTGACGTTGCCGTAACGGTGACGAACGTGGACGAACCCGGTTCGGTGAGCCTGACTGACCTGCAGCCGCAGGCTGGAGAGCCTGTGGGAGCGTCGGCAAGTGACCAGGACGGGAGTCTGGACCAGACGACGTGGCAGTGGTCGAAGTCGATGGACGAGGCGGCGTGGAGTGACATCTCCGGGGCCAGTTCCCCGACGTACACGCCGGCGACTGAGGACATAGGCTACTACCTGAGAGCAACGGCTTCCTACAGTGACGGTTTTGGCACTGGGCGAGACGATGCCAGTGCGGTTACGGCCTTTGCTGTGGAGGAGAGGCCGGTGGCCAACGCCCAGCCGGCGTTTGCCGATGATGAGACTGATACTCCGGACAGCAGTGAACAGACCCGTGCGGTGAGGGAGACGGCGAAGGGTGGCGACAGTGTAGGTAACGCAGTTACGGCGTCGGACTCCGATAACGACCCGCTGCTCTACAGCATGGACGGCACCCCGGTCGACCTCACTGGTATTTCCCCCACCGAGAATGCGACAGGGGTTGATCCCGATGCTCTGTTCACGATTGACAGTAAGAGCGGGCAGATTTCGGTGAAGAGCGGTGCCAATACAGACTACCTGGACCTTGAGAAGTACTTCACGACCGCGGCTGATGCGAATGCAGATCCGCCTG
The DNA here is from genome assembly GCA_965197585.1 of Dehalococcoidia bacterium. GTDB lineage: Bacteria > Chloroflexota > Dehalococcoidia > Plut-88900 > Plut-88900 > Plut-88900. Next base: position 3,320,083 of record OZ240215.1, read on the forward strand.
TGGAGCAGTCATTAGAATACATGGTCACTGTAACGGCTGAGGATCCGTCGGGTTCGATAGCCACGGTGACGGTGACGATCGAGGTCACGGCGGTGGACGAAGCGCCGGAAATTACACTGGTGACCGTTGGGTTGGGAATCGGCCAAACAGCTACCATCACCACACCTGGGCAAACCTTCGTGGTAAACACGCCGGAGCAGGATCCGTTGGCTCTGCGGTCACAAGGCGAAACCACGGACCCCTTCTCCCAAGGTCTCCCGGTGTTCAATGCGAACGACCCGGAAAGTGAGACCCCAGAAGAGATAACGTGGTCGATATCCGGGGATGACGCCAAGCGCTTCCAGATAGCGGAGCTTGATACCCCCAACACTGACTTCGACAGCAGCGCAGCGCTGCGTTGGGCCTCTGATGACGGGAAAGGTCCCAGCTTCGAAGCTATGGACTCGGCTGATGGTGACAACGTGTACCTGGTGACGGTGACGGCCTTTGACAGCGTTGCCAGCAAGTCTCAGGACGTGAGCATCACGGTGAGGAACGTAGAAGAGGACGGGAGCATAAGTCTGTCGCAGCTTGTGCCGCAGGAAGGCATAGCGGTAACAGCCCGTTTGAGCGACCCGGACGGTGGCATAACGGGCGCCACGTGGCAGTGGTACAGAGGCGTTACGAATACTGCTGAATTGCCGGAAATAGATGACGCTGAAACTAACAAGTGCGACGCCGAACGTACTTCGAATTGCTGGATAGAGGGCGCGACATCGTCCACCTACACACCGAGGGCGGCTGATGCCACTGGTGGAGGTACTGATAACCCACCCACTGACCCCCAGAAGCTGACGGTGGTGGCGAAATACACGGACGCCTACGTAACGGACAGGTTCGGCGGTACTGATGGCACCGACCCGACCGACGCTGATGACCCCGCCAATCCTGACGGCACTGACGATGGTGACATGGTCATTGAGACATCGGCGCACGATGCCAGGGAGAGGCCGGACCAGAACGCCCAGCCTAGCTTTGGTGACGATGAGTCGGTGGACAGGAGCGTGGAGGAGAACGCCAAGAATGTCATAGTCGGAGAGCCGGTGACGGCGACCGACGGCGACGACGATCCGCTGCTCTACACGCTTAGCGGAGATGACAGCGACAACTTCAAGGTGAACAACTCTGGGCAGATAGAAACTGCTAAGGCTTTGGACTTCGAGACGCAGTCTAGCTACAGCGTAATGGTGACGGCGACCGACCCGTCCGGGGCCAATGACTCCATCACGGTGAACATCACCGTAACCGACGCCGATGACGGCGCAACCATTGAGGCCAACGTGGCCCCAGAGTTCGACGGCGACACCGCAGACCGCAGTGTCCCAGAGGACGCCGAAGCCGGCGCCAACGTCGGCGGCCCCGTGGTCGCTACGGACGGCAACTCCGGTGACTCCGTGAGCTACGCCCTCAGCGGCGACGAAGCCGGCAGCTTCGCAATCTGGCCCAACGGCCAGATCACCGTAGCCGAAGGCGTCACCCTGGACTACGAGACCAGGAACGCCTACACCGTGGTCCTCACGGCCACCGATGGCTCGGGCGCAACCGACTCCATAACGGTCAACATCAGTGTGACCGACGTGGATGAGAACATCGCCCCCGCTTTCGCAGAAGAGAGCGCAACCCTCAGCGTGGTAGAAAACACCGGCGCTGGCAGCAACGTCGGTGACCCGGTGGTCGCCACAGACGCCGATGAGGACGAGCTTACCTACGCCCTCAGCGGCGACGGTGCTGGCAGCTTCGAAATCTGGCCCAGCGGCCAGATCACCGTAGCCGAAGGCGCCAACCTGGACTACGAGTCCCAGACCAGCCACATGGTGACAGTCACCGCCAGCGACGGTAAAGGCGGCAGCGCCTCCATCGCCGTGACCATCAACGTCAGCAACGTAGGCCTGGATAACGCCTACGACGCGAACGACGATGGCGCAATCAGCAAGGACGAGGCAGTGACAGCCGTGAACGGCTACTTCCTGGACGAGATAACCAGGGACGAGGCCCTCGTAGTCCTGGGCCTCTACTTCGCCGCCAATGGCGACGATGACGCCGCCACTGACGATGACGCCGCCACTGACGATGACGCCGCCACTGAAGACGACGCGGCCACCGAAGATGACGCCGCCTCCGAAGATGACGCCGCCGCTGACGATGACGCGGCCTCTGACGATGACGCCGCCTCTGACGATGACGCCGCCGCCGATGACGCCGACTCCGGTGACACGGAAGCGTAGAGGCGCACGCGGCAAATAGAGAGTAAGTAAAGAAAGCAAGAAGGAGTAAGGAACTTGGTCAAGAAAGCGCTGATGCTGCTGGGAGTCCTCGCAATTGTCGGGGTCGCTGGCCTGTCGCTGTTGCTGCCGGATGCCGTGAGCGCAAGCGGGCACAGCGCGACCAGGTCCTTCGCAAACAATACCGTAATTACAGGCGCCGAGCTGGAGATTGAGATATCGGTCTCCGGCCTCGGCGGCTTCGGCCAGGTGCGGGAGACCCTCCCCGAAGGTTTCTCCTTCACCGGGTCTGACGAATCCGCCGTCGTGGACGGCCAGACCGTTAGCTTCACCGTCCTCAACAGCGAGGCAACCTTTAGCTACACCGTCACCGCCCCCGCCGCCACCGGGACCTACGAATTCTCCGGCTCAGTCCTCGACTCTGACAAGGAAGGGGAGGACACCGGCGGAGACTCCTCCATAGAAGTCACAGACCCACCCCTCGTGGCGGAGAGGTCCATATCCCGTTCCTCCGTCGGCTCCGGGGAACAGATCACCATAAGCATAGCCGCCTCCGGATTCGGCGCCGCGGCATCCGTGGCTGAGAACGTACCCGCTGGACTCACCTACACGTTCAGCAGTCTCTCCTCCGCCGCCGTTAACATAGACGAAGGTAGCATCAGATTCACCCTCCTCGGCGAGGATAGCTTCAGCTACACCCTTACCGCCGGAGACCCGGGTGACTACACTATCTCTGGTACGATCACAGATTTGGACAGGGTAAGCTTAGACATCACCGGCGACGACAGCATAACCGTTTCCGCCGCCGTGCCTGCTACCGCTGACCGGTCCTTCGGCGCCGCCTTCGCAGAACCCGAAGGTGAAGTCGTTGTGACCATCGCGGCCGCCGGCTACGGGGCCGCCGCCCGGATCGTGGAAACCCTCCCTGAGGGCTTCACCTACGTGAACACAGACCTCCCCGGCGGTGCCACAGGCGCCGACGGGCAGTCGGTCACCTTCGTCATTCTCGGCGAAGACAGCTTCACCTACACCGTCATCGCCCCCGCTGACACGGGCGCCTATGCCTTCAGTGGCTCGCTGACTGATATCGACAAGAACGAAATCCCCATCGGAGGCACAACCGACTTGAAAGTTGGTGCTCCTCCGGCTTTCCCGGAGTCTGAGATGGGGATAAGAGAAATCGCCGAGAACACCGATGCGGGCGTCGACATCGGTGATCCGGTAGCGGCCGAGTCGACGGTCGGGGCACTGACATACGAAATAACAGGTGATGATGCCCCAGACTTCGACATCGACACAGCCACTGGTCAATTGAAGACCAAATCCGCCCTTGACTACGAGACCAAGGCCAGCTACTCCGTCAGTGTAACCGCCACCGATGAACTCGGGAGTACGGCTTCCCTAGAAGTGACTGTTCAGGTCACCAATGTGTACGAGGGCATCATGATCACGGACAGCGGTGTCCGCGAAATCAACGAAAATACGCCCTTCGGCGTACGCATCGGCGACCCGATTGACGCCACTTCCGCCGATGGTAGCTCCTTGACCTTCGAGATCACCAGCGCCGCCGCAGACACCTTCGACATCGAACCCGACACCGGTCAGTTGAGGACTAAGGGCGACCTGGACTTCGAGACCAGAGCCAGCTACTCGCTCCAGGTAACCATCACCGACGAGTACGGCGAGAGTGCCTCCCTGGTAGTAACCATCAAGGTCCTCGACCGTGATGAGTACGTCGAACCGACGGCCACACCTGAACCTACAGCGGTGCCGCCCACGGCAGTGCCTCCCACGGCAGTACCGCCGACGGCCACTTCGGTGCCGCCCACGGCCACTTCAGTACCGCCCACAGCAGCACCCGAACCGACAGTGGCGCCTGAGCCCACGGCCGTCCCTGAACCAGAGGATGAAGGTGGATTCCCGGTCTGGGCCATCATAGTGATAGTCCTGGCGGTAATAGCGGGCGTAGCCATCATCGGGTTCGTCATCTACCGCAGACGCCAAGCGTAAACCGGGGCTAAGAACCCGCTGCGCAAGTAGGCAGCACAAAGTAGAGTAAAATCCGCCCCCAGGGGTCACAACCCTTGGGGGCGGAGACTTTTTAGGTCGGATGTGTAGAGATTGTTGCTTTCTTAAGTTTGGAGAAATCACATGCGTCTTACCTCTAAGGAGATGGATCGACTCACAATCTTCACCGCAGCCGAGCTCGCTCGGCGGCGGCGGCAGAGAGGCTTAAAACTAAACTACCCGGAGGCCGTAGCCCTCATATGCGACGAGCTTCTCGAAGATGGCCGCGAAGGTAAAACCTACGAAGAGGTTATGACACACGCGATCAATATTCTCTCCACTGATGACGTCCTGGACGGCGTCCCTGACTTGGTAACCCCCATCCGCCTCGAGGTCACCTTCGACGATGGGAACAAGCTCATATATGTGGAAAACCCCATCAGATAGGAGGACGATACCGATGAAACCGGGCGAGGTCATTCCAGCCGAAAGTGCCATACAGATAAATGAGGGCCGAGAAGTTATCGCTATTTCTGTAACCAACACCTCGGACCATGCCGTCCAAGTCACGTCCCACTATCACTTCTTCGAAGCCAATAAACGGTTGCAGTTTGATCGGACTGCAGCCTATGGAAAACGACTCGACGTGCCTTCGGGCGCTGCAGTCCGATGGCAACCGGGGGAAACCAGGAGAGTCCGGCTGATAGACATCGGGGGAAAACGAAGAGTGTTCGGTTTCCAGGGGCTGGTTAACGGCCGACTAACTGACGAGCAACGCGGTGAGGCCCTACACCGGGCCCGAGACCGCGGCTTTCTGGACCAGGAGAGTTAACCATGTCTGTTGAGATCACGAGAGCTGAATATGACTCCCTATATGGACCCACCACTGGTGATCGTATCCGACTGGGTGACACTGATCTCCTCTTGGAAGTGGAGGCTGACCACACCTCCTACGGCAACGAAATAACTCACGGTTGGGGAAAGAATAGTCGCACCGGCATGATGCACGCCTACCAGACCCCTGGGGACAGCGAGCTAGACAGCATCATAGTTGGTTCCGTCATCGTCGATCCCGTGTTAGGTATCTTCAAGGGCGACATCGGCATCAAGGATGGCCTCATCGCAGGAATCGGGCGGGCTGGGAACCCAGACATCATGGATGGCGTTGACCTTGTGCTGGGCCCGAACACCAACGTTCTCCCTGCCGCCGGCCTCATAGCTACTCCTGGAGGCGTAGATAGCCACGTCCACATCTACGACAACCCTAAACTCATGGAGACCGCCATAAGTTCCGGTATTACCACCTTCATAGGCGCAGGGCTGAATCACAACGGCGACTTCACCATTCACAAGTACTTCGAGGCCTTTGAGGAGATCCCCATAAACCTGGGAGTCCAGGGCCGAGGCGCTGCCAGTCACCCCTCCCCAATAGAGCGCAACATAGAAGCCGGCGCCTGCGGCATGAAGATCCATGAAGACGAGGGTGCCTATCCCTATGTGATAGATCTCTGCCTGCAGGTTGCCGAGCAATATGATGTCTCCGTTGCCCTCCACACCGACGGCCTGCAGGAGTCCATGCAAGTCATGGACACCATAGAGGCCATCGGAGGTAGAGCGCTCCACGCCTACCATGTAGAAGGTGTAGGCGGAGGCCACGCCCCGGATCTCCTCAAGTTGGCCGGTGTTGAAAACATAATGACCTCCTCTACAACGCCCACCATCCCTTACACGGCCGGGACTTATCAGGAACATTTTCCGATGACAGCCTTGGTCCACGGACTTACGCCCCACCTGCCCACAGACGTTGCTGCCCTTGAAGCCAGGGTCCGTCGCGAGACCATGGCCGCCGAGGACGTACTCCACGATATGGGAGCCGTTCCCATCATCAACTCGGACTCACAAGGTATGGGCCGTATAGGGGAAGTAGTTACAAGAACATGGCAGCTCGCTCACAAGATGAAGCGGGAGCGGGGAGCAGCCAACCCCCACAACGACAATGACCGCATCCTTCAATACCTCGCCAAAATCACAATTAACCCCGCCATTACTCACGGCATTTCGGACTACGTCGGCTCCTTGGAGAAGGGGAAGCTGGCCGACATCGTCCTTTGGAACCCCCGTTTCTTTGGGGTGAAACCCGAGACAGTAATCAAAGGCGGCTTTGTTACGTGGGGGACGCGTGGAGAAGGCAACGCTTCGATATCTAACTGTGAGCCGGTGATATACGGCCCTGCTTTCGGAGCGATGGGTCGCGCCGCCGGGAGGTTGAGCGTCTTTTTCGTATCCCAGGCCTCATTGGACAATGGCTTGTCGGAGCGCCTGGGCAGCCGGCGGCAGCTTCTGCCCGTTAAGAACGTTCGTAGTGCATCTAAAAGAAAGATGGTTCGTAACAAACTTAATCCCGAGATCGAAATAGATCCCAGGACCTCCCGTGTCCTGGTCAACAGACAGGAGGCCATCTCAGAAGCAATTAGAGAGGTTCCTCTAAACCGCCTTTACGTAATCACATGACAGGCGTGCGGTTCGGGATAGTGTCCCCTCTTGGCTCACTCGAACAGTCTTGCCCCTTGCCAATGGCTTAATGAATTTGGTTTTAAATCAGTTGCAATTGCATGACTTGGATACGCGCAAGGGCTGGTTGAGGCAAAGAAATTTGCGAGAGATTTCGACGAGAACGACACCGGCTTGGTGTTCCAGTTCGCAGCTACCGACCCGGAAGGCCAGCCGATTAGATGGGAGCTGCCGGGAGATGACGCTGCCGATTTCTACATTACGGAAGGTGCACTTTCATTTAGTGTCACTCCTGATTACGAAAACCCGGCTGACAAGAACCGCGACAACATATACCAGGTAACGGTAGAGGCCAGAGACCCCGGATTTAACGTAGCCCCCGCCGACGTGACCGTTACAGTGCTCAATGTGGACGAACGGGGTACGGTAACCCTTTCCACCCAGACTCCTCAAGAGGAAGTCGGTCTGAGTGCTGAACTTTCTGACCCTGACGGTATCACCACCCAGGCTCAGTGGCAGTGGTCCCGCTCCTCCGACGGCTTGAACGGTTGGACGAACATCAGTGGCGCCGCGACAAGAAATTACACTCCCGTAGAAGCCGATGTCGGCGGCTACCTTCGTGCCGCGGCCACCTATGAGGATGCCCAGAGCGTAGACGTGGAAAAAACTGCCCACGGAATATCGGCCAACCCGGTTTTGGCCAAACCCTACATAAACCAGGCCCCAGAGTTCCTTGACGAGGAACCCACAAGAACTGTGAACGAAAATGCGGCTGCCGACGCCCCAGTGGGTGACCCTGTTGCAGCCGAAGACCCCGACGACGATCCCTTGACCTACGCCCTCAGCGGCACCGATGCAGGTTCCTTCGGCATCGATGACAGCACCGGCCAGATTTCGGTGCCCGCCGAAACCTCTTTGGACTTCGAGACCAAGAGTAGCTATTCCGTCACCGTTACAGCCACCGACCCCTCAGGCGAAAGCGATAGCGTCGACATGACCATTACCGTCATGGACGTGAACGAACCACCGGATGTGACAGAGGGCGAAACGGACCTTGAGCACGCTGAACATGGCACTGATGCTGTTGAGCAATTTGTAGCAGTAGACCCCGAAGGCCAGGACGTTAGTTGGAGACTCTCGGGTGACGATGCCAACGACTTTGACATTACGGGCGGAGCCCTTACCTTCAACTCCTCGCCTGACTTCGAAAACCCGGCCGACCGGGGTTCCGACAATGTCTACAACATGACGGTAGGAGCTAGCGACACTGGTGGAAGGCTCACCGAGGTAGATGTAACCGTTACCGTTACCAACGTGGACGAGCCGGGCACGGTCACGCTCTCGTCTGACCAGCCTGAGGAGGGCGTCCGTATCTCCGCCGATTTGGCGGACCCCGACTACATAGATGGCACTAAAGTTTGGCAGTGGTCCTGGTCCTCCGACGGCACCACCGATTGGATCGATATCCCCAACGCCACCGGCGGCATCTACACCCCGAATGTGACGGTTGTGGGCCTCTACTTGCAGGCCACAGCCACCTACAATGACCGTGAAAGTGCCCTAACTACCAGGACTGCTAGCAGGGCTACTGCGAACCCCGTCCTGGCTGCGGGCGAAGTCAACTCAGCGCCCCGCTTCCTGGATAGATCTCCGGAAAGGTTCGTGAACGAAAACGCCGCGGCAAATGCCCCCGTCGGTGATCCTGTCGCTGCCGAGGACGAAGACAGCGACACCCTGACCTACTCCATGACTGGTACAGACGCTGATTCCTTCGACATTGACGTGGATACCGATCAGATCTCGGTAGCCGAAGGCACCGCCTTTGACTACGAAAGTACCATCAGCTACAGCGTCACCGTAGAGGCCACCGACCCGGACGGTGATAGCGACAGCGTAGACGTCGCCATAATGGTCAATGACGTGGATGAGCCCCCCTCATTCACCGTGGACAACACCGAGCTTGAGTACGCCGAGAACGGTGCTGGTTCCGTTACAACGTTCACCGCTACCGATCCTGAAGGTGGAGACATCGGATGGGGCCTTTCCGACGACGATGCTGACCTCTTCTCCATTGACGACGGAGCGCTCAGCTTCGCCTCCTCGCCTGACTTCGAGAGCCCCGCAGACGAAGACACTGACAACGTCTACAACCTAACCATCGGAGCCAGTGACGCCGAAGGCAACCTCACTGAGGTGGATGTTACCGTCACCGTCACCAATGTGGACGAAGCAGGTACAGTCACCCTGTCGTTGCTCGAGCCTGAAGAGGAAGTCCGCATCACAGCCACCCTGGCCGATCCTGATGGCATTGCCTCCAACATCAGGTGGCAGTGGGCACGTTCCTCCGACGGCTCTACCGCCTGGGTGGACATTGATGAAGCCACTTCCGGTATATACACCCCCGTTCCCGCGGACGCCGACCACTACCTGCGTGCTACCGCCAACTACTAAGACAGAGAGAGCGCTACGGTTACAAAGACCGTGGCCGCTGCAACCGATGAACCGGTTGTGGGCATACCGCACATCAACCGGGGCCCTGAGTTCGTTGACCAGGATCCGACCGACAGGACCGTGAACGAAAATTCGGCTGAGGCGGCCCTCGTTGGGAATCCTGTCGAAGCCGTGGATGCCGACAACGATGTGTTGGTTTACACCATCAGCGGTGATGACGCAGGCTCGTTCGATGTAATCACAGCAACCGGTCAGATCACGGTTGGCGCCGGGACATCCCTGGACTTCGAAACACGGACAAGCTACATGGTCACCCTTACTGTCTCTGACCCGTCCGGGGCCTCAGACACCATAGATGTCGACGTCGAAGTAACTAATGTCGACGAACCCCCGACAATCGACCTGACCGTACCTGGCCCCGAAAGAGAGGACGCTGTATTCCAGGAGAACAGCACCAGCCCCGTGGCCAGCTACACCGTTGGTGGGCAAACCGAAGGCTTCGAGTGGAGCTTGTCGGGTATCGACGCTGGTAACTTCTCCATCAGCAACAGCGGGGTGCTCACATTCAACTCGCCTCCCGACTATGAGAACCCCACAGACAATGACAGGAACAACGAGTACCTGATCAGCGTCAACGCAACAGACAGCGATGGTAAGACTGGGACCACTGCCGTAACCGTAACCGACGTCAACGATACCGGTGAAGCAGCGGTTGGCAGGTACGACCAGAACGACGACGGGACGATAGACAGGGAAGAAGCTCTCAGAGCCATAAGAGACTACTTCGACGACATCATAACCAAGGACCAGGTGCTGACTGTCATCATGCGGTACTTTATCGGCTAATGTAGTCCACCCCTGCTTGACCATGCGTAGTTAAGCAAGGTAAACAGAGCTAATAGAACCGCCCCCAGGGATCACTCCCTAGGGGCGGCGACTTTTGGGGCGCAAACAGGAATGAGTGGAGTCCGGGTTCCAAGGCAGGAAGTATCCCGGGATAGGCATCAATACCGTGGCTCCTACACGAGACCACGCAGAGTCAATCCCGCACACATCCGCCTTGGGATGCCGGAAAAAGGGAGATGGAGCCAGCGAAGGGAATCGAACCCTTGGCCTGCGGTTTACGAAACCGCTGCTCTACCGCTGAGCTACGCTGGCTTCAAATGTGGACCTATATGCCCGGACAACCCCTATTATCGACAGGAACGTGCCCTTTGTAAATCAGGTGAACCCATGGGCCCGACCAGGCTGGACATTCTCAAAGGCGAGGCTATAATTAGTCCCAACGACCCCGTGTCGGCATCACCCGACTGGAGACATCATGGATCGGATACCTGCAAGCATACTACTACCCTTAATGGCGGGGATTTTTGTCCTGGTTGTCGGGGGAGGATTGGGCGTCATCTTCACCCTCGCCGGTGAGAATGGCACCATAATAATTGGACTGGCTATCGTAATCCTTTCTCCCGTCGTGGCAGGCCTACTGGTCAGAAAACGTAGCTCTAAAACATAATCTGCCTGCCCAAGACGTTTCATCTATTGGTGAGAGCGACTCCCGCTCTCACCATTGTTTTTTGGGCGACGAATCGGCACTAGCTTGCGCTACTGGGAAACGAGACGGTAGTATGCCCACGACGCCCGCCTTTCAAGGAGGTCCCCATGTCCCGCCTCGTAATCACCAACTGCCATCTTATTGATGCCCTCTCTGACCACGCCCAGCCCGACGCCAGCGTCGCCATCGAAGACGGCCTGATTACCCGCATCGAGACCAATAACGCCAAGATTGATGCGGATGGAGGCCGGGTAATCGATGCCCGAGGTGGCTGGCTTCTCCCGGGCCTCTGGGACGTACACGTGCACCTCATGTTTCCGGATCCCCCACCCAAGACCATCCCCCACCGCGTCGTCAAATATGGCAAGAATGCTATGGAGGGCCTCACCGAAAGCGGAGTAACCGGCATCCGCAGCGGCGGAATCGAAAACTGGATAGACGTGGCCTGGCGGGACGCCTTCGCCTCTGGACAGTACCTTGGCCCTCGCATCTTCGCTTCCGGCTATTTCCTCACTACCACCGGCGGACATGCTACCCGCTGGCCCTTCTCTCAGCAGTGTGACGGCCCCGAGGACTTCGTGCTCGCCGTTAGACAGCAGATAGACAACGACGTAGATCACATTAAACTCAACCTCTCCGGCGGCATCATGGGCCCCGACTGGGACCGCCACTGGCACAGCTTCTTCCTCCCTGATGAACTGACGGCCACCTACCAGGTCTGCCATCAGCGCGGCATGAAGGTCATGTCCCACGCCGCCAACCCCGATGCCGTCAAGAGTGCCGTCCGCAACAACACCTGGACCGTTGAGCACGGCTATATCATGGATGACGAATGCATCGACATGATGAAGGACAAGGGCACCATCTACGTTCCCACCCTGGGGATCAGTCACCTCACTCCTCGGCAGGCGACCAACGAATGGGAGCAGGAGTATCTGGAGATAAAGCAGATCTCATCCGAGATGCTGGCCCGCGCCGACGCCGCTGTCGAAGAGCACGCCAAGTGGTTCAAAACGGCCCTCGACTCCGGCGTCAAGATGGCTCTGGGCTCCGATCTGGGCCCCGTGAAGGACGCTGTGCACCTGGAGATGGCCCTCTGGGTCAGGGACGGCTCCACGCCCATGCAGGCCATCAAGGCGGCTACCGCGATGTCTGCCCTCACCTGCGGCGTCGATGACAAGCTCGGCACCGTAGAGGTCGGCAAGATCGCCGACCTCATAGTCGTCGGTGCCGACCCCCTGGAAAACATCGACAACATGCGGCAGCTCCAAATGGTCTTCAAGGACGGCCGTCTGGTCGCCGATAAGGCTTCCGGATAAGCCTCCACAGTCCCAAAAGGAGCGTCCCTCATGCCCGCCGAGTCCACTCCATCAGTTTATGCCGACCTCGGAGTGAAGCGCGTCATATGCGCCCGCAGCAGTTCCACCGTTCTCGGTGGTTCCATCCTGAGTCCCACCGTTCGGGCGGCAATGGAGGAGGCCAACCGCATATACGTCGGAATGCCTGAACTCCTCGACCGGGCAGGGGAGTCGATAGCCGAAATGATCGGTGCCGAGGCAGCCTACCCGACCCCAGGTTGTTTCGCGGCCATAACCCTGGGCGTATCCGGCGTAATGACCGGCGGCGCCCCTGACCTGGTCGCCCGCCTCCCCGACACCTCCGGCCTGAAGAACGAGTTCCTTATCCAGAAGTGCGCCCGCTACCAATATGATCGCAGCGTCACCGTCTCCGGCGCCCGCATGATCGAGGTCGGGGATGATGCGCAGACCACTCCCAACCAGCTGGCCCAGGCCATACGCCCGAGCACCGGGGGAATCGTCTATGCCGCCCACCAGGAGGGCGAACCTGGCATACTGCCTCTCTCGGAGGTTGTGGCCATCGCCAAGGACGCTGGTGTTGCCGTCATCGTCGATGCTGCCTACCAGGTATATCCCCTCGAAAGGATCACTGAGCTCGTCAACAGCGGCGCCGATCTTATCTGTTTCAGCTCCAAGTACATGGGCGGACCAAACTCCGCAGGTTTCCTCTGTGGGAATAGCGAAGCAGTCGAGGCCGCAGCCCTCAATGGTTTCATGGCATTCGAGACCGAGAAGAACCGTAATATGGGCCGGGGCTACAAGATAGACCGTCAGGAGGTCGTGGCCACCGTAGCCGTGTTGAGAGAGTGGCTGGAAATGGACCACTCTGCCAGGCTGACCGACCAGGACCGCAAATTTCAGGTCGTCGCCGAGGGTCTCGCCAGCCTTCTCCATGTCGAGATAGAGCAGGGCTGGTACGATCGCTATTGCTCGATGGAAATGAAGATCACCCTCGACGAAGAGGCCTTGGGCCGCACCGCAGCCTCCGTGGAACAAGCCATGAGGGAGGGAGACCCGAGCATCTGGCTCTGGCTTGAAGGCACCGCCCTAAAACTCGGCGTCGACACTCTCCTCCCCGGCGAAGAAAACATCCTCGCCCGCCGCCTCCGCGAAGAACTCACCCTTTAGCCGTCTGTCCCATCGCCTCTCACTGTGAGACATTTGGCAAACTCGCTCACATACCTTGGGTGAGGTGTCCTGTCCCCTCTCCCTCGATGTGACCTTTGCATAACTGTCATTCCTGTAAGTGTTAGGTAATTCGTTGACAGATTGGTATAAGAGGCCAACACCAATCTGGAGGCGAGAATGCGAGACAATAGCAAGGACCTCACCCTTGAGCGGAACTACATTCAGAAGTGGCGGTTCCTCATCCATGAGTATCAACTGGTCAAGGCAGGGAAGCATCCCCGTTTCCGCTTCGCCCAGGACTTCTACTCCTTCCACGGCACTAGCCGTCAGACCTTCGCCAAGTACTACAACCGGTTCCTCCTTTCCCCCTCCGACAACGCCTTCCTCCCCCGTAAGCGGGGTCCCGGGTGGAAGTCCCGCCGCACCCTGCCCTACATTGAGCAGAAGGTCATCAACGAGCGCCTTAACGGTACCAACCGTTACGAGATCTATGCCATACTCAAACCCATCCTTAAACACAACACCCCTAAGCCCTCCACCATCTACGCCATCACCAGACGCCACGGTTTCAATAGGCTCACAAAGCCGATGCAGCAGTCGAAGCGCAAGATCATCAAGACCCGGGCAGGAGAGCTGGGCCACCTGGACAGCCACTACCTCAGCCGGGATACCATCGTGGGCACCAAGCACCGCTACTACCTGGTGGGCCTCATCGACGCCTACACCCGTCTGGCCTGGGCCGAAGTGGTCGGAGACATCAAGAGTCTCTCCGTTATGTTTGCTACTCTGAAGTCCATCAATTTCCTTAACGTGGAGTACGGCATCCAATTCGAGGCCATCCTCACCGACAACGGCCCCGAGATGGCCTCCCCAAGGAACACCGAGGGCCACCCCATGGAACGGATGCTCAATGAGCTGGGCATAAAGCACCGCTACACCCGCCCTTATAGGCCCCAGACCAACGGGAAGATAGAGCGGTTCTGGAGAACCTTGAACGAGGACCTGCTGGAGGGGACAACCTTCGAATCGGTCTCGGAACTGAAGGACGAGCTTCAGCAATACCTGATCTACTACAATACTCAGAGACCCCACCAGGCAATGGACGGAAAGACCCCTTTGGAGACCCTTAAATCCACCTAATTCTGTCAACGAATTACCTGACATCCACAATTCCGAGACTCCGCGAGGAATCTGGGGCGAGGGGCTCAGGATTGGATAACATGTCTCGTATTGCCAATATGTTCCAGCATAGGGAGTTACGCAAAGGCCTCTCGATGGGTCGTAGATGCGCCGAGGCGTGAGAGGGCTAGGGCCGTAGGCTCGCTGAGGAGAGTGAGGGTGAGCCGGGTTCCGAAAGAGCAGTTACGCAAAGGTCTCTTAATGGGTGGCAGATGCGCCGAGGCGTGAGAGGGCTAGGGCCATAGGCTCGCTGAGGAGAGTGAGGGTGACCCCCCTTCATTCCGGCCTCCGAGCCGGTCGAAGATGTGCCGAGGCGTGAATCCATCCTCCCCCTACCCCCCGTTCAGCGAAAACCCGTATATCCGCGCCGCATTTTCCCCGACTATCTTCCTCTTGTCCCCCTCCGAGAGTCCCCCGAACGTGCGCTCGATCACCTCTTGGGAATAGGGGAATGTACCCTCGTCGTGGGGGTAGTCGCTGCCCCATAGGAGGCAATCAGCCCCGGTCAGCGAGATGTTCAGCAGGGCCGGGAGGTCGTCCCCGAAGGTGAGCCCGCCTTGCCGCTTGAAATACTCGCTGGGCCGCATTTCCAGGGTGGGCCGGATCCACATGTGCTTCTTTTCCGCCTGCTCGTCCAGTGCGTAGAGAAGCCATGCCAGCCACCCCGCCCCGCACTCCGCCACCACAAACCGGATCCCGGGGTGCCGTTCCAATACCCCCGAGCATATCAGGTCCGTTATCGGCTCCTGCACCTGCGACATTCCGCACACCAGCCACTTGATGAACCCGCCATTCTCTTCTTCCCCTATGTTGTCGGGGAACGGATCATAGTCGACGGCCCGTGCATGAAGGCTCAACGCCATCCCCGAGTCCTCGATAGTCTGCCAGAGCGGCTCGTACTCGGGCTGGTTGTAGGGCAGCCTGCTCACCAGGGCCGGTATCGCTGCCACCTTGAACCCCAGACTGGCCAACCTCTTTATCTCCTCAATTGCCCTGGGAATGTCGATAACCGGGACCACCCCCACCGGCGCGAACCGGTCTCCCTGGGGTCGGAAATGGTCTATTACCCAGTTGTTGTAGGGTTGGGCAACGGCCATCTGGTAGTCGGGGTCTGGGGAACTGAAGATCCACAGGGTGTAGTCCGGGTATATGACTTCGGCGCTGACACCGTCCCGCTCTATCTCGGAGACGCGCCGCTCCAGGTTGCGGCCTCCCCACTCTTCGTGCCGGAACTCCTTCTCTCTATCCTCCTCGGTCAGCCGAGCCTCGGCCAGGTCCAGCCTACGAGCCTTCCGCCCCTCCACTACCCGGTACGTCCCGCCGTTTCGCTGCTCTATGTGTGGCGTCCTGTGCCGGAACTTCGGCGCCACCAACTCCGTGTAGAGCTCGGGAGGCTCCGCTACGTGTGAATCCGCCGATATGATCTTATACCCTGCCATGATGCGCCTCCCTGGTACTATTCGGATGTCCGGTCCCGGGAACCCTTACACTAGCCCCTTGGCGGCTCTAATGGCCGTTGGTTGGGAACCCGTAGAGCTTCGCCGCATTCTCCGATACGATTTTCGCCTTGTCCTCTTCGGGTACGCCTTCAAACATTCGCGCAATGACTTCCTGCGAGTGAGGGAAGGTTCCTTCGTCGTGTGGATAGTCGCTACCCCACATCAGTGACCCCACCCCTGCAATTTCCCGGGTAATTATCCCCACGATGTCGTCGGAGAAGGTGGAGTATCCCTGCCGCTTGAAGTACTCGCTCGGCAGTAGTTCTAGCTGGGGTACTTCCCACATGTGCCGACGGTGATGGTTGTCGTCCATCTGCACCAGCAGCCACGGTATCCACCCGATACCCGCCTCTGCAAGCACAAACTTCAAGTCCGGGTGCCTTGCGCACGCCCCACCTGCTATCAACTGGACCATCGGGTACATCGCCTCGGTCATCCCGAGCACCTGCCCAAGCTGGTCGGACCCGGGTGTCGCTACGTTCGGCTCCTTGGAGGGGGTTCCACCCTTGGGGCCACCGCTGAACACGTGGAAAGCCAACGGCACGCCCAGTTCGGCTGCATTGGCCCAGAACGGCTCGTATGCGGGCATGTTGTACGGTACGAGAGGCATCGACACGGGCAACGAGAATGACCGGTACCCGAGTCCACCCGCCCGCTTCGCCTCGTTTATCCCGTCCTGGATGTCTATCACCGGGATCTGGGCGGAACATACAAACTTGTCGGGATGTCCCCCGAATATCTCGTGGTGCCAATCGTTGTACACCTGGGCTAGGGCTAATTGGTACCCGGGGTCCGGCGACGCATACAGTTTGAACACCGCCTGTGGATATACCACCTCCGCAACGACCCCGTCTTCCACTTGGTCCGCCAGGCGTGTCGGAATGTGCGTGCCGCCTTCACGGTGCTGCACCCGGCCCAGTGCCTCCCCGTCCCTCCAGTACCGACGCATGTCGTCCTCACTGAGCGGGTGCGGCGCCTCCATGGGCGATGGCCTCTGGCCGTCGTATACCAGGTACCGCTTCCCGTCGATTACCTCCTCGTGAGGAGCGCGGGCACGGTATTCGGCTGGCAGCCGATCATATATTTCCTCAGGCTCGTTCGAGTGAGAATCCGCCGAGATGATTGCTAGCTCCGGCATCAGGGTCTCCTTTAGCTCACCGGGAACCGGTACAGGTCCGCGGCGTTCTGAAACACTACTTTGCGCTTGATGTCCTTCGAATACCCTTCGAAAATCCGGTCGATGACCTCCGCCGAGTGGGGGAATGTCCCCTCGTCGTGGGGATAGTCGCTGCCCCAGAGCAACGCAGTCTCGCCGATGTAGTCCAGCGTTGCTAAGGCCACGGGGTCGTCTCCGAAGGTCGCATGACCCTGCCGTTTGAAATAGTCGCTCGGGTTCAACTCCAGCTTCGGCTCGACCCACATGTGCTTGCGCTGGTACTGCTCGTCCAGCGCATACAGCACCCATGCCAGCCACCCCGCCCCACACTCCACCACCACGAAGTCCAGCCCCGGGTGCCGCATCGGCACCCCTGATGCCAGCATATGGGAAACCGGCTCTATACCCTCGGCCATGCTGATGATCATGTATGGCAGGAATCCGTTGTCATCGTCCTCTTCGCCGACTTTATCCGGCAGGTGGTCTTCCGTTCCCGTGTTGAAGTGCAGGCTGAATACCAGCCCGGTCTCCTCCAACGCCTTCCACAGCGGCTCGTACACCTTCCGGTTGTAAGGCTGATTCTTGATGCCGATGGGACTGCTAACCAGCTTAAACCCCAGCTCGGCAAGCCTGTAGGCCTCCTTTACCGCTGCCGGAACGTCCAGGGTCGGCAGGATCGCGGCAGGAGCTAACCGGTCCGGACGACTCCCGAAAAGCTCATGGATCCAGTCATTGTAAGTCTGGGCCACGGTCATCTGGAATTCGGTGTCCGGAGTCCCGAGGTAGGTGAGTAGGTCGTTGCAGTAGATCACCTCTCCTGCCACGGTGTCCCTGTCCTGGTCCTTCAGCCTGCGCTTGATGTCCCGTCCTTGCGTCGGGTCGTCTCGCCACTCCCGGTTCATGTCGTCTTCGTCCACCCGGCTCTCCGCAATGTCGTACCTGCGAGGCTTACGCCCCTCCACGATCTGATATTCACCACCGTTGATGACTTCCGTGTGGGGCAGCCGCTCCCGGAAGGGGGCCGGGACCCTCATCTTGAATTCCTCACTCTCCTGCACGTGGGAATCGGCGGATATGAAACGCAAATCAGCCATCTTTACCTCCTCATTACATGAGGCCCGCAAGCCTCACGTGAACGCGCCAATGGACGGAATACCCCGGTTAGCTCAGACATCTTCGTCTGGTCTAGCTCACCGGGAACCCGTACAGTTCCGCAGCATTCTGGAATACTACTTTGCGCTTGATGTCCTCCGAATACCCTTCGAATATCCGGTCGATTACCTCGTTCGAGTGTGGGAATGTGCCTTCGTCGTGCGGGTAGTCGCTGCCCCAGAGCAACGCCTTCTCCCCGATGTAGTCCAGCGTCGCCAGCGCCACCGGGTCATCCCCGAAGGTCGCATGGCCCTGCCTCTTGAAGTAATCGCTCGGGTCTAGCTCCAGCTTCGGCTCGACCCACATGTGCTTCCGCTGGTACTGCTCGTCCAGCGCATACAGAACCCACGCCAACCACCCCGCCCCGCACTCCACCACAACGAAGTCCAGCCCCGGGTGCCGCATCGGCACCCCCGACGCCAGCATGTGCGATACGGGCTCAATCCCTTCCGCCATGCTGATGATCATATAGGGCAGGAATCCGTTGTCGTCGTCCTCCTCGCCCACGTGGTCCGGCAGGTGGTCCTCCGTGCCTGTGTTGAAGTGCAGGCTGAATACCAGCCCGGTCTCCTCCAGCACATCCCACAGCGGTTCGTACACCTTGCGGTTGTATGGCTGGTTCTTGATGCCGATGGGGCTGCTGACCACCTTGAACCCCATATTCGCCAGCCTGTAGGCTTCTTCCACCGCTGAGGGAACGTCTAGCGTCGGCAGGATGGCCGCTGGGGCGAACCGGTCGGGGTGCTCTCCGAATATTTCGTGCACCCAGTCATTGTATGTGCGGGCGACCGTCATCTGGTACTCCGTGTCGGGAGACCCGAGATACGTCAGAAGAGCGTTGCAATAGATAACCTCACCCACCACGCTGTCCCGGGTCTGGTCCGAGAGCCGCCGATTGATGTTTCGCCCCCCATCCGGGTCCTCTCGGAAATTGCGGTTCAGATCATCCTCATTGATTCGGCTCTCGGCCACATCAAATCGCCTGGGCTTCCGCCCTTCGACTATCTCGTACTCCCCCCCATCGATGATCTCCTTGTGCGGAAGCCGCTCCCGATAGTGGGCCGGAATCCTCAGCGTGAATTCATCGGACTCCTGCACGTGGGAATCCGCGGAGATGAATTGCAAATTTGCCATCTCGCCCTCCTGGCTAAAACAGACGCTCTGCCTTGATATGGAATGCCCCAAAATGGGGGGATTTACCTATTGGATAGGGTGATTGTACTACCCGCGTAGGCAGTGTCAAATTAGTGGTCTAAAGAAGGGAATCACTCTTAATGAATGAGTGATTATGAACGGGAGGTCACGAATCGACTGGACGCAATAAACTCTCTGTGACGGGAGACAGAACTATTCGAGTCTAGGTTGTACCATTACCGGTGACTCGTAGCCTTCATCTATCGGGAGATTCTTCTGACGAGCGGCTTGCGTTGCTAACCGATCGCAACGCTCGTTGTAGCGGTTACCGGCGTGCCCTCGTACCCAGCGGAACTCAACTTCGTGCTCTGAACAGAGGTCAAGGAGGCGCTCCCATAAATCTGGATTGACGGCCCGGTCCTTCTTGTTGCGCATCCAACCTTTGGCTCGCCAGCGCTCCACCCACCCCTTTTCTATGGCATCGACGACGTAACGGGAATCACTGTAGAGAATTACGACGTAGCTCTGTTTTAGAGTCTGAAGGGCCTTTATCGGCCCCATCAGTTCCATGCGGTTGTTGGTCGTGAGGCGGTATCCTCCACTGAGTTCCTTGCGCTGTTCACCGAATTGCAGCACTACTCCATAACCACCGCGCCCGGGGTTGCCAATACAGGCGCCGTCGGTGTGAATAGTAACCTGAGGTTTTGCGGTCATAGTAGAAACCCTATGGCCAAGTCTTCCCGAAGTCGTTCCGCAGCAGCACCTTGCCCGTAAACGAAGCGTCCTGCTGTGCCAACCATAGCGTCGAGGCCACCACAACCTCGGCAGGCTCTATAACCAGCCCCCGAGGATTGTTCTCCGGGTCCCAGTTGCGCGTCATGTAGGAAGTCACCAGCCCTGGACTCATCGCGTTTACCGCTATGTTGCAGGGCTTCAGGTCCTCGGCCATGTTCAGGCTGAACCGGTCCAGCGCCGCCTTGGACGCCCCGTAAACAATGTGGTTGGGTTCGCTCCAATTAGCGTTCCTTGAACTGATGTTGATGATGTTTCCCTGCCGCCGTTCGAGCATTGTCGGAACAATGTATTTGCACATAAGGAACGGCCCGCGCACGTTCACAGTCATCACCCGGTCGAAGTCATCCACCGACATATCGACTATCGAACCCCTAACCGACAGGCCCGCATTGTTGATCAGCACGTCCACCGCCCCAATCTCCGAGCGCACCCTATCGATCGTCGACTTCACGTCGGCTTCCACGGCGACGTCGCACGCAATCGCGTGCGCCCTCCCCCCCGACGCCTTAATCCGCTTGACCGTCTCTTCCAGGGAGCCTTGCCACTCGCCCGTGTTCGGGGCCAGGGTCCGGGCGGTGGCAACAACAATCGCCCCCTCCGCCGCAAACCCATAGGCCAAAGCCTCCCCCACCCCGCGGCTCGCGCCAGTAATCAGTACAACCTTGTCTTTAAGGGTCATGGGGATTCCTTTGGGTGGATCAAAAGGTTAAGTCAGGGACTGTCGGAGGACGGGGGCGTTAAATTAAGAGTTGGCTCGAAGCCCCTCCACCCCCGACCCGCAACTCACCGGCGTCGGCGCAAACATGAACAATCGGGGAAGAGGCCAGCATCGGGTGCAGCATGTCTTCGAAGCGCCTGCGGTCGCTGTGTCCCGCCCATCGCTGCCAGTCCTGAACACTGCGCCACGTACTTACCACTATCAATGTCGCGTGGTTGCTCACGTCCACAAGTGTCTCGCCGGAAATATATCCGGTCTGCCGGGTTGCCATCGCCCTCATTTCCACAAGAATGTCCAGAGACCGGGCCTCGCTGCCCGGCAGCACGTGGCGCTCTATGACAATCTTAGCTTGCATCGCACCTTCTAGCCGGTGGTCGCCGCACCCGGCTTCGCATCAGACCTACATGGTCTACACGCACTTCTACGCGCTAAAACTTACCCGCACGGGGTGCCGCCTGTCAATCCGACTCCCCTTGCCCATGATTGCATTACCATCGTAAAGTGATAATCTTTTCCCTACCTATATTCCAACTCTATGCGGGAGCCAATCGATATGAAAGTAAACGCCCA
Organism: Dehalococcoidia bacterium; assembly: GCA_965197585.1. GTDB lineage: Bacteria > Chloroflexota > Dehalococcoidia > Plut-88900 > Plut-88900 > Plut-88900. Next base: position 3,341,554 of record OZ240215.1, read on the forward strand.
CCTCGATACCAACAAACTCTCGGAAATCTCTGAACAAGCCGCCCGCGCCGAGGCCCTCGGCTTCGACTCCCTCGCCCTCGCCGAACTCACCCTCGACCCCTTCCTCTGCTCTCTCCTGGCTGCGGAGCACACCCGAAACGCCGGCATCAAGACCGCCATCGCCGTCGCCTTTCCCCGCAGCCCCATGACCACGGCCTACATGGCCTGGAACATTCAACAGCTGGCAGGCGGTAGATTCGAACTGGGTCTTGGCACTCAGGTCAAGGGCCACAACGAAAGGCGTTTCAGTACCCCCTGGGTCTCCCCCGGCCCCCGACTCAAGGAGTACATCGCCTCTCTCAGGGCCGTATGGGACACGTGGCAGAACGGTACGCCGTTAAACTTCCGCGGTAAGTTCTACAACTTGACCCTGATGATCCCCGTCTTCGACCCCGGCCCCATCCCCCAGCCCCGCATCCCCATCTCCATTTCCGCCGTGAACAAATACATGCTCGGCTTGGGTGGAGAAGTTGCCGACGGCATTCAACTGCACAGCTTCTGCACCCCCAAATACGTCCACGAGGTTGTGTTGCCCACGGTCGAAGAGGGCGCTAAGAAGGCCGGCCGTTCCCTGCAGGACGTGGCTGTTACCGGAGGCTGCTTCATTGTCGCCGAGACCCCCGGCCAAGACCTCGACGCCCAAGTCGCCGCCGTGCGTCAGCGCATCGCCTTCTACGCATCAACCCGCACCTACAAGCCCGTGATGGACGTCCACGGCTGGGGAGACGTGACCCTGGAGCTGCACGGGCTTTCTCTCAAGGGCATGTGGCGAGAAATGACCGCCCTCATTACCGACGAGATGCTCGACGCCTTCGCCATATTCGGCTCCTACGACGCCCTTCCAGGCCTCATAGAGAAGCGGTACGGCGGATGGGCCTCCAGCGTGGACCTGGGCCTCCCGGACGGGCCCGACGATGGCGGGAAGCAGGCTATAGAGAAAATAAAGCTGATTGCCTAGTAGCGCCCCCCTACGAGAATATCTCCAGCAGCCGCTTCCTCCGGTAGCCAAAAATCCTTCGCAGCTCCCTCGCCATGAATAGATGTTCGACCGGCCACCCGAACGGCACCCGATAGTCGACGTGGTCGGTCACCAGCGTGCCCTCGGGAGTCTCCTCGAAAGTGTGCCGATGCAGCCAATATCGATACGGCCCGCCAACCTGGAAGTCGCAGAACTCGTAAGGAGGGGCCCACACCGAGATTTTGCTCTTCCACTTGAACGGCACCCGGTATAGGCTGATCCTGTAATCTATAATGGTCCCGAGCCCCATCTCTATCGGCGTCGGCGTCACTATCGAAAACCTGACCCACGGTGGCGTTAGGAGGTTCAGGTTCTCGGCAGAGGCTAAGAAGTGGAAAACCGGCTCCCGAGCGTGGGGCAGCAGCAACTCTTCGTGGTATTGGTAGGGCATGAGGCTTGTACCGGCGAAAACTGTAGGCTTTCGCACGGTTCGTTATATTACATTGGCCGGTTAAGCAACGGATAGGCCCCGATTCCCTCCCACCTTCACTCCTTCAGGGCCCTTAGCAATGATTGGGGGATAACGATGATGAAGATTCTCGACAGCGACATGCACGTCCACGAGCCTTGGGACATCTGGCTCAACTACATCTCCCCCGAGTTCCGGGATCGAGCCCCCGTCGGCGCCACCAAAGATCCGATGGACATGAACACCCTCGTAGACGGCAAGCCCATAGGCTTCGCTCAGGAGACCGGCGTAAATGACAACCGGGAAGAGCAAATTCACCGAGAGGTCGAGAAACTCCAGTCCGAGAGGCTCCCCGAGGGCATCGCCAGTGGCTTCGACGCCGCCTCCCAGGTCCATGCTATGGACGTTGAGGGCCTCACCGGGGCCGTACTGCTCCCGACCCGCGGCCTCGCCGTCGCCGCCGTAGATTTCAACGACCGGGCCTTCGCCTCCGCCGTGTCCCGGGGCTACAACGACTGGCTTTATGACTTCTGTTCCCGGGGCCCCGGCAGGCTCTATGGCGCCGCCATGATTACCCTGGAGGACGTGGACGACGCCATAGCCGAGATCAAGCGCTCCCGCAAAGACCTTGCCTTCAAGGGCGTCTTCGCCCGGCCCAATCCCCTGCGCGACCGTAATTGGCACGATGATGTCTACGATCCCCTCTGGGAAGTCTGCCAGGACCTGGATGTGCCCATGATCTTCCACGAAGGGTTCCGCAGCAATCTTCCCCAGGCCATGGCCGAGAGATTCCTCCAGGAGCAGGACAAGGTCTGGACCATGGCCCACGTCGCCTGCCACCCCATCGAGCAGATGTACGCCTGCCTCTGCATGTGTGTCGGCGGCGTCTTCGAGCGGTTTCCCAAGCTCAGGGTTGGTTTCCTTGAAGGAAACGCCAGCTGGATACCCTTCTGGCTCTGGCGCATGGACGAGCACTACGAACTGAGGCGCAATTGGACCGAGGGCTACATCTCCATGGCCCCCAGCGAGTACTTTAAGCGCCAGGGCTACGTCTCCATCGACGCCGACGAAAAGCCCGCCGCTTACGCCGTAGACTGGGCGGGTGACGAGAACTTCGTCTTCTCCACCGACTACCCCCACACCGACTCCAAATACCCCCACGCCGTCGAGGAGTTCCTCAAACTCCCCATCCCCGACGAATCCAAGCGCAAGATCCTCTGGGACAACTGCGCCCGCCTCTACGGCATGATAAACGGCGCTTAGCTCACCGTCCCGTCTAGCCTGACAACCTACCCCCTTACCCCTCGTCATTCCTGCGGAGGCAGGAACCTAGGGGTGGGCCCCGGGGATGGGCATCCTGTCCCCTCTCCCTCAACGATACCTTTGCATAGCCTGTGTTGGAGGGGCGTGGGGCCGCTCGTGCTGAGGCTCTCGAAGTATGAGCGGGGGGGGGTGTTAGGCGATCTGGATGGAACAACAAGTACGATCTGCAGTTACACAAAGGCCCCTCGAGGATCCCCAGATGCTCCAAAGCATGAGAGGTCTTGAGCTTACCCCGAGTGCCACCCAATGAGGTGCGAGCGTTTCACCCCCCTACAACACCTGCCACACCCGCTTCCCCTCCAACCTCACAATCTGCCCTAAACCCGGGGCCGGGAAGTGCCCCGCTGCCACCTTCAACCCCTTCTCCTCCACCATCTTCATCACCGACTCCCGAGTCTCACGCGCCACGTCGTGGTCGCAGTCTGCAATGACCTTCCATCCAGTCTCTTGGACTTGCTTCGGGTGGTGCGCCACGTCCCCTAAAACCAGCCCCTGCTCGCCCTGAGACGAGATCAGCAGGCTCATGTGGCCCGGAGTATGGCCGGGGGTGTGAATCGCAGTAATTTCGTCGGTTATCACCCACTCCTTACCCGACACTAGCTCCAGCTTCCCCATCTCGTAAAGCGGCTCGACGGTGGACGCTTCGTAAAAGTATTTCTCCTTGGCCTCCGGCTCGTTCCTGAAGAACTCCCAGTCGATCTCGTGGGCCACGTACCTGGCCTTGGGAAACAGGACAGCCGGCACCCCACCATTCCGAGATACGTTCCAACCCGTGTGATCGAAGTGCAGATGCGTCATAAACACCATGTCCACGTCCCCCGCATCTACTTTGTTCGCTTTCATCTCATTAAACAGGCTGCCCCACTCCCCTCCGACGCCCTCGGTCTCCACATCTCCCATCCCTGTGTCCACCATTATCGTCTGCCCCCCTGACCGGATCAGGAAAGACCCCAGGTTGGTCGAGAACTCGGGCTCCGCCTCGGGCGACACGCAACCGCACCCCCACGTCCGGGTCACCTCGTCCCCGTACATATCCCGCACCGCGCCATCCATGTGCCCGTCCGATAGCGACAGGACCGTAACATTGCCGATTGTCAGTGTATTGCCAGCCAAGGTATCTCCTCCAATATCGCGGTTAGTAGCAGCCCCCGCCCCCCATCTCCCTCGCCCCGCCATTTAACCCCGCACCCACCCGTTTGTCGAGTGGGTGTGACACAAGCCCCTTGCCCCGGCCCCACCCCATGTACTACCTTTACCCCCTATGGAAAAACCCTTCAATACTCCCCTGTGGGCTGCACCGTCCTTCCCCATCGAGGGATGCCCCCGCCGCAAAAATTCCCCCGGATCAATCAAACAGGCACGATTTTTGACTGAATCAATCAAATAAGGAGAAATAATGCGGACCAAAGAGCTGGGTAATACGGGTGTCGAGATACCGGAGATCGGGCTGGGGACCTCCCAGTACAACGGAGGCCTCGAGCCCTTGGTCCGCGGTATTGAAGCCGGCGCCAATCTCCTTGACACTGCAGAACGCTACGGCACCGAAGAGGTGGTAGGCGAAGCAGTCCGCGGTCGCCGCGACTCCGTGTTAGTCGCGACGAAGGTCTCGGGTGCCAACGTCAAGTACGACCAGGTCATTGATGCCGCCAACCAGAGTCTTGCAAGGCTTGGAGTCGACTGCATCGATCTCTACCAGGTCCACTGGCAGGACCCCAACGTCCCCATCAAGGAGACCATGAGTGCCATGGAAGCGTTGGTCGACGAAGGGAAGGTGAAGTACATCGGCGTCAGCAACTACACCGCCGACCAGATGAAGGAGGCCCAGGACTGCCTGAAGAGCAATCGCATCGTCTCCAACCAGGTCCTATACAACCTCGCCGATCGGGAGATTGAGGACGAGGTGCTGCCCTATTGCCAGGAGAACGGGATCACCGTGCTGGCCTTCAGCCCCTTGGCCCAGGGTCGGCTCGCGTCCCTGTCCTTTTTCTGGCGCACCAAGGCCATGAACGCCCTCAGGCGGATAGCCGGGGAGTTGGGCAAGACCAGCGCCCAGGTGGCCCTCAACTGGTGCATCTCCAAGCAGAACGTAGTCCCGATACCCAAGTCCAGTCAGGAAGCCCGCGTCCTCGAGTTCTGCGCTGCCTCCGGCTGGAACCTCACCCCCGACCAGATAGCAGAACTGGACCGCCTCTTCGTCCGCTACTAGTCCTAAATCGGGACAACAGCTCGATTAGCCGCCGGACTCCTTCCCTTACTCTGACTCACCACCGGGATTTGGCCCCGAAGGGCTCGACCCACCCGGCATCACTGAGCGCAGCCGGGACCCGTACCGCCTGATGAGTATCACGGCTGCGCCCATTGCCAGGATAACCGGGCTGAATATCCCCACCCAGATAAGCACAGCCAGTGCCACCTTTCCTACCGCCGACAGTGCCCTGATCGCCGTCTTCGCCGTCTCCCCCACATCCCATCCACCCACCGCGAACCCCTCGACCTCGGTGACATGAACTGTAAAGGAGTCGGTTGAGCTGATCCGGCCCACGTCGCTCATCGCACTTACCGTCACTACGACTTCGTACGGCCTGGGCCTGAAGTCCGAGTACTCGTGGGACACTGCAATGCGGCTTTCCTCATCTTCGATACTGCCCGTTACCGTCGGAGACCCGTCCCCGAACTCCCACTGGTATTCGAAGTCCCGCAGTTCCGCCGGCCGGGTGAACCGCGCAACGTAGTCGACCTCGTCTCCTTCTTCAACCGTCTGGCTCTCTCCGGCAAACACGTCGATAGTCGGGACCTCCCGCACCGTCGCCTCCATGGAGGCCGACCCTTCCGCTAACCCCTCCTCACCGGCTCCCGTCAGGTCAACTCTGACGATGTATGGAGAATCTCGATCATCTTCATACGTGTGTGTTACCGTCGCCGTCAGCCGTGTCCCGTCGGGCCTGAGAGTGCTTCCAGCCCCTGCAGCCGACGTCCCGTCCCCGAAATCCCACACGAATGAGAACTCTTCTATACCCGGCGGCGCCCTGAAGGATGCGCGGAACCGGCCGTTCTCACCCACCCTCAGCGATGCGTCTGGCCCCGGGTCAACTTCGATCTGCACCGGAGAGACCTTTAGGTTCACCTCGATAAGCGAGAATGCTGATGTCTGACTCAGGTAGTTGATCCTTCCCTGCATCCCTTCGATCCGCTCCTCCAGCGCCGAAAGCTCCTTCTCGACAAGCAGAGCATCCTCAATCGTCCCAGATTGCTCCAGGAACGATAGGAGCCTGTCCCTCGTTGCCCTGAGGCTCACCAACCTCGATTCAATGTCTACATACTCATCCGTTACGTCCTGGCTCGTAATCTCCCGAGATTCCACTTCAAGGGCCAGCGCCTCGATCCTGTTGAAAGCGTCCTGCAGCGACCCCGCCGGCACCCGAATGGCGATTGACCCGCTATGCTGAGAAACCCGGTTGGATCCAACCACCCAGCCACCGAGATCAATGGAGACATCCGTGATCTGCGACAACGCATCCGCCACGTCGTCCACCACCAGTGACATACGTCCTGTGTGGACGATGATGCGGTTCTGGGCGAATGAAGTCAGTTGTACTGTAACGTCGGTTTTTTCGGCAGAGGCACTGTCGATGTCCATGGCGTCGTCGAATTCCGCTGCTGCCCACTGCATAGCCTCCTCATCCATCATCATTAGAGGCATCGCGGTTGGCTCGGCCATAATCGCTACTTGGTTGGACTCTTTGGTCGTGTCAAATGACCCCTCAGGGTCCGATAAGGACGCCCCGGAGTCCGATGCCCCGCAAGCTGAGGCAAAAGCCACAACTATCGTTGCTGCTATGACCAATAGCGTCCAGGCCAATCGCTTTATCTTCAAAACTCGCCTCCAGCCATATTCTCCCTGTCCCTAATCATATAACGATAACGTTGCCCAAAATGTTCCATTCCGCCTTACCCTAAGCCTTTCCTGATACCCTTGAGCATACTTCAGGCTCATCGAAAAGGGACGGCAAAGCAGTGCCACCCATCAATAACGCGCCGTTTATATATGAGGCTCTACTCCGTTTATGTAAGTGAAAGACTATCGGGGTTGTCGCTCAACAGGCCTCGCCTTCCAGGCATTTGACTCGCTATAATCTCGGGAGCAAGCCTTCTTGTGCCTGAATCGTATCGCTTTGCTTGACATCGAATCTGCAAAATGCTAACTTTCACTGACAAATTTAAAAGTGAAAGGCTGAGAAGAGGAGTAGTAGGAATACCGAAAACCTCTAGAGAGCCGGGGTAAGGTGAAAGCCCGGCGGTCGTAGGTTTCCGAACTCGCCTCAGAGCTGCCAATCCGAAAGCCGTATGTCGGCAAGTAATTTTGGCCGGTTGACAACCGTTACAGGTCCTGAGATCTTCTGGCGTGCCGGGAGATGAAGAAGGGTGGTACCGCGGATTCTCCGCCCCTTTAGGGGTGGGGATTTTTTTTACCCGACACAGGAAATTGAAGATAGGCGAGTTGCCGGCGGCCCGAACCCAGGGCCCCGAGTTAGTGATCGGAAATGAAACTGAACGGCTCTCAAATTGTATTGGAATGCCTCAAAGCCGAGGGCGTCGACGTGATGTTCGGCCTTCCCGGAGGGGCAATTTTACCCTTCTACCAAACCCTCCCCGAGTACCCCGATATCCGCCACATCCTCGTCCGGCACGAGCAGGGTGCAGCAATGGCCGCGGACGGCTACGCCCGGTCCACAGGCAAGGTGGGCGTTTGCGTGGCCACTTCGGGGCCCGGCGCCACTAACCTTGTAACCGGGATCATGACCGCACAGATGGACTCCGCGCCAATAGTCGCAATCACCGGGCAGGTGCCCCGGGCCATGATCGGCAAGGACGCCTTCCAGGAATCGGACGTTACGGGCATCACCCTGCCTATAACCAAGCACAACTACCTCGTCATGGACACCAACGCTCTGCCCATGACTATCAAGAAAGCCTTCCACCTGGCCCGAACCGGGCGCCCGGGGCCCGTGCTGGTGGACATCCCCAAGGATGTCCAGACCGAAGAAGTGGAGTTCCACGGCTATCCTGAGACTGCGGTGCTCCCCACATACAATCCCGGCTCGGACCTCAAAGCTGCTGACCTCAAACGTGCCGCGGAGATGATAAAAGCCGCTAAGAAGCCGATTATCATAGCGGGACGGGGCGTTAACATCTCTGGTGCCCACGCCCAGCTTCTGGAGCTTGCGGAGAAGGCTCAAATTCCTGTCATAACCACCCTCCTGGGCCTCGGCTCGATACCCGGTAGCCACCTGCTGAACGTGGGTATGCCCGGAATGCACGGTGTTGCCTGGGCCAGCATGGCCATTGACGAGGCAGACCTGCTCATCGGCATCGGCATGAGGTTCGACGACCGGGTCACTGGAAACGTAAACCTCTTCGCGCCCAGGGCCAAAAAGATACACATCGACATCGATGAGTCCGAAGTTGCTAAGAACGTAGTCGTGGACCTCGCCCTCGTATCCGACGTGAAGGAAGTCCTCAACGAGCTCAACCCTCTGGTGGAGCGCACTATTCACGCCGAGTGGGTCGGACAGATCGACGAGTGGCGCCGGACCCACCCATCCTTGACAATAAGGGAAACCAATGATCTTCTACCCCAACACGTCCTGTCTGATCTGAACCGGGAGACCGCTGGCGAAGCGGTCATAGTTACGGGTGTGGGGCAGCATCAGATGTGGGCCGCACAGCACTTTGTATCCGACAAACCGGGCAGGTTCATCACCTCCGGAGGCGCTGGGACGATGGGATACGAGGTCCCTGCTGCTATGGGCGCCCAGGTGGGCAACCCCGACAGAGTAGTCTGGTCTATCTGCGGCGATGGCGGCTTCCAGATGACAATGTCGGAAGTGCTGACCATGGTCCAGAACAAAATTCCCGTCAAGCTGGCCATAATGAACAACGGTTTCCACGGCATGGTGCGGCAGTGGCAGGAGCTCTTTTACAACAAGAGCTACGTAGCCACCGAGGTCCATGCCCCGGACTTCGTCAAACTTGCAGACGCCTTCGGGTGCATGGGACTGAGAGTGACCGAGAAGGACCAGGTGGTTCCCGCAATCCGAGAGGCCACTGCCCACAATGGCCCGGTAATCGTCGACTTCGTGGTCCCGGTGGAGGAGAACGTATACCCGTTCATACCCCCCGGCGGCTCCGTCGGCTCGATGGTAGAAGACCCGAACGTCAGCCAGGCCATGGGATAGAAACCGCTAGCTATGGCACAACCTAGACATATACTAGTGGCGTTGGTGGAAGACAAGCCCGGAGTCCTGAATAGGGTTTCGGGGTTGTTTCGCCGCCGCGGCTTCAACATCGCCAGCCTTGCCGTAGGCCACAGTGAAACGCCTAAACTGTCCCGCATGACCATCGTGGTTGAGGGTGGGGAGGGTGTCCGCATACAGGCCGCCCGGCAGCTCCGCAAGATAGTAGGGGTCATGGAAGTAAAGGACATCACCGGGTCTCAGACCGTGGCCCGGGAGCTTGCATTGATCAAGCTGAGGGCATTGGCCAGAGACCGGAACGACATAATTAACGTCATTGGCATTTTTCGGGCCGACATCATCGACGTGGACGTCGACACAATGGTCATCCAGGCAACTGGAGACGCCGACAAAATAGAGGCACTGCATTCCATGCTCTTGCCCTTCGGCGTGCTGGAGATGATGCGGACCGGCGAGGTCGCAATGATTCGTGGGGCAGCCGGGCGGCGGGGAGACGGCGTCGAAGAGGCCGTCGTTTACGAGGATATAGGAGGAGTATAACGACATGGCAATCAATGCAAAGGTATATTACGACGTAGACGCCGACATCTCAGCCCTCGAAGGCAAGACCATCGGCGTGATCGGCTATGGCAGCCAGGGCCACGCCCACTCTCTGAACCTGAAGGACAGTGGCTGCAACGTCATGGTCGGCCTGTACCAGGGTAGCAAGAGTTGGGAGAAGGCCGAACAGGCCGGTCTCCGGGTCGCCGAGGTGGCCGACGTGGCCAAAGAGGCCGACATTTTGATGATGACTATCCCCGACGAACGTCAGGGCGGCGTCTTCACTGACCACATCGCCGAGAGTCTGAAGTCGGGGCAGACCTTGATGTTCGCCCACGGGTTCAACATTCACTACAAGGAGGTAGTGCCGCCTTCCTACGTGGACGTGAGCATGATCGCCCCCAAGGCCCCCGGCCACCGGCTCCGGGAGCTCTACTCGGAGGGAGTCGGCGTGCCCGCTCTCATCGCTATCCATCAGGATGCCAGCGGCAGTGCTAGGGAAGTCGCGCTGGCATACGGCAAGGGCTTGGGTTGCACCAAGGCCGGTGTGCTGGAGACCACCTTCAAGGAGGAGACTGAGACCGACCTCTTCGGCGAGCAGAGTGTCCTCTGCGGTGGCGTCACTTCACTGATCAAGTCCGCCTTTGATATCCTCGTCGATGCCGGCTACCAACCCGAGGTCGCCTATTTCGAATGCCTCCACGAGGTCAAGCTCATCGTAGACCTGATCTATCAGGGTGGCCTTGAGTACATGCGCTACTCGGTTAGCGACACCGCCGAGTACGGGGACTACTCCCGCGGCGGACGGATTATCGACGATCACGTACGTGCATCAATGAAGAAGGTCCTGACCGAGATACAGGACGGCACTTTCGCCAGGGAGTGGATTGCCGAAAATCGGGAAGGACGCACGAACTTCGACGCCATGCGTAAGAAGGACAAGACCCACACGGTTGAGGTGGTAGGCCGAGAGTTGCGGGAGATGATGTCCTTCCTTAACAAGCCGACCTAAGGTCGGCGCTAGGGGGTTCGTCTTCTACCAGACCGGTACATTGGGAGGTTCGAGATGGAAAAAGTAATGATATTCGATACCACGCTCAGGGACGGAGAGCAGGCGCCCGGCGCTACCCTGAACGTAGATGAAAAGGTAGAGATAGCCCACCAGTTGAACAAGCTGGGTGTGGATGTGATAGAGGCGGGGTTTCCCTACAGCTCGCCGGGCGACTTCGAGGCGGTGAGCAGGGTCGCCAGGGAGGTGAAGGGACAGATCGTTGCAGGATTGGCCCACGCCCACGCCAAGGCCATCGACACCTGTTACGAGGCCGTTCGCAACGCTGAGAATCCCCGAGTCCACGTATTTCTCTCCAGCTCCGACGTTCACCTCATGTACCAGCTCAAGAAGAACCATGAAGAGATTCTGGAGTTGGCCACCGAGATGGTGGGCCGGGCCGCAGGCTACCTCAGCGATGTCGAGTTCTCTCCCATGGATGCCACCCGAACGGATCGAGAATACCTCTACAGGATTCTCGAATCGGTCATCAATGCCGGTGCGACCACCGTTAACATTCCCGACACCGTCGGCTATACCACCCCCGAGGAGTTCTACGAACTCATCTCCGGCGTCTTTAACAACGTCCCCAACATCCATAAGGCGATGGTGAGTGTCCACTGCCACAATGACCTGGGCTTGGGCGTCGCCAACAGCATAGCCGCGATCCGGGCCGGGGCGAGACAGGTGGAGTGCACCATCAACGGGATCGGTGAGAGAGCGGGTAACGCCTCCCTCGAAGAGATCGTCATGGCCATCCGTACCCGGAACGACCTGTACGACATCACCACCGGCATCGACTCTACACAGATCTACCGGACCAGCCGGTTAGTCAGTGACCTGACGGGACTGCCGGTGCAGCCCAACAAGGCCGTGGTTGGGGCCAACGCATTCAGGCACGAGTCCGGCATACACCAGGACGGAATCCTGAAGAATCCCATCACTTACGAAATCATGACACCCACATCCGTGGGAGTGCCCCAGACCACCCTCTATTTGGGCAAGCTCAGCGGTAGACACGCGCTGAAGAACCGGCTGGAACATCTCGGCTACACTCTGACCGACGATGAGCTCCGCAAGACCTTCCAGGCATTCAAAGACGTCGCCGACAAGAAGAAAGAGGTCACCGACCGTGACCTTGAGGCCCTGATGGGTGAAGAACGCCGCACCATCAACGAGACCTATCATTTAGAGCACGTCCAGGTAGCTTGTGGTGACCACGAAGTACCCACCGCCACCGTGATGCTCAGGGGTCCCGAGGGACACACCTCCACCGATGCAGCCGTCGGCACGGGCCCTGTGGACGCGGTCTACAAGGCGATTAACCGCATAATAGACGTGCCCAACGAGCTCACTGAGTTCAGCATCAAGTCCGTTACCGAGGGCATAGATGCCCTGGGCGAGGTCACCATCAGGATTGAGAGCGAGAACCAGTCCTTCATAGGCAGGGGCGCCCACACGGATATCATCGTGGCCAGCGCCAAGGCCTACATGAACGCTCTCAACCGGATGATCGCCACTCGGGAGGAGGCTAAGGAAACGGTGGCGGTAGGCTAGGGCTGTTATAGTCCTGAGCGCACTTCCCTGAACTGGGCCCCGAGACACAGTCATCGTCAGACGACCTGCGCCCGCGGCGCCCATACTTCGATCCTATTGAAGAGACAAGCATGGCTAAAGCAAACATAGCAGTAATACCGGGGGACGGAATCGGGCCCGAGGTTATGGAGCAGGGTGTCCGCGTCCTCCGTGCCGTCGAATCCCGGTTCGGACACGAGTTCAGCTTGGAATACGGCATTGTTGGTGGCCGCGCCATAGACGAATGTGGCACGGCCCTGCCCGCCGAAACATTGAAGACCTGCAAGAAGAGCGACGCAGTCCTGTTCGGAGCCGTTGGAGGTCCGAAGTGGGATGACCCCAAGGCTGCCGTCCGCCCCGAGCAGGGTCTCTTGGCCCTGCGCAAGAAGCTCAACCTGTTCGCCAACATCCGTCCTGTGAAGGTCTACCCCCAGCTCCGGGACTCGACCCCCTTGAAACCCGAACGCCTGGACAGTGTGGACATGGTTGTGATCAGGGAGCTTACGGGTGGCCTCTATTTCGGCAAACCGAAAAGGCAGTGGACTACCAGCAAGGGCCGAAGGGCCGTGGACTCGATGTCCTACTCCGAACACGAGATCCGGCGCATAGTGCGCGTCGGCTTCGAGATGGCTCGGGGGCGGCGGCGTAAGAAGCTCACTTCCGTAGACAAGGCCAACGTGCTGGAGTCCTCCCGGCTCTGGCGTCAAATCGTGCTGGAAATGGCACCCTCCTACCCGGACGTAGAACTAGACCACCTTTTGGTAGACACCTGTGCAATGCACTTAATCCGCCAGCCCTCCCGCTTCGATGTCATAGTCACCGAAAACACCTTTGGAGACATACTTACGGACGAGACTGCCGTCCTATCCGGGTCTATGGGAATGCTCCCTTCGGCGAGCTTGAACATGGAGGAATCGGATAAGGCTGCGGTGGGCGTCTACGAACCGTGCCACGGGTCGGCGCCCGACATCGTTGGACAGAACAAGGCCAATCCTTGCGGAATGGTTCTCAGCGTTGCAATGATGCTTAGGCACTCGTTGGGCCTTGATGAAGAGGCCCAAACTATTGAAAACGCGGTCGAGCGAGTGTTGGAAGAGGGATACCGTACACCTGACATCGCCGAGGATGGAACGGAGACTACGGGCACTGTTGAAATGGGAGCTCTCATAGCTGAGAAGGTGGCAGGTTAGGAACGAAGTCTAAATGGCTACCACGGCAAAGCAACTCACGCTCTACGACACAACCCTGCGGGACGGCACCCAGATGGAGGGCATCTCCCTATCGGTGGAGGACAAGCTCAAGATTACGCGTATGCTGGACAAGCTGGGCGTGGACTTCATCGAAGGCGGTTGGCCCGGGTCTAACCCCAAGGACGCCGAATTCTTCGAAAGAGCTCGGGACTTGGACCTCCAGAATGCCACTATCGTCGCTTTCGGGGCAACACGCCGGGCCAACATTAGCGTGGACAAGGACCCTCAGATAGAGGCTCTGCTCCAAGCCGAGACCGAGGTGATCACCCTGGTCGGCAAGAGCTCCGCACTTCACGTCCGCTCCATCCTGGAGACCACTCCTGAAGAGAACCTGGACATGATCGCCGACTCCATCCGCTACCTTCGTGACAAGGGACGGCGCGTCATCTTCGATGCAGAGCACTTCTTCGACGGCTTCAGTGAAGACCCTGACTATGCCATAGAGACTATAAAGGCCGCCCACGAAGCCGGCGCTGAGTGCGCCGTTCTCTGTGATACCAACGGGGGCCGGCTTCCATCTGAGATAGGGGACATAATCCATCAGGTTCGGGAGGCCACCGACGCAAAGCTCGGCATCCACGCCCACAACGATGCCGAAATGGCCGTCGCCAATAGCATCGCCGCAGTAAACGAAGGTGTAGTCCAGGTGCAGGGCACCATCAACGGCTATGGAGAGCGGTGCGGAAACGCTAACCTCGTCTCCATCATTGGCAACTTGAAGATCAAGATGGGAATCGACTGCATATCAGATGAGCAGTTGTCCCGCCTGACGGAAGTTTCCCGCTATGCCAGCGAACTGGTAAACCTTCCCCCCGACCACCATCAGCCCTATGTCGGGATGAGCGCTTTCAGCCACAAGGGCGGAATGCATGTGGCTGCGGTGAACAAGCTGGAGGAGAGCTATCAACACGTGCCGCCTGATCTGGTCGGTAACAACAAAAGGGTTGTTGTATCGGAGCTCTCAGGGAGAGGCAACATAGCTTATAAGGTGCAGGAGCTGGGTATCGACGTTGAACTCGGGGCGGAAGGTACCCGAGAAGTGCTGGGCCGGATCAAAGACCTGGAGAGCAAGGGCTTTCAGTACGAAGGCGCCGAGGCTTCCTTTGAGCTTCTCGTCAGACGGGCTCACAGCAGCTACAAGCCCCCCTTTGAGCTTGTCGACTTCATGGTGCTTGTCGAAAACAGCCGACGCTCCCCGAGTATGACCCAGGACGCCGAGCCCCACCTGCTCGCTGAAGCAATGGTAAAGGTGAAGGTAGGAGAAGAGACCATCCACACCGCCGCCGAGGGCAACGGCCCGGTGAACGCGCTCGACCTTGCTCTTAGAAAGGCGTTGCAGCAATTCTACCCGCGGGTCTCGGTAGTCGAGCTATCGGACTACAAGGTGCGGATCGTAGATGAAACCTCAGGAAGTTCGAGCAGTATCCGGGTGCTCATCGAGTCAACGGACGGGACGCGACAGTGGCGGACTGTTGGAAGTTCTACCAACGTCATAGAGGCAAGCTGGTTGGCCATGGCAGACAGCCTGGAATTCTGGCTCATTAAAAACCAGGACTAAAGCGCCAACTTGGTCATTCCGGCCTCCGAGCCGGAATCCATCCCCAACTGACCCACGAGCGATCGACTATAGCCCCCAATAGTTTCGCCGGTGGTAATTCCCCCAAGCGATGGGGCGCTTATCCCTCTATTGCCACTTCCTCTTCCGTGATCTCTCCTTCAACTATGTGGAAGGCACGGATTTCCGGGTTGTCCGGCTCTCTTAGGGAAACTAGGAAATAAAGGACATCCGGCCAAATGGTCTGTTTCTCGCCGGTAGTCTCATCCTCATAGGTGGCAAGTCGTACGTCGGTAGGCGAGGGGTACGCCTCGCTGAACGTATGTGAGTGGTAGAAGCCCTGGATCTCCCACCCCTCGGCATCCACCTCCTCGAAAACTCGGAACTGGGCTTCCGGGTCCATGACGTATTTTACCGGGCTGGGTTCAGCGTTTCGAACTTGGTAGACCCGATTGACCTTGCCGTTCGCTCCTGCCAAGATTCCGCAGCATTCGTTGGGCGCATCCGCCTTAGCGTGGGCGATCATCTCGTTGGCGTGCTGCCTGCTGAGTCTAAACAATGGATTCCTGTCTGCTTTCTTTCGCTAACGTGTAACCGCCATGGTGCCTTTGGGTGCATCTACTATCTGTCCTATCACCCTTGCCCCGACCACTCCATGCTCGACCAATGCTGCCATCAACCTACCGGCCTTTTCTTCCGACACGGAAATTAGCAGTCCCCCGGAGGTCTGCGCATCCGCCAACAATACCTTTAACGGGTCGGGTATTTCTGCTTCCCAGACCACGCTGTCCCTCAACGAGTCCAAGTTCCGGAGCGTGCCGCCGGGGGCTATCCCCTGCTCGGCCAGGGCACGGGCCCCGGGAATAAGCGGCACGTCGTTCAGCACAATCCGGGCCCCGACCCCGCTTCCCTCCACCATCTCACGTAAGTGCCCAAGAAGCCCGAAACCCGTGATGTCCGTGCAAGCGTTCACCCCGACCCCAACCATCGCCTCCGATGCGCCTTTGTTCAACTCTGCCATCAGCTCGACGACGCTGCGCTCCGTGTCTGCGTCGGACTTTCCGGCCTTCAGGGCGGTGGTAATGATTCCGGTGCCGATGGGCTTGGTCAGCACCAACCGGTCTCCCGGTCGGGCGTCCGCGTTGGTGATCTGCTCTCCGGGCCTCACTAATCCTGTAACGGCGATGCCGTATTTTGGCTCGACGTCATCGATGGTGTGGCCGCCGGCAATAATGGCTCCCGCCTCAGTCATCTTGTCGGCCCCGCCTTTGAGGATGCTGCCAAGGATGTCTTTGGGAAGGCCTATGGGGAAACCCACTATGTTGAGCCCCATAAGCGGCGTGGCGCCCATGGCATAGATGTCGCTCAGGGAGTTGGCTGCAGCTATGGCCCCGAACCAGTAAGGATCGTCAACGATGGGAGGGAAGAAGTCGACACTCTGGACCAAGGCTATGGAATCGTTCAGCCTGTAAACAGCAGAGTCATCCGACGTGCCCGATCCCACGATAAGGTTCGGGTCGTCTATTTTGGGGAGGCTCTTCAGGACCTGGACCAGGTCCTCGGGGCTGAATTTGGAAGCTCAGCCCGCGCAGTGAGCGAGTTCGGTGAGTCTAATCTCTTTGACTTCTGCCAATGCCTTAACCTGGATTCATAACGTGGGCTGCAAGGAAAATATAATTCGTGTCCTGCATGTATGGAACAAAGACCATACGCCGTGGGCGCATCAGTACAAGAGGGCGTGGGTTGGCGCCAATCTCTGTCCAACTGGGTCTACCGCAAGGAGCAGTATTTCCAGTGTCACAGCCCCGAGCAAGGGCGCTGCCTCCTCCGTTCCGAATATAACGGGAGATACTGCAGACGCCCCATTGATCGTGATCCGCAATTCACCAATGTCTAGCTCTTCGCGGTGGCCGTCGGCCATTTCGAATATCCCCTTCCTGGTTGGGGATATGCCCAGCTCATTCAGCACGTCGATAGGAAACATGGTGTAGGTGGCCGCGGTATCTACAGTAGCCTCAATCTCCCGCGAACGTCTGTTGTCGAGAGAGGAAATTCGTAAAGGACAGCTAAATACGCCCATAAGGGGAGTTTAGCACACGGTCACTTTGGGAAGTGGGCAAACTACCCGTTTACAGGCCCGCCGCCCTCGCCGGTGAACTTCCAGGCGTTCTCGCCTACCCCCGTGACTCGCCACCTAGGCATAACGTATTCGGCGTCTTCCGAGCGCTCGAACACGACCTCCACGGGATTGCCGATGGCTACGGCGTCTTCATCGTCCACCAGAACGCCCACGATTCTCGTAAGCGAACCGTCGGGGTTGCCGCAGTCGGGCAGGTCGATGACGGCGGTTATGTAGGGAACGGCGTTGACGAAGGGTGCGAGGATGGGCTGAACCACAACGTTGTAGCTGTAAATCACGCCCGTGCCCTTGGCCTGATGCCAACCCAGGTCCATGGAAGTGCAACCGGGACAGGCGGGAAAGGGCGGGAAGAACTTGTGGCCGCAATCGTTACAAAGGCGTACCAGGAGTCGGTCTTCCTTAGTGCCGTCCCACCACTCTTTGGTGTCGGGGTCGGGCTTGACGTTGATGAGGGAATAGTCGATGGGTCCGGGCATGGGAGCCTACCTCCTAATGATCATGGCGCTGCTCTCGGTCTCCGTGCCCCAGGCGAGACACGCGGCGATCTCAGCCTTCTTCAGCTGGCGGCAACCCTTGTTTCGGTCATAAGTGTGCTTTCCCTCCCGCCAACCGGGGCACGAGTCGTCGGTACGATGTCTTAGCTGGCGGACATTCTCGATGACCATCGCTATGCCGTGCGTGTAGCCTTCGGACAGGTGCCCTCCCGAGAGATTGGACGGCAGCTTACCGTCGATCTGAAGAGTGCCTCCCTCTACGAAGGGCCCGATCTCGCCCTCAGGCGCGAAGCCGTAACCTTCCAGCAGGATAAGGGATGTAAATGTGAAGGCGTCATAAGCAGATACAAAGTCGATGTCGTCGTGCGTGACGCCCGACATGCCAAAGAGCCGCTTTCGCCCGTAGTTCGCGCCCACGTAGTGGATCTTTTCCCTGTTCCACCTGTAGGACGCGTCCGGCGTCTGTGTGCGGGCGGTGCCGCCCATGATGAAGACCGGGGGTTGCTTCAGGTTATAGGCCCACTCCCTCGGCGCGACGATGATGGCTGCAGCTACGTCGGTCTCCAGGCAGCAGTCGAATAGGCGGAAAGGTTTGGCCACCCAGCGGCCTTTCAGATAATCGTCCATAGTCAGGGGGCGGTCATAGAAAATGGACTTCGGGTTGAGGTTGGCGTGCCTGCGGTGAGCTACGGCCACCTCACCTAGATGCCGGGAGGTGAGCCCATAGTCGTGCATGTATCTCATGCACGTGAGCCCGTGGTGCTGGGCGGGAGTTGTGAAGCCCCACGCATCCCACATGTCTCCGATACTGGATACCGAGGTCACGGGTGCTGGACCGTCCGGGTCCTGACCCCCGAACCGCAGCCCCGACCGCCCGTTCATCGACCGGAAAATCACCATATTCTGGCAATAGCCTGCTTCAATAAGACCAATGGCGTGGGCAACAAGGGTCTCGGTGCTGTTCCCACCCCCAATGATGTCGACGGCATAGTCGAGGCGAATGCCAAGGGACGAGGCGACTTCGCTGGAATCACTGGAGTCAGCGTACTGATACGATGTCATGCCACTGATATCCGAGGGTTCGAGCCCCGCGTCGGCCATAGCGTTCTTCACGGCCTCACAGGCCATGGACAGGGTGGTCCGGTTAGATGGGCGCATGTGGGGAGTCTCCCCCACGCCTACGATGCAATATTTGTCCGTTAGTGCTCCCACTCTACCACTACCTCCTGAGAATCATTGCGCTGCTCTGTGCCTCGAAAGACCAGGCCAGGCAGGCGGCGATGTCTGCTTTCTTCAATTGGCGGCATCCTTTGCTCCGGTCATATGTGTGTATCCCCTCGCGCCATCCGGGACAAGCGTCGTCCGCCCGATGCCTAAGCTGCCGCACGTTCTCTACTACCATTGCTATGCCGTGAGTGTAACCCTCCGACAGGTGACCACCCGACAGATTCGAAGGAAGCTTGTTGTCGATTTGTAGCGTCCCACCCTCGACAAAGGGTCCGATCTCCCCTTCTGGTGCGAATCCGAAAGCCTCCAGCAGGATGAGAGAGGTGAAGGTGAAGGCGTCATAAGCGGATACAAAGTCGATATCGTCGTGACTAACCCCCGACATCCCGAAGAGCCGCTTCCGCCCATAGTTGCCACCGACGTAGTGAATCTTGGGCATTCCCCATGGAAACGCGGCACCTGGCGCCTGCACCCTTGCCGTGCCACCCATAATGAACACCGGAGGTTGCCTCAAATTGTACGCCCACTCCCGGGGCGCGACGATTATCGCCGCCGCAACGTCGGTCTCCAGGCAGCAGTCAAACAGGCGGAACGGCTTGGATATCCATCGGCCTTTCAAATAGTCGTCCATTGTCAATGGCTTGTCGTAGAAGACCGCCTTTGGGTTCAAGTTCGCATGTTTGCGATGCGCTACTGCCACCTCCCCGAGGTGCCGAGAGGTGAGGCCATAGTCATGCATATATCTCATGCAGGTCAGGGAATGGTGTTGAGCAGGCGTGGTAAAGCCCCACGTCTTGGTCATGTCACCCATGTTTCTAATGGCAGGTACAGACGCCGATCCCCCGGGGTCCTGCCCCCCCGGCCTCCGCCCCGAACGGCCGTTCATGGAGCGGAAAATAACCATGTTGCGGCAATACCCCGCCTCGATCAGGCCTATAGCGTGGGCCACGAGCGCCTCGGTGCTGGAGCCTCCTCCCATTATGTCCATGGAGTAGTCCAGGCGCATGCCCAGAGCGGAGCCAACGTCCTTGGAGGGAGAGGAATCGAACGCTTGGTAGGAGGTCATCCCGCTGATCTCGGTGTGATCGAGACCCGCGTCGGCCATAGCATTACGCACGGCTTCGCAGGCCATGGAAAGCGTAGTTCGGTTGGAGGGACGCCTGTGGGGAGTCTCTCCAACCCCTACGATGCAGTACTTGTCAGTCAGGGCTCCCAAAGCGCCACAACCTTAAACTATTTGGGGCAATAGTTAAAGCCTCTGTACTCGTTCGGTAGATTAGTGACACACCGGCCTTTTCTTCAGTTGTGGGTTTCGGTTTCCGTTCTGTCTGTTAGGTTTTGGGTTGGCGATGGAAGACGCCCATTTGGCAGAGCTGCTTGTACGTGGACTTGCAGCCAGTATGCCCTGATGCTAGATGGTATACACGGACAATTCTCGGGCCAGACGTCCGGCAGAGGCTCCTTATGGGGGCTGTATGCCCGTGGGGGCACGTCGGGGCCAGGGATCCAGCTGTGCGAGGCCCCACAGCCTAACTAATAGTGTCCAAGTTCGCCGGAAAAGGACAGGAGCGAATATCCTCCGGGCACCCCCGCGCCGCAGCGCCAATCTCCAGCAATGCGGCCCGACGTTCGAGACGGTTCTCCATGGGGGTTAGGCGGTCCGCGGAGCGTATGCTCTGGTCACCCTTGATGCAATCTCCCGTACAGGGAGCAGGGTGGGAGCGTGAAGGCCAGGGCGTCTTTCCATCGCCTGGGGATCAGGGAAGGGGGCACGGGACCCGTGGGATGAGGAGATGGCGTCGTTTGCTTGTGCCGCGGGCCTGCGCGAGGGCCGTTGGGATGGGCTGAGGCGTTGAGTCCTCGGGTGGGTCGAGTGTGGGCTTCCCTGGGTTGTGGTTCCTCCTTAAGGTAGTTGGGTTAGGTGGTCTAGACCTGCCTACAATATAGAACATAAGTACTTATAATGTCAAGGGGGTGATGTCACCCCTCTATGTGAACGGGATCAGCCTCACCGCAGTCACGGAATGTGAGGCGCGGGCTCCGTGCCTATGTGCCCCTCTTCCTCCAGCCGTTCGTAACGCTCGGCGTCGTATCCCAGCAGCTCCTTGTATACGTACTCGTTTCCATAGCCCAGGTGAGCGGGCGGCTTCCGAATGGCGTTGGGTGTCCTGGCCATCTTCCACATGAACCCGACATGATCGTGAGTCCCGAGATCGGGATCATTGACGGTCTGGAAGAACCCGCGGGCCTTGATATGAGGATCGGCATGGACGCTCTTTTCATCGAGGACGGGTGCAGCCGCCACCCCGGCACCCTGTAGCCGACCCGTCACTTCGTACTGGGTGAGGGTTTGAGTCCACTGGTTTAGGCTTTGGTCCAACTCTTCCTGGTTGTGCCACCTCCCGAGCACAGTACGGAACCTTTTCTCTCCGGTCCACTCCGGGTTGCCGAGTGCCTGGCACAGCCCGTCCCACTCGGAGTCGCTGCCTACAGAAATCGCTACCCATGAGTCCGGGCCCTTGCACCGGTATACACCGTGGGGCGCCATCGATGTATGCCCGTTGCCCAACGAAGATCGCACCCTGCCGTTCATCGTGTAGTCTATTATCGGAGCGGCTAGGCTGGGTATGAAGTTCTCGCACAGCGGTATTTCGATGAGCTGTCCTTCACCCGTTAGATTGCGATGCCTGATAGCCATCGATACAGCTAGAACGGCGCTGTAGGCCGCCCCGGAATCGCTCTGGTTGGACTCGGGACGTTGTGATATGTCCGTGTCCCGGTACCCCTTTAGCCAGCTATGCCCAGCTACCCCTTCCACGTGCTGACCCCAGGATCGGTATCTGTGGTATTTGCCGTCCAGCCCAAACGCAGGCATCCTGACCATGATCAGTCCGGGATTGTGCTTCTTTAGCTCGGAGTAGACCAACCCAAGCTTCTTCATGGTGTCCGGCATATTATTCTCGATGAACACGTCCGACTTGGATATCAGGTCCTTGAATATCTCCAACCCCTCGGGGCGCGTAACGTCGACTGTCATGCTCGATTTGTTTCGGGCGTGAGTGTTGAACAACGCCCCCCTATCCCACGCCCGACTCTCCGGGTACCGGCCCGCATAACCGTACCCCATATCTATCATCACCTTGAAATACTCGCTGCTGGGCCTCATCAAGCCCGTCCGAGTCGTCGTGCCCAGGAACTGGGTCGACTCTACGCGGATCACGTCCGCGCCCCAATCGGCCAATATCTGGCTGGAGTGAGGCCCGGCCCACACCACGGTGATTTCCAGGACCCTTATCCCCTCAAGGGGTAACTTCGCCAATATATACCTCTCCAGACTCTATGCAGTGCCCGACTGCCTGAGCCTGGCAAGCTCTTCCTTGCTGTAGCCCAAGATTCCGCAATACACGTCCTGGTTGTGCTCCCCTATCCTCGGGGCAGGGGAATGCAGCCGCCACGGCGTGCGGTACATCTTCAAAGGCCTGCCCGGCATCGTCATCTCCCCCATCACCGGGTGTTGCATTCGGGCCCACATGCCCCGTTCCCAGAAATGCTCGTCCTTTAGAAGGTCTTCCGTCGTGTTCACTACTCCCGATAGCACTCGCTTCTGCTGTGCCGTCTCCCATACGTCCAACTTGGATTGGGAGTAAAGCCAGGATATGACCAGCGCCGAAATCTCTTCTATGTTGGCTGGGTCCCGCCTGCCCTCGGGAGTGTTGAACCTTGGGTCATCCATTAGGTCTTCACGCTCGATCATAGAGCAGACCCGATCAAAGCCAAACTCTCCGCCCAACAGGTTGATATAGCCGTCTGCGCAGGGAAAGGGCCCCGACCCTATGCCCATGTGGTCCAGGTTCCTGTCCCCGACCACACCTGTATACGAATACGCCAGCAGCTTCGCAGCCCGCCGGTCTATATTCCCCAGTTGCACTTCCGACGCTGCAATGTCGATATAGTCACCCACCCCCGAGGCCTCTGCCCTGCGAAACGCGACCATACCCGCCGCGGCAGCTGCCAGCCCCGTGTGTAGGTCCACTACGTTGTTAGCGGAGTTGACTGGCTCTCGCTCCGGTTGACCGGTGAAGTACATCGGCCCGCCGAACGCGTAGGGCTGTATCTCATGGCTCTTGTAGTCCCTGTACGGCCCACTCTGCCCGAATGGCGTGATGGACACAGCCACGAGCGCTGGATTAGCGGCCTCAATCTCCTCGTACGGGAATCCGAGGCCGTCCAATACCCCCGCCCCCAGCCCCTCCACCAGGATGTCCGCCCAGGAAAGCAGCCCACGAAAGACCTTCTGCCCGTGCCCCGAGTCCAAGTTCAGGGTTACGCCCTTCTTGTTGACGTTGAGGTACTGGAATAGTCCGCTGGTCTCGGAATGTGGTAGATCACCGGAGAACGGCCCCGATCTCCGCAGCGGATCACCATCTAAGGGCTCTACCTTGATAACCTCTGCCCCAAAGCAGGCCATAAGTTTGCCGCTGTGAGCGGGGGGGATACCGTGGCCCAAGTCCAGGACTTTTACGCCGTCCAGGGCTTTGGGTGGAAGAAGGGGGTCTGCACTATGGGTTTGCTGTTCCAGCAAGGTCGGTCACGAGGTGAGGGCGGGGTTTCCGGATTGTCGGCGATTATAGCATCGCCGCTTGTGGCAGGGTGATCCCGTGCACATAGAGAGTGACATAACCCTCTTGACAGTGAAGTACTTATGTTCTATATTGGTGCCAGGTCTAGACCACCTAACCCAACCACCTTAAGGAGGAACCAAAAACTAGGGAAGTCCACTCGACCCACCCGAGGACTCAACGTCTAAGCCCATCCCAACGGCCCTCGCGCAGGCCCGCGGCACAAGCGAAAGTCGCCATCTCCTCATCCCGCGGTCCCGTGTCCCCTTCCCTGACCCCCAGGCGATGGAAGAAGCCCTGGCTTTCTACTCCCACCCCTCCCCCACCATCCCCCCATCATTCCAGCCTCCAGGCCGGAATCCAGAGACGGGGTGCACAGGGAGATTACAACAAGGGTGAAAGGAGATGTACTCGCGGACCGTTTGACCCCCATAGAGAACCGTCTCGAAGTTCGGACCGCAATGCAAGAGTTAGCGCGCTACGGCGAGGGGGTGCCGGAGGATTTGCTCCGTATCGCTCCGGCAATCTAGGACAAATATAGTTAGGCTGTGGGGCCACAGCTGGATTCCCTGGCCCCCGTCGTGCCCATAGCGGCATACAGCCCAAGAATGGAGCCTCTGACGGACATCCTGCCCTGGATCGGTCCGTGCATATAATCGAGCAAAGGGCACGGCCGGCTGTAAGTCCCTCCCTCTCAGGCGGGGCCTGCTCTCCAGGTCCCCCCGACAGCCGGAACACCCGCAAAGAGAGAATGCAAAGCCACTTAGAGGGCAAAAGGGCGTCTTTCATCGCCAACCCAAAACCCAACAGACGGAACTGAAACCGAAACTCCACAACTGAATAAAAAGCCAGCGGGTCACTAACCTACCGAACGTGTACACAGGGTTTAGGTATACCCCGTCCGTCTGCTAAAATCAGCCTGTCCTAAGCACATCAACGCCGAGGCACAGCCATGGGTTTCGCGACGGTCGAAGGCAGAAACATCCACTATCAGTTTCCGGCACAGGCCGAGGCCCGCGTCCGCCAGGGGCACAACGTCCTGATGGTCCACGGCGCCGTCGACAACCATCGGGTCTGGAGACACCAGCACGCCTACCTGGAACGCGACCACACTCCCCTGGCCATCGATCTGCCCGGTCACGGCGACTCCCAGGGCCCGCCCATCGACAGTCCCGCCGACTTCCGACATTTCATCAAGGCATTCGTGGACGTTATGGACCTCCCGCCCTTCGTTTTCGCTGGGCATTCCATGGGCGGCTCCATGGCCTTGGACTACGCCATCCACCACCCCGATGACGTGAAGGGCCTCATCCTGGTAGGCGCGGGCGCCCATTGGGAGCTGTCTTCTGAGCACCTGGAGCTCTGGACCACCGACCCCGAGCGTGCCCAGCGTGAAAACGTCGCCCTCCTTTTTTCCAAGAAGACCTCCCAGCGCCTCGTCGAAGAATACGCCAAACAGCTCGCTGCCCAGGGACCCAGGACCTGCACCGCAGACTTCCTCAACTGCGACAGATACGACCTCCTCGACAAAATCAATCAAATCAGCGTCCCGACCCTAGTCGCCGCTGGTGATGAAGAAGAGTGGCTCGAGAATTCACGCGAAATCCACGCCAGTTCCATGAAAACCACCTTCGAGATAATAGCTGCCGCGGGCCACGCCGTAATGATCGAGCAACCCGCCCTGCTGAACGAGGCCATTGGGGCCTATCTTGCCACCCTGTCCTGACTACCGATAGAAGATTAGCCAACTGCCCTGGGGGAAGTGATGACACACATACAGGTAAATGGAAAACGAGCCTTCTACGCATCCCCTCATGATGTGGCCGGCGGTGACCGCCGGGGGAAGACGGTTTTATTGGTGCACGGGGCACGGAGCAATCACCGGATTTGGGCGCCGCAGCTACAGGCTCTTGCCCGCCGACATACGCCCATAGCCATGGACCTTCCCGGCCACGGAGACTCCGAGGGCCCGGGTTCGACGAACGTCTCGGAGTACCGTGACTTCGTCAAGGCCCTCGTAGACGCCCTGGGAATCGAAAGTTTCGTGATAGCCGGCCACTCGATGGGCGGCTCCATCGCCCTCGACTACACGCTCAACTACCCGGGCGTCGAGGCCTATATCCCTGTAGGATCTGCCCCCCAATGGAACATCGACGAGGACTACATCGACATCTACCGCACGGATCCCGAGAAGGCTATCAAGGAAAGCGCAGGGCGCAACTTCTCGAAGAGCACCCCCAGGGCCATCGTCGAACTCAACGAATGGAACAACAAATCGACGCCCATGGAGGTCGGAATCGGAGACCTGGAAGCCTGCAACGCCTTCAACCAGGCCCCCCGCCTCGCCGATGTAAAGGTCCCGACCTGCGTGATTTGCGGTGAGGAAGACCTTTACGTCGATGGTTCCCAGGCCCTGCATGACGGAATATCGGGCTCCCAGGTGCACTGGATAAAAAACGCCGGCCACGACCCGTCCATAGAGCAGCCCCTGGCCACCAACAAGATACTTCTGGACTTCCTAGGCTCCCTGGCTTAGGTGACAACATACTTGGTATCGGCCAAATGACCAGCCACCCCCATATGTTAAGATGCACCGCAGTCTCGTGAGATTTCACCACAGGAGGCCCGAGCGGTGAGTGGCTGTCTGGACGGAATAAAAGTGCTGGAACTCGCCCGGTATCAAGCCGGGCCCCGGGCCGGCATGGTCATGTCCGACATGGGCGCCGAGGTCATCAAAGTCGAGAAGCCCGGCGGCGAGGAAACCCGAGCCCATGCTCCCCTCGTTAACGGCACCAGCGTCTACTTCACCGTCTACAACCGGGGCAAGAAGAGCATCACCCTCAACATGCGCACCGAGGAGGGTAAGGAGATCTTCCGGGAGCTCGTGAAGACCGCCGACGTCGTTCTCGAAAACTTCCGCCCCGGCGTCATTGCCAAGATGGGCTTCTCCTACGAGGAGCTCAAGAAGATCAAACCGGACATTATCCTGACCTCAGTGTCGGGGTTCGGGCAGTATGGTCCCTACAGAAACCGGCCCGCCTTCGACCCCATCGGCCAGGCGATGTCAGGGCTGATGGAGATCACCGGTCTCCACGAAGGCCACCCGGTCCTCACCGGTTCCCCGATCATCGACCGTATAACTTCCCTCCATGCCTGCATTGGCACCCTGGGGGCGGTCATTCATCGCAACGCTACCGGCGAGGGTCAGGTGATCGACGTAAGCCTGCTGGACACGGGCGTGACCCTTATGGAAATTCCCATCTCCCACCACATGGGCACAGGCGCAGGGCCCGAGGACTACTACGCCTCCGTCTATAAGGCCAAGGATGGCTACGTGACCATTCCTGCTACCTCCAGGACCCTCTGGACGCGAGTCTTCATCGCTATGGGGTGCCACGAGCTTGCTGAAGATCCCAGCATCCTCGGCTTCGAGGCCGATGAAGGCTCGAAGGCCAAGCGCCTGGCACTCCTCACGGAATGGGTCGCCTCGAACAACGTGGCCGATATAACAGAGAAACTTGTCGCCAACGAGGTCCCCGTAGGTCCCGTCCAGACCCCCGCTCAGATGTCCCGAGACCCCCACATGAGCGAACGTGAGATGATGGTCCCTGTCCCGACTGAGAACGGTCAGCATGAGATCATGGCCCCCGGCCTCACCATCAAGTTCTCCAAGACCAAGGGCGCCGTCGGCAAGGTCCCCGCCGCCGGCGAGCACACCTGCGAAATCCTCGGTAGGCTTCCCGGCATGACCCCCGAGAAGATCGAAGACCTGCGCAGCCGGGGCGTCCTATAGACCTCCACCTAAATCGAACGCAATACTAAAACCGATGAATAACCTCAAGGATAAATGCGCCATCGTCGGCATCGGCGAGACGGAATACTCGAAGGACTCGGGACGAAGTGAACTGTCCCTGGTCATCGACGCTTCCTTGAAAGCCATCGAGGACGCGGGCCTGCAGCCCGAGGACATCGACGGCATGGTCAGGTTTGTCGTCGACCCCACCAGCGAGGAAGAGGTCATTGCCTCCCTCGGCATTCCCGAGCTCACCTTTTTCGACGAACTTGCCTACACGGGTACGGCTGCCGGGGGCCTTGTAGCTCACGCCTGCATGGCGGTGGCCACCGGGATGGCCAACAATGTCCTGCTTTACCGGGCCATGAACGGGAGGTCGGGGAAAAGGTACGGGTCTGGGGCAATAACCGGGCGCCGGGGGCAGGGTCAGGCGGCGTTCATGGAGCCTTTCGGACTCCTGGTCCCTGGCCAGCAACTGGCAATGTACGCCCGACGACACATGTACGAGTACGCCACGACGAGCGCGCAGTTCGGGGCCATATCGGTCGCATGCCGGAAGCACGCCAACATGAATCCTCGGGCCATCATGTACGGCCGACCCATGACCATTGAGGACCACCAGAACTCCCGAATGATCTACGATCCATTCCACCTCTTCGACTGCTGCCTGGAGACCGACGGCGGCGCAGCGATAGTCATCTCCTCCGCCGAGCGGGCCCAAGACATGCGTCAAAGGCCCGTATACGTTTCCGCTGTTGCCCAGAGCCTCGTCCCACCGATCTTGGAAAACGGGCCGATATCCCAGACCGTCGCTGCTGTGTCGGGGCCGAGACTCTTTGACATGGCGGGCATAACCCCCCAGGACATCGACGCCGCTCAAATCTACGACCATTTCAGCGCCCTTGTTCTGTTCGCCCTGGAAGACTACGGGTTTTGCGCCAAGGGAGAGGGCGGGTCCTTCGTTGAGGGTGGCAGGATCGAAATAGGCGGCGAGTTGCCAATAAACACCGCTGGCGGCCATCTGTCGGAAGCGTACGTCCACACCGTGAACCATATTATCGAAGGTGTCAGGCAGCTCCGCGGCTGCTCGACTGCACAAGTTCCCGACGCCGAGTTCGTACTGGTAGACACGGGCGAAGGCGTCGGTGCGATGATCCTCCGCAGGTAACTGGAAATGACCGAAGAGACTCTCCAACCCCTCCCCATACCCGTACCGTCCATTGATAACCGGGCCTTTTGGGAGGCCTGCAACCGGGGCGAGTTAGTCATCCAGCATTGCCCAAAGTGCGACGCCCTGCGCCATCCCCCTAGGCCCATGTGCCCCGGATGCCGGAGTAAGGAGTTAGGTTGGAAGAAGGTGTCGGGGCTGGGTACGGTCTACAGCTACACGGTGACCCACCAGGCGATTCACCCGTCGCTGCGAGGCCGGGTCCCGTGGACTGTGATAATGGTTGACCTAGACGAAGGCGTGAGGATGATTAGCCACATCGTCGACTGCCCTGCAGAGGACGTACAAATCGGCATGCGGGTGGAGGTGGTCTTCGAAGAGGTCGAGGCAGGCGTCACCCTCCCTTACTTCCGCCCGGCTGCCGATTAGGCAGCCCTTTCCCCCCCGTTCCCTCGAACACCACGAAGAGTCTCCCGAAGTACTATACGAGCGCGCTCCCCGGTAATTGACCCCCTATCAAAGCCCTGCTATATTCGACCCCTGATTGGGGATGTAGCTCAGCTGGGAGAGCGCCGCGTTCGCAATGCGGAGGCCGGGGGTTCGAATCCCCCCATCTCCACCACCACGTACTGTACTCATAACCCGCCCGCTTAGGCCGACCTCGGCGCTGTCCACGCACCCTATGGGACCGTCATCCGGCGTGGTTATGGAGTAGAGGCCGCCGGCTCCGCCAGAGTGTGGGGGAACGTGCCACCGAAGAGGTCGCCCTCGGTGGGCCACTGGTCTCTGGGCAGCTCGTTGAAGGCTTCTATCATGTTTCCATCGGGATCGAAAAAATAGACGCCGAGCGATATTCCGTGATCATCCACCATGGAGATCTTCACGTCCCTTTGCTTCAAGTCCAGATACAGCTCCTGCAGCTCCTTGAAAGTCTCCATCTCCCAGGCAAAATGGTTGAGCCCTACGCGGCGTTGCTCTGGGCCCGGGGCGTCGGGTCCTACGGAGATCAGAGCCAGCTCGTGGGACGAGTCCTCCCCGGAGCTCATAAATATCACCCGGCCCGGCCATACGTTGGTGACGTGAAGACCCAGGACATCCTTGTAGAACCTGACGGATGTATCGAGGTCGCGGACCGAAAGCACCAGGTGCCTGAGTCTTTTGGGTTTGACCATAGTCTCCTCCGTCGCCTGCTTCGAGCGAGCCCTCTTTGTCCTCTCCTACAGGAAGATGCTGATGTTTCTGGCATCCAGTATCGTCTGGTCTAAAATGATGGTCCTTCTGGCGATCTTCAGCTTGCCATCGACCCGCCTGAGGGTGTCCTGCCGGGTGCCGACGTAAATGTCCTGGTCGGTGTCCAGGCGGGTCCTGTAGACCAGGAAGTTGGAATGAACGTCAAACTCGGAGTGCCCATTGGCGACTTTTACTCGGATGTTGGAGATCAGATGCCGCGTTCGAGAGGGTGGAGTCTCCGCCCAGGCGGTCCCGGTATCCAGACGAGCAACCCGCATCCGCAGGGTTTCCTTGGTGTCCTCGAAAAAGGCCGTTTCTCCAGGCTTGGACAGCTCTTCCGCCACCTCTCTGCTGTTCCGGTTCTCTCGCACCGGCATCCAATAGTGCAGATCGTCGGTGAACAGGTCCAGCCACTGGTGGAACCGACGGTCATCCAGGAGCTCCGCCTCTTCGTACAGGAGGTCTTCGACCTCATTCCGCAGGTCATCCGACATGCTGGGCTGTCTCCACTTTACGAGTGGAATCACTCACTTCTCCCCAGGACTCCACAGCCATCAGCTCGGCCCAGCGTTCGTACATGGAGCGTTGGTTGATGTCGCTGTAGAATTCCCCCACCCTTCCCGGAAAATCCGGGTGCGTCGTCTCGTGTCCCATACCCATCTGGAAGTTAACGGGTACTCGCCTTGAAGCGGCGCCTCGTCCGGAGCGGGTGACCTGCATCCAGTTGTCCATGTCGTCCTGCTCCCACGTCCCCGCGGTCGAAAAAGTCTGTGTTACATTGATCCGCTGAGCTTCCTTGACCTCGGGAGGAGCGGCTTTATCGACGAAGGTCCATGCCCAGATTTCCGTCTCCATCCCGGCTCACTATGATCGGGTCCTCCCCCATGTAGGTTGTGATGAAGTCCTCGGGGTTGGGCAGCTGGCTCTCGTGTCCCAAGAACAGCCAGCAACGGGCGAAAATCCGCTCCAGCTCCAGATCGTAGATCTCCCGATCGGCGAATATCCTGCGGTCGATCAGGCCCTGCTCCATGTCCACAAGTTGTTTATTATCGAAACTCATTCTCTAAAGCCATCCTGGTCAGGTCTGGTCTTGTCTCTTACGAAGCTCGCTATGCACTAAGTCTAGCGATGGCGTTACGGCGATTCAATCCATTTACCGTACCTGACCTTAAATCGATACCTTTGCCCCGATGGGCTCCAGGACGTGCAGCTGCTCACGGGTCAGCTCAAGGTCGCTCGCCGAGGCGTTCTGCTCCAACTCTTCAAGGTTCTCGGGACCGATGACGGCGCTGGTCACCGCCGGACGAGAGAGCAGCCAGCCCAGTGCCAACTGTGCCGGAGGCAGCTCCCACTCCTTCGCTGCAGCATCCAGTTGCCTGGCCGCGTTCCTCTCATCGGCATTGAACCCGGGCCCCTGCCCCTCCAGCCATCGCCGGTCCCCGAGCGTGGAGACTGCCCTTGTTTCGAGGGTATCCAACCCGGTGAGCAGGCCGCCGGCCAGCGGGCTATAGCATGTGAGGCCAATACCAAAGCGCCGACAGGCGGGGACAACCTCCTCCTCGATGACACGGGCGGCCATGCTGTACCGCATCTGAGTTGCCACCGGCTCGTACAGCCCCAGCATCCTTGACGTCATCACAATCTCAGTCATCTGCCAGGCAGGGAAGTTGGACAGGGCAAAGTACCGAATCTTGCCCTGAGGCACCAGGTCATCCATTGCCCGCAGGGTCTGATCGATGGGCGTGGAGGGGTCAGGGGCATGCCAGTAGTACAGGTCCAGGTAGTCGGTCCCGAGCCGTTTCAGGGTCCGCTCGATCATCCGCATGATGTGCACGCGCGTGAGGCCGCCACCACCCATTCCTCCCCCGTTGGGGCCCGGCAGCACCCGTTCTTGAACCTTGGAGGCGATTATCACGTCGTGACGGTGACCCTTGAGCGCCAAGCCGAGAATCTCCTCGGCGGACTTGCGCTGCTCGGCGGGAGGCGCTCCCGGTCGGCTAAACCTGGGCTGGTCGCCGTAGGAGTTTGCGGTATCGAAGAAGTTGATGCCCAGGTCCAGGGCCCGATTGAACAGGGCTGGAGCGTCCTCTTCTCGAGGCGCCACGCCCAGGGCCGCTGTGCCGATACAGATCCGGGAAACGCGAACACCCGTATTTCCTAACGTGACATACTGCATGACAGGTCACCACCTTAAACGCTGTTTTGCCGAGGCGATGGGCCGGGTAGAGGCCCACGATAGCGGCCCGGCTCCCGCCTTAGATTACCATGGCAACTTCTCCTACCTCGCTTCTACTTCGACCACATGGTTATTGATACACCTATCCAGACGTGAGAGGCAACTCATGATAATCGAAGTACCGTATAGGAATGCGTTGCATAAAATCTTCAATACATGGCATGAGTGTAAACCGTCGGCTTGATGGACTTGCCTCACCGGTCGCCGTATACCTCTCAAACTGGCTTCCCGAATGTAGCCTTCATGTGCGGATGCGCCCCACAGTTACTCAGGCCCTGCTCAGCGGAAAAAGCAGTCTGGCGATGACAGTACCACTTAACCGCCTCCTCGTACTGGTTGCCGCAACGCTGACCCTTCTGGCCGTCATGCTCGCGACTGCCCACGCCGTCTACGCCCAGAGCGGCGACTATTCCTGCGCCACCGGCGAAGCGGTGACCGACCCGGACAACAGCCCCGGACTGGTGTCCGACTGCACCGCTCTCCTGGCGGTCATCCGCCTCTACTTTGCCGACGGCTCCACATAAGAACGTGAGTGATGGTGACTGGGGTGGTGGCGGCATGTCGAATAAGACAGTGACCCCGAGGTTCCGTTATTCCCGCGATGGCCTGAGTTCGGGGACGCCTTGGATATCCGTGCTATCCTGACAGGAGATCCCGCCTGACCCAATCCATAGGGAGGTGTCCGATGACCACGACCATCCAGCGCCTGCTCGACGCCGGAACAGTAGAAGAAGTGCGGGCCCGGCGATGCACGGTAGTCACCGGAGGCGGACACGCCATCGCCGTCTTTCCCCTCGGAGACCGGTTCGCCGCCGTCGACAACCGATGCCCCCACATGGGTTTTCCCCTCGACAGGGGCACCGTCAGCAACGGAATCCTCACCTGCCACTGGCATCACGCCAGGTTCGACCTCTCCAGCGGCGGCACATTCGACCCCTTCGCCGACGATGTGAGGGCCTTCCCGGTCACGGTCTCGGGAGGCCGTGTGTGGGTCGACCCCAGCCCGCCTACAGCCGACCCTGTGGAGAGGTGGTCGCGCCGCCTCGAAGACGGGATGGAGCACAACATCCGGCTGGTGATCGCCAAGTCGGTCCTCGGGCTCAACTCGTCCCCCTCCGACTACCACACGCCGCTGACTATCGGCGCCAGGTTTGGGACCACCTACTCGGATAGCGGCTGGGGAGCGGCCATGACTATGATGACCTGCTCGGCCAACATCCTCGCCTATCTCTACCCCGAAGATCGACCCCTAGCCCTCTACCAAGGCATCAGGCAGGTGGCCGCCGAGTGCGCCGGAAGACCTCCCCGCTTCCCGGTCGATCCCCTGCCCACGGGTGAGACCCGCCCCGAGGTATTCAAAGAATGGTTCCGTGGCTTCATCGAGGTCCGTGACGCCGAAGGCGCCGAGCGGTGTCTGCGCACAGCGATTGACCTGGGCATATCCTCCCGCGAGATCGCAGACATGGTCTTCGCCGCGGCTACGGACCGGGTCTATCTGGACGGAGGCCACGTCCTCGACTTCTGCAACAAGGCCTTCGAGTCGCTCGACCACATCGGCTGGGAGCACGCGGGCCAGGTGCTCACCAGCCTCGTGCAGGGCATAGCCACGGCGCGGCGCAGCGAGGAGCTCAACTCGTGGCGAAACCCCATCGACCTCTCCTCGCTGGTCTGGGAAGCCCGGAGTGCCCTACCCGACCTCTGGCGGCAGGGAGCCGGCTCCCGGGGAGCGTGGGACGGAGAGCAACTTCTCGTCGATACCATCCTCTCGGATGATCCATCTGCCACCCTCGAAGAGTTGGGTCAGGCGGTCCGGGCGGGCGCGACTGCCGAGCAACTGGGCGGTGCGGTCGCCTACGCCGCATTCCTCAGGATGGCCCGCTTCCACACCTCCAACGAGTTCGGGGACTGGGACACCGTCCACAATACCCTCACCGCCGCCAACGCGCTGCACCAGGCGCTGAAGCGCGCCCCTTCGGTCGAGTTGCTGCGCGCCGTGTTCGATACGGCGATCAGCATCTACCTCGACCGCTTCCTGAACATGCCGCCCCAGCGTATGCCCGAGTCGAACGGTGCACAGCCCTCGGACGACCTCGGGACAAGGTTACTGGAGGCGATGGACTCGCAGCAGCAGGTGGAACAGGCGGCCCGCATCGTGACCGACTACGTAGTAGCCTCTCCCAACCCAGATGATCTCCTCTCGGTGCTGGCCCACGCCATGCTCAGGGAGGACTCTACCTTCCACCACTTCCAGATCGTCGATGCAGCGATAAAGCAGTACGAGGAGCGCAGGGGTACCGACGCGGCTCGGCACGTACTGGTCGGCGCGGCTAGGTTCCTGGCTGCCCACTACCCGACGCCAAGGGCCGTGAACCAGACCTTCAACATCGCCGCTCGCCTCCAGCGCGGCGACGAGATCTTCAAAGAGAAGTAGCAGGAGAGTAATAATGAGCCAAGGGAAAATATTTAACTGGGATGGAGTGGAAACCAGGCATTCGTCGAACCATCCGGGGATAGCCGCAAAAGTGGTGGATGGCAAGAACATGCAACTCATTTGGGCCGAGTTCCAACCCGGCGCCACTTACTCCCTCCACTCCCATGAGCGGGAACAATTCAGCTTCATGGTGAGCGGCCGAATGCGTCTCACCGTTGGGGAAGAAGTTGCGGAAATCGGACCCGGAGACATGTGGCATGCTCCGGGCAACGTAGTCCACGGCGGCGAAATCCTGGGGAACGAGCCCGTGGTGTTCGTTGATGTATACTCGCCGCCCGCGGAGGAGTTCAAACAGGACGGGGAGTAACCGCCGGACTCCCTCCAGGAGGAAAGGGCTCTCAATCGAGTGGCCGAGGGACCGGTTTTGCCATCCTCAACGAGAGACTTGCCTTCAATGCTCGAGAGGGGCGATGCGGGGCTACTGATAGGAGACTCGGCGCTGTCCGCCAAATACGAGTCGTGTGAGGCCCCTCGGAGACTGCTGGTGAGGCAAAGGTGCAGGGGAGCGCTGTTGGAGGAAGAGGGTTTCCGCAAGCTATGGCCCCTGACGCTAGAGATGTAGACGGCGATGGGGTCATTTGCTACAGGTGACGCCTGTAAGCTAACGTAGAGGGCCGAATGCGCTGATGGTTCTGGCTATTCAGTCGGGAATACCGTCTTCGCAAACCATTGAAGGACATTCTGTAATCCCAACGATATCCGCTCCAGAATAGAGACTTCTCCAAAGCCGGGTGTATGAACGTTAGACGCTTCGCCAGCAATCCGATTATCCATCTCGGTTCACACGCTGGTATGGGTGGCAACGTAAACGGGCCATCCCTCATCCAAGCCCCCGGTTGGATCGACCGACCCCTGGGCAGGTACTACCTCTATTTTGCCCATCACCAGGGCGACTACATCCATCTCGCCTACTCGGACAGCCTGGAAGGGCCGTGGCGGATCTACCAGCCAGGGACCCTGCATATTGAGGAGTCCTACTGCTACAACCACATCGCTTCCCCGGACGTGCACGTGGATGAGACCAACCGACAGGTCCGCATGTACTATCATGGATGGGTTGGTGAAGAGGTACAGGGGACCAAGGTGGCCCTCTCCGATGACGGCATCAGATTCATAGCACGAGCTGGCAACCTAGGAGAGCCCTACTTCCGCCTGTTCCGCTGGGGCGGGTACTTCTACGCCCTGGCAATGCCTGGAATCTTCTACCGGTCGAAGGACGGCCTGACAGGGTTCGAGGAGGGGCCAACGTTGTTCACTTCCGATATGCGCCACTCGGCGGTGCGAGTTGTCGGCAATGAGGCAGAGGTCTACTACACCAACGCCTACGCCCAGCCCGAACGAACCCTTCGCTCCCGAATCGACCTCAGCTGGGACTGGACTCGGTGGACCGCCTCCGAGCCGGAGGTGGTGCTGGAACCTGAAATGAAGTACGAGGGTGTAGACCTGCCTCAGGCGCCTTCCGCAAGAGGCGCCGTCATGGAGCCGGTGCGTCAGTTGAGAGACCCGGCGATATTCCAAGTCGGTGAGTCCGTCTATCTGCTGTACTCGGTGGCGGGTGAACAGGGCATAGCGATAGCTGAACTGCTCCAATAAAGGGTCCACCGGATGGGCCTGGGCAGCACCTCGTGCCTTCTAAGAGACCACCGTCCAAACCGCGTGCTCCAAAAGGTCAAGTTCCCTGCCTTATAAACGGGGATGAGTGCCCATCTAGAACGTCTCGCATTCTCAGCGGATACCGGGGACGACGGCTGCACGATGTGCGGCAAGACGGGCCAACGTGGGAATACTGCTTGAACCGACGAAATAGTCCGTGCCGCCGACGCAAGAGGTCAGCGGGATTGACCATCCAGGACAGCGGCCCACGAGTAGACAACTTTTGGTGTCTATTGCGAATCAGGCTTGAACGCTCGCAAAACAGCGAACTCAGGTGTAGCTAACCTGCTTGGGGCCCGGTCTTGCCAGTAGCTGCAGATTACATTGGTATCGAAAATTATCAATTTGCTCACCTTCTCTCTTATCCCGTAGATGGCTGAAAAGGTGTATGGAGTGATGAAGGCTGTTAGGGGCTATTACGAGGTTGCCGGCGCAAGTGCGGGCACACCCGATATGTACAGTCTTCGCGGTGTCGGTGTAAAGACACTGAGAACCATCACTCCCAGGAACGCCGCGCTTCCAACCAGTAGTATCCACCCGGGGTTGAACACGTCGGCCAGGACCCCGTTAGCGAAGTATGAAAATGCCATAATCCCGCCGGCGTGAATCAGGTATATGCTGGTGATTCGACCACGAAGGTGATCAGGAGCTACCGACTGAATCATGATCGTAGCCATGGTCATGAAACCCGTATGAGAGATGCCTATAATCACGGTCCCCAACAGTGCCAGTGGCAGGGTGGGCGCTATTGCCAGAACGAAATTGCCTAGAGCGCTGACCACGGCCGTCACCAGGAAGAGTCGTCCTATCGCTGATTCCCTTCGCATTGGAGCAATTGCAACGGAGATTAATAGCGCACCAAAACCAACCATCATATGCATGTAGGCTACGCCGCCACCGCCGGAACCCAACCGGTTTTCCGAAATCGCTGGCACGAGCGATTCAAATGACATTATCAAAGTTCAGTGGAACAGCACTATCAGGATGATGCTTCGTAGCACCTTATGGCCGTAGACGTATTTGAATCCTGAAAAAGCGTTGTCAAGCAAACCTTTGTCAGGATCTATGATGCCCGTAGATCGAGTGCGTATCCGGAGTACGAAGAATACCCCTACGCCGTAGAAAGCAGTGCAAGTGAAAAATATCCATTCCAGACCGACCACATCTATAATCGGTGCAATCACTCCGGGGCCTATCAGTCGGGTAGCGTAGTAGCCCGCGTTAACCAGGATATATGCGTTCGGCAGGACTTGCCCCGGTACCAGATTGGCAGCCAGAGATTCGATGGCACCCATGTGGACTGCCCTGGCGCATCCGTTGACGAAGGCCAGAGCAAGAATGTGCCATGGTTGCACCACGCCAGTGAGGACCAGAAGGGCCAGGGTCAAGCTATGCAAAAGGCTGACGACGTAGGCTAACGTCAGTATGTTTCGTCGTATGAACCGGTCGGTTAAGTATCCGGCGATGATAGGTACAACGAACCAGGGGAGCATAGCTACGAGAAATATCGCTCCCACCCAGGTGCTGGGATTACTGTCAGCCAGGTTGAAAATCAGCCACCCTTCGGCGGCTCCCATGGCCCACGATGCCGATTCGCCGAAGATGTGCCCGAACCACATCACTCGATAATCCCGGTGGGCTAGGGCCGGCAAAAAACGCTGGCCCGCGTTCCGCTGAGCGCGCATGATGCCTAACATCTAGCTGCACCAGGTCTAGACGTGCCCACAATCATTCCCAGTAGCCACAGCTTTTTCCCCTCCAACGAAAACAAGCACACGAATTGCTGCCTCCACGCGAGACCTCAGCCACTACAGAAGGACAACTAGGGGATATCCTAGCACCAAACGCGAGCCATTACCTCGGGAATAGTGGGTGTAAGAGGACAACAGTTTGGCTGGGTAACCTGGATTTGGACCGAGGCTTACGGGTTCAGCAGCCGAGGCTACAAGAGCTGCCAAGGGTACCTGGCGTCTGGAATACCGGCGCCGTTCACTGAAGGGCAGGATGTTGTGACTTATCGATTGGATGTCCTGTCCTTTTGTATTGACATTACCCATTGCCAGGTTCGCAGTACAATACGCGCCGGCCCACCACCCCGCACAAATGCCCAAATCTCAATCTTGCCACTGCGTCTGAGCACATAAGCATACCCTTCAAAATTCCGTTTCGTCACCATGCGAAAATAGCGTCGGGCCCCTGCCTCGCAGCATCGGCAGCGTAAATTCTGTGGGCAGATAGGTTAAACAACTCGAATGGCACCCAGTGACCACACATGGTGCTCCGAGTAATGCCGCCAGCCCGATTTCCGCTTTGGTATAATTAGTTGAATCACAATTAACATTTCTTTTTCTGACGAAAGCCTAAACACGAAGGTCCCAATTTGCGCTCCACAATGAAACAGTTCAAATCACAGGTGTGGATCGCAAAATCACTCCGGAAGAGTACACAAAACTACAGCTCATCGACACAGATTTCGTCCTCGCGAGGTTTTAAGCGGCTAGCCAAGGCCGAAGAGGTGGAGCATTTTCCTCATTTCCCCTATAGGTAGATTCTTAGTCAGCTGGTACATCCTAGTGCCGGCTATGGTGGGCATGGGCATAGCGGCAGGTGTGCTGGGCTTTGTCTACCTGACTCCCGGCAAACCCCAGATTGGGGTCATAGAGGTGCCCTACACCGTCATCAATGATCGCTCTGCCTTCGCTATCGGCCAATACATCGACTACGCCCGTCGAGATGACTCCATAAAGGCTGTGGTGATTAAACTGAGCACTCCCGGTGGAGGCGCCTCAGCCAGCGAACGCTTATACAACGAGACCCGCAGGCTCCGTGAAGAAAAGCCGGTGGTGCTAGTTATGGGTAACCTGGTAGCTAGCGGCGGCTACATGATGTCGATGGGCGCATCCTACACCTACGCTCAGACATCTTCACTGGTGGGGAACGTGGGAGTGATTTTCTCCACGGGCCCCCTGATCCCGGAACTTCCCGACGAGGGGCTGGTCTTCAGCAGCCCCAACAAGCTGGATGGAGGCACCAGGAGAGAGTGGATCGGGACGGTGGACATGCTTAATGAAGCCTTTGTACAAATGGTGGTTAGCGAACGGGGAGACAAACTACGTATTTCCAGGGATGAACTTGGCACGGGACGCCTTTATCCCGGAATGGTTGCAGTGAGACTGGGATTGGCTGACGAGGTTGGAAGTTATAGTGACGCGATCGAAAAGGCCGCCGACTTGGCGGGAATCTCCAACTACGGATTCGTAGACGTAAACTTGGAAGTGTTGCAGGAATTCGTCCAGGAGCTCGATTTTGTCTTTACACTCGAAGGCGGAGATGGAGACCTGTCGGGAGCCCTTTCCTTCCTATCCAATCCCTCCCGAGACGGGGAGCCCCTGCCCTCGGAAGGCGAAACGGGTAGCGCCCTGACAACTCTCCGTACCCTGAGAGACTTGATGCTGGACCAGGGCCTCGGAGCAGACGGGGAGGGAGCCCTCCCGGGGTTACCCGTCGACATACAGCGCCCGGAAATCTATTACCTGTACGTTGGGTATGACCCTTAAACTAGCATCTCTCTTCCTATTCCCCATAATTGCCGCCGCTACTTTTGCGGGCATATTCTTTTTCTTTTACCAAGGCGCCTATGACCCTCCGCCTTCGTTGGATATTCCCTATGAGCAGATAACTTCGCCCGCGGTGACCCCCGTTGCTCCCGTTGATACGGGGGCGGCCCAGGTTCGGAAGGGACTGCTGGTCGTCGACGCTCTGCACTACAACTCCTTCAGTGAAAGTGAAATTGCCACCCTCAGCTCCTGGGTAACCGACAGAGGTTATGACGTTGAATTCATTGGCAACTTTTTCGGTGTGCTGGCAAAGACCAGACTGGAACAGATGGAAAAGAAGCTGCGGGAAGCCGACAGCTTCCTAGTCATGCTTCCCCGAACTACCTACCTGGACGAGGAAGTGGACTTGGTGGGACGGTTCGTCGAGAAGGGCGGAAAACTGGTGCTGGTGTCTGATCCGACCCGGCCCAACCGAATAAATGCCCTGGCTAAGAGATTTGGTGTGGAGTTCCAACCCGACTATCTCTACAACACCGTGGAATACGACCTGAACTTCAGGCACATATTCGTTAGAGATTTCCAGCCCGCCCCCCTTACCAGTGGCCTCGAGACTATAGCCCTTTATATCGCCGGGTCGGTGCAGTCTTCCGGTGACGGCTTGGCCTTTACCGATACAAATACGGAGTCTTCTTTGGGGAACATTGCAGAGGAATTCAACCCCATTTCCCTGGGAGACAAGAGGAACGTCCTGGCTATTGCTGATTTCACATTTATGGTTCCTCCCTATAACTCTCTACTGGATAACGACAGG
This sequence comes from Dehalococcoidia bacterium, assembly GCA_965197585.1. Classification (GTDB taxonomy): domain Bacteria; phylum Chloroflexota; class Dehalococcoidia; order Plut-88900; family Plut-88900; genus Plut-88900. The sequence goes on from OZ240215.1 coordinate 3,381,984, forward strand.
CTGTTGTCAAATCTGGCGGACTTTCTGACCGACGGTCAACGTGAGTTTGACCTCGGCGATTTTCCCCACTTCTATGAGGGCGACCCCGGAGACATTACCGACATCCTGTTGGGCCAGCCTTCTCTCTGGAACATTGGTCTCGAGATGAGAAACGGCCTCACGGTCTACGGTCTATCCTCCAGGATTGGTGAAGGGGAAGACGTGAGCCAGGACACGGTGTTCCTGGGCCTGTATGAAGACTCACGCATGGTGAGCCAATATCTACTGGCTGCCGGCGTTAGCATCGACGAGGCAATTACCCTGCCCTTTGCCCCGGAAATCGACAGGGAAGGAACAGCGATCATCCTGCTTCATAGGGACCAAGGCCGATACGTGCTGGTAGTCCTCGGGGAAACACCCGTTGCCTTGACCGGGGCTGTGAGCAGCTTGTTCAGCGGTGAATTCAGAGACGAACTAGTTAGCGACTATCTGGGGTTGCGTAATAGTCAATGAAGAAACAATTAGGTCTATATATCCTTCTACCCACTTTGATATTAACTCTGGGCCTGGTTATGGCCTGTGGAGGCAGTGGCGATCCTGAAACCGTGCCCGTTACCCTGCCCACAGACTCAACCCCCCAATCGTCCAGGCCCCTGTCGGTTAGCGAACTGATGGTGGTGGATGAATTTGCCACACAACAGGAGGCCGTTGGGCTGGAGTGGGACCAATTCCACAAGGACTTTGACCACTGGCGCGCCGGGTTAACATCTTGCCACGAGAGCACCGCTCAGAATGCCCTGCGGGACTTTGCCGTAGCTTTCAACGGTGTAACGGAACAGGCCCGGGACCTTCCCAGGGCGACGGTGACTCGGGAGTTAGCCGACGTGTTGATAGCGGCTGCCGAGTCGGAAGAGAAGGCATTCCGACAGTTACGCGACCGCTGGCAGCCAAACAACCTTTCATTGTTTGAGACAGTTGAGCAGCAGCGCTCCGAATCGGCCCTCGCCCAAAGGACAGTGCAAGACCAGGTCGCGGAGTTACAGGAAGATCTCGAGAAGGCTACCGACCCCGAGAGATTGCAGGCGATAGAAGATTTGTCCGAGGCCCTTGATGCCATCGGTGATGCATGGGAGGGCTATCACGACGACTACTCCGGCTTGCTGAAGGAGTCCGAGACCCTGGACAACGCGAAAGTGCTCACCCGGCTCAACCACCTAATCGGGCAACTCGACGAGGTAGTTGATTCTATTGACAGGCTAACTGCGACAGACGCTACGAAAGATATGATCGGGGAGCTTCAAAAGGTCGCGGAGGCTGAACAAGCTGCCCTGTCGAACACGCTTAAAGTCGTCAGACAGGCCACTATGGCAGTCTTGGAGATGGGTGATGAGTCGGCCACCCCTGAACCAGAAACGTCCAATCAAACGATCGCACCGCTTCTGAAGGCGCCGCAGGCCGCCATCAAGAAATCCCAGGCAACTCTCAAGGAAGTCAATCTATCCATCGAGGATGCGTTGGATGGCAGTGCCGAGGAAGATTTGCAGGACCTTAGAGAGTTTGTTGACGGGTACGAGAGCCTGTTGGCTTCATGGGGCGCATTCCACGAGGGTTACAACGGCTGGCGGGAGGTCGAGGGCGGATGCGACCGTAGCGAAGTTCTCAAAGCCTTGAGTCAATTCAACATACGTATAAGTGAACTCGGGCTTCAAGTGAGAGACCTTCCACAGTCGGGTTACCTGCTGCCCATGTACAACCTGTTGGTAGAAGCAGTGGAAAGGGAAGAGGGCGCTGTGCGAACTTTGCGCACCTCCTGGCAACCCTTCACTGTTGACGCCTTTATAGCGGTGGATCGGGAGCGGGATAATTCCAACAGGCTGCGCCGCGAGGCGAGCATAGCCTTGAAGGAGCTCACCGACCGGTCCTGAGATGTCTTGTCCAACATGGCTGATTGCTGAAGTAGCGGCGCCTGCGACATTTGGCCGAGATGCCCATCGCATAAGAGCACAAGCTGGATCGGTAGTTGATCAATCTCGACTACCACCAGGTGAGATGGCCGTCACGCAACCTTGCTGGAATTCTAGAACTATTAGGCAGCAAATCTGATAGGCAAGAGATATGCTCCGGAGCTTTTCTTCAGAGGCCGCATGGAGAAAGCGGAGACATGGGTTTCGGCGGGGCTATCTACAGAACCGGTCACGACTCGCCTTTACCTGATCGGCTTAGATATCCCACCGGAACGTTTGCAGTACAGCACACTTAGACTTGGCTAGTTAGACTCGAACTTCCGATTGGTACCCTGCGCAACCGCGTCCTGCACTCAGATGCGTGCAGAACGCTGGATACAGTCACTCCGTTCAATATTCATAGGTGAAGGCGTGATACCATACCGTGTGAGGCAATGATCGGTGAATGTTGCCATCAGCCTATCAGGGTGGTGAGGATTGTGGGAATGAACACTAGGATATAGGTGTTTCATAGCTAATTACGAATCCCCCAACTCCACCACTTTCTCTCTTACTTCATCTGCAGGATAGGGTTGACTATCCCAATATCAGGAAGTCCAAGGGTAGCGTTTCAGGAGGCCCCACCATGACCCCACCCCAATTTCCCATCAGCTCCCGACCCTGGCACGACGTCCGCACCGAGATGGAGTCGGCGCACGGGGAGGACAAGCCGTGGTACGCGCCTCGGCAGTTCAAGGGAGGAAGCTACTTTGGCGGGGAGGACGTGGTTAAGGTGGCCAACGAGGCCTACCAGATGTACATCAACCACAACGCCCTCTTCGCTCCCGACCTCTTCCCCAGCCTCGTCAGGTACGAGCGGGAGCTGATCGGCGCTCTGCTGGAGATGCTGACCGCGCCTGAGGGCGCCGGCGGGAGCGTCACATCCGGCGGCACGGAGAGCATAGTGGTGGCGGTGAAGGCGGCCAAGGCCTGGGCCCGAGACCACCGGCCCTCGGCTACCGAGCCCGAGATTGTGGTGCCGCGGGCTGCCCACCCGGCCTTCGACAAGGCGACCCACATTCTCGGAATCAAGACCGTTCGGGTGCCGGGCAGTGTCGACTACCGGGCGGACGTGGACGCAATGGCCCGGGCCATTAACGACAACACCATCATGGTCGCCGGTTCCGCTCCCTCCTACCCCTATGGCGCCAACGATGCGATCACCGAGATCGGGGCGCTGGCGGAGGAGCATGGGCTCTGGTTCCACGTCGATGCGTGCCACGGTGGGTTCGTATTGCCTTTCGCAAGGAAGCTCGGCTATGACATCCCGGACTATGACTTTGGCGTGAGTGGCGTCACCTCCATCTCGGTGGACGTGCACAAGCTGGGGTATGCCAACAAGGGGGTCTCGGGGTTGCTGCTGCGGGACGATACGCTGGAGAAGTACCAGCGGTTCACCTTCGACGAGTGGCCATCGGGGCTCTACTCGACTCGAAACAACACGGGGTCCAGGTCCGGGGGTGGGGTGGCGTCGGCGTGGGCGGTGATGAACTACCTGGGGGAAGAGGGATACCTGCGCATCGTGGAGAGGATTCTGGGGACGCGGGACCGGTTCATAGACGGGATCAACTCCATCGAGGGGCTCGAAGTTTTCGGGACGCCTCATGCCTACCTTGCAGCTTTCGGGTCGAAGAATCTCGACATCTACGCCGTCCACGATGGCATGTCCGACCGGGGGTGGAACAGCAACCGCATTGTCGACCCAGAGGGCATCCACCTCTTTTTCGACTACTCGCACCACGACATCGTCGAGCAGTACGTGACCGACCTAGCGCTGGTGACTGCCGAGGTGCGGGCCGGCCGCATCACCCGCCGAGCAGGGGAGGCGGTGTATACGCGGAGCTAGGGGCGGCGGTTATTCAGTTGTGGGGGGAGGGGTTGAGGGTATGGGCTGTTGGGCGGTTCCTTTGGTGGGTATGAATGGGGGAGTTTTGATTGATGCGCGGACCCAGGCGTGAGGTCTGATTGTTTTGCGGGAAGAGTCCGCTTTTCCCTGGATTGAGGGGGCCGGGGAGGTGGAGGGGATGGAAGGTCCCGGACGGTTGCGCAGGAAGGCGGCGACGCCTGTACCGATGGGTGTTGTCCGCGACAGCGGATGTTCCACATCGAAGCCGGCTTTGCGACAGCCCCGAACTTCTGAGAGGACGTGGTGGAGACGCGCGATGGGCTCGCGGTGGGGCGGTCTCCACCACCAGAAGTGCTCGACCACCCTAAGGGATGGGAGCGTGGACCCGTGACCGGCGTTCGTAGTCGGAAGTTCTCCGGTTGTGACGACGGTGGAATCCTTAAATGGTGCGTTGGTTTTGAGTCGGCGCTCATCCGACTGTTCGGACTCGCCAGCAAGGTCTAGGCCGGGGGAGTCCGGAGGGGGCGCTATGGCCCAAGGTGGAGACATGACGCTGTGCTCCAGGGCGTCGCCTGAGGAGGCGAAACGGATGCGCCGGGTGAGTGCAGCGCGCACTTGGCATTGGCCCTTGGAAAGGGCAAGCCGGTTTTTGTCCGGGAACCTTCCATGGCGGGTCACGTGGACCTGTGGGGACAGTGATTGATCGCTGCTGAGGCGGAGGCGATGGGCCTTGGGGCAGCGCTTGAAGTGGGGGAAGTAGGGTGGAAAGAGGCAGGAAAAGAGACGCGTGCCTGTGGCCGGGCGGTCCCATACCGCTCGGGTGTGACGGGGCCTATGAAGGCTATTGCGACTCATGGGACTCCTTTAATCCTTTTCCTTGAATAGGGCCGACGTGGGGTGTCGGGCCTGGCAGGCAATATAGTACAGGTGTTTTGATTTGGTCAAGGGGTTCGTGTCACTTTTGGGGAGACACCGCCCCAGCCCCACCGGGGAACCTTCACCCCCTTAATCCCCCTCTCACGCCATAGGCGCATCTTTGACCCTTAGGGCCGTCAAGGGAGAGGGGGAGATAAGAACAGAGGCAGAGGTTGGCGCAGAAGCGCCAACCTCTGCCTCTAGTTCAGTACTGGGTAGAAGGGGATGGGGATGGATTCTGGCTCTCGGCGGCCGGAATGATGGAGGGGGTGGATGGGGGGAGGCCTCGCCCCAGATTCCTCGCGGGGCCTCAGAAGGAGAAGGGAGGGGTCAGGGAGTTAGGCGCGTGCGAGAGTCTCGGTGTCCTGGATGAAGACTGCGGTCTCGTGGATAAGCCCCTCGATGGCGTCTACAGGCTCGCACCAGCCGGTGTAGAAGCAGTCGCCGTGGAGTGCGCCCTGTCGAGTGAAGTAGCGGTCCCGAAGGTTGCGCACCTTAGGATCGTCCTGCGCGAGCTTCAGGAGGGCGCGGGTGGTGTTGGGGGACTTGGGGGGGAGTTTACCGGTGCGGGCGAGGACGAGGGCGTCGATGGCGCGCTTGGCGGCGCACCAAGCCTTTTCGGCGGCGTCCCTGATGTCTCCGGCGGCCATACGTTCGAGGGCGGCGTTGTGCATGCGGCGGGCGTCGGCGAAGATGGGGGTGGGGTCGGCTGAGGTTGTGGTCATGTGCTTTTCCTTGGGTGGAACGATAGCACAGGTGGGGGGTGGGGGGACTCATTGACGACCGTTCCATGCCCCTGATATATTCGACTAAGATGAAGATATTACCCAGTTGGGAGAGTGCTGTGGTCGTACTGTAGGGGCTGGTGATTCTTTAACCCTGCCACCTTCATTAAACCGTATACTTGGGCACCAGATAAGATATAGGCTAACCTCGTAACTTTGAGGCTTGAGTGGACAACTGTAAGCAAAAAGTAAGTTGCCAAAATGCCAAATACCGTCATTGACATATTTCTCCAATGCGATCAATCAGTTCGCCGTGGCCAGCTAATCCATCGAACTAGTAGAACGGACAAAGAGTTCCACTTCCAGGATTGGTTCCAAGCTCGACTGGATGAAATCCAAGTGACATACGACACACCCTCCCGCAACACCTATCCTGATTTTCGACTGGTGCATAGCCCCGAAGGATATGAAGTAAAAGGGTTAGCGTATCCTGGGCGCGAAGCGAACTATGACGCTAACAGTCAGATGCCCACGGGCTTCCATAAAGGCAGAACCATCTTCTATGTTTTCGGCCGATATCCCCGGGACCCCAACGGCGACGACTACCCGGTTATCGATATAGTGCTGTTCCACGGCGACTTCCTAAATGCAAACCACGAGTATGTCCACAAGAACAAACACGTCACAGGTTTTGGAAGCTATGGCGACATTATGATAAGAGACCGAAAAATGTATGTGGCTCCCACACCCTTTGCATTGACAGACGGAACAGCTGGTCAACGCACCCTTATTTTGCCCAGCGACGCCGAGGTGGATGCTCGGTTGGAATCGTGTGGGGAGCTAGTGCGCGTAGAAACAGATCAGATTCTCGTTGGGTATAGAGCTGACCTTAAGGGAAAATCACTTGTTCCTCAATTTGTCAATAACCCTTCTTCCGGACTCGAACACCACTTTATTGCCTACCGTGCCGTCGGGACGAATGGCGCAGCAGTAACGATGAAAGCATCTGTATAGCCTCTATAGGCTGTGCGTACTATGCAACTACAAATGAATCATTTGCCGAACACTGAAAACCTAGGACAAGCTGCTGTTTAAGATACCTCGCGCTATCGAAAGCGATGATTTCCCATTCGAGCAACTCAGTCGTATTGCAGAACATGAAAGCTGGCGTAAGGAGATCTACCGTCCGATCTACCACATACACAAATGGTGGGCGCAACGTTTAGGATCAGTTTTTAGGGGTATTCTCTTGGGCGCATTAGCGCCAAAGGGTGCCGATGTCATGAAGTTGTTTTACTCATCCACACGCTTTACTGATATTGTCGTCTTCGACCCATTCATGGGAAGCGGCACAACAATAGGCGAAACCCTGAAAATTGGAGGGAGAGCCATCGGCCGGGACATCAACCCGGTGTCTTACCTTCAAGTCTGCACTGCCTTAACACTGAAAGATTTGGCACTACTGGAAAATACCTATCATGCGATCGAACGCGATGTGGCTGATACTATTTCCAGCTATTACGTCACCCGTATGTCAGGTGGCGCATTGTGCCGAGTTCTGTACTACTTCTGGGTAATGCAAGCCACTTGTCCAATTTGTGATATCGATGTCGACTTGTTTGGCAGCTACATATTTGCTCGGCATGCGTATTCTCAACGTAATCCTAACGTACAAGTTGTATGCCCGAAATGCGGCGCATTATCTCAAGAAAACCGTCAGATCAAGCAAATGCAGTGTTCGAAGTGCAATCATGAGTTTAACGCAACACGAGGTCCCGTAAGAGGAAAGACAGCCGAGTGCCCGAATTGCCGCTGCGAGTTCACGATTGCTCATACCATACGCGATACTGGAACCTCTCCCAGCTACAGGATGTATGCAAAACTGATCCTAAAACCTGATGGAGTGAAAGAATATCATCCAGTAAATGAGTTTGACGAAGAGTTATATCAAGAGGCGATTATTGCCTTATATAAGTCTCCATATGAGATTCCACGTGGAACTATAGAGCCTGGCTACAATACAAACCAAGTGTTGAACTATGGGTTCAGTTACTGGCATCAGTTGTTCAATGCACGGCAGCTTCTGTGTATATCTACCCTAGCTAATCGAATAAAGGCGATTGAAGACATATCACTTCGTTATGCGTTCACCTGCCTTTTTTCTGGTGTGCTTGAATTCAATAATATGTTTGCCTCCTATAAGGGTGAGGGCACGGGAGCTGTCAGGCACATGTTTTATCACCATATCTTGAAGCCTGAACGCACGCCATTGGAGGCGAACCTGTGGGGTACGCCTCGAAGTTCTGGTGCTTTCTCAACATTGTTCCGTAGCAGGCTATTGCGGGCAGCAGAGTATGCACGGGAACCATTTGAACTGGCGCTCCATACCAAGAATTCGAGCAAGCGGTCTACTAAAGTTGATAGCATCAACCAACCTCTAGTTGGAATCACCAACAGCGATTCATTTAACCATTTTGCCCAGGGTCGAACGCTCTATATTTCCTGCGGAGATTCCGCAACCACTGACTTGCCGGATCAGAGTGTAGACTTGGTTGTTACAGACCCACCTTTTTTTGACAATGTGCATTACTCCCAATTGGCTGATTTCTTTTTCGCCTGGCAGAAACTAATTTTGGATGATTCTCCTGTCTATAAGATAGAAACCACTCGATCTAAACTTGAGGTGCAGAATGCGGATGCAACGGCTTTTACAGATCGTTTAACGCATGTGTTAAAGGAAACCACACGCGTTCTCAAGAAAGATGGACTCCTTATCTTCACTTACCACCATTCCAGGTGGGAAGGTTGGCGCTCCATTCTTGATGCATTGTTGATGGCCGGATTTTGCATAGCTGCATGCCATCCTGTTAAAGCAGAATTATCGCTTGCGACTCCCAAACACCAAGCAAAGTCTCCAATCAACTTCGACATCATTATGGTTTGTCGCAAAGCCCAAGATAGTGCAAACCCGCGGGAAGAGCGAGACGTATTGACAATTACGTCTGCCGTTAAACGTGCGGAAGATCAGATTGATAGACTTCGACTAACCGGATGGCAGTTAAGTCGAAACGACGTTGGCGTGATGGTCATGGCACAAGTAATATCCGAAATCTCTCGATGTAAAGAATCCCATTTAGCAGAGCAATTGCTAGATAGCATCGGTGGCTCCATAGCTCAGGCCATCGATCGACTCTACGAGTCGAAATTCCCGAATCTTAGGGTAGAAGTGTGACCGTGATTAGCCCTTACTTGGCTCAACCCCTATGCTAGAATACCGCCATGCTTTATATTCTCCTGGCCACTCTGACGACTGACGGGCAGCGGAAGCTGATAGATAATCCCGAGCTTATAAATGACGTTGCGCAGGAGGTGGATGTGCCCGGCGCCCGCCTTATGGCGCGGTACATGGTTCTCGGCAGGTACGACTTCGTAATCATCGCCGAGGCGGACGGGCCGGAGTCGGTGGCCCGGTTGTCCCTGGAGTTCGGGCTCCGAGCCGGGGTCCACACCGAGACCCTTCAGGCTATCAACGTCGACCTCCTCGCCGGCGCCGGCGAGGACGACATTATTTCGAGCCTCACCGAGGCGTTCGTCCCTACCCCCACCGACGGCGCACCCCCCACCTCCGAAACCTAGTCCAGCCAGTCTTCCCAAAAGAAAGGCGTCACCCATGAGCAACCTGGACTTCGAGATTTCCGAATTCGAGGACCGGCAGCAGAGGACTCGGGCGGCCATGGAGAAGATCGGCATAGACCTTCTCATAGTGACCAATCCCGTCAACATCAACTACCTGGCCGGCAGCCGGATCAAGGGATACCAGGAGTTCCAGGCCCTACTATTCACGCTGGAGCCCAGCGACCTGATACTCCAGACTCGTTTCGCTGATGTCTTCGAGGCGCAGGAAATGTCGTTGTCGGGGGACGTGCGGGGGTGGGACCGGGACCCGGGCGACCACGCCGTGCCCATCCTCAAGTCCATACTGGAGGAGAAGGGGTATCTTAACCGGAGAATAGGGCTTGAGGTCCCGGATACGTATCTTAACGTGCACGACTATCTGCAGCTCAGGGATGTTCTCGGCGACGCACTGGTAGCCGAACCCACCCGCCTCATCGAGGAGCTCAAGTTCGTTAAGTCTCCCGCGGAGCTGGCCTACATCCGCAAAGCCTCCGACATCAATGACGCCGTCCACCAGACGTGTCTCGATACCATGGCGGCAGGCAAGACCGAGTTCCAGGTTGTCGGCGAGATGCATCGCACGATGATGTCCCTCGGCGGTGAGTTCACGTCGAGCCCGATGAACTTTGTGAGCGGGGAGCGGACGCCCTACTCTCACGGCTTTCCCTCGGAGAGGGTGCTTCAGGACGGAGACCTGGTCCATCACGAATATGGTTCAGCCTATCGTCGGTACACCTGCACAATTGGTCGGGTGATGTGCATCGGGGAGCCGACGGCCAGGATGAAAGAGGTCTACCAGGTTGTCCGGAACGCCTGCGATGCTACCATAGGGGCGATCAGGGCGGGGGTCCCGGCGTCGGCGCCCCACGAGGCGGCGAAGAAGGTAATCGGGGATGCGGGGATGGAGGAGGGTCGGTGGCACACGACCGGCTACGGAATAGCTCCCGGATTCCCGCCCAGGTGGTCGGAGCCGTTTCAAATGGACGGCAGTATTGACGAGCCGTTGCAGAGCGGCATGGTGCTGTCAATCGAGCCGCCGGTATTTCTGCCGGAGGAGAGGCTCGGGGCCCGGATAATCGACAACGTGCTTGTGACCGACACCGGCTGCGAGATATTGTCGAAGACCAGCCGGGACCTGACGGTGGTGTAGGGGACAGTCTCTCCAGCGGCTTGGTTAATATTGAGGACCATGAGATGAACTCTGTTTCCCAACTGTTCAAGATAGACAGCAAAGATAAGCAGAGCCAGGCGATAAAGGAGACTGAATTCTCCCATCTGGGGTTCCAGGAACGGCGGGATATTCAGGAATGGGTAGCCGCCAACCCGAGCATTCTGGGCGAGGACTTGCTGATAATCGGCAAGGAGTTTAGCGGTTTCGACAGGACGAACGAAAGGCTAGACCTTCTGGCTGTAGACCCGGACGGTAAACTGGTCATTATTGAGTTGAAGCGTGACGACTCTGGTGCAGACGCTTATTGGCAGGCGGTCAAATATGCAAGTTATTTCCAAAAGACCCGTTCTGAAATAATCGTCGGGATACTTGCGAATTATGATGGTTCATCGAGTGAAGAAGCTGTGCATAAATTGCGGCGGCACCTTGACGAAGATGATCTGAGCAGCCTGAACATCGACCAACGTATTATCCTTGCTAGCCATCGCTTTGCACCCGAAGTGACATCTGCTGCCCTGTGGTTGAACGGTAAATCGCCCAACCTAATAACTTGTGTGCAATTGACGCCATACATGGACGGGGATTCCATGTACGTACATGCGAATACCATCATCCCTGTGCCCGGCGCGGAAGACTATATGGTACAGGTTGGCAGCAGACCGGATGAAGGTGGCGGATCGTCCACCAGCTTAGGAATTAAGCTAACGGAAACGTTCGCGAAGAACAGAAGTGATCATGTCACCACTTTCCTGCGGAATGTGGGCGATCGTGTATTGAGCGGACTCCCGCAGGAAGTCCGACCAAACAGGAATAGCAGATGGGCCGGAGATACGGGAGGTTGGCGTTACTACCACTTTTGGTATGCAAGTCAACATTGGGGCAATTGGCGCTTGTCTTATATGGTGAATCTTTTCTTCGACGAACAAACCCAACCTAGTAAGGCAGACGTGGAATTGGCTTACCTCTCAGGTGAGCTGCGGGCTAGGTTTGAGGAGCGTGACGTGATCGGGGAACTGTCTAGCAAACTGAAGTCGTTGGGCATCGACTCCGAACCAACTCTGGAAGAGACACGAGTCTTGCTAACCCATGCCTCCTCATCCTTGGACGACCACCTCGCCGACAGGCTTTCCCACACGGTACAAGCCTTTATCGAGACCCTAACGCCTATCGTCAACGAATTAGAGGAAGAGGGCAACGAAGAAGAGGCTTGAATTTCATCCACTCCGCACCCGAGACCCCAAACACTCCCGGGTCTACCGAGCCGAAATATCCACCGCGAATGTCTCCGCCTGCCCCCCCGCCCCCGATACCACCGCTCTACCAGCAGCCACGAACTCCGATCGCGCTATCTCCACGTCCACTTGGAAGGGCTCGCCTTCTACGGTTACCGTGAAGCGGCGTCGGGAGATGGGGGCCATCAGGTGTTCTTTGGTCTGAGCTATTGTTGCTTCCTGACTTCTTAGGGCCTCGTGGGCCTCAGACAGGGTGACCGATTGAAATCGGATCTCGTCACCGGGCATCCTCTGGGCAACCTTACCGATATCCGAGCTGATAACGGTCGCCGGCTTGGTGTATCCTCCGGAGGTGCCCCGGTCGGCCATCAGGATAATGGGCTGCCCGTCCCCCGAGACCTGGACTCCTCCGAAGGGTATGCCATCGGAGATGATGTCGGGGCCGTCGCTGTGCTGGACTTTCGGGCCCTGCAGCCGGTAGCCCATCCGGTCCGAATTCGCCGATACAGTAAAGGACTCGCCAAATAGAACGTCCAATCCGGCCTGGGTGAAGCGGTCATCCTGCGGTCCCAGGACTACGCGGATAGGCAAGGAAGGGTTGTAGTTGGGAACCAGGCCTCGGGGAATCCGCCGACCTGCGTTGTCACCGGAAGAGACGGGCAGCCGAGTCAAAAGCATGTCGCCCGCCTCCAGCGCTCGGCCCTTGAAACCGCCTATTGCTGCCTTCATAAAGGTGGACTTGCTGCCCATGACTACAGGGATATCGAATCCCCCGGCCACCGCCACGTAGGATCGAGTGCCGGACCTGTGCTCCCCAAAGGATAGGACGTCTCCCTGCCGAGCCAGGAACGACTCCCACATCGGGGCGGGAGCGTCGTTGAGAGATGGGGATAAGTCTGCCCCACTTATGGCTACGAGAGCGGGAGAGCGGAAATGGAGTCTGGGCCCTGCCAAGGTGACTTCCAGGCAGGCCTCGTCCTCGGGGTTGCCGGTGAGGATGTTAGCCATGCGCAGGGCGACGGTGTCCATTGCCCCAGATGCCGGGACACCGTGGTGCAGGTAACCGTAGCGGCCCATGTCCTGGACCGTGGTGAGGAGACCGGGCTCTATTACTTCTATGACGCCCATATTGATATCAGCCCGCGTCCCGAACCGTGACCTTGAACGTTCCTGCCTCCACCTGCTTCTCGATCTCCCGGTATCGTGTCTCCTCGATGGATGTGAAGCGGACCAAATCGCCAGCCTCGACGAGGGACGGGGGCTCCCTGCCGGGGTCGAACATCCTAATCGGTGACCTTCCTATGACCCGCCAACCCCCGGGACTGGCCAGCGGATATATGCCCGTCTGCCGCTCGGCGATGCCGACGGAGCCCGGGACCATCCTCACCCGGGGAGTCGGGAGTCGCGGCGTGGCAATCTTCTCCGACATGCCCCCGAGGTACGGGAATCCGGGGTTGAACCCAACCATATAGACCAGGTAGTCGGCACTTGTGTGGACCTCGATTACCTCGGCCTCGGTAAGGTTGGTGTGTGTGGCAACGAACTCGATGTCCGGGCCGTAATCCCCGCCGTAAAGAGTGGGTATCTCCACGACCTTCGAAGCGCCCAGATCGGCGTCCTGGAGGTTGGCGTATAGCTCGGCAAGACGCTGCTGGAGGTCTTCTACCTGCAAGGTGAGAGGATCGTAGTAGACGAGGATGGAGCGGTAGGTGGGGGCAAGGGCCTGGACGCCGGGGATGGCGGCGGTATCTATGGCGTTGAGCAGGTGGCGTATGCTCCGATTGACCTCGGGAGTTATCTCGTCGCCCACCTCTATGAACAGGGCCTTATCGCCGCCATAGCGGAAGGTGGGTTCAGTAAAGAGTGGCATTCCCTGGCTTTTGGCCTCGGCTCGGGGCTAGCAGAAGGTCCCCATAGGCGCGACTTCCACACCCGCTTCTTCGAACCGACTCCGGATCGCGGAGGCCAGCTCCACGGCGCCGGGATTGTCGCCGTGGAGGCAAATGGTGTCGGCCTGCATGGAGATTTCTTCCCCGGTGATTGCGGTTACGGCGCCTTCCGTGATCATCTTGAGGCTTCGTTCAACGACTTCCGAGGGATCGTGCAGCACTGAGCCCTCTATGGAGCGGGCAACGAGTGTGCCGTCAGCGTTGAACGCCCTGTCGGCGAACGTCTCTTGAGCAACCCTGTTACCCATCTCCTTGGCTATGTTGACCCAGTTGGTACCGGCCAGGACCACAAGGATTATCTCCGGGTCGATGTCCAGGATGGCCTGGCAAATTCCCTTGGCGAGATCATCATTCTTGACCGCGGAGTTGTACAGGGCCCCGTGAGCCTTGACGTGCTGGAGCTTGGCCCCGCCCAGGAATCCCTGCAAGGCCCCGACCTGGTACTTCACATAGGCTCGGGCCTCTTCGGGGGAGGCGTTCATGTTGCGGCGTCCAAATCCGAGAAGGTCGGGGTAGCTCGGGTGGGCGCCTATAGCGACACCGCTGGCCTTGGCCAAATTCACGGTGTGCTGCATCCACACCGGGTCTCCGGCGTGATAGCCGCAGGCCACATTTGAAGAGGTAACGTGCTTTATGACCTCCTCGTCGAGGCCCATCTTCCAAGCGCCGTAGCTCTCCCCCATGTCGCAGTTGAAGTCGATTTTTGTGGCCATAGCCTCTCGCTCCCGAATGGAAAAACTCAGTGCCGCAATATGAGATATCCTACAAGTGGGCCGGTTTAGGTGTCAATCAGACACAGCGGCAATGCTGCCTTCTTATGCCTGAAAACCCTCTGGAATCGCTGATATTTGAAGAAGTCCGAGCCCAAGGCCCGATGACCTTCGCTCGCTTCATGGAGCTGGCGCTGTATCACGAGCCCTGGGGTTATTACTCGTCCGGCCCTGAGCGAATCGGGGCGGAGGGAGACTTCTACACGAGCCCCGTGGCCCATCCTGCCTTTGGGGCGCTGCTGACGGTGCAGCTGGCGGGGATGTGGGAGATGATGGGAAAGCCCTCGCCGTTCCACGTGGTTGAGCTGGGGGCGGGGACGGGGGCGATGGCCAGGGACATCATCGAATACTCAAACCACGTCTCCTCCGATTTTGCCGACGCTTTGGAATATTTGGCCATCGACAGGAGACCGATGTCCGGTGTTGAGGACGTCCCACGCATCGTGTCAGACAGCATTCCTCTCAGGGGAATCACCGGTTGCATCCTGTCCAACGAATACCTGGATGCGATGCCCGTGCACCGGGTCAGGATGGAGGACGGGGGACTGAGGGAGTTGTACGTCGGGGTGGGGGGTGGAGAGCTTGTTGAAGTCTTAGGTAAGCCGTCTACAGGGCTCTTGCAAGAACGACTGGACGGTCTTGGCGTCACTCTAGCCGAGGACCAGCGCAGCGAAATAAACCTGGGCCTGGAAGACCTGACTCGTTCCCTTGCCGAGTCTCTGGAGTCGGGATACGTGCTAAGTGTCGACTATGGCCACGAAGCCTCGGATTTGTATTCCTCGTCCCGATTGCAGGGAACGCTGATGTGCCACTATCGGCATACGGTCAATAGCCAACCTTTCCGGCGCATCGGGTGGCAGGACATCACCGCTCACGTGGACTTCACGACGCTGATGCAGATGGGCAAGAGGTGGGGGCTTCAGGCGTGCGGACTGGTTACCCAGAGGGACTTCCTGGGCAATCTCGGCATCGTGGGGATCAGGGATGGTCTCCGTGACCTGAGACTGCCGTCGGGTCAATACAATGCCAACATGATGGGACTCGGCAACTTAATCGACTCCGAGGGGCTGGGTGGTTTCAAGGTCTGTATTCAGGCCAAGGATGTATGGGCTGGGAGGTTGTCCGGGCTCGGTGGCGAGGGCCTCATCTTCGACGGTGGCCTGCCCGTGCCCCTCCTATCCGAGCGGCATGTCAATCTGCTGGAGGGCAAGTATCCCCACATGGCGTGGGACGCGGGGTAAAGGCAGAGATTCCAGGCTTCTAGAACCCGGATATATCCTCGCCGCCGTCTACGCCGATGACATCCCCGGAAATCCAACCTGTCGGACCCGTGGCCAGCATGGCGATGACGGCTGCGACGTCCTGGGGCGTGGTCATGCGGCCTCCGGGGTTGCTAGCGGAGGCGCCGGCTATGAGCTCCTCGTGGCCCGGGATCTTCCTGAGGGCGGGGGTGTCGGTTATGCCAGCCCTGATGGCGTTCACAGTGATGCCGCGCCCGCCAAGCTCCATGGCCAGCTGTCTTACGTGGGACTCCAGTGCGGCCTTGGCGGCTGATACTGCGCCGTATGTGGGAACTACACGATGAGAACCGGCGCTGGTGAGGGCGTAGACCCGACCACCCGTAGTCATCAGGTCTCGATAGACCATGTCCTGCACCCAGTAGACCAGGGAGTTCGCCATGACGTGCAGTGTCATGTCCATCTGGGCCTGGGTCAGCGAGTCTTTGGGGTCTTCCGCCACGTAGGCCTTGAGGGTGCCAAAGGCCAGCGAGTGTACCAGCACCTTAACCGAGGAGCCCGGCGACAGGTTCTCCTTCACACTATCGAGGACGGTTGCTCTTTTTCCATCATCGGCGGCGTTGGTGTTGAAGAACAGGGCCCTGACGCCCAAGGCTTCAACTTTCGCAGCGACGGCTTGAGCGTTTGGCAGCGTTGCCCTTCTGTCGAGATGAACGCCTGCTATGTTAAGTCCCTTCTCCGCCAGGGCTAGAGAACAGGCTTCTCCGAATCCGCTGGACGCTCCGAGAACTATGGCCCAGTCCCGGTTGTCATTTGCTGCGTTCAATTCGCTTTACCTCCGTGGGGGTTATCCCGGCGCCTGACGATCTCCACCGCGGCCGCCGAGAGTGTTGCGTCGGTTATCGGTACGTCGGGTTTGCTGACTTTGACCCTGACCTGCTCCACGGGGAAGTCGTGCAAAACCCGGGCAGCTATCTCCCCCGCTACGGTCTCGATGAGGTCACGGGAAGGGCCTTCGACGGTGCGTTTGACCAAGCGGAAGACTTCGCTGTAGTTGATGGTGTCTGACAGGGAGTCGGTCTGTGCGGCCCTGGCAAGGCCGGTGGACAGTTCCACGTCGACAATGAAGCGCTGCCCTTGCGTCTTCTCAATCGCATTGACGCCGTGATAGGCGTAGAACTCCATAGCCTCCAGCAGGATCTTGTCGGGCTGCAAGGGAGTCCCTAGGACTTGACCAGACTGCCGTCCAGCCGGAGCTCGGCGGCGACGCCCTGCATGGCCTCAATCACCGTTGCGATGTGATCGTCAAGCTCGACGCCAAGCTGGGCTGTTCCGTTGGTGATGTCTTCGCGAATCACGCCCCTGGCGAAGGACTTGTCCTTCAGCTTCTTCTTGACCGACCTGACCTTGACGTCCATGACGCTTTTGGTGGGCTGGACGAGGGCTACGGCGTTGACGAGGCCGACGAGCTCATCGCAGGCAAAAATGGCCTTATCCATATTCGCCTTCCTATCCAGGCCGAGGTAGTCGGCGTGGCACTGGATGGCGTAGATGATCTCTTCCGGGTAACCCCGTTCCCTGAGGATTTTGGAGCCTTCCATCGGGTGTTTATCCGCGGTGGGATGGACCTCGTAGTCGAAGTCGTGAAGCAGGCCTACCATGCCCCAGACGTCCTCGTCCTCCGAGAACTTGCGGGCATAGGAGCGCATGGCAGCCTCCACCCCTAGCCCGTGCTTTCGCAGGTTCTCGCTCTTGGTGTATTCGTGGAGGAGGTCCAGGGCCTCTTGCCTGGTCTTCATAGGCTGGCGCCTCCGCTGTAAACGGGACCGGGCCTAAAGAGCCGCGGCCTTGGCGGCTAGGGCTGGGACATCGGGCAGGCCCCGCTCGTACACTTCAGCTGCCTGTACTACGCCCTGCTTGTCGATAAGGAAGCAGGCCCGCTTGCTGATGCCGTTCTCGGTCATGATGCCGTAGAGGTCGGCCACCGCGCCCTTGGGGTGGAAGTCGGCGAGGAGAGGGAACCAGAGACCGCCTAGGCTGAGGTCGTATACCTTGTGGGCGAAGATGCTGTCGATGCTCAGGCCGAGGACTTGGGTGTTGGCGTCGTTGAAGGAGCTCCGGGCCGCCCTAAGGGTGGCCAGTTCGGTGCTTCAGCCGCCTGTGAAATCGAGAATATAGAAAGCGAGGAGCACGTTCTTGTCGCCCCTGTAACTACTTAAGGTTACGTCCCCGCCCTGAGTGCCTTTAAGTGTAAAGTCGGGGGCTTCCTGTCCTACCTGGATTTGGTCCGCCATGATTAAATTCCTCCCACGATATTGACGAATGAGGTTGCTGCAAACAGCTTGGCAAATGATAGCACAAAGAGTTATGAGATTCAGGCACCGAAAGGGAGACGGGAGTCCGCTAGCCGCGCTGGTCCAGTGGGACGTACTCCAGATCCATCGGACCCGTGTACTCTGCCAGCGGCCGGATGAGAATGTTCTTCTCGTGCTGTTCCACTACTTGCAAGGTCCATCCGGGTATCCGACCCATGGCAAACAGGGGAATAAACAGATCGTCCGGGATGCCGAGAAGGTGGTAGATGGAACCGGCGTAGAAGTCCACGTTTACGAATACACCGCGCTTTCTATAGGGAGCCATCGCCTCTTCGACGCGGGTGAGGATCTGGTACCACTCGGGCTCGCCCATCTTCTCGCCCAAGTCCCGAGACCTCTCTCTGAGGTGCCTAGCCCTGGGATCCTCCGCCTTGTACACCCTGTGACCGAAGCCCATTATCCGCCCGCCGCTCTTGATGGTGTCCCTGATGTAGGTTTCGGCGTTGTCGGGTGAGCCGATGGCCTGTGTCATGGTCTGGGCTGCCTCTGCGGCGCCCCCGTGCGCTGGCCCTTTCAACACGGCTACGCCAGTAACGATGGCCGAATGGAGGTCCGAGATTGTGCTGGCGCAGACCCTTGCCGCAAACGCCGATGCGTTGGTTCCGTGCTCGGCGTGGAGGATGAAGTCGACGTCAAGCAGCTTGGCATCCTCATCTGTCGGTTTTTCTCCGTGAAGCATGTGGAGGAAGCTTGCAGCATGGCCTAAGGAGGGGTCGGGAGTCACGGGGTCCAGGCCCTGCCTTATCCGGTGGTGTGCGGCAACAATGGTGGAAGCCTGAGACGTTACCCGGGCGCCCTTGCGGATGTTGGCCTCGGCGGAGTTGTCGGATACGTCGGGGTCAAAGGCAGATAGTGCGGATATCCCTGTGCGCAGGACATCCATCGGGTGGGCATCCTTGACCAGGTCTATCACCTGGTAAACGGCATCGGGAATTTGGCGGCTGGACTTTAGGGTTTCGTCTATTTCGCTAAGCTGACTGCGGGTGGGCAGGGAGCCATGGAGGAGCAGATACGTGGTTTCTTCGAAAGTGGAGTTCTCGGCGAGGTCATGGATGTTGTATCCACGATAGAGGAGCTTGCCGACATCGCCGTCGATAAAAGAGGCCGCCGATCGCTCGAAGTAGATGCCTTTTAGCCCGCGGTGTAGCTGAATATCTTCTTTGGCCTCAGCCATTCGTGCCCCCTGAGCAGCCTGTCATGATACTGTCAAATTATAGGTCCCGGGCTAGAGCCTTCCGAGCCAAGAACCCCGGTCCGTTTGAACGCCACTGGGGACCATAAGCCCCGGCCCCCCCTTGGGCGACATGACCGACACTCGACCGCATGGGTCCAAAAGTGTCGGGTACCAAAGCCCGGACTGGGCTGGCTGGAATCTGGCCTGCTCGAGTACCGGTTTTGGACTTTATCATTCTGCCCGTCTGAGTGTCAAGGAACGGGATTTGGGATGTGTTTGAGGGCCCGCAAGTTGACATCCGGCCCTCTAGATGCTAGGATTTTCCGGCCACTCGTGCCTAGGCAGTGGGGGGTCTTGCGCGATGGCGGGTTCCTTTGGCATCGCCTCCTGATGCGCGTGTGAGGAAAGAAGAAGGGGAACAAAAACGGACATGTTAGGCGCGGCCGCGTCCTCTTAGGGCCCCAGTTGTGGATGCTCAAACCGTTACAGCGGTCGGCTAGACGGGAGAAAGGCAATTGGAGACAAGAGACTTTGTAGTCCGCTTTGCAGGTGAGGGCGGGCAGGGTGTAGTGACAGCCGCCGCAGCCTTGGCGCAAGCGGCGGCTCAGGTCGGCTACCACGTCCTGACATTCTCGACTTTTCCGTCCCAGATCCGGGGTGGACCAACCTGGACCCAGGTCCGGGTAGCGACATCTCCTATTCTGAGCTCCGGGGATGACCTTAACGTCCTGGTAGCCTTCAACAAAGAAGCCTACGAGACCCACCTGGGAGAGGTTAGGGAAGACGGCGTAGTAATATACAACACCGGTGACTTCCAGCTTGAAGAGGATGATCAGAGCGTCGGGTTGCCCTTCGAGGAATTGGCCCGCTCCACAGGCAACCTGCGGGCGGCTAACTTCGTCGTTGTAGGGGCCTTGGCCCATCTGGTCGACATGCCCCACGAGTACCTGGCGGAGTTCAACCGAAAGCGCTATACGAGAGGCCGCGCCAACGACGAGCAGATAATTGAGTCCAACAACAAGGCTCTGCTCCTCGGCAGGGAAGGCGCTGCCAAGAGCGGCTTGAGACTCGGGACCCTGGCCCCGGCCACCAAGACTGAGGGTGAGCAGGTACTTATCAACGGCAACCAGGCCCTTTCCATGGGCGCAATAGCCGCAGGGCTCGACTGCTTCATCGGCTATCCCATCTCCCCGGCCACTTCGATACTGATATTCATGGAGAACAACCTGGTCGGGGAGGGCAAGTTCGCGTATCAGGCCAGCTCCGAAATCGAATCGATAAACTCAATAGTCGGGGCGGGGTACGCTGGCAAGAAGTCGATGACCTCCACGGCAGGACCCGGGTTCAGCCTCATGGGCGAAGGCCTCGGGTTTGCCTGGATGGCCGAGATTCCCTGCGTAGTGGTTGACGTCATGAGGGGTGGGCCGGCCACGGGACTGCCAACGAAAACCGAGCAGTCTGACCTGCTGACGGCTTTGCATCCCGCCCACGGGGACATGGAACTGCCGATTATAGCCCCGGGCGACGTGTCGGAGTGCTTTGATGCCGCGGTAAAGGCCCTTAACTGGGCGGAGCGGTACCAGGGCCCCGTGGCCCTGCTCAGCGACCACAACCTCTCCGAGAGGGCGCAGAACATTCCGAGGCCCAATCTCGAGGCCTTGGTCGTCGAAAACCGGGATGTCTATACCGGGTCGAACGGCTACCTGCGTTATGAGGCCAGCCACGTCTCACCCATGCCCCTTCCGGGCGGACCGGGCCCCTACGTGGCCAACGCCAGCGAGCACGACCCGTATGGAGATACAACCCACAGGCCGGACAGGCACATCCAGATGACCAATCGCAGGTTCAGCAAGCTGGATCTGCTGCTGGAGGACGAGTTCGAGGTGGAGAACGGAGATTGCCCGGTGGCGCTGTTGCCGTGGGGTGGGTCAAAAGGTCCTGGGCTGGAAGCATATCGGCAGCTCATTGCCGAGGGGTGCGATCTGGGTTGGTACTACACGATGAACATCAACCCCTTGCCTCCGACCCTGCTTAAAGAACTGAAGAAGAAAGAACTGGTAATAGTCCCAGAGCTAAACTACATGGGGCAGATGTCCATGATTCTGAGAGCTAAGGGCGTGAAAGCCGAGTCGATAACCCAGATTACGGGACTGCCGTTCAAGGTGAGAGACCTGGTAGAGCGTATCGGGGAGAGAGTCCGGGTACAGGCTGAAAGGACAGTTCAAGTATGACCACACTAAAGCAGGCGCCGCGCAAGGCGCCGAAGATTAAGAATGCAGAATACGACTTCAAGTGGTGCCCCGGCTGCGGCGACTTCGGGGTGCGGCGGGCTGTCGAGATGGCCATCCGGGAGCGGGCCTTGAGAGACGAGGCCCCTCTTACCGAGACGGTCATAGTCGCGGGTATAGGCTGCTCCGGTAACCTGGTCCACCTGGTCGAGGGCGAGCAGCCCTTCGGGATCCACGGAGTCCACGGGCGCACACTGCCCCAGGCGTTTGGCATAAAGATGGCCCGGCCGGAGTTGAACGTTCTTGTGGTCGCAGGAGACGGGGACTTTCTCAGCATCGGGGGAGAGCACATCGTGCCTCAGGCCCAGAGGAACCTGGACGTCTGCGCTGTCATCATGGACAACGGCGTCTATGGGCTCACCAAGGGCCAGAGCTCCCCGACCACCGACATGGGTGTCAAGACTTCAAGCACACCGTTCGGCAAGATCGAGGGATCTGTGGACCCGCTGGACCTCTACCTTACCAGCGGCGCCTCATTCATCGCCTCCGGTTTTTCGGGCAAGCCCAGGGACCTGGCCTCTCTCATACTCCAGGGGATGGACCACAAGGGCTTCTCCATAGTGCACATACAGTCCCCCTGCACTGAATACAATGACACGTATGACCTCCTGAAGGGTAATGCCAAGCAGGGGATAAAGCCGGCGCTCTGGGCCCTGTCCGAAGACTACGATTCGAGCGACAGGATGTCGGCGTACAAGGCCATCCATGAGCCCGGGATTCCTGTAGGAATAATCTACAAGGACCCCGACTCCAAGCCCTTGCACGAGCGGCAGGATGAAGTCAGGAGCAAGGCCAGGCAGATGACTTTGGAGAAGATGCTGGACGGCTTCAGCGTCTAGTTGCCGCTCTCGGGCAATCCGGTGCCCACGTAGACGAATTTGAAATTGCTTTGGGCCGCTGTTAAGCGGCCCAAAGTCTTTTAAGCATGATAGCCGAACAGAAACAAGCCTCCATTGCTAAGGGAGAAGCACGGGTCCTGGATCTTGGCTTGGTGGATTATCAGTCTGCCCTTGACCTGCAGACCGACCTCAGAGACCGGCGCATTGCCGGTGAGATACCCGACACCCTCGTCCTGCTCGAACACCCGCCGGTCATAACGCTCGGGCGGTCGGGCAACATGGAGAACATCCTGGTCCCCCAATCGGAGTTGGCCGACCGCGGGATCCAGTTTTTCCACGCCAGCCGGGGAGGAGACGTCACTTACCACGGCCCCGGTCAGATTGTCGGATATACGATCATGGACCTCACCCGGCATGGGATAGACCTTCGCAAGCACCTGTGGAAGCTGGAAGAGGTCTTGATACGCGCCCTTGAGGGCCTCGGGGTCGGGGGGAGAAGGCGGGAGGGGTTGACGGGGGTGTGGGTTGGAGAAAACAAGATCGCCTCGATAGGGATTCACGTCAAGCGCTGGGTGACGATGCACGGGTTCGCCCTAAATGTCTCCCCTGACATGGAGCACATATCGCTGATATATCCATGCGGGATCAAGGACGCACCCATGACTTCCGTGGAGAAGATATTGGGTAGACCCGTGTCCCGGTCGGATGTCCTGAGCGCGCTTAGAGAGGCGTTCGGGCAGGTTTTTGGACTCCGATTAGAGAGTTTGCCTGAAGGAGGCGATTAACAAATACAACCCCTGATCCCGTTCACATAGAGGGGTGACATCACCCCCTTGCGAAACGCTATTTCTGGCGTTAAAATCTGCACCGGTTAGCACTCGGGCCACTTGAGTGCTAAAATTTTGCACAGAGGGATGATTCGAAAGGAGGATTCATATTGACACGAACGCTTGAACCGTTGGGAGACGGAGTGCTTATCAAGCCCGCCGAAAAAGAGGAGGTCACGGCCAGCGGCCTTGTACTTCCCGACACGGCTAGAGAGAAGCCCCAAGAGGGCGAGGTCATAACCGTGGGCCCCGGTCGTCTCGATGACGACGGCAACCGGATAGCCATGGAGGTGAAAAAGGGCGACATGGTCATGTTCCGGAAGTACTCCGGCACCGAGTTGAAAGAGGATGACGAGGATTACCTGATAGTGCGGGAGTCCGACATCGTCGCCAAGATAACCTAGGTCTGGGTCACACCTGGATCGGGAAGAATTAGGAAAGGAGCTTAAATGCCAGCAAAACAATTGGAATACGCCGAAGACGCGAGGGCTTCCCTCCGAAAGGGAATTGACGCCCTGGCCAACGCGGTGAAGATCACACTCGGCCCCAAGGGCCGGAACGTTATCTTAGACAAGAAGTTTGGTCCCCCCACCATCACCAATGACGGTGTAACCATCGCCAAGGAGATCGAGGTAGAGGACCCGTTCGAGAACATGGGCGCCCAGCTCATCAAGGAAGTCGCCACCAAGACCAACGACGTGGCCGGAGACGGCACAACCACGGCCACGGTCCTGGCGCAGAGCATGATCCACGAAGGAATGAAGAACGTGGCCGCCGGCGCCAACCCCATGGCCATTAAGAGGGGTATGGAGGTAGCCCGCGGCGCGGCCGTCGAAGAGCTCAAGAAGCTCTCCATCGCGGTAGCAGGCAAGGACCAGATCGCCCAGGTTGCTTCCATCTCCGCCGCCGACTCCGAAATCGGTGGACTCATCGCCGAGGTTATGGAGAAGGTAGGCAAGGACGGCGTCATCACCGTAGAGGAGTCCAAGGGCATCCGCTACGAGATCGAGTACGTCGAGGGCATGGAGATCGATCGAGGCTACATCAGCCCGTACTTTGTAACCAACTCCGAGCGGATGGAAGCAGGTCTTGACGACCCCTACATCCTCATCACGGACAAGAAGATCTCTGCTGTGGCCGACGTTCTGCCGGTCCTGGAGAAGGTCCTTCAGGTCAGCAAGAACATGGTAGTCATTGCCGAGGACGTGGACGGCGAAGCGCTGGCCACCCTGGTGGTGAACAAGCTGCGCGGCACCATCAACTGCCTGGCAGTGAAGGCCCCCGGCTTCGGGGACAGGCGCAAGGCGATGCTTCAGGACATAGCCATCCTGACAAACGGCACCGTCATAAGCGAAGAGGTCGGACGCAAACTGGACTCCGCAACCCTGGAAGACCTGGGTCGGGCCCGGCGTGTCGTATCCGGTAAGGATGACACCACCATCATAGAAGGACGGGGCGGCGAGGACGCGATCCAGGGCCGGATCAAGCAGATCAAGGCCCAGATCGAGGACACCACCTCCGACTTCGACCGTGAGAAGCTCCAGGAGCGGTTGGCCAAGCTGGCCGGCGGCGTTGGAGTCATCAAGGTTGGCGCAGCCACCGAGGTTGAGCTGAAAGAGAAGAAGCACCGCGTAGAGGATGCGCTTTCGGCCACCCGAGCCGCGGTGGAAGAGGGAATCGTCGCCGGTGGCGGCGTCTCCCTTCTCAACGCCCAGAAAGCCCTTGGCAAGGTCCTGGATGACAACGAGGGTGACGAGCGCACCGGCGTCTCCATCGTTGCCAAGGCCCTTGAGCAGCCGATGCGGCGTATCGCCGAGAACGCAGGCAAAGAGGGCTCCGTCGTCGTCGACATGGTGAAGAAGCTGGACCCGTCCCACGGCTACGACGCCGCCAGTGACGACTATGGCGACCTCATCGGCAAGGGGATCATCGACCCCCTCAAGGTGACCCGTGCAGGCCTGGAGAATGCCGTCAGCGTGGCGGCCATGGTACTGACCACCGAGTCTCTCGTCACCGAGATACCGGACAAGTCGCCGGCCATGCCCCCTGCCCCGCCCATGGACTACTAGTCCAACAGCACGGCGATTCACAACCGAATAGTAATAATGGGTCGGCGCTTAGCGCCGACCCATTGTTCTTTCCGAAGAGTTTTGCGTTATTGGTGGATGCGCTTAGCGCATCCACCAATAATAGGTTTAAGGGGGATGGGGACTGGGGGATCGTTCTAGGAAACCTCTGAACAAGTATAGGGGCATAGGTAATAGTAAGATAAGGGGACTAACGCCAAAGCTGGGGAGAGATTTGATGGAGCAGCCCACATTTGCAGACTTGGAATACGAGGGCAAGAAGCGAAAGACCCGCCGGGAGATATTTCTGGAGCGGATGGAGGACCTGGTTCCATGGGGAAAGTTGGAGGAGCGAATCCGGCCCTACTATTCCAGGGCGGGCCGTGGACGGAGGCCCTACGAGTTATCCGTGATGCTGCGGATACACTGCGTGCAGTTGTTCTACAACCTGAGCGATCCGGGCATGGAGGACATGCTCTACGAGGTGGAGTCGGTGAGGCGGTTCACAGGTCTGAGGCTGTCCGGCCCCTTGCCTGACGAGACTACGATACTGAACTTCCGCCATCTGCTGGAAGAGCAGGAGTTGGGTCGGGGGCTGTTCGAGGAGATCAACCGTCATCTGGAGTCTCGGGGACTGAGGCTCAGGGAGGGTACGATTGTGGATGCGAGCATCATCGAGGCGCCGGCGTCTACGAAGAACCGTACTGGAGAGCGAGACCCCGATATGCACCAGGTGAAGAAGGGGAAGGAGTGGCACTTCGGGATGAAAGTGCACATTGGTGCAGACGCTGACACGGGGGTAGTGCACAGTATGAGTACGACAGCTGCGAACGTGCATGACGTGACGGAGGCGCACCGGCTGCTGCATGGAGGGGAGAGGCGAGTGTGGGGAGATGCGGGATATCAGGGAGTGGAGAAGCGGGCGGAGAATCGGGATATGGATGTGGAGTGGCGGGTGGCGATGAGACCCGGACGGCGTCGGAAACTGAGGGCGGGGAGCTGCGAAGCCTTGGCGGAGAAGAGCAAATCATCCATCAGGGCTAAGGTGGAGCATCCGTTCCTGTACGTGAAACGGCACTTCGGCTACGCCAAGGTCCGCTACAGGGGCCTGTACAAGAACACGCAACGGGTGGCGATGCTGCTGGGGCTGGCCAACTTGGTAAGGGCCGAGCGCCACTTAGCGGTGTGACGGGGAAGCAGTGTGCCCAAATCCAGGTTGATGGTGACTGGATGCCCTGACAGGCCAGAACATAGGATGCAAATAAGCCTCCGGGACGCAACATTACGACCCAACCTCTCCTCAAAACTCCATGCAAGACAACTTAAGCTGGTTTACAGTGAGTTGTTCAGAGGTTCCCTAGCTCCCTCTTAATAGAGAGATGGAATGAGGAACGAAACGGGAAAGTCTAGCGGAGCCAGGGCTTGATCAGCAGCTTGCCGAACTGGCGTCTCTCCTCCATCATCTGGTGCGCCTCTTTGGCGCCTTCCAGGGGATAGACGCTGTCTATGGCGGGCTTGACCTTGCCCTGGGCCACAACCTTGAGCAGTTGGGCCAACTCGTGGCGTGAGCCTAGGTATGACCCGATGATGGTTAGCTGCTTGATGAAAAGCTCCTGGATGTTGATCCTGCCGTAAACCCCGGTGTGTGCCCCGGAGGTCACCAGCCGGCCATTGAAGGCCAGGCACCCGATGCTGCTCTGCCAGGTATCGGTGCCTATGTGCTCCACGACGATATCGACGCCCCGGCCCTCGGTGAGACCCATCACGGAGTCCCTGAAGTCTTCAGTGGAGTAGTTGATGGTCTCGTCGGCGCCGATCTGGCGGGCCCGCTCCAGCTTGATGTCCGAGGATGCGGTAGCCAAGACACGGGCCCCGGCCATCTTTGCTATCTGGATCGCCCCACTGCCGACTCCGCTGCCCGCCGAGTGAACGAGCACGTCCTCCCCACTCCGCACCTTGGCCCGGGTGATGAGCATGTGCCAGGCAGTGAGATAGGCGAGAGCGACGCTGGCGCCCATGTCGTAGGAGACCTCCGGCGGGAGAAGAATGAGACTGGAGGCGGGGGCCTTGGTGAACTCGGCGTAACCGCCGGGGATGCTGGCCGCCTTTAAGCACATGCCCTCCTCCCCTATGCGGCACGGGTCGCAGTTGCCGCAGGGGAAGCGTGGGATGACCGTCACCCTGTCCCCGATGGAGAAGTCGGTGACCATCTCTCCCATTTCAGCGATCTCTCCGGCAACCTCGCGGCCGGGGATCGCGGGCAGGGGTATTGTTGCGCCGATGATTCCCTGGCGAAGATAGAGGTCGACGTGGTTGACGCCGCAGGCCCAGACTTTGATCAAGACCTCCAGGGGCCCGATCTCCGGGTTGGGCACCTTGTGGACCTGCAGGACCTCGGGGCCGCCGTGTTCCTCTATCGATACCGCTCTCAAACCGGCCTGCCCTTCTCTACTTAGCTTGCACCCTACAGGAAGCTTGCTGGGGGAGCCAGGCGTTCTGCTTTGAGGGCCGGTTGGACCCTAGGCGACGCCCAGCTGCTCTTTGACGAGGTCCACTCCCATCCTAACGGCCTTCAGCTTGGCCTTGGCCTCTTCCACCGTTCGGGTCTTGAGCCCGCAGTCGGGGTCGGCGAGGATCTGGTCGAGGGAGAACTGGGTCAGGACCCGGCGCACACCCTCTGCGACCTCTTCGGGGGGTTCTATCTGGTGGCTGTGCACGTCGACAACGCCAGCGGACAACATCTTTCTGAAGGGGTGGGAGGCGAACACATCCATGAGCTGGTAGCCGCTGTTGGCCATCTCCAGGTCGAAGATGTCTACGGGCATATCCAGCATCCGGGGATATATTTTGGCGAAATCGCCGTAGCAAATATGGGTGATGGTAGTGGCGGTGAGCCCCTCGGTTACGACGCCCATGGCCCGGATGGCGATGTCGATCTCCTCCGGGCGGGTGGAGAGGGCGGGCTCGTCGATCTGAATATAGGTTGCGCCGGCGGCTTCCAGGTCCCGTGCCTCGTCGCGCACAAACTCGGCCACGTTCATGATGAAGGCTTCACGGTTTGGGAAATACTCGTCGAAAGACCAGTCGCAGATGGTGTAAGGACCGGTGAGCATGCCTTTGACCGGTTTTTCGGTGAGGCTCTGGGCGTACTTCCAGGTGTCAAGGGTGACGGGCTGACGCCTTTTAATGGGGCCGGTGGCTATTGGCTTGCGGTAGTAGCGGTTGCCGTAGGAGCGGACCAGGCCGCTGATTGCAAACCCGTCCAGGTTCTCGGCGAAGAAGGTGACCATGTCGCCACGGTCCATCTCCCCGTCGACGAGGATGTCGATGCCAATCTCCTCCTGGGCCTCGATCCACTCGCGGGTTGCCTGCAGCTCCAGCTCCCGGAGCTCCTGCCGGTCCATTTCTCCCCGGGAGTAGCGTCCCCTGGCCTTTCTCAGGTAGGGAGGCTTGGGGAAGCTTCCCACGGAGGTCGTCAACAAGGCTCCCATCTAGCTTACCGCCTCCTTCAGCTCCGCTGCACCTTCTGACATGCGCCTCAGCTTGGCTATTGCCGTGTCCCGGGGCAGGTAGTCGAGCCCGCAGCTGGGGGTCAGGTGAATGCGGGCCAGAGACACATGCTGCGAGGTCTCCGTAAGAGTATTCGTAATATGCTCGACCGTTTCCAGGCGGACGTTGCGGGCGTCCAGGATGCCGAGGCCCAGGGTCTTGTCGGCGGGGAACCGGTCCAGCAGGTCAAAGTTGGCCGGGCCCTTGACGAAGTCCAGGCCGAAGCCGTGGAAGGGAAGATCGAAAAAGCCGTCCAGCCCGGTAGCGTCCCCAAACCAGGTGTACAACATCCGCTCTACGTTCAAATCCTGGGTGAAGCGGTCCATCACCTCGCGGAAGAGAGCCCAGTCCTCTTTGTTCCTGACGATAGCCGGCTCGTCGACCTGGAGAAGGGGCACACCCTCGCTTTCCAGGGCAAGGGCTTCCTGCCTGAGGGCGTCGGCGAGTTCCGTGGCCAGGTGAGCCAGGTCACGATGGTGGTCGGAGCGGGAGAGTTTGGCGAGGGTATAGGGGCCGGTGATAATCGCCTTGACCGGCAGCGAAGTGCAGCCCGCGGCGAACCGGTAGTCGGATACGGTGATGGGGCCCTTCCAGCCAATGGGGCCCGTGGCAACGGGCTGGCGGTAATAGGTGTTGGTGTCGAAGTAGCGCAGGAGGCCCGTGGCTTCGAAGCCTTCCAGGTTACGGGCGATGTATGTCTGCCCGTCGTCCCAGCGAATCATGCCGTCGGTCACGATGTCGAGACCTGCGGCAACCTGCTGTTCGATGACCTCGCGGCTAACGTCGTCCTCAACTCGGGCGAGGTCTTCGGGGGTGATATCTCCTCTATCGGAGCGGGCTATGGCCCTGCGGAGCCTCTGTCCCTCGGGCCCTTCTGTGATTTTCGGATAGGCGCCTACGGCGGTAAGTTTCATGGTCGTGCGACGGGGAAGTATGCTACCACACGCAGGGTAGTGTCACAACAGCGACATGCCACATTTCACGCTGTTTCTGGAATCCTGGGTTCTCGGAATGACGATTGTGCAAGAGGCTGACGCCGGTGGAGAGCGTTTATTCAGTCCTCCTGAGGCGGATGTTCCATCTTCGATTGTGGGGTTTGGGTTTCGGTTTGGTTTGTTTGGGAGGGGGCAGGCGATGGAAGGTCCGAGACTCGATTCAGGGGGCGGGAGGCCCGCCTGCTTCAGCCCCGTGCTTCTGTTTAGTGTGGTAGATAAGCGAGGGGTCCTCGCTAAGGGGCGGCCTCTACCACCAGCTTTCGCTCTGCCCCGCTCGGAGGGTCGGGGGGCGCTTTCTCACTGCCGTCGCTGGTTATGTGGGAATCTCCGAAGGGAACGACGGGGGAGATTTTCCAAGGGCCGTAAGGCCCGAGTGTATAGCCCGGCATAAGCGGGGCTCCTTAGATACGCCGAGGGCGCATCTACTGCGTCCTACGCATAGGACGCCATTCGGCAGGGCCCTGGAGGGGACATGCCGGTTAGAGTCTTTACGGACCTTCCAATCGCCTGGGTGATGGGGGAAGGGGCACGGGACCCGATGGGGTGAGGAGATGGCGGCGTTTGCTTGAGCCACGGGCCTGTGCGAGGGCCGTTGGGATGGGCTTGGACGTTGAGTCCTCGGGTGGGTCGGGTGGGCTTCCCTGGGTTTTTGGTTCCTCCTTGGGTGAGTTAGGCTGGTGTTCGAACGGTGGGGATAATAGCACGTATGTTTGGGTAGGTCAAGGGGTTCGTGTCACTTTGGGGGGGGCACCCCTCCCGACCCCGTTTAATCGGTACCCGCCCACCCGCCCTGTTTTATTGACATATCAGCCATGTTGCTATGCAACATGGCTGATATGTCGTTATCAAGGGGGAGGGGAAGGAAGGCTATGAAGGGCGTGCGAGGGCAAGTCCTAGCAACTGTGTTTGGGGAGGGGATTCCAAGGGGAGTTGTCTCTGATCATGGCGTTAAGGATGGTGAGGAGCTTACGCATGCAGGCGACGAGTGCAACCTTGCCGGGCTTGCCGGCAGCGAGGAGTTGCTCGTAGAAGGCTTTGATAGGAGGGTTATGGGTTCTGGCGCTCATTGTGGCCATGTAGAGTGCGGATCTGATGTTAGCCCGGCCGCCCCAGATGGAACGTCTTCCCCTATGAGAGCCACTGTCCCTGTTCAAGGGAGCGACGCCGACGAGGGCGGCGATCTGCTTACGGTTGAGGGAGCCGAGTTCGGGAAGAGAGCCTACGAGGGTGAAGGAGGATACGGAGCCTATACCGGGGACATCCATGAGGAGGTTGAGCTTGCCCTTCCAGAGGGAGTTGGAGTTAATGAGGTCGTCAATCTCCTTGTCCAGGTCGTCCAGTTCCTGGGAGAGGAAGAGGATGTGTTTGTGGAGGCTGGGAAGAAGGGGGTCGAGGGCACGATTGAGGCGAAGGGACTCGGCGGCTTTCATGTCGATGAGCTGCCGTCTGCGGGCGAGGAGGGCCTTGAGATGGGCTGCTTGAGGGTCTGGGAGAGGGCGGGGTTGGGGCCTGAGGGTGAAGGCGAAGAGGGCGATGGAGTGGGCGTCGATGGCATCGGTCTTGGCCAGCCTACCGGTGGAGCGAGCGAAGTCCCTGATCTGCCTGGGGTTCATGACTGCAGTAGGTATCTTAAGAAGGCCACACTCCAAAGCCAAGGGCCTCTCGAGGCCGCCGGTGGCCTCCATGACGATGAGGGTGACATTGAGGTCCTTGGCCAATTGGAGGATCTCTCTGATACCCTCAGCATCGTTGGGATGTCTGGCGGCCTGGCCTTGGGGGAGGATGTGAAGGTCGAGGAACTGACTACTGACGTCGATGCCTATGACGGAGTCTTGACTCATGTTATCCCTTTCTTGCAGGTACGGGTTGTTGACCCGGGCAACTGTACGGGCTTAGATGAGAGAGGGTACGGCGGCCCATGCTAGAGCTCGGTCTTGAAGGACCACGATTCCTACGGCCTGCCGCACCCCGAGACCCTAACTCTATCACTGCTTCGTCACACAAGATTCCTCGCGGAGCCTCGGAATGACAGGGGTTAAGGGGGTTGTGGGGTGGGGGAGGGTGTGACGGATTGGCAGTGCGGGGTTGCCCCCGCTCGACCCTTCGAGTGCCTCAGGGTGAGCGGCCCCGTCCCAAGGAAGGGATCACCCTCACTCGCCTCAGCGAGCCTACGGCCCTAGCCCTCTCCCATCGTAGGGAGAGGGGATAGGACTCCTCCCCAGATTCCTCGCGGAGCCTCGGAATTGTAAGTGTTAGGTAATTCGTTGACAGATTGGTATAAGAGGCCAACACCAATCTGGAGGCGAGAATGCGAGACAATAGCAAGGACCTCACCCTTGAGCGGAACTACATTCAGAAGTGGCGGTTCCTCATCCATGAGTATCAACTGGTCAAGGCAGGGAAGCATCCCCGTTTCCGCTTCGCCCAGGACTTCTACTCCTTCCACGGCACTAGCCGTCAGACCTTCGCCAAGTACTACAACCGGTTCCTCCTTTCCCCCTCCGACAACGCCTTCCTCCCCCGTAAGCGGGGTCCCGGGTGGAAGTCCCGCCGCACCCTGCCCTACATTGAGCAGAAGGTCATCAACGAGCGCCTTAACGGTACCAACCGTTACGAGATCTATGCCATACTCAAACCCATCCTTAAACACAACACCCCTAAGCCCTCCACCATCTACGCCATCACCAGACGCCACGGTTTCAATAGGCTCACAAAGCCGATGCAGCAGTCGAAGCGCAAGATCATCAAGACCCGGGCAGGAGAGCTGGGCCACCTGGACAGCCACTACCTCAGCCGGGATACCATCGTGGGCACCAAGCACCGCTACTACCTGGTGGGCCTCATCGACGCCTACACCCGTCTGGCCTGGGCCGAAGTGGTCGGAGACATCAAGAGTCTCTCCGTTATGTTTGCTACTCTGAAGTCCATCAATTTCCTTAACGTGGAGTACGGCATCCAATTCGAGGCCATCCTCACCGACAACGGCCCCGAGATGGCCTCCCCAAGGAACACCGAGGGCCACCCCATGGAACGGATGCTCAATGAGCTGGGCATAAAGCACCGCTACACCCGCCCTTATAGGCCCCAGACCAACGGGAAGATAGAGCGGTTCTGGAGAACCTTGAACGAGGACCTGCTGGAGGGGACAACCTTCGAATCGGTCTCGGAACTGAAGGACGAGCTTCAGCAATACCTGATCTACTACAATACTCAGAGACCCCACCAGGCAATGGACGGAAAGACCCCTTTGGAGACCCTTAAATCCACCTAATTCTGTCAACGAATTACCTGACATCCACAGGAATGACAGGGGTTAAGGGGGTTGTGGGGTGGGGGAGGGGTGGGACGTGACGGATTGGCAAGTGCGGGGCCGCCCCACGCTCGACCCTTCGAGTGCCTCAGGGTGAGCGGCCCCGCCCCAAGGAGGGGATCACCCTGACTCGCCTCAGCGAGCCTACGGCCCTAGCCCTCTTCCATCGTAGGGAGAGGGGATAGGACTCCTCCCCAGATTCCTCGCGGGGCCTCGGAATGATCCGCCTTAGGCGGACAGGCTCCTCTCTGGTGGGGGGTTAAGCCCGGAGGTCTCGCAGGGATTCCTCTGCGACGGCGAGGGTGTGGTCTATGTCCTCTTCCGAGTGGGCCAGCGAGACGTACATCTTCGGGCCGCCGGGAACGCTCCAGACACCTCGGCGGATGAGGCCCATCTTGAATCGGCGGCCCATGTCTGCGTCCGCCGACCATGTGTCCCGGTATTGGGTCACGGGCTGATCGGTGAACAGTACGTCGACTATAGACTCTTCCTGGCATACGAACATGGGGATCTCGAGCATCTGGCCCAATTCCTTGAGTCCGTCCCCGAGCCTCTTGCCCATCGTGGCTAGCCGTTCGTATTGGCCGGGCCGTCTCAGGACGTTCAGAGTTGCTCGGCCTGCGGCCATGGATGCGGGATTGCCGCTGAAGGTGCCGCCGTACATCGCCAACTCGCCGCGGGCGGCTGCCTCAGGTGTGAAGGGGTAGAAGAGGTCATTCTGGCCGACTATGGCTCCGATGGGGTAGCCGCCGCCTATAACCTTGCCCATGGTCGCAAGGTCGGGGGAGACGCCGTAGTATTCCTGCGCTCCACCCCAAGCGAGCCGGAACCCGGTCACCACCTCGTCGAAAATAAGTACCACGCCGCATCGACGAGTGACGTCGCGGAGCCCTTCCAGAAACTCGACCTTTGGAGGAATGTTGCGCTGTACCGGCTCCACAATGACCGCGGCCAACTCATTCTTGTTGCGTTCGATGAGGCGGGAGGTGGTCTTTATATCGTTGAAGGGCGCCACCAGTACGAGATCTGCGAGGGCGTCGGGGATGCCGCGGGAGTCGCGGGGTGGGCGGGGGTATTCGAAGGGTTCCTTGTGGGTCCCGGCCCAGGCCGTGTAGTCGTGGGTGCCGTGATAGCCGCCCTCCATCTTCATAATCTTGGGTTTGCCGGTGACCGCCCTGGCTAGGCGGAGGGCCATCATGGTGGCTTCGTTGCCCGAGCCTGCGAACTTGATGCGCTGGCCGCAGGGGACGGCGCTGACAATAGTCTCGGCGAGATCGATCATGGACTCGCTGAGGTTGTAGTACTGGGACCCGGCGGCAGCCTGCTTTTCAGCGGCCTCAACGACTTCGGGGTGGGCGTGGCCCAGGATCAGGGGCCCCGACCCCATGACGTAGTCGATATATTCCTTGCCGTCGACATCCCAGAACCTGCTCCCCTCGCCCCGGGCCACGATGGGTTGCAGCTCTTGGGGAAGGGACCCGTGGGTGGTGTGGTGCATGGTGCCGCCGGCGAGGAACTGGGAGGCCCGGGCCATGAGCTCCGAGCTTCGTTGAGTGTCAGACATAAAATCTCCTTCAAGGGAAGGTGTTTCGGGATTTAGGCGAGTATAGCACAGGCTTTTTCGCCGCCAGGAACTCGGATCATCGCATGCAAGCGATGCCCAGGACCACAATCGGAAAAAGTGCATTGGCTTTCAACTTTGCTATCTCTCCGAAGGCAGCGACGCCAGCCGGTCGAGGAAACCCGCCGACCGTACTTCTCTCTCCAGCTGATAGCGGATGTATCGACCCAGGGTCATTTCCATCTCCCCGGCCAGCCGCTCGGGGGTCACCTTTTCCGCTATCGCGGACGGGTCTGAGTTGCGAAGGTAGCGGAAGGATGTCAGGGCGTCCCGAGAGATGGGCCGCGCCGCTCCGTCTCCCTCGGCGCAGTCGGGGCAGACGAGGCCGCCGCCGGCGGAACTGAAGGATGCGCTCCCCTCGAAGCTCGACGCCCGGCACACTACGCAGGAATCAAGGTCGGGCTCGTAGCCGAGAATTGCCAGAAGACGCAGCTCGTAGCGGCGCAGGACCAGTCCGCCGTCCTTGTTGAGTGTGAGGGCCTTTAGTGTTTCCAAAAGGGCCTCGTAGAGCTCGGGGCTGGCGTCTTCTTCGCCGGTGAAAAGGTCTATAAGCTCGGCGGCGTAGAGGGCCTGGGCGGTGCGATGCAGGTCATCCCGCAGCTCGACAAAGCTTTCAATGGGGCTGACCTGGCTTATGATGTCGAGATTCTGGCCCCGTGCAATGAGCAGCGAGACCCGGGACAGCGGCTCGACGTGGCCTCCGACCCTGCTCCTGGGCTTCAGCACACCCTTCCCCACGAGCCTCAGCTTGCCCAAATAAGGGCTGTATACGGTGACTATCTTGTCCGCATCGCCGAGGTTCTGGTGTCGGAGGACAATGGCCTCGGTCTTATAGACTCGGGGTCTGGACATGAGGGGATTATACGCCGCGACCCACACTGAAAGATGGAGGAAACGTTAAGAAATACTTGAGCTCCCTCTCTGGGTGTCGAAATGACGGGGTTACGGGAGGGCCGCTAAAACGGCTGCCGACCCTCCAGGGCCCGAGCCAGCGTCACGTCATCCACGTATTCGAGGTCGCCGCCGGCGGGGAGGCCCCGAGCCAGGCGCGTGACCCTTATACCTAGAGGCGATATCAGCCCGTTCAGGTACATGCAGGTGGCGTCGCCCTCGATGTTGGGGTTGATGCCGAGAATTATCTCCTTCACCTGGCCGTCTCGGAGTCGGTCCAGCAGCTCCCTCACCTTCAGGTCGTCGGGCGTGATGCCGTTCATGGGGGAGATCACGCCGTGGAGGACGTGGAACAGACCCTGGAACTTGCCCGACCTCTCGATGGGCAGAATGTCCAAAGGCTCTTCTACGACGCATATCTGGCTCCTGTCACGACGGAAGTTGCTGCAGAGGGGGCAGACCTCGGTCTCGGCGATGTTCTGGCACGAGCCGCAAAGGGTGGTGAGCTCCTTGACGGCGATGATGGCCTCGGAGAGGGCTCGGGCCTCCTCTTCGGGGAGGCGCACCACGTGATAGGTTAGCCGCTGGGCCGTTTTGGGCCCGATGCCCGGAAGCCGGTGGAAGGCTTCTATGAGCCGGGTCACGGCTGGAGAGGTAGGCGAGGTAGACATGGACTTCCCCGCTGCCTACAGCCCGGGGATGTTGAGGCCCGCGGTGAGTCCTCCAAGATGGCTGGAGGCCAGGCCCTGGGACTTCTCGATGGCCTCGGTGACGGCGGCCTGGACAAGGTCCTGGAGCATCTCCACGTCCTCCGGGTCAACGACCTCGGGGGAGATGGTGATGGACTTGATCTCCTGCTTACCATTCATGACGACCTTGACTGTGCCACCGCCGACGCTGACCTCGACGTCCTTGTCGGCCAGCTCTTCCTGGGCCTTGGCCAGCAGGGACTGGACATCCTGCATCTGTTTCATCTGACGCCGCATCTGTCTGTTCATAATGCGCTCCCGGTGACGCTGGAATTCTCCGGCCCTCGCTCGATAATCCTGGCCCCCATGTCCATCGCCGCCCTGACCAGTGGCCCGGGCCCCGAGTCGGGGGTGGCGGGGACGGGTGGGGGCTTCGTGGCCCGAGGCTCCGGTTGCGCGGCCGGGGCGGGCTGTCCGTAGCCGCCGTTCGGGGGTGCGGGCTCGCTGATGGCAGGGCCGGAGCCGGGGGTGGGTGACTTATCCTTACTGACAAGGTCGCAGCGGATCCGATAGGGCCCGCCGAACACCTCGTTTACCTTCTTTTCGACCAGGTGGCGGTACTTGGGGTTGTCGATCCAGTTCTTGTGGAATTCGTGAAAGAAACCGATGACGAGGGTGTCGCCTTCAAGGGCCACGGGCTCGCTCGCACTGCGGAGAACGGCGTCAAGGCTGCCCTTGGACCCGACGCCTCTTAGAGCATCTACCAACGCCGGCCATCTCTCCTTGAAATCAGATATGTCGCCCGTTGGTTCAGATACCGGCGCGGGGGCAGATATAGGCTCGGGCTGAGGCTCTGAGACCGGAGCGAGACTCGGGGTTTCCTCTATATGGGTATCGGGCGTTGACACACCGTTGGAAGGGGCCTTTGCGACCGGTTGGGGGTCGGGGTCACGGACGGGTTGCTTTGGGGGTTCGGGCGCGGGCGTCGGGGCGGCCATTGCGCGCGGCGCAGGCGCGGCCGGCCTTGCCTGTTCCGGGGCAGCGGCGGTTCTGGCAGACCTGGTTTGCTGGGGAGTGGAGGCGGGTTGAGAGGCGTAGAGAGCGACGTCTATGATGGCCATTTCCATGGGCATGGGGCTCGAGGAATCGGCTTTCAGGTTGGCGCTGCTCCAGAGGGCTAGGGCGCGTTGCAGTAGACCAATGTCGGATGTCGAGGCCTGCTCCCGGGCCCCTACCAGGTTCTCTTCGGGCAAGTCCAGCACGTCGGCGGCCCCGGCCTTGATCAGGAGCACCGACCGGAGATATTCGAGCATCTCACGGTGGAAGTGCTTCAGGTTCAATCCCTGCTCGGCGACGCCGTGGAGGGCCCTGAGCGCACTCGGCAGGTCGCCGGAGAGCATTCCCGCGGCGACCTCCTGAAGGGGCAGCCCCGACGATACGCCAAGCAGCTCCCGCAAGTGGGCAGGTTCGATGCTGGCGCCGAAAGAGACAATGAGCTGCTCCAGCAGGTTCTCGGCGTCCCGGAGGCTCCCCTCCGAGGCCCGGACGATGGATTTCATCACCCAGGGCTCGACCTTTACGCCTTCGTCGTCGCAGAGTTCCTGGAGCCGGCCCTCGACGGAGCTTTGACTTAGACGGCGGAAGTCGAAGCGCTGGCAGCGGGATACGATTGTGACTGGGAGCCGGTGAGCCTCGGTGGTGGCGAGAATAAAGATGACGTGCCTCGGGGGCTCCTCCAGAATCTTGAGGAGGGCGTTGAAGGCGGGCGTGGTCATCATGTGGACTTCGTCGATGATATAGACCTTGAACGGGGACTCGGCGGGCAAGTAGTTGACGCGCTCCCGCAGGTCACGCACCTCGTCTATGCCGCGGTTGGAGGCGGCGTCTATCTCAATGAGGTCGAGTGCGTTGCCCATGCCGACTGCCACGCATTGTGGGCACTCGTTGCAGGGCTCGCCCTTGCCGTTCCTGGCGCAGTTGACGGCCTTGGCGAGGATGCGGGCGGTGCTGGTCTTGCCCGTGCCTCGGGGGCCGCAGAAGAGGTAGGCGTGGGCGACCCGGCCTTGGGCCAGGGCGTTGATGAGGGTGCGGGTGACGTGCTCCTGCCCAACCACTCCGGCGAGGGTCTGGGGCCGCCACTTACGATATAGCACTTCGGAGACCATCAGTTGTTCCCCAAATCCGTCATTCGGGCCTCCGAGCCGGTCGAAGATGCGCCGAGGCGTGAATCCATCCCCTCCCCAGCATTCTGCTCCGGGAACAGGGCCTTTCGCTCAATGCCCATGAGACGTAATGCTCGGGTCTCCATCTCTTTCATCAGGTCCGCCTCGGAAGGCACCTCGTGGTCGTAGCCCAGTAGGTGAAACACGCCGTGGACAGTAAGGAAGGCTATTTCGTCCTTGGTCTCGTGGCCCAGACTCTCGGCCTGGCGAGAGGCCTGGGGATAGGAGATTAT
Organism: Dehalococcoidia bacterium; assembly: GCA_965197585.1. Classification (GTDB taxonomy): domain Bacteria; phylum Chloroflexota; class Dehalococcoidia; order Plut-88900; family Plut-88900; genus Plut-88900. The sequence continues at coordinate 3,420,566 of OZ240215.1, forward strand.
CACCTCTCCAAGGTCCTGCTTGCCGCTGGGCGGGCTGACGAATCCTCCCTCTCCGACCTCGCTCCCACTCATGGTGAATGAAAGCACGTCGGTGGTGCCCGACTTGCCCCTGAACCTCAGATTCAGGTCGGCTACCGTGTCGTCTCCGGTGACGGCTACGGAAACCTCGGCGGGGTATCGGGCGCCCTCTACTTCGAGGACATTTGACACGGCACGTTGGATCAATGCGGCGTCCAAATTGTCGCGGTAAGGAGGCTCAATGAGAAGGCTCAGGTCAAGGGGAGACATGCCACCAGCGGAGGAAAACTACCGGACGATGATAGCACAGGGGGGATGGGTGGGGAACCTCCAAATTGGCGCTGCTTATGTGGTTCAGTTGACATATAACAATCAAAATGAAAGCGGGCAATCAAAAGAAATCGGCCTTGTGTTTGATTGTCTGCCGGAAGCAGGCACGATGTTTGATTGTTTGGAAACTCTAGGGATTTCGGGGCCCGTGAAGGAAAGTGAGGAACATTCGCATAACGGCATTATAGAGGGGGTGGTGAGGGGAGGGGCAAGGGGCCGGTGTCACAAAAAATAGGGCGGATAACTGCGACGGATTGGCGGTGCGTGGCCCCCCGCTCATACTTCGAGAGCCTCCCGCCTCGGCGGATCTACGACAGCATGAGCAGCTAAACCACTAGAGGTTATGCAAAGGGAATTATATATGGTTCTACCCAAGGGCCGCGTGTCAGACTACAGCTTGACATCGATATGCGCGGCACATATATTGAATGAGTATAGTGTTGCGCGTGTGCTATGGAAAGGGCATACCTTTGGCTGACAAGAAAATGGGCCGTCCGTCCAAACCGACCCCTAGGCTTCCCGACACGTTCGGGAACATCATCAAGGCTTTGGTCAAGCCAGTGAAGAAAGATTAGGCAATGGCTACCTTATCGACAAGCACTGTAGAACTAATAACAGATAGGATTGTCAAACTAGACTCCAAGATCGATGGGGTAGAACAACGACTCGCCGCTCGGCTAGACAAGGTGGACAGTCGGCTAGGTGCTATCGAAAACAAGCTCGACTTAGTCGTGGGCCTCATGCAACGATGGGGAGCTATTGAGTCGTAAGCCCTGACGTGCTTAGGCAATCAAGTCCTGATACCGCAACCGCTTTCCTTCCATCCCCTTCATCATCCCTAACACCTGTTCAATCGTGTCTTTGGGTCGGGCATTGTGCCTACCCGCAAACTCCGTAGCGTAGCGGTCAGCGTACTTGGTGCTCACGTGATGGTAGGTTCCAACTATCCCACGCTTTAGCATTGCCCAGTGCGATTCAATCCCGTTGGTGTGAGCATCGCCGTCCACAAACTCTTTTGCCGAGTGTCGGACCGCGTGGTGATTGGCGATGTCTTGGTAGGCAGGGTGTTCGTCCGTGTAAACCCTCGCACCTTGCGCCGTTCGGGTCTCCACGAATCCCTGAAGGGTTGGCTTGTCGGTTTTGAGCGTGACAGTCGTTGCAACCTTGCCGCTTTCCCTATCCTTCATTCCAACTACCGCCAACTTGCCTGCTATCCCGCGTCCGGCCTTTAACCGCTTGGATTCGTGTTTGTTCTTTTCCCGACCGCCTAGGTAGGTTTCGTCCACCTCTACCGGCCCCGAAAACAACCCATTGTCAGACTCCCATGCCTTGCGGATTCGGTGTGCAAGGTGCCAAGCGGCCTTTTGAGTGATGCCAAGGTCTCGGTGTAGTTTCATGCCGGATACACCCTTAAGGCTTGTGCTCATAAGGTAAGACGCCAATGCCCATTTTGAGAGGGGGAGATTGGAACCTTGCATGACTGTGCCGGTTTTGACGGAAAAGTCCTTACGGCAATCGTTGCACCGGAATGGAGCGGGTTTGCGGGTGGGCCGCGCCTTGACGTTTAGCGAGCCGCAAAACGGGCAAGCAAGCCCATTAGGCCACCGGGCATCGAGGAACATGCCTTCAACCGTGCTATCGTCCGCGAATGTCCTAACGGCTTCAACGAGGGACATTCCGTTTCGGTAGTGTTTTCCAGGTGCTCGGCTAGCCATGACAGTCCCCTTACTTGGGTAGCATAGTACCATAAAGTAAGGCTAACCGTCAAGTGTTTTGGGTAGGATTGTATATAATTCCCTATGCAAAGGTCTCGCTTAGCAAAACGCTCGGGTCCGGGCTGAACGCCCTAATCAGGACAACCGAATACCCTAGCCTCCCATACGCGCGTGGGCGGACCGGATGATTTCCTCGGTTTCTTCCCACCCGATGCAGGCATCCGTGATCGAAACGCCGTATTCGAGCTTTGAAGGATCTCCCAAGGACTGGTTTCCCTCTTTGATGTTGCTTTCGAGCATTAGGCCGACAATCCCGGCATTGCTCACTCTTTGATCGAGGAGGGCGTTGAAGACGGCGGCCTGCAACTTGTGGTCCTTGTTCGAGTTGGCGTGAGAACAGTCCACGAGCAGGTTGGAGGATAGGCCGCGCTTCTTGAGTAACCCCTGCGCAGTTGCCACCGACTCCACACCGTAGTTGGGGCCCGTCTTTCCTCCCCGGAGTATCAAATGGGCGGCAGGGTTGCCTATGGTCTTGACCACGGATGCGATGCCGTCGGCATCGATGCCGAGGAAAACATGCTCCGACATGGCGGACACGACGCCATCAACTGCGATTTCCACGCCCCCGCCCGTACCGTTCTTGAACCCTATCGGCATACTGAGACCGCTCGCCATGAGCCTGTGAGGCTGGCTCTCGGTGGTCCTTGCGCCGATAGCGCCCCAGGAGATCATGTCGCTGAGATACTGAGGAGTGAACGGCTCCAGGAACTCTGTAGCAGTCGGCAGACCCTGGGAGCATACGTCTATCAGAAACTGCCGAGCCTTGGCCAGGCCCTCTTGCACATCGTAGGTGCCGTTAAGCTGAGGGTCGTTTATGAGGCCCTTCCAGCCGACAGTAGTGCGCGGCTTCTCGAAGTAGACCCGCATGGCGATCATGAGCCGGTCTTCGACCTCTTTGGCGAGCCCTGCCAAGCGCCGGGCGTAGTCGAGGCCCAATTCGGTGTCGTGGATCGAGCATGGCCCGACGATTATCAGCAGCCGCGTGTCTCGGCCGCTCAGAATTGCTTCTATTTGGCGCCGATGCCGGGCAATTTGCTCCCTTATGGGGTCCGGCAGCGGGTAACGCTTCCAATATGCAGACGGTGGGTCCAGCCGCTTGATGCTCTCCACCCTTACGTCATGGACTACCGACTTCTCGATCTGGACCATCTCCTCACCTCTCAGCAAAAAAGACCTCGACCGGTTGTGGTCGAGGTCTCGAACGTTCTCTTGTCTGTCCTGTCCTATGATTGGGGGTAGAGCGTCAAGACCTCACCGGCGCACATTGGCACGCTTATAAAGTGGCGATAATAGCCCTGTGCAGTATCCCAGCTTGTCATAGCCGATAAAGCCTACCTGTATGCGTGCCTTATTGTCAACTTGAACAGGCACAGGAGGCAGAGAATCGAGACCTCTTTGGGCCAATGGCCCGGGCCTTGGCCTCAGGACGCTCACCAGGCAACATGGAATTGCTCCAAATTAGGGGTCGCATTCTATTGACAGGGTATTTAGCGGGTGCTAATATGGCAGGTCGAATGCAGTACTCCCCGTGCCCCATTCCCCCTCTAAGGCTCATCCCCCCGAGCTGACCATTTGTACCCGCACCTCACCTAGCACAGGTATAGGCATTACTACCCTGTTATCCTGGAGGTTCTAGACGCCATGGTGTCGACTCTACCCGCGCCCGAAACCCTTGACCGGAGCCGAGTGTCGTTCTCCAAGCTCCCCGAAGTCCTTGAGATACCCAGCCTGATCCTCGTCCAACTGGACTCCTACGAATGGTTCCGAAGAGAAGGACTCAAGGAACTGTTCGAAAAAGTGTCGCCGATATCCGACTACGCAGGTGGCAGGTTCGACCTCCACTTCCTGGACTACGAGTTCCGGGACCCGACAAAGGATAAGAGCCCGGACGGCACTCCCCTCCCCTGTCCCCTGCAGAACCTGGATTGCCAAAAGAAGCACTTCCCGAAGTACGACGAGAGCGAGTGCCGGATGCGCGACGCAACCTACTCGGCTCCCCTGTACGTGAAGGTGCAGCTTGTAATCAAGCAGACGGGAGAAGTGAAGGAGCAGGAGCTGTTCATGGGGGACATTCCCCTTATGACCTCCCAGGGCACCTTCATCATCAACGGCGCGGAGCGGGTGGTTGTAAGCCAGCTCGTGCGCTCACCGGGGGTCTATTTCACACTGGACACCGACCCGTCCACGGGACGAGGCCTCTGCTCGACCAAGCTGATCCCCAACCGGGGTGCGTGGCTGGAGCTTGAGACCAGCAACCGGGGCATAATCTCGGCGAAGGTGGACCGGAAGAGGAAGCTCCCCGTGACTACGCTGCTCAGGTGCGTCGGGTACGGGAATGATGAACCTATCAAGGAACTGTTCAAAGACATCGACCTGGAAGGCGAAAACTCGTACATCGACAGGACGCTGGAGAAGGATGGGGGCATCGAGTCTCGGGAGGAGGCGCTGATAGAGCTGTACCGGCGCATCAGGCCCGGAGAGCCCCCCACGGTCGAGAATGCAGACAACCTGCTGAAGGCCCTTTTCTTCAACCCGCGCAGGTACGACTTCGGAAAGGTTGGCCGCTACAAGGTAAACAAGCGGCTGGGGACCGAGCTGCTGAAGGCCCTGGGCCTGGATAAAGAGGAAGCGGCGATGGTTCACCCCATCGTGGCGACGGGCATCTTCGACGAAGAGGCAGTAAAGGCCATCCTGCCGGAGGAGAAGGCCGAGAAGGTGAATGAGGTGTTCAGCAACCGCGCCCTCAACAAGGAGGACCTGCTAGCTATAGTCCGCAAGGTGATCCTGGTAAACCAGGGCAAGGACACCGTCGACGACATCGACCACCTGGGCAACAGGCGAGTGAAGGGTGTCGGTGAGCTTATTCAGAACCAGTTCCGTATCGGGTTGATGCGGATGGAGAGGGTGGTGCGGGAGAGGATGACCCTGACCGAGGCGGAAACAGCGATGGCGCAGGCATTGGTCAACGTGCGCCCCATAGTGGCGTCCATCAAGGAGTTCTTCGGCGGTTCACAGCTGTCCCAGTTCATGGACCAGACCAACCCCCTGGCGGAGCTGACCCACAAGCGCAGGCTATCGACACTAGGCCCGGGCGGTCTGTCCAGGGAGAGGGCGGGATTTGACGTCAGGGACGTACACCATTCCCACTACGGGCGGATATGCCCCATCGAGACCCCTGAAGGGCCCAACATTGGACTTCTCGGGTCCCTGGCCACTTATTCAGTCATCAACGAGTACGGCTTCATAGAGACCCCCTACCGTCGGGTCATAAAGGAAGTCCCCTGCGATTCCCCTGAGATTGTCGGTAAGACGCTGACTGAGAAGGTGGTGGGGAACGAGGGGAGAACGATATCCCGGGAGGGCAAGGTAGTAACTAAGGCGATGGCCAAGAGGATCGCAGGTCTGAACGGGCGGACTATCAGTGTGAAGCCGTTTGTGTCGGCCAATATCGACTACCTGGCGGCGGATGAAGAGGAGCAGTACGTCATAGCGCAGGCCAACTTGAGGCTGGACGAGCAGAACCAGTTCACGACGGAAAGGATCGAGGCCCGCTACGGCGAAACTCTGCGGATGGAGATACCCGAGAACGTCGACTTCATGGACGTATCGCCGAAGCAGATAGTCAGCGTTTCAACTTCCTTGATCCCGTTCCTGGAGCACGACGACGCCAACCGAGCGCTGATGGGCTCTAACATGCAGAGGCAAGCCGTGCCCCTCCTCCGCCCCGAGTCGCCCCTGATCGGGACTGGAATGGAAGCCTACGTTGCCAAGGACAGCGGTCAGGTGTGTGTGGCTGCGGCGGACGGCAAGGTGGTCTCGGTTTCCGGCGATGAAATCATGATTAAGCAGGACGAGGGCGGTCTGCGGGAATACCCCTTGCTCAAGTTCATGCGGAGCAACCAGGGCACCTGCATAAACCAGAGGCCGATTGTGCAGAAGGGAGACCGGGTAAGCCGAGGCCAGGTCCTGGCCGACAGCTCCTCTACCGACATGGGAGAGCTGGCGCTGGGACAGAACGTCCTGTGTGCCTTTATGAGCTGGGAAGGCTACAACTACGAAGACGCCATTGTAATAAGCGAACGGATAGTCCGGGAGGACAAGTTCACCTCGATTCATATTGAGAAGCACGAGGTGGAGGCCCGGGACACGAAACTGGGCCCCGAGGAGATCACACAGGACATCCCGAATGTTGGCGAAGAGAGCCTGGCCGACCTGGATGAGGAAGGAATCATCAGGATCGGGGCGGTTGTCGGGCCGGGAGATATCCTGGTCGGCAAGATAACGCCCAAGGGTGAAACTGAGCTCACGGCGGAAGAGAAGCTGCTGCGGGCGATCTTCGGTGAGAAGGCCCGGGAAGTTAAAGACACCTGCCTGCGGGTCCCCCACGGCGAGCAGGGCAAGGTAATTGACGTCAAAAAGTTCACTAGGGACGACAAGGACGAGCTTTCCCCAGGCGTAAACCAGCTGGTCCGGGTCTGGGTGGCCCACACCCGGAAGATAGCCGAGGGAGACAAGATGGCGGGACGCCACGGCAACAAGGGCGTCATCGCGGTAATCCTGCCCGAGGAGGAGATGCCCTTCCTGCCGAATGGGACTCCAATAGACATAGTGTTAAACCCCATCGGCGTGCCTTCCAGGATGAACCTGGGGCAGATCCTGGAGACCCACCTGGGCCTCGCGGCGCAGGCCCTCGGGTTCAAGGTCGCGACGCCCGTATTCGACGGAGCGAGCGACACGTCAATTGAAGATGCCCTGTCCAAGATGTGGATTAACCAGCGGGCTGAGACTGCGCTCCCGGGCCCCGAGAACGGCGCCGACCCCCAGAACGGCGTCGGCCCCCAGAACGGCCATGTGGCTATAGACTGGCTCAAGGGAAAGGGATACGACGGGGAGCAGGTTATGGGGGACAACAGTCCCGGCCTGGCAAAAGAGGTGTGCCTGAAGCTCTGGTTCGATGATATGGGAATAGATGCTTCCGATTTTGGGCGCGAGGAGCTGAACGCCAAGATGACGGAGGCCATGTCCGAACGGGATGTAATCCCGCCTTTCTTCGGCAAGATGCTTCTGCGTGACGGCCGTACGGGAGAGGCTTTCGACCAGCCGATAACCGTGGGGCCAATCTACATGATGAAGCTGATTCACCTGGTAGAGGACAAGATCCACGCCCGGTCCACGGGCCCCTACTCCCTGATAACCCAACAGCCCCTGGGCGGCAAGGCTCAGTTCGGAGGGCAGAGGTTCGGGGAAATGGAGGTGTGGGCCCTTGAGGCCTACAGTGCGGCCCACCTGCTTCAGGAGATGCTGACTGTTAAGTCGGACGACGTGGCGGGCCGGGTGAAGACCTATGAATCGATAGTCAAAGGCGAGGACGTGTTCCAGCCCGGCGTTCCCGAGTCCTTCCGGGTGCTGCAGAAAGAGTTGCAGAGCCTGGGGCTCTCGGTGGAGCTGCTGAACGAGGAAGCAGAAGAAACGCTATTGGACGAAGACATTGCCGAAACAGAAGACGGCGTGGATGGAGAGCTGGACATATTTGCACAGCTGGGCCCCGAGCCGGACGAAGCCGCAACCGAAGAATCAGAAAAAGAGGTGTTGTAGTACATGGTCACCGACATCAAGGGAGTCGAATCCGAAAACTTTAACGCCATACGCATCTCTCTGGCCTCGCCGGAGCAGATACTACAGTGGTCCTACGGAGAGGTGACCAAGCCTGAGACCATCAACTACCGGACACTGAAGCCGGAGAAGGATGGCCTCTTCTGCGAACGCACCTTCGGTCCGACCAAAGACTTCGAATGCTACTGCGGGAAGTACAAGAGAGTCCGCTACAAGGGAATAATCTGCGACAGGTGCGGCGTTGAAGTTGCTCGGTCCAAGGTTAGAAGGGAACGGATGGGTCACATCCGCCTGGCGGCGCCCGTCAGTCACATCTGGTATGTGAAGGGCACGCCGAGCAGGCTTGGCCTTCTGCTGGATGTCTCGCCCAGAACGCTGGAGCGAATCCTTTATTTCGCTCAGTACACCGTTACCAGCGTTGACACCGCGGCCCGGGAGCGGGCCTTGACTGAGGTGACGGAGGCTGTGGATCTCGAGAAAGAGAAGCTCGCTCAACAGACCGCCGAGGCCATCGAGGGCGTGGAGACGATAGGCAAGAACGCGAAAGCTGACCTTGAACGTCGTCGGGATGCCGAGCTTGATTCCCTTACCGAGAAATCTGATGAAGAGGCTCGGCGAGTTCGTGAGACTGCGGAGGAGCTGGAAGCCCAGATATCGGAGATGATGGGCAAGGCCTCAGTTGGTGAGCTGGCCTTGAACGGCCACACGATAGTAGCCGAGGGTGCCGAGGTATCGGAGGCGGCCCTGGATGCGCTTAGCGAGGCAGTGGAAGCGAAGGTCGCGGAGATCACCGAGAGATCGGACAGGGAGATAGAAGCAACCTCTACCCGCTACACAAAGCAGATCAAAGAGCAGTCCGACCGCGCCATTGGGCAAATCAATGACGTCAAACGAAGGATGGCTGAGGAGAGGGACGCCCTCAAGGTCGACTCCAAGAAGAAGCTGGATGAGCTTCAGGACATGAAGCCCCTGATGATGCTCACCGAGGCCCACTACCGGGAACTGAAGGAACGGCACGGGGGCATATTCTCGGCGGGGATGGGGGCGGAAGCCATCCTGGAAATTCTGCAGAACCTGGACATGACCCAGCTTCGAGACAACCTCAAGATGGAGATCAACTCCACCTCGGGGCAGAGGTACAAGAAGGCCACGAAGCGGCTGCGTGTCGTGGATGCCCTGTACAAGAGCGGCAATCACCCGGAATGGATGATCATGACC